>NC_019738.1:2630000-5045000 GCF_000317515.1 Allocoleopsis franciscana PCC 7113 | reverse complement strand
AACTTCCAGGCACCATACCCGTAAATTCCCAGTCCCAGCACAATAATAAATAGTTTCATAATGCAATCAACCCCTATGATAACTAACTAAGGTTCACCGCCTCAAAGCTGTTTGACCGTCAAGTTCCGCCTCTCTCACGCCCGCTACCCTGCTGCAAGCCATTTCCATCAGGAAACCTCTACAGCCACGCGCTAAAAGTTTAGAAAAGTCTACGAAATTGATTCCCCCTACAGGTCAAAGTAGCATTAATTTAGTTCTAGTCTATCTAGGTGAGGGTTGTAGCGTCACGCTGATCTTCAAAGCAACCCCATATATTATTGATGTTCTTAATTAGATCTTGACCCTCAAACCCAGTAGAACTCGATCCCTAAGTCTTCAACGATGAAGACAGCGATTGGTAAACAGCTATATACATATATAACTGTTAAAAATTGTGAAGAGCAAATTCATATTTGATATACTTTTGTCAAGAGTAAAAATCACCATTTTTATACAAGTTCTATCTTGCGGAGGGATAGCATAATTCTCACGATATAGGAGACTATTAAGAATAGGTAACAAAACTTAGAATCTCACGATATTACACCGTGAAGCGCGCAAATTAGGAGGACTTATGCGAGCAGTGCTGATGGCTGGCGGTTCAGGAACACGTCTGAGGCCGCTGACATGCGATCTTCCCAAGCCGATGGTCCCGATCCTAAATCGACCCATCGCTGAACACATTATCAACCTTCTCAAGAGACATCACATAACAGAGGTTGTAGCAACACTGCACTATCTCCCTGATGTCATGCGAGACTACTTCCAAGACGGCAGTGATTTTGGCGTACAAATGACCTACGCTGTGGAGGAAGACCAGCCTTTAGGGACTGCCGGTTGTGTTAAAAATATTGCCGAACTACTAGATGACACATTTTTAGTCATCAGCGGCGATAGTATTACTGACTTTGATTTAAGCGCAGCGATTGAATTCCATAAACGCCAGAATTCAAAAGCCACTCTGGTTCTGACTCGCGTTCCCAATCCAGTTGAGTTTGGGGTCGTGATCACCGACGAGCAAATGCGTATTCGACGGTTTTTAGAAAAGCCTTCGACCAGTGAAATTTTTTCAGATACGGTCAACACCGGGACTTACATTCTAGACCCATCGGTTTTAGAATATTTGCCGGTTAATGAGGAATGTGACTTTTCCAAAGATTTGTTTCCGTTGCTCTTAGCCAAAAATGAGCCAATGTATGGCTACATTGCAGAGGGTTACTGGTGTGATGTTGGTCACCTGGATGCCTACCGCGAAGCCCAGTACGATGCTTTACACCAAAAGGTGGAGCTAGACTTTGCTTACGCCGAGCAAAAGCCAGGACTATGGGTCGGTCAGAATACCTACATTGACCCAACGGCTAAGATTGAAACTCCAGCCATTATTGGCAGCAACTGCCGCATTGGTCCACGAGTAACGCTCGAAGCCGGAACGGTGATTGGGGATAATGTAACGGTCGGCGCAGATGCTGACCTGAAGCGTCCCATTCTCTGGAATGGCGCAATCATTGGTGAGGAAGCACATCTGCGTGCCTGTGTGATTTGCCGAGGTACGAGGGTAGACCGTCGCGCTCATGTCTTGGAAGGTGCCGTTGTCGGCCCTCTCTCCACCATTGGTGAAGAAGCTTTAGTCAGTCCGGGTGTGCGAGTCTGGCCTTGTAAGCGGATTGAATCCGGGGCAACTTTGAATATCAATTTGATTTGGGGGCAAACGGCTCAACGGAATCTGTTTGGTCAGCGCGGTGTTCAAGGGTTGGCGAACATTGACATTACTCCCGAATTTGCGGTTAAGTTGGGAGCAGCTTATGGATCGACCTTAAAACCCGGTTCCCAAGTGGCGATCTCCCGCGATCAACGCAGTATTTCCCGCATGGTGTCGCGGGCTTTAATTGCTGGATTGATGTCTGTGGGAGTCCATGTCCAGAATCTGGAACACACAGCCATTCCCATTGCCCGTTTGGTGATACCCACACTTTCGGTGGTTGGGGGCATTCACGTTCGAGTCCATCCAGACCGTCCCGATTACATTCTGATTGAAATTTTCAACTCCCAGGGAATCAATATTTCCAAGGGGCAAGAGAAGAAAATCGAGGGGGCTTATTTCAAAGAAGACTTGCGGCGATCGCAAATTCATGAAATCGGCAATGTTGGCTATCCCAGTCAAGTGAACGACCTCTACAGTACTGGGTTTACCCGCTACCTGAATATTGAAGCGATTCGCAACAGTGGTTCCAAGGTCGTGATTGACTACGGTTACTCGGTTTCGGGGGCGGTACTGCCGCAATTGCTAGGAAAATTTGGTTGTGATGCGGTCGTTCTCAATGCCAGTTTGAACCAAATGGGACTCTCAACCCATGAACGGGAGGGATTGCTCACGCAGTTGGGTCACGTTGTCGAAGCACTGAGAGCGAATTTTGGTGCGCAGGTGTCGGCGAATGGAGAACAGCTGATTTTGGTGGATGAATCGGGAATCCCAATTCGGGGTGAGATGTTAACCGCACTGATGGTCAACGTCATGCTCACCGCCAATCCCAGAGGCACAGTGGTTGTACCCGTACAGGCATCGAGTGCCGTTGAACAAATTGCTCGCCGTCATGATGGCAAAGTGATTCGGACTAAAGCAAATCCAACGGCGTTGATGGAAGCCTCTCAAGCCAATCCTAATGTCGTGTTGGGCGGTAGTGGAGAAATGGGCTTTATTTTCCCACATCTTCATCCCGGCTTTGATGCAATGTTCTGTATGGCTAAGTTAATTGAGATGCTAACTATACAGGAGCGATCGCTCGGTCAAATTCGTACCGATCTCCCTCGTGTTTGTCACAAGACCTACACAGTTCGCTGCCCTTGGACGGTGAAAGGTTCCCTCATGCGCCATCTGGTAGAAACTCATCCCAATGAGAACTTAGAGCTGATCGATGGGGTGAAAATTGTCAACCACCAAACGGACAGTTGGGTGTTGATTTTACCCGATGCCGGCGAACCCTTGGTACACATCTTTGCCAACAGCGATGACCGAGATTGGGTCGATGACAGTTTGAGGAAATATCGTAATTACGTTCAAGACTTTGTGGAACACGAACAAGGTGTGGTAGAACCGCCCAAAGTTGAAGCCATGACATCATAGAACATCGAACGGTCTATGCCTCTAGGCATCCTGTCGCCACTATCTAGGGTGGGATGCCTGATAGACAAGGGAATTGGGAAGAAGACTGAAGGATAAACCTGGAAAGAAACCAAGCGAGAGCATTGAATGATTGCTTTTTTCCTTGAGACTTCATCCTTTCCCAGTCCCCAATTCCCCCACTCGCTCAACACCTTTGGTACGCTTGTTCTATGATGGATCAGGAGGAGGCTGAAACATTCGCAGACTCCTTTTATTTTTTTCATGGGACTTGTAGATTAAGGGGGAGATGGTTCACGGCTTGCCATTGAGTGCCAAGCAACCAGTGCGACTCACAAAGCCATGCCATGTAGAACTTCTCGCCTAGCAGGTCGATCACCAAGAGCGCCAAGGAGGATTTCACGATGAATAGCTGCATCTTGATGGCACAAATCATTCAAGATCCAGAGCTCCGTTACACGGCTGATAGCCAAACCCCTATCGCCCAGATGCTGGTGGAGTTTCCCAGTCAACGGGCTGAAGACCCACCTGCACGGTTAAGAGTGGTCGGTTGGGGGAATTTGGCTAATTCCATTAAGGAAAACTATGCCGTGGGCGATCGCGTCGTCATTGAAGGTCGATTAGGCATGAATACCGTTGAGCGACCAGAAGGGTTTAAGGAAAAACGAGCGGAATTGACCGTTTCCCGCATTTACAAACTGGGCGCTGACACTTTATTTGAACCTCATATCGCTGTACCGGCGACAACCTCTGAGGCTCCAGCCCCTGTTTCTTCTCCAAAATCCAATAATGTGGTAGTTCCTTTAAGGTCACCCCGACAATCAGCACCGATGTCGAGTACTAGCGATTTGGAGAGAGACTACACGTCTTCAGTGACGGAGCCAACTTATGAAACCCCGACCATTCGCACTTCAACCACTCCAACTCCAGATAGCTCACAAGATTTAGATGATATTCCCTTCTAGGCGAATGACGTGAAACAAGCTAGGGCATATTTGCCTAAGTTAAATTTAGCGTACTCACCCGTTAAATTCCCTTAAGAGTAGCACCGTTAATCGTGTCACGATTGAGCTGGCAAACAGACCCTAGTCAAGTTTGCTAAGGCACTAGTGCAGCGCGGCTAAAATACCACACCCGTTCAAAAAAGTCAAAAAGCTTACTGTACAACCAATATCCTTTCTGCCTCCTGCCTCTTGCCTCCTATCTTATTCCTTCTTGCACTAAGCTATTCTGAAGATAAGTCAACTCGGAAGGGAGTAAGCTGGTGCAACAACTAGGGAAGATTGCACAATGATCATCTAATGTCGCCTCATCTTCAAAGATGACCCCGACAAAACCTACTCGGAGACATGTTTCGTCGCGATTATGGTATTGCATGTCGGGATGTTCGGCATTGTACTCTACTCTCCAAACCTCCTGAGCTAACTCTTCTTCGAGTTCCGAGTCCCGTACAGGAGTTTGTATGAGCCAATCTAGTTCTGCTAAGTCAAACATTGGGATTTGATTACAGTAAAAAATTTCAATGCCCATACTTAAGCTCCCTGTATAAATAGATGCAACCCATCAGTCGTTATCAAGTTTCCTCCCCTTGAAAGGGTTCTTGACCTTTGTCTTTAGCTTTTAGCAGAGCGTGGTGGACAAGAGCAACTCCTTCAGGACTGTTTTTTGTATCTGGTAATTATTCAACCCTCTCCTGCTCTCTTTTTCCATGGGTTGCACCAGAGGAGTTCCGATAAACGCGGCTTCAGAGATGGGACGCTGCAAGAATCCTTCTACATCATCTTAAATCCTCACCCCCCGTTACAATTCTTATTCTTTTCTTGAGCCGTGTCTGATGTCGAACACCCATGCTTAAATCTAGGTGTGATCGCTGCAACGCGAAGACTAAACCAAAAATACTTTAGTGCTTCAGTTGTACTTTTATCCACGCAGTGAACCTGAATCTTACTGTAGCTTATTGCAAAAACTTATGAATTAAATTAATTTAATTGATATTCTTTGGTTCCTCTACCAACAATCAAGCTATGTTTCAATTGCTATACCCCCTGGTTCACGCCATCCAGCCTTATTTGGTGCCGATATGCTTTTGCCTAACGTGGGGGTTAATGCTTCTCGTCGGTTTAACGATCTGGTCAACGATTACACACAGCGTTGCGATTGCCAAACGGATGCATCAAATTCCTTGTAGCCAGTGTCAGTTTTTCACCGCAGATTACCGCCTGAAGTGTACGGTGCATCCTTCTGTAGCAAATACCGAGTCCGCTATTAACTGTTCTGATTATTGTCCACACAATAGCCGAGTGAGTACAACGTGGTGAATGTTGCTCCACATTCAACTTATAGCTAATCAAGCGTCTCCTCCATCGGGGCGCTTTTTAAATTTTATGCTTAAGCTTTAAAACAACAACAACACTCAATCTTGAATACTAAGTGATTTCCTTTCTTAAGTAATTTTAAATAGAGTTGCACTGAGTAACATCGTCAAGTGCATCGCTCTCCATTCACTAACTTAGGAAATATTAGCGTTACGTTGAGTGTTGATGTTGTTTGTTGATGAGACAGACTTTAATTGAAACAGCGTTTTTTACTCCTTTAATCTAATGTGGACTGCGCTGTAGTATCTGTCAGAGAAGCCTTTCAGCTTCAATTACTAATTTACCACTCCCTATTCAAAGCAGAAGCAAATGAAACGTAAGTTTACTTTTAAAGGGTAATATTAAGCTGTTGTGGATTGAACGGGCATGGTTCAAATGAGTAAAATGCTTATCACAAAAGCCATTTCTGCTCTTGAGACTGGTCAATTAGATGAATGTTAGTTTATTAATATTCCGTAATAAATTCAAAGTACAAGGCTGTCTGTAGGACGTTCTTTTGACATTTTTGATGAGAAAAGTAGTAGGGTACATTCTGGCGCACCCTACTTGCAGTAATCGTTTCAGCGTGCTGAGGAATTCATGGGAAGTCCTGCTGTTTGATGATCCAGATAGTTATAGACGGTTTGGGAAACTTGACGGATAAAATCTCGCCCCCTGACATCTTTATAGGGGCGTCTGACAAAAATACCCGCCAAATAGCGCTTGCCATTGGGCATCTCAATCATTCCCGCATCTCCGATCAGAAAACCGATGTCTCCAGTTTTGTGAGCAATCTCAGCACCAGGAGCCAAACCGGCAGGTAGCAGCGTTCTTGTTTTGGTATTGCGTAATATTTCTAAAGCCTGCTCCCGGCTGGATGGAGCCAGTAACTTCTGATTCGCAACCAGTGTTAGTAACCGCACTAAGTCTTTAGGACTGGTGGTATTAGTGCCTTTAAAATCACCGAGCATATTGCGGATCACCGTATCCTTCAGTCCCCAACTCTGGAAACGCTGATTGAGTTTTGCTCTTCCGCCTAAGCGATCGATGATCATATTGGTAGCGGTATTATCGCTAATTGTAATCATCTTGGTCACCGTCTCTCGGATACTGAACTTCTTCCCTGCTCGTTGGTACTGCATCGTTCCAGAGCCGTTCGTCATCAAGTCCCGCCGCATCACTAGGGTTTCATTCAGGTTGACTTTCCCCTCGTCTAAAGCCTGGAAAAAGGCAATTAGGATGGGTAACTTGATGGTGCTGGCGGCGGGAAAAACGCGATCGCCACTGATATCTAAATAGTTTCCCGTATCCAAATCTAGGAAAAACATACCCGTCTGGAGAAAACTATAGCGAGCCATCAACGCTTTAATTTGAGGCTCAAGTCCTGGCATTTCTTTCCCTAAAGAAACCACTCCGGCAAACCGTGTGGGAGGCGCTGGGGGTACAGCAATAACCTGCTGGGTTTGCCCAGTTGCTTCCGTTGAGCCAAATTGAGCAGGGTTATCCCCAGGAAGCCGCTCAGGAGTCGGTAACTGAAGACTCCAACGCGAGGAGGAATCTGCACGAACCTGGACTTTGTTGGGGTCTAAGGTGTAGCCGGGAGCTAATTCAACCACCATCCGGGTGGTTTGGGAGTCAACCTGTCCTAACCGTATCTCCTTAATCAAGGGGTCTGCTTGTTGATTGGTTTGAGAGCGTTTTAGGGTAATGTTGGGAAGATCAATCACCAGACGAGTTGGGTTCGTCATCAGAAAGACTCTGGGTTGAACCCCCTCATCCGTTGTCAAGTTGAGTTGACGAAGATTGCGATTGAAGTTCCAAGATTCTAAGCTACCTGCTTGAGCGGGAGCGCACAGCAAAAAAGTGCCCATTAAGCCGGGTAAGAGCCAGCGTAGTTTCACCAATATTGTTCCTTATTCCTGGGTCTGGGTTCTATCGATCAAAACGTTGATTACCAAAAATGCTGTCTTGACCGATTAAAGATTATTACTCAGATGAGAATCCTTCTGAAAAGTTTCTTTCGGTTGTGATCCTATAAACTCAGGACTGTCCTGGAATTTTCCAGGATGTGGGGGAAGTTGGGGAAGAAACAATAAGAATTTATTATCAATATTCGGCAAATGGCAACGTTGCAAGCTATACCCAATCGATATCTAATCAAGAATCAGCCGCTACATGACTGGAAATCCATTGCAAATAAGGCTCAGAACCCGCCACAATAGGCAATGCAATCATTTCGGGGACTTCGTAAGAGTGCAATTCTCGAATTTTGCTCTCTAATCGTGGGAATTGGGCTAATTCGGTTTTAATCACCATTTGCCACTCTTGTTCGTCCATCACTTGACCTTGCCAGGTATAGATGGAATGCACAGGCATGAGAGTGACACAAGCCGCTAGTTTAGCTTCAATTAAAGCTTGCGCGATCGCTTTTCCTTCTTCCTGGGAAGACGCGGTTACTAATACAACACCATAGCCTGTTGCGGCAGAATCACTCTCCATTGGTTGCCACCCAATTCCAAAACCTTCAGGATTGTATCAGCCTTGTGTATCCCATGAGCGAGTACCCCGATGTTGGATTGCTGTTGATGCCACTGGCTTGAATACATCTGAGGATATCATGCTCATACCAGTTAGAAACTGGATATTGTAATGGATTGAAGCCTGCCCTTTTACAAATCCAGCCTACTTGCTGTTTCCGCCATCGACTTAGCCAAGGATGGGAAATTTCCCAGGTGAAATCGGTTTTGGGGTCTGTAAAAATTAATCCTGTCTCTAATTGCATTGTTTTCAAACGCACTCTCTGGTTGCAATCAGATTTTAAGGAAGCTGGTAGAGAATATTAATCAACCTTTGGGTACACCCCTCAAGGATAGATTGAGTCAGATGTTTCTTACTATACAGATTATTGTGACATTCAACGAACGACCTCACAATCCTGAAAGCGTTTAGGGGTCATATCATGTCCGGCTAAACAGTTATCATTTCCTTCTGCCCTCTGCCCTCTGCCTTGTTGCCACCAGAGTGTAAGTATTCAACCGGACATGATATCAAACAGTAAATCAACAAAAACGCCTCAGACATGGCAAGGCTGACCAAGAGCTGAGGCGACTTTATAAATACAGGAATAGTTCAATAAGGAATTATAAAAACCGAAAGTGAAGAAGTTCTGAAGATTATAGCTGTTGCCATAAAGGTTAGGACAGATTTAATCGCTAAAATGACCACACACCAGTCATAAACCTTCTGTCCTCACGCGAGAGCTCCGGTCTGCCCTGGAGCGTTCTGCCTTTTGCTATGACTGCGCTTGTGTATAAAAAGCCTCAGACAAGGACAAGACTGACCAAGAACTGAGGCTGCAACGAAAATCACGAATAGTTCAAGAGAAAGGATAAAGATTAAAAGTGAAGAACTTCTGAAGACGGATAAGCTACTGACGTTGAGCTAGCTTGGTGACAAGAGCAACTAACTCGGCTGGCTCTACAGGTTTGGACAGATGGCTTTGGAAGCCTGCTGATAGCGCCTGCTGATAGTTGATTTCTCCTGCATAGGCGGTAAGAGCGATCGCCGGAATCTGTCCTCCTTGCTCTGGAGGTAAAGTTCTCACTTTTTGCATCAGCATATATCCATCCATCTCCGGCATCCCGATATCGCTCAATAGCACGTCGGGTACAGATTGACTTAAAGCCGCCAGTGCCTCACCTGCTGTGCCAACGGCTGTTACCTGTGCTCCATACTGTTCCAGCAGAAAGGCGACAAACTCCCGTGTATCGATATCATCATCGACGACTAAAATCTCTATGCCCTGCAAATCCAAAGATGGCTCAGGCTGTTCGCTGTCTTGATCGCTTTGGGGTGGAGATAGCAGGAGAGGGAGTCTCACCGTAAAAGTGGCTCCTTGCCCCTCACCCGCGCTATCTGCCTGAACGGTTCCTCCATGCAGTTCGACTAGGTGACGGACAATTGCCAACCCTAACCCCAGCCCGCCAAACTTGCGGGTGGTAGTGGCATCGGCTTGGCGGAAGTAGTCAAACACATGGGGTAGGAAGTCAACGGGGATACCCTTACCTGTATCACTGACAACAATTTGGGCATAAGAATCAATACGCTCTAGTTGGATATCCACCCTTCCTCCTGGGGGTGTAAACTTAATCGCGTTGGAGAGCAGGTTCCACACGACTTGCTGTAAGCGGCTGGCATCCCCTGAAACCTTGCCCACCTGGGGTTCAAGTTTTGTAGACATCTGAATGGATTTGGCTTCAGCCGCTAGACGCACTGTTTCCATCGCGGCCTGAATGGTGGATGTCAGAGCAACGGAAGTAATATTCAGGCTGAGCTTGCCTCGTAGAATCCGGGAGACATCGAGCAAATCTTCAATGAGTTCAGCCTGTAACTTGGCATTGCGTTCGATAGTTGCCAGGGCTTCAGCGGTTTTAGCGGCATCAAATTTTCGGGTTTGCAGTAATCTTGACCAGCCGAGAATTGGGTTGAGGGGCGATCGCAATTCATGAGAAAGTACAGCTAAAAACTCATCTTTAATCCGATTGGCTGTTTCCGCCGCACTTCGTGCCGCTTCGCTCTCAGCACGGGCTGCCTGTTCCCGTTTCAGGAGTTGCTCTCGTTCTTGTTCTGCTCGCTTGCGTTCGGTCACATCTAGCACAAGAGACAACACCGAAGTCATCCGGCCCAATTCGTCCCTGAGACTGGAGTTGTACCATTCACAGTGAACAATGTCGCCATCCTTGGTGTAATTGCGGTTGTACCCAACAATATGGGGTTCTTCACTGTATACAAGTCGTCTACAGACTTCAGCAACGGCTTCGGCATCCTCTTCATAGACAAAACGCAATTCTGTTAACTGTTTGCCAATGACTTCTTCAGCTTTCCATCCCAAGATGCGTTCTGCGGCAGCCGACCAACGTATGATCCGGAAGTCCCGATCCCACTCAACCACTGCCATCGGAGTGTTTTCGACATGAAAATTGAGTTTTAGTAGGGCTTGTCGCAAAGCCTCCTCAGCTCGTTTGCGCTCCGTAATATCCTGAAAAACGACAACCGCCGCAATAATCTGTCCCTTGCTGTCCAAAATTGGGGCTGAGTTCGCATTCATGACAATGTGGCTACCATCCCCCCGCTGTAATTCAATTTCTTCGTTAGTGATAGTTTCACCGGTTTGCAGCGAGCGCATCAGGGGATAGTCTTCGGGGTTATAAAGTTGACCGTCTGAACGAAAGCCTTCAAAAGGTACAATTTGGTTATATTCTGCCAGTTGGATCGATTGTTCGTAATCATAACCAACAATTTGTTTAGCTTGTTCGTTGGTCAGTACCAATTTACCCGAAGCCGCGTCTGCAATCATCACACCCGCAGGCATCTGACGTAATACCGCCTCAAATCGGGCACGTTCGATCGCTAATTCTTGGAGCAGCCGTTCCCGCTCGGCTTCGGCTTGCTGGCGTTCGCGCAGCGCGGCTTTTTGTTCGCTGATATCCAATACCACAGAGATTGCAGACTCCGGTTTCCCAGATGCATCGCAAATCGCTGCCACGTAGTTGCTCACCCAAACTTCAGAACCATCTTTGCGAATATAGCGCTTCTCGAGCGCATAGCTCTCTCCTCTTGTTACCAAGCGATGGAAAAGCTCCATGTTGTAGGGCAAATCCTCCGGATGAGTGATATCTTGCTTCCGCTTATGTAGCAGTTCTGCCATGGGATAACCCACGATATCGCAATATTTTTGGTTGACTAGTACAAACTGAGCGGTCAAATCCATTTGTGCAATCCCTACGGTTGCCTGATTGACAATCACGCTAAACCGCTCCTCACTAGCGCGGAAGGCTTCCTGGGTTCGTTTGAGGTCGGTAAGGTCGGTAATCATCGCAAAAAACCCTCGGACTTCTCCTTGGGCATCAATGTCAGGAATATATTGCCGACGAACATAGCGGGAACCTCCGTCTCGAAAGGGCACCCAGAGTTCGCTCGTGACCGATTCTCCTGTTAAGGCTTTCTCAATATCAGAGCGTATATACTGATATGCGGTTTCACCGACAAATTCTTCCACGCGCTGACCGATTATTTCTTCTACAAGTTTTCCAAACCAACGAGTAAAAGCGCGGTTGGCGAAGCGATAACGGCAATCGCGGTCAACATAGGCAATCAGAGCCGGAACGGTATCGGTAATGAGTTGCAATTCCGCTTCTCGTTGTTGTAAAGCCTCCTCTGCTTGTTTGCGATTAGTAATATCAGCAACAAAAACAGACAACCCATCCGCTGAAGGATAGATCCGATTCTCGAACCACCGATTCAATGATGGGTAAAAGTATTCAAATTGAATAGGAATTTGCTCGGCTACGGCACGCTGCACTTCAATCTGAAACTGGCTACCGATTGTGTCGGGATATAATTCCCAAATGCTTTTACCCAGTAGTTCTTCTCGGCTTTTGCCGGTGACTTCCACAACCCGGTCATTGGTGTATGTATAACGCCAATCTTGATCCAAGGCTAAAAACTGATCCCTAATTCTGGATAGTACGTTTTCCAGAGTATCCTTGGCAGACTGTACCTCAGCGCGTAACACCTCCTCCCGACTGGCTGCTTCCTGACGCATCTGAGCCAGTTTCAGCGATGCCTCGACCCGCGCCAGCAGTTCGCGAGCTGAAAAGGGTTTAATCAGATAATCATCCGCTCCAGCTTCCAGCCCTTCGATGCGAGACTTTTCTCCAGCACGGGCAGACAGGAGAATGATGGGGATTTCGCGGGTACGTGGGTCATCCCGCAGCGATCGCAACAACCCCAAACCATCTAACCTTGGCATCATTACATCTGTCAAAACTAGATCTGGAGTTCGCTCATGAATCCTGGCTAAAGCAGCAATCCCATCCCCCACGGTTTCCACTTCATACCCTTGAGTGACTAACAGGCGTTTTACATAATCACGCATATCTGCGTTATCGTCAGCCAAGAGAATATGGGCAGAGGGAACACAAGAGTTCAAGGACACAGGATAAACCTCTCTTCCCGGCTCCCCGGCTCCCCTACTTCCCGGCTCCCCGGCTCCTTCCGGTAGCCAGCGCAAGGCTTCTTCCACATAGGTTGCAGCCCCTATTGCTGTTGAGGCCAGGGTGCGAGGTGTACTAATACGTTCTTTGGGAATGTGGGCGTAGCCGGTGGGAATCACGACGGTAAAGCAACTCCCGCGATCGACAACACTACTCACTTGAATCGTACCGCCATGCAGTTTAACTAATTCTTGTACTAACGATAGACCGATGCCTGAGCCTTCATAGGTTCGTCCCCTTGCCCCTTCCACCCGATGAAATCGCTCAAACAAGTGGGGCATCTCTTCGGCAGGAATTCCGGTGCCGGTGTCTCGGACTTCTAACTCAACATGGTCATTTGCCCAACCCAAGGCAACGGTAATTTCTCCCTCCCACGTGAACTTAAACGCATTGGAAAGTAGGTTAAGAACAATCTTTTCCCACATTTCCCGGTCTACATAGACGGGTTCAGGGAGTGGAGGGCACTCCACACAAAGACGCATTCCAGCCTGTTCGATCGCACAGCGAAACATGCCTGCTAAATCCGCTGTGAACATCGCCAAATCCGTTGGCTCATATACCGCCTGCACTCGTCCGGCTTCAATGCGGGAGAAATCTAACAGCGTATTCACCAGCTTCAGCAAGCGCAGGGAGTTGCGGTGAGCGGTTTCGAGGTGAGAGCGTTCGCTGGGTAAGAGTCTGGCTGAATTGGCTAGCATCTCTTCCAAGGGACCGAGCATCAAGGTAAGCGGAGTGCGAAACTCATGACTGATGTTGCTAAAGAAGATGGTTTTGGCGCGATCGAGTTCAGCCAAAGCTTCTGCCCGTTTGCGTTCTTCCTCATAAGCTTGGGCGTTGGCGATGCTGGCGGCAATCTGAGCGGCAACCAAATCAATGAATCCGCGATAGTTATCGTCGAAGAGTCGAAACGGATTCAAACCGACAATTAAGATACCCGCTTGTCCGGTTTGCCCGGAGGGTGCGATCGGTACAACGACGGCCTGATGAGGCGGACGCTGCCAAGCCCCCATGGGCAGGTTACCAAACAAGGCTTCCAAATCAGCAACCAGGCATGGCTTGTGCATGGCGATTGCTTCTGCAAAAGGCCAGGGCGAATCGGAATCGAGAGCGATCGTTTCAGGGACTGCGGCGTGGGTGCGATCGATGCCCGATGTCCCAGTCAGAACAACGCACTTCTGGCCCGGATCGACCAGATAAATCATCGCAAAGGGTAAGTCGTAAGGATTGGTTTCCAGACATTTTGCACTCCGTGTGCAGGCGTCATCAAAGGTTCGTGCGTCTGCTGTCTTCGCTGCCAATTCCCGCAAGAGTGACAACTGTCGCTCGCCGATGATCCGCTGCGTATCATCCGTGTTGGCGCAGATGATGCCACCTGTTCCCCCCTGATCGTTAGGAACCGGACTGTATGAGAAGGTGTAATAGGTTTCCTCTGGGTAGCCGTTGCGCTCCATGATTAGCAGCAACGCTTCGTCGTAAGTCCCCTCATTCTTGAGCATTGCGGATTCTGCCCTAGGCCCGACCTGATCCCAAATCTCGCGCCACACCTCAGACGCTGGTTGCCCCAGTGCTTTGGGATGTTTGCCGCCGACAATGGATTTATAGGCGTCGTTGTAGAGGTTAATCAGTTGCTCACCCCACCAGACGAACATGGGTTGGCGGGAGGTGAGCATAATCCGCACCATCGTCTTTAGGCTTTGTGGCCATTGATCGACGGAACCTAAGGGGTGACGCGACCAGTCGAGCGATCGCATCATAGCACCCGTTTCCCCTCCCCCAGCGAAGAGCTGTTCTAGTGCGATTTCCTCTCCCTGCTGAGTCACAGCCTATGCTCCTCGGTGAAAATAAATGTGAGAACGTCGGGATGCACACAGGGGAACAAAGAGTTTCATCACAATGTTGGTGTAATCGCGTTCTTGGGCGTCTAACTGGGTGGCGAATTTAATTGGCGTCCGTCCCAAATCCTGTCGCAGTTTTTGAAATGAGTTACCGATATCTAGTTCCCATCCCACCACAACTATGGTTTATGCATCACTCGATCGTCCCTAATGTAGATAGAGTATGCGATTTTTGGCTTAAACTGGCTATTTCAAAGGAAGGATCTTTCGCTGGATGAGAGTAGGGGGGCTGGGGAGGGGTTTTTCGGATTGATGCAAGAGGTCTATTGAACTTGAAAAGCTGTGTACTTGCCTCCGAGTCCTTCAACGATTGCCTGAGTATTGGCAATAAGCATTTTTTCGTAAGTGTCAGCATTGGTTCCCTTTTCGCCGAGTCCGTCAGCCAATAGTTTTTGCTCTGAAACCTTGACGTTCGCTTCTCTGGCAACCGTTTCTATTAGCTTCGGGTTAATGGTTGCTTCTGCAAAAATTGTCGGCACATTTGCTCGCTTAATTTCACCGACCAATTCTTTTACCCGTCCTGCTGTTGGTTTTTCTTCGGTACTGATACCCTGCAAAGCCCCTTCTATGGGAATTCCATAAGCGGTGGCGTAATATCCCATGGCATCATGGGTGGTGACTAACTTACGCTGTTGGGTGGGAATCGTGCTAATTTGCGATTGAATCCAGGTATCGAGTTGGGTGAGTTCACGGGTCATTTTCTCAGCATTGCGGCTGTAGGTGTCTGCCCGGTTCGGAGATATCTTGTCCAAAGTTGCATTCAAACCTAGTCGTCGAGATATCCAGATTGAGTGATGCACGGTGTCTTGAGAACGATGACAATAAAACTAAAGCAGTTTGACGTGAGTGGATTGGCAGAGTCGAAACGTGAGTTCAGAAAACAAAGAAAAATTCCAAATTGAGTATCAAGCCGGAAAAGTTGCCTTTGAACGGGGTGAGTATCGTGCATCTGTTAAGCATTTAGAAGCCGCCTGTGCTTTGATGAATCGAACCTCTCGGTTAGGGGGAGAGGCGCAGATGTGGTTAGTGACGGCGTATGAAGCGGCGGGGAAAAAGCCGGAAGCGATCGCGCTTTGTCAACAACTGAGTCGTCATCCCGATACAGAAACGCGCAAAGAAGGTAAACGCTTACTCTATATTCTGCAAGCGCCTGAGCTCAAACGACCGGCAGAATGGATGACGCAAATCCCGGACTTAGGCGCGATCGCAGAAAGTTCTCCTGAAGATCGTCGCGGCAGCCAAAGTGCGAGTGGTAGTAGCAAACGCGACCGCAAAGACAAACTTGAACCAGAACCCATTGACCTGAGCCAGGTCAATACCAAAGATAATCAATTTATCTGGGTGGCTCTGATTGCGTTGATTCTGACCGTAGGAGGGCTAATCTGGCTCGGAGTTTGAGGCTGAAACTCGGTGAATCACTTCAGTGGAGAGTTAGCTGGTGAGAACCTGAAAAGATGCGTCGCTGAAGCTTTGTTGACCGTTTTGGAGAGAGAATTGAGGCATTCCCCTGCGCTCTCTCTCCCAATTCCTATCAGCTATCTTGTTAGACTTATAGTCTTGGAGCCAGTTGATAGTCGAAATGATTTTGGTCGAGACCCTATATAAGGTGAACAGGAACTCATGGCTGTATAATTTTATTTTTTGTATAAGCAACTACTTTTTGAGTTTGACTCAGGGTGCCTGTGAAGATTTTTCCTCTTACTCACGTTTAAGAGTTGAAATGGTCTAGCCATACATTCAGGAAGTTTGATGATTTTTGTAAGCTATATTCATGAAATTACAATCATCAAAAGCCATTAATGCTCAAAGTTTTTAATCATAATATTGACTGTTTTTTAATTTATCATTTAACGGCTAGCCAGCTTTACTGACGTGAGGGTTGAGAGGGATACAGGGAAAGAGATATTCCCTTTCCCAATAAAAACGAATAACGTCATCAGGTATGCTCAAACGGCTTTTAAAAAATACAAAAAACATGCAGTTGCGCCTCCTCTTAGTGCTGCCTTTTGTGTTGCAAATCTTTATTGCTGTCGGAGTCATCAGCTACCTCTCTATCCGTAACGGACAGCAAGCCGTCAATGAAGTAGCCAGTGAATTAAGTCGTGAAATCGGCGATCGCATCCAACTTCGCCTGCAAACTTACTTAGAAATTCCCCATCAGGTTAATCAATTCCATGCAGATGCTATCGATTCGGGATTAGAAAATTTAGATAATCTTCCTACACTGGATCGCTTCTTGTGGAGACAAATCCATAAATTTGATACCTTGACTTCTATTAATATTTCTACTCCCAACAAAGGATACATTGGTATTATTCGACGAGAGGATGGCTCAATTACCATCGGTATCACCGATAAAACCACAGGACGTCACCAAAGTTGGGCGACGGATCACCAAGGAAACCGCACTAAAATTCTGCGAACTAACCCGAATAATCAATATTGGGAACAACCCAGATATCAGGCCGCACTCAAGGCGGGTAAACCAACTTGGACAGAGATTTCCTTAAGTTCTAATCCGGCGTATCTTAGAGTTTGGGCGACGCAACCTGTTTACGATCCAAGGGGTAAGTTATTAGCCGTTACGAGTTCTAGTCTCAGCTTATCACAAATTAGTCAGTTCCTCAGGGGCTTGAAGATTGGCCAGACTGGACAGACTTTTATTATGGAGCGCAATGGACGGTTAATTGCCACTTCAACCTCGGAAGAACCTTTTTATCTCCCCCAAAATACCCAAAAACCTGAACGGTTACTAGGGGTAAATAGCACCAATCCTTTAACTCGTTCTACCGCCAAATATTTAGCCGCTATCTTTAGCAACTTTACCCAAATTAATAGTAGTCAGTCACTAGAGTTTCAGCTAGAAGGGAAGCGACAATTTCTCCAAGTGATCCCATTCCGAGACGTTGGCGGACTGGACTGGATAGTGGTGGTTGTTGTTCCGGAATCAGACTTTATGGAACAAATCCATGCCAACACCCGCATGACTATTCTGCTGTGTTTTTTGGCGTTAATGTTGGCACTCTTGCTGGGCTTGATTACCTCTCGCTGGATTACTCAGCCTATTATTCGGCTAAGTGCAGCCTCTAGGGCGATCGCTAGAGGAGAATTAGACCAATATGTTGAAGTACAGGGTGTTGGCGAACTGAGGGTATTGGCGACTTTTTTCAATCAAATGGTTGTTCAATTGCGCGAGTCTTATAAAGTCTTAAAGCAGACGAATGAACAGTTAGAAAGTCGTGTTGAAGAACGGACAGCCGCGCTCCGTTTATCTGAAGAAAAGTTCGCATTATCTTTTCGTTGTTCTCCTCACCCCATTGCCATTACTACCCTGCTTGATGGATGCTATATCGAGGTCAATGAAAGCTTCTTACACCTGTGTGGATATGAGCTTCAAGAGGTAATTGGTCATACCACTCATGAGCTTCAGATATGGGCGAATCCAGAAGAGTACACCTGGATTATTCAGTGGCTAGATGTTGAGGGAGCTGTGCGGGATTGGGAAGTCCGTTTTCGCACCAAGTTGGGAGAAGTGAGAACGGTGCTACTCTCCGCTGAAAAAATTGAGTTGGCTGGAGAAGTTTGCCTGCTTTGTATTGGGAATGACATCACCGAACGCAAGCTGATGGAAAAAGCGTTGAGAGAACAAAAAGAGTATCTGCGCTTGATTTTGGATAATATTCCGTTGCAAGTCTTTTGGAAAGATGCCAACTTAGTTTTCCTCGGTTGTAATCAAAACTGGGCAAAAGCGGCTGAGATTAATCATCCGGAAGCTGTAGTGGGTAAAACAGATTACGATGTGCTGCCGAACCGGGAAATAGCAGACTTATTCCGTGTTCAAGACCGTCGTATTATGGAGACGATGACACCAGAATTACATATTGTGGCATCCAAGCCAAGACCCTCAGCCGATGGGCAAACGGTTTGGCTCGATATCAGTAAAATTCCCTTGCAGGACTCAACAGGAAAGGTAATTGGCATCCTGGGTGTTGTGGAAGATATCACCTTACGCAAAAAGGCAGAGGAGGCGTTGCGGGTAGAACAAGAAAAGTCAGAGCGATTATTACTTAATATTTTACCCAAAGCGATCGCGGAACAATTAAAACAGAACCTCTGGAACTTTCGGGAAAATGGTTTTGCTAAGTCCAATGGTGCTATGTTGATTGCCGAGCAATTCGATGATGTAACAATTATGTTTGCAGATATCGTCGGTTTTACCCCTCTTTCTGCCCGCATCTCGCCACAAGCACTCGTCAACTTGCTGAATGAGATTTTTTCTACCTTTGATGAATTGGTGGAAAAACATGGTTTGGAGAAAATAAAAACGATTGGGGATGCCTATATGGTTGCGGGAGGTTTACCGATGCCCAGAGAGGATGATGCCGAACCCATGACTAATGGGGATATCGCTTCGCGTACCGCCCAAATGGCACTGGATATGCAAACAGCAATTACCCAATTTGAAGCCGACAAAGGGGAACCGTTTCAGATTCGGATTGGCATTAATACGGGGCCGGTTGTAGCCGGTGTGATTGGCATGAAAAAGTTTATCTACGATTTATGGGGTGATACCGTTAATGTGGCGTCCCGGATGGAGTCTCAAGGAATGCCGGGACGAATTCAAGTTACAGCTACTACCTATGAACGTTTGCAGAATCAGTATTTATTGGAAAAGCGGGGAACTATTCCCGTTAAGGGTAAGGGGGAGATGACGACTTATTGGCTGATTGGCTCTCGCTGAGAGAATATCATCTCATTCCCAGTTACGTTCCAAGATAGGAGATCAGTTGGATGGGGAGATTGGAGGATTGGGACATGGCGGGAAAGATCAAGTACTCGGTTTGAGTACAACTGTATATCAATAGATCCAATCCACCCGTTCCTACAGTAATCTGGTACCGAGAAGGCTGTAATTTAAATCAACTCAATCAACTTAAAAGATTTACTTTTAGCGTCAGGAGAAAGATTTGTGAAACCAGCAATTGTCAATTTATTGCCGTTTTGGCGTCAAATTTTAGGGCGCTTACGGGTTCTCTGGGTGATTTTGCTGCCAGCGCTGCTACTTTCTGGCTGTGTTGAATATGATGTCGGAGTCAATTTCCAGGGTCAGCATCATGGCGCAATTGTGCAGCATATCAAATTAGGGGAACAGTTGACCAGCTTTAGTAACGAACAGGCGCAAGAATGGCTCAAAAGTATTGAGCAGAGGGCACGTCAGCTTGACGGGAAAACCCAGCGTCTTTCTGAGCAAGAAGTTAGGGTGACGATTCCGTTTAGCAATGGTACGGAATTAGAGTCAAAGTTTAATCAATTTTTTAACCCGACAGCGAAGAAAAAGTCTCCTGCTAAGGCGGGTGTGCCGCTCGATTTACCCAGTTTAGATTCTAAATTCTATTTGAATCAGGGCAACTGGTTCTTCGTGCAACGAAATCATTTAATCTACGACTTAGATTTGCGATCGCTCGGTGTTCTCTCCAGCAACGGAAATGTAATTATTAGCCCTAGTTCTCTGTTAGATTTGCAGTTTAGTTTAGAGACACCTTGGGGAGCACGCAGCGTGACTCAGGGAGAGAATGCTATCCCCCTAGCTGTCTATGAAAATGGCCATCAGCTCGTGTGGAAACTCCAACCTGGACAGATGAATCATTTAGAAGCTGTCTTTTGGCTTCCGAGTCCTTTGGGTGTGGGGACTGTGGCGATTGTACTGTTGGTTTTGGGTGGCTACTATCTCAAGTACAAAGCTTTTCCCTGGACAATGACTCAACCTGTTGCCTCGCCTACTTTGTCCAAGGTGCAGGAATGAGATCAATGGTGTTTTCAGGGCTTATATTACCAATCATTTTCTTAATTAGAAGAGTTTAATGCGTTGGCATTGGAATACTAGATTTTTTTAACGCAGAGGTAGCAAAGGTTCACGCAGAGGGGCGCAGAGTTTTTGTATTCCAATCTCTGTTCATTCCGGTGTCAACGGAAATAATATTAGAGGGGGTGATAATATCAATTCAACCTGCAATGCACATCAAAATATAATTTTCTAATGCCTGTTTATTTCCTTTGCGATATTCGGTAATTGCCCAAGCGTATAATGGGTGATTAGGTCGAGGTTCAATCGGAAATTGTTTGAGCCAATAACCATACTTGCCTAAAATAGTCCAGAGAATAAATCTGGCAATGTGTCCGTTCCCATTGGCATAGGGATGCACTCGTAGCACTTCATCAAAAATCCCACAGGCAAAGGCTACTGTATTGAGCAGTTTATCTTCGGGTGAAATTTGAGTATCCGGGAGTTGATGGGTTAACTCTAATACTTTCATTCCTTCTCGAATCCACTGAGCAATTTTCTCCATTCTCTGTTCAACCAGAAAAGGAGGAAAACCAACATCTAATCCTTCTGTTGAACCAACATAATATTCTTTTAAGCAGGGGAAGTCTTCGCCGCGATAATGACCAGCATAGTAAATAGATTGCCTGGGTACTAAAAGGCTGAAAAGATATCCATGAATGGGTCGTGTGTCAGCCGCGATTTCTATAAAATCTAGGGTTTGCTGGTAGAGCTGAACGACGATATCTTCTGTTCTTTCCTTTAGGATGATCTCCCGTTTGGGATGATCGGCATATTCCCAAGCTGGACAATCAGGAGGATGCATCCGGTCTATATTAAAGCAGAATTAATCAACAGCACCTGCAATATCATCAGCGAGAGTTTTCGCGAGAGTTTTCATGTCTTCTGGTTGGCGATTCCTTAAGGAAATGAGCGCTTTTTGGGCAAGTTTGTGTTGGTGATTTGAACAACAAATGGGTTGAAAAGAATGGAGTTGTTTTATAATCTCTGGAACCTCTTCCTTGAGTGGCTTCAGTCGAGAAGAAATGGTTGTGGAGGGGTGACTACCGAATTTTCTGGGATAAATTCTTCTGAGACTGACTTTGGTATCGAAGTTTTGATGATTTTGGCGAGAAACTTTGATGTAACTAATACCTAAACGATGGGCAAAATCATTCTCTGGACTAAAATTCCTACGCATAATTTAAGCTCCTAGGCTGGTGTAGCATTTTGTTCGCTTTATAGCGTTAATTCTGGCACAGAGTCATCATTAGGGCACGACATTGTCATGCCCCTACACCGTTAATCACGATGCCAAATTGTGACACCACCGGGCTTATCGATTAAGGTAATGCCTTTGGCTTGCAGTTCGTTGCGGATGCGATCGCCCTCAGCAAAGTTCTTGGCTTTCCGCGCATCCGCACGCTGCTGAATGAATGCCTCAATCTGGGTATCACTTAACCCATCCGCCGATGCCTCCTCTACCTCTGGTTGTGCTGCCAAACCCAGTACCTCTGCCAGAGTTACCAGTGTTTGCCACAAAACCTCCAACTCTTGCGGCGAGGTTTCAGTTTTCCCCTCATGCACCAGGAGATTCCCCTCGCGGCGTAAGTCCTTCGCCACTTCAAACAAAACCGCTAAACCCCCAGCAAAATTTAAGTCATCATCGACTGCCAGATTAAATCGTTCCACCAAGGCCGATTGTAGGGGTAAATCACTGTTCGCCCGGACGGCATCTGGCATCCAACCCAATCGCATACCATATTGCTCACCAAATAGCAAGCCATCCTTCAGGGTATTCCACCCATTGGTAGCGGACTCTATGGCATCATCGGAAAAATCAATCGGCTTGCGGTATTGTGCCATCAGCACAAACAGCCGCACCGCCATGGGGTCAACCGGTCTATCCAACAAATCTCGAATCGTGATGAAGTTGCCTAAAGACTTCGCCATCTTCTCGCCTTCGACTTTCACCATCGCGGTGTGCAGCCAGTAACGGGATAGGGGTTTACCGGTTACCGCTTCAGATTGAGCGATTTCATTCTCATGGTGAGGGAAAATCAAATCGGCTCCACCGGTGTGAATGTCAATGGTTTCACCCAGTTGTTCCCGAATCATCGCTGAGCACTCAATATGCCAACCCGGACGACCGGCACCCCAAGGCGATTCCCACGCCGGTTCCCCTGGTTTTGCCGCTTTCCACAGCGCAAAATCACTGGAGTCTTTTTTCTTAGATTCCTCCTCTTGTACTTCCACCCGTCCGCTTGCCCCCGCGAGCATGTCTTCTAACTTGCGTCCGGAAAGCTTGCCATACTCTGAGAATTGACGCACCGCATAGTAGACATCGCCCCCTGCTGGGTAGGCATAATTTTTCTGTTCTAAGTCGTAAATTAGCCGTTTAATCCCATCCAGGGTGTGTGTAGCTCTGGGATAAGCATCGGCTTTTTTCACATTCAGCCGCTCCATATCCTCAAAATAGGTCTGGATGAAGCGCTCTGAAACTTCCTCCATAGAAGTTCCCTCCTGCCGCGCCCGGTTGAGGATTTTATCGTCAATATCGGTAAAATTCTGCACATACTGAACGTCATATCCGCGCCATTGCAGATAGCGTCTTGCCGTATCCCAAACGATGCACGTTCTGGCATGACCCAAATGGCAATAGTCATACACCGTGATGCCGCAGCAATACATCCGTACTTTGCCAGTTTCCAATGGTTCAAAAGGTTCTTTGCGACGAGTCAGGGTGTTGTAAAGATTTAAAGTCATGACACAGTAAAAAGTGAAATCAGTACTCAGGATAGATCGGCAATAATGGGGGAGGCAGGGATATTGGTAAAACGAGGATATGGCATCGTTCTCAATCAGCCCAGCCTCCTGCCCAGAACCGCCCGGAAATCACTTTCCGAGCTAATCGCCTAAATCCACTTTAGTGGAACACAAGAACTCTATTTTGTCCTCTGGGGAAGCTTGGGCGATCAGCTAGGGATTAAATTATCCCTGACGGATAGGGGTGCAAGACCTCGGCTAAAACTCTCCCGCCGATGTAAATTGCCTCTATACGCGATTCTCTCTATATTCTGACTCTTTCAGACAGCGACGTTATGCAATCAGCAGTTAGTTCCGAACAATCTCAGCCAATGGACGCCCCGAAACATGGCTTGCCGGTCACGATCATTACCGGTTTTCTCGGTAGCGGCAAGACCACTCTGCTCAACCACGTTTTGACGAATCAGCAAGGTCTGAAGACGGCTGTGCTGGTGAATGAGTTTGGTGAAATCGGCATTGATAATGAACTGATTGTCACCACCGACGAGAACATGGTGGAACTGAGTAATGGTTGTATCTGCTGCACGATTAATAATGATTTAGCAGAAGCCGTCTACAAAATCTTAGAACGCGAAGACAAGATTGATTATCTGGTAGTAGAAACGACGGGTTTGGCTGACCCTCTACCTGTCGCGCTGACCTTTTTGGGGACGGAATTGCGAGACTTGACTCGTCTCGATTCCATCGTCACGGTGGTGGATTGCGAAAATTTCAGTCTGGATTTATTTAACAGTGAAGCTGCCTATAGCCAGATTGCTTATGGTGACATCATTCTCTTGAATAAAGTAGACCTGGTGGATGAAGCGGCTGTCGATGCCCTAGAGGTTAGGATTCGCGAAATCAAAGCCGGTGCGCGAATTCTCCGCACGACCAAATCTCAGGTACCCTTGCCTTTAATTCTCAGTGTCGGTCTGTTTGAAACGGATAAGTATTTTGGGTCAGAAGCAACGGAGCAGGCTCATGAGCATCATGACCATGAGCATCACGACCATGAGCATGGCCCGGATTGTGAGCATGAGCATCATCATCATGACCATGACCATGACCATGACCATGACCATCATCATCATTCCAATCACCTAGAAAATGATGGATTTACCTCGCTTTCTTTTGAAAGTGATAAGCCTCTTGCTATCCGGAAGTTTCAGTATTTCCTCGACAATCAGTTACCGTCCAATGTTTTCCGGGCGAAGGGAATTCTGTGGTTTGATGAGAGTCCGCATCGCCATATCTTCCACCTCAGTGGTAAGCGGTTCACGATTGAAGATGATGAATGGAACGATAAGCCCAAGAAAAGCCAACTGGTTCTGATTGGTCAGGATTTGGATCACCAGACGTTGCGGACGCAAATTGAAAAATGCGTTTGTTTACCGTCCCCCAATCGTGGTAAGGGGTTTGGAAGATAATTTTTAGTCCTGCGTTTGGCCTTGTAGGGACGTACATCTGTGTGTCCCTACAGCCGGTATATTGGCTCAATTTAACTGAGAATCCATCATAATCCCAGAATAGTCATCCTAAATTGAGCTAACTTTTTCCAACCTTGTCCGACAGTCATCGGAAAGTTAACAACCCCAAAATCGAGTTATTATTAGCATTCTATTCGCTTAATAACTTATATCTAAAGCAGTATATTACAGGATCAGATCTCCTATCCCTCCTCCCTCGATTGTGTTCCTGAATACTCAGCACCGAAACACTTATTTTTTGAGGGGGTCTAGTACAAGAGTATAAACAGAGGATAAGATTTGAACAGACGTTTGTTAGGGGTCGTCTACAGTAACTGGCTCTTTCTAGGAGAGTCGAAATTTAAAATGCTTTATATAGCTGACAGTTGCTTTATTTAAAACCCATCAAGGGAACGAATGAAGCTATGGAGACAGCCAACCGATAAGAAGGCGATTTAAGTTTAGGGAAATAATAAACTTGAGGTGCTGATTGACTGACACAACTTCCCGAAGAGTAGTCAATTCAGCCTTATAGATTGAGCTTTGAAGCGTAAAAATTATTACGTTGTAGGGGTGCACGGAGATTCTAGCAGTAAGACTTCCTCCAAATTTTTTAGCCAGTTAAGTTTAATCGTGTACTTGCTATCTACCTAATTCTGAGAATTAGCCATTATGACATCAACGCTGAAGCCAACGCTCAACCGTGATGCTTTCAGAGTTCTCCTGGTTGAAGACAACCTAACTGAGGCACAACGGCTTCAAGAGGTACTTCTAGAAGCTCAAGGAGAAAATATACTCTTAACCCATGTTAAGAGTATCACTGAAACGATAGAAGCGTTGAGTCAGGAGAATTTCGATGTTGTTTTATTCGATTTATCACTTCCTGAACGTAATGATCTACATCCCCTTGCTAGAGTTCACGAATACATTAGCTCTCCCAAAAACGGGGCGTGTCCTGCCATTATTGTGATCATAGAAGACGATGATCAAACGCTCGCTCTCCAATGCCTTAGTGCCGGAGTACAAGATTTTTGGAAGAAAGGGAAACTAAGCCATATTCCCTTGATGAATTCCTTACGTTATGCAATCGCCAGACGGGACGCGATCGCCTCTGTTGCCCATCAAAAAATGCGAGAAGCTTTGTTGAGAAATCAAGAGGAATATCAGTGTGTAATTTCCGATCTTCCAGAGGTGATTGATCCACCTGAACCTCAACCGTCACAACAAGAATTCGTCAGCCAAGAAGAACAGCGTTTTTTTACCCTTTCCCTCGATTTACTCTGTATTGCGGGTGTTGATGGCTATTTCAAGCAATTGAATCCGGTTTGGGAAACCACCCTTGGCTATACAATCTCCGAGCTGCTCAACCAACCTATTCTTAAATTGGTTCATCCAGACGATCGAAAAGCTAGCCGACGAGCGGTGCAAAAACTCAAAAATGGTAGCATTCCCTCGCTGAAATTTGAAAACCGTTTTATCGGTAAAGATGGTTCTTATCGGTGGTTTTCCTGGACAATGGTGTCTTTTTTTCAAGAAGGTTTAATCTATGCCGTTGCCCGTGATATCACAGAGCGTAAGCATTCAGAAGCAGCCTTACAAAGCAGTGAAGCACGATATCGTACCTTAGTCAGCAATATTCCTGGTGCTGTCTATCGCGGCAAGTGTGATGCTGATTGGACGATAGAATTTTTTAGCCAAGAAATTGAGCGGATTAGCGGTTATCCGGCTTCAGATTTTATTGCTAATTACAAGCGAAACTTAACCAGTATTATTTATCCGGAAGATGTTGAATCGGTCAATTGTGCAATTCGGGATGCTTTAGGAACTAAACAGCCCTTCTCTTTGGAATACCGAATTATTCATAAGAATGGCAGCATTCGATGGGTTTATGAAAAGGGGCATGGTATCTTTAAAACTAAAGGAGAACTACTCTGTCTAGATGGTGTTATTTTTGATATCACCGAGCGCAAACAGGCTGAAGCAGAACTTCATCGCACTCAACAATTCCTCAACTCTTTGCTGGATAATTTGCCTGTGGGCGTGTTTGCCAAAGAGGCCCAGAAATTGCAATTTGTCTTCTGGAACAAAACCCTGACTGAACTGATTGGCTACAGTGCAAATGAGGTGATTGGCAAGACTGATTCTGATTTATTTTCAGCCGATCATGCGAATTTCTCGAAGGCTCAAGATCAAGAAGCCTTTTTAATAGGCAAGCTGATTGATAACCCCGCAGAACCGATTCCTACCCATCGGGGGCAACGCATCTTTCATGTCAAAAAAATTCCGATCTTTGATGAAGTTGGTAGACCCCAATATGTATTAGGAATTGCAGATGATATTACTGAGCGCCAACAGACCATTGATCGTCTACGCCTCCTAGAACGAGCGATCGCAGCATCCAGTAACGGCATTGTGATTACGGATGCCACTGACTCTAATCATCCGTTAGTTTACGCCAATCCTGGATTTGAGCGAATTACGGGTTACTCGGTAGAAGAAGTGATGGGTCAAAATTGTCGCTTCTTGCAAGGAACGGATCGAGAGCAACCGGCTCTGACTGAACTGCGAACAGCGCTGCAACAGGAGCGAGAATGTCGGGTTGTGTTACGGAACTACCGAAAAGACGGCTCTTTGTTTTGGAATGAATTCTCCATCTCCCCAGTGCGAAATAGCGCTGGAATTTTAACTCATTATATCGGCGTTCACCGGGACATCACCGAACTCAAACAGGCAGAAGCAGCATTAAGGCAGCAAGTGTTGCGAGAGCACTTGGTAGGGGCGATGCGATCGCGTATTCGCCGCACCCTGAACCTAAAAGAAGTCCTAACAACGGCAGTGGAGGAAGTGCGGCAGTTTCTCCAAACAGATCGAACAGTCATTTACCGCTTTTACCCGGATTGGAGTGGGGTGATAGCGGTTGAGTCCGTTGGCGAGGATTGGACACCCCTGTTCGGACTGGACATTCAAGACAACTGCTTTGCCCAAAACTATACCTCCCAATATCAACAAGGTCGGATTCGAGCGGTCGATAATATTCATCAGGCGGATTTGAGGCAGTGCCATATCGATCTCCTCAGCCAGTTAGAGGTTAAAGCCAACCTGGTGGTTCCTCTATTGCAAGGAGAAACATTATGGGGACTGCTGATTGCTCATCACTGTAGGGATTCCAGGGCGTGGGACTCCTTTGAGATCGAGTGTCTCAGCCAGCTTTCTGTACAATTAGCGATCGCTATCCAGCAATCCACCCTCTTTGAACAAGCGCAAACAGAACTCCTGGAACGCAAGCGAGTTGAAGAGAACCTGCGGCGAAGTGAAGCGCGAGAACGGAAACGAGCCAAGCAACTGTTAATCGCACTACACGACCTGAAAAACGCCCAAACTCAGTTAGTGCAAACTGAAAAAATGGCGAGTTTGGGTCAACTCGTGGCGGGTGTTGCCCATGAAATTAACAATCCCACCAGCTTTATCTCCTGCAATGTTGCCCCAGCGCTGGGATATACCGATGACCTACTGAATCTGATTTCTCTTTACCAAAAGTACTATCCGACGCCTCCTGCCGAAATCGAAAACGAGATTGTCGCGATCGACCTAGATTTTATTAAAGAAGATTTTCCCAAATTGCTGCGTTCCATGCAAAAAGGAGCCTCGCGCATTCAAGAAATTGTCCTATCTCTGCGGAACTTCTCGCGTCTTGATGAAGCTGAACGCAAGAAAGTTGACCTTCATCAGGGAATTGATAATACCTTGATGATTTTGCAAAACCGTTTGAGAGAACAGTCCAGTCGAGCGGCAATTCAGGTGATTAAAGAATTCGGTAGCCTTCCCTTGGTGGATTGCTACCCTAGTGAGCTAAATCAGGTATTTATCAATATTTTGAGTAATGCCATTGATGCCCTTGAATGCAGGATGAAAAAAGATGCTTCTCTAACTCCTCAAATTCGGATTTGTACGCAAGTTTTGAGCAGCCGGAAAAGAACAGGAAACAGTCAAAATTCTCAGGGTCAATGCCCAATAACCCACTCCCCCTGCTCAATTGCTAAGGGTCAATTTCCTATTCCCTTCACTGACAAGGTTGTGATTCGCATCGCCGACAATGGTATTGGTATTCCAGAAAATGTTAATCTGCGTGTGTTTGACCCGTTTTTTACCACCAAACCCATTGGCAAGGGTACGGGTTTAGGGTTGTCGATTTCCCACTCTATTGTGGTGAAGAAACATAAAGGTGAATTATACTATCACTCACCTGATGGACAAGGAACAGAGTTTGTGATAGAGCTACCGTTTTAATGGTATTTTATTGAGCGATAAAGGATAAAATTCTTGCCATTACCCATTACCCATTACCGAAAATTACATAGTTTGACCTTTGATTAGTGCAGAACGTAAGTTTTATGCGTGTTATCATCCAACGAGTTAAATCTTCTCAAGTACAAGTCGGCAATGTCGTGATTGGCAAAATCGGGAAAGGATTGAATCTCTTGGTAGGGATTGCCAACACAGATACCGAAACAGAACTCAACTGGATGGCGCGAAAATGCCTGGATTTACGGCTATTTCCGGGTGATGAAAGTATTGCTGACCGTTGGGAAAAATCGGTTCAGGAGATTGGAGGTGAACTCTTAGTCGTCAGTCAGTTTACTCTCTACGGTGACTGTCGTAAAGGACGCCGCCCTTCCTTCTCTCAGTCAGCCGCGCCTGATGTCGCACAACAGCTCTACGATAAGTTTGTTGAGACGTTACGGCAAAGTGGTTTACGAGTAGAAACAGGACAGTTTGGAGCCATGATGCAAGTCTCCATTGAAAATGATGGCCCTGTGACGCTACTTTTAGAACGAGAGCATGATTAGGGGATTTCTAGCTTTGGTAAGGTGATTAAAATCAGGGAATAAGTAATGAGTAATGAGTAAACTTTTTTTCCATTACCTATTACCTATTACCCATCTTTATTGGTAGCTGTGATTGAGCCAAATACCATTAATTGTCATAAATTCGAGCTTCTAGTGCCTCTGGATATTCCTCGCAATACTCATCAAAGGCTGTTTTGTCAACCTTCTTGGCTCGTTGATGTGCCGCTTCCGCTTGCATCTCCTCCACAGCATCCCAAGCCGCCGCACATTCCGGAGAAGCCGCCCCTTTCTGGGTACAAATGGTGCGTGCGTTCTCAATGGCCTCCTGGATTTTGTCCGCAAAGACAACTTCTTTGGGTTGCTCCACGAAGTCACTCTTGGTGAGAATATCGGTTACTGAAATAATGCCGAGCAATTTATCTGTGATCACCGGAGCGCGTCGGATGCCGCTATTGGCAAACAATCGCGCTACATATTCCACACCGAGGTCAGGATTGACCACAATGCAGGGCTTTGTCATAATTTCGTAAACCCGTACCGTCTTGGGGTCTTTGCCAAACGCTGCCACTTTGTATACAATATCGGTCTCGGTCACAATCCCGTAGGCATCTTGGTCGTGGCGGCGCTCCACAATTAAGGCTCGTAAGCCCTTCTGTTTCATCAAATCTACGGCCTGAGCCACTGTCGCCGCACCGCGAATGGTGACTACATCCTTGGTCATGATGTCTGCTGCTTTCATCATGGTCTGTACCCTAGAATCCCTTATTCTATTCGTCGTTTGTTCGTGGTCAAGGGGACTGAGGAAAGTCACTAGGAAAATATACTTATTCACACCCCCTCAGTCACCTAAGTTACACCTAATTCGGCAGGATTAGCGCAACTCGTAAACTACTTTCATGATTGATGGCTCAGAGGTGGGTTCAAGACGAAAGCCAAGTTTTTGACAAACGTGCTGCATGGCTCGATTTTCAGATAGAATCTCAGCCGTGATGTATTGCAATTGCTCGTCTTTGGCGATTTCGATCAGACGACGCAAGAACTCCGTACCCAACCCTTTACACTGGAAGCGATCGCCAATCAACATCGAAAACTCAGCTTCATCCCTGCCATGCAATTTGCTCAAGCGACCGAAACCGAGAAGGTGATGTTCGCCCGTTGCGGGGTCTTTATAATCCGCCACTAGGGCAAGTTCGCGATCGTAGTCAATGAAACAAATCCGGGAGAGTCGATCGTGAGCCACTCGCGTTTGCAGCTTCATTAAGTGAAAGTAACGAGAATAAATACTTTCTTCCGATAGATTTTCGTGGAATTTAACCACCAGGGGTTCATCCTCTGGGCGAATCGGGCGAATTTTGATCGATGTGCCATTCTTCATCGTCCAGTCAGACACATACTGAATCGGATAGGGACGAATCGCCGCCTGAGGGAGTTTGTCCTCCGGTACATCCAGGCTATGTAACACCACACGCGCATCCAGAGCCATTAACCCGTCAGCAGAAGCGAGTAAGGGGTTGATATCAATCTCCTTAATCCAGCGTTGTTCAACCACAAGCTGACTAAACTGAATCAGTAATTGCTCTAACATGGCCAAATCCACAGGCGCTCGTCCACGCACACCTTTGAGAGCCGTGTAGATTTTTGTTTGTTCCATCATCCGCCGTGCCAAGGTTGTATTCAGCGGCGGTAACCCCAAAGCTCGGTCTTTAAAGACTTCGACCAACTGCCCACCAGTGCCAAACAAGAGGACTGGCCCAAACTGGGGATCAGGACTACTGCCGAGGATCAGTTCATAGCCGTCCAGCTTCAACATCCGCTGCACCGTCACACCCAAGAAATGCTCCGCGCCAGCTTTCAGAAGTACTGCTGACTCAATCGCCTGATAAGCTTTACGCACATCATCGGCATCTGCCAAGTTCAGCTTCACGCCACCGACATCGGTTTTATGGGTGATAGTTTCGGAATATAGCTTCAAGACAACGGGGTAGCCCATCTCCTGGGCTAACTGTACCGCCTCCGCTTCCGATTGGGCAATGTGAGTTTCAACCGTGGGAATGCCATAGGCTTTTAGGAGCTGCTTCGATTCAAACTCACTCAGCAGAGTCCGACCCGATGCTCGAATCGATTGAATAATTTCTGTTGCCCGAACTCGGTCAGGAGCCTTTTCATCCGCTCCTCCTTCTAGGACGGGTGTTTCGTAGATACCCCGCAGGTTATAAGCATAGCGCCACATGTAGTTGAACACACGGGCAGCGGTATCTGGGAAAGGGAGGGTGAAAATCCGCGCCTCGTTGAGCATGGCTTCCCCTCCTGCCACCTCAGCACCCCCCATCCAACTCGCAAGGATGGGTTTTGCGGGCAGAGTACTTCCCTGCAACCGTTCCACAAACTGCTTCGCCGTTTGGATGGGGTCAGTCATGGCTTGTGGGGTGAGGATGGCAAGCAGTCCATCACTCTCAGGATTTTTCAAAGCTATCTCGCAGGCTTTGGCATAGCGATTGGGGTCAGCATCCCCTAAAACATCAATGGGGTTACTGTGACTCCAATGGGTCGGCAATAGCTGATTGAGTTCCTCCATGGTTTGGGGTGATAAGGGAGCCAGTTCACCCCCTTCTGAAATCAGCGCGTCGGTTGCCAATACCCCAGGGCCACCGGCATTCGTGATAATGGTCAACCGTTTGCCTTTGGGGCGTGGCGCTTTAGCTAATACCTCCGCCATGTTAAATAAATCGTCAATCATGTTGACCCGCAACACGCCGCAGCGACGAAACGCGGCTTCTAATACTTCATCACTGCCGGTTAGCGCCCCCGTATGAGAAGCGGCAGCGGCGGCGGCGGCCTCAGTCCGACCGGCTTTAATCACAATAATCGGTTTCGTCAGAGCCACTTCCCGTGCGGCGGACAAAAATGACCGCGCATTGCCGATGGACTCCATGTAAATCACAATGCTGTGGGTGGCAGGATCGTCGCCCAGGTAATAAATCAGGTCACCCCAATTAACATCCAGCATGGAGCCGATGGACATGAAGGCGCTGAAGCCTACATTTTCCCGAAAACTCCAATCCAAAATCGATGTACACAGAGCGCCACTTTGACTGATGAACCCCACGTTACCGGGTCGTGCCATGGCACTGGCAAAGGTGGCATTCAGGCCACTGACGGGACTCATCACCCCCAAGCAATTCGGGCCAATAATTCGCATTCTGCCCTGACGTGCCTGTTTAAGAACGTCCTGCTCTAATTGAATGCCTTGTTCTCCGACTTCCCTAAAGCCAGCCGAGATAATAATTGCTCCCTTGACCCCGGCGGCTACGCATTCGCCAATCACACCGGGCACTGTTGGGGCAGGTGTGACCACAACGGCTAAATCGACGGTTTCAGGCACCGCTGCAATGCTGGGATAAGCTTTGATTCCCAGAACACTCGGTCGTTTGGGATTAACAGGGAAAACGGTTCCGCCGAAGGGATTGCTAATTAAATTCCATAACAGAGTACGCCCAACACTGCCTGCTTTTTCCGTCGCACCAATCACAGCGACGTTTTTGGGGGCAAAGATTGCATCGAGAGGTTGACGTTCATAGCGCAGAACGTCATGAGCTGGATCGGTAGTTTGCATTAAGGTTTTTGACATCGTTCATACCTGAACTTGTTTCTCGGTCAGTGGGTAGGCTTGGATTGTGTACCTGCCTTGGTGACGGATCGTGGATTCTGTGCAGCGCTGTCCTATTTCTAATTTACTCGCAGTTTCTCTACAGGTCAGTAAAAATGCTTACGTCGCTCTGGGTTACGTCATGAGCAAGTCACAGAGGAAAATCCCCAGAATCAAGAGTGGAGCTGGAGTGAGCAGAGAAGATCAGGCGAATTTGTCCACTTAAACCTAGAATTATCAACAAAGGTTTACCACCGGACGATGTCCCGCTCCGCTATCACAATAGCTGCGAGCCACCCAAGTTCCTCCTCGCTCTCATCTCCGGTTGTTCCACAATCCTCAATCCTGAGCCTATTGCCAGCAAGACTCTATGACGACCGTTACTTCTCAACAAATTGCCCAGTTTCGCACTGAGTTAGCCAATAATCCCGAAGCCATGAAAGCACTGGATGCGATTGAAGATTGCGAGGGAGATTTAGAAGATGCCGCTATAGCATTAGCCATCCGTGCCGGACAGCAACCCCAAAGAGATAATGCCGAGTGGCTAGACGCTTTAGCTCGGAAATGCCGTGCTGTGATTTGCCAGAAGGAATTTCGCGACGATTTGCTCAAGGGTTCTTATGCACCCATGATTCGATACTTAGCAGAGACACCTCTGTTGCCGTCAATCCTGGCAACGCCCGTGCTGATGTATGTTGTTACCCAAGACATCAACCATTTTTGTGAACCGTTGGATTCTCAATTCTGAATCCGGAGGCTGTAACCCTAATTTTGTAGGGAAAGGAAAAAGAATTTCTCGACTCAAATCTAAGACAGCGAATCAACTTCCACGTCCAAAATGCAGTGTGCTTTGCTACATTTTTACCGGATTATCCCATAATTCTTAAAGTTCAGCCATATGGCTCAAATTTTTCCGCCATTTCTCAGAGGTATTGTTACAGAGACTCTTCATATCATTAAGTCAGCTCGATGGCGTTTGATTCCGTAACGCTGCTCGATTAGGCAATACGTCAATTCAATACTTGCAAGTCAAATCATGACACGGATACAGCGATTCGATACCGTATAGCTTCGCTGCGGTTGTGTCATTTTTTAATGACTCAAATTAATTCTTGGTCAAGGAATAAAACGCTTGATTCACTTCACTCTGGAAAATCGAAATCTTAACTGTAGAGTTTACTTTTTATCGTTAACCCCTAGTATGGCTTTACAAATACTTGATAAAGGGTCGGGTTTAAAGAGAGACGAAACTTTAGCTATATTCAGCAATCCAGCCACATCCTGATGTTCAAAGCTAAGAGGGGCAATATAAAACTTCGGTAAATAGCGCCCTTAAAGCTAGACAAGCTATAGGGAGACTATGCCAATATCTACACAAGAACTTAGGCAATGAAATTCCACAGAGCACTTGCTAAGCACCCGTCGAAGATTTGCCATAACTAATGTTTGTTGTTTCTCCTAACACTCAAAAAACTATGTCGGACCTAAAAATTTTGAGCAAAAAGAATATGGCAACGTTCTACTATTTTGCTTATGGCTCCTGCATGTGTCCGGTAGACCTAAAGCGCTCCCTTGGCGAAAACACACATAATTATGTCGTAGGTCCGGCGACCCTTAAAGGCTATCGACTAGGGTTTTATTGCTACTGCGAAAAGCGCGATTGTGGTGTACTCGATGTGGTCGAAGACCCCAATAGCTCTGTGGAAGGAGTTCTCTATCAGTTGCCTTGGCAGCAAAGCATTAATCTTGATCGGCGCGAATGTGTCCACGAAGGTCGATATAAACACGAAATGATTGAGGTTGTCTGCCAAGGTCAACTTTACAAGACTGTTCGTACCTACGTGGTGATTGACAAACTTTCGGAAGAAGTTGCTCCCGGCGACTGGTACTTCAACGTTGTTCTCCGGGGAGCGGTTACCTCTGGACTACCAGAGCAATATTGCTGGAAGTTGTTTAACCACATGCATCAGCTACAACAGCAACAATTGGGAACCCGGAGGTGGCAACCTCAAGCCGCTTAATCATTTCTTGAACTGTAGTGTAGGCAGTCCTAGCCTTGTGCCTGTGTCCCAATCGCACAAACTGCCTTTAGAATCACTGACCGTTTTCTCATAAGATTGACCCTCTTTTTTACCCAAGAAAAACGACCAAGGAGTATTCAATGCAGTTAATCCAAAGACAGGACATCAAGGCTATCCAACCCAAAAGCGAAAGTTTTCAATGCCCAGAAGTACTCGGTGCTAACCACTTTGTGCCTTTGTTGGACGGTCGCCATATTACTCAAATCTTCTTGGATAATGGAGCTAGCACCAAACCCTTCCGAGTGGTTAGCGACTTCATCCGAGACATTGAACCCTACTACTCCAACATTCATCGCGGTACCGGTTTTGACTCCCATTTTTGTACAGAGCGCTACGAACAAGCACGCCGGATTGTGGGAGAGTTTGTCGGTTGGGATAGTGAGCGGGATGTGGTTATCCCGGTGCGTAACACGACCGAAGGAATGAACCTGCTGGCGAACACTATCTCCTTTGCTCCTGGCGATCGCGTCCTCACCACAATCCTGGAACACCACAGCAGCGACCTCCCCTGGCGTAACAAAGCTAAGGTGGAACACCTCCCCATTAACGCTGAGGGACAAATTGACCTCAAGGAGCTAGAACGCCGCTTAGACCCCGCCAAGGGCAGAGTTCGGGTCGTAACCATGACTGGTGCCTCCAACATCCTCGGCTCAGTGCTGCCAATCCACGAAATTGCCGCCTTAGCTCACAAGTATGGAGCCTTAATGGTTGTGGATGGTGCTCAGTTGGTGCCCCACCGTCGTGTGAACATGAGACCCCATACCGATCCAGGTCACATTGACTTCCTGGTGTTCAGTGGTCACAAAATGAACGCTCCCGGAGGAGTCGGAGCGGTTGTCGGACGGCGCGATATTTTCGCCGCCGCTGCACCCTACCAACCCGGTGGTGGAACCGTCGGTTCTGTGAGTACCAACAGCGTTACTTGGGCTGCGCCCCCCGATCGCAACGAGGCAGGAACGCCCAACATCTTAGGAATGTTAGCGCTAGCCCGCACCATTCAGGTACTCGAAGCGGTAGGGATGGATAAAGTCGAGGCTCACGAGCGTCATCTCACCTCTGTCCTCTTAGAAAATCTGTCTCACATTCCCCAAGTTAAAATCTTAGGCTCCCGCGACCCCAATGGCACAGACAAGCGCGTGGGCGTTGTCACCTTTACCGTCGATGGCGTTCCTCATGGCCTAGTAGCTGCCATTCTTTCTTATGAGTGGGGCATTGCGGTACGCAATGGTTGCTTCTGCGCCCAACCTTTGATGAAGCGCCTCTTGGGAGTGGAAGAAACTTGCTCCTGTCCTTCGGAAGAAGAAACTAGCGTTCGGGGCGATCGCCACAATGTGCCAGGGGCTGTCCGCGCCAGTCTGGGAATCCACAACACGGAGCAGGAAATGGAAACTTTAATAGAAGCTGTTTCCCGCATTGCTCAGAAGCAGTGGCAGGGCGACTACGAGCAAGATGCCACTACAGGCGATTATTTGCCTCGCGGTTTCCGCTTCGACTTCTCTGATCTGCCTGGTTTTGACACAGAGCCAACGACTCACAGCTCCACCGGTGAGCGCCACTTAAAAGTCGTCCATGGCCTGCTATAGGCTACAGTGGCTGGCAACGGGGCGTTATTGACAACTCTTTGGGCTAACGCCAGCCTTATTCTGTATTAATTCTTGGGTAAGGTGCATCCCTAAATAGGTCGTGCGAGAGAGGGATTAAAGGCTTGACCGATTAGGGATGCTTTCTTGTTGTTTATGAAAAGTCATTATCGGCTAATTTGACAGCCTCACAGCTTTATCTGGATATTGGCATAAAACTAATAGAACATTAATTTTTACCTTTCCATCATCAGCGGGTGTGGTCAAAAGCTGTTGGTAGATGCGATCGCTCCAAGCGTCCCTTTTGACCACACCCCTTTCTAAATTACGTTCACCCTAATGACCAACTGATATCAAGAGAATTGTGGCAGTCCCTTGCAGTCAAAGATTCTCCTCAAGGTAAGAAAATTCGCGTAGACTTAGTGTCTCAACAAGGTCAGGCTATTTTTCGGATTCAGGATGAAGGTATCGGTATTCCGCCTGAAGATCGAGAAAGAGTGTTTGAAACCTTCTATCGAGCCAGCAATGCAGGCACAATTCAGGGGACGGGGTTAGGGCTTGCGATCGCCAAAAAATGTGTAGACTTACTTGGGGGTCAAATAACTTTAGAAAGTGAAGTGGGTGTAGGAACAACGGTTACGGTTATACTGCCATTGAATCCTATACCAACCTAAGAAATAAATTTAGAATAGAGTTATAAGTTAATGGAACTTGACGCTCTGATCCGACTGAATCGTGTGATTCGCGTCATTGGCTTCGATGATGCCCCCTTTGTCCGTAACACGGGTGGGAATGTATCTGTTGCAGGTATTGTTTGTGCGGGTACTCGCTTTGAGGGGATGGTTTGGGGACAAGTCGAGCAGGATGGTTGGAATGCGACAGATGTCATTTTAAGCTTATTGTTAGGACGAAAATTTCTCCCTCAACTCCATATTTTGCTGCTGGATGGTATTGCCTTTGGCGGCTTTAATGTTATTGACTTACCCAAGCTTTCCGAGCAACTCAAACTCCCCTGTGTAGCCGTCATGCGACGGATGCCTAACTTGACGGCGATAGAACAAGCGATTCGTCGTTTACCAGAGCCAGAGAAACGTTTAGAGCGGCTGTATCGCGCCGGAACAATTCACGCTCACCCGCCATTTTTCTTCCAGGTGTATGGTGCTTGTCCGCAGGTAACGTTTTCGGTACTAAAACGCCTGACGGACTGTGGAAATGTGCCGGAGGCATTGCGTTTGGCTCATTTAATTGGTGCAGCGGTGATCAAGGGAGAAAGTGGCAGTTCTGCTTAATGAGCACAAAATGAGCACAAAAGGATTCCCTTGTGCCATCAAATATGAGAGTTCGTCACTGCCTCATCCCTCTCCTCTCATAAGAGCACAGAAGACATTCGTCAGGTACGTTATCCAATCGCAAACACACCGTCTCGAAACCTTTGGTGGTTTACCACTACGCCTAACCCACCTTATAAATTGCGCTCATGGATTTTTCCCTCATGGAGTAAGTATTATTACTTAATAGGGTAAAAGCGATCGCACTGTAAAAGAACTCTTCAAGATTATGCTGTGATGTAAATCAACTCCATCGGTGCGCTATCTCCTGCCAACCAGCACCCCTCCTATTGGGCAGAAGCTAAAACCCTTACAGGCAGACAATTTGCAGCTTCATTAATAGGGATCGCTGTTTTGTGAACAAGCATTAAGCAGTTTTTATTAAAAAATGTTGCGGGTTTACAAGAGAAGTTGCTAACGTGTGCATTATGTGTTGCTTCTGGTCAATTCTCGATTCTAGGAGATGTACCATTTATGCTCTATGTCAATTTTGTCTTTTCACCGATTCACTGACTCCACAATGGGTTAACGATATTTCTTGGACGGCTCTACACAACCTTTCCTAAAAGACGGCTTAGAGATATCGCTGTGGATTATTTGACTACGGGTAGGACAACTCCATCATGTCACTGACTGGCAATATCCGTGTCTGTTGCGAGTCAGCCTCAAACTTTACAGAAGTCTCACGCAGAGGACATTTCTCTCACTTTGCCTGCAAGACATAAGTGTTCCCTACATTCATCCCTGAGGAATGTCTGGCTCTTAAAGGTTGAGTCCAACTCATACCGACATTACCTATCCCTGTTCGTCTCATTGCCAATGAGTTAGTTGCTTCATGTGTTTCCATCTTTGCGATCAACACGGCTGCACGGCGTGGTGAGACGTTAACTGCAAAACTCAAAAGAACTCCAACATCCAAAGGTTTTAATTTATGAACATTCAAGGCAAAACAGCCCTGATTACCGGGGCTTCGCGTGGAATTGGACGAGCGATCGCCATTGAATTAGCGCAACAAGGCGCAAAACGCCTATTACTGGTGGCACGCGATCACCAGCGCTTAACGGAAGTGGCGACACAAATCGAGGCGCTAGGCGTAGAAGTCGTGATCTTGGCGTTGGATCTGAGTCAGGCGGTGGAAGTGAATATTGCGATCGCACAGGCTTGGCGAAATTATAGCCCGATTCATCTACTCGTTAACTGTGCTGGAGTTGCCCACCAATCGCCCTTTTTACGCTCACCCCTGCCCAAAATGCAGGAAGAAATCGCGACGAATTTAATGGGAATGTACACGATCACCCGTTTGGTTGCCCGACGCATGGCAGCACAAGAGGAAGGGACAATCGTTAACGTTTCTAGCCTGATGGGCAAAATAGCCGCGCCCACAATGGCAACTTATTCCGCAACCAAGTCTGCGATTTTAGGATTTACCCAAGCTTTGCGCGGTGAACTCGCTGAATACAATATTCGGGTGGTGGCTTTGCTGCCAACTCTGACGGATACGGACATGGTGCGAGACTTACAGTTGTTTCGCTGGGTTGTACCGATGACGACTCAGCAAGTCGCACAAGCTTTGATTACCGGACTACGTAAGGACACGCCGGAAATCTTGGTGGGATGGCAAAGTCATTTAGCCGTATGGTGCAGCAGGATTGCGCCTTGGCTTTTAGAGAAGGTTTTGCTGATGGCGGCTCCTCTACCCAAGGATAGACAAAAACACTACCCGAAACTGAGACAAGCAGCCGCAATCTCACGTTAGAGTCTTTTAGAAATGGGGAGTTATTAATTAAGACTCCCCATTTGAGAGCAAGTAAAGTGTCAAAATGAAACAGATTTAACGGCAAAATTAATGATGTACTAGTAATAAATTTTCTGCCCTTTGCCTTCTGCCTTTTGCTGTAACTAGGCCACTCTCACAAAATCCTGGATTTGAAAAATATAGCTTTCGCCGTCGCGTAACTTATGAGTTATTATCCGGCGATTATTAGGGTCGATGAAGTAGTGGTTGTTAAAGATTACAGATTGAGAGACGGTACTCTCAACCTTGAAGATGTAGTTGTAGGGAATTAATTCAGTTCCGTGAAGTTTAAGCTGTGCGTCTTCTGCATAGCAGGTCTTTCCAGTCACTTTAATATCACTATGAAAGACAGCTTCACCATACCCATAAAGGTTTTCAAAGTGTTCATGGAAATGCCAGATTTTAGGAGTAATCCAGTAGATATTGGCGTGGACGGCTGAGGCTTCCAGAAAATTTCCATCAAGGCCAAAGGTTTTACATAAGCCTTCCCACTGACCCATGAAACACTGGAAGGGTGGGAGGAGTGATAGTCCATAATCTTTTGTTACAGGCTCCATAAGTTTGTCCTCAGTCGTTATTTTGTTGGTAGTAAAAATCGCTTGAACAGGCGGCGATTGGAGTGATCATCTCCAACCAGTATTCACCAATACCAGACAACAGGAAAGTAGCAATCACATTTTATGGAATAGAGCGATCGCTGTGAACAGATTTTTTAATCTAAAACAGTAGTATCTCCTTGAAGTATACGATTGAAGGAGTAGGTCATGAGCGACACCATTCCCACCCGCCCGCATCGCCGTCGGTCATGGGCTGAACCATTCAAAATCAAAGTGGTTGACCAGCCATGACTCAAGATTCATGTTCCCCCTCCTCGCTAGCGAGGAGGGGGCTAAGAGATATAGCTTGGGGTGGAATTTGTGATCGCGCTATTTCACCGATGTGTTTTCCAATGCCTCACACAAGGAGCCAGTGTAATTAAATCTTCAATATTGCGCTCCATGGTGGCACAAATCGTATCTAAAGGTAAATCATTCGCGTCATAACCAAAGGGATTCTCAATCTCAATTCCAATCTCTTCAATTCCAAAGACAGCAAAACTAATTAAACCTACCACTACCGCCGTCCACCAGTGTAAATCATTGACCATTGGGAAAGGGAGTGAGAGGCAATAAAGCAATAACAATTGCTTTAAATGAATCGAATACGCTAAGGGTATAGGTGTTTTTAAGATTCGTTCACAACTCCCTAAAACATCCACCATTGTATCGAGCAATTTCAGCATAGCACTGAGTTGATATGTATTAAGACAACCGCGTTCATGCTGTTTTTGCAAATAATCTCCAATCCAAAAGGCAATTTCCAAGGGTGGATGATTCATGGTTTGGAGTATTTGATACCTTTCGGCTGACATTAAGGGTTCTAACTCATTGTTCAACCGCTCTCCCCGTAGATGTAACTTAGTCGCCACTGCAAAAGCGATTAATAATCGTAGTGTTTCTACTTTTGCCGTTCTATCTTGTGGCTTATTTTCTGCGATCGCTGCCCAAATTTGACGAGCTAAGTTACGAACCGTATTGACTAACGTTCCCCAAAGTTTACGCCCTTCCCAAAATCGTTCGTAAGCCGTATTTGTCCGAAAAACTAATAGTAATCCTAAGACAATACTCGGAACAACACCGCTCAGTGCAGGCCAGGATAAAGAAAATCCTAGTTCATGGAATCCTGTAATTAAAAAACCAAAGGTACTGCACAATATTACTCGTGGAAGAATAGCAAAAATAACAGACCCTTGCAGCCGTAAAGCCACTCGAAACCAGTGTCGTTTCTTCCAATCTGTATCCTGGAGTGGTATTGGCTTAGATTTATTGGCTTTTCTATCTATCGCACCCAAACCCATTGGGGTTAACCTCCACATCTACAAGATTACCAACCCGTACCTTAGCGTTGCCTTGTTCTTGCCACTGCCTTGAGGTAAATCCCCATTAGTTTGATTTATTTGATTACGTGAGCATTACAAATTTAAAATAGAGAAAGTTGCCTTCACAAATTAAGAGCTATTTATCTTACTTTAAATTGTCGTTTAAACTGCTAATTTACTGAGGTCAACTCCCAATGGTCTGGACTCAGTTCCTGAGATATTAAATCTTCAATATTATGTAACATAATGTCACAGTTTAAATCCAAAGGCAAATCATTGTCATCGTAGCCGAAAGGATTTTCCATTTCACGGTTGATTTCTTCAAGCCCTAACAAGGCAAAACTAATCAACGCCACAATCGGCCCAGTCAACCAGAAGAAAGCACCAACCATTTGGAAGGGCAATGAAAAGCAATAAATCAACACTAACTCTCTCAGGTGAAGTGCGTCGGCTAGCGGTACTGGAGTTTTGATCACCCGTTCACAGGCTCCTAAATTATTCACCATCCGATCCAACAACTTATGCATGGCTGCTAGTTGAGTACTATTGATGCTTTTTCGAGAGTACTGTTCCTGAAAATAATTTCCAATCCAAAATGAAATTTGCAGCGGTGGATTCGTTAGGTTTTTCAACTCTAAACAGCGCTCCGTGGAAAGCAAATATTCTAATTCACTGTTTACAGTTTCGCCCCTAAGATGTAATTTAGTGGCAACGACAAAGGCAACCAATAAGCGAATAGTTTCTAGTTTTTTGGCGCGATCGGCTGGTTCAATTTCTCTAACCGCCACCCAAACTTGACGAGCTTGATTTCGTACTGTATTTGTTAAATTCCCCCAGCTTTTACGACCTTCTAAAAATCTCTCATAAGCGGTTTGGGTTCGGATAGCTAACAATAAAGCGATCACAATCGTCGGAATGACTCCTGCCCAAAGTGGGACGGATAGAGAAAATCCTAAATTGCGAAGATTGTGCACACTGGAAATAAAAAAACCGAACAATCCACACAAAAGTACCTGCTTAAAAACGACTGGAACGACTGAACCTTTCTGCTGTAAAGCCCATCGAAACCCTTGCCGTCTCTTTGTCTCCATACAACCTCTCAATCGTTACCATTCCAGGAAATGTATTCAGTTTGCCCTACTTGGTTATAAACAGAAACGATTGCCGCTTCTCGAAAGGGCTGTAAGGCTGCTAACTTTGCCCCTTTTATCACTATCAACGGATATCGTAGCCGAATAAATTGGGGTTAACTTCCCCTAGCTGCAAATCAGCCAATCCATACTCTACCCAACGCCTGTCCACCATCGCAGCTACATCTGGGTCGGATTCCAACGGTTCACCCCATTCATGCTCGGTTTCTGGAGGTATTTTAGTGGTCGCATCAATGCCCATACGTCCTCCCAACCCTATCTTCTCGCTGGCAAAGTCCAAACTATCAAAAGGCGTATTTGGCAAAATAAACACATCCCGTACCGGATCAACTTTGGAACTAATTGCCCACACCACTTGACGGGGATCGCGAATATTAATGGTTTTATCCACAACAATCACAAACTTGGTATAAGTAAATTGTGGCAATGCGCTCCAGAAGGCCAATGCCGCCCGTCGCGCTTGACCGGGGTAGGCTTTATCAATGGAAATAATAGCGGCTTTGTAGCTGAGGGCTTCCATGGGTAGGAAGAAGTCCACGATTTCTGTGACTTGTTGCCGCAGAATCGGGGTGTAAATGCGGTTGAGTGCGATCGCCATCATCGCCTCTTCCTTGGGTGGACGCCCACTAAACGTCGTCATATAAATCGGATCGTTGCGGTGCGTCATGCACTGGAAGCGAATCAAGGGCGAATCTTCCACCCCACCGTAATAACCCATGTGGTCCCCAAAAGGGCCATCGGGTAACACTTCCCCTGGTGTAATCGTCCCTTCTAACACAAATTCGGAATCGGCTGGCACTTCTAAATCCACTGTCTTGCATTTGGCTAGCTTTACACCCGAACCGCCATAAAGTCCGGCAAAAAGCCATTCGGAAAGTTCAACGGGGATGGGAGTGGCGGCTGCCATGATGATTAAGGGATCGACACCGAGGGCGATCGCAATTTCTAACTTCTTCCCCTGTTCCGCCGCTTTCCTCAGGTGCCTCGCCCCCCCCCGCACCGATAGCCAGTGCACCGTCATCGTGTTCCGGGATTGTAGCTGTAGCCGATAAACCCCCACATTCGGGGTACCCGTTTCACAATCTTTCGTAATCACCAATCCCAGGGTGATAATCTTGCCAGCATCATCTGGATAAGGGCGAATCAGCGGTATTTGGGTTAAATCTAGGGCATCTCCTTCAAGTACCACCTGCTGACAAGCTGGGAAAAAGTCTCGTCCTGGCTTGGCTTTCACCACATCAAACAAAACTTTACCAAACTCCACAGCCTGGGAAATCTTCTTCGGTGGCTTCGGCTGTTGCAACATTCCCAGCTTCTTCCCCAGTACTTCTAATTCCTGGGGATGTTCCATGTTCATCGCCCAGCACACCCGTTCCTCGGTACCCATCAGATTCACCGCTACCGGAAAGGATGACCCTTTCACGTTCTCAAACAGCAAGCCAGGGCCACCGGCAGCCAGCATTCGGTTAGAAATCTCGGCAATTTCCAAATCTGGGTCAACTAAAGCCTTAATTCGGCGCAATTGCCCCCGTTCTTCCAACTGTTTGATGAATCCCCGCAGGTCTCTTGCCATAGTGATGAATTAAGAAATATGAAGCCATTTCTATTTCTATTATGATGGGAATCTGAAACAGTAAGATCGCCTCCTGAAAACTTCGGGGGCTAGTCGCCTCACCATCACTTACTGGGGACACCCATGTCAGATAACACCAACGTGACACCAGCTAATGATTCTGCTGTGATTCACAAAATTAGTTTTTGTGTCTATCAAGCTATCCTGGAAATCCAGCAGCAGCAGCCTGAATTTTTGAAGGAAAAATACAGAACGATTCCTTGGCATGATACCCGCCATCGGTCTACCTTGCGGGTAAAGCTGGAAGCAGGAATCAGCAATACTCAAGACCAGGAACTCTTAATTCGGAAGGTGCAGAAATTTCTAGAGATTTTGCTGATTCCCAACTACTTTGAGTTACCTCATTTCAGTAACTTGATTAGCAAACTTTGTCCTGTAATTCAGCAATTAGCCGAGTCTAATCCTATCGTTTGTGAGAATACCGCACAGGCAAATGAGCCATTATCATCACCTATAGCGGAAAAATCAAACCAGTTTTCTAACGGAATTGCTATCTTGCTGCTTGATGCTGAAAATTTACAAATCAATGCCAATACTGAAAAATTTTTAGAAGGCATTTGTAATTACCCTATTCAAATTAAAATTGCCTTTGCCAACTGGCGCAACATGGGCAAGCAAGATGTTGAATTTCACAATCGCGGTTACGAATTGATTCATGTACCTGCTGCCAAGGATAGTGCTGATGTGAAAATGGCTACGGTTGGTTCGTCAATTTTTGTGCATTACCCAACAGCCAGAGAGGTTTTAGTCTGCTCGTCTGATGGTGTTTTAACACACCTTTGCAACACCCTGCAAACTCACGGATTGAACGTGTATCAAATTCGACAACAAGGTAATATAATCAACATTCTTAATACCCAAACCCATCAAACGCAAACCCATTACCTCGAACCTATACGAGTAATTCCCTCTTTAGAGGATTTCGTTAATCAGTTGAAAGTGTTAATCCAATCGGAGCAAAAACGAACAAATAATCATTGGATAAGGCTATCTCAAATCTCTAGTTTATTTCAAGAAACATCTCAAATATCTATTAGTCAAGTTGTCTCTCATCATTTACCTGGTAAAAGAGCCAGGGATATTTTTATTGATAATCCTGCTATTTTTAGCATTCATCAAGTTTCCGATAAGTCAGAAATTTATATCAACTTGTTTGATGCTTCTTCTATTGATGTCCGAGACATTAATCATTCTTATAAACAATCAGAACTTAGATTGGCATCTAAAACATTAGCTGAAGTTAGTTTGGATTCTGAAGACCAAGCCCCATTATCTAGTCTTAAAAAAGCAGGTCTAGAAGAAGCTGATTCAGCTAAAACAAATATTAATTTAGCGATTAATAAGATTAATTCTAAGCAAGAACTTGAACAAGTAATTATTAAGGTCATTGAATCAACAAAAGCTGATTTTCCAGGGGGTAAAATCCCGATATCAAAACTGGGTTCAATGCTAAAGACAGTTTCTGGTGAATCAGCCAATTCAATTACAAAAAAGCTAAAACTTGGAAGTAATTTAACTAAATTCTTAAAATCATGTACAAGTTTTACTATTGAAAATAGTGGAAGCAATGCTCAAGTCATACTCTCTCAATCGTCTTTGTGTGAAATCAAGTCATCCAATGAATTGGAACGGTATTTATTCAATATACTGAAATCTTTAGTAGCTAAATCGCCACAGAATAAAATACCTCTTGAAATTTTAGGGAGTGAATTTCACAAGCAATACGGCAAACCTGTTTCTGCAATTATTAAAGAGTTAAAGTTGGGTGATAACTTGGTGAAGTTTATACAGTCTTGTAGCACATTCAAGATAGAAAAAAAGGGGAAGGGATATCAAATAACGATCGCAGTCTCTTAACCCCTTACTCCTGTAGTCTAAGCGCTTCACTCTTCGGATAGTGTTTTAGGTGAAAAACACTTGATAAGCCAACGTATCATGTATCAATCAAGAAAAGGCAAGCGCTGCCGCACTTAAGGATTGAGTTTACGTCCTTAACTTCCTTAACCCTTACTTTGCTGCTTGCTTACTGTCACTTAACCAGTTGCCCTACAATGTCCGGTATGCTAACAAGGAAATCGCCACTATCTGCTTATTCGCCATCTTCTTGACCTTATGACCCGCGTATTTGATTTGTTCCTCCAAGGCGGCCCAGTGATGTGGCCGATTTTGGCGTTGTCCATCTTCACCATATCTTGTGCTCTAGAAAGAGTCTGGTTTTGGTTCAGGCTTTTGAGCCAAGAAGATCGCATCGTGCGTGATGTCCTAGATGCGGCTCGTTATGACCTGCAAAAAGCCGCCGAAGCCGCTGATTATGCTCGTCATTTACCGATCGGTCGCTTTCTGTATGCCCCTTTGAAGCTCCGGCAACCCACACCCGAAACCTTTCGTCTAGCCATGGAAGCCGCAGGTGATAAGGAATTCGTGCAAATGCGAAAAGGAGACAAGCTTCTAGAAACCATTGTTGCGATGGCTCCTCTATTAGGATTACTGGGAACGGTAACCGGTCTAATTGGTACGTTCAACAACCTCAAAATTGGCGGTGGGGGTACAACCGCCGAAGCCTCAAGAGTTGCCGCCGGTATCGGTGAGGCATTGATTACTACGGCGGCAGGTATGATTGTGGCGATTATTGCCTTACTCGTTTTCCGAATATTAGTAACATTACAATCCCGGCAAATCGATTACTTTGCTGAAGTGGGTAGTGAACTAGAACTGATTTATCGCCAAGTTTGGTACGAACCCTCTACAGTCAACTCAAACCCTGCCTTGCCTCCCTCGACTGCCTACGTTAATGATACGTTTTCTTCTTCTTCAGAAAAATACTGAAGGTTAAGTGAAAAATGCGGTTTAAAAATCAGCAACAAAGCTCTTCAATACCAGAGGTCAATCTGGTGCCAATGATGGATGTGATGATGTCTGTTTTGACGTTTTTTATCATTACATCCATGACCCTAACAGGTCAGAGGTTAGGAACGATTAATCTACCCGGTATAGCCGGTGCTGGAGCAGGTGAGAGTGAGCAGAAAGCCACGGAATCTCTAGTCATTGGACTGAATCGCCAAGGTGAAATCTTACTCGATAGTCAAGTAGCCAGTGTTGCTCAGCTATCAGAAAAGATGCAAGCCTACCTCGCTCAAAATCCAGAGGGAACTGTGATTTTAAAGGCAGACCGTGAATTAGCTTATGAAGAGGTGGTAAAACTCTTAAAAGAAATGAGTAAAATTGGCGGCAGTCGAGTCTCTCTATCCATCGAACGCAGTTAAGCCAACAAAAATCAAAATTTTCATTCTCGGTCATGCGATTTAAAAGCCAGCGACAAAGCTCAGGAATACCGACAATTGACCTTATCCCAATGCTCAACGTCATGATGGGAGTCCTGGCATTTTTTGTGATGACTTCCATGATGTTGACTACCCAGGAAGGTGTGGATGTGCAGTTACCAAGCGGTGAGGCGGGTGCTGCTCAGCAAAACTTACCAGAACCCTTAATCGCAGAGTTCAAGGAACAAGGGAAAATTTTTCTGGGTAACCAACCTGTGGGTAAAGAGCAGTTGTTTGAGCAAATGAAAGTGTATGTAACTCAAAATCCCCAAGGTGCGGTATTACTCAAAGCGGATAGTAAAGTGCCCTACGAACAAGTTATTCAGCTATTAGGAGAAATGCGGGATGTGGGAGGCGATCGCGTTTCTTTAGCTATTGAGGGTGGATGAAATTTTTCTTCGCTAACTCGGCTTTTCTTCAGATAAGATAATCACTGTGATAGGCTTACCCTGATCATCTTTTGCCGGAGCTAAGACTAGATAAGTTGCAGATGTACCCTGCTTTGCTTTGTAAACAGTACTTGTCCCATATTTACCTTCTAGTGACAAGGAATCAAAATTAAAAAGTTTGAGTTGATCTTCCAGACTAGAAATCAGTTTTTCTTCAGATATTGGATTATCTGCTGTTGTTTTTTTCGCCTTTTTTAAATCAAACTTTTGAGCTTTGAATTTCTCCTTCTCCTCAAGTCGATCAAAATCATTGGCTGGGTTAAAATTGTCGAGCTTATACTGGGGCTTAATTTGTTCAATACCAGCCAGAATAAATCCCCCCAGCAGTTGATTTTTTCTCTCTTCTGTTTGCTCCTTGATTAATTGGGCAAGAGTGTAATTTTCTTTTTCTAAATAAATAGCTGTTTTGTTATCTTTAAATATTAAATAAAGATAGTTTGTTTCACTGCCTGTAGAATTAGAGACTTCATAAGTTTTAAAATTAGCCTCGTCACTAATAGGTTTGGGGCGAGTAAAGTTTTCAGTCGGCAGGAGTTCTTTCTCAAATTTAGAAGCTACGCTGGCTAAATTATCTTCTGTATGAAATATGTAAGTGGCATCGTCAAACTCAGGCCGTAATACACCACCCGAACCTTTTTCAGCTCCTGGATAACGAGGAAAGGTGGCAAAAAAACTGATGATTTTTTGGGCTACAGTAGGCTCTTGAGTGGAGTCTTGTGACGTTTGAGTTGACTCTTGCAAGTTTTGAGTTGAATTTTGTGATTTTTGAGTTGACTCTTGGGACGTTTGAGTTGGTTCTTGTGATTTTTGGGCTGGGTCTTGTGATTTTTGAGTTGACTCTTGTGACGTTGGAGAGTTTTCCTGTAGCTTTTTTGTCTCAGAGGTATCAGAGTTAACTAACTTCTGATTAATCGGCTGCCTTGGAGAAGAATTGATCTGGCGTACCGGAGGAGTAACCGTAATTTTGGGAGAATTGACCTGACGTTCCTGAAAAGTTGGGCGAAGATTGACCTGACGTTCCTGAGGGGTAAGTTGAAGAGTCGTTTTTAGGGAAGATTGAGGAGAAATCTGCGAAGAGGATTTGGCAGCAAGAGGTAACTTTGTAATCTTGACGGTTTCCTCTTTTTTGGGAGGTTCAGACTTTTTGATGTCCAACGATATAGGTAGCATTAGGACTACGCCATGCAGCACGAGAGACATCATCAGCATGGGTCGAAACACCATCCGTGCTGGAGTCGGCAACTTTTTCAGAAAGTCAAGCGGTTTCATAAACGTACTGGGATGCGATGGCTAGGCGAAACTCAGCCAAACTTGATCTTAGCTGGACTCAAAAGTGAGCATGAGCAATTAAGAGGTCAGGACTCGCGCAGCCACTCTACCGTTATAGTACGTGATGAACACAACCTACTACCTACGGCGTCTAGAGGAAAATTTGGCGTGAGTCCCCCATTAGGCGAGTGAACAATCTCTGCACCCTTACTTCTTTCTAGATCAAGACGTAAAAATAGGCCAATTAGATGCATAAATTAAAAAAAATTGCCAGATAGAGGAGTCAACGAACAGTGATCTCCTGACCACTAACGCTTCGCTAACGTCGAACCACGGAAATGTCTCTACGACTAGAACGGAGAATCCTTCGACACAAAAAATATTATCTTATTATTTGCATTCGCAACAAAGTAGAGATAAGTGGTGAAATTCCCTTGTGTGACTTTATAGGTGAGTCCACCCCCATAAGAGGCTTCTTGAGAAATTTGTGCAAACCCAGCGCCGATTAGTTGAGATTGAACTTCTGAGAATAATTGTTCAGTAGACATCGGTTTAAATGTTGTTGTTGCAACTATGCTTCGGAATTTGTTGGCATCAGCAAATTTATCAGGTTCAGGGAGCTTAGTAATATCCTCAGGAAAAACTGCACCGAAGTCTTCACTGCTTTTAATCGGTGCAAGCGCATTTTCAAAAGCAATTTCCTCAGGACTTCGTGTTTCTGCACTCTTCAAAGTACTTAGGTCTTTAATTTCTTGGGATGCCAGAACAATTACTGTTTTTCCATCTTGGGCAATTAAATGCAGAAATTGAGGCTCAGCTCCTTCCTTAGAGACTTTATAAACTTTTAAGTCTGTTGCCTCGTTAAGAGGTTGAGACTTGAATGTCCTGGCTGGTAGTTCTTTGGTGTAGAAGTCAGCCACTTGAGCGAGTGCATCTATTGTGTTACGTGCTGATTTGTCAGTTTCTCCGGACAGTAAACCCAATGAACCAAGCTGAGCATTGTCTGGAAAGGGAAAATCTGCAAAGGGGTTTTGTAGAGCAGGAGTTGGCGATGCTTCTGGAGTTGGTGTTGGGGATGGCGTTGATGTCGCGGCTGACTGTGGTGATTGCTCTAGAATTGGTGATGGCGTTGGTGTTGGGGATGGCGTTGGTGTTGCTTTTGACTGCGGTGTTTTTTCTGGAGTTGGCGACGGTTGAGGTCGCGGAATTGCCTTTGTTTTAGGAGGTAAGGGAGGTATCGCGGTTGAAGGTGGGCGAATGGGTTTCGGTTTGGGAGGAATCGTCTGACGTACCTGAGGAGTCGGTTTAGGAGTGGGTCTAATAGCGGGATGAGGGGACGGTGGCGTAGTTGGTAACTGCGTAATTTTTACCTTTTCTGGCTCTTTTTTAGGGGGTTGAGGCTTACGATGTGACGGCATGGGTACGGCTAGCAATAGGCCATGCAACCCTAAGGAAATCAGCAGCATAGGCCGCCATAACGTTTGCAGGGGCGTAGGTAAGTTTTTAAGGAAGTAAGACTGATTCATCGATGTACTTTGGCGATATGGCTTGGTAGGGTTAGGAGTAAAGGGCTTGATAGTCATAGCGCCTAAGCGTTGCATGTCGTCAGGCTTATCGCTCTGGCGACCAATAACGCTGGCTGAATTTAATAATGCTTTTGAAATCTTACTGATTGACTTTGGCTGTAATAAGCAGACCTTTTCCCAATCCTTAAATAAGGATTGCTAAGTCAAAATTAAATTAAGGGAAAATTAATAATATTACGGTAATAACTTACAACTTTTTAGCCACTAAATACCATAAAAAAAGAGGATAATCTTTCATTAAACTATCTTTAAATTTTAGTTAAATAAAGCTTAGTTTTTTGCTTACATTTACCTGGTAATTTAGCTTAGTTCTAACAATAGATTCCTCACTCCTGGTAGCCACATCCTTCTCAAGGAAGAAACAATATGGTTTTCTTGACAAACGGTTTGCGTCGTGCTGTTACGGTTTCAACAGCAACGATCGCCTTTTCATTCGGTTCAGTCTATACTGCGATCGCTCAAACCGTGACCTTAAACGGTGCCGGAGCAACATTCCCAAAACCCCTGTACGACCGTTACTTTGACCAGTTCAAAAAGGAAACAGGGATTCAGGTCAACTACGAAGGAATTGGTAGCGGTGGCGGCATTAAGCAGTTCATCGCTGACACAGTTGACTTCGGTGCCAGTGATTCCTATCCCAAGGCTGAAGATAAGAGCCAGATGAAAAAGGGTGTAATCCTAGTGCCAACAGCAGGCGGCGCTGTTTCAGTGGTTTACAATGTCCCTGGCGTATCTAATCTCAAGTTATCGCGATCGGTACTGCCTGCTATCTTCATGGGCGAAATCACCCGTTGGAACGACCCTAAAATCGCTGCCGATAACCCAGGCGCGAAACTGCCCAACAAACCCATTAGATTAGCAGTCCGTTCCGATGGCAGCGGCACCACGAAAATATTCACCAGCCACTTGGCTGCCATTAGTCCCGCCTTCAAGAGCAAAATTCCACCCGATGCTGCTCCCACTTGGGTAGGAACCCCCCTCAGTGGTAAAGGCAACCCTGGTGTAGCTGCTTTAGTAAAACAAACAGAAGGTGCGATCGGTTATGTAGAGGCTGCCTACGCCTCTCAGAACAACCTTCAGCAAGCTCAGGTGCAGAATAAGACTAATCGGTTTGTTTCGCCCACCCTGGCTGAGGCGAATAAGGCATTATCTGCCATCAGTTTTGGCTCTGATTTCAATGTAAGCGGCGCATCAGACCCAGCGGATGGCTATCCCATTGCTGGCGTAACTTGGCTGCTCATCAAAAAAGAGTATGACGCTCAGAAAGCGCCAGTCATTAAAAAGATGGTTGATTGGATTCTGACTAAAGGTCAAGCTATCAACGGTCAGCTAGGCTATACCCAGATTCCGCAAACTGTAGCGAGTCGGGCGAAGCAAGAAGTATCCACCAACGTTGCAGCCCGCTAAGAAAGTGTTGAGTTTTGAGAAACGTACAAATTGTGCCAGACTCAACGCTCACCATCTTCTAGAATTCCGATCCACTAAGAGTCACTAGAGCATTTTTCCCCTGGAGGGGCGAAGCATTTGGACAGAAAAACTAGGATTTGAGCGATAAATTGTCGCCCAAATGCTTCGCCCCTACCCACAAATGTGATTACTTGACTGAGGCTCTAAGTTTGGGTTATGAGGGCATTTCCAGTACGGAGATGTCCTCTCAGCATATTCTTTACAACCATGTAAAGCACTAATGTAAAACGACACAATATGACTGATTTCTCTGAGCAAACCGACACTTCTATAGAAGCTGGCTTTGATATAGATCTCACAAGCACAGAAGGAGAGGGTATCTGGCTAGAGTACGGATTTACAGGTTTGGTTTGGACTATTGCATTGGCAACAGCAGGAGTGCTGTTCTGGATGAGCTGGGTAATTTATAAAGATGCCGCGCCAGCCATTCAGCAATTCGGTCTACCTTTCTTGTGGAGCAAAACCTGGAATGTAGGGCAGGAGAAGTTTGGTGCTCTACCGTTTATCTATGGAACACTGGTTAGTTCAGCACTGGCGCTGTTGCTAGCCGTACCTACAGGATTAGCGGTAGCCATTGTCACCAGCGAAGATTTTTTACCCCAATGGGTGCGATCGCCTTTAGCATTCCTCGTTGAACTCATCGCTGCCATTCCCAGTGTCATTATTGGTCTATGGGGAATTTTTGTGTTGATTCCCTTCCTGCTCCCCTTTCAGCAGTGGCTATTCGACCATTTCCAATGGATACCCCTGTTTAATACCGAACCCTTTGGGCCTGGGATGTTCGTAGCAGGAATTGTCCTGGCGATTATGATTTTGCCCACAGTCGCTGCCATTAGTCGGGAAGTTTTGCTAGTCACGCCTCAGGAGTTGCGAAGTGCCTCCATGTCTTTGGGCGCAACTCGTTGGGAAACAATTTGGAATGTTGTGTTGCCAACAGGCGGATCGGGAATTTTAGGAGCAGTCATTCTTGCTTTGGGGCGTGCCTTGGGAGAGACGATGGCAGTAACAATGGTGATTGGTAATTCCATTCAAATCAGTCCCTCACTTTTGGCGGCTGGTTATACCATCCCAGCCGTTTTAGCCAATCAATTTGCAGAAGCCTTAGATAAATTTCATATTGGAGCTTTGATGTATTTAGCGCTAATTTTATTTGTGATTACCCTAATTGTTAACATGATCGCCGTGTTGATGGTTCAGTTAATCAGCGGGAAACGAATTGAAAATATACTCGGTTCTCTATCGCTATAGCAGTCCTCAATGATTCGGAAACGCAAAGCTCCCCGACTTCTTCAAAAATTCGGGGAGCTGAACAGGCCAAGGAAAGTAACTCAAATAGGATTACTATAGCGAAGGGCGAATAACCAATGACTACTGAGCAAAACATTTTAGACGAATCCCTAGAGCAAGAAATTCATCAACCCCTGTCATTAGCTCGAACTGCATTCAGCATTGGCATGACGTTACTTGCCTTCACACTGACGGCTGCGGCACTACTACCCCTGTTCGCCATCTTATTGGAGCTTCTACGTCAAGGGTTTCCTCAACTAATGAAGTTGCAGGAAGTACATCTTTTCGGCCTACCAGTTCCCCTACCAGAAGTACTCGTTTCTCTACCTGCACCAGAGGGCATAGAGAACAGAACTAATGGCTTTGCCAATGCCATTGTAGGAACGCTGATGATGGTAGGAATTGCTTTTTTATTCAGCGTTCCTTTTGGCGTAATGACGGGTATCTTTTTATCGGAGTTTAGCAAAGGTTCTGCTGTTGCTAACTATATCCGTTTTATCATCGTTATCCTGAGTAGCGTTCCCTCAATTGTTGTCGGTGTTTTTGCTTACGGCGTCATCGTTCTCACCACGAAAGGTGCTTCAGCGATCGCAGGTGGATTTGCCCTGAGCGTTATCATGCTTCCCATTGTGGCTTTAAGTGCAGAAGAAGCCTTAAAGTTGGTTCCCACCTCCCACCGTCTTGCCTCCGCTGCCTTAGGAGGTGGACGCTTCCAAACTACCGTCCGCATTGTACTCACCTCAGCGCTCCCTGGCATCACGACTGGTGTTCTGCTTGCCGTTGCCCGTGCTGCCGGGGAAACCGCACCTCTCATCTTCACAGCTCGTTCTACTCAATTCTGGCCTAAACTGTCGCTGCAAGGCTTGTTGGAACCAACCCCTTCCCTATCGGTATTAATTTACAACTACGCTAGCTCACCTTACAAACAGCAAAACCAACTTGCTTGGACAGCTTCTATTGTTCTGATTGGACTGGTTTTGCTCAGCAGTATTTTGTCTCGTCAAGTTACTCGTAAACGTCTAAAGATTCGGTAAATATGCAATCTAATAGCAAAGATTCAAGGGGAAATTTTCCTGCTCCGACTGCCCAAACTTCTGGAATACCAACTGCAACATCAAATGATGAGTTAATTCCAGCCTTGCGCGTCAAGAACCTCCGTTTCTACTACGGCAGTCAAAAAGCCCTAGAAGGGATATCAATGGATATCTACCGCAATCAAATTACAGCGATTATTGGCCCATCAGGTTGCGGTAAATCTACTTTTATTAAAGCCCTTAACCGTATCGGGGAACTGGAGGGAAAGGTAAGGGTTGAAGGTACGGTGACATTTTTCGGTCAGAATATTTATGGTCGCCGCGTTAATCCTAATCGACTACGCCGTCACATCGGCATGGTGTTCCAAAAACCCAATCCCTTTGCCAGAAGTATTTACGATAATGTTGCCTACGGTGTTAGGTTAATGGGGCGGCGTTCCAAGGCACAATTAGATGAAATTGTGGAATCAGCCTTGCGTAGCGCTGCCTTGTGGGATGAGGTAAAAGATAAGTTGCATCAATCCGCTTATGGACTTTCTGGCGGACAACAACAGCGACTTTGTATTGCCCGTGCTCTAGCTGTAAAGCCCAAGGTTTTACTGATGGATGAACCCTGTTCTGCCCTCGATCCAATCGCCACGATGAGGATAGAAGAACTGCTTCAGACTCTTCGCCAGGAACTGACAATCGTCATTGTCACTCACAATATGCAGCAGGCTTCTCGTATATCTGACTATACGGCTTTTTTCAGTACAGATGAGAGTCGTATCGGTCAGCTTGTTGAATTCGGACTGACTCCCAAGATTTTTACAGAGGCTATCCAAGAGCGCACCCGTGATTACGTTGCTGGTCGCTTTGGTTAGAGAAATATAGCAAAAGGCAGAAGGCTCCAGGACAGTTCGCGCAGCGTTCTCCGCAGGAGTAGGCTCCAAGGGATGCATATTGGTGGGTCTTGGTTTCAGTATTCGGCGAGAGTCCTAATCCCCTTGGCGGTTGCTATATTCTTGACAAGAATAGCGCTCTGTGCATATATCTTTTGAGCCGTGAGGAGTAAGTATCCTCACGGCTAAATCTGTATCATGGGAAAGTGTAAAGAAATGTAAAGAATGATGCAGGATAAAGTCGTTGTTGTTGTGGGTGCCACTGGCGGTATTGGTTCCGCGTTAACGCACAAATTGGCACAGGAAGGAGCAAGTTTGGTACTGGCAGCCAGAAATAGCTCTCGCTTAGCCGTACTGGTGTCTGAACTGCCGATTACCCAGGCAGAGCAGGTTTTGAGTGTCCCCACGGATATTACGAACCCTGCTCAAGTCGAGACACTGATGTCCAAGGCGATCTCACAGTTCGGTAAAATTGACGTTTTGGTAAATGCGGCGGGTGCTGCGGTGATGAAGCAGTACAACAAAATTGAACCTGCTGATTTAGACGCGATGCTTGACCTGAATTTGAAGGGTAGCTTCTACACCGCTCAAGCGGCGGCTGAGGTGATGAAGGAGAAAAAAGCCGGTCACATCTGTAACATCGTCGGAATTTTAGGGAAGCACTCAATGGTGATGGCATCCGCTTACTGTGCGTCCAAGTTCGGTGTGGTGGGTTTCAGTAAATGCATGGCAGAGGAACTGAAGCGCTACGGCATCAAGTTCACGCTATTCTACTTTGGGGGCGTTGACTCTCCCTTCTGGGACAGCGCCAATTTGAAGGTAGACCGATCAAAAATGCTGACGCCAGAAACTGCCGCTAACGCCATTTTGTTCGCCCTCAAGGCTGACCCCCAAGCCGTACCAATGGAAATTAATATTCAGCCGGAAAGTCATTTATTTTTCTGATGTGTCGCGCAATGGTTTGCGCCTAGAGCCTCCAAGCGTTCCAGAAAAAACCTACCCCTTGTCCTGAAGACAGGGAGCATTGTGACTTGGAGACTTTTTTCAACGGAGGAAGCTACTAATGAGCCAGAGAACGAAAAAGGTCACCAGTGTAGCCAATTGATCGGGTGAGATCCCGACAGGGCTGAGTTGTGGAGCTAGAAAACCCCCCAACAAACTCCCCAAACCTACGCCGACCAAGAGACCGACGAGGGTCAGTAACACCGCACGACCAAATTGTGATTCTTTACGATTCAGGAAGTAAATACTACATCCCACGCCCAGCGCCAAAACGAGCGAGAGCATGGACGACATATCCTGAGTACGATAAAAAATGGTCACACCCCCAAGCAGTAGGAATGAGACAGCCGGCCAGAGCAAGTCTCCAGGAGCTGGAGTATCCACCAGCCTTTGCAGCCAAGGTGGAGAGTTATTCACTGGAGATTGGGAAAAACTCGGCGTGGCTTGAGACAATTTCTCTGCAAAGCGGATGCGCTCCGGAACCTTGATTTTGCCCTCTTGACGCATCCTCAGGCGATCCATAATAATCGCATCGTAGGCAGCCTCCACCGACTCTAACAGCTTTTGATCGCCACGATGCTGCTGCATCAGGCGACTTTTAGCATCTTGAATTTCATCAAACGAAGCATCTTCTGTAACCCCAAGCTTTTCGTAGGGATTTTGATCGCTCATTCAAAACCTCCGAGACATCCCTTCTCTTGACTCGTATGACAGCAACTTTACACTAGTAGTTTAGATGTTAGGCATCGCACACGCTCAATGATGCTGTTACTACTGACAGGGTAACAGGTTAAATATGATTGAGTGTTAGGCCAACTCCCCTGGAAGCTAGTTTAGCCTGATCTTTGAAGACAAGCGCTTCCTAGAATCAACACGTTCAAGATTGGAGAAACACATCCGCAAGTGCTAAAAGTAGTTAGGCACTTGAGAAATTTCTTGATTCTCTGACCTAAGCGGGATGTCCTAGCTATTGGCATCCCCTAATTCTACGACGGATAATTGACTAGAATGCTGATTACACCAATGGTGTAAAACATCCTGCGTGTTGATCCCAACAATCCAGTTCTCCGTGAAAAGCTATGACCATGGCCTCTGCCAAAATTCTTGTCGTGGATGACGACCCGGCCATCCGAAATTTAATTCTTCGCTTTTTAAGCAAGAAGAACTACCAAATGCAATCTGCTCAAGACGGGAAGACGGCTCTCACCCTGTTTGAGCAATTTAACCCAGACCTGGTAATTCTGGACGTGAATTTGCCTGATGCCATTGGTTACAACCTGTGTCAGGAAATGCAGAGCCGTACCGATGTCTTTGTCCTCATGCTCACCAGTCGGGGAGATGCCGCCGATAAAGACCAAGGGTTTAAGCGAGGTGCTGATGACTACCTCACCAAGCCTTTTGATTTGCTAGAGCTGGAAAACCGCGTCGGAGCGATTTTGAAACGCAAGCGCGAAGTCACTCCTACTGAACAACAGCGTCTCGTCTTCGATAAATTGGTTATCGATCCAGGGCGTCGGGAGGTGACCATAAATGAACAACAGGTGCCTTTGACCGCCTTAGAATTTGACCTCCTGCATTTTCTGGCCTGTCATCCGGGTCGGGTGCTGCGCCGCTCTGAGCTGATCCAGGAAGTGTGGGAGTACGATTATGTCGGAGATCAACGGGTGGTTGACGTTCATATCGGTCAAATTCGCAAAAAGATTGAAATTGATTCTAGTCAACCTTCATTAATTCAAACTGTCCGAGGCGTGGGTTATAAGTTTGAGGCTCCTAATAGCCACAAAAATGGCAAGCCTGAATCTTAACATAGACTCCTCGAACTCTATAAGTTTGGCGTCAAATTACAGGTGACTTTCCACAACCAACGACACGGTGTTTGACCATTTTTCGACTCGGTGTGTCTAGCAAAAGCGGGTTGAACAGGGTGCCCCGACTATTGCATTTACCTGTGCCGTTAGCAAGCCCATGAAGGCTTCAAAAAAGCAGAATTTGCTAGTCCCACAGATTGACAAAACTCTTACACCAACTGCCACAAAGATTTATGCCCGCCTCTGCGGGCTACAAGCAAGCACAAGCCTTGGATATCCTAGTTTTGCTGAGAAGAAGTAGTCGTTTGATTATTAGACTCTGCTGTGGCAGCTTCCTTAACCCCAACTTCCCCAGACTCAGGAAGTGTTGGTGTCCTCGCAGCTTGCTCTATTTGTTCAGCCTCACGCTTAAATTCAGATTCAAATTCCCTAGATGCGTCCTGAAAGCCCCGAATGGCCTTACCTAGACTTCGGCCTATTTCTGGTAACTTCTTGGGACCAAATACCAAGAGGGCGATGACCAGAATCAGCGCCATTTCCGGCAGACCAATACCAAAAACGTTCATGTGATGAGCTCCTTAACAATACAATTCTTTACGTTCCAGTCCTTAGCCTTCGGTACAAGCCACGGCTCTCATGCGTCTCATCCTTCTTCCTGCTGGAGACTCCCGTCATGGAAGACGCGAGCGATGGGTTATTGACGCTTCAGAGCCTTTTAGCAAAATTTGGCAGAATCCCCACAAAATAGACTCTAATGCCTAGATCCAGAAAAGCATATAAAGATTTCACGATTTCGGCGTTAGCCATCGTTGGCTCGCTGTTTCATCCTCAGACTGAATTGGAGGAATGCTTAAATTCTCCCACTCTTTCTTGCTTCGTCTGAGCTGGCTACAAACGTCTGCCAGCCAGCACTAGCCCCTCGACCCCCCATTACTAAAAAAACCCGGACTAGCCGGGAAGTGAAGGATTGATTGAACTGTTAGAGCAGCCGACTACTGACCTAAGCTTCTCCAATCGACATTAATGCCCTCAAGTATCAGTGAGGAGTTGTAAAGCTGCAAAATAATCAGTAAAAAAACGAAAAATAACAGCATGAAGACTGCCATCAATGGCGTAGTCCCCCAGCCGGGAGCCACTTTACCATACTCCGAGTTCAGGGGCTTGAGAACATCTCCTAACCGCGTCCGTTGTACCATGTGTCACCTATGATCGATCTCAATAGATTTTTTGTAATGTTCCGTAATATTATAAAGGTATAACTCTCATAATTTATCTAATCTATGGAGCCTGCAATAGTTCTTAGCATTTCAATCGGTGTTTTTGTTCTGGCTGTCACCGTCTTCTCAATCTACACCGCTTTTGGTCCCCCTTCTGCCCAATTGAACGATCCGTTTGAAGATCACGAAGATTGATACTTCCCTAGGGCGTATTTGCTGGTGTTCACACTCATGTGTCATCTGTCTACACCCAAGGGAGTGACAGTTCAAAACACAACACAACCCGCTTGAGCGATCGCTCAAGCCTTTTAAGGCTTTAGGATAATTACGGGAATCGGAAAATCATTGTGGTCTGAACAGGCTTTCATCAGCGGCTTCGGCATTCATCCCTAAGCGGATATTGCCAAAGGGATCGTATAGCGTCTGTTGGACACACTCGCTCACACCGTTGTCAAACTTGGCGCTACGACAAGCAAAAGCGGCAGCCTCGGCATTCATGCCAGGTCGAATGTTGCCAAAATAATCGTACATCGTCTGCCGGACGCAGTCGCTTTGAGCATAACCGGAAGTTTGTGCAGCCGCAGGACTTGGGGCAAGAAATGCGATCGCTGCCAAGGTTGTTGAAATCGGGATGAGTGAGAAAAGGGTAGATGAGGCGACAACTGTAAGTTTCATAGATACCTGCGAATCGCTGTTTCAACGAGGTTCTTCTGTTACTTACATCCTAGGTTTCTACTCGATGGACGCACTTCATCCAGTTGTCTCACCCGACGTGGTGATTTGAGGTAGGCATTAAGGCAAACGTGGCGATTTTCCAGGGAGCAATTTTAAAAGTTTGTTCACTTGACAAAGGTTCACAAGTCTGGATAGGTCGTTCTAATAAATCAACAGAATGTGCGATCGCTAAATCTAAATCACTCTTGAGCGATAAATCGGCTGATGCGCCTTCACATTCATAACAGCGGATAATCCATTGCCCAGAGGCGTCTTCTGATTGCTTAAAAGCCATCAAGACAAGATTGGGAGCTTGCAAATCTAACAATTGACCCATCGGTTGTAGAGGTTTATGGCTACATATCTCTACAGGAGAGTTATTGAGCACTATCAGCGGTATATTTAGCTCATAGCCTCGTTGAACCGTACCGGCTGACTGCCAACTGCCGTTGTGAGGGTAGAGAACATAAGTGAATTGATGGATACCTCGGTCGGCTTCAGAATCAGGCCAACAAGGACTGCGAAGTAACGTCAGGCGTAATTGACTGGCTTGGGCATCGTAGCCGTATTTACAATCGTTGAGTAAACTAACGCCGTATTCTGTATCCCCAATGTCTGCCCAATGCAAAGCTGAAACTTCCCATTTGGCTTGTTCGGCGGGAGTTTGGGGGCGAGTTGGGCGTTGGATAGCACCACAGGGAATTTCATACGTGGCATAGTTCGCTTCCACATTTAAGGGGAAACCCGCTTTGACTAAGACATGGCGTTCCTGCCAGTCTACGGTTGTGGCAATTTTAAGTAGGGGTGATTCAGTATCAAGGATATAATCCTGGCAAAACTGAGATTGTCCAAGTTGGCGCACAACCCGCAAACGCGATCGCAACTCTCCTCGTTCCATCCATTGAATGGATTTTAGCTGGGTTGGGGGTAAGGGGTGCTGAGCATAGTTGGGGTCAATGTTCCAGGCATCCCAATATTGACCGCTATCTTGGAAAGCTTGCAACTGATTTCCTGCACCACTGAGGACTTCTCGCTGCTGGATTTTGTCAAAGACGCTGCTTAAGTCGCCCGTGTTGGGGTCAACTACAACCCTCAGCCATTCGTTCTCTAAAACAAAATTGTCTGGGGAATGGGGAATGGGGAATGGGGAATGGGGAATTGGAATTGGGCAAAGCCAAAACACACGATACCCGATGGAAGGAATATCTTTTGCCAGAAACAACAGTGTTGATTCTTCCGTTAGCTGGGAGGGAAGCTTTTGCCCTGAAAGGTCGTAAATTTCCCATGATGCTTCTGTTGACTCAGCAGAGGATTGGGGATTGGAATTTTGACGGTTGACTTGTTGCTGTCCCCAGTCTCCAGTCCCTGGCAGAGAAACGGCAACCAGTTCGGAATGCTGCCAGTTGAGAGGGTTGAAGACGATAATGGGTTGGGCGTTGGGTTGTGGGGGTAGGGGTAGGGCGATTTGGGATGCGATCCCTCTTAACGACTGTTCCACTACTTTTAACCCTACTTGCTCCACTTCCTGCCAAGCGGTATTCGCCTCCACAAACACTTCCGGAATCGATGTCCCTGGCAGAATGTCGTGGAATTGGTTAAATAACACCTTTTTCCAGGCGTCTTCTAACTCAGTCTTAGGATAGTCAGTGTTAGTACTGAGGGTTGCCAGAGAGGCAAAGAGTTCGGCTTGGTACAATAACCCCTCACACCGACGATTCCATCGCTTTTGGTCGGCGTGAGTGGTGTAGCAACCACGATGGAATTCTAGATAGAGTTCATCATTCCAAACGGGAATCGGATCTGGGGACGGGGAAATACTTTCTTGGACGGCTGAATCAGGCGGGTTTTGTGGAGAGGTTATCGAGTCTTCTACAGGTTTGTCTGCTAAACCTGCCCCTACAGTTTCTAGCTGAGTCCTAATCTGTTGCAAATAGGCATGAGCGGTCGTAAATTCCAGACGGGGGAAGAAGGGAGATGCAAGAGAGCGTTTTGCTACCTGTAACATATCGCGGGTCGGGCCACCGCCATGATCGCCAACACCAGGAAGCCAGAAGGCATCTTTGAGATGAGTCTGAGTTTCCCAATTAATCGCGTAGGATGCCATTGTCAGGGGATTGGTATCCATGACACCGACAGTATTGGGGGGAGACATGAGGCTGAAGATTTGGCTACCATCCGGCGATCGCCACCAGAATACACCATAGGGAAACTTGGTAGTATCATTCCAGTGCAGCTTTTGGGTCACAAAGTATTCAATTCCTCCCTGCTTCAAAATCTGCGGCAGTTGCCAACAGAACCCGAAGCTATCCGGTACCCAGGCAACGGTGGTTAACTGACCGAATTTTTCCTGAACGTAGCGCTGGGCGTAGAGGATTTGTCGGACAATCGATTCACCATTAATTAAGTTTAATTCTGGCTCGACCCACATCCCACCCACAACTTCCCAACGACCTTGGGCAATTTGTTGTTTAATAGCAGCAAATAAATCAGGCCGATGCTGTTCAATCCAAGCATAAAGGGCGGGCGTGGAATGGCAGAAGGTTAAGTCGGGAAATTCTTGTTGTAACTTTAATACTGATTCAAACGTTCGTTGCGCGACTTCCCAAGTTTCACTGACAGGCCATAACCAAGCCAAATCTAGGTGAGCATGACCCAATAAATGGATTTTAGATTTGGGATTTGGGATTTGGGATTGAAGATTTTGGCGTAATGTGGAGAGCGAGCCGTCAAATTCTTGCTTCTGCGATACTACCTCCCAATTAATCTCAACCAAAGCAGCGGCAAAAATCTCTATTTTCTCTGGCTCAAAAGCATCTAAATAGTTCTGTAATACAGCTAATTCATCAGCCACAAAACCGGGTTCAATAGAATCAATTGATTCATATACACAGCACGAACCCATTAATGCCCCAATATCATGCCCCGGACTCACCAGTCGCAAGGCAACCGAAATCTTTTCCCCTGGAACAACCGCCTCACTCAGCATTACTCTAGCGGAGGAATCAAACAAATCTCCTTGTTGCACTAACTGACCATTAATGAAAATTTGTGCAGCTTCTGCCCACCAAGTCAACGCGAGTCGCAAGGCTAATCCCGCTAAAGGATACCCCTGCAAAGTCTGGGGAATGACGAAGAGTTGACCTAACCACATGACCTGCCGTCCTGCTGACCAGACAATGTATTCTTTGGGGTTGAGTTCAGCCATTGACCAGTCGTTCCACTGCTCTGGATGAGTAGCCATTGCGACTGGAAGGTCTTGAGGACAGCAGCGCCAGTGAAGCTGAACATTCACTTGTGTTAGGGCACGTAACTGGGTAATGGCTTGATTAATTTCGTGCCCTCGCTCTGACGAGGTCGCAGGGTCAGTCATTTTTTTCGATAAAATCAGGGCACTTACTATTGTCGATTTCCCGCTGCCGATTTTTGCGCTCTAACGTTAATCAATCTCTTGCTCTCATTCGATTTTCGTCCGCCCAGCCCCCACCCCCCTAATCCCCCCTTATTAAGGGGGGACGTTAGAAACGGAGGGGAGAATGCATTCCAATTCACCCAGAATTGGGGGATTTAGGGGGCATTCCAGAATTTATGCAAGAGGTCTAATGGCTCTCCAGTTTGCCAGTTATTCGCTGACTCAGTAACTAACCACCATGCCCTCCGATTCCCCAGGCCGCTACCAAAGTCGATTTTTCAATTTTCTTAACCGACAATCGGTTCGCTTGAGCAGTCGAGTTGATCGCGCGGTACGTCAGATTAAAGTCGCAGCAACCTGGGGAGTGCAAATTCTGCTTTATCCGGCATACCTGTTGACCCAAGTTAGTCTATCAGCAGGTCGTCAACTCTCGTCGGAGGCAGAAGCGGGATGGCCTAAATTAAAGGAAATTACCCATAAAGAACCAGAACACCAGGAGACACCACCCGAAGCGGATACCCCTATTCAACGAGTGCTCCGTGAAGTCACAACCCTGCCCTTTCCAGAAATATCTGGCTCAGTGGTGTTACAACCCGATTTGTGGCTAGAGGACAATAGTCAGGTGTCAGATGGGCAAACGGTTGACAACGGACAACTAACGACTCCCTCTCGGTTGGAGTTTGCGCCGCCGCAGACTGGGAGTGAGCAGACGATTGCCCAAACGCGAACCAATGAAGTCCGTCATGAGATTCAGGGGGTAGCGAGTCTTTTGGAAACACGTTCCTTGGTACTCGTTACCATCGAAAATCAAATTCTGGATATTTTGACACCCCAGCAGCAGCAGAAACTCGCCTCTAAGATGAGCTGGGAAGTGGCTAATTTATGGCGTCAACGGCGTTTAGTCCAAGCATCTAAGCTCAAAAATGCAGCACCTCGGCTTTCTAGCTTGGATCAGCCGCGTGTTTTGTTGCCAGTGAGGCTGTTTTGGAAGGTAATGGCATGGGTGCAAACCAGTCCAGTGGCGATCGCAGCCAATCTTTTCCAAGAATCTACCTTGATTGGCGAGGATACTCTCGATTCCAGCCAAATTTTACCCACTCGCCTAGCGCGAAAACCCAGGCGTCAACTGCCAGGGTTGAATAACCCAGCGATCGCAAACCAGCGAGTACCCCCAAAAGCCTTAGCTTCCTTAGATCGCACGATCGCAGAACTGGAATCTCACCAGCTTGTACCCGGCACGGAAGGTTTAGTCCAACTCCGAGATTCCTTACAAGATCGCTGGAATTCCTCCTTGGCTAACGTTTCTGAGAGTATCCTCACGCTTCGCGATCGCTCTCAAAAACTCAGCAAACAGGAACAACCACAATCCATCACCCCTGAAGACGAAACCTCAGCAACCGAGACATCTCAAACACATTCATTTCAGATTCAAGCGTTAATTTACGCAGCGATCGAATACTTTTTTGGCAGACGTGGCTCTGATTTATCGGGGACGGATGCTCAGGAGCGAACACGACTTTCGGGGAACCCGCAACGCGAATCCCGTCCACTCTCTGGGCGTAATTCTCCCTCCTTATCTCCAGCGCAGCGTCGTGCCAATTCGGAGTTCCCTGATACTGATGAATCCGATCCCTGGTTATCTTGGGGTGATCTATTTGGTCAGCCAGAATCCTCTGACTCCATATCACAGAATACCAATATTAGTCAAGGAGTAGAGTCCCGAATCCCAAATCCCAAATCCCAAAGTCAACTACCTGAGGGGTTCAATAGTCAGATGCCCATCAAACCTAGAAATTCCGTTTGGGATAACCTCAAGCGCTTTTTGAGTCCTAAGTCAGCTCTCGGCAATCGTTCTGCACCGGGTAGGAAAAGGCCGACTGTCGAACCTGATGCTTCGGTGCCCCAGGCTGGCAAACTGACAGCCGCTCAAAAGACACCGCCTTTGGCAACTCCAACACAAGACAAAGGCAGTACTCCGACCAAACAACCTAAAACGCCCTCTTCTGTTGACGTGACTTCCCGCCGTCCCAAGGGTGTATCGCCGATTAAAGGAAAGAGTACGAGTATCACAAATCCTTCTACCCCTGCTCAAGATACTGGGATCGAACCCTCGCCGGATTGGATTGAAACCAAGGCAACTCCCACCGGATACGTCAAGCACCCCTTAGAACGACTGTTAGGGTGGTTAGACCGCTCCATGCTGTGGTTGGAAGAGTTCGCGTTGAAAGTTTGGCGGTGGTTGCGGCGGCTGGGACGCTAAGAACGGAAGCGCCTAATTTTTATAGGTTCTGGTAGGGGCACGACATGTCGTGCCTTCTCCCCAGGTCGTTGATCTCAGATCTTGCCGCAACTCACGGTTACCCCACCCCAGCCCTCTCCTCACTAAAGCTCCGGTTAGCAAGGGGAGGGAGCTAAATACCGTTGTCAGAGCTATACAACCGAGAACGGCTATCGTTTCAACTCCGTCGATAGCGCATCCCTGGTAACTGAGACGCCAATCCCATCAGTTCTAATTGCAACAGGGCGCTTGAAACCGAACCCGCCTCCAAACCGGCTTGCTGCACAATTGAATCAAAAGGAGCCGGTTCAGGTGTTAACGTTTGCAACACCTTAGCCAATTCTGGCTCCAACTGAGGGGCAGGTTGAGATAGCTCTTGGGCAAACAGAGGTAACTGCGTGGGAGAGTCAAGTTCTGGGATGGCTCCCAACATTTCCAACAAATGACCTTCATTTAAAATCACATGAGCACCTCGGCTCAACAGCCCCAAGCACCCTTTGGACTGCTCATCATCCAGTCGTCCCGGCAACACATAAACATCCCGGCAAAACTCATTCGCTTGATACGCCGTAATCAGCGCCCCGGACTTAGTAGGGGCTTCCATCACCAGAACAGCGCGACACAAACCTGCAATAATGCGATTGCGCTGGGGAAAGTGAGCGCGATTGGGCTGAGTTCCGGCGGGATATTCACTTAACACTAATCCCTGCTGCTGAATTTGTTCGTAAAGATTCCGGTTGCGTGGGGGATAAATCATATCAACACCGGTTCCCAAAATAGCCCATGTCCGTCCACCCGCCTGCAAACAGCCGCCGTGCGCTTCTGTATCAATGCCGGCTGCCATGCCAGAGACAACGGTAAAACCATGCCGAGCCAAAGCGGTACTCATTTTCCGTGTCCAGCGTTTACCGTACTCTGTCGGTTCGCGAGTGCCAACAATGCCTACCATCGGCTTGATTCCCTGATTTTCCTGGGATTGCACCTGCCCTCGATAGTACAAAACTGGGGGTGCGCTGGGAATCTCTAGCAGTAAGCGGGGATAGTCGGCATCAGCCGGTGTCCAGAACTGGGGATTTTTGGCGGTATGCTGTTCTAAGAGCTGTTCTGGATTAATTTGCGATCGCGCCGTCACCACCGTCCCAGCCAACTGATAGCCAAAACCTTCTACTTGTTGCAACTGGGTAGCATTCGCGCTCCAAGCCTCTGCCAGTGTACCAAAATGTTGTTGTAGACGCCGGAGCAACACAGGCCCCACACCTTTAACCTGTGCCCAAGCTAGCCAGTAGGTACGTTCTTCCACTTAATATCTCCCTCTTGATGCACCAGCCGCTACAGCCATCTTTTTAACTGTGCCTAAAGCCGTCTCTTCTTTCAAGCGTTCCAACTGACAAAACGGGCATAGAGATAAGCAATGGTTTCAGAAATAATAGACCGCACTCCTGCACTATATATCCACCATTGTTTTGGATTGTAACTATCTGAGTCTATGCTAATCACGCCGACTTGAATTTTGGGAGCAAGGGCTTGCTTGAACATTAGCCAACTCCTGCGGGCATGAACATCACTCGAACAAAGATTCATGGATTTTATCTTTAAATTTGACTGACTGATCCATTCACGCAGGGCAACGGCAGAAGCGGCGGTACGATTTCTGACCACATTAGGTGCTGGAACAGCAACGAGTTGATCGGGAGGGAATCCTAGTGCAATCAATGTGGCAGCCGAAACTTCGGCAGTCGTCTTATATTGGGACAGATAGTGTCCTTGTTCCAAAAGAGTTCCTGTAGTAATCAATTTTTGATATCCTCCTCGTTTAAATTCCTGCATGGCACTTTTAATGGCATAGTCTTCCATCCAGCCTTCTACAACTAAAACATCAGCCTTAATGGGAAAATTGGGAGCCAAGAAACTATGGATGTGATTGGCTACAAACAGGATTAAAGTCAGGGTAAACACCAGGATGAATAACCATCCCTGGATTGTTGGTAACCAGACTTCTTTCCGCTGGATTAAACGCATAATTAAGAACATGCAGGAATCAAGGGGCTTATCATAAATTACTCTATCGCTAAGAGTTTATTCAGCCAGTTTAAGAGCCTATCCGAAAAATTCTTTTTAGACTTTTGATTTTCCCACCATTCATTGCTCATTCCCGATCCCCATTCCCCATGATCAGCTTAGTGTAAGCCAGACTCCCAAATTCCGATGTAGAGGCGATCGCCTTTGTGCCATTCAATCACACCCTTGAGAGAATGGAGGGTAAACGAATACTGTCGTGACATTCTCTGCTGTACTTGTTGTAATCCTTGCTGGATTTCTTGATTAAGTTTGCAACCTAACATGCCATTCAATGTCATCGCTATCAGTTGAATATCTACTTCAGATGTAAAAGAGGCTTCCGTTTGACGAATCCGTTCAGAGTTTTTATCAAACAAAAATCCTAAGCTAATTTGTTCGGGGATTAATTCATAAGAAACAGCACGGGTATTAGGCCAGTAACCGCGTGATGTTTTAGTCGGGGTACCTAACATTCGCAAAACATCTTTTTTCTCAATTCCTGGCTGAAATGCGGGAATACCAACGCCATTGGGAACATTACGACATTCCCGTTCAATTAAAGTCCCTAGTGATGGCCCAGAATCCCCATTGTCTTGCGGCAAAAAACCAGCCGGATGGGCGGAGAGACGGAAATTTTGTTGAATTATTTCTAATGGGTTCAACAGGGGAGGAGGTAGCAATACAGAAGAAAGTCCGGCTATTAGGTAACTCGTGATGATTAAGATCCCCATGACAATTTTTTAATGATTTGTTTTGAAGTAGCGCCATCTGCGATCGGGATTGTTCGCCGAGGGTGTCTCCTCGAATTTAGGAGTAGACACACGTAATGTTTTTATAAACAGGCGGAAACTGCCTATGTTGATGGGTCACTCTATAGGGCAACCGATTGATACACGCTCAGGCTTAAGTTTTTGATTTTTAGTTTTGAAGTAAAATGTGTTTTATAGTGGCATGAGTAGGTTTAAAAATATGGAATAAGTAGATGAATTTACCCTGTTCCGTGGAAAAAACTTGACGAAAAATACTGCTATTCTGTAACAGTAAATACCCTTGATTTGGGGATTTTTAAGCTTACCTATACTTTGCACAATAGAGCCTAAATTGAGAATTAGTTAGAGCAAATGCGGCTCACACCCAAGTACAATCCCCTTACAGATAAATCATTTTTTTTGTCATTCCACCATCAATGACAAAATTTTCTCCTGTAATAAAACTGGCTTCAGGAGAGGCTAGATAAATCATGAATGAAGCAATATCTTCTGGTTTGCCAACTCGTCCAGCAGGATGCTGTTGATGATCTTGCTCAGTCAGTTGCGGAGTCTTTCTATTGGCTTGTTTTTTCCAATCACTCACGTCTATCCAGCCTGGACTGATGCAATTCACCCGGATTTCTGGGCCTAAACTAATGGCTAAGGCGTGAGTTAAAGCGACAATTCCTCCTTTAGATGCTGAATAAGCTTCTGTGTTCGGTTCTGACATTAACGCTCTTGTCGAGGCAATATTAATAATTGTGCCTTGATTCTTTTTCAAATAAGGAACAGAATATTTAGTACACAAAAATGCCCCAGTCAGATTAATAGACAGTACACGATGCCAATTTTCTAAACTTAGTTCTGTGATTGGATTATTTTCAGGGTCAGACCGTGCCGCATTATTAACTAATACGTCTATCCCTGCAAAACTATCTACAGTTTCTCGAATTACATTTTTAACGGATTCTTCGTTAGCAACATCAGTCGGAATAAACCGGATAGATCCGAGAGGCTTGTATTCTGCCTCGGTTTCTCGTCCGGCTTGTTCATCAATTTCAGCAATAACGACAGAGAGTCCCTTTTCCAAAAAATGTTTAGCGATCGCCTTGCCAATTCCCTGCCCACCTCCCGTAACAATCGCTACTTTCCCCCGCAAACTCATGAGTCCTCCTGCTAAATTTATGAATGAGCAGTACGCTTTTCTTGGAGATAGGCAAAAACCGACTTGTCGCCAATATCACCGGGAATGGGTTGTACCAGCTTCCGCAGTGCAAACACCATAAACAAAACCGCCCAAATAGCTAAGAAACTTTGTTCCCAAGCGGTTGGCAGGACACCCGCTAGATGTCCTAATAAAAGGATGGGCACTAGGGGGGTGAGAAACTTAGTTTCAAAACGGTTGAAACAAAATGCTTCCTTAAAATAGATTCCTGTTAATGCCGCAAAGGTAAAACCAACGCCGAAGATGGCTATGGGATGGTTGTAAACAAATAAGGCAAACGGTTCACGCGCCGAGAATGCTATCACCATTGACGCAATGCCACCAATCGCCCAAAAAATTTGTAAGAGTCGGTGCAAGGGTACTAGGTAAATATGAATGGTGACCAAACTCACCCCTAAGGCTAACCAAAACAGGGCATAACAGACCATCACCCCAGTCAAAACACTCGGAGTGTCACCCCAAGCCAAAATGAGTCCACTCCCTAGAGCGAAACTCAACGCGGCGGCGAGCAAACTGCTACGGTAGACGATAACACCCGTGCGATCGCCTTGATTAATCGTAAATTCCCCGAATTGACCCTGATAAACCTCTGGTTCCAACGACTGTTGTAACCCCATAACTTATCCTTTCGCCTCAATACGGAACGCCTTTGGAGTAGCTATATCGACAAAACCTGAACATTGTCCCGGTTTTAACATCGATTTTGCTATTTCTTCAACTTTAACCTTTCATTTCTAGGCTCACCACTACTTCTACGGGTGAACCTACATCCATTTTTAACGCTTGCTGAGCACTGCCGCCGTTAACGGCAATTTCTACCCAACCGTGACTGCCTATCAGAGTAACAACTTCTCCAACCGGGCGAGCACTATAAGTTTGGCTACTTTCGATGTGGCGATCGCCCAGTGTTGGTGTAGAAGCATCACTCACGACAACAACCCAGGTTTTTCCCTGAACCTCCGCCGCCGGAATATTGGTGATCAGGTTGCCGAAGTGGTCTATATATTGAATGCAACCTACGATACCAGAACTTGTTGGGATGCGATCGCCAATCGCGAGTGCTGTGATTGTTTTGGGGTCAAAGCTTTCCCCCAATTGTTCGATGGGGACACCACTGGCGAGATGAGCACCCACAGGTGCAAAGATATCTCGACCATGAAATGTAGTACTCGGTGTCGGTGTCCGCCAGTAGTTGGGATTGGTGAGTTCAACAGCGGCTAAAACTCTCGATTGAGCCAAAATTCCACTAAACAATCCATTATCCGGCCCAACCAAGAAACCCTGCTCGATTTGGAGCGCAATCCCTCGGCGTTGACTCCCCACCCCCGGATCGACCACAGCAATATGTACTGTGCCAACTGGAAAGTAGGAATAGGCATTCATCAGGTTAAATCTGCCTGCTGCAATATTTTGCGGTGGAATTTGATGGGTCAAATCTACAACAGCCAAATGTGAATTTATTCCAGTAATGACGCCTTTCATGACACCCACATACACATCCTTTAAGCCAAAGTCGCTTAAAAGAGTAATCAGCCGATTTTTATTCATCTGAAAGGGGTTAAACTAGGGTTAATTTTCTTTATTATTCAATAATTAAAAAGAGTATGCCATCTAGACATACTCTCTATTTTATTTGAAATTTTGACCTTACAGAAGAGGCTCCGTTCAGCTCACCAATAGTTTGCAAAGTTGATTCAAATTCTCATTTTCCTTGGCAATGATTTCTTCTGCCAGTTTTTCTAAATTTTTGAGATTTTGTGGCTCTGTGCTATCCATATCATCTAAACCTTTGCCAGCATCTAACATGGCTTGGAAGCGATAGTACTGAGGCGGTCTATCCTGCGCTTTCGGCAGGAGTTGTTCTAGTTGTACAGCTACCGATTCACTAGAACCGTCAAGCGTAATGTTAAGAAGCGGTTGTACCCATCCCACTAATCCCCAATTCGCGGCCTTATCGTATTCGTATCTACGAGTCAGTGAACCAGTGCCCAACGATACTACTAGTATGTCCTCTAACTGGAGTGGGTTGGAAGTTTTTTTAGAATCAATGATGGCTTCCATCAGTGCTAGGGATGTAGGATTATTGGCAAAAACTCCACCATCTACTAAGGCATAAAAACCTTTTCCTTGAGTTTCGTGATCAGGCTTGCCATCGGTGGCAGACTTAACCTCAACCTTATGAGGTTTAAAATAAGTCGGAGCCGCTGAAGTCGCCATTGCAGCTTGGTGCATGGTGAATCCCTTAGAAATCTTTCGATAATATCGACTCTCTCTTTCTTCTTTATTTGTTTGGCTTGTAAAAAAAACAGGTGTCCGTAGCTGAATATCGTAGCTGGTGACCAAAACTTCTGTGAGTGCATCTTGGAGGGCAGTGTTGCCAAAATATTCTTTTAAGACTTTGTCTCTGCCTGCTGAAGAATACTTGGGTCTACTGATGTCATCTAATTTCATTATTTTCTCAATAAATGGCTCATAAAAGATTTCTCCTCCACGTTGCCGATATATGTTAATTAGGTTTTCTGCTGTGTATTTGGGTTCTTTAGTATTCGGTTTTGGCATCGCCAAACCTGCTGCTAAGATTCCTCCCGTTGAGGTACCAGCAATCAAATTAAATAAGCTAGCAATCCTTTTCCCCGTCCGCCTCTCGATCTCGGCGAGAATCTTGGCTGGGACAATTCCCCGAATGCCACCGCCATCAATTGATAAAATTTTGAACTTAAACGTCATCTCTCTACCTTAGGATTGATTTTTTTACTTTTTGCAGTTTAACTTTTCCGGATCTATCTAGGAGATTTGTGAATTTTTATATCTTTAATTTTTGTATATAATTTTGTTAAAGTTTATACATTTTTAGGTTAATTTCAAAAAAAAATGTCAGCAATTTTCAGAATTGACCCTCTTGAAACGAAGTCAAAATGATTTTAGCCGACCAGAGTTTAATGTTAGCTAATGGCATAATTCAACAACTAGCAGCATCCGGGCTTATATGATGGCGTGTTTTTGCCCAGATGCACTTGCTGATTGATAGATTGCCCCAAATTGTTGCCCATCAGAAACTGCCATCCCCATGAAGTCTAGCCGTCTAGATGCACCTGTCACTTTAAATTGGATTGGATGGCGACGTTTTGTTAGACCTCTTCATCTAAATGAAGAAGAAAAAATTATTTTTGAAACAGCAATCTCCTTCTACCAAACTTTCCATGGAGCTTTTCCACTATTCCATAATTCATTCAGGTAATTTTTGTCTCGTAGAGTATCCATGGGTTGCCAAAAACCAAAATGTTTATAGGCTGAGAGTTGATCATCTACAGCCAGTTTCTCTAAAGGGTCTTTTTCCCAAACGGTAGAGTCATTAGCTATCAAGTTAATCACCTCTGGCTCTAACACAAAAAAACCACCATTAATCCAAGCTCCGTTCAGGTCTTCTTTCTCTCTAAAGCTACTAACTTTTTCTTGGTCTTTAAACGATATAGCCCCAAAACGTCCGGCAGGTTGGGTTGCGGTTAGCGTAGCTAAAGTTTTTTGCGTTTTATGAAACTCTAGCAATTCTTTAATATTGACATCTCCAATACCGTCTCCATAGGTGAAACAGAAGGTTTCATTACCAATATGTTCTCGAACCCGCTTCAGTCGGCCTCCTGTCATCGTATTGTCACCAGTATCTACTAGCGTCACTCGCCAAGGTTCGGCATAACCACAATGAACGTTCATTTGATTAAATCTCATGTCGAACGTAACATCGGACATGTGTAAGAAATAGTTAGCAAAATATTCCTTAATAACATATCCTTTGTACCCGCAGCAGATGATAAAATCATTGATGCCATAGGCTGAGTAGATTTTCATGACGTGCCAGAGAATTGGCTTTCCACCAATTTCAACCATAGGCTTTGGCTTGACCGAAGTTTCTTCACTAATGCGAGTCCCAAGCCCCCCAGCAAGGATCACAGCTTTCATTTAATTACCTCGTAATTCTCAAGTAGATTGATTGACACTGAAATTGAATAGGGAAAAACGGATGCTTATTTTCTAGCTCTAGAATAGACTTTTAGTCAAATAAGAAGCAAGAGCTGAGGTTTGCGATCGCGCAATGGGTTATTGATGACTAGAAATCTTACAAACCTCAATGGTTTGACTCAGCCATAGGATGTATCATCCTTTTTCTAGAGTTAGGTCAACCATTTCGTGATTAATACAACCAGACTTCCGGAGTGTGATGAAGTTCTAATGCGTTAACCTACATCAGGTAGAGATAGCTTCAGGAAATAGTTTCAAGCTCTTTGGATAGCCCGTCGCTCATTACAACTAAAACACTTGGAGAACTAACTATCTCACAATTTTTGGGATTTCATCTGGGAACGTGGGTGTATAATAATAGACTGCTATTTTCTGGTGCGCTCACGCGGACTCCGGGTTAAATAGGTGCATAAATTCAGGATGGGGGCGATCGCCTTACCAATTTTCTGTTCAGATCCCTTCATGGAACTTAGCGCCTATCTTATCCCATCGGCTCCTCAATCGCTAAAAGCGCTCCCCTCAGGAACAAAGAAAACCCAGGCAACAAGGAGTCATCCCTAACAACCGTACTCGTGAGGGCACTCCGTTCGGTTATCACCCTTAAGTATTCGCTAATTTCTGTATCAAGCAATACGTTTTGCCTATTCATTCGGCTGCGGTTCATGTTATTTTTGAGGAAGGAAGATAATACATGATTTGAACATAGAGGATTGTTTACAGTGAACAGAAATCGGAATCACGAAGCTCAAAAAGCTGCTGCCGCTCATCGTGCTACTCTCCAAAAACTGTTAGAACATCGCTTAGAAGTCGCTAGAGCCAAAGGCGACGAGGCTTTGATTCGTCAGCTAGAGCAAGAAGCAAGCTATCTAAACTTGGACTAACATGCTTGAATAGCTCCCATGGGGGATGGGGATCTGAAATATTTGCACTTCCTACTATGTCAGGAAAGTATAACAGGGATATCAGCCGACAATGGTGATATCCCTGTTTAAGTTTGCTTAGTCATTCATCATGAAAGATAAGTTGACCCCACCTTGGCTCCAAAGATTGAGGTATAGCCTGACGATACAGATGTGAGGGGATATCGATGCTTGGATCACACTGAGGGTGACGCATTCCATCATCTGTGTAAACAAGCTAGAGAAACTTACCGACAGCAAAATCGTCTTTTGGGAGATAGCTATACTAGTGGTTGCAACATTCCTAATCTGACTGAGCACCCTCATTCGCTTCTAAGGAAATGTCGATAAGAGACCTACTTGCTAATGCGTGGCAGGCTTGGAACATCCATAGTGGCTGGATAGCCTGGAATTTGTTTCTTGCGTTTATTCCTTTAGCTTTGAGCTTTTGGCTATTCCGCAGGACGTCACAGTCACGATCGCTGTTATGGTGGATGGGGTTTTTGGCTTTTACTGCCTTTTTACCCAATGCGCCCTATCTGTTAACGGACATCATTCACCTGATTAATGCGATTCGCGACTACTATTCAGTGTGGATTATTACCCTAGTTCTAATCCCCCCTCACTTAATCGCGATTTTAGCTGGGTTTGAAGCCTACGTTGTGTCTTTAATCAACCTCGGTCATTACCTGAAGCAGCAGAGAGTTGCTCAATTCGTCGTTTGGGCTGAGTTACTCACCCATGCGCTGTCTGCTATTGGTGTTTATCTAGGAAGATTCAAGCGCTTCAACAGTTGGGATTTTCTCACTCAACCGGATGATTTGGCAAGGAGTGTAATTAATGATTTAACCGCTAAACGTCCTGTGTTGGTTATTGCAGTAACCTTTTTAGTCCTTACGGTATTGTACTGGGTGATGAAGCAGGTGACGCTGGGATTAGTGTTGAGAATGCGCCAAAGTCGCTTTGATAGAAAAAGCCGGGGTAAAGACAGCTCAACTGAGGTATGAAGGATAAAGTATGAAGTATTGAACCTGGTGAACCGTTGACTAATCAGCGCTACATTATTGGAATAGATATTGGTACTACCAGTACGAAAGCTGTTCTGTTTACAGCTCAAGGCGATACGGTCTGTCGGTATGCCGTGGGGTATCCTTTGTATGCACCAACACCCAGTGCAGCCGAACAAGACCCCGAAGAAATTTTCTCTGCCGTAATCACAACCGTGAAAAAAGTGATGACGGTCAGTCAGATTGAGCCAACTCAATTAATGGGTTTGTCTTTTAGCGCCGCTATGCATAGTTTAATAGCGGTTGATGCCCAAGACAAGCTACTTTCTGGGAGCATCACTTGGGCGGATAATCGCAGTGCTCGATGGGCAGAAAAAATTAAGCGAGAGCAGCACGGGCATGAAATTTATCTGAGGACGGGAACGCCAATTCATCCCATGTCCCCGTTTGTCAAATTAATTTGGCTACGAAACGAACATCCAGAAATTTTTGAGCAGGCGCGTCAGTTTATTTCAATTAAGGAATACGTTTTTTATCGATTTTTTCAACAATATCTCGTTGATTACTCGATCGCCTCGGCAACAGGCTTACTCAATTTAAAAGCCCTCGACTGGGATCAAGAAGCCCTGGAAATGGCTGGGATCACGACAGCACAGTTATCCCAATTGGTGCCCACAACGCACATTGTCCAACCCATGCAAGCCTCCTTGGCTCAATCAATGGGGATTTTAGCCGATACACCGACCGTGATCGGTGCCAATGATGGGGTGTTGTCGAATCTGGGGGTAGGAGCAATTCAACCTGGAATGATTGCTGTCACGGTGGGTACGAGTGGGGCGGTGCGAGCGATGGTGGATCGCCCCATCACAGACCCTCAACAGCGCTTATTCTGCTATGCCCTGAGCGAAAACCACTGGGTGGTTGGGGGAGCGGTGAACAATGGCGGGATTGCCTTGCGTTGGGTGCGTGACCAACTCACGGATACAGAAGTTCGGGCGGCTCAACGCTTAGGGAAAGACCCTTATGATTTGATCACCATGCTGGCTGAAACAGTTCCTCCCGGTTCGGCGGGACTAATTTTCCATCCTTACCTGATGGGGGAGCGATCGCCCATTTGGGATGCGAATGCCAGAGGCTCCTTTTTTGGTCTAAGTGTAAACCATACTAAAGCTCATTTGGTACGAGCGGTCTTAGAAGGCATTATCTTTAATTTGTGCTTGGTTTTGCAAGCCTTGGAAGAGTTCACGGGTAAAGCCGAACGCATTCAAGCCACCGGCGGCTTTGCGCGATCGCCTGTGTGGCGGCAAATGATGGCAGATATCTTGGATCAAGAGGTAACTGTACCTGAACAGTATGAAAGTTCTTGCCTGGGCGCGGCGGTTTTAGGACTTTATGCCCTCAAAGAAATCTCTTCGCTCAATCTCGTTTCTCAAATGGTCGGTGAAACGTATCGGCATCAACCGATTGCTGCTCACGTCGCCACCTACAAAAAGATTCTCCCCATCTATGCTCGTCTTCTCAAAACCTTTCAAAACGAGTATGAAAGTCTGGCTAAACTTCAAGAGGAACTCACTCTTCCTACTTCTACAGATCGATAGCCGTGCTATGTAATTTGTGAAACCAGCTTTTGTTTCACGATCAGATGGCTAGGTTTATGGGAATCTCCACAATCAACTCCGTTCCTTGCCCTGGAAGTGAAATACAACGGATTTGACCTTGATGTTTTTCCACAATAATTTGATGGCTGATGGCTAGCCCCAATCCCGTACCACTTCCTACAGACTTCGTCGTAAAGAATGGGTCAAATATTTGCTGACAAACTTCTTCACACATCCCAATTCCATTGTCGGCAATTTGAATGATGGCATATTGAGGATTAGGGCTAGGGATTGGGGGATTAGGCGTTTGTCCCTGTTCATTTTGGATTTTTATTTTTGAATTTTGACCTAACGCCGTGCTGATGGTAATCACCCGTGGTTGAGGTTGAGATTCCAAAGCGTCAATGGCATTATTGATCAGGTTCATAAACACCTGATTCAACTGGCTAGCATAACAGTAGACCCGTGGCAGTTGACCATAATCTTTCATCACCTTAATTTCTGGTCTATTGCCCTCTGCTCTTAGTCGGTGCTGCAAAATCAATAGAGTGTTGTCAATATTTTCATGAATATCTACAGGCTTTAGCTCAGATTCATCCAGTCGGGAGAAGCTTTTTAGAGATAGAACCGTTTGCTCGATGCGTTCAGCTCCTATCTGCATTGAATGTATCACTTTTGACCAATCTTCTAGTAGAAACTCTAAGTCAATTTCTTCAATGAAATGCTGAATTTCTGGCGTAGGCTTAGGATAAGCCTGCTGGTAAAGTTCAATGAGTTGGGTCAAGCCTTGAAAGTATTCCTTCGCAGGAGTAAGATTCCCGTAAATAAAGCTAACTGGGTTGTTAATTTCATGAGCAATACCTGCTACCATTCGCCCCAAAGAAGACATCTTTTCGGTTTGAATGAGTTGGGTTTGAGTGCGTTTCAATTCGCCTAGGGTCTGTTCTAGTGCTTGAGCTTTTTCCTTTTCTCTCGCTTTGGCTTGTTGTAGTTCTTCTTCCCGTTTTTTGTGTTCGGTGATGTCAGTCTGAACGCCAATAAAGTGTGTTAAGTGTCCTGCCTCATCTCGGACGGGATTTAGGCAGAATTCATTCCAAAATAGCGTGCCATCTTTACGATAATTCCGCAGGACAACTTGAGTTCCTTGACCTTTAGCTATGGCACGATGTAGTTCATCGAGTGCCGGTTGCTTGGTATCGGTGCCTTGCAAGAATCGGCAGTTTTTGCCCAAAATATCTTCTCGTTTGTAGCCTGTGATGCGCTCAAATCCTGAATTGGCGTAAATCACAGGGTTCCCTGCCTGGTGGGGGTCACTAATCAGGATGCCGTTGCTAGAGGCTGCAATCGCACGTTCCAACAGTCGTAATTGTTCTTCCGTTTTCCGCCGCACCTCTATTTCTGCACAAAGGTGTGCATTTTGCGCCTGAAGTTGCTTTGTTAAAAAACGCAGATGGAGGTGAGTCTTAACACGGGCTAAAACCTCTGCCAATTGAATTGGCTTACTGATGTAATCCACTGCCCCTAGCGCCAACCCTTGAACTTTATGCTCTGGATGAGAAGCATCAGCAATAGCCGTCATGAAAATCACTGGAATATCTTTCGTCTTGTCCCATTCTTTCAGACGACGACAGGTTTCAAATCCGTCCATTTCTGGCATGACCACATCTAACAGGATGAGATCCGGTGAAGTGATTTCCAGAATTTTCAACGCTTTCCAGCCACTTTTTGCTCCTCGAACTTTAAATCCAGACTCTCTCAAAAAATCGGAGATAAGCTTAAGATTTGCATTGGTATCGTCTACGAGAAGAATTTCCCCTGTTTTGACGCTATCGTTGAGCTGTAAATCAGGAATGGGTAAATTTTGTTTGGGAATTAGATTGGATTGAAATTCTTGATCTAATGGCATATTAGTTTTTGCCAATTTTAAAATCTTTTGTCTATTGTGAGTCTTGGGATAAATAGCGGTCAATCAACTTTGCAATTTCTTCATATTCAAAAGCTTGGGCAAGTTTTAGTACCCTGATGACGAAAGAAATATACTCCGAGCTTAAGTCCTGCAATCGCATACACTCTTGTTCAACACCTTCAATATCTCCGCTCTGCGCTGCTTCATAAAGATTCATAAGTTCCTCATGGGCTGGAATCACCATTTCTGGGGAGTTAGTGCTTGCTTGTTCCCAACGCCTTTCTTGATAAATCCATGACACGTTTAAGTAGTCCTTCATTTTAGTTAGTAATTCTTCAGCTTGGACAGGCTTGGTAAGAAAATCATTGCAGCCCGATTCAAGGCTTTTTTGTCGGTCTAGTGCAAAAGCATTAGCAGAAATGGCGATAACCACTGTATCTTTCAATTGAGTAAATAGGCGCAATTGTCGCGTCATTTCAAAACCATCCATCATGGGCATGACTAAGTCAACCAAAATCAAATCTGGTTGGAACTCAAGGGCTTTTTCTAACCCTTCTTGTCCATTTGCTGCCTCTAAAACTTCAAACCCAATAGGCTCTAACATATTGATGAGAACAGCACAATTCTCCCAACGGTCATCGACCACTAAAATTTTCTTTTTCAAGCCAGAGTAGCCAATGATGCTTTCGGTGGATTTAACCCTCATTGGTAGTGTCGGAGTTAAGATTTCTGGTAGGGATAAATCAAAGCAAAATCTGCTCCCCACCCCAAGCGTACTCTCAACCCAGATTTTGCTTTCCATCATTTCAACGATTTTCTGGCTAATGGCTAGCCCTAATCCAGTTCCTTCAGAGCGACGTGACTTATCCCCTACTTGCTCGAAAGGCAAGAATATCTTTTCTAATTGATCTGGAGGTATTCCGATGCCAGTATCTTCAACTTGGAAGCGAATTTTGGTGATTGGGGATGGCTGATGGGTGATGGGTGATTGCTCTTGTCTGTCATTATCAATTCGCCCAACCTTGAATGTAACGCTGCCCCTGTCAGTAAATTTGACGGCATTACTTAAAAGGTTCATTAAGACTTGGCGCAGTCGCTTGTTATCAGCTTGAATTCCTGTAGGGAGTGAGTTGAGAGGAAGATAAGTAAAATGAATGTCTTTTTGTATCGATTTGAGCTTGAAAATTTCCGACATTTCTGCCAGAAAAGTAGGAAGATGAATATCTTCTGGGTAGAGTTCGAGCCTCTCAGCTTCAATTTTGGAAAGGTCTAAAATATCGTTAATGAGCGTGAGCAGGTGTGTTCCACATTGGTAAATAATGTCAACACCCTCCTTCTGCTTGGGAGTGCAGTTTTTATCCCCTTGCAGAATTTGCGCGTAACCCATAATGCCGTTGAGGGGAGTGCGGAGTTCGTGGCTCATATTGGCGAGGAAAGTACTTTTGGCACGGTTGGCAGCATCGGCAGCATAGGCAGCTTGTTGCAAGGCGACTGATTGCTGTCGAGTCTCTGCGAGTAATTGAGCCTGTTGCAAAGCAATGCCTAACTGAATGCCAATCTGAACCACAGTATTGATTTCTGACGCGCTCCAGGGGCGGGAACTAGTATTGTGATAAGACGCCAATAATCCCCAAAGTTTCTTGCCACAGAAGATTGGAACAATGAGGTAAGCTCTGGCTTGAAATCGTTCTAAAAGTTTGATATGACAAGGGGATAATCCAGTGTTGTAGATGTCTTCGCTCGCTAGATAGCTGTCACTTTGGCTATAGATACCGCCTTGAGTGGCTTGCAGATAGGTATCTTGTATGGGTTCATTGATAACACCCCAGGCTCTGACGGCACAGTTTTCACTTTCGAGAATATCATCGGTGAGATGAGGGATATTGCTCTGTGCCAGGAGTAGGGTTTTCCAGCCACTTGCCACGGACTCAGCAACAAATCTGCCACTCCAGTCGGGATTAAACTGATAAATGACTACGCGATCGCACTTCATAACTCGCCGTAGTTCCTCAGTTGTAGTACTGAAGATGGTGTTAATATCCAAGGATTGGCGCATTCGTTGCAGTACTTGAGCGATCGCCCGTTCTCGATTAGCACTTTCCCGCAAGGCGTCCTCGGCTTGCTTCTTGTCGGTAATATCAAATACCGCACCATACCAAACAATATCTCCGTTGCTTCGGCGTTCTGGTTTAGAGGTGGCTTGCAACCATTTGAGTTTTCCAGAGGGCGTGATAATACGCCATTCATGGTGGAATAATTCTAAGGTTTGGGCGCTGATTTCGACCGCGACGGAATAGCTTGCTCGGTCATCGGGATGGATATGATCGAATAATAACGTCGCGTTTTCTAGGACTTGTTCTGGCTCTAACTCGTGAATGTCCCGAACGGCTGAACTTGTGTATTCCAAACTGTTTGAGCCATCGGGATGCAGCACAAACTCATAAATAGATCCCGGTACATTGTTGGTTAATTTTTGCAGCCTTGCTTGACTATCCTGTAAGGTTTCTTCTGCTCGTTTTCTAATCGTAATGTCAGCCGCTATTCCTCCTACTAAACATTGCCCGTTAGCATCAATCAGTGGAAACTTGTAGGTCAAAAAATCGTGCAGCGTGCCATCCGCCGTAAAAGCAGACTCATTGGTTTCTAGTACTTCCCTTGTATTAATGACGTAGCGAATGTTCTCAAGATGTTCTTGAGCAATGTTCGGTGGATGAAGGGCAAAAATCGTTTCTCCAATCAGTTCAGAAGCCGCTCTCTGGCTCCAAAGTTCAACGCTACGATTGCAGTAGAGTACTTTACCATCCCCATCGCTAATCCAGGCTAAGAGGGGGCTATAATTCATAAACGCCTGGAATCGAGCTTCACTTTCGATTAGGGCTTGTTCTGCCAATTTGCGATCGCTAATATCACGCGCAACCCACACAACGGAATTATCAGGAAAGGGTGAAAGGCAGGCTGTAAACCAAACGTCTCGGTTATTAATGCGTATACTATAGTCAAAATTGATGCTTTGGTGAGTTGCCAAAACCTGTCGCACTTGAGCAAACCAACTCTCCTGTGTGTCCTCTTGTTGAAAAAATTCCTCGACTATCGAGTTGAGCCAGCCCGTCTCGTGTCTGGACGAGCCAAGTATTTTTGTCGGTATAATCTGTATATTTTTTTGCTCATCAATAATGAGGACAATATCAGTAATTGACTCGAAAATTGTTCGCACTTGATGTGTCGAACTATGCAGTTTTCCTTCTATCAATACGCGCTCGGCAATTTCCTGTATTAATAGTTCGTTAACATGAGAGAGTTCTGCTGTCCGTTCGGCAACTTTATCTTCTAAAGTATTTAAACACAGAATCGATTGGGTAATCCAACGAGCGGTAAGAATACCAATTGTTATCGATCCAATTAATGCAGCAATACACAACAAGCTAGTGGTGCGAGTATTGGCATAGATTTGCTTCATAAAGTCGGCTTCGGGAACGACGGTGATAATTAATCCATCCAACTCAGATTGATTCGAGACGGGGTTCACCTGTAAGAAATAGCGATTGTGGTAAAAGTCGAAATTTAAGTTTTTCTTTTGCTTAATTTGATGGAGGTTTTTCATCTGAGACAATAGAAACTTTACTGATGCCTGAGTGAGATAATTTTTACTATTTTGAGCTGACAATCTCCACTGTTGAGGATTCAAATTTTTCAGATAATCTAATTCCAATTTTGGCTGAAATGGTGTCTCTCCTGTAGAACTGGCAATCAGTAATCCTTGGCGATCAATAATGAATACCTGGCCTGTCTCTCCAATTTTCAATTGCTCTAGAAAAGTAGCAAAATGAGGTAAATAAACGGCAGCAGCCAAAACTCCCTGAAACTTGCCATCTGCATTATCAAACGGCAAAAAGTTAACCATCGTCAATATAGGATGATCGACTCCCTGTGAGAGATTAACCACTGGAAGCCAAATGGCTTGACCGGCTTTTTGTGCTGCTTGATACCAGGGACGCCCTTGAGGTGGATCGTTGTGCGGATCGTAGTCATTTCGCACTTTTGTTAGCTTAATTCGCTTGCCTTGACGATTGGCGGCATAGTAGTGAAAGGCGTAGTTCGTTGATTTATTCAGCACTCGGATAATCAAAGCATCTGTTGCCAATGCTTTTTCGACAGCGAGGAATTCTTTTTGCTCAGTGGCGATTGCCACTGTACTCACCGTGTCATAGACTTGTAGTTGCTGCGCGAAGTAGCGTTCTAAACCCGAAAAATTTTTCCAGTCCAAAACCCTGGTGCGAATGGCGTCTGCAAGGCTTTGATTCATCTGCTTAGGCACATTCAGGTAATGTTGCAGATTTTGCTCAACCCGTTCGCCCACCTCATCCATTAACTGATGTGCCAAGTCCTCCACAGCTTTCTGACCGCTTTTAAAGGAAAGATACCCCACCAACCCCACCGTCCCGACGATTTGCAGCACAAAAGGGACAATCAGGACTGTTCGCAAGGGAACCTTTCCCGCGACTCTGGCAGCTAAGCGATTGAGAGATTGCATGAGCAAGGGTGAGTCCTATTCAGTTTTGTGATTTCACCTTCTATTTCTACCTTAATGCAGATGACAAATTGAGACTAGGAGAGGCGTCTATGTCTCTGGTCAGCTCTTTCTCAGCGGTTGTGCCTGTAACTTGCATGAGCAAGCCAGAAAAAAATAGAAGCATACTTCTAATTGAACCCCGTAATCCGCAATCGAACGTTACAGAGAAATTTCTCTAAATAATCAGGAACTTGCCTCTGAGGATATGAAAGAAGTAGTCAAGGCGGCTGACTACCAACGAGTTAATTCGCTGTTCGTTGCCAAAGGTCATCAGCAGTGGGGTAGCTTCGACCCACACAAGAACACGGTGCAGCTTCACGAACAAAAATAGGCTGGGGACGAGGAATTGTTAGATTTTGCAAGCATTCATAGCCTTTGAAGCGGTGGCATTGTAATAGCTGTGGAACCTGAAAATTCCAGCCAATCTACACTTACAGCGATTTACCGCAACTCATTGTTGTGCACCTAAACCTGTAGTTACTTACTTGACGCCGCCGATAAGTAGATTTGCTTTCTCGATAGGTTGAAAGCAGCGAATATGATGCTACGATTCCCATGAGTACCGTGGGTCAAACGGGAATCGTAAAGACGCAATTCGTTGCGTCTATTGTGAGGAGTTCGATAAAGGAATGAAAAGTCTGTGGTTGATGCAAAGTTATCTTCTGGACGGTCGTTAAATCCAACCGGTCCCAGACTTCTGACGTTACTGACCATTGGTTTGAGCCTGGGAGCATTAATACTAGATTGGACAGCGGGGCGATCGCTCATATCAGATTTCTCAATGACCTTACCGCTGTTGATGTGCGCCATCATTACGGCTGCTCTCGGCTACTGGGCAGTGCCTCTTTTACAAGCTCTAAAAATGGGGCAGATTATCCGCGAGGAAGGACCCCAATCACATCTACGTAAAGCAGGCACCCCGACCATGGGTGGCCTGTTTTTTGTTCCCGTGGCCGTGGTTGTTGCCCTCCTGTGGTCAGGATTAGTGATGAGGGGGCAAGACTTTGGCTCTGTATTAGCGGTCTGTTTGGTCACCCTTGCCTATGCTGGAGTCGGCTGGCTGGATGATTGGCAAATTGTCCGACGCCGTTCCAATAAAGGAATTTCACCCCGCACGAAACTGGCGCTGCAAATGGGCGTCGGTGCATTGTTTTGTTTATGGCTGGCTTGCACCCAATCCGCAAGTATCACCACTATTAACTTACCATTAGGGCTAGCCATACCCCTAGGCTTCTTGTTTTGGCCGTTTGCTGTTTTTGTACAGGTAGCCGAAAGCAATGCTACCAATCTTACCGATGGTGTGGATGGATTGGCAGCCGGAACTTGTGCGATCGCCCTTTTAGGATTGGGCGCGATCGTTGGCCCCACTGCACCGGGTTTAATGGTGTTCTGTGCTTGTATGGCTGGCACTTGCCTGGGCTTTGTTGTCCATAACCGCAACCCAGCTACGGTATTTATGGGTGATACGGGTTCTTTGGCCTTAGGAGGAGCACTAGCCGCTGTCGGTCTTTTATCTCAAAACGTTTGGGGCTTATTTATCATCAGCGGTATTTTCTTTATAGAGTCCGTTTCCGTGATTGCCCAAGTGGGTTACTACAAAGCGACCAAGGATGGGAATGGCATTGGTAAGCGTTTATTGAAAATGTCACCGTATCATAACCATCTTGAACTCAGCGGTTGGTCAGAAACACAGATTGTTGGTGTGTTTTATCTAATGAATGGTCTTCTCGCGTTTTTGAGTTTGGCGATGAAGATGGGTCGTTGAGCAATTTAGGACTTACGCCGCAAGACATCCCGGAAAATTCTCTCGTGCTGTCAATGGCGTAAGACTGTCCTTATCCTGCTTTTTTACAATCCTTAGATGGATATGGACTACAGCCAGATCATGATCGCGATTCTCAATTGAGTAGAATACTTCAGCTAAGAAGGGGCACGACATGTCGTGCCCCTTACTTGTGGTACACGCAACGAAGAACCGCCCTGACTCCGTCCTATCATGTCCGGTTAATTACCCCTCATAAAATCCTAACTTGCAGACAGATCCGCTGAACTAGCTCTGTGCATGTCTAAACCAAGTTTGACCAAAGTTGTTATACCCTGAACCTGTATTACAACAACGTATTCTTGAGAGCTAATTTAAGGAGTAAGGCTCCCTACGGATGCACACAGTGGGTTATAGCTGATCTATCAATTACTCCAAGTTGCCAACCTAGAATTGTGATCAGAAAGAAGAGGAGCGCTCAGAGATTCGTTAAACGGCTAACTTCGGTAAGATAAGTCTCCAGTAACACAATTTTTCATGAAGAGTTGTAATACTCAAACCAGCATCTAGTAAAGAAAACCGAACAATTCTGGAAATATCCCATCCGGACATTGGCATGGCTCTTAATCGGCGCTATTATTTACAACTCAAGTTAGGTAAATGCCTTATACAATAGCTGGGATGGGTTTCAGGAAAGCTCACAAGGGCAAGCCGTGGTACTGTATGATTCCATACAGTTTTTCGATAGCTCTCTCATTGAATAAATTTCTATGGGGGAATGTCCGGAAAGTCCAATGCAGCTTGTGGAGTCTCTGGCTTAACAGTGAAGTGACCTCACAACACTTGAGAAGATACCTGATTCCTATTCCTGGCAATAGATTAGATTAATTGTTTCTCTACTGAATAAATGTTCCCTACGCCTGATGCTATGACAGCACGGCCTGCTCCGCGCCAACCCTCAAGCTCAACTGACAGCAATAGCCATAAAACTACTGCTGAAGGAACACCTGTTTCTGCCCTGAAAGAACTAGTGGCACGCTTACACCGGGAACAACACAAGATTCAAGATTTGTTGAGCTCACTAGGGTTTGCCCTACGAAGCTTTAACAATTTGAATCAATTTTTGGAGTTGATTCCATTGATGGCGGCGCGGGTAACGGATGCCGATGGTGGTGCTTTAATTTTGTTCAAGCCCAACGGTCAAGTTAGGCTAGAGCAGCTACATTGCCAAGAAAGCCAAGCTTGTAACAATATTCGTAAAGCGATTGAAAAGGCAACCCGTGAAGTCAGAGCAACGAACAGTGATGGGGGAACTGACTCGAATGCACCCGTACCCTTAGAACTACTTCAGACATCCCTCGATGATCAGGTGAGCCAAAGCCTAGGAGCAGATGTGCAGCTATTTGGGACACCAATTCTGATTCGCAATAGCGAGCGAGGTCGTCTTTATGTGTTTAGCCATGATTCTAATTACAACTGGACTCCAACGCGACAGAAATTAGTGCGATTGGTCGCCGACCAAACCGCCGTTGCCATCGCTAATGATGAACTTACCGTCGAACTGCGTAAGAAAGAGCGGTTGGATCGAGAGTTAGAAATTGGTGCGGAAATTCAACTGCGCCTTCTACCGCGCCAATGTCCTGAGATTGAGGGGGTGGAATTGGCGGCGATGTGTAAAACCGCTAGCCGAGTCGGTGGCGACTACTACGATTTTATTCCCGCCAACTACGACCAATTCCGTTCTAAAAAGCCCGATGATCAAGAAGTAACAGACTGCAAACGAGCCTCTTTGCCTTGGAGTGTTGTGATTGGCGATGTCATGGGGAAAGGCGTCCCCGCTGGCTTGATTATGACGATGACGCGAGGGATGCTCCGAGCAGAAGTTCTAAATCGTCACTCCCCAGGGCGGATTTTAGAGCACTTGAATCGGGTAATGTATGCTGACTTGGAAAACTCCCATCGGTTTGTCACGCTGTTCTATTCCGAGTACGACCCTCAGACGCAACTTCTGACTTATAGTAATGCCGCCCATAATCCACCCTTCTTGTGGCAGGCATCAACCCAATCCATCCATCGCTTAGATACCGAGGGTATGCTGATTGGCCTAGAGGCCGATTCTCAGTATGAAGATGCTCAAGTGCAGTTAGCCCCTGGAGATACAATCATTTACTACACCGACGGGTTTACTGATGCGGCAAATCAATCTGGCGAGCGCTTTGATGAGGAAAATCTGATACAAGCTTTCCAGTGGGCGTGTGAGCATTGCAGTGGTTCTCAAGCCATTTTGGATTACCTGTTTGAGCAAGTGCAACAGTTTATTGGTTCAACAAACCCTCACGGAGATGATATGACCTTGGTCGTGATGCAGGTAAAATCTACCGAGTGACCCATTTTTTAAAAGGCAATAATCGTCATGTTCATTGAAGGGATGCAAGCCGTACCCGCTTTTTTCAATCACATCAGTTTGGGGTCTGATGCCCTGCAAGGAGCAAGCCATCTATTTTCGGTTGATTGGCATGGGTTAGCTCAACTTAAAACAAATACTGATTTGTTTGGTCAGGTCGCCAGTGCTTGGAATAATTTTGTGAGAACAGGTCAAGCCTGGGCATTGCTGATCGGGCTGATCATGGGTTACTTCATTAAGAGTTTCACTACCTTTTGAAAAGGTTGCAGATTGAAGGTTAGCAGGTTGCCCGTTACCAAGGAAAACTGTTGATAGGTTATCTTCAAAACCTTTAACCTTCAAACCTTTAACCTTTAACTTCCACACCTTTAATCTTCAAACTTTCCAACTGTGACTGAACAAACAACCTGGAGCCAACGGTTTGAATCCGCGCTACATCCAGCCATCGCTTGCTTCAATGCCAGTATTGGCTTCGATATTGAATTGATTGAGTACGACCTCACGGGTTCTGTGGCTCATGCCAAAATGCTGGCTCATACCGGCATTATTTCCCCAGAAGAGGGGGAGAAACTCGTCGCCGGTTTAGAACAAATTCGCCAAGAATACCGCCAAGGCAACTTTAATCCCGGTATTGATGCCGAGGATGTTCACTTTGCGGTGGAGCGACGCCTGACGGAGATTGCCGGAGATGTGGGGAAAAAGTTGCACACGGCGCGATCTCGCAACGACCAAGTGGGTACCGATACCCGACTCTACCTCCGCGCTCAAATTAGCCAAATTCGTATCCAGTTGCGTGAGTTCCAAAGCGTCCTCCTCAACATTGCCGAAGCCAACGTAGAAACTCTAATTCCCGGCTACACGCACCTACAACGTGCCCAACCGCTGAGTTTAGCTCATCACCTTCTAGCTTACTTTGAAATGCTCCAGCGGGACTGGGAGCGCCTGGGCGAGATCGCGCAGCGAGTGAATACTTCTCCCTTGGGATGTGGGGCGCTAGCGGGGACAACGTTTCCCATCGACCGCCACTATACCGCCTCGCTCTTGGAATTTGCGGGGGTGTATCGTAACAGTTTGGATGGGGTGAGCGATCGCGATTTTGCGATCGAATTCCTGTGCGCTGCTAGCTTAATTCTGGTACACCTGAGCCGATTATCCGAGGAAATTATTCTTTGGGCGTCTCAGGAATTTGGCTTTGTGACTCTCAAAGACACCTGTTCCACTGGCTCCAGTATCATGCCCCAAAAGAAAAACCCGGATGTGCCGGAACTGGTACGGGGGAAAACAGGGCGTGTCTTCGGGCATCTCCAAGCCATGTTGGTGTTGATGAAAGGGTTACCTCTGGCTTACAACAAAGACTTGCAAGAGGACAAAGAAGCGCTGTTTGACACGGTTAAAACCGTGACAGGATGTCTCGAAGCCATGACCATTCTGTTGCGGGAGGGCATGGAATTCAAGAGCGAACGGTTAGCAGAAGCTGTGGATGAAGACTTCTCTAACGCCACCGATGTTGCCGATTATTTAGCCTCCAAAGGTATTCCTTTTCGGGAAGCTTACAACTTAGTGGGTAAGGTGGTGAGGACTTGCCTCCAGAGTGATAAATTGCTCAAGGATTTAAGCCTGGAGGAATGGCAGGCACTGCACCCAGCCTTTGAGGGTGATATTTATCAAGCGATCGCACCCACTCAGGTGGTTGCGGCACGTAACAGCTATGGCGGTACGGGTTTTGAGCAGGTACGTCAAGCTCTACAAGAGGCACGCGATCGCCTTGTCTCAGGCTCGTCATCCTAAAGGCGCTATAGCAATCGCAGGAAATTCTATCAAATATTGAACTCGCCCTCTTTCCATTTTTGTTTGGGGGGCGAGTCTTAAGGTAGAAGGTGGGCATCCATAGTATCGGTACTATGATGATGCCCAACTCAGCCTTCCTCAAAGCCGCTTAAATGTGCCCACCAGGCAACGGCTCAGGAGGAGAGTATCCTTATCAGCCTTCGTTAGCGCATTTGAGTTTTTTGAACGCCGTCTCCGAGTTCACTGTTTTCATCCTGCTCCTCTTCAGCCGGAGGTCTGTTATACCGCCGATTTTTAGAGAAACGACCCGTATTTTTACGTTTACGAAACTTACGGGCGTAGGCTTGATTCCGTTGCGCCTTTTCTTTCTTTTGGTTACGGCGCTTTGCCATGTTTACCTCATTGATAAAAAAATATGCCTCGCAAACTCTTGCGAAAGATTCAGCTTGGCTTGTCTATCTTATCAGTGTTGCTCATCAGAAGGTGGCAGTCTGAAAACTGACAGCATAAAAATGCTAAACAAGAGCCAGGTACTATAACCAACTAGGAGTCTGAAGTTTAGCTGGATTGACCCGATCCTGGAGTATCATCCTTTCTGAAGCACCAAGTGAAAGAAACCGCCGAGTTTTGCTGAGACACTTCAGCTATTTTAACAAAAGCCAATCTACACACCCGACCGATTTTTGGGTCAATGGAGATTATCAGTGGCATCAAAAAAGTGATTTTTCCGGCGCTGGGGTTACCGAAGGGGTATCTGTAGAGACTATGATAACAGTCTGTAAGCAACCTATTCACGAGGCAAAAATAGCCTTTTTTTGTAATGCGTCGAACATGGCAATTTGTGCAAACGGTATTGGGAATTATATTCCGCCATCCTGTCACGGGTACGAGTATCATCCCGATTTTGCCGAATGGGCAAATTGTGCTGATCCAGCGTCGTGACAATGGTAAATGGGGACTACCAGGAGGAATGGTGAACTGGGGTCAAGATTTACTAACCACCGTAACGCGTGAGTTAAAAGAAGAGACCGGCTTAGAGTTGCTCAAGGTTCGTCGATTGGTTGGGATTTACTCTGCGCCTGATCGCGATCCCAGGATTCATTCCATCTGTGTTGTAGTAGAAGCCGATGTTCAAGGAACAATGCAAGTCCAGGATACCTTAGAAATCAGTGATGTCAAAGCGTTTGACCGCTCAGCTATCCCCCTAGGTGAGCTTAGCCATGACCATGACCAACAGATGCAGGACTACTTCGATGGCAAGACAACCTTCGCTTAAGCACCGATGGCAACCGGAACAGACTGGCTGGAAAATTAAGAGCGTCTTGGTGTCTTTGTGTTCCTGTGTCTCCTTCTCTCCATCCTCCATCCCCTCTCTTGACCTGTCCAATTCTGAAATAAGACCCTAAGCTCAGGATGAATCTACCCTTACGCAATTCTCGAATTAGGCTACCCTTAGGGCAAGTTTTCTGGCGTGAAGTCGGTCGAGGGCCGATTCTCGTATTTCTCCATGGCTCTTGGCACGATGGCAGTCAGTGGCTACCTGTGATCGATCAGTTAAGTGAGCATTACCATTGCTTTGCCCTTGACTTGTTAGGGTTTGGCGAATCTGAACGAGCTAAACTCCACTACTCGATCCAATTAGAAGTTGAGTGTTTGTTTCAATATCTAGAGGCATTACATTTACCAGAGGTGTATTTAGTCGGTCACTCTTTGGGCGGCTGGATTGCAGCGAGTTATGCGTTGAAACATCGGGAAAATGTTAACGGTCTCATGTTAATCGCACCCGAAGGCGTTCAGACACCCAGAAAGCGCCAGAGTGGAGGATGGACAAAGTGGTTGATTGGGCGTCCCCCCATCGCCTATCTCATTCTGCGCTGCCTCCATCCCCTAGCAGGGTTGTTCGGGCGTCACCAATCCATTGAGCGAACGCTAAAATGGCGCAAACAAATCCTCAGTTCACCCACCGCCTGCAAGCTTTTATTCCAACGACGGAGAGCAGAAATTCAAGCGGAATTATTGCAAGAACAACTCGAATGGCTTAATGTGCCGACGGTGATTTTGCAGGGGGCACAAGATGCTCCGGATGCGATCGCCCAATCTCAAGTCTATGCCACCCAAATTCCCAAAGCCCACTTCCAAATGGTTGAATCAGGGGAGAATAACTTACCCGAAGCCTTACCGGGTTTATTAGCTGGGCATATTCATGATTTTGTCAATCGGGTTGAAGGATTGAAGGTTGAAGTTGAAGGCTGAATCGGCTAACTTCCTAACTTGCCATTTTCAACCTCACTGACTGGATTCCCCCAAAAATCAAGTGGGGGTTACAGATGACATGACGTGCCATTTCAGGATACAGGGATTGAAGATAGCTCAGCAGTACAGGTGAGTCGCCGCCCGTAAGAACGATTTGACTCGTAGGGAACCGAGATTGCCAGTCTTCTATAAACTCTCGTATTCCCGCCAATACCGTGTAAATCACACCACTCTCAATCGCTGACGCTGTCTGCATTGCCCAACGGGGCGGTAGCTGGGTGGGGAGTTGGGTGGCAGGTAGGGCGGCGGTGTCTCGTGTTAGAGACTTTAACTGTAACCCCAGCCCCGGTAAAATGGCTCCCCCGATCAACTGACAGTCAGCATCCGCACCCGTCAATGTCAGTGCCGTACCTGCATCAATCACTAGCACCGGATAACCCAACGTCTCACCTGCACCCAATAACGCCAGGGCACGGTCAATTCCCAAGGTAAGATAAAGTCCCAAAAGGGGGACTTGGGCTAGGGTAATCACGTTTACCGATGGGTAGGTTTGCCAAAGCGTTGTCTGGCTGGGAACCACCGAAGCGAGATAGAGAGGTAACACGTTGATTGTGTCCGATAATTGCCCAGAAACCACTTGAGGTGGAAGGATTGCATCTGGCAAAATGCCGGACACCCCATACTGAATGAGCTGCTGAATAGCTGACGCTGGTAAATGCTTTGTATCCCAGGCTTCCTGAAGGGTGTTACCGATAAACCAAGCCCAGTGTAAGCGGGAATTTCCAATCATTAACGCCAGCCAGCTTTCGTTCACGGGGATATCAATCAGCCTGTTGGTTCAATTGAGCTGGAAGGTAGGGCAGGTGTTGCTCTAATTCAGCTTTGTGACTTTGCAAGAGTTCAGCTTTTTCCGCTTCTAACTGCTCGATGGTTCGTTGCAATATTTCGATTACACCATACATTTCCACCGGATCGAACACTCGCATCAGGTTGCTTTGAGTAATGATTCCCCACCCTCTTCCCAAATCCCACGACACCACCAATCGTCTAACACGCCGTCGTTGCATCTCCTGATGAGCTTTCCATAACGTATCTTGGGGGTGGAGCAAAAATAGCGGTGTACTCATCACGGTTTGAGCTAACGTCTGGGCTAAATTCAGCCTGAGAGCTTGAAATTGCACAATATCTCGCTCTGTCACAATCCCTAGCGGAAAAAACCCTCCATAGCCATTTTCTTGTGTAATCACAACACAACTGACTCGTTGCTCTGCCATGAGTCGGGCTAAATTTAATACGGAAGTCGTTGCCGGGGCATGAATCATCTGAGTTGTCATCACTTCTGACACACGCCGCAACTTCAGCAGGTTGGCGGGTCGAAGCATACGACGAATGCTTTCTTGTGAGACAATTCCCATCAGTTGATTTTGATCGTCCACAATCACCAGATGGCGAACCTGATTCCGACGAAATAGGAATATGGCAGCAAAGACATCCTGAAAATTCGATTCAGGCATGGTTAGCACTGGCTGAGTCATTACTTCAGAAATTTTTATGCCCTCGAAGGGTATGCCATCAGCGGTGAGCCACACGATATCCCGTTCTGTAAAGATTCCTAGTAACTGGTTGTCCTCCATGACTAAAACACTGCTAGAGTGCCCCTCATAGCTAGGGATTGACTCTAAGGGAGTATTCGCCTCAGTCAGCGAACAACGACTCCCTCGTGCCTGACTCATTAATGCGATCACGTCTAATAGTAAGGTGTCTGGTGTCACAATCAGGGGGTTACGATCAATGGCTTCCTCTAAGGCGGGGGAATAAATCAGTGGATCGTTAGGTTGCATGGTTAATCGATAGGGGTGCAGGCAATCTTAAAACGTCGAAGAATGGTCAAAGCTGTTGAAAATTCGAGGCGATCAACCAAACCTAGACCCTGGTTATATCCAGTCTTCTCCACAGGGGTGACAAGAGGACTTCGTCATCACCACTGATGATCGGTTAAGACAAGTTGGTTGTCATAAGTATTTTTACTCAGCTACTATACAAAGAGTAACAGTTTAACAAACTGCCTTTAATACACAAGGGTGCCAAACCTCCAAGCCTAGGCAAGAGTCTATGAGCAAAATCTGAAAAATTGATAGTTAAAAACGAAAAAACTGATGCCCCTACCTTTCAAGCTTCTTGGCATCACTATCATTTGTTCCTCTCAAGCCTTACAAGTCACCTGTGTAAAAATAAAGACAAAATAAAAAGCTTTTAAAAAAGTAGTAACAAGTAGTTGAACTAGGAGTCATTAAATGGTATTGCTGACCGAGAAAACCGAAAAACGATTAACCATGCAGACGGGCGAAATTGCCCCCGATACAACCACGATTCGCTCGTTGGACTGGGATCGCGATCGCTTCGATATCGAATTCGGCTTACAAAATGGCACAACATATAATTCGTTTTTGATTCGGGGTGAGAAAACGGCTTTAGTAGACACCTCCCATGAAAAGTTCCGTCAACTGTATTTAGACACCCTAAAAGGACAGATTAATCCCGCTGACATTGATTACCTCATTATTAGCCATACCGAGCCAGACCACAGTGGTTTAGTCAAAGATGTCCTCCAGCTTGCGCCTCAAGTCACGGTGGTGGGGTCAAAGGTCGCGATTCAGTTCCTCGAAGATTTTGTGCATCAACCCTTTGAACGCCTGATTGTTAAAAATGGCGACAAGCTAGATTTGGGCAAGGGACATGTGTTGGAATTTGTCAATGCCCCTAATCTGCACTGGCCTGACACTATTTTCACTTACGATGCAGGGACGCAGGTGATGTTTACTTGCGACGCCTTCGGTTTGCACTACTGCTCAGACAGTACGTTTGATGAAGATTTAAGGGCGATCGAACCGGATTATCGATTTTACTACGATTGTTTAATGGCTCCCAATGCGCGTTCTGTACTCTCTGCCCTGAAGCGGATGGATCAGTTGGGAGAGGTGACGATGGTCGCGAATGGTCACGGCCCCTTGCTGCGTCATAATGTGACAGAACTGGTCGGTCGCTATCGCAAGTGGAGTCAAGCCCAAGCCAAGGCAGAGACATCGGTGGTGGTGTTTTATGTCTCCGATTATGGGTATAGCGATCGCCTGTCTCAAGCCGTTGCCAGAGGCATTACCAAAACAGGCGTTGGCGTGGAAATGATCGACCTCAAAACCGCCGATCCCCAAGAAGTACAGGAAATGGTGGGGCGTGCAGCGGGAATGGCAATTGGAATGCCCCCAGCCTCCAGTAAAGTAGCGGCGGCGGCTGTAGGTACAGTACTGGCAGCGGCGAAGTCCAAGCAAGTGGTTGGCATATTCGAGTCCTACGGGGGAGATGACGAACCCATCGATCCCTTACTCAATCAATTCAGAAATTTGGGACTGAAAGAAGCTTTTCCTTCCATTCGGGTCAAAGATACACCCTCAGAAGCCACGTACCAACTTTGTGAAGAAGCGGGTACAGATATGGGACAATTGTTAACCCGTGATCGCGACATCAAGCAACGGAAAGCCCTGGGTAGCGACCTCGATAAAGCCTTGGGACGGATTAGCGGTGGACTATACATTATCACGGCTCAAAAAGGTGATATCAAGGGGGCAATGTTGGCATCCTGGGTATCTCAGGCTAGCTTCCAACCCTTGGGGTTAACCATTGCCGTGGCTAAAGATCGGGCTATTGAGTCCTTGATGCATGTAGGCGATCGCTTCGTCCTCAATGTGTTAGAAGAAGGCAACTACCAAGCCTTAATGAAACACTTCCTCAAGCGCTTTCCCCCTGGTGCCGATCGCTTTGCTGGAGTGAAAACTCAACCCGCCGAAAACGGTTCCCCCATTCTGACAGATGCCCTTGCCTATATGGAGTGTCATGTTGTCAGCCGCATGGAACTCACCGACCATTGGATTGTGTACGCCACGGTTGATAATGGTCGCGTTTCCAAACCCGATGCTCTAACTGCCGTTCACCATCGTAAAGTGGGGAATTATTATTAAATCACTCAGTAGGGTGGGCAATGCTCACCCTACAACTGCCTAAAGGGAAAGGTTCAAGGATGTCAGAAAAACCAGACGAACTGGCAATAACGTTATCATCGTCACCCAACCTTTCTAATCAGAAGCCTCGAAATCTTACCCAAACTATTTCATTGGTTGAGGAACGTTTAGGAAAATCGGATTCACCTAACGAAGCTTTAGACTGGGCTAGAGTGCGCGAGGTGATTCTTCGCCAGAATGAGGAGGTTAAGGAGGAAAATCACCGACGTTTTCTGGAAACTAGCCGATTGATTTATGGATTAGCCTTTTCAGGGATAAGTTTTTTAGTGGGGATAGTCCTGTGGATTTGTCACTATGACAATTCGGTTTATTTAATTGTTGCAGGGCTGATTCCGTTGGTGTCGTTCACAAAAAAACCTAATTAGGAGTTTTTAACGCAGAGGAACGCTGAGGTTGGCGCTGAGGGACGCGGAGGAAGGGAGGCAGAGAATGCGAGATCGAGGTAGATTATTGCAATCATTAAACTCATCGTCAATAAAGTTTAACCCCCTCAGCGCCCCTTTGCGCCCTCCTCTGCGACCCTCTGCGTTAAAAAAACAAGATAGGAGAATTGCCGATGCGATCGCGCTGATGGGAGGTTGTGCGATCGCTGTTTTTCCCCATCGTACCCTTGCTCAGAGCAATATCGTACCGGATAACACGCTGGGTGCTGAAAGTTCCGTTGTTGTACCCAACTTTAACGATTTACCTGTGGAAGCAATTAGGGGTGGGACACAACGGGGCCAAAATCTGTTCCACAGCTTTCAGGAATTTAACGTTAGCGCGGGTAGAGGAGCTTATTTCTTCAGTCCTAACACTGATATTCAAAATATTTTGGCGCGGGTGACAGGTAGCAATCCATCACAAATCCTGGGTACGCTTGGAACCTTTGGGGAATCGACACCTAACTTGTTTTTGATTAATCCTAACGGCATTATCTTCGGGCAAAAGGCCAGCTTGGATGTGGGGGGGTCTTTCGTTGCCACGACGGCTAATGCTATTCGCTTGGGTGACACTGGGCTATTTAGTGCTTCTGAACCTCAGAGCAGCAATTTACTCGCAATTAACCCCAATGCCTTCTTTTATAATCAACTCTCTAATCAGGGGCAAATTATTAACCGCTCTACGGCAACAACAACGGTGTTAGATACTCCTACCATTGGGCTTCAGGTTCCGGATGGTCGGAGTTTGTTGTTAGTTGGTGGCGATGTGAAGTTGGATGATGGGTTTTTATCCGCTCCAGGTGGTCGAGTTGAATTGGGAGGAGTGGTTCAGAACGCAATAGTAGGACTGAATACGAATGGCAACGAACTGCGCTTGAGTTTTCCCACCGATGTAGCAAGAGCCAATGTATCCCTCACGAATGCATCTGATGTCAACGTACAAGCTGGCGGTGGTGGAAGTATTGCCATCAATGCCCAAAACCTAGATGTTTTGGGAGGAAGTTCAGTACAGGCGGGAATATCGTCAGGGTTGGGTTCACCCCAGAGCGAGGCAGGAGACATTGAAATTAATGCGACAGGGACAATAACCGTTGCAGGGAAACTCAGCTTTATTGCGAATGGGGTGTCACCTGGAGGGGTGGGCAAGGGTGGCGACATTAACATCACAACTGGGTCACTTTCTGTCACCGATGGTGGTCAAGTAAATGCCTTAACTCGGGGAGAAGGTGATGCGGGTAGTGTAATGATAAGTGCCAGCAATACAGTTTCCTTGGATGGTGGCGGCAATGGAAACCTTACGGGAGTCGCCAGTACAGTGGAAGAGGGAGGTGTGGGAAACGCAGGCGGTATCAACATTACAACTGGGTCACTTTTTATAACCAATGGCGCTCAACTCGATACCAGAACCTTTGGACAGGGAAATGCTGGCAGTGTAAGGATTACTGCCACTGATACCGTGCGCTTTGATGGCATCGGTAGCAATGGACGTGCCAGCGCAGCTTTGAGTGATGTGGTAGAAGGAGCGGTAGGGGATGGCGGTGACATTGAAATTACCACTGGTTCCCTATCAGTCATTAATGGCGCTCAACTATCTGCCAGTACCTATGGAGAGGGCAAGGCTGGCAGTACGCGGATTCATGCTAGCAATACTGTTACCTTTGATGGCGTTAGTAGCAATGGTTTCTCCAGTGCCGTCTTCAGTAATGTGGGAGAGGGAGCAGTCGGGGATGGCGGTGACATTGAGATTACCACTGGTTCGCTTGAGGTTACCAATGGCGCTCAACTGATTGCTATTACTGATGGGCAGGGCAACGCTGGTAGTGTGAGGATTAGTGCTACTGATACCGTTAGCTTTGATGGCATCGGTAGCAATGGCTTCTCAACTGCTGCTGTCAGCAACGTGAGAGAGGGAGCAGTCGGGGATGGCGGTGACATTGAGATTACCACTGGTTCGCTTGAGGTTACCAATGGCGCTCAGCTAATTGCTAGTACTGATGGACAGGGCAACGCTGGTAGTGTGAGGATTAGCGCTACTGATACCGTCAGCTTTGATGGCGTTGGCAGCAATGGGCCCTCCAGTTTAGCCATCAGTGCGGTGCAACTCGGAGCGGTGGGGGATGGCGGTGACATCATGATTACCACTGGCTCCCTTAAAGTGAGTAATGGTGCTCTCCTGCTTGCCTACACTGGCGGTCAGGGGAATGCTGGCAATGTGAAAATTAGTGCCAGTAATACCGTAAGCTTTGATGGCGTTGGTAGTAATGGAACCATTAGTGGAGCTTCCAGCTCTGTCAGACCAGAAGCAGTGGGGAATGGTGGTGACATTGAGATTACCACTGGCTCCCTTGAAGTGAGCAATGGGGCTCTCCTAATTGCCAACACCTTTGGACGAGGGAATGCTGGCAGTGTGCGGATTACTGCCACTGATAGCATCCGCTTTAATGGAGGTGGTGCCGGCAGCTCAGTAGATACGGGAGCGATAGGGGATGGCGGTAACATTGAGATTACTACTGGCTCCCTTGAGGTTATCAATGGCACTGGACTGGCTGGACTGTCTACTAGCACTTTGGGACAGGGCAACGCTGGCAGTGTAAAGATTATTGCTACCGATACCGTTCGTTTTGATGGGGGTGATGCCTTCAGCGCGGTGGCACCAGGAGCAGTAGGGGATGGCGGTGACATTGAAATTACCGCTAGATCCCTTGAAGTGAATAATGGCGCTGTCTTATTTGCTACTACGGCTGGACAGGGAAATGCTGGCAATGCGAGGATTAGTGCTACCGATACCGTTCGTTTTGATGGGGGTGATGCCTTCAGCGCGGTGGCACCAGGAGCAGAGGGTGATGGCGGTAACATTCAGATTATCACTGGCTCCCTTTCTTTGACTGATGCCTTCATCTCCTCTGAAAATCTGGAAACTGGTACAGCCGGGGACATCATCATCTCAACTCGGCAAAACTTAGAGGCAAATCGCTCCTCAATCAGAGCCACTACCCAATCCGGTGACGGCGGCAATATCAGGCTGCAAGTGGGAGATTTATTATTGATGCGTAACGACAGCAATATCTCCACCACCGCAGGAGTCGCAGGTGCGGGTGGCGATGGCGGCAATATCAATATCAATGCAGATTTCGTTGTTGCCGTCCCTAAAGAAGATAGCGACATCACCGCCAATGCCTTCAATGGACGAGGCGGCAATATCAATATCACAACTCAAGGCATTTATGGACTCACATTCCGAGAACGCGACATTCTCGCCAGCAGTGATATCACCGCCAGTTCTCAATTTGGTTTAGATGGTGATTTTCAACTCGATTTACTTACCAATGTTGACCCCAGTCGGGGGTTAGCTCAGTTACCGACTAACATAGTCGATGCCTCACAGCAAATTGACCGCCGTTGTACCCCCGCCGCCGCAGACCAAAAAAGCAGCTTTGTCGTTACAGGACGGGGTGGCTTACCGCCGAGTCCTAACGAAGTCCTACAAAGTGAGTCAGTCATCACCCCCGATTGGGTAACCCTCAACTCTGAGGCAGATAATATCTCTAGGGTTACCGCTCCCATCAATCCCACCAAGACGGCTTCCAATCCACTTGTGGAAGCGCAAAGCTGGGTATATGGTGCCAATGGAGAGGTTATCCTCACGGCTGAAGCACCTAGTGTTACGCCTCATAAGGCTTGGTCAATCACTCCATCCTGTGAGGTAGTGGGGAGGGAGGAAAAAGAGGTTTTTTAACGCAGAGGAACGCGGAGGTTGGCGCAGAGGAACGCGGAGGATGTTAAGAGGATGAGGGAGAATGAGTTATCGGGGCGGATTATTGGGTTGGCGATGAAGGTGCATACAGCGCTGGGGCCAGGTTTGTTGGAGTCGGCTTATGAAGAGTGTTTGTACTATGAACTTTATCAGGCTGGATTAAATGTGGCAAAACAAAAACCTTTGCCTTTAGTCTATGAAAATGTTCATCTAGAGTGTGGCTATCGAGTCGATTTACTGGTCGAAAACAAAATTATTGTTGAAATCAAATCTCTCGAATCTCTACATCCCATTCATTCCAGTCAACTCCTAACCTACCTAAAATTATCCAACTGTAAACTCGGACTCCTCATCAACTTCAACGTCCCCCACCTAAAAGACGGCATCAAACGCCTCGTCAACAACCTCTAACCCCCTCCGCGTCCCTCTGCGCCTCCCTCTGCGCCCCTCTGCGTTAAAAAAAATTCTATCAATAACAACCTAATTAAGAGACACAAACATGGTCACAGTCACACCCGAAACCAAACAAAGAGATGTTCAAGTTCTCCCCATTGGTGCACAAACCACTGTATTGCGATCGCGCACTTGGGATAGACTCAAGTTTGAAATCGAGTATGCCCTGCAACGTGGCACCACCGCCAACTCTTACCTAATTCGAGCGGATAAAATTGCCCTTTTTGACCCACCGGGTGAATCCTTCACCGAAATTTTTCTCGCCGCACTCCAACAACGCCTCAACCCAACCGAGTTAGATTACATCATTCTCGGTCACGTCAATCCCAACCGAGCCATTACCCTCAAAGCCCTGCTCGAACTCGCACCTCAAGTTACATTCGTTTGCTCCAATCCAGCTTCAATTAATCTACGCACTCTCTTGCCAGACCAAGAACTGAAAATTGAGGTCGTGCGAGGTGACGACACCTTGGATTTAGGGCAAGGTCATAACCTGCAATTTATCCTAACCCCCAGCCCCCGGTGGCCTGGTTCACTGTGTACCTACGACCCCCAAACCGAAATTCTCTTCACCGATAAGCTGTTTGGTGCCCATGTCTGTGGTGACCAGGTCATGGATGAAGGGTGGACAACCATTAGCGAAGACCGACGCTATTACTTCGATTGCCTCATGGCACCCCACGCCAAGCAAGTGGAAAAGGCGTTAGACAAACTAACGGACTTCCCGGCACGGCTTTATGCCACGGGTCATGGCCCTTTGGTCCGCTATAGCCTGATCCCCCTGACTCAGTCTTATCGACAGTGGAGTGAGGAAAATGCCACCAAAGACTTGACTGTAGCCTTGATTTATGCATCAGCCTATGGAAATACCGGAACCTTAGCCCAAGCGATCGCACGGGGCATCACCAAAGCTGGTGTTGGGGTGGAAGCGATTAACAGCGAAGCGGCTGACCCCACAGAGATTCAGAAAGCGGTAGAGAAAGCCGATGGATTTATTATGGGTTCTCCAACTTTGGGCGGTCATGCCCCAACCCCCATCCAAACCGCACTGGGAATTGTCCTCTCGACCGCCAGTAAAACCAAACTCGCGGGTGTCTTCGGTTCCTACGGCTGGAGTGGTGAAGCCATTGACTTAATTGAAAGCAAATTCAGCGATGCGGGTTACCAATTTGGCTTTGAGACCATTCGAGTTAAATTTAAGCCCAACGAGGTCACCCTCAAATACTGTGAAGAAGCGGGTACTGACTTTGCCCAAGCCCTGAAGAAAGCCAAAAAAGCCCGCACCCCCCGGCAACCTGTCGGTGAGTCCCAAGCCGCCCGTACCGAGCAAGCGGTGGGACGTTTAATCGGCTCTTTGTGTATTGTGACAACCAAGCAGGGGGAACTCTCAGGGGCGATGCTGGCTGACTGGGTTTCTCAAGCTACCTTTACGCCTCCTGGACTCACCATTGCTGTTGCCAAAGACCGGGCGATTGAGTCGCTGATGCACACGGGCGGCTCCTTTGTCTTGAATATTCTGGCACAGGGCAAGCATTTGGGCTTAATGAAGCACTTCCTCAAACCCTTTGGCCCTGGAGAAGACCGATTTGCTGGGGTCGCAAGCCAAGAGGCAGAGAATGGTTGCCCGATTCTAAGCGACGCTCTCGCCTATTTAGAATGTACGGTAGAAAATCGCATGGAATGTGGTGATCACTGGGTCATCTATGGGGTTGTTAAACAGGGTCAACTACTACAACCCGACGGCGTCACTGCTGTGCATCATCGGAAATCAGGCACTCATTACTAATTCCTAAGAGACAGGGGCAGCACAAGACTACGCAAGAAACACTGCCCCTGTTTGAGGCGGACTGAGGTCAAAGAAGGCGTTTTACCAAAATCCTCTTCTGGACTCTGGTTGTTAGGTTAATTTAGGGTTAAGAATAGGTAAAGGAAATCTGTTAATATTGATATTTACTCTCGATAGGAGGTAGCTATGGCAGATTCAGCTCGGATGAGCAAGAACAGCTTTCTCTATCCTCAGAGCCGATACTACGGACGGTTTACACCAGAGCATCTAACCTTCAATGCCAATTTGCAAGAATTTGCTCAGAATGTCTCTTACATCTCGTCTCTAGAGACGGGAGGAAAGCTTTCTCCGGAGGAGGCTTATACGAAAATTAAAGGTTTGTGGAAACAGTTGAAGCACAGCAAGAAAGCGTTAGGGATTGGGAAAAATCTATCTCAAGAATCAACATAATTCTTCAATTAGTCGGTACTCTGTATAAGAGTTGGAATAAAGAGTCTAAGCATAAGGATTTGCGAAGTAGCATCTTTGTCGCTATACCGTAACAAGAAGGATTAGAATATTGCCATTCTGGCTGCCAGAATGGCATTACCCATCAGGACGAAGAGCTGCAACGATTGCTGCCAGGAAGCTACGAGGCTCAAGTCACTCCTCTATAAAAAACTGTCAAGAGGCGTCTGTACTCTCGTTTAGCTTTTGCAAATGTTTGAACTAGATTTTAGGGCATTTCTTGAGTCTTTCCTGAGCTTTGGCAAAAAGCTGCTCCTTGCTCATTGGCGCTCTTTGCTCCTTCTATTTATTGGCGTCTATTTACCCTTACAAGTTTTTGGGGAGCTAGCAGAAGAGGTTTGGGAGAATGAAGGCGGCTTTCCTTGGGATGTCCCTATTCTGCTGGCGGTTCATAGCACATCCTCAACCCAAATGGATGGTTTCGCGACCATTCTGACAAAGCTAGGGGTATTTTGGGGCGTGTTTCCCGTCGCCAGTGTGATCGGGCTAGTATTATTGCTGCGGCGACGGTGGCGATCGCTAACTTACTTACTCACCACTCTCTTCGGCAGCATCATCATTAACCGCACTGCCAAAGTATTATTACATCGAGTACGTCCCCACCTATGGACTTCACCCGCTCCAGAGTTTGACTATGGATTCCCTAGTGGTCATGCCATGTCGAGTATGACACTGGTAGCGGCTTTGGTCATTCTGACTTGGAACAGCCGTTGGCGCTTGCCAGTTGGGATAATTGGAAGCGTATTTGTGCTTGCCATTGGCTGGACACGTCTTTATCTAGGAGTTCACTATCCCAGTGATATTCTCGCCGGTTGGATGGTTTCGATTGCTTGGGCGATTGGCGTGAGTTTACTGATTAGACCCAATTTAACTAAATTAGGGGTGGCACAGGATAGAGAGCCTGATCATGCCGATCAGCTAACACCGATGGAAGAAGAGGCTGTAACGGAGAAAACGAAGTAGAGATTTCCATCACGTTCTTGCACTCTACCGGAGCAACCCCATGAGACAAACCATCATTCAGGTCGATGCTTTCACCGATACACCCTTCGCCGGAAACCCTGCGGCGGTTTGTGTTTTGCCTGCTTCCCAGGATGAAGGTTGGATGCAAAACGTAGCCAGGGAGATGAATTTATCAGAGACGGCTTTTCTCGTCAGGCAGGATGATGGCTTCAATTTACGTTGGTTTACCCCGACAGTAGAAGTCCCGCTTTGTGGTCATGCTACCCTAGCCAGTGCTCATGTCCTTTGGTCAGAAGGACATTTACCGTCGGAGGCAGTGGCTCGTTTTTATACCAAAAGTGGCTTGCTCATTGCCAAGCGCCAAGGAGATTGGATTGAGTTGGATTTTCCGGCAAATCGCTCACAAGAAACAATCCCCTCTCCCGAACTCGCTCAAGCCTTGGGTGTACCGATCAAATCGGTCTTTCAAACGGCTTTAGATTACTTGGTAGAAGTGGAGTCTGAAGAATGGGTGCGGCAAATGCAACCCAATTTCCAGCTACTCAAAACCTTGCACCATGGCAGAGTTATTGTCACCAGCTTAGCTAGCCAGGATTCGGATTATGATTTTATTTCTCGCTTCTTTGCACCTGGCGTAGGCATTGATGAAGACCCAGTAACGGGAGCGGCTCATTGCTGCCTTGCTCCCTTCTGGCGCGATCGCCTTGGTAAGGATGAATTCTTAGCTTATCAGGCATCCAGTCGGGGTGGGGTGGTGAAAGTCCGCTATACCGGAAGCGATCGCGTTTTTCTCGCCGGACAAGCGGTTACCGTACTGCGAGGCGAATTAATCGCCACTTGATCGGGGAATGGAGAACAGCTAACGTGAACATTCAACAAGCGTTTAATGCCGCCGCCGCTGATTATGATCGATTACGGCGCATCCTGATTCCGTGCTTTGATGACTTCTACAGAACAGCGGTTGAAATTATCCCTTTTGAACGCAGTGCAGCCCTAAAGATACTTGATTTGGGCGCAGGAACCGGACTGTATTCAGGTATGGTTCAGTCGCTCTTCCCGAATGCCGAGTTCACGCTGCTCGACTTAGCCCCTGAGATGTTAGAAAAAGCGAAGAGCCGATTTAGCAAGATGGGCAAGTCCCCAAAAATCCTGATAGCTGATTATGTCGAAAGTGATTGGGACAGCCCATATAACCTTGTGATTTCTGGTTTATCCATCCATCACCTGTCCGACTTGGATAAAAAGCGTCTTTATCAGCGGATTTACCAAGCGCTGAAGCCTGGGGGTATGTTCATCAATGCCGACCAAGTCTTGGGAAAGACACCCCCCTTAGAGAAGCGCTATCGACAACAGTGGCTGGATTCAGTCCGTACCCTCGGTATTTCAGACGAGGAACTCAAAGCCGCCCAAAAACGCATGGAATACGATCGCATGGCAACCCTTGAGGCACAATTGGGTTGGCTGGAAGCGGCAGGTTTCCAAGATGTGGATTGCTGGTACAAAAATTTCAGCTTTGCCGTCTTTGGGGGATTTTCCAGTCACCAGTTAACAACCCAATCCTTGTGATATCTCCCCTCTGGCTAAAATTTCCGGAATCACCAGCCCCTAATTGGTAGTTAAATTTTGTTACGATAAATTGGGATATTCAGCCATTGGCGACTCCACTCTCGTCTGTCGCTGATTACAAAACCTACTGAAATTGTCCTTGGAGACACTCCTAATGCTGCGACTCGAACATATTAGTAAAATTTACCCTACAGGCGAAGTCCTCAAGGATGTCAACTGGGAAGTCAAAGTAGGCGATCGCATTGGACTTGTTGGTGTCAACGGCGCAGGCAAATCCACCCAACTGAAAATTATTGCTGGGGAGATGGAACCCACGGCGGGAGAAATTATCCGTCCCGCTAGCTTACACATTGCCTACCTCACTCAAGAGTTTGAAGTCGATCCGACGCGCACCGTTCGCGAAGAATTTTGGACAGTATTTAAGGAAGCGAACGCTGTACATCAGGCGATGGTACAAATGCCGCGAGAGATGGAAACGGCGAACCCAGAGGAACTGGATCGGCTTATCCACAAACTAGACAAACTCCAGCGCCACTTTGAAGCCTTAGATGGCTATGGATTAGAGGCTCAAATTGAGAAGATATTGCCAGAAATGGGATTTGAGCCGGAAGATGGCGATCGCCTCGTGAGTGCCTTTAGTGGGGGTTGGCAGATGCGGATGAGTTTGGGCAAAATCTTGCTGCAAAAACCTGACCTCTTGCTGTTAGACGAGCCAACAAACCACTTAGATTTAGAAACGATTGAATGGCTGGAAACTTATCTTAAGGGTCTAAAAACCCCGATGGTTATTGTTTCCCATGACCGAGAATTTTTGGATCGCCTGTGTACCCAAATTGTCGAAACGGAACGCGGTGTCTCGACGACTTACTTGGGTAACTACTCCGCTTATCTGCAACAAAAAGCTGAGATGCAGGAAGCTCAACTCAGTGCTTATGAGCGTCAGCAAAAGGAACTGGAAAAGCAGCAAGTTTTTGTGGATCGGTTCCGCGCTAGCGCCACCCGCAGCACTCAGGCGAAAAGCCGCGAGAAACAATTAGACAAAATTGAGCGGATTGAAGCGCCAACCAATAGCTTAAAAACCCTGCACTTCCGCTTTCCCCCGGCACCTCGGAGTGGTTTGGAGGTGGTGAAAATCAAAGACTTAGTTCATGCCTATGATGACAAAATTCTGTTTTTAGGAGCTGATTTGCTGATTGAAAGAGGCGATCGCGTGGCGTTTCTCGGTCCTAATGGTGCGGGTAAATCGACCCTGCTCCATTTAATTATGGGCATGGAACAACCCACAGAAGGGACGGTGGAATTGGGTAAACATAATGTCCTTCCAGGTTACTTCGAGCAAAATCAAGCCGAAGCTTTGGATTTAAACAAAACCGTCATGCAAACTATCCATGATGAGGTGCCGGATTGGAAAAATGAGGAAGTTCGTACTTTATTAGGACGGTTTTTGTTTAGTGGTGAGACGGTGTTTAAAAAAGTTGAATCCCTAAGTGGGGGTGAAAAAGCGCGTCTTGCCTTGGCGAAAATGCTTTTACGTCCGGCTAATTTACTGATGTTGGATGAGCCGACCAATCACCTGGATATTCCTGCCAAAGAAATGCTGGAAGAAGCGATCCAAAATTATGATGGTACGGTACTGATTGTCTCCCACGACCGTTATTTTATTTCTCAAGTTGCCACCAAAATTGTGGAAATTAGAGAGGGTGAATTTCGCCCCTATTTGGGAGATTACCACTATTATTTAGATAAAATTGCAGAAGAAAAACAGCAAGCTAAACTAGCTGCGATCGCCGCCGAAAAAGCGGCGAAGAAAGCCGCAAAAGCCGCTAAGAAAGCTGACACCAAACGCCGCTAAGGTTGGGTGGAGTCAAGTCCTTAACATAGGGGGTAATGCTTCCGTCTCACAACGTGAAGATACCCCCTAATCATGTTTTGAGTTTATCCAAGAGATTTTAGGCTTAGATACAGAGAGTTTTAGTGTTAGTCTTACTGTGTTTAACTACAGAACTAATGCCGAAATGCACCTTCATAGGGAGAAGCACAAAGTCGCTTTTCCAGTGCCGAAAGCGGCAGCACAATCGGCCAGAAAAGCGTTGCTAGTGCCAAGACTTTTAAACACAAGCGTTTGTCTGACTCCGACAAGCTAGTATCTTGCCTAAAACGTTTAAACCAGCTAGCGAAACATTGGAGCGCTTTAGTAACGTAAAGTGCCGTCAGAATTAGCGATAATTCTTGGTAGCTTGCTGCGTCGATCATAAACATCGACTTAATACCCTTTATATAGTTTGGTTTTCTTGACGATAGACTTGAGACTTTTTTAAAGTCCATAGGCACCCTTTGAACAAAGGTCTCAGGCCGACAAGTAGCGACTTGATTTTGAGCTTGCTCTCTATAAATGTAAGAGATTCCTCTTAAAAAGGAATTATAGCCGTTCTCAAATGGTGTGATAGACACAATGGCAGGGACATAAAGCTGTGCACCCCTACGCCTGCACCTCATCCAATCGAGAAGGGCTATATGGCAATGAAATGAGTTGAATAATAATCCTCTTAATATTAATTTAATTAAAAATGTGTCCTAAGATACAACTTTTTCATTAAATTTAATAAAAGCTTCCGGAAAGCGATAGAACGTATAGGAGTAAACATTTTTCTCGGTATTGCCCTCATCTAGGTATAGATGCGGTGTCGGAGTGTTTCTGTACAATAGAAATCGATGGATTCAGGGGCCAGGGGACTGGTCAGAAACGCCTATCGAGACTATCTACGGCAATCTTCAGGGGTTAAAGTCCAGCCAACTCAAGCAGCTCCAACGGCTGTATCAGCAGCGCTTTCCGAGCGATCGCTTGACAACGCCAGAGTTTGCCCAACGACTGGCTGCCATCAGCACAGACATCAAACAACCCGTCTGTACCTATATCAATCGGCGGGGACAAGTCATTCGCGTGGGAGTTGGTACTCCCTCTCAGACCAAAATCCCTCCACTGGAATTGCCCCGCTACGGTGCAGAACGACTGTCCGGGATTCGCTGTCTTGCCACTCAGCTCAAGTCAGAAACCCCCAAAGAAGCGGCCTTAACCGCCATGGTCATTCAACGACTCGATGCTTTAGTGGTACTGACAGTTACAGAATCAGGATTTGAGCGGCGGGGAGGGGGTGCCACAGGTTATGTCAAAGAGACTTACTTAGCTCACTTGCTTCCTCTGATCGAGCAAGGAGTGCAAAATCCAGATGACCGCCCTCTAGCAACTGGCGTTGAACGGAGCTGGAGTGTGTCGCCACCCCTAAGCTTGGATATACTAACCCAACAGGATTTCCTGGAGTTGGTCGAAGGGCTAGAATCTGAGTTCCGTCGAGAATTTGTTGCCCAACAGGTTGATGTCGATCAAGACCGAGTGCTGATTATTGGGCTGATGACGGACGAGACGACGAAAGAGCGATTTGAGGATGGCTTGGCAGAAATCGCCCGGTTGGTGGAAACGGCAGGGGGAGAGGTATTACAGACGATGCGGCAGAAGCGATCGCGTCCTCACCCTCAAACCGTGGTTGGAGCTGGTAAAGTTCAGGAAATTGCCCTCACCGTCCAAACTCTAGGAGCCAATCTCGTCGTGTTTGACCGGGACCTCTCACCGGCTCAAGTCCGCAACCTAGAATTGGAAACGGGTGTCCGGGTCGTAGACCGTACTGAAGTTATTTTAGATATCTTCGCCCAACGCGCCCAATCCCGCGCTGGAAAATTGCAGGTAGAACTGGCTCAGCTTGAATACATGCTACCCCGTCTCACAGGACGCGGTCAGGCGATGTCACGGTTAGGGGGTGGTATCGGCACACGAGGCCCCGGTGAAACCAAACTGGAAACAGAACGCCGATCCATTCAGCGTCGCATCAACCGACTCCAACAGGAAGTCAATCAGTTACAAGCCCATCGTTCCCGCTTGCGGCAGCGGCGTCAACGACAGGAAGTTCCAACGGTTGCAGTCGTCGGTTATACCAATGCTGGAAAATCTACCCTGTTGAATACACTCACTAATGCTGAGGTTTACACGGCTGACCAGTTGTTTGCCACCCTTGACCCCACCACACGACGCTTACCCATTCCCAATGCCGTAACCGGGGAACCGATGGAAATTCTGCTCACTGATACTGTAGGATTTATCCACGAACTCCCTCCCCCTTTGGTGGATTCCTTCCGGGCCACTTTAGAAGAAGTCACAGAAGCTGACGCGCTGCTTCATTTGGTGGATTTATCTCATCCGGCGTGGCAAAGTCACATTCGCTCTGTCATGACCATTTTGTCGGAAATGCCTGTGACAGCAGGACCTATTTTGGTAGCGTTTAATAAAATTGACCGGGTAGATAGTGAAACCTTGACGCTGGCTCAAGAGGAATTTCCTCAAGGCGTATTCGTCTCTGCCAGTGAGCGGTTTGGGCTGGAAACACTGCGTCAAAAATTAGCTCAGTTAGTTCATTACGCCCTCAATCCTTAGTAAAATCCTTCCAGCCCTCACTCAAAAGAGATATTTTGCCTTCGTGAGAGTGTAGAATGAACTGTTAGGGTCGTCCGCACCTCGTAGAGCTGACAATGGCACAACTGTTGCCACAAGGTCAGTTTTTTCGTTTTTGCCCAGATGACGAACAAGAAAAATCTTTGGGGGATGGTGATACCATAAATTACCTTGCCCCGATCAGAGATTATTTCAGGGGTCAGTGATCAAAATGTGCTTTGGATTGGGAAAGGCGCATTACTCATCGTACCGCCACGATTAATCAATCGGGCAAATCTAAAACAAGACTAACTTTACAGTTTGATGCTTCGTTCTGGCGACGCTGAGATTTTAAGTTTTTTAGAGCAAATCCAGCTGGCTCGAAACCTTGCAGTTGGCTTACGATGCTATCGTCTAAGAACCATGTGCCTAAATTTGGCACGCTGGCTGAAATTGGATCAAGAACAAATCCGCCAGCTCATTTTCTTGAGTTACTGCCACGGTCTGGGGAAAATTGGTATTCCTGACTCGATTCTGCTCAAACCCAGTTCTCTGAACGAGCAGGAGTGGGCAAAAATTCGCGAGTACCCAGAAGTGTCCGAGCTGATCTGTAATCAGCTTCCCGTTCTCAGGGAGTTCGCCCCTTTAGTTCGCTCTCATCAAGAGCGACTCAATGGTACAGGCTATCCCGATGGGTTGCAGGGCAATGAAATTCCTTATATTGTTCAGGTTTTCCAACTAGTCAACATCGCGGATGCGATTATCAGTAAGCGGCTTCATCGTACCAGCAATACCTCTGCGAGCGATCGCCCTTACTGGATGCAGGCTGTTGAGGAAATTACCAAAGAGATGGAGGTAGGAGCCAGAGACGCGGATCTGTGTGAGAAGTTTTTCCGGTTTCTGGAGCTTTACTACCGGGGCGGTGGTTGATTTGGGGCGAACTGGGAACTTATCCCCAGTCCTCAGTCCTCAGCTCCAACTTCTGTAAACTAGATACTCCAACTACATCAGTGAGGTTATATTGCAACGGTGTCACAGTGATGTATTTATCACGAATGGCCTGGACATCGGTAGGCACATGTTCGGGGAGATGGAGATGGGCCGGTTGTTCGACATCTTCGAGAACTTCACCGGCTAACCAGTAATAGGTTTTGCCCCGTGGATCAACCCGTTTCTCGAAGGTATCAAAATAGCGGCGAATACCTTGACGGGTGATGGTGACTCCGGCGATTTCTTCTGGCTTGAGGGGGGGGACATTCACATTCAGCAGCATCACTTCAGGTAGAGGCTGCTTGGAGAATTGGTGAATGAGCTGCTTGGCAAACAGTGCGGCAGATTGAAATTCCTGGGAGGTATGACTAGCCAGACTGAAAGCAATACTGGGAATGCCTTCGATCACGCCTTCCATCGCCGCTGAGACAGTGCCAGAGTAAAGGACATCTGTACCCAGGTTAGAACCGTGATTGATGCCAGAAAGGACAAAATCCGGTGGGCCGTCAATTAATGCCCCCAACGCCAGCTTTACGCAGTCTGACGGCGTTCCTGAACATGCCCAGGCTTTGATCGATGGGTGAAAGATTGACTCAACTTTTTCAGCACGAATCGGGTCGTGTAGAGTAAGACCATGACCTGTCGCCGATCGCTCTCGATCCGGACAAACAACCGTAACATGATGGCCTGCTTGGGCAAGCGTATCGGCGAGGGTACGAATACCCAGTGCGAAAATCCCGTCGTCGTTGCTGATGAGCAATTTCATGAAAATGTAATGTCGCCGCAAAGATGAAAGTCGTTGTTTGATTCTATCTTGAGGCTTGGGTTGCAAGACGGCTTTTAGCGATCGCGACAGTTAAACAACCCATAGCTCCTCCTCAACTCAGCCTTTGGCAATACCGCTAAAAGAATGACAGCTCAGATAGGTACACTGGTAAAGGTAATTAGCTTCGGTAACTTTCTTCACGACCTAGCATGACCATTTCGCCTGACGAGCTTGAGACTCAATTAGCCGCCATCAAAGAAGAAGCACTTTCCAAGATCACTGCTACTGATACCCTAGAACAATTAGAACAATTACGCATCAGTTACCTGGGCAAGAAAGCGCAACTGTCTCAGGTTTTGGGGGGTATGGGCAAGCTAGCACCAGAAGACAAACGTCGCATTGGTGCTTTTGCCAATGTTGTGAAAGAAGCCCTGCAAGAGGGCTTAGAAAAGAAGCGCACTGAATTACAAGCCGCCCAAATCCAAGCACAATTGGAAGCCGAAACCCTTGATGTGACGATGCCAGGGGTTTATCGCCCTCAAGGTCGAATTCACCCCCTCAATAGCACGATTGATCGGGTGTTGGATATCTTTGTGGGATTAGGTTATACTGTCGCCGCCGGTCTGGAAATGGAGACGGATTACTATAACTTTGAGGCACTCAATACTCCCCCTGATCATCCAGCTAGGGATATGCAGGATACGTTTTACCTGCCGGATGGTAACTTGCTACGCACTCATACCTCTTCCGTGCAGATTCGCTACATGGAAGCCAATGAACCCCCGATCCGAATTATTGCACCCGGTCGAGTTTATCGTCGGGATACGGTGGATGCCACCCATTCGGCTGTGTTTCATCAGATAGAAATTTTAGCCGTAGATGAAGGGATAACCTTTACGGATTTGAAAGGAACTCTCAAAGAATTCTTCCAAGATTTGTTTGGCGAGGAGATAGAATTACGCTTCCGCGCCAGTTATTTCCCTTTTACTGAACCTTCGGCAGAAGTAGATGTGAAATGGAGAGGGAAATGGTTAGAGATGGGGGGTTGTGGCATGGTTGACCCTAACGTCCTCAAAGCCGTCGGCTACGACCCTGAGATTTACACGGGTTTTGCCGCTGGTTTTGGCGCAGAACGCTTTGCTATGGTACTGCATCAAATTGATGATATTCGCCGATTGTATAACAGCGACTTGCGGTTTTTGCGACAGTTCTAAAAAGTCTGAAAAAGCGTAAAAGATGAAGGATGAAAGGAAGAATAGTTTTCGGCTTTAATCTCTCGATTGATACACGAAAACTTGTTCGACCTTCAGCCTTCAACCTTAAGCCTTGACTAAAACTCCAGGTTCTTTTTGGATGGGGAGGACATCTAAAATATCCGTCTGAGCACAATATTTTAGGTCTTCATGGCAATCGAGACGCAACAGGCGTTTGCCGTGGCTAGCATGGTGGAAGAGTTGTAATAGTTGGTCTTTCCATTGGGAGTAAAGTGCGATCGCACCGATGACTTCATCATTTCCTGCCAATTCGTTTAGGGGTACGTCGAGTTTTTCCTGGAGACTGTGAGCGATCGCACCGGCACAAGCCGTATCCTCTAAAGAAAAACTGCCTTCCCAACCTGAGCCAACAAACCACACCGTCTCTGGCTGTTGAGCCAAAATATACTTTACGGTTGCGAGGCGATTGATAAAGGCTGTTGCCAGAACGATTGGGGCATTCTGCACGCATTGTAAAGCACGGGTGCCATTGGTTGTACTAATGAACAATCGCCTTCCCTGGACTCGTTCAGGGGTACAATCTAGGGGAGAGTTACCCAAGTCACAGCCAGCCACCATAGCACCGCCGCGTTCTCCGGCGCGAAGACGTTTTTCGGGTGGCCACTGTTCGCTGACTTGCATCAGCTTTTCCATATCACTGAAGGCTTGGATAGCCTCAGCACCTGCATTTAAGGCGGTGGCGATCGTGGTTGTAGCTCTGAGAATATCAAGCACGATCGCACAGTCTGGCACTTGATCGGTTGGAGTCAATTCTGGGGTGTGGTAAACGAATAACTTCACTGGCGGACTGTACCTGCATAGTTAACTGCCGAGATATCATTCTATGGGTCAGCCCTACCAAATTCCTAATGTGACTCGTGACTAAAATTCCTGACTTTGCATCGCGCTAAATCTCCCGACGGAACGCTCTAATCGCTTCTCCAGCATCGGTTTCTGCCATCAAAATGCAGCGTCGGAGCAAATTAAGATTGAGTTCACTAAGTCCGGGTAGCTGGCTGTGCTCAAGGGGTTCATAGCTGCCGTCTTGAAGATGATACAGCTTTAGCAATCCATCTTCCCAAAACCAAACCTCTGGAACACCCAAAGCTTTGTAACGTTCTAACTTACTGATACCACCACTGGTGAAGACGACTGCGATGGACAAATCTGGAATTGACTTCACGCTCCCAATGCAGTAAGACTCGTCTGCTTGAGCCGAGACAACTCCTGGTTTTTCCTGAGTCATTGCCCCTGTCGGCTTAAGGAAGATTCCCCGTTCGACAAGAAAGGTAGTCACTAAGTAACCAATAACGCGAGCAAAAGTTTCGTGGTCTTGTCCCGGCATGAGAATCTCGATCGCCCCGTCATAGTAAAATAGCCGCACCCCAGGAGAACCTTCAAAGCCCTTCTGGATCAACTTAAACTGTTCCCAGGTTCCATGATGAACAATTCGTTGGTCGGTGGTTTTGTCGAGTAGTGGGGGCATGGCACTCACTTCCGGCTATCCTTTCTTTACCAGCAATTGTGGCATATCGTTTGCAAGCCCGATTATCTCGTCGGGAATTGCATAAGGCTTGCGAATAGCCTTTTTGGAAGGTAGGGCTATCAGTTCGACAGCTTGGTTTTACCATTGTTAGAGTCTCCTTGGATAGGGGAGCCAGAAGTCAGCAGGAAGACTGGACAACTTGATACTGGCTTCTGACGCTTTTAGGTTTGTGGAGGGTTGGATAAGTCGGTGTATCGTTGCTGCCAGATGGCTTCAAGGCGGGAGAGTGCATCTTCGGAATAGCGCTGTGCTTCTTGCAAAATGGACTGCCAGAGGGTATCGAGGGTGTTGAGGTTGGGACAGTAGCGAATTAAGGTGCGACAGGCGGAAATCCACTGTTCTAATTTTCGGTAACTGACGAAGTAACCGCCTTTTCCTTGGATGTGTATCCAGAGGACGTTATGCCATTTTTCCCAATTGAGGATGCGCTCTTGGTTGATTTTCAGGTGTTTAGCGATTTGTCTGAGGGTGATGACAAAGGTTTTGGGGTTGATGCGGTGGCGTAGCGATTGCATGGTTGTAGGGTTGGGGTTGATGCTAAAACGGCTGGGTTGACCTCTTTCCATCTCATCTACAATGTAGATTGTATTCTGTAAATTACATCCTACATTGTAAAATGTCAATTAAAGAGTTAAGAATGCTTATGAACTCCTATTCTTCCCCTCCATATTTGAATTCAGCCTGTTCAGCAATTAAGGTTAGGTACTTCGATGTAGCTAAGGTTGGCTCGTATGCGCCTTTTTCCCACTGGCTGACTGTTTGCTGGTAAACACCGAGCCTTTCTGCAAACTCTACCTGTGTCAGACCCATGTGAAGACGCAATGCTTTGATCAGGTCACTATTCCACAGCACGGTGTCACCCACGCGCTGAACTTGGTAGCCAGTAGTCGGTTTACGAAATGTCACTCGTTGCCCAGCAAGATCCACCTCCTCAACGCGATATCTGGCTTCCATCCAGGCTGAGGCTTGCAGTGCGCCTTTGCTGCGATTGCTCCACCATGCCCGTTTACTCTTGGCTGAGTCGGGCAAGGGGTTATTCATCAGAGCCTCGATTTCGGCAAAGGTGAGGATGACTTCACTTTGATCGCTGCCACGCAGAAATTCGAGGAGTGGCTGGTACTTGCTGCCCTCCTTCACTGTGTCTTCTCCTATAGATTTGTCTGCTTGCTCAGTATAGTAACGAAAAGGCTCCTACTTGGTGTTATAGTGTGGCTCCCCTGCCAGTAGAGAAGCCCCTGAACTCGTCATAGCTTTGTCACCTGTAATCGTGGCTAAACTCAAGAAATAAATGTTTTCAACAAAACCTTTCAAGCATGGTCGTATCGGTAATTTGCATCTCTCACAGACACAGACCATAATTTCGACACCATGTTTGTTCCCAGTGGTATGTCTAGTTACTGGTACGACAGCTAAGGGAGGCGGTTTGTGGAAGTACGTTCTTCAAGCAGACGAATCTAATGGTTTGCTGCGTCGTAGAAAGGCAGTGCCATTGATGTCTCAAGTGCTTCATTTTCTGGACTTTATTCCCAACAGACCTCATGTACTAGACAAGTGGCGAACGAAAGGTATTAAGCAGTTTTATAAGGACGATGTGAAGCTTGAGCAATTCGCTTCTCCACTATTTCTCGATTCTGGTGGTTTTAAGCTTCTTTGGAACAAGAGTGTAAATCTGTCTGCCTATGGGCTGTCCATCGAAGATGGAAAAGGTTCACAGACGATTCTAGAATTGCAGAAAGACTTTAATGGTGATATCGTCGCCACTCTAGACTATCCTTTACCTCCTGGTTTAGCACGGGCAGAGGCTGAGGAGCGTATGGAGAGAAGTATAGAAAATGCTGTTAGTGCAGCTAAAGAACTTCGGAAAAGGTTAGGCTATCAGCCCTTTCTCTACGTTGCTGCTCATGGTCAAGACCGAGACAGTATAGGAAGCTATGTAAAACGGGTGTTCGATAGGTTCCAAGCAGAAGGTTTGGAAGATTATCACTTCGGATTAGCCGTTGGCTCGTTAGTACCTCTGCGAGGAGGACATAAATATTCTGCAATCGTTAACCTTATACAAGGCTTGCAGGAGAATATTCCAGAAGAACGGCGGGACAAAATACCCATCCACGTTTTTGGTGTTACGGGCAATATAGTACCCCTTTTAGCCTATTTAGGAGTAGATAGCTTTGATTCCAGCACCTATATTCAAGAAGCTAGAAGCTTAAGCTACATAGACCCAAAAACTGGACGCACCCAGCCAGTTCTGGAAATGGAGAAATTAACCTGTGATTGCTGTGTGTGCGAGCAGGCAAACCTTGAAAATATACAAAATGCACTGACATCTGAAATTCGTGGTCTTGCCGTCCATAATGGTCACTTCAAAAGCAAATACTACGGTGACATTGCCTTACATAACTTGGAAATGGATTTCCGAATTGTTAAAGAGACTAGGAAGGCCATAGAAGACGATTCATTACAGGAACATCTTATAAAACACGCGGAAAAGTTTCCTCAGCTTCGACCTGTGTTGGATGCAATCGCTCAAGAAGATGAGAGTCTGCGAGTTAGGCTATCACGCACGATAGTCTCGATGCCTCAAAAGTCCAAACCCAACGTAGATGAACGGATTGTTTCTCTCAGATACACGCCGGATCATTTCGATATTCTGAAAAATGGTTACCAACCACCAAAAGACAAGCGAGTGCTGCTGATTATCCCTTGTTCAGGTGGCAAGCCATATTCTAAGTCCCGTTCCCATCGCCTGATCGCAGAACGCCTTGAGCAAGGTTTAGGTGAGAAGACGAAACTGATTCAAAAAGTGACACTTTCTGGACTCTACGGTCTTGTCCCAGAAGAATACGAGCAGGAAGAAGCTGTTTTGGGGTATGACTTTCGCCTAGAGGCATTCAATAAAGAGCAAATTACCTTACTAATCAAGCGTTTAGTGACTTACTTGAAGCGTCACAGCGGTCACTATGTTGCCTGTATAGGTTACGCTACCAGTAATGCATATCGTACCGTTTTAGAGCAAGCTGCTAAAGAAGTATCTTGTTTACAGGTGCTTCCGGTTAAGCCTAAGACTCGTAGAATGACCGAGTTTTTCCGTAAGGAAAATGTGGCTGAGTTGGTAGAACACGTTAGATTGGCTCTGGAGGGTTCACAATAGTAGAGTAATTTGCTAACTTAGACTGTGTGAAAGGAGCAAGTTTAATGAAGTCTTTGGAAGACATTATAGACGATAAGATTGGTGAAGTTCGTACTGAATCTCTTGATTTAACCTTCGGCGAAATTGTAAATTTACACGCAACTAGAGAACTTGTAATTCAACCAGAATATCAACGTCTTTTTCGTTGGTCTGATGATCAAAAGTCACGTCTAATAGAATCAATACTTCTAGAGCTGCCTATTCCTCAAATATTTGTGATTGAAAGAGAAACTGGTGTATTTGAGTTAATTGATGGTTTACAAAGAGTAAGCTCAGTTATCCAATTTATTAACCCTGCGGTTTTAGATTTAGATCCTCTTGTTCTTCAAGGTTGCGATTTAGTCACAGAACTTAACGACAAGAAATTCGATGATTTATCGTTAAGGCTTAGACTTACGATAAAACGCTCATCTGTGAGAACAGTGGTTATTAAGCGGCAAAGCAGGTTCTTTTTACGATACACAATGTTTAAACGTCTTAATACAGGGGGAGTGAGTTTAGATCCTCAAGAAATTCGTAACTGTTCGGCTAGGATGGTCGGTGAAGATGGAACTCGCTTTTATTCATTTCTTCAAAACAAAGCCACTCATCCTGCTTTTCTTAATTGTATAGAAAGTTTGGCACAAGTTGAAAAAGATAAAAAAGGAGACGAAGAACTTGTTTTACGTTTTTTAGCAACAAAAAATGCTCGACATCTGTTTAAGGAGAGTGTTCGGGATTGGCTGGATAACTATATGGAAAAAATTCTACTTAAAGACATAGAGTTTGACTATGAAAAAGAGGAGATAACTTTTAATAAAGTCTTTATATATTTAAGTAATGCTTTGGGTGAAGGTTCATTTGTTAAATATAGAGGAGATAAACCTATTGGTGGTCTTGCTCCTGCTTATTATGAAGCTATTACAATAGGTACTCTTAATGCAATAGATGAAATTATTAACCTTCCAATAGAGCTAGTTAGAAAAAAAGTAATAGCAACAGTTCAAACTGATGATTTTAGGCAAAATACAGGTCCTGGAGCTAATAAGCGAAGTAAGTTAGAAGGAAGAATTAAAGTTATTCAAGATGCTTTGTTAGAACTGACCAATGAGTAAATGGTTGAAACAGCTAGAAGACGATCTAAATTGGAGAGAGACAGAACTTGCCATATTAAAAAAGCAAGCTATTCTAGCTTCCAAAGATTCTGATAGATACCGAGTACTGCTTCGGGCAATGTGGGCGCTTCTCTACGCACACTACGAAGGATTCTGTAAGTTTGCATGGGATGTATATCTGGAAGAACTGCAAAAAGCAGGTGTCAAGAGAAAAGACTGTAAAGATGAAATAGCTAAACTATCACTTCAAAAGAAATTCAAGGCATTAAAAGGGAACTTGTCTCCAGAAAATCTCTGGAATTTTGGTCAGACAGATTTTGAAATAATGCTAGAAGATAACCTAGATTTTTATCAAATTAGTCTAGAAACACAATCAAATCTCTATCCTAGCTTATTTAAGGAAAATGTAATTCAAGCTGGTCTTACTTGTACCTTAGTGGATAAATATAAAATTGAACTTAAATCATTAGTCACGAGAAGAAATGAGATTGCTCATGGTGAAAAAATGACAATAAAGAACATTGATGAGTACAAAAAATATGAAGATGCAGCTTTAGAGGTCATGCATGAATTAGCTATATCAATTATTGAATGTCTAGATAAAAAACTATATTTAAAAAATCCTTGACGAAGTCTGTGATATTGAAGCGTAACACTAATCGCTCTTTCTGAACTCAATTCAGGTGAATCGTCAGGCCGACTCATCTACTGCTCAAAGCTTCAGAGGTTCTCAAGGCAAGGATTGATGAATGCGATCGCGAAGTGTGCGCGAAGCATATTCGCTATTCGCTCCAAAACGGCACAACAGGCGACCCCCGATCAATCGTCTCCATTGCCAAACCTCTGTCAAAATCCATCAGCTCACGCCGTTACCCCTGGAAATCTGGTACCAACATCAAGGGTTTCATCTCTCATCGTCAATCCATATTCAAACGGAAGTTCCCCCGTACAGATGAACTACAAAAGGAGAAAAAGCTTGAGTGACGGGAACTAGAGCCATTTACTCCCAGAAAGCCGTACCCATGTTTTTAAGAATTTTTTAAGATTTTGGCGGGGAGATTTCTGGGACAATAGTAGCCATGTATATTGAACGAGTCCCTAACAGAAATTCCCCTCCCGCCGTCCTCCTACGCGAGTCCTATCGTGAAGGGGGTAAAATCCGTAAAAGAACTTTAGCTAACCTGTCGAAATTACCGGATACCGTCGTTGATAACTTGAGAATAGTACTCAAAGGCGGCGCAGCTATTGAAAATCTCTCCGAATCATTCTCTGTAGAAAGAAGTCTACCTCATGGTCATGTAGCTGCGGTTTTAGGAACAATCAAAAAACTGTCTTTGCACCATCTAATCTCACCCTCAAATTCGAGAAAACGAGCTCTAGTTTTGGCGATGATTGTGGCACGTCTCATTGAGCCTCGTTCCAAGTTAGCCACAGCCAGAGGATTGCACAGCGAAACGTGCAATTCATCGTTAAGTGAACTGTTGGGCTTAGAAAAAGCCGATGAGGATGAATTGTATGAAGCAATGGATTGGCTGGTATCCAAACAAGAATTAATCGAAAATGAGTTAGCCCTAAGACATCTATCCGAAGGAGCTTTAGTTCTCTACGATGTGAGTTCAACTTACTTTGAAGGAACTCAATGCCCTCTCGCTAGATATGGCTATAATCGGGATAAAAAGAAAGGATTTTTACAGATTGTATTTGGCTTAATCTGCGACAAGCTTGGTTGTCCCATCGCTGTGGAAGTGTTTGAAGGCAATACATCGGACACAACCACACTCACAGCTCAAATTGAGAAAGTACGTCACCGTTTTGGCCTACAACAAGTCGTTTGGGTTGGCGACCGAGGCATGATTACGAATACCCGGATTCTGGCAGAGTTTCAACCCGTTGAGGGACTCGACTGGATTACAGCTCTTAGAGCTAGTCAAATTCGGAAACTTCTTGAACAAGAAGCTGTTCAACTCTCATTATTTGATGAAACTGACTTAGTAGAATTTTCTTGTTCTGATTACCCCAGTGAGCGGCTAATTGCTTGTCGCAACCCGATGCTTGCTCAAGAAAAGTCTTTGACTAGAATTGCTTTATTACAGGCGACACAGCAGGAACTCAATAAGATTGTTATCGCCACTTCACGAGATAAACGCGCCCTCAAAGGAGCCGACCAGATTGGACTGAGAGTGGGGCGAGTTCTCAATGCTACATGTGTGGGGAAATACTTTAATATTGCCATCACTGAGACAAGTTTTTCTTACTCATTGAATGAAGCGGCTATCGCCAATGATTCGGCTTTGGATGGAGTCTATATTATTCGGACTTCAGTCAAACCGGAGACTTTAGATGCGGCTCAAACGGTGAGAACCTATAAAAGCCTTTCTACTGTCAAACAAGCTTTCCGCAGTTATAAAACTATCGATTTGAAAGTACGTCCAATTTATCACCGTTTAGAACAGCGCGTCAAAGCTCACGTCTTCTTGTGTATGCTGGCTTATTATGTGGAGTGGCACATGAGGAAAGCTTTAGCTCCACTGCTGTTTGACGATGAAAAAGTCACAGTTGAACCGGAGGGAAAAAGTTCAATTGTTGCTCCATCTAAGCGTTCAAAGAAAGCCCGCGCTAAGGCAGCGACTAAAAAGACACCTGAAAAGCTTCCTGTCCATAGTTTTCGGACTTTAATGACTGATTTAGCAACGATTGTCAAAAATAAATTCCAGTCTAGTGGTCTGGAGACTTCTCTAATGTTTGAGAAAATTACTCAACCGACTCTACTCCAACAAAAAGCGTTAGATTTGTTAGAAGTTTCCTTAATTTGTACCCAGTAACAGCCGAGGAGTTGAGTCTCTCCCTCTCTCACAGCATAGGTTGTAGTTTTTTGTCAAAGGGGAACTTCCGTTCAAAATTTGCCACAACATACTAAAAAACTGTCACACTAAGAATAGATGACAGCTTCTAGCACCCCTTAATTTATAGAATTTTTGCTTTTTTCTAAAAGCGGATGATCGGACTCGAACCGACGACATTCAGCTTGGGAAGCTGACGTTCTACCACTGAACTACACCCGCAAACATTTATCTGTCATTATACAATGCTTGTTCATCGAGAAGCCACCTTGGCAGGTGCGATTGCCTATAGCACTACCCAAAGAGCGATCGCGCCTCTCTCGATGAATGCCTCAAATAAATAGCCTGTGATGGAAAACACAGAGCGACCATGACCCGTAAAAGACTAGACAACAAAATTTTGTTGCATCCTATAAAGTATATGCAATTGTCACGACGGGTGCGCCGCTGAGGTCAAAGCTATCAACGAGTATCAAGGATGTTTAACGCAACTGAAATTTTAATAAATGCCTTTGTGCAAAAACTGCGGGAAGGTTACCGCCGGACTTATGGGGGGCTAAAAACCGATAACGAAGACATTATTGCATGGGCCGGAAGCATGGCAATGGAAAATATTGCCAACAGCGATGCTCTTTATCACAATGTTGAACATTCCATTATGGTTGCCTTAGTGGGACAGGAGATTTTACGAGGCAAACATATCCGCGAAGGTGGCATAACGTCCGATGACTGGTTGCACTTTATCATCTCCTTGGTATGCCATGACATTGGCTATGTCAAAGGTGTGTGTCGCAGCGACAAGGAAACGGAAAGACTCTATGCCACAGGTCAAAATGGAGAAATGGTGTATCTTCCACCCGGAGCATCAGATGCATCCCTCACTCTCTATCATGTAGATCGGGCAAAACTATTCATCGATGAGCGGTTTGGAGGTCATAAACTGATTGAAGCTGAAGTCATTAAGCGCAATATTGAATTGACTCGTTTCCCTGTGCCGATAGAAGGCGACCATCGAGATACAGTGAACTTTCCTGGATTAATTCGCGCTTCTGACTTGATTGGTCAAATGAGTGACCCACGCTACCTGAAAAAAATTAGTGCTCTATATTACGAATTTGAAGAAACAGGTGTTAATCAAGCGCTAGGATATCGGCATCCTGGAGATCTGCGTCGGAACTACTCTATGTTTTACTGGAATGGAGTATACCCTTATATTCAACAAGCTTTACGATACCTAGGGCTGACGCAGCAGGGTAAACAAATTGTTGCCAACCTCTACTCGAATGTGTTCGTCATTGAACATGAAAAAAGTGAGGAAGAAAATCGGCAACTGGCACAACAAGTTTACTAATAACCTTCTAACAACATGAATTGGTGGCAGAAACTCAAAAAGAATCCACTTGCCCGATTAGGAGCATTGCTGCTTTTGATCTTCTATATAAGCGTCATCGCCGCTGATTTTGTTGCTCCCTATAATCCTTATGAACCCCAAGTAGATGGTTCGCTGCTACCCCCTACCCAAATTTACTGGCGCAACCAAGCCGGACAGTTTATCGGACCGCACGTTTATCCCACTACTCAAGGGCCAACGGATCTAGAAACAGGAAAGCGCGAAATCAAGCGCGACCTTTCCAAACCATCGCCAATACGCCTTTTTGTGAGAGGTGCCACTTACAAACTCTTTCAACTGCGACTACCGATAGGCCCCAAATTTGCCTTAGTAGACGTGATTGGAGGAATTTCTTGTGACCTACATTTATTTGGCACGGTGGGTGAAGGCAAAATTAATCTATTAGGGACAGATGAACAGGCTCGCGACCAGTTCAGCCGCCTCTTGCATGGTGGTCGGATTAGCCTCAGTATTGGCCTAGTCGGTATCGCCATTTCTTTTCCCATTGGTCTATTCGTGGGTGGAATTTCTGGCTATTTCGGGGGATGGACAGATGCTATCTTGATGCGCTTCGTTGAAGTGCTGATGACGATTCCATCGCTTTATCTCCTCGTCGCCCTTGCCGCCGTGCTACCTTCGAGTATCACCAGCGCCCAGCGGTTTCTATTAATTGTCTTCATTACTTCGTTTATTGACTGGGCTGGCATGGCGCGAGTGATTCGAGGGCAGGTTCTTTCCATTAAAGAGCGGGAATTTATCCAGGCCGCGAAAGCCATGGGAGCCAACCCCTTCTACATCATTGTTCGCCATGTTTTGCCCCAGACGGCAACCTATGTCATTATCAGGACAACACTGGCGATTCCTGGCTTCATTGTCGCCGAATCCGTACTGAGCTTGATTGGTCTCGGTATTCAGCCACCCGACCCCTCTTGGGGGAATCTGCTGTCGGTGGCAACCAATGCCTCCATGTTGGTGTTACAACCTTGGTTGGTTTGGCCTCCGGCGCTGCTGATTATCCTAACGGTGTTGGCCTTTAATTTGTTGGGGGATGGTCTGCGCGATGCTCTTGATCCTCGAAGTCTTCAGCGTTAGCAGTTTTGTTCCTGCCCACTGAAACCGGATTGAGAAACCTTTCGCCCCGAAGTCTGTTCGGCAACCTGCTTGCCTTCAGTCAACAAATAATCCAGGAAAGTCCGAGCCACAATCGACAGTTGTTTGCCGTTGGGATAGATGGCATACCAATAGCGCTCGATGGGAAAGTGTTGTGCATCTAAAACGGCCAACTGACTGATCGGGCCTTCCAGCGCTATTGTGTGCAGCGATAAGATAGAAATTCCTAAACCCCCGGCGATTGCCTGTTTAATAGCTTCATTACTGCCTAAATCCAACTGCACTTTCAATGACAGCTTATGCTCATCGAACAGGGATTGCACGGCCTTGCGCGTTCCGGAACCAGGTTCCCTCATAATGAAAGGCTCAGCTGCAATCCGTTCAATCGGGATATTTTTTTCCTGAGCGAGGGGATGATTGGCGGGTGCCAAGACAACTAAGGGGTTGTCCAGAATTCGCTTGTAGGTAACCTCAATACTGTCCGGCAGTTGACTCATCACATACAAGTCGTCCAAATTCTCATTCAGGCGATTGAGGATATGCTCGTGGTTGGTTACCTGGAGAGAAACATCAATTCCTGGATAACGCTTGCAAAAGGGTCCCAATAAACGGGGCACAAAATATTTTGCCGTTGTAATCACGGCTAACCGCAGGCGTCCCTGTTTCAGACCTTTTAAGTCTGCTATCGTCATCTCAAACTGGTCTAATTTTTCAAAGACTTCGCGACAGGTCTTGACCAGTTCTTCTCCAGCTTGTGTAAGATAAAGACGCTTGCCAACTTGATCGAAAAGAGGCATTCCTACAGCTTTTGTTAACTGCTTAACCTGCATCGAAACGGTGGGTTGGGTGAGAAAGAGTTCCTCTGCTGCTCGCGTAAAGCTATTGTGCCGAGCGACCGCTTCAAAGACCTTTAGTTGGTGCAGTGTAGATTGCTTCAAGGATGCTTCTCCTGCCAAAAATTTATAGATTTTAGTCTATTGTAATCATAAAAAACTAAGTTTTTATCTATAGATATTCCAAGTTATCATTCTGATTACTGGAACAAGTGACAGTCTTCCTTCCAAAGGGTGTTGCACAGTTACTTGGAAGTATACGATGGAAGAGTTTAGTCTATTCCTACCCTGTACTTTACAGGAGACGCGACTCTTTCATCTTCTTCGGTCTGTGCAACCCTTTTCTTTTTAGCAGTACCCAATAATATTAAATCGGCTGGCTTCAGAAATGTAGGTTCATCGCTAGCAGGAGAGCGAAGGAACTAGGGGCAACAAGATTAATAACCATTCCCTTGCAGCCAAAAGTGATATAAAAAGAAATTCTGCTCGATAGTAGGGATTGTGGCTCCCAAGTTGGCAGATAATGGGGTAATCATCATAAATCTTTGGGGCTGGACAGCTTTCGCAAATCTGGCAGTTCAACCAGTTCTTTTTCCGTTTCCTTAACACTAATCGGTAACCGGAGGGGTTGAGGTTGTTCCTCAATGGAGCAACTCGCAAAGGGGAGAGCTCTCTCTAAATCCTCTAGAGGTCTTGTGACAATAGTAACGGCAACCAGTTCACCAATCCGCTGGGCTTCTGCCATGCCAACTTGTAAAGCCATCGCTACCTCTGCCACCCGACCCCGGAAGATCACCGTACACAAGCCTGCTCCAATTGTCTCGTAACCCGTTAACTCAATATCGGCGGATTTGAGCATAGCATCGGCGGCACCAACCACAGCGGGAAATCCCCGCGTTTCCAATAAACCCACGGCATGACTACTATGGCGGGGGCGATGAGGTTGAGATGCCTCATCCAGTAAGTGAGAACCGATAGGAAATATAACTTCTAAATTAGGGAACGGTCGGGGAATGACGAGAGAGGAGAGCAGTTGGCCTTCTCGCTTCGCATGTTCTACACCGGCTTGAACCGCAATCCGCACCTCTGCTGTTGCCCCCCGAACAATGGCTGTACAGTGACCACTGCCAGTTTTCTCAAACCCAATCAGTGTCACCCCAGAGGATTTGAGCATCGCATCCGCTGTGCTCACGATGACAGGAAAACTCAGGGTGGAGACCAAGCCTAAGGATGACTGCATACGGCGATGATCACGAGCGCCAAGGGCATTGTGCTGGGTTAAAGGGTCTTGGGGGACCATCCCCGGTCGGTAGGACTCCATGACTATGACCTCTATAGTAGTTGTTGGTTGTTAGTTGTTGGTTAGACGGCTTGCAAAAAGACCAAGGCATGGATTTTTAACAATAGATAGGTGACTTTTGCCATAGGTCTGTTGTTATCAAGTCTAAGAGCTCACAACTAAAAACTAACAACTCTACAAGTTAACCGTCTTCGGGGGGACGGTTTAAGGATGAATTGGAGGGAAACAAGGTCTTGAGAATTCGATCCAGGCTACCCTGCCCGTAAACAGGTTGACCCGCTTCTGAAGTCGGTTGTGCTGCCGTTGGTTCAGTTGGGGTGTCTTCCTGGGGCTGGTATCCTTGTCTCTCGTCGTCGGATGTTACCGTTCGGTTGGAAGGGGCTTGCCCATTGAGCGATTCGGAACCTGTGGGTGAGCTATCTATCCTAGGGTTCACGAACGTTGATGGGTGAGTGTCGCTCTCGTTAACGCCGCTCATAGGGCTAGTGGACGAGTCAGGCAAGCTCACAGTTGTAGTGCTATGGGTGTGGGGGGATACTGGGGAGACCTCAGAAATTTGACGCCCTTTGTCTCCAACCACCGAAGCGGCTGGCACCACTTGCCATGGCTCAATGGATGAGTTCCAAACGGTGGTGATGGCACCGATACAGGCATGGGCTCCGATTTTGCCCTTGCCAATGATCAGGACACCAGCACCTAAATTTGCACCTGCTTCCACTTCCAGGGTACCTCCGTGAGCATGAAGGACTGACCCCATGCCGATACACACACCAGATGCTATGACAATCTTACTATCTGGATCGGCTCGTAAAATCACTCCCGGCGCGATCGCGGCACTAGCATCAATGCTCACATCGCCTTCCGCATATACATGAGAGTTACTGCTCCATGGCAGTGCAGGCAAATGCATTCTTATTAATAACGATGAAGGATAAAGAATGAAGGGTCAAAGCGGAAGGATGAAAGATGCCGCATGAAGGGGAATAAATTTTCTTGAATCCCAGACTTGCTCAGGTGCTAATACCAAAAGGCTTGACCACCCTATGTCACTTATTCAGATTTTCCATCCTTCAGCCTTAACACTTCATACTTTTTTAGTTAGGCGATTGAATAATCGTCTCTACGACGCGCCGCTTAGCTTTTGGGTCAATCCCAATCATCCGCACATACTCATCGCTATGTTCAGCCATGCAGCCTTCTAGGCCATTGAGAACTTCCGATATTTGATTCGATTGAATAGGACTACAGCTTTGCCAAGATCCTACCCGGAAGCGGCGCTTATCTGCATGTTCTGTGCCAATGGTGTAGCCTTGAGCCAAGAGTTGACGGATTTGCTCAACGGCTTCTTTTTTTAAAGATGTGCCAGAGGAGTTTAAACGTCCAGATGTTGCAGGTTCTGCGGTTCGTGAGGAATAGCTAGAGGAGGTGCCTGCCCCATTGGCGGCAGAAGATGAACTTGCTGCTTGCCGTTTGCTACCTGGTCTTTGGATAATTTCCTCCATAACCCGGCGTTTAGCCTTGGGGTCAATGCCAATCAGGCGGACATACTCACCCTCGTGTTCGTCTAGGACGGCTTCTAGGGCGCTGATCACCTCGGACTGGCGCTCGGAGTGAATTGAGGTGGCACTCTTCCAGGAACTGGTGCGGAAGCGGCGCTCATCGGCATATTCGACTCCAATCCGGTAACCTTGGGCTAACAGTTGCCGTACCGTTGTGGTTAGGTCTGAACCTAATCCTGCACTGGACGTTGAGGCCGAACTTTGACGACCCGGAGCGGTGGTGCTAGAGCTATTACGGGAGGCGGTAGCTGTGCCGTTCATTGAGCCGTTATCGCCCGGTCTTTGGATAATTTCCTCCAAAACCCGGCGTTTAGCCTTAGGGTCAATCCCGATTAGGCGCACATACTCACCGGCATGTTCTGCCAACGTTTCTTCTAGGGCGTTGATCACCTCGGACTGGCGCTCGGAGTGAATTGAGGTGCCACTCTTCCAGGAACTAGTCCGGAAGCGGCGTTCATCGGCATATTCAACCCCAATCCGGTAACCCTGAGCGAGCAGTTGACGGATTTGTTGTTGAACGTCTGAATTTAATCCTGTAGTTAAAGACATGGAACTATTAGAACTAGAACTATGAGAACTATTGAGATGGTGTGAAGCGTCTGCGGCTTGCGCTTTGAAGGAAGCGCTATTGCCTTCGCTTACAGCATTGGAGTCAGACTTAGGAGAAATTTTATTTCGGAGCGGTGCAATACAGGCTTCATCCTCAGCACATTGATAACCGGTCCGTAATGTTTCGTTAGAGGCTACGACATACAGAGCAAACTGCCGATCCTCATCCTCGACATCTGGCAAGCGATCCGCCTGCTGCTGGCTGTTAATCACCGCCCCTGAAGGCACATATTTACCGGGGGGAATTTCCACATCCTGAACTAAGGCGTGCATCATCACAATACAACCGCTTCCGATCCGGGCATTGAACACCGTGGAACGAAAGCCGATGAAGCAATCATCCCCGATGTAAGCTGGACCGTGAATCAGGCACATGTGGGTAATGGAGGTATTTTTCCCAATCCAGACTGAATAGTTCTGCTGGTCGTCTCCTACTACTAGACCCTTTTCCAGGCCATGCATCACAACGCCATCTTGAATGTTGGTTCCCGCCCCAATGTAAAACGGTCCCCCTTCATCGGATCGAATGGAAGTTCCCGGTGAAACCAAAACATTCTCTCCGATATGTACATCCCCAATAATGTTAGAAAAAGAATGTACGTAAGCAGTTTCATGAATTTTAGGTTCCGCCAAACTGCTTGACCACGGGGTCGGCGGAGCCGCGTAGCTGCGGACTGCCATAGAGTCTTCCTCCTATCTGAAAAAGCGATATACAAGGGTAAGGGATAGGCTTGAAAGCGAGTAGACGAAAAAGGATAAGGTGTGAAGTTTGAAGTATGAAGTCATTGAACATTTCTGTAGGATGGGGTGCCTCCTGACTCTCCTGTCCGAACCAAGTGCTGTTGGGTTGGATTAAGGATGTTGGAGTCACAAGTTTTTTCCCATCGACAACACAGAAGATTTAGCCTTCATCCTTTATTCTTCATCCTTTAAGGCTTTTGCCACTAACGTTGGTGAGTCCTAGCTGCTTAAAGATCGCTTCTAACACTCCAACGTTATCACTCTTGTAACCTACTAACGATATTGATCTTTTTTGCCGTAGAGAACTTGATTATCAACACTCACGGTATCGATAATCCCTACTACCATGGCGTCGATCGGACGAGTATTTTCACCCACCTGACGAGCCGCACTCCCACGGCTCACCAGAACCCACTCATCCATTCCCGCACCGACAATATCTGCTGCCACTTCGTACTGGGGCAGTGGCTGTCCCTCTTCATCCAGGAGTTGCAACAAGAGGAACTTAACGCCTCTTAGACTCGGTTCTTTGTGAGTACTGACAACCGTGCCGCGAACTTTGGCAATTTGCATTAACCCTCCAAATTTGGGATTTTAGATGCAAGGATTATTCCTGTTCATCCCACCTCATTGGGGATTTGAAATGATTAATCCGCAGCTCAGTTTTGATGTTCTCTCGCTGATTGCCAAAATTATTTAATCCAAATCAGGTGCGAAGACAGCGCCTTAATGGGTGATCGGCAATCTAAAATCTCAACGGATTTGATTGTCCTACGGGCGGTTGAGCGGACGGATGGCATTCGTACTCTCGCGGAACTGCTGCACATCTTCGGTGTAGCGAATTGGCAGAACGTATTCCAGGTTTTCATGAGGACGGGCAATAATATGAGTAGACAAGACCTGACCCCCATTCACCCGCTTCACATTATCCACTCCAGCAGCTACCGAGGCTTGTACCTCAGAGACATCCCCCCGCACAATTACCGTTACACGTCCACTCCCAATTTTTTCGTAACCGACTAGGGTGACACGAGCCGCTTTAACCATTGCGTCTGCGGCTTCAACAACAGCAGGAAAACCTAACGTTTCTACCATTCCGACGGCGATTGACATGAATTTAGCTCCAAGATCCTAAGATTTTTTTGATTTATATGTGTTGCTAGAACAAGCGCGAAGAAAGTCAACCGACTCAGTCGGGGCTATTCGCTAAAAAGTACGGAACTGCTCAACCGCTTCGCTATAACGAATCGGCAGGACGTACTCTAAGTTCTCATGGGGACGAGCAATGATGTGGGTTGATACAACCTCACCTCCATTAACTCTGTTAGCGGCTTCAACCCCAGCCGCAACTGAAGCTTGCACCTCAGAGACATCTCCTCGAACAATCACGGTGACGCGAGCGCTACCGATTTTTTCATAACCCACAAGGGTGACACGAGCGGCTTTCACCATCGCATCTGCCGCTTCGACAACAGCCGGAAAGCCTTTCGTTTCAATCATTCCTACAGCAATTGGCATTAGTGCTTTTCTCCTGTGGATTCCTCAAATACAGCATCGACCCATCAATCTTTAGAAAAAATCGGACGAGGGGTGCAATTTTTACGGTGAGAAAGTTCTCTCATTTAGTGCTAAACCCAGCATAGAGAAGCTTGGTGCACTTTATCAATATAATTTATTATAATAATTCTCAATGAAACAGGTTAAAAAAACTTAACATTACGTGTTTATCGGCTATAGGATTTAAGGAAAACGCCCTGTTTTCGAGAATGGACGCTTTTGATTTATAATTTCTTTATAAATTCTCTAAGATGGAATCCTAGTACCCAAAATTCCTGACAGTTGACGATTATGAGAAAACTTTACGGCTGATGGGTACAGACCTGAACTGAAGAAGTTTCCCTACTTAAACTTATAAGTTAATTTTATGAGTTTGATTAGGTTTGCTTTTATCAGTAAATCGGCTGCATTTTTCGTCATTACAGTGAAGGAATTTTGAAACCCATAAGTCAGAATATTAGAGAAAATAAGCATTCGTGATACGAGGAAGCCTAAGAATCAACATTCATCAGCAAAAATAACCCTATTAACTTCTTAGAGATAAATAAAAACTGGCTCTTTAAAAAACAATTGCGGAGTTATTTTCCCGGAAATTTCATTAACTAGGAGAGATAGCGAGGTATGAAAGCGTGACTCAGGAGTTTCTCACTCAGACAAGCTGGTTGGTTCCTTTTTATGGTCTAGTGGGAGCCGTGCTAAGCCTCCCCTGGGCAACAGGGGTTATTCGTCGCACTGGCCCTCGGCCGGCAGCCTACTTTAACCTTTTAATGACGGTTTTAGCCTGTGTGCATGGCTGGTTTATTCTAGGGTCGGCCTTGAGCCAGCCACCTCAAGAGTTAGTCATTCATTGGTTGCAGGTGGCTGACTTAGACCTATCTTTAGCACTAAAAATCTCCCCCATTAGTGCTGGGGCAATGGAGGTCGTAACATCCCTGAGCCTCTTGGCACAACTCTATTCCCTGGGATACATGGAAAAAGATTGGGCGTTAGCTCGGTTCTTTGCCCTAATGGGATTTTTTGAAGGAGCAATGAGTGGAATTGTGATCAGCAATTCCCTATTCCTCACCTACGCCCTCCTGGAAATGCTCACCCTCAGCACTTACCTAATCGTAGGCTTTTGGTATGCTCAGCCGTTAGTCGTTACCGCTGCACGAGATGCCTTTTTAACCAAACGGGTAGGAGATGTCTTGCTGTTAATGGCTGTCGTAGCGCTGGCAACGATGGCGGGAAGCTTAAACTTTCCGGACTTGTATCGCTGGGCAGAAACCGCCAACTTATCGGCAACAACGGCAACCTTGCTGGGATTAGGGTTAATTGCTGGCCCCCTGGGCAAATGTGCCCAATTCCCTCTACACTTGTGGCTCGATGAAGCTATGGAAGGACCCAACCCAGCCTCATTGTTGCGAAATTCCTTAGTGGTGAGTTGCGGTGCTTATGTGCTGATTCAGCTAGTCCCGGTTTTATCACTGTCGCCCGTGGGATTATCCACCCTTATTGTGATTGGAACCGTGACGGCGATTGGAGAATCCTTTGTCGCGATCGCCCAAATTGATATGAAGCGATCGCTCTCCCATACCACCAGTGCTTGGCTGGGTTTAGTCTTTATCGCCATTGGCGTACAGCGACCCGATGTGGCTGCCGCCTTGCTGGTTGCCCATGCGGTTGCCAAAGCCCTGTTGTTTATGAGCATTGGCTCAGTCATTCTCACCACAAGTAACCAAAATCTCACGGAACTGGGGGGTTTATGGTCGCGGATGCCTGCTACAACCAGTGCTTTTGTGGTAGGCGCGGCAGGTTTAATCGGACTCTTGCCACTGGGAGGTTATTGGGCGCTGAGTAAAGGGATTAACTCTTTGTGGAGTGACCATCTCTGGCTAGTCGTGATCTTTTTAGTCGTTAATGGTGTGACAGCCTTTGGTTTGACCCGTGTCTTTCGTTTAATTTTTCTAGGAAGCCCTCAACCGAAGACCCGCCGCGCACCCGAAGTCACTTGGCCCATGGCTCTACCCATGGTGATCTTAACGGTTGTAACCCTGATCATGCCTCTTTTACTCCAGCAACTATGCCTGTTGCCTCCCTCGAAATACGAATATCTAATTCAACCCACCCAGCTTTTATTAGCAGCTTCTAGCTTAGTCGGTTGCATTTTGGGGTCAATTGTTTACCTTCCCAGAACTTGGTCGCGGTCTGTACTGACACCTTTGAAGTTTGTACAAGACTTGCTGGCTTATGACTTTTATATGGATCGCCTTTACCGGTTGACCATTGTTTTCGTCGTTGATTTGTCTTCTAAAATTACGGTATGGATTGATCGCTATATCGTGGATGGATTAGTCAATCTAGTGGGTCTGGCTACAGTTTTTGGTGGTCAAAGTTTGAAGTACAACACTTCAGGTAAAACACAATTTTATGCACTGACGATATTGTTAGGAGTCAGCCTGATGGCTCTCCTCATGATTTGGCCTTTGAGTCAATGGTCGTTGAGTCAGTGGTCTTTAGAGCAGTGGTCATTGATTAGTGGGCACTAATCAATAAATTGAAGGTTAAAAGGTTAGGAATTGAACCAATGAGTCGGCTATCGGTTATAACTGTCCACCGTCCGACTTTACCAAATTGGCACCTTAAATTGCCTAATCTTTAATCCGATCAAGGACAGAATGGTTTTAAAAAGGAGACTCATCAATTATGCTCAGTGCCTTGATTTGGGTACCAATATTAAGTGCCGCCCTGGTGGGATTTTGGCCGGGAATCATCACATCGAAGGGTGCCCGTCAAGTGGCATTGGCATTTACGATCGGACTATTTATTTGGTCAGTTGTACTACTGGTTCAGTTTAATCCTGGGGAGGTGAACCAACAGTTTCAGGAGCATCTATCCTGGATTGATGCGTTGGGTTTGACCTATAGTCTGGGGGTAGATGGTCTATCGATACCTTTGCTGGTATTAAATGGATTACTCACGGGAATTGCGATTTATAGCAGTGATGAAAACATCGAACGACCCCGTTTGTATTACGGGCTAATTTTGTTATTAAATGCAGGGGTTGCAGGGGCATTTTTGGCTCAAGATTTGCTGCTCTTTTTCCTGTTTTATGAGCTGGAACTGATTCCCCTCTATTTGTTGATTGCCATCTGGGGCGGACAACGCAGAGGCTATGCAGCAACCAAGTTTTTAATTTACACAGCGATTTCTGGAGCGTTAATTCTAGCGGCATTTCTGGGAGTCGTATTTTTGAGTGGTACCCCGAATTTTGCTTATCAAGAGAGTGTTAATCTTGCCGCTTTACTCCCGATGAGCAAACAACTTGTGCTGTTGGGAGCGATCTTGATTGGCTTTGGCATTAAGATTCCTTTAGTTCCTTTTCACACCTGGTTACCCGATGCCCACGTTGAGGCATCAACTCCTATTTCTGTGCTGCTAGCCGGTGTACTGCTGAAATTAGGGACTTATGGTTTGTTACGGTTTGGCTTAGGGTTGTTCCCTGACGCTTGGACGATTCTGGCTCCTTGGTTAGCCATTTGGGCGGCGGTGAGTGTGTTGTATGGAGCTTTAAACGCACTCTCCCAACGGGATATGAAAAAAATGGTGGCCTATAGCTCTGTCGCTCACATGGGTTATATCCTCTTGGCGGCCGCCGCTGCTACACCCCTCTCGCTGGTGGGTGCTGTCCTCCAAATGGTGAGTCACGGTTTGATATCTGCGCTACTGTTTTTATTAGTCGGTCTCGTTTATAAGAAGACTGGTTCACGGGATTTAGACGTTCTCAATGGCCTACTGAATCCGGAACGGGGTTTACCACTCATTGGTAGTTTGATGGTGTTGGGTGTGATGGCTAGTGCGGGAATTCCGGGAATGGTTGGGTTCATCTCCGAATTTCTGGTATTCCGGGGCAGTTTTCCCATTTTTCCGACGCAAACTCTCCTCTGTATGCTCGGTACGGGTTTAACCGCTGTTTACTTTTTGGTATTACTAGATCGTGCTTTCTTTGGACGTTTGTCTATACGGGTGATCGATTTACCAAAAGTACTTTGGAAAGAGCGTATGCCAGCCATCATTTTAGCGATTTTGATCGTAATCTTCGGAATTCAACCCGGATGGTTAGTAACTCTGAGTGAAACGACAACAGCCCTCATGATTAAGCCATCTCCCACTCTTGCACTTCAGGTATCTCCGCCGCCTGAACTTTAGTTGGAGGTTGAATTTCCAGTGCCTCCCTACCCCTTTTGTCCCCCTTTTTTCCCTAGCTGAAGGCAATGCCAATTTCTTTAGGCTGCAAAATTGGGAAATGAGAAAAGAACAACTTTCGACTTGGGAGCAATCGGGGTAGCTGGAAGAGGTAAGATTATTAAACTATGTAAAAGATCTGAGTTCAACAATTTTCAATCTAGTTTTAAAAACACGGTTAAACCACGAGAAGTTAAATGGTACTCAGCAAGACAAAAGTCCGTAATCATCCACTAGAATCCTATATTGCTCGACTGATGGCGGGTGGGGCATTATTAGAGGATTCGCCCGACAATGTCATGGAGGTTGTGGGAATTCTTCATAGTTACGGGATCGTGCTTGATGCCTATTCCCGAAATTTGAATTACATTGCCGAAAATCAATTTTTGGTGTTTTTTCCCTTCTTTAAATACTTTAATGGGGAAATATCTTTTGAAAAATTGCTGCGTCACTGGTGGCAAGATCGGATTAATTTTGAGTATGCCGAATACTGCATGAAAGCGATGTTTTGGCATGGTGGCGGTGGTTTAGATGCCTATGTGGATTCACCGGAGTTTGAAAAGCGATCGCGCCAAGCGATTAATGCCAAGTTTCGGGCTAACCCGATAATGCAGGGAATTGATCGGCTGTTCCCTGATTTTCTGTTAGAGCAATCGCGTCAGATGGCTTATTACAGCGGGTTAGGGCAATTCTGGCGGGTAATGAGTGACATGTTTTTAGAACTGTCGGAACTCTATAACCAGGGGAAAATTCAAACAATTCCCGAAGTTGTCGAACTGATCAAAAACGCTTTAGTAAAAAGTGCGAACCTACCGATTACCTACTCTGTAAAAATTAGGGGTAAATTCTATGAAATTATTCCCAAATCCGCTGGTTTGACGTTTCTGATGGATACAGCCGTGCCCTATGTTGAGGCAGTATTCTTCCGAGGCACACCCTTCCCTGGCACTGTTTCTTATAATGCACAGGCAAATCAGATTTCTCCCGACCAAAGCCGCTTTACTTATGGGGCATTATATGCTGACCCCTTACCCATTGGGGGGGCTGGCATTCCGCCGACGCTGCTGATGCAAGATATGCGTCATTATTTGCCCGATTATATGCACGATATTTATAAGCGATCGCGTCGGGGTGAGGATGATGCGCGGGTACAAATTTGCATGAGTTTCCAGAAGTCGATGTTTTGTGTGACGACAGCCGCAATTTTGGGGCTGGCACCTTATCCGATTAACACGACAGATTCCACGCAACAAGAGAAAAATCGGGTGTATCTAGAAGGCTGGATGGATCGGTTGAGAGAGTCACGCATCAATCAGGTGAATGGATAGCAATTTGTAACAATCTCTACAGTTGGTGGGAATAGCGGGAATATTTGCCAAACGTCTCAAATCATGGGCTGCTAAGATTTAGAGATAAACTACAATCAATTTTTATCTCTAAATTGTTCCACTCCGTAAGGTTTCGGGAAACTCCATAGCTGAAATGATTGAGAGTTGTTAGCCAACCCGACTGTAGATGAATCCTATCCATCAATACTACGAAATCCTTGGGCTGAAACCGGGTGCATCGCAGGAGGAGGTGAAACAAGCCTACCGAAACCTAGCTAAAACTTGGCATCCCGATCGCTTTGGTGAGGATTTGGTGCTCAAACAGAAAGCAGAAGAGAAAATAAAAGAAATTATCGAAGCTTACCAACACCTCAAATCTTATCAGCCCAGTTCCCCACCTCCAACCTCTGAAACCAAGATTCATTCTGAGTCATTTACAGCCGAAATCTACTACACTCAGGGAGTGGAAAAGGCCAAAATAGGAAGATATCAGGAAGCCATTGAGGACTTTACGCGGGCTATCCGTCTCAATCCCCAGTACGCCGAAGCCTACGAAAAACGAGGGCGTACTTGTTCGGAACTTGGATATCATAACCGAGCTAAATCGGATTTGAGGAAAGCCACAGACATCAAGTGGCAACAAAGAAAAACACAGCCACATCCAGCCTACTCACCACCCCCCAAAACAAAACCCGTATCAAAACCAACAACCTCTGCTTCCCCCACGTCAACACCCCCAACGCCACAGTCAAAGTTGCCGTGGAAATGTATAGGTACTCTGAGGGAACATTCAGATATCGTTGCCTCGGTTGTCATCACACGAGACGGCAAGACAATTGCCAGTGGTAGCTTTGATAAAACGATTAAGTTATGGGACTTGAGTACAGGAAAAGTCGTCAGTACTCTGATCGGAAATTTAGATCGAATTCGCTGCCTTGCCATCAGCTCAAATGGAAAACTTCTGGCTAGTGGTAGTGCGGATAAAACCATCAAACTTTGGGATCTAAGTACAAGGAAGGTCATTCGTACCCTTGGTAGCCAGTTTTCTGGACATTCCCAAGAGGTTTCGGCTATTGCCTTCAGTCCAGATAGACTGACGCTAGTGAGTGGTAGTGCGGATCAAACCATCAAGTTGTGGCATCTGGGTACAGGGAAAGAACTTTATACCCTGACCGGTCAATCTGCTCAGGTTTTGTCTGTTGCTATCAGCAGCAATGGCAAAATTTTAGCCACTGGCGGTTTGGAAAAACCTTTGAGAATTCGGCAGATGGATAGTGGTAAACTTATTCGCTCAATCCGGGGGAACTCGGACTATATTTTTTCGGTCGCCTTTAGTCCGGATGGCAAAACTCTAGTCAGTGGTGGTTTGACCGATATCGAGTTGTGGCAAACCGATACAGGAGAAGCCATTTGCACTCTCAGAGGGCATTCTGATGCGGTTTATTCGATCGCTTTTAGCCCGGATGGACAAACGCTTGCTAGTACGGGTGTTGACGGTATCATCAAGTTGTGGAAAGTCGATACAGGCCAAGAAATCTGCACATTGACGGGGCATTCCGGTGTGGTCTATACCGTCGCTTTTAGCCCAGATGGTAAGACTCTGGTCAGTGGTGGTCACGACAAAACGATCAAGATTTGGCAGTGCGATTGAGGCTGTTTTGAGCAGCCATTTGTTCTTTCCCTGTTCTCCTAAGCATCACATCTTGCAATCAGGCGATCGCTTTTCCGGATTACTCTTTAATAATTCCCGGAGAAATTTACAATTTTCGAGAATACTATCAAAGAAAAATCAATATTTTATTTGAGAGTTATTAAAGAGTGTTATGAGCTATTGCCTAAATCCCGAATGCCAGAAAGCGAGTCGTAATCGATCTGAGGCCAAGTTTTGTCAATACTGCGGTTCAAAGTTGCTATTGGGCGATCGCTATCGCGCCCTCGAACTGATTGGACAAGGGGGATTTGGCAGAACCTTTCTCGCTGTGGATGAATACAAACCCTCAAAACCCCGTTGCGTCATTAAGCAGTTTTATCCCCAAATCCAAGGCGCAAATAATATTCAAAAAGCCGCTGATTTATTTGAACAAGAAGCGATGCGACTGGATGAGTTGGGGCAACATCCTCAAATTCCAGAACTGCTGGCACATTTTACTCAAGATAATCGTCAATATTTGATCCAAGAGTTTATCGACGGGCAAAATTTACTCCAAGAACTAGAAGCAGAAGGAATTTTTCAGGAAGCTCAAATTCGACAATTGCTGGAAAGTTTGCTTCCTGTTCTGGAATTCATCCACTCTCAGCAAGTCATTCATCGTGATATTAAACCTGCGAACATCATTCGTCGCCCCAATCGAGAACTCATTTTGGTTGATTTTGGTGCCGCTAAATTTGCTAAGGAGACGGCATTATTACTGACAGGAACGACGATTGGAACACCTGGATATCTCGCACCGGAACAAGCGAGAGGCAAAGCTTGTTTTGCCAGTGATTTGTATAGTTTAGGGGTGACTTGCCTCTATCTATTGACTCAGATTTCCCCGTTAGAATTGTTTGATGTCGGTGAAGATAGCTGGGTTTGGCGACAATATCTGCTGAATAATCCGGTGAGTGAACAACTGGGTTATATCTTAGATCGGCTCGTTGAAAATGGTACAAATAAACGCTATCAATCCGCTGCTGAAGTCCTCCGTGACTTAGGGTTTCAAGCACCTATCGCTTCAACTCAATCACCGCCCACCCGACAACCTCAGTATTTTAACTCAACACTTTTTTCAACACAGCCGACTTTACAATTGCCACCGTTAACCTGGAAATGTGTTAAGACTCTGAGAGGACATTCCAGCCGCGTTTGGTCAGTTACGATTAGTCCTGATAGTCAGATTTTGGCGAGTAGCAGTGGAGACCAAACGATTAAGTTGTGGCAATTATCAACAGGGAAAGAAATCCGCACCTTAGAGGGTCATAACTATTGGGCTAGGACTCTGGCTATCACACCCGATGGGGAGATTTTAGCTAGTGGCAGCGATGACAATACAATCAAGCTGTGGCAACTATCAACCGGGAAGCAACTTCGCACTCTTAAAGGTCATTCTCGTTGGGTTCGTGCTTTGACAATGACACCAGATGGGCAAATTTTGGCGAGTGCTAGCAATGACCAAACCATCAAATTGTGGCATTTAAATACAGGGAAAGAACTTCATACTTTGACAGGTCATAATGACTGGGTAAGTACTTTAACCATGACACCAGATGGGCAGATTTTGGTGAGTGGTAGCAACGACCAAACCATCAAGCTGTGGCATATAAGTACAGGCAGGGAACTTCATACTTTTACGGCTCATGGTGACTGGGTTCGCTCTTTAGCCATCACACCCGATGGGCAGATTTTAGCTAGTGGTAGTTATGATCAAACAATCAAGTTGTGGCAGCTCTCAACAGGGCAAGAACTTTGTACACTCAAGGGTCATACTGAAGGGGTTCGGACTCTAGCCATAACAGCCGATGGGCAGATTTTAGCCAGTGGAAGTGACGACAACAGCATCAAACTGTGGCATTTAAATACAGGCAAGGAACTTCGCACTCTTACGGGACATAGCGACTCCATTTATTCCCTTGTCTTTAGCGGGGATGGGAAGATTTTAGTGAGTAGCAGTAAGGATAAGACGATCAAGATTTGGCGATGTGATTGAGGCTTGGATTTTAGAGATAGGGACTTTTTTAGCCTAGAGTAATAGTTCAAAATAATTCATCATTTTAATCTCAAAACAAGTCATGAATTTTATTAATCCCAAAACAGACTTTGCTTTCAAAAAAATATTCGGGTCGATTGATAGCAAGGACATTCTCATTAGTTTTTTAAATGCTCTGCTTTACGATGGACAATCCATTATTGAAGATTTAGAAATTATTGACCCTTATTCGGCACCTAATATTTCCAGTTTGAAAGATACATACTTGGATATCAAAGCCAATATTACTGGCAACAAAATCGTGATTATTGAAATGCAAGTTTTGAATGTAGTCGCTTTTGATAAACGGGTCGTATACAATGCAGCAAAAACCTTTTCCACGCAACTCAAGGCAGGTCAAGGTTATTCCCGCTTAAACCCCGTGATTGCTTTAACGATTACTGATTTTCAAATGTTTTCTCAGCGGAACAAGGTTATTTCCCGTTTTACCTTCGCCGATATGCAGGATTTATTTGTGTATCCTGATCATCCGCTGGAATTGGTATTTGTTGAGTTACCTAATTTTCAGAAAGAGTTAGCTGAGTTAGAGACAATAACTGACAAATGGATTTATTTTATGAAACAAACTAACACCCTGGAGACAGTACCAGAATCCATGGGTGAAGTACCAGAGATTCAGAAAGCGTTTAGAATTGCCAATGTGGCTAACTTAAGTCTTGAAGAATTGGAAGATTTAGAGAAGCAGCAAATGTTTTTAGAAGACCAACGAGGAGCAATCCTCAAAGGTATAGAAGAAGGCTTACAACAAGGTTTACAGCAAGGCTTACAACAAGGTTTACAGCAAGGCTTACAACAAGGACAAGTCGAATTAATCCTACGTCAATTAGACCGTCGTCTGGGAACAATTAGTCCTGAGAACCAAAGCCGCATCCGTCAATTATCTCTTGAGCAATTAGAAAATCTAGCAGATGCCGTGTTAGATTTTACCAGTGCAGCAGAATTAACGGCTTGGTTGCAAGCTCAAACCCTGGTTTAAAGAATATTGATTCAATAATTACTGCCAACAATGACGGCAAGATGATCAGTTGAGAGCGATCGCTCTTTCAGGAGGAATTCTCGCCCAGAACCCAAGAGGCATTTCCAGAGGATTTACCATAGATGCAGTCTGAGGATTGCCTTTTCCTATGAGCTATTGCCTCAATCCTGATTGCCCCAGCCCCACTAGCAACCCAATGGGGGCGAATTTTTGCCAGAGTTGCGGCTCTAAGTTACTCCTGCAAGGACGTTATCGCGCCCTTCAACTCATTGGACAAGGTGGCTTTGGCAGAACCTTCTTAGCGGTGGATGAAGAGCAAGCCGCAAAATCTCGCTGTGTGATCAAGCAATTTTTCCCACAAGCCCAAGGGATTGCGAACCGACAAAAAGCGGCAGAACTCTTTGAACAAGAAGCTGTGCGCTTGGAAGAGTTGGGCAAACATCCGCAAATTCCTGAATTCATCGCGCATTTTGAGCAGGATAACCGTCAGTATTTAGTGCAGGAGTTTATTGAGGGAGAAAACTTATCTAACGTTCTCAAAACTGAAGGCATTTTTAACGAAAAACAGATTCGAGATTTACTCCACAGTTTGCTGCCTGTGATTGAATTTATCCACACTCACAACGTTATTCACCGAGATATCAAGCCAGAAAACATCATTCGTCGCGATGATGGGCAATTACTCTTAGTAGATTTTGGCGCGGCTAAATATGCTACCGGAACGGCCCTTGCCAGAACCGGAACCGTGATAGGTTCAGCCGGGTATGCCGCACCCGAACAGGCTGGCGGCAAAGCGGTTTTTTCCAGTGATTTGTATAGTTTAGGTGTAACCTGCCTGCATCTGCTGACTCAGACGGAACCCTTTGATCTGTATTCCTTTAGCGAAGCCACCTGGGTATGGCGGAATTATTTGAGCCGTCCCGTAACTCGTCGCTTGGGTCGAATATTAGACAAAATGGTAGAGATGGCAACGAGTCGGCGTTTTCAATCGGCTGTAGAAGCCCTCGACGCCCTGAATTCTAGGGTATATCCCCGCACTAGAACGCCAAGAGTCATTTCTGCACAATCCGCAACTGCGTTCCCCCAAACGCCCACCCCTGGATTTACCCCCGCCTCGAACGCACCCCTCCAGAACTGGAGATGTGTTTATACTCTTCAAGGTCATACTCAATCCGTTCGTTCCCTCGCCATCACGCCAGATGGGGAGATTCTGATTAGTGGCAGCGATGACAACACGATCAAACTCTGGCAGCTAGCCACAGGAGAAGAGCTTTGTACCCTAAGAGGTCATTCTAAGACCGTTTCTGCGATCGCCATCAGTGCCGATGGAGAGATTCTCGCCAGTGGTAGTGAGGACAAGACGATTAAACTCTGGGAACTCAGTACGGGAATGCAAATTGGTACCCTCACTCTAGGGAACTGGTTTTCTAGGGATTCAGGCTGTGTTTATGCCGTCGCGATGAGTCCAGAGGAGGAGATTATCGCCAGCCTTGATAATAATGGGGCGGTTAAGCTGTGGAATCTGAAGACGGGGCAAGAGATTCGCCGCCTCAAAGGGGATACTAGTTGGATTAATGCGATCGCTATTAGTCCCACTGGCAAAACTCTCGTTGCAGCGAATGGGGATTCGATTAAGCTCTGGAATCTCAGAACAGGAGGACAATTTCCGATTCTTAAAGGTCATCAAAGCTGGGTTCGGGCTGTTAGCTTTAGTCCCGATGGGCAGATGCTTGCTAGTGGTAGCGATGATGCAACTGTTAAGCTTTGGAATCTCAAGACAGGACGAGAACTTTGCACCCTAAGAGGTCATCTGGGAGCCATTTATTCTGTTGCTTTCAGCCCCATGTTAGGAGTTGGAAAACTATTAGCAAGTAGTAGTGATGATAGGACGATTAAGCTTTGGGACACCAGCACGGGGCAAGAACTTTGCACTCTCACCGGTCATACTCGCTGGGTTCATTCTGTCGTTTTTAGCCCCTGTGGGCAGACCCTAGTCAGCGGTGGAGGCGACCCTATTATTTACATTTGGCAGCGTGATCCACTTAGCTCTAGAACATCGCTTCAATAATCATCACTCACAACAATTTTCCGTGGGACTGTACCCTTGGGAAAAGCCCCACTTTAATCAGTACTGTTGCTGATGTTGCTGAATTAAGCGGCCTTTTGAGCCAATTCCGTTACACATTTGGTTTGAGAGAAAATCCGATAAATATTCTCTTCGTCGGTTGCCCTTGAATGGGAATTACCTTTGGACATATTCACCAAATTATATTGTACGTCTTCAATATAAATAGTTAAGGTCAATTGAATCACTTCTAAAAAATTAATTAGCCATTTACATTCAGCCTCTGACTGATTTTTATAGTATTGAATAAGTTGAGCCAGACAACATTCTAAATGAAAGTGTGTTTGGGGGCAAAGTAAGACAATTTTTAGCAAAAGAATTGCTAAGGTTAATGATTTCCCCTGACTGATTAAAGTAACAAATAGTAGAGAAGGATTCCTTTGATTCATTGTCGTTAAATATTCGATCAGCCGCTTGCAAGTTCTCAGGAGTAAGTGATTATCCCAGGGCTGACGATCGTACTCCTTATAAAGGATATCTAGATGGGAAGCAAGATGAGTCTTCAGTCTCTCGGCTAAACCAGGATTATCTGTAGAAAAGAATAAATAACTAAGAATATTTTGTTTGAAATTTTTGTAGCAAATATCTTGATTCTGATTGAGAAAAATTCTAGCTAAGCTAGCATAACTGAAGCGACTACGCTTTTTTATTATTTGCTGAATTAAACGCACTACTTCACCACCTAGACTTGTTGGGTTGGGGGAAGAATTAGGCTGGCAGGTGGTAGGTGAAGAACGAGCCGTATACATAGCCAATTCATATTTGAATCGCGCTTTAAGTTGCTTGGAATAGGTGCGTGCCGCTTCTTGCTGTTCTAACGGTTTACTCACATCAGCGGTTTGAGAAACTAGCAAGTAAGTGCTATAGCGATGGCTCCAGTGTCCTTGGTTACGATTTTCATATTTTGCCGCAAAGAGTTTCAGCTCTTGATAATCTTGGCTGTTAACAAAGTTGCGTCGCCACAGTGTCAGGCGTTTCCGAGTAAAACTATATAGAGTTTGAATATTTAGAGAAGTGGAGAGGAGTTGTATTAATTGCTGTACGTACTTTTGTTGTCTCGCCGAACTCCAGTTATTGACCAAAATATAAATTGACCGTTTTAATGTATAAATAAAAGTTTCTTCAGAATGTGAACGAAGAATCATGTTTAGAGCTTGGCAAGGCGTTGAGTTGATGGCTCCTGTTGGCTCGATAAATAAATCATTAAATTTCTCTAAAACTGACTCAGGGGAGTTTTTCCTGAGTTCTTCCAGAAAAAATTGGCAGATCAGCTCCTGCGCTTGTGAAAGTGAAAGATGCTGTGCTGATCGGTTCAATTGATTTAATCTTGAATTGGAAGGTTCCTTCGGTAGGCTCACCAAGCTTTGCTCTAGACTCAGAACTAGAGAATGTTTCGTCGTGAGTTGGGGCAATACACTTGCAGATACCATACTACAGGAAAAACCTTCACCGATTAGTATCCAGGATTTCTTAACGATGTTAAGTGATTGAAACCTGCTTCAGGTGATGACGGGTATCTCTCAGTTTTGGTGAGCAGAATTACTTATTCAGTGTGATCTTAGGCACAGTCCCCAAGTATTAGTATTCACTCCCAGAAAGTTGGCGATTTGCTGACGCCGATGAGAACCTAATGGAATTTTTGCATCTATCTTAAGGTGAGTTGGGGATACTCAACAAGTACATCTTTCCCATACCCTAACACCACTGTACTCATCAAGCTCCCACAACTGTTGTATTCTCTCCAGTTAACTTTTCTGCCTGCATCAAGCCAGAAAAATTATTAATTTGCTCTTTAATTTTTTTGACTTCACATTTTATTTGAGAAAAAATCCGATAAAAATTTTGAGGCTGGTTGGTATTTATTTCCGGCTGACATTCCGACATATTGACTAAGTCGTAACGCACATTATCTGTATAAATTGTTAGTATCAGTTGAATAATTTCTAAAAAATGAGTGAGCCACTGACACTCGGATTCAGACTGGCATTGATAGCGCTGAATGAGTTGAGCCAGACGACATTCTAAATGAGTGTGAGTTTGCGGACAAATTAAAATAATCTTGAGCAAAAGAATGGCTAAAGTCAGAGCCTTCCCTTGGGTTGCCAATAAAATAAATAATAAAGAAGGATTTTTTCCATCAACTGTTGTCAAATGCTCAATCACGCGATTACAAGTTCTCAGCAGCAGAGCATTATCCCAATGCTGGTTATCGTAGGATTGGTAGAGTGTATTTAATTGAGCATCAAGTTGGGTTTTTATTGTCTTAGATAAATCTTGCTCGCAGGTAGAAAACAATAAATAATTGACAAAACTTTGTTTAAAATGCTTATAGCGAATCTGTTGAGTTTGGTCAAGAAAAATTCTAGCTAAACTAGCATAACTAAAGCGATTTTGTTTGTTTAAGATGGTTTGAATTAAACGCAGCACTTCATCGCCAAGACTGGTTGGATTTGGTAATGTCTTTTGTTTGCCAGACGCAAACGAATAGCGAGCCGTATACATCGCTAGCTCAATCTTAAATTTCTCTTTCAGTTGTTGGGAGTATGTGCGAGCAGCTTCTTGCTGTTCGAGGGGTTTTTTCACGTCAACAGATTGAGAAACCAGCAAATAAGATTTGTAACGCTGGCTCCAGTGTTCTTGGTTACGATTTTCATATTTTGAAGCAAATAGTTTGAGGTCTTGATAATCTTGACTATTGACAAAATTGCGTCGCCACAAGATTGAACGTTTGAGAATGACAGTACATATTCGTTTGGGTTCAAGAGACGTTGAGAGCAGATGCACTAATTGCTGTATATACTTGGCCTGTCTTTCGGTATTCCAGTTGTTAACCAGAATATAAATTGACCGTTTTAGGGTAGTCAAAAACATTTCTTCAGAGCCTGAAGAAATAATCAAGTTTAAAACTTGGCGAGGGGTTGAGTGGAGTGCACCCGTTGGCTCAATAAATAAATGTTTAAATTCCTGTAAAACGAATTCAGGCGAATGTTGCTTGATTTGCTCAAGAAAAAATTGACAAATCAGGTCTTGTGCTTGTGAAAGAGAAAGATTTGGTAATCCTGGGCTAGATGGATCTAAGCTGGGAGAGTCAGGTTTCTTGGGTAGATTCACCAAGCTCTGCTCTAGACTCCGAACCACGGGATGTCTATTCGTGAGACGAGGTAAGACGCATGGAGATACCATAGGCGATCGTAAACTGGCACACAGTTAGTACCAGCAGTACTGGAGTGCGCTTAGTGAGCGAAAGCCTTTGGAGACGAAGATGGTTCTCTTTGTGTTCTGTGAGGAGAATCACCGAAGCGTCTAAGAATGAATCACCTAAGCATGTGATCTATTGCACAGTTTACACGCTCAGTAAAGATTCTGCACTGATTTGCAATCGAGGTTTACAAGTGGCGGAATAACTTAACTAATCTCATCAATTCCGCACTGCATAAAGACTAACGGTATCTACAAAACTCTGCTCCATCAATCCCGAAAAATTGAGGAGCAAAATGGGCAATTTGTAAACTTTAGTCAGAGAAAATTTTAAGCAAAAGCGGGCCAAAAGCCCGCCCCACAAAAATTACAAAATGGCATCCTCTGCATCAGAGGAATTCCTGCCTCTTTATTGTTGAACAATCGCAGCCTGAGGTAGAACTAACCGAGGTGCGGGTGCTGGCTTACGAGTCTTTGGTGACTCTTCCTTGGGTGCATCTTGGAGTAAAGCCTCGCGAATCAACCGCGCAATCACACGCTGCGCCAAACCCCCCGCAATTTTTTGCCCCATCTTCTGCGTTTCCGGCTTCATCAATAACTGAGGAATGATCGGCACCAGTTGCATCGGGTCAAAACCGGGTGTATCCTTCAAAATTTCCCAAATTCGCTTGACATGCTCCGCCGTCTGGGCATTGGCTCCCGTTGTCGCAGTTGATGTTTTGCTTTCTACCAACCCAATCCGTTTGAGCAGCGAATAACTCGCATTATCCAGCGTCCGACGCCCATAGGCATCGATTGCCTTGACAATCTCATCCACCAATTGCTCTCGGATAAATTCACCCCGTTCTGAAAACAGAAACTCTAGTGCCTGATTCAACACCTTATTCAGGTCGTAATCCTGACTGATAGCCGCATTTCGCAACAAGTTTTCCAGGCGGTTCCAGCGGAAACTACCCTCCTTAAACAGTAAATCCTTTAGAGAAGCCCGCAACTCCGGTGCCGGGTCACTTAATAAACGCTTCGAGATATAAGGATACGCTTTCGAGAGTACCTTGAAGTTCGGATCGACATTAATCGCAATCCCTTCCAACGTCACCAAGGAGCGAATAATCAGCGCATAGTAGGCCGGTACCCGGAACGGATACTCGTACATTAGAGCCGACAACTGATCCGTAATACTCTTAAAGTTGAGTTCCGCTACACTCGCTCCCAAGGCGTCGCTAAACACATTCGCCAACGCGGGAATAATGGGCGTCAAATCAGTATCCGGCGTGAGAAACTCCAACTTCACATAGTCATGAGCCAAACCGGAAAAGTCCCGATTCACGAGGTGAACCACCGCCTCAATCAAACCATAGCGCTGATAAGGCTTAACTTCGCTCATCATGCCAAAATCCAGGTAAGCCAGCTTTCCTTCCGGTGTTGCCAATAAATTACCGGGGTGAGGGTCAGCATGGAAGAAGCCATGTTCCAACAACTGCCGCAGGGAACACTGAACCCCCACATCGATCAAATGTCGCGCATCAATGCCTCGCTCTTTAATCGCTTCCATATTGGTCAGCTTCGTGCCTGTGATCCACTCCATCGTCAGCACACGACGCCCCGTATATTGCCAATAAATTTTGGGGACATACACATCCTGGAGGTGACCGTAAAGCTCAGCAAAACGCTCAGCATTGTACCCCTCGTGGGCATAATCCATTTCCTCAAAGATGCGGGTGCCAAATTCATCCATAATGGCAACCAAGTCGCTCCGCACCTGCTTGATATTGTTTTGTGCCCATTGAGCGAGGCGTCGCAGAATATAAATATCCAGGGCAATCCGCCGTGCCAGTCCCGGTCGCTGCACCTTCACCGCGACCGTTTCACCCGTCTTGAGCTTGCCTTTATAGACTTGTCCTAAGGACGCCGCCGCTACGGGATCAGGTGTGAGTTCGGCATAAATTGCCTGCGGACGAGCGCCTAATTCTTCCTCTATAAATTGATAAGCCACCTCATTGGGAAAAGGCGGCAACTGGTCTTGCAGCAGCGACAACTCTTCCAAGAAAATCGGCGGCACCAAATCCGGTCGCGTTGAGAGCGCCTGTCCCACCTTAATGTAAGCTGGCCCCAGTTTCGTCAAAATCTTCCGCAGTTGAATCGCTCGACGCCGATTGTTAATCACCTCGCGACCTACGAATCGATCCCACCACAGCCCTAATGCTAAAGACACACAGGGGAAGGTAATATTCCAGATTCGCCCCAACACTTGTAGGGGTGCCTTACTGTATTGAGCCGAAATCGCCACAGGATCGTAGCGCAACGCTTCAGTCGCGAACACCGGAGGTTGATTGGCTAAGGCTTCCGATGGGTCTGGTGTGGGACTAACTTCATACTCAATAGCAATGGGTTCCGCTGGCACTGACACAATCTGCTTTTCCGGCATAGGATTAAAGTCTATTTCGGAGGGGGCTGGGGAAACTGTTTTAAGATTCATATTAAATAGGAACCGACAGGAGCGACTCTGTAAAGTATTGTAACAATAACGATGATGGGCACGATTCAACCCAGTTACTCAGGGCTGGGACTCGCCCCAATGCTCACAATTTTCTTGAATCGGCAAAAATCGCCTTCACGGTTGGCTTGACAATAAATTTACACTTAAAGGTTGGTAGGCACCCTAACCCATCGGCTTAACTGCCTTTTGCATCTCCTGATGCTTTCTTTCCAGTATGGATGGGGTTTGCTGAGATTGCCTCTTTCCTCTAGGAGAATTTTGTTACTCACTGGATCAATTCAAGATTTTGGCTGTCGGACTCAATCTGCATCGCGCCCATTTGGGCGCGATTCAACAGCCAGCACCTCGATTAAACGTTAAAAATGGCTATGCTGCTTGCTTTACGGATTCAAAACTTTGCTTTGATTGATCAGCTAGAACTGGAATTCGGTACAGGTCTGACTGTATTGACTGGCGAAACCGGTGCGGGCAAATCAATTATTTTAGATGCGATTGATGTGGCGTTGGGCGGAAAGGTCAGCCAGCGCATCATTCGCACCGGCACTGAACGGGCGATGGTGGAAGCCACATTTCGAGCCGATGCCGCCCTAGTCGCGTGGCTAAACGAGCAGGAAATAGATTTGCTCGATGAGGCGGATTTAGTTTGTAGTCGGGAGATTGCGGTAACCCCAGGCAACATCCGAGCACGTTCACGGGTTAATGGCGTGTTAGTCAACCGTGCCCTGATGGAGCGCCTGCGTGAGCGCTTGGTAGAAATTACGGCTCAAGGTCAAACCGTCTCTCTCATGGCTGCCTCGCACCAACGAGGGTTACTCGATTTATATGGGGGTTCTTCCCTACTTCAGCAGCGCGATCAAGTGGCAGCCGCCTACATGACTTGTCAGGAGGCAGCGCAAGCGCTGGAGAGACGGCGGCAATCCGAACAACAACGCTTGCAACGGCTCGACTGGTTAGAGTATCAAACTCAGGAGCTTAAGGCGGCTAACCTGAAAGAAGCTGACGAACTTGAACAACTTGAACAAGAACGCCAACGCCTGAGCCATGTTGTAGACCTCCAACAGCAGAGTTATCAAGCTTATCAAGCCCTTTACCAAAATGAAAGTGGTACAGCGGCGGCTGATTTATTGGGAGAGGCTGAAGCCACGTTAAATGATATGGTGCGCTTCGATGCTCAGCTACAACCGTTGCTCGATATGGTGAGTGCCGCACTAGCACAGGTGGTGGAAGCGTCCCATCAAATTAATGCCTATGGCGATGGACTCGAAAGTGACCCGGAGCGTCTCCTATCGGTAGAAGAGCGCATACAGGCACTTAAACAAATTTGCCGCAAATATGGGCCAACCCTGACCGAGGCGATCGCACACTATGAGAAACTCCAGGCAGAGCTGGCTGAACTCAGTGGCGAGGGGCAATCCCTAGAAGAATTAGAGAATACATACAACCAATGTCAAGAAAAATTGACAAATCTTTGTCATCAATTAACCCATTTCCGCCAGAAAGCCGCTGAAGAACTGGAACAGCGTTTGGTGGAAGAACTCAAGCCTCTGGCGATGAAAAAGGTACAGTTCCAAGTCAAAATTTCACAGATCCCTCCGACGGCGTCTGGTGCCGACCAAGTGGCGTTTTATTTCTCGCCGAATCCGGGTGAACCCTTACAACCGCTATCCGCTACAGCGTCGGGTGGTGAAATGAGCCGCTTTTTGCTAGCCTTAAAAGCTTGTTTCTCAATGACGAACGACGCTGGGAGAACCTTAATCTTTGATGAAATTGATGTAGGCGTGTCAGGTCGTGTGGCTCAAGCGATCGCCGAAAAACTGCACCACCTCAGCCAACGGCATCAAGTTTTGTGTGTAACTCACCAACCGTTAATTGCCGCGATGGCAGACCGACATTTCCGAGTTGATAAACAAGTCATTGACCAACCACTCTCCCATTCCTTAAAACCATCAGCCTCCCGTAAGCGAAATAGCCAAGCCATGCCAGAACTAGATGACCCACTTTTCAACGATGAACTAACGGATCGACGCACAGTTGTCCGCGTCAGTCTCCTCGATACTCATGGAACGCGTCGCGAAGAAATTGCTCAGCTTGCGGGCGGACATTCGGCGCAAGAAGCCATGACTTTCGCCGAGTCTCTCCTCGCCAAAGCACGTGACTCGCGTCAAAACTAGAGAAAGCCGATCGACAAGGCAATGGGTATATCTCCCTTTCCTCGCTCCGAAGCCGCCGCTTCCCTAACGTTTAAGGCGATGCTTAATTCCACATCCGACTTGTCGATTCCTTGTTTCATCGTCTAAACCATCTTTCTCCCTCTTTTGGGGAATCACGAAACTGATGTGCTATGATTTCTTCTTTGCAGTGCCCGTTCGCTCTTGTTAACGCGACCTGAAGCCAAGACCCAGAAAAAATTGTAAAACTGACAACATATCTTTTCTGGGTTGATGCCAAGATGATGGGCAGAGTGGAAATTTTTCGGTGCTCTAGCGACGACATCAGCCTAGATGCTGTTTAAGTGTTGTTGAAACACTAAACTGGTAAATAGAGTGGGTATATACTTACTTCGTTATGAGCAAGTAACTGGGCAACGCACAGAGTGAGTGGAATTTATTAAGACTCACACAGATAATAAAGATCTCTTAATTCGAGCTTCAGTAGAGAAAAGCATATGACAGCTGCATCTCCCCGTCCCTCGGCTTTAGAACCGCGCGAAGTAACCATTGATGTTTCTGCTCAATCTGACGAACCCAAGACAGACGCACAGCAGCCTTCCTCTGTCAGTGCCTTAGCAACGAAAAAAGGAACTTTTTCGGCCTTCCTGGCTCCTCTGAATCAAGACACATTCAAACAAGTTGTTACAGAGGTAGAAGGCCGACTAGAGGTTGTTAATCAAACCCTATCCATGCTCGATAGTTTGCTGGATGCCCAAGGGTTTGACTCAATCCTGGATGAAATGTTACGTTCCATTACGACAAAAACCGGGGAACTCTTGGCGGCTGACCGCACGACGATTTTTGTCTTGGATGAAGAGAGAAATCAACTCTGGTCGATCATTGCTAAGGATCAAGGCGGTGGTTCCCTAGAAATTCGCATTCCTGCCGATCAAGGGATTGCGGGTGAGGTTGCGACCTTCAAGAAAGTTATTAATATTCCCTACGATTTCTTTGACGATCCGCGCTCTGGTGCTGCCAAAGAGCAATTTAAGAAAACTGGATACCGCCCCTATACAATGCTGGCTTTACCCCTGTTGAACGAGCAGGACGAGTTAGTTGCCGTTGTCCAACTCTTAAACAAATTAAAACCCCAGCACGACTCAAACGCACCAATAGAGGAAAAAATCGATATTAACGGCTTCAGTGCTGAAGACGAGAGAGTCTTTGAGGAATTTGCTCCCTCAATTCGTCTGATTATGGAGTCGTCTAGGTCGCTGCGGCGGGCAACCCAAAAACAACGAGCGGCTCAAGCCTTAATATCCGCCACCAATTCCCTAAGCAAAAGCAGCTTAGATTTGGAAGAAACCCTGAAAAAGGTGATGGACGAAGCCCAGCAACTGATGAATGCGGATCGCAGTACGCTGTGGCTGATTGACCATGACCGTGATGATTTGTGGACAAAAATTCCCATCAATGGCGTTTTACAAGAAATCCGCCTGCCTCGCTCCATGAGTTCCTTTGCTGGTCAAGTGGCTCTCACGGGTGAACCCGTTAATATTGGGTTTGATCTGTATGACCACGAAGGCTCTGAAACCTCTAAAGAAACCGATAAGAGGACGGGTTATCGAACCTGTAGCTTGTTATGTATGCCCGTGTTTAACGCTGATGGGGAATTGATCGGCGTCACACAGTTAATTAACAAGAAGAAACAGGGCGAATATCCGGACTATGAGCCAGCGGATTGGCCTAAAGCCCCAGAGTGCTGGAAAGCGAGTTTTGATCGCGTTGACCAAGAATTCATGAAGGCGTTTAACATCCAAGCGGGTGTAGCCCTGCAAAACGCGAAGTTGTTCGACACTGTTAAGCAACAGGAGCGTATGCAGCGTGATATTCTGCGAAGTCTTTCGGATGGAGTGATCTCGACCGATAAAGAAGGCAAAATTATCGCGTTGAATGAGAGAGCCAGAGACCTACTCGGATTAGATGCCCAAAGGCGTGTGGAAGGAGAATGGGTCAAGAATATCCTCCGCATTGAAGGTCAAGAAAAAACGGGCGAGAACAAATTTGCCCAATGGTTAGAGGATGCTTTAAAGGGAGAGAGCGCCAAAGATCGTAAGCAATACTACCCGGATCGCATATTGATCTCTGGGGGAACTCAGCAACAACGCAGTGTGAATTTATCCCTGAATACAATTGCCGATGCCAACAATGAGACGAAAGTCCGGGGGGCGTTGGTAGTGATGGAAGACATCAGTGATGAGAAGCGGCTCAAGAGTACGATGTATCGCTACATGACTCAGGAGTTGGCGGAGGAATTACTGAGACTTGACGATACCAAATTAGGAGGCGATCGCAAGGAAGTTTCTATTCTTTTCTCCGACATTCGCGGCTACACCACCTTAACGGAAAGCTTAGAGGCAGAAGAGGTGGTGGGTATGCTCAATGAATATTTTGAGTCGATGGTCGAGGTGATTTTTAAACACAAAGGCACCCTTGATAAATACATTGGTGATGCCATCATGGCTGTTTTCGGCTCACCCTTACCCCTAAAAGACCATGCCTGGGAAGCTGTGCAAACGGCTGTAGAAATGCGCCATCGTCTGGCAGAGTTTAATGAACGTCGCGAAGCCTGTAACAAACCACAGATCAAAATTGGAATTGGAATCAATTCCGATAGTGTGATTAGTGGCAACATTGGCTCTAGTAAACGGATGGAGTTTACGGCTATTGGAGACGGTGTTAACCTTGGTTCTCGTTTGGAAGGCGCGAGTAAGCAATACGGCTGTGATATTGTGATTAGTGAATATACGTTCCGACCCTGCGCTGAGAAAATTTGGTACAGAGAGCTTGATTGTATTCGCGTGAAAGGGAAGAACGACCCCGTCAGAATCTATGAAGTGATGGGGTTACGCACAGAGTCTATTTCTGAGCAAAAGCAGGAAATCATCGAGCTTTACCATAAAGGACGAGAGCATTACCTGAATCGGAAATTTACCCGTGCGATGACTGAATTTGCCACCATTCTCGAAGATATTGACAAGGACAATAAAGCGGCGGCATTGCACTTGACACGCTGTCAGCATTTTCTCCAAGCTCCTCCCCCCGATGACTGGGATGGTGTCTGGACATTGACCGAAAAGTAGGACAAAGACAGTAAATGCCCAGCCCGCTTCAGCGGGCTTTTATGTTTCAATTCCCACACAGCTATCCAGCCGCTCTGCTGGTAAAGCCATCGGTTGGGAAGTAAACAAAAAATAAGATAAATTAGCACATAACTTTCAATAGGGTGTTGTAGCTTCTATAGTGGTATTGACGAGCTTGTAATCTCAACTAAAAGCTATCTTCAGCGCCATGCAGGCGAAGATAGTTTTTTGATTAAGCTCATGGGTAATCGAATTATCGTCGTCTACTGATGTCAACAACCTACCCCTAAATCGGATTACCGAATAAACGGTGGAGGCTGGCTCTTGCAGCCCTAGTGCAAGAAGGCAGTTCGCGTAGCGTTCTCCGTAGAGTAGAGATAAGGCAAGGCAGGAGGCAAAAGGGAAGAACGTTTGTATAGTAAGCTTTTTAACCTTTTTGGACGGGTGGGGTATTTTCGCCGCGCTGCACTAGCTGACCAACCTATGTGTCTAGCGCACTACGTTAACGGTAAGAGTTAAAGCTACAACATTATGATGACCACCTATAGCTACAACCTTCAACGAGTTACTTAAGATAGAAGGGCAAGCCTGAGATTTAACCATAAAAATAGGGTTGAAGGTGTAGAGAAAAAAATTTGGGTTAGAGAAAGCACTCAAAGCTCAAACTAACCTCAAGCACAGGGGCTCAAGGTGCAATTGCGCGTCGTGTTTACTTATTCGTTGTGAGTGGTCAGATACGTGAAAGTGACGAGTGGGGAGTTAGCTCAAAACACAAAAGAAACAACGTCCCTCTTAACCAAACCAACTCAAGGTGGGATTCCAGCCTCAGCTCCTGACAAAAGCTCTAAGCTAGGGCCAAGAAGTTTGTGGCACTTCGGTCGTACTGCTTTCAAACGTCCTGCGGCTATAGCTAGTCTGATTGTTATGGGTTTGCTGTTGGTAGGTCGGCAGCTACGTCTGTTGGAGCCTCTAGAGCTGACAGCATTTGATTATATGATGCAGCTACGACCAGCACTACCACTAGATGATCGCCTGCTGCTCGTGGAGGGGACGGAGGCCGATATTCAGTCCTATGGGTTCCCCTTGAAGGATGCCTTACTCAATCAGGTCATGGCGAAGTTGGAGAAGCATCAACCCGCTGTTATTGGTTTGGATATCTATCGGGATATTGCCTATCCCCCAGGCCATGCTGAATTTTCGACGCGGCTCAAAAATAGCGATCGCATTGTTCCCGTTTGCAAACTCAGTGATTCCAATAACCCTGGCACACCCCCTCCCCCAGGAGTTCCCATTGAACGTGTTGGCTTCAGTGACTTTTCAGTAGATGCCAAGAGCGTTGTCCGGCGAGCTCTATTATTTGGCGACCCACCGAAGAATTCTCGCTGCATGAGTGACTCCTCCTTCAGCTTTCAACTCGCACGACGCTACTTGGAACAAAAGGGAATACAGCCCCAATTGACCTCACAACAGCACCTCAAATTGGGTAAAGCGCACTTTAAGCCGCTCGAACCGAATGATGGGGGCTACCAACACGCCGACAGTGCAGGCTACCAGATTCTCTTGAACTACCGCTCTGGAGGTGCGCTGGCGCGAAGCGTGACCTTAACGGACGTTCTACAAGACCGAGTAGACCCTAACTGGATCAAAAACCGCATCGTCCTGATTGGTCTAACCGCTCCTAGCCTTAACGATCTCCTCTATACCCCCTATAGTACGGGTCAGCAACGCTTCGAGAGAACGCCAGGAGTCGTGATCCATGGTCAAATCGCCAGTCAATTGCTCAGTAGCGCCCTCGATGGACAATCCCTGTTTTGGTTCTGGCCAGAGTGGGGAGAAGTTTTGTGGATTTGGGTATGGTCAATGGCTGGTGGTATCGTTGTGAGAGTCGTTCGTCACCCCGGACAGCAAGCCATTGCTGAGATTGTAGCCTTGAGTTTGTTGTTAGGAAGCTCAGTATTCCTATTTTTGGGGTCTGGATGGATTCCCATCGTAGCCCCTGCTTTAGGGTTAATTTTTGCCAGTACTGGGGTTCTTGCTTACAACGCTTACGAGGCCGAGCAAGAGAAACGCAAAGCCGATGAAGAGCGCCGTTATATTGAAGAAAAAGCAAGGGAACAAGAGAGTAACTTAGCACTTTTGCAAGAACTCTTGAGAGAGAGACTTAACCCATCACTTAAAGCAGATTCCCATGTATCGCTGTCTGAATCCACGGATATGGCTCCTGATGAGGATGATGCAACAGCAATTGCGACCTCGAAAGACTTTGAAGCCTCCAAGAATGATCCTCCAATCACATACCGAGACACTTCGCAACATCTGGCTGGACGCTACGAGGTTCAAAATGTGTTGGGTGCTGGCGGGTTTGGTCTGACTTATCTAGCGCAAGATACTCAGCGACCTGGTACACCGACTTGTGTGGTCAAACATTTAAAACCGGCTCGTCGTGATGACAAATTTTTAGGTGTTGCCAGACGATTGTTTGAAACAGAGGCCGAAATTTTAGAGAAGCTAGGTAAACATCCTCAAATTCCTCAGTTACTGGCTTATTTTGAAGAAAAGCAAGAGTTTTACTTAGTGCAAGAATATGTGGAAGGTCATCCTCTCAGTGATGAATTGCCCGTCGATAAAAAACTTCCTGAAACGCAAGTTTTCAAGTTTCTGAAGGAGACGTTAGAAATTCTGGTTTTTATCCACGAACACAAAGTCATTCATCGGGATATCAAGCCGAGCAATATCATGCGTCGTGAATCCGACAATCAACTTTTCTTAATTGATTTTGGCGCAGTCAAGCAGATTCAACCCCAAGAGCCAACAGATCAAGAAAATTACACCGTTGCGATTGGGACTCGTGGCTATGCTCCCGCCGAGCAATATGCTGGACACCCCACGCTGAGCAGTGATATTTACGCTTTAGGAATGATTGGTATTCAAGCCCTGACTGGCATTCCTCCCTATCAACTGGGGCATTCAGAATCCGGGGATGTGATCTGGCGGCATTTAGTGACTGTACGGGAAGAATTTGCCGTGATTTTAGAGAAGATGGTCCGTTACCATTTCGCTGCAAGATACCAATCAGCCGCTGAGGTATTGCAAGACTTGCAGCGAATCATGAGTTGAAAGTTGAAAGTTGAAAGTTCAAACCTTCAACCTTCAACCTTTAAACCCTTCTAAGCCCAGAGGACTAAACCTAGCTCATAGGGGCTAGAAAGATAGTCATGTTTAGGCAACACCCGCAGGGACAAACCCTGTAACCCACTCGCACCGTAAACCACATCACCCGTATAAATACTACGGTGGCTTTCGTCAGTGCCTTGATATTCCATCACGACCGGTAGACCGTTCATAATTTGCCCATCGGTGTTGATGGCTCCTTGATAGAGTTCCACTTGGACATCATCAGCACTCAGTCCGGCCAAATTAATCCGGGTTTTGACGGCAACCGATTGGTTGACCATCAAGTCGGCGGGGGCGGCGATATCAACATCTTCAATTTTGATGTCGTACCAGCGTTCAAATAGCTGCCGCTTCCAACTCGCTAGCTCTTTCGCTGGCTTGTAGGTGTCGCTCGTCATGGCAAAATGGCGATTACTGGCTGGGAAATAGCCGTTTATGGCGTAATCCCGCAGCATCCGTGCCGTGTTGAAGACCGGGGTATTGAACCGGATGGCATCTTTCATTTTTGCCACCCACCCTCTGGGAATTCCCTCGCTGTCACGATTGTAGAACAAGGGGACAACCTCTTCCTCGAACAATTCGTACAGAGCGTTGGCTTCGATCTGATCTTCGTATTCGGGGTCATCATAGGTTTCCCCATGACCAATCGGCCAGCCGGTGCGGACGTAATCCGCTTCATCCCACCATCCATCGAGAATGCTGAGATTGGGTAGACCATTCATCGCCCCTTTCATTCCAGAAGTTCCAGAGGCTTCTCTGGGGCGACGAGGCGTGTTCAACCAAACATCGCAACCGGCTACCATCATCCGCGCCAGATAAATGTCGTAGTCAGGGACAAAGACAACATGATCCCCAATCCCCGCTTCACGAACCTGGCGGATGATTTGGCGGATTAGTTCTTTCCCTGGCATGTCTTTCGGGTGGGCTTTACCGGCAATCACAAACTGGACTTGTCGGTCTTTATTAGCCCTCATGATTTTCTTAATCCGCTCCATGTCGCGCATGAACAGGTTGGCTCGTTTGTAAGTGGCAAACCGACGGGCAAAGCCAATGGTCAAAACGCTGGGATCGAGAACTTCGTGGACTTGAGCCAGTTCTGTTGGGGGTGCCCCGCGATCGCGTAAATGCTTGAGCATCCGCTCCCGTACATACACAACTAACTCCGAGCGCTGCCGCTCGTGATTGCGCCACAACTCCTCATCAGGAATTGAATTCACCCGCTCCCACAAAGGGTCATCGGCTCCTTTATCCGACCAGCTTGGCCCTAGGTAACGGTCATACAGTTCCTGCGTCGGCTTCGCCACCACGCTGCGAGCATGTACCCCGTTGGTAATCGATGTAATCGGCACTTCCGGCAGTGGCAGGTTCGGCCACAGCCCTTGGAACATCACCCGTGATACTTCTCCATGCAGCGCGCTCACCCCATTGGTATAACTGGCTGTCTTCAGCGCTAATGCCGCCATACTAAAGGGAGATGCCAGATCCGCTGGGTTCTCCCGTCCTAAACCGAGAAATTCCTCTCTCGATAAGCCAAAAATGTTGGCATAGTGACCCACATAGTACATGGCCTTATCGGGGGGAAACAGGTCAAACCCAGCAGAGACCGGTGTATGAGTCGTAAAAATTTGCGTTGATTGAGCAACCTGCTTTGCTTCATGGAAGCTCAGCCCTTCTTCCTGCATCAGCTTCCGGATGCGCTCTAGAATCAAAAAGGCCGAGTGACCTTCGTTGAGATGATAGACCGTTGGCTTGTATCCCAACGCTTGTAGGGCACGCATCCCCCCAATCCCTAACATCATCTCCTGGTGAATCCGCATATCCAGGTCGCCACCATACAACTCATCGGTGATGTCGTGGTCGTAGGGATTGTTCGGCTCAATATTCGTATCAAGGAGGTACAAGGGTACGGTTCCCACCTGTACTCGCCAGACACGGGCATAGACAGTACGGCCTGGATAGTCTACTTCGATCCGCAGCTCTGAACCATCGGCCTTCCGCTCTAGGTGGAGCGGCATATTGTAGAAATCGTTGATCGGATAGCGTTCCTGCTGCCAACCATCGGCATTAAGGTACTGGGCAAAATAGCCTTCCTGGTAAAGCAAACCAACCGCTACCAAAGGTAAACCTAGGTCAGAGGCTGACTTGAGGTGGTCTCCCGCTAGGACACCCAAGCCACCTGAATAGATGGGTAGACAATCCGTCAGACCATACTCAGCACAGAAGTAGGCATAACATTCAGTTTTCTCTCCTTTGTCGCGATGTTTGCGGTACCATGTCCGCTCTTTGAGGTAGTCGTCCAGCTGTCGAGAAGCTCGCTCCATTTGGGCCAGAAATCCTTCATCTTCTGCGACTTCCTGAAGCCGCGCTTGGCTGATGGTGCCCAGCATCAAGACAGGGTTGTGGCGGCTGGACTCCCACAAATCGCGGTCTAAACGTCGGAATAAATCTTTGGTCTCGACATTCCAATCCCAGTGGAGGTTGTAAGCCAGCTTCCGTAAGGGTTCCAGTGGCTTCGGTAAGGAAGGAGAGACGTTAAACGTGCGAATTGGCTGCATAAAGCGACAAAGTTCCAAGTCTTACTCGGATCATATTGTGTACTTACTTGTGCTGAAATTGAGAGACTTTAATACTCTTTTTGTCAACAAATGCTCACGAAACTGTTTTGAAGGTTGGGGATCAGGCGTTAGAACCCGTGTGGTAAACCTTATTTGTGTCCCTATAAACCCCATTTCACCTTGCTTGCGATCCTTTTATCCCGCTCGTCTCTGAAGAACGGCTGGAACGTAACACAACCAGGATGCGTCATGGATGAGCAAAGCCCAGCTAATACAGTCACAGACGGCTGGAGAGCGATGCCGTTTCCTTGATCCCAAGCCAAAAAAGGAAGCCACCTTTGGGTATGATTAAGAAAGTTATAGCGTTTTGTAACGCTGAATTCATTCTGCTGTTCATACTCTCTGGGAGATATCAATATGGTCACCCTCAAAATTGTGGTCTATATCGTTGTTAGTATCTTCGTGGCTCTATTTGTATTTGGCTTTTTGTCAAACGATCCGGCTCGTAACCCCAACCGACGGGATTTGGAGTAATTTACTCCAACGGTTAAGCGTAGCATGGTACTCTGGATGGCTGCGGCACCGATGGTGCTGGTCGTCTAGCAAGACCAAGAAGCTAATCGCTTCATCCCCCAGTCTGAAAGGGCGAGGCGTGCCTTGCCCTGGCAGTATTCAGGGCGGTGGACGCTCACGTTTCGGAGCCGTCCCTTCGACTCTTATTGTTGAAAGATGCCCCAACCCGTTCAACCGCCTGAAACCCCTGCAATTATCCAGCCCGTCACGACTCACGAGGCCGTCAATCTCGAACAATCTTCAATTGAGGCACCGGGCACGAGATTGAGTCGTTCCCTACCTAGCGGAACAATCCCTACACCCAGCCCGCCAGAGGCGTTTGCGCCAGAATTTTCCCCTTTGAAGGTTTATAAAAGCGCCGCCTTACTTGGTCCTCCTATTTCCGTCGGATATTCCAAAGCATCCCCTGAGGCTCCATTGATCGGTGAAGCCGTAGAGCCGGAAAGCGATCGCGCCCAGAGTCTCTCACGTTCCGCCGCGCTACCTTCCTCAACCCGTTCTTCCCCTACCGTTTTAGTCAGTCAAGGGAAAGCGCTTCAAGCCTCTGCGTCCTCGAACGTCTCACCATCTGATGCCTTAAGTGTGACACTGGGCACACAAAACGTGAAGCGTCTGGTGACTCAAGAGCGTGGGGGAGAGGCGAGAGAATTTGAGTTCAGTATTCCCAATCCAGAGACTCAACCCTCACCGGCAGAAGAAGTCGCACCCGCACCCAATCCCGACCAGGTTAACCCTCAACCCCCTTCCACCCCAGCACCCACGCCCAACGTACCCGATAATCCTTTCGGTACGGGCGGTGTGATTGAGTTAACGGCAGACCGCCAAGAGTATGATGATCAGCGAAAAGTAATTACAGCACAGGGCAATGTTGTGTTACGGTTTCGGGAAGCCTTACTCAATGCCGATCGCGTTGAAGTGAATTTGCCCAATCGGATTATCGTCGCTCAAGGCAATGTCGCCCTGACACGAGGACAGCAGGTGTTACGGGGTCAACGCTTTGAGTATTACTTTGTCCAAGATAGTGGCGTGATTTTAAATGCCAGTGGCGAGTTATATTCACCCACCGCCGGAACCGATCTTTCCTTCACGCCAACACCGGGGAGTACCGCCCCACCCCCCCAGCGACCGTTAAGCGATCGCATCGCCAGCGATCAACCCTTACAAGGGATCAGTAATCCCGGAGGTTATTCCTTTGTGGTGGGTGGCGGGAGTTCAGCCCAAAATTTATCTGTCCCGCCATCAGGGGGTACAATTAATCGCTTTCGCTATCAAGCTGAACGGGTGGATTTTGAAGGTTCAAATGCGATCGCTCGGAACGTGCGGATTACCAACGATCCCTTCTCACCGCCAGAGTTAGAGGTACGCGCCGATACCGCTCGATTTACACGGTTAGAGCCGTTGGTGGATGAAGTGGTCGCCTCTCGCCCCCGTCTTGTATTCGACCAAGGCTTTGAGCTGCCTTTGTTACGAAATCGCATCACCATTGACCGCCGTCCACGGGAACCGGCTCTGCTCAACTTTGGGTATGACGGAAATGATCGGGGTGGTTTGTTTGTTGAGCGATCGTTTGAGGTACTCAATACACCGAACCTGCGCTTTAGTGTCACACCCCAGTACTTTCTTCAGCGAGCTATCTTTGAGGAAGGCGTGATTGATCCATCGGTCTTTGGGGTCAGAGCTAGGCTGGATGGGACTCTTGGGCCACGAACAACGCTTACCGGACGTGCGGTTCTCACCACGTTCGATCCCACCGACTTTGAAGAAAATTTTCGCGGCAGTTTACGACTTCAGCAGATTATTGGCACGACTCTCCCCCATACCCTCAACCTGGAATCTAGCTATCGCGATCGCCTTTTTAATGGCTCCCTGGGTTTCCAGACCGTTCGGAGTAGCATTGGTGCTGTTATCACCTCACCTGTGATTCCCCTAGGGAATACGGGTATCAGCCTCACTTACCAGGCTGGTGCTCAATATATCAACGCCGATACGGATAGATTAGACTTACTTGAACCCAACCGCACTAATAATCGGATTAGTCTAGGGCGTTATCAAGGCAGCGTTTCTTTAAATAAGGGGTTTTTGCTTTGGCAGGGTCAAGCTTTACCGCCAACTCCCACAGAAGGGTTACGCTATACTCCAACCCCAGTGGTACCTTATTTAGCCCTCACGACAGGTGTCACAGGTGTTGCGAGTCTCTACAGTAACGGAGATACTCAACAATCTTTAAGTGGCACCATTGCACTGGTCGGCCAACTGGGTCATTTCTCTCGCCCTTATCTGGACTACACAGGTTTTAACATCGGCTACACCCAGGTAGCCCTTGGTAACAAATCACCCTTCCTCTTTGACCGAGTGGCAGATACTAAAGTTCTATCTGCGGGAATTACTCAGCAAGTTTACGGCCCGTTCCGGGTTGGGTTTCAGACATCTATTAATTTAGATACAGGTAAGGAGATCAGCACGGACTACCTATTGGAATATAGCCGTCGTACCTACAATATCCTCTTGCGCTTCAACCCAGTTCAGCAACTCGGTTCTATCAGCTTGCGGATTAACGACTTTAATTGGACTGGTAATCCACAACCTTTCGATGGTTCCAATGTGATACAGGGTGTGACTCGGTAAGTCCTGAGTGTGAAGGATGAAGGATTAAGCTTCATCCTTCATTCTTCATCCTTTATTTAAAAGGAAGAGCCGTTTGCGCGTCTAGGCATGATGGGGTTTTCCACAGCATCCCGGTACTGTTCAACTTCAGCCGAATAAGCAATGGGCAGAACCGCTTCAACATTTTCGTGCGGACGAGGAATGATTACCCAAGACTCTAACGCACCACCGTAAACTCTTTCTACAGCCGCAATTCCAGCGTCCATAGCGGTTTTTACCTCCGAAACATCCCCGCGAATATTAACTGTAAAGCGAGCGCTCCCTACTCGGATATATCCCACTAAAGTGACTCTACCTGCTTTGACCATTGCATCTGCTGCGGCGAGTACAGCAGGAAAGCCCTTCGTTTCAATGGACCCAACTGCGACTGTTGACATTGCCAATCTCCTGAATCTGTTGAATGATATGAAGCCAAGAAATTATTGTACGAATGTTCCTTACCCCTTCTGGTGGAAATGACGATTGATTTTAGTCTTCCCATCCAGACTCGTTGAGCTTGGCAACCCCTGAATGCGACAGTTTGTCGTTTGACACCACCAAAACGCATTCTGCCAAATTGACTTGGCTGAAATCAGAGAGAAATTACCCCTTCAATCCTGAATTGGTTTTCAGGTCATCCTGTCTTTCTCAGCTATGCTCGTTTCTACTGCATTGTAGAGGTTTTATGCTCCGTCTCACTCCAGGAATAAATTTGGGATTGCTTTTCCTTTTGGCCTTAATTGCTGTTCCTGTTGCCGCCCATACTGTTGACATATCGGGTGATGTTGGCTCTTGAGGGAGAAGCACAGAGAATGTGTTCTGTTCTCGTGAACTCCTGATATACAAGCCCTCCAGCGATACTTCATCGAGTACAGGGGGGCTTACTGTAAAGATTCTGCGAGTCTCGTAAAGATTTATGACAGATTGGTGAGAGCATTAATGCCTATTTCTGTTAAATTTAAAGTTAATAAGTAAACGAAGGTTATCATTTTCATGCCATTTACTAAAGAAGAAGGCGGTCTAATCAATAATTTTGCTCCAGAAACCAAGACTTACTTGGCAGAGCCTCCGACAGGCGCTCAAAAACGAAATTATATTTTATTAGGTTTGGCAGCACTGGTACTCGTTGGGGGGTTAGTGTTCGTCGCTTACTCAGCCTCTGGTATGAGCTAGCCCCCGCGAGACAAAAGTACTGTGAGTACCAGCACAGCCAATTACTCAATTGGATTAGCTATTGCTCGCATCTAACGGTAGGATTGAGACTTGTGCAATTTAGGAGTTACCTAGCTCCTGTATGTTTTTAATCACATCCATCGCACTCTGGTAATTGTCTGTCCTACCGTTCTGTTTGAAAAGTTCGGCAGCTTTTTTCAAGTCTGCGATCGCATCTTGATAGTTTTTCAAAGTGAAGCGAGAGAGTCCTCGATTGTAATAGGCTTCGGCAAATTCGGGTTGAATCCGAATCGCTTGGGAGTAATCTTGAATAGCGGATTGATGCTGATTGAGGCGATTACGGGTTAAACCTCGGTTGTAAAACGCCCTAGCACTGTTGGGATTGAGGGAGAGCGCTTTCTCATAGTCAGCCAATGCGGCATCATGGTTTCCCAGTTCGTCGTGAGCATTCCCCCGGCTGACATAAGCGTTGTCACTGCTTTGATTCAGTTCAATGGCTTTGGTGGCATCAGCAATCGATTGTTGGTAATTTTTCAACACAAAATAGGTATAGCCTCGATTGCTGTAGGCTTGAGCAAATTTTGGGTTCAACCGAATCGCTTCAGTGTAGTCTGTGATTGCCTTTTCGTAACTACCTATCGTGTGATAAGCGTATCCACGATTATAATAAGTATCCGCATCTTTGGAGTCAAGTTGCAACGCCTGGTCAAAATCCGCAATCGCTCCTTGATAATTCCCCGCATTGAGTTTATCAACGCCTCGGTTATACAACTCCACAGCGCTCACCCCTTGCTGCTGCTGAGCGGCAATCAGCCCTGGAACAGGGGGAAGCTGGGCAAAAACGGCTTTAGGTAGTCCAACCAGAATGGTAGTAAATCCCAAAAAAGCGAGTGTTCGATAAGTCTGGTTCATAGTTTCCTCTAAGGCAGCATTCTTTCTCAAGTCGTTAGCTCAAGTTTTAGGTGAACGCCGTTAAAACTCTCCACTCTTGCCGAGTCGTTTCTACAGATCTAAGCCTTAACAACGGATTAAGACTCTTGTAATGAATATAATAGACCGTCAGAAAACACTATTTTCCTTCAATAACTTAACCCAAGCTTTGTCCCCTAAAGATGAGAAAATAAAGCAGCAGGATTCAACGGAGAGTAAAGATGCTCAAAGCAATTGCCGCACTAATGCTGCTGGTACTGAGCCTGGGTTTACATGGATGCGCTACCGGTATCAGCGGATTAAAAAGCTATGTCGATAGCACTGATGGCTATGAGTTTCTTTATCCCAATGGTTGGGTACCCATTCAAGTGACGACCGGACCTGATATTGTGTTCCGTGATTTGGTTGAGCAGACAGAAAACGTTAGCGTCATCTTTAGCGAAGTGCCAAAAGGGAAAACCCTGCAAGATTTGGGAACACCCGGAGAAGTGGGCTATCAGTTGCAAAAAAATGCGATCGCACCTCCAAATTCGGGTCGCCAAGCGGAATTGGTTAACGCCGAAGCGCGTGAGTCTGGGGATAAAACTTATTACCTTCTGGAATATAATGTCAAGCTTCCCAACCAAGAACGGCACAACCTTGCCAGCGTGGCGGTGAGTCGTGGCAAACTCTACACCTTTAATGCTTCAACCACGGAACGACGCTGGAATAAGATGCAGAATGTGTTTGAGCAAGTGGTTAAGTCTTTTTCAGTGTATTGAAGCTCTCAGAAGCTAACTCAATCAAAGATGCTTGCAGCGCAATGACAAACTGGAATTGCTGTAGGTGTATTAACTGAAGAACTCTGAGACCAAGTGTCCTCAAATTCTGGAGATTATGGGTATCCCAACCTTTGTATTAGCCTCCGCTTCGCCTGCTCGCAGACGCTTGTTGCAAAATGCTGGAATTGAACCAGTGGTTTGCTCAAGTGACTTTGATGAATCTCAAGTGCAATTAAATGACCCCCTGCCCTTGGTGGAGACTCTGGCGCGAAAAAAAGCCGAGACGGTTGCAGGTCAATTTAACGATGCCCTAATCTTGGGTTGTGATTCAGTGTTGAGCGTCAGGGGCGAAATTCATGGAAAACCAGCTAATGCCTCCGAAGCGATCGCCCGTTGGCAGCAAATGCGAGGGACGATGGGCGTACTGTATACGGGTCATGCCTTGATTGATGTCGCGAAAAAACAAACTGTAGTTCGCCACGGTACTACAAACGTCTACTTTGCCCATATCAGCGATCGCGCGATTCAAGCCTATGTCGCGACCGGTGAACCCTTGCAATGTGCTGGCTGCTTTGCATTGGAAGGTCAAGGCAGCCTGTTTGTGGAAAAAATAGAAGGTTGTCACACCAATGTGATTGGTCTTAGCTTGCCCCTACTGCGCCACATGCTGAGGCAATTGGGATATGACGCCACCGACTTCTGGTCATCAACTCCCAGTAATTAGACTCAACACCTAACACATTCGGATGGGATTGAAACCTGAAAATTGTTAAGGTGGGGCAGAGGTTTGCTATAGTCAAGGCACTTCTGGTCTAATATGCAACCTATCTTTATCGCTTGAGGCAAGCATCAGCGTATGGCAATCAGCGACGACTTCAAAGAACAACTCAAAGCAGGAAGGATTGTGGATGCCCTGACCCTGGCGCTGGGTGAAGCCGTTGAGTTGGAAATTACCACCTGGGTATCTTCATCCAAGAACTCAGAGACTAACACCCAAGCCGAAACAGCCAAGCCGACTCCCGATAGTCGGATGCGTACCCGCCTGAATATCGTAGATGGTGCGATCGATAATGAAGTGGGCAGTCGGTTCATTGGGAATGGCCCTTATACCGAACTTCGAGAATTTCACATGGAGCAAGTTCAACAAGGACGCCAAATTATTCAGCACAATTTGGAAAACTTACAACAACTGTTTACTGTTCTGACCCATACCTTAACCCACCTACCATCGGCATCACGCCGACTCGCGGATGGAAATTCTGTCCTCCCTCCCTCCGCTCCAGATAATAAACAGTAACAATTGACAATACAGAAACATTTTAGGCAGTTTCTTGGCCAGCGAACCGCCGATTTCAGTGGGGAGAGTATATATGGCGTCTAGCGATGACTTTAAAGCACAACTTAAGGCGGGTAACATTCCTGAGGCGCTGGCTTTAGCCCTCAGTGAAGCGGTTGAGTTGAAATTTACCACCTGGGTGCCCACAGAAGAGGATGTAGATACATCGGTTGCCAAACCCGGTCATCGCCTGCGTACCCGCATCAATATGATTGAGGGAGAGGTTGAACACGAGGTTGGTGAAGAATTTATCGGCAATGGTCGCTACCGGGAATTGAAGCAATTCCACCTGGAGCAAGTCGCTGGAGGCAGTCAGTTAATTGAGAACAATCTCAAGAGTTTGCAAAAGCTATTTGAGGTTTTAGTGGCTCTGCATTATCCAGATACAACCCTTCCGTTGATTGAGCCTGAATCCCTGGATAGGGAGAGTCAGCTATTGCCATCGGCAGAAGAAATCCCTGAGGCTAAGCCAGTCGTTGAGCCGACCGAGGGGGTAACAGATGCAATCATCACTCCAGACCTGGTAACCCAAGAAGATATCATTCCAGAGCCATCATCGGCCTCAGAACTCCCAATTTCTTCCCTCACACCATCGACAGAGAACGACCCAATATTGGTCGAGGAAGCCGATGAGGAGGAGGACGAAGATGACGATTGGGATGACTCTGTCTTAGATTTATTAGAGTCTTTGCCCGTCGCGCCACCCCCTAACTCAGATACACCTGAGTCAGACCTTCGTGAAAATTGGGAATGGACTGATACGGTTGAGGCAGAATCGGAAACTGAGCCAGAAGCATCAAACTTACCCGTCCATCAAGATTGGGAAAATCTCAGACCCGAAGATTTAGCTTCGCCCTCAGAAGCACAACCGCAGAACCTGGAATCTGATAGCTTTCCAGTTGAGCAGGATTTGAGAGAATTTGTTGCGGAACAATCGGAGTTTGAGCCAGAGGAATCCGACTCGCTAGAAACTCAGCATTGGGAAAATCTCATCAGTCGGGACGATGTTGCACCATTCCCAACCTCAGAATCACAGAACCTGGAAACCTCAATTTCTCCAGTGGATGAAGACTGGGGAGACTTCATGGAGGAAGAACCAGAGTCCGCTCAAGGGGAATTAAACTCCCTCGAAAATCAAGATTGGGCAACTCTCAAACGGGAAGATTTTGCATCGCCTTCCACCTCAGAACAGGACAATCTGGAAGCAAGAAGTCCAATGGATGAGGATTGGGGGGACTTCGTTGACCATGAAGCAGACACAGAGTTAGACAAACCCGTTCCCAATTTAGAGTCTTTGGACTTAGAAGAGGATGAAGAATGGGATGATTGGGTGATGGATGAGCCTCCGTCTTTAATTGAGGCACCGGTGGTCGATATGGAGTCTTTAGAGCTGGTAGAGGATGAGGACTGGGGAGACTTAGTGGAAGACACTGAACCCTTTGCCAATTCCTCTCTGGATGAGTTGAGTTCAAACTTAGAAGCCAGTCAGGATTGGGATGACTTTATGGCAGAAGAACTTGAACCTTCTGGAGTTTTGTTAGATCGAGATCACGATATAGGTACGGGTTTTGATTGGTCTGGAACCCTCGACGATTTGACCCCGGATGAGTCGCAGACAAACAATCTTAATCTCAACAATAACCAGTTTTCGCCAGATTCAGAGGGGTCACAAGCGTCTGAGCCAGGAGTTTCTCCCGAACTGTCTGATAAACTGACCGATCAAGAGCCAGACGCAGGCACTCAGCCGAAATCGGTTGACAAACAAGTACCACCCCCACCCCCCCCAAACTCGAATAGCTAGAAGTAGGTAGATTGATGGCGATGATCAATACTCAAAACCGAAAGCGAAAAAAGACGACAGACTTAGTCGTACCCCACTCCGACCACAGTAGACCTGCCACTTCTGGGTTGAATCGAAACCTCAATGAATTTTTGCAGTCCTTGGGGGAAGTTCTGATCGACATCACCGCCGTCGAAGTGAACACGATGGTGGTTGAGCAGATTACAGGGGACAAGTTTATCGCTTGGGAAGCCTACCGGGATATTTATCCGATCTCTGGGGAGTATTTGGAACAGCAGGGAATTCACGAGTCTTTGCGATCGCGCTATCTGGAATTACGCAAAACCCTGGAACTGGAGTACGCCTTGCTCCTGAGTGACCCATCCTCGGAGTTTTACGACCCCACCGTCCTCGATTCGACCTCAGGGGAAAACGCCATTCTTACCGATCCAACGGTAGAAATGCATCATATCCAAACACGGTTACCAGACCCGATCAGTCCCACCCATTCCGAAGAGATTCTCAAAGCTCAACGAGTCTTGAGAAACTGCCGCTTCTTACGAAGCTTACGAAAGATCAGTGAACTGAAAACCGCACTGGATAATCGAAACAAGGCTTTGTCCCGAACGCTAGCACAGCAACCGGGCTATGTTAAACCCGAAGTGCTGCAAAAAGCCGTCACCACGGATATAATTTATGCCCAAACCGTAATTCAGCTCGATGGTGATGTGATTAACCGCTACTCTCAGGAAATTTTGGATCATCCTCATCGGGATGTGATTCTCCAAATTCACAAAGAGGGTGTCACGGCGGGGGAAAAACAGTGGCGCGGATTGTTGGAATTTGTCATTAGTTTAGTACAAGCGTCGCTGCACTGGAATTCTGGCAAGGATGGGTCTTTCTGAGATTCAACGTAACCACAGGTGAGGATAGAATAAATTTCCCGTGCCGCATTCTATTTCCCGAAAGCACTCCCACAAGACTTGGGAACGTAGGGTTTTAAATTTAGAACCCTATATCCAATTTGAGCAAGAGCGAATTTCTCGTTCTCGCGTAGTATTTCACAGCATTCGCTTCAACCTCGATCAAGATGTTCTCCAGCAAATTCAATCAGCAAAAGAGGTGGGTTGCCGCCTTGACTTTTCTCCCAAGTTTTTAGCCGATTTGCGCTACTATGCTCTGATTGATGCACAAAACCACCTGCGGTCAGAATTAACGTTTTACACTTACTTTGTGCAGGGAGGTTACCCAGAAGCGCTGATGCGGAGTGTGATTTCCAGCGATGGAGAAGTCTTGCACCAAATTAAGAGTAATTGTCTAGAATATCCTGAGTTTTGTCGCCAAATTACTTTGGCTCATCATTGGCTAATCAATCAACTGCTGAGTCAGCTACATCTGAAGGGTTTGGTCAAAGGGAAGCTACTGGTTCGGGTGCTATCTTGGTTGACGGTAGTTGCGATCGCGCTTTTGTGGATACCCCTGCTCATTCAAATAAATCCATGGCTTTTATGGGTCATGCTATTCGCGGCGTTGCTTTTGCAACGGGTGTTACAAAACCTGATTTGGCTACGATTACCGTCCTTGAGCCGCTGGATATGGCGTAAACTCTTATCGGGCTTACTCTCCCATAAGCCCTTAGATCAAACAATTGCTAAAGGTATTCTCGCTCGTTTAGTCCCTTAATCGAAAATTATCCCGACTAGAGAGAAGAGCAAGAGAAAGATGGTTTGGAGACGCATTTCTACCAAGCCATGAAATTGTTTAAAACTCTGTTAATAGTTCTGGATATTGTATTAGCGTTAGCGGCGGCTTATGTTCTGTTTCCCACTTTGATTGAAGCAGCGGCAACTATACCCATTGCACTCGCGGTTCTTTTGGGGGCTGGCCTGATGCTAGCGATTTATGGAGATTAGGGTGTGAAGGATTCTTAGGGTCTTTGTACCATGAACTCCATAAATTGTCAATCCTTTTTGAAGTTCATACTCAGCATTGATTCCAGGAAATTATAAAGATTTGATGGTCTTATGGACAGACTCTTCTCAAAACTTTACCTAACTTAATAAAATAAAGGAGTCGGCAACGATAGGTATTTATTCTCAGTAATGATTAATAGTCAATTTCCCTGGCTGACCACTATTATTCTGTTGCCCCTATTAGCAGCTTTAGCGATTCCTGTCCTACCCGATAAAGAAGGTAGAACCGTCCGCTTGTATGCCCTAGGGGTGGGTTTAATTGATTTTGCCTTAACGATTTACACCTTTTGCAACCACTACAATTTACAAAGCTCCACATTCCAACTGGTTGAAACTTATCCCTGGATACCCCAGTTGGGATTGAATTGGTCAGTTGCCGTCGATGGTTTGTCAATGCCACTGATTGTCCTGACTGGTTTAGTGACAACCTTGGCTACCCTTGCTGCCTGGAGAGTCACCCAGAAACCCAAGCTGTTTTATGCCCTCCTCTTGATTCTGTATAGCGCCCAGATTGGCGTGTTTGCGGCTCAGGATTTACTCTTATTCTTCTTAATTTGGGAACTAGAACTAGTTCCGGTTTATCTGCTGATTTCCATCTGGGGCGGTAAAAAGCGTCTCTATGCAGCGACCAAGTTTATTCTTTATACCGCAGCCGGCTCAATCTTTATCTTGGTAGCGGCCTTAGCGATGGCCTTTTATGGCGATACCGTTACCTTTGATATGCAACAGCTAGCCCACAAGCACTATCCCATCGCCCTAGAACTCTTAGCTTATACCGGCTTTTTAATTGCCTTCGGCGTCAAACTCCCGATATTCCCCTTACATACCTGGTTGCCGGATGCTCACAGCGAAGCTTCTGCCCCCATTTCCATGATTTTAGCGGGTGTGCTGCTGAAAATGGGCGGTTATGGGCTGATTCGCATGAATATGGAAATGCTGCCCAATGCCCATATTCACTTTGCTCCCGTACTCGCGATTTTGGGTATTGTGAATATCGTATATGGGGCATTCACTGCCTTTGCTCAAGAGAATCTCAAGCGTCGGCTGGCTTACTCTTCAATTTCCCACATGGGCTTTGTTCTGGTTGGCATTGCTTGTTTCAACGACTTGGGCATCAACGGTGCGATGCTGCAAATGCTCTCTCACGGGCTGATTGCGGCTGCACTCTTCTTCCTATCGGGTGTTGCCTATGATCGCACACACACCTTGTGGATGGAAGAAATGGGTGGAATGGCGAAAACCATGCCCAAAGCGTTTGCTCTGTTTACTGCGGGTTCGATGGCGTCTCTTGCGTTGCCAGGGATGAGTGGGTTTGTGGGCGAGTTGTCGATATTCCTGGGAATTACCACCAGTGATGCTTACAATCCAGCCTTCAAAGTGGTGATGGTTTTGTTAGCCGCCGTGGGATTAATCCTCACCCCGATTTATCTACTTTCCATGCTGCGTCGCGTGTTTTATGGAAACGCGAATCCCGAACTGAAGCTAGAGAAATATTTGGGTGATGTCAATCCTCGCGAAATCTTTATCACCGCTTGCTTACTCCTACCGATTATTGGCATTGGTCTGTATCCAAAAATGCTGACGCAGACTTATGATGTGAAAACGGTAGCGATCGCGAATCAAGTGCGTCATGCGTTGCCTGTGATTGCTCAAGAGCGTTCTCGTTTGTATTCTGAAAGAGTTACAGCACCCCAGCTACCAACACATCAACCTCAGTCATTGTTGGGTATTGTTCAACCCATTCCGGGTTCGCGGTAAACCTACAAATTCCAATCTAGATACTTGCTAGGGTGCGTGACATGTTGTTAGCGCACCCTAGCATTTTTTAATTTTATAAACATGACGAGAAAACATGAATTATGTGAAGCAAATTACTGCTAGATCAATTAAAATTTACATTCCCTTGTACTAGGGTTAAAAGAGCATCATTTGAAAAAAAGTTAAGCGATTTTTCGGCTTTGAAGGAGATAAGTGGTCATCTCCCCTTTACCTTTAATCGGGATAGAGCCTCGCTCTTTAAAAGAGTATTTATTTTGTAAGATCTTATAGGTTGTTGAAGAGACTTGAATGCAACCCGGTAAACCGAAAGATTCCATACGGCTAGCGATATTCACCGTATCTCCCCATAGATCGTAGATAAACTTGTTCATCCCAATCACCCCCGCTACGACGGGACCAGTATTTATCCCGATTCGCATCGTTAACGGCTCATCGGTATCTCCTTGAAATTGAGTAACAACATCCAGCATATCGATCGCCATTTCTGCGATCGCTTCAGCATGATTGCTGCATGGTATCGGCAAGCCCCCAACCGCCATATAGGCATCACCAATCGTTTTAATTTTTTCTACACCATGCTGTTGGGCTAATCGATCAAAAGCAGAGAAGATCTGATTGAGCAAAGTGACGATTTTGATGGGCGTGTGATCAGCCGAAAGCCGGGTAAAATCAACAATGTCAGCAAACAGGACAGTGACTTCTGGAAAGCTATCGGCAATGATTTGTTGTCCCTGTTTCAACTTCTCAGCCACGGGCATGGGCAAAATGCTAAGTAGTAAGCGCTCGGTTCGTCCCTGTTCAGCTTGCAATTGCTGGAGATAAAATTGCTCCTGATCACGTAACCATTTCTTCTCCAAACAGTTTCTAATCCGGGCGGCAAGCAATACCGCATTGAAGGGCTTAGGGAGATAATCCTCAGCTCCCAGCTCAATACATTCCACCACACTATTAATATCATCCACCGCTGAAATCACAATCACGGGGATATGGCGCAGGTTGGGGTCGTTTTTGAGATGCTCTAACACTTGATAGCCATTCATTTTCGGCATCATAATATCAAGCAGCACCAGATCAAACGGCTCTTGTGCCATCAGCTCTAGTGCTTTGATACCATCTTCGGCTACAGTAACCGTGTGCCCCTGTCGTCGCACCCGACGCGCCAACAAGTCGCGGTTCGCTTCATTATCATCAACGACCAACACACGGCCTTGTTCAGGTTTCATGAGGTAACTTTTTTCTCTAATAGCGCCTGAATCTTAGCGAGTAAACGCGAAAACTCGACGGGTTTAGTATCGTAGTCGTCGCATCCGACCTCTAAGCATTTTTCGCGATCGCCCGCCATGGCATGAGCCGTCAGGGCAATAATGGGAATCCCACCGGTTTCAGGTGCGGCTTTGAGTTGCTGTGTCGCTTGCCAACCATCCATGACCGGTAAACTCATATCCATCAAGATTAGATCAGGCTGCTGTGACTGAGCCAGCTCAATGCCCTGTATCCCATCCAGGGCAATCAAAACTTCATGCCCCTTACGCTGCAAACGTCGAGATAACATATCTCGGTTCATCTCGTTGTCTTCAACCAACAGGATCTTCGACATGAATCCTCTTCTTTTCCCAAATAACGGCTCTTATAAAGAGAGCTAAACATCAGTCTTTGGAGTGTCCTAGTGCAGGATGACAGAAATAACTATTCAGTTGAAAAAGGTTAAAAAGCTTACTGTATCAACTTTCTTCCCTTCTGCCTCCTGCCTTGGAGCCTCTTGCCTTCTTTTTAGCTAATAGAACCCGATACCAGCTTCCGCACTTGGCTCAGCAACTCCTCGCGAGTGTAAGCTTCCTTTTCTAGGATATTTTCCACATAGCCATTGAGCTGTTGCCGATCTTCTGCGGTGATTTCTTTCGCCGTCAAGATCACAACCGGAATCGAACGCCATGCTTCATTTTGTTGCAACACATTGACAAAGGTAAACCCGTCCATTTGAGGCATCATCAAGTCCAGCAAGATTAACTCAGGTTGTTGGTTTGCCATTTGCTCCAAGGCAACCTGACCGTTTTCAGCTTCCATCACCGTCCATTGTTCTTTCTCCAACATCCGGCGCATCATCTCGCGAGTGGGTGCATCGTCCTCAACCAGCAAGAGTCGGCAGGGGTGATGCTCACCTCGATATTTATTGAGAATAGCGCCTAAGCGATCGCGGTCAATCGGTTTTGTTAAATAATCCGATGCACCTAATGCATAACCTATATTCTTGTTATCCACAATCGTGAGCATAATTACCGGAATATGCGCTAATTCAGGATTAGCCTTGAGTCCCGACAACACAGCCCAGCCATCCATTCTGGGCATCATTACATCCAGCGTGATGGCATCCGGTTGTAATTCCTGCGCTAAGAGCAACCCCTCCTCTCCACTAAAGGCACTGGCTACCCGAAATCCTTCCTTGCACAGAAAGCGATGCATCAAGTCATGCACCGTTGGGTCGTCATCAATCACGAGAATGGTTTTGGCTCCAGGAGGTGCTAGAGTCGATTTCAATGGCAACGATGGAGTAGGCTGAGCTTTGGGGTCGAAGACGATTGTCGGCAGGTGAATGGTAAACGTAGACCCTTTGCCCACCTCGCTTTCCACCGTTACATCTCCTCCCATCATCTGGCAGAGTTTCTTGGTAATGGCTAACCCCAATCCAGTGCCACCATACTGGCGCGTCGTTGAAGCATCCGCCTGAGTAAACGCCTCAAATAACCTCGACATTTGTTCCGAAGTCATGCCAATCCCCGTGTCTGTTACGCGGAAGGTGATCCAATCTGGGCTAATCACGGGGACAGGGGATGAGGACGTGGTGATTGATTCCCCATCTTGAATTGAGATTAAAGAATTCTCCCCATCTGTGCCTCTTTCCCGACTCACTGTCAGGGTAATCGTACCTTGTTGGGTAAACTTGCAGGCATTGCTTAGGAGGTTAAATAGACTCTGACGCACTTTAGTCAAATCAGCGTGCATCGAGCCGAGTTCGTTACCAAACTGTATTTTGAGGGTATTGTTGTTCTTATCGACCAAAGGTTGGAGAGTCGTCACTACATCATCAGCCATCGCCGAGATATCAAACGTTTCCAGATACAGTTCCATCCGACCGGCTTCAATCTTCGAGAGGTCGAGAATGTCATTAATCAGTCCGAGTAAGTGCTTACCGGCGGCGTGAATCTTTTGCAAGTCAGGAATAAAGTCTTCTTGTTCTAAATCTTCAGCTTCCTCTTGCAACATTTCACTGTAACCAATAATTGCATTGAGGGGTGTACGCAGTTCATGGCTCATGTTGGCGAGGAATTGGCTTTTGGCACAGTTGGCAATTTCTGCCGCTTCTTTAGCCTGTCGAAGTTCGGCTTTGACTCGTTCGCGTTCGGTAATATCGTTAATCAGCGAAGTGACGCCCATCACCTTGCCGTCATCGTTGAGTAATACTGTGTTGTACCAATCACAAATGATGACACTGCCGTCTTTCGTGACATTTTCATTGGTACTCCGAGTCCCACCTTGTTGTGAGAGAAGGGCTTGCCAGACTTGGTTCACCTGCTCTTTGACATTTTCGGGCACAATTAATCCAGCCGCATGGCGACCGATGGCTTCGCTTTTGCTGTAACCAAAAATAACTTGTGCTGCCGGATTCCATTCCACCACTTCAAAATTTACATTCCACTCAATTACGGCTAGAGAGGTGTGTTCTAAATGGAATGAAAGTCTTTGTTGGGATTGTATCAGTTCTTCTTCTGCTTGTTTGCGACGAGTGATATCTTGAACGGCACCTTCGTAGTAAAGGATTTTTCCCTTGGTATCTCGGACGGCACGAGCACTCTCTGAAATCCAGATCATTTTGCCGTTTTTGCCATAGATTTGAGACTCGAAATCAGATACCGTGCCATGTTCTTGAATCAACTGTTTGAACTCAATTCTGCGGTTAGGGTCAACGTAAAGTTGTTCTGAAATATTAGTAAGATTGGCAATTAATTCCTCCGGTGATTCGTAACCATAGATGCGGGCGAGAGCAGGATTGGCGCTTAGATAATGCCCATCAAGGGTAGTCTGAAAAATTCCATCGACGGCATTCTCAAAAATAGTGCGATATTTCTCTTCAGTTTCTCGCAGAGCGTTCTCCGATTGTCGGCGCTTGTTCTGACTGCGGGTAAAAGCCCACAAAACATAAAGAATCACTGCCAGGACAAGCAAGGAAAAAGCCAAAACTCGATATTTTTTCCAAGAAAAAGCATTAATGCGTTGTTCTAATAACCCATCGAGAGCTATAGATACTTGGTCATAAAGTTTAAATTGTGTACCAACGGCTTTAGTGGCTTCCTCAAAATAGTTATCGAATTGAATATCAATGGTTTGAGGAAGAATTATTTTTTGTTCTACTAAATCCAAAAATACATCTGTAGAAGTGAAACTTTCTTGAGCGTAAACCTCTAGTTTATTTTTGAGGTTAGGATTTTTGGTGAGAGAGACTTGTAAACCCCGACGTAATGACTTGTTTGGAGCTTCTATCCAGCCTAATAGAATGGTGATTTTAGTTTTTTCCTCGGCGGTGATCTGCTTTTGCACAATTGCACCTGTGCCCAACCCTCTAATCTGAGCCATATTTTCAGTCATCGAGGGGAGCTTGATTACTGCCGCATCCATCAGATAATAACTATCTAGCACCGGATCGAGAATCAGATTGGACATGTCTCCCACATGGGAAATCAACGTGAGAATGTCAGCAATTAACGCCGTGTGTGCATCAAAGCTGTCTTGAGGATTCAGACTCAGCGCCTTACCTTTTAGTGCCTGCCACTTTGCCTTTAACTTTATCCATTGTTCTGTGGTTTTAAGTGTGCTACCGATCTGTTGATCAACCCTATCAATGGCTCTGATATCATCTTCGATTTCAAACCGTTTTAAATTAATTTGTTGCTCAAAAGAAGTACCCCCTTTTAAATAACCATTAACCATCCCTCGATGCTGTTGTACATCTTCTAAAAGTTGTCTAACAGGCTGGTTATACTGAAGTCCCAATCTCTCTTTTTGGGCAAACTTAATTCCTATATCAATTTCTGCTAGCAGTTGATAAACGACTACGGCAAAGGGCAGCAAAAAAATGAGAAGTAAGCCAATTAAGCTGACTTTTCCAATGACTGGCTGATTGAGCTTTTTTTTCAAGGGGATAATCTCCTGTTTTTATGAGAAATGGAACTGAGCGAGACTCAACATGTTTCGCCCAGGCTGGTTATTCGCGTTTATCTCGGTAATGTTGAATGAAAAACCGAGATCAATAAATGCTTTGTTACTAGGCGCTAGAAGTGGTTCCGGTTTATGTATGACGTATTACAATCTTCGTCCATCTGTCTGCATGGACGGGAGAGTTGAAAAATATTTCTCAGGGCAGATCACACCCGACTATATTAATCGGCTCTTAATCTATATTGCCAGGGTTAGGTCACAACAAAAATAGACCACACCACTGGGGAGGAGGCTGAAATAGAGACGAGTTAATCGGCTAAAATAAGCTAAATACCGGAATATGTCGGTGATTACAAAAGGGTATCGCTCGCTTGTTGCCCCTGGAAAATCAATAACTTCTGAAGTTAGATTATTGGAAGGCTCATACGCAAAGAGCACCCAACAACCGCTGAAAATCTCCCTCCGATGCTCTAGTCCTCAGCCTATTGCCCCTATTTTTAGGCCACAATCAAAAATGAGCAGGGTGCTTCCTCCTCAACCTAACGATGACTGACTCGACGAATCAGGGTGGGGATTTGTGCTTTAAGCGGTGTTGGAATTACTCGGCAATGGGTGTAACAGCCGATAGCTCTTTTTGGGTTGAGTCGATCAAGCGTTAGCAACCTCGTTTGAGGACGTATAACTCTTTATCTGTGATTGTTCGTCGTTCGTCACTGAGGTTGCCCCTAAACCAACCGTGATACGCTGCCCTTAATCATTACTGTTTGCATGCCTACCCGTAAGCCAAGCTCCCATGTGGAGAACGTCCAATCGACAAAGGACTTAAAGCTCGGTGCCAACGCACAAAGCCAGGACGAGTTGTCTACCACCTCTTCAGAATCAGAGTCTCAGTCATCGCCCAACTTCCTTGATGAGCTGGTTAACGCTTTCCTCGATGATGATCACTTACTAGACTCGGAAGATGAACCGATTCAGCCGATGAAGAAAAAGTCGAACGGGCTGAGTCATTTTCAGCATCATAGCCAGTTGCTGATGGCTGTGGTAGATCCGGGTAGTTTTACTCTACGTTATGCCAATGACTACTTCTGGACGCTGATGGGTATGGCGGAGACTGGCACCCAGTTAAAGGGTCAAGAAATCCAGTTACCAGACTTATTACCAGATTTGAAGGGTACAGCGATTGACTCATTGTACCGACAGCACATCCTGCATCTGATATTCCGAGATATTTATCAGATTAAGGTTCCCAGGTCACGGCTGCTGGATCAACCCGTGATTGTTTCCTTGAAGAGTCCTCTTTACTCAGAACCGCGTTGGATTGAGTTGGCGTTTCGCTCAGAGCAACTGAAAATTTCCCGTCTGGATGCTCAAATCGATGAGTTGGCTGATTTGGATTTGCAGCCATGGCGGGTAGAGGAGGGTACTGTTCAGTCCATTGATTGGGAACCGTTGGAAGCTTGGAAACAGCGTCTGCGCTTGGACAATTACCAGCTAACTGGACAACTTTTATTGGAAGGCTCGGATGTGACGGAACGGGAAACCATTCGCCATATCATTGGGTTACTCATTGACCGGGATTCGATTCTCCGTCCTGATAAGTTTCGCCGAATTAATAAACGGTTGCGATCGCTGTTTCGGGCTACGAATAGCTTAATTATGAGTACGGAGAATGAGCATACACGACTGTTCATGAGTACCGAGCGTAAGGAATTAAGAGCCACGGTACATTCCTTAGAATCTCTGGCTGGCTCACATTTTTTACGAGCGGCAGATGCCAATCGCGTCTGGAACGTGCCTGATTTAACTCAAGATTGCCTAACCGACAGTGAGCGAGCGCTACTCAATCAGGGGGTACGTTCTATGTTACTGATTCCCTTGGTGGTTAAACCCCTAAAATCAGGCAAAGGTTCGCGACAGTTAGCGGGAATTGTGGGAATTATGAGCGATCGCCCCCATAATTTTGATGGCGTTGATTGCAAATATGCAGAAGAATTAATGCCTGCTTTTACCGCTGCTCTGCGTCAAGCGATTCAGCAGCGCTTTACCAATATTCACCCCTCGGTGGAGTGGCGCTTCCTGCAAGAAGCGGAACGCCGGAGTTGGGGGTTAGCGGCAGAACCGATTGTTTTTGCCAATGTCTATCCCTTATACGGCATCTCAGATATTCGTGGCTCCTCGGAAGAACGCAACCGTGCGATTCAGTCCGATTTACTGGAACAATTTCACCAGGGTTTACAGGTGGTAGATGCTGTCTGTCAGTTCCAGAAGAGTTCTTTGGGTGAACAGTTACGACTGGATTTACTCGAATATATCGAACACCTGAAAGAACGAGTGACAGTTGATGCTGAAGTCACCGCACTGAAATTTTTGAGCGATCGCCTAGAACTCTACTTAGACTATTTTGCCCAATGTGGTGCGGATGCTCAAGCGGCGGTGGAAACCTACCGTCAAAGCTGCAACAATGACCATAAATCGGTCTACGTTTCCCGTGCCCACTATGACAAAACCATTAGCCAGATTAACGCCCTGTTGAAACAAACCTGGGAACGTTGGCAAGTCCGGATGCAACAAATCATTTCCCATTACTGTGATGTGGAGTCCACAGACGGCATCAATCACATGATTTATGTGGGGGAATCCATCGACTCCAAATTTTCCATCTATCATCTGCGGAGTCTACGCTACGAACAGCTACGTGCCGTTTGTGACTGTGCTCGAACCGCGTTCAAGTTTCAAACCCTCTACAATACCCAAATGGAAGTCACCCACCTGGCTTTAGTGCAAGACCAGACGGTGGATATTATCCATGATGAAAATACCGAAAAACTGTTTGAAGTGCGAGGAACACGGGACATCCGCTATGAAATCGTGAAAAAGCGAATTGATAAAGCGGTGGATGAAGAATCTCGTACTCGCATCACTCAACCGGGAATGGTGACTTTGGTTTATTCCACCGAAGAAGAGTGGTCAGAATATCAACAATACCTGCGTTACCTGGCTCGTGAAGGCTGGGTGGATACAGAAATCCAATCGGGTACGGTTGAACCACTACAAGGGATAACGGGTTTAAAATTTGCCCGTGTTCGGGTTTTGCCCTCCACCGAGGGGGAAGAATTAGAATTAGCAACTCCGAGTGATGCTGTGGAAGAAGCTGTGGTTCAATAAGTTTCCCCATAAAGGTTGTGGGGCAGGCACCCCTGCTCCAAATTTCGCTGATTCTTGAACAATGGCTCCTCTGTAGAGCAGCAGCTTTTCCGTTAGCGTTGTTTTTCCAGCGTCGGGGTGGGAAATAATTGCAAAATTTCGACGGTGTTCAACGGCTTGAGCAATTCCGTCATCTGAGTTAGAAGACGTTATGAGCATGACAAAATCCTTAAACTCGCCCTATCTTGAGAGCCTCAATCGCTTTTACTCGATTGGCTCATTCCATAGGCAAAGCCGCTCTTGAAACCCAATACGGCAATGCCTGAGTTAATGTAATGGTGACGGAGCAATAGTTAGGGTGGGCACTGATGAGCGATCGCCAGCAGGCTGAGTCGGTTCGTTGTTATAGGGAGATAGTGACCCACGGCTTAAAGTATGGAATGCAGTACTCCACCTAAATTAATAGCACCTATGAGGCGATTCAACAAGTTGATTCGTTGGTGTAGGAGCTGGAAGCGCGAGTAATTAAGTTAACGAGGCTAACACCTCTACAATCTGCCAGCTTCCTTGGCTTCCTCACTCTATTGTGTAAGTAATAGGTTAAAATAAGAATTGTCTTGTTCCTAAAATTGCTAAGGCATTTAAATTTCAAAGATTACCCATATAAAAACAAGGAAAATTATGCCTACAGAGGGCAATATTATTTGTGTTGAAAAATCAGCAGGCACTATTCAGAAGATTGGTTATTCAGTTAAAATTGGTGACACCTATCAAAATTTTAAAATTCCTCTTGAAACAGCAATAAATTATTGTGAAAATAAAACGTTTAATTTTTATGTAAAAAAATTAGGGTCTAAAGTGTATGTAAATATCGTCAGACAGAAAGATGGCTCTTGTTATTTAAGGACTGTTGCTGATGATAAAACAATAAATAATCTAGGAGAGTTAGATGATTGTAGAAAATTCCAAACATTTGATATTGCAAACTAAGCAAAATTCATTTCAATTCTAAAACCATTTTACAGATTTATCAGGGTTCCAAGGTAACAAGTCAAGCTGAAAAAAATCTGAATTTTCAAATCCAAAATCTTTGAATATTTTCTCAAAAAATATTAAAGAGAATTCAATCAAATGTTGACAGTATTGTGAGTTAAATATAATAGGGGCTTCTTCAGCTTCACATAAACTGTATTGACGTAAATATTGATACACTTTCTTGTCATTTGATATTGACTTGAAAGTAATAATTTGATCGCCATGAACCAGTTTATTGCGAATAGATTGAACAGTTTTAAGAACTTTCCAATGAGTTTTATCAATTTTATAATCAATACCTTTCTTTAGAAAAACGGATACACGATCAATTCCTTTATCGCTGATTCCTTTTTCATTAAGTGAAATAGATATTTTAATATATTTACTAAAATAGTTTCTAGGATTGTAATTTTTTTAAATAAATTAAAACTTTATTAATGTTAATTAAAGTATTTTCTTCTATCTCTAAAACACGATGGAAGAGGGCATCTGGACTGTGTGAGGCTTTAAACAAATGTACATTATTACGAGAATATTGCATATCTTTTAATTCTGTCCAAATTTGAGCTATATCTGGATGTGGAACATCGGGATTTTTCTGTATTAACCAAGCATTTAAAACATTGCCAAATGTACGCCTTTTCTCATCCGTATTCAAAGGCAATCGACGCTTTTCAGCGTGCGCCCTAAGAACAGCTTCAGCAATAGATAATGCTAATAAAATAGATGCTTTAATTGCACCAGCACGAACAGTCCAATCTAAACGGTTTGCATAAGGTTTTGATGAAGAACAAGCACATCCTTCTTTTGTAAAATAAAGATTCTCAAGTAAAAATCTCTGAAAAATAAAATACTGTTCCTCACCGGCAACTACATCAATAATATTTTTATTCGGAATATTACACCATTCATTACGTAAAACAGCCTTAGTAGGTATATCGCAATTGGGTGGCTCAAAAAAGAAATCTACAGACATCAGATATATCTTCAAAACTTAAATTCACTGTAACCGCTTTAAACTTTTATTACAACCTAATACATTATATGGTTCCCACCCTCACAGGCACTTCTAGCCGTCCTGCTCACATCTGACCGCACAACCCGTGTCAATCCCTCTCATTGGAATAGCTCAGATACAGCAAAGGTAAAGCCAGGAATGACTTCTTCTCCATCGAGCGAGTCAGTGGATTTAAGCAGGCGATCGCGTCGTTCGTAGTTCTCGCTTTAGCGAGACGCATCCTCAACTTTTGCAAAATCATCCCATTCTTTCCCATAATTCCTTACAGGATATCTAACCCAAGAATCTCGTAACCACTCCCTGCCCTGATGTTCCAGATACCAGTGGACGCTGCTGCAAGACCAGTCATAGGGAGAATCTGACCAACTATGTTTCACTGGATTGTAGTGGATATAGTTCAGCGTTGTGTAATAGTGTCGCTCAGAGCGAATCGCCCGATCGCTATAGTAATACCAAACCTTCCGTCCCACAGCCTTATCTTCAAGATTCCATTGACGAGACATTGATCCATGAATCGAACGCAAAATTCGACCAATTTGGTCAAAGTCATTTACATACACCAAAAGGTGATAGTGATTGGGTAAAATAACCCAACCTCTCAACTCCATTCCCCAAGCAATGAACTGCTCAAAAAGCAAATCTAAAACCTGCTTGCGTCGTTTTTCACACCTCATGTGAGGTTGATGTTCATAACAAGATGCTGTCAAGAGATAAAATAATTGATCTCGAATTGGATGGGGTGGGCTATGGGGAGGATAGCCTTGTGCTAAGCGTTGTTGGACGACCTCAATGCGCTGAGCGGGAGTTAGGCGACGATATTCATACATAGAGTTTTTTTTATAACCGCCGCTAAAGCGGTTACTACGAGCCGAGTGCGGTCTTTATAGAGACTCAATTAAAGCGCCAGCAACAGCTTACTTTCTCATTATCGTACTCGTTGCTCTCACGATCGCATGATGGCTGATAAGTGGGCAGAGACGCAGTGCCTCAAAAGCTTTGCCTTTTTTCAAACAGCTACTTTAGGAGGTAATTTGAATACAACTGTTTTGAGGCGAGAGTGGCTTTCTAACACTCGGCGAGACATTATGGCGGGTGCTGTTGTGGCGCTGGCGCTGATTCCAGAGGCGATCGCATTTTCCATCATTGCAGGGGTTGACCCGAAAGTTGGGCTGTATGCCTCGTTTTGTATCGCCGTGGTGACAGCGATTGTGGGTGGACGCCCAGGGTTAATTTCAGCGGCAACTGGTGCAATGGCACTGCTGATGATTCACCTGGTTAAAGATCATGGATTGCAATACCTGTTTGCTGCCACGATTAAGGAGTAGCAATATTCCTGTATTGCTATTCCGTTAAGTCAATTTATATAAATTCAGCTTGATTATTTAATAAAGGAAACCCTTTCATGCAAATAATCAATCAAATCCATAAATCTTTTGGAAGATAGCAGCAATTGTCTATACTGTGGTACTGCTGACGGTGTTTATCGATTTAATGATAGCCGTAGCCGTGGGGCTATTTATTGCTAATATCTTGACCATTGAGCGCCTTGACCAACTTCAATCCAATTCCGTGAAAGCGATTACTGACGCTGACGATCAAATTGTCCTCACTGTCCAAGAAAAGTCGCCTGACTGTATTGCAAGAAAGTTTAGCTAGGGTTCGTGAAAAGCAAGGCTATAGCTACGATGAAACGGACAAACCTTTTCCTTCTCTTTCTTAATCAAAACATCATCAAAATTCTGATGTCAGCTAATGCTTCGATTCCTCAACTTTAGGTAAATTAGCCTCCAAGGTCAAACAATTACGACCATTCACCTGTAAGCGATATTCCACTCGATCCATCAATCGATTCATAATCAACCAACCATACCCACTTTCCTGCCGATCCTCTGGATTGGGCGGTAGATAAGTAGATAAGTCAAACCCTTGACCGTGATCCCAAATCTCCAAGATAATATCCCGATCTTTAAGCTCCAAGCGAATCAAAACCGGTAAATTGGGTTGGTCTCTATGAGCGTGGCGCACGACGTTGGAGTAAGCTTCTACCAACGCCAATCGCAAACGACTGGATTGACGTGGCCAATCTACAGAGTCACCGAGTTCTAATTCCAAAGTGCCGAGCAGCCAGCTTTCCACAATGCTCAAAAACTTCAAGTCACTTGGTATGTGCAACTCCGTTTTCATGAATTACAGAACCTCCAGAGAAAGGATAGTTTGGTCATCTTCCTGAACATTGTTCGTACGTTCTCGGATATGAGCTAATAAATTAGTTAGGTCAAAAGGTTCTGGCTCCTCCAGCAGAAGTTGCCAAAGTCCCGGTGATCCGAGCATTGAATTGGTTCGTGATTCCTCATTTTTAGTTAAGCCACTCCTAGCCGGCGTTTCGATCACAGTTGCCTCTGTAATGCCATCACTCGTTAACAGTACGATGTCACCCGGATTTAACGTTAAAATTCCGGCGTTGGCCTTCCAAATCGGTAAAATTCCGAGAGGAACGCCCCGAACCTTCAGATAATTCGGTTCCACTGTCACATTTTTTTCGGGTGAGTTTTGCTGCTCAACAACCAAGCGATGAGACCAGACAATGGGATAAATGTGACCGGAATTGGCATAAACGAACTGCCGTGATGTGGGTGTATAACGAGCCAGTACCATCGTGATAAAGCAGTTGGTACTGAACAAATCGTCGGACATGATGCTGTTGAGATTTCGCATCACAATTTCCGGTTCTGGAGAGGACTCTTGAGCCAGTTCCCGCCGCAAGATGGAAATCGCACTCGCCATGAATAGGGCGGCTGGAACCCCCTTGCCAGACACATCACCCACGGCTAGCCACACATCCCCCTGAGGATGAACGTAAACTTCAAAAAAATCGCCACCCACCTCTCGTGCTGGATAGCAGTGGGCTTGCACTCGAGCACCTTCAACCTCCGGCCAACTTTGACGCAGCAGGTTATTTTGGATTTGACGCGCTACTTGTAGCTCATCCCGCATTTGCTGAGCCATCAACAGCGTACTTTGGTAAAGCTTAGCCTGAGAAATCGCTAAAGCCGCCTGCTCACCAACCGACTCAATCAGTTGAATGTCTTCAGGCTTCCAAGGGTGTTCGCTCCCTTGCTGGTAGAGAGACAAAACCGCCATGATTTGTTGTTGGAAAATCAGGGGAACGACGAGATACACCGAAGGATGCCCCGGAGTGTTGTCGTGAACAATCTCTGTTTTTTGGCTTTCTAGGACACGTTGCAGAATCGATGCGGTGTGGGGAATAGAGAAGGCGGCTTGCCTATCCGCTTGGTAAAAGAAAGATTCTGGGAGCAATTGCTCACCATCGACGGATTGTAACAGGCAACCCGTTGCCTCAAAATTGCGACCAATCATGGTAACAACCGTTTGCAGCATACTCTGATAATCGAGTGACTCGCGAATCGCTGTTGTCACCACATTGAAAAGTTCTTCTCGTCGCAAGGCGCGGCGGAGTTCATGGGTTCTTTGCTTCAGGACTCGGTAGGTATCGGCGGCTTGTTGAACAACCGCTTTGAGATTTTCGGGATTCCAAGGCTTGGTAATGTATTTAAAGACCTTGCCTGAGTTAATCGCTTCCACCAAATCTTCAACATCCGTGTAGCCTGTTAAGAGGATGCGAATGGTATCGGGGAAACGTTCAACGGTCTTGCTTAAGAATTCTGTTCCATTCATTAGGGGCATCCGCTGATCAGAAATAATCACAGCCATCTCCCCTTGAGTTTTCAACAAGTTCAAAGCGCTCACAGCCCCATCCGCTTTGAAGACTTGAAAATCTCGTCGGAATGTTCTATATAGCAAATCCAGGTTGTCAGGCTCGTCGTCCACCACCATTAGTTTAAGTCTGCTTTGATCTGCCTGACTCATTTGCTTACTCCAGATCCAGGTTAGTTAGAGACGACAGCTTGAGGATTAGCCGATTGGTTTGGGGGAGGCTTTTCTGGCTACCAATCACCATTCTCTAAGCCTTCTTTCCACTTGAGATGCTCCTGGGATTTGACTCAGTGGTGCGCCGCTTAATCACTATCAGTATCTTCTCAACGGGTTGCTGAGACTGTCGATGGATTACACTCTTTGTGACCGCATGGGCAAAATGTATTTGAAATGTATTTGAACCTTAACAGCATAAATGAGCGTCTGGTTGACTAGCAATAATTTATCCCATGACTCAAGAAGCCTGAAGTGCATATTGAATCTTAGCGCAGGGGGATTCTCTTTCTAGTGATTTCCTCATTCTTCCGTTCCTACTTCAGATGAGACAAGCCAGCAGTAGGGAGTACCGCTGGCTCTCGATTAGTACGTCTATTGACGCCCACGCCCACTGATTGGGAAGGTGACTGATATCCCTAGCAAATGAGTATTTAACCCACCAAACCCGAACGAAGGGCGCGGACAGCCGCTTGTGTTCGGTCATCAGCACACAGCTTATTCAAGATATTCCGGACATGGGTTTTGACAGTACCTACCGTGATGTATAATCTCTCAGCGATCGCGGCATTGCTACAACCTTCAACGATGAGCTGCAAAACCTCTAATTCTCGCTCTGTTAAGGGGTCAGCTTCAATCAATTTGCTATATTCCGATTCAGTCGCGTTGATCGTCACGGTTTTCAGTGCCGCCGCCGTCTCTGTCCCCCTGTCCATTGACTTGGTTTTATTCAGAACGATTTTGGCGATCGCTGGATCAATCCAAGCGTTCCCTTCGTTGGTGACTTGTATCGCTTCTAGTAAATTATCAAAACTGATGTTCTTCATGCAGTAAGAATCAGCACCAGCCGCGAAAGCCGCTAACACAGCGTCTTCGTTATCCTGCAACGTCAGTACCAGAATTCTGGTTTGGGCCTCCTCCTCGGAGGATTGAGCATCTTTAAAGCGCCTTGTCAATTCAATCCCATCCATATCGGGAAGACCAATGTCAACGATCCCGATATCCGGTCTGGCCGTTTCCAATAAGTTCAGACCTTCAGCCGCATTAGCGGCCTCACCCACAAATTCAATTTCACTACGCTGTTGTAGCGCTGTTCTAATCCCGACCCGTGTTAGGTCATGGTCTTCAATGAGAGCAACACGAATTTTACTCATCTTTCACGTCCAGGCTGTGGAATTTTCTAGCTCTTACACAGGAAGTTTATGAAGTTCTGGTCTAGCGTCGAGTGATGTCCACCCATTGGTAGGGGTAGGGATTTCAGCACTTCAGATACATTCTGAATAATACTGTAATTAAACAAACGTCTTTTACCATTGGCTTAAATTAAAGGCTTGGTGGAGACACCTTAAACTTTTAATTTTGGAGCTAAAACTCTTTAAAAGAATCCGTATATGGATATATCCTTTAATCCCAATATATCAACCTCTGGCAACGATTTTGACGATTTGCAAAATCCCCAGAGCCTTGCTCGACGCCTAGAGACCAGTGAAGCCAGAATTTACGGTCTTCTGGCTACCCTACCTCAAATTGTTTGGCTGGCACAAATCAATGGCTCAGTCACTAATTTTAACCCCCGTTGGTATGAGTATACCGGTTTAACCGCCTCAGAATCACTGGGCTGGGGATTTCTCAAGGCTATACACCCAGAAGACCGGGATAGCTTATGGCCCAGCTATGCCGCCAGTGCTGTCGTGAGTGAATCGGTGGCTTCCAATCCAGGGGGATGCGACCCGATTGAATGCCGCATTCGTGACTCAGATGGGATTTACCGCTGGTTTATCGGGCAACGAATGCCAGTCAAGGATACACAGGGTCAGATTTTAGAATGGGTGGCTATTTATACGCTCAAAGATCAGCCTCTTTACCCGATTAACCATAGCGTTGGTGACCAAGAAAGAGGCAAGAGTAATATCAGCTCTTCCCTGAAGCCAGCAAGGGCATCTTCCTTCGCCCTTTCTTCTTTTGCCAGTTCTTCCAGCCGCTCAAACTTCTCGGTGTGTTCCCCAGATCCGAAATCTTTTGGGCGACGAATTGAACTCACTCCCGTGTTAGCGACATTATCCCAGCAGGAATCAACCTTATGTGACATCCCTAAGTCCGCCCAACACCGCCGTCGAAATTGGCTCAATGAACTGTCACATACCATTATTTGGGAAACAGATGCCACAACCGAACAATTTACCTTTGTCAGCCACAGTGCTGAGCAGGTATTGGGCTATCCGGTGGAGCAGTGGCTGGAAAACCCCGATTTTTGGGTTAATTTGATTCATCCCGAAGATCGACAGTGGACGGTGGCGGTATGCCGTAAGAAAATAATTCAAGACCGAGATTATGAACTAGAGTATCGATGTTTAACCGCCGATCATCGAGTCGTCTGGTTGCGCGATCGCGCATACATGATTCGTGACGAACAAGGGCAAGTACACAAGCGTCGTGGGCTGATGGTAGACATTACCTTAGCAAAACTTGCGGAAGTCGAACTCCAAGCCCGTCTTCGTCAGCAAGCTGCGATCGCCCAACTCGGTCAACAGGCGCTCTTGCGTGCCCCCTTGTCTAGCCTCATGGACGAATGCCTTAATCTAATCTGCCAAATCCTAGGAGTTGAGTATTGTCAAGTGTGGGAATGGCTTCCCGATAACAATACCTTGAAACTCCGAGCCGGCTTCGGATGGCGAGAGGGGCTAGTCGGGCAAGCGTTAATTGATGCCAGCGCCAATACACAGGCGGGTTATACCTTGCAATCCGGTCAACCCGTGGTGGTAGAAAACCTGCGCGGCGAAACCCGCTTCCAGGGTTCACCCTTGCTGCACGAGCATGACATTTGCAGTGGCCTGAGTGTGATTATGGGAGGCATGTCCTTGACCCGACAAGAAGGAGAGGAGGAGCTCCCGGATATAGCTTTAGAGAGCCAGCAAGAGCAACAGAATTCCTCAACTCAAGATGAGCCACCCACTTTTGCCCCAGCCCTTCTCACTCGAACACCACTGCCCTCCTCCCTCCAACGGCGGTACCTTCCAGAACTCAATGGGGCTACCTTATCCCGTCAACCCTGGGGCGTTTTAGCGGCTCACACCAGTAGACAACGGGTGTTTAGCCAGAGTGATGTAGATTTTCTTCAGTCTGTCGCTAACGTCCTAGCCGGAGCCATGCAGTCTCAGCAAACCGATGCAGCCCTCTACGAGGCAACAGCCCAACTGGCTCAAACCACAGCCGCCTTAGAAAAGCGCAGCAAAGAACTTGACGAATTTGCCTATATTACCTCTCATGATTTGAAAGCACCCCTACGTGCGATCGCGAACTTATCGCAGTGGATTGAGGAAGATATCGCCCATCAACTCGATGCAGAAAACCGCCATCAACTCCAACTGCTACGGGGAAGAGTTTACCGCTTAGAAGCCCTAATCGAGGGTCTATTGCAGTATTCTCGTGCAGGACGGCTGAAATCAGAGCCACAAGAGGTGGATGTTGGTCTGTTGTTAAAACATGTGATCGATACCCTGAATCCACACGCTCAATTTAGGATTATCATTGCGCCAGGAATGCCCACGCTGATGACGGAGCGGTTACCCCTTGAGCGAGTTTTTACTCAGTTAATTGATAATGCAATTAAACACCACCCCTTAGCGGATGGAACAGTCATGATCGGCATTGAGGAACAACCCGATGCTTATGAGTTTAGGGTCGTCGATGATGGTTTGGGCATCGCCCCTCAGTTTCATGAAAGAGTGTTTGGCATCTTTCAGACACTACAAGCCAAGGACACCCATGAGAACACAGGGTTAGGTTTAGCGATCGCCAAACGGATTGTAGAAGGCAAAGGAGGTACCATCCGATTAGAATCTCAAGAAGGTCAGGGCGCAACGTTTTATTTCACCTGGCCCAAGGTGTTGCGCTGAGTATGGCTCAAGACTGAGGAGCAGAGGAGCGGGGGAGCAGAGGAGCAGGGGCGCGGGGGAGCGGGGGAGCGGGGGAGCAGGGGAGCAGGGGAGCAGGGGAGCAGAGGATTAGAAATTATAAGCTTATGTGCATTTAATTTAAAGAGTATACTTTTCAGATTTGGGGAAAAACCATCAATCTCTCGCCCCTCCCCCCCTCTCCTCACCTTTTTTTGCGATGACTTGTACTTGCAGAAATTAATCATGGACGCCTCAAAATTTTCGAGTACTCGGCTTAAGTTCCCATCCGATGTTTGGGTTCGTAGGCGAGGCGCTTTTATTATCTCGATTCCAGTGATTTGCTTGTTGGCTTCCATTTTGGTGATCGCTGCTTTGCGTGCTCGAACGATTGCGGTTCGACAACAGGAGCAACAAAGTCAGAAAACGGTTACCGATACCAGCCGCTTGTTGAAAGAACTCATTGAGGCAGAGACAGGGGTTCGAGGGTATGTGATTACCAGGCGTCCAGAATTTCTCAGTCCTTATTTAAAGGCCAAAGCTCTCCTCCCTCAGTCGGTGGACACTCTTTACGCTCAAGTTGAAAACTATCCCGCACGGCGTCAGCAATTCCAAGAAATTCTCTCGTTAGCACGTCAACAATTTCAGCTTTTAGAGCAGACGCTAGAGACAAGTGATCGGCAAGGAGCCACAGCAGGAACCTCTACCCTCATCACGGAGCGATTGCAAGAGAGCCGATTGAACATGGATGAGCTGCGCCAAGCCATTTCGGAGTTTTACGAGCAAGAAAAACGCTGGCAGAATGATCGCCAAGTGCAAGCCTTCCGGTGGGCGAGGGTGACAACAATTGTACAGTGGACTTGTTTAGCGGTGGGTCTGCTGGGTTCTGGAGCCGCTCTGTGCCTATTTAATCAGTTAGACCAAGATCGACGCCAGCAGGCAAGCCGTTTGCGAACAAATAATTTATATTTACAAGCTATTTTCGATCATGTTGTCGATGGCATCATCATTGTCAATTCGCGCGGCTACATTCAATCGGCAAATAGTGCAACTGGAGAAATCTTTGGTTATGAACCCAGTGAACTTCAAGGGGTACATCTACAACGACTTATGGCAGAACTGTTTGCAGAAGATAGTGGTCAAGCGATGAAGTCTTTGGTGGGGAAGAATCACGATAAGCTACGCCTGCAACAGGAAACAGTGGGTCGTCAAAAGAGTGGTCAAATCTTCCCAATGGAGTTTGCGCTCAGCGAGATGCAGCTAGATAATGAGCATCTGTTTATTGTGATTGTGCGTGATATCACAGAACGCAAACAATCACAAGATATCTTGTTGAAACAAGCTCAGTTGCTCAATTTAGCCAATGACACTATTATCGTGCGTGACCTCAACGACACTATCACTTATTGGAATCAAGGAGCACAACGGCTTTATGGTTTCTCACCAGCCGAAGCTGTGGGTCAATGTATCCACAGTCTCCTGCAAACAGAAGTTCCTCAACCGTTGGAGGAAATTGAAGAAGCTTTGTTTCAGCAAGGATATTGGAGTGGGGAACTGATGCATTCCCGAAGGGATGGTAGCCGTGTTTTCGTGAAAAGCGGCTGGACATTACAACGGGACGAGACAGGAATGCCATTGGCTTTCTTGGAAATTAATCAGGATATTACAGAGCGTAAGCAAGCAGAAGCGGCTCTGCGAAAGAGCGAAGAGTTATATCGCACCCTGGTGAAAAATTTCCCCAATGGAGCCGTGTTTCTGTTTGATCAACAAATGCGATATTCCATTGCCGAAGGCACGGGATTAGCCAACATTAATCTTAATAGTGAATTGCTGACCGGGAAGACGATTTGGGAGACATTACCTCTGGAAACGGCTCAAATCCTAGAGCCAATTTATCGTGAGGCGCTCCAAGGAAAAAGGACGGTGACAGAAATTCCCTTTAGCGATCGCTTTTACTGTGTCCATGTCCTGCCTGTCATCAACGAAGACGGCGAAATTTTGTTGGGGATGACGATGACGCAAGATATCACCGAGAGTAAAAAAGCCCAACAAGCGTTACGAGCGCGTGCGGATGAATTAGCTCGACTCACAACCGTACTCGCCCAAACCACAACAAACTTAGAGAAGCGAAATGCCGAACTCGATCAATTTGCCTACATTGTATCTCACGACCTCAAGGCTCCCTTAAGGGCGATCGCCAACCTCGCCCAGTGGCTGGAAGAAGACCTCGCAGACTCCTTAACCGCAGAAACTCGGCATCAAATGGACTTGCTCCAAGGTCGTGTGCATCGCATGGAAGCCTTAATTAATGGTCTTTTACAGTACTCCCGTGTGGGACGTTTCCGCACAGAGTTAGAACTGGTGGATATGGAGATTTTACTCGCTGAGGTGATTGATTCGTTGGCACCCCCTCCCGAATTTACAATCACGGTAATGCCAGACATGCCAACGCTTTGGATCGAACGAGTGCCCCTAGAACAAGTCTTTGCCAATTTAATCGGGAATGGGATTAAGCATCATCACCGAAAAGATGGGAAAATTGTCATTTCCGCACAAGAACACACAGATTGTTACGAATTTGCCATTGCTGATAATGGCCCAGGCATTGCCCCTGAGTTCCATGAAAAAGTCTTTATCATGTTTCAAACCTTAGAACCCCGTGACAAGGTAGAAAGTACGGGTGTGGGTTTGGCGATTGTAAAAAAGATTATTGAAGATAAGGGCGGAACCATTGTCCTAGAATCCGCTCCAAGTCAGGGAGCCACCTTTCGCTTTACCTGGCCTAAACAACCGATGGCATGAGGGAGTTAAGCCATGAACGAGAAACAAACCAGCGTGTTACTGATTGATGATGACGAAGTCGATGTCATGACCGTCAAACGGGCTTTTAAGAAAAACAACATTACCCATCCCTTATACGTAGCGGCGAATGGGGTCGAAGCCTTAGCCCTGTTACGGAGTAACGAACTGCCCAAACTGTTACCAGGACAGCGAAGACTGATTTTATTGGATTTGAATATGCCCAAAATGGGTGGCATCGAGTTTCTCCGAGAGTTACGGACTGACGACGAACTCCGATCTCTCCCCGTCATTGTGCTGACGACATCCAATGAGGATAAAGATAAAGTTGAAGCTTATAATCTCAATGTCGCTGGTTATATCATCAAGCCAGTCACATTTACAAAATTTGTAGAAACTATGGCAACACTGAATAAATATTGGATGCTGAATGAGATGCCCTAAAATCTGATCGTTGGGATTGTGGATAAGCGAACGCCCATTTAAATTACATTTTCATGAAAACAGGATAAAAGCGAGCAATTACTCTCCCCCACTCCCCTTCCCCCTCCTCCCTGAACCGCTAAATTAAATGGATCACAGCTTATGGACGGGTGCCCTTTAAAAAATACTTATTTTGATATGACTTAAGGAAAATCAACCTGCCGCAGTGTAGAGATAAGAATCATATCATTTTTTTCAGAATAATTGTTAATAGCCAACAGCGAACGGCTAGCAGCGAGCAGCTAACAGCTAATTATGGAAGAAATTATCAAAATCTTGGTGGTGGAAGATGATGAAGTGGATCGCATGGCGGTGAGCCGAGCGTTGAAAAGGGCTGGAATGTCAGTCGAAATTACAGCCTCAGTTGATTGCCACAGCGCTCTGGCTGCCTTGCTGCAAGGGAGCATTGGGGAGGATGGCAACGACACAACTCAAGAAACCCACCCCGCTAACGCCACCCTTAAAGAACCCAACTTTGATTGTGTTCTACTCGATTATCGCCTGCCCGATGGCGACGGATTGGGTCTGGTTCAACAAGTCCGGGGAATTGGCATCAAAGTGCCCTTGGTGGTGCTAACGGGTCAGGGAGACGAGCAACTGGCTGTTGAACTGATGAAAGCGGGGGCATCCGACTATCTGGCTAAAAGCAAACTCTCACCCGAAACCCTCTCACGCAGCGTTCGCAATGCGGTTCGCATTTACCGAGCGGAAAAGCAGGCAGCATCAGCCGACGAACGCTTGCGAGAAAGTGAAGAACGCTACCGCTTGGTACTCGAAGGCTCCAATGATGGGATATGGGATTGGGATCTCATCACCCATGCCATCTATTGCAATGACCGCCTTTATGAAATTATGGGCTTGTCAGCCGATGAGGTGGTGATTAATTACGATCTGGTTTGTCAGCTCATCCATCCAGAAGATCGCCTCAGAATTAGTCAGGCTGTCGCGGCTCACCTGCAAGATAACGTTGAACTCGATGTCGAATTTCGACTACTGCATAGCTCTGGAGAATATCGCTACTGCATGGCACGGGGTAAAGCTTGGCGAGATGCCCAAGGGAAACCCTTCCGGATGTCGGGCGTAATCAGCGACATTACCGAACGGAAACGAGCGGAAGAATCGTTGCGATTTTTGGCAGAGGCGAGTGCGATGCTTTCAGCCTCTTTGGACTACGAAAAGACGTTAGCAAGCCTCGCCCGACTTGCTGTGCCTTTCCTGGCGGATTTGTGCGTTGTCGATATTGTCGAAAACGGAGTTGTGCGACGGATGGGGGTTGCTCATGCTGACCCCACGCGGGACGAACAAGTCCGAAAACTGCACCATTTATACCCACCTGACCTCAACGGCACCCATCCGGCGATCAAGGTGATACAGACAGGGATCGCCGTCCTCGTTCCGGAAATGGCTGATCAGGAATGGATCGGGGCGACTTACAATGCTGAACACCTGCAAATTGTACAGGACATGAGCTTCAAGTCTTATATGACTGTACCTCTTTTAGTGCGGGGGCGGACTTTGGGGGCGATTTCTTTGGTCTCTACTCAACAAAGTCGTCGTTATAAGCCAGCCGATTTAGCCCTGGCAGAGGAACTCGCCCGTCGTGCGGCATTATCCCTAGAGAATGGTCAGCTTTATCGGGAGACACAGGAGACGAGTGAAAACCTGCGTCAGGCGATTTTGATTTTAGGAGAACAACAACAGCAACTGCGAACGTTACAACAACTAACGAATCTTCTGAACCAACGTTTAACGAACTTGCCCGGTTTGTTGCGAGAGATGGCAGAGGCGGTGGCAGGTGCGATTCCCGGTGCCCAGTTTTGTTGCATCATGCTGAATAACCCCCAGTGCGATGGACTGGTATTGACGGTGATGGCGGGAATTGAGACGGAAAAACTGCGATTGGAAAATGCCTTTTCTCCCCAGGGGGGGTTGCTCTATCAAGTTTTCTCAACGGGAGAATCTCAGTTAATTCAAAATCGAGAGGGTGAATCAGCGTCCTTACAGAAGCATCCGGCGGCGATGTACGCGGTGGCGATTGAATCGGTGCAATCGGGACGTCTAGGAGTGCTGACGATCGGGAATTGGCAAGATCACAATGCCTTTGATGAAGAAGACCGGAATCTGCTGGTGGCGGTTGGGGAACAAGCCGCGATCGCCATTGACAATGCTCGCATGATTAAAGCCTTGGAGGAGCAAGAAAAACGTTTAGAAGACCAAAATGAGATGCTGGCTCACAAGAATCAAGAACTGGAACATCAACGACAGCAGCTTCAGCTCAATAACCTGCAATTATTAGAAGCGGCACGGCTGAAATCTCAGTTTCTCGCCACCATGTCCCATGAGTTGCGTACACCGATGAATTCGGTGATTGGGTTTTCTCAGTTGCTCTTGCGCCAGCGTCACAACCCATTGACCTCGCAACAAACCGATATGATGAAGCGCATTCTCGACAATGGTAAACACCTGTTGGCGCTGATTGATGAAATCCTTGACCTCTCCAAGATTGACACGGGACGTTTGCAGTTGAAGCTGGAAACGTTTAACCTGATGACCTTAGTCAAGGCAACCGTGGAGGAGCTGCGATCGCTGGCAGATGAAAGGAACTTAATGCTGCATGTCCACGACCAGCTAAAAAATGCCAATGTGATTAATGATAGCGTTCGCCTGCGGCAGATCTTAGTCAATCTCCTCTCCAACGGAATTAAGTTTACCGAGACGGGCAGCGTGGAGGTGGAGGTAAAGGAGATTGCGCCTAATCGCTTGGTCATTGCAGTCAAGGATACAGGCATTGGCATTGCCGAAGAGGAGTTAGGACATATTTTTGAGGAGTTCCGGCAAATCGATCAAACAACCACTCGTCGGTATCCAGGTACAGGGTTAGGGCTAGCGATTACCAAATCCTTAGTGGAGTTGATGCAGGGAACCATTGAGGTTGAGAGTCAACTCGGTCAAGGGTCTACCTTCCGCATCGAACTGCCGAGAACTGTCAAACCCTCTACTTCAAACTTACCTCGCACCGGTCATAAACTCACTCAGCTTGGAGCCAGTTCTTTAAGCCATGGTTCTTTGACTCAGTCGTTGAAAAAGCCGACGGCGGGGAGGATACTGTATTAATGGTCTGACCTGCAAAAAAGTTAGGCACTGGCAGTCGTTCAAATCCAAGAGCGGAACCACATCCGGAGTTGATAATGGGGTATCGGTAGGGGAAGCCCCAAATAGATAGGTAACCAGAAAACAAACGCCGCAACAACAACCAAGAGAATCGTGACACTTGCACTTTTATACTGAGTTTGGTCACTGCGTAACCAGCGATCCACTAACCAAGCCAGGGCTAAGCCCGAAAAAACGGACGCTCCCATGTAATGGTAGAGAAATATACAGCGAGTCACTTTCGTCCAAGGCAATAAATTAGCCAGCCAACCCAGAACCAGGTAGAGTGCAATCCAGGTGGAAGACGTTAAAGAAAATTTCCACCCGTCTCCTTGTATAAAACGTTGAGCCAACCGCCACAGCAGCCATACAATTGCCGCCGTTGAGAGCCACCACAAGAAAGGATTGCCAATCGCGTGAACATCAAAAACATATTTCCCTGCCCCCGCCGGTAAGGGTGGATAAGCGGGGACTTGTTCGTTCGGGGTACGAGCGGTTTGATAAAAGTAGGCTACGGGACGCCACATCAACAGCCAACTAAACCATCGAGAACAGTAAGGATGAACTTTGGGCCCATCCCCAATTTTTTCGTGAAAGGTCAAAATATCATGCTGCGCTTGCCAGAACCCAGGTTCTGGATTCATCTGTAGATGAGGAATCCACAACAGGCTATAAGTCAAAACGGGAATGATGGCAAAATTCCCGACAAACTGGACAAGCTTCAACTGGGTAAGGTTTTGCAGGGGAGTTCTTACCCCTTCTGAATCCTGTAAAGGCGATACTTCCGTGTCTTCCCGAAATCCAACGTGGGGGGGAAGAAACTTTTTAGACCGTTCCCTGGCTCGTTTTAACAGCCACCGCAGCCACTGCATCACCCAAGCCGCCACCCAAATCATATAAACGCCCAGGAGGAACCATAACCCGTTCCACTTGATGCAAGCGGATGCCCCAAAAAACATACCGGATAGGGCAAGATTGGGCCAGCGCCGCTGATTTTGCCCCAAGGCTTTGAGAAAAAACAACTGACCCAATAACCCTAGGATGACCAAATAGACGTTGTTCAGGGCATAGCGGGACTCGACCAAGAACAAGCCATCGGTGGCGGCAAATAGGGCAGCAATCAACGCAAAACTCTTACGCCGATTGAGTGCATAAGCCAATGCCCCCACCACTAAGGGAATAACCGAACCCGTTAAGGCATTGAGCCAGCGGTAACTCCAAGTAGAACGTAGCGAACCGGTCAACCCGTTGAGGTTATCTTGCCCGATGGGAAGATGAGAGCCAATCCACATGCCAATGGCAATGATGTATTGACTCAAGGGGGGATGAGCATTAAAGAAATGCGTTCCTGTCAAGTAGTTGTTAGCAAACTTAGCGTAATAAACCTCATCAAACACCAGAGTATTAAATCGACCCAGTCCCCAGAAGCGCAGGGCAAGTGAGCACAGAAAGATAACGCTCATGCCGATGCCGAACCAAGGGATAGACGAATGGGATAGCTTTTTAGACCAAGTCATAACACTACGCTTTTTAGCTCAAAGCTGTTGAAGGAAATGTGTCGCCTCATTCCAAACGTTTTTTACTTAGACCTTAATCTTAGGTTTAGAGTGTGTCGGGCTACAGCCATGAGTGATAGTGAAATCAATCAGTTGAGTCATCGCGAAGCCAATTCGAGTCCCGATCCGTCTGGTCAACCACCCAGTAGGGGGTGGCAAGGTGCGATCGCCCGGTTCTTCAAATTTCAAGAATACCGGACAACGATCCGCACAGAAGTGTTGGCAGGTATTACCACCTTTATGACGATGGCATATATTTTGGTGGTTAATCCGGGCATTTTATCCGATGCGATTTTTTTACAAAAGTCTGGCGATTTCCCGGCTGAGTCGATTCCCTCATTTTTGACCATCCTGATGATGCCATTGATGTACTCGATCGCAGAAGGATTAGCGATCGGGTTTATTACCTATCCGTTAATCAAGACATTTCAGGGCAAAACCCATGAAACCTCTGTTGCCGTATGGGTTCTCGCAGGAATTTTTGTCCTGCGATTTGTCATGATGGCGTTGAAATTTGGCGGATAATCCTAATTTCGATTTTGGATATTGGATTTTGGATTCTAAGCTTGAGAGTGTTGGCAAAGCTTGGAGATTGAGGGATGGAAATTAGGGTAATGAGCTTCAATTTGCGCTATGACAAGCCTGACCCCGGTAACCATGCCTGGAAGGTACGAAAACAGGCCGTGGCAGCGCTGATTACCCATTATTCACCCGATCTTATTGGCACCCAAGAAGGACAATCCCACCAGTTGCTGGACTTACATCGGTTGCTGCCGAATTACCAGAGTGTTGGGAGCGATCGCACGGGAACTGATACGGGTGAATATTGTGCTATTTTCTACCGAACTGAGCGGCTCAGGTGCCTAAGGACGCAAGATTTTGTTTTGAGCGATACCCCAGAAATCCCAGGGAGTATTAGCCCAGCTTGGGGCAATCCCATCCCGCGCATGGCTAGCTGGGCTGAATTTGCCGTTGCAGGGGAAGCCAGAACGGTAACCCTTTTGAATACTCATCTCGACTACAAAAGCGTTCAGGCACGAGAATTAGGGGTAAAGTTGATCCGCAATCGCATCGGGCGTTCAGAGTTGGCTGAGTCTTATCTGTTCCTCACAGGTGACTTTAACGCTGATCCGGGCACGCTTCCCAGGGAGATGTTGAAATCGCCTTTATCCAATGGTGTCACCCTGCACGACGCCTTAACCGGTATTGAATTAGAGCATCAACTCAGCTTTCACGACTTCACGGGGCAAGCAAGCGCTGCCATTGATACGATTTACTATGACAGCCGCGTTAGTTTGCAAAATGTATGCATCGATACTGAACAATGGCTGGGCAATTGGCCTTCCGATCACTTCCCCGTCGTCGCCAATTTTGTCTCTACAGGACTCAACCCTGACATAGAGAGGAATAATAGGGATTGAAAGGATTGGAGCAGATGCCAAAAACTCTTCTCTAACCCTTGCAGTGCATCACCCCTATTTTCAGCTCAGTGAGGTCATCCACACAGTCCCATGAAGGAATCCATCAGTAAGCTTCCTCGCCAGCTCAATATTGGGTTAATCTTCCCGATTGTTTTTCTCAATGGCTGGCTTCTGCTTCTGTTGGTTCAGATGCTACAGCCTTTGCCCAGCATTTTAATCACAGCTACCCTGATTGCATTCTTGCTCGATTACCCCATTCGCTTCCTCCATGAACGTGGAGTCAATCGAGGCATCGCTATGGCAGTAGTCGTCCTATTATTTGTGATGATTTTAGTCACGATAGGACTGTTCTTGGTTCCCATTATTTGGCAACAAGCCAATGAATTGTTAACTCGGCTACCCGATTGGCTGAAGTCAGGTCAACAGCAACTGCAAAGCCTGGAAGATTGGGCAATTGCTCAACAGTTACCCATCGATTTAAGTGGCACTTATAGTCAGATTATTAACCGAATAACCAGCCTCCTGCGTTCCCTCACCAGTCAAGTATTCAGTTTAATTTTTAATACCATTGGCAGTATCGTCAATGTTTTCTTAACACTGGTATTTTCTTTCTTCTTGGTTTGGAGAGGGGAACGATTGTGGAATGGCATCCTTAGCTGGTTTCCCGATCAGTGGGATCAGCTCATCCGTCAATCCCTGCCCTACAATTTCGAGCGGTTTATTGCTGGTCAAGTGATTCTGGCGGTAATCATCAGTATTGCTCAGACAACCGCTCAGTTGATTTTGGGTGTTCCTTTAGCTCAACTCTTTGGCTTTGGGATCGGAGCCGCGAGTCTGATTCCCTTTGGTGGCACTACGACGATTGTGATCGTGAGCTTGCTCCTCGCCCTCAGTAACTTTTGGTTAGGGGTTAAAGTTTTGGTAATCGCGATCGTGATTAATCAAATTGTCGAGAGTGTCTTGGGGCCGCGTATTGTGGGTGAACTCACCGGATTGAATCCAGTATGGATGCTAATTTCCCTGGATATTGGGGTTAAAACTGGAGGCGTTTTAGGATTGCTGGTAGCCGTGCCGATAGCCAGTTTTATTAAAGTAACTTTTGATACGATTCGGTCGTCCAAACTCACAATCCAAATTGTACCGAGTACAGCAGACATTCCTCCGACGCCTCAAGAGAATGATCCATCCCCCTACTCAGCTCGTAAATAAGCTGTGACCAAGAAAGGCAGAAGGCAGAGGACAGAAGGCAGAAGGATAAAATCCTTTCAACCCGGATAAGCCATTGAGAGTTGGCGACGATATCATGACGAATGAACCTCTGCATAGCGCCATCTAACCCGCCGCAACTCCGATGAACGTTGATCGCACACCCCTTCCCCAACCCACCTCACCCAGCTTTGGGCGACCAGAACTCCTTGCCCCAGCAGGACACTGGGATTGCGCCAAAGCGGCTATAGAAAATGGCGCAGATGCCATTTACTTCGGCTTGGATCGGTTTAATGCGCGGATGCGGGCGCAAAATATTACGGAGGCAGAGTTACCTCGATTGATGGAATTCCTGCACCGTCGCGGTGTGAAAGGTTATGTCACCCTGAATACCTTGGTGTTTCCTCAAGAACTTGCAGAAGCAGAACAATATCTCCGTACCATTATCGCGGCGGGTGTGGATGCGGTCATTGTTCAGGATGTGGGAATTTGCCGCCTCATCCGTCATCTCTCACCCGATTTTCCCATCCATGCCTCCACCCAGATGACCATCACCAGTGCCGTTGGGGTGGAATTTGCCCAATCCCTGGGTTGTGAGTTGGTTGTCTTGGCGCGTGAATGCTCTCTGCCAGAAATCAACAAAATCAAGACGCAGATTGCCAAAAAAAATATCTCACTTCCCCTAGAAGTTTTTGTTCACGGTGCCTTGTGCGTGGCCTATTCCGGTCAGTGCTTGACCAGTGAATCCCTAGGGGGACGTTCTGCCAATCGAGGAGAATGTGCCCAAGCTTGCCGGATGCCCTATGAGCTGATAAGTGATGGGAAAGAGGTCGATTTGGGTAATTGCAAATACCTGCTGAGTCCCCAAGATTTGGCAGGGTTAGAGGTACTCCCAGACTTGGTCAAGGCAGGGGTAAGTTGTCTGAAAATTGAAGGTCGTCTCAAAACTCCAGAATATGTCGCCAATGTGACCCGTGTCTATCGCCAAGCGCTGGATCGGGTGATGACGGAGTTGGTGAAAGACGATACAACAACTTCGCTCCCCCCGACACCCCCTTCAAAAAGGAGGAAAAACCTAGCCCCCCTTAACAAGGAGGATTGGGGGGAGCGATCCAACCAGCACCACGTTACCGACCAAGAACGCTACAACCTAGAGATGGCGTTCTCGCGGGGACTTTATCCAGGCTGGTTTCGCGGAATTAATAATCAAGAACTAGTACACGCCCGTTTTGGTAAAAAGCGGGGAGTTTACCTGGGCGAAGTGACTCGCATCCATAAAGATCAAGTCACAGTCCAATGTAGGGGCATGGCATTACCATGCCCTATCAAGCCTGGGGATGGAGTGGTCTTCGACAGCGGTCACCCGGAAGCCAAGGAGGAAGGCGGTCGAGTCTATGCTGTAGAACAACGGGGTCAAGATGCTGTGTTGGCATTTGGACGACGTGACCTGAACCTGCGCCGGGTAAAGGTGGGGGATAAGGTGTGGAAAACCAGCGACCCCGAACTGGATCGGCAACTGCGCCAGAGTTTTGCCGGAGATAATCCCCAATTTCAGCGTCCTATTCAGGTTGAAGTTCAGGGCGAAGTCGGTCAGCCCCTCATTGCGATCGCTCGTGACGAACTGGGTCATGTTGTCCAAGTTGAGTCCTCTGTGCCCCTCGAAACGGCACATACCAAACCCCTCACCACAGAACGATTGCAGGAACAATTGGGTCGTCTCGGCAATACCCCCTTCTGTTTGGGTAACTTGACAAATCACCTAAAATGTGAAGCAATGCTTCCCGTGAGTGAGTTGAACCGGATGCGGCGCGATCTGGTGGCGCAGTTGGAACAGTTGAGAGTGCAACCCAAGCGCTGGCAACTCAACTCAAGCGCTTCCCTTCAAGACTTACTGCCAAAGTGGGCACGAGAAGACCACCCCTACGCCCCCAATCTAATTGTGCTGGTGCGGAACCTGAAGCAATTGCAAGCCGCTCTCCAAGCAGGAATTGAAACCCTCTACTGCGAGTTTGAAGACCCCCGCGCCTACCGAAAAGCCGTGCAGTTAGTGCGTGACGGGCAGACGGTTCCTAATCAAACCATCTGGGTTGCACCCCCTCGAATTACCAAACCTGGAGAGAACTATATTTTGCAACAAGTCCGCTCTTGTGAAGCGGATGGCTATTTAGTGCGAAACTATGACCATCTCCAGTTCTTTGCCGCAGACCGTTGTATTGGGGATTTCTCTCTCAACGTTGCCAATCCCCTAACAGCCGATTATTTTAAGCAACAATTTGGACTGGAACGGCTGACGGCATCTTACGATTTGAATATTAACCAACTCGAAGACTTACTCACCCTTTGCCTGGGTCACTGGTTCGAGGTGACTATCCATCAGCACATGCCCATGTTTCACATGGAGCATTGTGTGTTTTGCGCCTTTCTCTCGACGGGGACAGACTACACTAACTGTGGACGCCCTTGCGAGAAACATGAGGTGAAATTGCGCGATCGCGTAGGCACGGAACATATTCTGCAAGCGGATGCAGGCTGTCGGAATACGGTGTTTAACGGTACCGCTCAAACTGGGGCAGAATATGTACAACATCTCATAGAATTGGGCGTTCGCGACTTCCGGATTGAATTCCTGAATGAGACACCCCAGCAAGTAACTCAGACGATTCAGCGCTATCGGCAACTGCTGCAAGGGGAAATCACAGGTTCCCAACTCTGGCGACAACTCAAGCTGCAAAATCAACTGGGCGTGACTCGTGGCCCTTTGAGACGATCGGCACCAGTGAACTACTGAGCGGGGGTGCGGGGGTGCGGGGAAAAGGATTTGAGTGCTTTTATTCTGTTTTCAAAACATACAATTTATAGCAGAAGGTAGAAGGTAGAAGGCTCTTGTCTGTGATAGGTCTCATGGGTGAGTTGTGATCTGTTTCTTGGGTGCATTGACATTTGACTCACGCCGCCCCTTCTTTGAAAAATTTTTTAACAATCCTACGACAGATAGGGGTGCTTTCCTCATAATATGGGTTGTATTTGCTAGCGTGGATTGGCAAGACTTGACATCAAACAATATTTATAGTATGGATGCCATTTTACAAATTGGCGATCGCACGATTACAGCAGAAGAAATTCTTCCCTTGTTGGCAGGATACCAACTGCTAGCCCCATTGCTGCGCGAACTGATCATTGATCAGGCGATCGCGGAAATCGACTGCACGCCGGAAGAAGCCGCCCAAGCCCGTAAGCAGTTTTTTGAGCAAAATCAAATTACGAGTGAGGAAACTCAACAAGCTTGGATGCAGCAGCGTAAAATGACGGCAGAACAACTCGAAAGCTTAACGATTCGGGGGGTCAAGATTGAAAAATTCAAACAAATCACTTGGGGAAACAAACTAGAATCCTATTTTCTCAGCCGCAAGTCTCAATTGGATCGGGTGATCTATTCTCTGATTCGTTCTCAAGACCCAGGGATTATCCAAGAACTCTTTTTCCGAGTCCAAGAAGGAGAACAGTCTTTTGCTGATTTAGCACGAGAGTATTCCCAAGGGCCAGAGGCAGAAACAGGCGGGTTGATTGGCCCTGTTGAGCTCAGTACGCCCCATCCTGCGATCGCTCAAATCTTACGTTTAAGTCAACCCGGTCAACTTGCCCCACCCACGCGGCTGGGAGAATGGTTAGTCATTGTACGCTTAGAAAAGTTTATCCCCGCTCAGCTCGATGCTCCCATGCGTCAGCGGCTGCTCAATGAGTGTTTTTCAACCTGGTTGACTGAACAACTGAACCAGCAGTTAGCCGTTCTTAATTAGTTGTAAATGATTTAGGATTATTGAAAACTGGAGCGCTAAATTAAGAATTACAGCCTTAAATTGTGGCTCACAGATTAACAAAAATTAAACAAACAAAATCGGATTTGAAAGGATCGCAAATTAACCGATTCACAATATTCTTCAGCTTGGTTCAAAAAGTCCTTGGCATAATTGGCTCAGTCCAGAGTGATAACTAGATATTAGGTACCGAGCTGTAAATATCCGAAACAAGAGATGGGATAAACCGAACTCAATAGTTCCAAACCCGTTCTTGCCTCACTCCCAACTCCCTGACTCAGCACTCATTTAGAGTAACTTCTGATGACCTATACGACCTCGTTACAAGAATTTCTAGCTGGCATCTATCCGTTTGATCAGCTCTCACCCTCAGCACGAGCCAAACTGTCAAGCCAGGGTCAGTTGCTGCGCTATCGCATGGGTCAGCCCATTGTGATCCGGGAGAAAATGCCTCCTCACATTTCCATCCTGTTTCAGGGGCAAGCCCGTCTGTTGGGATTCGACCCTCGCGGTAGTGCGCCCATCACGTTGAAATTACTGCAACCGGGAGAAATTATTGGCTGGGTGAGTGTGATCAGGGGAATTCCCTGTGAAACAGCAATTGCTTCCATAGAATCCGTTTGTTTTACCCTCAACATCCCTGACTTTTTGCGCTGGTTGGACTCTGAACCCGTTCTGGCGTCTGCCTTTCGCTCTCGTTGCGCTCTGGTAGAAATTTTCGAGCTTTTAGGAACAGAACTGGCACGGCGTGCCGAGACAGAAGCAAATCTCAAAGAACTGGCTCTTCAATCGTTGCCCAATGCCCTAATCATGAATGTGGCTCAGGGTAAGCAGATGTCCAGCCAACTCGACACCAGTCGGGTGTGGATGGTGAGTGGCGGGGCATCAGCGAATGTACCCGTTGGCTCATGCCTCAATTCGGAATCCATAACAACCCTGATCGTCAACGGTCCCGGTTCAACTCGCCTCGTCGGAATTCCATCGGACGTACTCTCCCCCGCCACGTCAACCCCACCCGGATTAGCTATCCCAAGCGAGAGCAATAGGCACACGACAATAGACGACGACATTCCTTATGCGGATGCTCAACTCGTTACGACCTCAGGAAGCTACCTGTCGGAAGAAAAGGCAGGCAAACGAAACTATCCTTTTGTTCGCGGTAGAGGCTCCATTGAGGCAACCTTAGCGTGCTTCCAGATGCTCTCTCAATATTTTGGAATGCCCTTTCGTCGGGATATTATCCGCCGGGTGATTACCACCCAAGACGCACGTTCGGGTAACCTTTCTCTAATGCACTGTGGTGCTATTGCAGAATTAATGGGATTGAGCGCTCAACTGGTCAATGTCCCTTCGATAGCCGTGTCGCGTCTGCCAACCCCAGTCCTGCTCAGTTGGCAAGATAGCTTTGCCATCCTCTACGAGAGTAGCGAACGGGAACTCGTACTGGCAGTGCCCGAAAGTGGAATTAAGCGGATTAAACCCTCTCGTTTCATCGAAGACTGGGGTGACGAGGGACAAGCGCTCCTCCTCAAGACGACCAAATCAACGCCTAAAGAGCGGTTTGGGCTGAACTGGTTTATCCCGTCTATCATTCGCCATCGCCGAGTTTTGACGGAAGTTCTGATTGCTTCTTTCTTTGTGCAACTGTTTGGTCTGGCGAATCCCTTGATGATCCAATTGATCATCGACAAAGTGATTGTGCAAAACAGTATTAACACCCTACACGTCTTGGGTGTTTTGCTGGTCGCCGTGGCAATTTTTGAAGGACTATTAACCAGTCTGCGTACCTACTTATTTGTAGATACGACAAACCGAATTGACATGGCGCTGGGTTCGGAAATTATTGACCACTTGTTGCGCCTACCTTTACGCTATTTTGAACGACGACCGGTGGGGGAATTAGCCACCCGGATTGGTGAGCTAGAAAATATTCGTCAGTTTCTCACAGGCACAGCGCTGACGGTGGTGCTAGATGCGGTTTTCTCCGTCGTCTACATCATTGTTATGTTCATCTACAGTTGGCTGTTGACGTTGGTGACGTTGGCGGTGATTCCTTTATTTATTTTGCTCACTGTTGTTGTTTCTCCCATCGTGCGACAACAGCTACGCACCAAGGCGGAACGTCAGGCGGAAACTCAATCCTATTTAGTGGAAGTTTTATCGGGAATTTCCACCGTGAAAGCCCAAAATATTGAGTTGCGTGCTCGTTGGAAATGGCAAGAACGCTATGGTCGTTATGTGAGTGATGGATTTAAAAATGTTCTGACTTCAACGGCTGCCAGTTCAACCAGTAACTTCTTGAATAAACTCTCGGCTTTGCTGGTGCTTTGGGTGGGAGCTTATTTAGTGTTGGATGGGCAATTAAGTTTAGGGCAGTTGATTGCCTTCCGCATTATTTCAGGGTATGTGACTGGTCCCTTATTGCGGTTAGCGCAAATTTGGCAGAACTTCCAGCAAACCGCACTCTCTTTGGAACGCCTCAGTGATATCGTTGATTCTCCCCAAGAAGCGGACGAAACCGATCGCTACAATATTGCCCTCCCGCCAGTACAGGGAATGGTGAAGTATGAGGATGTCTCGTTTCGCTTTGGCACAACTGGCCCCTTGCAGTTGAACAATATCAATATAGAAATCCCTGCCGGGACATTTGTCGGGATTGTCGGTCAAAGTGGTTCGGGTAAAAGTACTTTAACCAAACTATTGCCTCGACTGTACGATCCCCTCTCCGGACGGATTATTGTGGATGGTTACGATATCAATAAGGTAGAACTGTATTCCCTGCGGCGTCAGATTGGCATTGTTCCTCAGGAAACCCTGCTGTTTGATGGCACTGTACAAGAAAATATTGCCTTAACCAATCCCGATGCGAGTTCTGAAGACATTATCGAGGCGGCAAGGGTGGCAGTCGCCCACGACTTTATTATGGAGTTACCGAGTGGCTACAATACACGAGTTGGGGAGCGGGGTTCGGCCTTATCGGGGGGACAACGGCAGCGAATTGCGATCGCTCGAACGATTTTACAAAGCCCCCAACTGCTGATTCTAGATGAAGCCACCAGTGCTTTGGATTACAGCACGGAACGGCAGGTGTGTTTGAATTTAGCCCAAGTCTATAAAGGACGCACAGTCTTTTTCATCACCCATCGCCTAACGACGATTCGCAACGCCGACCTAATTTTGATGATGGATCAAGGGGCTGTCGTGGAACAAGGCACCCATGAGCAATTGATGGAGCAAAAAGGCCGCTACTATTGCCTCTACCTCCAACAAGAAGCGCAACTATAACTTCTCCTTACTCAACCACTGAACTAGCAGGAACGAATAAGAGCGATGAACACACATAACGGGTCTAAACTAGACCAAAACAATAAGATTGCACTCCAGCTTCCTTCCCCTCCCAACTCACCTAATCCAGACGCACTCACCCACGCTAATGGTAATGGTGCAACCTCCAATGGCAATGGCAATGGCAATGGTAACGGCAAGAGTAACGGCAATCACTCCCAGGGACAAGCCAAATTTGATCAGCCGGTTATTTTACGACAACCTCACCATTGGTCACGGGGCATTATCTGGGCGATTATGGGTGTAACCACCTTTGGCGTGATTTGGGCCAGTATTGCCAAAATCGAGGAAGCGGTTCCCGCTCAAGGGAAACTGGAGCCACAAGACAAAGTTCAGGAGATCCAAGCTCCTGTTGCCGGGGTGGTGAAAGAACTCTATGTCCAGGATGGGCAGTCGGTGAAAAAAGGGGATGTGTTGCTCAGACTTGATCCCACCGCTGATAAAGCTAAACTCGCTTCCCTCAATCAAATCCGTACGAAGTTAGTTCAAGAAAACCAATTTTATCGCTCAGCCCTCCGCAATCCCACGGCCCCACTCAGTCCACCGCCAGAAACCCAGGTGGAGTTGTCCTCAGAACTTCCTTCTCTGATTAAAAGTCGAGACGCTCTATTGGCTGAAAATCAGTTTTATCAGAGTCGAATTAATGATAACCCTCAAGGCGCTAACCTTAGCCCCGAACAACGGCAACGGATGCGGTTTGCCACAGCAGAGCTCAATTCTCGTGTGGCGGCAGCTGAGTCAGAAATTGAACAGCTCCAAAAACGGCTGGATCAGAGCCAATCTCAACTAACTAATGCCCAACAACGGTTGAAAACTGAGCAGAAGATTCTTAACGATTTGGAGCCTCTGGTTAGTGTAGGGGGTTTTTCTCGCATTCAGTACACCAAGCAGCAAAGCGAGGTGGGAACACGAAACGCTGAAGTGCAACAGTTAACCGCTGAACAATTGCGCCTGGAATTAGATATTGCTCAGGCGAAAGAACAGTTAGAAAATACCAAAGCTCTGACTAAAAAAGAGTTAACCGATCTCATGGCTGGAAATCAGAAACAAATTAACGATATTGATTCCCGGCTAGACTCCCTTAAACGTCAATTGAGGGAAACAATTGTCGCTAATGAGAAAAAAATTGCGGAAATTGATAGCCAGTTGAAGCAGGCGGAAGTCACGCTCAATTATCAAGAGCTACGTGCCCCTGTGGGTGGAACAGTCTTTGATTTGAAACCTGCGGCTCCCGGTTTTGTTACCAATTCTACAGAACCAATTCTGAAAATTGTTCCGGATGATGCCCTAGTGGCTAAGGTTGATATCACCAATAAAGATATTGGGTTTGTCAAAGTAGGAATGCCGGTTGATGTCAGGATTGACTCGTTTCCTTTTAGTGAGTTTGGGGATGTTAAAGGGGAATTAGTCTCAATTGGTTCTGATGCTTTACCCCCTGATGAAATTCATCGCTTTTATCGGTTTCCCGCAAAAATCAAGTTAAAGAAACAGTCCCTGTTCATTAAAAACCGTCAGGAACCCCTTAAATTGCAAGCGGGGATGTCAGTCAGCGTCAATATTCGAGTGCGCGATCGCACCGTGTTGAGCATTTTCACCGACCTGTTTTCTTCTAAAACAGATAGCCTGAAAAACGTTCGCTAGGGTGTTGCTCTTTTAAACAAAAGCTGATATAGTGTTCTCCATCGAGATGGAGAGCAATATCTGCATGTAGCGGGTTAGCAGAAGACACATTAGTCTTTCTCTGTAAAGCTTTGGGAATGGCACATCACTCCACATCTACATCTCGTGACACTGTGCCAATTCAATTTTCAGGATATTAGACGCATCTACCAGGTACACCAAAGGTACCAGACGAAACTAACGGACAGGCAGGGGAAATCGAATGCTGATTACCCCCCTTTTTTTGTAAAAACTCAACTTATCGGTAATGGCAAATCCTACAATTTTAGTAACGGGCGGCGCAGGTTACATTGGTTCCCATGCGGTTCTAGCGCTGCGAGAGGCGGGCTATGAAGTCGTAATCTTAGACAATTTAGTTTATGGTCATCGCGACATAGTAGAGACGGTACTTAAGGTAGAACTGATTGAGGGTGATATTGCAGACCGGGCACTATTAGACAAAATCTTTAAAACACGGGAATTTGCAGCCGTCATGCATTTTGCCGCCTATGCTTATGTGGGTGAATCAGTAGGTCAGCCTGCCAAGTACTATCGCAATAACGTGACCGGTACTCTCACGCTGCTGGAAGCGATGTGTGATGCCGGAATCAAGAACTTTGTGTTTTCATCCACTTGTGCAACTTACGGTGTCCCTGAACAAATTCCGGTTTCGGAAGACCAACCAAAGCAGCCAATCAATCCCTACGGCATGAGTAAGCTGATGGTGGAGCACATCCTTGATGATTTTGACCATGCTTATGGTCTACGGTCTGTGCGCTTCCGCTATTTTAACGCAGCGGGTGCTGACCCCCAAGGGCGTTTGGGAGAAGATCATAGTCCCGAAACGCACATTCTTCCTTTAGTGCTGTTGACGGCAATGGGCAAACGGGAGAGTATTTCGATTTATGGCACTGACTACGACACCCCAGATGGGACTTGCCTTCGGGACTACATCCATGTGACTGATCTGGCACAGGCACACATTTTGGGTCTGGAGTACTTACTCAAGGGGGGGAGTACGGAGGTGTTTAATTTGGGTAATGGACAAGGATTTTCGATTCGGGAAGTGATTGAAGCCGCCCGTGTTGTTACTGGTCGCCCCATTGCCGTAACTTTGGCTGACCGCCGTCCGGGAGACCCACCCATCCTTGTGGGTAGTGGTGAGAAGGCTAAGCAAGTCTTAGGTTGGAACCCTCAGTATGCAGACTTAGAAACTATCCTCAAACACGCATGGCAGTGGCATCAGAAGCGGCATGAGAGTGTTTGAGCTGAGGCTAAGTAAGCTATAACAGATTTGGTGAGGGTCAATTAGATGCTTTGCAAGAGCCAGGTCACACAATGATGGATAGTCAATTAGATACTCTTCAAAAGCCAGGTCCGATTACAACGGACAAAGTCAGGATATTGAATGTAGACATTGATAATGTCACAGAGTCAGAGGTTCTAAAGCAGTTAGACCGGGGTGTGGTGTTCACCCCTAATGTTGATCACCTGCTTTTGCTGGAAAACGACTCAGAGTTTTTGAGTGTTTATGATACGGCTGACTATAAATTGTGTGATAGTAAAATCCTCTATTATGTCTCTCGTTTTTTGGGGACACCGATAAAAGAGAAGATTTCTGGCTCTGATTTTTTCCCTTCTTTTTGTAACTATCATAAAGATAATCAAGCGATTAAAGTTTTTCTCTTAGGAGCCAAAGAGGGAGTGGCAACCCAGGCTCAAGAAAATTTGAATACTAAGTTAGGTAGAGAAATTGTGGTTGGGGCGCATTCTCCTTCTTTTGGATTTGAAAAGAATGAAGAAGAATGCCAAGAAATTATTGAAGAAATTAACAATTCCGGTGCAACAGTCTTAGCGATAGGGGTGGGTGCGCCGAAGCAAGAAAAGTGGATACATAAGTATAAAGACCAGTTGATTAACATTAAGATCTTTTTGGCGATCGGAGCAACCATTGATTTTGAGGCGGGTAATAAAAAACGTGCTCCTAAGTGGGTGACTGAGATTGGATTGGAATGGTTACATCGATTACTTTCTGAGCCTAAACGGTTATGGAAGCGGTACTTGATTGGGGGGCCGATATTCTGTTGGTTGATTTTTAAGCAGAAGCTCCATCTTAAGAGCGTTAACAGTCGCCGTGTCCTACAGTCAATCCCTGATTTGTAGAGGGATTAATCAAGATTATTCAACTCAATTTGGACTTAGCGGCTGGGAGCGTTATCGAAAGCACGTGCAATAGCGTTCCACGCTAACTTTGGTTTTAACCCAGTATCTAGGGGTAGAGGTCTGACGGGTATACCGTCAGACCGGGGATGAAAATCTGTGGCTTACTGTAAAGTCTCTTGAGGGGTCATCAAGGGCAAGAATCTTAAGATTGTGATAAACATCTTTAACCTTGTGCAAAGCAATTAGACTAGCACAAGTTCCCAGACCTAACCACAGGACGTGCCGTCTCGTCAATAAAAATTTTTGGGGCATTTCTAAAAACTATTTGATCTGATTGGGGAAGCTATCATTAATCATTAGAATTGCCAAACATGAAGACATCTACTTCACTGGCTTCCGTAGTAAATTCCCCGACCATTGGTGCCGATAAACACTAAACCGAACTGTTGCTTACTTGCCTCCATTACATTAGGATTATTGCCGATGGGCGATTGGCGATCGCCAATGAAATCCCAAGTTTTTCCTCGGTCTAGAGAACGGAAAATTCCCTCCCCCTTACCAGCAATTTTGCCATACAGATACAAAGCTGGAATTGTGCTTCCATTGGGTGGCTTTCCGAACGCAAACAGATGAGCTCTGTTTACTTTCTCTAACTTGGAAAATGTTTTGCCCCCATCAGTGGAACGGTACAGTCCTTGCCAATCGAGACTCAGCCAGACTTCTCCTTTAACTCCTGGCAGCGTTTTGAGCGAGTGCCACCATTCATTAGGCAGTGAGGCGTTCACCGTTTCAAACGATAAGCCTTTGTCCGTACTGCGATAAAATTTGCCCTCGGCATAGTAATAAAAAGTATTGCCATCGACTTTATCTGCTGCCAGAGGTTGACTCCAGTCCCAGGGACCTTTAGACCCGTCCGGCAATCCTGACACGTTTTTCCAGGATTTTCCACCGTCAGTGGTAACTACGGGCTGACCACCACCTGTCGTTACGATGAAGATGTTGGGGTCAGTGGCAGAAATCGCAATGCGTTTTAGCATCCTCTTTTCTGGAAATGAGGCGAAAGGCTTCCACGTCCGACCGCCATCAATTGATGTTGTTCCCGTATAAGTATCGTTCCACCGATTGCCACCAACGCGCACCATTTTCAACGGGTCAGTTTCGCAGTAAGCAATGTGATAGGTATCTTGAAACGAAGGACCACTACTACCAAATGTTTTTGATGGGTAAGCATCAAGTCCTTTGTCATGGTAAAAACCATCCACATCGGCTACGCCACTTAATAACAGTGCTCCTTTTGGTGGTGAAACCAGTGTGAAGGTAACAACCTCCTCGTGTCCTTGTTGGTAGTTAGCCCAGGTTACGGGATTGGCATTAATGTCTTCTGTCCGCCAAATCCCGTACCAGTCAGTAAACCAGACTCTGTCTGTAACTTGGGGATCAAACTCAATAGCGGCTATCCAGGGATTTGAACGCATATAGCTAGACCACCAGGGAACTGTCGTATTCATGGATTTCTTCTTCTTAGTCCATGTGGTTCCCCCATCTAAAGACTGGTAGATTTCAGAAGACTGACCATTCTCGCCTAAACTCACTAGCAAGTTATTAGGATTGGTTGGGTTGACGCTAATTGCATTGAAGGTGTCTTTGGTTTTAAATGGCGTGATGTTACTCCAAGCTCCATTGGTATATTTACTCACCCCAGAAGAGTGGGTGACATACAAAACACCGTTACTGGCTAAACCCAAGCGTTTCGCCTCAGCTGAGCTTCCGGGTATTTTGCTCCAAGTAAACCCTGAGTCAGTAGACTGGTAGATTCCATCTCCATAGGCGATCGCATAAACCAAACCCAGTACCTGTTTACTAAATGCGATTGCTGTAATTCCAATATCTGCTTTGGGCTTTCCGGGAAAGGAGAGTACCTGACTCCATGTCGCACCAGCATCCAATGACTTCCATAGCCCATCTAAGCGTGAGCCAAATAAAATCATATTAGAATTGAACGGATTGACAGCTAGTCTTTCTCCTAGCCATCGTAGATCCTCATTGCCACCCATCTTGAGGTCTATGTTCAGCTTCGTCCAGGTTTCTCCCTTATCTGTAGATTTGAACATAGTTCCTTTGTCAGGCCACCAGTCTGCCGTGAATTTCCCGGCTGCAATATAAACGATATCTGGATTGTTGGGATCGAGCGCTAGTGCTTCTCCACCATAGTAATTGCTTTGCTCCAGGGGGAAGTGATCGGTTAGTGGCTGCCAACTCTGCTCATCAGGATTCCAACGATAAAACCCACCCACATCAGTCTTGATATAAACCAGGTCTTTCTGTAGTGGATGGAGGTAAATACCTGTAACATATCCACCTCCTCCTAAAAAGACGTTTCTCTGTCCTAAAGAGACGTTTTTCTGGTAATCCAGAACATTCGCGACCTGTAGCTTGCCATAGGCGATATTGACGATGCTAATGGTTGACCTAATTTGCTCAAGTGCAATTAAACTCACTAGGATGATAATTGCAATGCGGGCTGTTTGACCCAAGAAACGAGCTTTTTTCGTACCCAATTTAGTAATGCTGCCGTAAGCCAAATTTGTAAGGGTTAGCCCTACTGCGAAAATAACTAAACCCGTAATAAGGCGTCCGGCGATCACAAACCAATCAATCATAGGAGTTGGCTCTGTCTGCTTGCGTCAAAACCACACAATGGGGCATATCGGTACAATTTCAACCCTGAATCTCCACCGTGCCATCGCTTTCAACACAATCAAAAACTTTTAACTGAGATAACGATTTGCAGGGACTAGCACCCGTCTCAATGTTGAGCGGCAAATTGTGCCAAGGACAGACAACACATCCATCTCGCAGGTATCCGCCCGCCAAGTCTGCTCCTTCATGAGGACAATGCCTGCTGAAAGCCACTACCCGATTTTCATCCACTCGTGCAACGCACATCGTTTGCGACACAGGCTTAATCGTACCTATCGCTAGCTCTGTGGAGTCAATGATAAGCTTGGTCTTGTCTTGAGAAGTTCCTTCAACCGTCTTAACCAGAGGGGGTTTGGGAAAATCAGCTGATGTGTTATCGAATATCGAGATATCCAATGCTGAAATCACATAGTTGGGGGTTTCCGATCGGTTGAGATGCGAGTCGAGCTGTTTTATAAAACGGCGAGAAATTTTTGCCGATACTTGATTGCAGGCTGCTGCTAACCCATCGTTTGTCTCGGAGTATATATAGTTGCTTTTGTAGGGTGATTGCCCAAGAAACTTGGGCTTTTCCAGCGTCATTCGCAGACTGACAACATATCGAGTCGCATCCGTGCTATTGAGCTCCGAGCTGTGTAAATGTTCACCGTGAAAGATAAGTGCATCCCCAGGTTCTAAATCAAAATTCAGTACTGAACCAAAGTATTGATCGCGTAAAATCTTACCGTCCTCTGTACAAGGAAGACGCTTTCCGTACACTTGAGGATAGATACTTAGACCATTACCAATCTTGACAGAGCCAATCGCAATCCAGATATTAACACAGTTGGTAGGACATTGATACCAGCTATCGTGATGCGGTCCATGGGCTGTAACTTTTCCATTCCAGTGGAATTGACTAAATTCTTTTTTCCTTTCTACTACTACATCATAAGGAATATGAAATCTTACATTGGGAGATTCTTCAAAGTAGAAAGGTTGCTTTCTTTGAAAAATTTCTTTCACCACCGCTTTTGATAACCCCGGTGCTAACGAACGTATAACATCATAGCTACTGTTGCTAATTGCCACGAGTTCGTCCAGGTTAATAATTTCATGAATAGCTTCAAAGCCTTTGCTCCTAACCTGTGCAGCTTTCGCCTCCCCAACAGCCTGACAAATTGCCTCTAGAGTAGCCTCTTTCAAGCGTTCAAAATAGCCCATAGCTTGTAGGCATTTAGGCATAACAACGATTTCTCCGCGCATCACACGATCATTGATTTCGTGAAGTGGTATCGAGTGAATATGCTCGAATCCAATGCTTTTTGCTGTAAGACTTAGGTTTGTCATTTAACGCCTCCAGGTTAAAAAAATTACATTTGGTGAAATGAGCGATTGAGTCATGATGCCGTAAGCCAAATTTGTAAGGGTTAGCCCTACTACGAAAATAACTAAACCCGTAATAAGGCATCCGGCGATCACAAACCAATCAATCATCGGAGTTGGCTGTGTCTGCTTGCGTCAAAACCACAGAGTTTGGAGTAGTAATGATTAAAGCAGGCAAGATACTTTCAGAATGTTATTCGGGATGGTGTTGAGCTGGCCAATTCTGATGAAACACTTGACAGACACACCCTGAATTGCTTTTGCTTAATACCCTTTATTGAGACGATCACTCCTTTAATGTTTAAAATCAAAGCCCGGATTTGCTGGTAGCAATGCTTGGGTAAGAGCCAGAGTAAGTAGGCCGTAGCCAAGGTCATGAGCGTGCGACCTGGTTCTTCAAGGAGGAGACACCAGTGAGTAACCAAAGCTTGATGAATCAGTTTCACAGCCATTGAACCATCTCTTAGACGTATCGCACTTCTACCTAAATACCTGAGGTGGTAAGCCTTAACAGGAACTTCCCACTGAGCTATCAGTTCCGGAGCGTAAGACCGTGTTTTTTCAATTACCTTTTCTAGGTATTTTAATTGCTTAAGCAGACCGGCTGAAAGTCCTCCTGAGTTCACCCGGTACAGCGTTAGGGCTTCAGGAATACCCTCAATCTGCCAGTCGGTTTGGATCGCGATGCGAAGCCAACAATCAAGGTCTTCTGCTTGACGCAAAGATTCATCAAAATAAAAGTCTTCAACAGTGCTGTAAAGATTGTCTTGGTATTTAATTCCTTCCAAAGCTGCTCGCCGAACCACTGGTGCAGAACCATTGCCAATTGGATTGTCTCGAAGCAAAATAGACGGTTCAATATCTTTCAGTTTGGGTTTTGAAAAAGTTCCCCTGGGTTGTCCCACTTCATCGATAAAAGCAGAGGGACAAAAACTAATACCTACAGATGGAGAACTTTCTAAATGCTCAATATGTTTTTCTAACTTTTCTGGTAACCAGAGGTCATCGGAATCTAAAAAAGCTAAATACTCGCCTTGGGCGTGACGAATTCCTGTGTTTCTGGCTCCAGCTAATCCCCGATTTGCCTGACGAATAATTTTAATTCTAGAATCTGTAAATTGTTGGCAAATCTCTACACTTTTATCAGGAGAGCCGTCATCAACAATGAGAATTTCAAATTCTTTGTAGCTTTGCTGAAGAACTGATTCAACAGCAGCAGCGATATATTTTTCTACTTGATATACAGGGACAATCACAGAAACTTTTGTCATTTTTTTTACTCACCTTGGTTTAAGAATGTTTACGTCACAACAACTGCACCCTGTATAATTCTTTCGTTTCAACTTTTATTGCTTAGGTTTGATGGCTCAAGAGAAAGTCATGTAGTTGCTTACCAATCACCTCCAGTGAAAAGGAATCTTCTGCTCGACACCGAGCACGCTTGCCTAACTCGCGTCTCCCCGCTTCATCGTCTAAAATGCGACCGAGTGCTAGTGCTAATGCTTTCGCGTCGCCACGAGGGACGACTAACCCACCTGAAGCCTCACCTCCTTCAAAGATGTCGGGTATGCCAGGAGCATCGGCAGCGACTACGGGTAAACCGCAAGCCATTGCCTCAATCGGCGCTACTGGAAAGCCTTCGTGTCGGGATGGCAGAGTATAAACGTTGGCAGCCGAGAGGTAACACCGCATCTTGGTGCGATCGTTTACAAATTCGTCTATCCACATCACTCCTCGCAGTTGCATAGTCGCTATGCGCTGACGCAGTTCGTCAGCATCGCTGCCTGTCCCTACCAGCAAAAGCCGCAAGTCTATGCCAGGACGATCGCAGCAAATCTGTTTCCAAGCCTCTAGCAAAACATCCAGCCCCTTGCGATTGATCTCGACTCGCCCATGCCACACTACAACCTGAGCATCTAGCGGAATGCCGAGTTGACCCCTTGCTTCATCGCGGTCAATCGCGCACCAGAGCTTTACATCTAATGGGTTAAAAATACGTGCCAGCTTTGCAGGCGGCATACCATAGTTAGTACGTACTCGCTCAATTTCTGTTTGGGTAGCGATAATCAAGCCTGTGCAATGTTGCAATGCTAGCGCTCTCATGGGAGCTTCAAGACGGCTAAGTTGCTGATGCCCCCCCTGGAAGGTAGCAAATACTGGCAGACGCATTAACTTTCCCAACAGTACGCAAACGTCGAAGCGAGCGTACTCATACTCTTGGCACAGAATAGCGTTGCAACCTTCACGTCTCAATTCACGGGCAAGTAACCCTAATGGTGTAGACAGGTATGCGCCTAATGTCTTTAGTCCTGGAAACAAGGTGCGTTTAACCGTGTAGCGAACAGCGCGGTGAAGGGGTGAAGCTGGCAAAACGCATACCGTAGCTCCCGTCGGCACATGAGTGAAGCGCGACGGTGTAGAAACATGCTCTGAAGCGAAGAATAAAACAGTGCGTACCCCAGCAGCACTTAGAGCATCGATGTAACCGAACTGCCAGCTACCCGTCAGCTCTTTGCAGAATGTCTCAAATGAAATGCCGATAGTGTCATGAAAATCCTCAAATAGGTCGCCCCAGGGTAGCAGAGCGATCGTTTGGTCGGGTTGAACATTCACAAGTAACTACTCCTCAATGATTTAGGGTAAAGTGCTTAGTAATCTGAAGCCCTAGCCAACTAGCTGCTGTCTTTAAGGCGCAAAGATCAATCTTTCGGCAGATCTCTTTGGATTTAATTTTGTTAAAAATAGACTTAGATACATACCCCTGATTAGGTAAGTCCTACCAGCAAAAGGGTGGCTACAAGGTATTTGTGACAAGAGCTGCCTGAACCAATCAATTGGCAAAATCAGGACAAGACAACGCAGCCCAGTAAGGCATTGAAAATTTTCCGAGTATTAGTGGTTCTGGATAACCTTAAGACTATTCAATTGAGTAAAACTATCTACTATTGAAGAACTCTCTCGCTATTAGAGTATTGAATACGACTAGCGCGATTTTTGCTGCTTAGCTGAAGTAGATGACTAGCAATCTTAGGTGAGAGAACTCTGATCAACAGAAGTTTGATTGCCAAAGTAAGAGTCTTCTTATTTAATAAAATTCGTGGATATAGACGAATTGCTTTTTGCAACTTCTGACTAGCCTGCTTAGCCCCGCCTGCATCGGAAATTCGTACTAAGCATAGGTGTGCCAACTCCTGATAAATATGGGCTAAACTTTGTTGTTTGAGATATTGCAGTTCTGGCGGAACCGATTCAAACAATTTCTCACAAGCTTGAACATTGAAATCTTCCATCGACTCAATCTTGGATGACATTGAACCGGACGATTGGCGATAGAAAATCTGATGTTTAGGAACCACAATAAACTTGCAATGCTCTGCTAGCCGTAGATAAAATTCCCAGTCTGCACAGTAGGGAAACTCAGGATCGAACCCTCCAATCTCTTCAATAATACTTCTACGAATTAGAGGATTAGAACCACTATCTAAAAAATTTTTCACCAATAACTGGGAATAAACATTTCCCTCGAAAAACAAAGGCTCCCCTGCATGGAAGGATTCTCCATTTTCTTGCAGGTAATAAGTCCAGCTATAAGCCACTCCAGCGTCTGGATGCTGTTGCAAAGCCGCTAGTTGTAACTCCAACTTATCGGGAGTCCATAAGTCATCATGATCGAGAAAAGTGAGAAATTCTCCCGTAGTCCGAGAAATACCTCGATTGCGCGCTATCGGACCTCCTGCATTTTCATACGGAAAAACCTTTATACGTTCATCAACAACGCTAGAAAGTAACTCGAGAGTTCGATCAGTTGAACCATCATCAATAACAATTAACTCAAAATTAGAGAAAGTTTGTTTCCGGACAGATTCTATGGTTTCTAAGATACTACGCTCGGCATTATAGGTAGGTATAATAACGGAGATTGTAGGCATTGGTTATTTAGGCTCCTTGAATTACAAAAACTGCAAGATTGTTTAGCAAAAGCATCAAAAATTAATGATTAGGGCTTAACCCAATTAATATCCAACGTTTGATTAACCATTTAAAAAGACTGAGAAAGTTTCTGTCTACCACAACTTTAGGATTCGCTCGACTGGCTAGCCACAAGTTGTGACCAGCCTTACTAATTCCATCAAGATTTGTACTGTATCTTAAATAAAGCTCCGCACAGTACTTGTAAAAACTGGTCAAGGTTTGATTCTTAAGAGATTGTAGTTCTGGAGGAGCCGCTTTATAAGCCTTGTCAATCGCAATTAAAGCTGCTTCTTTCATCACGTCAATTTTGGATGACATGGCACCTGAAGAGCGGCGGTAGAGAATTTGGTGCTTGCGAACGACTACAAACGGCCAACGAACTGCTAACCGCAGCCAATAATCCCAGTCTTCACAAGATTTCAATGTGGGATCGAACTCTCCTGCGGACTCAATCGCTTGCTTGCGAATCATAGTATTTGACCCGCTGTAAATAAAATCACCGATTAACAACTGGGCATAAACATTACCTTCATAGAAGGTTGGCGCGTATTGGAACAAAAGTTCTCCTTGTTCATCTATACAACTAGTCCAGCTATAAGCCACTCCAGCTTCTGGATGCTGCTGTAAGGCAGCTAGTTGCAATTCCAACTTATTCCGTGTCCACAGATCATCAGCATCAACAAAGGTAATAAACTCTCCGGCAGAACGAGAAATGCCGCGATTGCGAGCTACGGGCAGTCCACCATTTTCATAAGAGAAAACTTTTAGACGTTCGTCTTTGATACTCTGAAGTAGCTCTACCGTTCGGTCTTTTGAGCCGTCATCAATCACAATGAGTTCAAAATCTGAAAAGGTTTGTTGCAGTACTGAAGCGACAGTTTCTAAAATTGTGCGCTCAGCATTGTAAGCCGGAATGACTACAGATATAGTGGGCATTTTTACTTTAGCTCCCTAAAGTTTAAGAGCTTAATTTGCGTGAATAATTTCAATTTGACGTTGCAGATACGCCCTAGTTTTTGTTGTATTGCTCTAAAAGCCAGTTTCCGGCTTTATGCATAGCTCTACGTTGTAAGGTTTTTGCTTTACGCTTTAGCGCTGTCGGCCCAATTTTAGACAGGATGAGTTCGGAATAAGATTGTTTTTGGTTGGACTCTTTATGCTTTCCGACTCTTGAACTCGATACATCTGCTGGATCGAAGGCAGAAATAAATTTATCGCGTATCTCTTCAACCGCTTTGATAGCCTGCTCGCGGCATTCCTTCGCTTTTGCTCGTGCTTCTTCGGTTTGACAGTAGTCAAAAGCCTTGTGCAATGCCTCGTCAGTCAGGTCGTCAACTGGAAATACCAAAGGCCAGCCAATAGTTTGTGCCTGACGTAGAACTTTTGCTCCTCCTGAAATGGCATCAATAGCGAGCACAGGAACACTATTTTTGAGCGCTAATGCCGTTCCATGCAAGCGTGTTGTTACTACAAAATCCATGCGGGCAATCATCGATTCTACTTCAGCTGCGGTGCGGAGGTTTGTAGTATTTGGATCGAGACAAGTATCGATAGGCACAGCAACCATTTCTCGCGAAGCGATGAGTCGCTCAATGGCATCATTTGCAACTTGATGCTTGGCTCTACTCCCATATTCATTTTGGGGATGAACCAAGATAATACCTACAACAGGAACCTTCGCTTGGCGAGCAAGGAACGTAATATCCGGACGGGAAGCAGCAGAACTGTCTCGTTCTAGAAGTACGTCGAAAGGATTCCATTCATTAATCGGATCGAGCATTGATAAGTCAAGACCGATCAGGCGAGAATGTGCGAAGCGTTCTAGAAATTCAGTTAGAGGTTGACCGTTACCAAAAGGGCCGCAGACGAACACAACGTGTGAATAATTGTTGGGTTCGACCGAACGCCAATCGACGCCACCCACAAATGGAGGCTCATTAGCAACGTCATAGGTATGACCGGCACGTTCGAGCCATTCACAGGTTAGATCTCGCGCCATTAAATCGCCAGCCGTAACGTTCATGTTCTTGAAACTAAACCAACCAGCCACGAGAGTCTTCATGAAAATATCTCCTGAAAAGAGTGTTTTAGAGATTTGGTCAGCAGGCAAGCTTAAGATAACTTGACTGACCACTTCGAGAGAGACCTTGATTTATAGAGTTCCCGAATTTTGAAAAGAAGGAACAAGAGAAGCTGCAAAATTCAATTGTTTTATACAGCCTTTATCTTTATGGTTTTTCCTCAGCCAATGAGAAGGATGAATGTTTGGCGAAGACATATCTAATAGCCGAGATACTGTAAGCAGGTGGTAAAAGTAGCTGGCAAGTGAGTACGGAGGCAGCTACCCAAAGGATGCCCCATTTAACAGCGACTAGTATAGCGAGTGCGAAAATCATGGTATAAATCAAGCTAAAACGAAGAGTAACATGAGTTTTATTCACCGCAGTTAGGAGAGAATTGGTTGAACTATAAAGGGGATATGAAAGGGCTGAAAGGCAAATGATAGTCAAGATCGGGATAGCACTTACCCACTTTTGACCGAAAATAATTGGCACATAAATTGGAGCTAAACTCGATTGTGCAAGAATGAGGGGAAACATAACCGCCATCGTGGTCTTAAGGCTGCTGAAGAATCTCTGTTTAAGCTGCTTTAAATCTCCACGAACTTCACATAAATGAGGATACAAAGCGGATGTAAACGCACCTAAAACATTCATGCTAATCCCCAAACCAGCATTGAAGGCAAAATAGTAGATACCTAAAGCATCAACTCCGAGGAAATGTCCAATTATTAAGTAATCTATATTACTTCGGAGCTTGGTTAATAATTCCACACCAAGTATGTTTGTACCAAAACGAGCAATTTTCTGCCAATGAGCGAAACTTATAGATTTGGGAGCTCGCCAGGTATGACTTCTCCTACAAATTACGACCCATACTGGAGTTGAAAGAACAATAGGTAACACGATTGCCCACATGCCTAGACCCATGATAGCTAGAGCGATAGTTAGAATGTTCCCGATAAGTGATTGTGTGACATTACATAAAGCAAAGATATTGAGTCGGTTCTCTCGCTGAATTAAAGCCCCCTGAACCAAGAAGAACGGCAGCATTAGATAAACTATAGCTGTCACACAAATAGGTAAAATTAATTGGGTATTGTGATAAAACAAAGCAATCGGAAAAGCTGCCAAACACTGAATAGTAAACAGCGAGCCACATAAAATCCAATTCAGCCAATATGCCGTATTACTGATAACACTAAGCTCTTTTTCATCAGCTTGGATAATTTTAGAGCCGATACCAGACCTGAGGGTAAAAACATTGGAAAATTCATTCGTGGTGAGAACAATTGCTACCAGCCCATAATCCTGAGGAGTAAGTAAGCGAGCTAAAACAACTGTTGTTCCTAAGCGGAAAACGCGATTAGCTAATTCTGCTCCTCCCATCCATCCAAAGTTACGAATAAATTGACCAGATAGTATGTGCCTCAGCTTTTTGAAGATTAGCATTAGTTATTCGTATAGAAGCAGGTATAGATGTGGCAGTGCTGCATCCTGAAAACAGGCAGATTATTTGAAGATATACGTGATATTCCGAGTTTACAGGCAGAACTCAGACGCTACAGTTATAACGTTCCCAACAAGCTTACTTAATAATCAATTTCAGGAGAAAAGTCGTAATTTCCTGAGATCCTGACTAGGTAGGAATTTGGGAGATTCTGTCAGTAAACCAGCGTTATCTCAGTAATAGTCCAACCTCAATAAAATTTTTTTGTTCCTTGACTTCTCAGAAGAAGAACGAAGCCTGTGTTGTGTTCAATCCTTAGATCACCCTGAAACTTTTCCCTTCACTGCTTCGTCATTATCAGATTAACTGAGAATCAGGTACTACCCAAAGACATATTAGCAGATAATCGCGAGCGAGCTTATAAGTATCATTATCTTTACCAAAAATTTATAAATAGTGGTAGCTACTCCGAGCTGAAGTTCGGGTGAGAGACGATTGGCAGCGTGATCAAAACCTGTTGGTATATGCGATCGCTTCAATTATCGCTTTTAAAAGAAGAGATTAAACTAATATAGGTAAAGCCTTCGCCCAAAAGACCTTGGCGTTTTAACCTAAGTGTTTTACCATGCAGGCTTTACCCACGCAAAATCTAACACCTTATAAATATTCTTTGAAGGGAGTAATAAAAGAAGGTTGCTAAACTAGGAGCCTGCACTATTCAAGGGTAGACTAGTGCAAGAAGGCAGTTCGCGTAGCGTTCTCCGTAGGAGTAGAAAGAAGGCAGAAGGCAGAAGGTAAGGACGCTTGTATACTAAGCTTTTTACACCTTTTTGGACTGGTGGGTTATTTCTGCCGCGCTGCACTAGCTGAATTTATGATGGCACAGCCCACCAATGCGCCGACAAAGCCGTTTAGGTTCATGGTACTGCCTCCTACGACTACTTGTTGTAGACAGACTCTGTGGTAGATCTGTTCTGGATGTGGCAAGATTAGTGGTGTAATCTCTCTGAGCAGTAGCTACCTCTCGCTGGTAGCGAGTCCGTTGTTTTCTTTATCAATGTCCGTCTTCAACGTTTTCAATTCCGTTGATTCAGTTAACCTCCTGTTGGCGCTAATTCTCAACCTAAAAAACTCACTTCTGAATTCCGTTGATTTCCTGTGATTATCACTAAAGTCTGAATGGAAACAAAGTCTGAGTTGAACACAGACCACCAATGCTTAACACCAAACCGACTTGGTTGTAATTTGTTGGTACGAGCAGCAGAGACCGCTCCTTCAAACAATCCTGTAAGAGATTATCTAAGTAATAGTACTTATGACAAAACCAACTCTGTTTCGTACCAGAGAAGAGAGACGTTTACGACGAAGCAGTTGTTGCTAATATTTTAAGTGTATTTCGCTTCATTAATGATTCTCACGCAGGTGCATCCTAAAGTTGCACGTATACTGTTCAATCAAGCCTATACAGCTGATTTAACCATTACTTCAGGGAATGCATTTACAAAATCGATATGTACCTCCCACACACTTTTTCACCAAAAATAAAGCTTAATTTTTAGCAATAATGAAGGATTTAACTGAGTTTCCGACAGCCTATAGCTCTTCTGAAAAGTTGCTCAAGACCCAAAGACGCTGGATGCCCTACTTGTTTTTGGGCATGGTTATCAATGGTGCCATCTGGAGTTCAGCTTTATTCTTGATGAAGGTTACGCCACGAACTTACACGAGCGACTGGACTCTTACTTTACCAGGAAACGTATCTTCTACCAACGTCAACCTCCCTAGCTTAGGAGGCGCTTCTTCTCAGGCAACGTCCCCTTATGCTAATCAGTCTCAAGACCCAAGAGAAACCTATAAATTTCTGATCACAAGTGAGCCTGTTTTACAGGCAGCTGCTAAGCAACTAAATATGTCTAAAGAAAAGTTCGGTAAGCCCAAGGTCGCTATAGTAACTAATACTACACTGATGACATTGGAATCCAGGGGAGATACCCCAGAGGAAGCTCAGGAAAAATCCCTTGTACTTTACAACGTCTTTAAAGCAAGACTCAAGGAACTGAGAACTCAAGAAGCTGCTCAACGAGAGGCAGGTGTTCAAGAGGCATTGAAAGAGGCACGCAAAAAGCTAGAAGTTTCTCAGCAAGCTCTTTCTGATTACCAAGTTCGTTCGGGTTTGGCATCCAATACTCAAATTGAGCAACTCTCATCCCAGATTGAAGATTTAAGGAAAAAAAGAGCTGAACTTGTAGCTCAACAACAGCAAAGCAATGCTCGACGTAAGGAGCTAGGAAGCAATTTAAATGTTAATGCTCCGCAAGTAGCAGATGCCTTAATCCTCAAGGCAGACCAGCTATTTCAGCAATATCTAAAAGATTACGTTGAAGCTACTGCTAAGTTAGGCGTTTTAAACACTAAATTCTTAGCATATCATCCATCTGTTGTACAGCAAAAAAGCCTACAGAACTCAGCTAAAGCTGCTCTGTTAGCTCGCAGCCAGTCCCTGTTAGGGTATCCCCTTGACTTGGCAAATCTGGAGCAACTTAATATCGGCGACACCAGTCAAAGCGCCTCCACTCGGGAAATTCTTTTTAAAGAACTGATTACAGCCCAAGTCGAACAGCAAGGACTCCAAGCTAATGCACAAGAACTAGACCGACAAATTTCTCTGCTTGAGGCAAGGCTTAAGAAGCTGACAGAGTACGGGTCTACTTTAGACTCTCTTAAACGAAATATGCAAATTTCTGAAACGGTATTTTCATCCACTGTTGCTAGTTTAGATGCTAACAAATCAAATCTTTTCGGCTCTTATCCAGAGGTTCAACTTCTCACACCACCTAGCTTGCCTGATGTTCCTAAAGCCCCCAAAAAGAAATTGATTTTGATAGGTGCAGCTGCCAGCTCCTTCTTCTGTATAAATGCACTTATACTACTCGGACTGCGTCATAGAATGATGTCAATCGTGATGCATAAATTTGAAAAAAATAGTAATTTTAAATGATTTAATACTTTGACTATTTTAATCTCATTCAATACTTAGTAAAACCAGGAGAATTAAAAAAATTAATTGCATTGCTATAGCTAGGTAATTAGCTTTATTTGTTTAAATTTCGATGAAACAAAATGTAAATATAAATAAAAAAGAATTTGGTATCTTAATGAAGCCTCAGAACTTTGCTGAAAAAGTAGTTTGGTATTTACTAATCGGAACATACGGGCTGTATTTCATTGGAGGTCAGTTTATCATAATACCTGCAATGGCTTGGGTTTTGACTTTCTATCTGGGGTTTAAATGTTGGAGCCAAACAGAAAAAACTCCGGACGCAGAAAAAATTACCATTCCCTTTGGAGTTTGGTTATGGATCATTGGGATGTTAATTTTGGAAGTTGGTCTAATTCAAAGTTATTCAGACTTTGATATGGGATGGGGGCAAATTATTAACGGCACCGTATTTCAATGGGCAAGGCAAACAGCCATGATGGCATTATTCCCTCTGATTGGTTGCCTAAATATTCGACCAAAATTAATTTATAGGGCAGTCTGTATTGTCTGCCTTCAGAGTTTAATTTTCATCCCAATTGGCTATTTTGCAGGTATAGTCCGTATGCCTGAATATTTATACTATTCTCCTCTGCGAATTATTGGACGTGGTGGAGAAATATTCTATGCTGTCGCTCTATACAATATTGATTCTGATACTAAGGCAATCCGTTTGCAGTTGTTTACACCTTGGGCTCCAGCTTTAGCTTTAGTCGCTTGCGTCTATTTCTTTATTGCCTGTCAAGAATCTGATAGAAAGTGGCGTTGGATAGGCATGATTGGTTCTATAGCTATGTGCTTGGTAACACAGTCACGGCTGGGGGTCATATGTTTGCCTATTGTTTTTTTACTCAGTTCTTTTTTAACAAATTTTATGCGACCCATTACACATATATTAGCAGGAATATTAAGTTTATTTGGAGGCCTTTTTTCCCCCTGGATTATTGATGGAATTGAAACTTTCAAGGCAGCTTTTAATGGTGCTAGAGCAAGCTCTACAAAAGTGAGAAGTAATTTAAAAGAAATCGCTATATATCGTTGGAAGATGGAAGCCCCCATTTGGGGACATGGTGAACTTGATCCAGGTCCCAAAGTTGTGGAAAATATGCCTATTGGCTCTCACCACACTTGGGCTGGTCTTCTATATATGAGGGGATTGGTAGGCTTTATTGCTTTTGCGATTCCATTCTTATGGAGCTTCATAGAGCTACTAATCAAGGCGCAAAAGAGCAGAACTGCCAAGGCTGGTTTAGATGTAGTGTTGGTTTTATTTCTCTTTACTTTTGCGGAAAATATAGACACTTTGAGTTATCTATTTTGGCCTGGATTAGTAATCATGGGTCTTGGATTTAAGAAAACAGTGAAGTTCCGCGATTTATTCATAACTACTGAACAAGTGAAATCCTCAATGCATACCCTTTCTAATGTTTTAGATGATAAATCCTACGAGAAATCCTGATTTGCTACTCTTTACCTATCTCAGGTCAGCACTTCCCCCAATCCCTTAATAAGAGCATCATTCTGCTCCGGCGTCCCAACCGTAATCCGTAACTTATCCATTAGCTGGGGCTGATTGAAATATCGAACTAAGATTCCCCTTTCCTTCAGGCTTTTATACAGAAATTCTGCATTACCCTCAGGGAACTGCGCTAATAAAAAATTAGCTTGTGACGGCAAGACATGAAACCCCAATTTCTGGAGGTCATCTGCCATCTGGGCACGCGAGACCTTAATCATATTCGCATTGGTATTTTTGTGGTCTTGATCTGCGATCGCAGCTGCACCCACTGCACAAGCCACCGCATCCACGTTATAACTATCTTTGACTTTAATCAACCCTTCCAGCAGTGCCGGGTTAGCCACACCAAAGCCCAATCTCAATCCAGCTAATGAATACCCCTTCGACAGTGTTCTCAAGATAATTACGTTGTCGTACTTCTTCACGACTTCTAAGGCATTTGTTTCCGCAAAATCGACATACGCCTCATCAATCACCAGCACCCCCGATAAATGCGCCGCCAGTTTCTCCAACTGCTCTACCGATGCCACCGTACCCGAAGGGCTATTAGGAGAGGCAACAAAGGTGACAGCACCTTGAGCTTCAATTAACGATTCAACGGGTAAAGTGTAGTTCTCCTGATAGGGAACTTCCACAAATTCGGCTCCCTGGATCTGCGTCAGAGTGCGGTATAGTACATAAGTCGGCATGGGATAGACAACCCGTTGCCCTGGCTCCGAACAGGCACGGATAATCATGGTTAAGAGATCATCGCTACCGTTGCCCACCAAAATCCAGTCCGCAGGTACTCCCAACACCTGACTTGCCGCTTCACGGAAAGCACCCGCCATGGGATCGGGATAGCGGCGCAAAAGCTCTCCCTCTAGTTCCCGTAGTACCTGCAACGCCGCAGGTGATGGAGGATAGGGATTTTCATTGGTGTTCAACTTAATCACTTGAGTGCCTGGTAGCGGCTGCTCACCAGGCACATAACCGGACATGGCGTTGATATTGGGTCTAAAGAAAGTCATGAAACGACAAGTTGACTGAGCGGTGGTTACAAATTGGTAGCGCAGTTTACATTTTTCCATCTATGGATGTCAACTCCATAATGGACTATTTTTTCTAAAGTCACCACCTTTGTCTCGATATTGTTAAGATTAGTTAACTTAAAGGAATAACCGTTACATTAATGGCTACTGCTCTGATTACTGGTGCTTCCTCAGGTATTGGTGCCGCCTTCGCCAAAGCACTGGCGGCAAGCCAAACGAATTTGGTCTTGGTGGCTCGTTCCCAGGACAAACTAGACTCCCTCGCTCAACAATTGCAGGAGCAGTACCCGATTCAGGTAGAAGTCTGGGTGCAAGACCTTGCTATACCGGGCGCTGCCACCCGTGTATTTGAAGCCGTCAGTGAAAAAAATTTAGCCATCGACTTACTGATCAACAATGCGGGCTTTGGTGACTATGGCCTTTTTAGCGAAAGTTCACTCGCTACGCAACTAGAGATGATACAAGTCAACATCTCAGCCTTAGTAGAGCTGACTTATCAATTTTTACCACAGATACAGCAGCGACGTGGCACTATCATCAATATCTCTTCGATCGCAGGTTTTCAACCCCTGCCTTACATGTCTGTATACGCCGCCACAAAAGCGTTTGTCTTAAGTTTCAGCGAAGCCCTCTGGGCTGAGAATCGGGAAAAAGGCGTAAAAATTATGGCTGTTTGCCCAGGCCCCACGAAGACTGACTTTTTTGATCGGGCTGGATTCGCTCAACTCTCTAGTGCCACTTCACAAAATCAGCATTCCGCTTCCGCTGAAGACGTGGTGCAAGAAACGCTCAAAGCGTTGCAAGTAGATACGTCCAACGTCGTTACGGGTGGATTAAGGAAGAAAATAATCGTTAATCTGCCACGATTTTTTCCCAGAGATATGCTCTTGAAGTTTGTAGAACAGCAGTTTCGTCCCAGTCGGTGACATGCCTTGCCCAAAAATATTAAGACAACGGCTTAGGAAGATGTGACATGAACCCAACGTTTTCAGTCCTGAGTCGCTAAGGAAGAATTCCTCGCCACTCAGGACTCTTTTGGTTGATTAGCTTAAAACCCTAATTTTTCCAAAAGGGGTTGTGTGGAAACAATATGTTTGCTTAAACCCAACTGTTTTGGACTAATACCCAGCGCTAAAGCTACCAACTGAGGTAAGTGCAGCACTGGCAACCCCAGTTTTTGCCCGATCGCACTTTCGACTTCTGGTTGACGGGAATCCAGGTTAAGGTGACACAAGGGACAGGGAGTCACCATGCAATCGGCACCCGCCTCCATCGCTTCCTGAATATGCGTCCCTGCCATCTTAAAGGCTTGCTTGGTGGCATAGCTCGAAATAGGCCAACCACAACACTGAGTTCGACCTCGATAATAAACGGGAGTTGCTCCCACCGCCCGAAATAGATTCTCCATCGACTCTGGGTTAAAGGGATCATCAAAGGGAATCGTCGTTTGTCCCCTCAACAAATAACAGCCATAAAATGCGGCACACTTTAGCCCACTCAGCTTACGGGTAACCCGTTCTTGCAGGGCTTCGAGTCCGTAATCCCCCACTAACGCCCACAGCAAATGCTTGACTTCACTACTTCCTTTGTAAGGAGAACAGCCCTCTTTTTTGAGAAATCCATTAACCTCGTCAATATAACCTGGGTCTGTCTCTTGGAATTCCTTTAACCGCTCATCCACATGACCAATCACCCCCTGACAAGTGCTGCAATGGGTGAGAAGCGGCAGATTCAGTTCCTCGGCTAGGGCAATGTTACGGGCATTAACGGTGTCTTCGAGTAACTGAGAATCTTCTTTGAAGGTGCCAGAACCACAACAGGACGCTTTTTTCAGTTCAATCAGTTCAATGCCGAGTGCCTGGGTGAGTACGGAGGTAGAGATATAAAGCTCCCGACAGGCTCCTTGAGCCACACATCCGGGAAAGTAAGCGTATTTGAGCGTGCTAGATGCCATAGCAATTGATGTATTAGGCTTTGTTAATCTCAGGTAATTCTTCGATCTTCAGGGATATGGGCGGCTCACTGCCCGATAACACCTGTTTTTTTAAACTCTAGACCTTCATGACCTGTTAAAAGCCATGAATCTGGATGTATACCTCAATCTCAGAACACTCCAATTAATTTAGAGCCGGTTATTTGTGTAAAGTTTTATTATAACAAAGCTCTATAAGTTTCAGGCTGGATCACTATCTTTAGATATCAAAACGAATACCGCATTATTATTAGATTATGAACAGTAGTCTAGCTCGTCTGGCAGACACATGGACGCCGTTAATTGTGCAATATAAAACAGCCGGGGATTTACTATTATCTTCAGATAAGGCTGAGGCCGTAGTGCTTCCTGCAACATTTCTTTATCGTCAGTGCATAGAATTGCTCTTAAAGCGACACATTCTAATTTTCCTAGAAATCCTTCAACTCCCTTTTGCAGAGTTTGCTCAAAACTATCAAAAAAAGCATTCTTTAAACACTCTGTTTAGGGGTTTTCAACAGTTAGCTGAACAGTTGGGAAATTGCAAACAAGCTCCGGAGCATGTGGCGCTGGCAATTACTTACTTCCAGAACCTTGACCCCGATTCAGTGTCGTTACGGTATCCTCTACGCAGTGATGGCTCCGTGTTGCAAGTGACTCTGACTCAGGAAACACTTCACACTGTGCGATCGCATATTAAACAAATCGCCGCTTTTTTTAACGAGCAATATGCTGTTTTGAAAGCTCAATTCAACTCATAGATAACCGATCAAACTCATGGCGGCTTTCCCCCAATTGTAGTACTAACACAATCTGATTATTGCTCACTTTTCTGGAATAGGGACTATGACACAAGACATCCCTCCATTCCCCTCTCTTCCCATCTCCTCATCTCCCCATTTTGTGGTTGAAGAAATCCGAGTCCGTGGCACTGTTCAGGGGGTAGGATTTCGTCCGAAGGGGCTTGTGCAGCCTATTACAAGTATGGTCGTCTCTCTACACTGACTAAAATTTCCATGCCAACTCGCTAACTCATTTGGAAATAGGGAATTTAGCCCATGGATAAACTGTATAAGTTACCCGATAGTCTTCCAGTTCCAAGACGGGACGGTAACTATCTTTTAGCAAAGCAAAAAACTTAGATTAAAGATACAAGTGAAGACCAATCAAATTGAAGAGATTTACAACTATCTGAAACTATCAGACTCTGTAGCAACAGGCGGGCAACCGACTGAAGCGCAACTCTCGCTCATTAAAGAAGCTGGTTACCAAGTGGTTGTTAATCTTGCACGTTCAGACTCTCCTAGGGCAATACCTAACGAGCAAGCAATTGTTGAATCTCTGGGAATGCAGTATGCATCTATCCCTGTGGATTGGGAAAACCCAACTCTTGAGGACGTTGCCTGTTTTTTTAGCGTCATGGAAGCGAGCGCAACTCAACCTGTGTTCGTCCACTGTGCGGCTAATATGAGAGTCTCGGCGTTCATGTATCTTTATCGCCTAATTCACCAAGGGATGAGTGACGAACAAGCCAAAAGCGATTTAGAGAAAATTTGGTCTCCCAATGATACCTGGCAGGCGTTTATCCAGCAGGCGCTCAAGCATTACCAGCACCTCTCCCTACATCAAGAGGTAGGCGCTGCATACTTTACCTCTTATGATTAAGGATTGGAGCGTAGGTTGTCTGGTTATGCGATCGCCCTTTTAGACTCGGACAGCTCAAACAGCGCTCTAATCAGGCATTCCCAGGATTACCCGGTCAGGTGCAGCCTCACAATTGATTAAAAAATGTATGATGTGGGCACAGGAGAATGGGAAAATATAATAAAATTAGGCAATAATTTAGTCATAAGCTGCTCAACCTTTAATTTGGCGACTTAAAGTCAGTACAGCTCAACTAGCAAAGCGTTTCGGATTCTCAAGTAGGCCAGTTAAATGCCAAGCCGCTTAGAACTTGCTCAATTCCTCAGATCCTATACTTAAGTTCTTGCAGTCATTCATGCCTGTCGAACAAAAAACAGCCAATCGTAACCTACCCCTGATCAACGAACAAATCCGTTTTCCTCAAATTCGAGTGATCGATACTGACGGGACTCAACTGGGGATTATGTCGTCTAGGGATGCCTTGCAGATCGCACAAGATAAAGAAATGGATCTCGTGCTCGTGGGTGACAACAAAGAGTTACCTGTTTGCCGAGTGATGGACTATGACAAGTGGAAATATCAGCAGTCCAAAAAAATCGGCAAAGCGCGACCCACGGTTCTCAAAGAAGTGAAGATGAGTTATAACATCGCAGAACACGACTACCAAGTGCGTGTCGCTCAATCTGAACGTTTTCTCAAAGGCGGAGATAAAGTCAAGACCACCATTCTACTTAAAGGACGGGAAATTCAACACATTGACTTAGCTGAGGTGCGGCTCAAGCAGATGTCTGTAGATTTACAGGAAGTCGCCGATCTTGAGCAACCCCCTAAACGAGAAGGGAACAGAATGACGATGCTTCTTTCTCCGAAAACCTCGAAGAAGAAGAAGTAAATGCAGTCAGGGATGGGGTGTGTTACTTCGGTAATGCACCCTACCAAGATGGGGTGTTCAAGGTAATTGATTTGAACACCCAATGCAATGACACAGCCGTTACGGTTACAACCAAAGCGGAGAGAGTTGGAGTCCCTACAAGAGTACTCCAACCCCCAATAACTGGAATACCACCAATAATGATAGCCAGTCCCAGAGCCAATCCGGCAGCGGTAGCGGGTTGTTGAGGCATCATCTGTGCGGTTGCAGCTAGAGTGATAGGAATGCTGGACTGAAGTAGCGCCAAACTCAACAGCAGAGTCAAGGGATTTTGTCCGCCCAATAAAAGTAGAAGTGTGGCAACAGTGAAAGTCCCTGCTATCCAGCGCCGCCATCCCCATCGCTGTGCAAGAATCGCACCAAAGACTTTGGCAATGGCTGCCGCAACCGCTAAGGCGAGAATAAAGTGTAGATGAGTTTGTAGTACAAACTGGAAGCTAGTCCAGACCGTGGAGATGAGTGCGATCGCAACAAGCAGCACCAGCATCACCCAGTCATCGGATTTGGAATTTGGGATTTGGAATTTGGGATTGGAGTGAGGAGATCTCGGCAAGTTAATTAAGGCAATGACACCGATCATTACCCCAAGCAGCAGTACTAATGGCACCGTAACGGAGTAACCCGTCAATCCCAAAACGCCGCCCACAGCCAACCCGACTGCCCCCGGTGCCGCAAAAAATCCAGGGCCAGTAGTACGATTAGGAGTGGCAGATAATGCCAAACTCCCTCCACCGACATGAAAGGCAGCAGAACCCATTCCTGCCAACACGACAGCTAGCTGCGATTGCCAACCCGCTACAACTAACGCCAACAATAACAAGAACAATCCTAGCAATACCGATTCGCGAGGGCGTTTTAGGTGATCTGTCAATATCCCTGCCAAAGGCTGATAACCAAAACCCAGGATGTTATAGAGGATAATTAGCCAGCTTGCCTGCTCTAAAGACATGGTGCGCGGTAAACTACCCAGTAAAAACCCGGCGGCGGCATCAGCAACACCGTGAGAGATACCAAGAATAACGGCAAGAGAAATCGCAGAAAGACAGATAACCTTTGGGTTCAAGTGAGAGTCACTCTGAGTTGTATCTCGTTCAAATCGTTGATTTTTCATCATTTATAGCTGAGTTTAGAAGCGATTTAACAACTCTTTAGAAGAATTAGGAGGACATTGCAAATTATCATTAATCAATTGAGGCATCTCAGGAGGTTGCCTGGATGGATTATTGGTTTTACAAACGCCAGTAATGAATTGAGGCTCGGCTGTTTTAGTCTTATTTTTAACAACAAATACGGCGGCGATATAACTACTAAGATTATTTGATTTTGCCGTGGCTGTAATAGTCGCTTTTCTTTGGTCACCCTGAGTTTCATATCGATGAAAATTATTTTCTTTTATCTGTATAAAACCTATTGATTCTAAGTCTTTAGCAGAAGCAAAACGGTCATTTTCCACATAGAAATCTTGTTGCACTCGCAAATAAGTGGGTATCGACATTCTCAGCTCAAAGCTTGCCCGTGCAGGATTGGCTGTAGAAAACCAACTAGAATTGAGTGTTACGGGGAGAAGCACAAAGAGAAATATTGTGTAACTAGCTAAGTTACTCCAAAAAGAAGCTACCATTAGTTCTAATTTGGAAAGATTATACCTCGTTTTCAGAAAAGGAGTGTATATAATTGACTCAATTAAAAAAGAAAGGAACAAACTAATGGGTAAAACCAGAAAAGTAACAACCGGGCTAGGGGCAATTAGTGGGTTATAGATGAGAGGTATTCCTAAAATTGAAGTAGCAATATTGGCAACTAACACAACAATTAATAATCGAGGAAAACTAACTCCAATTTTCAACACTAGATTGAAAAACCCCCAAAAAATTAGCATCTCGACTGGAATTATGCTGAGAAAAATAAATACATTACCAGTCGTTGATAAAATTAAAGGAGCCGCTATATTAGCAAGGAGTAATCCAGGCATTTTCTTCTCCGTGATGTACGAAAAATATTCTACTGAGGTATCGAAAGTAGAACAGTAGGGAGTTGGAGTGCGATCGCTTTTCCTTCCATCTACACCTTCCTAACCCTCAATATCTCTCAAGATAGAGAACTTATGCAGCAACCGGGTGATGGCAAAGCCAAATAGAAGAAATTCCTAGAATTGATCTAGACGATATTCGGCACGTACCCCCTAACCCCCTCTCTGGCAACGAGAGAAAAGATGTAGCTAAAAACAACAGCTTTAATCTGAGGGGACTTTATACTAACGGTCTAACACGGATTTAAACTCTATGACCGACCAACATCCCCTATTTCAAAAAGTCGAACAAGCAAGACGCCGTCGCGGTAAAGTCCGCGATACCGAAATCACCCTAGCCCATAGCAGTGGGGGTAAGGCGATGCGCGATTTAATTACCGAGAATTTGCTAACAAATAATAACAAAAGTATAGATTTAAATTTTATAAACTTAACGGTGAGAAGCTTACATCTATCACGAATCCGGAAACCAGTGAAGTCTCTAAAATTAAGACAGAACATGTGGAATTTGATGTTGAGCGTTGCTTGGAATACGCCAAACAGGTCAATCCTAATGTTCAAATTTTCCAAGTTTCTGCAAAAATGGGAGAAGGTTTAGAACATTGGTATGCGTGGTTGAATTCTCACTTTAATGCGATTTTGTCACCAGTCGTTAGGCTGTAATTCGCCTAGATTTAAGCTCGTATCGTAATTCTGCTTTTGGCTACCCACGGCATACTCAACAGTTTGTGGATAGTTTGGGAGAATGTGCGATCGCCTACGGCTTTATTCAAAGCGGATAGCAACACAGAACGATTTGCAGCATTCTTAAGTTCGCTACCAACCCCGCCCGGAACTTAAGTTCTGGGCTAATACATAAAGTCCACTTTAGTGGACTGAAATTTTTGTATAGTCAAACCAATTCTTTATGAAGACACGCCCAATAAAGCACAGCTAATACTTGCGATCGCAAGAGATGGTGGGTCAATCATTAAGCGCATTGTTACAGAGAAACCTATTAGTATTAAGCTCTCTGTATTTAGTCCTCTTGACTAGGACTTGATCTATAAGCCAGGGACTTACGTCCCTGGCGGGTGAGTAGCTAGGTGCAAGATACGAATTAAACAATCCCTCCATCCATCCCCACCCTCAACGCATGTAGTATATCTGTAGTATGATTGAGAATATTGCCCTGCAAACGGCAACTATCTATCCATTACCCTGGCATAACAAGGAGCCAGTCCTATGATTCCCCGAACTAATATCCGAAACATTGGAATCTCTGCCCACATCGACTCTGGAAAGACAACACTGTCCGAGCGGATTCTCTACTACACGGGCAAAATCCACAAAATTGAAGAAGTTCGGGGGGGTGGTGCTGGTGCCACAATGGACTTCATGCAGTTAGAGCAAGAAAAAGGCATTACGATTACCTCTGCTGCCACCACTTGCTTCTGGCATGACACCCAAATCAACCTGATCGACACTCCCGGACACGTAGACTTCACCATTGAAGTTGAGCGTGCTTTGCGGGTTCTCGATGGTGCGATTATGGTGCTGTGTGCGGTGGCGGGTGTTCAGTCGCAATCAATTACAGTAGATCGGCAGATGAAGCGCTACCGGGTGCCGCGTATTGCCTTCATTAATAAGATGGATCGGGTGGGTGCCAATCCCTTCCGCGTGGTGCAAGCGCTTCGAGATAAGCTGAGTTTGAACGCTATACCCCTTCAGTATCCCATCGGTATAGAGGACAAGTTTGAGGGCGTCATCGATTTAATTGAGATGACGGCAAGCTATTTTGCTGGAGAAAAAGGCGAAGAACACCTGATTCTACCGATTCCTGCTAACCTGCGGAGTGAGGCAGAAGAGGCGCGGGAGAAAATGCTCGATCGCCTTTCCATGTTCTCAGAACCGATGATGGAGAAGCTGGTTGAGGGCGAAGACGTTCCCAAGGAGATGATTTGGGAAACCATTCGCAAAGCAACATTAACTCTGGAATTGACACCCGTGCTCATGGGTTCAGCTTACAAAAATAAAGGGGTGCAAAACCTGCTGGATGCCGTTGCGTTCTACCTGCCATCACCGGAAGATCGGGAAGTGGTAAAGGCGATCGACACCAAAACAAATGAGTCGGTTCATGTCTATCCTGACCCAGATGGCCCACTTGTGGCGCTCACGTTCAAACTAACCGATGAGGAAACCGGACAGCTAACCTACACTCGCATCTACTCCGGCACACTCCGTAAAGGGGATACCCTCTACAATACCCGGACGGGTCGGCGGCTGCGGATTGGGCGATTTGTGCGGATGCACGCTAACCACCGACAAGAGATTGCAGAAGCGACAGTGGGTGATATTGTGGCACTGATTGGTGTGGACTGTGCTTCTGGGGATACCCTTTGTTCGCAAGGAAACCTCTCCCTAGAAGGAATGTTTGTACCAGAACCCGTGATTACCCTTAGTGTTACCCCCAAGCATCAAGAGGATGCGGATCGGATGTCGAAAGCGCTGAATCGCTTTATGCGTGAAGATCCAACGTTCCGGGTGAGTGTTGACCCAGAATCCAACGAAACCCTGATTTCGGGGATGGGTGAACTGCATCTCGACATCTATATTGAGCGGATGAAGCGGGAATACAATGCGGAGGTTTATGCGGGTGCGCCTGCTGTAGCATACCGCGAAACCATCTCACAAGCTGGAAAGTTCGACTATACGCTCAAGAAGCAGACAGGAGGTTCCGGGGATTTCGCTCATGTCACAGGTCGAATTGAACCGTGCGATCAGCCGTTTGTGTTCGAGAAGCGGGTGGTTGGGGGTGCCATTCCCACCCAATTTATTCCCGCCTGTGAGAAGGGGTTCCGTGATGCGCTCAGCAGTGGACTTCTCATTGGTTACCCGGTGACTGGGGTTAAGGTGATTCTGGAAGGAGGTTCGTACCACCCAGTTGATTCGTCGGAACTGGCATTCCGGGTTGCAGCCAAGCATGGCTTCGAGCAAGCCTTTGCAATGGCTAAGCCAATTATCCTGGAACCGATTATGCTCGTGGACGTGGAAACACCGAACGAGTATGTGGGACGGATACAAGGCGATTTATCCTCTCGGCGTGGCTTGGTGCTGGGTTCTCAGACGATGGAAGGGTATGCGGTGATTCGTGCTGAAGTGCCACTGAAGGAAATGTTCGGGTACTCAATGACGGTGCGATCGCTCACTTCGGGACAAGCTAACTTTACGATGGAGTTTGCCACTTATCGCGCAGTTCCATCTAGCCAACAAGCACAGCTAACCGCAAAAGGCGTTAGGTAAGCTTATAGATGCCCGACTTCTTGGAGAAGTCGGGCATCTCGTCTGCAACCTTACCCGATTTTTCCTACTCAAGGCGATCGCTTAATTCATTACCTCTTGTTCAATCAGTCCCTTCCACAGCAAGTAACCTTGCCCATTCAAATGGATACCATCTGTGGTGTATTGAGCATCTAATTGATTATTACTATCTAAAAAGTCAGAGAACAAATCAATATAATTGAACGATAATTTTTGGGCTAAATCTCTCAATCTATTATTTAAATTAATAATATTATTGTTGACTCCTATGTTCGGGTATTTTTGATTGTTTACAGGTAGAACGCTCTGGACAAAAACTTTTGTTTTTGGGCTTTCTTTTTGAAGGATATTTAAAAGGTCTTGGTAATTATTAAATGTCTCATCAATGCTACTTCCTTTAGTTAAATCATTGATTCCAATCATAATAAATATTTTTTGAGGCTGGGATTCAACGACTTCATGAATTCGATTTAAAATACCCTTCGTTGTATCCCCAGAAATTCCTCGATTTTTGATACGAACATTTTTAAATAATTCTTGCCATTCACAGGCATCCGTAATGCTATCTCCCAAAAAAACAATGTCTGCTTCTGATTGGGGTAAAATCTTGAAGTGGTTTTTTCTAATCCGGTAGTAAGGAGTATCATACATAAACGTTGCTCTCATTTCAGGAGTTTGCAAGAAAGAAAGTTGACGAATTAGATAATCAATTCCACCTTTTGAATATACTAAGATACTACCTGCTCCTAAAATTAGGAGATTAAATAGTATCGAAAACAGCATGACAATTTTAACCATTGTTTTATTGCTAGTATGTCAAAAATCCACACAAGAATCCGCTAATCCATAAATCGCTAATTACCCGTAATAACATCTCTGTCGAGGAATAAATATAAAATATCACTCTAGCCGTTCTAATTCAATTGTGAAAATATCTCTTTTTTTTCTCTCTGGGTCTGGAGTGGTATCCTTTGGCAAACCTCTAGGTGTCTATGTTTCACCATAAACTCCAATGACCAGCAAAATTTTCGGGGGCTTAAAACCGACGCTACGCGCTAGGCAGACGGCAACCTTTTGTTGTGGAGAAAAAGTTCTGTGTAAAGAGTAGGGGGAACATGATAGCGGAAGCGTCTATTACCCTGGAAATTCCCAGTCGGATAGGTTCATCCCTACAACACAAAAGAAATATCATCAACTACAGAAATTCGTCCCTTACGCACGGCATAAAGGAGTCGATTGATCACGCAGAGTTCATCATCTAAAAGCGACTCTTCCAAGAGTGCCGCCATTAGCCCATAACGGTCAGCCTGCGTTAGACGACCAGAAACACTGGCAGTAGCAAATAGCTCATAGAGGGCTGTGGGTAATAGTTTTACAGATGTCATCGATCGACTATAGAACTCATAGTGAGCTATCACTCCAAAATGCAAGACTTATGCGAAAATCTCGCCATGGAGCGATCGCCTAAACCTGCCGTCTCAGATACTCCCTGAAAACACATCAGCAAATTTCATCAAACATTCATCCGGTGAGAGACTTCCGATGGTAATTTCTTTACAAAATGTTAGATAACTTAAGGGTAGCAACGAAGCGGTGAGTTTTCAATCACTTTAGACAAGAGGTGATTTCAACGTTGTACAGCATATAGGCGTCGAGAGCTGAATCAGCACGCAGGATTTAGAGGCTTGAGCAGCTTAAATGAAAGCCACCGCATTCTTTCTTTGGCCTAAATCAGAATTTTTACTAGAAGTCTACTCAATCCATAGCGTTCAAGATGCGAAGATAGGCAAAGCCTGTCTAGATCGTGAAACGCTGAGTGAAAGTATGGTGAGTAAAGAGCAAATCTTGCAGTGGTTGCAGGCTGTGGCATTAGTTCTAGAGCAGAATAAGGATTATCTGACCCAACTCGATGCTGCAATCGGAGATGCTGACCACGGCATTAATATGAATCGGGGTTTTCAAAAGGCGATCGCTCAGTTGCCTAGTGTTGCTGATCAGGATATTGGTAATATCCTCAAAGCGGTGAGCATGACCCTGATCTCTACAGTCGGTGGTGCGAGTGGACCACTCTACGGAACGCTGTTCCTGCGGGCGAGTACCATGGTTACGGGCAAGCAGGAGCTCAGCGATGAAGACATGGTAACGTTCCTGCAAGCGACCGTGGATGGTGTTGTGCAACGGGGTAAGGCACATGTGGGGGATAAAACCATGTTGGATACCCTTGCTCCCGCCGTCGATGCGTTTAAAGATGCGATCGCAGAAGGTGCAAGTACGCCAGAAGCCTTACAAAAAGCCGTATCTGCCGCTGAAGCCGGAATGAAAAGCACAATTCCCCTCGTAGCCAAGAAAGGACGGGCTAGTTATTTAGGAGAAAGAAGCAGTGGTCATCAAGACCCTGGTGCGACTTCTACTTATTTTATTCTCAAAGCACTGCTGGACACTGTTAATACTCATTAGTTATTGGTCATTTGTCAAGCGTTCTTAATCGTCGAAACTTCCTGAAAACGGTGGGACTGACTGCATTCGCCACTCAGTTTCCCCATATCGCCCAAGGGTACCCCTCCCCAAAACCCATCCTGAAACCACCCCGGTTAAAAGTGGGCGATACCGTTGGATTAATCAACCCTGCAAGTCCGATTGAACCGAAAGATATTGAACAAATTACAAAAACCATAACAGGACTGGGGTTAAAGATGAAGTTGGGGACGCATATATTCGCTCGCTACGGCTATCTAGCAGGAACGGATGCTAACCGGGCGGCTGATGTCAATGCTATGTTTGCTGACTCCTCGGTGCAAGCAATTCTCACCCTGCGGGGAGGTTGGGGTTGTAATCGAATTTTGCCACTCCTCAACTACGATCGCTACCGCACCTCTCCTAAAATTCTCATGGGTTATAGCGATATTACTGCCCTACTTTTAGCGATTTATGCCCGTAGTGGTATTGTCACCTTTCATGGAGCCGTAGGAACATCAACCTGGAATCCGTTTACCGTGGATTATGTTAGGCGAATCCTGTTGAATGGGGAAGCTGTAACCCTACAAAATCCACGTCCTAACCAGGATAATTTGACGACAACCCCAATCCCTGTGGAAACAATTACGCCTGGAAAAGCTAGGGGGAAACTAGTTGGCGGCAATTTATCCGTACTTGCCGCCATGGTGGGTTCAGCTTACCTTCCTTCCTGGAAACAAACCATCTTATTTGTGGAAGAAATTGGGGAAGACCCTTACCGGGTAGACCGGATGCTAACTCAGTTAAAGTTAGCAGGAATCTTGCCCCAAATTGCTGGGTTTATATTTGGACAATGTACTAATTGTGTGCCCAAAGACCAGGAAGATTCATTAACGTTGGCACAAGTATTAAGAGACCATATTCAACCATTAGGGATTCCGGCTTGGTATGGTTCAATGATCGGTCATATCAAGGATAAATTCACTGTACCCGTTGGTTTAGACGTAGAAATTGATGCTGATCAAGGCACGATTCATCTGTTAGAGTCTGCTGTGGTGTGAACGACCGCTCTAGTCAATCCTGACGCGGAAGCGGACTGAACCAAAATTGTTTCCCTCTTGATCAGAGATATCCCCCAAATTGACAATCACAGCTCCTTCAGGATTGGTTTGGTTAGAGCAGGAATTTCCCGCAGGCAACGGTGCCAAGGGTGAGAAGAAAGTCCCTTCTCTTGGGGTTGTTGCATTCAATGCCTGAATACTGCCGGGAACAAATGTTGTTCCTTGGGGAATCAAATCACAGAAATTAACGTTGGTGACTGGGCTACCTCCATCCGAGAGAAAATAGACAGTGTAATCAACTTCATCGTTAGTTTCTAAAGCATAGTCAAGCCCCAGGTCATAAAGTCCCACTGGCGATAGTTGTGACCAACCCGGTGCATTGTCATTCTCATCTGCTGGGTCATCCACAAAGCTGCTGAAATTTATTCCTGCTAGGGGTACTCCACCTCTCGTGACATTCGTAATTCGCTTCACCAGACGCAGATTAGGGTCTCTCGTCGTGACAACGCGGGTTGGGTCGGTTACGGTGTTGTTCGTCAAATCGCTATCCCCTGTTGTTGAAACCTCTGCTTGGTTGGAGTAGTTACCCACGGGTGAGGTTACGTTAACGTTGAGCGTGATGTCTGGGAGAGTGCCACCGGGATTAATAGCAGGGCCATCGTAAACACAGGTTACTTGTTGTCCCACGGCGGAGCAGTTCCAGCCATTGCCTGTGGCTGAGACAAAATCGAAGCCCTCCGGCAAAGTATCTGTTACCGCTACCGGGCCATAGGTCGGTCCCGTAGCGGTTGGTAAATTTTGCACTCCTAAGGTGTAGGTATCGGTTTGGCCTTGAATGAAGTTACCAGAGTGAGTTTTGGTAATGGCTAAATCCGGTAAGGGTGGGGTAGCAATCGTTTCCACCCGCAAATTGATGATTTCATGAAAATTGATCCCCTCACCCGTAGAACTGGCAAAACCAAACTTGAAGCTATCGGGTCGGTTAGGGGGAGCTGGAAAACCGCTTAAAATGGTTTGAAAGGCTGAACCTGTACCGGTTGGGTCTATTTCTACGGTGATGGTGTTATCGGTACTGAGTGTAACCCTAACTCTCCTTCTGGTATTGGGGGCGGTGCGCGAAGTCGCGTCTGGGTTATCGATGCTGAATCCGCCGGGTTGATTAGACAAGGTACCGGATGTGCCGAGGTAGCAATATCCCGTTAACCCACTCCCCGGCCCCCTGATGGTGACAGAGTCTCTCACCTGTTCGGCGGGTGAGGACAACCCTGGGCCACTCCCAAAAGGAGAACGGATGGGACAACCATTCCCCCGTCCTTCAAAGTCATTGGCAAAATTGCCAAACTCATCGAGTCCAACACCAATGTAGGCATTCGTGAGTCCATTTTCATTGGTCGTATTGCTGACTTCTTGGGCATAGCCGAGGGCACCACCCGTTGAACCTAAAGCCGGCGTGTCTGTACTGCCGTCGAATAAGAAAAACGTTGTCCCATCAGCTCCAGATCGAGTACTGTTTCCACTACCGTAGGCAAAGTAATCGAAGGTGATAACCAAGCCTTGATTGGAGGGAATGGCATAGTCGTAAAAAACAAAACCTCGTTGGTTGGTTGTGTTGGTCGTCAATCGGAGTACTCCCGACCCAGGCGGATCAGAGGTTGCACTACAGTTGGGAATTGATCCGGGTGCAGATGACCCTGCGGCAGTCAAGCAAGGGGGAAGCGTTCCACCATTCGTCCATCCATAAGAAGTCCCATCGGTGAAGTTTTCTTCGACGACTGTGACGTTAGCGGCGACGGGTGAGCTGCTAGCTGCGAACAGTAGGAGTGTGCTGCCAAGCAACCAGCCGAGATGCTGATGTTGAATTACAGAAGTAAAATTGTGGTTAACAAATGGCATGAGCGAGCATAGCAACAGCCGCCGTCGTGAGACACACGACAGCTCAGGCTGTTAGCATCCTTAAACAAACAATTGGCATTAATTTCTTAACGAGGTAGATGCTAATGGCTAATCCGTTGTCTCGACTCTGCCTAAAGAAGGAAATATTTGTTAAGGTGGATTGTGTCAGGAACAAAGCTCGCAAACGAGCAGCCACTACACAAAAGCGAGTTTTTGGGTTCACCCCACAAGAAGATGTATTGGCACCTATGGGAAGGCTCCCGGTTTAAAGGTTTTTTTATAGTCCTTAAACAGGAGAAGTTTAGGGTTAATAACTGTTATTAGTTCCAAGATTTTCAAGCAGGAGAAAAGCGCCTTGGTCGAGGTAGCTCTCAGAGATTTGTTAGACTAGTAAATAATTGTAAAAATTAGTTTACGAAGAATGGGGATTGATGATTAGGGATGGGGAACCCTAGAGTTTTGGTCAATGTGTCTACACTAAAACTTTGGGTTGTAGATATATCCCCAGTCCTTCCAGTCCCTTAATTGGCACGCACCTATAAAGAGGTTACTCATGCATCCAAGTCCCCTGCTGTTGACGAAAGAACTCCCCACCCTGCACTACACTTCTACCCCCAATCGCTTTGATGAAAGCTGGGAAGATCCCCTGGCAACGCTTTTGGGCGTCGGACGCGCTGCTGGTGCTGACTTTGTCGAGTTTTTCTTAGAGCGGGTCAACTACATCAGTTGTTTAGCCGAAGATGATATCATCACCAGCATCTCTCCCCGCCTCTCCACGGGCGCTGGCGTGAGAGTGTTTCGGGGTCATGCGGATTGCTATGTTAGCACGAACGATCTATCTTTTTGGGGCCTAAAAGCTGCCCTGGAAAAAGCCCTTTCTATCCAGGGACTGCAACTTCCCGCACCCAACGCCCATATCCCAGAAATTAACCTGGAATTGCTCAGAGATTACGCCACCAAAAGAGGCAAAGATACGTGGCTTTCTCAATGTAGCTCCATGCGCGAAATGGGTGAAGTGCTTCTCGATGCGAACCAGCAACTTAAGCTGAAAGCCAGTCATGTCCAATCGAGACGCGCTGCCTATTTCCGCGACTGGCAAGAAGTGTTAATCGCCTCCAGTGATGGCACCTTCGCCCGTGATATTCGCCTGACGCAATCGGTAGGATATAGCTTGTTGTGTGCAGATGGTGCAAATCGCTCATCAATTAATCAACGTGCTGGCAATACCAGTGAGCCTGGATTTTTGCGCTCGTGGGATTATAAGTCTACGGCTGAAGATGTGGCTGAATCCGCTGGAAAAATGCTCTATGCGGATTATGTTGAATCCGGAACTTACCCCATTATCATGGCTAATCAATTTGGTGGGGTAATTTTCCACGAAGCTTGCGGACACCTCCTAGAAACCACTCAAATAGAGAAAAAAACCACGCCCTTTGCTGACAAAAAAGGCGAAAAAATTGCTCATGAAAGCTTAACCGCCTGGGATGAAGGACGTTCTGAAAGTGCTTTTGGTACTATTGACATGGACGATGAAGGAATGCCTGCTCAAAGGACTCTATTAATTGAAAACGGCATTCTTAAAAACTTTATTGCCGATCGCGCCGGTTCTGTACGGACTGGACATCCCAGAACGGGTAGTGGACGTCGCCAGAACTATACCTTTGCCGCTGCTTCTCGGATGCGTAACACTTACATTGCACCCGGAAACTACACCAACGAAGACTTATTCGCCTCCATTGATAAAGGCATTTACTGCAAGAAAATGGGCGGTGGTAGTGTAGGGGCGACAGGGCAATTTAACTTTGGTGTGGATGAAGCTTACCTGATTGAAAACGGTAAAATTACCAAACCACTTAAGGGTGCCATTCTGATTGGGGAAGCCACGGAAATTATGCATAAAATTTCTATGTGTTCTCAAGACTTGGGATTAGCCGCTGGCTTCTGTGGTTCGGTGAGTGGAAGCGTTTACGTCACTGTAGGACAGCCTCATATCAAGGTTGATTCGATTACTGTCGGAGGACGCTAACATTTTGGATTTCCGAAATTGAATATAAATCATCCAAAATCCAACCTGTAAAATTGACTATGCCCAAGATTGACGAGATTGCAACTCAAGCTAAAGATAGCGCCAGTAAATTAGGTATCAAGAAATTTGATATCTATGGCTCAACAGTCGATGAAACCAGTGTTCAAGTCGAGAGCGGAGAGGCAAAACAAGTTAAAGCCTCTAATCGTTCGAGTGTCATTGTTCGTGTCTGGAATGAAGAGAATACCGTCGGGGTTACCAGCACGACAGATGTAGATTCAGAAGGACTTGAATTAGCTTTAAAAACCGCTTATGAAGCGAGTTTCTTTGGGGTTAAAGAAAATGTGCCTGATTTTAGCCCTGAAGCCTCGGTTCCGATTGAAGATAGCTCTAATGGAGAATCATCGCAGGCTCCCGTCTCACAATTAATTGAGAATCTCATCCAAGCTGAAAAAGAGCTCTTGAGTGCTCATCCTGCAATTAAAAGTGTGCCTTACAATGGGCTATCTCAAAGAGATTTGGCGCGATTTTATCTGAACAGCGACGACGCCTTGCGAACAGAAGCTCGTTCTTATGCATCGCTCTATCTTTATAGTAAGACGGAAGAAGAAGGGAAAAAGCCTCGTAGTGCTGGCGCGTTTAGAATCAGCCATAGTTTAAATGACCTGGATATTCAAGGTTGCTTGAAAGAAGCCGCCGAAAAAACCATTAGTCATTTAAATTACCAAAAAGTCAAGTCCGGCAAGTATCGAGTGGTTTTCTCTCCAGAGGCATTTTTGAGCTTGTTGGGGGCTTTTTCCAATCTTTTCAATGCTCAAAATATTCTGGATAAGCAAAGTCTTTCTACTCCAGACTCTTTGGGAACCGAAATAGCCTCACCTCTCCTTTGTGTGGCTGATGATGCGAGACATCCTGATAACGTAGCGTCAACCTTGTTTGATGGGGAAGGTACACCAACCCGCCGCGTGGAGTTAATTCATAATGGCGTCCTGAGTCATTTCCTGCATAGCGTTGGTACCGCGAAACGGATGAACCAAAATCCTACAGGACATGGAAATATTGGCGCTAAAGTAACAGTGAGTCCACATTTTTACCATGTTTCTTCGGGAGTGGCGGCTGAGCAAGAATATAGCCTGGAAACAGCGGAAAATGTAATTTTCATTGATGAGTTACAGGCACTTCATGCGGGAGTGAAAGCTTTACAAGGTTCTTTCTCTCTGCCCTTTGATGGTTGGATGGTGAATCAAGGAGAACGCATCAGTATTGAGTCGGCAACTGTGGCTGGAGACTTTCTTGAAGTCTTAAAGTCGATCATTTTTCTGGAGAAAGAAGCCGAATTGACTCCAGGAGGTATTTGTCCCAGAGTTTGGGTTGAAGAACTTTCCATTACGGGAGAGTAAGTGAATCAATAGGGTGCGTTAGTAACGCACCCTACAATCTACCAATTTTTGATAATTTCTCGAAGTTCTGCCACATCCAGAGAATCACAAATAAAGGCTTGGCGCAGTAAGTTATTGGGAATAAATTCATCGTATTTGTGTAACCGAGGGCATTCCTCAGAACTGACTAAGTCATAACCCGTCAAGTCTTTTTCACAAAATGATTTAACTTCATCTCTAAGTTGTTCCAGGCTATTTTTACCTAATTTTAGGGTCAAAAAGTAGGGAGAGACTCCTCCAATACTGCGGATATCCAGAGTATATCTGACGAAGAAATTGAGAAATCGTTCCAACGTGCGGTATGCAACAGTTCCCATCCAGGGAAAAATACAGCAGGTACTTCTTTCAAGAAAGAGGATATTATCTTGTTCTAATTGAGCGCTTCGAGCCAGATTTCGAGCCGCTTTCAGTCTCTTTTGAGCTTGGGGTTGCAGATAAGGATACTCAATATTTTCAACTAAAACACGTCTCATCCGTTCGAGAATTTTCGTATGAATGGTACCGCCGCCCCCCCGCCAGGAACTACTGGCAATTCCCTCCACTTGCTTGACAAATGCCGTTTTTCTTTTTACATCAATCTCTAACACTTCCCACGTTCTACCGGCTAGAGAAAATCGATTTCCTGGTATGGGGGGTATCACAATACTGCCAATTTCTTGGGATGCGTCTCGCACACTATATTCCATGTTGTAGGGAAAAACAGCGTAAAAGTGAAAGTTGCGGACAATTTTTTCCCCAGTTAAACCAACCAGTAATCCTCCCTTTTCTGTAAGTTGAATATGGTCAATATCGATCAGATATCGCAGCAGTTGCCGAAAATCATCCTGAGAGATTGCCGCAAAGGGAGGTAGAGTTAAAACGTGTTGGGCAAGGGCAGCCGATGAGAGTTCCCCCATCGACGCCAAGATACTCATTGTCTGGTGATAAAGCAAACTGAAAGGGCATTGAATCGGTTGTATCGGCTCAATCCAACGTTCTTCGGCATACAGTTGAATGATGGCAATGCATTGCAATAGTTGCCAGGGAATTTGTGCGGGTAGCCATTCCTCCCCCAAGGGTTCATCTTCTGTACAAATAAACCGCATATCTGCCGGGGTGCCTCGTCTGCCAGTACGTCCTAATCGCTGCAAGAAACTGGCGACGGAAAGTGGGGCATCTAGTTGGATAACTCGTTCTAATTGTCCGATATCAATACCGAGTTCTAGGGTAACAGTGGCGGCGGTGACGGCTGGGGCATTCCCTTGCATCGCTTCCTCCGCCGTTTCTCGGAGTGAGGGGGAGATGCTACCGTGATGGACGTGATAAACATCGGGATAACTTTCTGCTTGGGCAATTTGTCGCAGGTTTGCGATCGCAGATTCGGCTTGGGTACGATTGTTGACGAAGATCAGGCACTTGCTGGATTTACTGATATCGAACAGGTAGCGGTAGTAGGGATTGATGGGACTTACCCCCCTAACCCCCCTTGCTAAGGGGGGAACTGGACTTTGCCCCCCAGACTTGGGGGGAACTGGACTTTTCTTACCTTCTTCTTGCCGCCCAAGTTGGGAAGGGCTGATGGCTAATTTATCTTCGTTAAGTAGATAAAAATGCTCTACCGCTAAACGGACTTGCCGTTGCCCACTCTGAATTTCAGGTGTAATTACGGGAGTTTTAGTCCCCGATTGCAACCATTCTTCAGCCAGTGCGTAATCTCCCAGCGTTGCCGATAAACCAATCCGACGGGGTGGCTGTTGCATGAATTGGGAGAGGCGTGTCAGTTGGCAGAGAATCTGACAACCGCGTTCAGAACCCATAAAAGCGTGAATTTCATCGATAATGACAAACCGCAAATCCCCAAATAAACGAATTAGTTCCGTGTTTTTATTCAGCAATAAACTTTCCAAAGATTCTGGGGTTATTTGCAGCACACCTTGAGGATTTTTCAGTAACTTTTGCTTGCGGCTTTGAGAGATATCGCCATGCCAAGCCCAAACCGGAATATCGGCTTCTTTAAGTAAGTCGTTGAGGCGTTCAAATTGGTCGTTGATGAGTGCTTTAATCGGGCCAATATAAAGGACTCCTACCGTTTCTGAGGGGTTTTGGTGCAATAGAGTTAAAACGGGAAGAAAAGCCGCTTCTGTTTTTCCGGAGGCGGTACCTGCCGCAATTAAAAGGTGAGCATCAGTATCGAAAATTACCTGACAGGCTTCAATTTGAACTTGTCGCAATTCAGTCCAGCCGTGAGTATAAATGTAATCTTGGATAAAGGGGGCAAGCCTGGAAAACGGCTGTTCACTCATAGGATTTTAGATTTTAAATTGGATTATCCTTGTCAGTCATCTTGAAATAAAAATGAAAGAGCTTGTGGAAAGTACCCCTTGATTGATTTAATAGTTGTGCAGTCTAAGATCTATCCATAAACTGCTGTGAAGACTCAAAACTCAACCTCTCTATTCTCCCCTCTGTGCCCTCCATGCCTCTGTGGTTTGTGAAAAATAGACTGACAAGACACACCCTCAACATACCCAAACAAATTTTATTGTTACCCATTCACAATCGGATTTTTGAGATTAAGCGATGATGTCCCCCTCACCCGCCCCATTGTCTGATCCAAATGCAACCCCACAAACACCAACCATTGGTGTCGCGGTTGTCGGTACTGGATTTGGGCAAAAAATCCACATTCCAGGTTTTCAGGAACACCCCCGGACTCAAGTGGTTGCCCTGTATCACCGCGAACTGAAACAGGCAAAAGCGATCGCACAATCCCACAACATTCCCCATGCTTGCGATCGCCTTGAAGATATCCTAGCCGAACCCTCGGTTTCAGCCGTCAGCCTCTCAACCCCGCCATTCCTGCATTATGAAATGGCGAAGAAAGTCTTGCACGCGAAGAAGCATTTATTGCTGGAAAAACCCACAACGCTGACAGCCACCCAGGCGCGGGAACTTTACCAACTCGCCTCTGGTGAGGGGGTTGTTGCCATGATGGATTTTGAATTTCGCTTTGTTCCCGCGTGGCAACGGTTTGCCGAATATCTAGCCGAGGGATATGTGGGACAAAAACGCCTGATTAAAATTGATTGGTTGGTGTCCAGCCGTGCCGATGCCTCACGCCCTTGGAACTGGTATGCTCAAAAAGATAAGGGAGGAGGCGCATTGGGCGCTGTCGGTTCTCACGCTTTCGATTACATTCATTGGTTATTTGGCCCTGTGCGGCGGTTGTGTGCCCAACTAAGTACGGCAATTCCAGAACGGCCCGATCAGAGTGATGGTGGTAAACTCAAGCGCGTAGATGCGGATGATACTTGTCTCCTGCTGTTGGAGTTGGAAGATGGAACACCCTGTCAACTGTGCATTAGTTCCGTAACGTATCAGGGGCGAGGGCACTTTGTGGAAGTGTATGGCGATCGCGGTACTTTAATCTTAGGCAGCGACAATCAAAAAGATTACGTCCACGGGTTTCATCTCAAAGTCGCGCCCGCCGGTGAACCTTTGACAAATATTGAAATTCCCGATCGCCTCGCCTTTCCTCAAGAGTACATTGATGGGCGTTTGGCACCCTTTATCCGAGTCGTTAATCAGTGGGTACAAGGCATTGATGCCCACCAAGCCATCACCCCCTCACTCCGAGAAGGGGTGTACTCGCAGCTATTAATGGATTTAACCCATCAATCTCATGACACGGGGAGTTGGGTGAAAGTGCCAAGTTTAGATGCGTTTTTGGCTAGTGGCTTGTTTGTAATGTGATATAATTTCCGGCTAAACAGCCATCATTTCCTTTGACCTTACAACCTTCCTCCTTGCCTTCTGCCTTCTCTCCACCAAAGTGTAAGATTCAGCCGGACATAATGTGATAACCCCTTAGGAAGCCGATCAAAGCGGATTTGCACTCAAACAGCAGGACAAGTCCCTAAACCCCAATCCACAAAAAAATCACGGGGATCGGTTTCACGTAACCAACTGACAAATCGCTTGTAGTCGGCGGTTGTATAAATCCCAACACACCCAGCCGTCCCTGCACTCGATTGTCGGTTCCAATCAATATGAATTTCAATCCCACTTCGTTGAGTATTACCAGGCTCAACATAACGCAGAGGAACAGTGACAGGACCAATTCCACTTTGATGAATGGGGCCATCATACTTATTGGCACCCCCAGCCCAAGAAATATCGCCAATGTACCATTTTCCTTCGGGGATTGGCTCGTATGAACCGGCAACACTTTGGTTCCCTTTGCGGAAGAATTGTCTGGAAGGAGAACCGGAGCAAACCTCTAGTTCATCCTTTAATTGCCCATCTTTGAAATACTCCAGCTTTAATTTATAACATCCATAAGGGTCTTTACTCTGAGTCTTAGTGAGTCGCAGATAATTTTTACCTGAAGCAGGTGTAGTAGGCGCGGGTTCAGTCGCCGTTGATTTAGGAGAAACGGATTTAGTAGAAGCTGGCTTAGTAGCAGCCACATCTCCCCATAACTTCTCCCAGGTACGAGGGCCAACCCTACCATCGGCTTCTGCTAAACCAAAGTAATCCGCTTGAAAAGATTTCATCGCTTCTTCGGTTTTCTTCCCAAAGGCACCATCCACTTTTCCGCCGTCATACCCCAAATCATTGAGCCGCTTTTGCAGTTCTTTAACATCATCGCCTTCACTCCCCCGTACTAAAACACGATTGAGTTTGGGGGGATTCTTTACCTTGATAATTGCCTCTCCCTTTCCAGAAACTGCAATGGGTTTCCCCTTAGGAATAGCCTTATCTTGCGGTGCAAAGCGAAACTCTTTTGCATTCTTATATTGCTGTAATAGGGTAATTAAATCGTCTTTGAGGAAACTTTCCAGGGTGAGGATTTCCACAACTTCAGAATCTCCCCAGGCTACGATGACATTTTTCTCCCCATCCCGATATCCTTCCAGCCATTCCACCCGATCTTGGGGAGAGTCTTCCACCTCAATTGGAGTTCCTTGTTCATCGGCTTTTTCAAACAGCGATCGCTCACTTTTTCTGCGATCCACGAGGCCAGGAAGTTTCGTCTGTACACCATTTTTTGTCCCTTTCACCCAACGCTCAAACTCATTGGCGGCAGCGGCAAAGTCATTGGCTTTCAGTTTTTTCAACAGGGTACTATCTGCAAATGCGCCAGTACCGACGTTATAAGAAAACGAGACAATCGCATCAAATTGATTCTGAGTCAGTGAAATCCCACTCACTAACTTCGAGACTTCTTCAGCGACTTTATCACACTCAAATTTTAGAAAAGCTTCAGCTTCTTGTTCCGTAATTTTGTCACCCAGGTGAACCTTTTGCCCATTCGGGTATCGTCTTGTTCCATACCCAATTGTTGCGATACCCACAGGGTCTGAGTAAGCGTCTAAATGGAATCCTTCCCATTTTTTAATAACAGTTAAACAATTTGGGGAAATCTTCATACAGACCTGCTAATCTATGGCTAATATAGATGAATCAGCTCGACGCGCTGATCTTTCCCCATTTTAGAGGAGTGATTCCTCACGGCGGAGGAAGGCATGAGGCTGAGATTAAAGCTATGCCCAGAACAATAGGTGGCAATGCTCAATCAACCCTTGCCCATCTCACTGGATTAGATCCTCCTATTGCAGGAAGCCTTTTGCTTTCCATCAAGGTAATCCTATACATGGAGAAGCTATTCCATCTTTTACCCTCTACGGAGAATCTGACAATGAACGAACCAGTAGATCGTCCTGAAGAAAAAGTCGAGTGGCTTGAAGTTAAGACAACAACTGGCGATGAAACAGCGACAACCGTTGAAGTAGAAACAAATCTCGATTCTACAGGAGTTGGTACAGAGGAAAAAGTTCGTGTCGAAGAATTTAGTATCAGCGGCGATGACCTCGTTGCCAAGGTGAGAGAACTCATTCATCAAGGGAATATCCGTCGAATCACGATCAAAAACGAAGAGGAACGTATACTGATTGAGATTCCTCTAACCGCTGGAGTCGTCGGTGGAGTAATCGCCGCCACCTTATTTCCCATCGTAGCGGCGGTTGGAGCCATTGGGGCACTGGTTGCTCGGCTGAAAGTCGTGATTGAAAAAGTCGAATAATTTCAACAATCTTCAACTTTAAAATAGAGCCTGCCCCCGCTAGGGCAGGTTTTTTCAGGGGCAAAACGTGATCATTAGATATGCGAGAAGAACCGAAAACTCGGCTCCCGGTTCGGCTCTCGGTACAAGTTTAAAACTCGTTGAGAGTAGGTGGCGATCGCGCCACTATTATATTGACTAGGATCACCCGTCATCCACCAAGCCGCTGCACGTTGCACCGCCAGAGACTCATCATTATTACTGGCTTTATACTGCTCACTCAGTACATCACGCATCACACACACCAGAATTGAACGTGCCGTCACCGGACTATCCTGAAACTGTATGGGTGTCAGTTCTTTGCCGATACACTGTTGAGACCAACGGGGAATATTTTCCGCTTTAACTTGCCAAGCACCATAAAGTTCATCGTCCGGTTGATCCGTTTCGGGCGCTGCTTGTCGTAGCGCTTCCACCAGTCTCCCCACTTGGGTATTGGAAATCTGAGCCGCCGCAGCGGTACTGGCGGTAGGTTGCGCCGCTTGTCCAGAAGGAGCGGGTTGGGCAGGAGTGGCAGGCGACTGAGCTTGTGAACTGGAGGACGGCTGGTAGAACCCTAAAACATTCTGAGTATAGGCAGCCGTTGAGTCGCTTTTGTATTGATTGGCATCACCAGTCATCCACCAAGCAGCGGTACGCCGCACGGCTAAAGACTCATTATTGCCACTGGCTTTGTACTGCTCGTTGAGAATATCGCGCATCACGCACACCAGAATGGCACGCGCCGTCACCGGACTGGCCTCAAATTGCGAAGGTGTCAGTTCTTGAGTGTGACATTGTTTCGACCAACGGGGAATATTTTCGGGTAAAATTTGCCACTCACTCACCAGCCCATTATTGCCCGGAGCACGTTGCTGTGCAGCGAGTCGTAGCGCTTCCACCAACCTTCCCACTTGGGCATTGGAAACGAGAGTAGAGGATGACGCTCTAGTGGAGGGTTTAGGGGAGGGCTGAGGGGTGGGACGCGGAACTTGCCCCACGGCTGGGGGTTTGGGCAGAGGGGTAGGAGCCGGTTGAGCCGCTTGTGAATCGGTACGCTGCTTCTGGTAGAAACTCAAAACATTCTGCGTATAAGCAGCGGTTGAGTCACTGTTGTAGCGATTGGGGTTGCCTGTCATCCACCAAGCCGCCGCACGTCGCACAGCTAGGCTTTCACTGTTGCCACTGGCTTTGTACTCATCGCGTAGCACATCGCGCATCACACACACCAAAATTTCACGGGCTTTGCCGGTACTTGCCTCAAATTGGGCGGATGTCAGGGCTTGTCCCGTGCATTGTCTCGACCAACGGGGGATGTTTTCCGGTAAAATTTGCCACTCACTCACCAAACCATTATTTCCAGGAGCACGTTGCTGGGCGGCGTCTCTGAGCGCCTGCACCAGTGCCCGAACCTGTCCTTCCGAGACTTGAGCTTGTCCTGGCATGGCCCAAAACCCAACACCCAGGATTATGCCACTGAGCAATAAACGTTTTACTTGTTTAACCAACATTGAACTCATTCACGTTACCCAATCTTCATCTAACTCTTTTGAGAGAATTTTTACCATAGACATCCACTCAAGCTTCTCTGTCGAAAGGAGGTCACTGGATGTTTCGCGATCGCACTTGAATGGATCTAACAGTTTAAAAAAATGGTTAGCGGTTAAAGAGTTCCATCCGGATTAGGGATGTATCCGCTTCAAACAGGAATTGACAACCTGTATCCCCACCTTGTTAGGAGGAACGAATATTATAAAAGACGGCGACTTGTTTAGGGATGCCAATACAGTCTTGCTAGAGGAGCAATAACATGCGCGAACAGTTTCAAAAGCGTCAGATGATCAGCATCACGTCTTGGCTGGTGAGAAACCTGATGCTGGTGTCCACCGGCGGCATGGTGCTATTTGCATTACTATTTGGCATTGGGATGTGGCGATCGGGAAGTCGCTTTTTCGAGGGAGTCAATGCGATTTTTACCGGCGAACCCAGTAAACCACAGGTCGATGTTCGTTCCCTCATTGTCAGTCAAGTTCGGGGCGCGAGTGAGTTAACCACGGCTGTGTTTACGATGGAGGCGGTTGTCCCGACTCGTCAAGAGCGAAAAATTGGGCAGTATACCCTCGGTGCAACCACGCTGCTTTATATTGCTTATGGTGAAGTACGGGCTGGGGTTGATTTAAAGGAATTAAATGCGAATAATGTAACCATCGTCAACGATACGATTGAGCTACAACTACCACCCCCCCGCATCTTGGACAGCAAGATTGATGTGAATCGTTCTAGCGTATACGACTACGATCGCGGATTTTTAGGTTTAGGACCCGACACCGCACCTCAGTTACAATCCCTCGCGCAACAAGAAACCCTGAAAAAAATTCAAGCGGCAGCCTGTAAAGGGAATTTGCTCGCGCAAGCCAATGACCGAGCACAACTGGTGGTCGAAAAACTGTTAAACACGGCAGGCTATAAACAGGTTATTGTCAAAACACAGTCTCCACCAACGGGCAGTTGTCTTTAAACGCTGGAAGGTTGAAGGTTGAGGATTTAAACGTCATCCTTCATTTTGTAACAAATACTTAACCGTATCGATCAGTTCTTGGGGACGGCAACCCTTAGAAACATAAGCATCAGCACCTTGCTTGCAGCCCCAGTAAAAATCACATTCTTCTGATTTATTCGAGTACATCAGTATAGCTGGCTGATGATTTTTTGGAGAGCATTTGAGCTTCCGACAGACTTCGTAGCCATTCATCCGGGGGAGGATGATATCTAGAATAACAAGCTTGGGGCAATGGCGTTCCGCCAGAGAAAGAGCTTCGATGCCATCACTGGCAACAACCACGTTTAATCCCAATTTTTTCAGGATTATGTGGAGGATTTGCTGTTGGGCCCAATCATCATCCACAACTAGAACTGTACTCATCATCGCTGATCTTCGGGAACTTACACTCATTAATGGGTAAATACAATTCAAGTGAAGGAAATTCCGAAAATTTATCACACATTCTCTTTCATAGCGATCGCGCTTATCCCAGAGACAGATAAGGTGAGAACCTAGATTGTCAGAAACGATTTATCTGAGCAATTTTTCTTCTATTAGATAATTTTTATGTCTACATACAAATTTCCCACCCACGCCTTTGTCGGGTGGGTGGGTTTAGATGATGAAGTTATCAGAGCATTTCAAAAACAGTTAATAAACATGCACTTCAAACAAGTACAAGTTGTTAGTTGCCGCCGGAGGTGATAGGTTTATGGTGAGTGTTGGAATCCTGGGGTACCTTGTACCACTTACCATCTTCACCCTGGGCGTAACCTTGCTTGATACTGTTCCAAGCTATATTGATTGCTCCATCTCTGCTGATTCCGTCTTCTTGAGCACTCTTGAATGCAGCTTTGAAAATATTTTGAGCACCTTCTGGTAAATCGTTGACTTCTCCAGGTAAGTTATCGAGTTGCACTTCTGCCATGAATTGACTCCTATTATTTAAGCTTTGCCTTTATCCTAGGGATTCAAAAAGACAAGTTCCTCTTTCTAGGAGGTAGTTATAAACTCCTAAGTTCTCTATCTGGGGAATGAGGTAGTGTGATTTTTTTGGGTAGCAAAGAACACAAAACTTTCTTGAGACTACCCTACATTCCATTGATTTGAGTATTTGGTTGAGTCTGGTTCGTACTACCAGGAAATTGGAAAATCGGACCCCTCCCCCTAGGATTTTGGAAAATCGAATCCGTCCCTACAGAAGGACTAGGATTCCCCAGACTTTGAGGAACTGTACCATTTCCTATAGAAGGAACTTGAGGTTGTGAAACAGGATTCCCCAGAGTTTGGGGAACCGTACCATTTCCTACAGGAGGGACTTGAGGTTGTGGAATAAAACCCCCCTGTGTTTCTGGAGTGCCACTTGTCCCCACAGGATTTTGTTGAGTATTTCCTGGATTGATCTGAGCGAAAGCTGGCAAAGCGAGTAAAGCGCTAGCGCTAGCAACGCCGATTAGCGTCAAAACCTGTTTAAATGATTTTTTGTTATGGTATGTGCTCATGGCTCTGTCCTCTTAATTAGGTGAAAGCATTCTGAGCTTTGAAGTTATCTTTTCAAAACCGAACGAATGTTAGTATTCAAGCAAAATCTGCTTGTGCAGAAGCTACATCCCTTTAAAATAGAGACGTATTTGAAACGCTTCTATATTGAAGGCTAACGCTACAAACGTTCTCAAATCCTGTATCCAAAGGTATGTAAAATCTTAATTTTTTAGATTGAACAATGTATCAAATTACAGAGGAATCACCTACTGTACCCAGGCAAAAATAACCCATCCGTTGGCGGTGGGGGAGCAGTGCCGGAGTTCATACGAGGACGGGGGAGTAGAGGAGTAGGGGAACAGGGGAGCAAGCTCAGGAATTCTAACTTTGTATAAAAAAAGCCGATATATCCAAAGATTCAAAATCCTGGAAAAAAGCTATCAGCCGAGTTGCTATTTGAGAAACCCCCCCTTTAACATTAGACTCAATATTTAAAGGTAACACCGGGTCATGAAGCGATAAGCGCAACAAAAACCATCCATCTTCCATTGATGAGCGGCAGGATACACGCATACCCTCATAATTATTGGGTACAACTGTCCAATCCGATTGTTCCGAGACAAAGGCTTGAAGTTTTTTAATTACCTCATGACCGTAAGATTTAAAATCAGGCACGCCAATTTTGAGCCTAAATTCTTCACTCTCCTCAGGTTCCTTTAAAGTCGCAATCAAATCAGGCAAAGACTTACCTTGCAACTTAGATTGAGCCAACTCAATTAATAACTTGCTTACCAAATACGCACCGTCATCCAAAAAGTAATTTTCCTTCATCGCCCCATGACCCGATGTTTCAATCGCCAGCCAAGAGTCCTGTCCTTCTTGATTCAAGCGAATCGACTCATTAATCACATTCTTATAACCTCGCTTAAATCGATGATGAACCCCCTTTAATTCCCCCTCGATGAATTGGGTTAAACCATCCGAAGTAATTGAATCAGTGACAATAGTAGAACCAGGATGTTCCCGCAGAACAATTGCAGAAATTAGAGCAATCAATCGATTCCGATTCAACTCCTTTCCGAACTGATCAACTGCTGCTCCGCGATCGACATCCGTATCAAAAATAATCCCAAAATCTGCTTTATTAGCAATAACCGCTTGACAAATTGAAGCCATTGCCTCTTTATTTTCCGGATTAGGGATATGATTCGGAAATGTGCCATCAGGCTCTAAAAATTGACTCCCCGTCGTGTCAGCTCCTAACGGCGCTAAAACTTTCTGGGCATAAAAACCCCCGGCTCCATTTCCCGCATCGACAATAATTCTTAATCCCTGGAGTGGCTGCTCGAAATGTTGGGGATGATTAACCGCTTGACGAATTTTATTCACAAATCCATCCGCATAAACGGAAATAAAATCATGCTGTTCAATAGCACCTTTAGCTACAGCTTCTTCAAACTCATTTTTTTCCGCCAATGCCAAAATATCTGAAATATCCTTTTTCTCCAAACCTCCTTGAGCCGTAAAAAACTTTAAACCATTACGATTAAAAGGTAAGTGACTCGCCGTTAACATAATGGCTCCATCACAATCAAATCCTGAAGTGACGGTACTCACAAACATTGCAGGGGTAGACGCCATCGCAAAATCATAAACACGGCTACCGATAGAAGAAATTCCCTCCATCACTCCTTGCATTAATTCTGGGCCAGACAAGCGACTGTCCCGTCCTACGGAAATCGTTAAATCCGAAGCCGATTTCCCGACTTTTTGTTCCAGCCACTTCACAAACGCTTTCCCCAAAATATTAGCAACTTGGGGAGTCAGGTTTACCGATTCATTCGCCACTCCTTCCAGAGCAACACCTCTGATATCCGAACCATTTTGGAGTTTTTTCCAGTCGAAATTGTTCATAGTTAAACGCTCCCTCACACAACGATGATTAATGCTGATTAGCTACGAGTATAGCGATGCTTAACTCCCAGCGGAAAATACTCTGGATCGCCCATCGGAGCCAGCTCTACTTGTGGCAACTGATACTGCTTAGGAACATAGTTGGCAAACTCACTATTAAGCCGCAAAAGTTGGGAGAGAATGGAAGAAGCGATCGCATCCCGTTTCTCGTCACTCGCTTCACTTCCCGGCGCTAACTCCACCACTACCGATAAGAACCGATCCTGATCCGCATCTTCCTTAACTTGCAACACAAACTTCCCCGTCACCCACTCTCGAATCACGGGTTGCTCTAACCCAACCGTGACATTCTCCGGATAGATATTCGCACCAAAATAAGAAACGGTAAAATTAGACCGCCCAAACACATAGACAAAGGGTAAAGGATGAATCCCTCTGCCTTCTTGCAACTCTGCCACCGGGTCAAAACCCCATTCTGCTAAGAACTCTAGCATCGCCTCATAAGCAATCAGTCCCCCGTGATCCGAAATGTGATAACGCACCAAGGGAATTCCGTTATCTCCCGAAAACAGCAGCGTATCCTCATACACCTCAAAGAAGCGACTGAGGGGGTCATACTGGACCAACGTCGGCAAGCGCGATTCTCCAAATAGCCTCTTGGCAACATCGGGATTCTTGGCTAAGAAACGGCGAATGCAAATACTCAACGGGGTTTCATTCCCCAACACCCCCGCATCAGCAGTTCCATACAGCGAAGCAGAATCATAACAGGGATTCGTTGAGCCAACTCGTTCCCCCACTAAACTCCGCCACTCTTCGCTGAACACCTCTCCCGCCATTACCCACTTCATCTGATACCGTTGCCACTCCACCCCACGAGCAATACCAGTATCAATCACATCCTTCAGAAAGGGCGGATAACCCAGCAATACCACCTGCTCAAAGCTTAAACCCAGTTCCTGAACCACTCGGAAAATTTCGTCTTTGTTATTACCAGGAGTGACAACGGTAACCGGATAACCCTTACTCGCCAGATAGCGGCAGCAATTCGTGGTGTACATCCCGCCTACCCATGTCCCTAAGCTAAAGCAAATCACGGCTAAGGTACGGCGAGTGTCGGCATGAAAGCTATCGTGAAAAATCTGTTCAAAGCGTGTCGCTATCTGGAGTTCGTCGGTGAGGAAGCGGGGCCAAAATGTGGGTTTGCCCGTGGAACCGGAGGAAACCGCAATCATATCGCATAAGTCCAGTTGTCCATTCCGGCACAAATCGGTCAATGGGTAACACGAATGGTAGTTATTTTTAGTAATGAGGGGAAGGTTTGCGAAATCCTCAAAGGTCTGGATGGAGTTATAGGAGATGCCCTGTTGTGTCAAAAAAGCTCTGTAAGCCGGAACATGAGTCACAACATCGTGAAACAACGCCAGGGCAGCCGATTCTGGAGAAGTGGTTTGATGCCGTCGGAGTTGTTCCTCTAAGGGTGTGGTTAGAAACGCTTGAAACGCCGTAACTGCCCGATGACGTTGTTCTTCTCGCATCTTCCCAGTTGGTTGAGTTAAAAATTACGCTTACGATACAGGAAGTTCGCTCCGTGTTGCAATCGCTCGGAAATAGCATTGATCCCTCCTTTAGTACAATGCCTCTCTATTGCTCCCAAGGTCACAAAAACGACTCCAGTCACCGCTTTTGTCAAGAGTGCGGTCAACGTCTCCCCTTAGGTACTGGACAAGTTCTGGAAAAGCGTTATCGCATCGTCAGCCAATTGGGACAGGGGGGTTTTGGTCGTACTTATTTAGCCGAAGCACTACAACGCTTTAGCGATCGCTGTGTCCTCAAGGAATTTGCTCCTCAAGTTCAAGGGGCTTCTGAGTTACACAAAGCCAAGGAATTATTTGAACGAGAGGCGGGAGTGCTCCATCAGCTTCAACACCCACAATTGCCCAGATTTTGGGAATTGTTTCCAGCCGATATTGGAGGCGGTACGGGTTGCCTATTCTTGGTGCAAGATTACGTGGAAGGTCAAACCTACTTCGATTTGTTCAAGTCCGGCAAGCGGTTGAGTGAGGCAGAAGCGATTCAACTTATATGCCAAATGCTACCCGTACTTTCGTACATTCACGCCAAAGGCGTGATTCATCGAGATATTTCTCCCGATAATATTATCCTGAGAAATTCAGACCAGCTTCCGGTACTGATTGACTTTGGCTGTGTCAAAGAAATAGCGGCAACCGCTGTTTCCAACTTTACCCAGCTTGGGGTACTACAAACTCGATTGGGTAAGAAGGGATACGCCCCAGAGGAGCAACTGCGACAGGGGAAAGTATTTGTTAACAGCGATTTGTACAGTTTGGCGGTAACCGCCCTGGTGTTGCTAACTGGCAAAGAACCTCAGCATTTGTATGACATCTACCAAGGCAATTGGCGGTGGGGACAGGACATTCAGGTGTCCTCTCAACTGCAAGCGGTGTTGCAGAAAATGTTAGCTCATAAACCGAGCGATCGCTTTTCCAGTGCCGATGAAGTCCTGCAAGCCCTGCCATCCCAACTTCCCCTTGTCACTCATAGTCCTGTGTCCCAACGGCAAACACAAGTCGTTGCCCTCAAAGCCAACCCCAACCCTCCCGCACCCAACCCCACTCCTCCTCCACGTCCGTTCGCCCTCAACACCATCGCCTCCCATCTGCGAACACTGGTAGTGGCTCCCAAAGCCCCTGCCAAACCCGTTCCAGTTACCCCCAGCCCCATTGCTGCACAGCCTAACCCTCAACCGATACCAAAACCCCCGCAAGTTCTCAACGGGCTGGGTGGGTGGTTGCTCAAGATGGGGGTGGGTGCAGGCTTGATTTTAGTCACCGGATGGGCGGGTTGGGCGATGATGAGTTCCATGATTCGTTCAGTCCGCTTAGACCCTATAGGTATTCAATCCGACAATACACCCGACCGTGGCTCTGCCAGTGCTTCGGAGCAGAAGCGGATGAACCAACTGTTAAGCCGCCGTCAAGACTTAGGCATTCCGGATGCATATTTTAACAATTTAGTCAATGATGTATTTTATACGAAGTACCCAGAAGTCCGGGGACGAACGTTAACACTTAAACCCGAAGATGCGGCATTACGAAAGGCATGGCACAACACAGCGGAGGACTTGCTCGATAAACTAGAACAAGCTCAACTTAGTGCGGCGGCTCGTCGCCAGTTAGGACGTTATGCTCAACGAGATTACCAAAGTTGGCAGCGTAAAGCCCAGCAAGGTCAATTGGGTGGTTACACGATGAACCAGCTCAGTCAACAAACAGATAAAACATTTAATCAACTGTTTCCTGAGCAACGGATTGAGAAACTGAACTTACAGACATTCGGTCAAATTTGGTATGCGATCTTCTCGGATCGGGCGAGTCAACTCGAAACGGGCAAGAATTAACCTGTTGTGCATCTAGTGGGCATAATCTAAACTTGTGTTTCTGTCCGTTGTTGATGGTTCGTGGGCAAAAGCAACTGATCCCTGAGCGATCGCAAAAAGCCAGAATACAAGTCGCTGGTATTCCAATCCCAATAGCTGAATCGCAATCGCTTCAGCTTGAGGAAATCCGCGCTTGTGCCTTTCACTCTTAATTATTGATTTGGCATTTTCAATGGCTCCCCTCTATTGCTCTCAAGGACATGAAAATCCCACTGCAAATCGATTTTGCAGGCTGTGTGGCGAGAAGCTAACCCAGCCGGATGCCCAAAGTGTTGAGGCTGGGATGGTGATGGGGGGTCGCTACCGTATTGTCCGGGAATTAGGGCATGGTGGCTTTGGACGCACCTATTTAGCCGAAGACTTGAATCGGTTTAATGAATCCTGTGTGTTAAAGGAATTTGCCCCCCAAGTTCAAGGAACCTACGCCCTGCAAAAAGCAGAGGAACTCTTTGAGCGGGAAGCCGGTATTCTCTACAAATTGCAACATCCCCAAATCCCCAAGTTCCGAGAGATGTTTCGCGTCAAACAAGGAAGCAAGGGGCGCTTATTTTTAGTACAAGACTATGTGGTCGGTCAAACGTACCACGCCTTACTCGATACTCGCAAGCAGCAAGGACTACGGTTTAATGAAGCAGAAGTTACCCAACTGTTGCTGCAAATCCTACCGGTTTTAGAATACATCCACTCCTTGGGTGTGATTCATCGGGATATTTCTCCCGATAATCTCATTTTGCGGAGTACGGATGGGTTGCCTGTGCTGATTGACTTTGGTGGGGTTAAGCAAGTCGCGGCATCGGTCGCTTCTCAAGTGATGGGGTCACCTCCTGTCGGTGGTACACCCGCCCATGCCACTCGCTTGGGGAAGGTGGGCTTTGCGCCCCACGAACAAATGCAAGGAGGCATAGCCTATCCCCACAGTGATTTCTATGCTTTAGGGGCAACGGTATTAGTGTTGCTCACAGGGAAGGAACCGCAACTGCTGATTGACCCGAACACATCGGCATGGAACTGGCGGCGGGAAGTCAATCTCAGCCCCAAGCTAGGCAGTGTGCTGGATAAAATGCTCCAACTCAATCCGACGGAGCGTTATCAAAGTGCACGGGAAGTGCTGCAATCCCTCACGGCACAATCCCCACCCCCGGCGTACCTCCCGACTCAGCTTCCGTCTCCTCCAACGGAAGCAACGATGGCAGTTTCCCCTCCCTTGGTGGTAGCGGCTCATAATTCCTCTGCCCCCCTTGTGCCTGCAACACCATCGCCCAGTTCAACCGATAATCCGTCCTCCGGTTGGTGGGGGAAAATTATAGCGGTGCTCGTGCTGATTCCGGTTGCGGGTGGGATTGGCTGGTTGGCGGGCAATTGGTGGATCAAGTCCCAAGTACCATCTGACAATATTCCACCCCAGCCTACCGAGACGGGTTCAGTCTCGCCCACGATTGAACCCACACTGGAGCCATCCTCACCATTTACCCGCGAAGAAATACAACGCAAGGAACGTCTACAGCAGCGTCGTGTCGCCCTAGATATTCGCTATGACTATTACGCTAGCTTAGTGAATGAGGAATATTGGACTCAGTACCCCGATCGCCGAGGTCAGACTTTAGGTGAGGGGCCAGAAGATGCTGAGGCTAGAGCACAGTGGGATGCGATCGCTTCCAATGTCCTCCGACAACTCGATAACCTGAAGTTAAGTGCCCCCGCACGACGGCAATTAGGCAGCTATACCGAGGCTGATCTCACTCGTGCCAAAGCCGAAGCCAATCAGCTACGTGTCAGTAGCCGTAGTCTTTACGACTTAGTTGATGCCAAGTTCTTTCAATCGTTCCCCGAACAGAAGGAGAATCAGAATTTTCGGAACAAACCCATCTTCCAGATCTGGCAAGCGATGGTGGCAGATACACTCCCCGCACTGAAAACCAGAGAGGCTTTAGAGCGAATTGAGTTTGACCCAGAGGCTGTTAGTAAAACCGTCACTGGCACCCTGAAACCCGGAGGAGGCAAAGTCTTCCTGGCTGAATTGTCTAAGGGTCAGGTGATGACTGCCAACTTGCAAACGGGAAGTAGGGTGTTGTTTTCCATTTATAGTCCTAGCGGCAAGCCAACCTTGTTGGAAGATTCGCGCGATCGCAGATGGTCAGGAGAACTGCCAGAATCGGGTTTATATGAGTTTGTGATCGTATCAGAATCTTCTGGGTCGGTTAATTATCAACTCGAACTCACCGTCGAAAATGCGACTCCCCCTGAACCCACACCGGAGAGTTCGGCAACGCCTGAATCTTCCCCGATTGAATCACCGAGTTGATCCGCTCAATTTGGCTCAATTCCACCAGTCGTATTCCAGTTCTCCGTTTTGGATTTTTTCCCAGATCAGTTCTCTACATAACTCCAGTTCCTCAAAGCTGATTTTTCCATCAGCACGCATCGCCGCCTGGATAGACTCCATTTCATACTTTGTCACTTTACCGTCTGCGACAGCACGCTCAATCAGAGCTTTGAGTTTTTCTAAATCTTGAAGTTCTGCTGGGGAGGGAGCTTTGTTGTTAAAACGTGAAAATTTCATCAGTATTTCCCCTCTCAGTACGCCTTTACATTACTCAAGGACTGTTGTTGAGTTCATACTTACTGTTATTTTGTACCTCGCCAACCCTAAAGTTAGAAACTGCAATCTAATCTTTAGATTTGGCGTTGAAATATCTCGCTGCATTAATTGATTGCTGAGTTGAGTTGCTTATCAACTCACGCGCTCTATTCCCTTGAGTATTATTTTGACTAACCCCTATTTCAATTCAAAGTCCTGAGTTCGGTTAGTCATATAGCAAAAGGCAGTTCGCGCAGCGTTCTGGGCAGGAGTAGGCAGAAGGTTTTTTACTGGTACGCAGTCGTTTACAGCCGTTCAATCTGTCCTAAGCTTTATGACGACAGCTATATAACTTTTTTAAGCACTTTATATTTCTTAAGGTTTTATATGATTTATAAAGATTAGAAAAGAGGTTCTAAAATTAGTTAAGATTAAAGTAATCAACCGATGACGAATCGGGGGAAAGCTTGCATAGAAGCTCATAACAAGAAAAATTTTAGTCTGTGACACGGGTTCAAAGGCTGCGAACATCGGCTTTAAGACGTTAAGAGTAATTGACTTCATCGTTGTGGAAAAATTCTCTGGTTATTCACAGTAACAGAATCGCCGTTGTACAAAAAAGCTGTGACCACAAAGGGAAGCGACAACACCGTCCGTTACTCAGTAAAACCCCATTAAGCCAAGAAACCGTAAAGAACCTGGCTTCGGCGAGGAGAGGAACGCAAAGCAATGAAAACGCTTTTATTTGGGAACAGAGCCATCAGCTTTGATCAGCTTGATCCGTATCAAGGTTTGGAAGCTAATTCCAAAGCTGCCTTTGACGATTTGACTCGCTTAGCAGCTTGCATTTGCCAAACACCGATCGCGCTACTATGCTTCATTGATGTTAGAAGAGGGTGGGTTCAATCCCAAGTTGGCTTAGACCCCAACTCAACCGAGGCTTACTTGGCGTTATGCGCTCAAACGCTCCTGCAACGAGAACGCTGGGATTCTCGTTTGTGGGTGATTGAAGATGTGTTAGCAGACCCCCATTGGGCTAACCATGAAGGGGTAACATCTCAAGCCAACATCGGATTTTACGCGGGTGTCCCCTTAGTAATGCCTCAGGGACTCATAGTGGGCATACTAGCCGTAATGGATCACCAACCGCGATCGCTAACATTAAAACAAAAAAAGGCGTTAGCGACGTTGAGTAAACAAGCAATCAGCCTAACAATAAGCGGTGTTAACATGCAGTCGGAGCGCCATAAAAGCGTAACGAGCTTGAAAGGAAGAACAAACAAGCGTCAGCAACAGAAGGAGGCAAAGCCAACGTTACAGCAAGAACTGGCAACACTTAAGTTGGTACTAGAGTGTACTTCGATGGTGTCGATTACAGACCATCGGGGCAAAATTAACTATGTTAATGATAATTTCTGTAAAATCTCACAGTATTCTAGAGAAGAACTGTTAGGAAAAGACCACCGCCTCATGAATTCCGGTTACCACTCATCGGATTTTTTTAAACAGATGTGGGTGACCATTAGCAGAGGAAAGGTTTGGAGAGGTGAAATCCGGAACCGAGCTAAAGATGGCAATTTTTACTGGGTAAATACGGCGATCGTACCGATTTTGAATGCTCAGGAAAAACCTTATGCCTATATATCGGTTTGTCAAGATATTACTGAGCATAAGCGGATAGAAAACGAGCGCCTGAGTCCATCTCAGGGTGGGACAGAGATCTTCTTTAAGTTCTCGCCCGATCTGATGTGCATCCTTAGTGGGGATGGTCATTTCCAACAGGTGAATCCAGCCTTTGAAAAAATTCTTTCCTACACCCCAGAACAACTTCTTTCTCAACCCTTCCTGGATTTTGTTCATCCTGAAGACAAAGTTGCAACCCAATCCGTATGGGAGAAGCTGGGGAGTGCCACCGAAAACATTGAGGTAGAAAATCGCTATCGTTGCCAGGATGGTTCCTATAAATGGCAACGCTGGAATTTTTTTTGCCCGGTTAACGAACACTTGATCTATGGGATTGGGCATGAGGTTCCCCCCCACAAACCAGGAAAAGCCACCCTTCTAGAGCGTTCCCACTTCTCAACCCTAGAAGCTGATGTCGCAGCTGCGTTGGGACAGGGCAGTCCATTAGTTGAGAGCCTCAAACGCTGCACCGAGGCCATGGTACAACATCTCGACGCGATCGGGGTTGGAATTTGGTTGGTTGACTCCGCATCGGTTGGGTCAGGTGACCCCTTACCCTTAGATTTGCAAGCCTGTGCCGGAACTCTTCGACCCGCCAACACATTTCCCGCTCACGTTCCTCCAAACCATCACCTCATCGGCACAATTGCCCAAACCAGGCAATCTTTAAACACTCAGTTGTTTGTCGAATCAGAGGAAGCCGACAGCGCCCCCATTAACTTTAGTGGTTACCCCCTCATGGTCGAGTCGCGCTTGGTGGGGGTGATCGCACTGCATAGTCGCCATCGCTTTTCCCAAGTGGTTCACAACGTTTTAGGGTGGGTGGCGAATACGATCGCCACCGCAATTGACCGTGCTTGGTCGCGGGATGAATTTCTCAGTCGTTGGGAAGCCTTGCTTTGTCAGTTAGCTAATCAAATTCACAACTTCTTCGACCTCGATATTATTCTCAATACCGCCGTCACTGAGATTTGGAGGTTGCTTGGTGTTGACAGTTGTCACTTTTTATGGTGCATTGAAGAGGCAGAGTCACCCAGGTTAACCATATCTCACGAAGCCTGTAACCCTGAATTGCCGTGTTTGTTGGGAGAGAACCTGCCGCCCCATCTCAAACCCATCGCTGAAATCATTCGCGAGCAAAAAACGCTAAAAATTGAGGATTTGAGACAGACGGGTGATTTAAATGCCCAAACCCAATCTCTGCTGTGCAATTGGGGGATTACAGCGGGACTCCTGCTGCCCCTGAAGACCCACACGGGACAGCTCGGTGCGATCGCCTGTAGTCACTATAATGGCTCGCGTCAGTGGAGCGACCGAGAAGTTGAACTCTTGCAAGCCGTGGTGGATCAGCTCGCAATTGCGATCGAGCAAACAGAAATGTTCGCCAACAATCGTGCTGCCGCTCTTGCCGCTCAAACCCAAGCACGCCATCTGGAACTGGCGTTAAAAGACCTTCAGCAAACGGAAACCTGGCTGATTCAGACCGAAAAAATGTCCGGACTCGGTCAAATGGTTGCCGGAGTTGCCCATGAAATCAACAACCCCGTTAATTTCATCACAGGTAACCTGAGCCATGCCACAAACTATATCCAAGACCTGCTGGAGCTGATTAACTACTATAAACAGCACTATCCCAATCCGAACTCGGAAATTCAAGGATTTATCGAAGAAATTGACTTAGAATTCTTGATCGAAGACTTACCTAAAATCCTCTCTTCCATGAAAATGGGAGCTGACCGGATACAAGAAATCGTGCTTTCTTTGCGCGACTTCTCGCGGTTGGATGATGCCCAAATGAGGCCGATCAACATTCATGAAGGGATTGATAGTACATTGCTGATTCTGCAAAATCGCTTGAAACCCAAAGGGAAACATCCAGGGGTGACGGTGATTAAAGAGTACGGCAACTTGCCCCCGGTGGAGTGCTACGCCGGTCAGATCAATCAAGTTTTTATGAATATCCTCAGTAATGCGATCGATGCCCTAGAGAATTGCACAGTGGAAGGGACGGAACAACAATTGTTTAGGGAAAGTCAGGAAGACATAGAGGGACACTGCCAGATCAACACCTCATCATCTACTCATCCTGCTTCAACTTCACCAACAATCTGGATTAGCACAGAACTTCTGGAAGATAATCAAGCGGTGATTCGGATTCGTGATAATGGATTGGGAATGCCACCGAGCGTCGTTAGGCGTCTTTTTGATCCCTTTTTCACAACCAAACCAGTGGGTAAGGGGACCGGTTTAGGTCTGTCGATTAGTCACCAAATCATAGTCGAGAAACATGGAGGCCTTCTCCAGTGTTACTCAGAGCCAGGGCAGGGAGCTGAATTTTGGATTCAAATTCCCATTTCATCCTCCGTCAGAACCTTGAGCGCTGGGGAGTAGTGCCCTATCACCAACATTTTAATGGGTAGAGTCTTGCTGGTCACAACGCTTACGACGAACGCAGGCGATCACACATTGTTGGCGTAACCGTGACATCTCTTTAACAAAACTTCTTTGAAGGGATTCTGTTAAACGGAATTAAGCTTGAAAGCCTTATTAGGGAAGGCTGGTTTCTCTTCTTCTACAGAGAATGCCTTAAGGGATATATGGCGGAGCACAATTCAACAACAGCAAAATCCATGGCAATTACATATCCAATCATCGAAACCCAGTTGAGGCTGATTAGAGCTTTGCAGAAGGGCTACGTCGAAGCCCTCGAAGCAGGAGACTGGCAAGCCGCCAATTACCGATGCCTACACTTACACAAATTATGTGAAGGATTGCACCATCTGAGTGAGTTACTAGATCGGGAAGGCAGAATTCCAGATACGTTGACACCGTTGCCAGCAAGGACAAACAATAGCTGGGTCAGCAGTATCCATACTACAGCACCGATTCATGCCTTAAACTCAGCTCCTGATGCCAACGATAAGCCCATCGGAGCATCCCCACCACCACCCCTACCAGAGCCACCGCACTATGAATGGGGCATGGGTTTTCAAGGAGTAGAACCACCACCCATTGATGAAGTATGGTAATCCTACCTTTGAGGAAAAAGTGGCTACAAATTAGCGGATTTTCAGGAGTAATTCTTTGAGATTTAATCGTTGAAATAGGAGTTAAAACTAACAACGAATGACTGACGAATAATCGATACCTATACCTATGTAGCCCTTGTCCAGCCAGATTGTATAAGTGCTAATCGAATTATTGCTCAGGACTTGCACAAAAACTCTACAAGTAAGGTGGGCACTGCCCACCCTACTAAAAGACTCCAACAATCCAAAGAAATCACCAGTGTACAAGCCGTCAAACACCTTGCCTTCAAAAGAACTTAGAAAGCACGATAGTACTTTCCATGCCCAACAAACCCAATAAAAACTAACTCCAAAACCTCTGCGAACCTCTGCGAGAACCTCCGAGACCTCTGCGTTAAAAAAATCCGATCATAACGCATTCATTCTGACTATTAACAACAGACTCCTACCTGACATTCTCACTGACTCTTACCAGCCAACGTTTTTTTCGGTTCAGTTTTCAGCAATCCCGTCAACAACGAAGTTGGGTCTTGAGTATGAGGCCAAGCAAAAGCATGTCGAAAGGCAGCATCCTGACAAGCTTGTAACTGCTTAAAATTAATCACATCTTGAGTCAGTAAATTCTCATACTCAAATTGCAGACGAACATTGTGCAATCCCGCATTATCCGTACCAATCGCAATATCTACACCCGCCTCAAAACAGCGGTCAAATACCACCTTCAACTGCCGAATATCTTGTAAAGTCCCAGTTTTCAGATAAGTGGTAGGACAAACTTCCAAACATTGCCCCTGCTGTTGCAACTGAGATAATAACTCTGGATGCTTTAAAGGAATTTGGATACCGTGACCAATTCGCATGAGATAAGGTAGCAGTTCAGGGTAACAGCCATCTGGAGTTTCGTAGAGATGACCGGTTGTTTTTAACCCCAGCGATCGCGCATACTGATACAACCCAATAAACTCATCTAAACGCTCTGCATAGTGAGCATCTCCTCCCGCCAAATCAACCCCACACACATACTCTTGACTCTGCGCTGCCAAATCAACAATCGCCTTGTTTACCTCATAAGGTAATCGTGAGTGCATACACAGAATTTGGCTGGTTACCATCGGATACTCGGCAACCTGACTGGCTTTGCCGACGATTTCCACAATCTGCGTCATCTGATCAATTCGCTCAGATTGACTTAACCGCTCAGAGGTGCGGAGATAAGGCGTATAACGTAACTCCAAATATGCCAAATTTTCAAAAATGTGTGCGCCACGAATCAAGCGATAGATGAAATAGGGCAAAGTTTCCTCGGTTTGGACACTTTCCACCAAGGTGTGCAGTTCTAAATACTCATCTAACGTGTTACGAGGGCGTGTATAAAACTCCTCAAACCCAGGATACTCAGGAAACCGTCCCGCCTGTTCGGGATTTTGGCGTTGGAAATATCGCCAAAGAATACGAGGGACAACCGATCCGCCGAGATGACGGTGTAATTCAGCGTATAAAGTCACAAAAACCTCTCTAATCTAAATTTATTAATGCGTGGGATAGCTAATAGCGCTGTCAATATCCTTCAAGTGGGAGTCCACTCAGCACAAGCCGTTACCCTATCCAGAACTTGCGCTGTTACTAGGTGGCTCTCAAGCTCAATGCGTTGCCACAGATTGATGAGCAACGCCTGTACCCATCCTCTCTTTTTATTGTCATAACTTACTGTTACTTTTAAGTTGACACCCGATACACCGGATGATAATAATTGTAGTTTGTGAAAACTTTAGAATAAAAAAAAACCCTTGGCTAACGTTGTTGTAATCGGTGCCCAATGGGGCGATGAAGGAAAAGGCAAGATCACAGATTTACTCAGTCGTTCGGCAGATGTCGTCGTCCGTTACCAGGGGGGAGTCAATGCTGGACATACTGTGGTTGTTCAAGGCCAAACCTTCAAACTGCACCTGATTCCCTCTGGAATTTTGTATCCCGATACCGAGTGTATTATTGGCTCTGGTACGGTCATTGACCCGGCTGTCTTAATTACAGAACTTGACCAGCTCCAAGCACTAGGCATTTCCACCCAAAAACTCCTGATTTCGGAAACAGCCCATGTCACGATGCCTTACCATCGGTTAATTGACCAGGCATCCGAAGAGAGACGGGGCAACCATAAAATCGGCACCACCGGTCGCGGAATTGGTCCGACTTATGCTGATAAATCAGAGCGCATTGGCATTCGGGTCTTGGATTTGATGAATCCCGAATCCCTGCGAAAACAGCTAAATTGGACCATTAACTATAAAAACGTCATTATTGAAAAGCTTTATAACTTGCCGCCTTTAGACCCGGCAGTCGTAATCGATCAGTACTTAGAATATGCTGAACGCTTGCGTCCCCATGTGGTGGATTGCTCGTTGAAGATTTACGATGCGATTCAAGAACGACGCAATATTTTGTTTGAGGGCGCTCAAGGAACGCTGCTAGATCTAGACCACGGTACCTATCCCTACGTCACCTCTTCCAATCCGGTTGCCGGTGGGGCTTGTGTGGGTGCAGGCGTGGGGCCGACGATGATTGATCGCGTGATTGGGGTCGCAAAAGCCTACACGACTCGTGTGGGGGAAGGGCCATTTCCCACCGAACTCCATGGAGAGCTGGGAGATATCTTATGCGATCGCGGGGCTGAATTTGGTACCACCACCGGTCGCCGCCGCCGCTGTGGCTGGTTCGATGCTGTCATTGGTCGTTACGCGGTTCGCATCAATGGCATTGATTGTCTAGCCATTACCAAACTCGACGTACTCGACACCCTGGAAGAAATCAAAGTCTGTGTTGCCTACGAAATTGACGGGAAACGTTGCGAGAACTTTCCTAGCAGTTCTCGTCGGTTCTCCCGATGCCAACCCATCTACCAAACCATGCCGGGATGGCAACAATCCACCGAAGATTGCAGAGCACTGGAAGATTTACCCAAGCAAGCCCTGGATTATCTTAAATTCCTGGCGGAATTGATGGAAGTCCCCATTGCCCTTGTCTCCTTGGGTGCCAGCCGCGACCAAACGATTATTGTAGAAGACCCGATTCACGGTCCCAAACGGGCGCTGTTGTATGCCAACGGCTCACCCGTATCATCGGGAGTCTAAAAATTGTAGATTTTGGATGTTGGATTAAAGTCCAACCCATAATTCTCGCCTCGACCCTCTAAAATCTAAGATCGGGCTGTCGCTCACTCTTGAAAACCTATAAAAGCTACTCAGATGGAAGTTTCAGTTGAATGTCAAAAGCGACCAGACGGCAGCAAGCCAGGAGCCTTGCGTCGTTCGGGTTTAATCCCTGCGGTTCTCTACGGACATAAAGGGACAGAATCCGTTTCACTCACCTTACCCGCCAAAACCGCAGAAACTCTGCTCAAAAAGGCTACAGTTAACAACACTCTTGTTCAGGTCAATATTCCTGACATTTCCTGGAATGGTAAAGCTCTCCTGCGGGAAGTGCAATCTCATCCTTGGAAAAGAAGTCAAATCTACCATCTCAGCTTTTTCTCCGTAGCTTCTCAAGACAGCCTTGAAGTAACCGTGCCTTTGCACTTTGTGGGACAGGCCGCAGGGATTAAATCAGGAGGAATCCTCGACCCTGTGATTACAGAAATTCAGGTACAGTGTGCCCCAGGCGACATCCCCGAATCCATTGATGTTGATGTTTCTAATCTAGAGATTGGAGATAGTCTGCATGTTGGCGACCTCATTCTGCCACAGGGCATTACACCAATGCTTGAACCCGAAACCACGATTGTCATTGTGGGCGGTTACGCTGGCGGTACACAAGAAGGAACCGAAGAAGCTTCAGAAGCGACTTGAGGTTTATCCTCATGAGTTTAGGAAGACCAGGGACAATTGTCCCTGGCTTTTTTGTATGAGAGATAGCAGAAGGCAGTTCGCGCAGCGTTCTGGGCAGGAGTAGACAGAAGGCAGAATAGTTATGACTGGTATGGGTCGTTTAGGTTATTAAAGAAAGTCCTAACCTTTATGGCTACAGCTATAATGCCGCATCCAAGAACATTTGTCCCTTCCCCTCATATAAAACCAAGACTTTGACATCTTCCTCCTGCTAAAAGCATGGGGGCTGTACGCATCACGACTTGTAAACGAAGCCTACCTGAAAACATGACACAGACATCTGTTCCTGCCTTAATTCAGCAAATGATGGAGCCAGGGTTCTATCCTCACCCGGTAACAGAACCCATTCAATTCATTCAAACTCATGTTTCCTACGTGTTTCTGACCGGTGATTATGCTTATAAAGTCAAGAAACCGGTGAATTTTGGCTTCTTAGATTTCTCCACTTTGGCACAACGGCAGCATTTCTGTTTAGAAGAATTGCGGATGAATCAGCCAATTGCGCCGGAGATTTATCTGGAGGTTTTGCCTATTGCTGAAATTGATGGCAAGTTTGTTTTGGGGGGTGCGGGTGAAGCGGTAGAATCTACGCTAAAAATGTGCCAATTTCCTCAAGAAGCGCTATTTATTACGATGTTTGAACAGGGGAAGTTGACAGAAACCCACATGGAAGATTTAGGGCGAATGGTTGCCCAATTCCATGACAAAGCCCAAACCAATGATTACATCTGCTCTTTTGGGGAAGTCTCTAAAATTCGCGAGGCATTTGACGAAAATTATCAGCAAACAGAAAAGTAAGTAGGTCGGGGAGAAAATCCTAAAGTATGTAAAGATAAGTGAATCATCAAGCTCTTCAATCTAGGAGATGACTCATGGGTGCCCGACTGAGAATCTTCCTCACACTCGAACAAAAGCGAACATTGTTTGAGCTGAGAACGGCGACAACAGTGCCGCAACGGGTCAAAGATCGAGCTGAAGTGGTGCGACTGAATGCACAAGGGTGGTACGTCGAGAAAATCGCCATCTACTTCAACTGGCATATGCAAACGGTACGAGAGACGATTCATCGGTGGGAAACCAAGGGATTGGGAGGATTGTGGGAGGCTTCCGGACGAGGGGGGAAATGTCGTTGGCAAAAAGCCGACATCGAATATGTTGAAGCGTGTCTTAGACAAGACAATCGCACCTACAACGCTCATCAATTGGCACAAAAACTGGCAACGGAGCGGCAAGTTCAACTGAGTCCCGACCACCTGCGTCGAGTACTCAAAAAAAGGGGGTGATGTGGAAGCGTACCCGTGTCAGCCATCGAGACAAACAAGATTCCGAACAACGAGCCATCAAGCAAGCCGACTTGGATATGTTGGAGTTAGCTGCTGCCACGGGAGAGATTGACCTACTGTACCTGGATGAGTCCGGGTTTAGCTTGTGGAGTCCAGCCAGCTACAGCTACTTTTTCCGGGGGGAACAAAAACGCCTCGAACAAACCCCTCGACGAGGGAGACGGCTGAGTATTTTAGGGCTTTGGCAACCGTTAGTCAGCTTCGTCTATGGCTTAGTGATTGGCAGTTTCACCAGTGAAAGCTACATCAAAATGATCGATCAGCAAGCTGGTGTTGCAGCACAAGAGTTTGCCAATACCGGACGGATTCGCGTCATCGTGCAAGACAATGGCTCAATTCATACCAGTACTCCAGTACAACAAAAGTGGGCACAATGGGAAGCTCAAGGATTGTACTTATTCTTTTTGCCAGCCTATTGCTCCCAGATGAATCTGATTGAGTCGGAATGGCATCAACTCAAAACCCATGAACTGGCAGGGCAGATGTTTGAAGATGAGTTAGACCTAGCTTATGCAGTGATGGATGGTCTAGAAGCTAGAGGCCAAGTTGAGGGGCGGAGTACAGAGCGTTTCAAGTTCAAGTCCGGCTAATTGTTAATGTAGCGTTACATAGTTGAGTTTTTCCCTATCCACCTACTTATATTGGTGAGCCTCAAACGCAACAACAATACGAGGAAACCAAGAACTTTAGCGATACCTTCTTTGAACAGCAGCAGACGTTATTCGCAACACGTCGGGAAAATAACCGGATTCGGGAATGTCACGGCGATTTGCATCTAAGAAATATTTGCTTTTGGCATGACAAAATTCAATTGTTTGATCGGATTGAATTTAATGAGCCATTCCGCTTTGTTGATGTAATGTACGATGTGGCGTTTGCCGTGATGGATTTAGAAGCACGGGGGCGTAAAGACTTAGGAAATGCCTTTTTAAATACCTATATTGAGCAAACGGGCGACTGGGAAGGATTGCAGGTTTTACCGTTGTACTTAAGTCGGCAGGCGTATGTCAGAGCGAAGGTCACTTCTTTTTTACTGGATGACCCTGGTGTGCCGCAAGATGCCAAGCAAGAGGCGGCAAAAGTCGCGTCAGATTATTATCGACAGGCGTGGGAGTATACGAAAACAAATCAGGGGCAATTGATTTTGATGTCAGGGGTGTCGGGTTCTGGTAAATCGACGGTAGCGCGACATCTCGCACGGCGCTTAGGGGCGATTCACCTGCGTTCAGATGCAGTACGCAAACACCTGGCGGGGATTCCCTTGGCACAGAAAGGGGGAGATGAACTTTATACCAGTGAAATGAGCCAGAAGACTTACGGACGCTTATTGGAATTGGGCATCATGCTGGCAAACGCAGGCTTTCCGGTGATTTTAGATGCAAAATACGATCGCAGGGCGTTACGACAAGAGGCGATGGCTCAAGCGAATCGTCATCATTTGCCCCTCAAGATGATCCAGTGTACGGCACCAGAGGAAATATTGCGCGATCGCTTATCTTCTCGCACAGGCGATGTTTCCGATGCTACTGCCGATTTACTGACTCAACAGTTAGCGACGGCTGAACCCTTTACGGAGGCAGAACAATCTCTCGTCACCTCGATCGATACAACCCAAGATTGGGCATCACTCCTGGCAGAAATCCTCCCAGCTTAAGAGTGCAGTTCATCCAATTTGGCACGCACCACCTGGATATCTTGCCACATCAGCCATTTAGGGCTACCTTGTTCCCGTGAAGGATTTCGTAGTAGGTAAGCCGGGTGAAGAATGGGCATACACAAACGCCCTTCCCACTCCATCCAGGTGCCACGAATTTTGGTAATACCTCGCTTGTCACCGGTCACTCCTTTCACCGCTGTTGCACCGGTTAAAAGAATAATCTTCGGATCGACCAGGCGAATTTGTTCTAATAAATAAGGCTTACAAGCGGCGATTTCATCCGGAGTCGGCACTCGGTTACTTGGTGGGCGGCATTTGACGACATTACAGATATAGACATCCTGCTCACTGTCGAGCTTGACAGATTCTAGGATTTTCTCTAATAGTTGTCCGGCTTTCCCGACAAACGGCAAACCGGTTTCATCTTCATTTTGACCCGGCCCTTCCCCGATAATCATGATCGGGGCTTGGGGATTGCCTCGCCCCACAACGGCGTGAGTACGGGTGGCTCCTAAGTCGCATCGATGACAAGCGTTGCAATGTTGTGCTAAGGGCACCATTGAGTCGTAAGTACCAGGAGGAATCGGAATTTTGGCATTGGTGGGAATGAGTTCGGATTGAGAGTCAGTCGGCGTTGAGTCAGGGAATGTTGACTGATCAAATAAGCTCAATTGTTCTTCGCTGGACATGAATTTTAAGGTTTCGGATCAGGGCAGAATGCACACAGGTACACCCGGTTAGGAGAGCAGGAAGCCTTCTAAATTCTAGATGGCAATGAACGACTCGCAACCAGGTGAAAAGGAAGCGGCGATATTTTTTGTCAAGAATCACCCCTTCAGTGCAGGGCAGATTGAGCAAAATCAGTCATCATGAGGGCAAGCAAGCTGTGCTTTTAAATGCCGGAGGAAACCATGTCGTCTGCCCCGCTATTTAGCGATCGCGCCGATGCAGGGGAGCAGCTAGCAGAGTCGCTTCTCATTCAAATTAACCAACTGCGGGAAGCTGGTTTTTCGGCTGAACCCATTGTATATGCCCTCCCTCGCGGCGGTCTTCCTGTAGCAGCCCCCGTAGCCCGTAAACTCAATTGTCCTTTGGATATTGTCGTGGCTAAAAAAATTACAATGCCCCAAAATCCAGAATTAGCCATTGGTGCGGTGACTCCAGAAGGACAGGTTCTTTGGTTACGACAAAAGCGATTAGGCAAAAAAAGTGAGCGCTTGTTGCAAACGGCTGTACATCAAGCTCAGGAGAAAGCTCAAGCTCAACTCCAGCAGTTTTCTCAAGGGCGTCCTTTAGTCAATCCCCAAGACACTTTGGCACTTTTAATTGATGATGGAATTGCTACAGGAATGACCATGGCAGCCGCAACCCAAGCCTTGAGAATGCAACAGCCAAAACAGCTTTGGATTTGTGCGCCGGTAGCGCCAGCAGGACTCATGAATTGGTTGCAAAAGTGGTGCGATCGCGTTGTGGTTCTAGAAGCACCCAAGCAATTTTCCAGTGTGAGCCGCTTTTATGAACAATTTCCTCAGGTTGAATCCGAGGATGCTTTGAGTTATTTGCACAGCCATAATCATCCTCAGATCGCGGAAAACTAGAGTTCTTCGTCCTCAAGGGCTAGCCAAACCTGCGATGCTGAATTATCCTAACCACAGTAGCTCTAACCTTGGTAAACGGGAGTGGGTTGGAGCGAACATAGGGTAGCGGCTCTCTAAAAACAACTGTTAATTAGCAATGAGATATTGTCAATTGTGGTGGCGCTCTTTAGTTTTTTCCATCCAGTACGATCCACCTGGGTTTGTTGAGTACTTGATGATGTCATTTGCTCTGGGTTTGGGCATGAAGTGGTTTTTTTCACCAGAATGGCCTTACCTAGTACTCAGTTCCAGCTTTGTGATTGGATCTGCCATCTCCATGCTGGTACGAGAGTGGCTCATTCCTTCGTCTCGTAAGCCGATGGTATTGGTGTCTACCCTTTTGTTATTGGCTTATAGCTTTTCTAGCTTTGTTTACCTCGTTAGAAATTACGGACTACTCAATCGATCTTAACGGGGTAGGGTATCGCTGCTGGACGGCTATGCATGGGACTGATGTAAAATTAAGCGATTTCCCGTTGGGTCGTAAGCGTAAATTTCTCGACCGTGAGAGGCTGTGATAATTTCTCCGGGAGGTGGGTATCCGATTTGGGTTAAATGAGCGATCGCATCCTCCAAATTATCCACTTCTAAACACAAACTCATGCCACTTTGGCTAGAATTGGCAAATTCTTCCAGGTGCGTTGGTTTAGGCTGAAAGATGCCCAACCGCAACCCAGTCAGTTGAAACTCAGCATAGACATGGGGAATGTAGGGTTTGGGTTCTTGATCGAGCAACTGGCGATAAAACCGAACCAGAATCTCGGCATCAGCAGCGGCTAAGGTAACAAAGGCATCGGTGTAGTGAACAGTCATAGGATTGTCTATTAAGCCAGAGTCGCTCAGGAAAGAAGAAGCTCGGTGTTCCCCGCAATTCCTTACAATGTAATGTGAGACTTATTGTAAAGAGCAAACAGCCTGAGTATGGCCAAAACCGTTGCCGATGTCATGAGCCGTGACCCCATCATGGTCAAGCCGCAAACGCCGATCAAAGAGGCAATCAAGATTCTTGCAGAACAGCGCATCAGTGGTTTGCCGGTGGTGGATGACGCAGGCAGCTTGGTGGGCGTTATTTCTGAAACGGATTTGTTGTGGCAGGAGACAGGAGTTGAGCCGCCAATCTACATTATGTTTCTCGATAGTGTGATTTTTTTAGAAAATCCCGCTCGTCATGAGCAAGAACTCCATAAAGCGCTGGGGCAAACTGTTGGGGAAGTGATGAGTACGAATCCCGTGACGGTGGAATCGGATCAACCCTTACGGAAAGCGGCAAAGCTGATGCAGGAGAAATCTATCCGGCGATTGGCAGTAGTTAATGATCAGGGTAAGGTGATTGGTATTCTTACGCCTGGGGATATTGTACGGGCGATGGCAGCGGAGTTTAAGGATTGAGTCGAAGGCTCTGTGTGTGGCACTGAGGACACAATTCCTGGTTTAATGCAGAGAAAGGGCAGCAGTTAATGGGGGCTTTGGCCTAATTAACCGCTGCCCTATTCTCTAATCAAGCAATAATAAACAAATACCAATGAGCGTTACTCGTGAGTCTGTTCAAGAGCTGCTAAGTTCTCAGGACTTTGGTCAGCGTATAAGTGGAGTTAACCAGTTACGTCAACTGGAACCGGCTGTGGCGTTTGAGTTAATTCAGCCAATTGTGACGGATGCCAATACTCGTGTTCGATATGCGGCGGTGAGTCAGTTGGATACCTTGGGGAATCAAGATTTACCAGCAACGTTAACCCTATTACGCGATCGCTTACTCAATGACTCGGAACCGGATGTGCAAGCGGCGGCGGCTGATGCGTTGGGTGCACTCAAACTCACAGAAGCCTATGAAGATATTCAGCGGCTTTATTACCAAACCTCGGAGTGGTTAGTGCAGTTTAGTATTATTGCCGCGTTGGGGGAAATGGGTGATCCGCGTTCTTTTGAGTTATTGCAGGAAGCGCTTAATTCTGAAACCAGCCTGGTGCAAACGGCGGCAATTAGTGCCTTGGGAGAGTTAGGCGATGCGCGTGCAGTATCGTTGTTGATTCCTTTTGCCACGAATTCAGATTGGCAGATTCGCTTTCGCGTCGCGCAGGCGCTAAGTCGGCTGGGAGGTGTAGAGGCTCATTCTACGCTGGAAACTTTGGCGAAGGATGAAAACAAAGAAGTGGCGAAGGAAGCGCAGGCGGCTTTGTAGTTGGGTTGACTTGAAAAAGTCCGTATAACGACACTAGGGGCGCACGGCGGTGCGCCCTGGTAACTTAGACAGGCTGAATGCCAACGGGGAGACAGATTCATAGAAATCTTCAAGTTTATTGCTCAGTTAGATGATTAAGCTTGAGGTAATTATCCTTTGTGCCATCACAAAATTTTCTCAGGGGTACTATGAATTGCACATCTATTGGACAAAAACTCTCGTTCGCAACCGCAACGGTTGCCCTACTGGCGCTTGGAAGCATTGAACCTGCTGCTGCCATCTCCTTGTATTCCATTACTGAATTACCTTTTGTCCCTACAGATATTAATGACAAAGGTCAAATTGTCGGTTCTCAGTATTTGTGGGAAAGTGGAACACTAACTGAATTGGGCTTTCTGCCTGGAGCTAATGCTACTTACGCTAAGGGCATCAATAACGTCGGTCAAGTCGTCGGCAGTTCTGGCTTGCTTGGCAGTTCTAGCAGTGCCTTTATATGGCAAGATGGCATCATGAGTAGCTTGGGAACTCCTCCTGCCTCGATTTGTACAGGTTGCTACTACGCAACGGCTAATGACATTAACGATCAAGGTCAAATCGTCGGTGATTTAGTTAGCTGGTCTTATCAAGGCTTTGTCTGGGCTAATGGCACTCTAATAGATACGCTCGCTCCTTCTTACCTGATCAATGATGCCGATGCCATCAACAATGCAGGTCAAGTTATTGTCACTGGTGCCGCTCGTTGGAGTGTAGCGTTCGTATGGAATAACGGCACCCTTACTGCGCTAGATACACCTCAAGATACTACTACGATAACCTATGTTAAGGCAAAAGACATCAACAATGCAGGTCAGGTTGTTGGCTCTTTTTCAGTTCCGTTCTTCGTTTCTACGCCTAGAATTGACACCTTATTGTGGGACGGAAATACCGGAACAATTCTGGATAACATCGATGGCAACGTATTCTCTGCTAATAGTATTAACGATTCAACCCTAGTGGTTGGTGAATCCAGAAGCAATAACAGTACAACCTATGCTTCCATCTGGGAAGATGGCGAATTGTTTGACCTCAACACCCTGATTCCGGCTGATTCGGGATGGGAACTAGTATCTGCATCAAAAATTAATAATAAAAATCAGATTGTTGGCACGGGCAAAATTAATGGCGAGTCTCGTGGCTTTCTCCTCACACCTGAAGCCAAATCTGTTCCCGAACCAACTTCTGTTTTAGGAGTATTGGGTTTAGGAGGACTCAGCATGGTTTTGAGCCGATTACGCAAACGGAAATGGGGTAATTAATCAAGACGACTCATACTATCAACAAGAGTATAGAGTTCAAAGTTTTAATCCCTTGAGAATATCCCATGCCTTAAAAACTTGTCCTTGCAAAAGAGCTGCCCCACCGGAGAGCGCTTGCACTTCAGGAATATTAGGATTGAGTTTAAGAGCAGGTGCGATCGCACTTTCAGCCTGTCTACCCCGCCATTGATAGATATAGAGAAAGGCGAGATAAGCATGGGCGTAAGGGTTCTGGGCATCGAGTTGCACCACACGTTTCAACGCTTCTGTGGCACGTTCTGGGTCTTTTTGTAAAACGTGGGAAAACGCCAATCCATAAGCAAAATCGCGGTTTTTGGGTTCTTGTTGGAGGCGAAATTCTAGAGCACGTTCCGCCTGAATCGTGTAATCTTGAACCGGGTCATACTGATTAATTCGTCCAATTTCATCAAAGACGCGATCGAGCGCTTGTCGCCCTTCAGGTAATTGACGAGCTAATGCATACATCTGAGTAATTAAATCCAATTCAGGAGCCGATGTAGCAGCAGATTTAGGGTCAATTTTTAGGGTAACTGGTGGTACAGAAATCGGATAATTCTCCCCCGTTTCCCTGTTTAGGTAATTCGCTTCCAGGGTATAAATTCCAGGTGCAACATCCGCTGGAGGCAGCATTGCCGTGGATTCAAGTACCTGAAAACTACTCTGCCATATTTTATCGCTCAAGCGTCCAGGATAAAGTTCTCCTAATCCGATACCGTGGTCATGTATCCATCGTTGCAGATTGGGTTGAGCCTGATTATTTGATGTTGGAGTTTGGCTTTCCTTTTTAGGCAGAGGACGTTCGGGAGGAAAAGATTTGGGATTTTGTACCGATGGCTGAATTTGGGAATTAGAAACAGTAGATTGGTTTGTATCCTGTGATTTCTGTAGAGGCGATGTAGGTGTCGCCTCTATGACTTCTGAATCCAGACTCGCCTCTTTTTTCCAAGTTAATAAAACAATACCCGATCGCAACTGCTGCCACGCACCCGACCATTCATAAGTCACAGGGACGGGTACTCCTGGAGGGGCTTGTGGAGGCACAACGACTCGCTCTAATTTCACCTGAGTGAGGGATTGGGGAATTGCCCTGACTTGTACGGGTGGTTGAACGCGATGATAGAGTTTGAGAGTACTGTTATCCGGCAATTTCCAAGTTTTTTGCACCTGAAAATCTCGACTTTGTTCCACCGTTTGCATCATCATCATTTGCGATTCTTTCGGCGAACCTTGATAGTCGGTTTTGGTGACAAACCAAGAAAGCGATCGCGCATCTTGGGGTATAAATTTCTTACGGGTACCCACCTCACGCCCATACACCTGAAACTTGCTCAACGCGCCGTAGTAATTAAAATTGTTGTGATTCAAATCGGGTATCCTAGGCAACACACCCACTGTGGCTTTTAGTTGAGGCGTTGTGCGAACGATTTCCGCAACCACCTGAGCATGAGGCCAGTTTGAGCCAAACTGAGGATAAGTTTGCGCTTTGGGACTCAATGTCTGCGTTAAATAATTGCCCGGTATTCCCCCAATCGGGAACAGATTCAGCAACATTAATATAGAGGCTAAACCTACCGTCAACCAAGGCACCACTCGCAAGCGCCTAGGCCATACCGTCAACCCATAGGCCAAAATTACCGAAAGAATCGGCATATAAGGCATGACATAACGGGTATCTTTATTAAAATTAGCGGAGTTGATCAAGTAAGACGCAATCAGAAATAGAGCTAACCAACACAACGCGGATGCGGTTTGAGAGGGTGGATTTTGCCCTTCTCGAACTGGCTTTTGTCGGCGGGGTTTGAAGGTGGGATGAGGATTCTGGGGATAGCCGACTTCTTGCAGTCGGTAGTGTTCGGAGTCATCACTGGCGCGATCAGGTACGGGGGTCGGTTCCCTCAGTTCATCGCCGTGGAAACGGTTGCGGAATGGAGGCAATAGCAGAATCCAATACAACAGCAAGCCAACCAGGGGAACTAACAGTAAAGGCCAAGATACCGCACGGGGTAAGTCATGCCAATAATACGTCCAAGCCGCGAGGGTATTGAGGGGGGGATCGCCTTCCTCGGTTCCGGGTACAACAATGGCATTCTGATAGGCACTGAACAAATAAATCCAGTTGGTGCGGTACCAAGGGGCGAAAATCAAGACAGAGACGAAGAAGCCGCCGATTAACTGTGCCATTCGTCCCCAAGCCAGTTTTCGCAGCAGTGGAATACTCACCCACAATAAGGGTACAAACAGAAAAAATAGCACTGTCTGCTTGATCATAATTGCCAGACCAAAGCAGACACCAAACGATAACGCCCAACGCCATCCCTGCCATTTGGTTTTCGCATCGCGCCACAAGGTGAGACACAAGAAACTAGCTGCGACTAACGCCGTGAGAGGATAGTCATGCAAGTAATGGATGCGGGCGGTGTAAAGTCTGGGGAGAAGGATACATAATCCTGCCGCCCATAAACCGACTTGTGGGTTGAACAGGTGTTTCCCTAAACCGTAGACTGAGACGAGCAAAATGGCACTAAAGAGCAAATTTACCAGCAGTGCTTGCTCTGGGCCAGTGCCAAAGATTAGTTGAAAGGGAGCGGTGACAATGTAGAGTAAGGGCGGATATTTAGAAGAGAGTTTCCATAAGTGCTGCCACCATTCGCCGGAAAACCACTGTGCTTGTTGCAGGGCGTTGAGGTAGTTTAAGGAACCGGTCAGGTGGTTGGTTTGGTCCCAAGCGGGAATCGAGCGGTCAAGGGCTAACCAGAGGCGATCGCACAAAGCACCAATGAGCCAAATTGCTCCTAGTATATGCCATGTTTTGAACCGACTACGTTGAGCTTTGTCTGTTAGGAACTTCACTTGGGTTATCCTAAATCGCTTCCTCCGGCTTGGTTAGAGCATGAGGATTGTCCTGGTTTCCCAGTTTAAAGGTTTTCGCGTTTCCAGAGCCAGAGATGAGAGTCATTGAAAATCAGGCTTAGCTTCCAGCCATACTGTTTCTCAATACTCTCCCGCAGTGGATCGGGAAGGTTTAAAAGAAATACATCGCTAAAATTTTGGGGAATCTTTGGAACATCACTGAAGCCCGTTTGGGGATTATCGTTAATGAGTTGAAGACGGACTTTGGAATTCAGTAAATAGCTAAGAGCCAAGATATTGCCGAAATTCATCCCATAGGAGTTACTAATTAAAAGCGGAGCGTTGCTTTGATTAATAATTCGGGCAACTTGGTGATTGTTATAGCTCACAACTTTATTCCAAGAGGTTTCGGCGAGAAAACTAATATTGCAAGAAATGATTCCGCAAGAAATGACTCCAGCCATGATCATGTACCAAAGCCTTTGTTTGAATAAACCTCTCGAAGTTAGTTGAGTTGCAAATAGATACGCTAGGCTAATCTCAATTCCTAATAAAAAGGGGATGAGATAGCGTGTTGCCATAGAACGCTGTCCCCCTAAAATTAAATCGGGCAGCGCTAAGGCTAGAGAGGGAATCCCCATCAGACATAAGACAAAAAGCCATACTTTCAGGGCTGTCTGACGGCAAAGACAATAAATGGCATAGCCGACCAAAATCAAAAAAATCGGCAAGGTTAAATAAGTTGATAAATGATCGAAACCAAAGTCGCCTACCGTTAAAATAAAAGCACGATTAACATGCAGACCCCAAGTTTTTATCCAATCAATCCAGGGGATAGGGATCGCCGTCCAAGTTGAGCCAGTTTGCGACCAAGTGGCAATGATAATGGCTAACCAAGGGGCAAAAGCTAAAAGGGCAATGATTGAAGATAGAAAATAAGCGATTAGGGTTTTAGTAAGTCGGAAATGTTCCCTAGTAATGACATAAATTCCCTGCGCCATTCCTACCAACAGAGATAAGGAAGAGGTATAGAGACTGAGGGCTAAAGTTAATGCATAAATTCCCCAATTTTGCAAGCCAATTCCTTCATTTTGCACTGTGAGACGTAAGGCTCTAAGTAATGCCCAACTCGATAACAAAATCATCACTGTCCAGAGACTATATTCTCTGGCTTCCTGAGCGTACAAAACGTGAAAAGGAGAGATGGAAATTAAGCAGATCGCTAACCATCCCACTAACGACAAATCAAATAACTCTAGACACAGATAATAAACACAAGGTAATATCAGTAGGCTAATCAGCGCAGACAAAATTCTGATTACAGCCACCGAATGACCGAACCCTTGCGCCCACAATCGCACCAAAATATAATAAAATGGCGGATGCTGAGAATCCTCAATAATTAACGTTTTTACGGTGTCAGTTAGGCTCTTTTCAGGATTAGGGCGTTGGTATTTTTGTAAGTCTTCAATACTAATAACTTGACCCTGAAAGATATCCTGCTTCACTTCAGCACTCGTGTAACCCGAAATTCGCAGTGAAGTATAAGCTTCATCATGCCAGTAGACTTTTCGGTCAAGATGAGCGAAGCGAAAAACAAAGCCCATGAGTAACACACTGAGCATTAATGACTTTAACCTATTGACTGAAGAACTCCCCTTCTGAGTCAACTTAGTCTTCACCTTGCCGTCTAAGAATATACAGAGTTTAAGTCATTTTGGGTAATTTGTAGTAAAATATCGATTTTTCATAAACTATAGCCAGAGTTTAAAGTTTTGATGAAGTTTTTAGCAAAATAGTCCCAAAGATAGAGCGATTAGTTGAAAATACGGTGAAGAATAGAAACATATCTTCATTAGATAGGTACCTTATCTAAGCAAAGAAAAGAGTTGTTTTCACCTTCCAATGGAGATAGTAAAACAACTTCTTGATCAGGGTGAACTACCGGGAAAAGGGGCGTCTACTACCATCCAAAGATTCTCAAATGATGGTGTTTCAAGGCTATGTAGAAATGCTTGTCATCGTGAGCATATTTCTACAGAAAACCCATAATCCTAGAGATTTACCATGTACAACTCAACGGCTTTAAGCACAAGCCTATACCAGGCTGGCAGAAATAAGTATCCAGTTGAAAAAGGATAAAAAGCTTACTGTACAGGCAATATCCCTTCTGTCCTCGTATGAGCTCCGGTCTGCCTCCTGTCTACTCCTACGGAGAACGCTACGCGAACTCCCTTCTTGCACTAGTGTTTATCGACTCCCAAGTTATGGTCATTCACGGACACTTGCTAGTCAATGGTAAAAATTTTTGCCAAAGCCTAATGTTCATCGACTCCCTAATAGCCAATGCAAATAAGCTCAACGAGAACGTAGCACCGGGAGTTGAAGTGATATTCTTCGACGCAATAAAAGATGAGGTCGCGCAAATTGCTGAAGCGCTTACCCAACATACAAATGTTTCCCATATCCACATCGTTTCACACGGACAAGCGGGAAGCTTGCCACCAGAATCAACCCAACTCCAGCACCAAGTCCTAAAAACCAACTAAGCTGCATCCAAGAGCAATCGTGATCTCTAGCCTTAACTCCTCATACCGATTATCCGCTCGACAGTTGTCATGTTGCGCCTAATGCAACCACTTCCTGCCGTATTCAGTGCTGACCCATGAGAGAGGGAACTGAGGTGTCTCATCCTCATCGACTCATGCTGACTACGCCAACATGCTGAATTTAACTCGATAGAAGACCGCATCGTGCTTTTTGCCTGAAAGCAAGCTCCTATCAGCTTGGGGTGTTTTAGCTACAGACACGGGTCTCTCTATGTATGCAACGAGTCAGATAACCAATGAGCTAATTGGCATTTTTACAGGGTTTTTGCAACTTACCAGCGTGCAGCCCACCTTCTTCGTCATTTACCTACTTTCTTACCTCATCTAGCAACAGGCAACAGAGTCTTCGCTTCCCTATGTAAGTAAGACTTCAGTTTTCCCAATGGCGTCAAGCAGAGGGACTCTACCCAATTGATTTACCCAAGCAAAGGATTGACCATGAGCGTTATTACCGTTACTTCTATTGCAGACAATGGGACGGGTTCTCTCAGAGCGGCGATCGCGCAATCTCAGTCAGGAGATACCATTCAATTCGCCTCGACCCTCGCCAATCAAACCATTACCCTCACATCAGGTCAACTTGAAATTCCCGTTGGCAAAAACCTGATCATTGATGGTGCAGGTGCCTCTGGTTTAACCCTCAGTGGTAACAACACTAGCCGCATCTTTCACCTGCAATCAGCATCCGTCAACCCAACGAGCTTGACGATCAAAAACCTGACCCTTGCGAATGGTTACACCGACGAATTCGGCGGAGCGATACGCACAGAACACCAAGGCCAATTGACGGTCGAAAACAGCGAATTTAAGAATAACGTAGCGGGTCTTGGTGGGGGAGCCATTTTTGGGGCGTTTGAAGGAACCGTTACGGTGAGTGGTAGTCAGTTTGACAGCAACACGGCTACAGCGGGTAACGACGAGCGCGGTGGAGGTGCGATCGCAACCTGGGGAGGAATACGCACCACTGTTACTGACAGCACATTCACCAACAACGCAGGCATTAACGGTGGAGCGATTAACAACCTCGCTGGTGAACTGATTATCGAAGGCTCAACGTTCATCAACAACAGCACAACAGCGGCTACTGTCGCTACAGGCCAAGCCAACCCAACCTTAAGGGGATATGGTGGTGCTGTTTACAGCGATCGCGGTTCGGATATCAACAACCCAACTGGCATCATTAGCATCACCGATAGCGTATTTGATGGCAACACAGGTCGGGGTGAAGGGGGAGCCGCCTATCTTTACAGCGGTAACCAAGACAAAGTTGTGCTCGACTCCAGCACGTTCAAGAACAACGAAGTTCTGGCACTTCCAGGGGGAAATAGTGGAAATGGGGGTGCAGTGGTACAAATGAGCAATGGAGCCAACCAGGGCTTTACCATTAACAACACCTCGTTTGCCAACAATATAGCGGCTAATCAGGGAGGTGGTTTGTGGATGATGGATGCACCCACCACCATTACTAACAGTACCTTCTCTGGCAACCAGGCAACGGCTACCGACTATAGCGGTAACGGTGGAGCAATGGCACTCTATGGTCCCACGAACATCATCAACACGACCATTGCCAATAATTGGGCCGGATGGGTTGGCGGTGGAATAGCCGCGAATGATTCACCCGTCACGGTGCAAAATACGATTTTTGCCAACAACACGGCGGCTAATGGAAACAATAATTGGGGGATTCAGCAACAAACAAGCCGTTTACTCACCGATGGTGGGGGTAATATCCAATTTCCTCCCAAATCGACCAATAACTCGAACGACTTCAATGCTACGGCTTCTATCACCATTGCCGACCCCAAACTCGGTCCCTTGCAAGAAATTAACGGTCGCTTAGTCCATCCCCTGCTGGCAGGAAGTGCCGCGATTAATACTGGGGTAGCGATCGCTGGTTTGACCACCGATGGGCTGGGTTCAGCCCGTAGCGACGGACTGATCGATGTTGGAGCCTTTGAGTTTGGAGGGACTCTCCCGACTAACGCTACTACCACGGGGAATGACTTCGGAGTTGGTCAAGCTGGAAACGATTCTCTCCTTGGCGGTACGGGCAATGATACTCAAGGAGGTTTAGGTTTGGAGGGGAATGATTCCCTCACGGGTGTCAATGCCGCCAATGCAGGAAGTGGTGAGATGGCTCCCCTCGTTGGTGGCACGGATGCCGATCCACTCCTGGCTGGGAACACCACCACGGCATTTTCTACTGACGGTGTCATCTTGGACTCAGGTCTGACTGACTACGCGGTTGTTGCTGACTTTAATCAGCCGGAAGACAGCAGCGTGCTACAGGGAGAGACAAGTTCCTATCAGCTTGGGGCATTGGGTACAGACACGAGTTTTTCTCCTACAGCAGATCAGACTACGGCACAGTTGATTGGTCTTGTCCCAGGCGTCTCTCCAGACCCAGTGATACCAAATCCGGATTAACGGAGACAAGGTAGAAGGCTCCAAGGCAGTTCGCGCAGCGTTCTGGGCAGGAGTAAGCAGAAGAAAAAATACTTAAGCTGAAAAGGGGCTGATCAAAGCGGATTTGGTATGAATCTCATTGATAGCTCCCTTTCAGTACGTTTAGGGAGGGGTTCTTTCTATTTTTGCCAGAGTTCTATTCAATTAGTAGAGTGATGAAATTAGCGATCGCCAACGACTGAGTCGCCTTTTGAAACAGAATAACCCCGTCACGCTGATAACGCTGTTGGAACTGAGGTGCTTGTTGCAGTTGTTCGACCAATTGTGCAGCAAACTCCGGTGAACTATTACTCCCCGGATGACGCAAGTTTAATAACACATACTCGAATTGATTCAGATCCTGCGGTTCAGTGGTAACCGTGCGCTCAATTAGGGGTCGATGACTCAAATGAGGCACAATTTCATTGGTAGTATAGACACCCCCTTGAGTTTGAATCAATGCGATCGCTTCACGGGTGGCTTGCCAAGTATCAATAGTCGGTAAGTATTTGGTGAAAAAATAGCTCCACCGAGCAAACACCAAGAAAAACATTAAAGACCACAGTACCATAGCGCGTTGAGAGCGTAGCCATCCCCGACCATCTGCTAAAGTGGCAATCACCGCTAACATTAAAAACGGCACAATTGGGAGAGAATACTGCGCCACAATATCTTTTTGGGGTTGGTAATCTGCCAACAAATTTAAGGCTAGGGCGGGTATCGCCGGGATTAACGGAATGAGATTCTGGAGTGAGAGTCCCCAAATCACGGGTCCAAACACTAAAATCAGGTATTTAAGATTATCCAATGACAAGACGACTTGGAAAATGGCTCTGGGTTTGAGAAACAAATTTTGGGCAATTTCAAAAATAGAATTACCCAAATAACCATAACGAGATATCGAGGTCATTTGTTGAGGATTAAATATGGGGAGGATGACTTTAGTGGCAATGATAAACCAGGCAATTCCAGCCACAATTGCTAACACACCACATAAACGCTTCTTCTCAAACACCAGCAGCCAGAAGCCGAGTGCTGCCACGGTCAGAGCTAAAATAAACTTACAACCCAAAACTAAAATAATGGCTAGACAAAACCACACAACCTGATTCAATCGAGCCGCTAAAACAGCCGCTAAAAGTGCAGGGACAGCCATCACTTCTGGATGAAAATCAAACAAATTGGCATTAAAAATTACCGGATACAACAGGTAAACGGCAGCTAATGCGATCGCTTGTCCCTCTCTCAAACCCGCTAAACGAGCTAAATGCCAAGTCGGCAAAGCTCCCAATGCCAAAGCCGTTGATTGTACCAAGAATAACCAATGGACATTGGGGTAAATCTTGTATAGCAACGCGAGGGGATAAAACACCCAAGCCGCATGATCACCTAGAATGTGAACCTTAATCAAAGAAGAGATAGGAGGTTGTCCTTGACTAATCAGATAAATGGCTTGGTCAAAAATTCCCAAATCCCAGCCGGTTGATTGAAACAGCGCGTGTCGGAGACTGCTGCACAAAAATAGGATAAGGATGCTGACACCAATCATCCAAGCCAACGGATGACCTTTGATTTGTTGTGAATAAAAATTTGGCAGCCTCGTACTCCACAACCTGACATTTGCTGGGGATTCTTGCATGGCTATTTCGTTAAAGCATAAATATTGATTTTAATAGCGAGAAGGCATTCCTTCTGCCTTGGAGCCTTCTACCTTCTGCCTTTTTGGGTCAAAAACAAAGTTGAGATTACGCTTTTTGAACGGCATGTCCAACAACAGACGCGATCGCTTTGGCTAACTCTGCTGGATCGATGGGCTTAGTGATACGTCCTTGAAAGCCAGCCCGAATAATCTGTTGATGGTCGGCTTCTCCAGCATAAGCGGTTACAGCGATCGCTTTAATTTTTCCTCCTTGCTCCGGTGGCAGCGATCGGATTTGACGCATCAACATATAACCATCAACGTCCGGCATCCCAATATCGCTTAACAAAACATCCGGTTTTAACTGTGCCAGTACCCGAAGAGCCTCAGCCGCCGTAGCCACGGCAGTCACTTGGGCACCATAGTGCCCTAGGCTAAAGAGTAACAATTCACGGGTGTCCTCCTCATCATCCACTACCAGTAGGCGGACTCCTTCGAGATTGGGAGAGTCGAGGGACAACCCGTCTTTTGTCTGCGGTATTGCCTCCAAGTTTCTCAGAGGTAGCATCACAGTAAAAGTGGCTCCTTGCCCAAGTCCAGCACTAGCAACGCCAACTGTTCCGCCGTGCAGTTTTACAAGGTGATGGACAATGGCTAGCCCTAACCCCAGCCCCCCAAAGGCTCGTGTCGTCGTGCTATTCTCCTGGCGGAAGCGATCAAAAACAAAGGGCAGGAAATCCGGACTGATGCCCTTGCCTGTATCGCTGACTTGGATTACCGCCTGTTTGCCGCTTTGCCGCAGTCTGATTTCAACTCGCCCGCCAGTGGGTGTGAATTTAACGGCGTTAGAGAGTAGATTCCACACAACTTGCTGTAAGCGATTAGCATCCCCCCAAACTTGCCCGTGATCCAGTTCCCATACTGTCTCAATTTGAATAGACTTGGCAGACGCCGCTAAACGCACTGTCTCTATTGCTCCTTCTATCGTCGATTGCAGGTTGACCGGACTGGGATTTAAGCTGAGTTTACCCCGCAGAATGCGTGAAACATCGAGCAACTCTTCGATTAGTTGGGTCTGCAATTTGGCATTACGCTCAATAATTTCCAGAGCACGCTCCCTTGTTGCTTGATCACAGGGGCGAGTTCGGAGTAACTTTGACCAACCCAGAATCGGGTTCAGGGGGGAGCGCAATTCATGGGAGAGGACGGCAAGAAACTCATCCTTGACCCGGTTTGCCGTTTCCGCTTGTGCCCGTGCGGCTCGTTCCCGTTCCAGTAGCTCAATTCGTTCGGCTTCTTGCTGCTTACGCTTGGTAATATCGCTAAAGGAAATTGCCACCCCATCCTCTAATTTAACCGCCATGTTGCGGAACCAGCCCTCGACGCCTTCCGACTCATAGTGAAGTTCCAAATCGTGAGGTTCTCCGGTTTCAACCACTTGCACATATCGGTTAAACAAGTCACGATTCGTTTGGTTGCCCGGAAGAAGCTGCAACAGACGCTGACCTACCAACTCCTCGATTGTATGATTCAGAACTCTGGCAGCGGTGGGATTTACATAAGTCCACTCAAAATCAATAATTTTTTCCGTTTCATCTCGCACACTCCGCAGGACGGTAAAGGCATCGAGGGAAAGTTCCTGAGCAATACGGAAGCGTTCTTCACTTTGTCGCAGTGCCTCTTCCACTTGTTTGCGATCGGTGATATCAAACGACATGCCTGCCAGAAGCGACTTCCCAGAGGCGTCGTTGATGGGAAACTTGAAGGACATCCAATACTGGTTACCCTCTAACTGGGGCACGGTTTCTACCGCCTCAATGGGTTGGTTTGCGGCGAGAGCGGCTATGTCATGAGCCTGAATCTGCCGTGCAACGGCTTCTGGCACAAGGTCGAAATCCGTCTTCCCGACAATATCCATCCGCGTTCGGTTAAGTAACTGTTCGCCGACTGGATTGATATAGATATAATTTCCCTGAGGGTCTTTGATGTAAGCTGTACCCGGAATGTTTTGCATAAAGCTCTCGAATAGCTCCTGGCTTGAGCGATACCGTTCCTCGCTCTCCCGTAATTTCAGCAGATTCACCTCAACTCGCCGTTTTGCCATTCGCAGTTGAGTGCTTAAGGAACTGATCCACAGTGCCACTAAAACAAACAATCCCAGCCGAACAATATCACCTAGACTAATGGTCCACGAATCGAACGGAGCGATAAAGAAGTAAGCGTAGACGAAAACAGTCAGAACCGTCGCTAAGATCCCTGGCCCAAGACCACCATACCAAGCACTAAAGGCGACAGCGGCAAAAAACAATAAAAAAAAAGTTGGCTCAATCAGCGATCGCAACATCAGCGTGAGTAATGTCGCGAGGGCAACAACCAGAAAAGCCATGATATAGGTGTGCAGCTGAGGATGCCTTAATCTCAACATAGTCTATTTTCCTGGCTGTTTATCGCACAGCTGAGTGATACCCAACACCCTCTTAGATTAAAGGAAAGCTCTCAGTCCCTTCAAACTAAGAGTTTGATTTCCGGGTTGTGGTTATGTCTGTGTTCATGAACAACGACTCATCACGCAACCTATTACTTTAGGAGTATGATTTAAATCTATCTTAAGGTAGATGTTTATATTAAAAATTCTTGTCCACCCTGAACCTTTGTTCGGCTATCCAGGATGGGGTATACCTTATCCACCCAACTCAGAAGGGATAGTTTTAGGGATAGGATTAACGGATGGTAATCATACTTACTCATGATGACTGAGTCCTCTCCCGAACGACTTGAAGGAATTCTTGCAGAACTTGGGATGAGTTATCCCGCCGCCAAACGACAGCCATTTCCAGTTCAAATTTCTGTCCCTGCAAGGTTTTATAAACCACTCCCACGCGTTGGAGATTTTGCAGAGAAGCGGGCACCAAAGCAACACCCACGCCGCCAGCCACTAAGCTCACAATTGTCTGCACCAACAGCGCTTCTTGTCTGACTTTGGGGCTGAAACCCTGTTGCTGACAAAGACTGATAATCTGACTATAGAATCCTTGTCCCAACTGACGCGGGGGCAAAACAAACGGTTCACCCGCGAGAGCTTTGAGTGGAATTTCGGGTAAGTTTGCCAACGGATGAGCCTCAGGTAAGGCGACAATTAGAAGTTCTCGCCAAATGGGCATAAAGCTCAAAGCGCTATCATCCACGTTAGGTAGCCACAGAAAACCAATGTCGATGCGGTTGTCCAGAATCCCTTGTATTTGTTGGTAAGACGCCAACTCATGTAGGACGACTTCCACATAGGGGAAGTGTTCTCGAAATACTCTCAGAATCTCAGGCAGAACATTATGAGTGGCAGAACTGTTAACACCCACTCCTAATCGCCCAATCTCACCCCGACTAGCTCGTTGTGCAGCTCGAATCGCTTGCTCTACCTGAATCAGGATGAGGCGTGCTTCTGCCAAGAATACCTGTCCAGCCTCGGTTAACTCAACTCGGCGTTTCGTGCGTTTAAACAGTTGCACCCCCAATTCCTTTTCCAGTGATTGAATTTGTTGGCTCAGTGGTGGTTGAGCCATTTGTAATCGTTCGGCAGCTCGGCTGAAGTGTAGTTCTTCAGCCACAGCGATGAAGTACCGCAGGTGACGAAGCTCCATGTGTTTGACTTTTTTATATGTTTTAGATATTAGTTCTTAGCAAAACATATATTGGACATTTGATAATGGGGTCTTCTACTGTGAGGATGAAAGTCATCGCAGTGGAGAATGGTTGTGTCATGGCAGAGCATCAGTGGAAGAGTGCATTGTACGAAAGCAAACATTCCTTTGTTTGGCGGTATGGTGCTGATTGCTTAGAATTGTTGTCCCCCAAGCAGGGTGAGCGAATCCTCGATTTGGGCTGCGGTACTGGACAACTGACGGCAGAAATTGCAGCAAGTGGTGCGATCACTATTGGCATTGATCGGGCACCAACGATGATTTCACAAGCTCAACAAAACTATCCAAACTTGCAATTTAAAATTGCAGATGCCAGGGATTTTTATTTTGCAGAACCGTTTGATGCGGTGTTTTCTAATGCGACACTGCACTGGATCAAAGAACCCGAAAAAGCTATCACTTGTATTGGGAATGCTCTAAAATCAGGTGGTCGTTTTGTGGCGGAGTTTGGTGGTAAAGGAAATATCAAAGCCATCGAAACAGCGTTGAATAAGGCTCTAGAAGCCGTTGGCTATCCAGTAGAACCAGAGCATAACCCCTTGTATTTCCCTAGCATTGGAGAATACTCGACACTGCTCGAAAAACAAGGCTTTTCAGTAACCTACGCCACTCTGTTTGAGCGTCCAACTCCCTTAGAAGATGGCGAAAGGGGTTTGCAAAATTGGCTGGAAATGTTTGCCAATAGCTTTTTACAAGCTATCCCCATTAACAACCACGCCAGTGTTATTGAAAATATTGAAAATCAACTACGACCAGAGCTATATCGGGATGGAACTTGGTTTGCTGATTATAAAAGGCTCCGTGTTGTTGCTAAAAAAGAATAAGTTTTTCTGACATCTTTCTCACTTTTGTCTTGCACTTAAGTAGGGCTTGCTGAATAAGTCAGAGAAAAACCACCGATGGATTAATTAGTTATGTAAGGTTGAAGGAATGATGAGGTATTGTTGTTGACAATGCCTCCAAATATCAGCTTTAATAATAGTTTGTCTTCCCCAAAGGTGTGGTGAGAGCTGAAAGCACAAAAAAAGACAAAAAACCTGCCGTAGCAGGACGGACTTGCTTCATGACCAAAAAAGCAATAGCAATAGCTGTTTGAGAGGTGTTAGGCAGTTTAGCCATAACTCTATTCAAGCTAAATCTTCGTTTGGATACTCCAAATTTCCCTTCAATCGCATTACGAACTGTTTCATCTTCTTTGGCTTGCTTCTTCTTTTCATCACTGACATTAGCTGGCGGTCTTCCCAAAGGGGGTCCACTGATTCTAATCCCTCTTTCTTTACAAAAGGCTCGATTGGAGCGGGTTCGATAAATTCGATCAACGTGTACTGATTCTGGATACACTCCTGTAGCTTCTTTAAAGGCTTCTACTTGGGTTTTTAAATCTCCCGATTCATTAAAGTTATTCCAGTCTATCCGGTCTAAAAATACATATCCATCTCTTAAACTTACCGAGAGTTTGGCTCCAAATTCCACAGGACTTCCGGCTTTCCCTCTCACTATTGGACGGATATGCGGTTGACTTAAACTGACTATCCTGTCCTCAATTCTTGATGTTTTATTGTCATACATCCATTGCTGTTGACGATAAACTTCTGCGACCACCAGTAAGCTTTTGTATTGAGGGGAGCTTAAAGCCTCTAAGCCATCGCCTGCTTGGGTTAGCTGGTCTATGTGAGCTAAGTTTCTTTTGACATATTGCAATTGCTTTCTGATTGCTTTTCTGATTTGTTTTCTTGACGGTTTCCGTTTTTTTGCGACTTGCAAGTAATTTTTTCGAGCCAGGTTTCTATAAGTCTTTGGCTTTTTCCCTAGTTTCCCTTTCAGCGGTTTATACAGGCTATCTATTATCTTTTCTGTTTTGACTCTGGCTTGATTTAACAGTCCCAAATCATTGGGATAGCTGATATCTCCTGGCGCACAGGTTGCATCCAGTATTAATTTCCCTTGATTGGAGCGCTCTCTTGCTTCTTCCCTTTCTGAGAGTGAGCTTTTTTTTTAGCTTTCTCCTCGCTCTCTTCTTGACTCTTGTGTACCATTCTTTGATTTATTTGATTCACTAAATTCGCATTTATTCTTTCTCTAAATCTCACTAATAGGGAGGCGTCAAACGGAGCCTCGTTGCTGTAATACTTTTGTCCTATAAAGTATTGTAAATACGGATTCTCTTTTATCTGTTCTACTGTTTCTCTATCACTTATTCCTAATTTCTCTTTGATTATTAATGAACCCAATGCCATCCTAAACGGTAGGGCGGGTGCACCTATATCTTCGGCAAAGTTTCTGGCGTATTCCTCTTCAAATTCTTCCCAGGGTATGAGATTAGCGATGATTACCCAACGGTTATCTTGTGATAACTTTCCCTCAAAGGGTAACTCAAACTTTTCCGGTGGGGTGGGGGGTGAGTCAACTTTCCGGTACATTTTCCCTAGTTCAGGTGCAAGGGTTTTGTCGGATTTTACCTGATTGCCTTGCAGCTGAGCAACTATCAATGCCGCTTAAACTATTGATGGCTAAGGGTTTCGGATTTGTGCAGTAAGCCCTAAGTAGGTAAGCACAAATCAACGAAGGTATATCAACAAATGCTAAGAGACTTTAATCCTCTACCCTTCTGCCTTCTGCCTTCTGCCTTCTGCCTTCTGCCTTCTGCCTTCTGCCTTCTGCCTTCTGCCTTCTGCCTTCTGCCTTATACCCTCTGCCTTGCCTCAACGACAAATATTAATGCTTACCTACTTTCTGTAGCAAGCACTTAACAACATACTAGAGTCGAGTTTCGGTTTCTGGGCAATGTCTGCTTTCTGAGAGAGACTTGCGCCGGTATGTCCCGTATTGGCCCAAAGGATTGCTCTTGCACCATCTCGCAGGCATTTTTTCGTGGGTTCAGTAGGCTTCCCCGTAGGAATCGGTACAGGAGAAATCTTAATTCCTCTGGTGCCAAACACAATTTCACCGATAACCAGAGCGCGGCGCATATGGTAGTCGGAAGTAATTAAATAAACGCTATCCACTCCCTGAGATTGAAACTTATCTACGAAACTTGTGAAGTTAGTCACTGTATCCACGGCTTCATAATCCAAGTGGACGCGATTCTTGGCAATTCCAGCCTTGGCAAATACCCGTTTTGCGTAGCCTTCAGGGCTACCCGACGACACCCAGATCGGCAGTTCTGGATGCTTTGCCGCAAACTTAGCCGCAAACCGCTCTCGCTCTGTTGCTCCCCCTAAGACAAAGATGGCATCAGGTTGTGGAGTCTGCTCCTTACCGCATCCTGTCATTATTACTAACAGCGTCAAAGCTAAACCGGCAGTTGTTGGCTGGAGTCGTTTCATGGGTTTAGATATGCAACTAACTTAAGCAAGTCGCTATCATTTGGCTGAGATATAAAGCTATCCCTCTCCTGTTAGCGCTTTACTCCAAATTATTCAATGCCAATCCAACAATAATCTCCCAAGCTAGGTATTTAACATCTCACTCCTAGACTACTTGCCCTCTGGGGTTCGTGACAAAAACGGCAAAACCACCTCTGCCACAGCTTCCGCACATTCCTCATGCATCCCTAAAGAACCTGGAAGCACCGCCGACTGAACACCCGGCAATCCAGCGAGTACATCCATTTCCATCCTTGATTTAGGAGGAACCTGTTCCCCGATCATGACCATCACTGGCACGGATAAGGATTGGAAGTATCCTAAAAACTCGGCACGTTCCTGTACTGGGTCAATTGCGCCTGTGACAAATGCTGCCGGAGCATATCTGGCTCCCGGTTGCTGAGTAATTTCCCGCTTGTGGGTTATAAATTCTGGCGTCAACTTGGCATCCTCAACATACACATGACGCCCATACATGAAGCGCAAAAAGGAGGAAGTTGTATTCATCTGGTAGAGTGTTTGACCTAAAATAGGCGATTGCACTAGCTCTCTGACCATGCCAGATACCTGCGAATTGGCTCCCATTGTTGGTAAAGGACCGCGCCAAGTGGGAGCGACTAAAACAATTTTGCTCACAGAGGATGGCATTTTTTGCGCCAACTGCATCGCATATCCAGCCGCATGACCGGCTGCCACTATCGCTGTTGGGCTATCTAAAATATCTCTAACGAAATCTTGCAAAAACTGATGATATAACGATGAGCGGTAATCTAAAGATGAACGCTCCGAGTCACCAAATCCAGGCCAATCCAAGGTTATAACCTGAAACTGAGAGGATAAGTGCTGGGCAATTCCCCCCATCTCTTCCCGTGTGGAGACAGTACTAAAGGCAGGGAGTAGCAACACCGGTGTTCCCTCGCCCAGGGTTTCATACACCACGATTTGCACTTGTCCTTGCCAAGTCCAACGATAGTTGTGGACGGTACCACCGATGCTGTGTTCCGTAGATGCGGTCTGCGTTGAAGTGGATTGAGCGATCGCCATAACCTCAATTCCAAATAATAAGTATTATTCTAGACTTAGCTGATGACAACAGTGACCCTTACAGTTGCGGCGGCTGCGAATACAGCCCTGTTCGGCAAACCGCAGACCATGTTTGCGAACAGTAGGCCAAGCGAGGAGTTGTAATGGTATTCCTGTCAACTTCCAAACAACCCTGCCAGCCGAATGCAAGATATCCCAAAATTCCTCAATGCTTGGCTTCTCTAAGAATTCTGCCATCTCATCTTTGAACGCTTGCCATTGGGAGCGAATGCTAGGTTGCTGACAGCGGTCGTAAACGGCTATTCCAGTCCAGTAATGTTGGAGAGTTTTGAACATTGTCTGTTTCATCCAGTGGCAACTCGCTACGAAAAGAATAGGATGAGTGTATAAATTCTTGCACTCAGCTAGATTTCGATCCCATCCCAAATCTAACCTCTAAAATCTAAATTCCTATGAGTCAATCTCCCCCTTCAGAAACTCTAATCTTGTCTTACGTTTTTGCTGGTACTCTGGCCGTTACTATTCTTGTTTATGTCCTGAGAGGCTTTGCTGTTCCTGGTTTCACGGCTTTACCGGGTCTTGTGATTTGGATCTTAATTTTGCTGTCAATTGCCACAGGATTGGCTTACGGTGTTCAGAAAACTCGCCGTTATTAAGCTTACCTGTAACATTACATACAGGATTTATCAACTATCTTTAAATATTGCTAAATAATCAATCTTAAGGGCGATTTTGTGCTATGCAGCCGTTCAGTAGCCTTCTAGAGGCATCAAAAATTAGAAAATATGCCTACGGAGGGTAAAAATGGTTGACGAATATAGAGCAGAACGCACGATTTCAGCCGTATTTAAGGAACAAGAGCAACTTGATCAAGTGGTACGGCGTTTAATGGATCGGGGCGTGCCTCAAGACCACATTTCGGTTATGGGCAAAAATTTTCAGTCCAAAACCCGAATTGCTGGCTTTATCACTAAACGGGATGTCGTCTTTGGGGGGCTGCGATCCGGTGCCGTTTTTGGTTCCTTATTTGGCTCCTTTTTGGCTCTACTAACGGGTGTTGGAGTCTTGTTTATTCCCTTTGTTGGCCCTGTAGTAGCAGCAGGTCCCTTGGGTGCGCTACTGTTGGGTGCGGCAAGTGGTGCGATCGCAGGAAGTGCGGGTGCAGGTTTAGTGTCTGCCCTTGTCGCTTGGGGAATGCCGGAAGAGAAGGCAACCATTTACCAAACTCGCGTAGAAGCAGGTGAGTTTCTGGTGATGGCAGAAGTTCCTGCCAATAAAAGTGGAGAATTTCAATTGTTATTAGAAAGTGCAGGTGGAGAAGAAGTGCATACCACTGAGATGACCCTACCTCGCGCCTGTCCTGGTCGGTGTAATGAGGCTAGGGACTTGTCTCCCGAAGTGCGATCGCATCTCTCCGAACAGGCTCAAACAACCTTCATGGAACGTTACAATACCGTCTTCGATGAGACAGAAGACCCGATGAAGGCAGAACAGGCAGCTTGGGAAACCGTTCACCAACAGTATGAGGAAGATGAAAATGGTGTCTGGTCGAAGCAAAAAGCAACGGTTTAGCTAAACCTAAATAAAATATTTAGCCTCCGGAAGCTGCTTTCCGGAGGTTTATACTATCCTCGTCGGTTAGAGGAGTGAACAATGAAGAAATATCTCTGTACTGTTTGCGGCTACGTCTACGACCCGGCAGAAGGCGACCCGGATAGTGATATCGCACCGGGAACCGCTTTTGAAGATATTCCTGAAGATTGGGTCTGTCCAGTGTGCGGTGCGACGAAAGAAGACTTTGAAGAGTATAACGAATAGAAGATGTTCGTTTCTTGGGTAATTTATTCGCTTTGCAATCTTTAAGAATTATAGTCATCGGGGGTGGTGCGGCGGGTTTTTTCGGTGCAGTCACCTGTGCGTCTGCCCATCCCCACGCCCAAGTTACTTTATTAGAAGGTGGGCGTCAGCCTTTATCTAAGGTTCGGATTTCCGGTGGGGGACGCTGCAATGTTACCCATGCCTGCTTTGAACCTGCGCTTTTGGTGCAAAATTACCCCAGAGGCAGCAAAGCGTTGCGGGGGGCTTTTACGCGATTTCACGCCAAGGATACCGTGGCGTGGTTTGAGTCTCAGGGTGTGAAGCTGAAAACCGAGTCCGATGGACGGATGTTTCCCGTCACAGATAATTCAGAAACGATTGTGAATGGTTTGATGAATGCCGCTGAGGATGCTGGAGTCAGGTTTCGCATGGGTACAGCGGTGAAGTCGATTGAACCACAACATTCTCGACTCTCAGGTGAAATCGAGGATAGCAACCCTACCCCATGGGCGTTTGAGGTTGAATTAAAAACGGGTGAGATTTTAAGGTGCGATCGCATCCTCCTTGCCACTGGCAGCAATCCCCAAGGTTACGCCATAGCTCAAGCCTTAGGTCATACCGTTGTATCCCCTGTTCCTTCTCTATTTACCTTTAATATTCCTGACCCTCGCTTGCGGGATTTAGCAGGGATAAGTGTGAATAATGCTCATTTACGATTACCGGAAGCGGGTAAAACCTTAAAAGAGCAAACAGGGCCATTGTTAATTACTCATTGGGGGTTAAGTGGCCCTGCGGTTCTCAAGCTTTCGGCTTGGGGTGCTCGATTTTTACACGAGCATCATTACCAAACCCCCTTACTCGTGAATTGGCTTCCCCAATACAACGAGGAAAGTCTGCGTCAAATGTTATTGGCAGTTAAGTCTCAGTTGCCGCGACGCCAAGTTACCACCAGTTGTCCTGTCCCTATCCCTAAGCGGTTGTGGGAGAGTTTAGTGGCTAGTGTGGGTATTGGTGCAGAAGAACGTTGGGCGGAAGTCTCGAAAAAAGCGCTCAACCAGTTGATTCAAGAACTGATTCAGGGACAATACTCGATTAAAGGGAAGGGGATTTTTAAAGAGGAGTTTGTCACCTGTGGCGGGGTTAGTTTGAAAGAAGTGGACTTTAAGACGATGGAAAGTCGTTTAGTTCCGGGTCTTTATTTTGCGGGAGAAATTTTGGATATTGATGGCGTCACGGGTGGCTTTAACTTTCAGAGTGCTTGGACGACAGGATGGTTAGCAGGTCAAGCAATGGGAAATCGAGTTTAAGTTGACACCGATGGTTCATCGGTCGGTGGGTCAAAAATAACTGTAAATTCGGCAGCAGGCATAAATCGGCTGAGATATCGCTTGTGGTCGTCTGCATCTTGTCGGTTGACAAATCGGGCGACGACATATCGTCTGGCATCGGGTAGGAGCCGCACGATCGCCCAAGGACGAGAATAATCTACCGCATCTTGGGTTCTGATTGCGGCTAATATACGCTGAATTAGCGTCCAAAGTTCTTGGCGTTCGGGACTGGTATTATTAGGGACTAAAGTCCAATCCGAAACGGGTTCTGGTAACCAGGTTAAGGCGTATTCGTCCTGACCCTCTGTGCAGAGTTTCCAGGAGAGGGTACGGTGTTGTTTGGTGATGCGATATCCATGTTGGCGAAGGACAGAGCAAATTTTTTCGCCTTGTTGGTGGAGTTGGAGCCATTTTGAATGTTTCATAGGAGTTTGGGTAAGTGAGGATAGGAGATTGAGCGATCGCACCAAAGACGCGATCACTTTTTCAGCGTTCACAGAAATTACAAAAAACATATCGACACCACACCGCAGCCATGCAGACTGGGTTGCAAAGCAAGATGAGTGGCTATGACATATCTTCAGAAAGGGGAAACCACAGCACTAACCACCGCCACCGTTTCCCCTGTGTTTTTTGGTCGTCAATGTGAAAGGGTTTCACATCGCTGATAAGATGGTAAACAATCAAGATTCAAATTTCAACCCCAACGTGCCAACTTTGAAGCAAGTTCGCGATCGCCTGGGGATGACTCAGGAGCAGTTCGCCCAAGCTGTAGGCATATCAAGGAGAACAGTGATCGATTACGAAAGTGGTAAACATCAACGGCTTCAGCTTTCTTTGACGCAGGTGAGGAAGTTAGTTGAACTAATGGAACAGGCAGGGCTTCCGATCAAGGAGTTGCCTGATGATATTGAGTGATGCGAATTATATTCTCCCCCCTTTTGAGATCCCCCTCCCATCCCCCTTAAAAAGGGGGAAGCCAGATGTTGCTTGCGCTTTTTGTTGTCCGGGGGTTGGGGGGGATCGTATGCCGAATAAAAAAGATTTAATTGTGACTGACTTTCACCTTCCCTACAACCCAAAACTTGTAGAGAAAGCAAAGGAACTACGTAAGAACATGACAGCAGCCGAGAGAAAACTCTGGTACGGCTACCTAAAAGATTTCCCATTTCGAGTTTTAAGGCAAAAGCCTATTGATAACTTTATTGTTGACTTTTACTGCGCTCATTTGAAGTTAGTGATAGAAGTTGATGGAGAGAGTCACTTTACGAGTGAGGGCAAAGATTATGACAGGGAAAGAACGCAAGTTTTAGAAGGCTATGGGTTGAAAGTAGTCAGATTTAGGAATGATGAAGTGTTGAAGGAGTGGGAGGGGGTGTGTCAGTGTATTGCGGAGATGATCCCCCCCAGCCCCCCTTTTTAAGGGGGGAGAATTAAGATTCAAGCCAGAGCTTAAGTAAAGAGCGATCCCCTATTCCTGTGAAACGCAAATTCCTCATGTATTAAGCCCCCCTTTTTAAGCCGGAGCTTTAGTGATAGCGAAGCGAGACGAAGTCTGGAGATTGGGGGGATCTCCCCGGAGATAATCACGTTCCTCCAGCCAGCCAAACAAATCGCAAAACCTATTGCATAATTTCTCCCCTCATGAGAGATATACATGCATTGAGTCAGCAATCTGCTTTCCTAGCTCAAGAGAGGACTTGCCAATGGACTACCGTCTCAAATCTCTCAGCCTTGCCACTGCTAGTCTACTGCTGTCGCTGACATCTCCCCTGTTACCCCGTTCTTCTCACCTATCTCTTACAGCACAGGCGCAAACGATTCAAGACCGCAAAGATGAAGCGGGCTGGTTAAAGCGAGAGGGTGACAAGCAAGTTGATGATAGTCAGTTTCAAGCAGCTTTAGAAGAATATCAACAAGCCTTAGCAAATTACAGAAAAGCTGGTAAACAGGATTATGTTGCAATTACTCTTAACAATATAGGGACGGTTTACTGGAATTTAGGTCACTATTCTCAATCTCTGGAGTATTACCAGAAAGCATTTGAGGCGGCTAGTGAAGACAAATTCATTCAAGTAATCACACTCAATAACATAGGTATTGTCTATAAAAGTCAGGGTCAGTATCCTCAAGCGTTAGAATTATATAATAAAGCATTAGCCCTTAATGAAAAAAATATTGAGGAGATAAACAGCAATTCCTCAAATAGTTTTTTAGTCTATTGCATGAAAATTTTAGAAGGAATTATTCACAATAATATTGGAGAAGTTTGTCGTAATTTAGGTCAATACTCTCAGGCAATAGAACGCTATCAGAAAGCTCTGGAAGCACTTCAAACTCCATATACAGATTCTGGTTTTCAGTTCGCGAGTCCTAGTGATGCTACAGAAGCTTTGATGATTTCTGAATCTACTAACACTCTGTTTAATGTATTCAATCTTACTGAAGATATAGGAGATGTATTTGAGTGGCTACGGAGAAGCGTAGGAGCAACCCTTCATAACCTAGGTGTTACTTATAATGAACTGGGACAATATTCTCAAGCATTAGAGTTTTACCAACGCGCCCTAGCTATCCGTAGACAAACTGGCGATAAGCTAGGTGAAGGGGCAACCCTTAACAATATTGGGTTAGTTTATTATAAGCAAGGTCAGGCTTCTCAAGCACTGGAGTTATATCAGCAAGCTTTAGCAGTTCGCCGAGTGGCGGGAGACCTTACAGGCATTGGCACAACCCTCAATAATATCGGATTAATTTACGACCAACTGGGTAAACCATCTCAAGGATTAAAACCCCTCCAGCAAGCATTGAGAATTTTTAGGGACTTGGGCGACCGAGCTGGCGAGGGCAATACTCTTGATAGCCTGGGAACAGTATATGCAAGTCTAGGTCGGTATCCCCAAGCGTTAGAGTTTTATCAGCAGGCGCTAGCAATCGAGAGAGAAGTTGGTAATCGTGCTATTGAACAAATCACGCTTAGCAATCTCGGTTCCTTATTTGAGAAACAGAACCAGCCAGAATTAGCGGTCGTCTTCTACAAGCAATCTGTCAATGTCATAGAGGAGATTCGCAAAGATTTACGAGTACTGCCAAAAGAGCAACAGCAATCATTCACCGAAACTGTTGCTGACACCTACCGCAGTCTAGCCGATCTCCTCCTCAAACAAGACCGAATCCTCGAAGCACAACGAGTCCTCGACTTGCTCAAAGTCCAAGAACTCGACGATTACCTAAACAACGTGCGCGGCAATAACAATACTGCTCAAGGATTGCCGAATCTCCTACCCGAACAACAGACATGGGAGAGTTATCAGGCAATTCTCAACAAAGCTGTTGAAATTGGCAAAGAACTCACCCAACTGCGACAGCTTAAAAAACAAAATGGCACTCTTACCCCTACTCAAGAACAGCGTATCGCCCAACTGCTGAAAGCCCAAGAAACGATTAGAGAAGAATTTAACAACTTCACCAGAAGTCCAGAAGTAATAGCATTGGTGACACAAAAAAGTCCCGAAACCCTTTCTCAGGATTTGCTGCTGCAAATGGGAAACTTCAACGCCTTACAAGATAACCTCAAGAATCTGCAACAAAATGCCGTCCTCCTCTACCCCTTAATTCTGGACGATCGCATCGAACTCATCCTCACCACCCCCGATTCTCCCCCCATTCGGCGCACTGTCCAAGTTCCCAAGAAACAACTCAACCAGACAATTGCCGCCTTTCGCAGCGCATTACTCGATCGCACATCCGATGCCAAGCCCCCCGCACAACAACTCTACAACTGGCTGATTAAACCCCTAGAAGCAGAACTCAAAGCCGCAGACGCCCAAACGATTATCTACGCACCCGACGCTCAACTGCGTTACATCCCCTTAGCCGCGTTGTACGACGGGCAACAATGGTTAGTGCAACGCTACCGCATCAATAATATTACCGCCGCTTCCCTCACCGATCTCAACACCAAACCCCAACGCAAAATGCAAGTCTTAGCAGGTGCCTTTGCCACCGGACGCTACAGCTTCAAGGTTGGTGAACAATCTTTTGACTTTGCCGGGTTGCCTTTTGCGGGAACTGAGGTGGAGAATTTAGCCAACACCGTTCCTACTACAACCAAACTCATCGATAAAGCCTTCACCCCCGAAGTCACCGTTCCCAAAATGGACGACTACACTGTCGTGCATCTCGCTACTCATGCCGCCTTTGTCGTGGGGACACCGGACGATTCCTTTATTCTGTTTGGTAATGGAGAACGCATCACCCTGCGAGACATCCAAAAGTGGAGCCTCAAAAACGTTGATTTAGTCGTGCTTTCTGCCTGTGAAACTGGATTAGGTGGAAAACTGGGGAACGGGGAAGAGATTCTCGGCTTAGGCTACCAGATGCAGAGGGCAGGGGCAAGAGCGGCGATCGCATCCTTATGGACAGTAGATGATGGCGGTACCCAAGCTTTGATGGATGCCTTCTATGCCGCGTTGGAATCGAAGGAAGTTGGGCAAGATAGCCAACCCACAAAAGCTGAAGCCTTGCGCCAAGCACAAATTGCCCTGATTACGGGCGATTATAGGGCATTAGGTCAACAGCGAGGACTGGGAGTACAGCAACGAATTCAGAGTAGTTTATCGCCAAGGGTCGCCTCGAATCTGAGTCATCCTTATTATTGGGCACCGTTTATTTTAATTGGCAATGGCTTGTAAGTGGAACGCTTTTCCCGGTACAACTGTCGAGTAAACTTACATCTTGCACACCCCCCTAACCCCCCTTATGAAGGGGGGAACAAGAAATGAAGATGGGCTTCTCCCAAAGCATGAGAAAACTTATAGCAAAGCAGGACGTAGTTCGGGGGTAACTAAAATCCCACAAGTCAGATGCAAGATATGAGATAAACCCAAGTTCTATAGAGAAAACCTAATGAAGTTTAGCGAAATTGTTGAAAAACTAAGCGGTGCGGCTCAGTGCAATAGCCTAACAACCCATCCCAACCTTAATCCAGAAATTGCCAGTATTGTACCGATTGAAGACACCTCCCCTGGTACGATGAGTTACATCGAGGGAGCAAAATTTGCCGCTTGGGTGGGGAAAACGGCGGCGAGTGCCTTGGTTTTGCCGTTGAATGAAGCGTTACAGGCACAAGCAACGGAAAGAGGGATTGCTTGGATTGCCGCTTCTGAACCAAGATTGTTATTCGCCCAAGCGATCGCACTTTTTTACCAACCCTTCCACCCCGCACCGGACATTCATCCTACGGCTGTGATTCATCCTTCAGCGGAGATTGGCAAAGATGTTTACATCGGTGCTCATGTTGTGATTCAACCGGGAGTAAAAATTGGTAATGGGGTGTGTATTCATCCCAATGTCGTAATTTATCCAGAGGCGCAAATTGGCGATCGCACAATCTTACACGCGAACTGTACCATCCACGAACGAACTCGCCTGGGTACCGATTGTGTCATCCATAGCGGTGCAGTAATTGGTGCGGAAGGGTTTGGTTTTGTACCTGTCGCTGAAGGCTGGTTCAAAATGCCCCAGTCTGGCTGTACTGTACTGGAAGATGGGGTAGAAGTGGGTTGCAATACCAGCATAGACCGCCCCGCCGTTGGCGAAACGCGAGTCGGTCGGAATACGAAGATTGACAACTTGGTACAAATTGGTCATGGTTGCCAAATTGGCGCAAACTGTGCATTAGCAGGGCAATCCGGGATGGCGGGTGGCGTTAAAGTGGGCAATCGCGTGATTCTCGCCGGTCAATCCGGAATTGCCAATCAAGCGAAAATTGGAGATGGTGCGATCGCCAGTGCCAAAGCCGGTATCCATAATGATGTCGAACCTGGAGCGATCGTCAGTGGCATTCCCGCCCTACCTCACAAACACTTTCTCAAAGTTGCCGCTGTCTATAGCCGTCTGCCGGAACTTTATCAAACCATAAAGCAGCTACAGCGACGCTTAGAGGAGAAGAAATAAAAATTCACTCATCCCAGGTGTTGCACCTGGGATTTTTTTAAGTTGAGAGTTTGGAGCGCAACTTCCTATAAGTAGTCACCGATGCATCTCTACGTATATAGTAATGGCTTCCTTAATACCTAATCTGATGGCGCTTCATCACAGGGCGATCGCATCCAGCGCTACTTTTTCTTAATTACCCAGTCAGACCAAAATACTATCTTTACGGATTACTGCTGCTTGGCGCAGAAAGTAGAAGCATTCTTGAAATGGAACTCAATCGTCAGAGAGATGTTCTTTTTTCCTGAGCAGCGAAAGATCCTACTGGGTAGCGTCGCATAGTGAAAAAGCAATGACCCAAACTCTAGAAACTTACCAAACTCCAATCCTGGAAACAACTCATCAGAGTTTTATCACAACGCCAATTTATCCTGACTGTAACAATATAACAGAAAAATTAAGAACAGTCATTGCCAAATTAGAACGGCAGGACATTGGCTGGCTAGACATTCTGACCGCGATGGCGAATATTGCGGCTGAACAAGAGAATGATGATCATATCGCTGAGAGACTGGAAGCAACAGCGCTTTCGTTAAAGCGAAATCGGAAAATCAGGCGTGATTTGTGACATTCTCCCCCGCCTGAAATGCAAGCGGAATCTAGCATCCCTTGAGTATGGGGTTCGGAAATCGTGACACTCCCGACGCTGACGGCTAGGCATTCCAGCGCGGGCTTCCTTGAATCGCTCCAAGAAGTTCCTGCTTCAACGGGTGGTAAATAGGCATTGTTGCCCCCGTCCCGTCCCCTCCACAGGCAATTTCCTCTACCGTTTGTCCAACGGCAGTAAGACCACGTTTAACTATCACTTGAGAACTGGCAATATCTCTAGATTTAGTTGAGCCACACTCAGGACAATGATGAATCCTTACACTCAGGTCTTTTTTAACAGATGCTCCACAATCAGGGCATTCTTGAGATGTACCATTGGCATCAACTTTGCCGTAATAAACATCCCGTTTCCAACAGACCCAAGGTAAAACTTGATTCACAAATTGCCCTAGGGCAGCATCCAAGCCGTGTTTTCCCAGCATACCTTTAGCCATGATGCGGAAGTCCAAATCTTCCACAAATATCATGCCAGCTCGGTCACACAACTTATGAGCTAGTTTTAGGTGAAAGTCACGTCTACAATTGGCAATTTGTTCGTGAACTCTACCTATCTTCTGATTGAGTTTGCGACGATTCTTCGACCCTTTCTTCTGATTCTTTAGCCTGCGTTGGAGCAATTCCAGCTTCCTGTGCAGTCTGTTGAAAAAGCGGGGACGTGAAACTTGTTCGCCATCCGAAGTAGATAGGAAGTACTCCAGTCCTACATCTATCCCAATTGCTTGCCCGTGGGGCACAACATCAGGAATCTGCACGTCAAGCTGCAATGTTAACATGGCATACCAGCCAGATGCCTTACGGACGATTCGAGTTGTTTTCAGTTTGAAGCCATCTGGTATCGGTCGATGCAGATTGATAGTGACTAGTCCAATCTTGGGCAGTTTAATCTGGTTCCCTTGAATGGCGTCGTTGCTCATTTGAGGGAACAAGAATGATTTGAACTGCCCAAACTTCTTAAAACGCGGAAAACCGTATCCTCTGTGTTTCATGAATGCAAAAGCAGAGTCAAGTGTGCCAATGACATCTTGAAGTGTTTGAGAGTATACGGCTTTCATCTGTGGACTGGACTTCTTCGCCTCAGTTAACGCCTTTTTCTGTTTGTAGTAGTCAGGATATGGCGCATCTGCGGCGATGATGTACTCGGACTGGACAGAGCAGACATTAACATCGCATTTCCTGGACTTTATCCAATCTTTGCGTTCCCTTACCGCATAGTTATAGACGCGCCGACAAGTTTCCAGCCATTCGAGCATCTGGACTTGTTGTTCGGCGTTTGGGTAAATACGATAGCGGTAAGTTAATGTCAGCATGAACTTATCCTATTATATTTAGGGAAATTGTCGGTATTCCCTAAGTCTTTAGGGGTTGGCGTAAGTATGGAGCCAACCCGCAATAACCATCCCAGGGCCGCCTTGCTGACGGCGTGGGGCTTCCGGCGTTAAGCTAACCTTGTTCATCAACACCGTATGATTCCGTACCCCACGAGGGTTATGTGTACTTAAACTGAGGCTGTTTCGGGTTTGGGTTCTTTAGGCTTGCGCTCAAAAACTTGGATATTGGGCTGATCCAACACAAATCCCCCTTGCAGTGGTTCACCCATCCGGCCTGCAATTGCCGCCACCCACATGGGATAGTTTTCTTGTGCCTGCTCAAGTTTTTTAAAGACCTTCGGTTTGATTTTCACCCTAACGAGTTGACCGTCGCAGTCGAGATCAAATTCCTTCCATCCGTTCTCGACAGTACGAATATCGGTTGGCATTTCGTTGATTTTAATGGTGAGTTCTAACTTTCCTGATGTAGGCATAACATCTATCTCCTGCTTTTCCTTCCTTATATATCAGTTGTATGAGCCTATCAAACTATCATGTTGCTTTCTCTACTCACAAGCGGAAGAAATTTCTAGATGTCAGTATGTAGGGTGTGAATCAACAAAAGGCTGAAGTATGATATGACGTTACCCCACCTCTAGAGTGCTTCAAGCACAACACTCGCTTTCCTACAACTGCGCCCTTCTGTTTGCCGTATCCAGTGTGAAGCATAAGGCTTGACAAATATTTTGAGTTATGAATTTGATTGATTTTTCCCTATCACTCGTGGTAAGGCTCCTCTACATTGGGGTTGGAGTGTTAGCGATCGCCTATTTAAGCGCTTGCCTCTACCTCTTACTCCGGCAACAGTACTTCATTTTTAAACCTCCAACTGTTATCCGCACGACACCCGCCGCCTTTAACTTGGAGTATCAGGAGGTCTGGTTATCGGTTTCAACGGCTTCAGGTCAGATCAGCCCCATTCACGGCTGGTGGGTTCCTGCCACTACCCCAGACGCACCCGTATGGCTGTTTCTCCATGGCAATGGTTCCACCATTGGCGATGAAGTGAAGCGAGCATTTTGGTTTCATCAGCTAGGATTTTCCTGCCTACTGATCGATTATCGGGGATATGGTCATAGCCAAGGGAAATTTCCCACAGAGTCGAGTGTTTATGCAGATGTAGAAGCCGCCTGGAAATACTTAACTCAAACTCGACAGATTCCACCCGCACAAATTTTTGTATACGGTCATTCTTTAGGGGGGGCACTGGCAATCGAATTGGCTCTAAAACACCCAGAAATGGGTGGATTAGCTGTAGAAGGTTCATTCACAACCATGCGGTCAATGGTCGATCATCTCTATCGTCAGTTTGGGATATTTCCGGTAGATTGGCTATTGCACCAAAAGTTTGATTCTTTGAAAAAGGTTCGATCTCTCTCCATGCCAGTTCTGTTTATTCACGGAACTGACGATACACTGATTCCGGCACAGATGAGCCAACGCCTATTTGAAGCCGCCTCTGAACCGAAAAAACTGCTGTTGGTACCAGAGGCAGGACATCACAATGTGGGGGAATTAGGGGGTGAGTCTTATTTCCAGGCGATTCAATGGGTGGTTGAAGTTAGAACCTGTATCAGTTCCTCACTCGGTGGTTGATTCAGGTTTAGGGGGTAAGGATTTGGTTGTGATCCACTAATCCTGACGAGTCACATTTGCATCCGTATCCCCTCCACTTGCCCCCGCCATGGCTACCTGAGGCTTATCCTCACCACCCAATAGCCGCATAATCCCACGCACGAGGTTATCCACATACGTAAACAGGACTGGCACCACCACCAGCGTTAGCAAGGTGGACGTTGTAAAACCCCCAATCACGGAAATTGCCATCGGACTGCGAACCTCTGAACCTGCCCCCAATTCCATAGCAATCGGGATCATGCCAGCAATGGTGGAAAAAGAAGTCATGAGAATGGGGCGTAAACGAGTAACACCCGCCTCAGTCACAGCTTTAAACTGCGGTTTCCCTTCCTTCATCGCCGCCAACGCAAAGTCCACCAACAGAATTGCGTTTTTCGTCACCAATCCCATCAGCAGGACAATCCCAATTAGGGCAAATAACCCCAACTCCTTCTGCATAATCAACAAGCCCAGCAAAGCCCCACCGATGGACAAGGGTAACGCCACCAAAATCCCAAAAGGATAGAGAAAATTGTTGTAAAGCAAGACAAGAATGGCATAAATTGACAGGACTGCCAACCCTAATGCTCCCGCAAAACGGCTGAAAATATCCCGCATAATCTTGGCATCCCCAAAGGGTTCTTCAGAAACATCCGGAGGCAGGGGATTTAGCGCGGGCAATGCCCTCACCTTTTCCATCGCGTCACCCAATGAAACGCCTTGCAAGTTCCCTTCCACCAACACCTGACGCGTGCGGTCAAAGCGGTCAATCTGTGCCGGCCCACTGCCAAAACGAATATCTGCCACTGCACTGAGGGGAACTAGCTTACCATCTTGAGTGGGAACCCGAAGATTTTTGACAGTATCGAGGTCGTTTCGGGCTTTCGGGTCAAGCTGAACGCGAATGGGAATTTGGCGATCGGGTAAATTAAACTTAGCTAGATTCGCCTCATTGTCTCCAATCAATGCCAGAAATGCCGTGCGGGCGATCGCATTAACTGAAACCCCCAAATCGCTTGCCCGATCAGGCTTTGGCTCAATCACCAGTTCCGGTTTCACCAGACTCAAACTCGACGTAACTTCCACCAAACCCGGAATTTGACGCATCTGCCGTTCTAGGGCATCAGCCGTTTTCTTCAATGATTCTGGATTTTCACTCTTAAGAACAATGGATAAATCCTTATTACTTCCCCCTGCACCGGAACTGGCAAAACTAATGCGCGTACCTGGAATCGCCGCAAATTCCTGCCGCATCTGTTGCTCAAATTCCTTTTGGGAAAGTTGCCGCTTGTCTTTGGGCACCAAGTTCACGAAAACCGTTGCTGAATTTACGTTTCCTGCCGTCGCTAAAACATTTTTGACTTCTGGCTTATCCTGCAACAACTGATTTAATTGCCGCATCACGTCCTCGGTTTCACTTAGGGTAGACCCAGGCGGCAACTCAATCGAAATCGTACTTAATCCTATATCCCCGTTATCAAACAACCCTTTGGGAATAAACGGAATTAACTGCAAACTGCCAATAAAGAAAGCAACGGCAATCAGCAGGGTAGTAATACGATGTCTCAGCGCCCACGTCAGCAACCCTCGATACGGTTGGATACGCCGCCTTGGCGACGGGTGAAGTGTTTGGTTGAGCTCCTCTCTGAACGCTTCATTAGACTTTTGCTGACGTAAGGATTTAGCATTAGGCGCTTTGCCATTGTGTTGGAATTGACCATTTTTTCCGTTGCCGTTCAATGATGCCTTGCTCTTCTTGGGTTTGAGCAAGTAAGCACTCATCATCGGTGTCATGGTGCAAGCCACCAGCGTGGAAAACATGGTGGAAACCGCAACCGTAACCCCAAACGGTTGGAAAAACTGACCGGGAATGCCTCCCATAAATGCCACCGGCAAAAACACGGCGACAATGGTTGCCGTTGTTGCTACCACGGCTAAACCAATTTCGCTAGCGGCATCCAACGCCGCATTAAAGGGTTTCTTCCCCATATCCAAGTGCTGATCGATATTTTCAATCATGCAGATGGCATCATCTACCAAGTTACCAATCGCCAGGGCTAAGGCTAAGAGCGTCATGCTGTCAAGGGTATAGCCCAGCATCTTCATCACCATAAAGGTGGGGATAATCGATAAAGGCAGCGCCATTGCCGTAATCAACGTTACCCGCCAGTTGCGGATAAATACTCCCACGACGATCACGGTGAGGATAGAACCGATAATGATCGAGTCGATGGTGGCTTGGTAAGAGTCACGAATGGCATCAGCACGGGTGAACACCAAACTTAATTGGACATCTTGAGGCAGCGTTTTTTGAAGCGTTTTCGCGGCCTCTCGCACACCCTCTTCCACCGTCACCAAGGTACTTCCCGTACTGCGCCGCACCGCAAACGCGACGACCGACTTCCCATCAAAATGAGCTGCTTTCCGGGGATCGGCAAAACGGTCTTCAACTTTACCCAAACTTGATAAAGGAACCGTCGCACCGCCAGGGAGGACAATGCGATAACCTTGTAAGTCCTCAACCGTCTTCGCACTTCCCAGTGTGCGGACGTTTTGCTCACTGCCCCCAACTTCCGCCCGTCCCCCAGGTAAGTTGATATTAAAATTACGAATTTGGTCGTTAACTTGTGTTGCTGTAATCCCGTAGGCTTGTAGACGGCTGGGGTCAAGGTCAACCCTGATTTCCCGGTCTACTCCTCCGAGTCGGTCAATTTGAGCAACCCCTGGTACACTTAACAGGGCACGGCTGATGGTGCGGTCAACCAAGTCGCTCAACTGTTCCACAGAGCGCTGTTCGGATGACACCACATAGGTCATGATCGAACCCCCGGCAAACTCCAATCGCTTGACAATGGGTTCGTTAATATCTGGAGGTAAGTTTTGCCGAATCTGGGCAACGGCGTTGCGGACATCGTTGGTGGCGCGATCGCTATCCGTTCCCAGGACAAAACTAATCGTGGTTTCCGACTTTCCCTCTGTGACAACGGATTTCAGTTCGTCAATATTCCCGATTCCCGCCACCGCGTCTTCAATCTTCTTGGTTACCTGAGATTCCAGTTCTTCTGGGCCTGCCCCTGACTGGGTTACCGTCACCGACACGGCTGGGATATCAATATTGGGGTTATCGTTAATCCCCAATTGGAAAAACGACATTAGACCCACTACTCCCAAAATTAGGAATAAAACAATGGTGGGAACTGGGCTTTTAATTGACCAAGACGAGAGGTTAAGAGACATTTGTTCAAGGGTTGAAGTGCAGAGGAGCGATCAGAGCTATCGGAGCAGGGAACTCCTCACTCCTTGACGACCTCAACTTTGTCGCCCTCTTTGAGATAAGGGGCACCTTTAACCACGATGCGATCGCTTGGGGATAAACCGCTTTTAATTTCCACTCGCTCACCGGGCATTGGTTCTCCCACCTGCACCCGCTGTGCCTTAACGGTGCCATCCCCTTGTAAGCGATACACGATCGCGCTGCCATCGGCTTGGGGTAGTATGGCTTTGGCGGGTGCCGTTAGACCGGATGCAGAGGAGGTAACAATCGCTGCCCGTAAAAACATCCCAGGTTTTAAAGAGTCCGCCTCCGGTAAATCCACTTTGACGGTTGCCTGACGAGACTGTTCATCAACAAGGGGGTCAATTTCTCGCACTTTCCCTTCAAAGCTCAGCTTGCTGTCCTTGTCTGAGGTGATCTTGACACTTTGTCCAGGGCGAATTTGCGGCAGTTGAGTTTCCGGAACTTTCAATAACAGTTCCAAGCGCCCTTTGTCGATAATCTTGAACAGAGGTTGAGAGGATGAGGTAACATCACCCACACGGGCATTGCGTTCAGCCACCTTACCACTAGCAGGAGCCACGATCTTAGTATTTCCCAGTTGTGCCGCGATTGCTTGCTGTTGTCCCTTGGCTTGAGCCAGTTGGGCTTCGGCTTGAGTAATCACCTCTTGACGGGAACCTGCACGTAGTTGCTGAAGCTGCTGTTCAGCTTCTCTCACAGAAGCGGCTAACTGGTCAATTTCTGGGTTATTCGTATTTCGGGCTTGCTGTAGGCGTTGTTGGGCTTCCGATAAATTGGCCTGAGCACTGCGATACTCACTGAGTGTCTCATTAAAGCGATCGCGGGTAACAGCCCCTTGGTCTACCAACGATTGATAGCTCTTGTAACGATTTTCCGCTAGTGTTAACCGCGCTTGCGCTGATTCCACTTGGGCTTGAGTTTGCTCGATCTGTCTGGGGATACTGGCTTTTGCCTGATTTAGACGGGCTTGGGCTTGGTCTAAGCGGGCTTGTGCCTGAGCAATTTCTTCTTTTCGTGTCCCCGTCCGCAGTTCTGCTAAACGGGCTTCAGCTTGGGCTACGGAGGCTTTGGCTTGCGTCAATTGTGCCTGGAGAATGGCATCATCCAACCGTGCCATCACCTGTCCCACCTTCACCACATCGTTCCGGTCTACTAGGATTTGCTTAATCTGTAATCCCGTCGCTTGGGACGACACGGGAATCATCTCCAAGGCAGCGACGCTACCGGTGGCTTCTAAGGTACGATTCACCTGGGAGGCTTCCACCGTGGCAACGGTAACACTTTGAGCCGAGACGGGTGCAGCAGAGGGGGTCGCTTCAGGGGACTTGGCAGGAGCTTTCGTGGGTTGAGAACTCAATAAGCGTGTACCTCCCACTGCCAGCACAACTCCAATTCCTATACCGATGATCACGCCCCGCCCACCGGATAACCAGGTTCGAGGTGCTTTTTTAATTTCCGGTTCGGCGATGGGTAAGGGCACTAAATCCCGTTCTTCCAGGGCAGACTCAGCGACTGTCGCAGAGCCATTTAACTGAGATGGTTCTTGGTCTGGAACTCGATTGGTCACTGTTGTCCCCCTGTCAATCGGTGAGCAGGATTATATGTAAAGAAAAATTTCTTTTGCTATCCTTATTTTAAGTTATCCTAAAATCCACTTCAGCAACGACTTAAGACCAATCTATTCTCTGGTAAGGCGTTGATGGATTCGGTCTAGAGAGGAAAAACTTGTAAATTTCTTAAGAGCAGATTACTCTTTGTTTTTTTAGTTTAAGAGAAATTAAATTCTCTGTCAGTGACTACTGGCAAAGCACCCTGGTGACAGAACTGGTGTCCTTGCTTTTGGCTGAGTAGAAAACGCAAGTCAAGAGTGCAAAAGCGCTGATTTCTCAAGTCTATTGGAGGTAGAGGCGGGTTTGACTTCAACCGCCCAGGCGGAGGCGGCTGCCTCAATCGTGTAAAACCCGCCCTTATAGCCATTGAGGACTTTGCCGTGAAGGCAGCAGGTCGTCTGCTGTTGTTCACTCAGTAGAGCATGGATGTGTTTGACTAGTTCCAGATTATTGTGAATGTCCCCACCCTTACCTCACCAATTGAGTTCATCCAAGAGGATGATTAGGAATTCACTCAATCGGTTCACCCATTAGTAGGATGTAATGACCCAAAAAATAAATAGAAGAGGTGATTCCAGGAAAAAGTAAGGTTAAAGATAGGCCAAATTATCAGGGAGCAAATGATGGACGTACCGAAATGTCACCGATGTGGAGCCGATTTGGTTCAAATCAAACTAACTGAAGATTCTGAAGTTGGGTGGTACTGTATTGGCTGTGATGCTGACGAGCTTGGCCCAGCAGAAGAAGCACCCACGAACGTAGAGTAAATCGCCGTAACGGACTTCTGGTCGTTGTCTGCTTGAGTCCCATCCTGGCAACAGGATCTCAAGGAAAAAAGCCCCTCTAGGTAAAAACGAGGGGCTTTGACCTGAACTTTGAAGGATTCATCACTACCTGCTTATATCTCTAGAGGACATGGCACTTATGCACAAGGATTTCTCAAAGGCATTAATTTTCTACCGGATGCTGACCATAAAATGGCAATGCTTCTGACCAGTGAGGGCGCTTGTCCTGTTGCCAATCCAAATAAGCCAGTTCTAACAAACTGGAAACCGATGTACCCAAACCCCTATCGGCAGGAATATCAATGAGCTGATAGGACGTTGGCCAATTCTCTAAAGTTTTTTGCCAATCTCCTGGAGTTAGCACTGCATCTGGAAACAGCGGGGTTAGTCCTGAATTGAATGAAGATGGCTGGTAAATCGCGGCGAATAGTTGACCCCGTTGAGCCGGCATTTGTAGAGCGATGGTTCGATTTGAGAGGGTTGGTGAATTTTCCTGAATTCCTAACTCCCGATATTGGTGCCAAGCGACCGCTGCCAATGTCGAAATTGACCAGAGAGGAATATCCAATTGCTGCGCCAAAGTCCGAGCCGTAACCATACCAATCCGAGTGCTAGTAAAACTTCCTGGCCCTTTAGCTACCGCCATAAACGCTAATTCTTCCCAAGTTTGTGGATTGAGAAACTCAGCGAGATATTGATGTAAATGAGTCGATAGATCCCGCCCTAAATTCCAGGTTTGGCAGCGACTTTCATCGGCAAAATTGCTCAATGCCAAACCTAACTGAGCGCTGCTGCTGTGAAGAGCGAAACCATATTTTCTTGGCTCTAGGCTACTGGGCATCAATCACACCGCCAAATCTTAACGGTTTTGTCCCCACTGCCACTCGCTAGGGTTTGCCCATCGGCACTGAAGACAACTGAATTTACACCCTTAGAATGCCTGGAAAGAGTCAGTATGGTTTTTCCTGTTTCGGTATTCCAGAGTTTAATGGTTTTGTCATCACTACCACTGGCGAGAATTTTGCCATCAGGACTAAAGGCAACCGAATTCACCGCTGCAAACCAACCCGAATGACCCGTGAGTGTGTGAAGCAATGCTCCTGTTTCCACCTGCCAGATTTTGATAGTTTTATCACAACTGCCGGAGGCGAGAAGTTGCCCGTCGGGGCTGAAAGCAACAGCACGAATGGTGTTAGAATGCCCGGAAAATGTGCGGATTTCTTCCCCCGTATTGAAGTTCCACAGCTTGACCGTATACAGCTTGGCTTTAAGGTCTCCATCCCCACTGGCGATAATTTGTCCATCTGGGCTGATACTCAGTGCTTCAATGAGGTGGTTTCCACCTAGCGTTCGCATGACTTCCCCAGTGTCTGGGTTCCATATCTTAATCGTTTTGTCATTCCCGGCACTAATGAGCACCTGTCCATCCGGACTGAAAACAAGGCGCTGAATCACGGATGAATGCCCCGACAGGGTACGAATTTCTTCCCCCGTTTCCAAGTCCCATAGCTTGATAATGTCATCACCAGCACTCGCTAAGAGTTCTTCATCGGGTCTGATGGCGATTGACCTCACAAAAAACCCGGCATGTCCAGCGAGGGTGCGAAGTTCTTTGCCAGTACTGAGTTCCCAGACCTTAATAGTGTGGTCTTCACTGCCACTGACAATCCATTTTTCAGCAGGATTGAAGGCAAGGCATGTAACCCCTGCGTACCAATCTAAACCTCCATCGGAATGTCCAGTGAGAGTTTGAACACACTTCCAATTCTGCGATAGAGGTGCGGCGGCTGGCTCGGCTATAGCTAGATGCTTTGGCTCAGGTTCCGTTGCCACTAATGGCTCAGTTTGGGATGGAACTTGTAACTCAGGTTCCGTTGCAACTAATGGCTCAGTTTGGGATGGAACTTGTAACTCAGGTTCCGTTGCAACTAATGGCTCAGGTTGAACTGGGACAGATGGCTGTAGTTGGGGGCTTGATTTTGGCGGTGTTATAGAAATTGTGGCGGCGGCGGATGCACTCTCTAAAAGATTGACCTCATCGAGAACATCCCCTGCATTCTGATAACGTCGCTTTGTAGCATTTTCCAACATCTTATCGAGGATTCGCCCTAACCCCTGAGTGACCGGATTGCTCACATGCTCTCGCCAAACCCAACCGCCTTCACTGACGGAATACAACTCAAAGGGGCTTTTTTGAGTCAGCAGATGGATGCAGGTTACACCTAGACTGTAAATATCACTGGCAAATGTGCCTTTGCCGAGGGCTTGTTCTGGAGCGACAAATCCAGAGGTGCCAATCACGGTTCCTGTGGGGGGCAACAGATTGTCTGTGGCAAATTTAGCGGCTCCAAAATCGACAAGAACCAGTGGATTCGCGATTGTCCCCTCTGCCTCTGTTAGTTCAGATGAGATACTGTTGGCAGGGGTCTGGATGCTTGAGGTGATGCGCCGAATAATATTTTTGGGTTTGATATCTCGGTGAATCACGTTTCTTTCATGGACAAACTGTAAAACGGGCAGTATGTCCTTTAACAATTGTCGAATCTGGAATTCATTGAAGGCTCCATGAGATTCCAGGTCTTGGGCTAAATTTTGCCCATCGATAAAGTCTTGGACTAAATAGTGATACTGATTTTGGGCGAAATGGGCGAGTAATTCTGGAATCTGAGGATGGGTACCTAATTCTTCCAACCGTACAGCTTTTTGTTCAAATAACTGCGCCGCTTCTTCGGCATTCTCAGTCCCCTGTGCTTGGGAGAAAAACTGCTTAACGATGCAGTTTGGTTTGGATGGTTTGCATTCATCCACAGCCAATAACGTTCTGCCAAAGCGGCCTTGACCCATCAGTTCGATGGAACGGTAACGATCGCCTAATAGTAACTTTGTCCCACACTTTAGGCAAAATTTAGCATCACTGGGATTATGAGGCTTCTGGCAATCAGGATTCAGGCAGTAGCTCATACCAAAGAAAAATCGGCTGCTACTTGAATATAGTCTTTCTTGCTCACAATTGCCCTCTGTTATAAAATCTTGGATTTTGAATGCTTTACCCTGGGAAATGTTCTAACATTCCCCTGTGGCAAGTTTAAACCCAATTCGGTTCAGTCGCGTTGAATTTGGCTTTTCCCCTGGGGGAGTGACCGCTAGTTCTATCTTCTGAATGACGTGAGAACAATAAAAGTTTAGGAAAATTTAATTAATTAATCTTGACATTTGAGGTATTACGTGTATTACCAAGGCAAGGACAAGGAAAAGAACAAGTTTTGTCGTCCGGAGATTTGGTCAAATATTGACCCTGCAAAGGTTAAGCAAAGAATTGATCGGATTACGCAACGCCTAGAAAGAGTTCAACGCCAGTTTGAAACTCATGAAGCGAACAATTCTTCGGTTGACCAGTAGAGTCATTTCTCGTGTCTCACAACAACTCAAACTGCCAAATCTTGATCGTTTTGTCCTGCGAACCGCTGGCAATCTTACCACTATTAGAATGGATGGCAACAGCCGTCACTCCGGCTGAATGCTCACATAGAGTATAGAGTTGTTTCCCGCTACTGGGATGCCAGATTTTAACCGTCTTGTCCGCACTGCCACTAATCAGCAGATCGCCTTGAGCATTGATGACAATTGAATTAATAGCTCCTGAATGCCCATCGAGGGTATAGGGCAGCATTTTATTCCTTAAATCCCAAATTTTAATCGTCTGATCGGCACTACCACTGATCAGGAATTGACCGCTTGGGCTAAAGGTGAGGGTATTAACAGTATCGGCATGTCCCTCCAGGGTTTGCTGTACTTCTGGGTTGTCTAAATCCCAAATTTTAATCGTCTGATCCGCACCACCACTGGCTAGGGTTTGTCCATCTGAACTGATAGCAACGCAGTGAACAGCACCGGAATGACCACACAATGTATTCTGTAGTTCTTTCGTTTGCAAGTTCCAGAGTTTGATGGTTCTGTCTGCACTCGCGCTAACCAGTATTTTGGCATCGGGACTGATGGCTAGAGACTTAATCCAACCAGAGTGTGCACAGAACGTATGAATTAGTTCTGCGGTTTCTACATCCCAAATTTTAATCGCGTAATCCCAACTGCCACTAACGAGGATGCGTCCATCTGGCGTCCAGGCGATCGCTTCAATTAAGCTAGAATGCCCGGACAAGGTAGCGCGTGGGATTCTGCGATCTGGGTTCCAGAGTTTGACCGTTCGGTCTGCACTGCTACTAGCCAATATCGTTCCATCCCCACGAAACGCTAACCCATGAATTGAGCTGTGATGTCCCGTGAGTGTGCGTACACAATGCCAGGTGGGAATTAGAGAAATGGGTGCTGTTGGAGATGAACAACTTGTAACTTGAGCTGATTTCACCCAGATTTTTGTCTTTGCATCAGGAGTTAGGTCGTTCAGAATATCTTGTGCAGATGGGTAACGATTCTTAACAGCACCTTCCAGCATTTTGTTCAAAATCTGACAAAGTGAATCACTCACCGGATTGGTTAAGTAATCTTGCCAAACCCAAATTCCTTCTAGGCTATTAAACAGGTCAAAGGGGTGAATGTGAGTGAGTAAATGAATGCAAGTCACCGCCAAACTGTATAAATCACTACTAGTTTCCGCTTTGCCCATGAGTTGTTCAGGTGCGGTGTAGGCAGCAGAACCGATCAGGGTTCCGGTTTTGCGTAGGGCGGTTTTGCTGGTGAATTTGGCGGCACTAAAATCGACGAGAACGAGTTGGCGATCGCTGGGACGACGGATAATATTTTCGGGATTAATATCTCGGTGAATCACGCTGCGGTCGTGAACAAACTGTAATACTGGCAGTAATTCAGTGAGAATTTGCCGTATCTGAGTTTCGCTGAATGCACCCTCGGCTTCGAGTTGTTGAGCTAAGCTTTGCCCTTCGATCCAGGTGTGTACCAGTGTGGGTGTAGAAATGGGAGGAGTGAACATTCCTCCTGTATTTCTTGGCTCTTGTGATTCAAAATAAGCCAAAAGTTGAGGAATCTGAGGATGTCCCCTAAGTTCCATCAGTCGCGTTACTTCTTGACGGAACAATTCAATGGCTTTTGTGGGGTTGTGGGTACCCTGGTTTTGAGGGGAAAGTTGCTTGATGATGCAGCGAGATTGAGAGCTATCATGTTCATCGATGGCGAGAAAGGTGCGACCAATACCCCCTTGACTGACGAGTTGCAAAGCACGGTAGCGATCGCCTAAGAGCAATCTCGCCCCACAGGTTGAGCAAAACTTAGCATTACTGGGGTTCTGGGGTTTCTGACATTTGGGATTGAGGCAATAACTCATAAGAGCAGGGAAACGGCTCCAGTTACATCCATTTTCGACGGCATTCTGGATTGGCGCTACTGTGCGATCCAAAGCGGGTCAGGAGTTGAATAAGCTGTTACGCATTTAATTTGTATACCTTCACACCCCACACCCTACACCGCACACCCCTTTCAAAAATTTTTATATCCAATTTAGATGCGCCGCAGCTTAGGAGAGGGTAAGTTATGATGATTACCTAAGGTAGGGCTTGCTGCTTACAGAATTTAGAAGCAATGGAGCAAGAATTTTATAACCAAGGCTTAGAAAAGGTACTTCAAGGAAACCTGGAAGGAGCGATTCAGGACTTTGATCATGCTTTGCAGATTAATCCTCACTTTACTGAAGCTTATTACAGACGGGGTGTGGTTCGTTTTGACTTAGGTGATCGACAAGGTGCGATCGAGGACTATACCCTGGCTTTGCAACTCAATTGTGAGAGTATTGAAAGTTATTTTGGGCGAGCTCTGGCTTGGTTGGCGCTAAGTGAGCCTCAAAAAGCTCTGGCGGATGTCAAGCATATCCTCAACCTTAAGCCTAACCATACTCCTGCTTATAGCCTTCAGGGAACAGCTTACCGTCAGTTGGGAGATACTCAAGCGGCGATCGCTAGTTTGAAGAATGCAGCACAACTTTATCTGGAGCAAAAGGATACTGTCAACTGCCGTCGGTGCTTAGAGAGTATCAGCCAAATGCAGGCAACTCAGAGACGTGCGGTGATGGTAACGGAGATTGCCAATTTCTTGGAGTCAGCGCTCAGTAAAATCAAGCAAGGGCAGTACCGAGCCGCACTCGAAGATTTAAACTGGTTGCTCCAGGTTGAGCCTCGTCATGCTCAAGCGCTGTGTTATCGAGGGATAGTTTATTCTAAACTGGGTCATTATCAGGAAGCGATGCGAGACCTGGCTCAAGCGCTGCAATTGAATCCCCAAGATGCTCAAGTGCTTAACCAGCGGGGACTTGTTCGCCTGGAATTGGGAGATTATCGGGGCGCGATTGAGGATTTTAGCCAGTTAATCCAAAGCAATCCGCACAATATTGAGGCGTATATTAACCGAGGTCATGCCTATCGCAAGTACAAGGATTTTAGCCAAGCGATCGCGGATTATTCAACAGCCCTCAGCCTTAAACCCGATCATGCTGAATTATATTGCCATCGGGCGGCTGTAAGATCCGATTTAACCGATTACCAGGGAGCCGTTGATGATTATCAAAGCGCTGCCAATATTTATTTGGATCAACACGATTGGGCGAGTTATCAACAAATCTTGGACAAGATTAAGCGTGAAGAAGCACGAGTCCGCTCTACTAGCTCCAGACGAGCTGCTTCATCGGGTCCGGACGTAATATTTAGTTATCAAGAAAAACCCGTTTGGTCAAATACTAAATCGACTCGCGAATTACAAAACCGACTCCTCACCCTAGTAGGAGGGTATTGGGGTGTCGCCGAACGACTGATTGAACTGGCGAGGCGCAAAAATCCGGGTATGCCGGAGAATTGGTATTTGGAGAAGGTGATTTTTGATTTAGAACGCGATCGCTTTTGATTGGTTCTCCATCCGGCTGGAATCTAAAGTCTTATTTTTCACAAAAAAGCATTTTTGTCAATCTCACCATTGGCTGACCTGTTAAGCCCTACCGGACGCCTGTACATGCCATCGGCGCTCACTTCTTACGGCGATCGCAAACTTGACAAAAAAGGGGCAGAGTGGGTCTAAATACACCCGGATCTCCCCCTTCCATGCGATCGCTTCGGCCTCAACTCTCACTGAGCGGCGACAATCATTAGACTCCTAAATACTGCCAAAGGTAGGAATCGGGCCACCGCTTGGGCGCGAGAACGATGGTAAATCGACCCGTGTAGTGTTACGGCTTCTCACGGCAAGGCGATAGCTCACACTTTGTAACTCCGCGTGGAGCTGGCGATTTTCCCGTTGCAACATGGCTACTTTCTCCCGTACCGGCACCATGCGCTCGGCAAATTTCTGGCGGTAAATCTTGGGCAGTTCTTGTACCACCTGTTCTAACATGCGGGATCGCTCGGTTAACTCCTGTACCGATTGCCGCAGTTGATAAATTTCATCATCACGGGTGGTAATCTGGTCTTGGTAGAACGTCACCTGCTGCTCAACATCTTGTAGCTGTTCGCGTAAGACACGCATCTGCGCCTGGTGACGCTCTGAAACCTCCGCCGGAGGAGTGAAGTTAGCGTTGCCCTTGACAAGACGAAATAATTCTTGAGACAGCTGCTGCACAAGCTGGTCTCTCAGTTGCAACTCTTCTCGCAGACGAGAAACTTCAGCTTGAACCGCATGTAGGGTTGGGGTTTCAGTCTGGATCACGATGGCTTACGGCTCCGATAATAGGGTACTCCCAGTAGCTTAAGCGAACGGGCGGGGTCGCTGGGGCTATGCAGGCTTACGTAGTAAGGGACGATTACAGGAGAGAAGTGATACAGCCTAGCATACCGTCAGACATGGGGTGCATCAAACTCCTGATGCAGCTAATTTACCATTTGCATTGAGTAAATGGCACGGTATATGGGCTTTTTTTTGATGATTCTGATCAATTTTGGTGGTGGAGTTGGGGAGAGGGGGAGTGGGGGAGTGGGGGAGTGGGGGAGTGGGGGAGCATTCTAGAGATAAACTCTCCTCACCCTTTTTTAAAGCGTGTACATTTGGGATGCTCCCAAGAGAAGGCGGGAAATTTTCTGGATTTGGCAATTTAATAACAGACTGAGCCGTATCCTCATAACTCGATCGCCTTCGATTAAGATTGAGTTGAATTTAGAGAAAGTAGCCGAAATGAGTGCAGCAAGTAGCGACAAAAAAATCAAGTTTGGCACCGATGGCTGGCGCGGGATCATCGCGGATGACTTTACCTTCTCAAATGTGTGTAAGGTAACCCGGGCGATCGCAAGTTATCTAGAAACAGCCTATTCCAAAGACCGACCGGTTTTAGTGGCTTATGATACCCGCTTTCTGGCTGACCAGTTTGCTCAGACTGCCGCTGAAGTTCTGGCAGACTTAGGTTGGACGGTGAAAATTGTGGATCGGGATTGCCCAACGCCGGTTATCGCCTACAATGCCCGTCTGCTGAACTCGGCTGGGGCATTGATGTTTACTGCGAGTCATAACCCTGCACCTTATTGCGGCATTAAGTACATTCCGGATTATGCCGGCCCTGCGACGCCCGAAATTACGGATACGATTGTTGCCAATATTGAAGGGGCTGATGATGCCCCGCCGACGGGTAAGAACAGCCAACAGATCTCGACGTTTGACCCCAAACCCGATTATTTACAGTTTATTTATACCCTGCTGGATGTCGAGCGGATTCGCAGTGCTCAGCTTAAGGTGAAGTACGACGCCCTCTACTCCACCTCTCGCGGTTATTTGGATACGGTTCTAGAGCATTGTGGATGTCAAACGGAGTCTTTCCATACCACTCGTGATGTGTTGTTTGGGGGGGGGATGCCGGAACCCAAGGGCGAACAGTTGGTGGAACTGGTTGAGGCGGTTACCAGTGATAAAGCCGATTTGGGTCTAGCGACCGATGGGGATAGCGATCGCTTTGGTATTGTGGATGAACAGGGAAATGTTCTCACGCCCAATACGGTGCTGCTGTTGCTGGCGCGTCACTTGATTAAAAATAAAGGCAAGACGGGTGCCATTGTCCGGACGGTTGCCACCACCCACCTGCTGGATAATTTTGCGGCTAAGTATGGCTTGCAAATTTATGAGACAGCCGTTGGCTTCAAGTACATCGGTGAGAAAATGCGCGAAACGGAAGTCCTGATTGGGGGCGAGGAATCCGGTGGATTGAGCATTATTGGGCATATCCCGGAAAAAGATGGGATTTTGGCTGATATGCTGGTGGCTGAAGCGATCGCCTATGAAGGGAAACCGTTGAGTCAGCTCGTGGAAGAAGCGATCGCAGAAGCCGATGGCCCTCTCTACAACAAGCGTCTCGACTTACACTTAGAGGATGACCATAAGGTCGCCGTTCTAGATTCCTTCACTAAAAATCCCCCCGGTGACATTGCCGGAATCAAAGTGAAGGAAATTGGTCGTAAAGACGGCATCAAACTCTATTTAGAAGACGGCAGTTGGGTGTTGTTGCGCCCATCGGGAACTGAACCCTTGATGCGTGTTTATATGGAGACGAATTCTCCCGAAAAACAAGCTCAGATTGCTGAAATTATGGAGTTGATGATTAACCGACTTGAACCTGTAGAAGCTTAACCTACCTACACCCAGATAAACGTGGATGATTGCATCTGCGTTTATCTGTGATTTTAATCATGAAAACGATTGCTAATTTACTGACTTCCATTATCCTAGCGGCTTGGATTGCGGCGATCGCGATTCTTTCTATCCAAAATATCAGGCTGATATCCCTAAAGTTCCTTGTGTTTCAAACCATAGAAATGCCTCTAGGCATTATCCTGGCTTTTAGTGTGGGGATTGGGGCGATTGCTGGAGCAATTGCGCCTGTATTATGGCAACTTGCTAATGGGCAACGGGAGAGATATTACGAAGAAGACGAGGATTTCTAATTCCACGGGATGTGGGAGTAGGGAAAAATTCAAAACGAATATAACTTACAAATTGTTACAGTTACAGTCTAGAGCGTAGGCTAATAGGCTGATTAAGCCCTCAATCTCCTTGGTAAATCCCAGCTCTGTGGGGCGTTAATAGGCTGAAAGTCTTGTATCATCAGGATTTAAGAAAAAATATAACTTCCTGCACTATTTAACGCTGCTCCTTGTTGCATAAAGGGCAACAAAAACAGTGATAAGTATTATATATCGGTAGCAAAACTTAACTTTTGCCGAGACTCCATGAAGACGAGTCCATCACTATAAATGAGATAAGTCTGTTTCTTTATCTATACTCCCGATTATCAGGTTAGGCATCATGGCGGCATCGCCGCCACCTCTTGGTGAAAATCTATTTCCCCTGCTGTCTCTGCCCATTCTCAAAAGAGGTTGGCAAGATTTCACAATTGAACAATCAAGAGCTGAAAGATGATTAAATTTCCTGGTCTTACAGTTATTACACAAATTCATGAAAGTGCTAATTCCTTAGTTTATCGAGGAATAAGGCAATTTGATCAGCAACCGATTATCTTGAAACTGCTTAAAGAAGACTATCCTACCCCCAGCCAACTGATTCACTACCGACAAGAGTATGAAATTCTGCGGAAACTCGACCTAGAGGGGGTAGTGAAAGTCTACAACTTACAGAACTATCAAAATACCCTTGTCATACTGTTAGAGGATTTTGGCGGAGAATCCTTGAAGAGATGGCTTGGTGAAAAATCTTTCTCTTTATCAGAATTTCTGCCCATTGCCCTGCAAATTACTCAAAGTTTAGGACAAGTTCATCATCACAATATTATTCATAAAGATATTAATCCCTCGAATCTCGTTTTTAACCCTCAAACCGGACAAGTTAAACTGATTGATTTTGGCATTTCTACGGTTTTAGCACGGGAAAACCCCAGCCTCACCAGTCCTCAACTGTTAGAAGGAACCTTGGCTTATATTTCTCCGGAGCAAACCGGAAGGATGAACCGTTCCCTAGATTACCGCACGGATTTTTATTCCCTTGGAGTCACCTTTTATGAACTGCTGACTCATCAGCTTCCTTTCCAGACAGAGGAGGCTCTAGAGTTAGTCCATTGTCATATTGCGAAACAGCCTGTACCTCCCCATGTTCTTGAGCCAGATATCCCTAAAATAATTTCCGATATCGTGATGAAATTGATGGCGAAGACAGCAGAGGAACGCTATCAAAGTGCTTGGGGAATTCACAGGGATTTAGCCGAGTGTTGGCATCAATTACAACAGAGGGGAAAGATATCAACATTTATCCTGGCTAGTGCTGATATTTCTTCTCGGTTTCAGATTCCCCAAAAACTTTATGGTAGGGAGCGGGAAGTCGAAATTTTACTCCGAGCATTTGAGCGAGTTGCGACGGGGAGGGTGGATACAGAGGAAGAGAACTCTGAGCAGGTTATATCTCAAAATCCCAAGGGGAAATCTCACATTGAAATGATGCTAGTTGAGGGTTATTCCGGGATTGGTAAATCTGTCTTAGTCCAAGAGCTTTATCAACCGATAACTCAAAGGCGGGGTTATTTTATTCGAGGTAAATTTGAGCAGCTTCAGCGAAATGTTCCTTACAGTGCGGTAATTCAAGCCTTGACTGAATTAGTCCGACAACTGTTAGCAGAAAGTGAAGTTCAGCTTCAGCAATGGCGAGAAAAGTTATTACAGTCTCTCGGTTCTAATGGACAGGTGATTATTGATGTGATTCCTGAAGTTGAGCTGATTGTTGGTTTTCAATCACCCGTCCCCACTTTAGGTGCTACCGAATCTCAGAATCGCTTTAATTTAGTTTTTCAGAATTTCATTGCAGTTTTTGTCAGTCCATTACATCCTCTAGTGATATTTTTAGACGATTTGCAGTGGGCCGATAGACCATCTTTAAAACTCATGGAATTGCTGATGACTTCTTCAGAACCCGGACTCTTTTTAATTGGGGCCTATCGGGATAATGAAGTTAGCTCGGCTCATCCATTGAGGCTTACTCTTAAAGACATAAAAAATACTGGAACAATTGTTAATAAAATTTTTCTTAAGCCTTTAGACTTAATTACAGTAAATCAGCTAATTTCCGATACCCTCAACTGTAGCGGTAAGCGCACTCTGCCGCTAGCGGAACTAGTGCTGGCAAAAACTGAGGGTAATCCCTTCTTTGTAAATGAGTTTTTAAAATCTCTTTATGCAGAAAATTTACTTAATTTTATTCCCCCTCAGCCTACCCTTGAACGGGGAGAATGGCGATGGGATTTAGAACAAATTAAAGCACGGGGAATTACCGAAAATGTTGTCGAACTAATGGCAGCCAAGATTCAAAAGTTACCAGAATCCACGCAACAGGTGTTGAAGTTGGCTGCTTGTATAGGTAGTCGATTTGAGCTAAAAACCTTGGCAGTTGTCTCAGAAAAGTCGCCACAAGAAACAGCGGTGAACCTGCACTCTGCCGTTGTAGAAGGTCTAATCTTGCCTCTCAGTGATGCCTATGAGGTGATTGGAGACTGGGAAAGTTCAATGACCAATGACCAATTACCAATTACCGATTACCAATCACCAATCCCCGTTGAATATAAGTTTATCCATGATCGAATTCAGCAAGCTGTATATTCTCTGATTTCTGAAGATGTCGAGGTACGACATTGTCGTGCTCGTACACACCGACAAGTGGGCCAACTGCTTCTACAAAATATTCCAGCAAATCAGCGAGAAGAGAAAATCTTTGATATCGTTAATCAACTGAATTTAGGTATTGAACTGATTAGTGACCAATCAGAACGAGATGAACTCGCCAAATTAAACCTGATGGCTGGCAAAAAAGCCAAAGCTTCAATAGCCTATGAACCTGCATTTAAATACTTGATTTTTGGTATTGAACTTTTTAATCCTCCTCAATCTCCGCTAGACCAGTCTAGCTGGCAGAGGCAGTATAACTTGACACTCGAACTTTATGTAGAAGCCGCAGAAGCCGCCTACCTCAGCACAAACTTTGAGCAGATGGAGAAATTAGCTGAAGTGGTGTTGATGCAGGCTATAACACTGCTAGATAAAATTAAAATTTACGAAATTTTAATCCAATCTCTTATATCACAAAATCGATTATTGGAGGCTATAGATACAGGTATAAAAATTCTTAGACTTTTAGGATTACAGTTTCCAGAAAAACCTAAAATTTTGAATATTATATTTAGTCTTATTAGAATTAAATTAACTTTATTCAGAAAAAATATTAAGGATTTAATAGACCTACCTGACATGACTGATCCAATTGCTTTAGCCGCCATGCGCCTCATGTGGAGTATTAGTTATGCTGCCTATTTAGCTGTTCCTGAATTGATTCCGTTGCTGGCCTTTAAGATGGTCAATTTATCGATTAAATATGGCAATGCTTCTGAATCAGCCTCTGGGTATGCGGGTTATGGAACAATTCTATGTGGAATAATAGGAGCTATCGATTCTGGCTATCAATTGGGTCAACTGGCGCTCAGTTTGCTTGATAAGTTCAATGCCAAAAAGCTTAAGGCAAAAACATTTCTAGTCGTTAATGACCTGATTAGACATTGGAAAGAGCATCTTGGAGAAACCTTACCAGCTTTGATTGACTCCTTTGAAAGTGGAATAGAAACCGGAGATTTAGAGTTTGCAGCTTTATCCATCAATGCTTACGTTTACCATGCCTATTTTATTGGGAAGGAACTAGGTGAACTTGAACAAGAGATGGCAATCTATAGTGAGGTTATTGGTAAGCTTAAGCAAGAAACAACACTTTATTTACTAAAAATATGGCGGCAGACAGTTCTTACCTTATTAGGCCGGACTGAACATCAGTGCCGTTTAATCGGCGAAGTCTATGATGAAGAAAAAATGCTGTCTCTTCATCAAGAAGCGAATGATAGAACAGCAATCTTTATCTTATATTTCAACAAACTCGTTCTTTGCTATCTATTTACTGAATATCAAGAAGCTGTAAAAAATGCTGCCATAACCGAAAGATATTTGGATGGTGGCTTAGGAGTGGTAACAGTTCCTCTTTTCCATTTTTACGATTCTTTAGCGCTGTTGGCTATTTATCCTTCCAGCAAAACGTCTGTACAAAAGCGCATCTTACGGAAAGTGAGAGCTAACCAGAAAAAAATGAAGAAATGGGCGCACTATGCACCAGCAAATTTTCTGCATAAATTTTACCTTGTGGAGGCAGAACGCTGTAGGGTTATAGGCCAAGAGACTAAAGCAATAGAATGGTATGATTACTCTATAGCAGGTGCCGAAGAAAATGGCTATATCCAAGAAAAAGCTTTGGCTTATGAATTAGCCGCCCAGTATTATATATCCAAAGGCAAAGACGTTATTAGCAAAGCCTATATGCAGGAGGCACGTTATTGCTATCTTAAATGGGGAGCTACTCGCAAGGTAAGGCATTTAGAGGAAACGTATCCTCAGTTACTGGCGGCAACCAAATCCGGAATTAAAAACGGTAAATTTATCTCAAAATCGACTAACCAGAGTTCGGGTGAGGCGTTGGATTTAGCCACAATCATGAAGGCAACACAAGCAATTTCGGGTGAAATTGTATTGGATAAGTTGCTAGAAAGCTTGATGAAGATTTTGATTGAAAATGCAGGGGCACAAAAGGGGTTTCTAATTTTGGAAAGCAAGGGTAAACTGCGAATCGAAGCTTCTGGACAGGTGGATTCTGAAAAAGTTACCGTTTTGCAATCCATCCCTATTGAATCTGTAGAAGAATATAATCAGACGCCTCTCCTTTCATCCACTCTGATTAATTATGTTGTCCGAACACAAGAAAGTGTTGTATTAAATGATGCTACCCGTGAGGGTCAATTTATTAATGATTCCTATATCAAAACTCATCAAGCCAAATCAGTTCTCTGTACGCCGTTGATGAATCAGGGGAAGCTCAGTGGAATTGTTTATCTAGAAAATAATCTAACCACAGGTGCTTTTACCCCAAAGCGAATAGAGATGTTAAGTATACTGTCAGCTCAAGCCGCAATTTCTATTGAAAATGCCCGTCTCTACAGCAATATGGCAGCACTCAATACAGCTTACGAGCGCTTTGTCCCTCGTCAATTTTTACAATTTTTAGACAAAAAAAGCATTATTGATGTACAACTAGGCGACCAAATTCAGCAAGAAATGTCAGTGCTATTTTCCGATATTCGTGACTTCACTACTTTATCGGAAAGTATGACTCCCCAAGATAATTTTAAATTTATTAATAGCTATTTGTCTCGTATGGAACCCGCGATTCGAGAAAATCAAGGGTTTATTGATAAATACATTGGAGATGCAATTATGGCACTGTTTAGTGGTGCGGCGGATAATGCACTAAAAGCGGGAATTGCCATGCTGCATCGCCTCACTGAATATAATCAAAACCGCATGAAATCGGGCTATGAGCCGATTCAAATTGGGATTGGTATCCATACAGGTTCTTTAATGTTGGGAACTGTGGGAGGCTATAACCGGATGGATGGCACAGTCATTAGTGATGCAGTAAACTTAGCTTCCCGTGTAGAAAGCCTGACCAAAATATATGGTATACCGTTATTAATTACTCATCAAACTTTTTTGCGTTTGAGCAATCCATCTGATTATAAAATTCGCAAAATAGACGAAGTTAAAGTTAAGGGTAAGTCTGAATTAGTCACAGTCTATGAAGTATTTGATGCAGATTTGTCTGAAATCCAAGAAGCTAAGTTAGCAACTCTAGAACTATTTAAAGAAGCGTTGTTTCACAATCATTCCCAAAACTGGAAAGAAGCCGAAAAACTTCTTTTGGAATGTTTACGCCTCAATCCCAATGATAAGGTTGCTCAATTTTATCAACAATGCTGTAGAGAACGGAATTCAATGATTTAGCTCAAGAAAATGGATTGAGCGCGATCGCTTTTTTTCGATTATATTCTGGACTATACCAGGAAAGTCATGCCAGAGCTGTAGATTGAATGGACGGATAAAAACAATCCCCTCACCTTTGGCGTTACACCAGCCTGTACTTGCATTCAGGTGCAAGGTTAAACTGTCCTATAGTCAGCCCAGAAGGAGGTAGATTTCAGGAGGAATTTAGAAAACAACTAGTTTTGGTACAGGTATAGCGCCACAGGGGAAGCACTGAACCCAAGACTTTGGGAGCAGATGGCTAGGCGTAGTTTCAGTGATGCTAATTCCGTCAACCTCAACAGCAAATAGGTTGGTAAGGTTTCACCATCTAAAAATCTTAGCCGAACATGAATCGTATTACTGTCGATATTACAGGTATTACATTTAAATCACAAATTTATGAAAGTGTCAACTCATTGGTTTATCGAGGGTTCCGAGAATCGGATGGGCAACCGATTATCTTGAAAATGCTCAAACAAGATTATCCCACGCCTGACGACCTGAGCCGCTATCAACGGGAATATGAAATCACTCGTCAGCTCAACCTAGAGGGGGTAGTGAAAGTCTACGACTTACAAAACTATCAAAATACCCTTGTCATACTGTTAGAGGATTTTGGCGGGGAATCCTTGAAGAGATGGCTCTCTCAAAAACCCTTCTCCTTATCAGAATTTCTACCCATTGCCCTGCAAATTACTCAAAGTTTAGGACAAGTTCATCATCACAATATTATTCATAAAGATATTAATCCCTCGAATCTCGTTTTTAACCCTCAAACCGGACAAGTTAAACTGATTGATTTTGGCATTTCTACGGTTTTAGCACGGGAAAACCCCAGCCTCACCAGTCCTCAACTGTTAGAAGGAACCTTGGCTTATATTTCTCCGGAGCAAACCGGAAGAATGAACCGTTCCCTAGATTACCGCACGGATTTTTATTCCCTTGGAGTCACCTTTTATGAACTATTGACTCATCAGCTTCCTTTCCAGACAGAGGAGGCTCTAGAGTTAGTCCATTGTCATATTGCGAAACAGCCTGTACCTCCCCATGTTCTTGAGCCAGATATCCCTAAAATAATTTCCGATATCGTGATGAAATTGATGGCGAAGACAGCAGAGGAACGCTATCAAAGTGCTTGGGGAATTCACAGGGATTTAGCCGAGTGTTGGCATCAATTACAACACACAGGAAAGATATCAACTTTTCTGCTCGCGAGTGCTGATATTTCTTCTCGGTTTCAGATTCCTCAAAAACTTTATGGTCGAGAACGAGAAGTTGAAGTTTTACTGAGAGCTTTTGAGCGAGTTGCGACTGGGGAAATCGAGGTAGAAAAAGAGAAATCTGAAGCTTTGGTTTCTCAAGTGTCCCCGGAAAAATCTCATATTGAAATGATGCTAGTCGCGGGTTATTCCGGGATTGGTAAATCCGTATTAGTCCAAGAATTGTATAAACCGATAACTCAAAAACGGGGTTATTTCATCCGAGGTAAATTTGACCCGTTTCAGCGGGATGTTCCCTACAGCGCAGTAATTCAATCCTTGACTGAATTAGTCCGCCAAGTGTTAACAGAAAGTGAAGCTGAGCTTCAGCAATGGCGAGACAAGTTATTACAAGCTTTTGGTGCTAATGGACAGGTAATTATTGATGTGATTCCTGAGGTTGAACTGATTGTTGGTTCTCAATCACCCGTCCCCACTTTAGGTGCTACTGAGTCACAGAATCGTTTTAATTTAGTTTTTCAAAACTTTATTAAAGTTTTTGGTTCCAAAAAGCATCCTTTAGTTATATTTATCGATGATCTCCAGTGGGCTGATTCCGCAACACTAAAGTTGATCAAACTGATGATGACAGAAGGGGTAACAGGCACAACAGGGGAGATGCCCACTTTTAAAAAATCACAACACTTATTTTTTATTGGAGCGTATCGAGATAATGAAGTCAATTCTATCCATCCCTTAGCGATCGCTCTTGAAGAAATGCGTCAACAAGGAGCGATTATCAACCAAATTACCTTAGCACCTTTAGAACTCAAACATATTACCGACCTGATTGCCGACACGTTACACAGCGACCTTAGCTCGGTAAAATCATTAGCGGAACTAGTACTTCGGAAAACTGGCGGCAATCCTTTTTTTAGCAATGAATTTCTGAAAACATTGTACGCAGAAAACTTAATCAGGTTTAACTTACCTGCTACTTCAGAATTTGAGTCTAACATTAATCATCCTCAAAATTCACCATGGAGTTGGGATATTGAACAAATTCAGGCAATTAGTATCACGGATAATGTACTTGAATTAATGCTTGGCAAGTTAAAAAAGTTGCCTGAATTTACACAGCAAGTTTTACGATTAGCAGCTTGTGTAGGTTTTGAATTTGACTTGAAGACCCTTTCTATTATTTGTGAAAAATCAACTTTACAAGTTTCTTTTGAACTCATTCCAGCTATTCAATCCGAATTAATTCTAGCTATATCACAGTTGGATTCTCAACTTTTGATTCAAAAATATAAGTTTTCCCATGACCGAATACAACAAGCCGCCTATGCTTTAATTAATGAAGAAGATAAAAAAATCATACATTTACAAATTGGCCGCCTGCTATTGCAAAATGCTGCGCCAGATGGTTTATCAGAGAAGATATTTAAAATCGTCGATCATTTCAATATGGGTATTGAGATGATTACCAAGCCAGAAGAGCGAGATAAAATCGCTAAATTAAATTTAAGGGCAGGCCAAAGAGCCAAAGCAGCGACAGCTTATGGAGTAGCAATCAAGTATCTGAATGCAGGATTCAAACTATTGCCAGACAATAGCTGGGAAACCCAGTATGAATTAGCACTCGATTTGCACATTGAAGCTGTAGAAGTTGAATATTTGAACACGAATTATGAACGCTCTGCAATGCTTTCTGCTGTTGTGAAGCACCAGGCTAAGACATTGTTAGAAAAAGTCAGAGTTTATGAAATTGAAATCCAGTCTGAGATTTCGCAAAATAAACTCCAAGAAGCGTTACAGACCGGATTACAAGTTATAAAAATGCTAGGAGTTTCCTTACCTCATCATCCGAACAAGCTAAATTTTTGGTCAGCACAGTTTTGGACAAAATTACAACTTCTGGGTAAGCCAATTGCAGATTTAAAGACTTTACCATTTTTAATAGATTCCCATAAAATAGCTGCAATGCGAATTTTAATGAATCTTGCTGCTCCTGCTTATAACGTGAATCCAGCTTTGCTACCTCTGGTTGCCTTAAAGATGGTGAATTTATGTATTGAATATGGTAACTCGCCGTGGGCAGCTTATGCTTATGGTCTTTATGGATTAATGCTGTGTAATTCTCCAAAAACTCTGGATTCTGGCTATCGATTCGGTCAACTTTCCTTAAGAATCTTAGAACAATTTGATGCCAGAGAACTTAAAAGTAAAGTTTTCCAGGTTTTTAACTCCCATGTCAGATTTTGGAAAGAGCCTCTCAGGGAAACAATCATTCCTTTGCAAGAAACGGTTCAAGCCGGACTAGAAACTGGAGAGGTAGAATATGCGGGTTATGCATCCGCCGAATATTGCATCCACCTATTTTTTAGTGGAGAAAATTTAGAATTTTTGGAACAAAAATTTAGTCAGTATGGTGACCTAATTGAAAAAATTAATCAGGATTTCTCTTCTCATTATATCAATATATGGAGACAGCTCGGATTAAAGCTACTTGACCCCAACCTGGAACAATACAGTTTGATTGGTGAATGTTTTAATGAAACTGAAATGTTACCAATTTTCAGGCGAGATAATACAGTTTTATTTATTTTCTCTGTATATTTAGCTAAAACTTTACTTTGTTATTTATTTAAAAATAAAGATGAAGCTCTAGAGAATGCTAGATTAGCTGAAAGATACAAAGAAGGGAGTGTTGGATTATTTAAATATAGCGTACACAATTTTTATTATTCTTTAGTCTTGTTATCTCACTATCCTCAGTTTACCAAAAAAGAACAAAGAAAAGGAATTCAGCTCGTATCAACCAATCAAAAACTAATGAAACATTGGGCAAAACATGCTCCATGTAACTTCCAGCATAAATACGAACTGGTAGAAGCGGAAAAAGCAAAAGTGCTTGGGAAAAAATGGCAAGCCGCAGAGCTTTATAAACAAGCAATTCAAAGCGCTCGAAAGAACGGGTACATTCAAGAAGAAGCCTTAGCTTATGAGTTAGCAGCAGAGTTTTATTTAGACTGTGGGATGGAGGAAATTGCTCAAACTTATATGACTAAAGCTTACTATGGGTACAGTTGTTGGCAAGCTTTAGCGAAAGTTAAGGACTTAGAAAAAAGATACCCTCAGTTAATCAGTAAATCAGTAATAGCTAATCGGCGGAAAAACACTATTACAAAAACGACAAGTATTTCAACGAGTAGCAGATCCATCGAATCTTTGGATTTGGCTTCTGTTATGAAAGCCTCTCAAGCTATTTCCGGTGAAATTATACTAGATAAATTACTTGCTTCCTTAATGAAAATACTCATCGAAAATGCTGGTGCTCAAAAAGGATTATTGATACTAGAAACTGAAGGTAAACGATTAATTGAAGCCTCTGGTGATGTAGGTCTTAATCAAGTGACTGTGTTGCAGTCACTTCCCGTTGAAAACAGTGTGATGGTTTCATCGACTATTATCAATTATGTTGCCAGAACTCAAGAAAGCGTACTTCTAAATGATGCCACCCATGAGGGCCAATTTACTCTCGATCCCTATATCAAAGCGCATCAGCCTAAATCGATTTTGTGTGTACCTCTGATTAACCAAGGGAAACTTATCAGTATTGTTTATTTAGAAAATAACCTCACCACAGGTGCTTTTACTCCAGAACGATTGGCACTATTAAAACTCTTATCGTCTCAAGCTGCTATTTCGATCGAAAATGCCAAACTGTATACAGAGGTACGAGCCAGTGAAAGTCGGTTGAACCAATTTCTAGAAGGTGTACCCGTGGGTGTAGCCGTGTTCGATACCACTGGCAAACCCTGCTACTCTAATCGGATCACTTATCAGTTATTTGGTAAAGGTGTTATCCCGGAAACTACAATAGAAGAGATCTCCAAAATTCATCACGTTTATAAAGCAGGAACCGCTCAAGAATACCCTACAGAAAAATTACCTGCTGTAAGAGCCTTAAAAGGTGAGAGTGTGAGAATTAATGATATAGAAATTCATCGAGAAGATAAAATTATTCCTATAGAAACTTGGGGTACCCCAATCTATGATGAGAAAGGGAATATTGCTTATGCAATTGTCGCCTTACAAGATATTACCGAGCGGAAAAAAGCTGAAATAGAACGGGAAAAGTTTACAGCTAAGCTGTTTCAACTCAATCAATCTTTTTCCCGTTTTGTGCCTCGTCAATTTCTCCAATTGTTAGATAAAGAAAGTATTATTGATGTCCAGTTAGGGGATGCCGTACAGCAGGAAATGTCGGTATTGTTTTCTGATATTCGTGACTTCACGACTCTGTCAGAAAGGATGACTCCTCAAGATAATTTTAAATTTATTAATGCTTATCTCTCTCGCATGGAACCCGCCATTATTGAGCATCAAGGATTTATTGATAAATACATTGGCGATGCAATTATGGCGCTGTTTAGCGGTGAGGCAGATAATGCACTCAAAGCGGGAATTTCTATGCTACACCGCCTTACGGAATATAATCAACAACGAATGAAATCGGGTTATATGCCGATCCAAATTGGAATTGGCATCAATACAGGTTCTTTAATGCTAGGAACGGTGGGAGGATACAATCGGATGGATGGTACGGTGATTAGTGATGCCGTGAATTTAGCCTCGCGTGTGGAAAATCTAACAAAAAATTATGGGGTATCGTTGTTAATTACTCACCAAACTTTTTTACAATTGAACGAACCTGTCTATGCTATTCGTCCTATTGATCGCGTTAAAGTTAAGGGAAAATCAGAAGTGGTAGCTGTTTATGAAGTCTTTGACGCTGATCCACCAGAAGTAAGAGAAGGAAAGCTAACTACTTTCCAAATATTTATAGAAGCCTTGCATAACTATAATTCCCGTCACTTCAGGAAAGCTAAACAATTGTTTTCTGAGTGTTTACGCCTAAACCCAAGAGATAAGGTAGCTCAAATTTATCAACAACGTTGTCAATGAATATCGATGCAGCATGAGCCTCAATTCGGGTACAGTGGTCAGTCTGAACGTTAAAATTTTTAATCTTATAACTTTCAACCTTCAACCTCTTACTTATTGTTGCGCCGCCACTCCCAAGCAGAGACATATTTTTTATCACTCCAAACTCCCACACGTCGCTTCTTAGCATCGGCTTCTGCCGCATCTATAATGGCTGCACTGGGGCAGTTTTTTAAGTATGGTCGATAGACTTGCGCGAGTCCTTCAGTTACTAAAACCTGCTGAATAAAAGTGCCATCGGTGAGACGAACTTCACTGATTTTACGTCCATATTGGTCTGTATCCGTGACCGTCAATTTGACGCGATCGCCACCTTGTTTGACCAACTGTTGCACTCGCTGCTGAGCTTTTTCTCCCCACTTAAATTGGCTTTTATCCACCAATTTTCTGCTTTTCCTCTCCTCTACCTTATGAGGAACTTCCGGTGCATCTACACAGGCGAAGCGCACACTGATGTTTTTGCCAGAGGAGTCGGTGACGGTGATTGTGTCTCCATCAGACACTCGTTTTACGGGATAGCTACTTCCTCCCAATAAGTTCTGAAGAGCTTCGCATCCTCCTAAAGTAATAATTAGGATAGTGGCGCTCAGCCATAGAAAAGATTTGGGTATCAGTCGAAAGGACATTATGGTTTGGAGGGGTCGAAAATTATTCACTCGCTGGATGCAGTTGTTGGAAATGGGTTCGCTAATCTTCATCGTACTGTGATAGCCGTTCATCCTCCTAGTTCAGACTCGACCCCAATCCATCCTCTATGCCGTTCCCCAATCTTGTCTGGACAACCCTGCCATACCTGTACCGGGTTAGCGATTTACGAGTAAATCCTGAGCATTTTTGATGCTTTGTCGGAGTATTCCTCAGGCGTGGATGGCAACGTAGCACCGATTCTCACCCTAGCTTGAAGAGAGAGTTTTGCGATCGTCCCTTGTATCAGTGCCATTCGTCTTACCTGACGAATTCAATGCCATTTATTTAAAAGTGTCCTCATAATTTTTAATTTAAAAATTTGTAAATTTATCAATGTATTACTTTCTACGTAAGAGATAATTAAACGAGATAAAGTTAACGTTAAAAGCCTTTACAAGCTTTAACAAGATTAGGGCGTGAAGGTCTTTAGATCTGGCACTTAATGAACCAAAAGCTTGCAGGACTTGAGCCTGCCTTTTAGTTTTTTTTAATACCATTTATTGACCTAAGAAAAATCCTTGGTTTTCAAGAATTCACATCCTTCCTAAATGGAGGCAGCAATGTCAAAAATAATTGATGATCGTATGTTGTCGGTGATTGATGAACTTCTAAACCAACTATTAGAAACTTATCCGGATTATCCCTATCAAAAAGCCTTGCATAATCCAGAACTCCGCCGTCATTTGAACACTCGTGTCCTGAGCCAGTTATCGAATTGGCATCCTAGTGGAGAGCAAAAAGAAAAAGCAGCCAGTAGCTCTGATCATTTGCAACTGTCTCTAGAGGACAAGATACATATTCAAAATCTAATCCGTCAGGAAATCGCTTATATCATCCAGCAAAAATCTGAATGTGTCAGTCGAACCACAACTGAAGAAGTTGACTCTTGCTCTACGCCTTCCCACTGGTTTGGCTAAGGGCAGGTAATGTCTTACACTTTACTGAGCAAGTTTGACCGAAGCGTAAGGAATTGAATTGACTCATAGACGTTGAGTTCAATTCAATCAAAATTCCCGCCCCCTCATCAGAAATGAATCGCGAGGGGGATGTTTTCTTTTTGGCTTTGATTATGAGGATTTAGATAGCTATAAAAAAAGCATTGGAGAAGATTTAAGCTTTACCGAACGAACAAATGGGAAAATATACTGAACTGCACCTATCATCAAAATTAAGCTGTTCTAAAAAAACTCAAATGATGAGTATTCAGGAAAAATTTTGCCCAGTTGAAGCCAAGCTACGGGAATCCGAAAAACTCCACCGACTCATTTTGAATAATCTTTCTGATACGGTTCTGATTACCGATGAGACTGGGGCATTTACTTATATTTGCCCCAATATAAAATGTATTTTTGGTTATTCTTCCCAGGAAGCCCAAGAATTAGGGAATATTACCAATCTGTTAGGAAATGATTTTTTTGAGATTGATAAATTCAATAACTCCAGAGAAATCTGTAATCTTGAATGGACGATTAGGGATAAAGCTGGTAGAAGCCACACGATCCTAATTAACGTGAAACGTGTAGAAATTCAGGGCGGAACCCGACTTTATAGCTGCCGTGACATTACAGACCGCAAAATTGTACAGGAGGCTCTACGTCAATCTCATGAAGAATTAGGAAAACGAGTGCAAGAGAGAACGGTTCAATTGTGTGAATCAAATGCACTGTTAAGAGAAGAATTAATTGAGCGCAGGCGAGCCGAAGCAGCACTGCGCCGGAGTGAAGACGAATTGCAACAAGCTAACGAGAAGCTGATTCGTTGGGTGGACGAACTAGAACAACGCAATCAAGAGATGGCGCGGTTGGGCAAAATGAGTGATTTTTTACAAACTTGCGTGACCGTTGAAGATGCCTACAGCGCCCTAGCCACCTTAGTACAGCCAATCTTTTTGGGTAGTTCGGGCGGAGTATTTGTGCTGGATACAACCCAAAATCAGCTAGAGGCGGTAGCAACTTGGGGTCTCGATCTCAAAAGTAAAATTGAGTTTTCTTTAAAAGAATGTTGGGCACTACGACGGCGTCGCTCTCGTTTTGTGCAGCATACTCATTCTAAATTACAGTGCCAACATATTCAGGCTGATCCTGCTCCCAATGAATCCCTTTGTGTCCCGATGATGACAGAAGGAAAAGTGTTGGGTCTACTCTATTTAAGTTCACCAGAGCCAGGGCGCTTAACGAATACAAAACAAAAATTAGCGGCTACGGTGGCAGAACATCTAACGCTGGCTATCAGTAATTTAAAACTCCGAGAAACTTTAAAACATGAGAGCATTCACGACCCCCTGACGGGTTTATTTAATCGACGTTACATGGAAGAATCCCTGAAACGCGAGATTTTCCGCGCTCATCGTCAGGAGCAATCTGTGGGTGTCATTATGATTGATATTGACCACTTTAAGCAATTTAACGACACCTTTGGGCATGATGCAGGGGATAAAGTTTTACGAGAATTAGCAAGTTTTTTGCAAATCAATATCCGGAATTCAGATATTGCTTGTCGCTATGGAGGTGAGGAATTACTTCTGATTTTGCCAGATGCCTCTTTAGCTGATACTCAGCACCGAGCTGAGCAACTTCGACAAGGAGTGAAGCAACTTCAGGTTGAGTATCATCATCAACTCCTGAATCGGATTACCATTTCCCTGGGGGTGGCGTGCTTTCCGGAGGAAGGTTTGACGGGTGAGGCTATCATCCAGGCAGCAGATATGGCTTTATATCACGCCAAAAAGTTGGGGCGCGATCGCGTGGCGGTTGCGTCTACCTCAGCTTTAGAATTAGAGGTTCATTCATGCTCCTCAGACTAAGAACTATCAGGTCAGATATCCTTTAACGCACCCGACTCTAATCCTAAACTTGAGAAACTGCGATCGCACTCACTTTAGACTTCCGGTTAAACAAAACTTTGGGTTTGACTAATATCCTGAATAACAACCTTAAAGATTGCAACTCCCCTGGTGTATTTTGACGCTTCCAACGTCCTGGACGACAGAATAAAAACTCTACCAACTGTCGATATTGCGAGAGGTTTAACGATTTAAACATCACACGAACTCGTGGCATCTGATCGCTGAAACTAACATGAGTAATCTGCCCCGTTAATTCTAATTTCTCTTCCATAATTTCTACTTTGACGGCTAGCTGTTCCAGTAGCTTTGGAACAGTATCCTGAGTCAAGGCAACTTCGATTCCTCCTTCTGAAATAATGGTCGTTACCCCCCATAAATTTTGGTCTAAGTTTGGAATAGGTATTGGCAATTCACCATTATCAATGTCAGATGATTTCGATGCACTGTTTACTTGAATTCGCACGACTCGCTGCAAGTTTAACCACTCCGATGGATCGGGTTTTGGCACATCTAGCAAAATTAACAGAGCAATACTGATAATGAATAAGTTATAAGCACTCCAAATCCAAGCCAAAGCCCTTCCTTCTGCTAACTTAGGCTCTCCTGAAATCGACATACTACCCCAAAACGCCCAGTCTAAATTTTGCCATAAACTCACAGCAGTTACGATTAATAACAGAATCAATGGCCAAGCTAAAGCCCAGTTGAAGGTAAAACCATCTCGTCTGACTCCTTTCGGTGTTACCTTAAATCCTTGAGAAAAGGGACTCAGCATTGTTTGAATCACCGCGAGTGAAACGGGAACACATTGCGCCACCGCGTAGATATCAGAAACTAATGCAGACCGACTGCGGTTGTTTAACCACGAAAAGGTCAATAACTGAGCGATGTAGTAAGGAAGAAAGAAATAAAGTGATTCAACAAGGGTGGCCCGCAAGGGGATGATACCCAGAAAGGATGAGGCTATGGGCATCAGCATAAATCCTAAACGGAATACGCTGGTAAACCACTGAAATAAGCCTTCTAAATGAGCTAGTCGTTGTAAACATCCGAGTCCGGGAATGGTTAAGGGATTCTCCGGAATGAAAAATGCCTGTAAGCTGCCGCGTGCCCACCGCAAGCGTTGGGTGACATAACCAGCCATATTTTCAGCGGACAAGCCTGCACTTAAACGTTCGCCCAGGTAAATCACCCGATAGCCTTGGGCTGATAGGCAAACGCCAGTAAAGTAATCTTCACTTAAAGAATCGGTGACAAAACCGCCAACTGCCTCAAGAGAACTGCGTCGAACAACGAAGGAACTACCATAGCACAAGGCTGTTTCTATACCATCGCGCAGTAGCTGATAGTAACGCGAAAAAATCTCCACTTCTGGTGTCAGCTCACATTCCAAACCTAAATTACGGGCAATTGGATCGGGATTATAAAAGCTTTGGTGGGTTTGAACGAGTCCTATTTCTGGATTTTGAAAAAAGCCGACAGTACGATTCAGGAAGTTTTGAGTCGGGACAAAATCAGCATCGAATACGACGATGAGTTCACCATTAGTTTGGGCGATCGCATGATTTAAGTTCCCTGCTTTAGCATGGCGATTGTCCGGGCGGGTTATATACTCACATCCCAATTCTTGCGCCATTCTTTTCATCTCTGCTCGCCGTGTATCATCCAAAAGATAGATTTTTTTGTGGGGATAATCTAAGGCTTGACAGCCAATAATTGTTCGTCGGAGAATAGTTGTAGGCTCATTGTAAGTAGGAATTAAAATATCGACGGTTGGTATAAAGCGTCCTTCTCTTACAGCCACCGCCATGATGTCAGCTTCGCGATGCCTAGGTTTTATTTTTAGATTTAAATACCATTGGAAACTATGACCCAAAATGACGAATAGTTCCATGAAAAACAACCCCAAACTAAATAAGCCATCTAAGGGGTTCGATAAATTTAGGGTGGATAGCGATCGCCATAAGAGGTAACGCAGCGTCAAAACCAACAAGAGGCATACGACAATCACCCGCGATGTTGTTCGAGGTTGGGGATAAATTTTAACGAGCGCTTGATAAATTAAACATAATGCTACCGTTGGGATGAGTAAATAATATTCATGACTAACGCTTGGCACGTCTAGCCAGATGGGTGGATTTTCTTGTAGGAATTGTAATTGGGAAAATAGCTGCGTTACCCTACTTTCACCCATAAACCATTTAATGGTGATGGTGCTAACAGCAACAATAATCCCCAACAGAACGAGTGTGGCTATTCTCAATCGGAGAACTCGTAGGAGAAAAGGACGCCTTGAGTTTTGAGAGGTCAACTCTGAAACTGTCATGGTTTCCGTTGTGAGGCTTTTCTTATATGTTAAGACAATCAACATATATTTAATAAAATTCACATAAAAATTACAAGCAAAATGCTATGCCCAAATAGTGTCACGCTGAGAACGAGTGATCAGTCAGGCTTTTTTATAAAAACTTTATTTACAGATTAAAAAATTAACATTAGGATTCTCTGAGGCAAACAACAGAATTTTTCAAGGGATTTCTCAGCTACAACTCATGTTGCTGCTCGCAGAATCCTGAACAATAGTCAATAAATTAGAGGGCGTGGACACGCACTCGACAGATATGCGTTAAAGTCCGTTTCTCCAAAAAGGTTGCTCTTGCTCTATGGAAATTGCTGACTTTCTTGCCTTAATCCATCCTATTCTCGCCATTATCGTGGTCTTCCCTATTCTGGGTATTGTGACTCACTTCGCATGGCAGACTCGCCAACGACGGTTGCAAAGCGTTGGTGGAAGTAAAAGCCAAATCCCGCCTGTGGTTGGACGTGAACATGTTAAGCTCGGACGTTGGCTCACGGGTGCGGTTGTGGGCGTTACGTGGGTGGGGCTAGCTTATGCGATTGTGTTTAAAAGCTTGATCGAGCATCAACTCTGGAGCAAAAACCCTGCTCAGGTGATCTTCATTGGGCTGATGTTTGCAGCTACGATTGCGTCTTTGGTATTTCTGTATCGTGCTAGAGAGAAACACTGGCGAGGAATTTTTGCCACTCTCACGGGTATGGGTTTAGTCGTTCTCGGCTGCCAGGATGGAGTGTTTCGCCGCACGAATGAGTGGTATTGGTCTCATTACTATATTGGGATCACTGCCGCGTTGCTGATGGTGTTCTCGTTAGCCATTGTGGAAGATATTTATCAAGACCGATCCAATCGCTGGCGTAATGTTCACATTATTTTGAACTGCATTGCGTTGCTTCTATTTATGGGGCAGGGGATGACCGGCACGCGAGACTTGTTTGAAATTGCGTTTTACAAAGGGCTTGCCAAATAAAAATTTTCGGTATTGGAGAGTGAGGTTACTCCCTCACCCTCCTCAATATCATTGGCTTTAAACAGCCGTTGCTTGTCCCACCTGAGTCAAGAAACGGAACGCCTTCAGGATATGTCCCGCACACTCAGTGGGTGAAGTATCGTAAAAGGCACGCCAAGCCGCCGCCTTATACTCATCATATCGATCTGCTTTTTCGGGGAATCGCTCCAACCAGGCCAAGCGTACAGCATGACCGATGAGAACATCGAACACAATATACTCTTCCACTTGTAACTCAGGATTGCGTTCTGCGATCGCCGCCAGTTCCATCAATGCCTCAATATTGACTTGCCGATATTCTGGCGCTTCAATCTTATTGAGCAAATGCTCCACCCGCAAGGCAAAATTCTTTTCCCCTGGTGTCATCTCGGAGAGGATCGGGGCGCTGTCCAAGCGATTACGACGCTCTAACTTATCCCCAATCACCAAACCCCTACAATGTTTCATCACGAGCCAAACACTAGGATAGAAGTTTTTGGGAACCCGACCGGCTGCACCATCTAACTGCCGCTTTCTCACCCAACTGCCAACGGTGGGTGTCTCCTCCGTCTCCTCCCTTTCGCCCGATAGGACACCCCAATTAATCTCTTGATTAAGCCGCTTGACGTGTAATGATTCTTGTTGACGCAGCTTTTGGTTCATGCCCTCATATCCCACTAAACAAGAGCGTAACCGCATCTTGATTTCAAACGGACTTAAGTGCATGAGTCGCTCATAAGCTTCATCTTGAGTCACCCCTAATTCAGCCGCCAGTTCGCTGGTTAAGAGTAGAATCAGGTACCCCACTCGTAGCGTGAGCAAACCCTTGAGTAAAGAGGGTTCTGCCTTGATAATGATACCCAGATAGATCAGAATTTCTTGGGTCAAAACGCGATCGCGAATATCTTCCCGACAGAATTCATCAATCTTCGCTTGAAGTTCCAAGTGCGACATGGGATTTTTAATCAGCGATGCCTCACTATAAGCTCTTCCCACCGTAATCTGCTTCCCGCGCACCAACATCTCCGTCACCGCATCCGACAGACTGATATCCGCCTTGTTCAGCAAACCAGCGGCTTGACGCACCACCGCCCAGTAAGGAGAAACCGATTCCGTACCCGCTTTGAGGTAAACTTCATTCAGCAAATCCGCCACCGTCACCCGTGGTCCTGGCCCGCCAAATCCCGTATCGAAATCTAATCCCCGCAGACGTTTCAGGGTACGCAACAACTCGATTTGTTCATAGAGGTTATCCGATTCCCGCAAACTATCCAGCAATAACCCCAGATTCGTTTCACACTCCAGTAAAAATTCCTGAGTATGACCTAATGGCCCATGTTTTCCAGGACGACTGGTGAGGTAATATTGACGCGGAATCGCATCTTTGACTGCTGATTGGGTAAATTCAAACTCTTGTAGAAAATCAATGCGCTCAATTCCAGCGGTGAGTAACAATTGATTAAGACGCCCTAACTTGACCCGAACGCCGTCACACCAACCTTCTTTTAGCTGCTGAATTAGCTCTAAAAGGGGTGAATCTTGGAATTTCGGAGGGGAAATTGAGAAATTTTCTTCCTCTGTTCCTCTGTGCCTATCCTCCACCGCTTCCCGGCTGGTTTCCCACATTGTATGAGTTAACAACAGCGTCATCGTTGGACGACCGAGCTCACTCCAGTGGCGCTGAATGTAGGCGAGTTCACTTTTAATCTGATCCACCAGAAAATGGTAATCCAGAGTCAGATAAAACTGCTGCTGATCCAAAAACGCAGGTAGAAACACAATCGTCTCTTGCCCAATCCGAAAGATTCTCGACGTTGTCAGACTTCGCAAACGTCGCACCGGGCGTCCTGTTAACGAGAGTGCATCACAATGCCCCATTTGAGCATAAACCGTTGACAACTCAATCGCCTGACGCACCTGCATTGGCTCTACCTGTTTGGGGGTTTGCGTGGCAATCCCGTAAGTGGCTAGTTCAGCCTGTAAATCTTCATCCTCAGCGAGTAGAGAAATTTGTACCACCGGGTCTTGATGACGCCCGATGCATAAATGACGCCCCAAGGGGTCAATGTCTCCAGGTGCGATTAGCCCTTCACTCAGCATCTGACCCAAGTAGTACAAACTCTGCGCCCACACCAAAGGCACATTTTCGTTAGGAACACGCTTTTGGCTACGAGGAGACTTTCGCTCTGCTTCGATATTCTCCTGGGGCACGTAATACAATTCGGGGAGCAGTTTGAGTCCGTCTCGCTCAACTAACAAACTTTCTAAACGCGCTTGATAGTTCTGAACTTGTTCGGTGTCTCCCCGAAATAGCCCATCGAGAACAAGATAGGAGAAAAATAAAGGCCACTCGCACTCGATATGCTCAAACTTTTGCAGTTCCCAGGGGTCGTAGTGCAGGCGTGTGGTATCTTCTAAAACGGTTTGGTGACCATCTCGCAGGAAGCGTTTACAGCCGTATCCTCCCCCTAGCTTCTTGACGATGTCGTTCTTGGTGCGTTCGATGAGTTCGGCGTCTTCGATGGCAAAGGCGGGGAACCCAATCACACTTAAAAGAGCCGCATCGGTTTCTTTGGAACCGGACTCACGGGGCAGGAGATATTCTAGTGTAATCCGCGATCGCGCCATTTCATCGGGTAATACATGAATCACAGACGCGGCTGAACCCCGAACACCGAATAAATCTAAGCCATTAATTGCTTCTAATGCCGCTTTGGCCATCCCAACCGAACTCGCGTTGAGTTCCGGATTGCCATGATTGACCTTATTTCCTCGCTCCCAGATGCCGTAATCGGGTGTACGATACGCCCGACCGATGTAATAAACAAGGTTTTGGACAAAGCTAACTTCGTCGATGGTATAGATGATGTACAGTCCTGATGCTGTCATTTGAGCCAGCATTAGCAAGAACAGGGACGTTGCATCGAGTTGCAAGTGACCCCACTGGTCATCGCCCACCACCACGTCGCCGGTGCTGGTATTGTACTTGGCGTGCAGGGCGTCCATTAGGGATTGAGTTTCTTTAAATCGTTCCACTTTGTGAGCTTGCCGCATCATGCAGAACAGCAGTCCCCGCATCAGTTTGACAACGTTGTGTTCCAGTTCAAAGGTACGCCCACCGTCTGCATCGAGTTTGCGGTACGCCAAGGCTAGTCCCCAAACCGCCAAAATACTGTAAACGTTATCCCGTACCCAGGCGTCGGTGTAGTCGCCGTGGGCATTAATCGCTGTACTGGCGGGCAATAAACCCGTTATCGGGTTTTGGCGTTTTAGGATGACCGCCTTAAATTGGTGGTAGTAATAGTCCAATCGAGCGGGTAGTTGGGAAGCGATGATAGACATAATCCCTTTCTTGATAAGTCGCGGCATCTAGAGCAGTGGCTCTTGTAGGCAATCACCTATCTCAACCTTTATGCATACCTTAAACAGAATCTATTCAGATTGACAGACCAGATCCTTGCCGTTTTGCCAACCATTGGTTACATTAGTTTACATACAAGTTTACAAAAGTTACCAACGGAGCAAAAACTATGCAAGGCGAAAGTCGCAACGATGCCAAATTCGGCTTTACTCCTCAAGCAGAGAATTGGAACGGTCGTTTAGCCATGATTGGCTTCGTTGCCGCTCTAATTACTGAGTTCGTTACAGGTCAAGGTGTATTGCACTTCTGGGGTCTGCTGTAATCCCTACAGCACACAATCTGGAGTCAATCTCAATTCGTTGGCTGGGTGTTTATTAGCAAGCACCCAGTTTTCTTGTTGGTAATTCGCTTTTTGGGCAAGCCTAGGAAAAATATCAAAAAGTGAAAAAAGCAAACCCCTGTGTGGTTCAGGATGTTAGCGGTTACCTCTATGCAAGTTCAATGTTTGATAGATTATTGTACAGGATTAATTAATAATTAATAAAGAGGAGCGGCATTAAAGTCGCTCCTCTCGTTTAGCACCAGTTTCGTGACCCGCTATTTAGCGAATGTATTCTTTGAGAATACTGTTGCGATTGGGATGGCGCAGTTTGCGGAGCGCTTTGGCTTCAATTTGCCGAATTCGTTCGCGAGTGACGTTGAAAATTTGACCGATTTCTTCTAAGGTCTTCATGCGTCCATCATCTAACCCGTAACGCAAGCGGAGAACATCACGTTCACGGGGGCTAAGGGTGTCAAGAACGCTTTCGAGGTCTTCCCGAAGCAGATTTTTGGAGACTTGATCTTCTGGGGTTTCGCCATCGGCTTCAATGAAGTCTCCAAGGCGGGAGTCTTCTTCTTTCCCGATCGGTGTTTCGAGGGAGATGGGGAGTTGGGCTGATTTAGCAATGAATCGCAGCTTCTCGATCGTCATTTCCATGCGATCAGCAATTTCTTCTTCAGTGGGCTTACGACCCATTTCTTGAGAGAGGATTTTAGTGGTTTTTTTGATCCGCGAGATCGTCTCGTACAGGTGAACAGGTAAGCGGATCGTGCGGGACTGATCGGCAATCGCACGGGTTATGGCCTGCCTAATCCACCAAGTTGCATAGGTGGAGAACTTGTATCCTTTTTCATGATCAAACTTCTCAGCGGCGCGAATTAAACCCAGAGAACCTTCTTGAATCAAGTCTTGGAATGAAAGCCCTCGATTCATGTATTTTTTGGCAATGGAAACAACCAAACGCAGGTTAGACTGTACCATTTTGTCCTTCGCTCTGCGCCCTACATAAAGGCGGTGGCGGAAGGCTTGCAGAGGCATGTTCACCTCGGTTGCCCATTCGCTATCTTGTGGCTCTCGCTCTAATTGATCAGACAAGCGATCGCGTATACGCTCTAACTCTAATAAGTCCGCAATTTTACGAGCCAACTCAATTTCTTCATCTGCTCGCAATAACCGAATTCGACCGATTTCTTGCAGATACAGGCGAATTGAATCTTCTGTATAGTGTTTTTTCTTTGCTTGTGCGCGACGACGGGTAGAGCGCACCTTTCCAGGCTTACCGTCTTCCTCATCCGGTTGAGCGTCCACTAGCTCGTCTCGGTTCGCTTCATCCTCGATCAAGAATTCAAACTCGTTTTCGGGTTGAGTTAGTGTTGCGAGTACGTCGTTTGCCTGGGTCATGCCTTTTTCCTCATGCTCCTTCAATTAAAGACCAGTAGATAGTGTTTGTTAATCTACTTACATAGCGTAGCCAGTGAGTCACTTTCTGTAGCATTCTAGGTCTTCTTTGATCGCTGAGTTCGACCCGTTAGATTCGGTATCTACTTTCGCTTCTCAACGTTCTCGCGAATGCTCGCTTACAGTAAGTTTGAATGCTGGCTTCTCTTGAGACTTTTTGATTGTAGCCTTAATTACCAAATTTGGACTTGGGTTTTAGCTTCAATCTTCAAGGTGATGAATCTAATTTACAAATTGCTTTTACACAAAGCTAATGTCACTGGAATTAATGCACCCATCGTCAATTCCTTTTGCTTGAGTTCCCTTGTCCTGGGCTTGCGCCAAATACTCGCTCGGCAGGTGTTAGATAGGTTCCGATTCTCCTATGCTGTGTTCACAAGCTGATTCGAGATCATTATCATTATCAAATGTAATGGGAGGGTTGTCGCTACTTTTCGGGTAGCCTTTCGGTTCGGAAATTGGAGTACTCTCTCCTTGGGGGGCCAATATTTCCTAAATTTACTCTAGCTTCAATCTTGATGACCCCAGATAAATAGCTGAAATACACTAAGCCATTTTAATGAATTCAGAGGATAGATGACAGTAAGAGGAGAGCTTGAAATCCATAGTGATACGAGTTTTATGGTACAAATGTTCTATTTTGACCTCTTCTGTAACTACGTTAGCGAAAATTTTCGACGTGGGGACATTTTTCTCTAACTGGAGACAGGTACAGTTCCAACAAAGATGTGTTTGTGTAAGACATCCGTAAAACAACTGTTCTAACACACAAACTTAGCACTTGGGTCAAGATCGGGAGTAAAAAAAATTGTGAATAGCTTCAACATGACAAAAATGACTTCACCTTAGACAGGAGAACGTTGCCATAATTGGTCGATTGTGATGAAATCATAACCTTGCTGTAATAACCGAGGAATTAACTGAGCTGTTGTTTCAGCCACATCCGGTCCTCCGTAATAACCATCGTGTAAGACAATCAGCGACCCGTTGCGAACCTGCCGTAAAACTCGCTGCACGACGACATCAATGCCAGGACGCTCCCAATCTTCCGGTACAACGCTCCACATGACGGGTCGATAATTCCACTGGTGCAATAAACTCAAAGTCTGGGGGGTAAACAAACCATTGGGAGGGCGAACGTCTCGAATGTTGTCGGGGTCGAAGTAGCAAGCTTTCGTGTCATCTGTCGCAGTCGCCAGCGCGGCGCGAATCGCTTCTTGAGTTTTCGCCAAACTCTGCTGGAGTGCCTCCGGCGAGAGCAAGGGAAAAGAGTGATGGTAATATCCATGTAACCCAATCCAGTGATCCCGCTGATAAACGGCTTGAGCAACGCTAGGTGCCCGCTCGACACAAGCACCCAACCAAAAAAAACTCGCTTTAATGTTGTAGTGGTCTAGAACTTGCAGGAGTTCTATGGTGTACTGGGGATGGGGGCCATCATCAAAGGTCAGGGCGATGGTTCGCGACTCGCTCGTTCCCGCCCAAAGACAACTGGGAAACAACGGTTGAAGAATTTTGTACACAATAGGGTAAAGCGGAGCAAGCTGCATTCGGTTGTTTTTTCTGAGTTACTAGAGGTCAGGTGAAGTTAGAGAGTCTTAATTTCAGCGTCAGCCGTTACCTAAAGTATCGCCAGCTTTTTTGGTTTTTGGTGAGCTGCTGTGTGGCAGTCACTCTGAGCAGTTGTGACACGGTGACCACCAATCAGTATGAAGCCACTGCACTCACCACCTTGACCTGGCAAGTCCAGTATTCTACTAGCCCTGGGAATGAAAAGCAGCCGCGATTTGAAGAGTTTGCCTCAAATTCCCTACTCAACCGCAATGGCGAGAAACCCAAAGAGGCGGTCATTGGACCGGATGACAAAGGGTTATGGTGGTCGAAGCTGCCGCCACGACCCAGTATCGATGAAGTCGAACAACGGCAAAAGCCTGGGGAAGAGCCAAGCAAACCGGAACTATTACGTACTGTGAAGTATGAAATGACTTATCAACAAGATGAACAGACGGTAACACTACCGACTAACTACGATGTTTACCGACAGGTCGCCAGAGCCTATCCTTCCCGTAAACCTTTGCAGCTCACTCTGGGAGTTAACAATGCCTCTGTGACCAAAGCTGAGCCGATACAGTAATTCTCGAATCACCCCATCCAAACCCTGATGGAAGCAGGGAGGGGGCAAAGTAAAATCGAATCTCTAATTGATCCCATTGATTAGCGATGGAGTTTATCAGCAGAGGGCTTCAAAGCCATGGGGACTTGCAAAGGCTGAGAGCCTTTCCCTAACATCCGGTTATGGTCTAGTACCTGAAGACCATCGAGAACAGCTCCTCGAATGACGGCTTCCTGCTCGTGAGTTAACATCAAGCGAAAACAATCAGCTACGATACAGCGTTCTGACGGGTGTAAGAAGGGGTCTTTTCCCCACTGGCTTAGCTGTTGCACGGCGACTAAGCGCTTAACTGGGTTAGCATCGGTGAGATCACTAAGCATCTGATCCCGGTTAACCCCATTCTGACTCGCTGGGCGGTTGAGCGATTGCCAAACGAACAGGGTGAGAATGGTTAGGGTGCCCAAAATTTGAAGAATTGTACTCGCTGCAATCCAAGGGCTATCAGAGTCCACCCAAATGGAAATTACCATGTAGGTACTAAGGGTAGCCATCGCACCACTACCAACAGCTAGAGTTAACGGCTGATTATAGCCACTCAGAAACTGGCTTAAACTCGACCAGTAACGTTGCCAGTCCCACTCTTGCATCCTGTAGACTAGCATCATGACCAACGCACCGATACTTGTCGCCAGCAGAAGCTTCCAATGCAAAAAAAGCATTGCTACAACAACGACTAGACCAACCAGCCAGCCCCCAGGTTCACGTAACTGTCTTGGATTAAGAGGCTTAAACGTTCGACTTTTGACTTTTGCCATCAACCAACTTTCAATACTTTCGCTTGAGTGGAGGAGTTGCTCCCACCCTAGTAATCAAATTAATCATAGGCGATAAGCGGGTCGGTTCGATCAATGAGCGGAGTGGGAGACGCTATCCTCCAAGAAGGTTGCGAAATATAGGTTATAGAGAAAAACTTAAGTCAGATAAAGTCAGTTGACCATCGAAGGCATAGAAGGTAATCCGAGAAATATTGGGTACCTCGATTTTGAATGAGGCATTGGGGGGAATGGGCGAATCAGAACCGGCTAAGTTGGCTTTGCTCAGAGAGCTCCGAATCAGGAGTTTGTTCTGGTGATCGTAGGCAGATAGCAGCATCCGCTGAGAACTAGTGACATGGCAGCAGAACTGATGAACAGGGTTTAAAAAGGCGACTTCCAGCCAACCACTTTTAGGCGCTCCCATGAGTACCGTAGTCCCAGTCTGGGGGGGAGGATAGGCTGGGTTTGAGGGCTGTAGAGCGATCGCATTTTCAAAGGTGATCCCATAGTGGTGAAACTGGCGATCCACAACTTCAAAGCATTTTAAGTCTTCCAGGTTAAGACAGATGCTAGAAGGTCTTATCACGACTAAATTAGAGTCAAATTCAGCTACGTCCCAATCCGGAGAAGCAATTACGGCTTGCGGCTCCTTTAAGTCAGTTTCCGAGTCAAAAATATTAGAATTGCTGACTTCATCCAACTGGATACTGCACTGTATTGCCATAGCACTAATATGAATGCACTTTCTCAAAAACCGCATGACCGTCAACGGAGTTGACGCGGAACCAGCGAACATTTTTTGTTTTTACGTGAGCCAGCCATCCCTCAAGCCAGAAACATCTTTGCATCATCCAACTTCTCAAATCAGCATTGGGGAAAGATTTTATTCATTCTGATTTATTTTCCTTGGCAAGAAAATACTGTTCCGGAAAAAAGCCGACACTCAAGACTACAACAGTCTTTGAAAGAATTACTGATTTGAGTTAGTACTTTTTTAGGACAAGCTCTCACTCCTCTAAAATATTTTGATGAAATGTTAGTGTTCCAAGTTCCCCTACTCTAGTTGTGTCCAAGAATCAACCAAGAGTAAGAAGTGGTCTTACGCCAAAATCAGGGATGATGGCAGTAGTGATGAGGTTTGGGCATGATTGAGCCAAATGGTTTTAAGCAGCACTCCGTGGTGACCTCCCTGGGACGAATGGTGTATTACACCGCCGATGGGGAACCCTGGCAGGAACCCGAAGCCGCCGACCCCGATCGGCCATCCTTAGTGTTCTTGCATGGCTTTGGCGGTGGTTCATCTGCCTATGAATGGTCAAAGGTATACCCAGCCTTTGCGACTGAGTATAAAATTCTTGCACCCGATTTAATCGGTTGGGGTCGTTCAGCGCACCCTGAACGGAATTACAAAATAGATGACTACATTACTACAATCATAGAGTTCATTGAACAGACTTGTACAGCACCAACGCCTGTTGTCGCCTCTTCGTTGACAGCCGCGTTTACAATTCGAGCGGCGATTGCTCGTCCTGAGCTATTTAAATGCCTAATTCTCACGACACCCGCAGGATTATCAGATTTTGGGGAAAACTACACGCGCAGCTTTTTTGCTCAGTTGGTCAGCACCCCAATTCTTGACCGTATTATCTACAGCACAGGTGTTGCCAACAGCACTGGAATTCGCAGCTTCTTAGAAGGTCGGCAATTTGCCCAAAGTAACCGAGTTTACGAAGAAATCGTTAACGCCTATTTAGAATCAGCCCAGCAGCCGAATGCTGAATATGCTGCACTGGCCTTTGTGCGCGGAGATTTATGCTTTGACTTATCGCTATACATACCACAATTGACTACCCCCACTGCCATGATTTGGGGACAAAAATCCCAATTTACAGGACCAGAAATTGGTCAACGCCTTGCCTCACTCAATCCAAAAGCTATCCGCATTTTTCAAACTCTTGATGATGTTGGGTTGACACCTCAGTTAGAACTGCCTGCGGTAACCATTGGTTTAATTCGGCGATATTTAAAATCTCTTGATTCCACGGCTGGGGATTAGAAAAGAATAAAGGACGAAGTATGAAGTGGTCTACAGGCTAAGCCTATGGCAAATTGTTAACCCAGAAAACTAATACTTCATCCTTCATCTTCATTCTTTAGCTTTTTTTACTTCACTCTGACTTCAATGACGCTAGCTCTGAAGTTGTAATCCATGCCCTCCAACTCCACTGGCGTGCCAATTTTAATTTTGCTATTACCCAACACTGGCCCATCTTTGGTAATTTGTCCTTTACCGACCAAGGTCATCGTCAGATCAGTACTAAAAGAGTTAGACCTCGGATCGGGTAGCTCTTTGACAGAGCCATCTGGCTGTGGTACGGCTAACATTGATGGCAGTGTCTTTACAGACTTAATATCAACCTGACCGTAGGGTTGATTGCGAATGATGATATTAGTCGTCTTTTGCTCCGCAAATTGCTTGAGTAAGGCGTCGGGATCGCGAACAGAAAGACCCCGAACAATCAAATCCACTTCTACGGGTTTCGTTGCACCGCCAATTTGCGCTACAGATCCGGTGGTGCCGGGAAAGAAAAAGATACCCACAATCACTAATAAAATCACCAAGGCAGCACCCACGTCGAGAATGCTCACCTTACCAAATAAACGTCCTTTAGAATCCAAAATAGCCATGAAACGTCGTGCGTGTGTCTTTGCCAAGCGAACCATCAAAGAAGCATTCTCTAGCACAATTGATGAAAAGGCTAGCGAGATGCTCATGATCACAGTCCTGTGATAAGTTACCACGACTGTTACAAGAGATCAGCAGGATAGGGTCTGCCTTGCGGCATAAATTCTCGTCCTGTAGAGTATGGGTTCACCAGACTCGATGATGGCTTTGGGGAGAATAGACCTATCCAAAAATTAGGAGATAAGCGATGTCGCTACTCTAGGTTTTGAGGACAGAGTAAGGTCTCCTACGACTCAACAACTTTTTTTGGGATACGCCGCACAATCCGTGACGAGATCAGGCCAAAATGGCAACTAAACGCCCTCAAAGAACGTCTTGGTTTTCTAAGCTGATTAAATATAGCTGTGTTAGTCGTATCCGCCATGTTTAAGTTTTTGTCTTCACGCTCCTATCATTATCGACATCGCCTTTTATATGCCGTCGTATCCTTCGTCTTGTCGCTGAGTCTGGTCTTGGGTATCGCCCAAGCCTCGCAAGCGTCTTTGTTTGACCTGATTCTTAATGGGATTCAGGTCATCCAGCTATCCAATATTTCCAATAATCAGGAAGTTCAAATTGGTAGGCAGATTAATAGCCAGCTAGTCGGCAGCGAGATTAGGCTCTATCGTAATTCTGAAATTAATCGCTACGTCAATGACATTGGTCAGCGCTTGGCACAACAGAGCAAACGCCCTGATATCCCTTATACCTTTCAGGTGGTTAATGATAAGAGTATCAATGCCTTTGCCACAATGGGGGGATTTGTTTACGTCAATGCGGGTTTGATTGCCGCCGCAGATAATGAAGCTGAGTTGGCGAGTGTGATGTCCCATGAAATTGGTCATATTGTTGGGCGTCATTCCATTGGGCAAATGCGGCAGGCCGCGATCGCCAGAGGCGTGGCTTCAGCCGCTGGACTAGACCGCAATACGATGGTCAATATTGGAGTAGAACTAGCTTTGAAGCGTCCCAACAGCCGTAAGGACGAGTTTGAAGCCGATCAAATGGGATTAGATACTTTGACCAAAGCTGGCTATGCGCCCTCGGCGATGGTTTCCTTTATGGAAAAGCTGCTTAAAGCTGGAGGTTCTGTTCCTACTTTCTTGAGTAGTCACCCGGCAACCTCAGATCGCATTAAACAGTTAGAGCAAGCTATTGACTCGCAAAGGGCAAATGCAGGAGATGGCTTAAATACAACCGCTTATAAAAGTAAAATACGCGCTCTCTTATAGAACCCACCCTGCAAAACCCGTCTCTTCTAAGGGACGGGAATGTCCAAATCAATTTGGCTTTTGTTTGGGATTTTTTCAGTGCAGCCGTACTCACTAGTGCAGCGGGGCGGAAATAACCCACCAGTTCAAAAAGGTTAAAAAGCTTACTGTAAAAGCAATATCCCTTCTGCCTTCTGCCTCCTGACTTCTGCCTTCTTGCACTAGCGTACTGCTGAGCGGCGTGGGAGGATATTAGAAGGCTCGACCCGTGTCACCGCTTCCGCCAAGGGTAATTTACGCAGGCGGCGGCGAAACACGTTGGCTTGATACACTAGGGAATTGGTGAGGTCTACAGCCGTCATCCAGCCACTCTTGGGATGATAAGCACCCGTATCGATATCGAGCCAACCCCGTCCTTGGGCCAGTTTGCCAGGGAGTACTCCAGGCAGGGTAAAGGTGATGGTATGACCTGTGATAATGAGTTTATTAGGGAAGTAAGGCTGAGGCATACTGTGGAATTCATCACGAATCCAGCAGAATTGCTCCGAGGTTTGCTTCTCTAGGGGCATTCGGGGATGGACTCCGGCATGGACTAACCAGGTATCTCCTAAGTCCATATAAGTGGGCAGCGTCCGCATCCAATCGATATGATCTTGGCGTACACCTTCCTCGCCATAGCTGTTAACGGTACTATGACCGCCACTGTACAGCCATGCTTGCAGCGCAGGGCCATAGATTTCTCCATCACCCAAAATATCGAGTAACATTTGTTCGTGGTTACCCAACAAGCAAAAGTAGGGGCTTTCTTTCACAAACTCCACCACCTTAGCGCTGTGAGGCCCCCGGTCAATCAAATCACCGAGGAAATAAACTTGGTCGTCGCCAGTAGGGGCGATCGCATCCAATAAAGACATCAGGGCGTCATAGTGACCATGCACGTCACCGATAACAATACGACGATGGGTCATTTTTGCTTTTTTAATATCCAATTGCACCAATACCAGGCAGCACCCTTAGAAGTTAGCTTGCGTCAGTGTCGTCAGGAACACCAAGGCATACTTACTGTTCTCAGTATGCCCAAATTATTCCGCACGATTCTCAGCCAAAGTAATTATTTATGAGTTAAAACAGGAGCCAACAGCCGAAGTTCTGATTCTAAGAGAGAATCTGTAAGTTTTACGTCTTGCTTGGCATGAGACCCTGTATTCTAAAATGATGCATTTAAGGGCAGCAGATGTGTGCCTTTCATTGAAAGACCTTTAAGCTGTCAAGATAGTTCCTTAAGCTCAAGTGCCTTAAACTGAAGAGCATCCCTGACCATAGCCAGCCTTTATCCTGTTCTAAGTTGAGTTGATTTTCTGAAAAACCGTGTCTTCTTCCACACTGTCGGTTATTAACACCCTGAAGCAGCCTACTCGTTGGGAGTGGGTTGAGCAAGCACTCGCTCACCTAAACATAATTTTACTCGACCACTCTCATTGTGAGCGTAAGGCGGCGGGAGTTGCTCTAAATTTGATGTTTCGCTATCCATCCAACACGCAACTGGTGCGTCAGTTAACGGCGATCGCTCGTGAGGAATTGGAACACTTTGAGCTGGTTAATCAGTGGCTGGAAAGGCTTGGTATCCCTTTGGCTCCCCTTTCGGCACCTCCCTATGGTGGGGGATTAGCAGCTTTAGTTCGTCGGAATGAACCGGAACGATTGTTGGATTCGTTGCTGGTTTCAGGCTTGATTGAAGCTCGCTCTCACGAGCGGTTGGGATTATTGGCGACTCACTGCCCCGATCGCGAGTTAGCTGAATTTTACCGGAGTTTGATGGCATCTGAGGCGAGGCACTACGGAGTTTATTGGGTGCTCGCGGATACTTATTTTGAGCGGAATGTGGTTAAAGCGCGGTTGGAGGAGTTGGCGATTCAGGAGAGTGAGTTGTTGGCAACGCTGCATTCTGAGCCAAGAATTCATAGTTGAAACAGGGTAGAAATTGCCAAATTGGAATGAACCCCCCTAACCCCCCTTGTTAAGGGGGGAACAGGAGATTTGCTCCCTCCCCTTGATAAGGGGACCGGAGCTTTAGTGAGGGTTGGGGAGGGGTCAATCAGGGATTGTGTAATCAAGTCAATTACACAGCGAAGAAATGCGCGATCGCAGGTAATATATCTTGACAAGTTGGTTCTTCCGTACTTACTGTGCTAAAAGTTTAGGAAAATGCCAAAAAAGCAAAGCTCTTGCTTGAAAACGATGTAGATGACGACTTGTTTGACCACAACGGGGACAAACCGCTGTTTTTTTAGCCGATTTTACAAATAAAATTAATGTGTCTTCTGTTTGTTGATTATCTTCTACTATCACTCCAGGTAAATTTAGCAACTTGGTCATTAATCTATTCATAATACCCTAGATAAATGAGCAAAGCTTTAGTACTGCACCCTTTTGCTGCTCATGCGACGCTCGCGCTTTCAAGTCGGTCTTCTAGGAGTAATTACAATGCGATCGCACCCTGTTCCGTACAAAAGGCGAAGTACAAAAGGCGAAGGATAGATGGCGATTGGAAATCGCGTCTACACAAACCAAACCCGCCTGCGCGGGTTAAGAGATTTCATGAGTGCGCGTAGGCGCACTTTGTTTGTATAGCCGCAGGTTTCAACCTGTCGGCAACTAATGTGTGATAACGAGAGAAGCGATCTTCGTAGCATCCCGGAGGGTTATCCCTTCCTGAAAGCAAGCTGCCGTTTGCCTGCTAAGGTTGAAATAAATGAGGGTATTGCAGAACTATGGTTGCAAGTCCTGACTTTCCACGAATGACACCTCAAGACTATTTGACGTGGGAGGAAAAGCAGCCCATCCGCTACGAATACATTAATGGCAATGTGTTTGCCATGACTGGGGGGACGATTCCCCACAATCAAGTCGCTGTCAATTTAGCTGCCCTGCTCAAGTCTCACCTGCGAGGTAAGGGCTGTAAAGTACTGACCAGTGATGCTAAAGTTGGCATTTCTGACAAAGGGCCATTTCACTATCCCGATGTCTCCGTCACCTGTGATGAACGCGATCGCTTGGCTCGTCAATTTATTCGCTATCCTTGTTTAATTGTTGAGGTTCTTTCACCTAGTACAGAAGCCGTTGACCGTGGCGAAAAGTTTAGACACTATCGCCGCATTGAGACGCTGCGCGAGTATCTGCTAATCGACCCCGACCAGATGAGTGTTGAATGCTATCGACTCAACGAACGAGGAAATTGGGAATTATTTCACTTTTATGTAAACGATAGTGAATCGAATGCAGGAGATTGCGAAGTCCTGATAGCCAGTGTCGAATTCAAGTTTCCCCTTTCTCTGCTCTACGAAGATGTTGAGTTTGCCGAGAAGCAAGGTGATTAAATCGTCTGCGGGATCTGACTCATCCTCAATTAACCACAAGCGATCGCAAATCACCTCAACTATCTCCCTGTAAAGGCCATTCCTTTTGCAGTTCATCATCCCGCACGCCCTCAACGTCGATTTGCATCGCCTGAGCCAGAACTTTGAGCGAAACGCCTAACTCACGCGCTAAGGCAACTGCATTATCAAAACGCGGGAGTTTTCTACCACTTTCCCATTCTGCGATCGCTCGATAGCTCAGACCTAACTTACTCCCCAGTTCTCCTTGAGTTATCCCTCGACCTTCTCTGAGGGTTTTCAAGGTAATTTCTGCTGAATTGGTTTCTGAACGGTCTGAATTCATAGCACATCGATTTTCAACACTTTAGTGTTGACACAAAAGCAAATCAACACTAAAGTGTTGGTTGTAAGCAAAAAAGACTAGCCAGTTTCACCAACTTCTTAAGAGAGCAAGCTGACTGGTCTTTCCTAAAAGTGTCTCATTTAAGCAGTCGCATAGATATCTATCGGGACTCCTTCTGAGGTAGTGCCTGTGCTTTGGTGCGGGTTAGCAACTGCATTGTTCAAGGAGGTGATGCCTAGACGGAAATCATCTGAGATTTGTATTGGTTTCACTGGATTACGAGCATTGGCGATTGCCCACGTTTGCCCGTGCAAGGTAATCGCCTTTCCTCTAAATAGCATTTCCAAAAGGGTGTCATGAGTAAACAACGAATCCAATTAACAGAAGATAGTAGTCGTCCTTGGGCGATTGCATGTATTTTACCTGATGCTAAGCACTACACCGTCGCCCGCTTTTATAATCGTCAGGATGCAGAAGATCACAAGAGAGTTTTGCATCGGTTCATGCCAGCTTCAAAATTTGAAATCGTCTTTGATATGCCCATCAGTGACACAGACAACCCCAACCCGTATGCTGAAATACGACAGGAAATGTCCTACAAAAACTTTGTGATTCGTGCCTGGGAGCCTCGCGATCGCGAGAAAGCCGCCGCCATTATCAGGGATGCCCTTACCGAATATGGCTTGCCTTGGGAGCCTACTGGGGCTGATCGAGATGTTTTAGATGTAGAAGCCTTTTACACTGCTGTAGGGGGAGAGTTTTGGGTGGTGGAACAACAAGGGCAACTAGTAGGAACTGGTGCTTACTACCCGATCCAGCGAGGAAATCAGGCGGTAGAGATTCGCAAAATGTATCTATCTGCGTCTGTGCGGGGGCAAGGCTTGGGGAAATATTTGTTACAGCAGTTGGAAAAAGCGATCGCAGATCGAGGCTTCCAGGAAATTTGGATTGAAACAGCTAGTGTGCTTAAAGAAGGTGTCAAGTTATACGAAACTAGTGGTTATCAACCCGCAACGGGCGTGGAGACAAAGCGGTGCGATCGCGTCTATGTCAAATTGATATAGCGCTTCTCAGATGCATTTTGGACAATCAGCGACTTGGCTGTAGGTGGCTGTAGCGATCGTTGTAGAACACTCAAACTCACCTCTGCTATGAGTGCTAATAAAGCCACAGGAATTGCTCCAACCAGAAGAATGGCCTTGTCATAAAGGGCAAAGCCCAGCACAATAAAGCTACCTAACCCCCCAGCACCAATAAAAGCAGCAAGTGTTGCGCTAGCGATCACTTCTACGGTTGCCGTTTTGATGCCAGCGATCATTACAGGTAAGGCGAGAGGAATTTCTACTTGTTGTATCACTTGTCGGGGTGTCATTCCCATGCCTTTGGCGGCTTCTTGAACGGTGGGTTCGATACTGCGAAACGCAACATCTGTACTGATCAAAATGGGAGGCATGACCAAAAGCGTGAGTGCGATCGCGGCAGAAGTAAAGGTGAGTCCAAAATAGGGAATGGCAACAAATAAAATAGCCAAACTGGGAATTACCCGTAAAGCATTAAAGCTGTTAATTAATATCGTTGAGGCTGAGCGCGATCGCGAACTGAGAAACCCTAAGGGTAAACCCAGCCCTAAACCAATTGCCATTGGCATTCCCACTAGTAGTAAATGTTGAGATAGAGCAGCCATCAATTGATCTAGATTGATAGTTGCATAATCTATCGCTTTCATTAAAGTATTCATGGTTATTTATTGATTCTATCTATATACAGAGACGTTCTGGTGATTACTAAAAAGAAGTAAACTAACGATTGTAAATTTAAATTTTAAACCTGACTTTTAGGAAAGTTAGCAATTCTATATTAGAGTCAATGATTCTAATCCAGTTGAATTTCAACTAAAAAAAGCAATTCCCAGACGCGATCGCCCTTTATAATCCCAGCATCCAGCGACAGATGCGGGGAATTGGATGCTAACTCCTAGAGCAACAATAACGCCCATTTAGGTTTGGGACTGGATTTTGGAACAATTCAGTTAGAGTCAACTCCTCAAAACAAATATATGAATGCTATCGAGCTTTTGGAGCGTTATGCGGCAGGAGAAAGATCTTTTGATTTTCCTAATTTAGAAGGGATTAATCTGAGCGATACCGATCTCAGGGGTGCCGATTTCAGGGGTGCCGATTTGTTTGATGCCAACCTGGCTCGTGCTGATTTGAGTGATGCCAACTTGGGAGGTGCCATTCTGAGTCGAGCTGTCCTGAATCGAGCTGTCTTGAATCGAGCTGTTTTGAGCAGTGCGCTCCTCAGTAATGCCTTTCTGAATCGTGCCGTACTCTGTGGTGCTGTACTGCGGGGTGCGATTCTCAACGGTGCGATTCTCAACGGTGCCAACCTGAGCGGAGCTGACTTATATCATGCCAACCTGAGTGGGGCGCTTTTGGGGTATGCCGATCTGTATCATGCTTATCTAAATAGTGCCCTTTTAAGAGAAGCTGACTTATATCACGCTTATCTAAGAGAAGCTAACTTATTTGGTGCCAACTTGAGGAGTGCTAACCTAAGTGGAGCTGATTTGACAGGAGCCAACTTGATGGCGACCAATTTGAGAAGTGCTAACTTGTTCGGTGCCAACCTGAGTGATGCCAATTTAGGGGGAGCCAACATGAGGTGTGCGCTGATTTGTCAAACCATTATGCCAGATGGAGAAGTATCGAATCGAGATTGTGTGTAGAGGGTGCTATTCGTTCTTAATTGTGTTGAAGTCGAATATAGGCAACTTGGATGCAAACATCTCTAAAGTGTTACTAACCTACTTACCCTTTGCAATATCTGAACTACCATAGACAGACCTTTCGGCTGATGAGCTTTATTCTTTTGAGATAGGTAACACGGTCAGCTATGAAACGCAGATCTCTTCCTGAGAGTGAACTCTTGAGCAGCTTCTTAGGCTATGCCACAGCAGGCTTCTTTTTCGTCAATACCCCGTTGTGGGCTATAGCTTTTGCTGTGGCTTTTGTGTTAGCTGAAGCCATTGGTTCTTGGGCAAAACTCATGCCTTTTGTATGGGTTGAGGCTTGGGTTGGGATTGTGCCTATGGCTTGGGTTGGGCTTGTGGTTGTGGCTAAGGCTGGAACAGGGCTGGCTGGGGCTGTGGCTGGGGCTGGCATGGCTGGGGCTGTGGCTTGGTTCGTTCTTTGGGCGATATCTCGACATGTGGCTTTTACTTTGCCGCGTGGACGCTTGGGAAGTGCCATCACGATAGCTGTTTTTTCTGGAACTGGGGCTATAACGTGGTTTGTGTTTGGCTCAGTGGCTGGACGTGTTGCGTTGGCGATGAGCGCGGGCAAGTTTTTTATTGTGGTTGTGGTGATTGCTTGGGCTTGGGCTTGGGCTTGGGCTTGGTTTGTGTTTGAGGCGTTGGCTGGAGTTGTCGTTGGGGGCGTGGTATGGGTAGCTGTTGGGGTGGGGTTTGCCTTTCTGGCTGGAGGTGCTCTTTGGACTTGGGCTGTGGCTGGCGCTATTGCTGGGTTTATTGTAGGGGCTGTCTCTAAGGCGAGGAAGGAATTAATTAAGTCTTTTAGTAAGTCCCATACTTTTATGATTATGGCGGGAACCTGTTTGTCAGGGTTAAGTTTGGGGCGATGGCTCAGTGAACTGTTTTTTTAACGGAATCGCGGAAGTCCCCAACTTCAAAGCAAGCGGGATATATCGAGGCAACGCCGAGTGCCCGCAATGATTAAGTTGGGGATGGACAGCGGAAATCGGGACGCAGCCGCACCATCAGGTCAAATGCTGCCACTTCGACGGGTTGCAATCCGCCGAAATGACGGATTCCCAATACCCAGGCTGTGACAGTAATCGAAGCAAGTATTATTCCTCTCATATCATGAAGGGTTCAAAATAGGGACTCATCATAAAAACTAGTGCAAGAAGGCCGTTCGCGTAGCGTTCTCCGTAGGAGTAGAGATCAGGCAGGAGGCAAGAGGGAAGAACGTTTGTACAGTAAGCTTTTTAACCTTTTTGGACGAGTGGGGTATTTTCGCCGCGCTGCACTAGGGTCAGAAAGATTTTCATTCATTCTGGATGTGCAAACCTTTTATAGCCTGCATTCGACCGAAGAAGCTTCTCAACGAAAACATGAAAATATCAATCTCTCTCTACCGATAGAAGAGCAAAGATTCAGCTTAGAGCAAACTTGGGTATCATCAATCAGACTTATTTTGTCAATCTCTTAAAAGAAAGAATTGTATAAGAAACGCAAGTATTATAAAGGGGGCTGAAGGCTTAATGTCGCTAGTTCTCTAAAATTTGGGTGCAGCGATTTAAACGATGAAAAAAGTTCTCGTAACACTTGCCGTATTCGGCTGGACTGCTGCTGTCTCTGAAAAGACCCTGCACGCCCAAGGGATTGTGTCCGCAGGCGATGGGACTGGCACCATTATCACTCCTGACGAGAATCAATTGAATATCCAGGGCGGTTCCCTTTCTCAAGATGGGAGCAATCTTTTCCACAGTTTTGAGCAATTTGGACTCCAAGAAGGTCAGATTGCTAATTTTCTCTCACAACCTTCTATTCAGAATATTCTGGGGCGGGTTGTCGGAGGTAACCCTTCTATCATTAATGGTCTAATTCAAGTCACGGGAGGAAATTCTAACTTATATTTGCTCAACCCAGCCGGGATTGTTTTTGGTGTTCAGGCAAGTTTGAATGTACCCTCTGACTTCATCGCGACTACAGCTACGGGTATTGGATTTAGTGAGAAGAATTGGTTTAACGCTGTGGGCGGGAATGATTACCCCAGCTTAATCGGTACTCCCAGTCAGTTTGCCTTTGACTCTGTTCAACCTGGAAGCGTGATCAATGCAGGAAATCTCACGGTTTCCCCTAGACAGCATTTAACCTTACTGGGTGGCACCGTAATCAATACCGGGCAACTAACGGCACCATCTGGAACGATTACACTTGCCGCTGTCCCCGGTGAAAATCGGGTTCGGATTAGCCAAACTGGACATTTGCTGAGTTTGGAGATTGAAGCACCTAGAAATCAGGCTGGGCAGTTACTCTCAATTACACCTCTCAATTTACCCACTCTACTCACGGGAGTACCAGCAAGCCTAGAGACAGGACTGAGTGTTTCCCCAACAGGCGCAGTACAGCTAAGCCATTCTGGGACAACTATTCCAACAGACTTGGGCAGTGCGATCGCGTCTGGTACCCTCAATACTTCATCCCCTGTAACCCAAGGGAGTTCACCATCAGGAGTGGGTGGTTCGATCAATGTTTTCGGTAACAAAGTTGGTGTGATCAGTGCCAACCTCAACGCCTCTGGCACTCATGGAGGTGGCACCGTGAGAGTTGGCGGTGATTTCCAAGGGTTAGGCACTGTACCCAATGCCTCTCGCACCTTCATCAGTGCTGATTCCAGCATCCAGGCTGATGCCTTACTTCACGGCAATGGCGGTCGTGTGATCGCCTGGGCAGACCAATTAACCGGTTTTGCCGGTCAGGTGACAGCCCGTGGCGGTGCCCATTCCGGGAATGGGGGCTTTGTCGAAATTTCGGGTAAGCAAGATTTGGCATTTCAGGGACAGGTGGATGTGGGTGCAACTCAAGGGGTAAGTGGCACAATTCTGTTCGACCCAACCAATATCACCATTGTCCCTACCGGTGCCAACGATAACCAACTCAACGCCAATGTTCCGAATGCCAACGACCCTGCTGGGGCAATATTCGCGGATGATGGGGGGGCGGTGGACTTCACCCTCTCCGCTGGTGTCCTTGCCGCTCAGACGGGCAATATTATTCTAGAGGCAACGAATAACATTACTATCGCCCCTGGTTTGTCACTCAACTTTGCCAGTCCGGGTGGGACAATTACGTTGAAGGCCGATGCTGATAACAATCAAGTTGGGTCTTTTTCGATGGATCAAACCCAATCCATCACAGCAGCGGGGAGAAATATCACGATTTCCGGCGCGAGTGTTACCGCTGGAACCATCGCCACTTTCACCAATGATGGGGTGGGCAACCCTGCGGGTAATATCAACATCACTGCCACCAATGGCGATGTCAATGCCGTAAGTCTCAGGGCTGACTCTGAACCGCCAACGGGTAGCTCTGGCAATGGTGGTAATATTACGGTCAACGCCTCTGGGCTGATTAACATCACGGGGACGATTGAAGCTGACTCGCAGACATCAAGGAACTCTACGGCTTCTCCCGGTAATGGCGGGAACGTGATTTTGAATGCGGGTAAGGGCATTGCGGCTGATGTGATCGATACTCGCTCTCAAACCAATGGTTTTGGCTTAAGGACGGGTAATGCGGGGAATATCAGTCTGACAACTACAGAGGGCGACATTACCACCAATCTGCTGTTCCTGCCCGCACTGGTGGATAATTTGAATGGAATTGGGGATGCGGGTAATGCTGGGAATCTGACGATCAATGCTCCTCAGGGCAATATTCGTGTCAATACGCCTTTCGAGGGAATTGTCAGCCAAGCACTGGGGGGTGCAATTTCGGGCAACGCGGGTAATGCCGGAGCGATCGCCCTGAATGCAGGTGGTGATATTAGCATTAGTGGTGCTGTTGGGATTAACGCAAGTTCTCAAGCGAATCAGGGCAGCAGCGGCAACGGTGCTAATGTAACCCTAAATGCGGGTAGTGGCAATATTAGCTTCAGTGGCAGCACCATCAATACTTCCAGCCGTAGCCAAAGCGGTGGCAGTATCAACTTGACGGGCAATGTCACCCTCAATCAGCCCACGGTTACCCTGAATTCAACCGGGCCAGCATCTAACGGCAACATCACTTTCAATGGCTCACTGGATGGGACGACAACTGGGGCGCAAAACTTAATTGTAAATTCCGGCAATGGCACCATTACTTTTAATGGGATTGGTCAGCGTGTACCCCTAGGCAACTTAACCCTGAATAGCACTGGGCTGATTCAGCTAGCTGGCGACTATACCTTTCTCAATGGCTACAGATTCAACAATCCCGTCACCCTGATTGGCAACACTACGATTAATACTCCTAGATGGCTGGTATTTAACAGCATTCTAGCCGCCGGGATAAATAATCTTACCTTGAATGCCAACGGCATTGACTTTCTCCAAGCGGTGTCGGGAACGGGCAATTTAATACTTCAGCCATTTACTCCCGATCGCGCGATCGTACTGGGAGGGAGTGTCGATACTAGCTTGACTACGTTGGATTTAATCGCTCGTGATCTCGCCGCCTTACAGCCTGGGTTTAACAGTATCACCATCGGCAGTGCATCGGGGAGTGGTGCGATTATCTTAGCTGGGAATACGACATTTAATGCCCCAGTGATCTTGCGATCGCCCGTTGGCAACGGTTCAATCAACACCAGCGGGTTTACCTTAACGGGAACGAACAACGCCACAATTAGCCTGTTCGCTAACCAAGGCATTACCACGGGCGATATCATCAATCCGGGTCGAGCCATTACCCTAACCAGTTTCTTGGGCAATATTAATACGAGTGCGGGGACACTGAACTCCAGCTCTTCTACCACTCAAGGTGGGAATATTACCCTGAAAAGTGATAACGGAGCCATTACCACCGGAAACCTCAACGCATCGGGACTGACCGATGGTGGCAACATCACGCTGAACGCCCAGACTCAAATTACAGCGGGTCAAATCAATACTAGTGGGGCATTTGGACAAGGTGGCAATGTCCTCTTTGTCCCTTCCGGTGCTGTTCAAGTGAGTTCAATTAATGCCCAGGGAGGTACCCAGGGGGGTAGTGTGGATATCACCACCGACAGTCTATTCAGAGCCACCAGTACCTTTAAGGCTGCCAATGGGGAATTGGTTAGTATTTCTACCCTAGGCGGGAATCGTGGCGGTGATATCACCATTCGACATGGAGGCGGGGGAATTATTCCCTTTGATGTGGGGAATGCCACCGTGAACGGTACAGCGGGAACACTGACGAGTGGCGAGTTCACCATTGCGCCGCTTGCCTCCTTTCCCTTCACCTATACGCAAGGCAATATTCGGATTATTAGTGTTAACCCACCCGCTATTTTGCCGACTCCACCCGCTATTTTGCCGACTCCACCTGCTGTTTTACCAACTCCACCTGCTGTTTTACCGAATCCACCTGCTGTTTTACCGACTCCCGTTCCCACGGTATCGACTCCATTCCTCACTCCTGTTCAACCACCCTCCACTCCTCCTACTTCTAAACAAACCATCAATCCGATTGGGCAGCTTCTAGTACAAGCAGAGCTAGAGAAACTTCCACTGCTGCCCGATAATGACTTAGGGGCTTTGCCGATTGATCAATCCTTGAGCGACGAGTTTGCCCAAGGGCTGGGATTGGGTAAGACTCGTCCCGTTACTCTCTCCCAAGCGCGTAACCTACTACGCCAAGTTGAGAGTGCCACGGGTATTAAACCCGCGCTGATCTATGCGGTGTTTGTTCCCTCGACGATTACCCCAGTCCCCACTACAGAGCGAGAAAACAGAAGCGCTGGGGTAGAAGAAATTCAGTCCCATTTGTTACGTTCCCTGACGCCTGACGCTAACGTTAGCGCTGCCTCTTGGCAGCAAGAGCGCTTGGAACTGATTCTGATCACGGCTCAAGGAAATCCCATTCGCCGCTCCGTGAATGCAACGAGAGCTGAAGTTGCCCAAATGGCGCAGGAATTTCGCAGCCAAGTGAGCGATCGCACTAACCGTTCAGGCTTCCTTGTTCCGGCTCAACAGATGTATCGATGGCTAACAGCTCCTCTTGAAAAAGATTTACAACAGCGGAACATCAAGAATCTGGTTTACATCATGGACACCGGATTACGCAGCATCCCTTTAGCAGCGCTTCACGATGGTCAAAATTTTATCATCGAACGATATAGCGTCGGCTTAATGCCCAGTCTTTCGCTCACCGATACTCGCTATGTCAGTGTGAAGAATACCTCGGTTCTAGCTATGGGGGCTTCACAATTTGTGGGGCAAAGCCCCTTACCCGCTGTACCTGTGGAATTATCGACGATTGTCGGCAAGTTATGGTCGGGAAAATCTTACCTCAATGACTCTTTTACTCTGGAAAATCTTAAAGCGGCTCGTCAGGAAGCCTCCTATGGCATTATCCATTTAGCCACCCATGCTGAGTTTAAAATCAGTCATCCCAGAAAGTCCTATATTCAATTTTGGAATAGCCAACTGCACCTCGATCAATTACGACAACTTGTATTGAAGAAACCGCCTGTAGAACTATTAGTTTTAAGTGCATGTCGCACGGCTTTAGGGGATGAACAGATAGAACTGGGATTTGCGGGGTTAGCCGTGCAAGCTGGGGTGAAGTCGGTTTTGGGGAGTTTGTGGTATGTCAGTGACCAAGGAACATTGGGCTTAATGGCTGAATTTTACGACCAATTGAAACAGGCTCCAATTAAAGCCGAAGCCCTACGGCGAACTCAATTAGCGATGCTCAAAGGAGAGGTACGATTGCAGGAAGGAAACCTGATCATAAGCACGGGTCGTTTCCCCTTACCGCCAACTCTAGCTTCTCTAGGAAATAGCGAATTGTCCCATCCTTACTACTGGAGTGCTTTCACGATGATTGGTAATCCTTGGTAATCACTAATACCGCTTAGAAAAACTGCAAAATTGACTCAAGTTGCTCAAGCGTTTCAAGAGACTGAGAGTTTTATCCTGTTTTCAGTGTCACAGTCATGAAAAAGTCAATGTAGCGGTTCTCAGTGCCTAGAACTCCCCTCTGGCACCAGACTCCCCATGACTCATCCGTCCACCCTGACATCCAGTTTGGCGTCACAGCTAAAGTCAGCTTTCCCTTGGCTGAATCGAGGTTGTGTCCTGTGTTAATGGGTTTAAGTTTTCAGCCGCATCTTTAGTTCATGGCGAGGTGCTGTAACGTTGCTAGCCGTGAGTGCCCTTGGGTTAAGGAGTAAAAAGTTGAGAGGAAGGAATGTCTATGCAAAAGCCTGAAGGGATGATGTCTTACAGAAGTGTAAATGAGAGTTATCTCCGGCGGCGGCAACTCAGAGGAAGTGCTAGCCCCTTCCTGTTATGGGGTTTAGGGGTTGGCGCTGTCATCTCCGGTGATTTCTATGGTTGGAACTATGGTTTAGCGGCAGGTGGATTCTGGGGATTAGCGATTGCTACCTTCTTAATGGCGATCATGTATCTGTGCATGGTCTTCTCTCTCGCGGAACTTTCCACCGCACTCCCCCATTCCGGGGGTTTGTACTCGTTCACTCGCAACGCCTTTGGACCTTTTTGGGGCTTTATTTGCGGTGTAGTGGTCACTCTTGAGTATGTACTGGCGACGGCTGCACTGGTCTACAGTATGAGCAACTACATCAAGCCCTTGATTCCTTTTGTACCCAGTTTTATGGTGTGGTTGATCGCCTATTCCATTTTCATGGCGGTCACCATCCACAGCCTGGAACTGACGTTGAATGTGAGTCTTTTCCTGACGCTGTTAGCGATCATGGTGTTATTCACGTTCTATTTGAGTATGCTGGGGGCTGGTGTTTTCAACTCAGAACTCCTGTTCAACATTCCGGCCAATCCCGGACAATCAGCTACTTGGTTACCGAAAGGCTGGCAGGGGGTTTTTGCTGCCTTGCCTTATGCCATCTGGTTTTACCTGGCGATTGAAATGCTGCCACTGGCTAGCGAAGAAACCGATAATGTGCGTAGAAATATGCCTACTGCACTGATATCTGGGATGTTTACCCTGATTGTTCTTTCTGTTTGTACCCTGGTGCTGAACTCTGGTATCGGGGGTGGCGCGGAGGTGATTGGTAAATCAGATATACCCCTAGGAGATGGGTTGGAGGCTTACTTTGGCAAGGGATCTACTAGTAGTATTGTTACAGCGCTTTCTCTCACTCTTGGCTTAGCGGCTAGCTTGCCGACACAAATTTACGCCTACGGACGCATCCTCTTCTCCCTTTCCCGTGCCGGATATATACCAGACTCGCTGTCGGTTACGGGTCGAGAGTTTACTCCCAAAAGGGCATTAATTCTCGGTACAGTTGTCGGTTTAATCTTTGTCATCTTGATTGACAGAGGTAACAAGTCAGTCGATGCGGTGCTGTTGAATACGGCTGTGTTTGGAGCCTTGATTTCCTATGTCCTCGTCATGCTTAGCTATATTAAGCTCAAGGGCAGTCGGCCTGATTTACCCAGACCGTACAAAAGCCCATTGGGAACTGTGGGGGCGGGTGTTGGAGCAAGCCTCGCTCTTTTTGCTTTGGTGGCTTGTAGCTTTGTGCCTGACTACCAACCCGGTCTTTTGGGTCTTGCGATCGCTCTGGTCGGGGCGACTGTTTACTACTTTTTATATAGCAAAAATCGATTAGTCGCTCAGGCCCCGGAAGAAGCGAGTGCGTTGATGGGTGCAAAGGTTCTAGAGTGATATCGCATCGTTGGCATCGGAATATTAGGTTTTTTAACGCAGAGGTTGCAGAGGGTCACGCAGAGGGTCGCAGAGTTTTTGGACTCCCATCTCGGTTAATTGTGATGCAAACGCTAAGGATATGACGGGTCTCTCCACCCTGCCCATCAGTTGGGTGGGGATTCCCATTTCTGGAGTGAGTCACGAGGGTTACTATCTGTCGGTTAAAACTTTCTTGTTGTCACAGTGTTTATAGAGTTTGGTGTGAGAAACAGCCTCAGTGAGATTCCTGTACTACAGTCTAATACCTATTTGGATGCAAAGATTTTTAATTTTGAATACCTCACCATTCGGTCAATTCAAGGCTTCAAATGGGATTAAAAAAATCAAAAGGTATTACAGCTTATATTGTGATTCGTATTACATATTGATACTCTATTTATCATGAGTCACACCCCGCTAGATGGGTCATTTCTGCCACGGCTGTGTATTAAAAGATGGACACTCTTTGAAGCCAGTTTGACCTATCTATCATTCCCAATCCGCTACATATCAAGAATCAGAATAAACTCTGTTGAAAGAATAATCAACTTGGAAATGGATGACAATCATAGGGGATAATTAAACTCTGAAAGAAAAATAATTCATAGAAACTTGACCGGGCAATGATCTTTTTAAATATTTGGCAAATCATCGAACATTGACATTGACATCGACGAACTAATTAAGCTATCAATGACAGTTAGTGATTGTTTCTCTGAGCATAGAAAAAAACGGTTAGCGTTAGTATTTGCGTAGAAATGTGCCTATTACGTTAGCCGAACAGAACGTAATTCAATAGCAGCAAAGTTTAGTAGGAGTATCAATAGTTCATGTACTCAAGCCTCATTTTTTGAGGTTCTAGATATGTGCGCCTATTGATTTTTTCCTCGTTCTAAATATTCTCTGAACAGAGTTAAATCAGATAATAAAACCAGAGAGATTAATTGGCATCATAATTTCTTTGTTCCAATCAATACCTCTATCTAAAGAGGAATCTTTCTGGGATTGTCGAGCGAATAAAGTAGTACGAGATGGTCAAGTTCGTATTGCTAATCACGAATTAATTGGAGTTAGTGCTTATGACTCAGGCAGAGCATCTATTACCGAAAAATCAGGTTCAATTGCAGCAATTACTTCAGGAATGGAATAACACACAAGTTGACTATCCCACCCATCAATGTATTCATCATTTGCTTGAGTCTCAGGTAGCGCGGAACCCGGAGAAAATTGCAGTTATTTTTGCAGACCAAGAGCTCACTTACCAGGAACTGAATCGCCGTGCCAATCAGTTAGCCCACTACTTGCAAACACTGGAAGTGGGACCGGAAGTATTAGTGGGAATTGCCATGGAGCGATCGCTAGAAATGGTGATTGGACTTCTGGGCATTCTCAAAGCCGGTGGTAGCTATGTACCCCTCGATCCAGGCTACCCTCCGGATCGATTGGCATTGATGATCGAAGATTCCCAACTTCCCGTACTGTTGACTGATAGCCTCGCCTTAGCTGATAACCTGCGTGAGCAGAGCATAGCGATCGCCCGAACTGCATACGATCAAATCCCAGAACAATCCCTTCCTCCCATCAAGGTAGTGTGCCTGGAAACCGAGTGGCAGAACATCGCTCAACACAGTGAAGAAAACCCCGATAGTGGGGTCACCCCAGACCACTTGGCTTATACCATCTACACATCCGGCTCTACTGGTAAGCCCAAAGGGGTGCAGGTTCTCCATCGTGGGGTGGTAAATTTTCTCGCATCCATGAGCCAAGCGCCTGGATTGAGCGATCAAGATATCTTACTTGCTGTTACCACAATCTCCTTCGATATTGCGGCGCTAGAACTCTACTTACCCCTAGCTGTCGGTGCTCAGATTGTTTTGGTAACCAGACAAGTCGCCTCAGATGCCGTCCAGTTGATTGAAGCACTGGCTCAATCCGATGCCACTGTGATCCAAGCCACCCCCGCTACTTGGCGAATGCTAATTTCAGCCGGTTGGCAGGGTTCTTCTACACTCAAAATTCTCTGTGGTGGGGAAGCCATGTCTCGCGACTTGGCAGATCAACTCCGTTCGAGGAGTGGCTCGGTTTGGAATATGTACGGTCCGACGGAAACGACCATTTGGTCTGCGGTTCATCAAGTCGAGCCTGGAAACAACCCAATTCCGATTGGTCGTCCGATCGCCAATACCCAAATTTATATCGTAGACCTGGATGTAAACGGAAAGGATGACCCCCTTAAACTCGTCCCCATAGGAGAACCGGGAGAATTACTAATTGGTGGAGTTGGTTTGGCACGGGGTTACCTCAACCGACCGGAACTGACGGATGAGAAATTTATACCTGACCCCTTTAGCCAGGAACCGGGAGCTCGTCTCTACCGCACTGGTGATTTAGCACGTTACTTACCCGACGGCACCCTGGAATGTCTAGGTCGGATTGACCATCAGGTGAAGATTCGGGGCTTCCGCATTGAGTTGGGAGAGATTGAGTCGGTATTGAGGCAACACGCCGCCGTACAAGAAAGCGTAGTGATTGCACGAGAAGACAAGCCAGGAGACAAGCGTCTGGTTGCCTATCTCGTAGCTGACCTCAGCTTAGAGCGAGTACCGTTTCAGAGTCATTGTCGGGTGGAGTGGGACAATCACTCGGATGTAATACTTACCACCGTCGATCTCTCCGCCAGTGGCATCTGTGTGGTGAATGTGCCAGCCGACTGGATAGAAGGACAGCGCCTGCTTCTCCACTTACCATTGCCTGGAGTTCAAGGCGAACTCACCCTGGAAGGAACCCTCGCTTGGCGGCAGAAGGTGCTTGCCGGAATTCTATTTAAGACGACACCGAGTGAAGAAGCGATTCTGCGCCAAAGCATTAAGCAGATCATCCAAACCGATGGATTTGAGGTGAGCGATTTGCGCCGTGTCGAGTCTCGCGTACCCCTACAAACCACTTGTTTTGTGGAATTGGAGTCGGGTGACACCCTAGAGTTAATCACCCAAAATATTGGTCGTGGGGGTATCCGCTTGGTTGCCCCTATCCCCGAAATCTGGCAAGCAGGGCAACGTCTCCACTTACAGTTACAACTGCCCGGAGTTCCAAACGAGCTTTGCTTAAACGGAAGAGTGGTTTGGCATGATGGAGAGGATGCGGGGATTGAGTTTGAGAGCATACCAACTCAACAGGCTCAAATTCATCAAGGCATGGAATATATCATCGAAACCCAGGGATTATCCGTTTCCCACTTGCGCTCTTTCCTGAAAGAGAAACTCCCTGAGTATATGGTGCCCTCTGCCTTCGTGATGCTGGATGCCCTGCCCTTAACCCCCAACTGTAAGGTGGATCGCAAGGCACTACCGGCACCAAACCAAACGCGGTCTTTGTTGGAAGAAGCCTTTGTTGCTCCTCAATCCCCAGTAGAAGCTCAATTAGTCCAAATGTGGACAAAGGTTTTGGGGCTGGAGCAAGTGGGTATTCATGATAACTTCTTTGAACTGGGGGGACATTCTCTACTTACTGCTCAGTTACTGTCTCAGATCAAAGAAACGTTCCAAGTCGAGTTACCTTTAGCAACGTTGTTTGAATCTCCCACAGTTGCTGCACTGGCGGAGGCGATTCTCTTACAACAACACTGTGCGAGTGACACCACATCAGCTCCCGAATGTGCCTCGACACGGGGGACTACGCCAGTTGCACAGATGCAGGCGGATGCCATCTTGGAACCGTCTATTATCCCAGAAGTTCCCTTTGTTGACTCTGGAATTGAGCCTCAACGGATTTTCTTAACCGGCGCAACGGGTTTTCTGGGTGCGTTTTTATTGCACGAACTGCTGCAACAAACCTCAGCCACCATTTATTGTTTAGTTCGTTCCGCCAACCTTGAAGACGCCAAGCAGAAGCTCAAAAGAAATCTGAAACGCTATTTACTTGCCGATGACAAGCTAGAAAATCGGGTTGTGCCAGTGGTTGGGGATTTATCTCAACCCCGCTTGGGCATCGGTGAGCAGCAGTTTGGCGAGTTAGCGGCTGAGATTGACCTGATTTATCACAATGGGGCGTTCGTTAATTTAATCTATCCCTACTCTGCCTTGCGAGCGGCAAATGTGCTGGGTACGAAGGAAATTCTGAAGTTAGCCAGCCAAATCAAAGTCAAACCCGTTCATTTCATCTCGACCTTGGATGTCTTCCAATCTCCTGAGTATGGTGAGATGGAGGCTATCTTTGAAGACGATGACCTCGCCTACGGTGAAAGTCTCGCTGATGGATATGCCCAGAGCAAATGGGTGGGTGAAAAGTTAATGAAGGCGGCTCATGCCAGAGGCATTCCGACTTGTATCTACAGACCCGGTATGATTACTGGAGATAGCAAAACGGGCGCTTCTCAAACCAATGACCTCGTCTGCCGACTGATCAAAGGTTTGGCTCAACTGGGCAGTGCGCCGGATTTAGACTTAAATATGAGTCTGACTCCTGTAGATTATGTCAGCCAAGCGATTGTCCATTTATCGCTACAGTCTGCCTCTTTGGGGCAAGCCTTTCATTTGGTAAGTCCTCATGCCTTGCCCTTACGGGAGATGGTGGATGAAATCCAGGCAATCGGCTACCCTATGGAGTGGACAAATTATCCCCAGTGGCAAGCCCAATTGCTTCAGGCGGCAAGTTCTCAATCGGATAATGCTCTAAGTCCCTTGTTGTTTTTGTTTACCGAATGGAAAACCGGAAGTCAAGAAAGTTATCTAGAGACAGCGGCTTTGGTTTTTCAGGGATTTGATGCTCAAAATACCTTGGCTGGATTGGTGGGAACGTCTATCACCTGTCCGCGCATTGATTCCAGATTGCTGGGTGCCTACTTCTCTTACTTAGGACTGAAGGATGTACGCAACGATTACAGCGACAGCGAAGACGAAGAGTCTACTCAACTGCTGATTCGTCAACGTGAATCTGTGCTAAACAATGATTACTTTGTGAAGCGCTACCGCTAAACGCACCGAACTCTAATGAAGAGTTTGTAGGATGCTTTAGCCAAGTAAAGGATTGAGGTGGGTGCCCTCACCAGGCATGGGGTGGGTTACGGTTTCGCCTAACTTACATCTTGCAGCATTCTCAGTAAGCTACCCAACCCGCCCGGAAATTAATTTCCGGGCTAATAGTCTCAAGTCCACTCAAGTGGACTGAAATCCTTGTATAGTAAGCTTTTAGTCCTCTTCAGAGGACTTTCGCTGTGAGCCAGGGAATTAATTCCCTGGCGGGTGAGTGGGTAGCTGCAAGATGTGAGCTAACCCACCTTACCTATGACTTAGAATTCCGGTGTCTCATCCTCTCCCCACTTCGCAGGTGACTCAGCCGCTTTCGGAGTCTGGTTTTGATTCACCCCGTAAATGGGTTGAGACGGAAAAATTTCTAACTGTTCCTGCTTTAACTTCGGTTTCTTCGGCTTCTCAATGACTCGGTGTTCTTTGTGCCTTTGTGGTTCCTTCTTCCCTTCGGAACCATGCCGACGTTGAGATGTCCCTTCCTCACTGGTATCTTCTGCCACAACTTCATAAAGCAGCGCTAGTTTATGTCCCTCAGAACCCTTACGTAATACTCGACCCAAGCGCTGAATATATTCCCGACTGGAACCTGTACCCGATAATATGATTGCCACACGAGCATCTGGGACATCTACCCCTTCATTGAGAACGTGGGATGCTACCAAGGTTTTGTACTCCCCCTCCCGAAAACGAGTGAGGATTTCATGGCGTTCCTTGACCGGCGTTTGATGGGTAATCGCTGGAATCAGCAAGTCTTGGGAAATGCGGTAGACGGTAGCGTTATCGTTAGTGAAGACCAGAATCCGTTCTGGGTAATGTTGAGCCAGTAAGTCAGTGAGAATCCTGAGTTTGCCATCGGTACCCGAAGCAATTTCTTTGGCTTCCCGATGCGCTAACATGGCTCTGCGTCCCGTTTGCGATCGCGCACTCGCCATGACAAACTTTTGCCAACCCTCCAAACTGCCCAAGGAAATCTTCGACTCCCTTAAAAACTCATTGCGGAGTTTGATGCAGGTATTATAGCGATCGCGCTCTTTTGGGGACAGCTTCACTTTAATCTGTACTAACTTGTGTTCCGCCAAGGCAAACCCCGCCAAGTCCTCTGGGGATTTACGATAGACTTCTGGCCCAATCAAGCCCTTCAAGTCCCCATGACGCCCATCGGAGCGATCGGGAGTGGCAGTGAGTCCTAAACGGTAAGGTGCGATCGCATATTCCGCAATTACTCGGTAGAAGTCAGTGGGTAAGTGGTGACACTCATCAAAAACCAGCATGGCATACTGATTGCCCAATGATTCAGCATGGATGGTGGCACTGTCGTAAGTGGAAATCAGAATCGGGGTTCTATCCCGCGAACCGCCCCCCAATAATCCCACCTCTGCATCCGGAAAAGCGGCGGTTAAGTGAGCATACCACTGGTGCATCAAATCTAGGGTTGGCACCACAATCAATGTGGTGCGGGGCGTTGCCTGCATCGCCAGTTGCGCCAAATAGGTTTTCCCGGCGGCGGTGGGAAGCACCACCACCCCTCGACGCCCTGCTTGCTTCCACGCGAAAAGCGCTTCTGTCTGATGAGGATAAGGTTCCATCTCAAAGCTGGGAACCAATTCTAAGGGAGAAAATTCCTTAGCCTCATCGTTAAAGTCAGTCCCTTCCGCTTGCAAGGCTTCCACCAGTTGGCGATAGTGCATAGCAGGGATGCGAAACTTCTCCACTCGGTCATCCCAAGTCGCATAATCCACCCAGGTTTTCCCCCGTGGCGGTGGATGCAAAATTAGGGTGCCCCGATCGAACGCTAAAGTAGGGGTACGAACCATCTGTGTTGCGACTTCCCAATTCCCCAGTGAGTGATTCCCCAGTTATTTTAAGGGAGAGCAGGGGCTACAAGTGCAGCCGTCAGGCGTTGTATTACGTCTTACCCATCAGTTCCATCCCTCTAGCCATGAGGATTAAGACTGTTTTGGTGTCTCTAAATTATTAATTTTGTCGAAGAATAATTTCAGGAAGCTTCAATCACTCTAATTGAGTTGAAAATTATCCGGACAAGAGAGATAAAGTTCTGAAAATCTTACATACCGATTTTTTAAACTTCAGTTGTATCAGTATTAATTCATAAGTTTTTAATTTGTATTGCCCGCTTTAATAGCGAGCCTAGTTCTGCTGAATTTCTTTGAATAGCAGAAATTATTTTTTTATTCTTTCGTCAATTAAACACTCACTCTTTTTCCCCATATCCTCTCAAAGCCTTTCGAGTTAAGGGTTTAATCCCTTACTCTAGTGGAGATTGGTCAAATTTCCTTTGATAAGGAGTTTAAAAACAATTCACAAAAGAAAAAAAGAATTTATAAAGTTCTGAATTTCAATCGACATTGATACACATTAATGATAGAAATGTAGAGAAGCTTTTGTAATACAAGTATTGCGAGAGCGTATGACAGAAATTCAAATAATGATGACAAGGGGTCAGCGCCCAGAGCACTCTATAGAGAATTCAAAATTTTCCGTCAGAGAAATCTGAGGATTCCACAAAAGATGCCAGAACTAAAAAGATTTCCTCAACAGCTAAATCTAGAGGACTACAATCCCTTGACTTCACTTCTTCAATCGGACATAGACAAAAACTGGCTCCCGGTACTGGAAATCCTTTGTTAGTTACGTTCCTACTTCTCATGTTTAAAGGTAGTGAGAAAAAATCACTCTATTTTCTGCTGAAAAAGTTCTCTTTTAAGGCTGCCAGGATGTAGAAGAGGTGCGTCTTCGAGTCATTAAAATACCTCAAAACTATTCGTTTTAAGGATGTTATCCGTCAACTTGTTAGGGAGAATCTGTAGTGAGAAATGTTCAACAATCTCCTCCTCTTGCCTCGGCTAGCTTATTTAGTGCTGGGAAGCAAATCCAATTCCTGGAAACTTTGAAGCGGCTGCGGTTTAGCGGTCAACTCGTGTTCACCAGTTCCAAAGAAGAACAATGGGTTTTTTATTTGTACCTGGGTCACATTATGTATGCGACAGGGGGAACTCATCCCGTCAGACGGTGGCAAAGAAATTTAGATGCTCACTGTCCTCAGTGGTTGAGTTATCGCCCAACGCTACAGCGCGATCTGACGAATCTTAAGGCTACAGATTCTGGACTGTCCTGGGAATATCAACTGCTAAGTTTATGGGTCACACAGCAAAAAATCACGAGTGAGCAAGCGACTAAGATAATTCGCTCAGTGATTGCAGAGGTTCTGTTTGATCTCGTGCAAGCGATGCGCGTCATTTATCAAATTAATCAAGATGACTTGTTACCAAAGCCCCTCGTATTGATTGATATACAGGAAGCGATCGCACAAGTTCAGCCCTATTGGCGCGTTTGGCGTAATCCGACCATTGCCGACTATTCTCCCAACGCTGCACCCATCATCAAAAAGCCGGAAGAACTGCGCCAGCGGACATCACAAGCGGCTTATCAAAATCTGACACAATTGCTGAATGGGCAACGCACTTTGCGTGACCTAGCCGTGCAGATGAAGCAAGATATTGTGCAAGTCACCCGTTCACTCCTACCCTACATTCAATGGGAGTTAGTGGAACTGATTAGCATCTCAGATCTGCCCAGTCCGGTTGATACCCCGATTCCTGAAACGCCGCTTCCGTCAGCAGAATCCACAGGGTCACTAATTGCCTGTGTCGATGACAGTCCTTTGGTTCGGCAAACCATGGAATCCCTACTTGTGGCATCCGGCTATCGGTTTTTAGGCGTGGATGATGCGATGCGGGCGTTCGCAATCCTGTTAGCCCGTAAGCCAGATTTAATCTTTTTAGATTTAGTCATGCCGAATGCCAATGGGTATGAAATTTGCGCTCAATTACGCAAGCTTTCTTGTTTCCGAGATACACCGATCGTAATTTTGACGGGCAATGGTGGCATCGTTGATCGGGTGAGAGCAAAGCTTGTTGGCGCATCAGATTTTCTCAGCAAACCAATAGATGCTGGGATAGTGCTAGGCGTACTACGCAAGCACTTAAAACAGGGTGATCCGAGGTTAAAGGGTGAAGGTTAGAACGTTGAATCTTTTAAAGTTGAACATCCAACCGACTAACCTGCCAGTCATCTTTTCTTAATTTCTGTTGTTATTTACTGAGGAAACTATCATGAGTACAGCTCTAGTTGTTGACGATTCCATGACCGATATGCAAATTCTGAGCCGCTGTTTACAGCAAGGAGGTCTCAATGTTGTGACCGCTAACAGTGGAGAAGAAGCTCTCGCTAAACTGAATAACCAGAAGCCAGACATCATCATTCTAGATGTGGTCTTACCAGGCTCTAGTGGATTTGAAGTCTGTCGTGAAATCAAAGCTGCCGCTGCTACCAGCAACATCCCCATTGTGATTTGTTCGACGAAAGGAGGCGAAATGGATAAATTTTGGGGAATGAAACAGGGAGCAGATGCTTATTTAGCTAAGCCGGTCGATCAAGACGAATTCGTCCGCACCGTTAAACAACTAATCAAGAGCTAAAGTATCACCTCGAAATCATTCCTCTGTTCTCTAATTGGTAGTGATGAGTCATAAGTCATTGGTGATGATAAATGTGAAAGCGTGCCCTAACTCCTAATCACTTAATCACTAATGATGGAAAGCTAAGAAACTACAAAAATTTTATTGAACAATATGGATTAATTTTGGGTAACCTTCTACTTTAACCCAGCAATGAAGGGGGAGAGGGAAATAAAATACCCTCTCTCTTCGGTAGGTTCGGCATCTACAGGTATCAACAGGATTGACCTTGCCTAACCTTTCCAGGCCGCGACTTCGTATTATTCCTTAACCCAAAATTTTGCTCCGTCTTGAATGTTGTCTCGCTCCGCTAACCCCCGCTTGGATTAATGTCTGATTCCTTAGCCGTTCCAGATTCTCTATTATTACCTACAGAAACAGCTTCCTCAAAAGCCAGTCAGCAGTTTTTGCGGTTTCATCTGATGCCCAATACAACTGCCTTATTGCCGATGGAACAACTGACTGAAGTACTGACAATTCCTAATGGGCAAATTGTACCGATTTTTCACATGCCTGCCTGGGTAATGGGTGTCTACAATTGGCGCGGGGAAATTCTTTGGATGATAGATTTAGGTCATTTAGTAGGACTTACTCCCTGGCATCGACAAGCGAATAGTAGTTCAATTTATCGAGCAATTGTACTCCAAGCTCATTCCAATCAGTCCGCGCCGAATAAATTGAAAAGCCAAATGTTAGGCGTTGTGGTGAATCGTGTAGAAGATATTGAGTTGTGTAACCCTGATTGGATTCAATCCCCGCCAGCGTCCACGGTTACCCCTGAACTCGCTCCATTTTTACGGGGTTACTGGTTGAAACCGAACGGTGAAATGCTAGTTGTCATAGATGGTCAAGCCATTATCGGATCGATGCCTAAATGAACTTAACAAAAATGAGGAATGATGAATAAATAACGAAATAGGGTCATTCTAGATTAGGTTTTTTATCTAAAATCTAGCCCAATATTTTCTTCGGATCTAGCTCAAATAGAGCTTTGGATTTGCATGTCTTTTTAGTCCGTCTAACCGCAAAAACCCCCTATATTTGACGAGGTGTGTTCCATGACTCAGATTTCTCCTAATTCTTCTAAAAATGACACGAACGGAAACGGTCGTATGCCCTCTTCTAAGACTCTTCAGCTTGAAGGTGGAACGGCTGGTAATCATGCGCTTCCAGTTCATAACACGGGTATAAGTGAGCCTGGATTACTGATTCCCAAAGCGCCTTTCTCAGACCGTAAACGCCACGGTTTTCAATGGAGCAGCCTGCGAACCAAAGCCGCAATATTGGCTATTAGTCTTGGTACTATCCCAGTGCTAGTAACGGGTGGAATTGGCTATTATTTTGCAAACCGAGGGTTTACGGAACAAATTGCTACGGTCAAATTAGACCGTGCTGCTGGTTTGGAAGATAAGCTCAAACGCTTCATGCGGGAACGTTATGGGGATATTCAAGTTATATCTCGGCGTAACTTTCTCACTAAAGCTGAGTTTAGAGACAAAATTTCTGTTGAGGAAAAAGAAGCATCTTTAGACGAAATCGTCGAAAATTATAAAACCTATGACCTTATTTCTGTAAGTGATTTGAAGGGCAATGTCATTCTCAAATCTAAAAGCGATCCTTTACCCAATCAAAGTGATCGGGAATATTTTCAAGACGTTCTTAAAACAGATAAACCCGTCATTACTAGTGCGATCATACCTAGGGTTTCTGCAAATCCTGAAAGACCTGCGATTAACATTGCAGCACCTGTAAAAGATAGCGTTACGGGTAAAACAATTGCCATTGTCCGCGCCCGTTTGCCAGTTGAAAGTCTAGATGAGTTGAGCAAAAACTTCGCTGCAAGTGGAGACGAATATTATGTGATTGACACCGCGATCAACAAAATTTTTCTGGGTTCGCAGAAAAGTAAGGAATTTAAAGAGCCTCTGCCCATTTTCCCAGGCTTATCTAAACTGCAAGCTGCTGACAAACCTAATACTTTAATCTTTAACGATCAGGCGGAGAAGGTTGAGAAATTGTTCGGCTTTACCAAGTTTACAAAACTAGAAGGCTTACCTGATTTGCCCTGGCAAGTCATTATTGCACAGCCAACAAGACTTGCATTTGAACCCCAGAGACAATTACTTCTAGCCGTATCGCTTGGTACTTTAATCACAGCCGTCTTGGTGAGTGCGATCGCGATTTTCGTCACCAACCGCACGGTACGTCCCATTCTCTCGGCGGCAGGCGCGGTGGACAAAATTGGTCAGGGAGAACTGGAAACCCGCCTAGAAATTCAAGGGGAAGATGAAATTGCCGAACTGGGATCGAACATTAACGTGATGGCGGAACAGCTACAGACGTTTGTGCAAGAACAAACACTCGCTGCTGAACGAGCCTTCCTACTCACCAAAGTGACGGGTTCTCGTGCTCTAAGTTCGCAGGAATTGAATAATCTCTTCGGTGAAGTTGTGGATGATGCCCGTAAAAGCCTGAACGTTGATCGCATTGTGATTTATCGCTTCAACCCCAATGGGGATGGGGAAATCGTATCTGAATCGGTGGCAAGAGGTTGGCCCAGTGCCCTGATTACCAAAATTGATCACTCTTTTGTATCAGAGCAGCAACTCGAAGCGTATATCGAGGGTAGTATTCAGCCCATAAATAACATCCTCAACGCCAATCTTGCGCCAGAGCAGTTGAGAGTAATGGAACGTCTGGAAATCAGAGCCAGTGTGGAAGTCCCGATTCTCAATGAAGGTCGGCCTTATGCGTTGCTGATGGCTCACCACTGCGAAACTGCCCATACTTGGCAATCCTCGGAGATCAACTTCCTCCAGCAATTAGCGGCTCAGATGGGTCTGTCCCTCGACCGTGTACTCCTACTTGAACAAACGGAACAACTGGCTCAAGAGCAGCGCCAACTCAAAGAAGGCTTACAGCGACGTGCTCTAGACTTGCTCCAGGAAGTAGACCCGATTAGTAAAGGGGATCTGACTATCCGGGCAAAGGTAACAGCGGATGAAATTGGTACAATCGCTGACTCCTACAACGCTACAGTAGGTAACTTGCGGAAAATCGTGCTTCAAGTGCAACAAGCCGCCAGTCAGGTGGCTCAAACGACCAGTAGTAATGAAGCCTCGATTCAATCACTATCGACGGAAGCCTTACGCCAAGCCGAGGAAATTGCACTGGCTCTAGATCGAGCACAAGAAATGGCGCAATCGGTGCAATTGGTGGCGGGCAACGCAGAAGAAGCCTTAGCCGCTGTGGTCGAAGCCTCTCAAACGGTGGAAGAAGGTGACCAAGCCATGAACCGTACAGTAGACGGGATTCTGGCAATTCGAGAAACAGTGGCAGAAACAGCCAAAAAAGTCAAACACTTAGGTGAATCGTCCCAAAAGATTTCTACCGTCGTTAACCTGATTAGTACCTTCGCCGCACAGACGAACCTGCTAGCGTTGAACGCCAGTATTGAGGCGGCACGCGCCGGGGAAGAAGGACGAGGCTTCGCGGTGGTTGCGGATGAAGTGCGATCGCTCGCACGGCAATCAGCAGAAGCCACCAGCGAAATTGAAAAACTCGTGGCTGCGATTCAAGGGGAAACTAATGAGGTGGTTGCTGCCATGGAAGCAGGTACTGAGCAGGTTGTGATGGGAACCAAACTCGTGGATGAAACCCGCCAGAGTCTGAACAAAATTACCACCGTTAGTTCCAAGATTAGCGACTTGGTTGCATCCATTACCCAAGCCACCGTTGTTCAGTCCCAAGCCTCCCAAGCCGTGACTCAAACCATGACCAACGTCGCCGCGATCGCGGAAAAAACCTCCCAAGAAGCCACGTTTGTATCCTCTTCCTTTGAGCAACTCCTAAAAGTAGCGAAAGCCCTAGAAACAGAAGTGGGTCAGTTCAAAGTCGGTTAAAAGAATCGGTAATGGGTAATGGGTAATTGGGAAAATTATCCCTTGTCTTCCTGGCATTCTTTTTTTCCCAATTACCAATGCCCAATCACCAATGCCCAATTACCAATTCCCCATCACGAAACTATGGCACTCAATCCTGAGATCCGCGACCAAGCCTATCAGTTTTTTATCGAAGAAGCTCCCGAACTGTTACAGGCGATCGAATCAGGTTTGCTCACCCTGAAGCAGGAGAAAAATACGAGCCACGTTCACAACTTGATGCGATTTGCCCACTCGATTAAAGGTGGAGCCGCTAGCGTAGAACTCGAAGCAATTGCCACCCTCGCTCACCGCCTAGAAAATATCTTCAAGGTACTCTACAGCGATGAGTTACACGTTGATACTGACCTGGAAAGTCAACTGCTGCAAGCCTACGACTGTCTGCGTCTTCCTTTAATGGAGCAGATTCAAACCGGTTACTTTGACCCCTCCCAAGCCTTTGACTTAGCCGAACCCATCTTTGCCCAGCTTGAGGAACGCTTTAGTGAGCAATTGAGCCAAGCAGACACTTACATGCCGAGTTCAGCCGACTTGGGCGTGGATATGACTCAGTCGATTTTTGAAGTCGATGTGGCTCAGGGAGTAGAACGCCTCACTGTTGTTGTCGCTAATCCTCAAAACTATGAAGTAGCAGGAGAACTGAGGGCACAAGCGGAAGTGTTTGCGGGGTTTGCCGAGTTTCTCAACTTGCCCGATTTTGGCGCGATCGCTCACACCACCCTAGCGGCTCTGAAGGCTCACCCTGACCGCGCTTTAGAGATTACGCAACTAGCGCTGGTGGACTTTCAGATGGCAAGAGTTGCCGTACTCGCAGGTAGAAATTCTAGCACTCGCTCTTGTGTTGAGATTAAACCGTCTCCAGCTTTAATCGCCTTAGCCAATACCGCTACTCCAATAACTGAGTCGATTGTCGAGCTAGAGCCAAGCTTTGAACCCGTTGAAGACGATATCTTCTCCCTATTTGATCTGAGTGTTGCTCCAGCCGAAGATAGCATGTCTTCACTGTTTGAGCCGAGCTTGGAAGCAGCGGAAGACAACCTATTTTCTTCGTTTGAACTGAGCGTTGAACCCAGTAAAGAGGTCACCAAAGAGATCACCCGTTCCATCATTGAGCCGAATATTGAACCGAGTGAAGACAATATTTCTTCGTTATTCGAGTCGAATATTGAACCGATTGAAGACAATATTTCTTCGTTATTCGAGGCCAATATTGAACCCAATGAAGAAACCATCTCTTCGCTATTCGAGCTAACCCATGCAGAAATAGAAGACCCTATTCCCTCACTTGAAGACATCTTTGGCGGGGCTATGGCTACCCCTGATATAGCAGGGGAACAGTGCCTAAGCTTTGGTGAGGACGGGGAACGAGAGAACAAGTCTGCTGCCTTTGACAGCAAGTTGGTATCAGATAGTGAAATCCTAGAGGTTGAATGGGCACAAGCGATAGGAATAACGGATGAGGCGGAAGCAGGGATTCCTGCATTAGAGCAGGGTTTTGGGGATGCTTTTATTCCTGTAGAGATAGAGGCTCCAACATCAAGCGCTATCGTCCCGGTGACATCGTCATTCGATGCACTTCAAGCACAAACCTCAGAAGAGATTGAGCTCAGTTCAACACCAGAGACTTTAGAAGTAGCGATTCATCAGATTGAGCAAATCTTTGAGAGTTTACCAGAGCTTGCTGAATCAAGTATAGAGGTGATCGCTAATAGCTTGACACCCAATTCTAAAGTCAATATTCAAGATTCCACAACCGTTAATTCTCCAACTGGAGCGAAGAGTGAAGCGGCTCCCACGCCTAACCTATCGGTGCGGGTTGATGTGGAACGATTGGGACGGATGAATAATTTAGTGGGTGAGCTTGCCATTAACCGCAATGGACTCTCGCTGCAAAATGAGCAACTCCAGGGATCGGTTCGAGAACTGCTGAATCGATTTTCTCGTGTGCAAAATTTGGTGGGTCAATTGCAGAACTTGTCAGACAAAATGCTAATTGCTCCAGAACGCCACAACTTAGGGTCACTACCCCGGATTTTAGATCCGTTGGGAACATTCAAGGTTGCGCAATCAAATTTTGATGATTTTGACTCTCTGGAATTGGACAACTATGGAGTTGTTCACTCTGAGTTGCAAGGACTCCTCGAAGAGATGATGCAGCTTGAAGAGTCGGTGGATGATATTGTCTTGTTTGCAAAGGCGACGGATCAGACGCTGGAACGACAGCGACAAATGCTAACTCAATTGCGGGATGAACTGATGTGGGCGCGAATGTTGCCCCTAGGGGAAGTACTCAACCGTTTTCCTCGGATGTTGCGGGATTTATCGACCACTTATCACAAACCGATCAGTTTAAAGCTGAGTGGTACGGGAGTGTTGGTGGATAAAGCCGTTTTGGAAAAACTCTTCGATCCCTTGCTGCACTTAATTCGGAACGCCTTCGATCATGGGATCGAATCGAGAGACATTCGACGCAGCTTGAGGAAACCGGAACAAGGTCAAATTGAAATTAAAGCTTACCACCGAGGCAGTCAAACCGTCATTGAAGTTAAGGATGATGGTCAAGGTTTAAATCTCGAACGGATTAGTCGTCGGGCGGTGGAATTAGGGTTGGTGTCAGTTGAACAACTGGCGATGATTCCCACGAGTCGCTTGTTCAACTTAATTTTCGAGCCGGGATTTTCCACCGCCAGTGAAGTGAGTGAGCTTTCGGGACGGGGTGTCGGATTGGATGTGGTGCGATCACAATTGCGATCGCTCAAAGGCACGATTGGGGTTTCTTCGGAGACGGGAGTGGGTACCACGTTTAGCTTACGCCTGCCGTTAACCTTAACCATTGCCAAGTTACTCGTCTGTTTCAGCGGTTCCACAGCGCTGGCGTTGCCGTCTGACAGTATTGAAGAAATTGTTATTCCTAAACCGGAGCAAATTAAGTATTCGGGAAGCCAGCAGTTTTTGCACTGGCGCGGAGAAATTGTGCCCACCTATCGACTGACTGAGCTTTTGGAGTATGCCTGTCCCTTACCGGACACATCTCCCAGCCGAGCGTTACTGGCTGTACCGACGCCGGAGAGTTGGGCGTCGCCCATGTTAGTCCTGCGCCAAGAAAACACTTTTCTAGCGTTAGAAGTGGATCGATTGGTAACCGAGCAAGAACTGGTGATCAAACCGTTTGGAAGTGCGATCGCACCTCCCAGTTCCACCTACGGTTGTACCATTTTGGGGGATGGCAGTGTGATTCCTGTGATTGATGCAACGGTTCTGCTCGATCAACTCTTAGCCCAAAGTGCAGCGGCAACGGCGACAACGACAGGATTGAATCCGCAGGCGATGCTGATGGAGTCAGCCGCACCGGGAAGTGCATCATTCAGCAACAGCTTGCCTCATAGCACACCGATGAAAACGCCAACCGTTTTGGTGGTGGATGATGCCGTTGCCTTGCGCCGAACCTTGGCTCTCAGCTTAGAAAGAGCCGGAATTAGAGTCTTACAAGCCAGAGATGGGCGGGAAGCAATCGAACGATTGCAGCAAAGTTCATCCGTAGAATTAGTAATTTGTGACATTGAAATGCCAAACATGAATGGCTTTGAATTCTTGAGTCATCGTCGCCAAGACCCTCAAATCTCGACCATTCCGGTTGTTATGTTGACCTCCCGAAGTAATGATAAGCATCGATGGTTAGCCATGCAATTAGGGGCTAATGCTTACTTTACTAAGCCTTATTTAGAACAAGAGTTTTTAGTGGCAATTAAACAGCTCATGGGTCAACCGACTGTTGAACGAATACCTGTTTAGTCTTCAATCCGTCTTTTACAACTTATGAACAATCTGTTACTTCACTTACAATCTGGTGAGCCTGAACTTTCCAGAACAAGGAAAATTACATCATTAGTCAAACTCATCGTCTTCAACATTGGGCGTCTAAATCTGGCTTTACGGATTGAGTCAGTTTACAAAGTGGTTAATCATACATCTACTTATGGGAGTGGATTGAAAGCAGTAGGAATAACTCACTTAGGTGAGGGTGAAATTACCGTTGTAGATTTGCATCAACGCTTTTTTAACGCTAGCCAAATCAGCGAATCTAACCTAAGCAGCTATCTAATAGTTGTACAAAATATCACAGGTGAACTCTATGGAATTCCAGTTAATGAGACTCCTGCTTTAATGGAAGTTTCACGAGGAATGATTCGGGTTTTACCAGAGTCTTACCGCCGTTCAGATACGTTAGATGTCGCGAGTCATGTAGCAGTTATTCCCCAAAATGAAACATCCATCACTATTTTTGTCCTGGATGTTGACCGACTCCTGCCAATGTTCCAAGAACTTTCTGCTCAACTGTAATATCCTTTCCATTTACATGGGATTAATCACAAACCTCGGCGTTCCTCCGCGTCCCCCTCTGCGCTCTGGAGCGTTAAAAAATATGATTGCAAGGCAAACAGATTCGATGATTAAGAGCCAACTCCATCAATTTTTAATCAATGAATCCAGCCAAAAACAACATTACCAAGGATTCCCAACCAACGTAAAAGCCGCCCAAAAATAAGGATGTTCAAAATTTTTGTCTCCTAGCTGGGCGAGTGCTTCTGAAAGAGGCGCTGATTGAGTACTCGTGACTAATTGGCTTCCTTGGAGATACACCTGTCCTTTAAGCATTGCCAGTTGTGTTTGTCGCAATGCCTCTGCCTTAATCGGTACCTGCTTTAGCTGCTGATAGAACTCTGTCATTAACCCCAGCGTTCCCTCATCACTGACAAACCACAAACTGCCCAAAGTTGACTTAACCCCAGCTTGCACAGCTAACCCTGCAAAGCCTAATTCAGCATCCTGATTCCCCAAAGCTGTCTGACAGGCACTCAAGACTAATAACTCGACGGGTGGATTATTCCAGCCTAATTCTCGTAGTTGATTCAACCGCAGTTTGGTGTCCCAAAGTTGAATGTAAGAGTTGCCGGGACTCCCTGCTTGGAAAGAAGCATGAGTAGCCAAATGGATGATCCCAAACGGTTGCTGTTGTCGCTGTGCCTTAAGATTTCCTAGGGTAAATGCCTCGTTAAGAAAGAATTCGCCTTGCCACAAAGAATCAGTAATCGTGGATAATTCTAGCGGCACAGCCGGTAAGGGTTTTTGCTCGACAAATTGCGATGCCCCCATCGCTAGAATCTGGGAGTTTTTAATATCCTTGTAGCGGGTATCCGTCAACGTTAGACTGGGCATCAAGCCAACGCTGTATTTCTCGATCAGAAACTGTTGACCATCATGGAGAGCAGCAATAGGAAGAGAACGCAAGCCAATATCCATCACCATACTCACGTTCTCAATGCCTCGCGCTTTTAAATCGGCTTCTATAGGAGCCACTATCCATCGATAGAGTTGTCGCGATGGAGCCAGATAGCTCTTATCCCTGCGAGAGCGGGTTACCTCAGAACGAAACTCATCTGCAACTTTCATGACTTGCTCACGCGTTGCTCCCTCAATCGGCTTGCGAATCGGCACTCCTTGAGCTGTCACCACCAGCAATTCTAAGCGATCGCTATTCTTACTCTGGTTCTTACTCTGGGAGAGACGATTTTCTTTCCCCAACTCTTGCGAAGCTGTTTTCTCACGGCTTTCGTTCTGGGGTACAAATGCGACATAGATGAGTGCCGGCTTCACTCCAGTGGATTGCTCAATATTCAGGAGAATGTTACGGGCATCTGCCAAAGTTGAAACTGCTGTATCAACAGGCAACCCAAAATAGTCTTGGTATTGTCGCGAGAACAGCCCTTCTAGCCTGGAAAACAGTTGTGATGCAGCCTCAGCAGAATCCGGCGTGGAATCAGAATTGCTCTGTGCTGCATTGGTACTAGCTTGAGTCGGTTCTTCCGCTCTACCATCGGTGTTGGTTGTGTCTCCTCCAGGTGAGTTGGCATTGCCACTGTCAGTGCTGGTTGGGCTACCTCCCGTATTGCTAGTTGTGCTGCCACTGTCAGTACTGGTTGCGTTACCTCCTGCATTGCTGGTTGTGTTACCTCCCGTATTGCTGGTTGTGCCGCCACTATTAGTGCTGGTTGAGCTACCCCCCGTATTGCTGATTGTGCTGCCACTATCAGTGCTGGTTGGGCTACCCCCCGTATTGGTAGTTGGAGAGTTTGAGGTGGGTGAGGGAGTGGGAACGGGTATGGGATTTGGACTGGTGGAAGGACTTGGAGTAGGTGAGGGACTCGGACTGGGTGAAGGATTCGGACTGGGTGAAGGATTCGGACTGGGTGAAGGATTCGGACTGGGTGAAGGATTCGGACTGGGTGAAGGATTCGGACTGGGTACTATGGACAAAGTGCCATTATTACCAGGACCTTGATTCTGGACATTGGTGACGCCGATGGTATTTGTACCTCCAGCCGTAAGCGTGATGGAACCAGCATTACCTGGGCCTTGATCGTTAGCTAAAATATCACCTGTGATAATATTACCCTGTGTACTCGTCAACGTTACAGAACCAGCATCACCTGGCCCCTGATCGTTTGAAGTGATATTGTTGGTGGTAATGTTGCCTGGAGCCGATAAGATCACAGGTCCAGCACTGCCTTGACCTTGATTCGAGGTGTCAATATTCCCTACGGTAATGCTTGCCGGAGATGACGAGGTTCCAGAAGAAGTAAAGGTTGTTTGCCCTACTTGAATAGGAGCATTCAGGGCATTGGCTAAGGTAGTCAAACCCGCTCGCAAAATCAGGGCTGGACTACTCTGCAAAATTGGAATATCCGGATCGGAACCCGCAAGCAGAGCGGTATCAGGCCCCGTAATTGTGATATTCCCACCCGTGATGCTGCCTGTAGACTCTACCTTAAGTGCCACACCGGTGTAATTTCCAAACGTGACATCCCCATTTGAACTAATAATAGGGTCGTAAAGGCTGACAAAATTACCAGGAGCGCCTGCCAAGTTGAGAATCGAGAACCCATTACTGGCAAAGTGAGCATCCCCAGAAATATCACCATTACTGACTAAACTCAGTTGACCGCCGCTAGTAAACGGAGTCTGGGGATGGTTGAGTGCCAAAATATCGATATGGCGATCGCCCTGAATATAGAGATTTCCCCCTGCCTGAACCATAAAGGGATTGGTCACGCTATCCCGCACTCGCACCGTATCCTTTGCCAGAAGCGTCAGATTTCCGGTCGTGATGAGTTGGCTTTCCACTAAGGTTAAATTGTGGTTCGCCGATAGTGTTGCCGTTTGAGCCGTTACGTTCTGCGCTACCACATCCCCAGTTTCTACACCGATGCCGGAACCTGTTAGCTGCACAGTGCCATCGCTGTTGACAGCCAATCCCGTGGCATTTCCTGCATTGCCACCCGTTAAAAGTTGAGGTAAAGAGGCAACCGGGAATGTCCACTGTTCTGGTTGACTACCATTTCCCGTCAGCGGTTGGATGTCCAAGCTGAGTACGCTTCCCTGTTGGCTCAGGCGCACCCAATGGGAGCCTGGTACGGCGGCGACGGTGATATGTCCTCCGGGTGCAGACAGTTGCCCGGTACTGACTGCCGTACCCCCTAAAAGAGTTAAGTTTTGTCCTTGTCCCACGGCAAGGTTGCCAGCATTGACAATTGCCCCAGGGGTGGAGGTATTGAAGGCAAACGTATTGGGCGTACCGACTAAGGATTGATAGTCATTCACCCCCGTGGCATTAAACCAATTGTTACCAAAACTAATTCCTGTAGCCGTTGTGGCAGTAAAAGAGGCAGGCACATTTAAGCTTGCATTAGAACCAAAAACAATCCCGGCTGGGTTGAGCAAAAATAAGTTAGAATTACCACCTGTAACCTGAATTAAACCGTTAATAATTGAGGCATCTCCACTGCTGACTCGACCCAAAATATTTTGAATGGATGGATTAGAGAGGAAGTTTGCAATCTGGTTTTGATTCAGGTTGAATTGAGAGAAACTATGGAAAAGATTAGTTCCATCACCAGACAGTTGTCCGCCTGTGATGTCGATTTGATTGTTCGTAGGTGTTACCACTGTCCCGGTGCCGTCAGCCGCCGGAACGATGGATTGTGCCTTTACTAAAGAAGGGAAAAAAAAACCAGCAAAAGGCAATAGGAAAAAAGTCAAGATTTTTTCTTGTTGTGCTCTCTTCTTTTTCCTGAAAAAGTTAGGGCAGGGATGAGTACTCTGTGTAAAGATTTTTCTGATCATAGTTAAATTTATTTTAGTAGCCACCTGTTGCTTAGGGTAAAAAGTAAGTCGTAGCTACACCCAAGAAGTGCCCGTTCAGGCTTCATTTCCAAGAGAATCAAGATGCTATTTGCGCCAATCTATGAACTTCATTCCAGCTTGAACTGAGGAGATATATTTCCTCAGCCGGATGCACCCAGAAACTTACAAGGTAGTTCAACACTCAGATTTGACGGATGGTTAGAGCGATCGCAAAACCCATCAAAGTTTAATCGATAAATCGATGTTGGGAAGAAACCTAACCTAGGAGAGATGTTTAATTTTAAGAGAAGCGCATGACTCGAAAACAGACAGGGGAAGCAGGTGAAATTAGGGGAGAATATTTTCCTGCATTATGGGTGCACACCGTCGATGATTGAAGACTGATCGCTTATGGAGTGGGATTAGGATACCGAGCATAAACCCGATCGATTTCTGCCAAAATATCTTGATCCAGCGTCACCTCTAAACTGTTGAGATTCTCCTGAAGCTGTCCCATTGTGGTTGCCCCAATAATGGTACTGGTAACAAACCAACGCGATCGCACAAATGCCAATGCTAACTGTGCCGGAGTCAGGTTATGCTTGTGGGCAATTTCCACATAAGCCCTTACTGCTTCTATCATATTAGTTTTGTCATAGCGCTGACCAAATCCCGGAAATAAAGCCATCCGGGACTGTTCCGCTTTGCCATTGAGATGTTTGCCCGTCAAAACACCAAATCCCAAGGGACTATAGGCCAACAAACCCACATTATTGAACCGACAGGCTTCGGCAAGGTGAATCTGAAATACCCGGTTGATTAAGTTGAAAGCATTCTGAATCGAGACAATTTTCGGCAATCCCAATTGTTTCGCTAAATGGCAAAACTCGCATACCCCCCAAGGGGTCTCATTACTCAAACCCAAGTAGCGAATTTTACCCGCTTTGATCAGATCGGCAAATATCTCCAGTTGTTCGGCAATGGGTGTAGTCTCTCGTTCCTGCGCCTTGTCATAATCCGGTGCACCAAATAGGGGAACATAGCGATCGGGCCAGTGGATTTGGTAGAGGTCAATGTAATCTGTGCGTAAACGCTTGAGGCTATCCTCTACCGCTTGCTCGACATTGGGACGGTCAATTTGGCGTTTTTCCCCTCGAATCCAACTTAAGCGAGAGGTAGGGCCTGCTACCTTGGTGGCGATAATCAGTTTGTCTCGCGGCTGCTGAACCAACCAATCACCGATATATTCTTCAGTCTTTCCCTGAGTATCGGCCCGTCCCGGTACCGGATACATCTCGGCAGTATCGATGAAGTTGATACCTTGGGCAATGGCATAATCGAGTTGCTCACGGGCGTCCTCTATCGTGTTTTGATGACCATAGGTCATCGTTCCCAGGCAGATTTCAGATACTAACAAATCGCTATCGCCGAGTCTTTTATATTCCATTACCCTAATTACCGGACAATCGTACTGAAAAACATTATGGATGAAACTCGCCAACAGCACTGGAAAACCTTAGACCGATTTTTGGAAATCCGTTCCCCTTGGTTCACGTTATTGGGTGAACATTTAGAAGACGATCGCCAGCAAGTGATCGATTATTGGCGAGTGGAAAAAACAGATTCGGTGGTTCTGTTGACCCTTCATGACGGTCAGCTACTGTTTCCCATGTTGAATTATCGCCCTGGATTGGGAGAAGCAACGCTCGATTTTCCGGGTGGGCGTGTCAGTGAGGGGCAAACACCCGAAACGGCAGTGCCGAAAATTTTAGAGAAGGAATTGGGCTTAAGGGAGGATGCGATCGCACACCTTACTCTCCTTAACCCTAAGGGTTGGGCGATTAATAGTTCGTTCTCCAACCAAAAACTCTACGGTTTTGTCGTAGAAATCGATCCGACAATCTCGGTAAACTCTGACCTTGTGGCAGCTACCTATCCCACGACATCGGAAGGCATTCGCAGCTTACTTCAAGATTTAACTTGCCTTCAGTGTCGAGCTGTACTTTTCGAGTGGCAAAATCAATTGAGTTAATACCAATTCTCTAAAATAGACCTATCTTGAAAGTCGGGAGTCAGGTGTCAGGAGTCAGAAGTTAGGAGGAAAGTCTTTCATCCCATGTTTGTGAGCGCAGCTCTTGGAGTCTCTTGCTCTCATTCGATTTTCGCCCCCCAGGTCTAATAAGTATCGTCTTTAATATCACCCAGATAGGTGACCTTGCAGGATGAAGACCGCTCTATGATTACTCCTCTATAGTGGAGCTGATTCACTTGGGAGGTGACGCTGTGTTTGAGCAACGGTTTCTACGCTTGGATGGGTTCACCAAAGCAGAACGGATTCAGATGACTGCTTGTGTGAGTGAGGCGATTAGCCAAGCAGGAGCCTGGATTACTGACTTCCACCTATACTCGAACGTCCTCATCTGCATCAACTTTGAGGTGCCCAGCGCCAACTTGGACAGGCTCGCTGCATCTGTGCAAGAAACAGGTTTGCATTTGAGCCAACAGAGCCTGGAGCAACTCATCCCTGCTAACAACTCGACGCCCAAACACAAGGAGTTAGTAGGGACATTGCAAATTACATTTGTACACAATGAACCTGACTTGCTCCGAGAGATACCTGCTGTTCCGGGATAAAATCTGGGGTTTGAACTTCATCGTTAGGTAAAAATATGTCTTTAATAGGGCATGTGTATTGGAGCGGTTTTAAGCTCCTATATATTGTTGAGGGTATAGTATGAGCCGATCTACTATCAGATACGCGATTGTCCGAGTTTGATTCATCGCAGTTTGGCAGTGAGCAAGGTTTGGCAAGATTCGCTCAGCTTCGCTGCTGCCGTTTCTGTCGCGTTTGTGTCAAGAGAAGACCATCGGCACCCGGTGAAACGCGATTGGCTTCGCCACCCGGTAAAACCTGATCGCAAAAAAATAACGTTCCCGATGCCACACACAGCGGAATTGTCAGAAGATTCAACAGTGGCACACTCACCAGTGCCAAACAAACCCAACTAAAACTAGCACTCGCGGGTAAACTGCGGAATACAATTCTCAGCTTTTCCCGAAAGCGCAGGCGGCGGCGTTCGAGGGGTGCATCCATAAAGTCGAGGCAGACAATGGTTGTCGCCAGTGCAAAGCCACCCACTGTAGCGGCTAACGTCCCAATACCCGGTACTAAGTTCAACAGGAGTAATACAACCCCCACTCCCACGACTAGCACTAATTTCTTCAACTCAAATAAGATGGCTCGTCCAATATCTCGCACAATCCCTACTTCTACTATATGGAGCTGACCGGTGCGAAGTTCCTCCAACTGCTCAGAAAGTTGACCATACCACGGCGCACCCAGCAACACCCCAAATTGCACCAGTACAAAGCCAGTCAGTAGCAGTAAGCCGACTACCAGTAGCAAGCGCAGCAACCAGCCAACACCAATAATTAAATAATCCAAAATACCCAGCCATCTTGGCAGGTTCGTAATCAGGGAGTCTACCCAATGAGTCAGACTACCCATGAGATACGCCACGCTGTCCCAACCAAAGAAGAGTAATCCCGCATACAGGACAACACCGACGATACAATTGACCAGAATCGGTATAGCGACATACCCCCAGAGGCGGGGAGTGCGCCTGAAAACCGCTAGAACCCGAAACGGGTAAGTCGCCCCTGTCAGCAATCCAAATCCACTCAATACTTTCCACATAATTCCGTTGCTCTCGTCAGGTGTTGCAGTTGATAACGCTCCGACTCTAGCGCATGAATTGACCCCCTCGTCATAGATTCTGTGTATCCAGAGTCACGTCCTGATTTAACATTTAGCTCCCTCTTACAGGAGATGTTGGGGATAAAAAGAACCTTTAGGTTACAAGAGAGCGGTGAAAACAATCATTCTTTCTAGTGATTACTAGTCATTATCAAGTTTGCTGAATCCCCCATAATCATCTCCAATCCGAGGGTGCGAATGAATACTACCATTCTCTTAGTCGAAGATAATCCTGACGACCAATTTCTGATTCAACGCGCCCTCAATAAGCGTCTCCTGAATAAGGTTAACTTAGTCGCGGCTTGGTCAAAGCCTGTGGAAAAAACGGCAAATTATAATTCCTCTAGTTTGAATAAAATAGACCTTTCTTACCCTCCTAGTTCATCGGTTGGTGAAGGTACAGACTGGAGATTAGACTACGACAAACTAACTCAGCGATAACAAAAGCTGAGAAAGAAGAACAGCCAGAGAAAAAATAGAGATTAAGCAGCTTTTTTTGTCCGTTTTTTGTGTGGTGTTTTTCCTTTTTTCACTACTGGGTAACGAGTTTTTTTAGTACGTTTGTTCCCGGCTTGCCAACCCGGAGACTTTCCACGGGGTTTGGGAGAGACAGCCGGTGTGCCAATCTCCGGTAAAAGTAATGCGAACGACTCAGCCACCCGCCCAGGAGTTAAATTTGACAGGGGTTTTTGCCAAGGAAGGTGGTGTTGTGCCACCAAGTCTCTAGCTAACCATAATTCCCAAGTCAATATGGGCATTAAATCACTCCACCTTTCACATTGGCATGGAGTACTCAGTTGAGGAACTGTCCAATGTAATCGTTGTTTAAGAAAACGATACCAGTGGTCAACAGCAAAGCGACGTAAATATTGTCGCCAAATCTCAGGCAGGGGCAGCATTTCCTGACCTACCCACACCAACCATAACGGTTGAGACTTTGAGTGTGATTGCTCCGGCAGGATACGTTCGACTAAAATTAATTGCATAGCAATTGAAGCACTACCAGAAAAATGCAGGTCTTGCCACATCCGGACTCGAAGTTGCCCAAACCTTGAGTCCTCAACTTCAACCATTTCAGTAGCTTCCCACCAAGTTGATGAGTCGTTGAGCTTAAATTTTTGACCATGTTTTCTGGGTCGTCCCTTACCTGTATAGGCAGGAGGTGCTGAGTATAAACAACGATTAGAACGAATCCTCATCAAAAAGTCGGCTTCTATCTGGGCTGTTTGATTGAGCAAGGAAGCATTGCCATATTCACTATCGAGTAAAATCATCGGACGTAGTGGCAAATACTTACAAGCTTGTTTGATTTGCCAAGCAGCTTTGCTAATCGGATTCTCCCAACTGGTAATCCGCTCATGTCTCAAAGGTAATGCCCAACTGCCCTTATGTTCGGGTATCCAAGCTATGGTACTGTATCCTTGACCGATACTAATCGGTTTGTTGGAAGCGATCGCACTTGGCTGATGGCAGTAAGTACGGTCTTGCAATGTTGGTGAATGAACTCTTGCCCAAGCCGTATGATCTACGGCTAAAACGGGGCGCTCCTGCACTAGTATCTGTTTGATATACAGGCGCATTAACTTGTTGCGATTCGGTCTACAGTCTTGTAGAGCTTCATATATGCTCGGCCACTTCCGTCGAAAAAAGGGACTTAAAGAAAATTCAGCTAGGCTATAGACATTGCGAGTTGTGAGTACAGCATCAGTCAACTCAAAAGTAGCATCCTGCGCGAAGTTAATTAAGTCGTAAACTTGTTGGCGAAATTCTTGAAGTTGTTTATAGTTCATGCAGGGGAGAAATGATCGATTTTGGTTAATTATCATTTTCTCCCCTTTCCCATGACTTATACATGTCAGGTTGGATGCTCTTGATTAGGGTAGACACGGAAACACAGAACCGGAGAGACACACGCGAGAGTTTTTGTTCTGGGCAATCATCCCGGCTTGAGCTTAAGTCTGTATCATTTCATGTCAGTTTCATTGCGCTGAGTTTTATTCGCGATTGGCACTCGCGAACTTGACTAATTTTTTTGCCGTAATTACTGCTTCTCTACTCGGCACTCCTTGCCATCGTAGTCTAAACTCCAGTACAGAGTTAGATGTTTGCGTCAAATTGGTTGAGAACAAAGAGGAAGCGATAAATTACCTAAAAGGCAAAAAAACTGATGCTAATCGACAGCGGTATCCCTTACCTGATTTGATACTAATCAGTGTAACAATGCCTCATCTATCCGGTCTTTGCTTACTGTCATGGCTAAAGCGGCAGCCTGAACTGATACATATACCTATTGTGATGATTAGCGATGTGGACAAAAAAGACCAAGCCATGAACCTAGGTGCGATCGCCTACATTTTCAAAACCCTCTGTTTTACAGACTTAACCGAAGTTGTCAGGGCTTTTCTCCTGTCAGGAAACCATCGAACTAAGGAGCAATGCCAATCCTCAAATAAGCGTTCCGAGCAGTTGCAAGGCTTTGCAAGTCCTTCAACTATCAGCAAGGAAATGAGTACTCGTGGTGTGATGAAGGCTGCCTCTTGGCGAAAAAGAGGTCAGAAAATAGGTCACTCTAGTCTTCAAGTGCCATTGTGACTCGTGAAAGCTGAGGCTAATTCTTCACAATGGGCTAATTAGTAACTAGCTAATTTCTGGACAAATGCGGCATGTTCAGGAGATTGCACTCCCTCTTGTAAAACTGCCAATACGCCCTGCATATTCCCAGCTAATAACTCTACAACCGCTAACCACAACCCCGGAAAGACTCGACTCCGGACAATTCCATCAGTATCAGTTGGTAAATCGAGATACTCACCCTTATCTAGATAGAACCAGCTAATTTTTTGATCGAGCACTTGCCAGACAATATATTCCTTCACCCCATTCCGGCGATAAGCTTGTTTTTTAGCATGAAGATCGATTCCCACACTGCTAGCGGCAATTTCGACAACTAACTCTGGAGCACCTTCAATATAATCATCCTCACTCAATCGTGCTTGACCCCCTGCTTGTGGCATGATTAGGAGTACTGCATCCGGTTGAGGTTCGTTGTCGATATCAAGCCGCACCGTTGGTTCAACTCCCAACGCAACACCTGGTGTTGTAGCTTCGTAAGTTACCAACCATCCGATCATCCAGCCATGAGGTTGACCGTGACTCTTGAAACGTAGTGCAGCAGGCATGTAGACAATCCCCTCGATTAACTCAGCTTTGTTCAGATTGGGCATGGCGTTGTAACGGCGCTCAAATTCGTAACGGTTTAAGCGATCGCCATTTTCTAAAGGGGGAATTGTCCAATGCTGAGAGGGTGTTTTAACCATACAGCCGCCGTTGGGGTAAACCTATGCTCATCCTACCGAATTGGGGAAGCGATCGCTTTTGTTCCCATTTCTGCGATCGCCCCTTGGGTGCTGGATGACAGCTAATCACCCTTCTTCTGCGCTACCTGCTTTTTATGAAAAGGTGTACTTTTATCTAGCTCAACGTGTGACTAGCCATCATATCTTTTGGGGTCTTTCTTTTGTTTCTTACTCCCATCAGATTCCTTTTTAGGCTTTTTAGATTCTTTCTTGCTCTTTTGCTCTTTTGACATAACGATTCTCCAATAGAGACGACTTCTACTCCCCCACCGTTTAGGCAGATGGGGATTGTATCTACCCTCAGTATCAACCCATTATCCCGAAAGATAATGCTTTCACTGAAAACAAGCCACTCTCTAGGGGTAGAATCATGCAGCTTCCACTTCTACTTCATCTCCCTCATCTTCCTCATCATCATCAAAAATCAAGTTAAACGTCGCTGCATCCCATCCTCTACTGATTGACAGCTCGACTTCCTCCTGAAATGCGTCGGGATCGCCCAGCAATAAGGCTCCTAATTTTTCAGCAATCAGTTCATCACTGGGAGCATCGTTAGGAAGAAGATTGGGGTTAAAATTAATCGTCATGATTTGTCTCTCCTAATAGAATTAAATCACACCTAAATCCCTGATTTTCTGCGGCACAGGTTAATGATTTCGGCGGCTGTATTAATTCTTTCTGGTTCAAGGCAATAATCCCGCTAATTCTTCAGTGGTTGCTTACCCAAAATTTTCAGATGTAGGTAGATCCCTGCCAGGTTTTGAGGGAGGGAAAAAAGTGAATACACTCAGATCTGTCTTGAAAGGCAGCAGGCAGAAGGCAATTCGCGCAGCGTTCTCCGCTTCATACGACAGGATTTGAGTTTCAGTCCATTTCAATGAACTTGAGCTATAAGCCAAGAAATTAATTTCTTGGCGGGTGTGGAGGCAAACTTGAGAATGGTGCACGATGTGAGCCAACCAAGCCCACCGCCGCACCTCCTACGAGGACGGACTAAAAAACTTGGCGCGATTCTAAGTTCTCCTCTATTTCCTTGCGGGTACGCCAAACGGGTCGCATTTCATTACGGGCATACAAAGCCAGTTGATCGCCAACATGTGGTGAACTAGGCTGAGTCGAATTCCCGTAGGTGTTCAGAACTTTTGCCCGGATGGGATTAGCAAACTCAATGGCGGCAATATAAGTATCACCCGCAAAGGATTGGAAGCGTCCATCCGCTGAAGAAGGCATCACGTCGATCACCCGGAAAATGCCAAACATACCTGGGCCACCACTCGCCGGTAAATCCACCTTGCCATACCGTAGCCGAGCCACCTGACCCCATGGCACATCCAACGCTCCGTAGAGTAATTTTACCGTGGTGGCGGCGGTCTCCAGCACCTTTACTGCACCTTCAGGGTCAGCCAAACCGTTCGGTGTGGTGAGAGGAGAATTTTCATTCCAGGGATTGGCGTATCGGTTTTGAGCAGGCATGGTTCGTGCCCAAGCGGCGAAGAGTGCAGCACCCCGACTCTCTGCATCCGCGTTGCGATCCCAAGCTTGCAAGACATCAGCCGCCTGATTCGCTAATTCGCTACCCGACTGACGTGCCGCCCGAATTAAGTCATCCAGAACTCGATCCGCTAATTCCATGCGGGAGGAGAACTTATCCGCAATCATCTGCTCAAAGCTGATTTTTTCTTTCTCCATCAGCAGCTTGGCTGAACGCTGCGCCCGCCAATGCATGAAACGGGGTGCCATATCGGAGGGATAATCGTTGGCATTGAGTGCTGCGGGAAAGGTGACTGTCCAGGGGGGATCGTTGGCATTCTGTAACCAGCCGGAAGGAGGGTCGAGGACACGCGGTAAGTCTTGATAGGGGTGGGTTTTCGTCCACAGCGTCGCTGTGGTATCTGCGGGTACAACATCCTGCCAGTCGTTCCAATTTCCTTTTGGGTGTATGGGCACCTGACCGTTGAATACATATAAAATATGACCCTGATGGTCGGCATAGAGGATGTTGAACATCGGCAACTGCAAAGGCTTTAATGCCGCCTCAAATTCGCTCAACTGGTTTGCCCGTGCCATGCCCCACAATTGTTCCATCATATTCGGCTGGTCTAATCCAACTACGCGCACGGCAATGGCTTTACCATTTTGTTGGGCGACAATGGGGCCGTGAAGCGATCGCGTCACAACGAAGGGTTCTTCCCGTAGTGTACCGTTTGCTTGTTTGACTTTCAGGGTTTGGGTTTCGGTTTCAAACGGGCGAACCTTGCCATCCCAACGATAACCCTGATCGGCTAGTGTCAGTTCGTAAGCATCCCAGCCATCATGGGTGTTCACCGTCACCGTCCAACCCAGAGACTCATTAAACGCGATCGCCAGGATTGGCATTCCCACCAAAGTCACCCCGTAAGCATCCATTCCGGGGGCAGTAAGCTGCGCTTCATACCACAGATAAAAGTCTGACCAAGGTAAGTGGGGGTTAGCCAGTAGCATGGCGTTACCACTCGCTGATTTAGAAGGTGCGATCGCCCAAGCATTGGAACCAGCCACACTGGGACGAGAACGGAGTGCCTCCACACTTTGCGGGTTAATCATAAAGTTAAAATGAATCACCCGTTGCACATGAGCCAGCACATCCACCCCATCGACAGGTAACACCGACTTGAGTTCATTGTTAATTTGGTCGGGATGTTCTTGGGCATAAGCATTCATTCCCGCCGCAAACGCATCCAGGTCGCCGCGCATAGCTGGGTTCTGTTCCTGATACCATTCCTTGGCTCGTTCCGGAATGCCCATGGTTCTGACATATTTATCCGAATCCAGGTAACTTTCACCTAAATACTCAGCCGCCCGTCCTCTTGCTTGAGCGTACAAGCGCATAATCAAGTCACCATGACTGTGCATTTGCGCCCAGCCGAAGGCGTGAAAGAGTTCCCCATCGCTTTTTCCATAGATATGGGGGATACCCCAAGTATCCCAGAGAATTTCTGTGCGGTCTGAACCCGCTGCTGGATTACGAATACTCACAACTAAAACTAGAACTAGGCAAAACAGTAAGGAAAAAATCCATAATAAGCGTTGTCTAATCACTGTTTAACAACTTCAGTATCAAACTTATCGGTGTGACAGATTTCCAATTGTCCTGCGATCGCAATCACCACTAATCTGCCAAATTATCACTCTTGAATTGTAATTTACATCCTACTTTTGATTGTCAGCGGTCGCTGTTTTCAGTGACTTTCTTCACCAAATTATAGAGCTACCAATCACGAAACTCTATTTTGGGGCAGACTAATATATTTTTATCAGGACAAGCCATTCTGATCGATGGAGATAATTTTATGGCACTTTGGAAGCAACCCCGACAACAACCCTTCACCACCTATCGAGACCCTCAAACGGGTCGATGGCTGACGATCCACTCACCTGAACCCGTTGAGGAAACCCTGGCTGAAGCACCCCTTTATCGAGACCCCCAAACGGGTCAGTGGATAACGATTAAGCCTACCGCAACTCCTCAAGATCCTCTGATTATCAATGCCTTGTGATCGCTTTAACTGAAGATTAAGCTGATTAGTAACGGCGTACCTGCATCTGCCGTTAAAAACATGAAAATTAATGAATATCAATTTATCGCTAAATGCACTTCTAAATTGAAGCCGCATGGGCGTTTATTAAAGCGTTAAAAAAATTGTTTATTTTTCAATACATCCTAATGGTAGGCTTTAAAAGCCTCAAATGTTTAAAAGCCTCAAAAATTAGTACAAAAATTTTATCATAACGAAGTTAGTAAATTTTGTCTCACTTTGTCCCTATAATAAGTAAGTCAATCAGCCTTTAAGGGACTACCTCCAGTCATCGGCAACATTATCCTCTTGAGCAGCTTTAAGTGCACTCAAGAAATTACCAGACACTTCAGTGTTCAGCGCCACCATTCGAGCTAGTGAACCAAAAAGCCTAGTTAATGATTGACCTGTACAATGACTCCCTAAAATTCCGGCTAAGCGAAGGAGCCGTTAGATGAGCTTGAGCGGCAAAAGTAAAATTCCAGAGATTCTTAAAAATTATCAAGTCCAACTATTGGAGGATTGGCTGCAACAGCAAATAACCGATGGTACCCGCCAAGGTTTGCACAAAGAGACGGAGTTGCGAGAGGAGTGCAGAGAGTTCCTAGATCTGTTCAAAAATGCTGTACAGCAGGGTGACTTGAGTGATACTCACGCACCAGAGTGGAAGGGGGTGCGAGAAATGTTGGCGAGTGTTTCCCGGACTCGCTCCCAAAAAGGCTTTACGCCTACGGAAACAGCAACCTTTGTTTTCTCATTTAAGCAACCTCTGTTCACCCGTCTGCGAGCCGAACTCGCGCAGGATGCTGTTAGCCTGATTGAGGAAATTGTGCTAGCCAGTAACTTGCTCGACGAGCTGGGACTCTGGACGACTGAGATCTATCAAAAAACTCGCGAAGAAGTGATTATGCGCCAGCAAGAGGAGCTGATGGAGCTGTCAACGCCAGTGGTAAAACTATGGGACGGCATTTTAGCCCTACCGATTATTGGCACCTTGGATAGTGCCCGAACTCAAGTGGTGATGGAGTCTCTGTTACAGAAAATTGTTGAGACGGGTTCGGAAGTGGCGATTATTGACATTACAGGTGTGCCAACCGTCGATACTCTGACGGCTCAGCACTTACTGAAGACAGTCACCGCCGCTCGTCTGATGGGCGCGGATTGCATCCTCAGTGGGATTCGTCCTCAGATTGCCCAAACCATTGTATATCTGGGCGTCGATTTGGCTGATATGGTGACGAAAGCGTCGCTGGCAGATGCCTTTGCGCTAGCTCTCAAGCGAACTGGGGCGTCGATTAGTCGCACCAATCGCGGTATGGTATAGAGCCAGGAGATTTTGTATGGAACGTATCCCCATCCTGCAAATGGGTGAATTCCTGCTAGTGACGATCCAAGTCGATATGCATGACCGCCTAGCCATGACCTTGCAGGACGACCTAACGAACCGGATTGTCCAAATCAGTGCTCGTGGTGTGCTGATTGATATCTCCGCCTTGGAAATAGTGGATTCCTTTATCGGGCGGATACTAGGGAACATTGCCAAAATGTCGAGGGTACTGGATGCCGAAACCGTTGTGGTGGGAATGCAGCCAGCCGTTGCTATCACCTTGGTCGAGTTGGGACTGTCCCTCACTGGTATTCGCACCGCCTTAAATGTTGAAAAAGGAATGGCTCGCCTGCGTGCCTCGTTGGCAGCTTCTGCTAGAGAGAACGCGGATGGACATAGTGAGGTCTGAAACGATGAGCATCCAGTCCTCCGCCGACGTTGTCTTAGTCCGACAATCCGTGCGTCAGTGGGCTGTGGAACTACGTTTTAGTTTGGTAGACCAGACCAAGATTGTCACGGCAGCCAGTGAGTTGGCACGCAACACTCTGGATTATGGCGGTGGCGGTACAGTCAAGCTGGAAGCTCTACAGGAAGGAATCCGTCGAGGCTTGCGACTGACTTTTGAAGACAACGGGCCAGGGATTTCAGATATTGATTTGGCTCTAAAAGACGGCTTCACCACTGGCAACGGACTCGGTCTAGGGCTAAGCGGTACAAAACGACTGGTCAACGAATTCAATATTGTTTCCGAGGTCGGAAAAGGCACCTGCGTCACTATTACCAAGTGGAAATAACTTAAATCATGATAGAAGCTGTTGCCTTACCGATTGTAGAGTCTAGTCAGGCGGGTGAAGCGCGACGGATTGCACTAGCCCTGGCGAGTCGTTTGGGATTCAACGAGACGGAGCGAGGAAAAGTCGGGATTGTGGTGACCGAAGCCGCTAATAACCTGATTCGCCACGCAAAAGATGGCGAATTAGTGCTACAACCGTTGACCCGGAACGAGATTGAGGGAATTGAAATCTTAGCCTTAGACAAAGGGCCAGGAATCAGCAATATCAGCCAGTGTTTACAAGATGGCTTTTCTACCGCCGGAACTTCGGGAACGGGTTTGGGAGCCATGAGTCGTCTGTCAGCTTTTTTTGATATTTATTCAGTTCCCAAGCTGGGAAGTGCCTGTTTAGCTCAACTCTGGGCAAACTCCCCATCCGTACAACCCCTAGAGAATGATTTAGACAAGGGCGTAGTGTGCTTGCCCAAAATCGGTGAGGAGATTTCGGGAGATGCTTGGGCAACCGCCCAAAATTGCGGTCGCACCTTGCTGCTAGTCGCCGATGGTTTGGGTCACGGCCCACAAGCCGCCCAGGCATCCCGTGAAGCAGTGAGAATATTTCAAGCGCATTCGGGCAAAAGTCCCAAAGAAATTGTTGAGGCGGCACACGCGGCATTGCGGAGTACGCGCGGTGCGGCTTTAGCGATCGCAGAAGTTGATTTTGAACAGCTTACCGTGCGTTTTGCTGGGGTGGGAAACATTTCTGGCACGATTTTTGCGGCGGAAAAAAGCTATAGCATGGTTTCCTATAACGGTACGGTTGGTCATGAAGTCCGCAAGATTCAGGAGTTTGTCTATCAGTGGCCTAAAGGCGGACTTTTGGTCATGCACTCTGATGGATTGGGTACCCAGTGGCGCTTAGACCGTTATCCTGGCTTAGTTGCCAAACATCCCAGCCTGATCGCGGGAGTTTTGTACCGAGATTTCAACCGAGGTCGTGATGATGTAACCGTTTTGGTTGTTCGCGAGGGGAAATAGGGGGATGGGGAGATGGGGCAAATTCCCCATCTAAAATCCAAAATTTAAAATCCAAAACCTAAAATGGCAATCAGTGCAACGATTATTACCATAGAAATACGCTTTGAACAAGATGTCGTTATGACCCGTCAGCGGGCACGCCTGATTGCTGAACTATTGGGTTTTGACGCTCAAGATCAGACGCGCATTGCTACGGCTGTTTCGGAAATCGCTCGTAATGCTTTTCAATATGCCCAGGGAGGACGAGTTGAGTTTCGAGTAGAAGGTGAATCGCCTCAAAGCCTTCTAATCTGCATTTGTGACAAGGGAGCAGGCATTGCCAATCTGAACTCGATTCTAGAGGGACGGTACACATCGGCAACTGGGATGGGGTTAGGAATTATTGGCTCCAAACGACTCATGGAGTGGTTTGAGATTGAATCTTCGTCCAGTCACGGAACCACGGTGCAGATGGGAAAACCCTTACCGAAGCGTGCTCTGGTGGTGAATGGGCCTCGCTTGGCACAGATAGCGGATGAGTTGGTTCAGCGATCGCCGAGTAATCCGTTGGAAGAAATCCAGCAGCAAAACCAAGAACTTCTGCGTGCTTTAGCAGAACTGCAAAAGCGAGAGGAAGCGTTAACTCAGCTCAACCGTGAACTCGAAGATACCAATCGGGGTGTTGTGGCATTGTACGCCGAGTTAGATGAAAAAGCCGATTCCTTAAAGCGTGCCAACGAACTCAAAACCCGTTTCCTCTCAAACATGAGCCATGAGTTTCGTACACCGCTTAACTCCGTAATTTCTCTATCTCGGATGTTGTTAGACCGGATGGATGGTGAATTAACACCAGACCAAGAAAAGCAGGTAACGTTTATCCGCAAAGCGGCTGAAGGGCTTTCAGAGTTAGTGAATGACCTTTTAGACTTGGCAAAAGTGGAGGCGGGAAAAATTGTTGTGCAACCCGACAACTTTGAAGTGAGCGAACTCTTCGGAACCCTGAGGGGAATGCTGCGCCCTCTACTCGCCCACAACTCCTCCATTGCTTTGGTGTTTGAAGAACCCCGTGATATCCCAACGCTTTACACCGACGAGGGAAAAGTTGCCCAGATTCTCAGAAACTTTATTTCTAATGCTCTAAAATTCACACCCACAGGTGAGGTGCGAGTATCCGCTGTACGAGTTGGCAATACGATCACCTTCTCCGTCGCCGACACCGGCATTGGCATTGCAGCAGAAGATACGGAGCGCATCTTTGAAGAATTTGTCCAGGTGGATTCTCCCCTACAACGGCAGGTAAAAGGCACAGGGCTGGGACTACCACTGTCACGTAAACTCGCGGAGTTATTAGGAGGAAATGTCTGGGTAACCGGTACCATAGGAGTTGGCTCTACCTTTTTTGCTTCCATCCCACTGGTTTATTCGGGTTCTAATCAAGAGTCACCTTTGCCGCCCGTCTCCTGGAAGCTAGACCCCCAACGCTTACCCATACTGGTGGTTGAGGACAATGCTGAAACCCTTTTCACTTACGAGAAATATTTCCAGGGTTCCATTTATCAGCCTTTCCTCGCACGGACACTGGACGAAGCCGAACAGGCACTGACTTTGTTTACTCCCACCGCGATTATGTTAGATATTTTGCTGGAGGAGCAACACACCTGGGGATTCATTGCGGAATTGAAAGGGAATCAAGCTACCCAAGAAATTCCGATTCTTGTTGTCACGGTGATTGATAACGAAAAGCAAGTCAGGGCATTGGGCGCTAATGCATTCTTAGTTAAGCCTGTGGATAGATGGTCACTATTGAACCAAATCAATACGCTGATAAAGCGGAATACACCACAAAAGCTCTTGCTCATTGACGATGACCCAGCATCCCAATATGTGTTGAAGCAACTGTTAAGTGACACTGACCTGAATATTAGCGAGGCCTTCGATGGGCGCGAGGGTATTGATCTGGCTCAAATCGAAAAGCCTGACTGTATCATTCTCGATCTTTCCCTGCCAGAAATGAGCGGGGACAAGGTATTATCGTTGCTCAAAAGTGACAGTAAAACTAACGATATTCCGGTCATTATTAATACTTCACAGTCCCTGGAAACAGAAGAGCAAAAGAATCTGGCACAGAACACCGTGGCGATTCTTTCTAAAGAGACAGCCTCCCAAGAAATAGCGATCGCACGGGTGAGGGAAGCACTGGTAAAGGCGGGCATAGCACTGAAGGCTTGTGAGAGAGGGTATGTTTGAGCAGCAGCTAATCAAAATCTTGCATGTAGACGATAACGAAGCCAATCGCTATGCCGTCAACCGGATGCTAAAACGTGTAGGGTTTAACGTGATTGAGGCGGCTACGGGTGAAGCGGCCCTGGAATTAGTCGATCAAGCTAGACCCGACTTAATTATTCTGGATGTGAAGCTACCTGATCTCAATGGGTTTGAAGTCTGCCGCCGCCTCAAAGCTAACCCAGCTACAGCCTTTATTCCTGTACTCCATCTATCCGCCAGTTTTATTGAAAGTCGGGACAAGGCACAGGGATTAGACAGTGGTGCAGATGGCTACCTGGCACAGCCTGTAGAACCGATTGAATTAATTGCCACGGTTAGAGCTTTGCTTCGCATTCGGCAGGCAGAGGAGTCTGCACTCACCTTGGCGCAAGAGTGGCAAAGCACCTTTGATGCTATGAGCGATGGGGTTTGCCTTCTAAACGAGGAAGGAAGAGTGATGCGCTGTAATAGTGCGATGACGGAGCTTTTACACAAACCCTTTAGCGAGATCATTCGTTGCCTGCATCAAGAACTCATGCCATCGACCTTGGGTGTTGTTGAGGCAAGTCCCTTCACTCTTGTTCAGGAAACTCGCCAACGTGAGAGTCGGGAGGTTCAGTGCGGTAGCCACTGGTTTGCTGTCACGGTAGACCCCATTTTCAACCAGGGGGGAACGTTCATCGGTGCCGTTTATATTCTGGCTGACATTACAGACCGTAAACAAGCAGAGGAAGCACTGCGGGTGAGTGAAGAGCGGTTTCGCCTGCTGTTAGAGAATGTGACGGACTATGCAATTTTCTTCCTCGATACCCAAGCGCGTGTTATCCGTTGGAGCCTAGGGGCAGAACGCATTTTGGGTTATCAAGAACCAGAAATCTTAGGAAAACCAAGTTCAATCATCTTTACACCTGAAGACATTGAGCAGGGTGCAGACCAACAAGAACTGGAAATAGCAGTCACGGAAGGTCGAGCGGAGAATGAACGCTGGCATATCCGTAAAGACGGTAGTTGGTTCTGGGGGAGTGGCATCGTCACGCCCTTAAGAAATGAGCAGGGGCAGATACGAGGCTTTTCTAAAATCATGCGTGACTTTACTGAACGTAAGCGAGCTGAAGATGAACGCAACCAGCTACTGGCTCGTGAACAAGAGGCACGCGCTGCCGCCGAGGCCGCTAACCGCTTGAAAGATGAGTTTTTGGCAACCCTCTCCCACGAACTGCGATCGCCCCTGAATGCGATGCTGGGATGGACACGCTTACTCAATAGTCGGCAGTTTGACGCAGCGACGACGGCGCGGGCGCTACAGACAATTGAACGCAGTGCCAAGTCCCAGGCGCAACTCGTTGAGGATTTGCTGGATGTCTCCCGGATTATTCAAGGTAAGCTGCGCTTAAATACCCGTCCGGTTGAACTGGTTTCAGTGATCGAAGCGGCGATTGAGACAGTACGTCCGGCTGCCCAAGCCAAGGAGATTGGCCTCCAATGTGTGCTTGACCCAGCAACCGGACCCGTGGCAGGTGACTCTGACCGATTGCAGCAAGTCATCTGGAATTTGGTCTCGAATGCCATCAAGTTTACGCCCAAAGAAGGATGTGTTCAGGTGCAATTAGAACGGGTCAACTCTCATGTTGAGATTACTGTAAAGGATACCGGTAAAGGAATTGACCCGGAGTTTGTTCCCTATGTGTTTGAGCGCTTTCGCCAAGCCGATAGTTCTAGCACTAGGGTCTATAGTGGTTTAGGATTGGGACTAGCCATTGTCCGACACTTAGTTGAACTACATGGCGGAACAGTGCGTGCTCATAGTGAAGGTGAAGACAAGGGAGCAACCTTTACCGTTAAGCTGCCACGGATCTCCGTCGTTGAGCCTTCCTCCGGTGAACACTCCCCTCGCACCGTTGCTCTAGCCGCGCCATGCGACAACTCGCCAGCACTCAATGGGGTACGAGTCCTGATTGTCGATGATGAGATGGATTCGCGGGAGTTTCTCGTCGCCGCACTGGAACAGTGTGAAGCAAAAGTCTTTGCGTTTGCATCGGCCGGCGAGGCATTGGCAGCCATATCCCAGTTGAAGCCAGATGTCTTAGTGAGCGATATTGCGATGCCGCTTGAGGACGGCTACAGCTTAATTCGCAAAGTCCGGCAACTTTCAGCAGAACAGGGGGGACAGATTCCCGCGATCGCCCTAACCGCCTATGCTAGAGCTGAAGACCGAACCAGAGCGATCTCATCTGGCTTTCAGATGCACATTTCTAAACCTGTGGAACCCGCAGAACTAGCAACTGTGGTGGCGAGTCTGGCGAAGCATGGATAAATGATACTGGTGGATTTATCTCATCTCCATTAGCATCAGAATGATTCAAAAACCTCAGCGTCCCTCAGCGTCCCCCTCTGCGTTCTCTGCGTTAAAAAAATATAATTCCCCTGCAACAGATTCGATATCACTCTAAAACCTCCAGCACTGCTTTAGGCGAAAGCTTATCCTTAAACCAAATCACTTTAGCCGGGACATTTGCCACCTTCACCCCTGCTTTATCCAAATTCAGCCGCTCAGAAATAGCAATAATTAAATTCTCGCATTCCGCACGACGCACCTGGGCAAATTTCTTTTGTAAGTACTCCGGACGCCAAAATCCAATAATTTCTAATAAAAAAGTACGCCCATCAGGATGGACAAGGCGGAAATCAGGAATCATCACACTCCCAGGAATAGGAATGAGATCCACTTCTCGCTCTAGTATCCATTCTGTTTTTAAAGCCTCCCAACGGTTCGCAAAAGCGGCTTCTAACATACTGTCATAGGGCTTACCAGGGGGATAGTGGGTCTCTAAACCACAACGGTCATTCAGGCTGAAACGTCCAGTTTTAGGCACGCCACTGTAAGGATCGCGGCTTTGTAAGGTGGCTGAGAGACTCCATTTGGTAACGTGCAGTAAAGCGGGCAAAAGTTTGGCGATCGCTAAACCATAACGGGTACTCGGTTTAAATAAACTAGTGGGGCCATCAATCGTAATCGTAAAACCGTGATCAGCATCGCCTTCCACATAAGTCATCAACTGAAATAACTTCAAATAACGGAATAACAGCTTGTACTCACCAGGGACATTCCGATGAGCATTGAGCGCCATCTGACTTGCCCGATAGAAGATTCCCTGCACTTGCGATAAGTTGTAGCGGTGGATGAGTGCCTCTGGTGCGGGGTCTTCAAACTGAGTCAAAATCCGATTTTCCTGTAAATCTGCATAAAGACCAACACGAATTTGCTGGGGCAAGACTTCGTGGTTTAACTCTTTACTTAGGGTAATACTCAGGGTTTCTAGGGTTGCCTCGGATGCCTGATGACTAGGTACAGCTTGGGCGGAAAGGGTAAAAACACGCTGCCGCAGTTCTTTTGGTTCCAGGGGACTGACAACTTCAAAGGTGCAAAAACTGCTTTTGAGAATATGAGCTAGACCCCGTTTGACCCGATAATCAGGACTATCGCCTTCAAATTCCGACAACTGTCGATCCAAGTCACCTTGAGTGCTACCGACGGCGTTTTGGAAGCAGGCGATTAACTCTGTGGCGATCGCACAGATTTCGGAGTTGATCGGCAACCGTTTAGGAATAATGGTTTCCCCATTTTGTCGATTTATTAACAGCTCAGTCGGTAACATATCAGTCGCTTAATTTTTTTAGCGTTTTATAGATAGCGTATTAATTGATAAAAGCAATGTTACGGTGAAATTAGGTAGAGAAATTTCAACTCGATACGAGCTGATTTAAGGAGGGTGATGGACGATGAGTAGAGTGATGTATCGGAGGCAGGGTTTGTCCCATACCATCTACAGAACCCTAGAGTGCCGACCCGATAGCTTTGAGGATTGGTACCAGCAGGGGAATGCGTTGTTCGACCAACAGCGCTACGAAGAAGCCCTCGTTAGCTATGAAAGAGCTTTGGAGTACAAGCCAGAAGATTATTGGGCTTGGTACGGGCGAGGTGATGTGCTGGATGCTTTGGGCTGTTATGAAGATGCGCTAATTAGCTATGACAAAGCGTTAAAAACTGAACCGAAAGACTACTGGGCTTGGTGCAAACGGGGTCTAGTGCTGCGGCAACTGGAACGTTATGAGGAGGCGATCGCGAGTTATGACAAAGCTTTAGAAGTCCGTCCGTGGGACTACTGGACTTGGTACAACAAAGGGCGTGTCGCATTGGAAGATTTGGACTGGTATGAAGAGGCGATCGCCTGTTTCGACAAAGCGCTGGCAGAACGCCCTGATGACTACTGGAGTTGGTACCGTAAAGGGGATGCCCTGCGTCAGTTGGAAGAGTATGAGGATGCGATCGCCTGCTATGACCAAGCCCTCGACCAACGACCACAGGACTACTGGGCATGGTATCGTCGAGGTGACGCCCTACGCCACTGGGGAAAACTTGAAGAAGCACTTACCAGCTATGGCAAAGCGGTAGAAGCTAAACCCGATGACTACTGGGGTTGGTATCAGCAAGGAGAAATTCGGCGGCAATTGGGTCAATATCAGGAGGCGATTACTAGCTACGACAAGGCGCTGGATAGTGAAGCAGATGATGAATATGCCTGGTACAACCAAGCGTGTTGTTATGCGTTGTTGGGTAATAAGGAAAAAGCGATCGCTAGTTTGCGAGAAGCCATTGATCTGAATGCCGGGGAATATCAAGAACTTGCTAAAACGGACTCTGATTTTAATAGCTTGCGGGGAAATGAACAGTTTAATGCCTTGGTTTTTCACCCATTTCTTCGTCAGCACAATGGGCATATTTCAGGCTAATACCACCGCTATATAGCAATTCTCCGTTGCGTGCGTTTACATCCGAATAACCTAACCCCCTACCCCTTCCCTACAAGGGAAGGGGAGTAAGAATCAAAGCCTCTCTCAGCTAAAAAAATTATCCGCTTCCCTCTCCTGTTAGGGAGAGGGTTAGCCAGAGGTAGAAAGAGGTTTTCCCACAGAGGTCAGAGTGTACCGCATCCAATCGAGAAGGGCTATATCAGCAACTACCGTTCCAACTCACCCAATTGTGAGAGATGCCAGTGGGGTTAATTTCTCCGTTGAGTTGTTCTTCGGGTAACTCCGTTCCACTTAAATCAACACCGATCAAATCCGCACCAACTAGGCAAGCTCCAGCTAGAGTAGCATTCTTCAAGCAAGCCCCACTTAAATCGGCACCACTGAGTTCAGCATCAGTCAGATTAGCACCTGTGAGATTGGCACCATGAAGATTGGCACAGCGCATATCAGCACCACTTAAATCAGCACCCCTCAGGTTTGCCCCAGTCAAGTCAGTGCCAATAAAATTAGCTTCCGTTAAGTTTGCACCGGTTAAGTCAGCCCCAGTCAAGTCAGCATTGGTGAGGTTGGCGCAGTGGAAAGACGTTCCACTCAAGTCAGCCTGACTTAAATCAGCCCTACTTAAATCAGCTTTACTCAAATCAGCCCGACTTAGATTGACTTTACTCAAAGAAACACTAGCTAGGTTCGCTTCTTGAAAATTCCATTCTCTAGCGGCGTATTGATTCAAAAGGTCTTGTGCTTTCATAATCTTGAGTCCCCTGTTTTTGTTGTAGGCGGCTTTGATGGGGTAAATTTTTGTTTGTATCAGAATCCAATGGCTTTCTGTCAGATAAATATTCCCTCAGCCGCGTTATTGATTAATGGAAAAGCCTCATCTCACACCAAACACCGAGTCAAATTTACCGACCAACTTGCAGGGATTGGACGGTTGAGTTCGCTTTGGCTAGATAGCTACTGAATTAGGGTTAAGAGTATTAATGCATTCATGGAATTCATACTCAGAGCAGAGGGCTTTGAGTGTTGTAGAGCTAACCAGTAATAGCGACTCTTGTTTGTATTCAACTTAACCAAAAGCTTACAGTAACCCTGAGTTTTTAGTTCCAGGGTTTAACAGAAATTTATGTCAGCAATCAGGGGATGAGTTTTTGTGAAGATATGTGAGTGGAGTGGTGCGATCGCACTGGCTAAATCCTATTGTTGACCGTTGAGATTCTTTGCAGAGAATTGCATGAGTCTAAACTAGCCCAACTTTTTTGAGTGCGACTTCAGCAGCACGTTTCTCAGCATCTTGTTTGCGCCGACCTATGCCAACACCATAAACCTTGCCATTAACACGAACTTCCGCCGTAAACTCCTTCGCATGGTCTGGGCCAGACTCATCGATAATCAAATATTCAGGATTTTGGACAAAGTTCGCCAGCGCCCATTGCTGAAACTGACCTTTGGAATCTACAAGGTTTTTAGGGTTAGTATCGGACTGAGGAAAAACGATGCTGTCAGCAACTTTAGTAAATAGGGGTTGAACAAATTGCTGGACAGCTTCAATGCCTGACTCTATAAAATAGGCGGCAATATAAGCTTCAAAGGTATCACTGAGCAAGGATGGATTTTCACGGCCTCCCTCTTTAATTGCACCTTTCCCCAGGCGTATTAGCTCACCTATACCTAGCTGAGTAGCAAATTTAGCTAATTGCTTCTCATCCACCAAATTAGAGCGCAGACGTGTCAATTGGGCTTCGCTCATTTCTGGATAGCGTTTGTAGAGAAGTTCGCCAATCAAAAATCCCAGTACGGCATCACCCAAGAATTCTAAACGTTCGTTATGTTCACCTGCATCAGGATGTTCGTTGACATAGGAACGGTGGGTGAGGGCTTGGCGTAGGAGGTTTTCATCTTTAATTGTTGGAAGTTTGGGCATTTCTAAGTTCTTACTTGTTATAAAAATTTATTCTATGAAAATGGCAAAAATATTGCTAATAATTTATGATTTTAAATGGATTAGATGGGCATTTATAAAAAACTGCTAGTAGTGGGAGTATTGAAGGAACCCGGTTGCTTAAGTAAACCGGGTTCTGACTTGAGATGTTACTTAGAAGCAGTTACCTTTTTTCCAGGGAGGAGGCGGATAGAGACTGTTACCACGAGATTTATTGCACGGGAAACAAGCAAGTCGTAGATTTTCTAGAGAGTTAGAGCCGCCACGACTCTTGGGAATTAGGTGATCAAGGGTCAGTTTGTCTTCTAAGAAATCACACCGACACCACCAACAGCAAGAACCATACAAAAGAATGAGTTTCTGCTTCTTGCTGTACTTCTGTTTAGAACTCATGCTGCTCATAGTTACGCTTCCTTTGGCGTCTTATCTACTTGACAGCGTCGGTAAATCACGCACTTAGCGCCAACGGATTGTTGCTCAAGGGAGTTCCAAGAGGTAAATTGTCCCAAACGAAAGCGAGTCATAAGTAGCAATTAATACCACTTTTGACTCAATCATTAGCTTGGGATAATTTTCTATCTGGAAGCCCATACAATGAGAACAACTCACACTCTACAAATACTTTTTATGTATTTTTAGGTGTGAGCTGATGTCTCACGTACAGTATGTGTTTGCATACACATCTTTAGCTATATAGTTAGCTAAACAAATAGTTAGGCTATTGATTAATTGCCTAACAAAGTATACATACGTGATACCCACATACCAGTGAATATACATATACTGCACATGAGACAGCAGCCCACGTTTTGCGCTGGATGCTTATGCCTCAGCTATACGTACAACACGCTAGCACTCAACTGACTCAGTGTCAAGGAAATTGTCCAGGGAATTGAACAAATTTTATACCTGAAAGATAAGGCTTTGAGATTCTTGCGCTTAGCTCAGAGTGTTGCATTATTGTAGGAAATTGGTATTAGGAGGTATGATCGCATCTCCCCTCAAGCCTCCACAAGCGATCGCTATAATCTTGAAGCATACTCAAGCAACGTTCATGGATACACTCACAGGTAAAAAGCATAGTCTTAGTCAGCAAACTATCGCCACAACAGTCGAACTTTTTTGTGGAATTGGAGGATTCCGCATTGCTGCTGACAAGAGAAACATACGCACGGTATGGGCAAATGATATCTGTCCGAAAGCCTGCAAAGTGTATCGCACTCAATTTGGGGATGCAGAATTACGGCAGGGTAATATCAATGAATTAGCACATGAAATCCCTCCTCACGAGCTATTGACGGCTGGTTTTCCCTGCCAACCATTCAGCAGTGCTGGAAAGAAAGAAGGAGTACGCGATCCACGCGGTAATCTTTTTGAAGTGATTGTTGATATTCTGCACAGACACAAGCCCAGATTTTTCATATTAGAAAATGTAAAACGTTTGTTGTCGATGGAGGAAGGAACTCACTTTGCCAAGATACTAAGCAGATTAGCGAGTTTGGACTATACTATTGAGTGGCGTTTAGTCAACGCAATGCATTTTGGTTTACCCCAAAATCGCCAACGAATCGTCATACTCGGAGTTTTAGGAAACGATACTCAGGTAGATTTTCCATCTATACGATTAGCTTCAACCCAGAATCTATCAGATTTACCAGAATCCAACTTTAAAACCCTGACTAATTTTGAAAGTTGGATGAAAATCGAAGCACACAATAAAAGATTTCCAACTTGGGGTGTCGCTAGCGATGGTCGATTTATTGGCTATGATTTTGCCCAATTTTCAGGTACTATGCCGAGAGTTCCATTACGGAAAGTCATTAAATCCAATGTAGACCCCCAATTTGATTTTACTGAGTCAACATTGAATCGCTTAAAAGACAGCACCCCAATCAATAGCTTCGTCCAAGGAGTTCAAATTCTCTACAATCAAGTTGGGGGAGCGCGGATGGGTTACACAGTATTCGGGATTGATGGTGTTGCGCCAACTCTCACCTCTACAACCAGTCGGCACTACGAGCGTTATAAAATTGGAAACCAGTACCGTCGTCTTACAAATGTAGAATATGCTCGTATCCAAGGCTTTCCAGATGAACATTGTGTAGGGATATCTATCTACGATCAATATCCTCTTTTCGGAAATGCTGTGCCACCAGTTATGGTTGGATGGGTGATGGATTGTATATTGCAAAATCAAGTGGCAGTAATGACAACGCCTAAATTTGAACAATTATCACTCTTCTCCATACCCAATGCTTTCTAAAGAAGAATTACGGGCACGGTTACGTGAATCTCTGGATACCACGATTTATGAAGTCAATCGTACACTGAGAGGAGAAAACCTTGAACAGCTAGAAGAAGTCTTAATCCGCATTGGACGAGGTGGACGGATTCCGCATTGGTACGAGCAGCTCAAAACTCAGCAAACATTACCAAACCTAGATGGCAAGACAATTGGTAGCGTTATTGAGATGTTGCTCGTAGCGGTGCTAGAAAAAATTATATTTCATGGTCTTGAAATATCTCCTTTACGGATTAATCCAGCGCGAGGAATTGACCTACCGGATTTAGACCTAGGGATTAAATCTCCTTCAGAAAATTATTGTACAAGTGAACCCTTTTTTTCAGCTTATGAAAGACTGATTGGTTCAGAGTATGATGCTCTCATTCTGCTCACTGACTATCAAACGGCAAAGAAAAAGCCACCCTTGAAACTACAAATCATTAAATTTAAGTACCTTGACAAAACTCAGATAGCTGATTATCGACTTTGTCAGATTGCGAAGAAGCATCGGGAATGGCTGCTGGCAGAAAACGAAGCTTGGGCGCAGAAGGTATTCCGATTTCTAGCCTATGTAAATCAAAGTGACTGGCGTGCAAAACAGCTACTTCGTTTGCTTGACTGCCTGCAAGATTCTGCATCTGTGCAGCAATGGATTCAGCAAGCTTATATAGACTTTCAAAAAGTCAATAAAAAACGTATTGCTAAAGATGCTGCACCTATTCCAACGTCAGATATTGAATCTTTACAAAGGATAAACTCTATTCAACCTTTATATCTGGGTGTGATTGATGCGGCTGATAATTGGGTAATTGAGATGCAGAAAGACTTGGCACGATTCCCTAATAGCAATGAGTGGGCGCGTATTCTGAGCAGCCCCTTAGATGGTCAAATTGGTATGAGTCCTGCATTGCAGTGGCGCTATAATTTCAGTCGTGTTTTCGGAATTCCTCAACCCACAGAAAACGATCTGAGTCTGGCTTTAGATACTGAACCATAAACACGCCATTGCCTACGACATCAGAAAAGCGATCGCACTCTCCCCCCACCCTCCACAAGCAATCGCTCCCCCCCCACCCATCACCTCAGAGAAACCTTTTTCCTCACCAGTCTCATCATCTCTCCTGAATCTTCATAAGGTACCGCAGGACTCCACTCACTCACCTGTGCAAACCCAAGACTACACAGCTTTTTGATGATCATGTCTATCCCTTTACGGGAACCAACGACCATCACTTTGACATATTCTTGCCCAGAACCTGGATTAGTAGAAGCCGGAGTGGAAACCTCAGCAAAAGTCAATTCGTTGTCATTAGGCAGAAATTCTTCTTGCATTCGAGTTCACCTGATTGTTTAATGTCGGTGCAATGACTACATAAATATAGTCATTTAGATTGTACCTGATGTATATATAAATGTAGTCATTTACTTGGTCATGAGCCTCTGACACGATTAGAGGCATGGGAAGAGCAGGCAAAGCCCTTAAGCAAGTATTGGAGAATTACGACATCAGCCAGAACAAACTGGCAGTAGCGCTAGGAGTTCGACGTTCAGTGGTTTACCGTTGGTATCACGAACTCACAGACCCTACTGCCGAAACCGTTGCCGAGATTGCAACGGCACTCAAAAGTATTAATCCTGAAGCAGCAGCAGAATTTATCCGGCTATACGTGGGTGATTTTCTGTAGCTGGATCGACCGTCGGAAAGTGAAGAATAGTTACAAATATTGAGATGCGACGACGGTTTATGCCAATGAGGGGAGGGGGCGTTCCCCGTCCCAATCCGCCGCAAGAAGCGATCGCCCATCTATACTGAGACCCTTAAGACTGTATCCACTAAGTCATCAAACTTAGATAAAATCACTGCAAATAATTGCGGTGAGGACATTTAATTTAGAATAATTTGGTCTGAACTGTCATCTACGACGGACGAACAAAATATGCCTCGCCGCGACGACCTCCACAAAATTCTGCTCTTGGGTTCTGGCCCCATCGTAATTGGACAAGCCTGTGAGTTTGACTATTCCGGTACTCAGGCTTGTAAGGCACTCCGGGAAGAAGGCTATGAAGTAGTACTGGTCAACTCCAATCCCGCCAGTATCATGACCGACCCAGAAACCGCTGACCGTACCTATATTGAGCCATTGACGCCAGAAATTGTGGAAAAGGTCATCGAAAAAGAGCGTCCCGATGCCCTATTGCCCACGATGGGGGGACAAACCGCCCTTAATCTTGCCGTTGCCCTCGCCAAGAATGGGGTGCTAGAGAAGTATGGCGTCGAGTTGATTGGAGCCAAACTCCCAGCCATTGAGATGGCGGAAGACCGCCAGTTGTTCAAAGAAGCGATGGAGCGAATTGGAGTCGCCGTCTGTCCTTCAGGAATTGTGAACAACATGGATGAGGCAAAAAACATTGCCCGACAAATTGGCTCCTATCCCCTAATTATTCGCCCCGCCTTTACCCTCGGTGGCACAGGAGGCGGTATCGCCTACAACCAGGAAGAATATGAAGAGATGGCACAGGTGGGCATAGATGCCTCCCCCATGTCGCAAATCTTAGTAGAAAAGTCGCTCTTGGGCTGGAAAGAGTATGAGCTAGAGGTGATGCGCGACTTAGCTGATAACGTCGTGATTATCTGCTCGATTGAAAACATCGACCCGATGGGAATTCACACAGGCGACTCTATCACCGTTGCTCCTGCCCAAACACTGACGGATAAAGAATATCAACGGCTGCGAGATGCCTCAATTAAAATCATCCGCGAGATTGGTGTAGAAACCGGTGGCTCTAACATTCAATTTGCCATTAATCCCGTGACCGGCGACTTGATTGTGATTGAAATGAACCCTCGCGTTTCTCGCAGTTCGGCTTTAGCCTCTAAGGCAACAGGCTTCCCCATCGCTAAAATGGCTGCCAAACTAGCCGTCGGCTACACCTTGGATGAAATCCCCAACGACATCACCAAGAAAACACCCGCTTCCTTTGAACCCACGATTGACTATGTGGTGACGAAAGTCCCCCGATTTGCCTTTGAGAAGTTCCCCGGTGCCGAACCCGTCCTCACCACCCAGATGAAATCGGTTGGGGAAGCCATGGCGATTGGGCGCACGTTCCAAGAGTCGTTCCAGAAAGCGCTGAGGTCGCTGGAAACCGGTCGCGCGGGTTGGGGTTGCGATCAGGCGGAGAAGCTACCTTCTCTGGAGCAAATTCGCGCAGGCTTAAGAACTCCCAATCCAGAGCGAATCTTTACGGTACGTCACGCCATGCAGATGGGGATGACGGTGGAAGAAGTTTACGAACTGACCAACATCGACCCCTGGTTTTTGGATAAGTTTGAACAGTTGCTCGATACTGAAAAATTCCTGAAGCGGACTCCCTTAAAGCAGTTGACAAAAGAGCAATTATGGGACGTAAAGCGCCAAGGATTTAGCGATCGCCAAATTGCCTTCGCCACTAAAACTACGGAAGACGAGGTTCGCGCTTACCGCAAGAGTTTGGGTATTGTACCCGTTTACAAAGTCGTGGATACCTGTGCGGCGGAGTTTGAAGCCTTCACCCCCTACTATTACTCCACCTACGAGGAAGAAACGGAGGTGTTACCCTCTGATCGGCGCAAAGTGATGATTTTGGGGGGTGGCCCGAACCGGATTGGACAGGGGATCGAGTTCGACTATTGTTGCTGTCATGCCTCCTATGCTCTCAGTAAACAGGGGTTTGAGACGATTATGGTCAACTCCAACCCAGAGACGGTTTCGACCGATTATGACACGAGCGATCGCCTTTACTTTGAACCCCTAACCAAAGAAGACGTTCTCAACATCATCGAAACCGAACAACCCGAAGGCATCATCATTCAGTTTGGCGGTCAAACCCCCCTGAAACTAGCGGTACCCTTGCAAGAATTTTTGCGCCGTCCTGATATCCAAGAGTCACTGCTAACCAAGATTTGGGGCACTTCGCCGGACTCGATTGATATTGCAGAAGACCGAGAAAAGTTTGAGAAAATCCTGCGTAAGCTAGACATCAAACAGCCCCCCAATGGTGCAGCCCGGAGTTACTCAGAAGCCTTGGATGTAGCTAAGCGCATTAGTTATCCAGTGGTGGTGCGTCCTTCTTATGTATTGGGAGGACGGGCGATGGAAATTGTCTATTCCGACATGGAGTTGGAACGGTACATGACGTTTGCCGTACAAGTTGAGCCAGAACATCCAATTCTGATTGACAAGTTCCTGGAAAACGCCGTTGAAGTGGATGTGGATGCGATCGCAGACCATACGGGTCGTGTGGTGATTGGTGGCATTATGGAGCATATTGAACAGGCGGGGATTCACTCCGGTGACTCGGCTTGTTCCCTCCCTTCCGTCTCCCTCCCCCCAACCGTCTTGGACAAAATTCGCACTTGGACGGTAGAGTTGGCGAAGGAACTCAAAGTGATTGGGTTGATGAATATCCAGTTTGCGGTGGTTGGACTCCAAGGCTATGAACCGCAAGTTTACATCCTGGAAGCCAACCCCAGAGCATCGCGTACCATTCCTTATGTCTCGAAGGCAACCGGGGTGCCCCTGGCAGGACTGGCTTCTCGCATTATGTCCGGTGAAACTCTAGAATCCCTAGAATTGACTCAAGAACCCACGATCAAGCACGTTGCCGTTAAGGAAGCCGTGTTACCCTTTGAGAAATTTGCGGGTACGGACGTGATTTTGGGGCCAGAAATGCGCTCCACGGGTGAGGTGATGGGGATTGACGTAGACTTTGGTAAGGCATTTGCCAAGGCTGAATTAGGCGCTAATCAGCACTTGCCCCTTTCCGGTACCGTGTTTGTCTCAACCAGCGATCGCGATAAGCCCAGTGTTGTCCCAGTGGTGAAAGACTTCATCGCCTTGGGCTTTCATGTTGTCGCCACGGAAGGGACAAGACTTGCACTCAAAGATCATGGGATCGATGTTGAGTTGGTACTCAAACTCCATGAAGGTCGTCCTCATGTGCTGGATTGGATTAAAAATAAGCAGATTCAGCTCATTATCAACACACCCTCTGGAGAAGAGGCACGAGTGGATGGGCGGTTAATTCGCCGTAGTTCCTTGGCTTACAAAGTTCCTATTGTCACCACGATTGCGGGGGCGAAGGCGACGGCGGCGGCTATTCGCTCATTGCAGTCCCAACCCTTGGAGGTGAAGGCGTTACAGGACTATATTTACTAATTTCTCCTGAAAGCGCGTTGGTGTAGTGCTTACGCCAACGCGCAACGCTTGAAAAAACCTAATGAACGATAGATGTCCAATCCCTAACATTGCTAAAATTAAGTCGCTCCTGACCTCAGAAACTGAACGATTCAAGCTCACTCCGGAAAAACTCATCGGCTTTAGTAGGATAGATGAGCCAGCCGAGCTGTTAATCTGAGGATAAGAAAATTTCACAGGCAAAATCCCAGCCTGATACCCTAGCTGTGCGGATTGACCAGAAGACAGCCCAAGAAATTATTTCCTTGGGAGGATTTAAAATTTAGTGTCTATAGAAAATCGACCAGCCAAGCGTAAACGAGGTGTGATCTTAACGGCTCAAGGTTTGAATCGGCTGCAAACCGCGAAGCGGCAGTCAGAAATTCAACAAAATGCAGGCAACCTCTATACTCTGGAAGAGTTGCGCGATCGCACAAGCTTGAGTATTAATACGCTCACCCGAATCCAACGCCGCGAAATTGCAGTTGATCGACACAGCTTGGAATCGTTTTTCAGCGCCTTTGAGCTGACACTCAACCCCAGTGACTACACGAAGCAGGAGCGCGAAAATTTTGAGAATCAGCAGGGAGTTACCCTCAAAGGTCAAGTCCCTCTCAATTCTCCCTTTTATGTAGAACGTCCTCCCATTGAGCGACTGGGTTACGAGACAATTTTGCAGCCGGGAGCGTTGATTCGGATCAAAGCGCCCAAGCAGATGGGGAAAACTTCGCTGATGGCGAGGATTCTCTCTTCGGCGCGAACGCAAGGTTATAAAACCGTGACGTTAAGTTTTCAATTGGCGGATGCAACCGTGTTCTCCAATTTAACTCGTTTTCTCCAGTGGTTTTGTGCCATTGTAAGCCGGAGTTTAGGTGTTCCCAATCAGCTATCCAAGTATTGGGATGATATCTTTGGCAGCAATTATAACTGCACAGATTATTTTGAAAATTACTTGTTAGCCGCAATCGATAGTCCTATCGTCTTGGCATTAGATGAAGTGGATGCGGTATTTAACTACCCAGAAATTGCCACCGACTTTTTTGGCTTGCTGCGAGCTTGGTATGAAAAAGCTAAGTATGGAGATGAAAGTAGTGATGTTTGGCAAAAATTGCGGTTATTAGTGGTTCATTCCACAGAAGTTTATATTCCGCTCAACATCAATCAATCCCCTTTTAATGTTGGGTTGTCGATGGAGTTGCCAGAGTTTACGGCTGAGCAAGTTAAAGATTTAGCAATCCGATATGAATTGAATTGGACGAATCAGCAAGTCGAACAATTAATGGCGTTGATTGGTGGGAATCCTTATTTAGTCCAGTTGGCACTTCATCATATTAGTAATGAAGAGATTACGCTTGAGGAACTCTTAGAAACAGCCATCGCAGAAGATGGACTGTACAGCGATTATTTGAGACGGCAATTATGGAATCTTAAGCAGTATCCAGAACTCGTGAGTGCGTTGATGCAGGTTGTCAAGTCCCAAAACGCTGTGGAATTAGAACCAGTACAGGCGTTTAAATTACAAAGTATGGGGCTGGTGCGGGGGCATAATCAGCGGGTAGTGCCGAGTTGCACTTTGTATCGTCAGTATTTTAGCGATCGCCTAAGTCGATTGCAGCTAAATTTAATCCAAGACAGTCGCCTCGCTACGATTGTTTTCACGGATGCTGTAAATTTTCAGGCGAATCTCAACATGAACCCAGAACGAACACAGGCTCAGCTTTACCAAGACTTCCAATTGATTAGCCAACTGGCTCAACAGTTTGAAGGTCAGCTACTCAAATCGTTCGGTGCTAGGTTATTAATCTACTTTCCGAATGTGCTGAATGCGGTAAATTGTGCTCAAGAGATTCAACTGGCTTTACGGCAGACGGCGGAACCTCCTATAGAACCTTTACTCACTCATCGCATTGGGATTCATTTGGGTGAAGTGATTTTCAGTTGCAGCGATATTATTGGAACAGGAATCAAGATTGCGGAGCTATTACAAGCTGAAGCTCCCTCCGGAGGAATTTGTATTTCTCAATCGGTTTATGAAGCGGTTAAAAATTTTTTACCCCTGCAACCGATTAATCTGGGACAGCGAGAATTTGAGGGGATTGAAGAGCCGATATCACTGTACCAACTCGATGTTTAATATCGTGTTCTTAGTGTGTGGTACATGTAACTGAAAACGGATTACCAATCCTCGTCAAATCGTAATCGTTCTACAGCAGCCTGCAACTCCTGGAAGTAGTCAGATTGAGTAATCTCCGCAACATCCTGTTTCCGCTTTTGCTGGTCAATCTCAATGCGTAATTCTTGGAGTTGACGTTTGAGTGCATCTTCTTCCTGCTTGCGTTTGGAGATGTCTTGAATGATGCCTTCGTAGTACAGCACATTTCCATAGGTATCACGGACAGCTCTTGTATTCTCCTCCACCCAAATAATACTGCTATCTTTCCGATAAACCTGATATACAAAGCTGTTGACTTCTCCCTTTTCTTGCATCAAGCGCTTGAACTCACTGCGACAGCTAGGGTCAACATAAAGTTGACGACCAATCTCTGTCACACTGACCATCATGTCATCCGGAGAATCGTATCCATGAAGGCGTGCCATCGCTGGATTGATACTAATGTAGTGTCCATCAGATGTGGACTGAAAAATCCCTTCCAGGGCATTTTCAAAGATACTGCGATAATTTTCTTCAGCAATCCTTAAAGCTTCCTGTGCCTGTCTACGCTTGGTAACATCAATTCCTACAGATACCGTAGCTGTACCCTGCTGATATTTCTGCACGGCCATCAGATAATATCGGACAGAGCCATTAACGTTTACCAGAATTTCTTGAGAGCTAGAGGATTCAGCGCTGGCAAGAAACTGATGCATAAACTCAGCATACTGTGAGCTATTTTTGAAAAAGCCAATTTCTTTCCCAACAATGCTATCTGGGGTTAGGTTCAAGCTTTCAGCGAGATGCCGATTAACGCCAAGGTAGAGTCCATTAGAATCCACCCAAGAAATCGATCCGGGTACGGCATTTAAAACAGCCTCTAGTTGTTCTTTTGCCTGGGCTAAGGCTTCTTTCGCCTGCTCTAAGTCGGCATTTTTTGCTTCTAGGCTATCAAATGACTCTTGCAGTTGATGAGCCATACTGTTAAATGAAGCTGAAAGATTTTCTATCTCAATAATGCCGTTGACTTCAATGTTTTGATTCAGGTCACCCCTGGCAATTTCTTGAGAAGCATTGTTTAACTTAAGAATCTGTTGACTAATCCAGCGAGCTGTGAGAATACCGATTGTTGTAGCTACAACGAGTGTAACTAAACATAATAAAATTGTTGTACGGGTATTAGCATTGATTTGTCCCATGAAATCAGATTCAGGAACGACAACAACAATCAGCCAATCAATACCCCGCTCATCCTGGCAGGGAAGTACCTGGACATATTGCCATGCCCCCTCCATTTTAAATTTAAAATTTTGGCTGCTATTAATGGCACTGAGATTGCCAAAACGTTCTACTAAATGTTGGGTGGTTGCCCGTACCGTTGAATTATTGCTACTTATCGCTTTAATTCGCTCGATCTCACGGTTATCTCCCTCTCCTTTAACGAGGAAGGGTTGTTGAATTTTCGAGCTAACTACTAAGTCTCCCGATCGCTCGAGCACAAAGCTCTGTCCATGAGGACTAATCCGTAAGTTTTCGAGAAATTCTGTAATTCGCGTTAAGGTTACATTAATACATAAAACTCCCAATAATTTGTCTGTTGACTCAAAGATAGGCATCACTGACGAAATGCCCAAAGAGGTATTCTTACGAGAGAAAAAAGGATAAATTGGACTCCATGTCGGTTTACCAGTTTGCTTAGCCGCCTGATACCAAGGACGCTGGCGAGGATCGTACTCAGCACGGTTCGCCAGTATTGCGCGATTGCCTTGATCGTCAAGAAAGTAAACGTCACGTTTCGGTGCAATCTCTTGAGTCCGAATCTTGAGCTGAAATCTACCATTTTCTAAATGCTCGACCCCCACAAACTCCCCTTGCTCATTACCAAAGGACAGATACGTCTCCGTCTCACCGTTTTGCACAATTCGCCAAAAATAGCGCTGTAAAGCGGCAAAATTATTCAGTTTTAAGTTGTCACTTTGGATGCCAGCATTCGTTATTTGTAAAACTTGATGAGATTTATTGAGATAGCTCAAAACGTGCTGCTGGATGCGATTACTAATTTCGCTATTCAACTGAGTCGCGAGGTCATCGATCGCTCTTTGTCCATTACGGAAGGAGAGCCACCCTACTAATCCAGTCGATACAAAGATGGGAATGATAAAAGGAACAACCAGAACGGCTCGGAGACGAAACTTCTTTGGAAGTTTAGACGTTAACCAGTTTAAGTTTTTTTGGCTAGAGGTTAGAGGCGATGAGGGGTTTAAAAGCTGGCTAGACACAATACTACTTCTTTTTGGTTCTGAATCAATGACTGAGATAAAAATGCAATTAAGCCATGCTGTAGGGACTACCAACTATCAATCGAATCGCTACCTTCAATCCAAGCCTCCAAATCTCGTTCGGGTTTGGCAGCATTAAACAGGTGTAAGCCAAAATCTCTAGAGAGGTTTTCGCAAACTTTGATGCCTCTGACGCTATTTCCCTTTACATCTAACGGTGGTGAGAATGTGCCAATTCCTAGTTTCCCCGGAACAACGGCTGTAATACCACCGCCAACTCCGCTTTTGGCAGGCATCCCCACTCGATAAGTCCACTCTCCAGAGTAGTCGTACATCCCACAGGTGAGCATCACACTAATCACATCCTGGACATAGCGCTCATCAATCGCACGTTCTTGGGTGATTGGGTTCATGCCACCATTGGCTAGGGTTGCAGCCATCATCGCTAGATCACGACCATTAACCATCATCGAACATTGCTGAAAGTAAAGGTCAAGGGTTTCATCAATTTGCTCACTAATCATGCCAAAATTCCGCATTAAGTAGGCGATCGCGCGATTTCGATGACCCGTGGCTTTCTCCGACAAGAAGACTGGCACATTAATATCATGCTCTCGTCCGGTATAACGCTGAAACATATCTAGGAGGCGTTTAAGCCGTTCGGTTCCACCATTACCTTTAATTAAATCAGCAGTGGCGATCGCTCCTGCATTCACCATGGGGTTATAAGGACGATTGGTCTTCTCATCGAGAACAATGGAGTTGAACGCTTCTCCCGTTGGCTCGACACTGACCTTGCTATTGACATACTCTCGACCATGATCTTCCAGCGCCAAGCCATAAACAAACGCCTTGGAAATAGACTGAATGGTGAATAATTGTTTGCAATTACCCACCTCAAACACCTGACCCTCTACGGTTACAGCACAAATCCCGAACCAATTAGGGTCAGCTAAAGCGAGTTCAGGAATATAGTCAGCAACAGTACCTTCATTCAGGGATTGATATTTTTCATGAAGATCGTTTAGATAGGAACGAAATGGAGAAGCAACCGCCTGAATGGAACTAGCTAGGGACTGAAAATCGTGTTTTTCTGCCATATTACAAAGCATCTAGGTAAGTACGTGGAAATGAACGGTAATTTTCGGTGCCAGTAGCTAGGGTTTATACCCTTTTGGATTTTGAATTCTGGATTTTTCCAGCCTTGCCAGTGAAGGGGTTCAAAATGTTAAATGTACCCGGTCTAAACCCAAATAGTATTAGGCCATAATCTGCTGTGCTACCTTTCTAAATTCTTTGCTCACAACATGGTCGGGGTTCTTAATGCAGAAAACGCCTTCGCTTGCTAGCTGCACCACATCTTCTGACAAGGGGAAAATCCCGGCTACCGGGAGGTTGTAAGTTTCTTCCACCTTTTGCTGCAAGGCATCAAAATTGAGTTTGCTTAATACCTTGTTGATCGCTAGTAGCATTTTGCGAACCTTGAGCTGCTTAGCCACATCCACCGTCACGGCTGTCCCTTGATAATCCTGTTTATCAGGACGCAAAATCAAAATTAAGATATGAGAGATGGCAATAGAAAGAAAGGTTTCTTTCGATAAACCTGGGTGCGTATCAATGAACAGATAGTCGAGTTGCAGACCCTTCACCAACTTGCGAAACCCATCATGCAATAAGCTTACATCGTATCCCTCCTTGAGAATTCGGGCAATATCATCGGCTTTGAAGCTAGAAGGAACTAGAAAAATCTTGCCATCCCCTTTAAGTTCGACATTCGCACTAACATCATAGGCAGCTTCTTCTATCGGAATTTCGCCCCACAGATAATGATTGAGCGTCTTGTTTGTATTTTCTGGCTCTAAGCTGAAAAGATTGTGAATTCCAGGGGAAGGAACATCGGTGTCAACGATACCTACTCGATTCCCTTGCATGGCAATTGTTGTTGCCAGGTTAGCTGTGAAGTTTGATTTGCCGGTGCCACCCCGGTATGAGTGAATTGAGACAACCTTAGGCATTTTAAAAAATTTTAGGACTGGCAGGACTTGATAATTAGGTTCAGATTATATCTTTAAACAGGCTATTTTTTTTTGTTGTAAAAAATTTTTTATTTTATTACCAATTATTTGTAAGCGGCGCAACCTATAGATAAACAGATTTTATTGATAAATTATGATAATCTCTTTCTGAGACAGCAGCTTAAATTTTTGTCGATTTTGCCGAAAGGTTGTGTCTTTCTTTTGGCGAAACACAAAGTTGACCCTTTGCTTGTGTAACCAGTGCGCCAGTTCGACACTACGCCAACAAGGACAAAATCGGCAATCTTAAAATTGCACCTAAACACAAAGACAGCAATCACGTCCAACGCCGCCAGCAGCAATGAGCAATTAGTAACGCCATGATTCAAGTTGCTCTGATGTATGGGTGCAAGCACTACAACAAAGGAGCAGTAATTTATACACTGACTGACCGAATTTTGAGGCAGACTCCTTACTTTCGGTTTACCGATACTCTCAGAGGTCTTTGTGTAGTTTGTCAGAATCAACTGCCAGAATTCCAGCTTTTAACAGCTTATTGGCACGAAGAAACTAAACGCCGCGTTCGCAAATAGGCTATTTTTCTAGTCTTCCTACAATTTCAAGTATCCCCCTCTAAGGTTTCGGGAACCGTGGCTGCCACCATGCATACCAAGAAAACCATACAGATTCCAAAAGAGAATAAGCTTCCTCCCGTTGATTTCTCTCCACAGGCACAGACAGCATATTCCACATACAGCGGAAGTCTCGCAATTCTTGAAAACCAAGTAACCAAAGCATTATACGACCCGGCTTGACATCATAAACATTCCGGTTTTCTCTAAATTGATCAAACGTTACAGTACTACCACCACGCGGATTAATACAAGAAGTGAGGTAAGCTGTTCCTTCCTTAGTGAAAAGAGCATGAAAACCCACACCTGATTTTTCCTTAATGAGAATTGATGCGCCCGATTTTTCCGAGAAAATATGCTTTTTTAAAAAATCTTGAACATCCCCTGATGATTGAATAATATAATGCATATCAATAGTCAGGGTGAGGGGATTTTGTTGATATCGATAACGCCGACTCGCTAAAAAAGTCGAATCATCCGTGATTTTCAACGGTACACTATCTACCAACTGCCACTGAGGTAAGGGAATTGTACTAGGAAAAACAAAAGGAGTTACGCTTGATTGCTGGCTAGGCGGAAAAACAATTGACTTAACCAGAACGCACAAAACCCCAATAAAAAGAACCCCCAGCAGCCAAATTCTAATCGTTTTCCATGAACTCATCAAAATTGACACGGCTGATATAATTTTTCAGAACAATGTCGTGTTTTATCCTTCAGACTTTAGTTGAGTTTTGGCTGGCTTTCTTAGGATGAAAAACCAACAAAACAAGCCAAAAATGAATACCCCAATCAGAGGAAAGATTTGAGAGCCAGTTCCTAAGTGCCAATAATCAAAGGCTTCTGAATTTGAGTTTGCGACAAGTAGAGTTAAGATGGCAACCCGAATGCCATTAACAATAAAAGCAATAAACACAGCCAGAAATGGCAGAAAAATTTTCTGTTTCCGATTGGTTTGGGGAAACATAAATAAGAAAAGCAAAGAAAGTCCCAGTAACTGAAGCATACCATTCACTCCACTACAGCCCGAAGCTACCTCTACTTTTGCGGTTGGCAGGGTGATAAAAATACCTTGGCGAGCAACTGAAAATCCCAAACCACTAAGCAGAGAAGCAGAGAATTTAGCGGTTAACAGACTGAGATCTAAGAATCGATGTACCAAACCTTGTGGAATGCTAATAAAACCAAGGAGCAGCAGTTCTTGCCAATACTGTTTTAATCCTTTGGCACCCGATACCAATAAAGCCAAACTTAAGGCGGAAATAAAGGGCGAGAAGCGAAGAAAAATATCATTTCCCGGTACTGAGGCACTCTTGAGAAGTACTGAAGTTAGCAGTGATGCGCCTAAAAAGGTAGAGAAAATGCCACTTTCTGTACGGAGTTGATTTTTTTTATCCCAGACTAGAGATGAGACAGCCGCCCAAAAGACAAGACTGGTACTGAGTAAATCCAAATTGTTTGCCTTTAGGGTTAAAGTCAAGTGGAGTGCAATTAAACCGACAGCTATTCCAACTATCCAGAAGTTGAATCCTGGTAAGACTTTTACCTTGCTCAGTTGAGTCATATTCGGTTAGATGTTGGTAATGGGTAATGGGTAATTGGTAATTGAAAAAAAGACGTGAAGAGTGCTATGAAAAATACCCTTTGCTTGTTCCCTTGTACTTTTCTCAGCATCTCTCTGGTCTTTATAGAGAAGTGGATCAACTGCCGGGGACGTGAGTTTGGATTAAGGTTCCATCCCCATCATAAACTTCCAAACGCATACGAGCATTATCACTAATCGCTTCCAACGCTTCTCCTAAGGTTAAGATGTGATTGACAATACTGGATTGAGCATTAGAGTCACCTCTAACTTGGGCAGAGTTTGCAGTTTGCTTCACTAACTTGGTGTAGGCAGGTGTTAGCCTAACTTTGATGATATTGTTGATAATCCCGAAGTTGCAGACTTGAACTTTCCCCATGCACGTCTGTTTTAAATCACTGCGAGTTTGTTGCATCTTCATGGCTAACTGCAACTTAACTTTGGCTTGCTTGAGAGCGTTGGAGTAAGACTGTACGCGGGATTGTGCCTTGCTGTAGTAAAACGAGTCTTTGGGAACTTGATTCATGTTAGTTATCGCATTGCGCCAGTTCACCACTGCAACTGACCACTGATTATCAAACTGAGCATTTTTGGCGAGTTGCGCTAATTGAAGTCCTTGGTTATAAGCGTTAACGGCAAATTGCTCTTGAGTTTTCTTGTCCTGCACACTGGACATTTTCGGCAAATACAAAGACGACAATTGCTGTGCCTGTTCATAAGCCGTTGTTCCTTGAGGAATCTGCTTGAGGCGCTTCATGGCTATCTGCCAGGTGGAATAAACCAGTTGCCAATTTTCCAACGACTGAGCTACTCCTTGACGCGCTTCGGCAATCAACGCCGCATCTTTTGCCTCTTGAAGACGTTGCTGAGAGTTTCGCTCTTTCACTAATCGCTGATTCGCCGCCGCCAAATTCTGCTTATATTCCTTAATTTTTTGCTGAGCCAAGGGTTGAAGATTACTATTCGTCGGTAACTCTTCCAGCCGTGCGATCGCCTCTCGCCACAAACCCTGAATTTCGACCCACCGCGCCGTTGGATGAGGCGGATTTTCACTTTTGTGACCCGCCCTAGCTGCTGTCTGTAGTGCTGTTACCATCTGCTCAACACGTTCAGCCTGAACTTGATACACCTTAAGCTGCTCTTGGGCTTTCCCGTAAGAACCCGACCAAAATGGAATGGATTGTAATATCCGAATCGCTTCCATTAATTGCTCTTGAGCCTCTAAAACCTCTTTTCCCGATAGAGGCTTTTGCAACCTTTTTAGGCTCGTCTGGTTCAACTCCTGAGCGTCTGCAATGGCTTGACACTGCCCTACCACGCAGGGACGAGTCAACAGAAACAAGCTGGTTAAGAAAATGAACAAACTTAAGCCAGTCCCAGCGACGACAATCGGCAGCAGGGTTTTTTTAGACTTGCTTTTCCCTGGTTCAACAATTTCCTCAAGCGGTTCCTCTAGCAGGGAATTTTCTTCCTGAATCGGTTGGTCCCAGGGGTGAGGAGACGTTGATTCGGATGTTGCAGCCTCTGAGCTTTGGCTCGTTTCCGTCTCTACCTCGTTACTATCAATTGCCTCTTCATGCTCTTCAGGGAGAGATTCGGATGAGTCGGGCGCATCGAGTGCCTCTTCCACGGGTGTAGCGGTTGGGGTGGCAGAGACACGACGCTCTATTTTGAACGAATAAAACGCGTAAGGCGACTTAATGCCTTCTACTCGCAAGTAAATTTTGACCGAGTGGCTATCTGACCACTGATACTCCTGTATGGTTTGCTCTATCGAGCTAAATACTTGTTGTGCATCGGGTACCGTCGCTGCTGGATGTTGAGCCAGAACCACTAGCATCTCATCCTTAAGCCGACACTGAACCTGAACCGGGACAAACGGTGAAAGGTCAGACTGGAAACCTTCGTGTAAAAGATGCTCCAGAGTTTCTAAATTATTAGGTCGCGTCGCTGTTTTCATGTGGCTACACCATTCTTAAGGTAGTTGCTTTTTTGGGGTGAGTTTCCAGCCCACAGCGACTCTTGATAGCGAGTTGCATCCAAAAAGGTAACTTTCTCTCCCCCTAGTTCCCCGCCTCTCCCAAACTACTATGATTGAACGCAACTTGGTATGACGACGGGGCGGCGGCGAATAAACCCACCCGTTTTGTTATGGGTTGGTAGGACTTTTGGATATTCAGATCATTCAGTCAGTCCCTTGAACAACCCAATAGAACTTAGGTTTAAATGTTTAATTTTGCTATGTTCTTCTGACAGATAGAGGCAAAAGACGAGTTTTCGCTGAAATCATAAACAAAAAGGGGCTACTGCTTTAAGCCATAGTGATGCCTCCCTACATATAGCGAATCGGTACCCATTCGCAATGCCGTAAAAACTAAAAACCTATTATGACTCAGTCTCCCCCCCTAGCCGAACAAGTTATTTTAATTACTGGTGCTTCCACCGGGATTGGTGCAGCTCTCGCCCGACGGTTAGCCCAGCAATTTTTGGGTATTCGCTTAGTCCTTGCCGCCCGTAATCAGGAGAAATTACAAGCTGTCGCGACTGATTGTGAAAAAGTGGGTGCACAAGTCCTGGTTGTGGCAACTGACCTCGCTCAACTCGAACAGGTCAAAGCCCTTCCTCAAAAAGCGATTGACCACTTTGGTCGAGTAGATGTCCTGGTGAATAATGCCGGCTACGGACAGATGGGGCCGATGGAATTAATTTCACCGGAAGATGCCCAACGGCAATTTGCCGTCAATTTTCATGCGCCGTTAATCTTGAGTCAGGCGTTAATCCCCACCCTGCGAGAGCAGGGGGGTGGACGAATTATCAATGTCTCATCCCTCGGCGGTCGGGTGGCATTTCCGGCGGGGGGGATGTATAGCCCTTCTAAATTTGCCCTAGAAGCCTTGAGTGATGTGATGCGGATGGAATTAGGGGCATTTAACATTAAAGTCAGTGTGATTGAACCCGGCCCCGTAACCACAGACTTTTTTAGTGTGGCTGGTGGTAAAGTCGATCTGAATATACCGGAGGCAGGACGAAAGCTTTATCGAGCAGCGATTGAGGGCATCAAAGACATTGAACAGCAAACGGCACTTCTGGCTTGGAGTTCAGAACGGGTGGCAGATGTGATTATTCGGGCACTCACCTCGCGCCACCCCCGTCCCCGCTACGTGGCGGCGACTGGAGGAAAGATGATGCTGTTTTTGATGAGGAAACTCCTACCAACTCCACTGGTAGACCTGTTCTGGAAACGCTTCTACAAAATCGACCAAGTGGAGAAAGAGTGGAAAAGTTTGGCTCAAAGGGTAAGGTAGAAAACCAACTGCAAGGTGGGAAATTGATAACTTAATAAAGGTTAAGAGCGTTTGAGTAAAGAAGTCTGAAGAATAAAGGATGAAGGATGAAGTGGAAATTTATCGGTATATGCCTTGCCCTGACTGGAGCCTAACTCTCCGAGGTGGGAAATTTTCCTACTTTATACTTAATTCTTCATACTTCATACTTCAGCTTTCAGTTGACCTTTAATCAATACCCATTTATGGACTTATTAGAGTACCAAGCGAAAGAATTATTTCGCGAGATTGGCATCCCTGTTTTGCCGTCTCAACGCATCGACCATCCTACCGACCTCAAGCGCTTAGAAATTCCTTATCCGGTCGTCCTCAAGTCTCAGGTGCCTACAGGAGGAAGGGGTAGAGCCGGTGGTATCCGCTTTGTGGAAAATACCATTGATGCGATCGCGGCAGCAAGAGCTATTTTCAACCTTCCGATTCTCGGTCGCTATCCCCAAGTCCTGCTCGCCGAATCCCGCTATGATGCTGAGCGGGAATTGTTTCTCGCCGTCATCCTCGACTATACCCTTGGGCGTCCTGTCCTCTTAGGGTCTTCCCAAGGAGGCATTAACGTAGAAGCCGTGATTCAACACATGCAAAAGGTAGTGGTGGAGCAAGAATTCTCCTCCTTTTATGCGCGGCGTCTCGCCCTGAAAATGGGACTCCAAGGACAGCTCATTGAGTCGGTTAGTGGGGTTATCCAAAAAATGTACCAGCTATTTCTCCAAAAAGACCTGGACTTAGTGGAAATTAATCCCCTAGGCATTAGTTCCACGGGTGAGGTGATGGCATTGGATGGCAAAATTGCGGCAAATGACAATGCTTTGGGGCGTCATACCGAGTTAGCCAGCTTGGCATCCATTATTCCGAATAGCTCCTCTCAGCGAGTGCCTAACCTCAACTGGACGGACACAGAAGGCAATATTGGGATTTTGTGTAACGATGCTTGTCTGGCTGCTGCGACCTTAGATTTGGTCTACCAAGAACATGGGAAACCCGCTAGTTGTCTGATTTTGGACGGGTCTACCCGTTGGGACGTGCCAGCCGAGTCCTCTCCCGTACAACAACTGCAAAGTGCGCTCAAGCAAATTACAGAAGCCAAAGGGATTAAAGTTATCTTAGTCAACATTTTGAGCAGTGCGAACGCCAGTGAACAAGTGGCTCAGGTCATTGCGAATTATTTGCTTCCTAAAGTGGGGGAAGTGTCTGCGCTCAAGGCAGTAGAGCAGGCAGATAGACCGAGGGGAATGACGGCTCGGACTCATCGTACTCAAAATAATGGGACTCATACGCTCTCTAAGCAACCTGTATCTCTCAGTCCGCTCCCTCACTTTGTCATCCGGATTGTGGGAGGGCAAATTGACTCGGCTAAAGAACGTCTGGCAGCGATACCGGTACATTGGAGGGATAACTTGGATGAGGCAGTAGCCCAAGCGATTTCCCTGGCCAACTCCAAGGTGAGGCAGTCTTAACCCAAGCAAGATCAAGATTCACAACCTAGGGAGAGGAAGAAGACGGGGAGATCCCTATCATTAAGCTCTGATTACGTTTTTCTCACAAATGATCACCGACTTAAGATTAATCTGTATAAGGTTAGTATCCTGATGGTCTTGAGTCGGTTGATTCTCTTTCTCTGTTTTGTTAAACTTACCCTCCTCTGGGAAGAGTTGGCTGCTTTTGTTAAGCTCAATCCAGCAGCTACACCTCTTGAACCAGAAAGTACCTATGAACTTGACCTCAGAAAGCCAAGCCCTGGAACAGGACAGTACACCATCACTGAGTTCCGACTACGCCCTCCCCATGAAATCTAATGGTACCAAGGTAGCCGCTGGGGTTGTTGAGACGCTCAATCCAGCATCTACACCACTTGCACATCAAGCGACGATTAACTTGACGCCAAACAGCAAAGTCTTGGTTCAAGGCATTACCCAGCCTTTAGGTTCCTACTACACCGCTCGCATGAAAGCCTATGGTACCAATGTCGTGGCTGGGGTGAGTGCCGGTCAGGGAGGGCAAGAACTTCATGGTATTCCTGTCTTTGACTTGGTCGAACAGGTGCTGCCTCAGACAGGACCCATTGAGGCGAGCATTATTTTTGTGGAATCCTACCGAGTTCTGGATGCTGCACTCGAAGCGATGGATGCAGAGATTCCGCTGATTATTTTGGTGACAGAGGGTGTTCCCCCCCTGGATATGGTTCGCCTCCTGCGGAAAGCTGAGGCCACAGGGACTGTGATTGTGGGGCCAAGTAGTTCGGGTATTATTGTGCCGGGAAAAGTCTTGCTAGGTGCTCAGGAGAGCGAATTTTATACGCCCGGACCCGTTGGCTTGATTGCGCGTGCTGGTGCCCTGGCTTATGAAGTGGCGCTAGGGTTAACCCATGCCAAACTCGGACAATCCATGGCGGTTAATCTGGGTAGTGCGGCTATTGTTGGGTCTTCTTTTTGTCAATGGCTACAGATTTTAGCCATGGATAAAAGTACGAAAGTTATTGTTTTAGTGGATCAAACCGGTGGTTTGAGCGATGACGCAACCGCTGAGTACATTGCCCAGGCTATTGATAAACCTGTGATTGCTTATGTGGCTGGAAGTTATACACCCTTGGACAAACAAATTAGTGATGCTAGTGCCATTATTGCGGCTCAGCTATCAGGGCCAATTACCAATGCCAGCACGGCCCAGCACAAAGTGGCAGCTTTTAAGCAAGCGAATATCCCTGTGGCAGAGCGTCCTTCTCAGATTCCTGAGTTGGTGAGAAAGGCACTCAAAAAAGGTTGATTAGGTCGTATATAGAGGTTCTAAATGATTCGTGAAAAAGAATAAACCACAGAGATACGGAGAACACAAAGAAAGATAGGAAAGAGTTTTACAATTCATTTATACTGGCTAGATTCTGATCGTTTTCTTAATTTCCTGATAATATCAAATACCCAGTTAAATAATATATATGATCGCTTCTGACGAATGAACTCTATTCATGGCATTTGATATTCCTTCCCTAATTCAGGGATATGCCCAAGGCTACTTCTTGATGGCAGATGAAACTGGCGATTTAGGCTGGTACACCAGTCGCCACCGGGCGATCATTCCCCTGGATGACCGATTTCGCTATCCAACGTCATTGCGTCGCGTCCTTAATCAGGAGCGGTTTAGCATAGCAATTAACCGTGACTTTAAAGGTGTGATTGCGGGTTGTGCAAATCGAGAATCCACCTGGATTTCTACCCAGCTGAAGGAGATTTATTGGTCACTTTATAAAGCGGGTTGGGCTTATAGCTTTGAAACTTGGCAAGATGATGAGTTGGCAGGAGGAATTTTAGGAATTGTGATTGGTGGAGCCTTCATTGGTGAATCTATGTTTTATCGGATTCCTGAAGGCTCCAAGGTCGCGCTAGTGAAGTTAGTGGAACAGTTGCGATCGCGAGGGTTTATCCTATTTGATGCTCAGATGAACAACCCCCACCTCGCTCGTTTCGGTGCCCAAACCATTAGTGAACAGAACTATCAATCGTTGTTACAGCAGGCATTGCAGCGCACATGTTCTTTGGATTGATAGAGGCATGGCTCATAGCTGACCGAAAATGTAATTTTCGTTGTTAAAGGTTGATTTTGACCCATCACCCAGGGCTTATTTTTTCGGAGTCAGCATGGAGGTAATCGGTTCAGATGCGATCGCCTCTAAGTTAATCGATCGCAACAATTTAGCCCATTCTGCCTTTAGGGTGACATCGTTTGGTTTTTGACGACGTAGCTCAGCCAGATTGGTTACAGCCTCGTACCAAATGCCGCCTTTGGCATAAAGAAGAGCCTGCTGTTGGGGTGTCGCTTTGTCTAACTCCCGTTGGAGTGAGGGATCAAGAGTCACCCGTTCTACCCAGCCTGAAACAAAGATCTTGACCGGCTCTTGTTGATCGCTAGAGATCGATGATGGTGGAGTACAAGCGATAGTGAGGAACCAGTTATACCGTTTGTTGACCTCCAGGGGTTTCACTGTATTAGGAAGCTTGAAACCGACTACACCGGGCGCAGTTGCCGACTCGGATAACAACGTTTGATAAATGATGTTGTCCCGATCATCCTTGAGGATAAACTCAACGGGACGTTCAGACGTGATGGAATAAGGAACATAAAACCAAAACGTTGGATGGGAGACGACGGTTAAACCCAAAACTGACCCGGTGGGAGTGCTGGCGAGAACTGGGTGTTGACTCTTATCCGAAGAGGCTGAAATAATCGGCACCAAAGCCGTAAGAGGCTTGCTGGCAGATGGACACCTTCCACGCGTCGCCCCACCTGTCCGTTGCCCTGGTGCAGGTGCGCCTCGGTCTTTTGGAGGGTTTTGAGGTGGATTCTGAGCAAGAACATCTCCACCAGGGCGAGAATCACCCTGGGGTGTACTTCGCTGAACCTGTTGTTTTTCAAGCTGAGCCAGTTGTAGTTTCACACAAGAGGGTGGAGTTGCCTCAACCGGAGTCGGCGTTACTGTCGAGACGACCGGGGTCGATTGGGTTTGTACAGGAGTGGCAAGGCTTTGTCGAGGAATACTCGCATACGCCCCAGCAACGATCAGAGCAAATGCCCAAGAGGTAGCCCAGCTAAGCGTTGAGCTTTTCTGTCGTTCGGATGATGTTTTGTTAATCATAATCAACTAGTAAAGTGTAGAAGGTAGGCGTCGGGCTGGTCAGTGGTCTAAGTTCTAAGTTAAGAGACTTTCACTAGTAGACACTAAAACCAGGGCTGCCGGGACAAGAGGCACCCAACCGCCCTGGGTGAAAGCTCAAAATAATGAGCTTGTAACAGCTTCGTTCGATAACAAGAGTGAGATTAATCTGGGGCTGATTTCTTAGGAGTAAGCATTGAGGTAATGGGTTCCGGAGCAATTGCACCTAAATCAATCAATTGCATTAATTCTTGCCACTGCTGTTGCAGGATAGCATTGTTGGGATTCTGGCGATGCATTTGGGCAAGAGTGGTTACAGCCTCGTGCCAGACACCGGCTTGGGTATAAAGAACAGCCTTCTGTTGGGGGTTTGCGTGCTCTAACGTCTGTTGGAGTTTGGGGTCGAGGGCAACCCGTTGTACCCAGCCATCCACAGACCTAAAATCACTACGCTCATTCGCATCGCAAAAAACGGTCAGGTACCACTTATAGCGCTTGTTAACCGCCAGGGGTGCCACTGTTTCTGGAATCTTGAAGCCCATGACTCCAGGCGCGGTGCCCGACTCCGATAGCAAGGTTCTGTAAAGTTCCGTACCTTTGTCATCTAACAGGATGAACTCAACAGGGCGTGTGGCTGTTAAGGAATAGGGAACATAAAACCACAAGGTGGGATGCTCAGCAAAGGTTAAGCCCAACACAGAGTCAGTAGGAAGAGTTGGAATCACAGGCACCAAAGCGGTGAGATTCTTGCTGGCTCTTGGACAACTACCCCGGCTGGCTCCACCCACTCGTTTACCGGGTGCGGGTGCGCCTCTGTCTTTGAGCAAGGGTGTGGTCTTAAATGGTGCCCCTGCGCTGCGACTGGCGAGTTGTCCGGGTGTCTGAGCAAGTTGGAACCGGAGGAAGGAGGGTTGGGTTTTCGCCGCAGACGAGGCTGTTGAAACAACCGATAAAGTCGATGGGGTTGGTGCAGTTGTCGCCTGGGTGGGTAGTGGCAGATGGCTATACACTCCAACAACAGTCAAACCCATCGCTAGGGTTTTGGGGAGATGAGATAACTTTTTGTTAATCATGATGAATGAATCAGGTGTAGAAGGTTACTTTCGGGCTTGCCAGGTGGTGTAAGCCAAAACACCGCCACTGGTCGATACCACAACCAGAATTGCCGGAACCAGAGGAATCCACCCTCCCAGCAGGAACAGTACGTAGCTAAGCCCGTACAAAATGGTAATCGCACCCATCACCACCACCCAGCGCAGTCCTTTGAAAAAGCGCCAAGAAATTAGACCACCAACCAACGACCACCCCCAAATCCACAGGGCATCTCCCCACCCAGGCCAAACCCACAAAAGGGGTCGCCCATCAAGAACAGCACTGAGAATCTGACTCACTTGCTGGGCATGAACGACAACACCTGGGATTCTTTGACCGTAAGGTGTGAGAAAAAAATCTTTGGCGCTGGGCGCTGTAACACCAATCAGAACAACCCGGCCTTTGACAGCGTCAGGATTGAGCTGATCGTTCAGAACCTGGGTGACGCTGACTTGTCCGGCAAAATCTTCAGGAGAACGGTAGAAGCGATAATTGAGCAGGACTTGGTGACCCCAGGCATCGGTACCTTGGTAGCCATTGCTATGGGCTTCTAGGGGATTAAACACCACTTTGCCCAGTTTTAAGAACCCGTCTGGGGTCAATTGACGCGAGATGCCCTGTGTTTCTAGGTAGCGAAATGCTAACTGAGTGCTGAGGGTGTAGTAGGGCTTGCAAGCAGAGGCAGGAGATGGGGTCATCGCCAGAAGATGACGACGGACAATGCCACCGGAATCGATCGCCACATCACTTAAGCCCAAGTTGCCCTTGGGGACTTCTGGCGGCGGTTCAATCGCCGGGTCGCTAGGGTCTGTACTGGCTTCGCACACAGCAATGAAGCGTTGACTGTCTCTGAGATATTTGGCTAACTCTGGATACTTGGCTTCTACAGGGAAATCCCGATAGATATCTAAACCAATCACTCTGGGTTGATAGGATTCGAGTTTCGCTAACAGTCGTGCTAACGTGCGATCGGAGAGTGACCCACGCCTAAACTCATTTCCCTGAGCTTTAATATCATCTTCCGTGACCGTGACGACCAAAAGCCGCGAATCAGGGGGTTCGGCGGGTCTGATTTGCATCATCCAGTCAAACGCTGATAATTCTAAGGGTTGCAGGAGTCCCTTGTGTCGAATTCCCAAAAATAGGGAGGTGATGCTCACACTGATGAGTAACACAGTCCGCAGGCTACACCGCAAAACGGGCGGAGGCGGTGGAGGGCGTTTGTCATCATCCTTGTCATGGTCGTTGTCATGGTCGTTGTCATGGTCGTTGTCATCGTCATCCACATATAAATCTCGCCAAGTCGGTGGCACAACAGCAGGATTCTGACAAATCAGCGGTAACCAAGTCGCACAAGGAAATCGATCTTCCCATCCCTGTAAGCGTTCTCTTGCCTCTCGCACGGCGAGATAGAATGATTCACCTTTAGAAAATGCATTTAAAAAGTACTTTAAAAATTCTTGGGAGACGCGGTCAGGCACCGGTTCCCGCATGACAACGACTTGCGGAATATTCAAATCGACTAAATCTTTAGCTAATCCCAAGCCATCACAAGAATTGAAAATAGCAATTTTTAAGCCTCGTTCTACGGCTTTTTTAACAGCAAATTTTAACTCAGTAAAGGTCAAACTATCAGTTTGATTGAGATATATTCGACCTGTTTCTCCATTACAATTACTGGAACTATGCCCTGCGAAAAAGAGAATATCCCATTCTTGATTCCACAGTTCTTCACTGAATTCATGGCGTTGGGGTTCTACCAAAAAACGGATTTCGGCATTAGGTAATTGTTCGAGTAACAACCGATCTGCTTGGATATTAATCTCTTTACTATTACCCAGAATAGCTAAGATTTTGACTTGAGTATGAGAGGTTAGGTTGGTTTCGTGAGGAGGAAAACCCAGTGGACTTAAGGCAATTTCAGCTTTGGGGTAGCGATCGCAAAAATCCCACAGATGCCAGGGAAGTCGCTTTAACCAAATATCGTTCGTTTGAATAATCAGCCGGATTTCATCAGACGGCATCAATTGTTCGAGTAATTTTTCTCGGATAGGGCGAAACGGTTCCGAGTAGAGCCAATTGTTCAGGCGATCGCGTAAAATTTGGGCAGCACTACAGCAACTTTCAATGCTGGAAAAATGGGTGCGTTGGGCAGCAGGGGCTTCGAGTCGGGAAGGCCCTCCCAAATCGCGATAAGTCGTAGACCAAGTTTTATAGGATTGAGGAATTTCCGGAATTGGTGGCAGCTTACCGATGATTTCCAAACAGGGGGGACGTTCATCCTCTCCCATTTGCAAGGTAACAGGAAATCCCTGTTCAAAGCTACCATCCCCTAGCTTTAGGACGACTAACTTACCCATGACGGCTTCTCCAGATCGAAGTTAAGGGCATTACTTCGGCAATCGAGGTGACTCTAGTGGTTTGCTCCTAGAAGTTCTATCTCCAATCATTGTTGGGTTATGCACTTCCCACTAGCTTGGAACTGACTCAAGGAGGTTTACGGATTGTCTAACCCTTAACAAACATTCATGAATTCCAGTTTTATCCGGTTCTGTTCAGACGGTATTACTGGCTCATTGGGGAGATGTTAACAAGGAGAGAAGAGAGAAATCGGAGCTTTCACAGATCCCAAGAAGCACAGCCTTAAGGGTGAACGGTGGATTAGGGATGCTTTTGGGAGTAACTCCCTGTTCCAGAGAAAGGAGGGCAGACAGTTGGGAATGATCACACTCATATTACAAAGTCTTCTGTAACACTTGCATCACCGAGAGCCACTTTAACGCTAAATGGTTCCCCAGGTAGACCACTAAACTGGAGCTGTATATAATTATCCGCACTTCTGGCTTGGGCTTCCAGAAAAATTGACCCAAATTCATCGAGTACGGTGAGTTGTAGGTGGGGGGGTAGATACTGTTGCCCACCTGTGGGATGAAGCTGAAGCAGGATATAGGTTTTGTGTTCGGATTCGGGTTGGAGTTTAACCACTAACGCCACCGGGTAACCCGCTAACTGGATTCCTAAGTCGATGAGTTTAGCGCGACTGATGATTGCATCAGAGACGATGGGTTCGTCCAGCACTGAGTCTGGAGCGCTACGCCAATTACCGTCCATGATGGAATCTGAAAAGCCACGGAAATTAAAGGCAAGTTCAGGTTCCGTGGGAGCCAATAATGATTCAACGGTTTCCCAACCTTGCTCGAACATCTGGGTTAACCATTGGTTCAGCTTCACTCGTGTCTTGGCAAGGGCAGGAATCGACTTGGGCTTTTCTACCTCTAGCGGATTTAGGACATCGATTAAATCGTCGATGGGTTTTAGCTGCCTAATCGGTAATTCTTCGTCAGTGACAGTTTCAGTAAAACCCAACACGGTTGCCTCAAGTGAGAGCTCATCGATTTCAACCGCAATATAACCCACTCGATCTAACCAAACTTCTGGGGGAACATAGCAGCTAGATTGACCACTTCGATGAGAGCGACATTCCAAACGACCGATTCCTGTGACTTCTAAGTCAGCGACATCTGCACACAGGCGCAACACGGGATTCCAACTATCGCTTGCTTCTAGGTTGGTGGGTATGCCAATCATCTGTAAGTAATCATTAACCGCACACACCGCTAGAGTATTGAGCCGAACCTGTTCAGCTTTTTGGGGTGTGGGTTGTTCATTGGCAAACTGTTGTGCAGTACGCAGTGCTGTCTGAGTGATAGGTAGTGATAAGGACAAGTCGTCTAGCTCGTGGGTGGGGTATGTCATGGGATTATCCTTAGTATTAGTAAATTTTGGGGTTACGTACAGCAGCCACAAGACGTAGATGCGCTTTTATTTACACCCTCTACTATAGATATCCCTCTGATTCACCAAATTTACGCAGCCGGGGTAGACATTGTCGCTGGTAAAAACTACTCAACGTCGAGACTGATAGATTAAATTCTGTGGCGAGATCTTTCCAACTGGTTTCTGGGGGCAAGCGGCGCAAAATTAGGACTTGGGCGGTTACATCTTTGCGGTTGGCAATGTAGATACTCCTTAATTCTCCGTCCGCATCGTCTTCAACCCATTGTTTAACCTGTTCGAGTAGGGGAGGAACGTCGGGTTCAGAAGCAATATTCTCCAGGGGGTCAGAGTTATCGGCTGAGTCGTCAGATTTTGGGGAAACAATGTTGTTTCCATCTTGGATCTGCTTTGTGTAAAAATCGTGGAGTCGTTTCTTCAGATAAAAATTTAACCAGGTGACGATACTACCCCGCTCCGGGTCATAAGCTCTACCTGTATTGCCTTCGCAGATGTTTTGGCAGAAATAGACCCAGGTCTGTTGCAAGGCGTCTTGATAGTAAGGGGTATTCTCTCGCCAAAGCTTGGAGCTAATGACGCGAATAATCTTTGTTAGGTTTCTCTGACGCGCAGCACTTCCTGGTGGATGTTTACAGGCTTCTGCAACCAATGAGTCCATCCGTTCCTCCAGTTTATTCATTGAGCGATCGCTCCTTAAGTTTTGCTACTGCCGATTGTGTTGAGAAGAGTGCCAATTCCAGTAAACGATTTAGTCTTCTTGATTGTTCCTGCATCCAGGGAAAGGTTGATATTGATTTACCTTCACCAACACTTTTATTAAAGTCGTTCATACTTCCTTAATCGTAAATGCTTGCCTGTAAACGTAGCTTCAATATTCTCCTCGATTTTGCTGTTGTCGTCTGAATCCCAATCACCCTGCTACGTCCTACTAGAGTATCCAGGAGTCTTCCCTGAGGGAGGTGTCAGATCAGGGCTGTCCCTACTTCATTTTTCGCATATCCTGCAACGAACTCCAGAAAAAAGTACCCGTTTCGGGTACCACACCCTCTTGGATGAGTAGAGAGGGCAAGCCGATGAGACCGTCATCGGTTATCAGAGTTTGAACTGAAGGGCTACGACCTTGATTGTGAAGTTTTGTAAAGACTTGCATAACTGCTGTCGCCGGGTCAGACAAGTCAGTAGAGGTTACTCAATGCCTGTATCGCCTAAAACTAATCTGACGAATCTTGCATAAGGTACCTCGGCAACAGAGATAAGTACAACAGACAGTTAACCAAACTGGACTTGTGCAAAGGGTGGGTGCTTACCGAATAAGCAAGTTAGTAAGCTCTACTTTTTACTCGAAACCTTGTGGCAAATTAGGAGCAACTGACCATGGCTTGGTACTATTATTACGGCACGGAAGCAAGCAATTCTATCGACTTAACGGATAATTACTATTACCCGTCGTACTATACCAATCTCTACGCACTGGGTTATGGTAGCAGCGACACCCTATCGGGTGGTGCGTACTATGACATCTTATATGGCATGGGCGGCGATGATGATCTTTATGGTAAAGGTGGTAACGACTATATTGATGGTGGTGCTGGTGATGACTACATCGATGGTGGCACGGGCTATGACACGATGTATGGTGGCACAGGCAATGACCTCTATATGGTAGACAGCGCTTATGACATGGTCTACGAGTACGCCGGTGAAGGCACTAATGATTGGGTCTATTCTTCTGTCAGTTACAGCCTAGGTAGTAATGTCGAGAATCTCTACGTGTATGGAACAGCCTACTATGGTGTAGGCAACAGCCTTGACAACTACATCTACGGCAATACCTACGACAACTACCTCGATGGTGGCTACGGCAACGATACGGTTTACGGTGGCAGTGGCAACGATACTGTCTACGGTTACTACGGCAACGATAGCCTTTATGGCGAATCGGGTAACGATAGCCTTTATGGTGAGTATGGCGATGATACCGTCTACGGTGGCTACGGCGATGATTACATTGATGGTGGCACTGGCTATGATGCGATGTATGGTGGCATAGGCAACGACCTCTATATGGTAGACAGCTCTTATGACACGGTCAACGAGTACGCCGGTGAAGGTACTAGTGATTGGGTCTATTCTTCTGTCAGTTACAGCCTAGGTAGCAATGTCGAGAATCTCTACGTGTATGGAACAGCCTACTATGGTGTGGGCAACAGCCTTGACAACTACATTTACGGCAATACCTACGACAACTACCTCGATGGTGGCTACGGTAACGATACTGTCTATGGTGGCAGTGGTAACGATACTGTTTACGGTTACTATGGCAACGATAGCCTTTATGGTGAATCTGGCAACGATAGCCTTTATGGTGAGTACGGCAATGATACCGTCTACGGTGGCTACGGCGATGACTACATCGATGGTGGCACTGGCTATGACGCAATGTATGGTGGCAGTGGCAACGACACCTATGTGGTAGATAGTATCTATGACACCGTCTACGAGTATGCATCAGAAGGCACGAATGATTGGGTCTCTTCTTCCGTTAGCTACACCCTAGGTAGCAATGTAGAAAATCTCTACCTGACGGGAACAGCCTACTCTGGCTACGGGAACAGCCTCGACAACGTCATCTACGGCAATAGCTACAGCAACTACATCGATGCTGACTACGGTAACGATACAGTTTACGGTGGCAGTGGTAACGATACTGTCTACGGTTACTACGGCGACGACTATCTCTCTGCCGGTGCTGGCAACGATCTGGTTTACGGTGAGTACGGCAACGACTATCTACTGGGTGGCTACGGCAATGACACTGTAGTTGGTGGTTATGGTAATGACACAGTGAATGCCTATGGCGGTGGTGCTACGGAAATGGACTACCTCTATGGTAAAACCGGCGGTTACAACTACGGGTACACTGATGCTGATACCTACGTTCTCGGTGATTCCTACGGTGCTTACTATCAAGATGCTTCCTTGTATGGTTATTCTAGCTACGCTGTCGTGATGGACTACTCCTACTCCGAAGGCGACAAAATCCAACTGTCTGGTAACTCTAGCAACTATGTTCTTGGCTATGCCAACTACGGCGGTACCAGTGCGACAGATACCTACATCTACTCCTATAGCTACTCTGCTGGCTACGATCTGGTTGGTATCGTTCAAGATGCAACCACTCTCAACATCAGCTATGTGTAATTAGCATGGTTGGACTGGATGCAATTAGCTAAGTCTCCTAGTTTGTCGTTGATTAAGCTAACAACCCTCTTAATGTAGATTGGAAACTCCCAGTCTACATTTTGCGTTGATGAGTCTTCGGCTTTAAGGTGATATTTTGTAGATGTCGAGTTGGAAATAGTGGCAAACTCTACTGGTTTCCCCAGAACCTGCAATTGCCCTATGATGCTTGGGCAATCACCGTTGGTGGTTCCCCTGTGGGGCGATCAAAAATCCCCGACGAGTAGCTCGATTCTCGGCTAACTGTACCTGAAAACTCACGCGATTGCTCATGTCACCGCTTCTCACTTCCAATGTCCAGTTGCCAGGACGAAGCTGCCAGAATAAAGAATTAGATGAATCCATCGCTAGCTTTTCACCATTTAACCACCACTCCACAGGTTGGGTTGGCGTTGCTGCGAGTTTAAACTCTAACCGTTGCACAGCACCTGATTCGGTTGGGTACAACAGGAAGGAATCCCCCTGTCGAGGAGACACAATCTTCAAATGATTACCCGATAAGGATAATTTGCCCCCCTCTGGCAATGTGTGCGAAACGGAGGATAACGTCGCTTCACGCGGCTGCATGGCTAACCACTCATTATATTCCTCCGGTAAATTCAGCCGATATTGTGAGGGTTGCCCATCGCTTCCTGAAGATACTCCTTGATAAAAGGTATCTGGATGACGTTCGTATTCGCCCAAGTCTTCTGGATAGAAGTATTCCTGCACCACGGAAGGACAAGCTGGAGTTGGACGCATTCCAGAAAGAGCACACACTGATCGTTGTACTAAACCAGACGGAGGCGAAAAGGCTGTCGGTTCTTGATGTTCGTGTAGGTGTAGCATAATCCGATTCCACAGTGGGGCGGCACCCGTTACTCCAGAAACCTGCCGCATCGGTTCGCCATCAAAATTGCCCACCCAAGTTGCAACTGTATAGTCGGTGGTAAATCCTACCGTCCAAGTATCCCGATAATTGGAGGAGGTACCCGTTTTAACGGCGACTGGAAATGGTAAATTGAGTACCGAATCAACACCAAAAGCTTTGGCACGGGCATGAGGGTCACTTAACATATCGGTAATCAGTGCCCAAGTTGTAGCGCTGCCAATTAAGCTTTTAGGATTATTCTCTTGTTTAATCAGGGGGGAGTTGATCTGAGTTACAAGCGGTTTTACTTGTCCTTGGTTCGCCAAAATCAGATAAGCGTGGGCTAACTCCCACAAACTTACTTCACCGCTACCTAGCGTTAACCCTAATCCGTAATAGTCTGGGGGATGAGTTAAGTGTGCAAAGCCGAGTTGATGCAATCGTTGCAAAAACGTTGGCACTCCAACTTTCTCTAATACCCGCACGGCTGGAATATTCAGAGAATTCGCTAAAGCCACCCGAACTCGTACCGGCCCTTGAAAGGTTTCGCTATAATCCGCAGGACTGTAGAGTTTTGCCCCAGGAATGGCGTAACGAGTTGGCACATCGGCTAAGACGGTATTGGGGCGAATAATGCGGTTTTCCAAAGCCAATTCGTATACAAACGGTTTCAGGGTGGAACCGGGTTGGCGTAAGGCTTGGACTCCATCATTTCGACCTAATTGGGCTTCTAAAAAGTAATCGGGAGAGCCAATATATGCTAAAACTTCACCTGTATGGTTGTCTATCACCAAGGCGGCGGCATGATGGACATTATTCGGGGCGAGGGTGCGAATAATTTGCTGTACTTGGGCTTCTACAAATTGTTGCAGAGGACGGTCTAAAGTTGTTCGGATTTGGGACATCCGATGGGGAATTGAGGATTGGGGGAGTTGACTGGCTACCCAAAATAAGAAATGAGGGGCGGCAAGAATGCCTTGTTGACGGGATTGCAGGGAAATTTTTTCTTCGTAGGCTCGATCCGCCTGTTGGCGGGTGATATAGCCATCTTTAACCATACGATTGAGGACGTATACCTGCCGCCGTTTTAAGGGTTCCCAATAGTCGTAAGGATTGAGATAGTTGGGATTGTTGGGGATAGCGGCAAGGATGCTGGCTTGGGCAATGTTGAGTTCACTTGCAGACATGCCGAAATAGATGCGGGAGGCGGCTTCTACGCCATAGATGTTCCCACCCATGGGCAATCGGTTGATGTAAGCGTCGAGAATTTCCTGCTTACTCATGCCTGCGGCTAAGCGCCAGGATAGCCAAATTTCACCGAGTTTGGCGGATAGGGTGCGGGGCGCGGGTTCAAGCATCCGGGCGAGTTGCATGGTAATGGTGGATGCGCCGCTGGTAATTCTGCCTGCATGAATTGAACTGAGGATCGATCGCGCGATCGCCTTCATCTCTAAGGCACCATGTTGATAAAATCGCCCGTCTTCTGCCGCCAGAATCGCCTGGATGAAAGGGGGAGATACCTGTTCGATGGGGAGTACAGCCGTATGGTCTTGGTCGCGGGTGAGCAGGGTTCCGAGAGGAAGTCCGTTGCGATCGCTAAATTCAACGGCTTGTTGATCTTGAACCAGATCGTGAGCACGAATGGGAGCAAGATAAGGAAGCGATCGCACCACAAGCCCCAGTAGTACTACAACTAGGGTTACTTTCCAAAACCGCCGATGTGAGCGACTCAACCTCTGCCAAACCTTCTGCCGAATGTAATCCCTCATAGGACAACGTGATGGAATTACTAAATTAATTCTGTTCTTTACCTCACTTTATCCTTTCGGTCGGGATACAAGCGGTCAATTGTAATGATAAGATTAGTTTATAAATCCGCCCCAAAAATCAACTAAAATCAGCCAGATGGCAAGAAAACTTCACAGGTGACTCCGTAGTTGCGGTCTACTGCTTGACGTAAAAACTCAAGCATTTGTTTAAGGGTAAATAGATGAGAAAAAACCTGTCGTCTGCTTTTTTTTAAACGGCTAAGATAATGCCATACTAGATAAATCCAAATATTAATAATTAAACATGCCAGCGCTAGAAGATAAGTGAGAATTGCAACTAAAGTATTTTGTTGTTGAACAGCTTTGATAGATATAGATTACAACCAAACTATTTGTAGGGCACGATAATATCGTGCCCAAGCCCTGCTGCATGTGTGAACAATCGCTCACGATTGCGTTAGCAAAATACAATTAAACGCTGAATTTTCCTAAACATTAAACCGGAACAACATCACATCCCCTTCTTGCACCACATACTCTTTCCCCTCACTGCGAACTAAACCTTTTTCCTTCGCCCCATTCATTGAACCCGTAGCAACAAGGTCATTGTAAGCAACAGTTTCAGCGCGAATAAAACCCCGCTCAAAATCCGTGTGAATCGCTCCGGCGGCTTGAGGTGCTTTCATTCCCGCCTGAATCGTCCAAGCGCGAGTTTCTTTCGGGCCAGTTGTTAAAAAGGTACGCAACCCCAAAAGCTCATAAGTAGCGCGAATTAATGATTTCAACCCACCTTCTTCAACCCCTAAAGATGCAAGAAAATCTCCTCGTTCCTCTTCCGGTAACTCCACCAGTTCCGACTCCACCTGAGCCGAAACCACCACAACTTGAGCGTTATCAGTCACAGCCACTTGCCGTACTTGCTCCACCCAGTCATTCCCACTCGCCAAGTCATCTTCAGAGACATTAGCGGCATAAATCACCGGCTTGGCTGTCAGAAGTCCCAACACTTTCACCGACTCCACTTCTTCTTCCGTTAAAGTCACCTGCCTTGCTGGTTGGCCTTCATTCAACGCCGCACTCAACTGTTCTAAAGCACCCAGCTCAATCTGAGCCTCTTTGTTGGTACGAGCCTGTTTGCGAGTACGATCAATTCGGCGATCAACTTGCGCTAAATCAGATAGGGCCAACTCCAAATTAATCACTTCAATATCTCGCACTGGGTCAACAGAACCCGAAACGTGGATAATGTCATCGTCATCGAAGCAGCGCACCACATGGACAATCGCATCCACTTCCCGGATATTGGCTAAGAATTGGTTCCCCAACCCTTCGCCTTGACTGGCACCCTTGACTAAACCCGCAATATCAACAAACTCCACACGAGTCGGCACGATTTGCTCGGAGTTAGAAATTTTGGCCAGAACTTGCAGCCGCTCATCCGGCACTGCCACGACGCCGACATTCGGCTCAATCGTGCAAAAAGGGAAGTTAGCAGCATCCGCCTTGGCATTGGCAACCAAGGCATTAAACAAAGTGGATTTGCCCACGTTAGGCAGTCCAACAATTCCGGCTCTTAGCATGACAGTTTGATTAGGAGTTAGATCAGGGATTTAGATGAAGACTAAACCATCTTAAATTTTATTGGACACCAGGAACGGTTTGAGGAATCGTCCCAGGTACGGTTTGAGGAATGGGAGACGGCACAATTTCGGGTACAGGTTGGGGTACCGCCGGTTGGGGAATGGGTGCGGGGACAGGTTCTGGTACGGGTGCGGGAACAGGTTGAGGAATGGGACTGGGTACGGGTTCAGGGATGGGAGAGGGATCGGGCGATGGAGCAGGATTTGGAGAGGGTAAGGGGGCAGGTTCTGGACTGGGAATTTGTGGCTCTGGAGCGGGGTAAATCATAATTGTTAGTAATGCCAGATCTCGACTTCACCAAGGTAGAGGGAAATCCTCAACCTGACATCACCCCAAATAGCTACGCCTCGCTACAATCTACGATTAATACACTCAATCAGACAAGAGCTACTACTTCCGAGCTTTTGGCTGATAATTGTATATTTAAACAACGCGTGGCGATAGCTTTGCTGATTTGCTGTCTAGGTTAGGGGGAGGGGATGAAGGATTGCCGGATCACAGAAAACCTGCTCTTCCAAAATCCCTTGTACTTCAGCATGAAGAAACTTGCCTAGTGATTGGCTCTGTACGTTGCGTCTGATGGGGGTGCTGTTGCTTTAATCGTTGAAATGGGAAAGTAAGCAACTCAGCTTCCCTCAAGACTGCCAATTTGTGATATGATGCTAGACCAAATAAAAGCCCCTTTACTACAAGCCCTAAAAGAGCTCGCTCACAAGCCTCATGCTCCGTTTTATGCACCCGGACACAAGCGAGGGCAGGGCATCCCGCAACCCCTCGCCGATTTGTTGGGGGCGTCTGTGTTTCCGGCGGATTTGCCAGAATTACCGGACTTGGATAACTTATTTGCACCTGAAGGGGTGATCAAAGAGGCACAGGCACTGGCAGCAGAAGCTTTTGGGGCAGACCAAACGTGGTTTCTCGTTAATGGTTCCACGGTGGGAGTGATGGCGGCAATCTTAGCCACCTGTAATAGCGGGGATAAAATTATCCTCCCTCGCAATATCCACCAATGCGCGATCGCAGGTTTGGTCCTTTCGGGCGCGATCCCCATCTTCATCAACCCAGACTACGATCCGATTACGGGTTTGGCTTACAGTATCACCCCAACAGCTCTGGCTACTGCCCTCAAGCGATATCCTGACACGAAAGCAGTGATGATGCTCTATCCCACGTATCAGGGAGTTTGTGGGGATATACAAGCGATCGCTCAGTTAACTCATCAACATAACATCCCCTTACTGGTCGATGAAGCCCACGGCCCTCACTTTGCCTTCCATCCCGACTTACCGCCCTCCGCTTTATCAGTGGGTGCTGACTTAACCGTGCAATCCACCCATAAAGTTCTGGGGGCGATGACTCAGGCATCCATGCTGCATGTTCAGGGGCACCGAATTGATCGAGAGCGTTTGAGTAAATCCTTACAACTGCTACAGTCTACTAGCCCCAGCTATCTCCTCCTCGCCTCATTAGATGCCGCACGGCAACAAATGGCATTGCAAGGAGAACAACTCATGACCCGAACCTTGTATCTTGCCCAAGAGGCGAGAAGTAAAATTAGTCAACTTCCCCGATTATCTGTTTTAGAACCCCTCCACAGTCCAGGCTTTTTTGCCCTTGATCGAACACGACTGGTTGTAAAAGTCTCGGAGTTAGGATTGAGTGGGTTTGAAGCCGATGAAATTTTCCATCAACAACTCGGCGTTACGGCAGAGTTGCCCACATTGGAACATCTCACCTTTATCATCAGTTTGGGTAATACAGAAGACGATATTCAGCAATTAATCCAAGCCTTTACCACCATCAGCCAAGACAATTATTGCCCCAAGTGTGTCGCCCCTTTGCAAGATTTACTGCAAAAATGGAAAGCTGAATTGCTGTTTGTTCATCCTTCATCCTTTATCATTTGTCCGGCACTCTCCCCCCGTGAGGCTTTCTTTGCCCCAACGGAAACACTGCCCGTCGATCAAACCTTAGATCGGATGAGTGCAGAGTGGGTTTGTCCCTATCCACCGGGTATCCCAGCCTTAATGCCGGGAGAAATGATTAATCCGGCTGCGATTGAATACCTGCAACAAGTTTTGATTTTAGGGGGTACCCTCACGGGTTGTAGCGATCCCAGCCTCAAGACGTTGAAAGTAGTAAGTCATCAAAATTGAATAAATGTGTTTTTAACCTCGCGGATGGGTCAATTGGGAAAGGACAATGGCGAATGACGCATGACGAATGATAAAAAAATGTCTTCTTCACTTTGGCCTTACGTCACCCCTGGCATTCCTGATGATTTATTTGAACAGTTACCCGGTATTCCTCTAAGTCAGAGAGAGGTGAGATTGCTCTTAATTTCGGCGCTACGGATGCAACCGAACTCTTTGTTGTGGGATATCGGTGCGGGGACGGGCACCATTTCGGTCGAAATGGGATTACTGTGTCCCCAGGGTAAGATTGTGGCGGTAGAACGGGATGGGGAGGTGGCGAACCTGATTCGACGCAACTGTGAGCGTTTTGAGGTACAAAATGTCCAAGTGATTGAAGGCAGTGCTCCAGAATGCCTGAAAAACCTTCCCCAGCCACCTCAACGGGTTTGTATTGGGGGGGTGCGTCAAATCAAGAACATCCTCAAAGAAGTCTGGCAATACTTACCCCCTGAAGGGCGAGTCGTCGCCACAGCCAGTAATCTAGAAAGTCTTTATGGCATCTCCGAAGCCTTTGCTGAGTTACACGCCCGTAACATTGAGGTTGTTCAATCTGCCGTTAATCGATTGGAGACACGGGGCACCCATCAAACGTTTGCGCCAGTTAATCCGATTTTTATTCTCAGTGGTGAGAAACTTGATTAGAGGGCATTAGTAAGCTACGCTACATCAGACAGTTGGGGTCTGAAAACGCAAACGTTTTGTGACCTTTTTCAGCCCACCCCAATTCAGTTGAAGCGCCTTACTTCCTAATGCAGACGGATGGCGGTTTAGCGCCAATTCGTTACATTAAGCAAAAGCAGAGTGATTTCTTGGTGTGAGAGATGGTTATTTTCTCTGCTCTATCCTACCCCTCTCCATAACGACAGTTGCAGGCAACTGTCTTTTATCCGAAGCGTTCTATGCCCTGGTCTCGAATTTTTAGTGGAATTATTGCGATCGCCCTAGCCTTGGGGATGATCGTTCTTGGCGGATGGTACTTTACCTTCGGCTTCTGCGTCATCGTCTATCTGGGTCTATTGGAATATTTTCAACTGGTTCAGGTCAAGGGGATTGCGCCGGCTGCCAAAATCACCATTGTTGTCAGTCTCCTGCTGCTGTTTACCTCGGCTGTTTCACCCACCCTCACCGATGCCTTGTTTCCCCTAGCAGGAACATTTATCTGTTTCTATCTGCTATTTCAGCCCAAGATGGCGTCGATTGCGGATATTGCTTCCTCGATTTTGGGCTTACTCTATGGCGGCTATTTGCCGAGTTATTGGGTGCGGCTGCGAGTCGGTTGGGTTGAAGTGTCAGCCTTGCCTGCGGATGCCGTAGCGAGTGCCACGAACCTGCCTTTAAAAGGATACTGGCCTACTTCTTGGACTGATTTGGGTGCTTTACCGGAAGCGTTAACCGCCACTCTACTCGCTTTTTGCTGCATTTGGGCGGCTGATATTGGGGCTTACTTTTTCGGTAAGTTTTTTGGTCGTACTCGCCTGTCTCATATCAGTCCCAAAAAGACCGTGGAAGGGGCTATTTTTGGTCTTTTGGGGAGTATCGCTGTGGCAACGGCTGGGGCATGGTATCTGCATTGGCCCACTTGGCAACTGAGCGGTATTATTTTAGGGACGTTAGTGGGGATTGCGAGTCTTTTAGGGGACTTAACCGAATCCATGATGAAACGGGATGCTGGAGTCAAGGATTCGGGACAATTAATTCCCGGTCATGGGGGTATGTTAGACCGAACCGATAGTTATGTTTTTACAGGTCCTTTGGTTTATTATTTTGTGACTCTTTTGATGCCTTTATTCGACAAGTTTTTGTAGGGGAATAAGGGGTATTTATTGATAGAAATAGATGGGAAAAATTTTATAAATTTGCAGCCCATGAGTGACACTGAGCGCATTTCAATGCTTTTGCGATCGCCAATTTGGAGCAGGAGAGAGCGGACCCCGTTCTCTTGATAAATTTTGATACCATGTGAAACAATATCTGCATATCGTTCTATGAGTTCATTGACACAGGCTAACAATAAAAAAACTCATATTTTTACAGCAATCCTTTACTGGGAAGAGGATGTTTACGTCGCTGAATGTCCAGAGGTGGGAACTGCCAGTCAGGGAGAGCTTAAAGTCTACAAGTCGCACTGAGAGAGAAGAACCCCCTCCAAAGCCTGCCAAAACCACCCATATCTACCCCCTCCTTTCTAGGAAGGTGCCCTGGTTCTGCCTGGTTTAAGTTATAGTTAGTATCCGAGCCTTGCCAGCCTACGCGAGACACCCAATTTCCCCAAGTTTCCTCATTAATATTATCATAGTGCCCTGGCTGTTTCGAGACACTATCCAAGATATCCTTTTGCACACTAAAACCAAACTTTCCCTCTGAGTGTTTGACCCAAAGCTTGTCGATAGCACGAAGGGCTGGGCAGGGGAATTTCTCGATGTCTGAGGTATCCAAATAACCTCGTTTTTCTATACCCGCTATATTCAGCATGAGAACAGCATTTTTCTGGTCAGCACCTTTCCAGTTACGGACTTTCATTAAGTAGTTGAGTTCAGCAAACAGGTGAGCTTGAAGAGATTCCCTAACTTCGCGAATTTTCTGTTGCTTGTTTGGGTTTGAACTTTCGGATAAGAGAGCGATAAATTCTCTATGTAAATTTTCTATAGCGTTTGCTGAGAGAATTTTTTGTTTTTCAGGAAGAAACTCATCATAGATAATAATTTCGATATTTGTATCAAATTTTTGTAGCGTACTCGAAGCTTTCTTTAGGGTATCAAATGCTTCCTTGTAAGCGGTTAATGCATCTTGGATGTTCTTCTGTTCCTTGAAGAAACTCCCTTGAACTCTCTTGACGTGGACGAGAGTAGCCCACTGTTCGGGAACATCCATATTTTCTTTTGGCGGTAACCGCTTCACACTCTCTTTAAGTGTTTCTGCCGCCTGCTCCCACTGTGTCTTTGCATCTTCCTTCTCTTTGCTCTCCTCATACTGCCGTCCGAGTTGCTGATGGGCTTTTGAGATAGAAGCGAACAGCATAGCTTGTCTCAGCTCGTCGTTTGAAATGTCCATTGCTCGACTTGCTTGATTCCATCCCTCATTAGCATCAGGTGATAGACCCCTTTCTTGGAGTTTTCCAGCAACTTGAGATAGCCGCGAGATATTTTTTACACTATTAGACATCTCCGAAATATAATTAAAAACCGAAAATAAAGTGGTAATATTATAATTTACTTTTTAATTTTTACAGTAAAATGAGTAATATACCAGAGTACCTTGAAAAAAATCAACAAGAAAGTAAACGATTAATTGGACTAGAGTACGAACAGTTACAGCAATTAATAGCTGCCGCTGAATTATTACATCAACAGAAAGATATCGAGATTGAGCAAAGAAAAGTAAGGATAAACAAGGCAGGAGGAGGTAGAAGACCAAAACTATCAGTCAAAGACCAAATAATATTAACTTTGGTATATCTACACCCGGAGCCAACATTCCAGATGCTAGGAGTCCAGTTCGGAGTTAGTGAATCAACAGCGAATGACATATTTCACTACTGGTCAGAGCTATTGAGGGAATTGCTGCCTGCTAGTCTGCTGGAACAAGTAAAAAAAAATCCCGGTGAGTATAAATGGGTGCAAGAAATTCTCGCCGAGTTGGAGTTAATAGTGGATAGCTGTGAACAGCCAATACCGAGACCCAAGGACTATCAAGAACAAAAAAAGTTTTATTCAGGCAAAAAGAAAAACCATACTTTGAAAAATCAATTAATTGTCACACCAAATGGACAAGAGATTGTAGATGTTATAGTGGGAAAGCCAGGGCCGACTAGCGACATAAATATTTGGAGAGAAGGTCAATCCAAGTTAGCTCCAACACAAAAATTCAAAGGAGATAAAGGCTATATAGGAGAAGTCCAAATAGAAACTCCTCAAAAAAAGCCGAGAGCCAGGGAATTAAGCCAAGAAGAAAAACAAAAAAATCGAGAGAAAGCGAGTGAGAGAATATTTGTTGAACACGTAATTAGATTACTAAAGATTTTCCGTGTAGCCCAAGAAAGGTTTCGCCTAAGAGCCAAGAGTTATCAGAGAATAATTCTTCTAGTGTGTGGATTAGTCAGATTAAGGATTGGGACGTTATTTATAAATAGCTCAGTCTGCGACTAAATCGATAAACATTTTAGATAAAAAATAGATATATTTGGGATAATTATTGATTTGAATTAGCTGTAGCCCTAATAAAAACGTTGAAATGGTTCAAATTACCCGGCTGCGTTAAATACTTCAAAAGCAGTCAGAGACTGCTTTTGGCTATTTTCGGAGATGTCTAATACACATAGCAGATAGTGCTTTGTACACTGCCGACAACCTCAAGCGGATGAAGCAGTTGAAATATCACACCCTAGAAGCAGTAGAAATCATTGAGCAAGACCATTACTCCCAACCGGGAAGACCAGCAAAGCAAACTCGACCCACTCACAAAACCTATCACATTCAAGCCACATTGGTAGTCAATGAAACTGTCCTAGAACAACAAAGACAGCAAGCGGGACGATTCATTCTCGCCACCAATGTCCTAGACAAGGAACAATTGAATAATGATGCAGTCCTGAGTGAGTACAAAGAGCAGCAGAGTACGGAACGGGGCTTTAGCTTTCTCAAAGACCCTCTGTTTTTTGCTGATAGTGTTTTCCTGAAAGACCCAGGTCGCATTGCTGCTGTAGGGATGGTTATGGGATTGTGTCTGTTGGTCTACAACTTGGGACAGGCAGCTTTACGTCAAGCCTTAGTTCAAGCTGATGAAAGCCTCCCTAATCAATTAAAAAAGCCGACTCAGCGTCCCACCCTCCGCTGGATATTTCAGTGTTTCCAAGCGGTGCATTTGTTAGTGATTGATGGGGTTGAGCAAATTGCCAATCTTACCGATGAACGCTTAAAGATTTTGCGCTTTTTCTCTCAAGCTTGCCGGGACTACTATCTATTGTGCTGAGTTCTTCAAGTCATTGAAATACTTCAACAATTATTTCAGCAAAGTGATGCGTAGACGAGCTTTTTAGTTAACGCATCAGGCTTTTCCTGATAGGAAACAGTTCACTTTATGTTGCCAGTTACTTGACTTTTTATTGCTACTTGCTGCTTTTTGAGAACAAGCACCCGAAAAAAGTTAGCATCTCTCATCTCTAGAACGTTTCACTCGATTGAACTGGCCTGTGTTAGCCTTCAGTTCCACACAATTATCCGCTTGTGACAGTCAAAGGGCGGAATGTGGGTTAATGCCCAAATCTATCTCTTTTCTTCCCACTCGCTGGGAAAACTAATTGAATGGAAACTGCATCAATTACCAACAAATCGCGTTTATTGAGTTGCTCCTTCCCACTCGCTGGGAAAACTAATTGAATGGAAACGCAGCTTGATCTGCACGGATTTGGTCAGCTTGTTCTTTGCTTCCCACTCGCTGGGAAAACAAGTTGAATGGAAACTCATTATTGTGGTATGGGTCACCAATCGCGCTTTGGCTTCCCACTCGCTGGGAAACCTAATTGAATAGAAATACGGCGAAAAAATCCCCCGGTACTGCCGGGGGATTTTTATTATTTTTAAGTCAAGAGTAGCTCTTAAAACGAATTGCGATCGCCTTAACAATCTCCCTAATCCAGTATCATCCTCAAGGTGAAGCAAAAACTGGAATGTTTAGAGGTGCTGAGGTCTGAGTGATGATTGACCACGACCGCTTATTCAAAGAACTCCTGTCTACCTTTTTTGTAGAGTTCATCGAGCTATTTCTACCGGATGTCATCGCTTATCTAGAACCGGATTCGGTAGCATTTCTGGATAAAGAAGTATTTACTGATGTTACAGCAGGTGAGCGTTATGAAGCTGATTTACTTGTGCAAGCGCAGTTTCGGGGAGAGTTGTCTTGTTTCCTGATTCATGTGGAGAATCAAGCCAAAGCACAAGCGAATTTTGGCAAGCGGATGTTTCGCTATTTTGCTCGGTTGTCCGAGAAATATGACTTGCCAATTTATCCAGTTGTGGTGTTTTCTTATGACCAACCCAAACTTGCCGCCGCGAGTCAGTTTCACGTTGAGTTTCCCGATTTTCGAGTGCTGGAATTTAACTACCGCGTAATTCAACTGAATCGTCTCAATTGGCGCGACTATTTGGGACAGGCGAATCCAGTAGCCAGTGCGCTGATGGCAAAGATGCAGATTGCACCCGCAGACCGTGCTAAGGTAAAAGCCCAATGTCTGCGATTGTTGGTGACGTTACGCTTAGACCCAGCGAGGATGCAGTTAATTTCGGGATTTGTGGATACCTATTTAGACCTTACGGAGTCGGAGGAACAAGCGTTTCAAGACGAACTTGGTAGGATTGAGCTAGAGGAGAAGGAGCGGGTTATGGAGATTGTTACGAGTTGGATGCGAACAGGGATTGAGCAGGGGAGACGTGAGGGAATTGAGGAAGGAATTCGCCTCGGAAAAGTTTCTCTGGTAATGCGTTTGTTGCATCGCCGTCTTGGTGAGTTGGATGCGAAATTAGAGGCACGAATTGGAGACTTAGGGGTCAGTCAATTAGACGTGTTGAGTGAGGCGCTGTTAGATTTTTCGACTGTAGAGGATTTAATCTATTGGCTAGATAGTCAAGATAAGCGTGGATTAATCTCGATTATCTGGCGTCAACTTAAGCGTAAGTTTGGACAACTTAACCCAGAGGTTGAAGCACAAGTGAGGGGATTAGAGTTAGCGTCCTTGGAAGAGTTGAGTGAGGCGCTGTTAGATTTTGAAAATGTAGAAGATTTAAAGGTTTGGTTGAGGAATAGAGATGTTATACGTTAGATGTAGGGGCATCCAGGCAAAAAATGCGTAAGTCCTGGTTATCAGCTACCCGAAAAAATCTGAGAAAAGCTTACGATGGTTCAATCAATACCACAACTAATTACTGTTGATGAATTCATCAACCGCTACGGTGACGACAATCGCTACGAACTAATCGATGGGGAATTAATCGATATGGAACCCACTGGCCCCCACGAGCAAGTAGCTGCTTTTATTGGGCGAAAACTCAATGTAGAGATTGACCGTCAAGACACGGCTTATTTTATTCCTCATCGATGTCTAATTAAGCTATTAGGAACACAGACCGCTTTTCGTCCTGATGTGATGGTATTAGACCAAGCGCGACTGGTGAATGAACCTTTATGGCAACAAGAACCTGTCATTACATTAGGAGCCTCCATCAAGCTTGTGGTTGAAGTGGTCAGTACAAATTGGCAAAATGACTATGCTCGAAAAGCTGAGGACTATGCAACGTTAGGCATTCCTGAATATTGGATTGTAGACTATCTGGGTGTTGGCGGAAGAGAGTATATTGGCAAACCTAAACAGCCGACAATTACCATTAGACATCTCCGAAAATAGCCAAAAGCAGTCTCTGACTGCTTTTGAAGTATTTAACGCAGCCGGGTAATTTGAACCATTTCAACGTTTTTATTAGGGCTACAGCTAATTCAAATCAATAATTATCCCAAATATATCTATTTTTTATCTAAAATGTTTATCGATTTAGTCGCAGACTGAGCTATTTATAAATAACGTCCCAATCCTTAATCTGACTAATCCACACACTAGAAGAATTATTCTCTGATAACTCTTGGCTCTTAGGCGAAACCTTTCTTGGGCTACACGGAAAATCTTTAGTAATCTAATTACGTGTTCAACAAATATTCTCTCACTCGCTTTCTCTCGATTTTTTTGTTTTTCTTCTTGGCTTAATTCCCTGGCTCTCGGCTTTTTTTGAGGAGTTTCTATTTGGACTTCTCCTATATAGCCTTTATCTCCTTTGAATTTTTGTGTTGGAGCTAACTTGGATTGACCTTCTCTCCAAATATTTATGTCGCTAGTCGGCCCTGGCTTTCCCACTATAACATCTACAATCTCTTGTCCATTTGGTGTGACAATTAATTGATTTTTCAAAGTATGGTTTTTCTTTTTGCCTGAATAAAACTTTTTTTGTTCTTGATAGTCCTTGGGTCTCGGTATTGGCTGTTCACAGCTATCCACTATTAACTCCAACTCGGCGAGAATTTCTTGCACCCATTTATACTCACCGGGATTTTTTTTTACTTGTTCCAGCAGACTAGCAGGCAGCAATTCCCTCAATAGCTCTGACCAGTAGTGAAATATGTCATTCGCTGTTGATTCACTAACTCCGAACTGGACTCCTAGCATCTGGAATGTTGGCTCCGGGTGTAGATATACCAAAGTTAATATTATTTGGTCTTTGACTGATAGTTTTGGTCTTCTACCTCCTCCTGCCTTGTTTATCCTTACTTTTCTTTGCTCAATCTCGATATCTTTCTGTTGATGTAATAATTCAGCGGCAGCTATTAATTGCTGTAACTGTTCGTACTCTAGTCCAATTAATCGTTTACTTTCTTGTTGATTTTTTTCAAGGTACTCTGGTATATTACTCATTTTACTGTAAAAATTAAAAAGTAAATTATAATATTACCACTTTATTTTCGGTTTTTAATTATATTTCGGAGATGTCTAATCCTTGCGCGTCCTATTTTTGTCTATTAATTCAATCTTCATCACCAGGTAAAATCCGATAAAAGCCTAGCACCTCTACCAGGAAAAATATACCGAAAATCAGAGTGTACCTCACCCAATCGAAAAGGGCTGTAACTACAGTAATACGGATAAAGTAAACCAAAATGTTGTCCCCTGTTCGGGGCGACTTTTAACCCCTATTTCGCCACCGTGAGCTGTAATAATTTGGCGACAAAGATACAACCCTAAACCTAAACCCGTGTAGGGACGATGCCCCTGAGAGAAATTTTTCGCATCCTTACCTCGGAAGTAAAGTTGGAACAAGCGATCGCACATTTCTTGACTCATGCCAACACCATTATCTGCCACGGTACAGCAAATCATTTCTTCCTTAACCTGAGCCTCTAGCCTGATTGTGATTCCAGGTGGGTTATGGTTTAAGGCGTTATTGAGCAAATTTTCAAAGACTCGCCTGAGTTGCCCTGCATCGGCACTAATCAGCGGTAAATTTGCAGGAACGAGATTCATTAAAGTAGCTTGATTTTTTGCCAACAATGGCTCGAAATCTTCAACTAAAATTCGTACCAGTTCACCCAATTGTATGGGGTCGCACTGCAAAGCAACGCCTGCCACTTCGCTGGCATGAACTTCTAACAGCGAGTTAATCAGACGCAGTTGGCGATCGCTGCTTTGCATCATCCGCTCTAAAACGGAACGAGAAACTGGGATACTTTCGGGTTGACAGGGTTGAAGGCTTTCATCCGACCCTTCAATGTTTAACTGGCTCACTTTCAATTCTTGAGATTTACCAACACTTAACCCGTCTGATTCCTGACGATGGAGTAAATTATTGAGTACCATTAACCAACCCAAAACTGGCGTCCGCAAGTCGTGAGAAACGGCGTGTAAAAAGATATCTTTGAGTCGGTGTAGTTCTTGAAGTTCAGTATATTTCTGCTTCAGCTCTTGGGTTCGTTCTTCGACTTGACGTTCTAAGTTAGTATTGAGTGTCTGTACTTGTTCGTAAAGTTGAGACTGCTGAACAGCGATCGCCACTTGAGTTGAGAGGGCTTTGAGCAAATCCACTTCAAAAGGCTGCCAGTGACGGGTGCGATCGCATTGGTGAGCCACCAGAACCCCAAACAGCTTCTTGTCACTGATCATAATGGGCACTGCTAAGCAAGCTTTGACTTGATATTGCCCAAAGTAATGCGTTCGTAGGGGGGAAATATCAGCCTGAGTTGTATCATCAATGACCTGAAGATCATCAGATTCAAACAAAGCTTGAAGTTCTCTGATATAAACTGAGTTTCCCCGCAATACTTCTAAAACTGAACCCCATTTGGGTGCCATCGATTCAGCCGCAATATTACCCTGCAATCGTTTATCAAAGTGAGTAATAAATACGCGATCGCACTCTAAAAATTGTCGAACTTCTGCAACCGTGGTCTGAAGAATGCGCTCTAAATCGAGGGATTGCCGAATCCGTAAAGCAATCTCTCCCAATAAGCGATGCCTAACGGCGGCTTCGCGAGCGCGTTGAGCCGTCAGTAGGCGATCTTCTTGGGCACGGTTGCGTTCTGTGATGTCACGCACAATCACCAAAACTTCGTCTTCCCCACATACGACAATTCTCGCTTCCCAGTAACGCAACGTTCCATCAATTGGCAACTGGTATTCTAATGTTTGGATGGTTCGACACGACAGGGCTTGTGCCATGAGCTGCCTAATTTCTTGGGCTAGGGGTGCGGGTAAAACCTCCTCGACCTTTTTTCCAATCAATTCCCTAGCAGGTACTACTAAATCATTGGCATTTTCCGCATGGCAATCTAAATAAATCCCCTCTCGACTTAAGCGAAAAATTAAATCGGGAATGGCATGGAGCAGAGCACGATTTCTCGCTTCACTTTGGCGTAGAGCATCTTCGGCTTGCTTGCGAACTGTAATGTCGCGAATGCCTACCACACGGGCTGTGCGTCCCTGATAACTAATGCTTTTAGCGGAAATCTCGGCGATAAACGTTGTACCATCTTTTTTGAGACCTACAACTTCCAACGGGTCATCACAGGGGAATTGTGCTCGAATTTGAATGATCGGCTGCGAACAGGGAGCGGTGATTTTTAGTACAGATTGATTGACGAGTTCGGCTTTAGAGTAGCCCAATAGGGCTTCGGTGGCAGAGTTAACATCGAGAATCAGGCCGCGATCGTGAATCATTACCGCTTCAAATGTGGCATCAAAGAAACTCTGCAAACGTGCTTCGCTTGCCCTTAAACCCCCCTCTGCCTGCTTACGGTCTGTAATGTCCACCAACACACCATCCCAAAACAAATCCCCGTTCCTCTGCTGCTCCAAGCGGGAAGTCCCTTGAACCCACTTGAGTTTGCCCGACGGTGTTATAATCCGACCTTCCCAGTTCCAAGGCTCACCCTTAGCCGCAGAATTCGCCACCGAACGTTCATAAGCTTCGCGGTCATCGGGATGGATTAAATTGGAAAGCATCTGAAAGTCGGCTTGAATCGCCTCTGGTTCTAACTCATAAATTTCTTGACAACCCGAACTGGCATAAAGAACAGAACGAGAACCATCGAGACGTTGCAAGAACTGAAAAATCATTCCTGGTACGTTAGCGGTGATTTGTTCCAAGCGTAACTGGCTCTGCTTCAGGGCATCTGCGGTTTGTCGGTGAGTGATACAGGAACCGATCATCGCTGCCATAGTCATTAAAACGGCAGACTCATCGGGTGACCATTGGTGCTCTGAGTGGCAGTCATCAAAGCCAATGAAGCCCCAAAGGTTACCGTTAACGGGTATGGGAACCACCAAAATCGACAAAATCCCCTGCGGTTCCAATAATTGCCGTTCAGGTAAGGATAAGTCTCGCACTAACCCATGACAAGAGTGTCCATCAGATAATGCCCCATACCAACGGCTCATACCAACAGAGGCAAAGGGGAGGTTCTGCAACTGAGGATTGTCAATTTCCGCCGTCACCGTTTCCCTTGCCCATTCACACCATTGGCTCATTGCTGGCTCAGCCGTTTCTGTGTGGGGATGAATCTCAAAAATATAGACTCGATCTACATGGGTGACTTGCCCTAAAATTGCTAAGGTTTGGTTGATGGCGGTTGCCAAGTCATCAGTTGTTAACAGTTGGTTTGTGGCTTGTGCCACCCCTTGCAGAAGATTCGGGTAAGTATGAACGGCGACACCATCCGTCTGCCAACTTGTTGAGGGTTCGACATTATGGCCTCTAGCGTTAGTCATTTCAGGGGGTGGGAATACTAGATAAACTCAGTTCAGAAAAGTCGAAAACTGCCAAAATTTTGCGCGATTTAAGCCATTCATCTTATCCCTCATTGATTCGGCGAAGCAGACTCTTAGTAACGCCTAATCGTACAACATAGCGCAAACGTAAGCGATAGGTACAATTAGCGAGCTTACGCTAACGCCTTCTGCACTTCATTCCCATCCAATGTCGCCGAGTTACTTCAGTACTTAGCTATACCGCATAAGTTAACATTAAACCGCTATTTAGCTATACAAATTTACAACATAACAGAGCTTCCTTTTAATGGAAGCTTCCATTAAGATATCTTTAATTCTTAATTGGCTAATTTCTCCAAAATAAAACTTTTTGAGCAACAAAGTTTGAAAAAATATCACTTTATAGCCTCATACTAGAGATACTCCTGGTCGTTCAGAAAAATAAGACGATCGCACGGATTGAGAATATGTGTGTCGCAGCTATACCATTGCTTGAGCCACAACATACAGCGCGATCGCTACTTTTGACGACAATACAATATAGGTTTAAGCGCCGTCTCAACTAGGGTGGGGATAGTTGTATGAGTTACAATCAGTTCCGAGCATTTCAATATCTCAATCAGACTCAATTACAAAACTTTGTCAGTGCCTGTCAAAAAATAATTATTCCTGCTGGTCAACGGATTGTGCAACAAAACTCCCAAGGGAACCAGATTTTCTTTGTTCTAGAAGGAAATGTTCGGGTGTTTCTCGATACTCCGACTGGCGAGAAGGATCTCTCTACAATCACAGCACCAACCGTTCTCGGAGAAATCAGCTTTTTTAGTGGTGAACCGAATTCTGCCAATGTTATGGCGCTAACACAAGTACGGGCGCTGACGATACCGTTTGACGTTTTGCGCCAACGTTTGCACACAGGCGATGCAGCCTCTTCCATTGTAATGTTGAACATGGCAGCCGCGATCGCACAACGGGCATCAGCCATGACTCGCAAAGTTTCAGAACTGTACAGTACCCAGCCGGATGATAAGCTTTCAGAACTCCAGAATGCGAGTAAGAATCTGTTTGGTGAATGGAGTTTTTTATAAAAAAATGTTCTCTCTGTAGAAACTGAGAGAACACTTACAGGGTTTGAGGTGCAACGCATGACACTCATGTTTGCCTATCAGCCAATGTAGTTATTGAATATGACAACTCAATGACAAAGAGATGACAATCTTGTCTTGATACTCTTAAATTACCTAATTCCAATTCAGCGAGACGCACCCAGATTCAGCGCTGCCTTCGCATCATCCAATCGGGCAAGGGCTAAATCCATCTCTCGGTTTGGCATACAACGACTCAAGATGGTGTTGTGTACCACATCAAAGGCAGACTCGACCGATTCGCTGTCTGTTGCCAAAATGTCACTGTGAGGTGGGTAGTCTGAGGGTTGATACCCTATCTGTTGACCACGTTTCACCGATAGTCCCGCCCAGGTTCTGGATTCTTCCAGGTACGCGATCGCTTCCTGGGTTTGAGCATCCAGGGGGTATAATCGCAAGACGACATCCAACAACTGAACAAACTGAAACTCCAGTTTAAGAATTTGATCGAGTTCCTCGCGAGTCGGCTGAAAATAGCGTGAAATGCGCTGACGCAGCGCTTGGGCTTCTATAGAGAGGTTTGACATAAGCAGGGGAGAGATTGGAGCTTTTTAGCTGTGTAATTGAGGTAGATCTGCACCCCTTGAGAAAGCATGTAACAATACATCTTAACTACATTGTGTAATTAGCTTGTGAAGCAAGACAACCCCCTCCGACAATTTGTGTTGCCTGCCACGAGTATCCTGGAATAGAGGAATCATAATTGTGACCGAGATTGAACAGTACCTATTCGATCTGCAAGGGTTCCTAATCGTGGAGGACGCCTTAACCGGTGCAGAACTCGCCGCCCTGAATGAGATTATCGACCAACAAATTGCCTTAGTTGATGAACCAGGGAAGCTGTGGTTGCGTTTCAACCGCTTACTTAGTTGGGGCACCCCCTTTCAAAACTTGATCGATAACCCCCGGATTAGCCCCTATCTGCTTGACCTGCTTGGCCCCAAATTTCGCCTCGATCACGATTATATTCACATTATTCGTCAAGGCACTGGGCCGATTGGTAGTGATCTACATGGGGGTGGAACTCCTTATGACCCTTGCCAGTATTACCTGTATAAAAATGGACGGATGTATAACGGCTTAACCGCCGTTGCCTACAATCTAACCGATGTGAATCCAGGAGACGGTGGATTTGGTTGCATTCCCGGCAGTCATAAGAGCAACTTCCCCCTCCCAGCCGAGTTGCAAGATTTAGCGTATCCTCATGTTTGCGTACAGGAGATAGTGGGTAAAGCGGGAACAGCAATTATCTTCACCGAAGCCTTAACCCACGGTACTCTGGTTTGGAAAGGAAAATGCGATCGCCGCACTCTTTTCTACAAATATTCTCCTTACCCCTCAGCTTGGTTGCGGAATTACTACAATCATGATGATTATCCCAATCTAACTGAGGCTCAACGGGACATCTTAAAGACGCCTGGTGTTTATCCCTAATTGAGCTGAAAAGCAATCTTTTACTAATTGGCTTTTTCCGTGTCATCCCTGACCCCCCCTACCCCCCTTATTAAAGGGGGAGCAATTAGAGAATATGTGTCAAACTCAAACCTAATTGGTATTAAACCTGCTCTCAAAAAAAGTAGGGATGCTTATGAGCCAAGCTAAAACTATTCTAAGTTCTCTCGGTCACGAACTTGATTGTCGCTCTGATACTTTTGGTGATTTAAAAGATTCATCAGACTTACTCTCACGACCGGATGCACTGCGTTTGAGAATGCAAGAAGAGGGTTATTTGTATATTAAATCTCTTCTCAATTCCCAAAAAATCTGGCAAGCTAGACGAGAAATAGCAGATTGCTTAGCGGCTGAAGGGTCACTTAGGGCTGATTCACCGATTGAGGATTGCATCGCCAAACCAGGCTTAACAATGAGTTTCCGTCCCGACTTAGCAACTCGAAGCCCAACACTTCAAGAAGTACTGTATTCGGGAGCGATGATGGATTTTTTTCACCTTCTTTTAGGGGGAGAAGTCCGACATTACGATTACACTTGGTTGAGGGCCGTCGCCCCAGGACGAGGAACTTACCCTCATGGTGATAGTGTGTACATGGGACGGGGAACGGACTTTCTTTACACGGCTTGGACTCCTTTAGGTGATATTTCTTGGGAGTTAGGGGGATTAATGATTTTGGAAAAGTCCCATCGTCTTGAAACCATTAAAAACGGCTATGGACGCAAGGATGTAGATAGTTACTGTACGAACAGAAAGAATGCATCAATGTATGCATCCGGTGAAAAATGGTGGGATGGCGCACTGACTAAAAATCCAGTTTCTTTGCGTAAAAAATACGGAGGACGCTGGCTTTCTGCGGAGTTCCAAGCGGGAGATGTTTTAATTTTTAGTATATTTACGATTCATGCCAGTTTGGATAACCGTTCCTGTGCGATTCGACTGTCTTCCGATAGCCGTTATCAGCTAGCATCGGAACCCGTGGATGAACGCTGGGTAGGGAAAAATCCGGTGGGTCATTCCGCTGCGGGAAAACGAGGGCGATCGTGTTAGGTTCGCGCTTTCTTTCATGAACACGCTCAATCCCATTCACCGTCAGGGCTGTAGCGAATTTGTCCGCTGACCCGCCCAGCAAAACTTAGCTATACTGCGGGAACTGGGGTGTGCGTACTGAATCGAGCAAATGTGTACGTTAAGGGCTTTGACTCTCTCTAAGAACAAAAAACGGTAGGGTAAGCATTCGCCACTTGCCGCGCTACTAGGTGGGATATTGTTGAAAAATTTGCAATATTTTGCCACCTTACAACCGAAGGTATTGTACCGAGCTGAAAACTGCCATCTGCCTTTAGGCTGATTTATAAACTTCCATATTAGAGCTGGAGAGAGTTTCAAGCCAAACGTACAGGATTGCCATGAGGTAGGCACACTCAATCGTTTATTGTGCTTTGGCAAAGAAGATGAGTGTGAACAGAATCTGGAAAGGTGGGCTTTGCAGGAAGGGTTTACAGTGGACAACCGGAGCATTAGGGCTACTTCCGATAGGACTTGCTGTTTTCAGTGTTCCGGTTTTCGCTCAGATTGTTCCTGATAATACTTTGGGGAATGAAAGTTCTCTGGTAACGCCGAATGTGAATATTCGAGGGCTGCCAGCAGAACGGATTGATGGGGGTGCTGTTCGCGGCAGTGCTTTATTCCACAGTTTTTCTGAGTTTAATGTCAACAACGGACAAAGGGTATATTTCAGTAATCCTGCTGGGATTGCAGACATCTTCAGCCGTGTTACTGGCTCGAATGTTTCTAATATTTTAGGTACGTTGGGGGTTGATGGTGGGGCGAATCTATTTGTGCTCAATCCGAATGGTATCTTGTTTGGGCCGAATGCTCAGCTAGATATTGGGGGTTCGTTTTTGGCAACAACTGGGAGTAGTTTCAAGTTTTCTGATGGCAGTGAGTTTAGTGCTACCCAGCCACAAGCAGCGCCCTTGTTGTCGATTAATGTAACTCCAGGGGTACAGTGGGGGGCTTCTCAGCCTGGAGCAACGATTACGAATCGTGGGAATTTGAGGGCAGGACAAGACTTGACGTTGGCAGCGGGGAATCTGGATGTGCAGGGGCAGTTGCAGGCGGGACGGGATTTGACGCTACAGGCACAGGATACGGTGAAGGTGCGCGATAGTGTCACAAATCCGTTTATTGCTTCTGCGGGTGGGAAGTTGGAGGTGCAGGGGAACCAAGGGGTGGATATTTTTGCCTTGAATCACCCCGATAGTGGCTTGTTTTCCGGTGGGGATATGGTGTTGCGGAGTGGGAACACTGTCGGGGGTGATGCTCACTACTGGAGTGGGGGCAATTTCCGGATTGAAACGTTGGATGGTAATTTAGGAAACTTATTTAGTCCCAATGACCCTGTGATTCGAGCCAGTGGCGATGTCAACTTTGGTGGTTACACAGGAGCCTCGTTGCATATCTTGGCAGGTGGTAGTGTGACGATTACACGTAGTGTCGAGATTAGACGTGCAGACCCAATCAACGGACTTGTTGAGGACGTTACCCTCTCTGATGGAACACCAGTAAAAATTAACGGCAGAACTCAACCGACTCTTGATATTCGAGCAGGAACTACTGCATTTGGTACTCCTGGCACTATAGGCACTTCAACTGCAACGAGTGCCAACATCACACTTGGTACTATCACAAATAACGGGGGCATGGTCTTTTTAACCAACCAGTATCAGCCTAATCTCGCGTTGGCAGGAGGAAACATTAACGTTAACGGCGACATTAATGCTTTTACAGGTGTGTTCAGTTCTGAGAAGAATGGTGGTTCCATAACAATTGATGCTCGTGGGAATATCTCCACAGCTTCTCTCTACTCCAGCACCTCTGAGGAGGGAAATGGGGGAGCGATCGCTCTAATCGCTGGTGGGAACATCTCCACACAGAAGCTATCCTCAGCTTCTAATTATCTTTCGATTCCCGACTATTCCGGGGGAAATGGGGGAGCGCTCTCTCTCAAAGCTGGTGGGTACATCTCCACAGGGGAGCTAGACGCTTACTCTTTGGGCGGAAATGGAGGGGCGATTACTCTAGATGCTGGTGGATACATCAAAATTAATGGGGACATCTTCACAGAGTCTCCAAACTCTGGGGACATAGGTGGGGGGGCGATCACTCTTACTGCTGGTGGGGAAATCATTACAGGGAATCTATCCTCCGTCTCCTCCCGCTTGCTGAGCAAGGATATTGGAACTGGGGGAGCTATTACTATCTCCACTACCAGCGGCAACATTTCTCTAGGCAAAGTCAACTCGTTCTCTTACTCACAATATGGCAATAGTGGAGCTGGGGGAGCAATTGATATCTCCACTACCAACGGCAACATTTCTCTAAAAGGCGATTTGAACTCGTTCTCCTACTCAAAATTTGGCAGTAGTGGAACAGGGGGAGAAATTTCCCTCAGTGTCAGAAATGGGAATATTGTAGGAGAGAGGTTTACTGCCGACGATAGTAGACAACGCTTTCCATTGCTTAACTCCTTTTCTGTCTCCGAGCAAGGAACCGCCGGAAATGGTGGCAAAGTTACTCTAGAAGCTAAAAACAATGTCAGCAATCTAGAAATCTTAACTCTATCTTCTTCCTCAGAAGCTGGGGCAGTTGATGTAAAAGGTTTTGGAAATTTATCGCTCACCGATACCAACATTATTACCAGCAAGCCGTTGACGCTGACAATTCCAGGAAACCCATCAGAGACAATTACCTTAGATGTTGGTAAGACGGGTCGCTCAGGAGATGTCGCTATTACCAGCTTAGGAAACCTCACATTCAACAATAGTCGGATTTTAAGTGACACCAAAGGCAGCAGCCCAGCCGGGAATGTCAACATCACTAGTCCTGGTCTAATCACATTCAATAACAGTCAAGTTATCAGTAATACCACCAACACTGGGCAGGCAGGAAGTATCACTGTCAAGGCACCAGAACTACGGCTTGATTCTTCTAGCCGTTTGTCTGCCGAAACGAGCAGTAGCGGACGCGCTGGAGACCTCACCCTGCGACCCTATGATAGTGGACAAACGCTATCTGTACTTTTACAAGAGGGAGCTAAGATATCAGCCTCTACCACTGACATCGGGAAGGGTGGCAACATCACAATCACAGCTCCTGAGTCGGTCACCCTCAGCGGCAAGGGCAGTATATCCGCCACAACTTCTAGCAATGGTCAAGCAGGAAGTGTGACAATTACTACCCCGACCTTGGCAATTGATGGCACACAGATATCCACCTCGACCTCAGGTAGGGGTAAAGGAGGAGACTTGAATATCACCGCTCCCAACTCCGTTACCTTAAGTGGTGATGGGCGGTTGTCAGCAGAAACTACGGGTTCAGGTCAAGCAGGCAGTGTCAACATCACCACCCCAACCTTAAATATCAATACTGGAGCAAAAGTTTCCACAACCACCACACAACCTGCCACAGGCACGGGTGGAGATATTACTGTCAGCACTAACACCCTCAACCTTTCTGGTGCTGACAGTAGCCTATTAGCTGAAACACAAGGAGTTGCTAATGCTGGAAATCTGACCCTTAATCCCTATAGCGGGAATGATTTGCAAGTGAATTTTGCTGAGGGTGCTAAAGTCTCTGCTTCCACATTTGGGAGTGGACAGGGAGGAAGCTTAAATGTTACTGCTCCTAACTCAGTTACCTTGAGGGGTGATGGGCAGTTGTCAGCAGAAGCCACCAATGGTGGTAACGCAGGCGGTGTCACGATTAATACTCAACAGTTATCTATCGAGCAAGGAGCGCAAGTTGCCGCTAGTAGTAAAAATGGTTCCGGTACAGCCGGTGATGTCAACATCACCGCAAGTACAGTTACCCTCAATGATGGTAAAGTTACCGCCGAAACTGATGCCGGAGGCAGTGCCAAACCAGCCAACATCACGCTGCGAAACTTAAATACTCTCAACCTCAGTAATAACAGCAGCATCTCTGCCTCGACTCAAACCGGTCAAGCTGGTAGCATCAACCTCAACCAAGGAGCAAATCCTGCTGCCTTAGTTACCCTCAACAACAGCCGCATATCAGCTCAGGCAGATGGGGAAAGAGGTAACGCTGGCGGTGTCACTCTCAACACCTCTCAACTGAGTTTAGAAAATGGTGCCAAAATCTCGGCTAGCAATATCTCAGGGACTAGTCAGGACATCACCTTACAAGGTTTAAACACTCTACAATTACGCGATCGCAGTGAGATATCCGCTTCAACGCAAACTGGTAAGGGAGGCAGTGTCAGCGTCAACGCGCAAGGAGGCAACGTCGCCCTCACTGGCAATAGCCACATTCAATCAGAAGCTAAGGGAGGTCAAGCTGGAAACCTAGACATTACAGCGAATCAACTGACACTTCGAGATGGTTCTAGCGCTACCGTCAGCAGTACGGGTGGAGGAACGGCTGGTAAGCTAGCGGTTAGTGCCCCAGAAGTGATATTAGAATACTCAGCTAAGTTAGCAGCAACCACACAGGCAGGTAGTGGCGGTGATATTCAACTACAGAATTTATCATCTCTACAACTGAGAAATAGCAGTGAGATATCCGCTTCAACGCAAACTGGTAAGGGGGGCAGTGTCAGCGTCAACGCGCAAGGAGGCACCGTCGCCCTCACTGGCGGTAGCCACATTCAATCAGAAGCTAAGGGAGGTCAAGCTGGAAACCTAGACATTACAGCGAATCAACTGACACTTCGAGATGGTTCTAGCGCTACCGTCAGCAGTACGGGTGGAGGAACGGCTGGTAAGCTAGCGGTTAGTGCCCCAGAAGTGATATTGGAATACTCAGCTAAGTTAGCAGCAACCACACAAGCCGGTAGTGGCGGTGATATTCAACTACAGAATTTATCGTCTCTACAACTGAGCAATAACAGTGAGATATCCGCTTCTACGCAAAGTGGGAAGGGAGGCAATGTGTCTGTCAACGCGCAAGGAGGCACTGTCGCCCTCACTGACAAGAGTAGCCTTAAAGCTGAAGCGACTAATGGAGGTCAAGCTGGGAACCTACAAATTACAGCGAATCAACTGAGACTTCGAGAGGGTTCACAAGCCACCGTTAGCAGCCCCCAAGGACAAGCCGGCAATCTCTCAATCACCGCCAATAACCTCTCGTTAGACAGAGGACAAATTACTGCCGAAACCGGACAAAGGAGCGATAAAGGGGGGGCAAACATCAATCTGCAAGTAACCGATTTATTACTCCTGCGTCACCAAAGCCTAATTTCGGCTAATGCTACAGGCGATGCAAATGGCGGCAACATCACAATTAAAGCTCCCTTCGTCGTTGCCGTCCCGTCGGAAAATAACGATATTATTGCCAATGCCTTCAGTGGCGACGGTGGACAGATCAATATCATTGACAACTACCGGGTATTCGGTCTAAAACCGCAGAACAGACAGAGTTTCGATACCTTACGGCAAAATCGCACTAGCGACATCAGCGCTAGCTCCCAATCCGGTAACCAGGGAAACATTAACATCCAATCCCTGAGCATCGACCCCAGTCAAGGCTTGACACAATTACCTGTAGAGGTAATCGACTCCAGCCAACAAATTGCCAATCGCTGTGGACCAGGCAACAGTAAGTCTGCCAATGGTCAAGGTGAATTTGTGGTAACCGGACGAGGCGGACTCCCTCCCAGCCCAGATGACATGCAACGGAGTGGAGCAATCCCACCCAGTTGGGTGACTCGTGATGGGGGCAACATCAGCCGTTCAGCCGCTCCGGTAGCACCTCCTGCCACCCCTGCGACTCCTCCCCTCGTGGAAGCACAGGGAATGTTCATCAATGCCAAAGGTGAAGTCGTTCTCACCGCCCAAACTCCTACCGCAACCCCTCATCAGCCTGGGATTTCCGAGCCGTTGTGTTCACCAGCAACGAAGGGAAATGAGTAATAATACCGTTCTCCCCGAATTGGCAGCATATCTAATTGTTCTCCCCCCTTTTTAACCGGAGCTTTAGTGAGGAGGGTTGGGGGGGATCTAAATGGTGTAACCAATTCACGCGATCGCTTCCCAATCTGGCAAGATTATTTAAACCAAAACCCATCTAATCCAACAACCGTTGACAAAGTTGACGGAAATCATCGCCTCGATGCTCAAAGCTTTGGTATTGGTCGAAACTAGCACAAGCGGGTGAAAGCAGGACAACATGGGCATTATGGTCTTGAGCCAATTGCGCCGCCCTCGGTACAGCCTTCGCCATGGTTTCCACAATTTCGTAACGCTCATACCCCGATTGCTTCAACCGTTCCGCAAAAGCAGATGCCGCATCACCAATGAGTAAAACAGCCGCCGCTTTGGCATGAATCGTCTCAATCCAACCTGTATCATCCCCGGCTTTGGCTTCACCCCCAGCAATCAAAATCGCAGGACTTGCCACGGAAGATAATCCAACTTGAGCCGCGTCATAGTTAGTGGCTTTACTATCATTAATAAAGTCAATTCCCTGCCAAGTGATGATGTGTTCCAGGCGATGAGGCACACCAGGGAAATTGGCGATCGCCTCTTGAATCGCTTCCTTTTCAATTCCTGCCAACCGTGCCGCCGCCACAGCCATCAATAAATTCTGCTGATTGTGTTCCCCCACCATCCGCAAGGATTCTACCTTGACAATTGGTTCATTTTGTGAAACGACCCAACCCTCTTGGATGTAAAATCCCCGATTAGGGTCGCCTAATAGAGAGTCTCTGCCTTTTACACTTGTCCAATAGGCATCAGGCCAGTGTTTTACACCCATTTTATGCAGGTAGGGGTCATCGCCATTGAAGATTTGGAGTTGCGATCGCCGCAGGAGTTGCGCTTTGATGTTGTAGTAATTTTCTAATGTTTTATGACGACTGAGGTGGTCGGGGGTAAAAGTCGTCCAGACACCAATTCTGGGAGCCAGGTCGTGTGAAGATTCAATTTGGTAACTACTAATTTCTGCAATCACCCAATCTGGGGGATTTTGGCTTGATGATTCCTCACTCCTGGCTCCTGACTCCAATGCCAGTTCACACGCAGCATTGCCGATGTTGCCGCAGGCGGGGGCATGGAAACCGGCGGATTGAAAAATGGCAGCAATCAGAGCCGTAGTGGTGGTTTTACCATTGGTACCGGTGATACCCACCCAAGGACAGGATTGGAGATGACGCCAAGCGAGTTCGAGTTCTCCAATCGTGTCAATTCCTTTGCTTCTCGCTGCCACTAATACCGGGATATCCCAAGGCACACCAGGGCTAACGACAATGAGTTGGGGTAAGTCCGCATCGTCGAGGGTTAAGGAACAACCCAGTTTAACGGTAATTCCCTCAGCCGCGAGGCTTTGTTGTTGTTGTTGCAGAGATTCGGAACCGTTCCGTGCAGCGATGCTTTCCGCGCTAGCAGAATCGCTGAGTGTGACTTGCCAGCCTTGCTGCTGAAGGAGACGTGCGGCAGCGATTCCGGAGCGTCCCAGACCAATTATCTGAGCGTTGGGCATAAATTAAATGGCAGATATCCCTGGTTTAGCATTCCCCATAGTACTCAGGAGACTGGGAACTTGCCAATTACCAGGGAGAAATAAGCGGGGGTGCTGGGGTGCGCGGGAGCTGGGGTGCGCGGGTGCGGGGAGAATTTAGAGATAAGCTTCTAAACTCTCCTCACCGTTCTTACAATTTATACATTTGCGATGCTCCCCAAAAAGAATAACATCGTCCTAACTTTTGACGATCGCGCCAAAATCAGCGAGCACACGCGCATGATTCCGCAGTAACCCCAGCAAATTCAAGCGATTCCGTTGGATGGCTAACTCCTCTTCTGTCGGATTTTCTTTCGCCGCCACCATCACCAAAACACTATCGTCGCCATCAAAGAATCGGCTCACCGTGGGTGCATTTTCTGCCAAAGCATTAACCAGTTGTTGGTAATTTCGCTGTTCTTGCGCGGCTTTCGTTTGCGGCACTAAATTAACAATGGCGTCATAGAAAGCTTGCTCGGAAGTCTTTTGGAATAACGTTGTATCGATTAAAGCCGTCGGGTCGAGTTGTTGCGTATCCAAATCCCCTTTTTGGGTCGCGAGGCGAGAAGAACGGTTAACCGTTTCGTAGATTTCATCTAACTTCCCGTTATTGCGGATTTCTTGGAGGAATAAGGCGCGATCGCGTACATCCAACAAATCTTTTAAGGCTCGCTCTGTATATTCCGGGTCATTTTCTCCTAAAACCGCATTCACCAAATCGTAGTCAACATTGGGCAAGTTGTACACGACACTTCCTTCTTGTAGGAGTGTGCGGATACGTTGGATAAAAAACTCCTGTAACGATTCTACCGGAGAACTTTTATCGGGATAAGCGGCTACAAAATCTGCTGATATATCCTGCAATAACTGATGCAAATTAATCGATAAATTGCTTCCCCAAGTAATATTAATTACCGCATTTGCTGCACGGCGCAGAGCAAACGGGTCACCTGAACCCGTGGGTATCATTCCCAATCCAAAGATACTCACTAAGCTATCCAGACGGTCAGCCAAACCTACCACTTGACCCGTAAGAGTATCTGGTAACTTATCGCTTGCCCCTTTGGGTAGATAATGCTCAAAAATTGCTGTTGCTACGGCTTCCGATTCTCCACTCGCTGCTGCATATTTTTGCCCCATTATTCCTTGTAATTCCGGAAATTCGTAGACCATCTGAGTCACGAGGTCAGCTTTACACAACAGTGCTGCCCGGAGGATATCAGTACGTTCGGATGCTGATACAGCGAGTTGGTCGGCAATTTGAGCGGCAATTTTCTCAATTCGCTCCACTTTACCGCGTACTGAACCTAACTCATCTTGAAATGTTACTTTCTCCAACTTGGGTAAGTAGTTTTCAAGAGGCAAAGATAAATCCGTTTTGTAGAAATACTGACCATCAGCTAAGCGGGCTTTAATTACCCGTTCATTGCCGGCGGCAATGATGTCCGATTTATTGGCATCGCCGTTAGAAATCGTAATAAAATTAGGCAGTAATTTCCCTTCTGTTTCGTTGGTAAAAACAGGGAAATAGCGTTGATGAGTCACCATGACTGTTGTGACTACTTCCGAGGGCAAACTTAAGAATTCTTGCTCAATTTTTCCGACGACGGCTGTAGGCCATTCCACTAAGTTGGTGACTTCTTCCCACAAATCTTGATCGATTGGGGCATAACCGCTTAGTTTTTGTGCGGCTGACTCCACTTGTTCTTTAATCAGGTTCTGTCGTTTTTCAGGTTCCACCATGACAGATGCAGAACGGAGAGACTCAACATAATCCGTTGCTTGGGAAAGGGTGATGGATTGGGGGTGTAAAATTCGATGCCCGTAGGAGATGCGATCGCTGTTTATCGTCTCCGATCCATTCTCCAGTTCTAAGGACAATACCTCCCCATCTAACAACGTGACTAACCAGCGAATCGGGCGGGGAAACCTCAAATCCCCATCACCCCAGCGCATAAACCGCCTACCTTCTAAGCCGAAAATCCACTGGGGAATGAGTTCGGTGAGAATCTCTGTCGCAGCGCGACCGGGTATTTTCTTCAAAACAAAGACAAATTCCCCTTTATCCGTATCTCTAACCTCAAGGGTGTCCAGTTCTACCCCCTGCTTGCGGGCAAAGCCAACGGCGGCTGGGGTGGGCTTGCCATCTTTAAACGCGGCTTTGGCGGGGGGGCCTTTTACTTCTTCTTCGCGATCAGGTTGCTGTTCGAGTAGCCCTGGAATGAGTACGCCTAAGCGTCGAGGCGTTCCGTAGTATTCAATCTCATCGTGGGTGAGGCATTGCTCCTTGAGAGACTGAGGAATACGTTCTTTCCACTGTGCGATCGCACTATCGACAAAATCTGCGGGTAATTCTTCTGTACCAACTTCTAATAAAAACGTAGGCATATCAATCAATCTAGAGAAGGCTGGACGTTACAGGCTGGTTTCAACAGTTTACCTTCTCACTCACTCCCCTGCTCCCCCGCTCCCCCGCTCCTTTCACCAGCCGTGTCATGGTTCATTTCAGGAATCTTAAATTCTGGGTGCCAGAACTGCAAGTCGGAATACCCTTAACCAGGGTTGGGGCGTTGGGTTTGGTATTGTCCGGATGCAGCGTTTCACAGGTAATGGCGACTGTTAGGAGTTGATCTTTCTCGGCTTTGGGGTTGAAATTGGTCGATGATACCCAAAAAACCGCTCCTACATAGCTTTTCAGGGGTGGTTCTGACTCTCCCTGCCGAGCGATCGCATAATGAAAGGCTGCCATTTTTGTGGTACGGATGGAATAATCGTAGTTAGCGGAGTGAGACTTGAAGCCTACACCTAAATCGGTCAGGGAGTTGGTAAAGGTTTTAAATTCTGAGTAATATGACTGTTGCGATCGGTTGATTGCACTCAGGTTATTCCTAGCTTCTGTCTGTCTTGCTTGAGCAGCGTTAGAGCCACCACTGACAATATTTGGAAAATTCAGAACTGTACCCATGCCTAAGAGCAACAGGATACTGAATCCACCCACTTTTGCCAAAGAGCGTCGCTTGTTTTGGGGTGTATCGGTTACAAGTTTAGGCATTAACGGCACCTCTTTTCCTTGATTCGGCAACCTATGGCGACTATCGACTGGAGTCCGGGGGAAATCGAGGGTTAGATTGGTTAAACAGGTATCCGTCGGGTGATTCAGCGAAGAATTTGGAGAGGAATTCGCTAAGTTTTTGAGCGGCATGGTTGTTCTCCCGACTGAGTGTAGCAAGTCAAATTCTGGTAACTGCCAATGGGACTAGCTATTTTATCTATCTCTCGCGTCTCTACCTCTTATGCAAAATATCCATTGACCTGAGCGTAGCGATTCCTCGGTACGTTTAAGGGTGATACATATCACTGACAAATCAAGCTTTCGTCAGTCCACCCTCACTTTCATTAGGATATATCTCTCAACTAACAGTGAACTCTAGATAGATATTCATTCTGATGATCGGGGCTAATATTTATACCAAAGGAGTTAAACATGAAACAGGATAAATCAAAACCCCAAGCCCCAGAGATTGTCAATCCTTCCAGCGAATCAACGCTCAATCAAGATGCTGTTAATGAAGTTGTTGATGAATACGAAATCAGCGCTAATTTAGACCAACCAACGGAAGTTGACCCAGCGACTCAAAAAGAATTAGGTGAAGTTGAACGAGCCTTAGAAAACTCCGTTATGGGAATTGAAGATGCATCTTAGCTCACTCAATTTCCCCAATCCTAATTTTGTTGAGTCACTTCTACATAAATATGCTCCAAACGCACCGGCTGACGGGAAATAGAGTCGAGGGGAATCCCATCGAAGCGGGCGATAATTTCTTTCAGTTCCAATTGTTCAGGTAACCAAAATGTGAGGTCATTGCCATAACGACGGTAAGTGAAGCCTAATGATTGAGCACGAGCGATCGCTTGTTCCTCCTGAGGGGTTTGTACCACTAGCATTTCTTGCGCTGTAATCCGTTGCCGCAACTCTTCCAAACTCCCCTCGGCAACAATTCCCCCTCCCTTGAGAATGCCAATTCTCTGACAAAGACGTTCCGCTTCATCTAATAAGTGAGTGGTGAGCAAAATCGTCATTCCTTGACTTTTCAAACGCCGAATCAAGTCCCAAATCTCATAACGTGCCTCAATATCTAACCCGGTCGTCGGTTCATCTAAAATTAATAACTTGGGCTGATGCACTAAAGCCACGGCAATATTCATCCGTCGCTGCATCCCACCACTCAAAGTTTCTATCGGACTTTTTGCCCGATCTAACAGGTTAACCGCTGCCAGACTTGTCTCAACTTGTTGCCGCCGTTGTTGTGTTTTTAAACCGTAGATTTGGGCATAAAAATTTAGGTTTTCTTCACAACTCAGGGTTTTATAGAGTAAATTTTCTTGAGGGGCGACGCCAACCAACAGTTTTGTGGTTTTGGATACGGGTTTGCCATTAATCTGAATGACTCCACTATCGGCACTCAACAAATTACAAATAATATTAATTGTGGTCGTTTTTCCTGCGCCATTTGGCCCTAACAATCCATAAATTTCTCCAGGTTGGATATGCAGCGTTAAATCTTGAAGAACTTGTCGCTCTCCATAAGATTTGCTTAATTTCTCGATGTTCAGCACGATGTCAAGTCCACACTAGGGCACAACTGTTATATCATTTCCCTTTAAGTGAGTTATAAGCTAACGCGCCTTAAAATCCTATCTGTTGAGAACAGAATAATAATCGCTCAATTCCGCTCCTCAGCTCCCCCGCCCCTCTGTAACTCCACTTAAGCATCGCTCGATTGGCTGCGTCCCGTCAGGTTGGCAACGACGGCAACTAACTCAATGGGTTCAATGGGCTTAGGTAGGTGCATCTGGAACCCGGCATCAAGAGTCCGAGTCCGATCCTCTTCTCTCACGAATGCCGTTAAAGCAACGGCGAGAATTGGCTTTCCCTGATCGACTTCCAGGGTTCTGACTTGGCGAATTAGCGAATAGCCATCCTCATCTGGCATACTGATGTCGCTAATGAGAATATCGGGTTTTAATTGTGCGATCGCTTGAATCGCTTCCTCAACCGATGTCGCTGTTTGGACTTGCGCCCTGCACTGTTCGAGAATAAAAGCGATCAATTCTAGGGTATCGGTACAGTCATCCACCACCACCACCCGCAAGCCATCGAGGGCTGGAAAGTTATCCAGAAGGACTCTGTACTTCTGGGGTGGCTGCTTTTGCTGGGAATCAATCATCGGTAGCTGCACGATAAAGGTTGCTCCCTTGCCTTCCCCCTCACTTTTGGCATAAACCACGCCGTTGTGCATTTCTACCAACTGACGCACGATCGCTAAACCCAATCCGAGTCCGCCATAGGGCCTGGTGGTTGTACCATCAGCTTGGCGAAAGTACTCAAACACGTAAGGCAGAAACTCAGGACGAATTCCCTTACCGGTGTCCCTCACGGAGATCTGAGCGTAGGGGCAACCCCAAGGATCGCCTGTACCCTGTTCGAGTCGAACTTCGATACGCCCCCCCTGAGGCGTAAACTTAACTGCATTGGACAGCAAATTCCAGACAATTTGCTGCAAGCGTTCTAAATCGCCCATCACTGAACCCACTGAAGGGTCAAGCATCGACTCAATCTGAATCTCTTTGAGTTCCGCCGTAGGACGCACGTTCTCAACGACGGCACCGATGATATAGTCCAGGTGAACTGGATAAGTATTGATGCGAATCTTACCTCGGATGATGCGCGAGATATCGAGAATATCCCCAATTAATTTTTTCTGAGACTTGGCATTGCGCTCAATCGTCTCTAATGCCCGATGCGTCGTCACTGCGTTCACGGTTCGATTCCGCAGGATCGTCACCCAACCCAGGATAGCGTTCAAGGGTGTGCGGAGTTCGTGGGAGACGATCGCCAAAAACTCATCCTTAATGCGATTCGCTTGCAGAGCCTCCTGATAAAGCCGCGCATTGTCCATCGCTATCGCACACCGTTGCGCCAGTTCCACCGCCATCATCAGATCAATCCGACTGTAGCGACGTTGTGGTTTTGACGAAACAAAAACCATCGTGCCCAGCGTTTGCTCACGGGCGATTAGGGGTACGATCATGTAAGATTTAGCATTAAACTGACGCAGCAGCTCCAGATGTGTAGCATCCCGTGCAATGGACACTAGGAATGCATCGGGAATGTCTGTAATCAGTTCTGGCTCCCCCGTTTCTAATACCCTCGCGACTCCATAATCCCCCTCGAACGGCAGCAGCTCGTTTTCCCGGCGTTCCAGGATTCGAGATTTCTGCTCGGCGTCGGTTGCAGCCACAACCGGCTGATTGAACAGGGTTGGGTTGTTTTCGACCAAATCAATAAAGCACCAATCTGCACGCGTCGGCACGGCTAATTGAGCCACCTGGTTCAGGGTGGTGGGGTAGTCGAGGCAGGAAGCTAACAGATGACTCGCCTCAGCCAGGAACGCGGATTGTTCAGCTTGAGCCTCCGCCGCTTCACGAGCCGCCTGCTCACGAATGAGTAACCGTTGTTGCCGCTCCATTTGCTTGCGCTCAGTGATATTCCGGAGTAACCAGCGTAGCGCCATCACCTTGCCACCCGGTTCACGCACAGGGGTGACCGTTAATGCGGCATTCAACACTTTATCGTAGCGGGGCTGGAGACTCACTTCCCACTCCTGTACTCGGTCTACCTGAGCCAGCTGAATTAGAAGCGCATAAAAACGCTGTCGTTCTGACTGAGTAATATAGATACTCAGCGGTTTGCCCACCAGAAATCGTGACTCAATGTTGAGCATCGAGGCGGCGGCACGGTTGGCTTCCTGAATTTTCCCATTCACATCCGTGACTAAATAAGCATCAGGAGCCAAGTCAAATAGTTCAACATAGCGCTGGCGTTGAACTTCCACAGCCTCGCGAGTGAATATCAATTCTTGATTTTGCTGGAGTAGCTCGGCTTGGGCAATCGACAGTTCTTCTAAAGCAATGTGAAGTTCCTCGCAAGCCTCTCTCAGTAATTGTCGCTGTTCCTCTGGTGATGGAGACGGGGTATCGGTTACTACCTCCTTTTGTTGCAGTAGTTCCGTCACACGAGAGAACCATTGTTCTATCTTTGGAGTCAATTCATCGAGATTCATCTTAAGTTAAGTTTTTTATAGTTATAGTTGAAGTTGCTATCAACTCTGCCTTTAGTATCTGAAAACTATTGCTCTTCATAGTGAACTATAACCATTTATACAAAGTTTTACTCGCTCTTGAGAAGTATCTCTCAATACTGGGTTGGTTTTAAGAGCCGTAGCATTCAAAATCTTCGCTCAACTCGCAGCATCCGTTGATAAGAAAGCCATCCCCCTGCCATCATGATTAGGGAAAACACACACAAAAAACTAAAATGCTCTTGAATATCTTGCAAATTCTTGCCATTAGCCCAGACATTTAGCAAAGCTTCATTCATGTGATAAATTGGGTTAAATTTGGCGATTTCTAAGAGTTTCTTGGGAAATAAAGAAGCGGGAAGAAAAGCTCCCCCTAAAATCAACAACGGTACCCCGAAAGCCGCCACTAAAGCATTGACATCCTCCGTCCGCCGTGCAAACTGTGTACCGAGAATAAATCCTACACCCACATAGGAAATAATACTGAGTAAAATAATCAAGACCCCCAGCAGCACCGAACCTTGAAACTTAGCGCCCCAAAAAGCCGACAAGGTATACACCAAAAGGGCTTGACCGATACCAATACAACTGTGGGCGAAAAAAATACCGAGAAAATAGGACGTTCCACTCAAGGGGGAAATAAATAAGCGCTTCAGCGTTTGCTGTTCTCGTTCGGCAACCACTGTTGCCACACTGCCGCCTAGGCAACTGAAAAACAAAGCCGCACCCACTAAGGTAGAAGGAGCAGCACTTTCAAAGGCTTTAGCGCTTGACAGCTTGGCTCGTTCTGCCAAAATGAACCCGTTAAGCAAGAGGACAGAAATTGGGAAAATACTCCAAAAAATCAGGCTGCGGCGTCGTCGCCCCAATTCAATCAAGATTCGCTGGGCTACCGCCAGTGTTTCGCGCCAATATTTCATCTTGTCAGGATTCGCTTACGATCGCATGAGTCAATCATCCAATTCTCCTCTATCACCACCCCCCTCACTCCCCCCGAACCCGGAGGAAGAAAGCAGACAGAACGTTCCTTCAATCTCTCGCCGGACTGCACTCAAAGTACTGGGTGTCGGTGCTGTAGGGAGTGTCATAGGATACTCTCGTTTCTCGAAGCCTCAGCCCACGGTTTTTCAGCAAGATACCCTGGATTTGCCCCGCCATTTGAGCCAACCCAAAACGGTGGTTGTGGTGGGGGCAGGACTTGCGGGGCTAGCTTGTGCCTATGAACTGAGTCAACGTGGATTTAGTGTCACCCTGTTAGAGAAGTCGCCTCAATTGGGAGGGAAAATTGCCAGTTGGCCGATCCAGGTAGGCGAGGAAACCTTCATGATGGAGCATGGGTTTCACGGTTTTTTCCCGCAATATTACAACCTCAACAGCCTGGTTAAAGAACTCAAAATTCGTGATAATTTTGTCTCGTTAAAGTCTTATGCGGTGGTTTTTCGGGATGGCAAATACCAGCCAGAGGTGTTTAAACCCAACCATTCGGCGTTTCCCTGGAATGTGGTCGATTTAGCGATCGCCTCTCCCAATTGGCTACGCTGGGGGATTAATCTCACCAAACTGCAACACTGGAAAGTGTTTCGGGAAATTGGAGGATTTCAGATTCCAGAGAGTTTTGATCGCCTGGATTCCCTCTCCGTGGCTCAATGGATTCAGCCCGATTTCCCCCAAGGACTTTATGATTTATACTTTTTACCCTTTGCCAAATCCAGCCTGAACGCCCCAGATGTGTTGAGTGTGGGAGAACTAATGCAGTTTTTCCACTTCTACTTTTTTGGCAATCCAGAGGGATTGGCGTTTAATGGCACCCGGCAAGATATGGGTACCAGTTTAGTGCAACCCATCCGTCAAGCCATTGGGCAACGGGGCGGCAAGATTGTCACAGAAGCAACCGTCAGCCGCATTCACTGCCAGCATGATCAGATTGCATCTCTCAGCTATCAGCAGGGAAGTGTGCAAAATGATGTTCCCTTTTGGGTTCAGCGTAGCGTGGGCAACTCCGAGTCTGAGGTAGCCGCAACTCAAGGAATGCTGGACTATTACGGGGCGGGGGATGCCGTTTTTGCCGCCGTACCGGGAAGCGATGAAGCCATTTCTCTCACCTGCACTCACCAAGGCTGTACCGTGCAGCACCAAGCGGATGGGAAGTTCCTTTGTCCTTGCCACGGCGCACTCTATGATGCTGAAGGGCGAGTCTTGGCAGGGCCGGCTCAACGAAATTTACCTCGCTTCCAAATTACTCAACGTCAAGATCAGCAAGTTCAGTTGGTAGGGGTGCCAGGGATTGCACCTTTACAGCCATCGGGAGAGACAATTCAGGCCGATTATTATGTGTTTGCCACCGATGTACCTGGAGTGCAGCAGTTATTTAAGCGGTGTGAGGGTGAGGTGAATCCACAGGTACAAACTCAGGTGGAGAAATTAAGCGTAGCAGACCCCTTTGCCGTTGCTCGTTTCTGGTTTGACCGCGACTTTGATTGGGAACACAGTAATTTTACTTCGTTATCGGGTTATCAACTCACCGATAGCATCACCCTGTATCACCGAATTCAAGAGCAATTTATCGCTTGGCATGAGAAAACAGGCGGCAGTGTAGTGGAGTTACATGCTTACTGCTACAAAGAGAAACAATTCCCCAATCAACAAGCTTTACTCACAACATTTGAACAGGAACTTTATGAAATTGTCCCCTCTCTGAAACAGGCGACAATGCTCCATCGGGAACTGGTGAATCAGAAGAATTTTTCGGGCTATCCACCCGGAAGTTATGCCCAACGCCCGGAAACTTCCACTGATATTTCCAATCTGATTTTTGCCGGAGATTGGGTGAAGATGCCTTTTCCTTGTGGCTTGATGGAACGGGCGATTAGTAGTGGGTTACTGGCGGCGAATCAGATTTTGCAGCGAGAGGGGTTAAAGAGGCGATCGCTGTTTTCAGTGAATCCGGAAGGTATCTTGAAAATCTAGCTTCTAGTGCAGCATGGCGGAAATAAGTGACCCGTTAATGAAAGAGCCAAAAGTAGAAAGTATAAGCCTTTCAACCTTCTGCCTTCTGCCTTCTTGCACTAGTTTGTTGCTAATTGCGAAGGGATGGAAATTATCCCCAGTATCGATTAGCCAATGGAGCTAACTACTACATCTTTTGTTCGCGATTGCCCTAAAGGGCAATCGCGAACCGATTTGGCATTTTAACCGTTTCCGGGAAACTCGCTTTCTTTTTACCCAACCGCTCCCTAACTCCACAAGAATGCTCCTTAATCTCACGAGATCGAGCTTGAATTTTATAAGAGTGAACTGTAATCTGCTTAGACTCAGTCGTAAGCTGAATAGAATAAGCGATCATCTGAGCAGACTGAACCCTAAGCTTATGAGACTTAGCCTTACACTCATCAATTGTGCTTCCGACAACTTCCTTGGGTTTGAGCATACGACTTGCCAAAGGGTTAGCCTCATCCATTGGGAGCTTCTTTGAGTTAATCAGATTAGAGATTTCCTGATTCATCCATTCCAGTTCTTGCTTTGCATACTCCAATTCCTGAAGGCATTTCTTTGTATACTCATATCCATGAGCCAACTCTTGCTTCAAGCTTTTTACTTGTTCTTGCAAGAGTTCCATGTCTTCCTCCATATCCCATCTTTTTCTCTTGCTCAACTCTTTCATTGGAGGGAGATTACAAGGGTTATCTTGATTAGAACTTGAGCTTTCGGTATTCATAAGCTCTTGGACTAAGATTTAGATTATTCGTTAGCTGGACTACTTCCTGCTTCTAGCTTAGTACATCTGCTAAAAAGTATACTTTTCATAATTGTATACATAATTACTAGATGCGTTAAACATCAAACGATCTCAAACCTCTCCAACGGTTGCTTACTGAGGGTTTGACCCCTCAGTCTTTATAATGACGGATTATTAACTTGTAATTGAAAGATGAAAGATGGGTTAGAGACTCCAGTCTCTTCCCAGCGAAAATCGACAGCTAATTTCGCCTGCAAGCTAACATCATGCAATCTCCCTCTCTTACTGTCCAGAACCTTAATATTCGTGAGTTGGGCATTAATCCTAATCATTGGTATGTAGTGGCACGTAGCACTGAGGTGCAAACCCAACCTTTAGGTGTCACTCTCTGGCATCAGCCGATTGTCCTTTATCGAGATAATAGTGGTGGAGTCCATGCCTTAGAAGACCGCTGTCCCCATCGGCAGGTTAAACTCAGTCATGGTTGCGTTATCGGCGATCGCTTAGAATGTCATTACCACGGATGGCAATTTCAGTCAAGTGGTGAGTGTGCTGCCGTTCCTTATTTAGCCGCCAATCAGAAATTACCAAACTGTAAAATTCGCACCTATCCCGTTCATGAACAAGATGGTTTTATCTGGCTGTTTCCGGGCGATGTAGAGACATTGCATTCAGCCCAAATACAACCAATGGGTGTACCAGAATGGGAACATCTCAACTACATTGCCACTGTTTCGGTGATTGAATGTAAAGCCCACTATTCGTATCTCATTGAGAACCTGATGGATATGTATCACGGGCATTTGCATCAGGATTGGCAAGCTTGGACGGATGCTGTATTAGAAGATATCGAAGAAAAAGATAATCGGGTGGATGTCCATTACCAGGCACAAAGTTATTACAAGATTGACAAAATTTGGTCGATTTCTCAGTTATTTTTTCCAGCCTTGCGTCGCCTCCATCCAGAACCATTGGATGTGAGTTATGTTTATCCCCATTGGGTTTCTACGTTAGGCAAGGATTTCAAGATTTACTGTCTATTTTGCCCAGTGAGTGAGACACAAACTCGTGCTTATTTGATTCATTTCACTTCGCTGAATGCATTTTGGCGGTTGCACAAGTTACCTGTGCGGTTTCGTCGGTTTGTGAAAGATAGTTTGTTTGGTTCGGCGCAAAAGTTACTGGATGGATTGGTACGTCAGGATGTGTTGATGATTGAGGAGGAACAACAGGCGTATTTGAATAATTCTGAACGGAAAAGTTATGAGTTGAATCGGGCGTTGGTGAGTGTGCAACGGTTGATTAGGAGTCAGGTGGAGCGGGGGTAAGCAGATGCACGTAGGGTGTGTTAGTAGCGTCAGCCGCAGGGCACCAACCTGTAATAATTTGATGCGTTACGCTATCGAAGATCGCATCCTACAACTATAGTGCGATCGCGTTGCGCTGCTGCTTTGTGCAGATCGCATTATTCATCAGGGTAATTTTGGTTTTACAGTCTAGAGTCAATTGCCGAATGGATGTAAATTGGAGTACTTGGCGTGAAAATTGAAATTCCCCAATCCATAAGTTTTTCGGAGTATACAAAGCTACCCTACTATCCAGAAGATATCTTAGAATACTTTGGCTACAAACTAGAGAAGAGAGCGATCGCACATGAGAAAGGTGAGATACCTCCAGGGACAACAGCTCTTTCTGAGCGCATTAAAGCTTATCTGCCCTATGTCTCCCTAACTAGTGAGATAGGAAAAAGAGAGTTCTTAATTGCTCCTGTTTTAATAGAGCTGGCATTAAGTACTCAAGTCCAAATCCGACCGGAATATCCCGTGAAAGTGTCGGAGCAACTGCGAGGTTCTTTGGATTATTTGTTAACTCGCAATAAACAGTTTATTGTTATTGAAGCTAAAGATGATAACTTGCAGAAAGGGTTTGTGCAACTTGCTGTGGAACTAATTGCCGTTGCTACAGCCGAAGACAAACAACTTCTGCGCGGTGCGGTGTCAATTGGAACCGTTTGGCAGTTTGCCGTACTGGATAGAGAGAACAGTGTCTTGACACAAGACTTGAATTTATACCGAGTTCCCAATGATTTGGAAGAAGTAATGCAAATTTTGTCGGGAGGATTAGAATGAGTTATTCCAAATTTACTTGAGCGGGACTTAAACGAAATTGCTTATATGATATGGATAAATACTGCAATCGCTTGCGAGAACTAAACCAGTAGTTTTCTATTGTAATTCCCTGATCGCTTGTCCGTATTAGTGGCACTGAGAGGCTATTTCTTCTCTTCTGTCTCTCCTGATTCCGGATGGACTCTCGCCATAAAGCCATAACCACTCAAAACGCCAGTTGACTCTTGCAACAGGTTGAAAACTGACAGCGCGACTGATAGATTTGAGCTACTGTATCCTTTGGGTTAAGCCTCAAGACTTCTTTAAAGCGTTGTGCTGCTTGTTTCGTTGCCTGCTGATGGTAGAGGAACAATCCTTCTTCAAAGATCGTTTTCGTGGCTAACTTCCTCTCTTGGACTTGAGGCTCATCCCCATCAAACACTTCAAAAACCGCCACAGCTTTTGATTTTCCTTTAACTTTAACCTTGTCGATAAAGCGAATACTATACTCCATTGGGTTTTGCAAACGAGCCAAAGTGTAGTGAGTGATTAACAAGGGTACCCTATACTCTTTCGTTAGGCTTTCCAAACGGGCGGCTAAATTGACCGCATCACTAATGACAGTACCATCCATTCGGTTTTTTCCACCGACAGTTCCCAGCATTAAAGAACCTGTATTGATGCCAATGCCAATTTTGATGGACACATATCCAAATTTAGCGCGATTTCGATTATATTCAGCCAACCGTTGCAACATTGAAATTCCCGCTAAAAGAGCATCATCCGCACCCCCACTAAACAAAGCCATAATCCCATCGCCGATGTATTTATCAATGAACCCTTGATTTTCGATCAGCGCTAATTCCATGCAAGAGAGATAGTCATTGATAAAGTTAAAGCTGTCTTGGGGTGTCATACTTTCCGATAAGGTGGTGAAGTCGCGAATATCGGAAAATAGCACCGACATTTCTTTCTGCACTTGGTCGCCCAATCGAACATCAGCTATGCTTTTTTTGTCTAATAACTGGAGAAATTGACTAGGGACAAATCGTGAGAAAGCTTCGTTGAGTTGATACAGTTCATTCGTAAATTGTTCTCGTTCGGCTTCAGCTTGTTTGCGATCGCTAATATCTCGACCCTCTACAATGAGATACTCAACTTTACTGCTAGCATCCCAAATAGGCTTAATTGAAAAATCAAGGGTAGCCGTGCGATTGTTTTCCCCTAACACATCAACTTCATAGCGAATAAATTGACCTTGAACCGCTTGAGTAACGGCAGCTTGCAACTGAGCTTGAGTGATAGGCGAGATTGTCCACCAGTAGCACTCCCAAACAGGTTTTCCCACCACATCAGATAGCTGCAATCCGCCAAAATCAAGTGCCGTTTGGTTAGCTTCTAAAAGAATACCCTGTGTGTTGAGCATTCCTGTAAATTGAAAGGTTTGATTAAAAATTGCTCGAAACTTGCGATCGCTCGCATCGAGTTTAGCAATTAGTGCTGCTTGTTCAAGATTTAACTGCTGGAGCTTAGCGTTTTTTAAATCTAGATTTTTATCCTGAATGTAGCTATTTATAGCTTCCGTAACCGTCAATCTTAAGTCTTCAGATTGCCAAGGCTTGGCGATATAACGATATAATTTTGCATAGTTGATTGCATTCGTTACGGCTTCCAGGTCAGCTTGCCCCGTTAGCATGATTTTCAGCGTTTTGGCAGAAAGCTGATGAACACGCTTTAACAACTCATCTCCCTTCATATCGGGCATAATATAGTCAGAAATAACTAACGGTACTTCATCTCCTTTCTCTAGCAATTCTTCAACTAACTCTAAAGCCTCCTCTGCCCCTTCAGCAATTTCGATCAAGTAAGCATTCCCAACTGCCTTTTTTAGTTCAGCTTTCAGACTTCTGAGTACAGTTGTCTCATCATCAACACAGATAATTACTTGTTTAGTCATAATCAGTTTTTAATTATTGGTTATTTGTATAAACTTTTACATAAATCTAGGGGGTTGACCTATAACGCATCCGTTGCTATCTATGTGGCAGGTAACTGCTCTTTTGAAGCATACATAAATTCAGAGCAGGGGGAACAGATTCTTCCAAATAACCAATATCCCCTGACCCGCATTAGGTCAGTTATAGTTTTGCCAAAACTGATTGAATAGTTTCCACTAATTCTTCTTTAGACCAAGGTTTATGTAAGCAGCGATAGAGGTTGGCTTCATTGTGAGCTCGTTCAATTGCTGCTTCATCAGCTTGGCCTGTTAGCATGATTTTAATAATATTAGGAAATTGCTGATGGACTGTTATGAGAAATTCATCCCCTCTCATACCAGGCATTAACCAATCCGAGACAACGATTACGATGAGCATTTCCGACTCATTGAGTTCCTTAATTAACTCTAGAGCTTCATCGGCATCTTGGGCTACTTCATAAGAGTAGACATCCCTAAATGCTGTTCTAAGTTGTCTTTTAAGACTCTCCAATACGATCTTCTCATCATCAACACACAAAATAATAGGTTTGCTCATTGCTCATTGTTTATTGCTAACGGTTCATTATTCATCGGCTTTCTACTATTAGCTATTTGCTATTGGCAGTGAAACGATAAATTTAGTTTGACCAGGAATCGATTCAACTTCAATTTTCCCCTGGTGTTTTTTAATAATTTTTTTAACGATATCTAACCCTAACCCACTACCTTCACCTGGGGGCTTAGTAGTAAAAAATGGTTCAAATATTTTCGGTTTAATTTCTTCGGGTATCCCTGCGCCAGTATCAGTAATACTGATAGAAGCATACTGCTCTTGCTGCATCACCTCAATCGTTAAAGTGCCTCGATAATCCATCGCTTGTAAGGCATTATGGATGAGATTTGTCCAAACTTGATTGAGTTCGTCAGGATAACATAGTACTGGTGGTAATTCTGTATAGTTTCTCTTCACCTCTATTCCTTTTTTGAGTTGGTTTTGATATAGAGTTAACACGGTGTTAATTCCTTCACTCAGGTTGGCTGGAATCATTTCACCCGACTGGTCGTAACGGGCATAAGTTTTCAAAGCAAACACCACTTTAGAAGCACGTTCTGTAGCTGTGTTAATTGTGGTAGCTCCTTTTTGGATACCTGAAAGGTTATAGGCTATTTCTAAGATGTGTGAGCTATCGGGTCGTTTTAATAGTGGTAAAAAGGCATCAACTTCATTATAAATTCCCATATCAACTAAGGCATCAGCAAGGATGTCAGCATTTTTAATTTCTTCCGATTCCAGTTGGTTCTTTAAAGCTCTCTTTAATCGGCGTTCTTCTTTGGTAGATAATGTTAGTTGGGATTGGAGTGACCGTTGCAGTAAAGCTAAAAAATCCTGTGCTTGCTCTAGAGAGAGAGATTGAAACAGTGTCGGTAACTGTTCTAGAGTTTGATTCAAAGATTCAGAAATATTCCCGACTGAAGAGCGAATGGCTCCCAAGGGTGTATTAATTTCATGGGCAATGCCTGCAACGAGTTGTCCCAATGCAGCCATTTTTTCTTTTTGAATTAGTTCTTCTTGGGTAGTTTTTAGTTGTTGCAGGGTGTTTATCAATTCGTGATTGGTTTGGGCTAATTCCTCATTTTTCTGGAGGAGGCTTTTTTGCAGATATTGAATCGCCAAATGGGTTTCCACGCGAGCCAAAACCTCTTCCAATTGAAAAGGCTTAGTGATGTAGTCCACCCCGCCAACTCCAAAAGCTTTTACTTTATCTAGCACTTCACTCAAGGCACTGATAAAGATAACCGGGATGTGGCGAGTTGTTGGAGAAGCTTTGAGCTTAGAGCAGACTTCATAGCCATTCATATTCGGCATTTGAATGTCCAACAAAATCAGATCGGGCGGTTCTGCTAATGCCCCGACCAGTGCTGATTGGCTATCAATAGCAGGTCTAACGGTGTAGCCGTTTTCCGTCAACGTCCCCACTAAAAAGCGTACATTGGCTGGGGTATCATCAACGACTAAAATAGTTCCTTTTGACTTGTTCATTATTGTTTTTTTTGATAAATGATTAGGTTTATAGTTGCCCTTTACGGCTAAAGCGAAACTACGAACGAAGAGTTTCTTTGGCTTGCCCAATTAAGGAAGCTATCTTGGGATACTCAAAACCCTCAGCTAAAATCGCCAAGGCATCGGCTAAAGGGGCATCAAGAGTACGGATTTCATTAATTAGGCTGTCAATTTGGTTCATCTTGGAACGGATTGTCGCCTCTTCTAAATTAGTGAGTAAATCGAAGGGGAGAGCGGCAAGCGCAGTCGGAGTTAGAATTTCTTGAATATCAACAGAAGTGTTTGTGTTTATTGTTGTGAGGGATTGAACGTCCCTAACATCTTCGTAGATATAACGTACACCAATATGTTTGTTCATCGTGTCAAAAATGTCTGCCTCTCGGAATGGTTTACGGATAAAATCATCGCAACCAGCAGATAACACAACGGCTCGTTCTTCTTCTAAACTAGTGGCTGTCAAGGCAATGACGGCAGTGGCTTGCCCTTTGATGGTGGCTTTAATTTGTTTGGTTGCTTCGTAGCCATCCATAACTGGCATCTGCATATCCATCCAGATTAAGTGCGGTTCCCACTCGTCCCAGATTTCAACAGCCTCTTTACCATTGCTGGCTTCTCTGAGTTCAAAACCAAGGGGATTCAACAGTTTAATCAGTAGCTGGCGATTGCTCCATTTGTCATCGGCAATCAGGATACGGTAGCGGGGTTGGTTGGGTTCTAAGGCAATGACTTGGCGAGTGGGTTGTTTGGTTGTGATGGAAGCGGCATCAACCGGGCTAACTAAAATGTCAAACTTGAAGAGGGTGCCCTTGCCAACAGAAGATCTTACGGTTATTTTGCCACCCATTAGTTGCACAAAAGAGCGCGTTATGGGCAAGCCTAAGCCTGTCCCTTCTTGGGATTCTTTGCCTGTTTTGGTTTGCACGAAGGCTTCAAAGAGGGTATCTAACTCTTCCGCCGCCATGCCTGCACCTGTGTCTTCGATTTCAAAGGTAATTGCTAATTTTTTAGGGCTTATTCCTGACTCTTTGCCAGTAGCTTTTAGTGATTGACTATTGTTCATTCCCACTCGCACCGATACCCCTCCTTGTTTGGTAAATTTGAGGGCGTTACTAAGTAGGTTAATCAAGATTTGACGCAACTTGGTTTCATCAGTTCGCATATATTGAGGAACATCCGATGCGCGTTCGCAAATCAACTGCAATCCCTTATCATTAGCCTTGAAGCGGAACATATCTTCTAAGTCGTCAAGCAGACGATAGAGGTCGAAGTTCGTTTCGTTAAGGGTGGTGCGTCCCGCCTCAATTTTAGATAAATCTAGGACGTTGTTAATCAGGGTGAGCAGGTGTTCGCCGCTACGGCTGATGATACCAACATTTTCGATATGTTCGGGGGGTAGGGTTTTAGAGCGAGTCATCAGTTGAGAAAAGCCAAGAATAGCATTGAGGGGGGTACGCAATTCATGGCTCATGTTGGCGAGGAAGGTGCTTTTAGCTTTATTTGCAACTTCAGCCTTTTCTTTCGCTACCCCTAATTCGGCTGTGCGTTCCTCTACTTTCGTTTCTAGGGTGCGGTTAGACTCGGCTAAATCGGCATAAAGCCGTGCATTTTCAATAGAGATGGCGGCAGAGGAGGAGAGGACTTTTAAGACTTCTAATCGATCGGGGGTAAAGGCTCCAGTTGTCAGATTATTTTCTAGGTAAACAATACTGGTAAGTTTGCCTTGATTAATCAGAGGAACGCACAAGATAGATTTGGGCTGATGCTCTTTGATATAGGGGTCGTTAGTAAAGTTGCCCTCATGAGTGGCATCATTCAAGACTACACTTTCACAAGTGCGAGCGACATAATTGATGATAGTCTGCGAAACTCTCCGATCGCTTTCAATGGGGATTGACTGCAACACTGTGATGTTATCTGAATTTACGGAACCTGACGCTTCAATCCGTAGTTTTTCCTCAGTTTCTAAAATCAAATAGCCACATTGCGCTCCGGCATTCTCAATGAGAATTCTCATCAAAGCAGTGAGTAATTTATCCAGTACAATTTCGCCGGAAATCGCTTGAGACGCTTTCATCACAGTAGCTATATCTAAAGCTACGCCTGTTCCAGTACTAGTACTTCTGGTTGTTGCTGTGGGTGTCTCTGTAATGCTCCTCACGCCAGATGATTTAGCCACTAATTGCGGATATTTTTCCTCCAAATCTTCCATCTTGCGCTTAGCGCCCCAGCGCTGGTAGCCATAGTGGGCTTCACTCATGTAGACTCTAGCAATCTTCTCCTTCCCTTTCCCTAACCAAAACTTAGCTGCTAGTTCCGACGCTAGCGCTTCATTCTGCAAAAATTTATTTTCTCGGGCTGAGGAGATCGCTTGGTCATACAAATCCTGCGCTTCCAGAGCATTGCCTGTAATTCGCGCCAACTCAGCTTCGATTAGCAGACGTTGATGAAGGTAGGTACTCGGACAATGTTTACTCCAGAGTTTGAATTTCTCAAGATTCGATTGAATCTTCTCCACGTACTGTGCCTGTTTTTCACCATCAGCATAGTCATACCCAACTGATAAAGCTAGACATTGATGAAAATGGAAAGCCGGATTAATAAAAATCCCCGTCGCGCCTAGCAAATATTTTTCGGCAGAGTTAGCATACTCTATTGCTTTCTCAGAATCTGAATACCAGTTGGCTAAAGACAATTTACAGGCTATTTCTATAAATACCGTGAATAAATCATTTTTTTCAAGGCAAGACTTAATGATCTCCTTGGCATTCGGCCATAAGGATTCATTAAGAACACTCCAATCCTCAACAGGTTCAATCAAATTATAAATAGTCGCTTTAATCGCATAATAATATTGCACCATATTTGGATCAACTTTTTTCAAGCCGGGGATAATTTTGTCAATTTCTTCTGATAATTCTTTTAACGAATCAGTGCCCCAAAAACACATGAACAAAAAGTTGATTGCACAATATCCGGCCCATTGATATGCACCGTTTGCTACGCCGCTATAATAACCTCTCATTAAATGCTCTTTAGAGCGATCAAGAGGTTCAGTGTAATGGGAAACAAATCCTCCCCACATATTTAAAATTAATGCTTCATAACGCTTCATTTGATACTTGTCATCGTTCAATCTCAAGGCTAAATTTCCAAACTTATAGGCGGTTTCAAAATCTTGCGCTACAAAGGCAAGTGTTAATGAATAATATATATACCCAACTGAAGAATGAGGACTATTTCCATAGGTGAGCGATAGCTCAATCATTTTTATGCCTAGTATGAACAGCAATCTAGACCCTAAAAAGTAAGATGGAGGTACACATTCTCTAAGGAGTACCATAGCAGCAAGTTTTTCAGGGTCTTGCATTTCAGGAAGGTCTATAAAATTTTCAATTTTCCGGGCAGCGATTGTCTCATTAGCCTGATTCACTTCGGCGATAAGTTCATCTTCTTCAGGAAAAGCTTTCAAATTGATTCCCAATAGTTCAAGGGTCTGTACTCCCAGATATAAGGAGGATTCCAAATCATTTTTCATTCGATATAACGTCACTTTATATTCATTGACTTTACACCGATCTAACAAACTATCGATATGCTCAAGGGCTTCATCAAAAGTTGATAAAGCTTCGTCCCAACTAGCCGTTAAATATTCTATTTCACCTTTTTCAAGGTGATATGAAAATGTCTGATGATAGTCTTCCTCCCAGCTATTAGGGGGTAAAAGTTTTATCCCGTTCGTTATATATATTAATGCAGGTTGATAGGCTGAAGATAATTTAGCTTTTCTTCCAGCGATTAGATTTAATCTAGCTAATTGTTCTTTTTCCCATTTATCACCGAGCAATGATTGTCCTGTGTTCAGGTGATTGACTATATCAAAAATTCGTTCTTCTAACTCATATTTTTCAAACTTATTCAACAGAAGGCGACCAATTTTTAAGTGGATTTCTTGTTTATGTTTTTCGTCAATCAGAGAGTAAGCTGCTTGCTGCACCCGGTCATGCAAGAATTTATAATCTTGAATTAACAGTTCTTCATCTAACTCGGATGTGGGCAAGATTAACCCGGACTGAACTGCTACTGTTAGGTCTTTACAAACTTCCGATGTGGATTTTTCACTGATGATAGAAAGGGTGTTTAAGTCGAAATCCGCACCTACACAAGCTGCTAAACGTAAAACTTGCTGTGTAACTGGTGGCAGTTTCTTCAACTTGCCAATCATCAACTCCACCACATTGTCAGTAATGCCCTTAGCTTCAATGTTTGAAACATTCCACTGCCAGCCGTGATATTCAAGATCAAAAGTTATCAGGTTTTCGGCATGTAGGGTTTTGAGAAACTCATAGACAAAGAAAGGATTGCCTCCTGTTTTATGCACTACCAACTCCGCCAAGGGTTTTACTGAAGAGGCGTCACTGTGCAAAGTATCGGCAATTAACTGGCTAATATGTTTACTATCTAAGGGAGCTAAGGTAATAAAGTTGATAGTTGCCCCAAGATTCCGTACCCCCTCAAGAGTTATCATCAACGGATGAGTGGGGTTGACTTCGTTATTCCGATACGCCCCTATTAGAAATAGGTATTGTGTATCTGTATCCGTCATCATCAGTTCGATTAACTTGAGCGTTGCCGAGTCTGCCCACTGCAAATCGTCTAGAAAGATCACTAAGGGATGCTCTTTTGCACAAAATGCCCGAATCAAGTTTTGGAAAACCAGATTAAAGCGATTCTGGGACTCAGTAGAGCTTAATTCTGGCACGGGTGGTTGCTTGCCTATAATCAGTTCCACTTCCGGAATCACTTCAATAATCACTTGTCCATTGGAACCAAAAGCAGCAAGGAGTTTTTCTCGCCAAAGGTTTAGTTGTGCTTCGCTTTCCGTTAACAGTTGGCGCACCAATCCGGCGAAAGCACTGACGACAGCTGAGTATGGAATATTGCGCTGAAACTGGTCAAATTTTCCGGAGATGAAATAGCCACGCTTTTGAGTGATGGGTTTATGAACTTCTGCCACCAATACTGATTTACCGATGCCGGAATAACCCGCCACTAGCATCATTTCAGTTGTGCCTTGGCTCACTCTATCAAACGCTGTTAGTAAGGTTTTAACTTCTGACTCTCGTCCGTAAAGCTTTTGGGGAATTTGAAACTTGTCGGAAATATCCTTAGAACCGAGAGGGAAATCTGCTATAGTCCCATTAGCTTGTAACTGAAACAGACATTCTTCTAAATCAGCTTTGAGTCCCCAGGCACTTTGATATCGTTCCTCTGCCGTTTTCGCCATCAGCTTCATGACAATATCCGAAACGGCTTTAGGACAAGGTTCTCCCCCTCTGCTCCTCACTAAAGCTCCGGTCTCCTCCTCTCCTCCTAAAAGATGAGGGGGTATTGGCTGTTTTGCGATATGACAATGCACCAGTTCCAATGCCTCGCTACTTGCAAAAGGTAAGTGTCCCGTCAGTAATTCGTAGAAGGTAACGCCGAGAGAGTAAAAGTCAGTGCGGTAATCTAAAGAACGATTCATTCGTCCCGTTTGCTCCGGTGACATATAGGCTAATGTGCCTTCTAAAACATTGGGATTTTTCAGCGTAGGATTTTCGCGGGTTAATTGAGTGGAGATACCAAAGTCGATGATTTTGATAATTTCTGTTTCTGGGTTAAAGACGATGTTGGCAAGATTAATATCTTTATGAATAATATTGCCACTGTGAATCGCGCCCAATATCTCTGCTATTTTGATGGCTAACTTGAGGAATTTCGCTAGAGATAAGACATGCCCTGCATCTACAGAGCCATTGAATAATTGCTTTAAGGATGATGCGCCAAAATCCTCTAAGATAATGACCAGAGTTCTTTGATACGGTTCTAAGGCATAAGCTTTAACCACACCATCGATGTTCAGATTACGAGTGATTTCATATTCCTGCTTATATCGAGTGAGTTCCTGAGGCGTGGGGTAGTCTTGTTTCAGAACTTTGAGAATTACTGTATTGCTATCCTGCTCTCGTATACCTCGATAGACAATAGAATTGGCACTTTCATAAATTTGGTTAATAATCTGATAGCCAGGAATAGTAATCATAGTTAGGTTGGATTTACAATGAGGAATTTGTAGATAAACAGAGGTTTGAGGTATAAAAAATTACAAAGTAACAGCTTTATCCGCTGGGAATGAACTCTTTAAAATCACTCAGAGGAGATAAAGATAAAACTAATCGGGATTTTAGCTTTCGTACAGATAGAAAATAGCATTATAACCCAAGAGTTTTGATGCAAAAGCTAAAGTCTACACTCGTACCAATACTTACAATGATTGTTTGAAAAGATTTGATCAACACGATGAATGATCGCGGTAGATGACGAGGTTTATGCTCAGAGAGTAACGATGCACCGCAATCCTAATTCAGATGATCCTAACGTTAGCATGTTTCACTAACAAGCAATGGCTAATAAGAGTTGCATCAACAGTTTTGAGAAGAGACAAGGAGGAAAAGGGGATAGTACTGAGACCGAAAAAGTTATTTGCAAAAATGGGATGCTCCCTATAGGCAATGCGCTAATGGCAAAGACACGGAAGCCGCGATCGCACCTCCTCATCTGTGGGAAGCCGTCAAACGTGCGATCGCCTTTCCCCTACCAAATTATTCCTTGCCCAGCAGAAAACCAGCCCGCCGATCTATGCTCCTACCCAGGGAGTCATTGGATTTAAGCTATAACTCTGAGAATATGAGTTAAGTATTTTCATCGCACAAAAGCAATTAATAAATTATGTCGCAAGGCTGATCCTGCCCCATAACCTAGGAATTATGGGGAAGACTTACCATAGATTCATTCTGCTAATCGCTTCCCAGTTATGAGCTATTGCCTGAATCCAAGCTGCTCGAAGCCCCAAAACCCCAAGGACATCCAGTTGTGCCGAAGCTGCGGGTCAGCCTTGTTATTACACAAGCGTTATCAAGCCCTAAAGCTAATTGGTCAAGGTGGCTTTGGCAGAACCTTTCTGGCGGTGGATGGAGGTAAACCCTCTCAACCACGCTGTGTGATTAAGCAGTTTTTCCCCCAACAACCCGGTACGGATCATGCCCAGAAAGCCGCAGAATTATTTCGCCAGGAAGCTAAGCGATTAAAGGAACTCGGCAAACATCCCCAAATCCCCACACTATTGGCTTATTTTGAACAAAAAGGACAGCAATACTTAGTCCAAGAATGTATCGAGGGGCAAAATCTCGCTCAAGAACTCACAGAGGAAGGCGCTTTCAACGAAAGCCAGATTCGGGAATTGCTCACCAGTTTGCTACCCATCCTCAAATTTGTCCATGACCATCAGGTCATCCACCGGGACATTAAACCCGCCAATATCATTCGCCGCATTTCCCCCACTCTCGGAACCCAACGGGGGGCAACACTCACACATTCCCGAAAAAGTCAACTGGTTTTAGTCGATTTTGGTGCCGCCAAATTCGCAACAGGAACCGCCTTATTGAAGACAGGAACTTCCATTGGTAGTGCTGAATATACCGCTCCTGAACAAATTAGAGGTAAAGCCGTTTTTGCTAGCGATCTTTACAGCTTAGGCGTCACCTGCATTCATCTGCTCACCCAGATTCCACCCTTTGATTTATTTGATAGCAGTGAGGATACCTGGGTTTGGCGAGATTTCTTACTCAATCCAGTGAGTGATGCTTTAGCCAGGGTTTTGGACAAATTACTGCAAAGTGCGACCAAGCGACGCTATCAATCCGTCGCGGAAGTTGTCAGGGACTTAAACCTTGTGCCGACTCCAAGAGCCACACAAACTTTTTCAGTCCCTAGAACCCATAGCCGGTCTACACCTCAAACCACTCCAAAACCAGCGGTTCAGGCTTCCACCGCATCACCCCTACAAACCCCAGGCTGGTTGGATGCAGACATTTTCGAGGACTATTGTGATCAAACCCAGTGCGTTTTTCCGTTTGACGTGGCATCAGAAGCTCCGATTCAGCCTGTCGCTCATCCGCATGATTCATGGGTTACGACGACACCGAAAAACCTGCGGCAAGCGGCAGCTGTAAGAGTGGGATTTGCTACGTTGATGATTTTCGCAACCAGTAGTTTGGTGCGATTGGCAGCTAATCATTGGACTGAGACACAGCTTTCTCCTGGGGATTCACTCTCGACGCTATTAGACACTGAGCCACCCAGGTCTGACTTTTTAGAAATGGCTCAACCCATCTATACTATCTCTAAGTCAGGCTCAATACTGTCCCTTGCCATCAGCCCAGATGGTCAAACCCTGGTCAGTGGGAGTGATAGTGATTGGTGGGAAGTTTCTCCCTCTGCTGAACAGGGCACATCTCGCTCGCTCAAAGACCAGCAGCAAAGTAAAATTACAGTTTGGGATCTGCCGACCGGAAAACGGCGTTACACCTTAGATACTCAGTATCCAGTTTGGTCAGTTGCCCTCAGTCCCGATAGTCAGATTTTGATCACGAGCACGACTAATCATAGTTCCGATCAATCGGGCGTCTCTGGAGATAAAGGCAGTATTCAGCTTTGGCATTTGGGCACTGGCAAACTACTCCACACCATCCCAAAATCCGTAGAGGATGGAAAGTTTGTGGCAATCAGTCCCGATGGGCAAACCCTTGCCAGTAGCGCGAATGAAAGCATCAAGCTTTGGGACTTGCAAACGGGAAAACTGATCCGCATTCTGGATGCACAAGCATCGGGTGTTGATTCTCTGGTTTTTAGTCAGGATGGACAGACGCTTGCCAGTACTGGGTTTGACGGTAGCATCACCCTATGGAATCGGCGTACTGGAGACTTGATCCGCACCTTAGAGGGACAAGTTGGTGCTTTAGATTCCATTAGTATTAGTCCTGATGGTCAAACTGTAGTGAGTGGTATTACCAAGGGAGAACAGGGAGCGATCGCCACTTGGAATGTGCATACCGGCAAACTGATACATACATTCAATCCACCGAATCCGGTTGATAAAGTAGCTATCAGTCCCGATGGGAAAACGTTTGCTACTAGCACTTGGGATTCCAAGGCAGGAATCATTAAAGTTTGGAATCTAGAAACCGGAAAACTGATTCGGACTCTACAGGCTCACCTGAGTGTAGTTGATTCTCTCAGCTTCAGTCCCGATGGAAAGACCCTCATCAGTGGCAGCCTTGACCAATCCATCAAAATTTGGCAGGTTTATCCTTAACTGGGCGAGGTTTCAAGGTACAAGTTGTGTTGTTGTATACAATCTGCCTTTACACAAATGCCCTTCTCTGAGCAGATAAGAGTTGAGTGTGGAGGCTGGTATCTTGAGCAAGATAGCTCATAGGCAGAGAGAAAGCATAAGTTTGCTGAACCCCAGTGTACCCTTCTGGGGTCTTTTTTTTGGAGTTCAGGTAACAATATAACTACCTATTTATCCAGCTATCCCAATGTATCCAGTCACTCTAGGGTATGACGAAGCCAAGAAACGAATAGAATCATTAATCCGAGATGGATATTGTTCAGAAGCCTTGGTGACAGCAGTATTTACCGCTGAAAAAATGTTGAGGCGTACCCTACGACAAATCATTGTCTCTGCTGGTTTTACTAGTAAGTCGGCTGAACAATTAATGAGTTTAGCGAGAGGCTTGATGGCTTTGAAAGAACAATGGTTAATTTATGAACCCCATCAGAGAACACTAATTGAAGTGATTGGCAATCAGGAATGGCAACAAATTTGTACTTTAGCCAAGATGCGGAATAAGTTAATTCATGGAATTCGTGTCTATGAAGCGGAATATTGTCAAGAGCAGGCGGAAAAATTCCTTTTTACTTTAGATATTGTTAAAGAAAAATTAGAAGCCACCTATGGTTATAGCGGATGGGAAAGGCTAGCCGCCCGGAAAAAAAGTAAACTTCATATAGACCCCAAAATTAAAGTGACACCAGATTAATTGGGTTCTTCATGTTCGAGATTCATTATCGTTGACTATCCGACCATTGCTCACAAAGATAAGTCAAAATGACCTGCGCCCCTTGCTGAACAATCTCCTGAGGTGGCGAAGTCAGTGGATTATCCCTGAGGGATAGTGCTGTCAGGTTGGTGAGATTAGAGATTTCTTTGGGAAGCACTTTCAGTTGGTTATGACGGAGGTGAAGCTGCATTAAATTGGTAAAATTTCCGATTTCTTTGGGCAGTGCCGTTAGCTGATTGTCGCTGAGGAAAAGCTGTATCAGATGGGTGAGACTTCCGATTTCTTTTGGCAGCGTCGTCAGTTGATTACTGCCAAGGTAGAGTTGAGTCAGACGGGTAAGATTGCCGATTGCTTTTGGCAGTGTCGTCAATTGGTTGTTGTAGAGGTCTAGCGCTGTTAGATGGGTGAGATTACCGATTTCTTTTGGCAGCGTCGTCAGTTTCTTTTCTGATAGGTTAAGGGACGTTGCGCCCTCCTTCGCTGCTTTTTCAATAACGTCGAGCAGTTCTTCGTCTGTCACTAGCACTCACAACCAATGAGAATCTCTGGGTCAAGTGTAACGTTTAGGCGTTAGCGTGATGCATAGCGATCGCCACATTATCAGCATCCCGTAACGGTTATTGCACACATCTGCCAGAGCAATGACTTCCACATCGAAAAATTCGGTTTCCCTCAAAAACCAGGTTTCTGACAATCATAGAAGTAGTTATTCATTTCTGTAATTGCTGGTTTGTGTTTCATGACTACTAATGATGCTCTTGCCTCCCGTCCTTTGCCTCCAGGTAGCTTCGGTCTACCCTTCATTGGCGAAACCCTGAGCTTTCTATCCGACCCAGAATTCGCTGACAAGCGGCATCAAAAATATGGCCCGATTTTCAAGACCCAGATTTTGGGGCGTCCCACTGTTGTTATGGTCGGGCCAGAAGCGAATCGCTTTATTTTATCCACCGATATGCATCGGTTTTCTTGGCGTGAAGGATGGCCTAACACCTTCAAAGAACTGCTAGGCGAGTCGTTATTTCTGCAAGAAGGTGAGGAACATCGCAGGAACCGCAAGCTGTTGATGCCAGCTTTTCATGGCCCAGCCTTAGCCAATTACCTGACTTCCATGGAAGGCATTGTCCAAAATTATTTGGAAAAATGGGAGAGTCTGGGAACCTTTACCTGGTTTGGTGAACTCAAACAGATGACGTTTGATATTGCCAGCACGTTGCTGATGGGTAGTGAACCGGGGCCGCTCACAGCGCTTTTATCGCAATGGTTTACTGAACTAACGGCAGGTTTATTTTCTGTGCCGTTGCGCTGGAATTGGACTACCTACGGTAAGGCACTTAAAGCGCGAGACCAACTCCTGGCTCACATCGAACAAGCGATTATTAAACGGCAGAAAGAACCCGCACAGGATGCCTTAGGATTGCTGGTGCAGAGTCGCGACGAAGAAGGCAATGGTTTGAGCTTGGAAGAAATTAAAGTTCAAGCACTCCTGATGTTGTTTGCAGGTCATGAGACGACCACATCCATGCTCACCTTACTGTGCATGGCTTTGGCGCAACACCCAGATGTGTTAGCGCGTGCTCGTGCCGAACAGCAAGCACTGGCGGCAGAGGGTGGCTTGACTTTAGAGCAGTTGAAACAAATGAGTTATCTAGAACAGGTGCTGCGGGAAGTGGAGCGCCTGTATCCTCCTATTGGTGGCGGCTTTCGCGGCGTGGTGCAGGAGTTTGAATTTAATGGCTACACGATTCCCAAAGGATGGCAAGCTCTCTACCGGATTAACAGCACTCATAAAGATAGCCGAGTTTACACCGAGCCAGAGCAGTTTGACCCAGACCGTTTTAGTCCCGAACGAGCGGAGCATAAAAAACAAGAGTTTAGTTTAGTAGGGTTTGGCGGTGGCCCTCGCATTTGTTTGGGAATTGCGTTTGCTCAGATGGAAATGAAGATTTTTGCGGCGCATCTGCTGCGTCATTACACTTGGGAGTTACTGCCAGGACAGAATTTAACCCTTGACGTGATACCAACACTGCACCCCCGTTCTGGGTTACAGGTAAAGTTTCACAAGATATCGTAGAGCGATCGCACTTCTCTCTTTCCTTCTGCCCTCTGGCTTGTGTTTCTTGAGAGCCTCAACACCTTCCCCCAATCAGGTGAATCGGTCGGATGAAGCGATCGCCTTCTTGTTGCTGTAGTATAGTGTAGTATCGCGTACTCAGCGGTGGATTCCATGACCCTTCAATTTCAATACAGCACCCTTACCCAGAGCGAGGACGTTGAGCTACTTGGGTCTATCCTCGACCAATGTTTTCTCGCTCAACCGGGTAACAGTGCAGCCTACATCAATAAGGTAGGTATGGAAAACCTCCGTATCATCCGTCAATCTGAGCAAATCGTTGGTGGACTGGCGACGATTCCAATGGGTCAGTGGTATGGGGGGCAGCGTGTACCGATGATGGGCATTGCTGCTGTTGGCATTGCTCCCCAGTATCGAGGAACTGGTGCAGCGATCGCTCTGATGCAGCACACCCTCAATGAAATTTATGCTCAGGGTATACCGATTTCTGCTCTCTATCCAGCGACTCAACGCCTATACCGCAAAGCAGGGTACGAGCAGGCAGGTAACCGATGCAGTTGGGAAATTCCCACCGCGAGTATTCAGATTCGGGAACAGTCACTCCCACTGCAACCTGTAGTTCCCATCGATCTGGAGGTCTTTTATGACCTTTATCAGAAGCAAGCAAAACTCATCAATGGAAATTTAGACCGTCATTCCTTCATCTGGCAGCAAATCATCCACTCCTCTGAAAATGAAAGAGTATACGCCTATCTCATTGGAACAGGCGATCGCCCTCAAGGGTATGCCATCCTCAGTCAGCACGAAAAAGAGGATAAAACTTTTCTGCTTATCCGGGATTGGGTTGCTCTCACCTCTGCTGCGGCACAAAGCTTTTGGTCGTTTGTTGCCAATCATCGCTCCCAGATTGACCAAGTACGGTGGCGTGGCGCTGCAATTGATGTCTTGAGACTGCTGTTGCCGGAGCAAACGACCACGATCAAGTCTATGCAAACTTGGCTGCTGCGGGTGGTCGATGTCACTAAGGCACTGGAAAAGCGAGGGTATCCGTCGGGACTTCAAGCCGAACTGCACTTAGAGGTGCAAGATGATCTCATTGCTGAGAATAACAGCAGATTTATCTTGTCAGTTTCGCAGGGACAGGGTGAGGTGACTAAGGGGGGAACGGGAGAACTCAAGCTCCACATTCGGGAATTAGCCCCCCTCTACACCAGCTTGTTTACCCCTTATCAGTTGCAGCTAACCGGACGACTGGAGGCGACCGAAACAGCTCTCGATACGGCGGCACAAGTGTTTGCAGGGGTATCGCCTTGGATGCCAGATTTCTTTTAAAGAGTTTGGTAGGGGGTGCGATCGCGATGACTCATCGGCTAAATTTTGGCTAGAATCAGTTAGCTTGGCAAATAACATTGGTTTTAGTGCCAAAGAGCTTCGGAAATTACAGTCGATGGTACAGGAGAATCGAGAAAAGCTATTGGAGGCAAGGCAATGGGTATTTTGGCGATTCGAGCGGATGAGAGAGTTAAGGATGTTCGCTTTACCGAAGAGACAATTAGTGTCGATTTGATGGATGGTCGAACGATTACCGTGCCTCTGGTTTGGTATCCAAGATTGCTTAACGCTACACCTGAACAGCGATCGCAGTGGAAAGTAAGCGGTGGGGGTTACGGCATTCACTGGGAGGAGATAGATGAGGATCTCAGTACAGAAGGTATGTTACGAGGTGCTCCTGCTCCGAGGCAAAACTTATCTGCGGCAGAAGGACTTGCAACGTAGCAAACGAGTACCCGTCCCTTACAACGTTTAGTTAAACACTATTCAGCAGTATCCCTCTTTTGTCACTCTGGTCAGAGTAAAATATTTTTGCTCCTGTGATTCTATCCATCCGGAACATAAGCGTTGAACTTATTCATAATGTCTATTAAGTGAAAAAAACCTTGTTTCAGCATCGGAATTTGGAAAACCTTTAACCAAGGAGTGATTAAATGAAAGAAAATAGTTGGCTGAATAATCAAGCGTAAATTGTTGAGAATATTCTTCCAGCCCCGACCTTCATCCCACCATTGATGCTGGCAAAACTGACGCTCTAGCTTGTCAAAAGTGCTAGTAAATTGCTGGCGTGAGTCCGCCTCCTTAAAAATTTGAGACTGGAGAGAAACCATCAAATAGGCACTACAAACAATCTCCCACCACCTCTCGATAGTTTGATAATCAGTAACTCTGTAATCTGCCCAGCCTAATTCATCCTTGGCTTGCTTGAAGCCATATTCAATCCAAGTCCTTAGCCCATAGTTATTACCGACTGACTTTTGAATATCACCCACTAAATTAGTCATAATAAACCAGGTACAATTCTCCGGTAGCCCGACCGGGTCAGTAGTAATCTGCCAATATCTGAGGTGGCGTCGTTTACCAAAAACAATTTCCCTAATGTATCTCCCTTGTGTATCTCCATTAGAAAAAACGCGCTCAAATTTTTTCCACCTGGTGTATCGCACCCGCCATCCTTGAGGCATCCAGACCCCGTGGTTACTTCGGATAGCCACAACGAACTGGAGTTGATGTTGATTGAGAGCTTCAATAAAGTCCCCGCTTTCTCCATAAAGACTATCCGCTAAAACTAAGCGAAACTTAAACCCCATTGCTATTAGTTCATGAATAATTTCTATAGCTAACCGAGGTTTAGTTTTATAAACATCTTTCTCTTGCAAGCGAGACTTTGGCTTAAATATCTTAAAAATTAAGGGAAATGTAATACCCTCTAAAACTCCATAAGCATTGACCGATACTATCCCATTTTCAGTTTTTCCCAAGTTTCCAATATATTGCCGCGCTACATAATCTGTACTTTTACCTTTTTTATTGTCTCCAGTTTCATCAATACATAGGATAATTTCTCGCTCTTTTAAAGCCAGCTTTATTAACTCAATTCGTTGTTGTCTCACCGTTTCTATATCCCAAGGCGAGTTGGCGAGAAAATGATGTAACGATTGTGAGCTTTCTAGTCCTACGGCTCTCGCAATTGCAGGCAAAGATTTTCTTTTGATTTCTGAAATCATCCCTAAATGCAGGAACTTGAAACATTCAAAGCTCCTCACTTCTGGAAACAGATTCTGGTAGACAGCACAGTACTGATCCACAAAGGAAACGGTAGCAATCGCATCTCTGGGTAAGTTCATGGCAAACTCCCATCTGGCAGGCGTTCTATTGGTCTTCTCTAATTTTACTCTGACCAGAGTGACAAAAGAGGGATATCACCCTGCTCATGAATGAGTTGTTCGCTATACACACAGGATTTCCCCTCTGCCGCACGTAAGCTCCCCTCTCTAGGCGATAAACCTCAAACGGCTCATGCTTGTCCCGTTTCCAGTAGTCGGAATTATAGATGGTGTAGTAAAGTACCCGACTACCCAAGGGACGTGATGTCTGTATCTTAACGGTTTTAGCTTTCTAGAGTTAACGCTTGAAATCAAATCTGTAACGGCAGCTTTAGCGATCGCTCATCAGTCCAAAGTCTCAATCAAGGCGATCGCCTCACTATTTCAAGTTCAGCCGCAATACCAAAATGGTCGGAGGGGTACAGAGTACGGTCATTGGGTGCAGGTTCGGTGAGAATGAGTTGGCAGTTTTGCACACGCAGGTGCTGGTTGATAAACACGTAGTCCAACGTACCCCGCCAAGGTCGCAAGTTGCGGTGAATCCACGCATTAACTAGGTATTTGACCACCCTGCGCTGCAAGCTGCGTCGTTTTTTTAAGGGTGTGGGACAGGTATATTCCGGCTCGTGACCGTGGTAGGCTGCGTAAGCTGAGGTGAATCGATCGCGCATCAATGCGATCTGCGCTTCGCAGCAGCGCTTCGCTATCGCAGGTGTCTCAGGCATACCATTAAAATCCCCTACTGCCACGATTGGCCTATCGGGTGGTAACTTACCCAGCCAGTCGAGGAGCAACTGCACCTGCTTTACCCGTTCGGGGCTGGGGCCAGGATACCAGTAATAATGCCCGTTACAAAAGACCAATCGCTGACCGTCCACTTCAACCTGAACATATTGCGCTACCCGTCCCTGAGTTTGCAAGTCCAGTGTTTCTTGTTGCGTGAAGGGATAACGGCTAAGAATTGCCCCTCCGTAATACGGGAAACCTTTATCGTCTAGCCCTTTGTGAGGCACTAGCTGCACGTAAGGCATATTAAGCTGCTGTGCTAACCAAGCGCTGTTGTCTTCTGGAAGCTTGACCTCCTGTAGTCCGATTAAATCTGCCTGTTGTGCTGCCAAACCCTCCACCAGGAGTTCGCGTCGCTACGCCCATTTTTCCATTTCAAACAGAATGTTGATCGTGACGACTTTGACCACTTGGCGATACGCTCCCAGGTTCAGACAAAAGCATTCCGTCTAGAGTTTAATGCTAAACTTCAGCATCTTTCGATTAGATAAAAACATGTCTGAGCTTTGGGAATAAGGGAGGGGGTCGTGGAGTGGATAGAACAACTAAAGAAAGCGCACCAGACGCTAAGAACACAGTTACTAGATCAGGGGCAACAGAATAATCCAAGTATCAATTCTAGGGACTGGTCATGGCGGTTCTGGCTTGCTGTGCCACTCTACCCATACAGTAGGCGGCGAACCCTTCGCAAAGAAATAGTTAAGGACACCATCTGGACGTTCGACCAGTTGCAGGGCATCCTCTACACCGTCGTCCCGATTCGCATGACCGTCGTTAAGCTCGAAAAAGGCGGTCTCCTCGTCTATGCGCCAGTCGCGCCGACCAAAGAGTGTATTCGGCTGGTTAAGGAGTTAGAGGCGAAGCACGGTAACGTTAAGTACATCATCCTGCCAACTGCCTCTGGCTTAGAACACAAAGTCTTCGTTGGTCCCTTCGCCAGACAGTTTCCTGCGTCAAAGGTTTTTGTGACTGCCAACCAGTGGAGTTACCCACTTAATCTGCCACTGGGTTGGCTAGGTTTCCCCACTAAACGGACTCAGATACTCCCAGAGTCTAGCGGTGCCGCCCCGTTTGGGGATGAGTTTGACTACGAGGTACTGAGTATTGATCTCGGACGGGGTTCTTTTGAAGAAGTTGCCTTATTGCACAAGCGATCGCGCACTCTATTATTAACAGACTCGGTGCTTTCTGTGCCAGAGAAGCCACCAGAGATTGTCCAAGTTGACCCCTACCCCTTGCTGTTCCACGCCAGAGACAATGCCTTCGACGTGGTTGAAGACACTGAGGCGAATCGCCGCAAGGGATGGCAGCGCATTTCGCTGTTTGCATTGTACTTTCGTCCTAGCAAGTTGGAGACGATTGGACTGGGGGAGGCATTTCGCGATGCCTTCAAAGCGCCGGAGCGATCGAGGAAGGCGTATTTCGGTTTGTTTCCATTCCGATGGAAGACCGATTGGAAGCAGTCATTCAATGCATTGCGAGGGGGCGGTCGTCCGTTTGTGGCACCAATTTTACAGACGTTCATTTTCAACCAATCGCCTAGGGACGTACTCGACTGGGCGGATAAGGTGGCGAAGTGGTATTTTGAACGAATTATTCCCTGCCACTTTGACGCACCTATTGAGGTAGGGCCGCATCAGTTCCGGCAGGCGTTCACTTTCCTTGAGAAGAAACCCTCTACAGGTGAGGACACATTGAGAAGTGCAAGTCAGCCTCTACCTGAGGAGGACTTTGAATTCATGAGGAAACTGGAAGAGAACCTGACCAAGCGCGGTATCACTTCGCCAGCAAAGGAGAACGTGTAGGCGATCGCTTCTCGTGCTACTTCGACTTTGGGCAGTGAACTTTGAGGAAGATGGTGCGATCGCTTAATGATTCAGTTTTGGAGTGAAGGGACGAAGGAGCGTGTACTGTTAACATAGAGCCAGCGTTCCCTTGTAGTCTATGTTTCCGGTCAAATACCCCATTCCCCAAAGTGACCCGCCCTTGTCGCCGAGAGAAACCCTACCCTCCATGTACGATTTGCCTAGCGAAGACCCGGAGGAACCTGGTTTGCCCGACGAATTCCATGACTTGCAAGCGCAATTCTTGACCCTCACGTTCTGTCCTCCACACTATCCGGCTTCGCGGGTATTCAGTGCCAGCGACATGAACCTTTACTATGATGTGCGCCACGCTCAATGGTACAAGCGACCGGATTGGTTTGGCGTTGTGGGCGTGCCTCGACTTTATGATGATGTCGATATGCGCCTTTCTTACGTGGTTTGGCAAGAGGGCGTGAATCCTTTCGTGGTTGTGGAATTGCTCTCTCCGGGGACGGAAAAAGAAGACTTAGGGGAAATGGATGAGGAAAAGCTGCCAACTGAGTCTGAGGACGTTGTAGATAATGGGCAAGCCGTTCAGCCTCAAAATGAGAATAAACCGCCACGAAAATGGGAGGTTTACGAGCAGATTCTACGCATTCCTTACTATGTAGTTTTTAGTCGTTATACCAATCGGCTACGAGCCTTTAAACAGGAAGGGGCACGTTACCAAGAGTTAGAGTTACACCAGCCACGAGTATGGATGCCTGAGATAGAGTTAGGCTTGGGATTGTGGCAAGGAGAGTATCAAGGAATTGAGCGTTTGTGGTTGCGGTGGTATGACGCTCAAGGTAATTGGATTCTTACTGAGGCGGAACAGGAACGACAGCGAGCTGAACAAGCGGAATCTAAGTTAGAGTCTTTGATGCAGCGACTTCGAGAATCAGGAATTGACCCTGAGAGGTTTTTGAAAGAGCAAAGCTGAATTAAATGAAATAAAGCGATCGCTCCCTACTTCAGCACTCTCATGCTTGCAGTTTCTCCGCGATCGCTCCCCTTTTTCTCGTATTTATCTCACCAACTTAGACAGATACCTGCACTCTACCTTCAACTACCCTCACTTGATAAGTGGGAATGCTGACTGTTTCATCATCAAGACACTGTCCAGTCAGTAAGTTGAAATTTTGCTTGTAAATCGGGGAAGCCACTTTGAGAATCCCTTTGCGATCGCCGATAATTCCCCTCGATAACACAAAGGCTTTACTAAACGGATCGTAATTACTAATCGCAAAAACCTCATCCTGATTCCCGACTTTGAAAATCGCTACCTGTTGGCCTTCAACTAAGGCACAAACTCCGGTATTGGGTGAGATCGCTTCAATCGAACAAATATCAACCCAGGTTTTACTCGTCTCACGAACTAATGCTTGAACCATTGTTTTTTTCCTAATAATTACGTGCTGCGTTTTCTTCTGGACTGGTTAGAACATCAATCCACTACATCCCCATAGAACCCCTCCCCATCCCTCCCCGTTTCGGGGAGGGTGCTTGATTCTTTCTAATTCCACCCAAAAACGGAGGGATTCTGGGTGATTTCCCCTGCATGTCTCCTCCCTTACTCAGGGGGAGATGAGGCTATTATGAAGTAATCGCTAGAGTTTTTTCGTGTTCTTTAGCGGGGCGTTTTTGACCCCGTTCTTCTACATGTACAATATTTGGATCGGACTCATCAGAATTCACAAAATGACGAAAACGATTGAGTTTTTCGGCATCTTCAATGGTCGTTTTCCATTCACATTGGTAAGTATTAACTAGGTACTGCATCTCTTGCTCTAACTCAGCACCAATGCCTAGAGAATCATGAATAATGACCTGCTTAAGGTAATCAATTCCCCCTTCAAGTTTATTGAACCAAGTGGCAGTGCGTTCCAGTCGATCGGCGGTACGGATATAGAACATAAGGAACCGATCTAAATATTTAATCAGGGTTTCCTTGTCGATATCCTCGGCTAGCAATATGGCATGTTGTGGCTTCATTCCACCATTGCCGCACACATACAAATTCCAACCTTTTTCAGTCGCAATGATGCCAAAGTCCTTACTTTGGGCTTCGGCACATTCACGAGTACAACCCGATACAGCAGATTTTAGCTTGTGGGGCGATCGCAAACCCCGATACCGCAGTTCTACCTCAATCGCCAAACTCGTAGAATCCTGCACTCCAAAGCGGCACCAGGTACTACCCACGCAAGATTTCACCGTCCGCAGTGCCTTACCATAGGCATGACCGGATTCAAATCCGGCATCAACTAATCGCTGCCAAATATGAGGCAATTGCTCAACACGAGCACCAAACAAATCAATCCGTTGTCCACCTGTAATTTTGGTATAAAGACCAAATTCTTGGGCAACTTGTCCTAGCACAATCAGCTTATCCGGCGTAATTTCCCCACCCGGTACTCGTGGCACAACTGAATAAGTCCCATCCCGCTGAATGTTAGCGAGGTAGTAATCATTGGTATCTTGAAGACCAACAAGAGACTTCTCTAAAATATGCTCATTCCACGTCGAGGCAAGAATGGAAGCTACCGCTGGCTTACAAATTTCACAACCCCTACCTGTACCGTGTTGTTGAATTAACTCATCAAATGTCTTAATTTGGTGAACACGGACTAAATGATAGAGTTCTTGACGGCTATAGGCGAAGTGTTCGCAGAGATGATTCTTCACCTCTATCCCTGCTTTCTTCATCTCCGACTTGAGCAAATCTGTCACCAGTGGTACGCAACCGCCGCAACCTGTTCCAGCTTTCGTACATTTTTTGATGGTGGGAACATCGGTTAAATTCTGCTCTCGAATCGCTGTACAAATTTGACCTTTGCTGACATTATTACAAGAACAAATTTGGGCGGTATCCGGTAAGCTTTCCACCCCCATCTTGGCTACAGGTGCGCCTTCCCGTGGCGGCATCAGCAAATCTTCTGGATGAGGTGGCAGGGTAATGGCGTTTTGCACAAATTGCAGCAAAGTACCATAAGCAGACGCATCCCCAACGAGAATTCCACCCAGTAAACGAGTACCATCCTCATTCAGGACTAGCTTTTTGTAAATGCCTTGAACGGTATCGGTAATGGCAATTTCTCTAGCACCAGGAGTTCTGGCAAACGCATCTCCAAAACTCGCAACATCCACCCCCAAAAGTTTTAGCTTGGTAGACATATCTGCACCGATAAAGGTGCTCGTGGTGACGTTGTTTAACAAATCTGCTACAACTCCTGCCATCGTATAACCAGGAGCAACTAAACCATAGATGCGATTTTTGTAGAGGGCACATTCACCGATCGCATAAATTTCTGGATCGGATGTTTGGCAGTAGTCGTTAATAACAATACCACCGCGTTCTCCGACTTCTAACCCGCAGCTTCTAGCCAATTCATCACGGGGACGAATTCCGGTAGAAAAGACGATCATGTCTGTTTCTAACTCAGAACCATCTGCAAACAGCATCTTAACAATTTTGCCATCTTCGCTGACAATTTGAGTCGTTGATTTGCTGGTATGAACCGAAACCCCAAGCGCTTCTATCTTACTGCGGAGAATCGCGCCACCTGCATCATCAACTTGTACAGGCATCAGTCGAGATGCAAATTCAACGACATGGGTTTTCAAGCCCATCGTCTTGAGGGCATTAGCGGCTTCTAAACCTAATAAACCTCCACCAATCACAACACCAACTTGACAATTTTTGGCGTAGGTAGATATTTCTTCCAGGTCTTCAATGGTGCGGTATACAAAAGCTCCTGAAATCTCATTCCCCTTAATGGGTGGTACGAAAGGAGAGGAACCCGTTGCGAGGACAATCTTATCGTAGGGAACTGTTAAGCCATTTGCTGATGAGACGGTTTTTTGTTCGCGATCGATTGCAACAGCTTTATCACCAATATGAATTTGAATACCGTTTTCTTGATAAAGTCCCGGTTCTACCAGTGATAAATCTGCTGCTGTTTTTCCAGAAAAATAGCCACTGAGGTTTACGCGATCGTAGGCAACACGCGGTTCTTCACAGAAGGTTATCAAGTTCCATTCTTGTGTTTGTCCTTTGGCAATCATCAATTCTAGGAACTTGTGTCCTACCATGCCGTTGCCAATAACAATGAGATTCTTTTTGGCTGTCATAAACTTTTACAAGCCTTATTCCTCAGTTATCCACAATAACAACTATTAAAGTTTTGAATATCTTTTAGTAAATTTGGCTACAGAATAGTGAATTCGATGCAATATCTGCTCAATTTTAATGTTTTTTTTGCATAATAATGGAACTGACCTGTTAATCCACCCGTTGAGAGACGCCTTGTGAGAGGAAAACAGCCCTTTGGTTTTCGGACGTTGTACATGACAACAGCATTAGAACTCACTCTTCTATGTAGCTGCGCGATGTTTATAGTTATCAGATGCGGTGACGATTACGCTGAATGGTTCAGTCAAGGAAGGTTGCACTCTCATTAGGATCTCGAAAAACCTATTCTTTCCAAACATATAGATGATATTGATTATGTCGATTCTTAAGCTGTTGTGCATTTAAGAAAGCGAGTTATATTTTAGCCTTTTTCTGGTCGAATGGGCAGGATACCATCCAAGCAATGCAATTTAAATCTTATTCATGTTATACACAAAGAGGGATATAACTGAAAATTAAAATATTACGTTCTGTCATAATATAAAACTTGCATTACTCCGCTATAACTCTTTAGTTTATTTTTCTCATTTCGTCCATTATCTTGTTAAATTTGGCTATATAAACTATTGTTTATAATAATGATTTTTTAAATCACTTTGCTTTAAAGGTAAAATGGAAAAACGAGAAATGATAACCCAATTAGCGTTTGACTATCCATCAGAGCAAATAGGCAACTCTGTCATCGTGCAAGCAGACTGTTTGGAGTGGCTAACACGAATACCAGAAAATAGCATTCATGCTGTTGTGACAGACCCACCTTATGGTGTAAAAGAATATGATTTCGAGCAAATTGTAAAAAGAGGAAATGGCAGTGGAGGAATTTGGAGAATTCCCCCCTCATTCGATGGGCATCAACGGTCACCTTTGCCACGTTTTACAGCACTTACTCAAAAAGAACGAGTAATCTTAAAGTGTTTTTTTGCCGAATGGGCTAAGTTTGTCGTGCGTGTATTGCGCCCTGGTGGTCATGTCTTTATTGCGAGCAATGCCTTTCTTTCTCAGCTAGTTTTTGGAGCATTAGTTGAGGGTGGATTGGAGTTTCGTGGAGAATTAATTCGCCTTGTAAGAACGCTTCGTGGTGGCGATCGCCCAAAAAATGCTGAGCATGAATTTCCGGATGTCTCATCAATGCCCAGGGGCTGTTATGAACCGTGGGGTATTTTCCGCAAACCCATTCCATCAGGGATGAAACTAAGTGACTGCCTACGAAAATTCCAAACCGGAGGACTGAGAAGAACTGCGGATGGCAATCCTTTCAATGATGTAATTTTCAGCGAAAGAACACCTCAGCAAGAACGCAACATAGCCAACCACCCAAGCATCAAACCCCAGTCTTTTCTACGCCAAGTTGTTTATGCTTGTCTTCCTCTCAGTGAAGGGATTATCGTTGATACGTTTATGGGTTCAGGCTCTACATTAGCAGCAGCAGAAGCAATGGGAATTTGCTGTATTGGTGTTGAACGCTATCCAGAATATTATGAGATGAGTCGTACAGCGATTCCGAAGCTAGCAGCACTTAAGATACAAACTGATTTGAAAACATCATCTGAGACTAACGCTCTGAAAACACCCTCTGAGAACATGGAACACCATCAGCTATCTCTATGGTAGCTTCGGGGCTTGATAAATCCAGTTTGCCATCATTTTCTGGTAACCTGAATTGGTCACACTTGCAGTAATTGTGCGACGGCTATTTTCCGAGCGACCAGAGAAAGACCAATCTGCCTTGGTCAGCGCTGCCCCGACAACTTTAACAAACCTAAAGGGTTTTGGCTGAATACCCTTTAATGTATCGGTAGGACGGTTGCTATCAAATACAAACACCATAAGCCAAATTTCTTCAGGATTATGACCTTGCCATCCCCTCAGATAGCGAGAGGCTTTAATTTCAATTCCTTCCTTAGCATATTGAACAGCATTATTAGAGAAGTATCCAGCCGGAATTAGGTCAGGATGTCCGTTATGATGTTGATTTTTGACAAGACTGGAACAGTATTTAGGAATACTTGTAATCATAAATTCACCAACTAGACTGCTGAAGTTAGCTGGCATCAACATTGATTCAAACCGTTCCAATTGCCTTGTGTGTAGTTGTTGATTGATGAAACCGATAAAATCAACAAAATCATTCATTGCCAGCCGAATATGGTCTGCGGTACATCCATACTGTAGGTTGGCATTAAGGTTAAAGCTGTTAGGTTCGACGGGGTAAGGTTGGCAAGCGATCGCCTCCAAGTTCTGACTCATTAGCTTATCCTTCGGACAATTATCACCAATCCCAATTATCAGGGCTGATGAGGAGCGATCGCACACTTAGATAACTCTTGCACACAAGAAACGGTAGCCAGCATCAAATGCTTCTAATTTCCGTATTTCCCCAAATTTAGTATCCCATTGACCACTGTCTAAATCCTTTTTGAGGCGGTTCACTCCTGTTTCGACAATACTGGCATTCGCTAAAGCTAAAGCTGATATACCTGCACGAACATCGGGATTCAAATAGATTTCAGGTCGCCGCCAGCCTGCTGCAAAAAACATATCTGTTAAATTATGGGGCAACATCAACGGAACAATTTCAACAATCCTGTGAGTACTCGCCTGAATGAGTGATGCAACATCGGTTAAAGATGGAAAAACACGAAAAGCATCTTCCCAAAGGGAGGGAAAGTACTCAGCAAGCCAGGGTTTTTCACCAACTCTGGGGTCAAATGTTAGAAAAATAATTGCAGCGCAACAAGCAATTATGGGCAAAGCAAAAAATCTCCAAGTACCGCTACACATTGCGCCGGAGTTGCTTTTGTTTACCCAAATCAACCGAACCCGTGAGGATTGCAGTCCGTAATGGCAAAGTGACTTCAATGGTTGCTGCCAGTAATGGACAGCCAGTTAATCGGGAGGACTTCGCAAAGTACGATTTGATCGCAAAGCTATTTGAGATTGTAGAAGATGCGATCTGCGCTTCGCAGCAGCGCTTCGCTATCGCCAAAAAAGCATACCGCCTATCCGTAACTTACCACCCCACCCTCGGCTACCCAACCAAAATCGACATCGATTACAACAAACAAATGGCTGATGAAGAGATATTTCTCACCATTGAGAATCTGCAACCGCTCAAATAGGTAAAATGTGTTAGCAAATTGCAACCCCCCGAAGTGTGACACATGGAGAAAGAACTTTTACAAACACTCGATGCCACGGGTACTCGGTTTGTGCGGATTCTCTGGTGTGACAATGCCAACATTATTCGTGGCAAGGCGGTACATCGGGGAGCAATAGCTGAGTACCTCCAACACGGTGTTGGCATTTCTGCTGCACAGCAGGCGATTCCTGTAATGGCTGATGCCCCAGCACCCGGAAGTGGTTTGGGTCCGGTGGGCGAGGTGCGCCTAGTCCCCGACTGGAACACTTTAACACCTTTACCCTATGCTCCTGGTCATGCTCGTGTGATGGGGGACATGCTCAAAGAGGGTACTCCTTGGAATCTTTGTCCCCGAAATTTCCTGAAAAGGATGGTTGCGGAAGCGAAGCATGAGGGGTTAGAAGTGATTGCCGCTTTTGAGAATGAATTCTACTTTCTCAAACAGACAGCGAATGGGATTGTTCCTGCGGATGAGACGGTTTTTGCCTCAACCCTAGCGATGGATTTGCATCAGCACGTAATAGATGAGATTGCAGAAGCACTGGTTGAGCAAGGGATGCTAGTTGAACAGTATTATCCAGAATCGGGGCCAGGGCAGCAGGAAATTTCGATCCTTTATACTCATGCCTTAGCCGCCGCCGATCAGCAAATTGCGTTTCGGGAAACTGTGCGTGCGATCGCACTGCAACATCATCTTACCGCCTCCTTCTTACCGAAAATCTTCGCTGACAAGGCAGGTAGCGGTTGTCACCTCCACCTCAGTCTCTGGCAGGATGGACAAAACCTGATACCCAATCTTGATGTAGAGGGGGAACTCTCAGAAATTGCCCGTCGCTTCATTGCCGGCATCCTCCACCACCTCCCAGCCCTCATGGCACTCACCACACCTAGCACCAATTCTTATCGCCGGATTCGTCCACATCATTGGAGTGGTGCATTTCGGTGTTGGGGAACCGATAATCGAGAGGCGGCGGTGAGAGTGGTAAGTAACCCGGAAGAATGTAGCCCAACTCAGTTTGAACTGAAAACAGTGGATGCTTCTGCTAATCCTTATCTGGCTTTGGGGGCTGTGATTGCGGCGGGATTGGATGGCATCCGGCACTGTTTTGAACTGGGAGAATCGGTGACAATCGACCCTGGATATATGACAGAAGCGGAGCAAAATATCTGTAATATTGATCGATTGCCTATCAATTTAGAGCAGTCTATCGCTCAACTGAGTAGTGATCAAGTGCTTCTAGAGGCTTTGGGTACAGAACTTGCTCAAGCTTATTTGGCAGTTCGCAAAGCCGAGTGGGAAGCGATGAAAGATTTAGCGCTGGAAGAGGAAGTGAAATTGTTATTAGAGCGGTATTGATTACATAGGGATAGGTTGAAGGTGGAAAGTTCTAACCTTCCATCGGCTAACCGACTAAACCTCTCCGTTAATCGATGACGACTTCCATTCTTCCGCGTCGGACAGCGTATAACAAGCGATTAATTAAATCTTGCTCAGCATCGCTGAGGGGATATGTCAAGATGGTAGCCACTAAGCCATAGCAGTCTGTAAGAGTTAATTTGCCTTTTTGAGACGCTTGAGTGAATAACTTCGCGATCGCAGATTCGAGTAGGCGTGTTTCGGACAAATCAGCATTTTTCATAATACAGCTTCTAACTCTCTACTTCCCAGCCTTTGCGTCAAACTCTTGCTGCTTGTATTCAAGGTATGACAGGCGGCTTGTTTCTCACTTCCCCCAGTGGATTCACCCAACTGGGTAATAGTTTACTACGCTTATTCTGAATGTAATTCTGGAAGAATTAACAAATTCTACAGGTTTGTCATCGGTCATTGGGAATAGGAAGCGCTGAAGTTTAGGCAGAACTCTTAAGATGGGGAGCGATCGTTTTGGTAAATTGCCGGAGTAAACGAAAGTGTGTGAACCGCAGCTATCCCGACGGAAGTTAATGAATGTTCTGTTTGTCTTCATGGGATTTACTTCAATTCCTTCAAATTAATAAGCCTTGGCGACTGAAGTCGCGGCTATACAGACAAAACCTGCCTACGCAGGTTTGAGAATTTCTGGTTTGTCTTTAGTCCGCGCAGGCGGACTTCGTTTGTGTAGCCGCGAATTCTATTCGCTGGGTAGATTCTCTCTCAGTCTCATTCTCTGAATGGCTGTCAGATGATTTTTCTAACTGTTCAAATAGACCAGGAATTTCAAGCTGTATCCAAGATTCCTGATTTTCATTTGCAGTATAATCCATTGCCTCGTTCTCCTTAACTGGCTTTCTCTTTGGTTGTCTAACCAATTGAAAACATCCTATAAACTCTGTTGAAAAAAGTCCCAGAAAAAATTTTTCGATAAATTATGGGCTACCGAAAAAATTTTCGGGTTATTCAAACATTTAGCTTAAGTCCGTTTTTTTTACAGTTCAGTTAAACTAAATAGTTAATGCGCCAAGGTCTGATACCATTTCACTTTTAATCCGTTACACATCGACCCCCCTAGCCCCCCTTATCAAGGGGGGAACAAGAAAACTATCTGTAGCAAGCATTTAGTGAATTGGTATGAGAGGGTTCTGGAAATATAGCTATAGTATGAGTTCATGGCAATCCTTTTTTATAATGCAGGTATGCCGTAAACAAGGCTTAACTGACACGGGCTTATCTAAGAGAGAGGGAGAAATTCTCCTAGCGAAATTTCCTGATGAGGAAACCATAAGAACCAACAAGCCGGTTGCCGATTACCTCACAGGCGACAAAATCTGTACTCCAGAGAATGTTGAAGTGCAGATGCGAACTATATATAACGAGTGCTTCTCTCCAAAGAATTGCAAAGACCCTCCTGACTTCCAAGGCGAAATAGGTCAAAAACGAGATCCTTGCTTCCAAGCTTGGCTGAAACGGAAGTATCAGGAATATTTGCCAGTTACAAGATGTTCCGAATCTGACTCTCTCAGTGCCACCCCTGCGAGCGCGTCACAACCAGTTTGGCGTCACCAGTTTCAAACCCTAATCGACAACAAAACAAAGGATTTCGTTGGTCGTAAATATGTCTTTCATGCGATTGCCGAGTTTCTGGAAAACCAACCTAACGGCTATCTCATTATTGAAGGCGATCCTGGGATAGGTAAAAGTGCCATATTAGCGGAGTATGTGCGGCGGACTGGGTGCGTGGCTCATTTCAATTCGTGAACTACGAACATTAACAGGTCATACTGAATGGGTTTGGGCAGTAGCGATTACAGCAGATGAAAAACTGGCTGTTTCTGCCTCTGATGACTGTACATTGAAAGTTTGGGATTTAGCTAGTGGTGAGAACCTAAAAACTTTAAAGGGACACACTGATATAGTTAGGGCAGTTGCAGTAGCAGCGACGGCAGATGGACATTGGATAATTTCTGGTTCCCGCGATCGCACCTTGAAGGTTTGGGAATTAGCCAGTGGTCGTGTATTGCACACCTTGACAGGTCACACTGACTTGATCAGTGGGGTGGCAGTGACAGCAGATGGAAAGCGAGCTGTTTCTGCTTCTAAAGACAGTACCTTAAAAATTTGGGATTTAGCTAATGGTCGCGAACTGTTCACTTGGGCAGGTCACGATGAGTGGGTCTGGGCAGTGGCAATTACATCGGACAATCAGTGGGTAGTTTCTGCATCTGATGACCGCACATTAAAAGTTTGGGAATTAGAGAGTGGTCGTGAACTGCATACCTTGGTAGGACATACAGATCAAGTCAGTGCAGTGGCAGTGACAGCAGATGGAAAGTGGGCTGTTTCTGCTTCTAAAGACAGCGCTATTAAGGTCTGGGAGCTAGCTAGTGGCAAAGAACTACGAACCTTACTAGTGGTCTGTCAAGAACTAATTGACGGATAGAGCCGCTTCAATTTAATCCGAGCCTTAGTACATACACACTTCTACTGTTCGTCAAAATTGCCTTGACAGACCACTAGGGCATAATGACTCAGTTCTTGCAGTAGCAGTAACAGCGGATGGCAAGCGAGCTATTTCTGTGTCTCGCGACCGCACTTTAAAAGTTTGGGATTTAACCAGTGGAAACATCGTTTCCAGTTTCAAAGGGGACAACATATTTTCAGCATGTGCTGTAGCAGCAGATGGAGTAACTATTGTTGCAGGTGATTCCCTTGGTTGTCTGCATTTTCTTCGCCTAGAAGGAGTGTGATGTCGTTACAAGGGAGGAGGCGATCGCATCTTTTCAATCCCAAACCTTCGACAAGTTGCAGTAGATGTAAACATAAAATCAGGGGAAAAATCTCTCTCTCCTGACACTTGACTGGCGCCCACCAACCCTTATTTTCAAATAAGTGATAGAATATTCCCTCCACAAGGGTATCTTATAGGAACAGAGTGACTGGAAGAAGACTATGGGAGCTGTTCCAAATCCTTCGCTTGATGCTGGTCTTGACGCCCTGCAACAGGCAAATTACTCAGATGCGATCGCTCACCTCGAAGCTGTGCGCGAGACGGAGTTAGACGAGTCTCTCGTCACTCAAGCTTCACAAGCGCTTGTAACGGCTTACCAAAGAAGCGGCGATTGGGAAAATGCGATCGCCCTTTGCCAACACCTCACTCAGCATCCTGACCCCAACGTCCGCGCATGGGCAACGAGTACTCTGGCAGACTTAAACACCAATGTCCCAGCCACCCCCAACCGCGCCACTGCTTCAGACTCCACAGGATTTGTTCCTTTTAATCCAACTCCATCTCAAACACAAACTGCCTCACAAAAGACGCCCTCTGCCATTGCACAGCGATTGGCAAATTCCACCAAGCGTCTGTTTTCTAACGCCAAAACTCAGGACACTCCCAAAAGCACCACTCCGACACCAGCAAACGCAAACAATCGCAGGCTGGCAAATGCTGGGATATCAGGGAATTCTCGCTCCAATTCAGCCGCCACAACAGAAAACCCATCCTTACTTCCCGCTTCCTACTCTCCCCCCTCAACTCCCGTTCCCTCAATCTTCACCCCCCGCCCTAGATGGCGCAACAGCGGACGTGCTGAAAACTGGAGTCCTCTCAAACCTGTAAAATTGAGACGCCTTTGGTTTGTCGAAGCCGTTACCGTTGTCGCACTATTTTTGGTTGTGCAAGTCTTCCTGCGCTTCGTGATGCAGACAACCAATGCCATCTTGGTGCAGGTGCCCTTCTTCTATCCCATCCAACTTTTCTACCGCGACCCAGCTCAAGCGATCGCCATTGTTTTCGTCATCCTGCTGATTCTCTCTCCCTGGCTGATCGATGCTTTATTGAAATTAGTTTATGGTCTTGAGAGCTTACCCCTAACACAACTGGCCTCCAACAATCCAGAAGCCGCCCAGGTCGTGCAACGATTTTGCCGCCAACGCAAAATTCCGATCCCTACACTGAGCATTTTACCCACCAATGCCCCAGTGGCACTCACCTATGGCAATCTCCCCCGGACTGCCCGAATTGTCGTGAGTCAGGGCTTATTGACGCAACTGGCGGATAACGAAATCGCCACCATTTACGCAGGTCAGTTGGGACATATCCGCAACTGGGACATTATCCTCATGTCTTTAGGCGTGCTAGTCATCCAAATCCCTTACACGATTTATTGGCTAGTTGCTCACGGAGGAGAGCAGTTTGCCGACTTTGTCGGGCGTAAGCTGCCCTCTTATCAACGATTTCTTCCGGCTATCGTTCGGGGAATTACCGGAACAATCGCTTCTATTAGTTACGGCATTTACTGGTTATTCCGCCTGCCGCTTCTCTGGTTTTCCAGGGCGAGAGTATTTTATAGCGATCGCATGGCTGTAGAAACAACCGGCAATCCCAATGGATTGACCCGCGCTTTACTTAAAATGGCCTTGGGAATCACAGAAGAAATCCAGCACGACCGCAAAACAAGCGGACTTTTGGAAAGCTTCGACCTCTTGCTACCCGTAGGATATCGACAGGCACTGCTCTTTGGCAGTTGTTCTCCTCACACTCCCTTTGAAACCGTTTTACAGTGGGACTGCACCAATCCTTACCGCGACTGGTTACTCGTCAGTGCTTCCCATCCTCTACTGGGGGAACGTGCCGCCATGCTGGGTCGCAATGCCCAGTTCTGGAAGCTTGACCCTGAATTAAATTTACCTCCCATCGCTCCCCCAGTTCATACTTTTGGCCCATGGATATTAAAACTTGTCAATGCTCCTAAAGCCTTTCCTCTACTGCAAAGTGCTGTCTTTTTTGGGTTGCTGCTCGGTATTATCCTCAGGGGTGTTTTTTGGTCAATTGGACAAATTGGTGATTGGCTCAACATTTGGCAAGTGATCTGGATGCACAACGCTAGACCGTTTCTCGACGCTTGCATTCTGGTTGCCTTTAGTCTCAGTGTATTCCTGTGGATTAATCGCTACTTTCCCGACATTAAACCGTCCACGGTACGAACCGAACCCAACTTAGGAGAGTCTCTCTCCAATCCAGCAACACTCCCGCCCGATAGTGAACTGGTTCAAATCACGGGCAAACTCTTAGGGCGTCACGGCTTACTCAACTGGTTGGGACAAGACTTAATCTTGCAAACCTCCACGGGTTTGGTGAGACTCCACTTCTCATCCTTGTTAGGCCCCTTGGGCAATATCTTACCGAAGCCAACTCGTCCCAGCCATTTAGTAGACCAGCAAGTGACCGTGACTGGCTGGTTTCGCCGGGGTGTAACACCCTGGATTGACATTGAAACGCTACGCAGTCAAGGTGGCAAAGTGACACGAGCCAACTATCCCCTCTGGCTGACTCTGCTTGCCCTTGTCGCGGCACTCTGGGGAGCTTACCAAATTTGGCAAGCCTGACGTGAAGAACACAAGAAATGTGTTTTTCCTCTAGAACGCCGATGAATTAATCTTGTCGGAGACACGCACCCTTGTCGCTAGAAGTAAAGAAATATTGCAAAGTTTAGCATTTATTGTTACATTTGTTTACATCTAGCCGAGGCATAGGCAAGATGAGCTTCCTAGCTCATCAACTTAACCTTGGGTAGGGTTGAGGTGTCTTTGTACTAGGTATTCTCCCTCCAACACAGCAGCTTTCACCAGTCACCGCGAATGACTGGTTTTTTACTATATATAGGTCTAGGTCGCCATAAAGGTTAGGACAGCCCTAACGGCTGAAACGACGACGTACCAGTAATACACATAAAAGCCATCTGCCTTCTGCCTACTGCCTTCTGCCTTCTGCCTTCTGCTATAGATGCTGCACTCAAACGCTTCATGTTGAGAAGGGCGTCAAAGTACAGAGTCGCGATCGCAAAAAAAGAAACGGTAGTGTAAAGAACAAACGCCGGATTTGGCAAGAAGCCATCACCCCAAACTCATGGTACGGTTTGGGCTTCGTCTCACGGACACTGGAGGGAAAATAGAAACACAATCGCAGAAATTAACTCAAAACAATAGCCATTTAGAACAACCCATGAAGATTGATCACAGAGCAGACGAAAATATGGCTCTTAATCAACAGCTCAAAGAAGCTCTGGTGGAGAGTGAAAGACGATTTCGTGCCATTTTTGACCATACCTTTCAATTTACTTGGCTCCTGAAAACAGATGGCACTCTCGTAGAGGCCAATCAAAGGGCGTTAGATTTCAGGGGACAGAAACGTTCGGATGTCGTCAACCACCCGTTTTGGGAAGCTCCGTGGTGGAGCCATTTTCCAACTATCCAAGAGCAACTCAAACTTGGGATTGCAGCGGCGGCTCAGGGTGAATTTGTGCGTTATGAGGTGGATATTACAGGTGCTTTTGAGGCTGTGATGACCCTTGATTTCTCCATCAAGCCGTTCACCGATGACACCGGTCAAGTTGTACTACTGATTGCGGAAGGATGTGACATTAGCGATCGCAAACAAGTAGAAGCTTTGTTAGCCGAACAAAATCATATCTTGGAAATGATTGCCAAGGGGGAACCCCTCCCAGACGTTCTCAGCATCATCGCCCAGATGATTGAGCAGCAAATTCCTCAGTGTTGGTGTTCCTTTCTCTTGCTAGACAAAAACGGGGTCACGCTCCGACATGGAGCCGCTCCCAGCCTTCCAGACGCCTATAACGAAGCAATCGATGGCCTCACCATTGGCCCCTATGCGGCATCCTGCGGTACCGCCGCTTATTGGGGAGAAGCCGTGATTGTCGAGGATATTGAGAGTCATTCTGTGTGGGCCGATTTCCGGGATTTGGCACTTTCCTATGGATTAAGAGCCTGTTGGTCTCGTCCCATCTGTTCTACCGTAGGCAAAGTCTTAGGCACAATTTCCATCTATTACCGCGAACCCCATACCCCAAACCGCTACGAGCAAGAACTCACGGCTAAAGCCACTCAACTCGCCAGAATTGCGATCGAGCGTTCTTTTGCACAGGAGGAATTGCTTCGCAGTAATGCCATGCTCAAAGCCCAACAAGAAGCTGCGCTTGATGGGATTCTAGTGATCGATGAAAATCGCCAGATTGCGTCCTACAACCAGCGTTTTTGCCAGTTGTGGCAGATTCCGCCTCAGCTTGCCGAAACCGGGGATGAAGGACGGCTGCTCAATGAGATGCTTTCCCAACTCCAAAACCCACAGCAATTTCTGGCTGAGGCCGAGTATCTCTACGCTCATCCGACAGAAACGAGCTACGCTGAAGTGACCTTGATCGATGGGCGAATTTTTGAATTTTACTCGGCCCCTGTTCTCTCTCCCACCGGGGGTTACTATGGCAGAATTTGGTACAACCGAGACATCACGGAACGTAAGCAAGCCGAAGCCGCATTGCGTCAGACGGAAGAAAAATATCGGTTGTTAGTCGAGTCGGCTGGGGATGCAATTATCGCCGTAGATGCAGAAACCGGGATTATCCTAGAAGCCAATCAGATGGCGGAAACCCTTCTCGGACGCACGCGATTTGAACTGATTGGTCTGCATCAAAGCGAGATTCAACCCCCCGAACGGCGCGAAAAATATACAACTCTGTTTAAAAAACATGTTGAGGTCAGTGGTGTTCTGCAAAGCGAAGTGGAATTATTTCATAAAGACGGGACGATTGTGCCTGTCGAAGTGAGTGCGACCGTTGTGGATGTGCAAGGCAAAAAAATTGTTCAGGGAATTTTTCGGGACATTCGCGATCGCAAACAAACTGAGAAAATCCTCAAACAAGCTAAAGTTGCCGCTGAAGCTGCCAACCGCGCTAAAAGTGAATTTTTAGCGAATATGAGTCATGAATTACGTACTCCTTTAAATGGAATTTTAGGCTATACCCAAATTTTGAAACGAGAGCCTAATCTCAACGTCAAACAACAGGAGCAACTCGGCATCATTCAACAGTGTGGAGAACATTTGTTAACGTTACTCAATGACATTTTAGACCTCTCCAAAATCGAAGCCCGGAAAATGGAACTGTACCTGAGTGATTTTGAGTTTCCTCATTTTCTGGACAGTATTATCGAAATCGTTCGCATTCATGCCGAACAAAAAAATATTTTCTTTCGTTATGAGATGCTTTCCCAAATTCCGGCTTTTGTCAGGGGTGATGAAAAACGTCTGCGGCAAGTCCTGATTAACCTCCTGGGCAATGCGGTTAAATTTACGGACGCTGGCGGGGTAACTTTTAAAGTCGGCTATGTCATGGAGACTGAGGAGTTGGGACAAGGAGGATTTTCTAGCGGGCATTTGTCTGGTGATACTCCTTTATCTCATCCTGCTTCCCCATCCCCAATTACTAAAATGCGCTTCTTGATTGAAGACACTGGCATTGGTATGCCATCCGAGCAAATTGCAGAAATCTTTTTACCATTCCATCAAATTGGTGACCCGACACGTCAGGCGGAAGGTACGGGATTAGGACTCGCCATCAGCCAAAAATTAGTGCAATTAATGGGTGGCAAACTGCATGTAGAAAGTCGCTTGGGTCAAGGTAGTGTTTTCTGCTTGGATTTAGATTTACCCATAGCATCCGAAGAGGCTGATGTTGCCGAACATCATGAAGGGAGGGTGATTCGGTTAAAAGAAAAGTACAGGTTACTGGTGGTAGACGATAAATGGGAAAATCGCTCGGTTCTAGTTGACCTCCTCTCTCCTTTAGGCTTTGAAGTCCTCGAAGCCAGAAACGGTCAAGAGGGTCTGAATCAGGCGCTTCAACATAAACCGGATGTCATCTTGCTCGATATGGTTATGCCAGGAATGGACGGCTTTGAGGTCGTGAAACAACTTAGGGAGTTACCGAACTTGGAGCGGGTTGTTGTGATTGCGATGTCAGCCAGCGCTTTCGATAATGACCAAGAAAAGTCTTTAACCGCAGGTTGTGATGGTTTTATCTCTAAACCTGTACAGGTCGGAAAGTTGTTAGGACAGCTACGCCACCATTTGGGGTTGGAATGGGTTTATGAAGAAACGGATTTAGACACTCTCACTGTTCCTGATGGTGCGACAGCTCCAATTGCCCCATCCCCCAAGGTAGCGATTAGGGATGAACGGAATCATGCACTCCAAACAGGGCTTCCTCTTCAAGGTAGTCCACTCCCCGCAACTCATTATGCCCATGCTTGGCAAACCCTAACAGTGGTTCCACCCCCCGAAGAACTTCAGGCTCTCTATGAACTGGCGATGATGGGGGACATTAGAGGTATTCAACAGCAAGCTAAGAGACTTGAACAGTTAAACGAGCAATTTGCACCCTTTGCCAAACAGTTGAGTCAATTAGCTAAAGGCTTTCAAGAAAAACAAATTCTGGAATTTGTTAGAAAGTATATGGCAGAAGATGAATGAATATCGAATACCCTGACAAAGGGACTATCCTGTTTGTTGATGATAGCCCGACCACTTTAGAATTACTGTTTGAATTTTTGACGGATACTGGATTCCAAGTCTTAATCGCTCACAATGGTGAAAGTGCCATCCAAATCGCTGGTTCTGAGCATCCAGATCTGATTTTTTTGGATATCATTATGCCCGGAATGGACGGGTTTGAAACCTGTCGTCGATTGAAAGCGAATGATTCCACACAAGACATTCCCGTCATTTTTATGACCGCTTTATCTCAAACAGCAGTAGTGGTTAAAGGGTTTCAACTGGGAGCTGTTGATTTTATTGTCAAACCCACTCAAAAAGAAATTATTCTTGCCCGTGTCACCACTCACCTGACGATTCAAAAATTGCAACATAGTCTTTTAGTGCAAAATGCACGATTGCAACAAGAAATTCAGCAGCGTCAGCAGATGGAATCGGCACTCCAAGAGGCAAATCAACAACTCCATCGCTTGGCAACTTCAGATCCTTTGACACAACTGGCGAACCGCCGTCTATTTGATGAATGCTTGAGCAAAGCTTGGAGCATCTTGGCTAGGGAAAAATTGCCTCTATCGTTATTACTTTGTGATGTCGATTTTTTCAAACTGTATAACGATAGCAAAGGTCATCAAGCAGGAGATGAGTGTTTACACCAAGTGGCTCAAGCGATGAAGCGAGCGGTGAAGCGTCCGGCTGATTTAGTGGCTCGTTATGGAGGGGAAGAATTTGCTGTGATTTTACCCAATACGAATGGGGAAGGGGCACTGCGAGTGGCAGAAGAAATTCAATGTTCAATCAGAACGCTGGAAATTGCTCATCCCCAATCCCCAATTAGTGAATTTATCACTCTTAGTTTGGGAGCCTCTTGTACCATTCCTTGGTATAAAGGTTCTCCAGAAGCCCTAATTGCTACGGCAGATCGGGCGCTATATCAAGCGAAACAATCGGGACGCGATCGCACTATTTTTGTCCCTTTGACAAACGCGGATAGTTGGGATGGTTTCCCCCAATGAGGAAGGCTAATGGGTAACGGGTAATGGGTAATTCAGCCATTATAAATAATCAATAATAGATTATCAAAAATAACAAATTATGAACTATCAAGAAAATCTAGCCGCAATGAGTTCAGAAAATAATAATAAAGGCGTTATTGTAATTGTCGATGATAAACCGACAAATCTGGGAGTCTTATTTGACTTTTTGACCGATTCAGGCTTCAAAGTCTTAGTGGCTCAAGATGGTGAAAGTGCCATTCAGAAAGTTGAATATGCTCATCCCGATCTGATCTTATTGGATGTAATGATGCCGGGAATTGATGGGTTTGAAACCTGCCGCCGTCTGAAAGCTAATCCTGCCACTCAAGACATCCCGGTAATTTTTATGACGGCGCTTTCCGAGACGGTGGATAAGGTCAAAGGTTTCAATCTTGGCGCTGTCGATTATGTGATTAAGCCAGTGCAGCAAGAAGAAGTTCGAGCCAGAGTCACCACTCATTTGACACTCCGAAACCTGCAACATAAGCTACAACAGCAAAATTTACAGCTTCAAAAAGCTGAGGAAAAATATCGCAGTATTGTTGAGAATGCCACGGAAGGGATTTTTCAGGCAACGCCTGAGGGGCGCTACATCACAGCGAATCCTGCATTGGCGCGAATCCTGGGCTACTCCTCTCCAGAAGTACTCATGAATGAAATTACCAATATTGGGAAGCAACTTTATGTTGAACCGATGCGTCGTGACGACTTAGTCGCTTTGATGAACCGGGAAGATACCTTATCTGACTTTGAGTCTCAGGTTTATCGGAAAGATGAGAGCGTCATCTGGATTTCGGAAAATATTCGTCCCGTCAGAGATGCCAATGGTAAGCTGCTTTACTACGAGGGCAGTGTTACCGACATTACAGAGCGTAAACAGTCTGAAGTTGCCCTACGCCTCGCCCGGAAACGAGCGGAACTTCTACTGCTCAATATCCTACCCCAACCCATTGCTGAACGTTTGAAACGGGGTCAGCGCACATTGGCTGAGAGCTTTGAAGATGTTACAGTTCTGTTTGCCGATCTGGTTAACTTTACCAAGTTCTCGGCGCAAACCTCTCCGACAGAACTGGTGGAACTCCTGAATGTGATTTTCTCCAAGTTTGATCGACTGGCAGAGCAGCATCGTATTGAGAAAATCAAGACCATTGGCGATGCCTATATGGTTGTTGCGGGTTTGCCGACGGCTCGTCCAGATACGGCAGGAGCGATTGCCCAAATGGCGTTGGATATGCAAGACGCAATTGTCCAACTCAACACTGAGCTGGGTAAATCTTTCCAGCTAAGAATTGGGATTCATTCGGGTCCTGTTGTCGCAGGCGTGATTGGGATTAGAAAATTTAGCTATGACTTGTGGGGTGATACGGTTAACATCGCTTCTCGCATGGAATCTCAAGGTCTACCGGGTTCGATTCAGGTTTCTGCGACGACTTATGAGCGATTACGCGATCGCTATCTGTTTAAGGAGCGAAGCCCGATTCAGGTTAAAGGTAAGGGAGAGATGATTACTTATCTACTCATTAGCAGAAAGCCGATTGGATAAATGGGTGTTGAGACTAACATACAAATAGTGTTTTTTAAACATAATTGAATTACACACCTCTATATATAGTGTGGTTTTGAATTTGCATTGAAATCCCAGTTGTTAACTCGCTAATCTTCCAAATAACCGAGCCAGATAGACCTGTGCTACTATCTGGGAAAACATTCTCTTACTGTCGATCACCAATGGGCAAGGTTCTGGTGTTAAACGCCTCCTACGAACCGCTCAATATCACCAACTGGCGACGGGCGGTTGTCTTGTTGATCAAAGGGAAGGCGGAGCAGGTTGAACACAACGGCAAATACGTCTACTCAGAATTCCCTCTCCCTACAGTTATCCGACTGCGGCATTACGTGCGGGTTCCCTATAAAGAAATCCCACTAACTCGCCGAAATATCCTCCATCGGGATGGACACTCTTGTCAATACTGCGGTTATACGGGTGATGAACTCACGCTCGATCATGTGGTTCCTCGCTCTCGCCACGGAGGAGATACTTGGGAAAATATTGTCACCGCCTGTGTACGCTGCAATGTTAAAAAAGGCAGCCGCACCCCTAAAGAAGCGAATATGATTCTGCGGAATCAGCCTCGTAGACCTTACAGCAGCTTGCACTTTGAAGTCGCTAAACATGTCAAGGGTGGATTGCATCAAGAGTGGCGAAAGTATGTGATCGGCATTTAATACTCTACCTTTAAGCAGAGTTATAAAATCAACAACTTAAAATTCTACCAACAGACTCATGGTCGGAAAACACGACCACTCGATAAGATATGGCTGACTGGTTGTTTTGCGAAAATATAAAGAGGGTGGCGCACCAGTTGAACAGCTAACCGCTCCAATAAAAGTACGATTGATGCGGCACTGGCAAGAACCCTGCTTACCTTACTACAACCCAACATGCCATCGAACTCCCTCACGTCTGTTCATGATTCATTCCCATCCACTACTCCTTCAGAGTCGATCGCTGTTGAACCTCAACAGTCTCCAGACTCGCTCGAAAAGGTGAGTAGCAACCTCAGTCATTCTCGTGAGAGCCAGTGGCATGAATCCTCACCGGAAGAGAAGCTCGCTGAATTTCGACAGATGCTGAAGCGTCATGCTAGAGAACGTCAGCTCATTCTCATCCAAGATTTTCCTGACCCGGATGCCTTGTCCAGCGCTTGGGCTTATCAGCTCATTGTGCAACAGCATAATATCCAATGCGATATTGTATACGCGGGTACTCTTTCGCATCAGGAAAACATTGCGTTGGTTAAGCTGACCAACTTGCCTGCAAAACGCTGGGGTATTCAGACGTTGAAGGATCGGGATTTATCGATTTATCAAGGCTGTGTGCTGATCGATAACCAGGGAACAACGAGTCAATTGATGCCTCTGGTCAAACAATCCGGTCTGCCGATCGTCGCGGTCATTGACCATCACAGAACTCAGGGCGACTTAGAAGCTGAGTTTGTCGATATTCGTCCTCAGACACGAGCGACGGCCACGATTTTAACCCAGTACCTTCAGGCTGGGCTACTGAAGCTAGACAGTAGCATGAATGAACATGTTAAGTGTGCTACAGCCTTAATGCATGGTCTGCGATCGGATACCAATCGCCTCATGCAGGCACAGGAAGAAGATTTTTTGGCGGCTGGGTATCTCAGTCGGTTCTATGACCCCCAACTGCTGAATGCGGTACTCCAAACCGCGAGATCGCGCCGTGTCATGGATGTGATTGAGCGATCGCTCAAAAATCGCCTAGTACAGAATAACTTCTCCATTGCGGGGGTTGGCTACCTGCGTTACGATGACCGCGATGCTATCCCCCAAGCGGCTGACTTTTTAGTGACGGAAGAAAACGTTCACACGGCGATGGTTTATGGAATCGTTCACGACGAAGACGAAGAAGTAGAAGTCGTGATTGGCTCACTCAGAACCAACAAACTGACCCTTGACCCCGATGAATTCATCAAAGAAGCCTTTGGTCAAGATAGTAATGGACGCTTTTTTGGCGGCGGACGCATGATGGCAGGCGGTTTTGAAATCCCGATCGGGTTTTTGAGCAGCTTTAATGATAATGCAGAGTACGCCAAGATGAAGTGGGAAGTGTTTGATATCCAAATTAAGCAGAAACTTCTGCGCCTAGTGAATCCAAAGGACAATTTGATCAATACCGACTAACCGAACCAACTCACCGATTGTGGATTTTGAATAGAGAATCATAACTTAGGTTTAAGAAGCGGTGTATCTATGGAATTGTATTTAATTCGTCACGGCATCGCTGCTGTGAGAGAGGATTACACCAATGATGAAGAACGTCCACTGACCGATAAAGGGCGTCAGAAAACGGCTCAAGTCGCGAAACAACTTCATGACCGGGGTCTGCGTTTTGACGTAATTTTGTCGAGTCCTTTAGTCCGAGCCAAAGAGACGGCTGTCATCCTGCAAAAGGCGGGTCTAGGTTGCAATATTGAAGAATTTACCCCCCTGGCTCCAGATGGTGATATTGAGGCTTGGATCAGTTGGCTCAAGCAACGGTGGCAGACGGATACGAGTGACAAATCTTTGGCGTTGGTCGGTCATCAACCCGATTTAGGCAACTGGGCGGAAACCTTGGTTTGGGGCAATGCCCAAGAAAAGCTAATCCTGAAAAAAGCTGGAGTCATCGGGATAAAGGTTCCAGACACCCAATCTCCCATCGCCCAGAGTGAACTGTTTTTGTTGACCTCGCCTAAGTGGTTACTTTAATCAGGATTTAACAAATTTTGTAATACAAGCGACTAATATAGAAGTTTCTGGTAAGTTAGCCTGAGAACATTTAAAACTCATTCGATAGTTAAGATGACAGTTTGCGAGTATAGACCAGGTTTAGAAGGTATTCCCGTTGCTCAATCCAGTATTAGCTATGTCGATGGACAAAAGGGAATACTGGAGTATCGTGGTATTCGCATTGAAGAACTCGCATCACACAGCACGTTTCTGGAAACATCGTATCTGCTGATCTGGGGTGAGCTGCCGACCAAGGAAGAACTTGAAGCCTTTGAATATGAAATTCGCCACCGTCGGCGGATCAAATACCGGATTCGGGACATGATGAAGTGTTTCCCGGAAACAGGTCACCCGATGGACGCGCTGCAAGCCTCGGCGGCTGCACTCGGTCTTTTTTACTCCAAACGAGCGCTAGATAACCCCGATTATATTCGGGAGGCGGTGGTGCGCTTGTTGGCGAAAATTCCGACGATGGTGGCAGCTTTCAAGCAGATGCGTAAAGGCAATGATTCCGTTCAGCCTAATGATGACTTGGATTACTCTGCCAACTTTTTGTACATGCTCAATGAGCGAAAACCCGATCCTCTAGCGGCTCGGATTTTCGACATCTGCTTGACACTCCACGCCGAACACACGATGAATGCTTCCACATTCTCGGCAATGGTTACCGCATCGACATTGACTGACCCCTATGCTGTGGTGGCTTCAGCCGTGGGCACTTTAGCCGGTCCTTTGCATGGTGGAGCGAATGAAGAAGTGATCACGATGTTGGAAGAAATAGGCTCGGTGGAAAACGTCCGCTCGTATTTGGAAGATTGCGTGCAACGTAAGTCCAAAATCATGGGTTTTGGTCATCGGGTCTATAAAGTGAAAGACCCACGAGCTACAATTCTGCAAAACTTAGCAGAGCAACTCTTTGAGAAGTTTGGTCACGATGAGTACTATGAGATTGCCGTTGAATTAGAAAAGGCAGTCGAGGAAAAACTGGGTCAGAAAGGAATTTACGCCAACGTTGATTTCTATTCCGGGTTAGTTTACCGCAAATTGGGGATTCCTACCGACTTGTTTACACCGATTTTTGCGATCGCACGGGTGGCAGGTTGGCTTGCTCACTGGAAAGAACAGTTGGAAGAAAACCGAATTTTTCGACCCACTCAAATCTACACAGGTGTCCACAGTGTTGATTATCTTCCTATAGAAAAACGCTAGAGTTCGGTAACGATGAGATTCAATCCAAGGCGTGTGTTTAGCATTTTGCTCTTGGTTATCATCTCTGGTTCAATTAAAGTCAAAAGAGGAGCATTTGGGGATAATCTTCATTAATGCTCCTCATCCTTAAAAAGGGGGCTAGGGGGGTAAAAAATGGAATTGAAAAAGCCAATTGGTATAAGATACTAATTCATCTCATTACTTTTAGGCCGATTCAACTCTTTACACTTCGCCAAAGCTTGTGCATAGGCGGCTTGATAGTCTTTTCCTCCTAACATTACATCGCCGTAATATTCGTAGGGCGCATCGCCATAAACCGGGAGTGGTGGATCGTCTGGATAATCTTCTTTGGCTTCTTCAACGGCAGCTAAAAGTTGTTTAACACTCAGGCGTTGTACCGGAAAGTAGTAGAATTCTTGCTCTGTCTTATCTAAGTAGGGTAGTGTAGGATCGACCAGACGATCTTCAAGCTCCAGCCAGCCATGTTCAATGGGTTTGTACGGCTTCCCTGGCTTAACTAAAAAACCTTGGACATACATCGATTCTTTGAGTACTTTTGTAGCTTTGAAAGCATTATCAAAACTGTCTTTTGCTTTGCTTTTGATGGTGGTAGCAATTTCTAAGGATAGGGCCGTATCTAAAGGTTTGTCCATTAAAATTTTTGAGATTACTATACATTCAGCTCCCCACAACCTCTTCGTATGAACTCTGGTTAACAAGGAGGACTAAGATTAGACCGTTTACTAATGACCTTGGGAAAACAGTATTATCTTTAACTCTAAACTATATCGAGAACCCCCTTGAGCAAGAGGCTCTTAAAGTCTATTTTAAGAGAAAATGGATGTTAGACGCTGCTGAAGCAATTGGGGGAATTGGGCATAGTATTTTTGGTTCAGTGGCGAGGGGTGAGGCAATGGTAAAATCGTGACTGAGCGTTCATGTCGCTGTCCTTGCTCATCTTGGGCTGTAAGGGTGATGGGAAAACTGGATGTATAGCGATCGCTCCCTGCAAAAAACTGAGCCGCCTCGCCTTTGGGGGCATACGGTGAAAACCATTTAAAGGCTTCGTTCCCTAAAGTAATAATGCAATTTCCTTGCCAGTGCCGTATCAGTAATTGTTCCAGGAAAGGGCGAAATCGCTTCTTAACATTTTCCGAATAGGCTTTGTTTCCTGGTGGTTTGTAGGGAACCGTGTTCGTCAGCAGAACGTGTTCCAAAACTCCCGATAAATCTGTGCTACGATTTGGCTCTTTCTGAAACAGAGTGCGATAGATCCCTTGTCGAACGTGCCGACCTGCCGCACCATAGAGGGGTTGTTGGACAAGGACTTCATCTTTTCCTAAATCACGAGCAAAAAAGCACAACGGACTTTCCAAGTTGCCTCCATAGAGAATAGGCATTTTGGGGTCTAATCCCGCTGCTTGATAAACAGGTTCATCGATGGGAAACGATTCGCGTTTGGCTTCGGCGTAGACTTGGGCAATCAATTGGTTGATATCTGACATGAGCGAGACGGAGCAAGGGGAATGGGTTATAAGGTTAGCAGGGAAAGTTAACCGAGTCTGTTGGGATGGGAGAGTGGGGATGGGGGGTGATTTAATGAGAACAGCGCTCATCTAAACACTCACCACTGAAGGGTTAGCAAGCTACCGGAACCATGCGAGAACTCTATCCCCCTATTGAACCCTACCATCAGGCAACCCTTGAAGTGTCCAGCCTGCATACCATTTATTTTGAAGAGTCGGGGAATCCTGACGGAAAGCCCGTTGTAGTCTTGCATGGGGGGCCAGGGGGTGGCAGTATACCTGAATATCGCCAATACTTCGACCCGAAAAAATGGCGAATTGTGATATTTGACCAACGGGGGTGTGGGAAAAGTACCCCTCATGCGGAATTGCAAGAAAATACCACTTGGGATTTAGTCAGCGATATCGAAAAGCTGCGAGTCAAGCTGGGGATTGAACAGTGGGTGGTATTTGGGGGGAGTTGGGGCAGTACTCTGTCTTTAGCGTACAGCGAGACTCATCCAGAACGCTGCAAGGGCTTGATTCTGCGCGGCATTTTCATGCTTAGGCAAAAAGAACTCCTTTGGTTTTATCAGGAAGGAACGAGTTATATCTTCCCGGATGCTTGGGAGGAATATGTTAAACCGATTCCCGAAGCGGAACGTCACGATTTTATTGGAGCTTATTATAAACGCTTGACGAGTCCAGATTTGGAAACACGTTTAGAAGCGGCTCGTGCGTGGTCGGTTTGGGAGGCGAGTACGAGTAAACTCTTGCAAGACCCTGGCCTAATGCAACGGTTTGGTCAGAGTAATTTTGCGGATGCTTTTGCCAGAATTGAGTGTCATTATTTCGTGAATAAAGGCTTTTTTGAACCGGAAGATCAGCTCCTACGAAATGTTGCTCGCATTCGTCATATTCCGGGTGTGATTATTCAGGGACGCTACGATGTGGTTTGTCCGATGATATCGGCTTGGGAGTTGCATCGCGCTTGGCCTGAAGCGGAGTTAATTGTCGTTCCCGATGCTGGACATTCCATGTCAGAACCGGGGATTCGGAGTGCTTTAATTGAAGCAACCGATAAGTTTGCTGCTTTGTAAAAGAGCGATCGCCTACGGTACTAGCTGTTACCGAAGAAGGCGAAACGACCCGTGAATGCGTTCAATTGTGCCAGCGGCACTAGAATTACTAGCCGTGTAATAACTAGAAATGACAACCGTTTGCTTATTGTTGTAGCGAACGAAAGTGACCATTGTGTCTGGAAAGTCAAACCCTCCACCTGTTAGGTGAACCCTAACAGCATTCCGCCCATTAATGGTTAGGTTACGCTGTCTTTTCACTGTGGCATTGTAGGATTGACTGCTAGCTATATCCCTTTTAACTACAGTTTCTAGGGAACCCTCAGGGACAGTAATGTCAGTTTTAATGAGGTTGGCTGGAGCTTTACCCCCTCCAGCGCCAGTTGGTTTGCGACTCCAGATTGTAGTGTAATTGCTAGCACTTTTATCAATAGCCCAGCCAGAGGGATGTTGAATTGAGAAAAAATTGCGTTCTGTATAGGTGACAAATTTTGGCTGCGTTTGAGCGCTGCTGGAGTTGATGCCTGTCAGGGAATGAGACAGTGGCAGAACACCTAGAAAAGCGGTAGTTGTCAAGAGAGCTAAGGCGAGCTGTTTTGGCTTCATAGGCTCAGAATACGTTTCTGCTAGGTATTGTAGTGATGTTTGTACTGAGTGGGTATATTGTGTGGGCTGTGCTGCAAGCTTAACTCTTTTGGCTAGAAGCCACTGTCATTTTCCATCGCACAAATCTAAGACTTGGGAGAGGCGTTATTGGATTTTTCGACTAAGGCGGATTTGCAGGGTTGGTTAGAGGATTGCGTTTCAAGATTGGAATCTAGGGGTGATTCTCCTGACTCTGAGTGAGACAAGGCGCGATCGCTCTCAACCCGCGCAGGCGAACTTCGGTTGTGTAGACGCGATTAATGCTGCTCAAAATAGTTGCTCAGCTAGCCAGTGCAATATTTTTAGATCTTCAACCGTGATTTTACTGATCTTCGAGCGAGACCTATGGGCAAAAGTTCAGTAGTATTACCGAAGGCAAGAACTTTGAGGAAGCCTAACGTATATGGTGGAATCCTGGTTGACGAACAACAGAAGGCAGGCTAAATAATGGCAGTTTCACTTGGTGCAGGTTATCAGGGCGGCTTACAAGCACTACTCGATCGCTACAGCTAAGAGGTAAAATACATGGGAATTAACCTACAAAAAGGACAGCGCATCTCGCTTTCTAAAGAAGCACCTGGTCTTACAAAGCTCATGTGCGGACTGGGTTGGGATGTAGCGAAAAGGTCAGGTGGTGGAATTTTTGGCGCTTTCAGCAATTCTCAAAACTATGACCTTGATTCATCAGTTATCTGTTTAGATGCCGACGGCAAAGTGAATAACAGAGCCAACGTGATTTCCTTTAGGAACTTAAGCCACCCATCAGGAGCTATTACCCATTTGGGGGATAATCTCACGGGTGCAGGAGGAGGAGATGACGAGCAGATTCTTGTCGATTTAGCTCTGGTGCCAAAAGAAATTGCAAAATTGGTATTCACTGTTAACATTTACGAATGCCTTGCCCGTAAACAAGACTTTGGGCAGGTTCAAAATGCCTTTGTACGCCTGGTCAATATATCCAATAATAAAGAACTCGCCAGATATAACTTATCGGGTCAAGAATACAAAGGCATGACCGGGATGATCATGGCTGAAATATACAAGCACAATGATGAATGGAAAATGGCAGCCATTGGCAAGGGTGTTAGCGTGAATGGTTTGGGAGAACTTGTGACTTCCTATGCTTAACCCAGCGCTGAATAGCTAGATGAACCCTAATTTCTGAGAAAATCAACTGAATATCAATTCAGAATCGAAGTTTTTTTGTAAAAAGAGGTAAGAGTCATGTCGATTAATCTAAGCAAAGGTGAAAGAATCAATCTTTCAAAAGAAGCACCTGGAATGAAACTTGCAGGAATAGGTTTGGGCTGGGATATTAACCAGACAGATACAGGCGCGGGGTTTGACTTAGATGCTTCTGTATTTATGTTAGGAGCTAATGGAAAAATTCCTAACGATAAATACTTCGTATTCTACAACAACTCAGCATCGCCTGATGGTTCTGTAAAATATCAGGGAGATAGCAGAACTGGAGAGGGCGCAGGAGATGATGAGACGGTTGAAATTGATTTGACTAAAGTAGATGCTTCTGTTCAAGAAATAATTTTTGTTGTAACCATTCATGAAGCAGAGCAAAGAAGGCAAAACTTTGGTCAAGTCAGAAACTCGTTTATCAGAATTTATGACAATGCTACAGAAAAGCAAGTTGCCAAGTATGAGTTAGATGAGGATTTCTCACGAGAAACTGCAATTGAATTTGGTAAGCTTTACAAAAAGGACGGTGAATGGAGATTCCAAGCCGTTGGGGCAGGCTATAATTCAGGGCTTCAGAGTTTTGTAGATAAATATGCCTCTTAGTGGCTGTTTAAGAAAGCTTAAGAGATAGAAACTTGAATGAATCGAAAAGGGGGGAACAACAATGAATACCCCCTTTTTTATTAGATGGCTAACCTAATTAGCAGATTTTACACCTAGAGGATATATCCAAGATGGGAATTCAATTAATCAAAGGCGACAGATTTAATCTTTCTAAAGAAGCTCCCGATTTAAAGAAGGTTAGCATCGGTTTAGGTTGGGAGATGAATAATACAGGACAGACTTATGATATTGATGCCTCTGTGTTTATGTTAGGTACAGATGGCAGAGTTCCCGATGAAAAGTACTTTGTCTTCTACAACAATTTGAAATCACTAGATGATTCCCTGAGACATTCAGGAGATAACAGAACTGGACAAGGTGAAGGAGATGATGAAACGATTCATATCGACTTAACCAAGGTCAATTCTGCGATTCAGGAAATAGTTTTTGTTGTCACTATTCATGAAGGGCAGGAAAAACATCAAAACTTCAGCCAAATTAAAAATGCCTTTATCAGGCTTTTCAATCAGGAGACGGGAAGCGAGTTGACTCGATACGACTTAAAAGAGGTTTTTTCTCAAGAGACGGCTTTGGAGTTTGGTCGGTTGTATAGAAAGGAAGGAGAATGGAGATTTCAGGCGGTCGGACAAGGATATAATGCTGGATTGCAAACTTTTGTAGATAAGTATCATGTCGAGACTAACCAGGAAGAAAAGAAAGAAGAACCTAAAGTAGACAGTCCTTTAATAACTCATACTCAAGATACCAAACAGCAGCCTATTAATATCACAAAAAAAGCAAATATTAGCCTCTTAAAAGCAAAAGTAGATATTGTTCTCAAAAAGAAAGATATCGCTAATGTTATAGCAAGGGTGGCTTTAGTCTTAGATATTTCTGGCTCTATGATGCATCAATATAGTTCTGGTGCAGTACAAGCATTTCTTGAAAGAATAGTTCCAGTTGCTAGTAGGCTAGATGATAATAAAACCCTAGATATTTGGTTCTTTGGTTCAAGATTTAAAAGAACTAAATCTGTAACAGAGGCCACTGTAGATGGCTACATTCAAAAAGAATGTGGAGAAAACAAAAAGACTTTCCTTATTTTAAAAACTTCCTCTCTTATGAAGGAATTAGGTTTTGGGAATAATGAACCTCTTGTCATACTAGATGTAATAAAGAAATACATTCAGGAAAAGCCGAGTAAGCTACCTACATTTGTTATATTTCTTAGTGATGGAGGTGTTACTGACGAGCAAGGAATAAAAACAGCTATGGTTGATGCAGCCAAATATCCTATATTTTGGCAATTTGTTGGACTGGCTGGTTCTAGCTATGGGATTTTGGAAAAACTAGATACAATGAGTGGTCGGCTCGTTGATAACGCTGACTTTTTTCATGTAGATGATCTAGGAAAAATCACTGACGAGCAACTCTATGAAAGACTTCTAAATGAATTTCCCAGTTGGCTTAAGGCGGCAAGATTGAAGGGAATATTGAACTAGGGCTTAGGTGGTTATTGTATGAATCGTCCGGAGCAAATCAACTCGATGAATAATGCTATTCGTCGCTCTAAATTTAAAAGTTTACCCCTCTAAAGCACCCGACTCAAAATTAGAAGTTGCCTTCCTCGCTAAATGCGATCGCAAAAGTTCCAACTTCAGTAATTCAAAATCCAGAAAACCCGCTTCCTTTTCCCAATCATCGCGCAATTTTACCTGACATCCCGTAGAGCGTAAATGCTCTATCATCAACTGCGATATTGGCACTTCATCAGCGTGTTCTTCAATCAAATTAGGATAGGACTCTCGAATAATTACTTCTCTTTCAGCTACAGCATCAGCACAGTCTTTATAACGATTCTGCAATCGTAATTCATCCAGTAAAATTTTCGTATTCCTCTCATTCCCTTTCCGTGTCAGCAGCCAATTCTGTAAATAACGGCATCGAGCCATCTCAATCATCAACTGATTAAATTCTTCTAGCGTCAAGTCATTTTCAGTTAACCAGTTGCTAAACCCTGTCTCCTCAAAAATATTATGCTGGTTCCGAAAACGTCGGATTTCCTTGTCCACCACCTCTTGAGATACTTCAATACCCAAAATTTCAGCTAAAGTCTGCACTAAGGCTCGATTTGAAGCGTGTAAATTGACCTCATCAAAATCAGGAAGATGTAACGCTGCATATCCCGCAATATCTCCCAAAGGAACCGTTGTATCGTTCCGTAATACCGTCCGATCGCGGTGATAAAGATTACTAAAAAATTGATTACGAATTAAAGAAAAATTCGGCTTGGCTTGAGGCGAAGATTCAGACAAATCTCGTAGCGTTTCTAGAAGCAAAATAGCATCTTGACGCTTGAGGTCTACATAATTATCCTTGACAAAAATTGCCATTTCCTCTATTTTTTTTGGCGAGATACCTGCCGTTACTGCTTTGCGGAAGATGGCGGGAAACGTCCGTTCTGGGAAGTAAATCAATTTTGCGATCGCACTCAGTTGTTCACACACAGTACTATCAATAATTCCTTCATCCTTAGCACGGCAGAATGTAGCGCGGACATTTACCATTGGTTCCGATAAACGGCAATATCCCGTATCTTCAGGCCCATGAACCGTGACAACTTCATCATCATCAATTAACTCTCCATTGGCGTACATTCGGTAAATTTCGCCAACTCCTACCATCCCAAATACATCAGTTTCAGCAGCACGTAAAGCGCCCATACTGCTAGCACCATATACTGCTACCGCCTGTTCAATGGCGTACAAAATTTCCTTATGCCATACGGAGGGTAAACTGAGAAAAACACCATCAATTAGACCAATAATATCGGGTTTATATGTGGTTACAGCACTGAGTAAGTCTGATTGCTTTGCCGGAGGAAGATAGATAGCATCCAAAATTTTTTTAGCTTCTGCTACGGGGAGTGATGGCCCTAAAAATATGACTATTTTTTTCATAATTAAGATTAAACTGCTCCTCCGGCGGGTCGATGAGTCTCAGCTACATGCACACCTTCAACTTTGGGTTTAACCATAGTGGAAAGCTGACGTTCTGCAAATGCGAGCGCACGCTGCTTTGGATTATAAATTGTATGAAAAGATGCTTCTAACCCCGGCACAATTACTCTAACTACAGAAATATCCCAATCAGGCGGAGTTAAATCCAATACAATCACCTGATTTAACCCAGAATTTTTCAGTTTTCCTAGGATAATCTCAATATCATCCTCAAACGTAGAAGTCGCCTGGGATTTCCGTTCCCTAGCATCTATCGTTGGCGGATTTAAAGCAATAATACTAGCTTCAGCATCGCGATTTCTCTGCAATCTCAGCACCGTATAGTATTGATGAAAGATGTCATCTCTTGCGCCTGAAATTAGAATAGCGCGAGTTTGAGCTGCCTCGGTTAATGCTCTTATTATCGCTACTTCAGGGTCGAGATGAGTCCCATAACCGTGACTACTAGGTACGTTACCACTGGGGTCGTAAATTTGGGCACGATATACGGAAATTTCTGTATCTACGGTACAATCAAATAGAATTGGAACGACCTGTGACGCTGCAAATTTTGCCAATAATTCTTGGATTATAGGAGATTCAATTGTTTCTAAACGCACCCTCGGCATCCGATATCCGGGTATCCCGTATCCCTTACGATAGGCTTCAAGATGACAAGAGATAGCATCTCGCTCAATGAGTTCAAATAAAGCAGAACTGACGGCTTCTAAAAAATGATTTCCAGAGGCTAAACCATTGGAACCCATCTCAAAAGAGCCTAGATTGGCAACCTCTTTTTCCCAAAATCTGTGGTAGTTCATCGAGACGGATTGAACTGGAACCGCCGCCTCATTTTGATTTAAAATATCCCAACCTATGCACCACTGTTTTGGTTGATTTACATTAAAAAACGAATTCTCACGCAGCGGTAAATTTTCTAGGGGAATAACTTGATAGTTCTCGGCAATTTTAGTATAGGAAAGATTAATTCCCGGTAGATTAATCGTCTCAGCACAGTAAAGTTCAATCGACTCCATCGCGGCAGAAACCATAGCGGCTTCTAATGTGGTTCCTTTGCCGGAAGATGTGGAAACACTATAGCTATTTGGGCGGATTGAAATAGTAACTGGAATACCAATTTTATCTAATCCTGTAATATTGGCAATTCGGGTTAGTCCAATCGGTTTGAAGTAGGGTCGAACCCGTTCTAAGGTTTCGCTAGGAGAAGCTGTTCTATGAGTGCCATGCCAGTATTGTTTTGTCGCTTGGTAGGCTCGATTTTGGAAGTGGATAACCGTCATTCGATGTTGATGTATGAAAGTGGATCGCTATTGAACAACGCAACATCTAGATTTTGGATAAACCTCTATTTTGAACGTAGGAGATTGCGATTACTATCGTAAAATATTTGCCGCCGAAATAGTTTGATTCACTTATAAGGAAATGCCGCCTCTCTAAACGTTATAGATACTCTTCTACTTCTAATAAATTCTCTACCTTGATAGCTATCTCGATCGCGAGGCATTACCCCATGTTGCCAAACATATCTAGCTTCTCCTTTCAAGACCAGCAAACTTCCTGGTAATAACAAAAGTTCCCTCCTTTCTTGGGTTTGAGAATGAGTAAATTCCATCATATAGGGACTTCCCAAGCTGAGAGTGATCAGGGTATCACCAAAGCAAGTAACACAGTCAATATGACTTCTCAAGCCTTGTCCAGGTTCGTATTCATTGACAGTGACTTGATCGAGAATTATTTCCGTTAAGCGATCGCCATAGAGTCCCTTGGCAATTTGCATCGCCCAATCCGGCAAATCTCCTAAGTAGTTGCACGCGACAAGAATACCATTTTGATATTCATATCTATAACCATGTTGTTGAATCCTTCTTGCGGATTCTAATGACTCTATTGACCATTCTTGTTCATCTATCTCCTTCAGTAATTGATTTTGCTGCTGGACATCAACGTAATTAGGAATATAAGTCAGACCTGGAATCGTGAGCGTTTCGGATTCTTGGAAAATATCTAAGTCTAGTTTGGTCATATCTAGCTGACAATCTGTAGCTTTCATCAGAAAGTTTTGCATCAGTACTTTGTCTCAAATCCTCTACGCGATTTCGCTGAAACCTGATTGAAGCGGGTCAGCTTTGCTCATTGTAACATTTCGTAACTATTAGGATGGATCGGCAACTCTTGCCGCTTGTATTGTTTTTTCTAATACCATGCCTATTAAAAAAGGCAATTTCTGAGTGTAGTACAGATTAGCTTCGCCGATGAGCTTGGTGTGACCCCCTAGGTGGGTGCTTTGAACGGGATATTCGCCTAGTGTTGCTGTTTTCACCCAGTTTTACCTGACGCAGCGAAAAGCCCCATGCTGAAAAAGCGGCAGTGCTACGTGAACAGGCTGTTGATGTTTAAAATTTAATCAAAAAATTAAGTAGAAGCAAGAGAGTATCCAAACCGATATCCTGATGTGAACGCTACAGTTGAAAATACTTCCTGTTTATCATCTGCTTTTGGAGTCGCGTTGCCATGACGAATACCGCTTCTGCCCAAACCGGTAACTTCTGGGGAGTTGATATTACCGCCCCCCACCCTCGACAGGATACTGATTTACTCAGCCAACTGAACTTTATCCCAGGGTTGAAAGAAATTCTTTTGTTGCGTCAGGTCCATGCGCTAGAACATGCAACAGTCTGGGTTCTGGGTGAGCGAGGTGTCGGTAACATGGGATACTCGACAGCAAGCCAGCCGTTAGATAATGACAGCTTAGGGGGCTTATCCACTGACCAAGGATTTTATTTGTACGGTCAGTTGAACCTGGCTGACATCAGAAAAGCTGTGCCCCTTGCCTTACAGCGCCTCACCAGTGGAGAATGGGACTTGGCTGTGCATCCGCGCTGCGGCACGAATTTATCAGTCGGAATGTTTTTAACCGCCGGACTGGCGTTAGGAGCTCATATTCTCCTGCCGCGAGGCCCGATTGAACAATTTCTCGGACTCAGTTTAGCCGCCGTTACGGCGACTCAGCTTACACCGGATGTCGGTAGCCTCGTTCAACGGTACTTGACGACCTCAATACCCTTTAACTTGGCGATTGAAGACATTACGGCAACATCTGATATTTGGGGACGTTCGGCCTATTTTGTCCAAGCCCGCTGGAAAGAGTAACCTTCTGTGTCCTGAAACTGAAGCGCTTTCCGCTAACGGATCAGGCAGGAGTATTCTCGCCGTTGAAGGCTATCCGCAGGTACTTTCAATGGTTTAAGCAAGGTTTAAGAGTCGATTCAGTGGGGCAGCGGTAATAAAACTTAAAAACCAGAATAGTCAGACGGCTCTGATCGAGTAGTACTCTGTAAAACTAGAACTCAAGGGAAAAACTCTATATGGTTCAACGTGGATCTAAAGTCCGAATACTCAGAAAAGAATCTTTTTGGTTTCAGGATGTGGGTACAGTCGCAACTGTAGACCAAAGTGGAATCCTCTATCCATACATCGTCCGCTTTAATAACGTCAACTATGCCGGCATCAATACCAATAACTTTGCCGAGGGTGAGCTTCTAGAGGTTGAAGCACCCAAAGGCAAGAAAGTGGGTGATAAGGGAACAGGAACGCCCCTGAAGGCTGAAGCTCGCAAAACAGGTCAAAAGGCCCCACAGCCCACGGCTGAAGCTGGTGGCGGGAGTCCCGTGGTAGAAGGCGATCCCAACCAGGGAACTGAGTCTCGTTAGGTTGTGCCTGAACTGCCTGAAGTTGAAACTGTTTGTCAGGGTCTTAATCAAATGACCCTGAATCAAGAAATTTGGGGTGGGGATGTGTTGCTGACACGCACCATCGCCTACCCCTTTTCTATGGGTGAGTTTTTAGCACACCTGAAGAATGTTGCGATTACCCGTTGGCATCGTCGCGGTAAGTATTTACTGGCACAACTGGCTCACTCAGACTCCAAATACCAAACAGGAGTCATGAGTCAGGAGTCAATGCCTCAAATTCATCTGAGGGAAAACCTGCCTAAATCCAACAGTCCAAATCTCCAATCGTCTGATGGCGGATGGTTGGGAGTGCATTTACGCATGACCGGTCAACTGCTGTGGCTCAATCGCGAGCAACCTCTACACAAACACACAAGAGTGCGATTGTTTTTCCCCAATAACCAGGAGTTACGCTTTGTTGACCAGCGGACGTTTGGCAAGATGTGGTGGGTTCCGCCCTCCGTGCCTTTAGAAAGTATTATCACAGGATTGAAGCAACTGGGGCCAGAGCCGTTTTCAGAGCAGTTTTCCCTGGAATACCTTGCTGGTAAGCTACGTCATCGTCAGCGTTCTATTAAAGCCGCACTGTTGGATCAAACCCTTGTTGCAGGCGTGGGTAATATTTATGCCGATGAAGCCCTATTTTTAAGCGGCATCCGCCCTGATACGCTTTGTGCAGATTTGAATCCAGAACAGATCGAGCGTATCCGCTCCAGTTTAATTCAAGTGTTACAAGCGAGCATCCAGGTGGGTGGCACGACCTTTAGTAACTTTCTCAACGTGCAAGGGGTGAATGGGAATTACGGTGGTGTAGCCTGGGTGTATGGTCGCACGGGTGAACTCTGCCGCGTTTGTCATCGCTCCATCGTCCGCCTCAAGGTGGCGGGGCGATCCTCTCATTTTTGTCCAAACTGTCAGCAACTTCCCACTGCTAAGCGTTAAAAATTGCTAAAACTAGTCGGTTTAAAAGCTTTAAAATGCTAATCAAGAAAGCGATTTAGTAACCTAACAGAAATTATCGATTATGGCAGACACAATCAAAAGAGGAGACTTAGTTCGCGCTATCCGCGAAAAGCTGGAAGGGAGTCTAGAAGCTCAAGCCAGCGATACAAGATTTCCTCCTTATCTGTTTGAAACCAAGGGAGAAGTCGTTGATATGAAGGGGGACTATGCACTGGTCAAGTTTGGTCAGGTGCCCACCCCCAATATTTGGTTACGGGTCGATCAGTTAGAGTCAATGAAGTGAACTCAATATCTTGAAGCCTTTTCACGAGTGTTGGTGGACAGTATCTACCAACACTAGGATTAGGTTCATACGCACAGCGCAATATCATTAAAAAACCCTGTTGGGAATAGAAGAAAATGTGAGATCGAACCTAAAGTTAAATGGTTGCGATTTAAAATACTCGCGGTTCAATTATGACATCTCTTCCTAATTCCTCAATTTTATGTGAAAGTCGCCGTGTATCAGTGATTGGCGGCGGTAAAGTAGGAAGTACTCTGGCTCAACGGATTTTTGAGAAAAATCTAGCAGATGTGGTTTTACTCGACATTGTCGAAGGGATGCCTCAAGGGATTGCCCTGGATTTGATGGAGGCACAACCTATTGAACGGAATGACCGCCAGATGATTGGTACTAATGACTACGCGGATACGGCGGGTTCCGATATTGTGGTGATTACGGCGGGAATTCCACGCAAACCGGGCATGACGCGGGATGATCTGCTCAAGATTAATGCCAAGATTGTGGTCGAAGCTTCCGAAAAAGCGATCGCACAATCTCCAAATGCCATCTTCATCCTCGTCTCTAACCCCCTAGATGTAGTGACTTATCTGTCCTGGAAAACGACCCAACTCCCCCCTAGCCGAGTCATGGGCATGGCAGGGGTTCTCGATTCTGCCCGGTTCCAAACCTTTATTGCGATGGAACTCGGCGTTTCTCCCAGAGATGTGAATGCCTTGGTGTTGGGAGGACATGGTGATTTAATGGTTCCCTTGCCTCGCTACTCCACCGTCAACGGCATTCCGATTACTGAACTGATGGACGCTGTCACCATTGAACGCTTAGTAGACCGGACTCGTAACGGTGGGGGAGAGATTGTCGGACTGATGAAGACGGGGGGCGCTTATTTTGCTCCAGCTTCTTCTACCTGCTTAATGGTAGAAGCGATAATCAATAACCAATCGCGGCAGTTACCTGCATCCGCCTACCTGCAAGGCGAATACGGTTTAAATGATATATTCATCGGGGTGCCCATCCAATTAGGGGGTTCTGGCGTTGAGAAGGTGTTAGAAATTAACCTCACGGATGCTGAACGCGAGGCACTCCATACCTCTGCCGAATCCGTTCGCGCCAATATTCAGCAAGCCTCGACATAGAAGCCGACTGTGTGACATCCTCCAGACGCTGACTTTACGAGTACAGCGCTGGCTTCCCAACTTCTTAAAAGGGAGTCGTTCTCAAGTGGACTTCTGGCGATTTTTGCTGAATGTTTAAGATTTTAGAAAAGTAAATTCACAAATATTTTATTTTGTCAACCCTATTTGTAAATAAAATTAGTTTTTCCCCATGAGTATTAAGGTTTTTGATGATTTAGTACAACCTTCAACTGTTCACTGATGGCTGATCATTGAGTGCAGCTTTCGGATAAGCAATCCGTTTGTGATTACATTGTTGCCAAACTCGGACAAAAACCTCGGCAATGGTTGACAATTCTTCCCGTGTTATCCCGGAATCGACGAGCTGGTTGTCTTGCCAGCGAGCTTTGAGGATTTTATGAATCATCCCAACAGCCGTTTCTGTGGTAACGTCCTTGAGACTTCGCAGTGCGGCTTCACAAGCATCCGCCAGCATGACAATACCTGTTTCTCGCGACTGGGGAACTGGGCCATCATAGCGAAAGTCTTTCTCGTCTACAGGAGAACCTCCTTCTTGTTCAGCTTTCTGTTTAGCCTGAAAATAAAAATAGGAGATGAGCAGCGTTCCCTGATGTTCTGGGATAAAGTCACGAATGGCCTGAGGTAGCTGGTGCTTACGAGCCATCACCAATCCTTCTGAAACGTGTTTTTTGATAATCTCAGCACTCTTCCAAGCGTCATTAATCTCGTCGTGTTTGTTGGGACTCCCCATCTGATTTTCAATAAATCCTAATGGATCGTGCATTTTACCAATATCGTGGTAGAGTGTGCCAGCCCTGACCAGCTCAACGTTACAGTGGAGTTCGCGGGCGGCAGCTTCTGCTAGGGACGCCACAAATAGGGTGTGTTGAAACGTGCCAGGTGCTTCCGTGGCTAGTTTCTTGAGCAAAGGACGATTAGGATTAGCCAGCTCAGCTAGACGAATGGGAGTAACTAAGTCAAACAGACGTTCTAGGTAAGGTGATATCCCTAGGGCTACCACAGTCCAAGACAAACCGGCCAAACTGGATATAACGGCCTCTTGGAGTACGGTATACCAAACTGCACCCACAGCCGCACTAGGGACAAGATTTAAGAGCAGGTAGACTCCGCCCTGAGTTAGCCCAACAAAACCCCCCAGCCAAGCTAGTTCCTCACGCGATCGCATCCGCCCAGCCATCCAAGAACCGAGCAAACCAGCGGCAGAACCGGCAAGTAAGTAATCCCAACTCACCTTCATACCAAAGCCCACTAACCCCGTCAGCAGACTGACAACGGTTACTCCCAAAGCAGGGCTGTAAAAGCTGCCGACTAACAAACCAATGGCAGGCAAGTCTGTATAAGAAATGTTCAAGATGACCAGTAGCGGTGTGCTCAATGCCAGCAGCCACAGCAAAATGTGGTCACGCCGTCTGAGCCTAGGATGCACACGCCGTTCTACTAGCCAAAAGATAACCAGACCTCCGCTCACAAAAATGCCGAATCCAATTAGACCATGGGAGTTAATTTCCCGACGGCTCAATTTGAAGTGATCCAGCAACACAAAATCCGCCTGATTGATTTGCTCTCCAGCATAGACAATCACCTCACCCTGCTGTGCGGAGACCATGACTGGATCTACGGCCTGTGCGGCTTGTTCCGCTCTTCGCTTCGTCTCTTCTTTATCTTCTTTTAAGTTAGGCTGCAAAATATTGGTCAGCAGTGGAACCGCTACAGGCTCGGCCTTTTGGGGGACGAAGGAACTCAATTGCAGCCTCACCGCTTCCATTAAAATATTTGACGGGAGTCCTGGAGGAATGCCCTGAGTCAGGATGAGCTTGGACGCCTGGATGATACCCTTGCGTGTCTCCTGCCAGTCCTGATCTGAGAGTTCCAGCAATGAAGCATCGTAGCGACGACCAGATTCAGCGCGTTGCAGCTCGGAAAGCTGACGCAATGCTACAACGTAACCCTGACGAGCCAAGGAAATCGACTCAATCAGATCTGAAAAAGCTTGAGGAGAAGACAGTTGACGGTAGCGTTGCAGTTCTTTAACGGCTTGAGTCAACGGCAGATTAGGTGCCTGTACAGCCTGATCGGGTAGTACCAGGGTTGGAGCAGCCGGCTGGGTACTTTGAAGGCTATCGACTTGCGCTAAAATTTCCTGCCACTCTGGTTCCGTAATTTGGCGCAGATAGCGCTGGGTTGCCTCTGAGAGAATCGTCGCCTCTGCAAAGGGATAAGGGCCACACATTTGGCGCAATTCTTCCACCCTTTCCAGAGATTGCTCAATCGCCTGAATCAGATCTTGGGTGAGCGAGTGGTCAAACATCAACACAGGGACAGCACCTGTACGGGCGGCCTTACGCTTTTCCTCTGTGGTTTTCGTGTCTTCAATACTAACAGGACTGGGTGCCCGGAGCGTTTGTGGAGCTATCGTACCCACATCCAGCTTTGGCTGATTGTAGAATCGGTTCCCCATCGCACTGGTGAGAGAAACCACAGCCACTAGCCACATCACGGGTGGACGGCTTTTGGGCTTACGGCGCTTGGTTGGTAATCCAGGCAACGGTTGTGAATGCATGGCTTCATCCACTAAGGTTTTGCTTCCCGTAGAGACATGATGAATCGCGTCTACGGTCTGGTTAGAGGAGTTAGACACCCTAAATGACAACCAAGCGCGAAGTTGCTCAGGTGTTCGCCGCAAATGCATCAGCGGCTGTGTCAACGAATGAAACGTTTTCATAGCACAAGATTTGCCATTTCAGGTGACGATAGCGGTGGGGAAAGCAAGGCTCTGGCTGTGATTTCAGATAGAACACTCCTATTTAGCTTTTCTTAAATTACATCGTGTAAATTTTGAGTTCACTTCTTTTTACCTTACAAAATGAGAGCGGGAAATACCCTATTGAAATCCATTGGGGTTTTATTGCCTTGACTACCATAGCTGACCGATTTAACCTTACTGCCTATCAGTGTGACAGTCTGGCTCTTGAGGTAGGATCGAGATAGGGAAAATAAAATTAAGATTTCCGACGCTAATTTTTGATTGACAAAGTTTTTCATGATTACCCTGTAACCGTTCCCTGGCAAGGTTCAGAGGGGCAAACTCCTTCTCGAAAACCCTTACGACATCCTGGCTTTTTGGCTGAATTCTTGGCGACTCCCCTTTGACTTGGGTTCTGATCGGTTTTCGCTCTGGCTACTGTAGGATTCGCTTAATCCTGCACAGATAGTCGCTCCCTTCTTTCGAGAACGAATCAATGAGCGTTAAGGTATGGGTTCTCAAGATTTAAGGCGAAAGAACGTGGCATTTGTAGTCTTTGTCCTGTAACGGTTGACTGATCACAGTGGTTATCGAGGCTGAATCACTTGTGGTGCTGCCACCGCTAAAGGCTGACCCTGCCCTAACGCTGACACATCATACACACCTGCCCAAACCTCAAGCAGTCGGTCTGCTAGTTGCAGATGTTGGTTGCCGCTACTGATACGGTTGGCTGTCAGACGCCAGTTTACAGGAATACCAATGATGCTATTATAAGCCCCAGCCAAAGCGCCAGTCAGGGCAACCGTGATCTGGGGTTGGTAGCCGGTACGAGCCGCACGACTGACAGCGAGGCGAAAATCCTCTGGAGTGGAGAGGAAACAGTAGAAGGCGAGGGCAATAGAAGTGTGGGCACGCCCCAAGGGTTCGCCTCGAATTTGGGCGTCTCGACGTAATTGGGTGAGGGTTGTCTCTAATCCGGCTCCCTTCTTCAGTAGCATTTGCACTTGTTCCAGTTGCCTCATTAGAGGGCTTTGAGAGGTTTCTAGATTTCCTACATAAATTTGGATTCGAGGAATTAAGGTAGCATAATCAAGCTGTTCCCTGAGAGCCAGTGAGAGGGCATAAGCGATCGCTAAAACTCCTTCTGATGCCTCAGCTTGATGTTGCCAAAGGTCTTGACAGGTGAACAGTTGTTGGCGCAGCTTAACCTCATCCTCATGAAAGAACAGGGCAATGGGTATCGTCGCCAAGGCGGACTCACTCATGCTAGGAACAGATTTTAAACCGAGAGATGACGGCGTCTTCTCCAAAAGCAACCACCAATCTTCTAAATTCAACCTGCCACAACGAATTAAACTCTCTATCCCGCAAGTCGCTAGCTGGTTCCATACAGAAAGCTGTTGAAGGGTTTGAGCGTCTTCCTGCTTGGGCGATGTAAGGGAAACTCCACCCAAAACCTGACCCTGGCTGCCCTTAGGAAGCAGCATTTCTCTCACTAAGCTGCCCAGTAATGCACCTTGAAACCGGCTTAAAAGTGAATACCTCATCAATTTCTGTGACCGGTTAACCTACATTACTTAACTGATTTCTGTCCTAGTATGGCAAAACTGATCGGGGGAATGACCTATCTTCAGCTAGAAGTTACAGAACCAGTGGGTCACTTAATCTAGGGTAGCACTTCTCCTTTTTTGACTAATAGTCAATTGGGCAGGTCTAGAACCTGGCTAGTTTAGCGGGTTTTTAACTCAGAAGTGAACAACAATCTCTAAACGGGTAGTCTTAAGAAGAGTTGCTTTCGTCACCGGGAGCATGGGCTTATTGGAGCGAACGCACTTTACATCATCCCGAAGCGCCAAATCGACTACTCAAGGGAATCCATGCTAAATATTAGCCAAATTATCGCTGAAAAAGCTGAGTCCATCATAGAGAAATGGATGGAAGAAGTTCGTCAAGATCGCCGCATAGAAAGCTCAATTAACTTGTCTGATACAGCTCTGGGTAACTCGCTGCCCAAGCTTCTTAAATCCCTAGCCGCAGTACTCGCACATTCTCAGAAAAACTTTAAAAAGATTGCTGATGGAAGTTTAGAACACGGTCGGTTACGAGCGAAACAAGGATATGAGGCTGACGAAATTGCTCAAGAGTACAGTCTCTTACGTCGAACTATTTTTGCAGTACTAGCGCCTCACTGTCTCAAAGGCTCTCCTGAAGAGATTATTCTACTTTTTAGCAAAATCAATACGGTGCTAGATGAAGCCATTTCCGTATGCTATAAGAGCTATGTACAAGAGCGTCTCAATGAATTAGAGCAGATACAGAGTCAGTTGACCCTCACGAACCAGGAACTTAATCGTCTGGTTGAATCCAGTAAAGATAATTTATCCTACCTGGCTCATGAGTTAAAGACACCCCTAACGGCTGTCATTGGTTATTCTGAACTGCTCCAGCGCTTACAACAAGAGAAACTTAGCGCAGAGTCAGACTCTTTGAGTCTTCGCAGTATTGAGCGAGTTCTGCAAGGAGGGCGGCATCTGCTCCATATTGTCAATGATTCCCTGGAATTGTCGCGCTATGAAGCCAATCAAATTAAGCTGAATCTAGAGTGGATCGATGTCCATTCAATGATGGCGGTAGTCAGCGAAATCTTGAATCCCTTGGCGCAAGCTAAAGGTTTAGAGTTAAAGATTGATGAGGAAGGCGCTCCTGAGCAGGTTTTCTCAGATTCATTTCGTTTACAGCAAATTTTGACCAATCTCTTGAGCAATGCGATTCGCTATACAGAGATTGGCTCGATTCAAGTGATTTGTCAGAGTTTACCCGACCAGAAGTGGTCTCTCGCTGTAAGTGATACGGGCATTGGAATTGCCCCAGAAGATAGAGACCACATTTTTCAACCTTACTCACAAGCCGTTTTTAACCAGGGACCTCGCCACCAAGAAGGCACTGGCTTAGGTCTGGCGATTGTCTCTCGCCTCGTACAGATACTCCAAGGAGAGATTAAACTAGTTTCTCAATTGAGTGTCGGCTCTACATTTACAGTGATTTTGCCGATCGCTATTTCCAGCGAGTGTTAAGCTTACATCGCAGAGTTCCTGACCCTCAAGCGGTCAACTTATGTGCGATAATTTAATAATGATTTAACAATTGGATAATGATTTAACGACTAGCCAACTTTCTCAAGTGATTTACTAAAGCCTGGAGTCCCCATCTATAACTGTCTGCACCAAAACCACTAATCTGTCCGATCGCTACAGGAGCGATGAAAGAGTGATGCCGGAAGGCTTCTCGCTGATAGATATTGCTTAGGTGAACCTCTACAGTAGGAATGGCGACTGCTGTCAAGGCATCGCGCAGCGCTACGCTAGTGTGAGTATAGGCACCAGCATTGATTAATATTCCTTGATGCTGACCTAAAGCATCATGAATCGCATCAACCAAGACACCTTCATGATTGGATTGCAGGGCATTGACTTTAGCCTGTAGCTTTTGCCCTTCCTGTTCTAGCCGATCGTTAATCTCGCCCAAGGTAACCGAACCGTAGATTCCTGGCTCTCGGCGTCCTAATAGGTTGAGATTTGGACCATGCAGAACCAAGATACTTAAGTGGCTCTGAGTTTCGTTAGGCACAAACACAAATTAACTACCGACGGCGACGCCCCGGGTTATTAACAGGGATGGGAATCGGTTCAGGTTCTGGCTGGGCCTCAGGTCCCAAGAGGGTTTCAATGAGCTTACGAGCCCATTCTTTGAGTTTTTCCAGCACCTTTTCTATATAGTCCATTAAACAGAAAGCTCCTGTGAGACAACCTGTATTTTTTTTCAATCGGGACGAGCGAGTCTCTTCACTGATTTTCTGAGTTAGAAAGGCAGGATGATTAAGCTCGCCTGCTCATCATTTGATTACAGACAGTGTCTGATAAAAAAAGCCACTTGTGTTGCATTTCTTATTAATTCCAGACTAGCACACTAACGAAAAGCATTTCCATCCCACCCTAGGAGGGTTAATTAGAGCATTGGATCAAATCCAAATCTTTTTCTCTATCTGCCTCTAGTTCTAGATTAACTGAATTACTCATGAATCGTCACGGAGAAAGGGAAGTGATTATTGGTGGGTCTAACCAGCAGTCTACGCCGCAGCATATCTAGGGCATGGCAGGCACTAGCATGACGAATTGAAGAGCGAGAGCGAGTTTGACCCAACGAATACTTAAAGCATTCTACATCGCCATCCGGTTTGGCTAAACCAATGTAAACCAGTCCAACCGGCTTAGATTCTGTCCCGCCACCGGGTCCTGCAATACCTGTAATACTGAGTCCCCATGAGGTGGAAAGTCGCGATCGCACTCCCGCCGCCATTTGCATCGCTACGGGTTTACTCACAGCCCCCCATTGTTCCAAATCTGACGGCTGAACACCTAGTAGAGAAGATTTCACGGCGTTGTCATAGGAAATAACGCCCCCTAAAAAATAATTAGAGCTACCCGCAACATTCGTCACCATACTGCCCAATCCCCCGCCTGTGCAAGATTCCGCAACACTGAGGGTTTCTGAAGCTTTCGTTAAGAGACGACCCACCACCGATGCTAGAGTATCGTCATCGGCACCAAAATAGTCTAGCCCTCCAATTTTCCGCAGTTGTCTGGCTACGGGTTCAATCAACGGGTAGGCTTCCGCTTCCGAGGTGGCACGGGCAGAAATGCGTAATCTCACCTCTCCTTGGGAAGCATAAGGCGCAACAGTGGGGTTGGTTAAGTTGAAAAAGTTGCCCACTTTTTCAGCCAATGCAGACTCCCCAATGCCCCAAAATCTTAACGTGTGGCTGTAGATGATTTCTTGACCCCAGCCTTGACTTTTGAGAAAGGGAACAGCGGTTTCCCGCCACATCTGCTGCATCTCACTGGGGACACCGGGAAAGGTGAGAATCGTTAAGTCCGGGCGGGGTTGCCAAATAATCCCAGGGGCTGTGCCGCCTGGGTTCTGTAATACATCTGCCCCCTTGGGAATCAGCGCTTGCTTGCGGTTATTGGGAGTCATCTCCCGTCCCCGTTGGACAAATTTCTGGGCAATGTCTTCGAGGATGTCTGGGCGTTCAATCAGGGGTACACCAAAAAAGTCGGCGATCGCTTCTGTGGTTAGGTCATCTGGCGTCGGGCCAAGACCCCCTGTAAAAATTAAGATATTACTGCGATCGCAAGCCATTGCCAACACTTGCTTCAAACGTTCTGGATTGTCACCCACAACCGTTTGATAGTAGTGAGGAATGCCCAAATAAGCTAGTTCATGCGCTAAAAATTGGGCATTGCTATTGAGAATCTCTCCCAGGAGTAGTTCTGTCCCAACACAAATGATTTCAGCACTCATTCTCAGCGGTGACGGGTTAATGGTTACTGGAGCTTAGACTACTTAGACTACCTGAAAGAGACTAAGCCTTGTATCTTGACAAAAAATGTTGTATATGCATTTATACCCAAAGGATCATGAGTAGCTTTGCTTGAGGAATTCTTGGTGTAGTGAACTTCAAACAAACGGGAACCATGACACCATTTCGGATCACAACTGAACGATTAGAAGTGATAGCAGGAACTTTAGAACTAGCACAAGCAGAAATCAGTGATCGCGCCAAGTTTGCTCAGCTCCTTAATGCGCGTGTACCCGATACTTGGCCTCCTGAATTTAACGACCATGAAACGATGTCTTTTTTCTTACAGAGGTTGGAGGAAGCTCCCGATCAAATAGGATGGTGGGCTTGGTACTTCGTTCTCAATAGTCAGGTAAAAAATGAGCGGATTTTAATTGGCAATGGAGGCTTTAAAGGTAAACCCACCTCTGATGGAACAGTAGAAATCGGGTACTCAGTTTTAAAGGAATTTCAAAACTTAGGATACGGTACCGAAGCGATCCAAGCCCTGATTGATTGGGCGTTTAATCATGCTGAAGTTCAGCGCGTCATCGCAGAAACCTTGCCAGAACTTAAACCCTCACAACGACTTCTGGAAAAATGCCAGTTTACGAATATTGGAGAAGGTTCAGAGGCAGGAAGTATTCGCTTCGAGCTACTTCGCCGTTACTCAGGGGATGGGGAGATGGGGAGAGGTTGATCACCTATTAGGGGCGCGACATGTCGTGCCCCTACAAAAACTCTTGAATTCACATAAGAACCGCGATAAAGCTCCGGTTCCACTCTCCCTAAACCAGAGTCGGCACGCGAATATTCAGATGGGGGTACAAGGGGAAGCGATCGCACAATTCGGCTACCCGACGCCGACACTCAGCCGCCACAGTTTCATCCTCTGGATTGAGCAGGCGATCGGCAATAATGTCAGCAATCTCGGTGAATTCTGGTTGACCCATCCCCCGTGTCGTCATGGCGGGTGAACCCAATCGCAAACCACTGGTAACAAAGGGTGACTCTGGATCAAACGGTACCGTGTTCTTGTTGGTCGTAATGTTGACACCGCTCATCAGTTGGTCAGCACGCTTACCGGTCATGCCAATCGAACGCAAATCGACCAGCATCAAATGATTATCCGTTCCATCCGAAACCAGCTTGAAGCCCCGCTTTTGTAAGTGAGTGGCTAGCGCCTTAGCATTTTCAATCACATGAGCGGAATACTCTTTAAATTCCGGTTTCAGCGCTTCCCCAAATGCCACCGCCTTACCCGCGATCACATGCTCCAAGGGGCCGCCTTGAGTACCAGGGAAAACCGCTTTATCGAACTTCTTGCCCAATTCAGCATCATTGGTGAGAATTAAGCCACCTCTTGGCCCCCGCAGCGTCTTATGTGTGGTCGTTGTCACAACATGACAATGGGGAATTGGGTTAGGGTGATGACCGGTCGCCACCAAACCGGCAATATGGGCAATATCCGCCATTAAGTAGGCACCCACTTCATCGGCGATGCTTCTGAATTTTTCAAAGTCAATGATGCGAGGATAGGCAGAATAGCCGCAAACGATCAGCTTAGGTCGATCTTTCAGCGCTTGTTCCCGAATCTTTTCATAGTTCAGTTGCTCGGTTTCAGGGCTGACACCGTAGTGACATACCTTAAACCACTTACCCGATACATTCACGGGTGAACCATGAGTCAGGTGTCCCCCATGAGACAAATCCATACCCATAAACGTATCACCAGGCTCTAGCAGAGACAGGAACACGGCAAAGTTAGCCTGAGCACCAGAATGAGGCTGGACATTGGCATGAGCTGCGCCAAATAACTCTTTAGCACGGTCAATGGCGAGTTGCTCAACTTTATCAATAAACTCACAGCCGCCATAGTAACGCTTTCCTGGCAAGCCCTCAGCATACTTATTGGTCAGGACTGAGCCTTGAGCTGCCAAGACGGCGGCTGAGGTAAAGTTTTCGCTGGCAATCAACTCCAAATGATCGCGCTGACGCTGGAGTTCTTCCCCTAGACACTCGGCTACAGCAGGATCGGTTTGAATCAGAAAATCTAAGTTACTTTGAGTCACTTGAGTTAATCCCGAAAGATGCGCTTGAGTCATCGATCTTAGCTCTGTTTGCCACCCAATACCGAGAGATAGTTAAGCTGTATGTTTATCTACACTTGTCTCCACAGAGCTCAATTAAGATGAATAGCATCCAGGGTATGAGAGCTAGAGCGGAGGTGTTAGATGTTAGTCATTCTGATGGATGAACAAATCCTTTCCCCAGCTTGTGTTTGTCAGACCTGCTTACTCGCCGATCAAAGCGGTCAACCCCGCTGGCGTCAAGGCAAACTCGGCTGTGGTCATGCGGTACGTAAGCTCACGCCCCAGCAACCCGATCAATACGAGTGTGAGATGGGCTTCCGTATCGCCAGGGTTGAATAGTGTCCAGCCTAGGAAAGCGACAGGAGTAATGGCGATCGCTTTTTTTTTCTTTTGGAACCGATGGGGAAATCTACCCACGTCTCAGACCCGGTAGACCTTTGGGCTGCGCTATCCTGAACTTAGTCGGAAAAAATTCACGAGTAACATCCACAAGGAGAACGCACAATGACTTGGCGCGGTTCAACAACGGTTCAAGACCGAATTTTTGCTTGCCTTCCTTATCTGCTGCCTTTGATTGAGGGCTTGCTCCAGTTCGGTAAACTTCTTCAACAGTTTCCACCCTTGCAATTTTTGTTTCTGCCCCTCCTCCCTGTGATTGCCCTATACCAAAGCTTAGGTCGGTGGGGTAGTCTAATTATTTTCTTTGTCCTATTTTTAGCAGTAGTAAGAAATGAAAGAATTTCTCACTTCATTCGTTTCAACGCCATGCAAGCGATTCTTTTAGATATTTTGCTGATTCTGGTTGGCTTGGTTTTGGGAATTTTACAGCCAGTCTTGGGTACGAGCAGCTTGATTGTAAGCACATTGATTAATCTCGTATTTTTAGCTATAGTGGCGGCTTGTAGCTATTCAATGGTTCGGTCTTTACTGGGACATTACGCCGAAATTCCGACGCTATCCGAAGCCGCTTACGCACAAGTTCGCTGATATCCTTCATCAATTTCAATTAACTGCAAATCCCGCCTTTATTTGATTGTAGAAGGACATCAACTATTTGCACAAAGTACACCTATTAATAGGTACAAGCTCTCTTGTTAAGATTAAGAGCCATTAACTTGAGAGCCAGTGAATTGAGCAGCAGCAATTGAAAAAGCACTCCGGTTTAGCCCATCTGCTGCTAAGGGGCTTCTAGAGCAGAGCGGGCGACAACAGTGTTTTCTAGATGGCCGATGCCCTCAATTTCGACACGAACGCGATCGCCCATCTGCATCGGACCAATACCTTGGGGTGTACCTGTGAGCACAACATCTCCTGGTAGCAGTGTCATCACCTGAGAAATGTAAGACACCAAAAATTCTGGCGGAAATACCATCTGAGTGAGCAATGCCGATTGGACAGGCTGCGGGCGATCATTCAAAAAGGTTTGTAACCTTGCCCCAGCGCTCAGTTCTCGGACAATCCAAGGGCCGAGGGGACAAAAGGTATTGAAGCCTTTGGCTCTAGTCCATTGACCATCCTGTTGTTGTAAATCGCGAGCTGTGACATCATTAGCGATCGTGTAGCCCCAGATTTTGCTTTGAGCTTGCTTAGGTGTGCAGTCTACACAATGCTCACCAATCACCAGCGCTAACTCTCCCTCGTAGTCTACTCGCTGCGACTGAGGAGGATACTGGATTTCCTTGTCGGCGGATGTAATCGAGGTCGGAGGTTTCAGAAACAGGAGTGGCTCTTTTGGTACAGAGGTTCCCATTTCTTGGGCGTGTTCCGTGTAATTTTTGCCCACAGCCACAATTTTGCTGGGAGCACAAGGAGCAAGCAGTTCGTAACTACCCGGTTCTAACTCTAAATCCGTAGGTTGTCCCTGCAACCAAGGCGGTGCATCGAGAACCTGAATGTTGCGAGTGAGTTGCAACAAACCGTAGTAGGTTTGTCCTTTAGACGTTTTGACTCGGACATAGCGCTGCGCCATAATGTGAGATATTCCTTGCTAACTAGAGCGTAAGCCGTCTTGGTTTGGAGTAGATGCAAATTGACCCTGGCGACTAGCTAGAATTAATACCAGAAAATAGTAAGATTTTAAGTCCTTGCTTCTTCTGTGATTAGGTGGACAGTAACCTATTTTTGGTGCTGTCCATCGTCTTGTGAAGAGGCCAAGTTGTCCACAAGGAGATTAACACCATGGCTAGTAATTACGAATTGATGTACATCCTGCGCCCCGATTTAGGGGAGGAGCAGGTAGACCAAGCGATCGCCAAATATGAAAACCTTCTGCGTGAACAGGGTGTAGAGCAGCTCGAAATTCAGCATCGCGGCAAGCGTCGTCTGGCTTATGAAATCAACAGGCACCGCGAAGGGATCTATATCCAGATGAATTACCAAGCGCCTGCAACCCATGTGGCAATTGTGGAACGAGCGATGCGTCTGAGTGAAGAAGTGATTCGTTACTTGACCCTCAAACTGGAAGACCGCAAAGCTGATCCAGAACCCGCTCCAGTTGAAGTAGAGGCTTAGTAACCGCAAATCAGCCTGCCACCCCACCCAGTAACTCTGTGTAGGAAGTCTGATGACTCTACATTAAGGGTTGCAAATTTTTGCCGCATCTAGCAGATGGCTGGTTTTCAAAGAGTATGGTTTTACCCCCGCCTGAATTTCTGCTTCAGACGGGGATTTTTATCTGTAACGAAAAACCATAAACTTCAACGCTATTGCAGCTCTTTTCAAAATAAAGCTGAGATTGCCGTTTTCTCTCCCATAGACGCGGTTAGCCTATCCTGACCCAGGCCACAAGAGTAGGAAGAAGTGTTTATAGATACCCACTTCCACGGCTCCTGTGTCTTTTTTGTCAGCGAACACCTGCAACCCTAGCGCCTGTGCCCCTGTGTCCACCAACATGATACTCACGGATCGTGCCCCCCATAAAGTTTCGAGCTGGAATCAGCAAACCTATCAACGCTTGAAACTTGCATTGAGTCTTGGTCTGCGTCGCCAAATTTTTGTGGCGGTGTGTGATGACTTGAGCCTACGCAACCGTTTAGCAGGTAAATTACATGCCGAGTTGGGTACCTCTTCGGCAAGAGCGTCCATGGACGCTCCAGGCAACTCAAGATTGATCAGCCTGAAATTAAACCTGAGCGACCCCAATCCTTTAGCCCAAATTGCTCAATGGTTCTCCCAGAATCGGCAATTCCGTAATTCTAAACCAGCGCCAGGTTTTCAAATTCTAGGGGTTGAGCGCTTAACGCGGCAACCGCCATCGGTGCAGCGATTGTTTCTCAGACGCTTACAATCAATTGACCGAAATTTGCTGCGCTTGGAATCAACCTTATTACTTTGGTTGCCACGACCTTGGTTCCACATGATTCAGCAGTCTGTACCAGAGTTTTGGCAGTGGCACACAGGTATCTTTGAGTTTGAAGGAGAGCCAACTCCGTTACCTCCGGTTGGTGCTTCTAAACCAGAGGCTTCCCCCAATTCAGTGGCGTTGGAGTCCGAGGCAGGACAAGGTTCTTTCCAGGAACACTTGCGAACACTCCTGACTCACGACTTGGCAGAAAGCGACAAGCGACCCGTTATTGAGCAAATTAGTTGGAAAAAACAATACCCTCTCAACCCTCCAGCTCACAAACCAGCCGCAGATGCGCCTAAGGTCGCTAGCGCTTCCCCATTGGGGAAACCAAACCATCAAATGGGTACAGCCTTCTGTGTCCCAAATGATTACGCTAAAACGACCCATTACCCGATTCCTCCTGCTCAAAAGGTTGTTCCGTTAAAAGAAGACGAGACAGGGGTGTTTGAGGAACTCATAGAGCATGAGATATCAATGCCGCTAACACCTCATGCTGAATTGGGTTTGGGTAATTTAGAGCGGGAATTAGAGGAACTTCAGATTGATGAGTTCATGAGTTATCCTCAACCCCCCCTGCTTCATTCCCAATCAAGTGAACCGACTTCAGCAGCATCGGCAAACGGGCAATCCTTGCCACCCTCCCTCTCCTCGCCCACACCACAGCCAGAACCCCAGCCAACCGAGTCGCCAGCAGAGACTTATTTAGAACTGGGTCATCACTATCGCCATGCCATTGAGCAGGGAGACGCCTCTGAAGAAAACTTGATGATTGCCATCCAGGCTTATGAGCAAGCCTTGCATTGGTTAGACAAATCCTCGCCCCAAGTTTCAGATATCCTGAATGATTTGGGTAATCTGTATTGGATGTTGTCCCGTTGTCCTGGCAGCGTGGATCAAGCGCTTTCCTATTTGGAGCAAGCCATTCAAGCCTACCAACTGGCTTTGACGAAGCTGACGGCGGAAGAAGCGCCCCAAACCTACGCGATGATTCAAAATAATCTGGGAGCCGCTTACGGGGATTTAGCTCGACACAAAGACCCAGCAGAGAGCTTGGAGCAGTCAATTCGTGCCTATGAAGAAGCCTTGCGCTATCGCCGTGCTGACAGTGATCCCTTAAAGTATGCTTCTACGCAGAACAATTTGGGTACCGCTCACTGGAATTTAGCTCAGCATCAAGCTTCGGCTGCCCATTTACGAGCCGCGATCGCAGCTTATAACGAGGCTCTTTCTTATTATGCCCCTCAATCTGAGCCGTTAAATTGGGCCATGATTCAAAATAACATTGGGACGGCCTACTGGAATCTGGCTCAGTACGAGCAACAGGAAATCTGGTTACCCCTGGCAACAGTGGCTTATCAGGAGGCGTTGAAGTACCGAACACCGGAGGTTGCTCCTGCGGCTTGTGCGGCTACGCTGAATAATTTGGGGACAGCTTACTGGCATTTGGCAGACCGTTGCCAGAACCAACCACAGCAGAGAGCGGAATACTTAAAGCAATGTATTGATGCTTATGAAAAGGCGTTAGCGCTAGCGGGACGTCGGCCTTTGGCGTTAACGGAGGAATCATCTCCAACCAACCCACCCATATCCGTTAATTTTGATGTGTTTGCAACCCACAATAATCTGGGATTAGCCCATTACCAGCTAGCAACGGAGTTACACTTTTTTATCAGTCAAGAGTCTAAGTTAACTCATCTGGAATCGGCTTTAGAGCAACACGCACAAGTTTGCAAAGATGAGGCCGCACAATCGGAGTCCTACCAAACGGCTGTCAGTTACATCATTAAGAGCATTCGTACCATTTATCAAGAAGGTGGAATGGCTGGGCAAAGTCGTGCTTTGGCTAAGGTGCCGGGGCAGTTGTTGCCGGAGATTTTGCCGCGTTTGTAAATACTGGAGTTTAGACTAAGACCAATTAACTCAGCGATCGTGCAAGAATAATGGACGCAATTGCCATGTAACCCATTGCCTTGACGAATAAATAACTCCCCAGTTACTATTGGTATATGGCAAGAACTCCAACCATTACCCAGTCTCAAATCCTGAAGGCTGCTCGCGAAGTCTTCCTCGAACAGGGATTCAGTGCCACCACGGCGGACGTAGCCAACCGTGCGGGCATCTCAAGTGCCAGCATCTTCAAGCACTTTCCAACCAAAGAAGCCCTGTTCTTTGCTGCGATGTCAGAAGCTCCCCGCGATCGCATTTGGACAGCAGAACTCGAAGCTGAAATTGGACAGGGTGACCCTCGATCTGACTTACTAAAAATCGCGTTACGGATTGCATCTTACACAGGAGAGTTATTGCCACAAATGATGCTGGCATGGTCAGTGCGGCAACCCGGTGAGATCGTCAGACCGCCAGGAATTGAACCCGACTTCGCCGCCCTCACTGCGTACCTCGGACGTGAGATGGCGCTCGGACGCATTGCGCGAGGTGACCCAACCATTCCAGCTTTGACTTTGCTGCACACCGTTGTCGGCTTCACCATGAGCCAGACGTTGGAAAGCACGACTGTTCGCCTGGACACAAGCCGCTTTCTTGAGGATTTTGTCAATCTGCTATGGCGAGGGCTTGACCCTAACGGATAAACGGCATGATCTTTTTTTTGACTCAATAATAACTAATCAATTAGTTATAAATAATCTGCCCTTATAAAGACGCCCTTGAACCCTCACCCACTTTTATTCAGCCCTAAGGAGCAACCACCATGACCGCTATCCACCAAACCATCACCCTCGAACACGTTGATATAACCTCGCCTAGTTTCAGAGCGAATCCGTTCCCGACGTTTAGACGCTGGCGAGATACCCGACCCGTCGTGCCAGTTCGAGCGTTTGGGGAACGCGCCTGGATTATCACCCGCTATGACGACGTACTTGCCGCGCTCACCGACGAACGCCTCGTTAAAGACCGCCGCAATGCTCAAGATCCCAATAAAAAGCAACGAGGAATGTGGACACCGGGATTCGTCAAGCCCCTTCAGCGCAATATGATCGACTCCGACGCACCCGATCACACCCGGCTGCGTTCTCTGGTGCATCAAGCGTTCATGCCACGTCTAATCTCGCAAATGCAAACCCGGATTCATCGCCTCGCCCATGAACTGATTGATCGGGTCGAAGCCAAAGGCGAAATGGATTTAGTTGATAACTTTGCGTTGCCCATTCCTCTGGTTGTGATCAGCGAGATGCTTGGCGTTGCCGAACCGGATCGCGCAGCCTTTCACCGTTGGTCAAACGTCATGGTTAACGTGACTAAACCCAGTAACGGCATCCTTGCCATTCCCAGCCTGTACCAATTCGTTCGGTTTCTGCGCCGGCTGTTCCGTGAACATCGCCTCAATCCGCAAGACGACTTAACCAGCGCCCTACTGCAAGCTGAATCAGAAGGTTCGCAATTATCCGAAGATGAATTAATTGGTATGGTTGCGCTCTTACTGTCGGCTGGTCACGAAACCACAGTTAATTTAATTGGTAATGGCGTGTTGGCATTGCTAACGCACCCAGCCGAACTTGATCGCTTACGCACTGAACCCGAACTGATGAAATCTGCTGTCGAAGAACTTGTGCGCTACACTCCTCCAGTGTTGTTCGCCACAACACGCTATGCCCGTGAAGACATTGTAATCGCTGGCACATGCATTCCTAAAGGTGAGTCGGTACTTGCTGCACTAGGATCGGCTAACCATGATGAATCAAAATTTGAGAATCCAGAAACCCTTATCCTAGACCGACAAAACAATAAGCACCTTGGTTTTGGGTTGGGTATGCACTACTGTCTTGGTGCGCCCCTAGCACGGCTTGAGTCCAGCATTGCATTCCAAGTGCTGTTCGAGCGTTTGCCAAATATTCGACTCGCTGTCAATCCTGAAAATCTGCGTTGGAATTCTAATCTGATTACCCGAGGCGCGAAAGCAATTCCCGTTAAGTTCTGAATTGACCAAAAAAGGCGGAAGGGAGAAGGCTCCAGGGCAGAAGGTGTATTTTGGTGCCCTTTCCTTTTAGGTCGGACGATCGCATTAGGCTAGATTCCCCCAACCTCTAAACGACAAGCAAGGAGAACCACAGAACTTAAAAACAGATTTGGAAAGCAGCTTTACAATAAAACCTAACCGACAATAGATATTAGAACCCAATTTTCAGCCATCCCAAGGGACATTTATTGGAAAGACTTTGTGTGAACGTTTCCACTACCTCAGTAAATCTTGACCTAAAGACTCTATTTCCGTTTGAACTTGATGACTTTCAACAACAAGCGATCGCAGCCCTGAATGCCGGTCGCTCTGTGGTTGTCTGTGCTCCCACCGGTTCGGGGAAAACCCTCATTGGAGAATATACCATTCACCGTGCCCTAGCGCGGGGCGGTCGCATTTTTTATACCACACCCTTAAAAGCCCTCTCTAACCAGAAGCTGCGGGATTTCCGAGAATTATTTGGTGCACAGCAAGTCGGTTTGCTGACCGGTGATATCTCCATCAACCGGGATGCCCCCATCTTGGTGATGACCACCGAAATCTTCCGCAACATGCTCTATGGCACACCGATTGGGGAAGTCGGCACCTCCCTGACGGGTGTAGAAGCGGTCGTCTTGGATGAGTGCCACTACATGAATGATCGGCAGCGGGGCACTGTTTGGGAAGAATCCATTATCTACTGCCCCCCAGAAGTCCAACTCGTTGCCCTCTCCGCCACGGTTGCGAATGCGGATCAGCTAACCGAATGGCTGAATCTCGTGCATGGTGCAACCGAACTCATTTACTCCGACTTCCGACCTGTTCCCTTACAGTTTTACTTTGGGAACACCAAGGGCGTTTTTCCCCTTCTCGATGAGACTCAAACCCGAATTAGCCCTCGCCTCAAACCCAAAAACAAAGGAGGCAAACAACGAGGAGGGCGTCCCGAAAGTCCCCACATGACCTATATCCTAGAGCAACTCGCGGCACGGGATATGTTACCCGCAATTTACTTTATCTTCAGTCGTCGGGGCTGTGATCGCGCTGTGGAGGAAATGGGAGATTTTTCCCTGGTTAATGAACAGGAAACCGCCCAACTCAAGGAGAAAATTGACGAATTTTTAAGTCGTAATCCAGAGGCTGGTCGGGCTGGACAAGTGGAACCCCTTTACCGAGGGATTGCGGCTCATCACGCCGGTATTTTACCCGCCTGGAAGGGATTGGTGGAAGAACTGTTCCAAATGGGTCTGATTAAAGTCGTATTTGCCACGGAGACACTGGCAGCAGGGATTAATATGCCTGCGCGTACCACGGTGATTTCCACCCTTTCCAAACGGACTGACCGGGGACACCGCTTGCTGACGGCTTCAGAATTCTTACAGATGGCAGGTCGTGCCGGACGGCGAGGCATGGATGCGATCGGCTATGTGGTCACCTTACAGACGCCTTTTGAAGGGGCAAAAGAAGCGGCTTACCTCGCAACGGCGGGTGCTGACCCCCTCGTGAGCCAGTTCTCGCCCACTTATGGCATGGTGCTGAATTTGCTGCAAACCCACTCGGTGAGTGAAGCCAAAGATTTGGTGGAACGCAGCTTTGCCCAGTACTTGGCGACCCTTTATCTGCGACCTCAGCAACAAGCGATTACGGAGTTAACCACAGAACTGACGAAACTGGATATTCAACTCGCTCCTATCGAAGTGAAACAGTTGGAAAGGTATGAAAAACTCAGTGAACGCCTGAAAGAAGAACGCCGCTTGCTGAAACTTCTGGAAAATCAGGCAGAAGCGGTACGTGCCCAGGAAATTGCCCAGGTTCTGAAAGATGCGCCACCCGGAACCATCCTCTATCTCAAAGGGAAGCATGTCAAGGTATCTTCACCCGTGCCAGCGGTTTTGGTAACCAAGGAAAAAGGCAGTGGTCATTCGCCTAATTTTGTCTGTTTAAGCACCCAAAATCGGTGGTATGTGGCAACAACGGCGGACGTTGTTGATATGTTTGCCGAAGACGAGATGGGATATGTCGAGTATGTCCCTGTACCCAAGGAACTCATGCTCAAGCCGGGTCAAGTCAGGCGCGGTACAGAGGAGACAGAAGCGATCGCAGAACACCTGCAAAGGAGTATTGGGCATCAAGCGCCATCTGCTGACATAGCATCTTTTGCACCCGAAGTGTTCACTCAAGCTAAAGTTGTGGAGGCTGTCAAAGACCAACTGGACAATCATCCCTTGCACTACTGGGGCAATCCCGGTAATTTGATTAAGCGTCACAAGCGTCGATTAGCATTGCAAGAAGAAATTCATCAGCATCAAGCCCAGTATCGAGAAAACCAAGCTCACCACTGGCAGGAATTTCTGAACTTGATTGAGGTACTCAGAGCATTTGGTTGCTTGGATAACGTCACACCCACCCCTCTAGGAAAAGCCACCGCTGCCATTCGGGGAGATAACGAATTATGGCTAGGACTGGCGCTGATGTCGGGGGAATTTGATCACTTAGACCCCCACCACCTAGCAGGCGCGATGTGTGCTCTGGTGACCGAAACCCCTCGCCCCGATAGCTGGACGAACTACTTACCCCCTGAACCCGCGATCGAAGCGTTGGTTCATTTAAAAGGAACGCGGCAGAGTCTGCTGAAATTGCAGTATCGCTATGACATCTCCTGGCCGATTTGGCCGGAATATAAATTCCTGGATAAGATCGTCGGCGGATTAATGGGTTTGGTAGAGCAGTGGGCTTTAGGCATCTCCTGGACAGATTTGTGCGCCAACACCAGCTTAGATGAAGGGGATGTGGTGCGGATTTTGCGCCGGACAGTGGATATTCTGTCCCAAATTCCCCATGTGCCGGCTGTACCCAATTCTTTGAGAGCTAATGCCATTCGAGCCATCCAGTTACTTGACCGATTCCCCGTCAACGAAGTGGTAGATTAACGTTTCTATGTTCCCAATCCCCAATTTCAAATTCCTGCTCCAGGATAAGAAGTTCTACACTTAGAATTTCTAAGCACGCCCTTTGGTCATCGCCTCAGGTGCCAAAGGGATATTGGTTATGGGTGAGCGACGAAGGAGCATAGGTGAGGAGTTATTTGCGTTCTAATCAGCCATGGCATTTATCGACAGAGCGACTTAAACCGTTGTTTTCCAGACACCGCAACCGGACAAATCCAGGCATTCCCTGGAAGTCAATTCTTGTTGGAAGCGCCATCGCCACGTTGTTCCATTCAGGAGTGCTGCCATCCGCCGTGTGGGCAGAAACGGCGAAACTGGGAGTGGTCAAAAGTCCCGAAAATGAAGGGTATTGGTCAGAAATTACCACCCGCTTACAAGCCACAGGGGTTGATTACTGCATCGTTGATTTCTCTCAAGTCCAACAAGTCTCGGATTTGGGTAGCCCGAAATTACTATTTTTACCCAATATTGAGCGGCTCGAAGCCCCACAGCTAGTGGCACTCCAAGAATGGATGCGCCAAGGCGGTCGAGTGATTGTTAGTGGGCCGATGGGGACGCTTTCCCAACCTGAAATCCGCACTCGGTTGCGGACGCTTTTGGGTGCTTACTGGGGATTTGACCTCAAACAACCTTCTGGGTTGAAGCCGTTGAGAACGGCTCAACAGACGTGGGTACCCTCATCTGGCTCTACGGGCAATATCCGGGGAGGCGTCGTCATTCCCACTGGCTTAACTTCTTCTACCGCTGCTGTCTGGAGTCAGAGGGACAACTCACCCGCTGTGGTGAGCAATGACCAATCGATCTTTTTGGGCTGGCGCTGGGGTGTTGATGTCATGGTACCTCCAGCCGTGGATACCGCCTGGTTACAAGCCGCTCTCCGTCGCTATGATATACCTCCCAGTCCATCAGAAGGAACGTCTTCCCCATCTCAACCCTATTGTGTGCCGTCTCAAGCCTCAGCCACTCAGCGCTCCTTAACGTCCCTGCCGAGTGGTAATCTACCTAATCCGACAAGGGTTACGCCGCGCACCGCCTCTGGCAGCGCCAATACGCCGACGAGAATTGCCCAAGTTGACCCTGATTTTGGGGTCGCACCCGCACAAGTCTTACCCAACAGTAAAGGTCCTCTCACCGCAGGGCAAGTCAGTGCGATGAGTCAGGAGTTGAAAAATCTAATCGGTCGGGTTGAGAGTGCCCTCCTGAGTGCTAATGCCTCGAATAGTAATGTGAATTTACCTACCACTGCGGCGATTGAGCAATTTCTCCGTGCGGGTGCCAAAGGGGATTCTAGACCCGAAGACGCCCAGACTCCTGACCCCACAATGGGCAGTAACTCAACGATTAGAGCTGTCGTTCAGGCGAGGATGGGACTGCAAAACTTCCTCAATGCCATAGCACAAAATGACTATGATCAGGCAAGACAGCATTGGCTCCAAGCCCGACGTACCCTGTGGGAGAACTACCCAATTGATCGTAAGCTGACTCAGCCAGAGATTCGGGCGATTTGGTTAGACAGGGGAACCATTGTCCGCGCTAAATCAGAGCAGGATTTAGCCAAAGTTTTCGATCAACTGGCAGCAGCAGGTTTTAATACCGTATTCTTTGAAACTGTCAATGCCAGTTATCCGATTTATCCCAGTCGTGTTGCACCAGAACAAAACCCGTTAGTCAAAGGTTGGGACCCCTTAGCCGCTGCCGTGAAGTTAGCCCATCAGCGGGGGATGGAATTGCACGCTTGGGTTTGGATGTTTGCAGCGGCGAACCAGCGTCATAACACCATCTTGAACCAACCCGCCACCTATCCAGGGCCGCTCCTCAAGGCTCTTCCAGACTGGGCGATGTTTGATCAGCGGGGGCGTCTGTTCGATCCGAATACGAAAAAGGCGTTCCTCGACCCCGCGAATCCACAAGTGCGGCAATATCTCATGGCACTGGTTGAGGAAATCGTAACTCGCTACGAGGTCGATGGCATTCAACTGGACTACATCCGCTACCCGTTTCAAGACCCCAGAGTGAATCAAAACTTTGGTTATGGCAAGGCGGCACGTCAGCAGTTTAAGGAACTGACGGGTGTTGACCCCATTCAAGTTTCCCCCACTCAGCGGGATTTATGGCAAAAGTGGACAGATTTTCGCATCCGGCAAATCGACAGTTTTGTCTCAACCTTGGCAACGCGCCTGCGAAAACAACGTCCGTCTCTGATTCTTTCTGCCGCTGTCTTTCCCCTACCCCGTCAGGAGCGTTTGCAAAGACTGCAACAAAATTGGGAAGATTGGGCGATTCGAGGGGATATTGACCTTATGGTTCCTATGACTTATGCCTTAGATACCACGGGTTTAGAGAGGCTAGCTCAGCCGGTGCTGATGCAATCCACCTTGAGTTCAACCTTGATGTTGCCCGCGATTCGGTTGTTGAATTTGCCGACAATCGTCGCTGTTGACCAAATTCAACTGTTGCGAGATTCCCCATCCAGCGGATATGCTCTGTTTGCGGTTGAGAATCTTGATAGCAATCTTCAGAATGTCTTCCGTCGGACTCAGAGCGGGGAGAATGTTCGCTCCAGCCCTCCCTCTCCCATCCCTTACCGTCAGCCTTTTCCCGCCGCCGCCGCTCGTTATCAGGCTCTACAACGGGAATGGAGTTTTCTGTTGGCGAATCAGCAACTTTTGCTGCGAGAGCCAGCGCTCTCCGAGTGGGGAAAACAAGCCGACACGCTCTCAACGTTACTCAATCAACTGGCGCAAGAACCATCCAGGCAGAATTTGTTGGCGGCAAAAGCTTATTTGGTATCGTTCCGCTCTCAATTTCAAAGATGGATGCAAAGCCAATCGGCTACACAACCTTATCAAGTCCAAGTGTGGGATAACCGTTTGGCAACCATTGAGCGGTTGCTGCGCTATGGGGAACGAACGGTGCTCAAACCAGATTAAGCTAAAGGGGGCAGAAAAACCATCGACTGGCTTCCCGATTAATCTGAGCCTGCCAAGGTTTAAGATTTGAAAATTACTTCTTAAGATAGAGGTTATTTGGGGATTTATGAGTGTTTTTATGAGCTAAGATAAAGGATCATTGTCAGTTGCTCCGTTGCCTTAGAGCGGAGCTTTCTTGTATTTACTGCTGCATCGAAGGTAGATGATAATACTCATTCTTCATTCGCTCCGAGAGTTCCCCACTCCCAACGGGTAGGTTATCTCTGCCTGGGTACACAAGGGCGGGGTAGTTTACAATTGAGCCGTTCTAGCTTTGATGACGGATTTTCTTATGACTCAGGCTTTTGCTGCTCGGTTTAGCTTTGCTCTACTGGTTCCCATAACATTCTTGACAGTAAGCTTAACGGCGATGGCAGCGAGAGCACAGAGCCCGCTTTATTCCCCTCTGGCGATTCCTCCTAGTAACGAAGTTACGGATACTCTCACAGACAAGGATATTCCTACCGGTCAAGGTGGGTTTGCCCGCGACTATGCCCTCACATTAAACGCTAAGGACCAAGTTGCCATTGACCTTTCTTCAGAAAGCTTTGACACCATTGTCACTCTCATGGCAGCCGATGGTTCCACAGTGGGAGAAAATGATGATGGCCCCGACGGCACGACGAACTCGCTTTTGTTCACCCGGATTACTGACGCGGGTCGGTATATCATTCGAGTGCGTGCCTTTGGAGAAACCAGTGGCGGTGCTTTTAAACTGAAGGTAACACGCCTGCGACCGGTGAATTAAGGGGTGAGAAGGGTTGTGAGAAGGCAAAGAAACAACGCTTCTGTCCATTCTACGACGGCTCCGTAAGTGTCGCCCGTGTGTCCTCCTAGCTTGCGGTGAAACCAAGCACCGGTCATCAGTGCGATCGCACATCCCCCAAAAGCCATGACCAAGATTATCCACATACTACTTTGGTCTAGCCCGATCGCCAATCCGTATAAACCCAACAGTAAACACAATCCCAGCAGGATATCTTGGGGGGTGCGAATCGCCTGTTTATGAAACGCTCCTTTCCCCGTCGGTTTGAGATAAGGATAAAATGCGATCGCTGCCACTTGTCCCCAGCGTCCCCAACCGGCAGCCGTCATCAACGCGAACCCTCGGTAAGCCTCTATATTGGTCAGTGCTGCCGTTTTTAATAGTAATAAGGCTACAGCCACTATTGCTCCAAAAGCCCCTGTAGCACTATCCACCATCACCTCTAAACGCCGTTGAGGGTCTTGAACCGCTAAGCCATCTGCTGTATCCATTGCACCATCTAGGTGTAACCCTCCCGTGAGTGAAATCCAGCAGACGACGATTAAAGCACTGCGTGTCAGAATTGGCACACCAACCTGTTGCAGAACAGCGTCTACAATACCCAAAAGTCCGCCAATCAATAACCCAATTAGGGGTGCCCAACGAGCAATACCCTGAAATTCTAGCCTCCAGCCGGCGGGTAGGGGAATTGTGGTATAAAAAGTAACAGCACCCAGAAAAGAAAGCCCAACTTGACATCCCCAGCACACGAATTGTTGAAATGTCAATTGCCTCATAGGGGGCTTCCCGTCATAAATTCAGTCAATTGTCGTATTAGCACTGCCAGAATCTTGGGATAGTATTGTCTCATACCCTACTTAATCAGCAACGAGTTTCCTTCCTGTACAACCCAAGTATTCAGTATAGAAACTTGCTTGTTTGCCGTGTTTATATTCCTCTAGATTGTTCCTAGCTGCACCGTTAATATTGATTGATCTTGACGGTTGTCGCGACGATCATCTAAGCTCTTGGTTTCCAATGTAGGGTCTCCAGCAAAGCGGTTACCTCAACCCATTCGATGGCAACGTCAGCCCTGTTTGCATCTTAGGCTTTTACCCCATGAGTTATTCTCAATCCTCGCACCAGCTCCCAGCCCCCTGCATCATCGACACTGGAACTATCGTCAACAAGCAAGACATTGAACGCCTGCTCAATGACCTGAGTCGGGTGCGCTATATTCATAGCCTGGATGGCGAAATCAAAAATGAAGGCGAAGGGTGCGTGATGGAAGTATTTTGCGATCCTCAACGCTCAACCCTGATTGCCAATCAGGCCATGTATCTCAATGTCCAGAGCTTTGATTACTTACACTTAAGCCAGTCTGCCACCAAGGAAGCTTATTTTGACTTAATTCAAGATAACCGTCAGTTACGGCTGATTCCACTTTCCAACCCCTTGCAGGAGCAGTCTACAGAACCCTTTAACGTGGATGCCCTAGAAGCCATGGTGACGCAAGTCCTCAGCGCCAAGTGGGATGTACAAATCGATGATGACGGTGAGTGTCCTTTCTAACGGTTGTCGGTTGAAGGTTGAAGGTTTAAAGTGAGAAGGCTTAAGGTTAGAAGGGTCAAGGTGAGAACCTTGGGATTCTAGTTCTTCTGACCGTTGACTATCCATAAACACCTTAATCAACAGCGTTGGAACAACAGACAATTCAGTTTTCCTTTAAATGTCAGGCGTCCTGTAGCCAGACAAAAGCCCGTGCTGGTGTTTTTGTTACGCCTCATGGTTTGGTCGAGACGCCCAAGTTCATGCCCGTAGGCACCTTGGCAACGGTTAAAACCCTAACGCCAGCACAGCTAGAAACGGCTGGAGCACAAATGGTTCTGGCGAATACTTATCATCTCCACCTGCAACCGGGAGAAGGAATCGTCAATCAAGCCGGTGGGTTGCATCGGTTCATGGGTTGGAAGGGGCCGATGCTCACCGACTCCGGTGGCTTCCAGGTGTTTAGCTTGAGTAAAATCCGTACCATCTCGGAAGAAGGTGTAACGTTTCGCTCACCTCGCGATGGACGGATGATCAACCTGACACCAGAGCGTTCGATTGAAATTCAGAATACCTTGGGGGCAGATGTGATCATGGCATTTGATGAGTGCCCCCCTTACCCGGCTGAACGCTCAGAAGTCGAGGCGGCAACCGAACGAACCTACCGCTGGCTGAAGCGCTGTATTGACGCTCATGCCCGCCCTACGGAGCAAGCGCTGTTTGGGATTGTACAGGGCGGTGTTTACCTGGATTTACGTCGTGCCGCCGCTGAGTCTTTGGTATCGTTAGATTTACCCGGTTATGCCATCGGTGGCGTGAGTGTGGGTGAACCGGCTGAGCTGATTCACGAGATTGTAGATGCTACTGCACCTTATTTACCCGTCGATAAGCCTCGTTATCTGATGGGGGTGGGGACATATAGGGAAATGGTACGTGCGATTGCCGCCGGCGTAGACTTATTTGATTGCGTAATTCCCACACGATTGGGGCGTCATGGTGCGGCGTTGGTGCAGGGAGAACGCTGGAACTTGAAAAATGCTCGATTTCGGGAAGATTTCACGCCTCTAGATGCCACTTGCCCTTGCTATGGTTGCCAGAACTTTACTCGCGCTTACTTGAATCATTTGGTGCGATGCAAGGAAGTTCTCGGCTTCATGTTACTCTCGCTGCATAACGTTACTGAACTGATTCGCTTCACACAACACATTCGGGAGGCGATTTTAAGCGATCGCTTTACTACAGAGTTTGCTCATTGGCTCAATCGGGAAACGGGACAACCTTGAGCGCAGGACTTACAGAACGGAATGCGAACCAAGGGTATATAGCAAATCTCTGGTTGTTTGTCAACCTGACAGCAGCTCGTGCAGGGAATGCTGTGTCAATTTTTACCAACCGCCGATTCATAATCGAGTCCTAACAACTGACAATCGGAATCGAGGCTGCTAACAATCACAAGGACGACACAAGCACAATAATCTCGGATAGCTTGCCGGAGGGCTTCTTTTTTCGTGGAGGTCCGAAGGTGTAAATATTTGGATGATCCATCCGGAAATTCACAAAAAAGATGAAATAACATAATTCTAAAAAATTGAGCGATAAGTCTTACCAATCAACGTATTGAGGGTTTGTGAATAAAGTGTGAAGAAAGAGATTTTGTTAACGTTTTTTTATATATGTTGATTTGTACTTTCTTAAGTACAGCGATGCAAATAAACGTAAATTTTTATGAACTTTTATGGATAAGAGGAAATGGCGTTTTTGCCAATGTCCAATTCTCGATTACCAAAGCCACAAGTGATATTGAACTACGTTCGTCTGATTAACAGAGGTTTGTAGTGCCTGAAAAGATATTATTTATTCCTGCTCATGGCTTTTTCTTCAACCCATGCCTTGAATTCAAGGATTTGCACATAATCGCTAGGTGGATTATTGGTAGTCGCTTCCTCTGTCCGTTTCTTTTCTCTCAGATATTGAGCAATTAACTGACAACAGCTTTGCTGATTAGCTAGCTGTTGTTTAAGCTGCTCATTTTCCTCTCTGAGCTGTTGAATTTCATCTTGCCACCAAGTCATCACTTACCACTAAAACGAAAAAATGTTTATTGAGAAAGTCTTTCTGCTAGTCTGAGCTTAGCAGAACGCGATCGGGGGTTGTCCGCCAGTTCCTTTTCTTGTGCCGTTATTGGCTTTTTGGTTAGTATCCGCAATAGAGGTGAATCTCGCAGCGTATGCTTGACAATCCGATCTTCCAAACTATGAAAACTGATGATGCCAATTCTGCCTTCTGGTTTTAGCCAATGGGGCGCACGGCTGAGGAAGGTTTCGAGAGAGGCGAGTTCTTGATTCACGACAATGCGTAGGGCTTGAAATACACGAGTCGCGGGATGAATTCTACCGTGACGGTACTTGGGAGGGACACTATAGGCGATCGCATCCGCCAGTTCAGTGGTGGTTTGAAAAGGGCGTTTTTCCACAATTCGTCGTGCTATCTGTCGCGAGAGTCGTTCTTCCCCATATTTATAAAATGCATCTGCTAGTTGCGGGGCATCCCACTGGTTGATCACATCAGCAGCAGTAAGAGACTGGCGTTGATCCATCCGCATATCTAAATCCGCCGTATGACGAAAACTAAAGCCTCGTTCTGGTGTATCGAATTGAGCGGAGCTAACGCCTAAATCAGCGATAATTCCATCGAATTGGCGGGAATAGGGTTCATATTCGGCAAAGTTTCCCTGCCAGAAGTGGATGCGATTACCATAGGCTGCTAACTTAACTTGGGCGGCGGCGAGGGCGACAGCATCGCGATCGATCGCAGTGAGTTGAACCTCCGGTGCTGCCTCTAAAATCAACTGACTGTGTCCACCCCCACCCACTGTGGCATCCAGGTAATGCCCACCCGGACGAATATTCAACCCTTCAACCAACTCCCGACTCAGCACCGAAACATGTGAAAACGCCGTTGTGTTCGCCCTCTGAGCCTCTGTCATAATTAAAATAAGCAACAAAAATCAATATTTTGTACAAGACCTACCGCCATAAAGCTATCAAATATCAGGGATAAGCGAATGCGTGTGTTGTCCGTAAAGGGTTGCAGGTTAGCATGTTACAAGTTAAAAGGTTATAAGTTTTAACATTCCGGCTTCAACCTTCCAACTTACAACTCTTTGGCTCCTGAGAAGCTAACTGTCACTTGTTGCTACTGTCCAACCTGCTGCAAAGGGAAATTGCTTAGTTTATATGGCAAAAATTGAAACAAGAACAGAACCCATGGTTCTCAACATGGGTCCCCACCATCCTTCCATGCATGGGGTGCTGCGACTCATCGTCACCCTTGATGGCGAGGATGTGGTTGATTGCGAACCAGTAATCGGTTACTTGCACCGGGGGATGGAGAAAATTGCGGAGAACCGCACTACCATCATGTACGTTCCCTACGTTAGTCGGTGGGACTATGCAGAGGGGATGTTCAATGAAGCGATTACCGTCAATGCCCCAGAAAAATTAGCGGATATTGCGGTGCCCAAACGCGCCAGCTACATCCGTGTCATCATGCTGGAGTTGAACCGGATTGCCAATCACCTGCTGTGGTTGGGTCCTTTCATGGCTGACGTGGGTGCCCAGACGCCTTTCTTCTACATCTTCCGGGAACGGGAGATGATTTACGATTTGTGGGAAGCCGTCTCAGGCTATCGCATGGTTAACAACAACTACTTCCGCATCGGTGGAGTAGCCGCTGATTTAACTTATGGCTGGGTCGATAAGTGCAATGATTTCTGTGACTACTTTATGCCCAAAGTAGACGAGTATGAGCGCTTAATTACCGACAACCCCATCTTCCGTCGTCGCGTTGAAGGGGTTGGCACCATCACCCGCGAAGAAGCGATTAACTGGGGACTATCGGGTCCCATGCTGCGGGCTTCGGGCGTGAAGTGGGACTTGCGAAAAGTTGACCATTATGAGTGCTACGACGATTTTGATTGGGATGTACAGTGGGAAACGGCTGGAGATTGCTTTGCCCGGTATTTAGTGCGGATTCGCGAGATGCGTGAGTCGGTTAAGATTATTCGCCAAGCGTTGAAAGGACTTCCCGGTGGTCCTTACGAAAACCTGGAAGCCAAGCGCATGGTAGAAGGGAAAAAATCCCAGTGGAATGATTTTGAGTATCAGTTTGTCGGCAAGAAAATCGCGCCTACCTTTAAAATCCCCAAGGGCGAACATTACGTCCGTGTTGAAAGCGGCAAAGGGGAACTTGGTGTTTTCATCGTTGGAGATGATAATGTCTTCCCGTGGCGTTTTAAGATTCGTGCGGCTGATTTTGTCAATCTGCAAATTTTGCCTCATCTCCTGCGGGGTGTGAAGGTTGCCGATATCATGGCAATTTTGGGCAGTATTGACATCATCATGGGTTCGGTAGACCGATAAAGCAAGTAATCAGCAAAATATCCCCTTGTGAGAACAAGGAAACGGCAAAAGAGAGGTTTCTTTCTTTTGCTTTTTTATTTAGATTCCTCCGTCGGGCTATAAAAATGTATGGAATGCTACAGTTCTTGAGGCTGTACAGCAGGTTGAATAGGGCTACCGTACTGTCTGCAAAGACCGTAAACATGAGGAGTAGTGAATGACAATTCTAGAAATCACCCAAAAACTTTTGGCGGCTAAAAAGGCAAAAGGATTAACTTTTGCGGATTTGGAAACCATGATTGGGCGGGACGAGGTATGGATTTCTGCTGTGTTCTATCGTCAAGCTAGTGCTTCGGAAGATGAGGCGAGTAAAATTATTTCGGCATTAGGGTTAGAACCCGATATCGCAGACGAATTAACAGCATTCCCGGTAAAAGGGTCTTTAGATCCAGTTATCCCCACTGACCCTTTAATCTATCGATTTTATGAGATTATGCAGGTTTATGGAATGCCGATGAAAGCCGTAATTCATGAGAAGTTCGGCGATGGGATTATGAGCGCGATTGATTTTAGTTTGGATATTGAGAAAGAAGAAGACCCCAAAGGTGATCGCGTAAAAGTTATCATGTCTGGCAAGTTTTTACCCTACAAAAAGTGGTAGTCTTTACCGAAACGCTCATTTTTTGTCCTGAGAAATGGCTAATACGTTTTATTCACTTACTAACTGGCATAGGATTGGTGAGAACTTTCTTGATGTGGGATTTATGATATTCCCCTAACACCGCTCTTGCATAGCTTTCCATACTATCAGTCCAAGGGAAATGAGCCATCCTGGCTCGCCACTGTACCCCAGGAATGGGCGGCAAGTTTAAAGCTTCTCGCCCAATCAATCTAAATATTGTAATTGCCTTAGAGTTGGGGTCGAAACTATCTCCTTGAAGGTCAGCGTCCCAGGTACCAATTAAGTTAAATACAGTACGAGAACTCCTCAGCTTGACAATCCACTGAATACTAATGCGATGAGTTCTAATGATTGGGTCTTGATGCACTAAAGAACGCTCAAAATTGGACATTTCCATGCCTTGGGGTCGATGGTGACGCAAGGCTAATCGAATCGCTGCTAAGTTATCCAGGGTGATCAGCAAGTTGACACGAGGATTATCCCGACGGAACATATACCAGGTTCCCACTGCGCCAGGAGCATCTCGTTCTACAAACACGAGGGAAGTTAGTTCATCATGAGACTCAGTTCGCTCAATGACTTTTAAAGGTTTTTGCTTGGTGCGTCCTTTAGTAAAGATTTGACGAACCCACCGCTTGAGCCAGCGAAACCACGTTAGTAAGTTATCTTGCTTCACTGGCTCTGCTTTACTTACTGTATTGAGTCTATAAACTTCCATGCTTTTAAAGCTTACCAAGTAAGCTGCTCCCATTGATGTGTTTGCAAGATACAAATTGCAAGATACAAGCTTTATGTGTACCAATTGTGAAGTCGGTCTGTCTTCATCCAAGCTGCGTATTTTTTCAACGTGTTCGCGAGAGTCCCCACCCTCGGCGCAGCAGGGTGGGGAGGGACAGCAGGACGGCGAGAGTCCCTACGCCGTCCAACACATCTCCCCTAAGTAACACATAATTTGCATGAGCGCTTAAGTAATTTGACCTTGCTAGGACTGAATTGTCCAATTCTTTTCCATTCATAGTTGTAGACTGAGATGTTTTTGGACTTACCCGTTTGGGTATAACCACCAATCCAACCTCTGTAAATCTGTCCGGCTTTCTCAGCTTGAACAAAGTCACCAGAGCGGAAACCAAAAGGTGTAGCTGTTCCACCCTTGCGCTTACGGTATTAGTTGGGATTAGGCTTATGACTATCGGGATTCTCGAAGTGGAGCTGACGCCTATAAAGATTGGGTTTGGCTATTACCTTGAAGGGGGCTGATGTAACAACAACGTTACCCTTCCAGTTACCACCTCTTGCATTACTCGATTCCCATTCTTTCCACTTAATGAAATGACTAGCAGCTAGTGCAACACCGTCATTACTGTGCGTTTCTTCCACAGCTTTTGATTTGTCAGCCTTATCTTTTGGAAGTTTTAGCCACTGCCTAATGTTGGATGTCTGCCAGCCAAATTGAGTAGCTGTTGGTGCGATTTTTTCTAGCCACTCCAACATCACTTTTTGTCCCACCATTGCAGGGCTAAAGCCCTTGTTCCCACGAGCTTTGATGTATTCGTAAACGATGCTAGAAATAGGGAATAATCGCGTTATTTCCTTGACTACTCTTAGCTCTAATTGACGATTAGCTCTGATACTGGGAGGCAGCTTCTTTTGGACTCTGTTGTCAAACCGTTTAGCTCTATGACAGCTCTGGTCATAAGGCAGTTTGCGGTTGATTCTGCGACCCCTTCTTACCCTCCTAAGTATCCGTCTTGCTGTCATCTTTTTAGTGACATTGGGGAACGGAAGGATTAGATGAAGTTTGAGCAGAGTAGCCTTGGAACTTTGAATGCCAACGCCGGAAAACATTTTGCCAGGGTCGATGCCAATGACCACATTTTGAGTTTCATATCCAGACGGCTCATTGATGAGCACAATAGCAAAAATGTTCAGGTCATTAAGATAGATTCTGGCAATTCCTTCTTTAAGCCATCGCCTAGCTCTTAAAGGTTTGGTAGGCATTAGTGGACGCCCATCAGGTGAAATTACGGGTACTCGTTGCATAGGAGATAATCCTTACAAGAAGTTACTTGTTCCTTACCGCCATCTGATAAAAGATGTCCTTTCTTAGAGCAACCTAGTCAGAGGTTTTACAGAGGTTTAGTCTAGGAAAACAACTAAACGTGTGTACCATTATCAGACTCATGCGGTAGACAACTTTTACTGAAAACTGACCTTTCCAAGCTCACGGTTCAACGAAGTAACCGTGAGTAGTTGACTTAACCCTCTTTTATTGCTCTGAACAGAGAATAAATGACGAGCTGGCTTTGAGACAGGTTTCCTCGCCAAAGTCGGAAACTTTGACGCAAGGCTCGACGTTTAAAATATTCTCTGGTGAGAGTAATGAAAGAGGGATTGCTCAGGACTTATACAGTCACCTGATTTTTCATGCTATTCACATACACCCTACTACTGTTATAGCTAGGACTGACGCATTAAGACAGTAGTCTGTGATTCTAAGTGAAGGATAGGGGGCGTTTTGGCGGGGTATGGCATCTAGTGCATGATGGCAAAAATTTCTGATTACCTCTGTGCAAGCAGGGGAGCGGGGGAGCTGGGGAGCTGGGGAGATTTTAGCTAGTCAGTTATTTCTGCCATGCTGCACTAGGCAGAATATTCTTGGAGTAGGGAAACAATCAATGGTTAACACTCAAACCCACTAGCCTTTAACACCACTACTGGTATCTGTCGGGACAATGTAACGCTGCATCAGCAGGAAGAACAAAATGACAGGGGCGATAGAAATAACAGAACCCGCCGCAATCAGACGCCAATCCAGGGAGAATGTACCTGCAAGGGTGGCGACACCCAAGGGAAGGGTGTAATACTCCGGTCTATCGAGGACAATTAAAGGCCACAAGAAGTCACTCCAAGAGCCAATAAACACAAATATCGCCAACGTCACTAGCGCTGGACGGACAGCAGGCAGCATAATATTCCACCACAAGCCTAGCTCCGAACAGCCATCCATACGAGCGGCTTCTTCCAGTTCCTTCGGAACACCCTGAAAGGCTTGGCGCAGTAGGAAAATGCCAAAGGCTGAGGCAAGGCTGGGGAAAATGATGCCTAGATAGGTATTTCTTAAACCTAGCTGCACCGTCAAGATGTAGAGGGGTATCATCACGATCTGGAAGGGAATCATGATGGTGGAGACAACCAGGGTGAAAATCACATCACGTCCTCGAAAATCCAGTCTTGCCAGTGGGTAAGCGGCGAGGGAACAGAAGAGGAGATTTAAGCTGACGGTGAGAACAGCCACAATTGTACTGTTCCACAAGTATTGCCCAAAGGGATTGGTTTGCCAGACGGTGAGGAAATTTTGAAAGGTGGGCTGACTGGGAATGAGTTGGGGAGGAAACTGAAAGATGTCTTCGGTTGGAGACTTGAATGATGTGCTGACAAGCCAAAGCAGTGGGAAGAGCATCCCAAAGGCGATCGCTCCTAACAGCAGATATCTCCAAACGTTTCTCCACATCTGAGTTTGCCGCTTTCGACTCATGGCGTATCGCTTACCTGAAACCTATCTTCTGTACAGATACTATGGAGCGGCTTGTCCCAAGGGTCAACGGGTAAGTGCGACACATAGGCAAATTCAAACACAATTCCGATAGTAGGTTTAGAGGCCCAATCGGCTGAACTCAGCAATCGGTCATAAAATCCCCCCCCATACCCTAAACGGTATCCTCGTGCATCACAAGCCACAGACGGCACTAAGATTAGATCGACCTCATGGGGCGTCAAGATTGGGGAATCAGGGTAGGGTTCAAAAATGCCATAATCTCCTTTCGAGAGGTAGTCTCCAGGCATCCAGCGATGCCAGACGAGAGATTTTTGTTCAATACGAGGGAATCCCCAACAGCGTTTGGAGTCTGTAAATAGGGGACTTAAATCGGGTTCTTGACGAAAGCTGAAATAAGCCAATATGGTTCGTGCTGAGCTAAATAAAGGTGAGGATTGCAGGTGAGAACAGAGGCGATCGCTCTTTTCCTGCCATGCTTCTACACTTAATGATTGCCGTTTTTGCAGTAGAATCTGACGCCATTTGGATTTATTTGGCTGGGATTCCCCATGTTTACCCATTTTAATAACTATTAAGGAATATGATTTCTTTATCAAAACTTCATCAGTGTCTTTGAAAATTTTGATCAAGAAGTAACTGTGTCTAGTAAATTTAGGGAACTCTAAATATAGATAGTGATTACAGTCATTCTCTTGGAGTGGAGTAGTGAAACGGCATTATCAATCAAGTCCAGAGGACAAACAGTTAGAATAATCCAGTTTTTGACAATCCTTAATATTTTCTAGCTATAGAGCTGTAACTGTCTCAGATTCCACTGATATTTTTTCACTAAAATTCAATGAAATGATCGGTAATATCCCCTTTTTTTCCTCTAATTCCAACCCTGAACCATCGACTGGAAGTGTTGAACGACAGTTGCAGCATGTTGATGCTTCAGGAATCTCACCTATTTTAAAACACCCAAGAGGCTGTGAGTGCCATCAGAGGGAAGCAACGCGGTATCACAGTTCAGAACTGAAGACAGCACCATCCGAATCCGAGTTACCGATAGGAGAGCGTTTTTTTACCCTTTCCCTCGATATGTTGTGTGTGGCGGGATTTGATGGATATTTTAAACATCTCAATCCTGCCTGGGAAAGAACGCTAGGCTTTACTCAATCAGAGCTCCTAGCCAAACCATACTTTGATTTTGTCCATCCTGAAGACTATCAAGCTACCCTAATTGAAGCTCAGACGCTGATAACGGGTGTAGACACTATTGATTGAAAATCGTTACCCCTGCAAAGATGGCTCTTACAAATGGCTGCGATGGAAAGCGACTCCATGTGCCCAACAACAGTTAATTTATGCGGTGGCTCATGATATTACCGCTCATAAGCAAGCCGAGGAAGAACTACGGGAACAAGAAGCAATTTTACGTAGCTTCTACAATAGTTCTCCTCTGATGATGGGTGTGGTGGAACTACTCGATGATGATATTTTGCATCTTTCTGACAACCAAACAACCGCGCAATTTTTTGGGACGACTCCGGATGCCACGCGAAATCAACTGGCGAGTCAGTTAGGAGTTTCCCCGGCTCACATACAGCAGTGGCTCGAAAACTACCGAGAGAGTGAACGCACAGGCACTCCCGTTCGTTTTGAGTACCAACATAATACAGCAACGCATTCGAGATGGTTATCCGCAACCGTATGTTTTATCGGCAAAGTGGCAAACGGGCGATCGCGCTTTTCCTATGTTGTCGAAGACATTACCGATCGCAAGAAATCGGAAGAAACCCTACGGCGACAGTTAGCGGCGGTAGAAGCGGCGATGGATGGCATTGCGATCACTAATGCTCAGCAGGAGTACACCTATTTGAACTAGGCGCATGTCAGGCTGTTTGGTTACGACAACAGCACCGAACTCCTAGGGAAGACATGGCACGAACTTTATTCCTCCGATGAAATCCAGCGCCTGGAACAAGACTGTTTGCCTATTTTATTACAAACAGGACGGTGGCACGGAGAAGCGATCGCCAAAAGAGGGGATGGGAGTACGTTTGCCGAAGAGGTATCCCTCACCTTGACGGAGGACGGGGGAATTATTTGTGTTTGCCGTGATATCACTGAGCGCCAGCAGTTTGAAGCCCAATTGCGTTGGGATCAAGCGTTCTTGCGTTCCATGACTAGCGCCTCTCCCTTGGCGTTCTTTGTCGTAGACAACCGCACCGATGCCATACTCTACTTCAACCATCGCTTCTGTGAAATTTGGGGGATTGAACATCTAGAGGAGTCTATGGAACGGGGTGAACTCAAAAACAACGATATTATTCCCGCCTGTATTCCCTTGCTTGCCGATGTTGCTGCTTTTGCCGAATCCTGCAAACCCCTGCAATCGGAGGAAAATCGAGCCGTAGTCGAAGATGAAATTCCTTTTGTTGGGGGACGCACGATTCGTCGTTTTTCGGCTCAAATTCGTGATGAGGGAGATCGCTATTTTGGTCGATTGTACATGTTTGAAGAGATCACCGAGCGCCAGCAAGCTGAACAAGCCCTGCGCGATTTTACGCAGAGAGAACAAGAGAAAGCAATGCAGTTAGAACGAGCATTGCAAGAACTGCAACAAACTCAAGCCCAATTGGTGCAGAAAGAAAAAATGGCTAGTTTAGGACAATTAGTGGCAGGAGTGGCTCATGAAATCAACAATCCCACCAGTTTTATCTATGGCAATATCCATCCAGCGAGGGAGTATGCTCAAGATTTGTTAAATCTAATTGACTTGTATCAATGCCATTATCCCCATCCAATCGCAGAAATTGCCGAACAACTCGAACAGATTGAACCCGAATTTATTGCCGAAGATTTTCCCAAACTTTTAGATTCGATGAAAGAAGGGGCGGAACGAATCACTCAAATTGTTATGTCCTTGAGGAACTTTTCCCGCCTGGATGAAACAGAACTTAAGTCGGTCAATATTCATGAAGGCATGGATAGTACTCTGCTAATCTTGCAACACCGATTGAAGCAACAGCCTCATCGTCCCGAAATTCAGGTCATTAGAGAGTATGAACAACTCCCCTTGATAGAGTGTTACCCAGGTCAGCTTAATCAAGTTTTTATGAATATCCTGAGTAATGCGATCGATGCATTGGAAGAGGCTTGTGAATTATCCAGCATCAGTGATGAAACGGAAGACTCTCACCATCCATCCCCAACAATTTGGATTCGCACGGCACGGGTCGAAGAAAATCGAGTAATGATCCGCATCACTGACAATGGGGTAAGTATACCCGTAGATATTCAACCTCGGTTATTTGACCCCTTCTTTACCACCAAACCCCCTGGCAAGGGGACAGGGTTGGGATTATCGATCAGCTATCAGATTGTTGTTGAGCGACATCAAGGAAAGTTATTCTATCATTCAGCCGTGACCCAAGGGACAGAGTTTGTGATTGAGCTACCCATTATTCAACACCAATAACGGTAAAGGCGTCAAAATAAATTATTTCATAATTTATTGATAAAAAATGCCAAAATCTATGAGAATTGCGACCTGGAATCTTGAGCGTCCAAAGCTTGGAGGTTGGAAAAAAAATCCGATAATTCAGGAACAAATTGATGAAATAAACGCTGATATTTGGATACTCACTGAGACCAATCGTGTTATCAATCCCAAAAATAATTACTCAAAAATTGCCACATCTCCAATATCTGAATATCATAATCCTGGAGAAAATTGTTCAACTATTTGGTCTCGCTACCCAATCGGGAGGACGTTTCCCACTTTCGATCCTTCAATTGCTGTGTGCGCTGAAATTTTAGCGCCGCTTGCTCACTTTCTCGTCTATGGAACCATTATTACTTGGGCAAACGATAAAGGCCCAACAGGGACAGCGAAGAAGTGGCAAGAACATTACAAATCGATCGCATCTCATTGTCAGGATTGGGCAAAACTGAATCAAGGTTTGCCCTTATGTGTAGCGGGTGACTTTAACCAAACGCTGAGTGGTTTGACTGGATACGGAACCCATCAAGGACGGAACATGTTGAGTGAGGCACTACAAGAAAACGACCTTGTTTGTGTTACCGATAAGATTCCATTCAACATTGACCACATTTGTTTCAGCAAAGACTGGGCAGATGTCACTTGAACCATATCCTGTCCAAAGTGGAAGCATAAGTTGTCCAAAAAACTGTGGTCACTTTATACTTCGACGTGGTGGGACGAGGTAACTAGACTTGAACCGCTTGCGAGTACCTGGAGATAGACTTGGGGAATGGCATTATTATAGCTAGGACTTTCTGATTGCTTGTCGGTATAATCTGTAACGAGCGGAAATTTGGTGGCACAAGTCTGGGAAAAATCGGGAGATATCGCCAGGGTCGTATCCAATAGTAGCAGCCACTTGCTTGAGAGACTGGGGTGGTTCAAAAGACAAAGCTGCCTCTAAAAACATTTGTACTTTCAGCGCATCAAAGCGCCGATTAGTTTTTCTCCTTTGTTGAGTGATAGGCAAAACCTTCAACGATAGCGGTTGCTCAATCACTACCCGGCCAGTGAGGAAATCAACTAAAGGAATAGAAAGACACCAACAAACTCGTAAGAGCAAACCTAATTGTGCCAGTGCTTGACCACATCGCCATTCTCCTGGTACGGAAGCACTCAGGTACATTAACTCAGCAAAAGCTTTAGCATTACCGTTGGTAGCTTTTTGAATACATAAGTCAATACAAAATGCCAGATTTTCTCTAGCTGGCACAGACTCAAGAAAAGGTGCTTGCTCTAGAATTTTTCCCACGGAGTACACAACAAAAATCTGCCATTCCCAATCAGGTGGCTCTACTGGGGAAGCATCAAAAGAGGTCTCGCCTGTACTCAAAAATGAACTCACACCCAACCACTGTTGGCATCTAGAGCAGAAACCCGGTCGGGAATTCCACTCTAGAGGGTAGAGCGACCGCCGACAATTGGGACATTGATGCCATAAAACTTGTTGATGAACAGGACAAGTTGTCACTACCTGGAGCGACCATAATAAAGGCTCGTAGATGGGTTTGCCACAACGCTCCCAATCGTCATAGCACACGGGACACCAAGCCTTGTTGGTACGAAGTAAACCTCGTGACGGTAAAACGTTAGCCCAACGTAACAAAGTGAGAAACCGTAACTGATGCTGCTTGGTTCGTGCTTCTAACACATGAACTGGCTCAGATGCCATAATTCCCATGCCATTCCAGGCCCCCGTATCGTTGAAAAAGACACGGAAAAACCATCTGGATAACCCTTGATGCTGATTGCCCTGATATCTACTGACTTGTTGAGCGACTTCTTGAGCTAGCAAAATACCCGTAGGTACTCGATGAGCTGCTGCCAACCGAGCCACATAACTGGTTAAACTCTCTACTGTCGGCGTTCCTACACCGATGGGTTCAAGAGGATGCAGGCGGCTACGCTCTGGAATTGTTGTGGTTTTTGAATACCACAGTTGATGATTACTCCAGCTTTCAACTGACACTGGGAGCGCCTCCGATGACATCCCGTTGAGGATTACGCTCTCCCGGACGACGTTTCTTTGTTTTCTTGTCTTTTTTATTAGCCGTAGAACGGGTCGGGCTATTGAGCAAGGCTTCTGTTGCTGTTGGTGGCTCCTTAACAGTTAATCCCAATTTTTGACGCAATCGGCTCAGTTCGCTCTCCGATTGGAGCAGCGCTTTCTCACCTTCTATCGCCTCAGTTGCCATTTGCATACATTTAGAAACACTGGGAGCATAAGGTGTAAGATGTGCCAAGCTCAGGGTAGAGGCTGATTCTCCCAACGCTTTTCTCAAAGCTTGTGTCAGCCAATCTTTCACTATCCCGACACAACCGATACTGCGTTCGTAAAAGTATTCCCAATGCTGCTCTAAATCAGGGACTTCTAACAAGGGCATTTGGCAGGCAAAGCTTTTGAGTACCCGTTTGAAATCTTTAACGTCCTGTGAGCAATCCGCTTGATAACGAGGAAAGTGAATATCTAAACTGCGGCGGCTCAATTGACCGCTTAAATTTCTTAACTGTAGCAGTTCATAAGTGCCAAAAAGTCCGTGTCGGGTGGACGTGAAACTTGCCATTGACTGAATGGCATCCATTTGGTCTTGTTGTCTTCGTCCCGATGCCATTTTAGTGAAGCGTTGGGCTTCATCAACTAGAAATACAATTAACCGACGTTGTTGGATAATTGCGGCTACATCCTCTCGTAAATCTGAAAGGTTGGCTCTTGATTTAACTAGACGTTGAGCCGAACCCCTGCCCTCAATTCGGCTACTGCCAGTTCTGAGTTTATAATCAACGAAGGGGTCAGCTAAAGCTATCAAGACGCTTTTATAATAATCTTTCCAGTCGAAAGACCCGGATTCGGGAGCGCGAGCTTCTACATAAGCAACAGGAATATGCCCACAATCAAGTTGCATAGCTCTGGAGTTCTGCTCTATTAGCACTTTCACAACTTGATGGAGTAAGGTTGTTTTCCCCACCCCGGTAGGACCAAACAAAAGATTAATGAAGCTCCTCCAGGATTATTGACGGCATCTATTACAGCTTCATAAGCAATTTTTAATTGCCTGTGTACTACCGTACAACTTTCAAAGTAAGCCAATTTCTCCGCTGGAGTTGCAGCTAAGAGTTCTGGAGGAAAATGCTTGGCAGAGGGCATTACCAAAACTCCTCATAAGGTTCAATTTCTTCAGAATCAATCTCATCTCTATTAGGAGAGGTTTCTCGACTTATAGGAAGTGAAAGGCACTCGGAGGCTGGAGGCTGTTCTTCAGGTCGCTTCATTTTGACTCCATCAATTATTGCTAAAACCTCTTTGGCTTCTACATCCCGTAAGCGTTGCTCTAAGATAACTTCTTGGGCTTCTGTACTTGCTAGAAATTCAGCGAGGGCTTTGGCTGTGATTGTAAATTGTTTGGAGTGATTCTTATGTTGTTGACGCAACTGGACGCTTGCTGCTATCATTTCTCGCTCTGAGTGACCCGCTAAGCTACTATAGTGCTGCGAGATGCAATTTACCCACTGACCTTTTATGTAGGCATAGGCAATCCCAACATCATTTGGGTCATAGCGCACGAGAACTTGAGTCTTTTCAATTTCCGGATTCCGAAAACTATTATGCCAATAGTAGATGTGGTTAATTTTGACTCCTTGATTAGGAATGACTTTGGCAGTTCCTTTGGATGTTGTTGGTAGGGTCAAAATCCGAAAGGTTTCATCGTAAGGAATCAGTTTATGTGGGCGCAATCCGGTTTGCAACAAGCCATCTGAAAAAGCTGCTCTTGGGCTTTTCAAGAGTGCCGGATGCTCCTTGTTGTCGTAAAATTCATAAGCCCAATCGCATAGATTCTGATACAAACTCCCCAGCGTCCAAATAGCTAAATTACGGGGATTAACGCTTTTCGTCACAGCCCTAGAATTCTTGTTAATTTGCGTATTTCCCTGGAGATTGTGAATCAACATGGTGTTGGCTGTCCCGAACAAGCGTTCGCATACTGAACCAAATCGGGGTTTAGCCGCTGGTCGGGTTTTCTTCGTGCAAGAGTAAGCGGCTAGTAGCCGCTCGAAGTAAACACTCATGAATTCTTTGGCTCCATCCACCACTATCGTGTGGGGCAAGCGTCCGTGACGACGGACACACTCGCGCATTACCATCATGCAACTACGGTAGGACGGTGGGTCAAAACACAGATAAACGGCTAGTATTCGTCGTGAGTAAGCGTCTGTTAGGAAGGTAGCCCAAGGGCGACCCAGATTTACTGATGTGTGGGAGCTAACTAGCTCAATATCTAATTGTGTATGGTCAATATGGCAGATTTCAAAGGGTCGTTGTCCGTGCCTAGGGGTGTTTACCTCTAGCTCCCAATAAAAAGGTTCGTGCTTGTAAGCCGCCCTACGCCCCTGCCTTTTCAAAGCCTGTTCATAGTTAGATTTTTGATGAATGTTTCGGACAAATGTTTTGTAGCTACAAGGAGTAATCCCTTGCTGTTCACAGGCTCGTACCAGTGAACTGTAAACGGCGAATTTTCCTTGCTGTTTGAGATTTAGATAGTTGTTAGCAATGAATTCGTCTACGATTTTTGTGTCGCTTCCGGTAATTTGGATTGGCGATTACCTTTAGAGCTGACGCGAGGCAATAAACCTACATAACCACATCCATATTGCTCTTGGGCTTTTTGCCACGAATGCAACCAACGGCGAATTGTACGTGTACTGACGACCTGATTTGAGGTTTGGAGTTCACCCGTTAGGTAGGGAGCAATGATGGAATAGCGGCGGTTGGCTTGTGCACAATCATCGACGCTAGCCTTGGCTAAAAGGTCATTGACTTCTTTTGCAGATGGTAAGGAGTGGGTGACAACACCTGTTAACTCACCCTGTTTGACTAATTCCAATAGGGCAACGTTGGGCAGTTGGATGACTTTTTCCTCTTCATTGAGTAGGGCTGTATGGGTTTCTCCCCGATTGAGAATCGATAAGCTTTTTCCATTCCACACCACAGGAGAACCAGGTTTTAGGTCAACTAAGTTAGGGGCTAATTCTAAGGTTGATGCTCTTCTCCACTTGGTTGTTTCGGTTTGACAAACTTTCTGACTAGCCGGAAAGATTTGACGCTGTGAACCAAGTTGCGCTATGTTGACACCTCGCCAATTCACCTTTAAATGATTTTGGGCAATTAGGGTATAAACCTCGTCACAGTTGTACCCCTGTTGTAGCAATTCACCTAAGGTAATTCCTGGATGAAGTTCTACCAGTAATGTGATGTTGGCACGAACGTTCTCTTCTAGATCCAAATGGGACGGCTGCAAGTAGTCTTCGAGAAAATGAAGATTATTTTGGAAAACCCAGTCAATTTCAGCGTTGCAGCGGATGCGATAATATAATCCCAAGCTTTGTGCTACTTCTTCTCCTGGGGGACAGTGCCATTGACCTTCAATTTCTTTCACGTAGCGAGCAGGCATCTTAGCTGATAATCGCACTAATTCATCAAGTGTTTTCCACTCTTCCCAGCCAGCAGATGTTTGGCGCAACACGAAGAAATCTGGGGTATGCAGGACTCCTACTTTCCGACCACACAGAGCTTGATAGCTAAGTTTAAGCCCCCTGGGTTGATCGTAATATTCCAGCACATCTGGGTCATATTCCATTTCATAGATGCCTGCCAATTCGTTGTGGTGGCTCTCAAATTGAATCGTCACGCCCATTTTCCGACTGGGGTAACGACCACTCACGTTGCCTGCCCTACTGCGTACCACACGCGCAGGTGGCGAACTGCGTAACAGTTCGATGTATTGCCTTGCCGATTCTGCCAAGCCGAGCTGCTGGCACCACCGCACAAACTGTTCGCCGTCCAGCATTTTTTTCTCTGGCAGCAATGGGAGGATATTGTCAGTTTATCAACTCAAGGACATCTTATCCTTCCCCTTTCAACTTACGGCCAACTTATGGTTCTACCTGGCTGCTCTAGCCGCTGTTGTTCCTACGACAGCATCAGAGTTTTTCCCTTGTTGCCGGACAGCTTATGCTTCCACTTTGGACAGAATATGGTTCAAGTGACAGCAGAGCGAGTCAAGCAAGTGAATACTTGGCAAGGCTTTACCCCTGATGGTAAATCGGTGAGTGACCATCATGGCGTCTACGTTGACCTATTTTGATCAGGTAGCATGTTGTCGATACCAGTTAATCGTATTTTCTAGCCCTTCCTTAAAACCTACCTCGGCGGTGAAGCCAAACGCTTGCTCTGCCCGTTCTATATCCAAACAACGACGGGGTTGTCCATTCGGCTTATCCGTTTCCCAGATAATTTCACCCTCAAATTTCATCAAGTCACAAATGAGCTCAATTAAATTACGAATTGAGATTTCTTCACCTGTGCCCAAATTAACGGGTTCTATGTCATTGTAAAACTGAGTTCCCATCACAATTCCTCGTGCCGCATCAGTCGAGTAGAGAAACTCACGAGTCGGGCTTCCATCACCCCATACAGGTAATTGCTTTTCTCCTTTTTGTTGGGCTTCGTGTACTTTGCGAATCAAAGCTGGGATAACGTGAGAACTTTTGGGGTCAAAGTTATCTTCTGGGCCATATAAGTTGACGGGCAGCAGATAGATACCATTGAATCCGTACTGCTGTCGATAGGCTTGGAGTTGGACTAAGAGAGCTTTTTTGGCAACGCCATAAGGGGCGTTTGTTTCTTCTGGATAGCCATTCCAGAGGTCATCTTCTTTAAACGGGACTGGCGTGAATTTAGGATAGGCGCAGATGGTACCCACACACACGAACTTCTGAACACCTGCTTGATAGGCAGTATGAATGAGTTGAGTGCCCATCATCAGGTTGTCATAGAAGAGTTCAGCCGGTTTGTCTCGATTTAACCCAATACCACCGACGTGGGCGGCAAGGTGAATAACGATATCTTGCTGCTGGACGACTTGTTGGCAGGCTTCTAAGGAACGAAGGTCATAGTCGCGCGATCGCGGTACTGTAATTTTCTCTCGCTTTGCCCCCGCCGTACAGAGCTGCTCGATAACCTGACGCCCTAGAAATCCTGCGCCACCGGTTACCAGAATCCTTTGATTACTTAAATCTAAAGTTGCCATTGGTCTTGCAATCCTTGCCCAGCGTCTGAAACTCTCTTTGCGATCGGTCAACTGAAGGCTGAAGAATGATGTATGAGGTATGAAATTATCCCTTGTGATCAATATTAGGGTCTTGAGTTGAATGGCTGGAGTATTTTCATCCTGAATCCTTTACACTTCATGCTTTCTTCGTCACGATTTGATTATCTAGCAACTACTAGAAATTAGCGAACCCCCTCAATCAACGATGCTTCCTACACTCTGACGAATATAGGCATTATCCTGCCAATCGGAAGCTTCTGGGCTATGCTGGGAAGTTAGCCCCAACGCTCGCAAATCGGCTTCTACCATTAAAGCGACTAACTCTTCAAAGGTCACAGAAGGTTCCCAACCCAGCTTCTGTTTTGCCTTGCTGGGGTCACCAATGAGTAAATCAACTTCAGCCGGACGTAGATAACGGGGGTCAAACTCTACGTAGTCTTGCCAATTGAGATTGACATAACCAAAGGAGATGTCCAAAAATTCACGAATGGAGTGAGTTTCACCCGTGGCGACGACGTAATCATCCGCTTCCTCTTGTTGCAACATCAGCCACATCGCCTGAACATAGTCTTTGGCGTAACCCCAGTCTCGCTTGGAGTCAAGATTACCCAGGTAGAGTTTCTGCTGTTGATCCGCTACAATCCGAGCGATCGCTCTGGTAATTTTGCGCGTGACAAATGTTTCGCCTCGGCGCGGCGATTCGTGATTAAATAAGATGCCATTACAGGCAAAGATTCCGTAAGACTCGCGATAGTTTACGGTTTGCCAGTGGGCATAAACCTTGGCACAAGCATAGGGACTGCGGGGATAAAAAGACGTTGTTTCCTTTTGCGGTACTTCCTGTACCTTGCCAAACATCTCAGACGAACCCGCCTGATAAAAACGCACATCAATTCCGGTGCGATTGCGATAATCTCGAATTGCCTCCAAAAGACGTAGCGTCCCCATTGCCACAGAATCAACCGTGTATTCCGGTGAATCAAAACTCACCCTTACATGGGATTGTGCACCTAAGTTGTAAATCTCTACGGGTTTTACTTCTTCTAAAATTCGGCGCATGGTTACGCCATCGGTTAAATCACCGTAGTGGAGGAATAACCGAGCGTTTTCATTGTGAGGGTCTACATAAATGTGATCGATGCGATCGGTATTAAAGGTGGAAGTTCGCCGAATAATTCCATGAACTTCATAGTCTTTTTCTAGTAATAATTCACTCAAATAGGAGCCATCTTGACCCGTAATACCCGTGATTAGCGCTCGTTTACGTTGTGTCATTCTTGAATTTTCCTGTAACAAATCGGAACTTTCACTGCGGCTCAAGTGCCAATAAAGCTCACCCGCCCAACGGACGTGTTGGAAGGTAAACGAATCATCCTTAAGTTAACCTAGAAATTGATCCATGGCTAAGCGGGTAGTGAGTTAGCTGGAATGAAATCAGGCTAAAGCTTTGATTGCTATGCAGAGTCTTTGTTTCGCTACGGTAGCTAATCCTAGCGTCTCGGCTCCCTTCGAGAGCGAAGAGAGCGAACGCTGACAAAGATTATCTAAAGAAAGCTTTCGTGAGACAGCACCAAAGCGTTAAATAGCCTGTGGATTTCTACCGCCTTAGAGAATAATGAAGACAGAATTAGTTGTCAAATCAACTCTCTTAATAAGCAAAAAAAAGATGTCTAAACTTTCCAGACTTCTCCTTCAGTAAGCCCCATTATTTTTAGGGAAAATAATCACACCAAGAGTTTTGAAAATCAGCCATAAATCTAGCCAGAAATTCCTGAAATTGACATAATAAACATCCATTTGAACCCGCAGAGGGTAAGGAATGTCATTACGCCCAGAAACTTGCCATAAACCAGTAATTCCTGGCCTAATCGTCAAAACCTTGTCCATATTACGCCCGTATTTAGGTAGTTCTTCCGGCACTAAGGGTCGGGGCCCCACCACACTCATATCTCCCTTCAAAACATTCCAAAATTGAGGAAACTCATCCAGACTAGTCAGTCGTAAAAACTTACCAATGCCTGTAATTCGAGGGTCTTTTTTGAGCTTGAAATTATCCTCAAATTCCTCACGTAAATGAGGTGATGTTTCCATCAAATCGGTCAATATTTCGTCAGCGTTTTGTACCATTGTTCTGAATTTGAGGCAGCCAAACGACTGGTAATTTCTACCGACCCGTTCCTGGACATAAAAAATGGGCCCCGGTGAGCTGATGGCAATCAGTAGGGCGAGTACCAAGTAAATCGGCAAAAACGAAATCAGAACAGATAGCGAAAACATAACATCAAACAGCCGCTTGGCGAAATCTCCGTTTAAGCGATGTCGAGAAAGACCCCTGGGTCTGCTGCGCGACGCGAGTGGCTGAATTCCTCGCTTCACGAACGCTCGCAACATCTTGACGGAGATAAGTTGGCTTTCGGCAGTCATCTTACTCCTTCACTTCACACCACACAGTCAAGATCATAAAGCCACAAGAGGCTGGCTACGGCGAATACGCCTGAGGAAACTTGAAATTTTCAGGGGAGAATTGAGATTTGTAGCCCTCTTGGCACTGTTCCAGAAAAGCCAGGTAGCGATCGCCAAAAATTTTGGGAGCAAACCCAGCCGCGTTTAATCGACCCTGTTCGGGACTGAACGAGTTTTTTGACCTCTCAAAAGTATTCACGGCTTCGATCAACGCGTCCGCACTTTGGGATTGAAAAAATAGACCTGTTCCGCTGTTCGGATGTTGCCGAATATCTCGAACAGTCTCTAATGCCCCCCCAGCACCATAGGCAATCACGGGCGTTCCACAAGCTTGAGCTTCCACTAGGGCAATGCCAAAATCTTCACAGGCTGCATAGACAAAGGCTTTGGCGCGGGTCATATACTGCTCAACCACCGAGTCTGGCTGAAATCCTAGCACTTGTACATTCGGTTGTGCCAGTTTGCGAATCGCCTCCAAGTCCGGTCCTGTGCCAATCACGACGAGTGGAAGTCCCAGTTGATTGAAAGCTTGAACAATTAACGAGACTCGCTTATAACTCACGAGGCGGGAAACCGTGAGATAAAAATCTTCTTTTTGAGTCTGGAACGGAAATCGCTCAATATTGACCGGCGGATAAATCACCGTTGCCTGACGCCGATAGCAGCGCCAGATGCGACGTGCGGTATGTACCGAGTTGGCAATAAAATAATCCACCCGGTTCGCCGAAAGGGCATCCCACTGACGCAATTGATGAAGTAGATACCGGGTGATTAAGCCTTGTGGCCCTCGCCCCATCCGACTACTACTGAGATAATCAAACGTTAAATCCCAGGCGTAGCGCATGGGCGTATGACAGTAGCAGATATGCAGTTGTTGAGGTGTACTCAGGATGCCCTTGGCAACCGCATGAGATGAGGAAAGGATGACATCATAGTCCCGTAAGTCTAGCTGTTCAATGGCAATGGGCAGTAGTGGTAGATATTTCTGAACACCATTGCGGGCAAAGGGCAAACTTTGCAGGAAGGTTGTACCAATCGAACGCCCAAACAGATAACTCTGGGGATTGGTCGATTCAAAATCAATCAATGCATAAACATCGGCCTCAATGTGCTGGAGAACTTCTTGAACGACCAGTTCTGACCCACCCGTTGCTTGGGGTGTCAACCACTCATGAACCAAAGCATATTTCAAGGACATTTAACCAGAATGCTTCTTGTGAGTAAGAGCTTACCCCAAGGTGAGCCACCCAGGGTATGGGGAGCAGGAGAAAGGCAAACTCACTGGATGACTGTTTAGGGAATAGGATGCTAAACTTTCATTCTTCGTTCTTTGTAGAATTACCCTGGAATTTGAGGCAGTTGATTGGCAAGGAGTTGGATTGTCCGCTATTTTTCTGGCTGGCAGTACTTATTAATTTCCTGAACGAGGGGTGTTTCTAGGGCAGTCGTTTTCTGCAATTTGACGATCGCAGCTTCAGCGGCGGGGCGGTCTTTTTTCTCAAAAGCGGTGATAAAATCGCGGGTGGATTTGCTGGTATCGCGATACATCACAAAAAAACGGCCTTGATAGTCTCGAAGCTTGTCATCGCTAACTTTAATGGATTCCATTTCTTGAGAGGCTTTGTCCAGCGCATCGGCAGCCTTAAGCATTGCTTTCGGGTCGCTTTCCTTCCCGCCATTGGTGATAGCTTTAGCTTCGTCAGCGGCTTTGTTGGCAACCTTGATAATTTTGTTACATTGAGAGACTTTACTCTCGCTACAACTAACCATCAATAGGCTAAGAACCGCAGTCAGGGGAAGAAGGACGAAGTATCGCCTCGGAAATTGCATTAATGTTCTCCTAATGAGTTATGAGCGTTCTCGTTGTCCTAGCACATTTTTCCTGTGCTGGAAAGTCTACTGGGATGTCTGAACAGGATTGGGTCATGGGGAAATAGGGGAGTGAGGGCGGTGTGTTGTTAACCTCAGGATATTCAGTAGAAAATTTCTTCCACCCTCATATCAACTCCTGCCCCACTCTAACCACCCTAGCCTCAGTGATCCGCCGCTTCAATAGCAGTCGCAAGGCGTCGCAGAGTTTCTGTGAGTTGCCCTAACTGCTCTAAAGAGTCACTTTGAGCTTGAGCCAAAGTTTGCACCGCATCGCTGACGGCAAAAATCTGGTAACCCTGTTGTTGAATTTGTTGCCCTTGGTGTTGCACTTGAATCGCTAGAGCATCTACCCGTTCAGTCAGACAGTCAATGGTTTCAGTGGTTGCCAGAACTGCCTCGCCAATTTGTCCCACAATTGCCTCCAAGCGACTGATTCTGGCTTCCAATCCAAGAGACTCCTTTGTTACAGGAGTTGAGTTGCTTTGAGCCTTTCCAGTCTGGATGTGTCTATTCACCGGCAATTTTTTAACCCAACAACAAAGTAGTTAAACAGTCCCTGAATACTTTACGGGTGACGGCTGTTTGCTTGTGGCTTGGAACTCAAGTCGATCAGTATAGCGCCAACTTTCCCCACTTAGACGCTTCTCAATAGGTTTTATTGATGACGCCTTTGATGCCACTGCCAAGCATCGCCGATAATTTTACTCAGATCAGTGTATTGGGGAGACCAACCTAGAATTTTTTGAGCTTTGTCACTACTCCCAACTAAAACGGAGGGATCGCCACTGCGGCGATCGCACTCGACTACGTTGATTTCCCGACCTGTCACCAGACGAGCTGTTTCAATCACCTGCCGCACCGAAAAACCATTGCCATTACCTAAATTAAACGCTTCACTCTTGCCACCTTGCAATAGATACTCCAGCCCCAAAATGTGAGCGGTTGCCAAGTCGCTGACGTGAATATAGTCCCGAAGGCAGGTGCCGTCTGGTGTGGGGTAATCTGTACCCCAAATGGAAATAGATTCGCGTTTCCCCAAAGCGGTTAGAAGTACAAGCGGAATTAGATGAGTTTCGGGTTGGTGGTCTTCTCCAATTAACCCCTCTGGGTTAGCGCCGGCGGCGTTGAAGAAGCGAAACACCACTGAACGTAGATCGTAAGCCCGATCAAAATCAGCCAGGATTTGCTCTACCATCCACTTGGTCGTGGCATAAGGACTCATTGGCTGTTTGGGATGGTCTTCAGTCATTGGCACTTGCTTGGGCATCCCGTAGATGGCACAGGTCGAAGGAAACACCAATTTTTTGACCCCTGCCGCTACCATCGCTTCCAGAAGGGTCACCGTACCGGACACATTGTTGCGGTAATATTGGGCAGGGTCTGTAACCGACTCGCCTACCGCGATATAAGCAGCGAAGTGGACAACAGCCGCAATCTCGTGATTGGCAAATAGCTGATCTAAGGTTGCGCGATCGCCGATGTCACCGACGACCAAATCCACCTGTAAAATATCTTCCACAAACTCCCGATGCCCATATTCCAAGTTATCCAGCACGATAACGCGGTAGCCTTCTTGCTGAAGTGCCAACACAGCATGAGAGCCAATATATCCTGCTCCGCCAGTCACTAAAATTGTGGGTTTGACTTGCGACACCTCACACTCTCCCAGTTTTTTGTTTCATAGCCTAACTTGACAACAGACGTTCGCTCTTCGACTTCGCCCGTTAACGTTGAACCGAAGTAGAACGTCTCCTACTCCTTATCGATTGTGGAATGAGGAATGCGGAATGTCGAATTTAAAATCGGCAAGCGTGTCTTTAACACCTTCCCTTTCCAAACGTTCATGCTATACCCTGCCTTCTATCGGTTGGAAAAAGGTTGGTGAATTTTCCTTAATCAGTTGATTTAACGATGATTGGAGTCCTTTCCCAAGGTGAGGTCTGTCCTTAGGATGTTGCCCTGCTTCAAGTAATCACGTGTCATAGCATCAACTGCGTTTTTTGCCCATTATTGCTGCCAATCGCGAGTATAATGCCCGTGTAATAGTGATTCAAACCTTGGTTCAAGCAGATGAAACATCACTGAAACAAAAGTACTACCAGTTATTAGTTGTAAGTTGTTATTTTAAATGGTCAAGACAGGAGACTGGGTTGAGGGTTATAAGGTTCGCACACAAGCTCTTTGCTTCCGCAGGTAATCAAGCGTAGTGTCAGCTAAAACTTTCAAAGGCTCTGCCTCCTCCCTACTCTCCAACTACCTTGGTGAGACTAACAACGAGCAACCAACCGCTAACCTTCAACAACGAAGAAGTTCTTAACAATGTTCTTACTACTTACCCAGGTACTACTGTGGCTGCTGATCACAGTTATTATCTACAATTTGCTACTGAAAGTAATCCCCAGAGCGTATCTTACCTTGCTTGGGGGTTTTCTGCTGTTTACCATCATCGTGCTGGCGTTTTTCTTCCCCAACGACACATTGGTGAGAACGGCATGGAGCGTTCTCTCATTCCCGCTTAAGCCCGTGGGAGCCACTATTGTGCTGTTAGCGGCGGCATTGAATCAGGGGCTGAAGAAGAACCTGATTATGGCAGCCCTGCTGATTTTACTGATTTCCAGTATTCCCTTCGTCAGTACTGTATTGGCTCGACCCCTTGAACTTGGGGCATTCCCAAGGACAACCCCAGCCGCTACAGCCGCCCCTGCTGGGGCGATTGTGGTATTGGCGCAAGGAACGACACAACCGAGTCTTCCCCCTCGAACCCAAATTCAGCTCACGGATGAAGGCAGCAATCGCCTCCGTCGCGCCGCCCAAGTGTATCAAGAGCAGGTGACAGCAGGTAACCAACCCATTGTGATTGCTAGCGCCGGTCAAGAAGCCAACAATGTCGCCACCGTACTGAACCAATTTGGTGTTCCCCAAGGTCAAATTGTCGTAGAATCCAGAAGCCGAGACCTTCGCACCAGTGCTGAGCAGGTGAACGCCATCTTGAGAAGTCGAGCTATACAAGACAGACCTGTTTTCCTGGTTACTTCTGCCATTAATAGCCGCCGCGCTAGTTTAGCTTTTTCTCAAGTCGGCATTAATGTCGTAACTCAACCAGCGAATTTTGTTTCGACAGAACCTGGAACGAGAGAGGCACGTAACATTACGGTTGAATCCTTTATTCCCAGTGTTGATGCTCTCAGCGTCAGCACTCGTATTATTGAGGAATTCTATACCACCATCTACTACTCGTTACGAGGCTGGCTATCTCCGACAACCACTTGAAAAGGATGAAGTAGGAAGTTATGCATAATGAAAAACTTTCTACTTCCCAACGGGTTGGAGATTTGACAATCCCACACCTACTGTGTGGGATTGTTGGGTTCAGAGGGTCGAGCCATCTATACTTAAGGCAGAATATCAACCTTGAGGGCAGCAGATAGTCGTGTAACCCCCATTTGGGCGAGGGAGCCAGAGCCAGCAATCGTTTAAGATTAAGAATTGTTATCTTTGTAACATGGCTAACTCCAGGCTGCAAAAACTACTGGCTTACCTGCGTCCTCACACTTTAGATGCGTCCCTTGGTGTCATTGCTCTCCTCGTTGTTAATGGACTCGGTGTGTATATCCCTCTGCTGATTAGGGATGGCATTGACGAACTCCGCACCGCCTTCGATTTTGATCGAATCTGGCACTTTGTCTGGCCCATCATCCTCCTCGCATCGTTAATGTGGGTGATTCGGATGGTGTCTCGCATTCTCTTATTCGGGGTGGGGCGTAAGGTCGAATTTGACCTGAAGCAAAAGATTTTTCAGCATTTACTCATCCTAGAGCCATCTTATTTTTCCACGAATACTTCTGGAGATTTAATTAACCGCGCTACCAGTGATGTGGATAATATTCGACGGCTGTTGGGGTTTGCCGTCTTGAGTTTGGCGAATACGGTATTCGCCTATGGTTTAACGCTGCCAGTGATGATGTCGATTAGCTTGCGGTTGACTCTATTCGCGATCGCCGTTTATCCCCTGATGCTCATTACCGTCCAGCTTTTTAGTGAAAAGCTCCGCAATCAACAACTGGCGGTACAAGAAGAACTCTCCAATCTCAGTGAGATGATTCAGGAAGACATGAGCGGCATCTCCCTGATTAAAATCTACGCTCAAGAAGCCAACGAACGCCGTGCTTTTCGACGCCTGAATGGGCAACTGTTAGGGGCAAATCTAAATTTAGCCAAAACACGAAACGTCCTATTTCCTGTTATTGAAGCTCTCGCCTATGTCAGCTTATTGGTATTACTGTGGCTAGGTTCTGGGTTGATTTCCTCCGGTAAAATTACGGTGGGTGATTTTGTGGCGCTACTCCTCTACTCAGAGCGTTTAGTTTTCCCCACTGCCCTCTTAGGTTTTACCATTACAGCTTATCAACGAGGTGAAGTGAGTATTGACCGCATTGAGTCGATTCTCACCGTTCAACCCCAGATTAAAGATGATTCTAATCCGATTCAACTACCGACGCCCGTGAAAGGTGAGTTGACGGCACGCAATCTAAGTTACACTTATCCGGGTGCCAAAACTCCAGCACTCAAAGACATTAATTTTACAATTAATGCAGGTGAAACGGTGGCAATTGTAGGAGCCATTGGTTCAGGAAAATCCACCTTAGCGAATGCCATTCCTCGCTTGTTGGATATTGAGGATAATCAGCTATTTTTGGATGGATATGACCTGACAAGGATGCGATTGCAAGACTTGCGAAGTGCGATCGCCTATGTCCCCCAAGACAGCTTCCTGTTCAGCACCAGTATTAAAAATAACATCCGCTACGGTAACCCCTTAGCCAAACAAACAGACATTGAGTACACAGCCAAGCAAGCACAAATTCACGCAGAAATTCTCAACTTTCCTCAGCAATATGACACGCTTGTCGGAGAACGGGGTATTACTCTCTCTGGGGGTCAAAGACAACGCACCTCTCTAGCCAGAGCCTTGTTGATGGATGCACCGATTCTCATCTTGGATGATGCCCTTTCTAGCGTGGATAACCAAACCGCTACCCAAATTCTGGAAAATCTTGCCGAAGGCGTGCAGCGTAAAACGGTAATTTTTATCTCCCATCAACTCTCGGCGGCGGCTACGGCTAATCGAATTTTCGTCATGGAAGGGGGACAAATTGTGCAAAGCGGCAGCCATAAGGAGCTTTTGGCCAGTCCTGGTGTGTACCGATCACTTTGGAGTCAGCATCATTTAGAAGAATTACTCCGTTGATTACCTCACCTTTTAGCGTTCCTACTTCCTCCAAAAGATAGATGCTTTACCTTTCTTAATGTAATTAAGCTATGTATGATAAATCTTAATATCTCTTAACAGGAGACTTCGGTAAAGATGGATAGACTTACCAAGACGGTTAAGAAGGTTGCCGCGATCGCAGGAGCTGCTAGTGCTTTAGTGACGCTTCCGGTGTTAGCGCAGAACATGCCAACAGGCAGTATGCAGACTCAACCCCCCACGATGAGGACTCAGCCTCAAGACCAATCTAAGCCGATGACTCCATCTGCCTCCCCAACCAAAACATCGACAACGGCAAGCGGCAACGTTGTTGATGTGGCTGCTGCTAATGGCTCCTTTAAAACCTTAACCGCAGCTTTGAAAGCAGCAGGTTTAGATAAAGCCTTAGCGTCTGAAGGCCCGTTCACAATTTTTGCACCAACGGATGAAGCGTTTGCGGCGCTGCCCGAAGGTACAGTGGAGGAGCTGCTCAAACCAGAGAACCGAGACACTTTAATTGCAATTCTCACTTATCATGTGGTTCCAGGTGAGAACACTTCTAAAACATTGAAATCAGGGGAAGCCGAAACTCTTGAAGGTGCTGCTGTGGAAGTGAAGGTGTCCTCGAATGGCGTCATGGTTAATGATGCCAACGTAGTTAAAGCAGACATTCCAGCTAGCAATGGCGTCATTCATGTCATTGACAAGGTCATTATGCCGCCCGTCGATCCGCCGTCCAAGACCAGTGGTAGCTCTGTTCGGTAGAAGCCATACAAAAGCAATAGTTGCTTTGTGTCCCTAATATCAGTTACCGATTGGGAGCCAAAAATTGGTTTTCAGTCGGTTGCTCCATCAGGACATGCTCTGGCTGCTGTGATCCACGTCCCTGCGACTTTTAGGCGAGTCCTCATTACCTGCACTTGCTGCGCTTTCCGACATCCCCTTGCCTGATGCGGCTTGCGAGAGAAGATGACAGTTGTGTAAGCCCTGTAGTATTTATAACTTACCTGCGTTAGCGATCGCGTTAGTGGTGAATTTTGTTAAGACAGGAATCTAAAGCGATTGTTGAGGAAAAAGTAATGCCTAAAGAATTAGTGGTATTGTTGCTTTTTTTTCTGGTGGCCTATGTGGTGGCAAGCGGATTGGAGTATGGAACTTTTGGTGTACCGCGTCCGACCGAATACTTCACACCAGAGGTAATCGAGAGTAACGGCTAGAACTTTGGATAATCAGCGGGATAGGTCGTCATAGCCATATTTGCCGACGCACTCAACAAAAACCTCCGATCGCCAATACCTACGAAGGAGTACTTGTGAAAGCGCTTAGGGTTACTGCTTCCACTGTGCCCTTTCTCTGAGAATAACTCGTCCGTTCTGAACCACTGTCAATTCTTTGCGAGTAAGGATGTATCTAGTATCACGATTAACAGCAACAAATCGCTCTTCATTGTAGCTAAATAGGGGAAGAACAATGTTATTTCCGCCTTTTTTGGCTATGCTAACGTAAGTATTTGGCTCATCGCCTCCACAAATATATACCAAAAAGTTTTTAGTTTCTGCGCTAACAAATCGACTCCTCCCACTCTTTTCTGGGCAAACGTTATTTTCTTGAGCTATTAAAGTTTTGTCCGATGATAATTTTCCTAATAAGCTATCTCTAGTGGTCATAACACTAGCGGCTTCTGCCCAAGAAGTTAAGCAGAAACAAGCCACACCCACCAACGCAAATTTCTGTAATAAGTGTTGATAGCTGTACCTAAAATTGTGAAATTTCATTGATTGACTCTTGTCGATGTAAAGGACTGAAAAACCGAACTCATTTCTGGATATTCTTATGCATTAGTTACATCTTTCTCCAAGGAAGTCAAGATGTTGCAACAGATTTACAAGGAAGAATTTTCAACAGCCGACGTATCTCCAAGCAGGAATGCAACAAAAGATGAGGTTATCAGCCACAGCAGCAAGTATGGGATGCATCTGGCACTGTTATTAAAAAAGCTTGTGAATGTATAGCATGTAGGATAGACACTGCTTACCAAGACTGGCAAACCTCCTCTTACCCTGAGTGTGCAGTGTCCACCTAACGATTGTTCAAAAATATTAAAAAATTCACTGTCCACCAAGAGCAGTGAGTGTGGTAAAGTACCAAAATCTAATCGGTTCGAGTGGGGGTCAGCCACCAGAGGTAACGGGGAAAGTTCGGTGCGAATCCGGCGCTGTACCGCAGCTGTGTTGAGTTAACCCATAGGGAACTCAAAAGCCAGAATGCCCACCGATAGAGTGATCACTCAGATGTGCGGTCTACACGATCGAGGTCAAACATGAAAACGTCTTCAATTAGTACTCTTGGTTCCCTAAAGCAACGGACAGTTCGTCTCACGTTGTCGTTGCCGGTGCAAGCCACACTTTACACTTCATTGTGTGTTCTGACACTTTGGACAATTTACTTTTCTACTTATCCTGCTGCTCATAACCAGATGCATTCCCTACGTCACCACACGTTGATGGTGGGTTGTCACTAATCCTCCAAGTCTGGAGATAGCAGGAGTTCAAAATTAGTCATGTCAAAATTTAAGATGGCTGCTCTCATCAGCCTAGTTTGTCTGATGGGTGTAGTTTTTTATAGCGTGGTGGTGTTTTCTCAGGCTCCACAACCCTCTGTGCGTCTGTTAACAGAGCCACCCATTAGCCAAATTTTACCCTTTGACGGGGAGGCAAGTGTAACCCCGTCTCCGGTGAAATTAACGCTGCAAGTCGTAGATGCAGCAGGGCAATCTTTAGAGAATGCCAAAATTCGGTTACAAATTCTCACTCCCCCTAAAAGTCCTTGGTTTCCCACCGATTTTCCAATTGTAGAGGGAACGCAGTTACTCAATATTGAGGCAGTTGCTCCCAAGGGGGAATTGCAAATTCAGCAAATACTACCAATTCGAGGTCAGTATCAACTGTTAGTAGAAGTCATCCCAATGGTTGAGAAGACTTTTAGTCCATTTCAGCAAACACTAACATTATCAGTCCCAGAAAATTGGATTAAATATCGCAATTTGGGAATTTTAGTATTAGTTTTACTGACAGTGGGAGTTGGAGGTGGCTTAGTGTTAGGGGGACGGCAAGAAATTCAAGAGGGAGAAATTGCACCACAACGGGTAAGATTTTTATTGAGTGGGGCAGTAATCGTTGCGATCATCTCCTTACTATTCATCAATATCACCGCTGAACTTGCAGAGTCTCATACGGATCATCACAAAGATCATTATCCAAAGCTGGAAGAGCCGGCCATTCTCCAGTCTCAGGGTATCGAAGCGCGAATATTAGGCGATATTGAGGCAACTGTCGGTCAATTGGCTAACTTAGCTGTTCAAGTCAGGGATACCCAAACAGGACAACCCGTAACGGATGCCAATTTGAACATCAAAGCGACTTCAATTGAGGGGGAATGGGTTGCTTTTGCTTACCAAGGAGTAACCGATACAAAAGGTCAGCTCAAATGGGAGCAACAATTTTTTGACGGTGCACCCCACAAAGTGACTGTAGAAGTTTCTCCTCAACCCCAAGCTCAACAACAATTTTCACCCTTGAAAGTGGTCAAGCAAATTTCTGTAGAAGGAGTGGCTCCTCCCCTACAAAGTCGGTTAATTGTATTAAGCTACTTCACCAGTTTTATAGTATTGGGTTTGGGGATTGGAATCCAATTAAGACGCCGTTTAGTTTGGCAATAAATTCATGAGTACACAACACGCTTTATTAGTTTGTAAAACCTGTGGGACTGTTTATGCAGAAGGAAAGCCGCAAGGAAAAAGCGACGGACAAGAGTTGATAGAACAGTTACAGGAACTTCACTCAGTTTGGGAACTGCGGGATGAAGTTAAGCTTCAGGAAGTGGAATGTATGAGTGCTTGCAGTCGCTCTTGTGCAGTTTCGTTTGTGGCTTCTGGTAAGTACACTTATCTATTTGGTGACTTACCTGCTAAAGAAAGTGCACAGGCCGTCTTGAAGTGTGCCAAGCTGTATTTTGAGAATCCACAGGGTTATCTGGCGTGGGCGGATCGTCCTAAACCGTTGAAAAATAGTATTCTTGCTCGGATTCCACCTATTGCATAATTTGTGATGAGGATATAGCTGTCGTATCTCCCTGACATACCCAGGCTCCCCAAAAATAGGGATGCTCAAGGGGTTTATCATCTTGACAAAAATGATAATCTTGTGGTATTAGTTTTTGTAATTCTTTCAGCACGGCAAGACCAAGTGAAGATTGCTGCAATTGTTTGACGGTGATGATTGCAGCGACTTGCGCGGCAAAATTTCTCAACCAGTCAGCAGCATTCTGGTTTTCGTTTTCTGCAAGTATCGCTGCTGCCTTTTCCATCTCCTCCAGCAATGTCTTATCCAGCAGCTTCCGGTTCTTCTGTAAGAGTTCTGCTTCTTGTCCATTGGGGCAAGTCAGCAGCGCTAGGATTAAATTCACACAATCTTGCAGTTGTACTTCTCTAGAGAATAAGCCGTGAGTGGCAATCAGCAGGATTTCGGGAGATTCGCAACCAGTCAAGCGAGACGCTAACGCTTCCTTATCCAAGTAAGGCGATACCCCCAACAGCTTGGCAATCCCTTCACCCAAAAAGCGAGTTCCTTCAGCACGTTTAAAAGCAGAACCTGCCAAAGTTTGCAGTAATTCGGCGGCTTGTGTTCCTAGTACACCCGGTTTTGACCTCTCCCCCAACCCCTCTAGATCCCCCCTGCCCCCCTTAAAAAGGGGGGTAATTCAGGGGGCGACAAGCGCCCTAGAAGGCTTTCTGTATAAGCGTTATCGCCCTCACCCCCCGTTGATAAAAAGGAAGCTTATTGCGAACAGAAGTGATTAATTCCTCCACCCAATCCTGACACTCATGAAAAGCAGCTATCCAATTGTACCCATATAAACCTATCCAAAAGTTGCTATGTCTTCGGCGAGTTCTGTGGGTTTCTTTTTGCCGACAAATATAGAAAGATTGACCTCCAGTTGAGGTGTGTTGACCCTGCAACCACGCAGCAGACATAGCGAGGGCAATTAACAAGACTAAACGGACTAATCTATCGGATGAAGCTTGTGAACCTTCGAGGTTATAGCCTCCCGTTTTACAATCTTTAAACATGGCTTCTATCCCGAAGCGTTTTCCATAGATTTTGACAGCCGTTTCACAATCGGGTAAATTCGTTAAAAGATACCAAGGGGTTTGTTGTTGTTTTCCTTTATATTTTCTCTTCCAATAAATCGCTAAATTAAACCGACCAAATCCTTTCTTTTGAGTCAAGTTAATATCAGCTAAAAATTGTTTCATCCCAGGAGATATCTCCACCTGAGACAGCGACTTAAATTTTTGTCGATTTTGCCGAAAGGTTGTGTCTTTCTTTTGGCGAAACACAAAATTAACCCTTTGCTTGTGTAACCAGTACGCCAGTTCGACACTATGAAATTCTCGGTCACCTATAATCACTATTTTATAGGCTTTAAATAACTTAATTACGGGTCGCAAAACGATTTGTTGCTCTCTGAGGTCACTGGTTCCCTTTTTATCCAATAAAATCCAAAATACGGGCAAGGCTCGCTTCTGATAAATCGCACTCACCATCAAGATATTATTCTCTTTCCACTGAGTTCTATCTAGGGCGATAATTAGTTGTTTTCCGCAAGGCTCATGTGTCGGGAGCATCCCAATTGTGCAAAAATAAAGGGACAGCCATTATTCGCGAGTAATAATCGCGAATACTTCGGGAGATTCAATCCTGCGGTTTTTCTTCCTCCTGCTCGGCTCCAGAAGTAATATCCAGCAAGCAATCATCTAGGGAACGGATGAGCTTCTGTATCTCATCGATAACAGAACGCCTAAAAACAGACATGACAGCATCTATATGGTCAGTAGTACCAGCTTTCCCCAGATGCTTGTATTTACTCAACTCTTCGGAGGTCGCGCATGGGAAGTATGGAGTCGGCACTTGTAATTTGTAGTACCAATATTTCTTATTATTTTGCCGAACTTGATAACGCGCTACCCAAGCCCCGGATGGAGCCAGCTCACCCTGTTTTAATATTTGTCTTTGTTGTTTTTCTAACGCTGCTATCGCCTTTTTAATACGCTCAAATCGAGCGAGTTTATCTCGCTCAATATCCTTGGAAGTCTTTCGAGGCATAAAGATAAATCCTAATTATTCGCGATTGTAACTCGCGAAAAAAAGCAGCGTGCTTCTTTTCATACTGTTTTTGGGTTTTTTAAGCGCTTGGAGCAAGCTGTCGATTCAGATAAGCGCACCGCAGTTGCAGCATTTGCGGTAAATTTTGGGACTTCCATTGAGCGCCGACTATTTGTAGCCGCTTGTCTATCTGTTTGACCGCAGACTCTACAGCTCCCGAAGCAATCGAACTTAATTGTTCGGCTTGAAAGTACATATAATTGACTAAGCGATGCCTATGTTTACGTAGATAACTTATAAAGTTAGTAGCCCCGACATAGTTAGTTTTCCGGAGTTTACTAATCGCTTCTTCGACCACTCCTTGCCACAAATCTGCTTCGATTTGTTCTAAAAACTTTTTCGATGCCTGAATTTTATAGAGGTTCTCTTTCAAATGATACCAGTCAAGAATTTCTTGTCGGGTCTGGTCGTCGGCTATTTGTGCAAATAGGTTCCACACCCCATCGTGTCCATCACCCAAGCAATAAATGGTTCGAGCCAGGTTTTGGCTGTTCACCCAATTAATTAGAGAAAAATTATCTTGAAAGAAGGCTCCGTAATATATTCCTTGTAGTCGTCCGGTTTTATACTCCTTCCAGTAGGCGGGTTTACCTTTTTCCTGTGAGCGTAAACGCACTTTCCCACCATCGAGACAAACTTCTGTCAGTTTTTGTTTAATATTAGGTGGCGATAGCTCTACTTTCTGGGCTTGGCGATGATGAGTGCTGTGACCTACTTCTACCCCGGTCAAGACTTTCAGGTCATTCTCTGCATCTTGAAATGATTCATTTGCTGCAAGTAATAAACAGCATTTTTCCAGAAGAGGACTTAACCGTCGATACGGCTCAATTCCTAAACGTGACGCTTGTTTTTGAGTGATTTTTATCCGACCCACACAACTTCTTATCGTTCGGATGCGTCCCGATTCTGTTCCCGTCTTTTCTCCGATAAAAAAAGGTTATTTGGGGGCTGACATGTTCTAGCACTTGGTCGCGCACCGCTGTTTCAATACCCTCTAACGTCTCAATTTTCTCTTGTGGAGTATTTTTATAGAGAATTTTAGCTATCGCCTTGATATGGTCGGCTAAAAGTTTTTTGTCTTCTGGTGTCATTGTCATAAAGAGGCTCCCTAACTAATTAAATTGTCGCAGTTAGGGCAACATCCGCCTAGTCGGCCTTTATTCGCGAGTAAAAATCGCGAATAAACTTCCCGTTCTCTTGCCTTCTTGCAAAATTGGGATGCTCCCCTTAAGAGAGGGTTAGGCAGAGGTGGACAGAGATTTTCCAGAAGTGTCAGAGTGTACAACACTCAATCGAGAAGGGCTATATAACTCCTCACCGACTCAAAGTAAGACACTCTTCCTTGATATTCCCTGGCACAACAACCGTATGCTGAACATCTATCGCCGTAACTCTGGTTCTGCTTAAAGCCAAAAGCTTCCTGGAAACTTCCTGCGGTTTGGATTTACCCAATATTTCATAGAAAGCAAGGAGAAAATCTGGGGTGATGCTATTCAATCCAAATGTCAAGATTTTAGGATTTCGCGTCACGACCATCAAGGGCTGGCCTGAGCAAGAAATGAAGGGCGGGTTGGGACAATTTGGATTAAAAGGGCTATAAATTCCCTTTAAGCCACCGTACTGACTGGAGCTATTACGGATACTCGTTGAAGAAGTAGAGTTACCGTAGAATCCTTGAACATTAATGATGGAGTAGAAAGAATAAGGCTTGCTCTCTAATCGACCCAAGAACTGTCCGGAGGGAGAACGCAGTTCTGCAATACCATCGAGCTTTTTGAGATATTCGATATAAGTCTCTACAGTCATCATGCTTTTTGTTGGTGACCCTATAATTGCCGTTGGTGTCTTCAGCTCCATTTGGCTCATTTATAAGAATCGCTTTTCCTGCCCTGAATTTGCATAAAGTAACTTTGATGACCAGAGGAAATTGAATGAAGATTTAGTAAAGCGCTCTTGAGAGCGCTGATTTTTTGCGTATTTGTGTTGACTTGAGTTAGATTATGGCTCAAATATTCTGTATAACGTTTTACAGTTTTCCAATTTTCATCAAGTCTTGATAGGCTTCCTCCGCTTGATGTTTTTCGTGTGAAGTTTCCTTATCTAACTAGGGTTCTACCTTTAGATGGATTATTATTGGAGTTGTCAGATGCTATGAAATACCCTCTATATTTAACCCCTAATTCGCAAAATTGATTATAGAAGCCGCTCACTAAGGGCGGCTTTTATAATTTAGGGCTGACTCAGTGAAAGGCAACTACGGAGGGATTGCCCCTAACTGCCCTTCAATCGTTCAACCGACTCCCCGACTGAACCTTAACGCCTGATTCCCAGCTTAACGGCTGTACCTGTAGCGGTAATCAGCAGCAGCGCACCTTTTTGGTCAACATTAATCGTACCCGTGTCGATTTCAATCCCAATGACGGCATCCGCACCTAAGCGTTGAGCGCGTTTTTGCAGTTCTGCTATGGCTTCCTGCTGCCCTTTCTCAAATACCCGCTCATAACTGCCAGTGCGTCCACCCACCACATCGCGAATTCCTGCAAAAAAATCTCTTAGGGCATTAGTGCCATAGACAACCTCTGCTGTGACAATCCCTAAATACGCTTCAATGGTCGCGCCTTGAATAATGTCGGTGGTCGTTACAATCATTAACGATCCTCTGGTAGAATGACTTTCGATCATTTCTTGGCAAGAGAAAGGGCATTAATAATCGCCATTTCCCAGGCCAATTTAATCCTGATTAACAGTTTCAGTGATCGTAACACTGAGACATTGCACCGACTACCCCCAAACATTTTGACCGTGCAAAAGCAGATTTCCTTTGTATTAATCAGTAGCCTGTTGTTAACTGGGCTGACAACCCTAGAACCCGCAAACGCCCAAGGTCGTCAACTCCAAAGAGTTGCCTCAGCACCGCAGAATCAACAACTGAATCGACTCCTGCGTCAGGGACAAGAGTATGTTGATGCAGGAAAATATGCCCAAGCGATCGCCATTTATCAACAAGCGCGTCAGTTCGATCCCAAAAATCCTAGACTTTTCTCTGGCATCGGCTATTTACAAGCGCGTCAGGGCCATTTTACAGAAGCCGTCAGAGCCTATCAACAGGCGATCGCCCTTGACCCCAACAATGCCGATTTTCAGTATGCCTTGGGCTACAGTCTGGCTAATAGTGGAGATAATGCCAGTGCCGCTGCTGCTTATCGCCGTGCTACATCATTAAACGCCAAAAATGTCAATGCTTATTTGGGATTAGGGATCGTACTCCTGCGTCAGAAAGATTATGACGGAGCGCTCGCGGCTTATCGAAAAGTTGTAGAATTGCAACCCCAAAATGCGGAAGCTCATGAGTTAATGGGCTTAGTCTTTTTAAAAAAACAGCAATACCCAGATGCCTTAAGGGCACTGCAAAAGGCCGCCAATCTAGCTCCCGAAAAAGCCAGCGTACAGCTCAGTTTAGGAAAAGCCTTAGTACATCAAGGGAATACAACAGCCGGACTCACTGCCTTGGAAAAGGCAGCGCGGTTGGCACCTAAAAATGCTCAAGTTCATATTCAAATCGGGAACGTTTTACAGTCCCAAAAAGATTTATCCGATGCCTTGCAAGCTTTCAAACGAGCCACGGCAATCCAACCTGATTCTGTAGAAGCGCAATTATCCATTGGGGAAATTTTACTGGCGCAGGAGAATTACCTGGAAGCGATTATTGCCTATCGACGCTTGATTGAACTCGCCCCCCAAAACGCGCAAGCCTACTACAAACTGGGTGTTGCTCTAAAAAAACGCGATCGCAAGACGGAGGCAATCACTGCACTCGAAACAGCGCTGGAGCTTTATCGGCGTCAGAGCCAAAAGGAAGGAACTCAGCAAGCCGAATCCCTGCTCAGGGAACTGAAAAAATCTAGGGGCTAAGCGTCAAACTCCGGTAATTTGAGATCTGGGTTCAATCTTCCCCATCTAAAATCCGAAATCTAAAATCAAGAGTGCCAATACACGGCCTTGAAAGTGTGGAAGCGATGAATAGATCAGGGTAATGCGGCTCCAAGGGAAGTCGCTATCGGAAACTCAGTACTAGTTTTGGACTCATCGCCGGGGACAATACCTGGCTAGACTGGTGACGCTCTGGCGGACTGATATACGCCAGTAGATTCAGCAAAAACGTTAGGGTGGCGGCTTGAAGAAGTCGGTTGAACATAATGGGCACTCCTCAATTTCTAGCTTCATTCCTAGATGACGATAGACGACGGAAACCGGGCTTCACCGGCTCAACTCACCGTTGGGTGGTTTGTTGGTGATCGTATCTAAGGATCAAGGGAGCGCTGAACATCCACGTTCCGCCTTTTAAACTGTCACAAGAGAAAAAAGCAAAGGGAATAGCAAAAAGTCAACCCTCAAAATTCTCAGCCCCACTCCATCCCCTCAGCCGACTGTCAATCGTGTCAATCGCTACAATCAATCTAAAGAAAAGAAATACAAACACTCGCTGTAACGCATGATTCCTACAGTTATTGAGCAATCCGGTCGTGGCGAACGCGCCTTTGACATCTACTCTCGTCTATTGCGAGAGCGAATTGTCTTTCTCGGACAACCTGTTGATTCTGACTTGGCGAACTTAATTGTTGCCCAACTGCTGTTTTTAGAAGCTGAGGATGCCGAAAAAGACATTTACCTCTATATCAACTCTCCCGGAGGTTCGGTAACAGCGGGCATGGGAATTTTCGATACGATGAATCAAGTCCGTCCAGACGTTTGCACCATTTGTGTCGGTTTGGCGGCTAGTATGGGGGCGTTCTTGCTCAGTGCGGGCGCCAAGGGGAAGCGTATGAGCTTACCGCATTCCCGGATTATGATTCACCAACCTCTGGGAGGTGCCCAAGGACAGGCGACGGATATTGAAATTCAGGCTAGAGAAATCCTGTATCACAAGCGGCGGCTCAACGAGTTTTTGGCAGAACACACCGGTCAACCCATTGAGCGAATTGAGGAAGATACCGAACGCGACTTCTTCATGTCCGCAGAGGAAGCCAAGGACTATGGCTTGATTGATCAGGTGATTGATCGACGGATTTCACCCGCACGTACCCCCGTCGGCGTGGCGTAAGGGCAATGCCCCTATCCGGGGCGAGTGGGAGAGGGGAATAATGTAAGTTCCCCCCTTCACCCTCTCTTCCCTTCACCCCCTCTAATCTTCTGGGGTTGGCTCCGATTCAAGATGGTGTAAGAAGTCTAGTAATTCACCATCTGTCAAGAGCTGGCGCGATCGCTTCCCGTAGGTTTGGAGCAGATAATCTTTCCCCTGCTGAGTTGTCCAACCCAAACGCTTGAGTTCCACATTCGTTCTGGCAATGATGTCAGAAAAATCAACGGGAGTATCAGGGGCTGTTGTGGTAATCGTGTCTACTTCCGGTTTCCGTTTCCGTTTACTCTGAGTGGAAGCGGTGACGGGCGTATCCTCTAATAAAGTTGGGGAGGACTCCTCGGATGCCATCCAAAGGGGCTTTTCCACGTCCTGGGAGATGGAAACCTCAGGGGGCGCTTCATCTCTCAGCGTCATCTCCTCGGCTCCCCATGAAGCCGTTACCGCCACACTCGCAACGTCTTCCCGATTTGAGTCAAACGAGGGAAAACGGCTGGTGTCTTTGACAATCGAGGGTTCTGGAAACCGAGTGGATGGGGTCGGGTGCACAGTTTCGGAGGAGAAAGCGGCGGCAGCAACGGGTGTTGGCATCGGGGATTGCGGTACCTCTCGATTCGCAACAGGAATTTCCGGCTCGGCTGTAAGGGTTGTGGGAGAAATGCCTAAGAGCGCTAAGGCTCGACTTCTAGCCCGATCTTCTGCCAATTCGACGGTTTCAGCAGCAGCAAGCCCTGTAACCAGCGGGGTTCCCTCCACTTGCACCAAACAACGCACGATGTACTTTCCGTGATCAATCGCCGCTAGCTCCGTTACCAGGCTGCCTTTTGGATAATCCCTTCGGAATTGATTAAACATATATATACACTCTTTTCAAGAACATTTCGTGAACAGACGCCTACAACCTAAAATAATTAAAGACAGTCCATTGTCACTGTAACTCATTGCCTTTGCTGCAAAGCGATTCAGAACGAAGAGCAGCAACAATTCATAAAAGGCAGCGTGTCAAGGTACGTGTCTGTTAGCAAGTAACTGGGTGGGTCAAGTCCTCTTGACTCGGTATTGGTTACTTCTTTCGCCTCAACTGTATCGATCGTTCCCGTTTTATAACAGTTGTGGTGTTCCAGAGAAGTCATCAAACTGGGTAGGAAGATCACTAGCTGTGTGAATGAGCCATTGTCGTTGAAACACTGCTACAAGTGGGCACGTCCCCAGGCATCCGGCAAATTTCACCGCGAGTTATCCACTCTCAAAGAGTGGCTTGAGACTCAGTCTCGCTACAGAACACAACGGATACAGTCGGCCACCCTGTTTAGGCAATGAACGTGCTTTCTCGACAGTGAACGCCCTGAGCAGGGTTAAAAGTTGGCAAGTTGAACGTTGACAGTTCTCACCTACCCGGCGAGTCCTCAAGGGAGGAGTCCAACCTTAAGAACGTTCAACCAACCGTTGGAGATGGACTACGGTCAACAACCCTTCAGAGTAGGCTCTGTCGCAGTAGGTGAGTGCAAAAGCCAATAGGGCAAGAGTAGAAAAAAACCGATTCAGATCAATCAAAAGGATTGTTGGATGGAATTTTCAATCGCTACATTACTTTCCAATTTCACCGATGAAAAATCAGTGGCTCCCAAGAATTTGGAAAAAAAGCTGGGTTGCCAGGACGAAGAAAATCTGGAAAAACTCCAAATTGCTCTGGATGCTCTAGAAAAAATAGGAGTTTTGGTCAAAGAACGTGGCAGGTATCGACGCATCTATGAAGAAGATGTGGTTGAAGCCAAGCTGCGCTGTTCGAGTAAGGGATTTTGCTTCGCGATTCAAGATGTAGAGGGCGCGGATGATATTTATATCCAAAAAAGCCATTTGAGTACCGCCTGGAATGGCGATCGCGTTCTGGTCAAAATCACCAAAGAAGGTAGCCGCCGTCGTAGTCCCGAAGGGCAGGTAAAGTTAATCTTAGAACGAGCCAATCCTTCGGTCCTGGCAAGAGTCCGGCGCACCAATAGCAGCTTTCAAGCGGTTCCCCTAGATGACCGACTGTTGTTTGAACTCGACCTCAAGCCTAATCACGAAAATCTAGAAGAAGCGATCGATCATCTGGTTCATGTCGAAGTGTTACGCTACCCCCTAGGACACAATAACCCAATTGGTAAGGTAGCACGCGTCCTAGGAAGTGACGCCGAAGACGCGGCTGACACGGATATCGTGTGTTGTAAGCACGATTTGCGCCGCAACTTTCCCCCCAACGCGCTGAAAGCCGCTGAGGAGATACCCAAACAACTCCGCAAGGCAGACTTAAAAAAGCGTCTGGATTTACGGGAGCGTCTGACGTTGGCGATTGAGGGAGAGCAACCCAGCGACAGTGGTGTGGTTGAGAATGCCTTCACCTTGGAAAAAACGAAGACGGGATACTGGGAGTTGGGTGTCCATATCGCAGATGTCGCCAGCTTTATTCCCATGGACTCCCCATTGGATCGAGAAGCCAGAAAGCGCTGTACAGCGGTTTATTTGGGAGATCTGGTGCTGCCCCTACTCCCAGAGACCGTGCAAGAACGTTGCTCCTTAGTGCCCGGTGAAGACCGTTTGGCTATTTCGGTTATGCTCACCCTGAACGAAGAGGGTGAATTGGTGGAGTTTGAAATTCACCCTTCTGTGATTCGGGTAGACCATCAGCTAAGTTATGCTCAAGCACAGTCGCTGTTAGGAGAACATCAAGAAGCTGACCCCGAATTGGCTTCGGGATTAGAAATGCTCAAGCACGTGTTTTTTGAACTCAGTCCGGCGGTTCGCACGCAACGGCAACAACGGGGTGCTTTTGACTTAAATGTATCGGAAACGCAGTATCCCTTTAAAGATGAAGGGCGCATGGGAGCGATTATCCTTTCTTCCACGCTGCCGGTACGCTCTTTGTTAATGGAATTAACGATTTTAGCCAACCAAGCGGTTGCCTCCCATTTGCAAGCGCTTGCCCTACCTGCCATTTACTGTGTGCAACCGATACCGGATCTCGATGAGCTTCAGGATTTGATTAAGTTGGGCAACAATCTCCACCTCGATATGCAGATGGATGAGGAGGAGGATGTGACTTCCCAGGACTATCAACGCTTTACCCAGTTATTTGCCAAATCAACCGCTCCAAAAGTCCTGAATTATTTATTGCAATCCACGTTAAAGCTAGCTGGCTACAGTTCTAAGCCCGGTGTTCACTTTGGTTTAGCGTTGGATAAAGGCTATACTCACTGCGTCTCTCCCCTGCGGCGTTATGGGGATTTGTTCGTGCAACGGGTGCTGCTGGAATTATTTGAGAAAGGACGCGATCGCCGCTCCACTCGTTCTAAAGACCGTGTCAATCTTAACCATAGTAGCAGCCACGGCAATGTGAACTGGAATATTTTGCCGCCCGATATCCAGCAAGAGTTAGAAACAGAGGTCACGATCTTAGTGCCTCATCTCAATGATCGGGAGAAACTCGCCCAGGATGCGGAAGTGGATTTGCAGGGTTTAAAGAAAGCCGAACAGATGAAAGAACGCACAGGAGATGTGTTCAGTGGGCTGATTACGGGCGTCCAGTCCTACGGCTTTTTTGTGGAAATTGAAGACCTTTTGGTCGAAGGACTCGTTCACGTTAGTTCCCTCAAAGATGACTGGTACGAGTATCGCTCTCGACACGCCTGCCTCGTGGGCCGAAAAAACCGCACCGCCTATCGATTGGGCGATCGCGTGGAAGTCCAAGTCAAGAGCGTTGATTACTACCGTCAGCAAATTGACCTCGTCACGGTTGGGGGTGGTAGCGTTGCGTTTAACGAAGACTTAGAGGAGTAAGTCATTGGTCAGAAGGGTTGGTAGCAGGTTGAAACGCTCTTCAGGTTGCGAAGTTGGCAGGTTGAAAATTCAAACCTTTCAGCCTTTCAACCTTCAACCTTTCAACCTTCAACCTGACTAACCTTCAAACTTTCACTTCATCACTAACAAATGGCAAATCCTCTCATCTTAGGCGTCACCGGAGCCTCCGGCTTAATTTATGCTGTACGGGCGTTAAAATTTCTGCTGGAGGCTGACTATGCGATCGAACTGGTGGCTTCAAAATCAGCTTACATGGTCTGGCAAGCCGAGCAGGATATTCGGATGCCCCCAGAACCCGAACAACAAGAGCATTTCTGGCGTCAGCAAGCGGGGGTAGCTGAGGGCGGGAAGCTCATGTGTCACCGTTCGGGTGATGTGGGAGCCGCGATCGCCAGTGGCTCTTTCCGCACGTCAGGCATGGTGATTATTCCTTGTAGTATGAGTACCGTCGCCAAATTAGCGGCTGGCTTAAGTTCCGATTTGCTGGAGCGTGCGGCGGATGTTCAGCTCAAAGAAGGGCGTCAACTGGTGATTGTGCCCCGCGAGACACCGTTTAGTTTGATTCACTTGCGTAACCTAACCACCCTCGCCGAAGCCGGAGCCAGAATTGTTCCTGCTATCCCGGCTTGGTACCACAATCCCCAAACCATTGAGGATTTGGTGGACTTTGTGGTGGCGCGTGCCTTTGACCAACTCGATATTGATTGTATTCCGATGAAGCGTTGGCAAGGAGGGTGAAGAGTTTTAGATTTTGATTTTTGAGTTTTGTGGTAAGGCAGTAACGTAGAGATAGCAATTAAGCCTCAAAACTCATTGACATGCCTGTTATTCGGATTGTGCTGCTGGTGGTGGTTGGGGGCGGACTGGCCTTATTTGCCTTTTCAAATTTGTCGCCAGTACTGCCATTGGTATTTTTGGGGACGCAGACGCTGGCTCTACCCGTCGCGGCGTGGATTGGTTTGGCGATCGCAGCCGGAGCGTTTACTAGCTTTTTCTTACAATTTCTCAGTTCCCTGCAAAAAGGGTACTCGACTCTGAGTCGAGAAGAACCCGACGAAGTGCCACGCCGAAGAAGTCCTTATCGTCGTGAACCCTTAGAAAACCCTGAGCCTGAACCTCAAACTCAATACACTTCACCCCCACCTCCGCCACCTGCACAAACACCAAGCAACAGGGTTACCTCTGATTGGGAGGAAAGCAGTCGAGAGGACTGGGACTTCGATGATGAGCCTGCTGCACCCACATCAAGGGCACAAGAGGTTGATGATTGGCAAGGCGATCGCTCTAGTTCATCCCCAAGGGACACTCCACCGATGGATGGCACAAACTATGAAGTCCCACAAGAGCCAAAAACTAGCTCTCAGAGCGGCTCTGTCTATTCCTTCAGCTACCGAGACACCCCACAGTCAGGTGTCGCCAAGCCTGACCAAGTCTACGATGCTAACTATCGAGTGATTACGCCGCCCTATCAGAAACCCCCAGAACCGAGTGAAGACGAGGAAGACTGGGGATTTGAAGATGATGAGGATTTTGATGATCAAGCACCGAGCAAGCCAGGGCGGCGATAATCCAAAACGACTTGCTCTCCCCTTTTGCCTGGAGGATGCTGATCGGCGCATGAGTTCGCAAGATTGATCAAAAGACTTGCCAGAACCGCTGAAACCCAAGAGGAGGTATGATCACAAAGCTGCTCAATTGCCGGGGTGCAATCTATCAGTGAAGGAATTAAAAGGAATTAATGTTTTTCTCGTTGGCATGATGGGTACGGGAAAGACAACGGTAGGAGATTTATTAGCCCGTCAGCTAGGCTACAGTTTTGTTGACACCGATAATGTCATCGAGAAAGCGGCAGGTAAAAGTATTAATCAGATTTTTGCCGATGAGGGTGAAGAGGCATTTCGCCAACTCGAATCTGAAGTCCTTTCCCACTTATCGGCTCACACGCGGTTGACTGTGGCAACTGGGGGTGGCATCGTACTCAAGCGATTTAACTGGAGTTATCTGCATCACGGCTTGGTGATTTGGTTAGATTCACCCGTGGAGGTGTTAATGGCTCGCCTGCAAAACGATACGACTCGCCCTTTACTACAAAACGATAATCCCGCGCAAGCCTTGCAAACAATTCTTGACCAACGCCGCAATCTTTACGCCGAAGCTGACCTTCACATCCAAATTAGCGCGGAGGATAGGCCGGAACAGATTGTCTCACGCATCATGGCTGAGATTCCTCACAAGCTGAAATCGGACGATTAGCGATCGCTCCTACTCCTCCTAACGAATGATTTCCGAATCACATCGTCCCCGATTTAAAAGTAAGGCGTTATACAAATAAGTGGACGTGAGAAGCAGAAAAAAGTAAATAGGTAAATAGGATGATCGCAACAACAGCCAATCCTTTTCTAGAGGGTAATTTTGCGCCGATACGCAACGAAATCACAGCAGATTCCCTCACCGTCATCGGTCAATTGCCTCTTGACTTATCCGGGATGTTCGTGCGGAATGGCCCAAATCCCCAATTTCCACCAATCGGTCAGTATCACTGGTTTGATGGGGATGGAATGTTACATGGGGTGCAAATTGGCAACGGTCAAGCCCAATATCACAACCGCTATATCCAAACCCAAGGCTTTAATATTGAACGGGATGCGGGTCATGCCATCTGGACTGGACTCTTAGAACCCCCCCAACTGGATAACCCTCACGGCCCCGGTAAGAATACGGCAAACACCGCTCTGATATGGCACGCGGGTCAATTTTTCGCCCTTTGGGAAGGGGGTGCGCCTCACGCGATTAAGCTTCCTAGTTTAGATACGGCTGGAGTTTACACCTATGATCAAAAGCTGGTTTCTCCCTTCACGGCTCATCCTAAGGTAGACCCGGTCACGGGTGAGATGATGTTCTTTGGTTACTCCCCTGCTGCACCCCCCTACCTGCACTATGGCATCGTTTCTGCTTCTGGGGAACTGTTGCGAACTGTACCCATTGACTTGCCCATCGGTGTGATGATGCATGATTTTGCCATCACTGAGCATTACACCATTTTTATGGATTTGCCCCTCACCTTCAGCCCGCAACGGATGCAACGGGGTGAGCCAGTGTTAATGTTTGAGCCAGAACGCCCCAGTCGTTTCGGTATCGTCCCTCGCTATGGCGACAATCACAACATCCGCTGGTTCGAGAGTCCTGCCTGCTATGTGTTCCATACTCTTAACGCCTATGAGGAGGGAGATGAGGTGGTACTGGTTGCCTGCCGGATGAGTCGCACCAGCGTTTTAGTCTCAGAACCGACGCCGGGTGAAACGGATGGAGATCAGGCTCGTCTGTATCGCTGGCGGTTTAATCTCAATACTGGTACTGTTCAAGAAGAAGCGCTTGATGAGCGTCCATCAGATTTTCCTCGCGTGAATGAACAGTACTTGGGACGGGCGACACGATACGGCTATACGGCAAGGTTAGCACCCGATCCGATACCCTTATTCGATGGTCTAATTAAGTACGACTTGAGCAATGGCAGTTCCCAGACTCACGAATTTGGCGCGGGACGCTATGGCGGCGAGGCGGTATTTGTTCCTCGCTCTGGTGCAACGGCTGAGGATGACGGCTGGCTCGTTACTTTTGTTTATGATACGGGTGAGGAGACTTCTGAACTCGTGGTGGTGAATGCCCAAGATGTAAGCGCTGAGCCTGTGGCGCGAGTCTTGATGCCTCAACGGGTACCTTATGGTTTTCATGGTGCTTGGGTGTCGCAGGAACAGCTTATTAATACCAAATGAGGGTTAGATGTCTTTCGGGGTAATGGGTAATCGGTAATGGGTAATCGGTAATGGGTCAAAATCAAATTGACCTGTTACCGGGGCTACGGGTACGCACCAAGCCAGAAGCAAGATAGATTTCAGAATATTTCCCCAGACTCAAGCTTTTGACATGCAACGAAATGTAAACTAATAATGAAGAAAGCCTGATAGAAGACTCAAACCTGTGAATTCTTTGCTTCCGCTTCCGTTAAGCAAAACCCCGAAAGGCTCACAATTCCGAACCATTCTGGCAGACACTCTCACCATTTTTTGGGGAGAGTGGTTAGATTTGCGGGTGCGAATTGTACAAGTCGCGGCGGCTGGCTTGGTGTCACCCCTGATTTACATTATCGGATTTGGTTTGGGGCTGGGGAGTGCGTTGGACGCAACTATGAAACCTGCCGCTGGTGATAACTATTTGCAGTTTATTCTGCCGGGAATGATTGCTTTGTCTTCGATGACGATTAGTTTTGGCGGCACTACTTTTTCCATTTGTGGCGATCGCATTTTTACTAAAACCTTTGAGGAAACTCTCCTCGTCCCCGTGCATCCCTTGGCACTGTATTTAGGTAGAATGCTGGCTGGAATTGTCCGTGGGATGATGACGTCCTGTTCCGTGATTTTAGTCGCCCTAATCTTCACAGGCAAGTTTGCCAGTTTCTTAAATCCCTTGTTCTTGCTATTACTGGTGCTTAATTGTGCTGTATTTGCGGGTTTGGGGGTAATTGTCGGATTAAATGTGAAGTCGCTGGAATCGGTTGGACTGTACAATAACTTCGTGATTGTTCCCATGTCGTTTTTGGGCGCAACGTTTTTTGATCCGGCTACGTTACCTACGGTGCTCAAAGGAGTTGTGTATCTGCTGCCTCTCACCTATACCAGTGTGGGGCTACGTGCGGCGGCTTACTTACCGCTCTCCCAATTTCCCTGGTATTCTATACCAATTCTCCTAGTGGTTGCGATCGCGCTTGCCGTGGCTGGAGCTTACCAATTTGCTCACCAACAAGATTAATCTTAATCTCAATGAGTTGCCCTATCCTTCGCATCAGGGGTAAATTTCTGCTTGCGCCACTGCTGGAAACCCAAGATAGCACCAAAGGTTAATACACCCAAAATCGAGGAAGTCTCAGGTACAGCAGTACCCTCAATTTCCATTGAATAATCGCGGGAGTCAGGATTCCCAAGCTCAAAGCCTCAATCATAGGACAGTTCCAATGAAATGCTGTGATTTTCAGATGGTCATCCAACAGCATTTCAACCACTGGTAGTTACAATATCAGAGCTGGGCGCAGCAGTTGAACGACTCGAAATATATTGTTGAAAAATTAAGATTCCCTGAAAGAGAACGGTCATTACTGATGTTAGCCTTAGCCTTTGAAACAATTACCTGAATTGACATTCAGTTCCTTCTTTTCGTTGTACTCAATATTGGCAATTTGGAGGATAGAACCTAGTGATGTTTAGAAGAATCGTTTGATTGCTGATTTGTTACAAAACGTCCCTTTCTCTGTCAATTAGTTTGGAGTTTAAATGATGAGTCACAAAGTTTATGCGCCTAATATTCATCTGTTTGCCTTTCATTCTAGCCATGAACCCATTCCTCATTCTTCTTTAAGTAAAGATTTTGATGACGAACTACTTTGGGAAAAATGCAACGATATTTTTGTAAAATTTAAAATTGAACAACAACTCAAGATTAGAAAAATATCCGATGGGTTGCGAGTGGCTTTATTAGAAGGAGCCACGGATAACATGATTTCCTTACCGTTAGTCGGTCAAATTTTTCATCAAGCACAAAGCCACAGAATGACTGGGTTTGCATGTCCTCTCAAAATAGAAAATAACTATGCTTTAGCGTTGAATCTTCGGATTCCTGAATTTAATGAAAAAAACCAAAAGACAGAAGAATTAGAACTTACATTTTTTAAAGATTTAAATCAAGATCATTGTTTTTTACCTAGAAATATTAGCAGCTCAATAGGGCAAACCGTTCTATTAACGGGTTGGCTATCCCAGCGACAGCAGCCCAATCAAAGGTTATGGCGAGAAATTGCAGATGAGTGTGTACAAAATTTCCTGGGGAAAGAGTTGGAACAGTGTCCACCTTTATATCAATCAGGTCAACTATTTGGCAGTCCGATTTTTGAATATGGAAATCCCTATCAGCCTCACAGTGATGGTCAAATTGTTGTATGGCTGTTTGTTAGAGAAGTTTTCAATGGTAAAGTTGATTCTAAAATAGACAATAATTTTGGTTTTTTTTACCAAAAAATGATTGATTTATTATATTATAGGCAAAAAATAATTAAAGCTTATCAACTTGCTTTAGAAGCCTATTCTGAGATTCAGGACAAAAATCAAAAAATTATAGAAATCATTAATCAGATAGGGGAACTTCCCCAAGAGCAAGAGCATTCAACAGAACTGAATCAAGCGCTATCTGATATTGAGGTCAATGACTTTAAAGAAAAACTTAGAATCTTGCCTAAATTGGCTTTAGACTATACCGACGGCATACAAGCTATAGAAAGCGATCGTTTAACGCTTGAAGCGAATACCAAAAACTATGTTGAAAGACTAAGGCAAGTTCAAGAAAGATTACCCCATTACGATTTAAGCTTTCTCTCCAGTTTTCCTCAGAAAACATCCGGGATTTTTCAAGATGATTTGAAAGTCAAGCTTCATGAATCTATGCAGAAATCTAGCTTGGTAGGAAAAGCGATCGCCTCAATTCGAGGTATTGTGGAAATTGACAAAGTACAACGTGATCGCACTTTAGAGGAAACCTTGCGTACTAATGAAATTGCCGCTCAACAACGGGAGAAAAAATTACAAATTTGGTTTGCTCTTGTTGTAATTTGTCTTGCGGTTAGTACTATTTATTCCCAAATTTCCTCGCCTGTAAAAACTGTTCTGAATTACCTCCATCCGGAACAACATTCAGAGTCTCCTTTAGCAAGCTTTATTCATTTCTTCTTCTATTATTTTTTTGATCTATTGCTTCAGACTCTAGTTGGACTTTTTATTGCTTTACTGCTGGGGTTAGTGGTTTGGTTAATCCCCACACCAACCAATCATTCCAATCATTCCAAGGAGTGACTGATTTGAGTTTTATATTACAGCGGATTTCAATTTGATGAGGTACATTTTGACCCCCCTAACCCCCCTTATTAAAGGGGGAACTGTACTTCATTTACCTGAAATCTGCTGTATCTTGCTGAAGATATAGGGCACTTCTCAACGCACCATACTTTTAGCTCATACAACAGGGTGAGGTGCAATCTATACTCCTTGTTGTACTTTGAGAGTAGCCCAAGACCGGATTGGATTAAAGTTTAATCGTGGTGCGGAACACAATTGACAGTTAAACATTCAATTAGTCTAGGAATCTCCTTCATATTTTGAGGTGAAGCTATGCTCTCCACACTTCCATCTCGGCAATCCTATTTCCATCGATTCAGAGTGACGAAAGCTTTAACCCCCCTAAGTCTGGGAATTGTCCTGCTGACATCAGTCGGAATGCCAGCACAGGCACAATTTGGAGGATTTCCCACACAGTCCTCTACAACCCAGGTGATTGGTAGTCCCATTCCCAGCCCTGTACCGGTGGTTCCGGGTACCATGATTCCCTCTTCCCTTTCGCCTTATAACTCCAATCCTTATTACAATCCCAATAATTCCTATTACAATCCCTACAACTACAATGACTACAATCAAGGAATTATCACACCAGGCAGTGGAGTGATTCGGAATTCGACTTTAATTAATCCGACTGTAATTAATTCAAGGATTACTGATTCGGTTCTCGTTGACCCCGTAATTATTGATTCACGAGGGTATTCCCGCAGCAGATTCAGGCAACCCTCGGTTATCTATAATCCTCCCATCTACAATCGATACAATAATCGATACAATCAGCCTGGAGTTAGGATTCGGATTGGCTACTAAACGAGACGGCGGTACGCATAAATTCCGATGCTACAATCATTGAGCCAATCCCCTCATCGGTGAAGATTTCCAAAAGCAGGGCATGGGGAATGCGACCATCAATAATGTGAGCGGCTCGAACCCCTTGGGCAAGCGATCGCACACAACAGGTTACCTTTGGAATCATGCCACCGGCAACAATACCCGTGTCAATCAAGGCACGCGCTTCTTGAATATCCAGCTTGGCAATCAGGGTGGAGGGGTCTTTGTAATCCTTTAAAATTCCCGAAGTATCGGTGAGTAAAATCAACTTTTCTGCCCCCAAAGCGGCAGCGATTTCACCTGCAACGGTATCAGCATTGATATTGTAAGCTTGACCGGTATCATCTGCGGCAACACTCGACACGACTGGAATGTAGCCGCTATTCACCAAAGACTCTAAAAGCTTAATATCTACACTGCTAACTTCCCCAACAAAGCCAATGCCCTCTCGACCTTCAGGACGAGCTTTGATTAGATTTGCATCTTTGCCACAAAGCCCCACAGCTTTACCACCGGCACGGTTAATTAGAGAAACGAGTTCTTTATTCACCCGACCCACTAATACCATCTCCACCACATCCATCGTGGCGGCATCGGTCACACGCAGACCATTTTTAAATTGTGGCTCAATACCCAGCTTCCCTAACCAACTATTAATTTCTGGCCCCCCTCCGTGAACGACGACCGGTCGCAAACCGACGCAGGATAGAAAGACGACATCGCGGATCACTTTGTCTTTAAGGGAACTGTCTTTCATTGCCGCACCCCCGTACTTGACGACGACGGTTCGACCCGTAAATTGTTGGATGTAGGGTAGTGCTTCACTCAGCACCCGCACACGGGTAGCTTCAGCTTGCCTAATGTAATTGCTATCGTGACTCATGGGCAGCAAATCTAACACAAAAAAGGCGTCCAAAGCAGTTTAAATCATTTTTCATCTCTTAATTTCTCTGGTTCAAGCGGGCGTGTCAGCTAAGTAGTGGAACCCTGACATGGGAAATTGAGAACCGCTCATCACACAGAATGACCTCACCTTTTCCGGTGAACGAGCAACTTTATCAAAGCTTTACTGTTTAGCATCAGGTTATCAAGTTTGCATGAATTTCCTCTGGATTGGGAACAAAGGACGAGCCTTTCATCCCTCCATAGGAATACATTGGTATTAAGGCTTATCCAAATTTAATAGCAGAAAAATCCACCTGATGGGTGGAAGAGTGCTGTGCGGGAATGCATCTACGGAGGTTACTATGCACGAAGATTTTGCTGGCAACACGTTAGGAACAGCTAGAAGTCTGGAGATTACGCCCCATCTCCAAAGTTTTACTGATTCACTAAGTCCACTTAATTCTGCGGATTACTACAGCTTCACAGTGGGAAGTAGCAGCAGTTTGAGTCTTTCCTTGAGTGGATTAAGTGCTGATGCAGAGTTAGAGTTGCTCGATAGTCAAGGTAAGGTGTTGCACAGCTCAGTCTTACCAGGCACGGAGTTGGAATCTCTCTTGGCAACGCTTGATGCTGGGCAATATTACATCAAAGTTTATTCGGGTAGCGAAATAACCACGGACTACAATTTGAGTTTCTCGGCTACTCCCAGTCAAGATGCTAAATCTCTACAACAGCAAGATTCCCTAACAGGATTTGGCAACCCCAGTGTCAAAACTGGGGTTTTTACTGTAGGTTCTAGTGGTCAAGTGAGCCTTGATTACTTGTTTGATGGGGGTTTGTATCAAGGTGAGCTCGCCATCTTCAGTCTGGAGGGGATGGAGCAATATGAAACAGACTTAAATGAGTTTATTGCAGAAGCTGCTCGTCGGGCGTTGAGTGGTTCTGAGTTGGGTCATATTGTAATTTCTGACGCCATAGAGGGAGCTAGGTTCCAGGGGGCTTTGCCTTGGGAAGACAACTATAACTCTGGGGACTATCTGGGTGTAAATACGTTTTCGATGCGTCCGGGTGACACGTTTGGGGTAATGCTTGTCCCGAATGGCAGGGTGCAGGAAGTGTTCGGCAATCCTGCTGCTGATGGGGCAATCCGTCCGTTGTTCTCGCTTTCAACAAGGAACCCTAATGATGCTTTCCATTTAGGGCAAATTGCGGATGTCACAGGGGACGGCAATACCTTCGTGATGGAAGATTTACGGATGGATGGTTGCTCCACTTCAGACAAAGATTACAACGACGTTATCTTCCAGGTGAGGGGGGCGACTGGTTCAGCCGTGAAGCTGGATGATGTGATCGACCCTGCTTATGATTGGCGAAATACAGATTTGGGTCAAGCGTTAATCAATTACGCTACTCCTTACGTTAATCTGCCAACAGGTTCTGATTCAGCCGTTCTACCGACAGTAGATTCAGAGGGAGTAGTTCCCCCACTCACAGAAGTAGACGGAGTTTGGACTCCGGTAGATGGGGTTACTCCAGAGAACAGCTTACCTGTTACGTCTCAACCGCTTGTCACACTGCCAGTTGATTCAGATTTTGACCCAATGGTGACGCAGCCAGGGGGTTCTGAGCCGATTCAGTTTGACTTTCCTGTAGCGAATCAGCCTCTAATTGGTGTCATTGATACGGGGTTTAGTGGGAATAATCCTGATATTGACTATAGCCGGATTATTTTAGGAAGCGATCGCATTGACAATGACGATAACCCACTGCTGCAACCGGAAGAAGGCAGTGAGCATGGTACTCATGTTTTAGCGGAAGTTCCCCTTTGACAAAAAACTACAACCTATGCTGTGAGAGAGGGAGAGACTCAACTCCTCGGCTGTTACTGGGTACAAATTAAGGAAACTTCTAACAAATCTAACGCTTTTTGTTGGAGTGGAGTCGGTTGAGTAATTTTCTCAAACATTAGAGAAGTCTCCAGACCACTAGACTGGAATTTATTTTTGACAATCGTTGCTAAATCAGTCATTAAAGTCCGAAAACTATGGACAGGAAGCTTTTCAGGTGTCTTTTTAGTCGCTGCCTTAGCGCGGGCTTTCTTTGAACGCTTAGATGGAGCAACAATTGAACTTTTTCCCTCCGGTTCAACTGTGACTTTTTCATCGTCAAACAGCAGTGGAGCTAAAGCTTTCCTCATGTGCCACTCCACATAATAAGCCAGCATACACAAGAAGACGTGAGCTTTGACGCGCTGTTCTAAACGGTGATAAATTGGACGTACTTTCAAATCGATAGTTTTATAACTGCGGAAAGCTTGTTCGACAGTAGAAAGGCTTTTATAGGTTCTCACCGTTTGAGCCGCATCTAAAGTCTCCGGTTTGACTGAAGTCCGAATAATATAGACTCCATCCAAAGCCGAATCATTGGCGATAGCCGCTTCATTCAATGAGTAAGAAAAACTTGTCTCAGTGATGGCAATATTAAAGTATTTCCCCACACATGTAGCATTGAGAACTCGCCCCACTCTCAGTCCAATCTGGTCGGCTCCTTTGAGGGCGCGTTTATCTCGTGAAGTGGCGATAACAATCTTATTGAGTTCCTGCTGTGTCGCCTGTAATAAAGCAATTCTAGTCAAAGACTTTTCTTGAGCAAGCATCGGGTTGCGACAAGCAATTAGCCGCTCACTGGGGTAATCAGAACAAGAAAATTCTACTAAGTCAGTTTCATCAAATAATGAGAGTTGAACAGCTTCTTGTTCAAGAAGTTTCCGAAGCTCCTTCGGATAGATGTCTTAGGGCTAACTCATTTTCGATTAATTCTTGTTTGGATACCAGCCAATCCATTGCTTCATACAATTCATCCTCATCGGCTTTTTCTAAGCCCAACAGTTCACTTAACGATGAATTGCACGTTTCGCTGTGCAATCCTCTCGCTGTGGCTAACTTGGAACGAGGGTCAAGGAGACGCGCCACGATCATCGCCAAAACTAGAGCTCGTTTTCTCGAATTTGAGGGTGAGATTAGATGGTGCAAAGACAGTTTTTTGATTGTTCCTAAAACCGCAGCTACATGACCATGAGGTAGACTTCTTTCTACAGAGAATGATTCGGAGAGATTTTCAATAGCTGCGCCGCCTTTGAGCACTATTCTCAAGTTATCAATGACAGTATCCGGTAATTTTGACAGGTTAGCTAAAGTTCTTTTACGGATTTTACCCCCTTCACGATAGGACTCTCGTAGGAGGACAGCGGGGGGTGAATTTCTGTTAGGGACTCGTTCAATATACATGGCTACTATTGTCCCAGAAATCTCCCCGCCAAAATCTTAAAAAATTCTTAAAAACATGGGTACGGCTTTCTGGGAGTAAATGGCTCTAGTTCCCGTCACTCAAGCTTTTTCTCCCTTTGTAGTTCATCTGTACGGGGGAACTTCCGGTCTAAGTGTGATGAACCCTAGCTTTTGCAAAAGCTAACGCACTTCCCTTAAGCCAATACCTGCGGTTTAATGGGAACTCTGGTCATGTTCACAAGGAGTTCTCAATGGGTGCCAAAATTCCCGTTACGGTTGTCACTGGCTTTCTAGGGAGTGGCAAAACCACCTTGCTGCGCCACTTACTCCAAAACAACCAAGGACGACGGATTGCTGTGGTTGTCAATGAGTTCGGCGAAGTGGGGATTGATGGAGAACTCTTGCGTTCTTGTCAAGTATGCGACGACGAAGAAGAGACAGCTAGCAACATTGTAGAATTAACCAATGGCTGCTTGTGTTGCACGGTTCAAGAAGAGTTTCTCCCCACGATGCAAGAACTCTTGAAGCGTCGTGAACAAATTGACTGTTTGTTGATTGAGACTTCTGGGTTAGCCTTGCCTAAGCCTTTGGTTCAAGCATTCCGCTGGCCTGAGATTCGCACGGGTGCTACGGTAGACGGTGTTATTACCGTTGTAGATTGTGAAGCGATCGCATCGGGTACTCTGGTGGGTGACTTCGATGCCTTACAAGCACAACGTGAGGCTGACCCTAATTTAGAGCATGAAACGCCGATTGAGGAACTGTTTGAAGACCAGTTAGCTTGTGCAGATTTGGTGTTGCTGACAAAAAGCGATCGCGTGGATGCCGAGACTCAAAGCAAGGTACAGGAATGGTTGCGGCAACAGTTGCCTCAAGGGGTGAAGGTGGTTCCGTGCCGTAATGGTGAGATTAACCCTGACCTATTGCTAGGATTCAATGCGGCGGTAGAAGATAACTTAGACTCGCGTCCCAGCCACCACGACACGGAGGAAGAACATGAGCATGATGATGATATTAATTCAGTTCACGTCATTTTAGACCAATCCTTTGAGCCAAATGTGCTAACTGCAAAGTTGAAACAGTTGGTGCAAGAGCAAGAAATTTACCGAATTAAAGGGTTTGTGGCGGTTCCCAATAAGCCGATGCGGATGGTGGTGCAAGGAGTCGGCGATCGCTTGGAGCATTTCTTTGACCGTCCTTGGCAAGTCACAGAACAACGTCAGACTCGTTTGGTATTGATTGGCTGTGCACTGGATCGGGCAAAAATTGAAGAGGTTTTGTGTGCTGGTTAAGGGTGGATGGGTGAAGCATAGCTATCCCGTTCGCTCTCTTCGTTCCCAAAAGTAGGGAATCGCCTAGGGCTTGACTCAAAAAATGCGATCGCCTTAATTCCCTACAAAATAAAATTAGTTTACCCCCGAAGTTGTTTGCGAAACTCTTTAACGGCAAAAAGCGGATTGGGATGCTGCACATACTCGGCTAGCAGCGCTACATTTAAATCGGGCAATAACTCACTCTTAGAGATAAATTCATATTTATCTCCCCGCAAACAATGCAGTGAAAATAGACCCTTTTCCCAGAACCAAACCTCTGTCACCCCTAGTTTTTTGTAAACAGCTAACTTATCCACTCCACCACTGGTAAAAACGACTTCTACAGCCAAATCAGGAAACTCTTTTTCTGTACCAATGCAGTAGCTTTCATCAGGTTCCGTGCCACCCCGCTGCTCTTGTCTGCGTAAAGTCGTGGAACCCAGCGGGAAATATTCTGTGTCAGTTTCCTCAAAATAAACTTCCAACAAAGTTGCAATGCGTTTCTTAACTCCTTCATGACGGCGACTTGGTGACAAGATTTCTAACACTCCATCGAGATAGGTAATGCGATAGTAGGAGTTGTCTTCTAGCTTGAGCAGTAGCGCTTCATACTGCTGCCAACTCACCTCGCTCGTGATAAACCGCTCCTCTCTTTCGAGATTGTCCAGCGTTTCCTGCTCTAAGTCTTGGATAAGTTCTGCTAGCACTTGTCTACTTGCCCTCATAAGGACTTCGACTATTATGCTATCCCTTATCAAAAAATATCTAATTGTAGGGTGGGCATCCTGTCCGCCCCTGCCCCAAGGAAAAAGCACCCTGATTGGGTGAAGTCCACCTCGCTCCAGTTGTAGTACCATCCAACCGGGTAGGTGGTTACGATGAATCAGTATTGGCTGAGTGAGTTGACCGATGAGCCAGAAACGGGAGGGCAAGACATGGGGCGATGGTCGCCAAGCGAACCGGAACCGCCTTGGGCATCGCTTTTTCGGGAGAGTACGAACTGTTGCCAGCGCATTATTGCCCTTAACGTCAAGATTAGCGGCATCGGGTCACGCGACAGTCGCCAAGCGTTTGCGTTCGCGTTCGCGAAGCGTCCCGGAGGGAAGCGTCCCGGAGGGAAGCGTCCCGAAGGGAAGCATGGTCGAAGAGCATACCGGCTTCGGCATGGCAACAAATACCCTTGCCGCCGACTATCAAGCATGGCGACAGCAGTTCCTCTGGAAGCGCCTGCGGATTGCCTTGTGGGTGGGGATGTCCTTTATTTTCACAATGGTCATCTTTTTCTTTTGGGCAACCGTTGAAGATTTAGCAGAGCAAAAACCCTTCAAATCGTCCTATTTCATTAGCAGTGCTGTTGTAGCATTTTGCCTCATCACCTGCTATTGGCTGCACAAAACACCGTTAGGTCGTCGTTACCCAGGAGCAATGTTTCTCGCTTTTTCCTGGTCGTTAACAATCGTGACTCAGACGACCGTCGCCCTATACCGTGTTCCTATATTACTAAAGCCCCTCTGGATGATTGTATTTATTATCCAGGCGACCCTAATTCCAGTGCGTTGGCGGCTTCATGTCACCTCTCAATTCATTGCTTACGTCTGCTATTGGGTCGTGAATGCAGCGCTGAGTTTGTCAGCCTATGACCGCGTGCTGGATTATGTTGCAGGTACTTTACCTCTATTTTGGGTCTGTTTGGTTTGTGACTTATCAGTTTACTTATACGAACGCTTGCAACAAGCTGAATTTTCCGCTCGTCGAGAATTGGAACTCGCCTATCAACGAGTAGAGGCGGCTGAAGCGAAATACCGCAGTATTTTTGAGAATGCACTGGAAGGGATTTTTCAGAGTTCTCCTCAAGGTGGTTATATTACAGCAAATCCTGCACTCGCACGAATCTATGGCTTCAATTCACCAGAGGAATTGATCGAATCTCTTACAGATATTCAACATCAATTGTTTGTTGACCCCAACTGTTATGCCGAGTGCATGAAAATAATGCAGCATAATGGCATGGTATCGGAATTTGAGGCACAAATCTATCGTAAAGACGGTAATGTAATTTGGATTAATATCAATGCACGAGAGGTACGGGATGAGCAGAATATCCTGTTGTATTATGAAGGATTAGTTGAAGATATTACCGATCGCAAACTTTCAGAAGAAGCCCTACGAGTTTTTTTTCATGCCGTTTCTCATGACCTGCGTAATCCCGTAACGGGAACATTAATGGTGCTGAAAAACTTAGAGCAGCAGTCCGGAGACAAAATTGAACTGCCTCGTCGGATTTTAGAGCGGATGATTCAAAGTGGCGATCGCCAACTTAACTTAATTAACACCCTCCTAGAAGCCCAAGTTAATGAAGTCAAAGGGATGGTCATTCACTGCCAACCCCTAGAACTGTATCCATTTATTCAGGAAGTTGTGGCTGACTTGGAACCCATATTAACCAAAAATCAAGCCACTGTGATCAATTTAATTCCAGCCGATTTACCCCAAATCAATGCCGATTCAACACAACTGTGGCGCGTGTTTGAAAATTTGATTTCCAATGCCTTAAATCACAATCCACCAGGACTGACGTTGAAGCTACAAGCCGAAATTGAAGGGACTTTAGTTTGTTGTATCATTCAGGATAATGGCGTGGGGATGGCTCAAAAAGAATGTGAACACCTGTTCGATTTATATCGTCGAGGTTCCTCAATTAAACGCTCGCTTGGTTTTGGATTAGGACTCTACATTTGTCGTCAAATCATTACGGCTCATGGGGGAAAGATTGGAGCGGTAAGTAGTCCGGGAACAGGCGCTCGCTTCTGGTTTACGCTACCGATTACATCCTCTTCCCATCAGACCTGTTAACTGTTCAACAGACGACTTGGCTTCCTAAGATTCAGCGCTTTCATCGGATGAAGAACTCTTTCCAGAGTTAGGAGATGGCATCCACCACGCCATCATCGAGGTTATACCACTCCAGTATAAAGCATTATCTTTTTCTGTATCCTTAGCTAATTGAGTCATACAAAAACCCAAAACAACTGCCGTTAAAAGACACTGGAATATAAACTTAAAAAAGTTAGGATACTGCACACAAAATAAAGCAAAAGCTTCTAGCTGGTTTTTTGATGAAGCGGATTTTACTGCCGAAGATAGTGGCTGTTGTTGCTGTTTTGCACTTGTTTCCTCAGGTTGTAGATGGTCTGGTGAAGGAAATATTCCACTTGTCACTGTAGTAAACCTTAAAACAATCTGTAAAAGTTGAATGGTCGAACTGACAGAGCAAACTCTAAAAACAAGTCACTCATCAAGCACAGCATTCTAGAGTGATTGCACTCAATGAATTACATTTATGTTGCTATAGAATGTATCGCTATGAGCTTCGACATTTATGCAATAAGTCTGATGTAAATTTCGTGCCTTGCTTGTAAAGATGCTTCAAAATGGCAGAAGCTGATTCCGGATGGTTGGCTCAAGTTGTACTTCTCAAGCAGGATAACGTAGGCATAAGTTGACCTGTAGCCGTCGAGAGTCGTAGTGCCTAGTGCAACGGGGCGAAAATACCCCACCCGTTCAAAAAAGTCAAAAAGCTTCCTGTACAACCAATATCCCTTCTGCCTCCTGCCTCCTGTCTACTGCCTTCTTGCACTAGTCAATCCGAGTGTACAGAGTGCAAGTGATGCACCAGTGACATATCCAAGTACTTCCAATCCCCAGCATCACCAGCCAATACAGTAAAGGGTTGATCGGGTTCTCCCAGGTCAGTTAATACTAATAAGGCACCGGAAAAATCCTGGTTTTGTGTGTAAGGATTGACGGTAACAACGGTCTTTAATCCCGCTTGAGAAGATGCCCAGAAACCGTGATTGGAGTCCTCAAACACCAAACAATCCCGCGCCTCTAAACCCATTGTTTCCAGTACATAATGATAAATATCTGGAGCGGGCTTTTTAGCGGGTACGATATCACCTGCGGCTATCACCTCAAACCAAGAGGGACTATCTGAACCGAGGGTATGTTCTAATAAAGCGGTAACATTCGGCAAAGCGGCTGTGGTGGCGATCGCTAAGCGCATCCCTTGTTCTCTTGCTTCTTTCAACAATCGCTTCACCCCAAGGCGCAAAGGGATGGCTCCCTCGGCGACGATTTGTTGATAATATCGAGTTTTAATGGCATGAAGGTCAGCGATAAATTTGTCTAAATCGGTAGGCGGCTCAAAATCCGGTTGATACTCCTTAATGTAAAAGCGAATGCGCTCTTTGCCACCTGCGATCGCCAGTAATTCACCATACAACTCAACCGACCAATCCCAATGCAGTCCCGATCTGGCAAAGGCACGATTGAACGCCACTCGGTGACCATCCCGTTCAGTATCCGCTAACGTTCCATCAACATCAAAAATTAATGCCCGAAGTTCTCCCATGCCGATTTATTTCCCAAAACTCTTGGGATTAAGATTAGCAGTCCGGCTAGCAACAATCGAGCGGGACACTTCACCCAAGGATATACTAGCGCTGTCAATTGTCAGGATTTGATCAGTCTTATGGCTCTTAATCGTCGCAATTTTCTCGTGTTACTCGGTGCCACTACAGGGACATTGGCTTTGGCCAATATTGCCTGTGCCGCTGAACCTGCGGCAAAACCGACCTCAGACAATAAGCAGAATCAGGCAGGTACAGAGACTTTCAAACTACCCCCTCTACCTTATGCTTACAATGCCCTGGAACCCCATATCGACGAAGCAACCATGCAGTTTCATCATGACAAGCACCATGCGGCTTATGTGAAAAACTTGAATGACGCTGTCAATAAGTACCCACAACTCAAAGGGAAGAGTCCTGAAGACTTGCTGCGTAACCTGAGTAGTGTGCCGGAAGATATTCGGACAACGGTACGCAACAACGGTGGGGGTCATGTGAATCACACCATGTTCTGGGAAATTATGGGGCCGAATGGTGGTGGAGAACCCAAAGGTGCGATCGCTAAAGCCATTACAGATTCTTTCGGCAGCTTCGATAAATTTAAGCAGCAATTTAATGAAGCCGGAACCAAGCGTTTCGGCAGTGGATGGGCTTGGCTAGTTCGTTCTAAAGATGGCAAGCTGCAAGTAATGAGTACGGCGAATCAAGACAGTCCTCTCATGGAGGGCAGCTTTCCGATTATGGGTAACGATGTTTGGGAACATGCTTACTATCTGAAATACCAAAATAAGCGTGCTGATTACTTAACCGCTTGGTGGAATGTCATTAACTGGGATGAAGTGAACAAACGCTATGAGCAAGCGATGAAATCTTAAGAATTGACCTCCCTGTCGCTTAATTGGCAGGGATTCTATGTTCAACGGTAAGCAGGCAAGCGGGCAGGGGAGTTATTACTCCCCTTCCTTATTTTTGCTCAACCTGATTCGGTTTGATTCGTGCCAATCCATCCCAGGAAGGGAGGCTGCACTCTGTATTCTGTCTTTTGTCATCAAACCTTGACTTTCCTCCAATTCCCGGTTAGTAAGCCTGAATAGAGTCCTGGGAAATCTCCAGACAATATGATCCCCCTTGATCCCAGCCGAAGCTTAAATGTCATGAAATGATGACAATCGATCCCCGTCATGCCTGTAAATTCGTCAACTTACCGAAAATCAGGTGATTAATCCCCTTGACCTAACCCAGGGATCTTCTGTTACATAGTTTTATAAAGCGATCCCGAAGAAATGCTAAGAGATTAGCATCTCTGAGTTCATCGACGGCTGGCTCAATCCCAAGTAGCTGTATGAATCGATCCCAAGTAGCTGTATGAATGATACCCCTTTGCCAAAAGCCAACAGGGCATCACACATCAAAAACGGTGAGTAACTAAAAGTTGAAAAGCCTGGAGATTCAGCACTTTAAGAGCTGTATGACAAACTAAATTTTTGTCTTTCATTCATCAGGATTGACCTACATGCCGTCTTAAATATTGGAGAGCAAACATCATGGCAAAAGAACGCCCACCTTTAGAAGAGATGACCTTGCGGCAACTACGAAAAGTCGCTAGTGAGTACGGCATCTCTCGTTACAGCCGGATGCGTAAAGCGCAATTGCTGGCAGAAATACAAAAGATCCAACGCACAAAAATCTCTCCGAGTCTATCTCGCACAGTGGAGGCACAAGAAGAAGTGGAAGCTGCAAAGTTTGAATTAGGTCAGGATGATCGTACTGGTGGTACCCTCGCGTCTGTGGATGAGGGGTTAGGGGATTTACCCGGTGGTTACGGTGAAAGCCGGATTGTGCTGATGCCCCGCGACCCCCAATGGTGTTATGCCTATTGGGATATTCCTAATGACCATAAAGAAGACTTGCGGAGTCAGGGCGGACAACAGCTAGCGCTACGGATTTATGATGTCACCGACATCGACATTAACTATCAAAGCCCCCATAGCGTCCAAGAATATCCTTGTGACGAACTAGCACGGGAATGGTACTTGCCCATGCCTGTGAGCGATCGCGATTACACGGTGGATATCGGTTATCGTTGTGCCGATGGTCGCTGGTTAACTTTAGCTCGTTCCGCCCCAGTGCGTGTTCCTCCGGTTTATCCCTCCGACTGGATTGAAGATCAATTCATCACCGTTAGCTGGGAGGAAGACTTACGCGACAAGACTGTCTACACGTTGGTTCCCCCCAGCAAGCGGATGGCGACAAGCGCGGGAACTCAAGAAGGCAGTACGAATGCGATCTACGACGCGATCTTTGGCATGGCGAAATCCGCCGAAGCTCAGCGTGTGGCCGGTTCTCTATACGGTTCCATGCAGCAAGCCCCAATCCACGAACAATCCATCAGCTCCTATGTCTTCCCCTCCGGTGTGGGCATGTGGGCTGTCCCGACGGCATCTGGTTTGAACATGTCCGGTGTTGGCATGTCGGGGGCTGGCTTCTCCGCTTCTGCGATCCCAATGCGTCCTCGCCAGTTCTGGTTAGTTGCAGATGCTGAGTTGATTGTGTACGGTGCTACCGAGCCAGATGCCACCGTAACCATTGGCGGACGTCCAATCAAGCTGAATCCCGATGGCACTTTCCGCTTCCAGATGTCCTTCCAAGATGGATTGATTGACTACCCAATTGTCGGGGTGGCAGCCGATGGAGAGCAGACTCGCTCAATTCACATGAAATTTAACCGCGAAACACCATCACGCAACACCAACACCAAAGAAGAAGCCGTTCCAGAATGGTTCGCGTAGAAAGCTGTTAATTAAAGCTTAAGCTTTTCCCCCGGCAATAGTCGGGGGATTTTTTTCCAGAGATATCGCCGAGATGTAGAGCATACGGTTAGTCAATGAATTTATTTGTAATAAATAAACACAGTGGCATCGAGAGCCTAGGCAATCGGCTATAACGATGTAAGGCAAAAATTTTTGCTTCTATTCGTCATCAACAGAAAGCTTTTGGGGGACATCTCCTCACTAGGGGGGGTGAACCAAAATCTCTCGATGACATTGACCTAAGGAGAATAAGAAACCCATGCGCTTCGAGATGGGATTGTGTAGGTGTGAGGTTGTGATCAAAGGCTTGCTAGCTAAGTCTCTGGTACGGAAACTAGCCCCATTTGGTGTGGGAATGGCTGTTACGGGTAGTATCGGCGGCGTATTAGTCTTTCCCAATCACTATGTTGATGCCTCGCCCTGCTGCACAGACGCGAATGCGGCAACGCCAACGGCTTCACCAGAGGCATCAGAAGACATTAAAAACCCGGAAAGTAACATCCAGGACGTCCTAGAAGCGGGATACCTGGAGCAATCCCCGGCAAAAATTCCGACTCTATCCTTTAGAGAAGGACTCCTCACCCTTATCCGTGGGAGACAGCTATTTTGAAGGAAAACCTCTATTCCACCCCTCAATTTCTCTTCCGGAGTACGACTACGAAATTGCCTTCTCAACAACAACACTTTCAGCCAGCCCTTCCAGTCTTGATCCGATCCACAACGCACCGCGCACTTCTGCTTCGCCCTCGTTCTTGGAACCTTTGCCAGCACTGGCACCTCAATCCCTAGGTTATCTGACACAGCAAGTCGCATGGCAACCCAGCCTGGTGCGTGAGGAGCGTCCACACCCAGCTACCGTGAGCAAAGCCGCATCAGGGCTACTCGGCACGCCAGAGAAGGTTCACCCAAATTCGCGGCTCAAGTGGGAAGACTTCTCCGCTTTTTCTGTATTTTCCCTCTCCCCCACCAAGCTCATGCCTTTGAGCGGTGAAAGCTTTCTCCCACCCTTATTCCTACAAGCGCAGATCCCGACAACTCCCCCACCCATCCCCCCACAGGAGCTACAACCCAACCCCAACCAAGAGCGCTTTTTACAACCATCTACCACTCCAGCCCCCCTAACACCGGACTCAACCTCACCGACTCAACAGTCTCCTATCCCAAAACTGGAAATACCCGATATAGACTCACCCACTCAACAGGCTCCTATCCCAAAACTGGAAATACCTGATGTAAACTCACCGACTCAACCCTCACCGATTCAACCCTCACCCACCCCAACACTGGAATCTCCTAACAACCAGACACCGACTCAACCCACCCCAACACCCACAACAGAGCCAAGCACTCAGACGATACCCGTCAAAACGATCAAAGTAACGGGTAGTACTGTCTTTGGTTCACAGCAACTCAATCCCATCGTGCAACCCTATGAGGGGCGTACCCTGAGTCTGGAACAACTCAGAGAAGTTGCCGATAAAATCACCCAATTGTACTTGGATCAGGGCTACATCACTTCTAGAGCGATTTTGGCTAATCAAGTGATTCCTCCAGATGGGGTTGTAGAAATTGCCGTGATCGAAGGCAGTTTGGAAGAGATTCAAGTCGAGGGAACGCGCCGAGTCAAACCCGGTTATATTCGCTCTCGTGTGCAGTTGGGTACCGGCAAACCACTGAATACGGGTAAGTTGGAAGACCAATTGCGGTTGCTCCGAGCCGACCCCTTATTTGAGAATGTAGAAGCGTCGCTGCGAGCGGGAACGGGTGTAGGACAGAGCATTCTGATTGTTCGGGTGGTTGAAGCTGATCCTTTTGAAGGCAGTGTCAGCATTGACAACTACTCGCCGCCTAGTGTGGGTTCCGAACGGTTGGGACTCAACTTGCTCTATCGCAACCTGACCGGCTACGGAGATGAAATTGCCGCCTCCTACTACCACACGACCACCAGTGGCGCGGATAGTTTTGACTTTAGCTACCGCATCCCCCTGAATCCAATGAACGGAACTCTGCAACTCAGAGCCGCTCCGAGTCGTAATAGAATTACCCAAGAACCGCTGAACGTCTTTGATATTGGAGGGGAATCTGAGCTGTATGAGATGAGTTTTCGGCAGCCGTTAATTCGCTCACCCAGGGAAGAATTGGCTTTATCTCTGGGATTTACCTACCAGGAAGGACAGACCTTTTTGTTTGGTTCACCGTCTCCTTTTGGCATTGGCCCGGATGAAAATGGGGTGAGTAGTACGAGAGTGATTAAGTTTGGTCAAGATTATTTGCGTCGCGATGTCAAAGGGGCTTGGTCGTTGCGATCGCTCTTTAGTTTCGGCATCGGTGCCTTGGGAGCCACGACTAACCCTGACCCTATACCCGATGGGGGTTTCGTGAGCTGGCTGGGTCAAATACAGCGCGTCCAAATTCTTAATGAGGATAACTTCTTAATTGTGGGAGCTGACATTCAGCTCACGCCGGATAGTTTATTGCCATCCCAACAATTTGTGATTGGGGGCGGTCAATCCTTACGAGGCTATCGGCAAAACATCCGCTCCGGTGACAATGGGGTGCGCTTCTCCGTGGAAGACCGTATTACCCTACAGCGAAATGAAGCGGGTGCGTCTATCTTTCAACTCGCGCCCTTTTTCGATGCCGGTGTCGTCTGGAATAAGTCAGATAATCCGAATAATCAATTTTTACCCTCACAACGGTTTTTAGCGGGTATTGGTTTGGGCATTATTTGGGAAGCCCAACCGGGATTGAGTCTGCGAGTGGACTATGGTCATCCCTTAATTAAGGTCGATGATCGAGGCGAGAATGCTCAAGACCGAGGCTTTTATTTTAGTGTTCGCTATCAATTTTAAAGATGGGTAATGGGTAATTGGAGACCAGGAGGACTCTTGGAGAATTGCCCCAATTCCTAATTCCCACCTATTCCAGGTGATAGAAGTTTTATCCCCAATTTTGTGGGACGATTAAACTACTCTCAAGCATAACGAGGCGCGGCATGACTCAGCGAGCGCTGCTGCTGGTAAATCGTCACTCTCGGCGAGGAGAAGAAACTCTCTCCAACGCTATCAGCCAGTTACAAGCGCTGGGCTTTCAACTGTTTGAAGAATCAACAGCACAGCCCCAGCAGTTGTCAGACCTGATCTGTGATTATCGTGATCGCGTGGATTTAGTGATCATTGGCGGTGGAGATGGTACCCTCAATGCCTGCGTAGAAGGGTTAGTGAGTACTCAGTTACCCTTAGGCATTTTGCCTCTAGGAACCGCCAATGATCTCGCACGCACCCTGAAAATTCCCCAGTCAATACCCAAAGCTTGCCAGGTGATTGCCGCCGGTCACACTCAACGGATTGACTTAGGTCGAGTCAATGATAAGCACTTTTTTAATGTCGCCAGTCTGGGGCTTTCCGTAGAAATTACCAATAAACTCGACAAACAAGCCAAGCGTGTATGGGGAGTCCTCGCCTATGCGGCTACTGCCCTGAAAGTGGTTTGGAAAGCTCGACCCTTTTGGGCGGAAATTCGGACCCAGAAAGAGTCAATTCGGGTCAAAACAGTACAAATTGCCGTGGGGAACGGACGATATTATGGTGGAGGCATGGCGGTGGCGAGGGATGCGGCGATCAACGACCAACGCCTAGATCTTTATAGCTTAGAATATCAGCATTGGTGGCAGATTATCCTGTTGCTCCCGGCGATATGGCGAGGCAGGCAGGCCGAGTGGCTGGGTGTGCGTACCCTGGAGGGTAAAGAATTTGAAATTCTGACTCGCAAACCTCAGCCCATCAATGCCGATGGGGAAATCGTGACCTACACCCCGGCAAAATTTAGACTCATCCCCAAGGCAATCACCGTTTTCGTGCCTGAGTTTCCCTTACTGGGAGAGGTGAAAATTAACAGTTGATTACCGCTCAATTCTATTCGTACTCTGTCATTAGTCTTTAAGACTATGATTGAGTTCGTATCGTGTTACAGCAAACAGTACCCGTGACTCCATCTAGTCATTCAAATTCTCGGCCTGCTCTGGCAAATGCATGGCACACCCTAGACGTTGAGAAGGCCCTTTTAGAGTTGGGCAGTAATGCAGAAACTGGTCTGACATCCCAACAGGTTGAAGAGCGGTTGCAGCAGTATGGCACCAATGAATTAGAAGAAACCGCCGGTCGTAGTAAGTGGGAAATCCTCCTCGATCAGTTCAAAAACATCATGTTGGTGATGTTGATTGTGGTAGCGATTATTTCAGGGGTTTTAGACTTGATTTCGCTTCAACAAGGAGGCTCACAAGGCGAAGTTCCCTTCAAAGATACGATCGCGATTATGGCGATCGTGATTCTTAACGGTATCTTGGGTTACCTTCAAGAAAGCCGTGCGGAGAAAGCACTTGCGGCTCTTAAGCGCCTTTCTTCCCCGAAGGTGCGAGTCATTCGAGATGGCAGACCCGTTGAGATCGAGGGCAAACAACTGGTGCCGGGGGACATTATGCTCCTAGAAGCGGGTGTTCAGGTGTCAGCGGATGCGCGTTTGATTGAGGCATCCAATCTCCAAATTCGGGAAGCTGCCCTGACTGGGGAAGCTCAAGCCGTCACGAAGCAGGTTGAGGCTCAACTGCAAGAAGACACACCCTTGGGCGATCGCGTTAATTTGGTGTATCAAGGAACCGAAGTCGTTCACGGACGAGGCACTGCCATCGTCGCGGGTACGGGAATGCGGACAGAACTCGGTAAAATTGCCGAGATGCTGCAAGCGGTGGAAAGTGAGCCGACACCCTTGCAACAGCGGATGACCCAACTGGGTAACGTCTTGGTCACGGGTTCGCTGGTGCTGGTTGCTTTAGTGATTGTGGGCGGTATGCTCAAATCCTACCTGGATACGGGCAGATTCAATGGCGGGGTCTTGCAAGAGCTGGTGGAAGTTTCTCTTTCTATGGCTGTCGCTGTCGTCCCGGAAGGTTTACCTGCCGTTATTACCGTGACTCTGGCGTTGGGAACACAGCGCATGGTGCGTCGCAACGCCTTAATTCGTAAACTCCCAGCCGTAGAAACCCTAGGGAGTGTGACAACGATTTGCTCTGATAAAACCGGCACATTGACTCAAAATAAAATGGTCGTGCAGCACGTCGCGACGGTGGAGCGAACGTTTGGCGTGACAGGTGAGGGTTACACCCCAACAGGCGAGTTCAAAATCGACAATCAGTCCATTAGACCCGAACAGTATCCAGAACTGCAAACGCTGCTTATTGCCTGTGTCGTTTGTAATGATGCTGTCTTACAGCAGGAAGTCCCAAAAAGTCAAGAGAATGGCAAACGGAACTCAGCGACCCATGGACAACAGGAATGGATCATTTTAGGGGACCCCACCGAAGGAGCATTACTGTCCCTATCCGGCAAAAGTGGTTTGGAAAAGGACTCGTTGACTCGTCAACTCAAGCGAGTCGGGGAATTTCCGTTCTCCTCAGAACGCAAGCGGATGAGTGTGATTTGTCAAGGCAGAACTCAAAACGTTGCCCAACACGCTCAAGAATCGCCTTTTGTCATGTTTACAAAAGGTTCTCCAGAACTGATTTTGGAACGTTGTCAAACCTATCAGCAAGGGGATAAGGTTGAAACCCTGACCCATACCCAGCGTCAGCAGATCTTGGAGCAGAATAACCAGATGGCCGGTTCAGGATTGCGGGTACTGGGATTTGCCTACAAACCTTTAGAGAGTATACCTTCACAAGCCTCAGAAAACTCCACTGAGCAAGAGTTGATTTGGCTGGGGTTAGTGGGAATGCTCGATGCTCCGCGCACCGAAGTGCGGGAGGCGGTAGAGCAGTGCCGTGAGGCGGGTATTCGTCCGATTATGATTACCGGTGACCATCAATTGACGGCACAAGCGATCGCGCAAAGTTTAGGTATTTCCCAAGTAGGCGATCGCGTCCTCAGCGGTCAAGAATTACAACGCCTCAGCCAAGAGGAACTCGAACAAGAAGTCGAACATGTCAGCATTTATGCCCGTGTCTCCCCAGAACACAAACTGCGGATCGTCCAAGCGCTTCAGAGCCGAGGTAAATTCACAGCGATGACCGGCGATGGGGTGAACGACGCACCCGCCCTCAAACAAGCCGATATTGGCATTGCCATGGGAATCACTGGCACCGATGTCAGTAAGGAAGCCAGCGATATGGTACTCCTCGATGACAACTTTGCCACAATTGTTCATGCCGTCGAAGAAGGTCGGGTCGTTTACACCAATATCCGCCGATTTATTAAATACATCCTGGGTAGTAACATTGGTGAGGTACTAACCATTGCTGCCGCTCCCATCATTGGATTGGGCGGTGTTCCTCTGACACCGTTACAAATTCTCTGGATGAACCTCGTCACCGATGGGTTGCCCGCCCTCGCCCTAGCAGTGGAACCCCCAGAACCGGATGTGATGAAACGCCCTCCCTTTAGTCCCCGCGAGAATATTTTTGCCAGAGGGTTGGGGTCTTATATGGTTCGCATCGGCATTGTGTTTGCGATTATTAGTATTGCTTTAATGGTATGGGCTTACAGCTATACTCATGCCTCTGGCTATCGGGGAAATCCAGAGACTTGGAAAACAATGGTATTTACCACCCTCTGTATTGCCCAAATGGGACATGCCTTGGCAGTTCGATCAATTTCTCGCCTCGTAATACAGGTGAACCCCTTCTCTAATCCTTATTTGCTCTGGGCTGTTTTGGTTACGACCGCGCTACAGCTAGCCCTCGTCTATGTTCCGCCGCTGCGAAGTTTCTTCGGGACTCACTACCTCAGCCCGACAGAATTGCTTATTTGCCTAGGCTTTAGTTCTTTATTGTTTGTTTGGGTTGAGATGGAGAAACTCTTCTTCCGCTTTTACTATTCCCGTCGTCGTGCTTAAATCATTAGTCCAGACAGGGGTTGAAAGTTGAAAGTTGGTAAGTTGGTAGCTTAATCGTTGGCAAGGAAAGCAGGTTGATCGGTTTTAGCCTCTCAACGTTATCACTTTCAATCTTCAACCCAATGACCCAAGAGCAAAATGTATCTGAAAACGTTGCACCTGAAACAGTTTCGTAATTACCGAGACTGCATCGTGGATTTTGATGCCCCCAAGACGATTTTGGTGGGTAATAACGCTCAAGGGAAGTCAAATCTGCTAGAGGCGGTAGAGTTGCTCTCGACACTTAAGAGTCATCGCTCTGTGCGCGATCGCGACCTTGTTTTAGAAGAAGCGGCAGTGGGTCAAATTCGCGCTAACCTGGAACGTGCCTATGGTTCAATCGATCTCGATTTAACTCTCCGCACTCAGGGACGACGCACCGTTGCCCTCAATCGGGAAGCCTTACGCCGACAGCTTGACTTTTTAGGTATCCTCAATGCGGTACAGTTCTCCAGTCTGGATTTGGAACTGGTGCGAGGGGCACCGGAACGGCGTCGCAACTGGCTCGATTCCCTCCTGATTCAGTTGGAACCCATCTATGCCTACATCTTGCAACAATATAACCAGGTACTACGACAGCGTAACGCCCTCCTGAAAAAATACCGAGTTGGGGCAGCAGAAGGAAAACTGGAGGAATCATCCAGAGAGTTGTATTCAGAACTAGCGCTGTGGGATGTACAACTGGCAACCACCGGTTCACGCGTTACGCGGCGTCGAGCGAGAGTTCTAGAACGGTTGGCACCCCTGGCGGCGGCGTGGCACGCGAGTATTAGTGGGGCAACTGAGGTGTTGGACGTGACTTATGCGCCCAATATCCGCGCTGAAAAAGATGACCCAGAAGAAGTACAAAAGGCATTTTTAGACAAAATCCAACAGCGTCGAATTCCTGAACAAAGTCAAGGGACGACTCTAGTTGGCCCTCACCGAGATGAAGTCGAGTTGACCATCAATCAGACTCCGGCTAGGTCTTATGGCTCTCAGGGTCAACAACGCACATTGGTGTTGGCGCTGAAGCTGGCAGAACTCAAACTAATTGAGGAAGTTGTAGGAGAACCTCCCTTATTGTTGCTCGATGACGTGCTGGCAGAATTGGATTTAAACCGTCAAAATCAGCTTTTGGACGCCATTCAAGACCGCTTTCAAACCCTGATTACGACAACCCACTTAGGAGCATTTGATTCCCAGTGGTTGAATTCTTCTCAAATTCTTTCGGTTCATGCGGGACAAATTAGTAGTTTTTAGCTATTCATTATTCGTCCTTTGATATCAGTAGTAATCAGGATTTTATTTATCAAATTTCAAATAATTGAGTCATTATTTATTTAATTTTTGTAAGTATTCTCTCATTTATGATTTTAATTTTTTCCAAAGAAATAACAATATAAAGATACCTTAAAGAAATTCAGACATTTGGCTTTTTTCAAGATTACATCTTGACCCTAACGGGTAGGCATCAATAGACTAAAAAGAACTGATCGATGAAATTTGCTCTAGGTATTCTTAGGGCAACTAGCCGAAGAGCGATGTGTTGATTTCATTCAACCAACGCACTGGAAAGCTTTCGTCTACAGCCGTGAGAGCTTTAGATAGAAATGGATCAGTCCATCATTCCACGTTATTTTTTCCTAAATACGCTATGACAACTGAAATTGTAAAAAGCGAAGAACGGGTTGAAGTTCAAGCAGAAGCACCCATCGTAGAAGTCAAGGTTGAAGATAACTTGATGTTGAGTAAAATGCCCTCTGCAAAACCCGCTAAAGAGGAGCAATGGCTACAGTTTGGAGAAAAAACATCTGATTTTATTACTGATGTGCAAAATTCTGTTGGAGATTTTTTTAAACAATACCAGCCACTTCTAGCAAGTCTTGGCTGGATTTTGTTGGCATTAATTAGCGCTAAACTCACGCTGGCTTTACTGGGTGCTATCAATGATATCCCATTGGTATCGGTGCTTTTAGAACTCATTGGTCTAGGTTACGGAATTTGGTTTATCTACCGCTATTTATTAACCGCTGCAACCCGTCAAGAACTTTTGGGAGAAATTCAGAACTTCAAAAAACAAGTTTTCGACGGAGAAGGTTAATTCTGTGTCGTAAAATACTTCGGGAATGTAAGTAAATTGGGGTGCTCTCAAATAATTTTGTTAGGTTCAACGAAAAGCCAATCATTTTTAATAGAGAATAGTAGGGGCACGGAATGTCGTGCCCCTTCTTTTTGTCGCTACAACCCTCAACGGCACACATGGCAACTGAAATCGAACGTAAATTTTTAGTCAAAGGTGATCAGTGGCGCTCACTCGCGACAGGTATTGGATATTGTCAAGGTTACCTTTCTACAAAAAAAGGCTGTACTGTGAGAGTGCGCCTCGTGGGCAATCAAGGATATCTCACGATTAAAGGGTTAACTCAGGGTTGTTCCAGAGCGGAGTATGAGTACTCTATCCCAGCCGATGATGCTCAAGAAATGCTGGATAATTTATGCGAAGCGCCCGTGATTGACAAAACTCGATACAAAATTGAGTACGCTGGCTTGATTTGGGAAGTAGACGAGTTTGCTGGTGAAAATCAAGGATTAATTATCGCGGAAGTTGAACTCATCGATGAAAATCAATCCATTGAACTCCCCGAATGGATTGGCAAAGAAGTGTCTGATGATCCCAGATACTTCAATGCCAATTTAGTTCAATATCCCTATCGTCAATGGTCAGAAAACAGTTGAAACTCCAGGCCAATAATTCTGAGCAAAGGATTCCCTTAAAGCCTCGTTTCCACGGCCTGCTGCTCCCGTTCTAGGCTGGACTCACTAAATACCGATAAGTATAGAGAGCCGGCTGCTAATCCGCCTAAAATGGGTGCCAGCCAGAAAAGCCAAACTTGAGAAAGGGCTAGGGTGTGACCTCCAAAAATTGCTACAATCAACGCCGGACCGAGGCTCCTCGCCGGATTGACGGAAACATTAGTCACCGGAATCCCAATCAAGTGAATTAGCGTGAGTCCCAAACCGATCGCAACTGGAGCAAAGCCCTGAGGAGCACGGCGGTCTGTTGCACCCATGATGATCATTAAGAACATGAAGGTCAACACAAACTCAATGATGAATGCCGCCAATAGGGAATAGCCACCTGGAGAAAGTTCTCCAAAACCATTAACGGCCAATCCATCAGGCCCTAGACCGTATTTAGGCTGACCCATGGCAATGATAAACAGGGCGGCTGCCGCTAAAATAGCTCCACCCACTTGAGAACCGATATAAGGCAACAAATCGCTACTAGGAAACCGCTTGCCCATCCAAAGGCCAAAGGAAACGGCTGGATTCAGGTGACAGCCTGAAATGTGACCGATCGCATACGCCATCGTCATAACGGTCAACCCGAATGCCAGAGAAACACCAACTAACCCGATACCCAGTGGAAATGCTGTATTTGCACCTATTTTTGCCGCATCTGCTGTGAAGGCGGCTGCTAGTACAGCACTTCCACAACCACCAAAAACCAGCCAAAAGGTGCCGATAAACTCAGCAATGCACCGCTTTACAATGGACATTTTTAACCTCTCTTTAGTTATTCGCTGCCGATTGAATCGGGAGAACAAAGTATGCAATTAAGAAGCTTTATTTTCTAATTTCCCAACAATCATTCCCTAGTTTAGGTAGATGTTCTTCAGAGAAATAAACTGGGGATAAATGAAAGTCAATCTTGAAAGGCTTAATTTTGATGATAAGACAGTATCACTTTATTAAAAGTCTGTCAATTATGGATTACTCTAGCTGATCACTCATTCAACTCTTTTTTTTGTAACAATTTAATAAAAAAAATAAAGTCCGCTGAAACGGACTTTATACATCGGTTAAGACTTAGTTTTAGCTAAATTTGTCACATCGCCTATGCTATTTGGCTGAGAACTCACTTTCTTTTATTGTTGCCTTGCACACATATCTTTGCACTAGTCGGTTAGCACCACTCACGCGACTGTCAGCTAGGCACTCGACGACCCCACTCAATATAAGGCAACTGAGCCGCAGTAGTTTTAATCTGCTCAACTTGGGCGATTAATTGTCCGCAAGTATCCCAGGTTCCTGTCGTCAGCATTTGCCGTGCTCCCTCACCTAGAGTCACAGAAGCTTGGAAGTCACCACAACGAACTTGCATTGCTTCTAAATCTACTGTTATCGAAGCTTGAGGATTCTCTTTCAGGATTGCTTGTAACTGTTGGATGGTTTCTGTCGGCGCTGTCAGGCAAGGAATGCCGATCGCAACACAATTACCAAAAAAGATTTCGGCATAACTCTCTCCTACAATGGCTTGAATCCCCCATTTCGATAACGCTTGAGGAGCGTGTTCTCTGGAAGAACCGCAGCCAAAGTTACCATTAACCACTAAAATATTGGCACCTTGATACTGAGGTTGGTCAAAGGGATGTTCTCCTTTAGCTTGAGTGCGATCATCCGCAAACGCTTGTTCTCCCAAACCATCAAATGTGACACACCGTAAAAACCGAGCGGGGATAATGCGATCGGTATCGATATCATTACCCACTAAAGGAATTCCCCGTCCTGAAACTGATTGAACTTGACTCATTATTCTACCTTTGTGCTTATTTGCAACCTGTTACAAAGAATGTAGTAATTTCCTGCCAGACTCCCTTGTCTGTAGCTATTGTCTCAATTTCTGCCCTGAATTCCGCTTTCAATTGCTCGATTTGCTCATCGGATAGCCCAAAAAGCGGATGACCATTCGCATGAAGCCATTTTCCTTTCCAAAAATTTTGAGCCTCGTTAAGACTGAGGTAACGACCGAATTGCTCGGTTTTTATTTCAATGCCTTTAAACCCTATATCTTGAAGTAGGGTACGACATTTTTCTGGGCTTCCCAGTGGTTCATGGAGATTCGGTAATGACAAGTCATACTTAGCGCAAACTTTAATAATCACAGGCGTGAAAAAGGATGTTACTGACCAAGAGGAAAAGGCGACAATTCCACCCTTTTTGAGCCAACGGTACCAATTGCGTAACGCCACCGGGATATCACTCAGTAAGACAATGGCTGTGGCACAAAAAATCGCATGGAAACGCTCATCTTCAAAGTTGATTGATTCGGCATCAGCTTCAATGATTTCGATGTTTTGTAACCCGGCTGCTGTAATTTTTCGTCGTGCTTGGTCGAGCATTCCTGGAGTAAAATCGACGGCGATTACTTTACCTTCAGAACCTACTCTTTCAGAAGCTGCGATCGCAATTATACCCGTCCCCGTGGCTACATCCAAAATATGTTGTCCGGGTTGCAGTTGCGCCAATTCAACCAGGGGAATTGCTCGACGATAGGTAAAATCATTGTCATAGTCGGTTCTTGTGTTGTAGAACGCAATGATTTCTTGTTTATATTCGTTGGGATTCGTCTGCCGAGTCATGTTGAAGTCAATCTTTGTAGGCAGTAGGGTGCGTTCACTCCGTTAAAACACTCTACCATCTACTATCGGCTGTTGCGATCACAACAGAGGCATTTCCTTGTAGTTTGTCTCAAAACCCAAACAAATCTGCTTATAGACACTATCAGCTTTTCTATACTTATGCTTATCCAAAATAAAGATGGATGGCAAATCTAGCCAATAATTAATAAAAAAATAAGACAAAATTATATTGAAAGTTTTATTTTTTTAATTGATGTAATGTGCCTCTCTCTCCATCAGTTCGAGATTCTGTAAATCTGCTTTGTAGCGGTAAACACCTTTGATAATCTACTTCTTAAGTAAGAGTCAGAATCTACTTCTTAAGCAGCAGATTTCGTGAGTGGTAATAGTTAGTATGTGAAAGTAGAAATGTAAAAAACAGATATTATGGATAACAAGCAGCCTTTTAATCAATTCGGCACAAATCCTGAGTTCAAGGAAAAGAATGCTGACAATATTGAGGTCATTGAGATCAAGCAGCCTCAGGATCAGACTGACATAAACGCTGAATTTCAGCCCGATGAATCAGATGAATCATCAGAGACACGCCTCGGTGCGAGGGTAGCGGGAGCTGCCGTCGGTGGTTTACTCGGTGCTCGCTCTGGAGGAGTCGTGGGTGCTGTAGCTGGTGCAGTTGCTGGCGCGATGATTGGTAAGGGTACTGCTGATACTGTTAACCGCGCTGTAGATAATTTAGGGGATGCAGCAAATACTGTAGCAGAGGGTGTTAAAGACACTGTAGAAGAGCTAGGCACAGTAGCAAAAGAAACTGTTGAGGACGTTAGACCCTCAATTAAAGGTACAGCAGAAGCTGTCAAAGAGACAGTTCAGGAAACTAAGCCTTCGATTAAAGGTATCGCAGAATCTGTCGATCAAACCGTTAGGGAAAGCAAGCCTTCTGTAGTAAATGCAGTCCAGGGGGCATCCGAGGAAGTCAAACCGACCATTAGAGAAGTAAAAGAGTCAGTCAAGCAGACGGTTGAAGGTGTTAAGCCTTCCGTACAAAGTGCAGCCGACTCTATTAAGAGTACTGCCGATGAAATTAAGCCTTCTGCCAAAGCTGTAGCTCAGGAAATTGAAGGTGCCACCAAGGATATGCGCTCAACTGTAAAAGGTACAGCGAAGGCAGTTGAGCCATCGATAAAAAGTGCAGCCGAATCACTTAAGTCATCGGGCAAGAGTGCAGCTGAATCCATTAAGTCATCTGCCCATAATGCAGCCGAATCTGCTAAAGGTGCGGCGCAGGATATGAAATCATCTGCTAAAGATGCAGCGCAGGATGTGAAGTCATCTGCCAAAGGTGCAGCGCAGGATGTGAAGTCATCTGCCAAAGGTGCTGCCGAATCTGCCAAAGATGCAGCGCAGGATGTGAAGTCATCTGCCAAAGGTGCCGCCGAATCTGCCAAGCAGGAAAATAAGGATAATAAGAATCCGGATATCCACGTTCACGGCAGTCCAGAAATCAAAGAAAGAGTTGTCATTAAAGATGAGAGAATCATTAAAGACACCAACAAGGCAAAGTAAGAACTTGACTCAAGCGGCTTTAAGTTGAGAGTTTAAAAGAGAGTGGACTTGATAAAAAAGTCCACTCCTTGCTGTCCTATTTCTACAGCTACTGTCAATTAATCAACACGTCTATAGAGAAGACGATTCAATGTTTCTCGTCCCCTACCATTGAATACTTGGACGCGAATGACTCCCGGATCTGTGGGTTGCCATGCAACTTGATATCGGAAATCACCGTTTCTCCAGGTATAAATCCGACGTTGGTTATTACCTGAAACTCTCGCCCCTCTGAGAGCTAAGCTATCACCCGTCCTTAAGTTTTCCCCGTAGTAGCTAAAGGTGTTGTTATCGTAGCCGATGTTGACTAACCATTCGCCATTCCTATAGACACCTAAAGGTGCATTGGCTTGGGCAACGGCGTGAGTACTCAAGGCAATATCCGCGATTGTAGGTGTAGAGAGTCCAAGGATTGTAGCGAGTAGCATAGCTTGAAACTTCATGAGTTTCCCTCCGTTGCAGTAATTTAAAACGTTTGTCCTATGGACTTCTACAATCTCAATTGAATCGATTTCGTACTTTCTACAACAACTCTCTTACATCAGCAACTTCACCCTTAACAGCAGCAGCAACTACCATCGCCGGACTCATGAGCAATGTGCGTCCCGTTGACGAACCCTGACGGCCTTTGAAATTGCGGTTAGACGACGACGCGCTAATCTGATTCCCTTGGAGTTTGTCAGGATTCATCGCCAGACACATGGAACATCCGGGTTCGCGCCACTCAAACCCAGCTTCTAAGAAGATTTTGTCCAATCCTTCTGCTTCTGCTTCCTGTTTCACCCGTTCTGAACCAGGGACGACAAACGCCTTTACTCCCTCCGCTACTCGCTTTCCCCTAGCATATTTTGCCGCTTCGCGCAAGTCACTGAGCCGTCCATTGGTACAGCTACCAATAAAGCAGACATCAACTTTTGTACCCTGAAGGGGTGCGCCTGGAGAGAGGTGCATGTAGTGGTAGGCTTCTTGTGCGATCGCACGTTCACTTTCCGGCATACTCTCCGGTGTGGGAACCACTTCATTAATGGCAATTCCCTGTCCCGGAGTAATTCCCCAAGTTACCGTGGGGGCAATTTCTGCCGCCTCAAAGGTGACGACATCATCATAAACGGCATCCTCATCGCTGCGGATGCTAGTCCACCATTCTACGGCTTTCTCCCAGTCTTCACCTTTGGGGGCAAAGTCTCTACCCTTGAGGTATTCAAATGTCACTTCATCCGGATTAACATAACCGCAACGAGCACCTCCCTCGATCGCCATATTGCAAACGGTCATCCGTTCTTCCATGCTCATTTGCTCAAAGGTAGTACCTGCAAACTCATAAGCATAGCCAACCCCCCCTTTCACACCCAGGGTACGGATGATATGGAGAATGACATCTTTGGCATAAACACCGGCAGGCAATTTGCCATTAACTTCAATTTTGCGGACTTTGAGTTTAGATAAGGCGAGGGTTTGGGAGGCGAGGACATCGCGGACTTGAGAAGTGCCGATGCCAAATGCGATCGCCCCAAATGCCCCATGGGTTGAGGTATGAGAGTCACCGCAAGCGATTGTCATGCCGGGTTGGGTTAACCCCAGTTCGGGGGCAATCACATGGACAATTCCTTGACTTCCAGACCCGATGTTATAAAAGCGAATATTGTGTTCTTTACAGCTTTTTTCCAAAGCTTGCATCATCTCTTCTGCCAGGACATCAACAAAAGGACGCGCTTGGTTATCGGTGGGGACGATATGATCGACGGTAGCAACAGTGCGATCTGGATATAGCACCTTCAGCCCCCGTTCCCGCAGCATAGCAAAAGCTTGGGGACTGGTAACTTCGTGGATTAAGTGTAAACCAATCAATAGTTGAGTCTGACCGGAAGGCAAAATGCCGACGGTATGGTAGTCCCAAACTTTATCAAATAGTGTTCTAGCGCTCATCTCGAAAAGGCAGCCAGTTGAATCTAAGGATAGTGGCAAGTCACCAGTTGCGATCGGCGATCGGTTAGATGCTTGAATCTTTTATTGTAGAACGATCGCGTCACTCATATCAGCTCCGACCATCAAATGAACATTTCTGAAAGTTGTTGCTCATTCGTTCTCCATTAGGCATCCTTGAATAAGAATATCTTTCCTTTGCCTTTGCTTTTGTGGCTAGAGTAGCCTAACTTATGCCTATTTTTGAAGCGTTTTATATTTCTAGTTTTAGATGAAATTCGAGCGCAGCCTAAGCTTGTAAAGCATCGCCTAGAGAGAGCGATTAGATTACTCAACTGATTCCAGCTTATTCTTAGGTAGAAATGGTGAGGAGGTGTAGGGCAATTACCAACTTTGCGAGTGCCGCCTGATATAAAATTAATTTGTCAAGTCCTAAATTGGGTCGATTGATGAATCGATGTAGAATATTTTTCTGTAAAAACCTTAGTAAATAACAATGGTAGCTTCCATCACTACAGAATAAGCTAAATAGTTGAGGGGAGAGCTTTCCGTGAAATGAGACACCAACAAATTACCGAACTCACACCAGAACAACAAGCCCTCATGCCTATAATTCGGGATGAGTGGATACGCATTGGTTTAGATATAACACCGATTAATCCTCAAAAAGCCGAACATGCGATCGCGCTGGCTTATAAGAGCGCTCGATTAAAGCCACCTCAAAAAATCTTGTGGTTTAAGAATCCTGTGGAGGCGCTAACTTATATCGCTTCTGAGGCAGATCTTCGCAAGGAGGCTATCCGGGCTGCCGTCTTCAATACGGCTTTTAATACGGTGAGAGCGGCTGTCGGGGATGCAATTCGGTACGTGATCGAAGATGCGATCGCAGAGGCTGTGGAAGCTGCTGTTGAGGATACTCTCTTCAATGTCGAGATGGCTGTTAAGGAAGCTGTTGGAGAGGCTGTCTTCGATCAGATTGGAAGTGCCTGGGGTTTACAGGATGTGCAATCACTGGCTAGATATGCCTACTTTGATGCAATTGGCGTTGATTGCTCGAAGCTAAAAGGGTTATGGGCTACGGCTAAGCACTGCGGTTGGTGGTGGGCGTTTAAAAATATTGCGGTTGTTACGCCTAAACCTTCAATGATTCACTTAGATGAACAGGGAAGATTGCATGGATTAGGAGTACCTGCGGTTGCCTATGAGAGATTCAATGTGTACGCCTATCATGGGGTAAGATTACCGGAAAAATATGGAGCAGTTCAGCCGCATCAGTGGCAAGCTAAGTGGTTATTAGAAGAGAACAACACTGAGCTGAGACGAATATTAATTCAGGAAATTGGTTACGTCCGAATTTGTCAGGAGTTACAAGCCCTTGAATTAGATTCTTGGCAAGAATACACCCTCTTGAAAATCGATTCTGATGTGGATGTGGAGCCAATTCATCTCTTAAAAATGACCTGTCCTAGCACGGGATACATCCATGCCTTACGTGTTCCGCCTGATGTGCAATCAGTTAGAGAAGCGATTGCATGGGTCAATTGGGGAATAAATTCAGAGGAGTTTTCTGTACAAACTTGAGATTCTTTAGAGAGGTAGCGATCGCATACCCGACCAACAAAAACGCCCACCGATATCGGCAGGCGTTCATAGTCCATTAAGCTTCGACAATACGAATGTCCTTAAAGGCAGACAATTTACCACTTGAGCAGGTTAAATTGCTCCATATCCACCGTCTCACGGTTGCGGTAAATCGAAAGCACAATCGCTAAACCGACTGCTGCTTCTGCTGCTGCCACAGTAATAACAAATACCGTAAAAACCTGACCTTTAATCTCTTGTGGATCAATAAAGTTGGAGAACCCCATTAAATTCAGGTTCACGGCATTTAGCATTAGTTCGATTGACATCAGCACTCGAACAGCATTGCGACTTGTAATTAAGCCATAAATGCCAATACAGAACAAAGCAGCCGCTAAAAGTAAGAAGTATTGAAGTTGGAGGTGCATGAATCTTCTGTGTGTTCAACTGGATTTTTAATTAAGGCTGAAGGATGAATTCCCTTAACGTTCTCTTGGAGTCGTACCAGCGGCTGACACCAATTCACGCGGGCGTTCTGGCAACGTTGAAGCCGTTGCTGTACCACTATCACGAGGGATGAGTTCCTCTGGAATATAATCCCGACGTGCCAAGATAATTGCACCCACCATTGCCATTAACAACAAAACAGATGCTAACTCAAACGGCAATAAAAAGTCGCTGAAGAAATGCATCCCAATCTTCACCACCGAACTGTCACCAATGATAGGAACACCCGTATAAACAGACCACGGTGTCGCCAGTACCATTGTGCTCAGGAGTACAAACAAACCGGTACAAACGAGTGCGGTTGTTCCTTGGCGAATCCAGCGATTAGCCATTGGCGCAAAATCCTCTCGCTTGTTCACCAGCATGATGGCAAACAAAATGAGGACGTTAACAGCCCCAACATAAATCAATAATTGTGCCGCTGCCACAAAGTCAGCATTGAGTAAAAGATATAAACCGGCAATGCTGACGAAGACACCACCCAATAAAAAAGCCGAGTAGACGATGTTGGAAAGTAAAACAACGCCCAAAGCGGTCCCAATCATCATCACTGACAATATGCCAAATGAAACAAGCTGAACTCCTTCCGCTAGATTCACCGTTACCTAATCTCCTTGACGGTTAAGTTTAGATTTGGATTTTGGATTTTGGATTTTAGGAGTAGGGTTGATGCATGGCTGTGAAGAAAGCCACACCAATGATTCATCCAAAATCTAAAGTCCTAAATCCCTAATCAGTTGACAACTATTTCTGTGTCGTTTCTTCTTTCTTGGGTTCCATCTGCTGAGCAATTTGCTCTGGACGCAAACCAGCGCGTTGAGAACCTTGAGGCAAATCGTGGGGGTCTAAAACACCCTTCGGCAGGTAAGCGAGTTCGCGTAAGGGAGTGACCATTGGGTCTTGTGTCACTTTGTACGGTAGCCTTCCCATTGCCACATTGTCATAGTTGAGTTCGTGGCGCTCATAGGTAGAGATTTCGTACTCTTCGGTTGCGGATAGACAGTTGGTTGGGCAGTATTCGATACAGTTGGCGCAGAAGATACAAACCCCGAAATCAATGCTGTAGCTCTTGAGTTTTTTCTTCTTGCTAGCTTTGTCAAAGTCGTAGTCTACAACAGGTAGGTTAATTGGACAAACCCGAACACAGACTTCGCAAGAAATACACTTATCAAACTCAAAGTGAATCCGACCGCGAAACCGCTCGGAAGGGATAAGTTTCTCGTAAGGATACTGTACTGTGACCGGACGCCGTTGCATGTGGTCGAAGGTAACCGATAGACCTTGACCAATATAGCGGGCGGCTTGAACGGTTTCTTTGGCGTAGTCGCCAACTTGTTTAAGGAACTTCAGCATAGTTGTGAGTGTCTCTCTCTTTTTAAAGTCCTTGGTCGGAAGAGAGGTGAAAGTTAACAGGTTGTACTCCATAGGAGAAGCCCAAGGATAAGTTAAAAGTTTTAACCTTCTAACTTGACTAACCTGCAACCTTCAATCTAACCACCAAAGGCAAAAGGAAATGCTAATTTAAGGGCGGCAGTCAGGAGTAGATTAACCAGACCGATGGGAAGCAGGAACTTCCATCCTAGATTAAGAAGCTGGTCAATACGAACGCGGGGAAGAGTCCAGCGCAGCAAAATGGCAATAAAGACCAGAAAATATGCCTTAAGGAGGGTCATACTAATCCCCAGTGATGCAGTGATTACCTGCAACCAAGAACTGGTTTCACTCACACCCAGCCAATTGGCTAACTGATCGAGAGGAATAGGAAATTCCCAGCCACCCAGGTACAGAACGGCAACGAGTAAGGCAGAAAGCACTAAGTTGACGTAGGAACCGATATAAAACAGAGCAAATTTCATCCCAGCGTACTCGGTTTGATACCCAGCCACGAGTTCTTCTTCCGCTTCCGGAAGGTCAAAGGGTAGTCGCTCACATTCTGCCAAAGCGGAAATCCAAAAGATCAGGAAACCCACGGGTTGACGCCAAATGTTCCAACCTAAAATGCCGTAGCCCGATTGCTGCTCCACAATATCAATGGTGCTCAGGCTGTTGGACATCAGCACAACAGCGAGGACTGCCAGCGCTAGAGGAATTTCGTAACTAATCGATTGTGCTGCCGCCCTCAAGCCACCCAACAGCGAGTATTTATTGTTGGAGGCATAGCCTGACATTAACAGACCAATCGGCTGAACGCTGGATAAAGCAATCCATAAGAAGATTCCTGTTCCCACATCAGTGATGACGAGGTTCTGTCCAAAAGGCACAATTAAGTAGGACAGAAACACAGGCAAAACGACAAGGATGGGTCCGAGTGTAAAGAGCCACCGATCCGCTTTAGCAGGGACAATGTCTTCTTTAAAGACTAGCTTCAGACCATCTGCTACAGGCTGGAGAACACCCAGGGGACCGGCGTATTCGGGGCCAATCCGCTGTTGAGCCGCAGCAGAAATTTTCCGTTCTAGCCAGACAAGTACCAAGACGCCCACCGTTGTACCGATAATCATGAGAAACATCGGTAGCGGCATCCAAATGGCTTTAGCCGCACCCGGTGGGATGCCCAAGTCCCTAAGCGATTCAATAAAATTTCCTTGGAGGTCAATTCCTGGATTCATCTTTGCCGATACGTGTAATTACTGAGGCAGTGCGATACACAGAGTATCGAATACATCTATACAGCTCTTTTGTAAAGATTTTTTTAGGAGCCTCTCTGCCTAGTATATCGTTGGATGGTTCTTGGCTCAGCACCACACTTCAGAATTTATACTTATCACAATGGTTAGATTTTCTTCTGATTTCTTATCAGTTGCGAGAGCCTCTATAGTCTGTATAGATCTAGCTGATACTCGTTCAAACTCATGATGAAGTTAGGAATTGAATCGATTAAGTCTGTTGTTCAAATACAACTTATTCGGCATCACCTCACTTTGAGCGATCGCAAGCGATTTAAAGCCGCCGCCAGTTCAAAGCGGCGAAATAAAACTAAATCCCCTTCCGGCAAATGACTGAGAATATCTAATCCTTGTGTCTCAATATCTGCCATCACCTGATTAAGAATCTCTGGCAGTGGACGCTGTCCTTTAATATATTCCTCCTTCGCGTAAACAATAGCAGATGCGATCGCTCTCAATTGCCCTCTCTCCACAATTTGCTCCACTGCCGCTAAATCAATCTCCTCAGTCCCAAATACCACCTCATCGACATCCCGGACTTTCAACTTGACATCGCGCTGACCGCGACTAGGGTCTATACTTTCGGCTAAGGGGATGCGGGGTGTAATGTGCCCAAACGTTTCGCCGCCTTCAGGAGTGCGTTCTGTTTGGTGTTGCTGTGCGATCGCCTTGGCTTTTGCCGTAACATCATCGGGTTGGAAGTTTTCCATCGCAATCACCGTATCCGCCACATCAAAGTAATCGCCACTGCCACCCATCACTAAAATCGTGGAGACACCATAATCGGTATAGAGTTGTCGTATCTTGTCGATCAAGGGTGTAATCGGTTCTTTATCCTTGGCAATCAACTGCTGCATTCGGCGATCGCGAATCATAAAGTTAGTTGCCGCCGTGTCCTCGTCCACCAGCAGTAACGTTGCCCCCGCTTCCAACGCTTCCATAATGTTTGCCGCTTGCGAAGTACTTCCACTGGCATTGGTGGTGGAAAATTGACGGGTAGAACGACCTTGAGGTAACTGGTTAATAAACGGCGAAATATCCACACCGACAATACTTCGTCCATCCTCCGCCCGAATCTTCATCGCCCCCGCATCAGTCACCACCAACTCCCGTCCATCTTCCGGGATGTGGTTGTAAACGCCTAACTCAATCGCTCGGAGTAAGGTAGACTTGCCATGATAGCCACCGCCGACAATCAGGGTAATCCCCGCAGGAATGCCCATGCCCGTGACTAACCCCCGATTAGGACAGGTGAATTCCACCCGCAAGGGTTCTGGGGAATGGAAGGGGACTGCTTCCGTGAGTAAAGGGCGTTCATCCACCCCACTGCGTCGCGGCAGCATCGCCCCATCGGGAATAAAGGCAACCAGTCCCCGTTCTGACAATTGTTGACGCAAGCCGTCGGCATCTTCGACGGTTTCCACCTGCTGCTGAATTGGGTTTGGATTTAAAGACTGATATTTGAGCGCTTTGTCAACAATTTCGGGGATATCTTCACAAAGCATTTCCACCGCTTGACGCCCCAAGATACTACGTCCCCGTGCGGGTAAGCCAACCACAAAGCGAACTTCGAGGAATTCAGGGGTAATCAAAGCGGAAGTGCGATCGAGTACCGATTGTCCCACCGGCACAATCGCCATCATTCCACTCTTGCCAGTCCCCCGCCGACTGCTGAGTTCCTGTGCGGCTTTGGCAAACTGACGAGTGAGGTAATCTCGGAGGGCAATTTCTCGGCTGCGGGTTTGGTAGAGATTGGGGGGAAAACCCGCAACGGAATGAGGGAGTTGCACCCGCAATTGGCTGGGACTGGCGAAGGGATCGCCTTGGACGCGATCGATAATTAGGGTAAAGTCGGGAAACTGGTAGCGTCCTTTAATATCTCGATAGGCTTTGTAGCTTCTGTTATCGAGTTGCAAAAGAAGTTGGCGCAGAGTCTCTCGATTTGTCATGATACCAAGTTGCTTTTTAAGAGCTAATTTTTCCCGGATAAAGGAGAGGCAATAAATGTCCAACTTGCCATATATGTTCCAGCAAACTCACTTGAATAGTCAGTAGTGCTATCCGGAACAAACCAGTCAGGCATCACTTTTTGCTGTATAATTCTTTCTTCTAATCCTAGCTGTAGGGACATGTTCTCGTAAACAATTTTTGCCTTGGTTGTTTTCAGGATTTTTTCTGCTAAATCGTGTAACCATTTCGCTCGAACAAACAAACTATGAGCTGGATGGTCGCCATAGTTAAAGCCTATAATTATGACTAGATATCCTTTGTCTCTGATTATGTTGTCGAGACAAAACTGAATGATTTCTTGCTCATTCTTGTGGTGTTGGCTTTCTTTATCAACGGTATGAAATATCATGCCGGAAAGCACCACAGCATCAAACTTTTTATTTTGAGCCGCAAGTTTCTCAATAAAAACTGATAAATCTTGACAAACAAAGGTTCTGTTGGGATATAGCTCTAAACAGTATTTAATTGCATATTCGCTGTGATCTAGCCCCACATAGTTACATCGAGAAGGTAGATATTTGAGCAAAGCCCCATTCCCACACCCCAGATCCAGTAAAGAGTAGGGCCTTTCTTTAAAAGCCTCTTCTATAAAATAAACTGTTGGTGTATAGCGAGTAGCATTTTCCGGCTGTTCAAAGTAAGAAAAATAGTCAGACTTAAAACGCTCTTCTTCAGACAACTTCCGTTCAGGGTACTTATCTTCCATATCCTAATAATGTCATTTGAAAGACTATTATTTTACATAGAATTAGGGGGTATGGACACCCTTGAAGCGATTGGCGGCGGTTGATCGGGGAGTTGGATGGGCTGCTTTCAACGTTTCACTCCTTCAACCTAAAAGGATGAACCCGGTTGTTTGAGAAATTCTCCTTCTTCTGGAGTGGTTTCTCGACCTAAAATCTGGTTGCGATGAGGAAAACGCCCAAAACGTTCAATGACTTGGAAGTGACGGTGGGCATAATCGATACCACTTACACATTCTGGCTCATCTTTCAAGGTTGAGAACAACTCTAAACACTGATGCTGATGCGCTAGGTTCTCACTGTGTTCAAAGGGTAGGTAGATAAACTGTCGTTGTATGGGCAGCAATTCTTGGTCGAAACCGTTGGCAACCGCATGTTGGGCGTAAGCCAGCGCGAGTGAGTCAGTCGCAAAGGCTTGGGGTTGTCCGCGAAACAGGTTGCGGGGGAATTGATCGAGCAGGAGAATCAGTGCTAAACAGGTGTGGGGTGATGCCTTCCAGGAGTCCAGTTCACCGGCGGCGGCTTGTTGATAAGTGGGCAAAAAGCGCGATCGCACTTCTTCATCGAATTCTGGGTTCTTGATAAACCAGATTTTTCGGGATTTGCCATAACCGTCCTCATCCGGTTGCCCAAACCAAAAGTCTAAAATTTCCGGGGCTGGCAATAAATGCATGGATGGCGACATTCAGGGGGCGGCAAGACAACGGTGAGGTAGGGTTGACAAGAGAGTACAACCATCCGGACGTTGACCCATTATAAGCCCAATTCAATTCAGCTTATGGGGTTCAGCCCGGATGGTTGTGTTCAAGGGCGAGTGTTCAGCCGGAAGGGAGCATCCCAATGCAAGCAAAAATACCAGGCGATTAGAAATCGCAGCTACACAAACCAAGCCTGCCTCCGCAGGCTAAAGATTAGTCCGCGCTGGCGGACTTCGTTTGTATAGCCCCAGACTTCTAGTCTGAGGGGCAGTTTACACATTTGGGATGCTCCCAGCCGGAATGGCTATCACTCAAGCCTCAGACTGGGAAACTACCCATCCGTTCCCAGAAGTTCTGCGATCGCCTGCCGTTCGGCGGGTTCCTGGGAGGGCAGAGTCCGACGAGTGTCGGTAATCAACCAATCCAAGGCAGCGGCCTGAACGTCAATGGTGGCACCGGTCTTGTCCACACAGTAACGACCAAACACCAGCTTATCAACCAAGCGCACTCCAGCTCCTAGACGGGAGTATTCAAAAATCACGCTGTTATCAACGGTTGCGCCGCTACAAATCCAGCAATTGGGGCCAATCATCGTGGGGCCAATTATCTTCGCCCCATCTTCGATATGAGTCATGCCACCAATATAAACCGGGCCTTGGATATCCACCTTGTCCCAATTAACCGCCACATTCAATCCGGCGTAGATGCCTGGAAACACTTCTTTACCTGGAATCTGCACATTCTTGATATCGCCCCGGAGGACACTGCGAATGGCGTGCCAATAGTCGGGAACTTTGCCGATATCCACCCACTCAAAATCCATAGGCACCGCATAAAACGGAGCGCCCATTTCCACTAATTTCGGAAATAACTCACCACCGATGTCATATTCTTGACCAGAGGGTATATAATCTAAAACTTCTGGCTCAAAAATATAAATACCGGTGTTGATATTGGTACTGAGCGCTTCCTCCACGGAGGGCTTTTCCTGAAAAGCTTTAACCCGACCGGTTTCGTCCGTGACAACGACACCGTAGCTAGGAACCTGCTCTAGGGGCACAGTTTTGGTCACGATGGTAGCAATTGCACCTTTTTCTTTGTGCATCTTCACCGCTGCCGTTAAGTCCAGGTCAATCAGGGCATCGCCACACAGAACCACAAACGTATCATCAAAAAAGGGATAAAAGTCATGGATACGCCGCATTCCGCCAGCCGAACCGAGGGCTTCTCCCACCAGTTGCCCATCTACAATTCGACCTTCAAATGAATAAGCAATCTGGACACCGAAGCGCTGTCCATCACGGAAATAACTTTCAATTTCGTTAGCTAGATGACTGACGTTAACGACAACTTGGTCACAGCCATGCCGTCGTAGCAGTTCTAGTAAAAATTCCATCACTGGTTTTTGCAGGATGGGAATCAGGGGTTTGGGGATGGTGTAGGTGATGGGGCGAACCCGTGTCCCCTTACCAGCCGCTAGAATCATGGCTTTCATGAATTTTTCTTCCTCAACCTAGGCGACAAATATTTGGTGAAAGTGAATTGAGTCTGATTTTAACCAGTCTGTCGAAATTAAGCGTGGGACTTTTGTCTGTAGACTTGTTCCGATTGACTCGAAAAAATGACAGCGATCAGTTAACAAAACGATAGACTATCCATACGCTTACCGACTATCGGCAAAGAATTAAAGGTACGGAGCCACCTAGGGAAGCATCTGAAAGTCCACGTTCTCGGCTGCAAACGGCCAAACTGATAACCCTGTTCTTTCTAAAAATAAGAAGTTAACAGGCTTTTGAACTCAATATCACTGAGTTTACTTCCACCGTACTCTCTCCAAGAAAGTGACGGCAACCGGTAAATTTATACTTTTAGGAAACAGAATATGAATTTTCCTGCAAAGTACAGCTTGATCAAGCTTTCAACCCTGACTGAGTGGGGGATTGGACATTGGGGATTAGAGATTGGAATAAGAGGAGACAACCAAGAGGGTATAGACTGAGGAAACAACAGAGCAAATTTTGTTCCTAGCTGCCTAGTCTGCCTAGTTCCCACGACTGAGTCCCGAATCTCCACTCCCTAGTCCCGAATCTTCAAGCTCCCGTCCTCATTACAACACCCTGTTTACGTCAGCGCCCGGATTTTTAAGTCTTGGTAAAACTCCTCTTGGTGTAACTCTACCTTGGACTGAGCCGACAAGAGTAGCAGTGCCCAGAAGACTCCGACCCGATCGCTGGTTTTTATTTCAGTTGCCTCAACGGATGCTGCGTGGGTCGTCAAGCTATCCCCAAGGGAATCGGCTCGATCCGACGCGGCTGGTGACAACGTCCACCACTCTAACAGTTGTTCTAAATTTAGCCAATCTTTTCCTGCCGAAAGTTCTTGCCAATGCTGGGAGATAAAGCCTTCGAGATGCATGGCGAGTTCGGTGAGATTTTCATCGTGAGCCAGATGGGCGATCGCTTTAGCCGCCTGACTTCGAGATTGAGGACGGGGACGAAGCGCACGAGAGCGTACAGGAGAGTCTCCATCCCCTAGTTGTGTCGCCATCTGCTGCAATTGCTCAATCAGCTCAGAAAGTGTCACCGGGCGTCTCTTGAGAGGCGGGGCGGCTCTGCGGCGGCGCAGATGACGTTCTAGATGCAGGGGCAATCGCGCTTCTGCTGAGGTGTCGATCTCCTCCTGGAGTTCGGTGAAATCGAGATCCTCTGGCTCCTCTAAACGCCTTAAGGTATCGGCTTTGAGTAAAACCAGCATGGATGCCCACAAAAAAGCTTGCCCCGACTGGGATAAATCCGCATCACGGCGTCCCTTGTCGGTCTCATTTCCAAGTGCCAGAGTACTTAAATAGCGGTCAATCACCTCAATTACTTGCACATCCCAAGGGTCAATTTCTCCTCGCTGTGCTAAATCAATCAGAAGAGCGATCGCTTCAGTCGCCGGTGTTCCAGTCATGGCGCACTACTGTTAGAGGGTTGAAGGGTGAAAAGTTGAACGTTGAGGGGAGGTTGTCAGGTTGTCAGGCAAAGCAGAAGCCGTAACCCCGGCTGGAAATTGACAAGACAACTCCCTAACGTGCTAGCCTACTAACCTAATAACCTTCAACCTGCAACTTCTTCTGACAAGGTTTTAGAAGCCGATAAAGCGGGTAACTCTAACTGTTCAACTTCTGCCTTGTAGCGTTCCACGTCTTGCTCCAATTTTTCAATTTGCTCTTCTTTGGAACGGATCTGGCGTTTAGCTTTAAGGGATTGTAGCTGCTGTTGTAACCTTGTCCAGATGCTGAACAGCCAAGCCAGGATCGCCCCTAGCCCCATAGCCAAGATGAGTTCAATCGCAATCGGGGCTTGCACCTGAACACCATTAACAATGCGAATCACAGCCGGCTCGGTATTTTCCAAACTAAATAATACCAACGCCAAGCACATAGCAAAAATAATCAAAAAATTAATCTGTCGCATGAGCTGAATCCTTAAATCTTCAGTCGCTTGCTAATTTTACAAGAGGGAAAATGAAGAATCCGTCCTCTTTACCGGTTTAATTTGGGAATTTTAACTTGTCTTTCACCTGAACGAGAAGTCCCAGGGGTGATCGAATCTAACTCGCCAGTAGCCCCGTTTGGAGGCGATCGCAGATTTTAGCTTTCAGCGCCTTAAGCCCCACTCTCCCACTCCTTTACTCCTCAACTTGCACAGGACTAGAGGGTTCAGGGGTAATCGTGTCGGTGGTTACGACTGCGGGCTGGTGCAGTAGGCGCATGGCATCCAGCGTGCCCTTAAGGGTTCCAGCAATGGGGACTGCAACAATCACGCCAAGCACACCAGCTAGCTGACCTCCTACTAATAAAGCAATAAAAATCACAATGGGATTAAGTCCAATAAATTCACCCATTAATCTAGGGGCAAGAATATTATCTTTGATTTGCTGCATAACAACAGCAGCGATGGCAACGCGAATCCCTAACCAAAAGCTGTTGAGCATAACTAAAATTGTAACCAAACCAATACCCAAAGTGGCACCAATAAAAGGAATGAATTCAGCGACGCCAATGAGCAGGGCAAAAAGCAGAGCAAAAGGAACCCTTAATGCCAAAAAAATTGGAGTTAGGGTAGCGACCATAAATAAGGCTAGAAGGATTTGGCTGATAAAAAAATTCTGAAAGTTCAGCCGCAAGGATTCGCTAAAAGGTATCCCTATTTTAGAGGGGAGTAAGTTAATTAGACCTCGCCAAAGGCTGGCACCATAAAGCAGCATATAAAAGGCCAGAACAATAACTAAGATAGTATCGAAGAGTCCGGATAGGGTTCCTAGAGCAAATCCAACGACTTGAGTTGCCAGGACTTGAACTTCATTTTCGATACGAGTATTAAGGCGATTGCTTAGAGATTTAATGTTGAGTGGCAAACGGCGTGCTTTTGCCCAAGTTTCTAATTTGTCGAGATTATCATTACTGGTGTCTAACCAAGCTGGGATATTGTTTAACAGTTGGGTAAATTGGTCGATTACAATGGGCACTAGTGTGATTCCGAGAATGATCAATAGTGTCAAGGTGATCAGTAAAACAACAATCACAGCCTGAGACCGACTTCGGTAAAACCGGGCTATAAATCGGACAGGATAGTTGAGCAGAAAGGCAAGAATGGCTGAAATAGTCAGCAAGGCAATGAGGTGTTCAAAATACCGAAAGAGTTGGGACAAAATCCAGAGATTGAGTGCCACAATCGGACCGGAGAGAGCAAAAAACAGAAGGCGTTGCACAGAAGTCCAACGGTGCAGGGGAAATAGATGGGGATAGCGGCTCATTGAGGCAAAACCATCACGGTTGACTGAGGTTATTTCGTAGGGTTTGCTCCTGGCGCTTCACCTCTGCCAAAAGCTCAGCATTTTGCAAAATAACCCCTGCTTGATTATTGAATATTTGCATATATTTTTCATCACTTTCATCAAAACTCATGCGGAAGTGTTCGGGTGCTTCAATACCATTCGTGATTGGGTCGTAGTCAGGAAATTCACCGGGTTTCTTCTTATTCACGAGTTGAGTGACACCAATCAAATCGCCATCAGGGCTAAAAACAGGCATACACAACAAGCTATAGGTGCGATAACCACTTTTTTGATCCGTTTTCCTAGCCGTTCCCGAATCGGGACGTCCATATAAGTCAAAGGGAATATTCAGAGGTTTACCCGATTCTGCAACTTTACCTGCATAACCTTCCCCTATCTGTACCCGGAGTTCTTTATCCGAACCATCTTCAAAGGGAATATTTGTCCACAATTCCCCAGTTTTGTAATCGATTAACCATAAGGTACTACGGTCAGCATTCATCAGTTTCTTGGCTGCTTCCATCACTCGCTGGAGAATTTCGTTAAGTTCCAAACTACTCTGACTGACGGAACGAGTTGCTGCCATCAGTGCGGCTGCCACTCGTTGAGCTCGGGTTGTTTTATGATAAGAACGGAAGCTTTCAAGTATCATTTGAATCAAAGGAGCGTCTTCCGCAAACTTTTGTTCATCAGCTTTGGTAAAGCCCTGTTGATCCACTTTTTCGGCTAAGGAAGCTGTGCGGTGATATCCCGGCTTTAATTTGTTGAGTAACTGAACCACAGCGACTAAATCACCTTGCTCGTTTAACAATGGCAAGGCCAACATTGTATAAGTACGATATCCATTTTTCCTGTCTTGCTCCTTAGCTGTAGCTGAGCGCGAATCGTCATAAAAATCGAAGGGAATATTGACAAGTTGCTTGCAGGATGCCACCTCCCCCACAATTCCTTTGTCCGCAGGAATCCGTATTTCTAAAGAGCGTTCTCCTTCATCATCTTCTTCAGCGAGGATCGACCACAATTCATTTTTCTCTTGATCTAATAAGAAAATTGCGGTTCTATCAGCTCTCAGGGATTTTCCCATTTTTATAGTCATCGAACGCAAAGTTGCATCAAGAACATCATCAAATCCCTCATTTTCCATGACTTTACTGAGCATGGATAGGGTTTGACTGACTACATTTTCTTTGTGAGTTTTTACCTCTTCCTTAGCCCTCTCAAACTTCTTGGCATTTTGCAGGGCAACCCCAGCTTGAGCGTTGAATATTTCCATATATTTCTGACTGTTGGCATCAAAGCTTGCCTTAAAACATTCTGGTGCTTTTGGCCAATCAGCAGGGTCATAGTCAGGAAACTCACCGGGTTTCTTTTTATTCACTAATTGAGTAACACCCAACAGTTCGCCATCAGGACTAAAAACAGGCATACAAAGTAAGCTACAAGTTCGATAACCTGTCTGTTGATCGGTTTTCTTTGCTGTTTCACAATCAGGGTGATCGTAAAGATCGAAGGCAATATTGAGCGGTTCACCTGTTGCGGCAACTTTACCGGCATAACCTTGTCCAACCTGTATCCGCAATTCTCTCACAGAACCATCTTCAAAAAGTATTCTTGTCCATAATTCATTTGTCTCATGAGCTATCAGCCAGAGAGTACTTCGGTCGGCATTCATGAGTTTTTTGGCGGCATCCATGACTCGTCCGAGGATTTCATCCGAATCCAAACTTTCCGAGAGGTAACGTGTGGCTTTCGTCAGTGCTTCTGCGGCGTGTAATTTTTGAGTCAGTTTATAACAATCTTGACATCGCTCTAAAACACGTCGGATTGATGGAGCATAATCTTCAAACTGTTTTTGATCGGCGGTGGTGAATCCGAGTTTATCAACTCTTTCTGATAGGGGGGCGGCTGGATTATTGATCGGCTTCAGTTTGTTCAATAACTGCACGGCTGCAACCAAATCACCCTGCTCATTTAGGATAGGTAAGAGTAATTCGTTGTAGGTATGGTAACCGTTTGCTGTGCCTCGCTTATCGTCCCGACTCTCTGTATCCTCACAAAAATTAAAGGGCGTACTCACCAATTTTTTGAAATTAATGACCCGTCCTTCTGTCTCTTTGCTAGCTAGAATTTCAATTTCTGGGTATCGACTACTGCCCTCCCTGGCAATAATTGACCATAATTCTTTTTGGTCTTCATCGACAAATAAAATAGTGGTGCGGTCTACACTGACTAATTCACAGATTTTCAGAGTAATGGAACCCAAAATATCATGAAGGAGTTCATCAAATCCTTTCCCCTTCATCATACTGAGCATCGACAACAATCGTTGTTCTTGCTTGGTGACCAGTTGCATAAATTCAGCATGTAAGTCTACCAAGGCTTTTTTCACCAAGCTGAGATTAAATACAGAGGCATAAATACGATTACAAACTCTTAATTTTCCGTCTCGCTTGACCACTAACCCGGACAATCGCAATTCTAAGTGTTCGGGACTGCCAGTAGCTGCTATTTCACCGTGTTCCAAAATTTGCTGATAGAGATCGAGTAGCGCACGGCTACGCTGACCAATTCGCAGCAGGCGATCGCGTATCGTCTTAAGATGGGGGGGTTCATCCATCGCTTCCCAATTGTCAATAATCCGCGATCGCACTAAATTTTCCACCCATATTTTCTCGCCACCGATGGGTATAGGAGATTCTGAAATGAAGATGAAGTGGCAAAGTTTTTGCGTAAGAAACGGTTGCCCTCCTGTCCAATCCAGTACCGCTTTCAGCACAGCTTGGGGATAGTGAGATTTGATCGCTAATCCTTCAGCTAAAGGCTGTGCTTCTTCTAATTCAAAACCCTGCAATTCAATGGCCCGCCCCAAATTAAATGGGGTGCGAATTTTGTTTTGAATCAAATCTGAAGGGGTAGCGACTCCTAACAGGGCAAAAGTTAGCCGTTCGTACTCAATGCAAGCCCGGATAAAGGCAAAAAAATCATCGGTTTTGAAATTTAAGCTGAGCGTATTATCGATTTCGTCTATAAAAATGACGATTTTTTGGCTGACGGAAGGCAGTAGTACCTGTTCGATAAACTCACTTAAACGCTGCACCGGAGGCAGGTATTCGCGATCGCGTAACCAAGTGCGATCATTCACCTTGTCCGATAAATTAAATCCTCTTACCAGGCTTCTGATCACCCCGTTGTACCACTTATCGGAGGTAATATCCTGGCTACCAATTTTCGTCAAATCAATCGCCGCACAGGCAAATCCTTCGGCTTGCAGTTTTTGCATGGTTCGTACTCGCAAGCTGGTTTTTCCCATCTGCCGGGAGTTAAGAACATAACAAAATTCCCCTGCTTTTAACCCTTCATAAAGATCGAAATCTGCCTGCCGTACCACATAGGTAGGAGCATTTAATGGCAAATGCCCCCCAACTTTGTAGTGATAATCTGGATTTAGCGTTTTACTTGGGATACGCTGTTGAGTCGAAAATACACTATCCTCAATCATGGATGCTAGCCCCTTGTTGTATTTGTGCCGTAAATTCATTTGGATTTGTGGCAAGTTCTAGCCAGACAACTTGCTGGAGTGCCCCACTTGGAAGAGTTGCCGTTGTAAATACACCCATTCCTCTACTCCTATCAAAGCGCTAATTCCCACTCCCGACAAAATCGTGTGAACGACTCTCAAGGGTAAGAAAAAGCTTCGACACTTTTCCCCTAGAACTGGAGAAGACATGGCATTAACTCCTAATGTCCCAACTTTGACGAGGCAATTTTCCTTAAGTTGTCGCTAACCGTTCATAAAAATATTGACGATATAAATCAAATCGAGGCGTAACATAATTGCCCTGTAAGTGTACCAAACCCAAACTGTGTAACTTAAACGCCACCACAGACTCTAATTCCACAGGTTCATGAGTCGTCACAACTTTAGTAAATGCAGCGGCTAACTCTGGATGCTGTTGGAGATGCCACAAATGTCGGCGCAGATGGTCACCATAAAGCCCCGCTTCGGTGGGGGCTTGGGTTAATAATTGATCGAGGGTAAGTTGTCCTGTCGCCAGATTGTAAAGTGCGACCCGGACTAAATAAGGATGCCCACCTACAATAGACATGAGTTGCTCCACCTGAGAGGCATTCCAATTTAATCCGTGCCGCTGGGTCAAATCTTGTACCTGTTCAGGGATAAATTCCGGCAATTCAATCGGCAAACCAACATTAAATGGCGATTGATTCACATTCAACGGCACATAAACTTCCGTCGAGTGCACCACAACCAATCGGAGTTTTTCCCACAAGTCACCATCACCATACCCAGCTTCTTCATACCAAGCCCGCAATAAACCAAAAAAATCATCAGCAATGATTGGGTATTGGAAAACTCGATCAACTTCATCTAAACCCAATACCAGGGGAGTATCGGTTTCTGGTAAGAGGCAATCTTGAAAGTAATCGGTACAATTATCCTTACTTCCATAAGTATCCGTCCAATAATCATCAACCTGATGGGGTAAACGTAGTTTGCGCGTAATTCTGGCACAGAACCACTGTAAGAGTTGATTCAAACTACTAAAAACTCCGGCATCGGCATGTTGAAAAGAGAGCGGTACCGTGCGATATCCCTGCTCTTTGGCATGATATAAAATTCTCGCCATCAAAGATGTTTTGCCCATTTGCCTGGGCGCTTTAATCCGAATTAAAGCCCCTGGATGTAAAATTTCCTTATAACAGAGAGCTTCATAAGGAACTCGCTCTACATAAAAAGCAGAGGCGAGACGCACTTGACCACTCGGCAACTCTGGTTCCGCCACAGGGAGTGGTGGGCTATCCAGGGCAAGCGCAGAGGAGTGTACAGTTGCAGAGGCAGATGGGGTTACATTTTTTTGCTCCCCCCCCGTCTCCTCTTCGGTAACAAATGGGTTCCACTCTCCCCCTACCTCTCTCTCCCCATCAACCAACAAATTCAGAATTTCTTGAATTAAGTTTGGAGTATCAGCAGGCGATTTCCATTCACGCTGTCCAATCCCTTGTAAATAGCTGCGGAGGTCATGATTCAAGGGCGTATTGAGAGGACAATTAATCCGAATTGCTAGCACAACGGGCTTGTGGTTTGGGCGGGAATCCCGCAACTCTTTCGCCCGCCGCAACTTCTCAATTGCCATCTCACTCACTGCCGCTTGAGGAGACAATAGCAACAAGTAATAGTCACATAGCTTCAATTGTGTATCAATTTGAGCAATCCAATCTTCTTCCAGAGTGGGTAAATCTCTGCCAGTTGACCCTACCGTTGCCCTAAACGTTTGATGTTTAGCCGCCTGCACTGCTTCACACAACTGCAAGGCAAGTGTCAAATCTGGCTCTTGTGCCCAATGTGAGATTAAAACTCTCTGTTTCTGATCTACTTTTTCGACCTGCAAGGACTCTTTCTTGATCGCCCGCTCTAGCGCCCCTCGGAACATTTTTTTGGTAACTCTTTCCTCGAAGACGTTTGACAGCTTTTGCCATAATCGATAACCCACGTATCTTTCTACATACTCAGGATTGAGAGGATAAATTTCCTCATAAGTCTTCCCTTCGTAAGACCCAAGGAAGACTTGTCTCTCTAAGTCATTTAAATGTTTGCCTGTTTTGGCATGAACTATTTTTTCTACAAACTCTAGTGCGTCTTCAGCTTTCATGGTTCTCCTAAAATTAGGATTTTTAAATTAAAATAATAATTTTTTTTCAAAGAATGACTTGATCCGAAAGCTGACGTTTCAAGGCTAAGTTTTCATTTCTCTATTGGTTTAGATATAGATCGCTCCTATTGTTGACATCGATCACAACGATGATAAGTCCCTAATTGTTAAGATCAGATGAAGTGCATGGTATTTGGCCTCCAGTTCTCACTCAGTTCAAATAGCCTTTTGACGGCCTGCTTCTCTCTTACCCCTTTACACCTGATCCCAAAGGATCTGATTTAAGGGTAAAAATCTTTTGCTCAAAATCATACTACTCCAACTTTATCTTAATTAGCTAATCTTGCTTTTTTTGAGCTTGATTTCCAGGGTTTATAGTTTTTTATGAGGTTCTATGAGGTTTACTGAGTTTTCCTTCTATTTAAGATTCTTGCCTTGTCAGATCTACATCAATATCGAACAAAGTTATGAGGTTTCTTGATTCCTTATTACTAAAATTTTAGCCAAAATGATCACAGAGTAAAATAACTCATTTAATTTTTGTGTGAAGTCCAAGCCTAACCCCAAAAAATCACCGATCTATTAACTGATAGGTTGAGCGCCTGCCTTCAGTAACTTGATTCACAAAGTTAGGTTATTTTTTTCAGAGGATACATAAGATGTTTAATCCTACAGCCGTGTTAATTAATAGCTGTGTTGAACGCCTGAAAGCTGGCTATCGCCAGACTTACGGTAACCTCAAACCGAATTATGCAGACATTTTGGGATGGGCTGCAAATATGGCTTTGGAAATCATTGCCAATAGTGATGCTCTCTATCACAACGTCGAGCATACCGTCTTAGTAAGCTTAGTCGGTCAGGAAATTTTGCGGGGCAAGCACATCCGAGAAGGAGGTGTTTCCTGTGAGGATTGGTTACATTTCATCATTGCCTTGCTGTGTCATGACATTGGCTACATCAAGGGAGTCTGTCAGCAAGACAAAGAAGACGAAAGCTTATATGCCACCGGTCTAGAGGACATCATGATCTTACTCCCTTGTGGCTCCACAGACGCTAGTTTGACTCCTTTTCATGTGGATCGGGGCAAACTATTTATCAGCGAACGCTTCGGCATTCACAACGTCCTTGATGCCCAAGTCATCCAGCGCTATATTGAGCTAACTCGCTTCCCAGTACCTCTAGATGAGGAGCATTCCGATACCATCAACTATCCGGGTTTAGTCAGAGCCGCTGATTTAATTGGTCAACTCAGTGACCCACGCTACTTACAAAAAATTCCTGCTCTATTCTACGAGTTTGAAGAAACTGGCGTAAACAAAACTTTAGGTTATCGCACACCGGGTGATTTAAGGAAGAACTATCCAACCTTTTATCGAAAAGGTGCCTATCCCTACATTCAGCCAGCCTTACGTTACTTAGAAACAACCCTAGAGGGCAAGCAAATTATTGCCAATCTCTACGCCAATGTATTTCGGGTCGAACACGAATAGCATATCCACCAACTCTGCGTCCCTTGGCGAAAACCTCTGTGACCCTCTGCGTTAAAAAAACATCGTGCAGCGCGGCGGAAATAACTATCCAGTTGAAAGAGGCTAAAAAGCTTACTGAAAAAGGTGCAAGATGCCAGTGTACAGAAAGCCAGCTGCCCTCCGGTTATCGTGAGTTAGCTGGCTTTCTTCTAGGTCGTACTCAGCACGGTTCAGGATTTACTGAGAAACCCCTGGACTTGTCTCAGGGCAGCCGCACCAATATTGAAGAGTGCCCAGCCTGCTGCCAGGAGGATAGGAGACAAAACTATTGCTACACGCCAATCAATGTCCATATTTTTAGCCCTTTGCCTTAACGCTTGAAGTTTTTTGAATTATTCTCATTTTTCCATTTTTAAGCAAATTGGCATAGTTTGCCATAGGACTTGTTGAATTGAACCAGACACAGGAATTGGGCTTGTCAAGTGGGGAGCTGGGGAGCCGGGAAAACAGCCTGCCATCTTTGACTGCAACTTGGTATCAGTCCGTCGATGGATGCACAAACCTTATACACAGTGGTAGTTAGACGTAATGGTGTGTCTTTACCCATCCCCCATCCCCCATCCCCCACCCGCTTAGTCAGGCTTGGCAAACCCTAAATCGGTTCCCTTCCCAGCGTGAACGAGAGCCAGCTTTTCATAACGCCTCGCATGTTCAATCAGTTCCAACGCCTCCGCTTCAGCGATATCGCGTAATCGCTTAGCCGGAACTCCAACCACCAGGGAGAAGGGGGGAACATCCTTACTCACCACCGCACCAGCACCCACAATGCTACCGGTACCCACACGTACACCATCTAGGACGATCGCACCAATGCCAATCAAACTACCGCGTTCAATGTAAGCTGAATGAATCACAGCGCGATGACCAACCGTGACATGGTCTTCAATGATGGTGGGCTTGCCTGGGTCACCGTGTAAAATTGCCCCATCCTGAATATTGGTGCATTCACCAATTTCAATCCGTTCAACATCGGCTCGCACAACGGCACCATACCAAATGCTGACCCCTGGGGCTAGTACGACCTGACCCATGACCACCGCATTCGGGGCGATAAACGCCGCAGGAGACAGGTCAGGAGGTGACCAGAAAGAAGTCGTTAATGAGAATTGGTTATTGAGCTCGTTCACAATCTAGAGTTAATTCAATATGTTTACTCAAAACATCTTCTGAAGCAAACAGATCCCTAGATATAATAAAGCCACAGGGCTAGCACACAAGGGAAAGACGGCTATAGGTATGTAATGATCAATTCAAGCTTGCAGTACCCCATATTTGGTCCAGAGATTCAGTGTCCTCACTGCCGTCAGATGATTCCGGCATTGACCCTGACCGATACTTATCTGTGTCCGCGTCATGGTGCCTTCGAGGCAGACCCAAAAACTGGGGAATTGATTCATTTACAATCCGGGCGTCACTGGCGTCAGTGGAATGATGAGTGGTATCGGCAACACACGCATCCGGATGGAATTCGCTTTGAAATTCACGAAGCGCTAGACCGGCTCTACACTCAAGGATACCGAGCGACGCGGGTGATTATTGCCAGTCGTTATAAAGAGTTAGTAAGTGCTTACCTGGAGCGTAGCACACCGTGGCGATCGCCTTCAGAACCCGCTAAACCTAGACTGTACGGCTTGCCAGTAGAATTTAGCCCCGAACCGGAACAAGAACCTTGCTGGGAAGTGATCAATTTTGATTTGGAAAAAGAACCAGGGATACCCGTGCGCTATCCTTACTTCCGAATTTTTGAATAGACACGACTCTTTTAGATTTTAGATTGGAGGTTGAGTCACTCAATCCAAAATCCGATGCACCACGCTTCAATTCGCACAGCAGACATTCATCGCGCGATCGCATTTTACGAACAACTGGGATTTGCCGTCTGTGAACGCTTCACAGCCGGTATCACTCTCGCTTGCTGGATGGAGGGATTAGGAGGACGGATTGAACTGATTCAGATTCCCGAACCCCGTCCTGCGCCCGACGCCTTTGGGGACGAACATTATGTTGGGTATTACCATTTGTCTTTCGATCTCACCGATACGGTAACGAATCTCCCAACTTGGTTGAGCAACTTACAACAAGGCTTTGCCGAAGCATCAAGCAAAAACCCGGAAGCGTTGCAACCGTTGAAAATTCTTTTGGAACCGACTCAACAGATGATCGGTTCACGAGTTTACGAAGTGGCTTTTATTGCCGACAGTGATGGTCTACCGCTAGAATTTCTCCGAGTCCTGAGCAATCAATAAGCCCCATACCTCAATAAATTAGCTGGATTTGCTGTTAACTGTTCACGAAGGATGGAACGAGTTAAGGGTCGGCTGGGCAAGTTCGGCTATGGTGCGATCGCCTAGAGGGTGATAGATAACTTTACCCAATTCTCATCAAAAGCTCAACTCACACGATGTGTTTCTTGGGACTTTTATAGATTTGAGAATTCTGCAAGATATTCGTTAAAAACCGAGAACTTGGCTGTTATAGGGAAGATAATACGGTTTCTGCTCCAAGAAACTCATTGAGTTTTGCTCTTGAAACCCAATACATAGAGCATTATTCTTAAATTCTCTGTCCCGATTCGTAGTCTGCGACAAGCAAACTAATTTTAATCTCCCCTTCCTTGTCTCTGATTCGCTCAACAAAACCTATGTATTTCCGGTCTAATGCTCGTCGCCGCAGTCTTCTCATTTTGCTTTTCAGTCTCTGCTTGAGTGCAGTGGTATTCACGACGAAAGCCACTTCAGCTCCCTCAGAGGTTTTAGTGTCCCAGCGCCCAACAACATCACCTTCAGCTACCAGCACTGAACCTCAAGCCTTTACCCTCACTCAAGATGTTCGTAAAACAGTCCTGGACAATGGCATGACTGTTCTCACCAAGGAAGTCCATACAGCACCCGTAGTCACAGTACAGGTATGGTACAAAATTGGTTCTCGGAACGAAGCGCCTGGAGTCAATGGAATTGCCCATCAATTAGAACACATGATGTTCAAAGGCACCAAAGAGCGTCCCATTCAATTTGGTCGTCTTTTCAGTGCCTTAGGCAGTGCCTCCAACGCCTTCACCAGCTACGATCAGACGGCTTACTTCGGCACTGTCGAGCGGGAAAAACTCAAAGCCTTGTTGGTGCTCGAATCAGACCGGATGCAGAACTCCCTGATTGAACCGCAGCAACTCGAAAAAGAAAAGCGTGTCGTCATTTCTGAGTTGCAGGGGTACGAAAACAGCCCTAGCTACCGTCTCAGCCGCGCCGTGATGCGTGCGGCGTTTCCGAACCAACCTTACGGTTTACCGGTTGGGGGTACCAAGGCAGATGTACAGAAATTTACCGTTGAACAGGTACGGGACTACTACCGTAAGTACTACAACCCTGCGAATGCCACGTTAATTATCGTAGGCGATTTCCAAACAGAACCAACCCTGGCAGCCGTTCAAGAGACTTTTGGCAAAGTCCCAGGAAACTCATCAGCCACTCTAGATCAGAAAACTTCTGTTTCTCCCATCCAAAAACCAAAATCCAACAGCCAAAATCCAATTGTCCTGCGAGAAGCGGGTAGCGCCAGTTTCCTGCAACAAGTGTATCCGTTACCCGCCGCCAATCATCCAGATGTACCCGCGCTGGATGTGATGGACTATATCTTGACAGGTGGACGCAATTCTCGCCTAACCCAAGCTTTGGTAGAATCCGGCATTGCTAGCGATTTGTCAGGAGGTGCGGCTAACTTGATTGGAGCAGGCTGGTATGAGCTGATGGCTACCGCTGCTCCCGGTCAAAAGCTAGAAAAAATTGACCAAGTTTTGGCTTCAGAGTTAGCTCAGTTGAGGGACAAGGGCGTTACCGAGGAGGAACTGAAGCGAGCCAAAACCCAACTCACTGCCAAGGTCATTTTAGAGAACCGCGATATCACCAGCCAAGCGATGCAACTGGGGTATGACGAACTATCGGGGGGTGATTATCGTTATACAGACCGCTATCTGACCGCTGTTCAGAAAGTGAGTGCTGCCCAGGTGCAGCGCGTGGCTCAAACTTACTTGACGCCGGAAAATAGAACCGTGGGCTTTTTTGAACCGACTCAACTGGATGAGCAGGCTAATCAAGGATCGGCGGATGCGGGGAAAACCAGTGAAAACTTCAGCGATGGCTCTCCTGTAGACCCGGCTGAGGTGGCGAAATACCTACCTCCGGTAGACTCATCAGCGACACCAACAACTCAGGCGTTACCGGAAGAGATACGGTTAACCAATGGGATGCGAGTGTTGCTGTTACCCGATCGCAGTACACCAACGGTGACTCTAAGTGGCTATATGCGTGCGGGTACAGAGTTTGATGATCAAGCGAAAGCGGGTTTGGCAAGCCTAACCGCCGATAATTTGATGAATGGGACAAAATCGCGAGATGCCTTGGAGATTGCCAAAGTCTTGGAAGAGCGAGGCGCGAGTTTGGGCTTTGGGGCGAACCGAGAAGGGGTGAATATTGAGGGAAACAGTTTAGCCGCCGATTTACCCATCTTGATTCAAAGCTTTGCGGATGTGGTGCAAAATGCAACATTTCCCTCCGAGCAATTGGAATTGACCCGCCAACAAATGCTAACGGAGCTGAAGGTTAAGCTAGATACGCCATCACAAGTAGCCATTCGCACATTCCAACAGACCGTTTACCCAGAGAATCATCCTTTCCACGCTTTTCCCACCGAGGAGAGCTTGAAGGGGATTACTCGTGAGGATGTGGTGGATTTTTATCAGAAGCACTATCGCCCAGATACGACAGTATTGAGCCTCGTGGGTAACTTTGACCCAGCCAAAGTGCGATCGCTGCTGGAAAGCCAACTCTCTTCTTGGCAAGATAGCGGTCAATCCCCCGTTGCCAATTATCCACAAGTACCCCTACCCAAAACCAAGGTGGAACTGAACCCCGTGCTACCAGGGAAGACTCAGTCAGTCACCTTGTTGGGTTATCGAGGAATTGACCGACAAGACCCGCGTTACTATGCCGCCTTGGTGTTGAATCAGATTGTAGGGGGCGATACTTTATCGAGTCGATTGGGTACAGAAATTCGCGATCGCCAAGGGCTAACTTACGGGATTTACAGCTACTTCCAAGCCGGACTCCATCAAGGCCCCTTTTTGATTCAAATGCAAACCGCTCCCGAAGACGCCCAAAAAGCGATCGCCAGTACCATCACGCTGCTCCAACAAATCCAAGAAAAAGGTGTTACCCCTAGTGAAGTTGCCACAGCCAAACGTTCGATTGCCAGCGAGTATCCAGTAGGTCTTGCCGATCCAAGCAGTTTAGCGCAGACAATTTTAAATAACGAAGTATATGGTTTAGGGTCATCAGAACTTCGCAACTTCGTCAGTAAAATCGAAGCCGTTACGGTAGAGCAAGTCAATCAGGCAGCTAAAGACTTACTTCATCCAGCCAATCTAGTGGTGGTAACTGCCGGCCCTTCAGTGTCAGCCTCCAAAAACTAGTGCAAGACGGTGACAGTTTCCCACCAGGTAAAAAGAGGGGGAGACTGGGGAAGCGAGCTCTATTACTGCAATTGGAGTGTAAAAACTCTGCGCCCCTCTGCGTAACCCTTTGCGGCCTCTGCGTTAAAAAAAATCTACTATTCCAACGCCAACCGTTCAATATCACTGATGCCCAACCCCCCTACAATCTTGGAAAGAATTGATTTTTAGATGATGCTCCAGTTTGCTGTCTCCATCAGTAACTATTTCCGCCGCCAATACCTCAGTCGATATTTCTCGATACTCCTAAGCGTCATTCTCGGTTGGGGAGTTCTCTCCACACCGCTAGCCCTTGCCGCACCCCAGGTTACAGAAGTTAAAGTTAGCTTAGGCAACAGTGCAAACGAGTTAAAATTTTTCCCGAATAACTTGCAGTTTGTCGTCGGTCAGCGTTACAAACTCATACTCGATAATCCTAGCCCCCAAAAACACTACTTCACCGCTAAAGACTTTGCCGATAGTAGCTGGACTCAAAAAGTTGAAGCCGGCAAAGTTGAAATTAAAGGGGCAATTCACGAACTGGAACTAAAACCCGGAGGGGAAGCTGAGTGGGTATTTGTCCCCATGAAACCGGGACAATATTCCTTGCGTTGCCCCATCCCCGGACATACAGAAGCTGGGATGACTGGGTTGATAACCATTTCCGCCCAGTAAGGCATCACCCCGCCCGGTTGATGTGCTAGTTCAATCCGTCCTCGCTTCATACACAGAGGCAAAGGGGTTGGATTGCAGCAATGTTAAGCTACCTTAAAAGATAGAAGCCACCTAAGTTCACACCTCAGCCATCTTTCAGTCGCATGAAGAAAATTTTTAGCAATTTGCTGTTCAAATCTTCCACCCCTCCCACCCCTAAGAAAAAACGCCGGGGTATAGAAATCAAGTCTGATCATGAAATTGAAATCATGCGACAGGCCGCTAAAATTGTGGCAACGGTACTCCAAGAAATTTCTCAGAGGGTGGAACCGGGAATGACCACCGCTGATTTGGATGCCTATGCGGAAAAGCGCATCCGAGAAATGGGGGCAACACCGAGCTTCAAAGGATATCATGGGTTTCCGGCTTCTATCTGCTCCAGTATTAACAACGAAGTGGTACATGGTATTCCCAATCGCAAGAAGGTCATTCATACCGGAGATGTCCTGAAAGTAGACACGGGTGCTTACTACCAAGGCTTTCATGGTGACTCTTGCATTACCCTAGCGATTGGTGAAGTCACGCCCGAAGCGGCTCAATTAATTCGGGTGGCAGAAGAAACGCTTTATAAGGGAATTGAACAAGTTAAAGCTGGAGCTTACTTACTCGACATTGCAGGGGCGATTGAAGACCATGTGAAAGCTCATGGATTTAATGTAGTAGAAGACTTTACCGGTCACGGCGTCGGGCGAAATCTACACGAAGAGCCTGCCGTCTTTAATTACCGTACCCGTGAACTACCGAATGTTAAGCTCAAAGCGGGAATGACGTTAGCAATTGAGCCGATTTTAAATGCTGGCTCCAAGTTCACCCGCATTTTATCTGACCGTTGGACAGCCGTCACCCTGGACAATTCTCTGTCTGCTCAGTTTGAGCATACGGTCTTAGTGACCGAGGATGGCTACGAAATCTTAACGGATCGAACGAAAATCTAGGTCATACTAGAAGTAATAGGATGTGTCCAGAGGCACTGAGCCAATTGAGTCGCTGGGGAAATTAGGCTTTTTGTGATTGGGTTTATGTGTGTACAAAGCGTAGTGACCCTTTGTCTGTTCAATACAATCCAATCACCGAGCAATTGGCTATTGGCTAAAAAGGTGGCGAATTCTGAAGCTACCAAAGAAAAAGCCTCCAACCTTGGGGTCGGAGGGAGAATTACAGGGTGCATCTACCATTTCACTATTCCTGGGTTGTTACCACTATCCGGAGCAATGGATGGAATTGGATGAGATTTCTTGACTTCAGTGAACTCTTAACTGTGGTGAGCTCTTATAGCTGTCACCATAAAGGTTAGGACAGATTGAAGGGCTGAAACGACCACGTACGAGTCATAAACCTTCTGCCTTCTGCCTTCTGCCTTTTGCCTTTTGCTATATAGGGCTTGCTGAATAAGTCGGCGAAAAACAACCGATGGATTAATCAGTTATTTAATCCTGGAATAATAATGAGCTTTTGTTGTTGTTAATTCCCACAAGCATAAGCCGAATTAATAGTTATCGAGAAAAAAGGCGTGATGTTGTGTATTGCACAAAAAAAGACAAAAAAACTGCCGTAGCAGGGTGGAAAGATTCATGACTAAAAAAGTGATAGCAATAGCCGTTTGAGAAGTATGAGGCAGTTTAGCCATGACGCGATTCAAGCTAAATCTTCGCTTTGAGATGCCAAATTTTCCTTCAATAGCATTGCGAACCTTCTCGTCGTCTAAGGCTTGTTTCTTTTTGTCTGAGCTGACATTAGCTGGAGGTCTGCCTAAGGGGGGGCCACTTATTCTAATCCCTCTTTCTTTACAGAATGCTCGATTCTCGCGATTTCGATAAATTCTATCTACATGTACTGATTCGGGATAGACTCCTGTGTGCTGTTTAAATGCTTCTATTTGGGCTTTTAAGTCTCCGGCTTCATTAAAGTTATCCCAGCTTATACGGTCTAAAAAGACATATCCATCTCTGACGCTTGCTGCTAGTTTAGCTCCAAATTCTACAGGTTTTCCGGCTTTTCCTCTCACAATTGGACGGATATGGGGCTGACTTAAACTGACTATTCTGTCGTCAATTCTCTGGGCTTTATTCTCATACATCCATTGCTGTTGACGGTAAACTTCCGCCACCACCAGCAAGCTCTTATATTGAGAGATGCTCAAACCCTCAAGTGCTTCTCCTGTCTGAAGGAGCTGGTCAATGTGTGATAAATTTCTTTTTATATATTTCAGTTGTTTTTTTATAGCTTTTCTTCTCTCTTTTCTTGACGATCTCCGTTTTTTGGCGACTTTCAAGTAATCTTTCCGAGCGAGGTTTCTATAAGTTTTTGGCTTTTTCTTTAGTCTCCCTTTTAGGGGCTTATAGAGAGTATCTATTATCTTTTCCGTTTTGACTCTGGCTTGATTTAATAGACCCAAGTCATTGGGATAGCTGATATCTCCTGGCGCACAGGTAGCATCCAGAATTAATTTCCCTTGATTCGGGCTTTCTCTTGTTTCTTGCCTTTCTGAGAGTGAGCTTTTTTTTTAGATTCCTCCTCTGTTTCTTCCTGAATCTTCTTTACCATTCTTTGATTTATTTGATTTACTAAATCAACATTTATCCTTTCTCTAAATCTTACCAAAAGTGAGGCATCATAAGGGGCTTCGTTGCTGTAATGCTTTCTCCCTATAAAGTATTGTAAGTAAGGGTTTTCTTTTATTTGTTCTACTGTTTCCCGATCGCTTATTCCTAATCTTTCTTTGATTATTAATGAACCCAATGCCATCCGAAATGGCAGCGCAGGTGCCCCCATATCAATAGAAAAAATTTTGGCGTATTCCTCTTCAAATTCATCCCAGGGTATCAGATTTGCCATGATTACCCAACGGTTATCTTGTGATAACTTTCCCTCAAAGGGCAGCTCAAAGTTTTCCGGTGGGGTCGGGCTTGAGGAAGCTTTTCTGTACATTTTCCCTGCTCTTGGTACAAGGATTTTGTGGGATTCTACCAGATTTCCTGGGAGCTGAACAACTTTCAAGACCGCTCAAACTATTTATAGCTAAGGGTTTCCGGTTTTTACAGCAAACCCTATATAAGATCAGCTCAGTCGAAAGGTATAAGCTGTGACCTATTCAAATTGCATACACTGGACGGTCAAGATGAGCATCCGACAAGAGTTTCAAAAATTTGCTCATGCCAAATTGAAAGCTTGTTACCTTAGTTCCTATTCTGACAAGAGAATTTTGAAGACTCTGCTAAGAATGGGTACAGGACGGATTTAGCAGCCTAGAATTGTTCAAGGGATGCATCGGATGTAGTATCACGCTAGACGACGATTGTGTCTATACCTCTAGATAGAAGACGGGCGGAGTTTGTCACGGCTTCTATGGCAAGGGTGCAGTCAACAAGTTCAGTGGGTCGAACGGATTTCGGTTCGTGCCTCTTGCATCCTGTTGCTCCTGCTGATTGCAGTTACAACCCGATAATCCTTGCCTTAGTGTAAAGACAACAAGACGAATGCCAAGATGGGTTTGTCCATAAGTCGTCAGAGCAAGAGGAATCAGACGCTGACATGGCGTTTCTGCCGCAAGACCCAGCTCTAGCTGCTTTGCAGCAGAGCCAATGCTTCACGCCCTTGCCGCGAAGCGGGACGTGATGACCTACGGCACTAGCTATTTTGGTAGCAGTTCCTATGGGAGCAAGCGGATTCCTTTGCCGAAAACGAACCTGATCACAGTATCCGTTGGGAAGCGCACAATCTGTATATTCTTCCAGAAGAGGGAAGTAGTGCGCTGTTAATAATGGGTAGTGGGTACTAGTAGAGGAAAAGGATTTTTCTGCTCTACCAGAAGCCCCAAAATCCACGCCAAGGGAGTCGATTTACTGTGCAACCAACCGAGGTAGCAGGACTATGTTAAAAGTCGCTCTCATCCATTACGCTAATGCAACAGGGAGGAACCATGTGTGAACTGTTACGAGCTGTTCTTGATGGTGACGAGAAGGCCGATTTGCGCCAGTTACTGGATCAGTTACGCGCCAATCATCGAGATCAGTACTTCCTGAAAAACCAAATTTTACAAGCTTTTGAAGACTACTGCAACAATTACCAAAAACCAGCTTACTTTTCCCGCACTTCTGCTCTTGGCGAACTCATCCATTATACCCATGAAATTATTCTGGAAAAGGAGAGCGTCTGGTTTATTGTCCGGCCTAAAATCGCTTCTCAAGATATCTGTCGGCTGCCGACGGACTTAAGCCGCGTTGAGTCGATGCCAGTGGAGGCGTGGCTAAACTTACAAGACCGCTTTATATCCAATAAAACAACTGGGTTATCAGACTCTCCGAATGGACATGAAGGGACTGTCGCTACCAGTAACGTACTCGAAATTGATGTTCGTCCCTTTTACGAGTCTTTCCCCACGATTCGCGACCCTAGAAATATTGGTAAAGGGATAGAGTTTCTTCACCGTTACCTATCAAGCCAGCTATTTGCCAATACAAAATCAGGGCGAGATAACGTTCCTTCCCAGCAGTGGTTAGAGGCGTTCCTTGACATACTACAGCGTTCAGAGTATGAAGGAACACCGTTGATGATTAACGAGCGGATTCACTCAACCACTGAGTTGTCTCAACAAGTCAAACGAGCCTTAACCTTTGTGGGGGAACGTCCAGCAGACGAACCCTACGAGCAGTTTCGCGCCAAACTCCAAGTGTTGGGCTTTGAACCCGGATGGGGTAACACCGCCGGTCGGGTGCGGGAAACCTTGGAATTGCTCGATCGCCTGATTGATTCGCCGGATCATGGCGTATTAGATGCCTTCATTTCTCACATTCCCCTCGTCTTCCGCATTGTCCTGGTTGCCATCCACGGTTGGGTGAATCAAGAAGATACCTTAGGTCGTCCTCTAACCGCTAGTCAAGTGGTTTACGTCCTCAATCAAGCTCGGAGTTTAGAAAAGCAGCTCCAAGAAGATATTAAGTTAGCTGGGCTGGATGTAGTAGGTGTTCAGCCAAAAGTGATTGTCCTCACACGTCTGATTCCCAATAGTGAAGGAACGAAATCACACGAACGCCTGGAGAAAATTCATGGTACCGAAAATGCCTGGATTTTGCGAGTTCCCTTCCCCGAAGGTAATCCAAATGTGACTCAAAACCGAATTTCTCGGTTTGAGATTTGGCCTTACCTGGAGTCCTTTGCCCAGGAGGCTGAAAAAGAACTTCTGGCAGAATTTAAGGGGCGTCCCAACTTAATCGTTGGTAATTATTCCGATGGCAATTTGGTTGCATTTCTCTTAGCCAGACGTTTCAAAGTTACCCAGTGCAGCATTGGGCACGTCCTGGAAAAACCGAGATATCTTTTTAGTAATCTTTACTGGAAAGACCTGGAGGAGCAGTATCATTTCTCCCTGCAATTCACCGCTGACTTGATTGGGATGAATGGTGCTGATTTCATCATTACCAGTACGTATCAAGAAATTGTGGGGACACCCGAACAGTGGGGACAGTATGAGTCTTACAAGTACTTCACAATGCCCGATCTCTATCATGTAGTTGATGGCATTGATTTGTTCAGCCCTAAATTTAATGTAGTGCCGCCTGGGGTGAATGAACGTGTTTTCTTCCCCCATACCCAAAGTTCAGATCGAGATTCCAGCAAAACTGAACAGATTAAATCCTTACTTTTCACCCATGAAGATTCACAAATCATGGGTTACCTGGACGACACCAGTAAGCGACCCATCTTAGCTCTGGCTTCCCTCTACCCCAGCAAAAACCTCACGGGTTTGGTGGAATGTTTTGGTCAAAGCCCAGACTTACAGGAGCGCTGCAACCTGATAGTCGTGACAGGTAAAGTACGTCCGGAGGAGGCGAAAGACTCAGAAGAAAGAGGTGAAATTGAGAAGTTCCAGCAGCTTATCGACCAATACAATCTCCACGGTAAAGTACGCTGGTTAGGACTGCGCTTTACCACACCCGATAGTGGTGAAGTCTACCGTGCGATCGCGGATTGTGGCGGAATTTTTGTCCACCCAGCTCGCTTTGAAGCCTTCGGCTTGTCAATTTTGGAAGCGATGGCTTCGGGTTTACCCACTTTTGCGACTCAATTTGGTGGCCCGTTGGAAATCATTCAGGACGGAGAATGTGGTTTTCATATCAACTCGACTGACCTAGCAGGAATGGCGGAAAAACTTCTGCAATTTATTTCTCGATGTGACCAAGAACCCAACTACTGGAATGAAATTTCTCAACGTTCCATTAAGCGAGTTCACGACAAATACACCTGGAAAAGCCACACCAAACAACTGCTTGGTTTAGCTAAAATCTACGGCTTTTGGAATTATGCTTCTGTTGAAAATCGGGAAGCACTCCTTCGCTATATGGAAGCCTTGTTTTATCTCTGCTACAAGCCGAGAGCTGAGCAATTGTTACAAAAACACATGCAACAGTAGGAGGTATTAATTTTGGAGTTTTGATTTTGGATTTTGGAGGAATCGATGACAAATCAATCAGGGTGCTTGAAGTAAAGTTGGCTAACTAAACAATCGAAAATGTACGCTATCGTGTACTGCTCACGGTACGGCAACGGGTATCTAACCTTCAAAGGTTAGGGGTCAACTCATAAGTCAGGACAGCAATTAGCAAAGCACAAAGGACAACGGATAAATGACTAAGCACAAAGAACAAAATTGCCATAATACTTATACTGACTGGGCTGTGATTGAAACCCAGTTTGACCCGACTCAGTTGCATTATAAGGAAACGGTTTTCACTGTAGGAAACGGTTACCTCGGTACGCGGGGCAGCTTTGAGGAAGGCTATCTAGGTGCGATGGGAGCTACCTTGATTCACGGCGTCTACGATGATGTTCCAGTTGTCCATACTGAACTGGCGAACTGCCCGGATTGGTTGCCGTTGGTGGTCATCATCAATGGCGATCGCTTCCGCCTCGATCAGGGCGAGATTCTCAGCTATAGGCGTCAACTTGATGTGCGGCGAGGTGTATTGAGCCGAGATGTGCGCTGGCGTAGTGAATCGGGTTACACGGTAGACATCCATCTCGAACGCTTTGCCAGCTTAGTCGATCAGCATGTATTGGCGCTGCGTTGTCAGGTAACCGCCCTAAATTTTGAGGGCAAGGTCGAGATTCAAGCGAGCATCAACGGTTATCCCGACAATCAGGGTGTAATGCACTGGGAATGGCTCAACCAGGGCGATGTCACTACAGACGAGGGCGCTCACGCCGCTTGGATACATCTTCGCACCCGAAACACGGGTATTGAGTTGGGGATGGCGACTCGCGTCACAGTATCGGATGCAAATGCCTCCGTGCGCGTCAGTGGGTGCCAGGGTTATCCAAGTTTGGCGGCGACATTCCCCGTTCAGTCTGGACAGACAGTGACATTAGAGAAGCTGGTAACTGTCTTTACCTCACGGGAAGAGAAGGCTCCTGCCCAGGCAGCGGTAGACAAGATTAAACAACAACCCAACTATGCAACCTTGCTGTCTGCTCAGGAAGCGGCTTGGGAAGAGGTATGGCAATCCAGCGATGTGGTGATTGAGGGGGATATCAAAGCTCAACTCGCGATTCGTTATAACCTGTTCCAGTTGCTGATCAGTGCACCGCGTCATGATGATACGGTGAGCATCCCAGCTAAAACCCTTTCTGGTTTTGCCTATCGCGGTCACGTTTTTTGGGATACGGAAATCTTTATCCAGCCTTTCCTGATTTTCACCCAACCCGATTTAGCTCGCAATTTGCTGACCTATCGCTACCATACCCTGAACGGAGCGCGGCGCAAGGCGAAAGATTCGGGTTACAAGGGGGCGATGTTTGCCTGGGAAAGTGCCGGGACGGGAGATGAGGTGACTCCTCGTTGGGTGCCACCCGCCGATGACAGTGAGGAATTGGTACGCATTTGGTGTGGCGATCGCGAACTTCATATTAATACAGATGTGGCCTATGCGGTCTGGCAGTACTGGCAGGCAACCGGTGATGATGCTTGGATGCGTGACTACGGTGCCGAGCTCGTTTTGGACACTGCCGTTTATTGGGGAAGCCGCGTGGAGTGGAACCCCAAGCAGGAGCATTATGAGATTCGTGAGGTGATTGGTACGGATGAGTACCACGAACACGTAAGTAACAACACCTTCACTAACCGGATGGTGCAATGGCATCTGGAGAAGGCGCTAGTTGTCCTGGATTGGCTGCACAAGCAATATCCTGAGCAAGCCGCAACCCTGGAAGGAAAACTCTTAGTCACTCTAGAGCGACAAGCGCGTTGGCGTGACATTATCAGTAATATCTGGATTCCCTACGACCCGGAAACTGGCATCATTGAGCAGTGTGAGGGATTTTTCAAGCTCGAAGATATCAACCTCGCTGATTATGAACCCAGAACGAAATCGATGCAGACTATCCTAGGTATCGAAGGAGCCAGCAAGCGACAGGTACTCAAGCAGCCGGATGTGTTGATGCTGCTTTATTTGCTGCGTGAAACTCCTGGTATCTTCTCAGATCTCCGGACACTGCAAGCCAATTGGGACTATTATGCACCCCGCACAGATATTACCTATGGTTCATCCCTGGGGCCAGCGATTCATGCTGCTTTAGCTTCCTACCTGAATCAACCGGAAGAAGCTTATGAGCGTTTCATGCAGGCCGCTTTGGTGGATTTGGAAGACACACGGCGCAATGCCAAAGAGGGGATTCACGCCGCATCAGCGGGTGGGGTATGGCAAGCTTTGGTCTTTGGGTTTGCGGGTATCCGTATTAATGATACCTATCCCCAAGCTAAGCCACATCTGCCTAAAGGCTGGACACGCTTGAAGTTTAAGTTACAGTGGCGCGGAGAGTGGTACGAGTTCGATCTGCGTTCAGAAGAAGTAAAAGAGGAATTAGGACAGATGGAAGACAATACGAATGGGAAATCTGCCGAGCACAAGCCGGAGATTCAGGGAGTGATTTTTGACCTGGATGGTGTACTCACAGAGACAGCGGAATACCACTACCGGGGTTGGCAGCGCTTAGCGGATGAAGAGGGTATTCCTTTTAATCGCGAGGCTAACGAGGCAATGCGAGGTTTGTCACGTCGGGATTCACTCCTTCTGATGCTGAATGGGCAATCGCGCACAGAAGAACAACTCGAAGAGATGATGGAGCGCAAGAACCGCTACTATCTGGAATTCATCAAGGATGTGAGTCCGGCTGATTTACTGCCGGGAGCAGTTGAGTTACTCGACGAACTGCGTGCGGCGGGGATTAAAGTGGGGATTGGTTCAGCCAGCAAAAATGCTCAAGAAGTGATTCAACGCTTGGGAATTAGCGATCGCGTCGATACGATTTCGGATGGCTACAGTGTCACGCGCTCTAAGCCAGCACCGGATTTGTTCTTACACGCGGCGGAACAATTGGGGCTTGCACCAGAGCATTGCGTGGTGGTGGAAGATGCGGCTTCCGGTGTGGAGGCAGCCTTGGCGGCTGGGATGTTGGCAGTGGGACTTGGCCCGGTTGAGCGGGTTGGTGTGGCTCATGTTGTCTTGCCTAGTTTGGAAGGAGTACAGTGGGCAGATTTACTGGCTAAATTGAGCCATGTTGAGCGCTCTGTTCATGTGCAAGTGAGATAACTCACCTCTGGCACCACCCCCCTATCCTCCTCACTAAAGCTCCGGCTTATTAAGGGGGGAATTTAGCTCCTCCCCTTACCAACCGGAGCTAAGCGTGAACAGAGGGTTGGGGAGGGGTAAAAAGCTTGGGGCAAGATCTGACAGAACGGATATTCAGATGGATTGAATTTTGACATGAAGGGCAGGCGAGACGCCTGCCTTTTTTATTAGGAGGCGCAAATAAAAACCCCCCAAAAATAAACTTTCCGGGGGGGCATTACAGGGTGCATCTACCACTTCTTTATTACTGGCGATATCGTATGTATCCGGAAAAGGTTGGGGAAATTTCGTGGTTAACTTGGCTGATACGTGGTTTCCCAGGGGGACTAATGCGATCGCTCTGTTTGGTGCTGCCCCCTTGGGGCGATCGCACTTTCACCGAATCAAAAACGCGATCGCTGTCCCTGACTGGCATATTACTGACATCTGTCTTAAAAGGCAGAAGGCAGAAGGCAAAAGGTAAGGGAGTTGCAAATTTTATAGATCGATCGTCAGGATTTTTTTCTGGCTTTTTTTGTCGCTCAACACGACTGTATTGTAGGGCGATGTATCCGTTCCCAGCGGAATTGGCAGCCTAAAATTGGGGTTTTTATGATCGAGTTCGCCTAAATCAATGCTTTTCTTTATATCGCCATCTGTTGCCAGATAAGCGGTAAGTTCGCCTTTATAATCTTCAATTAAAAAGTCTCTAAAGGCAATGGCTTCCCCACCCTCAGGATCTATACCAAGGATGACCGTACCGCTGAAAGTTGCGCCAATTCGTTCTTCATCAACCGTTGCCATTATGATTTCCGAGGGGTCTTGACCGGACATATCTGCCATAAACTTTTTCTAAAGCGAATTCTCAACAATTGATTAGGATTTTACAAGAGCGCTATGGGCGAGCGCAAAACTCTCAAGACGTATTTCTGCATCGGTCTTGCAAATGTATAGCCAAGTTACTTCGGGTTTAACGCAAAGATTGGAAGATTGAGTAGGGATGAGTAGATGCTGAAAGTGATAGCGTTGCGAGTAGAGCTCTCACCCGATCGCTTATCCCATTCCTCACCACTGTCCTCTGCCATCTCTCATCTATAGAGGATACTCTATGTACGCAGTAGTTTGACCGACATTGGAGCTATGCCCGCACTCCCCCTTCTTTAAGAAACGGTACTGTGTGTGTTAAATCTTCGTTTGAAAGTCACGCCCATCAGCCTTTTAGGGGGGAGTCAATAAAGTGGGGTGGAATGTGGCAGTTTACACTGAATAGCCATCTCAACCCAACCCAGAAGTGCAAAATTAAGCATTCCATTAACATAAATTTGCTAATTTTACTTAATCGCGTGGCAATTATTGAACTGTCTACCCAAGATTTTCACACAACAACTGCCGACTCAGTGACTGAAAGGCTTTAGAACGACACCCACATCGGTAAAACAATGACAACGCTGAAACTGCGCCATTGAATCTCCTGCCAAGGTAGACTTCAGCGTAGGGTGAGACAGTGAAAGCCAAGTTTTAGCTATCAAATCCAGCTTCTCACAGGGTTTTACCCCCATGAATCCCTGCAAGTCCCACTCAGGCAGGATTGACCATGAGTACCCAGTTACACAACACGCAGAGGGAGCAGAACCTCCTACCACCCATTACACCCGCAACCATCCAAAGGGTGAGGGAAGGGATAGCGGCATCACGCGATCGCACGGTTCGTCAGTGTATCCAGAACGCCTTTGACAATATCGAAACGATTGCACAGGGAGGTTGCGATCGCCGAGCGAGTGGGTGGCTGCGGCGTTGGGTAATGCGATCGCTCATTCACACTTTTTTCCGGGTGCGGGTTGAACACCCAGAACGGATTCCCCAAGAACCCACCATCCTAGCCGCTAACCATCTCAGCCATATTGACCCATTCCTCATCCTGTCTGAAGTCCCAGCCCATCCCTACTATTACATCCCAGGTGATGCTCGTACTTTGTATAACCGATGGTGGAAGCGCCAAGTCTTAGGGTGGGCTGGAGGTGTCATTCCCTTGGAACGCCGATGGAAAGAAGAGATGGCTGTGATTGAAGCGGCTAAGGCAGGATGCAACGATCTCGCTGACTTGGCGGCGGCAATTGAACAGGATGTGCCAACGGGTGCCGATATACATACTCTACGCTGGATAGACCGTGCGGTTCAGGCTATTTTAGCTCGTGGGGATGGGATGATGATTTTTCCAGAGGGAAAACTGGGAAGTGTTGAGGGACAGTTGCAACTGCCGTTGGCTCGTGGAGTTGCGATCTATGCCCTACGTGCAGGAGTGCCTATTGTGCCAGTAGCGCTGATTGGAACGCAAGACCTCTATTTTCGCAAGGAATTAACCATTCGGTTTGGTGAACCGTTGCGCTTTTCTCAATGCGATCGACCGAAACCGCAGGAAGTAAAAACAGCGTTGGAGGCTTTGCAAGACGCGCTGATGGGGCTTTTGTCTAAAGACTATCAGGAACCGAACGGGTTAAAGCTGTTGCGTTATTTTCTGAATCACTTCTTTTGGTAAGGCTGCTGAGTGGGAAAATTATGTTTTTTTAACGCAGAGGTCGCTGAGGAAGGCGCAGAGGAGCGCAGAGTAATTGAGCCAATTTTCAGTGAATTTCTAGAGAATCGCTGCCATCCCCACCGAGGATGAAAAATTCTCTTACTCCTTCTGCTTTTTGCCTTATGCCCTCTGCCTTATTTTCATAGGAGACCTAATGAATAAAGTTGATTTAGCCTTTACACCAGCTCTCGAACAAGCTCAGCTTATCCGCCAAGGTGAAGTATCGCCGTTGGAGTTAGTTGAAGTTTACTTGGAGCGGATTCAGCGGTTAGATTCTCAACTAGGAAGTTACTTTACGGTAGCCGCAGAGATGGCTCTGACAGAGGCGAAAGCTAAGACGGAGCAGTTAGCACAAACCAAGGATATTTCAGCATTACCGCCTTTTTTTGGCGTACCGATTGCCATTAAAGACCTCAGCGCCGTCGAAGGCATTCGCTGCACCTACGGGTCACCTGTGCTGATGGATAAAATTGCGGCCTATACCGATGGTGTGGTAACGCGAATTAAGCACGCTGGCTTCACGATTCTCGGCAAAACCGCAACTTCGGAACTGGGTTCTTTGCCTTATATTGAGCAACCGGGATTTCCACCCAGTCGCAATCCTTGGAATCTGGAGTATACCGCCGGGGGGTCGAGTGGGGGTTCTGCCGCAGCGGTAGCCGCCGGCTTAACTCCGATTGCCCTAGGCTCTGATGCTGGGGGTTCGATTCGGGGGCCAGCATTCTGTTGTGGATTAGTGGGGATTAAACCCGCACGGGGTCGAGTTTCGTGTGCACCAGTGGGCGATCATCTTAGTGGTATTGCGACGAATGGCCCGATCGCTCGGACGGTTGCCGATGCAGCGGCGTTATTGGATGTGATATCAGGTTATGTAACGGGCGATCCCTACTGGTTACCGAATCCAGAAACCTCGTTTTTAGAGGCCACTCGTCAAGCCCCTAGTCCGTTGCGAATTGCGTTTTCTACCTCAGTACAACCCATCGGTGAAGCCACAGAAATTTGTCAACAAAGCATTCAACAAACGGTGCAATTACTGGAAGGAATGGGACATCGTGTTGAGCAAAGCTGCCCTGATTTTACAGGTTTGATTGAACCGTTTAAGAAAGTTTGGTCGGCAAGCGTTACGGCTGTACGGATTCCAAAAGAAGTACTCAGCCCGATGAATCGATGGATTGCTGAGCAGTCGGGTACTGCTGGAGAGTACTTGCAAGCGGTTCACCAGATGCAAATTGTGGCGCGGCAGATTGTGGCGTTCTTTGAAGTTTTCGATGTCTTGGTACTACCCGTTTATCTGCACCCACAAATTCGGGTGGGCGAGTGGGCGAATTTGAGTCCTGAAGAGACGTTGGAGAAAATTACGGGTTGGATTGCGCCCTGTCCACCCGTTAATGCGAGTGGATTACCTGCAATCGCACTTCCGACTGGGTTCGATAATTCTACAGGGTTACCCGTTGGCGTTCAATTAGTAGGACGCCCTGCTGCTGAAACAACGCTGATTTCCTTAGCCGCCCAGATAGAAGCTGCTAAGCCTTGGAGTCAGCACCGTCCGGCTTTATAGCGTTTCTCAGAGGCGTGAAGTACAGAGCGAATAACCTAACCCCCAACCCCTTCCCACCTCTCCCTAGCCCTCCCCTTAAAGGGGAGGGGAAAGGAAGACTATTTTTAGCTGGAAGGGGGGTAAGAATTCAAAGCCTCTCTCCTTGAAGGAGACCGGAGCTTTAGTGAGGAGTTTGGAGAGAGGTCAGAGTTTACCGCATCCAACCGAGAACCGCTTTATTTAGCGCAAAGTAAATCTACTGTCTATAAGCTCAGTCACTGATTGGGGAATAAATAGCACGAAGAGAATAAAGCTTCATGATGTGATGAAGACTTAATTAAGCCCATTAAAAAGACAGTAATTTTAGTCGGATGAGGAGAAAAATAGGATTAAGCCTGCAACACACTAACCCTGAATTACTTATGCGTATTAAGGTTAATCTTACACATATCCTCATCCTAGCTGTGCTATTTATTTCCTTTGGCGATCGCGTGCTTCCCCAACCGATGAGTAGAGCCAGTATTCAGACTAGAAACAGTGTCAATCAATTGTTCAATCAGATATTTCCTAAAGTGCAACCAGGAAACCCTACTCATTGAAAAGATTTCATTTTTGGTTCCCCCCTTGAGAAAGGGACGGAAAGAAACTCAAAGTCCCCTTTTAAGCCGGAGCGACCGCCGGAGCTTTAGTGAGGACTTTAGTGAGGATGAGGAGATGCGAGGGGGATCTTCTAAGATGAGTTCATCCTAACGAGAGGTTTGAAAACACGCCCTAGGGGGACTCCGCCGAGATTGACGCAACCTGTCCGATCCCCCCAACCTCCTCACTAAAGCTCCGGCTTGATAAGGGGGGCTAAGAAGAAATAGCAGATTACTTTACTACTAATAGCCTTTTTTCGGATACTCCTAGACTTTCTTCAACCAGCTAAACATAGCGCGTAAATCTTTACCCACTTCCTCAATGGGATGTTCAGCTTCTTGACGCCGCATGGAAGTAAATCCCGGTTTACCGGACTGATTTTCTAACACAAATTCACGGGCAAATTGACCCGATTGAATCTCGCTAAGGATTTTACGCATCTCAGCCTTGGTTTGTTCGTTCACAATCCGAGGGCCACGAGTATAATCTCCATATTCAGCGGTATTGGAGATGCTATCGCGCATTTTTGCTAGTCCACCTTCGACCACCAAGTCAACAATCAGCTTGACTTCATGCAGACACTCAAAATACGCTAACTCTGGCTGATATCCGGCGGCGACTAAGGTTTCAAAACCGGCTTTAATTAAGGCACTTAAACCGCCACACAAGACGGCTTGCTCTCCGAATAAATCGGTTTCGGTTTCTTCGCGGAAGGTGGTTTCTAAGATTCCGGCACGGGTACCACCAATCCCTTTAGCGTAGGCCATTGCGCGATCGCGGGCTTGACCAGTAGCATCTTGATACACGGCAAACAGACAAGGAACACCTTCTCCTTGCTCATAGGTGCGCCGTACCAAATGCCCTGGCCCTTTTGGCGCAACCATCACCACATCCACATTGGCTGGGGGGACAACTTGACCAAAGTGAATGTTAAAACCGTGAGCAAAGGCGAGGACTTTTCCTTCGGTTAAATTAGGTGCAATTTCGTTGGTGTAAACGGTTCTTTGTACTTCATCGGGCAGCAAAATCATAATTAGGTCGGCGGCTTTGGCGGCATCAGAAACTGAGTGAACTTTCAACCCAGCTTCTTCAGCTTTCGTGACAGATTTGCTGCCCGGATACAGCCCCACAATCACATTTATGCCACTATCTTTAAGATTGAGGGCGTGGGCGTGACCTTGAGAACCATAGCCGATGATGGCGACTGTTTTATCGGCAAGTAGGTCTAAGTTGGCATCAGCGTCGTAGTACATCCGGGCCATAGAGGCATCTCCTTGAGCAAGCGTTGTGGGTTTGCGGACTCTTGATTCTACCGCGATGTGTATGCAGTTACGACGCGATCGCACCTTGATTTTGGGCAGCTAATGCCAATGCTGCAATTGCCCCTGTAGTTACGGAATCAGTTCGGTATAGGTGAGGTTGAGGGTGGTAAACTTCCCTTGAGTTACTTTAATGGTCTTGAGTTTATCCCGATTACCCAACACTAGGTAATTAGAGTCCTGGAATTTAGGCACAAGTTTGTACGTTCCAGGCTTGAGAGTAAGGCGGAAGTATCCTTCTTTATCCGGTTGAATGTCAGCGACTTTACGCCCTGCCTGATTCAGAACGGTGATTGGGATAGGCATCCCAGAGATGACAGGTTGAACCTTTCGTTCACTCCCATCTGGGTTACGCTGTATAATTCCAGGCAATCTACTGCTGGTTGAGCGTCCCTCAATCCCACTCACTGATAACTTCCGGGATGGAGGTGACGAATTACCGCATTGTGCCAGTTGCGCTGCATCTTGCCGAAACTGCGGCTTAACTGAGTTGGGGGATTGGGAATCCTGTGCCTGTGGGGATTGAGTAATGGATTGACCCGATATGAATTTTAAGGGAGTTAGTGAGAGGGCGTTGGTCGAAGTCGCGGTTATCCCTAAGGTGGCGAGTAAAAGAACTCCCGTTGTCCAGGGGCGAATATTTAGCATGAAATTATAGTGTTAGCTTACAGGTAAACGATGATTGTCTCAAGCAAAAGGCGATCGCACTCATTGAAATTCAATTCGTTGAGTACTCCTAAATCTTGTATCACCCTTTAAAAACTAAGTGATTTTGAAGATAGGACTAATGGGTTGTGTTCTTTCCCAAATTGGCATCGAAACTGGTAAGTATTGAGCGAGTTGCAAATTTGGTAACCGGGAAGAAGGACATGAGGACTTTTGTCAAGCAGAGGGAACGAACTCCAAGGGCAGAGTACACCCCCCTAACGTAGCGATCGCTACACACAGAATTCTCTCAAGAAACACTTATTCCCGCTATATCTAGGTTTACTCAAAAATACTCTACTCTCTTCCAAGAGAAAGATGTTCTATCGTTTCAAACAGGAGAGAATCAAAATCAATTTACTTCAACCCTCAGCCCTTCTCAGCAAAAAGTTGTAACCGAAAAAAACTATTTTTTATAAACAGCCGTCTTTGTCAGGAGTGAGTTGCATTTTTTGGGTAGCTGTCCGTTTTCCTGTAGAATATAGCTGGATATGAGAATGTTGATGACCCTTTAACAACATATAAAATTTGGTGATTCGATTTCGATAAACGTAGCTCTAGGAAGGAAATTAAAAGTGAAAATAGGCTCTAATTATTTAGGTGAAGGTCGTTGTGAGTTTACAGTTTGGGCACCTGCTCATGATGAGGTAGCTGTGCAAATTGTGTCTCCTGCAAACCGCCTCGTTCCGATGCAAAAGGATGAACAGGGATACTTTAAAACATTAGCTGAAGGCATTGAGCCAGGAACCCTTTATTTCTACAAAATAGCAGGGGATGATCGACCCGATCCCGCTTCTCATTATCAACCCAAGGATGTACATGGGCCTTCTCAGGTAGTCGATCATAGTCAGATGAATTGGACTGACGCGAGTTGGTCGGGTATTCCCTTAGAGGAAATGATTATCTATGAATTGCACGTCGGGACGTTCACCCCAGAAGGCACATTTGAAGCGATGATTTCCCGATTAAGGGAGTTGCGCGAGTTTGGAGTTAATGCAATTGAGATTATGCCCGTTGCTCAATTTCCGGGCGATCGCAACTGGGGCTACGATGGTGCCTATACTTACGCTGTGCAGCATTCTTACGGTGGCCCTGAAAGCTTGAAAAAACTCGTGGATGCCGCTCACCGCGAAGGCTTATCCGTCATTCTCGATGTCGTTTACAACCACTTTGGCCCTGAAGGAGCCTATTACAGTTTATATGGCCCTTATTTTACGGAAATGTACAAAACGCCTTGGGGCATGGCGATGAATTTTGATGATAAGTACAGTGACGGGGTGCGTAATTATTTTATTGAAAATGCCCTGTATTGGTTCCAGAATTATCACTTTGATGCTTTGCGATTAGATGCCATCCACGCTATTTATGACTTGGGGGCGAAACATGTCTTGCAAGAAATGGCAGAGAAGGTTGAAGCTTTTTCCCAATCTGGAGGCAGAAAACTTTATTTAATTGCTGAAAGCGATTTAAACGATGTTCGCGTCATCCGCGAAAAAGAGTTGGGTGGACATGGGATGGATGCCCAATGGAGTGACGATTTTCATCACGTCCTTCATGTATTGCTCACAGGCGAAAAGAGGGGATATTACCAAGATTTTGGCAGCGTTGAACAGCTAGCTAAAGTCTATAAAGATAGCTTTATTTACGACTGGAAATATGCTCCTCATCGTCGAAGATATCACGGCAGTGATGCGAGCGATCGCCCCGGTCATCAATTTGTCGTTTGCACTCAAAATCATGATCAAGTTGGTAATCGTATGCTAGGTGAACGCTTAACTCATCTAGTATCGTTTGATGCGTTAAAACTTGCGGCGGGTGCTCTACTTCTTTCTCCCTACATTCCCATGTTATTTATGGGTGAAGAGTATGGGGAAGATTCGCCTTTCCTCTACTTTGTGAGTCATACCGATCAGGATTTAGTTGAGGCAGTCAGACAGGGAAGGAAAAGAGAGTTTGCAGATTTTCATGCCGAAGGAGAATTCATCGATCCCTTCAGTGTTGATACCTTTGCTCAGTCTACGCTGAAATGGGAAAAACGCCAAGAAGGTAAACACAAAGTGCTGTTAGAACTTTATCAACATTTAATACAATTGCGCCGTACAGTTCCAGCACTAAAAACTTTAGAGAAGCAAAATTTAGAAGCCTCTTCTGTTGAAGAACAGCAGCTTCTATTTCTCCGGCGTGGAAGTAGTGGCGACCAAATCTTTTGCATCATGAACTTCAATAAGAATGAGGTTACTTGTAAACCCTCTACCGGTGGAATCTGGCGAAAAATTTTGGATTCTTCTGATGAGCAATGGATGGGTTCAGGCTCTACCTTGCCAGAAAAACTAATCCGGGAGCAGGAAGTAACAATTGCTCCCCAAAGTTTTGTACTCTACCAGCTAGAAACATTAGCAGAATAAACCTCTTGAAAAAATCCTTTTCATCAAAGTCTGAGGCAGGCGTGCTGCATTGGTGTCAAATTAACGATAGAAAAGGCGGTTAAAACCGCAGCTACACAAACAAAACCCGCCTACGCGGGTTTCAAAACTTTAGTTTTTCCGTAGTCTAGTAGATAATCTTGTGGTGGAAAGGAAGTAAGGAGAAAATCTTGCTCCTCAACTTTATTCCAATAGAAGGATGCGAGCTCGGTTGAAAAGGGACAAAATCAAGACCGAATTCCCTTTTTCCAGTGCGTGGAATTAAAGATGAAAATCGGCGCTGATTATCTTGGTGACGGTCGTTGTGAATTTACGGTTTGGGCACCCGCTCACGAAGAAGTAGCTGTACAAATAGTATCCCCTGTTCAGCGTTTGCTTCCCATGCAAAAAGATGAATGGGGGTATTTTAAAGTGCTAGCTGAAAATATTGAGCCAGGAACACTTTATTGCTACAAACTCGGAGCAGAGGCAGATAGACCCGATCCCGCTTCCCACTCTCAACCCAAGGACGTACATGGCCCCTCCTCTGTGGTTGATCATACTCAGATGAACTGGAATGATGCCGATTGGTCAGGCATTCCTTTAGAGGAAATGATTATCTATGAACTGCACGTTGGCACGTTCACGCCGGAAGGAACCTTTGAAGCGATTATTCCTCGGTTAAGAGAGTTGCACGAATTTGGAGTGAATGCGATCGAACTAATGCCAATTGGACAATTTCCCGGCAACCGAAACTGGGGCTATGATGGCGTTTTTCCCTTCGCACCGCAGCATTCCTATGGGGGTTCTGAAGGATTGAAAAAGCTTGTCGATGCAGCGCATCAACAGGGAATATCAATCATTCTCGACGTGATTTACAATCACTTTGGTCCAGAAGGAAACTACTTCAGTGATTATGCACCGTATTTCACAAACCACTACCAAACAGCTTGGGGTAATGCCCTTAACTTTGATGGTGAATACAGTTACGGTGTGCGTAATTACTTTATTGAAAACGCCCTGTATTGGTTTAACAACTATCACATTGATGCCCTGCGCTTAGATGCTAGCGACCATCTATACGATATTGGTGTCAAACATTTCCTACAAGAACTAGCAGAAAACGTTGATGCCCTTTCCAAAAAACAAGGTCAGAAATTTTATCTAACAGCAGAAAATGATTTAAGCGATACCAAGATAATTCGTCCAATTGAATCAGGCGGCTATGGTATAGATGCTCAGTGGAACGATGCTTTCCACCATTGTCTGCATAGCCTGCTAACAGGTGAAGAGTCTGGGTATTACGAAGATTACGGCACCTGCGAACAGATGGCAAAGGCTTTTAAACAAGGGTTTGTCTACTCCGGGCAGTACTCACCATTCCGCAAAAAATTTCATGGCAGTGATTCAAGCGCTATTCCCGGTCATCAATTTGTCGTTTTTACCCAAAACCATGACCAAGTTGGCAATCGAGCGCTAGGTGAACGATTAACTCATCTAGTATCGTTTAAAGGGTTAAAACTTGCTGCTGGTGTCCTCATGCTTGCTCCCAATATTCCTTTAATATTTATGGGTGAAGAGTATGCAGAAGATGCACCCTTTCTCTACTTCGTGAGTCATACCGATCAGAAATTAGTTGAGGTAGTGAGAGAGGGGAGAAAGAAAGATTTTGCCGCTTTTCATATAGAAGGAGAATTCATCGATCCCTTCAGTACTGAGACGTTTCAACAATGTCAGTTAAACTGGGATAAACGGCAAGAAGGTAAACACAAAGTAATGCGAGAATTTTATCAGCATTTAATTCAATTACGTCGCACCTTGCCTGCCCTGAAACAACTCGATAAGGAAAATCTAGAAGCCTCTGCCGTTGAAGAAGATAAACTCCTATTCCTTCGGCGTGGAAGTAGTGGCGACCAAATCTTCTGCATCATGAACTTCAATAAGAATAAGGTTACTTGTAAACCCTCTCCCGGTGGAATTTGGAGAAAAATTTTGGATTCTTCTGATGAGCAATGGATGGGTTCAGGCTCTACCTTGCCAGAAAAACTAATCCGGGAGCAGGAAGTAACAATTCGTCCACAAAGTTTTGCCCTCTATGAGCTAGAAACTCTAGCAACATGAATGAAAATAGAATGGGTATTAGATGTTCGGGGAGCGGGGCTTCACTGGGGATGATATTGAGAAGAGAAAATATCAGTATCAGTATATGCCCCACCCTAGCAGGAGTCTAGCCAAGGCACATGGGATAATGTCATAGTTTATACTCATCTGTTATGCCTCAGGCCAGATGCTTTTTGATCAGCTCACTACGTTCGTGGAAGACCGCTTGATCATTGAAGCGGGTTCCATTCTTGCCAGCCTCTTGGATTAGTGTTGACAAACGTTCTCGGTCGTTCGACAATTGAGCGATCAGATTGCCGAGTTGTTCCCAATTTTCCACAGGCACGAACATTCCTCCACCGTGGTTGTTCACCAAGTCATCAGCGTAATCACTGTGATAGCCAATAATCGGGGTGCCGCGAACGAGGGACTCAATCAGGCAGCGTGGCGATTCTGGGGTGACATGAGTAAACAACATGAGGTGAGATTCGCTTATTTTCTTAAACACTTTTTTTCGATCTGACTCAAATCCTGTCAGTTCGATTACAGAACTTAAGCCCATCTCTGCAATCATGGCTTTCATTTCCGTCATCAAAGACCCATCACCCATCCAAGTGGCGTGCAGATTCACACCCAAATCCCTCGCCCTGCCTACAGCTTTTACCCAGTCCAAGGGCGCTTTCATCGGATCAATACGTCCGGCATAACAAATGCGAATTGTCTCATCACTCTTCGCACACCGAGCTTTTTTAAACAACTCTAAATTGCCGATGCTATCTGAAGGTTTTGTGTGGATGTCATGAATTAGATGGCTGTTCTGGCAAAAGGGACTGTAAGCGGAATAGCAATCTTGACCATGCCACAGACCTAGGGCACAATTCTTAATAATCTGTTTGTGGTAACTCGCGATCAGCGGTGCCATGGCTCTCGACTTTAGTCGGGTTTTGAGTGTTGCTCCCTGTCTTGATCGCAGCATGACCTCATGTTCAACGCGATCCGTATGAATGCTATAGGGTCTACCCTGTTTATGAGCTTCCAAGGCGGCAACGGCTGCCCAATCTCCAAACAAACCGCCAATCGCAAATTGCAGATAACGGCAGCGTGAGATTAATTCGCCCAGAGAGGCTCGTACCGAAGGATAGTTAGAAAGGAACTTGGGGAGGGAATAAGCCCAAGGCAGTGGCACAAATTCAAAGCGATGGGGTCCGGCTAAGGTGGCTGTGTCCCGCCAAGTCATGGTTTTTCCTTCTGTGGCTAGGGCTTCGGGCAATAGAGGTGCAGCGACGACCACTGACCCAAAATTATTGGCCCACTGCTCTAAGCCGTTGCAAGCCTGGGACTCTAGGAATATTTGCTTCCCTTTAGCCCGAAGGGGAACGGGTAGGACGAGCAGCATCCCTTTTTGTTGCACCGATTGCCGATAGCTGACAATCTCGTATTCTCTGGCCTTAGTCAACATAAAACAGATGTTATTGGTAAATTGCTCTATCTCAATTAATCAGTTTTACTTGCCATTTATCTAAACACTCTCTGCCCCTAGAAAGATGTTTTATTTTTTACAAAAAGAGAAAATTCAAATAGCAGTAATATTGTGGTCGCAGCGTCTTTTCAAGCTTTTAAAGCTTAACAAAAATGGGTGCCAATAAATAAATTGAAAGATAATTATTTAAAATTGCAAGTCTGGACACCCGTTTCGGAATAAAACACTGTATATAAAATATATTTTAAACATTGCCTGATTTCCATACAAAAATATAAAGGATGCTCTTTAAAAATACTCAATAATATCTAGTAAGGTAAACTCAAAAATCAGTATCTCTCTCCCTTGCTCTTCTATGCTCTGTACTCAGTGTCTCGTTTGAATATAAAATATATTTAACAGATTGAAGCGACACACACTAGCATCAGAAGCCTCAAAAAAATAATCAGGAGCCATTATTAAACCATGCGGATTCCCACAGCCACTTACCGAATTCAATTTCAATCAGTATTTAAATTTGAAGCGGCAAAAAATATTCTTGATTATCTCGCTGACTTAGGAATTTCTGACCTTTATGCTTCCCCAATCTTTAAAGCTACACCAGGCAGTACCCACGGGTATGATGTGGTTGACCCCACTCAACTGAATCCTGAACTGGGAACAGCAGAGGATTTTGAAGCACTGGTGAGTGAAATCAAGAATCATGACATGGGGTGGGTGCAGGATATTGTTCCCAACCACATGGCTTATCATAGCCAAAACGCTTGGCTAATGGATGTTCTAGAAAATGGGATTGATTCTGATTTTTCTGGCTACTTCGACATTGAATGGGAACACACTTATGAAGACATTAAGGGACGGATACTTGCCCCAATGATGGGGAATTTTTATGGAGAAGCTTTGCACAATGGTGAGATTCAGCTCAACTATGAAGAGAGCGAATTAAGCGTCAATTACTACGCTTTAAAATTGCCTGTCCGTATTGAATCTTATGGTCGGTTCATCAGCCAGAATTTGGGACAGGTAGCAAGAGAAATAGGAAAGCGGCATCCCGATTTTCTCAAATTACTGGGTATTCTCCATCTGATCAAAAGTGTACCCTACGAAACCAAAGGCAAGGAACGATATGGTCAGATAGCCTTTGTCAAAGTACTTTTGTGGGAACTCTACAACCAAAACCCTGAAATTAAAGACTTTGTTGATAGTAATATAAAGCTGTTTAATGGAGAAAAGGGCAACCCCGAAAGTTTCAATCTTCTGGATAGTTTGCTACAAGAACAGTTCTATCGTCTCTCGTTCTGGAAAGTCGGTGCGGAAGAAATCAATTATCGCAGATTTTTTACCGTTAATGAACTGATTTCTATGAGAGTTCAAGAACTCAAAGTTTTTCATAAAACTCATGATTTGGTAGGTCAGCTTGTTGAGCAAGGGAAAGTAACTGGATTAAGAATAGACCACATTGATGGACTGTATGACCCAACCGAATATCTGAAGCGACTTCGGGAAAAAACAGGGGATGTCTATATCACGGTGGAAAAGATTTTGGAACTTAAAGAAGAGTTACCTAAAGTTTGGCCGATTCAGGGAACCAGTGGTTATGATTTCTTGAACTACGTCAATGGGCTTTTCTGCAAAACGGAGAGTGAGAAACACTTTACCGATATCTACTCTCAGCTAAATAGCGCCCAAACCAATTACGAACAGCTATTTTTTGATAAGAAAAACCTAATTGTCGAGAAGAACTTGGCGGGCGATGTCGATAATTTGGCTCAAATCCTGAAAAGAATTGCAGGTCAATCCCGATTGGGAATTGACTTTACCATGAATGGTCTGAAAAGAACGCTTTCAGAAGTCCTGTGCCTTTTCCCCGTTTACCGTACCTACGTCAATGGCGATGGGTTAAGTGAAGACGATCGCATCTACATCGAAGAAGCGATCGAAGAAGCCAGAGGACGGATTCCCCTGCTTTTGAATGAACTAAACTTTATCGAAAGATTGCTCTTGTTGGATTGGCAGCAAGGGTTAACCGAAGAACAAAAGGGCTTGAGGCTTCACTTCATCATGAGGTTCCAACAATTAACTGGCCCTCTAATGGCGAAAGGGATTGAGGATACCTTATTTTATGTGTATAACCGACATCTTGCCTTGAATGAAGTGGGAGGCAATCCTGGGAAATTTGGCGTTACAATTGACGAGTTTCATCAAGCCAATCAAAAAGAAAGCGCCGCTTGGCCTCATAAGATGAATGCTACGGCAACCCATGACACCAAACGTGGTGAGGATGTTCGAGCAAGATTGAATGTGCTTTCAGAAATTCCCGATGAATGGGAAAAACAGGTGATAACTTGGATTCACCTCAATCGCTCTAAGAAAAATGAGGTGAGGGGGAGAGCTGTTCCTGTTCCTAATGATGAATACTTCTTTTATCAAACTTTAGTGGGTTCTTATCCGTTTGATGAAAGTGAAAATGCTTCGTTTATTGGACGGATTAAAGACTACATGCTCAAGTCGGTCAGAGAAGCTAAACTGCATACAGCTTGGTTACGCCCTGATAGTGCTTATGAAGAGGAATTTCTGGCCTTTGTGGAGAGAGTTTTAGAGCCTTCTGACTCGAATGAATTTATGAAGGAGTTTCTTCCTTTCCAAAAGTGGGTTGCTGGTTATGGAATTTTTAACTCACTTTCACAGGTATTGTTGAAATATACAGCGCCCGGTGTACCGGATACCTATCAGGGAACAGAATTCTGGGATTTAAGTATGGTAGACCCGGATAACCGTCGTCCGGTTGATTACCAGCAGCGAATTTCTTGTTTGCAGGAGATTAAACAGAAATTACAAACCGATAGTCTGAAGCTAATAGAGGAATTATTGTCGAATCAGGAAGATGGTCGAATTAAGCTGTTCCTAACGTACCGAGCTCTTCAGGCCAGAAAAGAGAATTTAACCGTTTTCCAGAAGGGAGATTATCTGCCTCTGAACGTGACGGGAACGTTCAAGGATCATATTGTGGCATTTGCCAGACGGCATGGTGAAACGACAGCGATTGCGATCGCACCTCGCTTCCTGACAAGCTTGATCGAACCGGGTGCACTCCCCCTAGGGGAATCGGTATGGCAGGATACCCGCATTGAGTTACCTCAAGGAATGCCGAAATCCTGGACAGATACTATTTCTTTGCAGGCGTTTTCTGAAGATGGCATTGTGTCCATTGGCAAGGCGCTGCAACACTTTCCTGTAGCGTTACTGAAAAGCTAGAGTCACAATGCAGTGATTTCGGTGTAGAACCCTCATAAATTTAAAATCCCCCATTATATCGACGATAATGGGGGATATTTTCAGGAAGAAGCCGCCTTTAACAAAGTTTGAAAAAAGCGATCGCCAACGGGGGTAAGGTCAGATCCACCGAGTAGGGCTGACCATGTTGAGAAATGGCCTCTGCTTGTTTGCCCCCCATATTACCCATGCCACTGCCACCATAGTCCCCGGCATCGCTGTTGAGTAACTCCTGCCAGAATCCTTCAGCAGGAACACCGATGCGGTAGTTGTAGCGGGGTACAGGGGTAAAGTTACAAACGGCTAACACCACATCTTCGGCAGACTTACCCTTGCGAACCAAACTAATCACACTTTGCTCTGTGTCATTACAATCAATCCAGTCAAACCCTTGCCAGTCAAAATCCAATTCATGCAGGGCGGGTTCAGTGCGATAAGTGTGGTTTAAGTCAGCCACCCACTTTTGCAAACCCCCGTGCATGGGATTCTCTAAAAGATTCCAGTCTAAGCTTTGATCATGGTTCCATTCCGACCACTGACCAATTTCCCCACCCATAAACAACAGCTTCTTCGCCGCTTGAGCATACATGTAGCCAAAAAGCAAGCGTAAATTGGCAAATTTCTGCCAGTAATCTCCCGGCATTTTGCCAATCAGCGAACCCTTACCATGCACCACTTCATCATGAGACAGGGGTAGGGCGAAGTTCTCGTTAAAGGCGTAAAGCATCCGGAAGGTGAGTTTATTGTGATGGTACTTCCGGTGGATCGGTTCTTGGGACATATAGCTGAGGGTGTCATGCATCCAACCCATGTCCCATTTCAGTCCAAACCCTAGACCCCCCACATACAGGGGACGGGCAACCATCGGCCAAGAGGTAGACTCTTCGGCAATGGTTTGAATACCGGGGAAGTGCTTGTAAACCGCTTCATTAAAGCGGCGTAGAAACTCGATCGCCTCAAAATTTTCCCTGCCGCCGTATTGATTGGGAATCCACTCTCCTTCTTTGCGGGAGTAGTCCAAATACAGCATCGAGGCGACGGCATCCACCCGTAGTCCATCAATATGGCACTTGTCGAGCCAGAAAAAGGCACTGCTAATCAAAAAACTGCGGACTTCATGGCGACCATAGTTAAAAATGCTACTCTGCCAGTCGGGATGGAAGCCTTGGCGGGGGTCAGCATGTTCATAGAGGTTTGTCCCATCAAAATAGTTCAGTCCATGCTGATCGGTGGGGAAATGAGACGGCACCCAATCTAAAATCACACCAATGCCTTGCTGATGCAGGTAATCCACCATATACATGAAGTCTTGGGGACTACCATAGCGGCTGGTTGGAGCAAAATAACCCGTTGTTTGATAACCCCAAGACCCATAGAAAGGATGCTCGGTAATCGGCATCAATTCAACATGGGTGAATCCCATTTGCTTGATATACTCAGCCAGTTTTGAGGCCAGTTCTCGGTAGGTGAGGTAGCGATTTCCCTCTTCCGGCACTCGCATCCAAGAGCCTAAGTGTACCTCGTAGATGGACATGGGGGCGTCGAGGGCTTGTATGCGATCGCGCTTTTCCATCCACTCTTGGTCATGCCAAGTGTATTCCGTATCCCAAACCACTGAACCGGTTCTCGGCGGCACTTCTTGAGAATTGGCAAAGGGATCGGCTTTATCTACCGCGTACCCACTATTGTGGTTGACAATGTGGTACTTGTAGAGGCTACCTTTGGTCATTCCAGGAATAAAGCCTTCCCAAATCCCGGAGTTTCCTTTCAGAGATAGGCGGTGACCATTATCCTGCCACCCGTTGAAATCCCCTTTAACAAATACCTCAGTCGCATTGGGTGCCCACACGGCAAAATAGGTTCCCCTTTCGCCATTGACCACGACGGGGTGAGAGCCTAATTTTTCATAAAGGTGGAAGTGTGACCCTTCATTAAACAGATAAAGGTCATCCTCCGTTAGCAAGCTGACATAACCGTCGGTCACTTGCGGTTGAGTTTGATTGACTGATAATTGATAAGTCATGATTCCTTCAAAGCTTCAGATTGACTGTATTTTCCGGATGTTGTGAGTTCTTGCAACTGGAGCAGTCGTTGTAGAGGGATTTCTACCCAATCTGGGCGATTGTTGAGTTCGTAACCTAATTCGTAAATTACTTTTTCCAACAGATAGCTATCCAGGAGTACTTCCAACTCTGCTCTTGATTTGGGTAAGAAAGAATCCTGACTGGCAACCTCCACATAACTCTTCAGAAAAGCTGAACTCACCCAGCAAAACCAAAACTGCGCCCATTGCTCCATTAACGGCAAATTTTCAGGGCGAATCATCCCGCTTTCGACTTCATTGCGGAGTGCTTGGGTAACCGCGTAGTTAAACGATTGCAGCATCCCAGCGACATCTCGTAAAGGCGATCGCTTCATCCGCCGTTCACCTAAACTCCGCGCCGGTTCTCCCTCAAAGTCAATAATGATGAAGTCTTTACCCGTGTACAAAACTTGCCCCAGATGGTAGTCTCCATGAGTCCGGGTTCGCATTGCCGTAATTTTTTGATCCAGGACTAACTGGAAGCGCCCCATAATCTGATCACTCGCGTTGAGGACAGCCTGGGCTAACCTTTGGGTGTTGGGTGGGAGTTGTTTCAGGCGATTTTTCAACAACAGCAGCACTTGTCCGGTGAGGTTACGGGCGTACTGGTAGATGGAACGCTGATAAAAGGACGAAAAGGGTTCTGGCGTAAAGTCGGGATCATCGGTATTCGACGCCAAAGCAATATGCAGTTCAGCGGTACGCTGCCCCAAAAGTTGAGCGCTAGCGAGATAAGAACCGATGGTGAGGGACGCCAATTCCGGAATTTCGCTTGCCTGCAAATCTAAGAGAGAACCGGAAGGAACCGGCACCTCGGTAATCTCCGCCTGCTGGATTGAAACATGCTCGAAGTAGGTACGCAAGCTATCCAGGGTATACTCCCAGCTACTGCGGGTATCGAGGATAAACTCTTGCAAGATTCCCACCGTCATGGTTTCAGCGCGGGGACGGCGGTACTCTAAAGCCCCAGCAATTGAAGCAAAGTGTTCCAAGAGTTTCTTTTCGGTGAGGAAGCGCCCAATTTCCAAATCCGGGTTGATGCCTTCCTCCACTTTGCGGAACAGTTTCAAGATGAAGCGAGGGACGCTTTCGCGTCCCGCTTCGCTAACGCCATAAATAATCGAGGTATTACTTTGCTCACCCTTAATTAGGGAAGGGTCAATGTTAGAGCCATCTTTGTAGAGTTGGGGGAATAGATCGGTAGACATGGTGACCAATTCCCCTGCCATCCCTTTGTAACGTTGATGGTGAGCGATCGCCTCCAAGGGGAAGATTAAAAAGTTCTTATCTGCAACGGCATCGAATAGCACCCCAGTTTCCTCGTTTCCTGGTATTTGCAAGTAAGCCACAATTGATTGAGGCTTTTCTGCCAAAAGATGCATTCCTTGCTCACCTTCGGCATAAGCGAGTAGCAACAGGTACGTTTCTGGGTCGCCCTGGATATAATCCACACGTAACCACACCATCTGAGCCTCCATGTCCTTGTAGGACACCGGAATCATCTCGGTGATATTGGCAGATTGCACCGTCCGGGCTTTGCCACCAAACCAACGACAGGTGTATAGATAATCGGGCAGGGTAGATTCCAACGTCGCTTTCGACTGGAGTTGAGAAAAAACACTCTGCCACTTGCCATTAGCCACCAAAGTCGGCAATGTGGATTGAGGTTTAGAGGATTGTAGTGAACTGGGTTGAAGCTTGAGCGTAAACCAGTAAAACGAGTAAGGACTCACGCTGAGGAAGTAGGGCGACTCTCCCACTGGTGGGAACTCGGTTCGACCAAAAATCTCCACCGGCACCGTACCCTTGAAGGGTGATAGGTCTAATTCCACCGTCTGAACAAAGCGGGATAAATTCGCTATCACCAAGATGTGTTCGTCTTGATAGGTGCGCGTGAAGGCGAGTACTTTCCGGTTTTCTGGGTGCAAGAATTCAAAGCTGCCTTTGCCTAAGGCTTGGAACCGCTTACGGGTGGCAATTAGGCGTTTCATCCAATACCACAGGGAGTTTGGGTTCCCCCGTTGCGCTTCTACGTTCAGCGCCTCATAGTGATATTCCGACTCCACGATCACGGGTAAATACAGCTTATGGGGATTGGCGCGACTAAAACCCGCATTCCGATCCGAACTCCACTGCATCGGCGTGCGAACACCATTGCGATCGCCGACATAAATGTTATCGCCCATGCCAATTTCATCCCCGTAATAAAGTACAGGGGTGCCGGGGAGAGAGAGCAACAGACTATTGAGCAATTCAATCTGGCGGCGATCATTCCCCAACAAGGGAGCCAAGCGACGACGAATGCCTAAGTTAAGTCTTGTTTCCGGGTCTTGTGCATAAACCCGATACATGTAATCCCGGTCTTCATCACTGACCATTTCCAGTGTCAGTTCGTCGTGATTCCGCAGGAATAATCCCCACTGACAGTTATCGGGAATCGCAGGGGTTTGCTGGAGGATGTCACTAATGGGGAAACTATCCTCCATCCGTAGGGACATGAACAAACGAGGCATCAGGGGGAAATGGAAGTTCATGTGGCATTCATCCCCAGCCCCATAATATTGCACCGCATCCTCAGGCCATTGATTGGCCTCCGCCAGCAGCATCCGATTGGGGAACTTTTCGTCTACATGCTTACGCATCTGCTTCAGGAAAGCATGGGTTTCTGGCAGGTTCTCGCAGTTCGTTCCTTCTCGCTCATACAGATAAGGCACCGCATCCATGCGTAGCCCATCCACACCCATTTCTAACCAAAAATCCAAAACCTCAAAGACGGCTTGGCGCACGGCAGGATTGTCGTAGTTTAAATCCGGCTGATGCGAGTAAAAGCGATGCCAGTAGTAAGCTTTGGCGATGGGGTCCCAAGCCCAGTTCGAGGTTTCAAAATCCTGGAAAATAATTCGCGCTTCTTGGTACTTTTCAGGAGTATCGCTCCAGACGTAAAAATCCCGTTCTACACTGTCTTTGGGTGCCCGACGTGCCCGCTGAAACCAGGGATGTTGGTCGGAGGTATGGTTGATAATTAACTCGATAATGACGCGAATGCCACGTTGATGAGCCGCATCCAAAAATTCTTTGAAATCGTCTAATGTGCCATAGATGGGGTTGACACTGGTGTAATCGGCAATATCGTACCCATCATCCCGTAGGGGGGATGGAAAAAATGGGAGTACCCAGAGTGCCGTGACGCCTAAATCTTGTAAGTAATCCAGTTTTTCTGTCAGTCCCCGAAAGTCACCAATGCCATCACCATTGCTATCAGCAAAGGCACGAACAGGCACCTCGTAAATGATGGCATTCTTAAACCACAGGGGATCGTCTTTCAATATCGAGTGATCAGTTTGCATGAAATAGTTTTTAGACTTTAGGTTTTAGATTCAGGGATATGTTGCAATAGCTAAGTTCAGGGAGCAACCATCAATCGAAAGCTGCCCTTGAACTTACCTACACTCAAAAAAATATATCTAACTCTCAATGATCAGATATATTCCTTTAGTGAGATATAGCCAGTCTAATATTGGCTATGAAAACAATAAAGGACATTAATGGGTAATCGGTAATGGGTCGCTATATTATGATTACCGATTCTCTTCCACAGTACATCGCTGCACAGAAAACCAAGATTAATCAACCCAGACCAATATAAATGTGACAAGATTTCCTCCCCTGATTCAGGGGAGGCGTCGAATGGAGTTTCCTCTGTCGGCAAAGACGGGATACTCCTGATGGCTTTAGCCAGTCCTGTTGATTTCCATCAATTCACACGGCTACTGTTGAATCCAAAAAAGATGAGCTGGAGTGATATGGGGATTGAGTTCAACATAGTTAGAACCACCCTCCCAAGTGTATTGGGCATTATTGAGCAAATCATGAACTTGGTAGGGTTGATCGGGTTTGATTCCTAATGACTCTAAGGGTAAATGAATCCAGCCGGATTGGGTATGGTAGGGATTGAGATTTACCACCATCAGCATCACATCTTTCAAATCTTCAGTTTGTTTGGTGTAACAAATAATCTCCTCGTTATCAATGTGATGGAAGCGGATACTATTGTTACTCTGCAAAGCTGGATGTTCTCGACGGCTGCGATTCACCCGTGCAATGTAATCTTTGATGGTGTAAGGGCTATTCAAGTCCCATTCCCGGATTTGATATTTTTCCGAATCTAAGTATTCTTCGCTGCCTTCTCGAATCGGTCGGTTTTCACAAACATCAAAGGCTGGCCCATAAATACCATAATTGGCGGTTAAGGTTCCGGCGAGAACTAACCGCAGAATAAAAGCCGGTCGTCCGCCGTGTTGGAGAAATGCATGGAGAATATCCGGCGTATTCGGCCAAAAGTTGGGTCGAAAGAACTCGCGTACCTCACTTTGGGTGAGTTCCTTCATGTACTCGGTCAATTCCCACTTATTATTGCGCCAAGTGAAATAAGTATAGGACTGGCTAAAGCCCATCTTGGCGAGGCGAGACATTACTTTAGGACGGGTAAAGGCTTCTGCCAGGAAGAGCACATCGGGATAAGCTTGTTTAACTTCTCCAATCATCCACTCCCAAAATGGAAACGCTTTGGTGTGGGGATTATCCACGCGGAAGATTTTTACCCCTTGGTCAATCCAAAACAGCACAATACTTTTTAACTCTTCCCACAGGTTTTGCCAGTCTTCGGTTTCAAAGTCTATGGGGTAAATATCTTGATACTTTTTGGGTGGATTTTCTGCATGTTGAATTGTCCCATCGGGTCTACGCTTAAACCATTGGGGATTCTCTCGCGCGTATGGATGGTCGGGGGAACACTGGTAAGCGAGGTCTAAGGCTATCTCAATGCCATACTCCGCCGCTTTACTGACTAATTTTCGGAAGTCTTCTAGGGTACCGAGTGGGGTGTGAATCGCTTTGTGCCCTCCCTCTGGAGCACCAATGCCCCAAGGCACTCCCACATCTCCAGGTTCGGCGACAACGGTGTTGTTTTTCCCTTTGCGAAAGGTGACACCAATCGGGTGAATGGGCGGTAGGTAGAGGACATCAAAGCCCAAATCGGCAATGTAGGGAAGACGGTTGATACAGTCGGCGAAGGTACCATGTTCTCCCGGTGCACCACAGGAACGGGGAAATAGTTCGTACCAAGTGCTGAAGCGGGCTTTTTCTCGGTCAACGGTAACTTTGAGCAGTTTTTCGTAAGTGGAGGCTAATGTTCGGTCAGGATACTTGTCCATGAGGAAAGCCAAGTGCGGTGACACGATTTTGTCCTCAAGGATGCCATTGTTCGCGTTGGCATGGGAACGCAGAGCATTCGACCAAGTCTGCAATTGTTCGGCATCATCACCTGAGGCTCGCTGACTCGTTTCCTCAATCAATTGAGCGCCAATCAGCCAATCGACGGGTGCAACCTGTACCGCGTCAATCTTTTTCAGAATGTCTCGCCGCCAAGACTTAAAATGGTCTACCCAAGCCATGATGGTATAGACATAACTCCCTATCTCAGAAACGCTAAATTCTCCTTGCCATCGGTCATTGAACAAAGGAGATAGTGGTGCTTCCTGCCACTGTTGAGATGTTTCTGGACGGTATAAAATCACACCTGTGATCATATCGTGTCCATCACAAAACATATCGGCTTCAACCTGGATTTTTTCACCGATTGTTCGTTTGATGGGAAAACGACCCCCATCAATTTCTGGCGAGACTCCTTCAATCTGGACTCGTTGTCTACCTTCCTTCGGCAGCATTAAACGTCTCCCTCTACTTGATGGAAAATTTTTTAAGAATTATAGAAATCGAACTCGAAAGTCTACTCCATCCTAGGGTGGAATGAATGGCAAGATGCCCCCAAATATGCCAATTTTTAATGACATTGGCGTTACTTTTTTGAGCCAATTTTAGATACTTTCAATGAGCTGATCTGTCTTTTCTTGATCTAGCGTATCATTGATATCTGTCTTAATAGTATTGCAATCGAAATAAACACTTCTTTTTATAAACGATAAAAAAATTAAAGTTTGTATTGTGGTTTTATATAGGGCTAAAAGTAGCTCATTATTCCAATCTGTTTAAATCGCTCCCTCGCCTACAGTGAATAAATTGGCAAGAAAAAACCCCCTACTGGGGGCTGATACACTGACAACGCATCGAACACAAGACTTAAAGCAAATACACCAGGGTAAACAGAACAATCCACACTACATCAACAAAGTGCCAGTAAAGTTCTGCCGCTTCTGGGCCAAAGTGTTCTTCAGCCGAGTAGTGACTTGGATTTCGGGAGCGCCATAATACCGATAAAATTAGCAGCAGACCCACCGTGACGTGCAAACCGTGGAAGCCGGTGAGCACAAAAAAGGAGCTGGTAAACACATTATTGGTCAGGCCAAATCCTAGATGAGCATACTCATAAGCCTGTCCAGCCAGAAAGATTGCCCCCATAATCGCGGTGATAGTGTACCAAAACCGCAACCCGGAAACATCGTTTTTCTTAATGGCTGTGTCACCTCGATGCATGACAAAACTGCTGGAAATCAGAATCAAGGTATTAATTCCAGGCAACAGCAGCTCTAATTCTGGTGTTCCTTCGGGGGGCCAAGCCGGTAGGATGGCACGATAGATCAAAAAAGCGGTAAATAAGCCAAGAAAAATCATACTCTCAGCCACCAGGAACACTGCCACGCCAAACATCCGGAAGTCGGGATGTTCTTCGTGTTCAGCACTTGCTCCAGGCGCATTGTGATAATTTAGGGCTGTTTTCGATTCGTCAATGGTTGAACCTTGCATAAACCTCTATTGAAGTGTGAAGTATGAAGTCATGAGACCTCTGGCAAAAGCCGAATCAACTTTTATCCTTGGGTTGACGGTCTTCGGGATTGACTGCCACCGTGGGATCAGGGTCGGCGCGTAAAGCGGAGTTGGGGCCAGCGGCTAATGCAGGTTCCCGTTCATTGGATAAGGGGACATAGGTCTGATATTCGCGATCGCCCATACCATAGTCATAAGGGCCAGTCGCCAAAACAGGTACTCCCTCAAAGTTTTCAATCGCTGGCGGTGAAGAGGTCATCCACTCTAGGGTTAAAGCTCTCCAAGGATTGTCACCCGCTTTTTTCCCACGAGCCAAGCTCCAAAACACATTAATAATGAAGGGAATAATCGACGTATCCATGAGGATTGCACCGATGGTGGCTAACTCATTGAGAGCTTGAAACTTCGGGTCGTAAACAGCAATGCGTCGATTCATCCCCAACAAACCCAACTCATGCATGGGCATGAAGGTCAAGTTAAAGCCAATAAAGGTGAGAACAAAGTGCATTCTACCCAGAGTTTCGTTGTACATCCGCCCTGTGACTTTGGGAAACCAGTGGTAAAACCCGGCATAAAGTCCGAGAACACTACCGCCAAACAACACGTAATGGAGGTGAGCAACGATAAAGTAGGTGTCGTGAACGTGAATGTCAAACGGCACTGAGGCCACCATCACCCCGGTAATGCCGCCAATCACAAACACAGAGATAAAGCCCATGGCAAACAGCATGGGACTCTCCAAGGCGAGTTTGCCCCCCCAGAGGGTTGCCAACCAGCTAAAGATTTTAATCCCAGTGGGCACGGCAATGATCATACTGGCGATCATGAAAAACATCCGCATCCAGCCTGGGGTGCCACTGGTAAACATGTGGTGCGCCCACACCAGCAGACCGAGAAAGCTAATGGCGATACTGGAATAGGCGATCGCCCGATAGCCGAAAATGGGCTTGCGAGCGTGTACTGGAATCACTTCCGAAATCGCCCCAAAGAAAGGCAAAATCATGATATAAACTGCCGGGTGGGAGTAAAACCAGAACATGTGCTGGTAAACGACTGGGTCTCCCCCGCCCGTGGGGTTAAAAAATGTTGTCCCGGCGAGTAAGTCAAAGGAAAGCAAAATCAAAGCGGCTGCTAACACTGGGGTAGCAAGCAACTGAAGGGCTGTTGTTGCCAGCATCGACCAGCAGAACAACGGCATCTGATTCAAGCTCATTCCTGGCACCCGCATCTTTAAGATGGTGACGCCAATATTCAGACCCCCCAAAATCGAGGAAGTCCCGGCAATCAGGATGCTGAGAATCCAAATTGCCTCACCCGCCTTGCTTGCGATCGTACTTAAGGGCGGATAAGATGTCCAACCCGCCTCGGCTGGCCCGACAAAGAAGCTGGTGAGGAGCAATATTCCACCAACGGCATTCATCCAAAAGGCGACGGCATTCAACTTCGGGAATGCCATATCCTTTGCGCCAATCATGAGGGGAATCAGATAGTTGGCGAAGGCACCCGTTCCCGCCGGCACCACCCACAGGAAGATCATGATCGTCCCGTGCATGGTAAAGATGCGGTTGTAATTTTCCGGGCTAACAAAATCGGAAGCTGGGGTTGCCAGTTCCACACGAATGATAGTTGCTAGTATGCCACCGACGAAGAAAAAGAAGAACGCCGCTACTAGGTATTGAATCCCAATGACTTTGTGATCGGTGTTGAAGGTGAAATAATCTTGCCATTTCGTCGCGCCATGTCCTGGGGCATGGGCAGGCTTATTGGCTTGTTCTTGAAGCTCTGCTTGTGTCATGCGCTTTATCTGTTGTCTATGCGTTTGAAGGTTTAAAGAGTTGAAGGTTTAAGGGGTTGAAGGTTATGAACAACGTGCCAACCGGTAACCTGTTAACCTACAACTCTTTAAGGACAACCCATTACAGTTGATTACTAACGGCTAAATGCTGAGCCAGATGTTCAGGGGAGGAGTGCAATTGCTCCAGAGTTTTCGATGAAATCCCCATGTCTTGGGTATAGGGAGCCAGAAATTCATCACTCGACTGCTCGGTTGGATTGGCAGCGGCAAGGGTTTTCTCTGACGTTTCGTTGCTGGCAACGGCTTGCTGCTCTTGCAGCCATGCCTGGAATTCTTCTGGGGTCTGAACAAAGAGTTGAGCTCCCATTGCGCCATGATACGCACCGCAGAGTTCGGCACAGACAATGGGGTACTGACCCACTTGATTGGGTGTGAAGCGTAGTTGAGTCTCACGTCCTGGGATCGCATCTTGCTTGAGGCGAAACTCTGGTAGCCAGAAGGCGTGCAGAACGTCTTGTGCTGAGATGTTGAGCTGTACTTCTTGTCCCACCGGGATATGCAATTCCCCTGTGGTTACACCACTTTCAGGGTAGGTAAACAGCCAAGCATATTGCAGTCCCATAACATTAACCGTCATGGGCACGGGTTCGCCTCGATGTTCTGGAGAAGCACCCAGTCCCAAGGCGATGGAGCCGCGACTGGGGTCGAGAGCAATCAGATTTTTGCCCGCATTGGCTGAAGACGTTGACATCTCGTCGGCATGGGCAACCTGAGCGTGATGGTGGTCATGAGACACCATGGGATCGAGTCCTCCCATCGCGTTATAAATTTCAAAGCTATAGACCGCGATAATCAGGACGGTGACAGCAGGAATCGCTGTCCAAACAATTTCTAGAGGAATATTGCCATGAATGGGTGGTCCATCGCTGTTGTCACCTGGGCGGCGGCGATATCGAATCGCTGCAACAATGAGTGTGCCCTCTACCAGCAGAAACAGGCCTGTGGCAATGGTCATCATCATGTTGAAGAGTGCGTCCACTTGGGCCGCTTCGTCTGATGCTGCCACTGGCATGAGACCGTGGTTTTGTCCATACCACAGGCTGATCAGGGTCAAGACGATGCCAGCCAGCAGGGTTGCAATTTGACTTGGAATGTTCACGGTATGAGCTAGTTTAGGAGTTTATACAAGACTTCGTTCACAACAGGAGTGGCAAGAATCAAAGCCCACAAGAAAAGCAGCGGAAGATGACTCTCCTAAAATCCCTGAACAGGTAATCATGTCAGATGGTTCGGTTCAGACCGCCTTAACGGATGGGGCCGTTGAGGTCATACACTTGGGGGCTGCTGGTCGCTGCCACGAGTAAAGGACTGGTATTGCAGCTTGCTTCTTATGGGTTAATCTGTTTTGTTTATGCCCTAAGGTATGCGTTTCTAGCCTATTACACTGCTAGAATCGCTAATTGCACTCCCTCGAAAGGGATAAGTTCCGTCTTCAATGAGGACGTTCCTCTCCATGTTTTCCCCAATTTAGCTTCAGATTGACACTTTGAGCCTTTAAGTTTCTCTGTTGTGGTCATTTACTACGGTAAGCCAGGTTATCAGTAAAAGAGGATACGCAGGCTTTTTTCTTAGTCATTTTTTAGCAATTTATTTGGGATCGCGCCCGTCAGAGCATAAAGTCTTTACGCAAAATGAGTCAGGGAATACTTTGTGTATCGTTAAAAATGTGAAGTTTTATACAGAGTATTTCTAGGTTATATGGGTAAGCTCACAATCTGAAAAATCTCTAAAACTCTATCAGCTCTAGCAATAGGGTCATTAGAGTGGTAAGGGGAGTCTGCCCATCTTCCGACCTCAGATGTTAAGTGGCAGATGAGTCGATACTCTCTTCGGTCAGCATTTCCTGCTAGACCTGTAGAAGTAACGGCAGGCTTCTGCCAAAAAAGTTAAGTTAAATTAGGTTGCAATTGGTGCTATGGCTGAATCAGTCCTTTATCGGTCGGATACCACTCAAGAGCCATCTCAACCGAAAGACCGTATCCGTCGCTTTGTCTGGAAAATTGCGATCGCGACGCTACTGTTGATGGCTGTGGGTAGTGCCACACGGGTGATGAATGCAGGTCTTGCTTGTCCGGATTGGCCTCAATGCTTCGGTCAGTGGCTGCCCCTCCAACAGATGAACCTCCAAGTCTTTTTGGAATGGTTTCACCGACTGGATGCAGCTTTGATTGGTTTGAGTGCGATCGCGCTTTCAGGGCTATCCTGGTGGTATCGACGCTCATTGCCTAACTGGCTGCCTTGGGCTTCTACATTGGCTTTAGGTCTAATTATTTTCCAAGGTGTTCTAGGTGGCTTAACGGTTACGCAACTGCTGCGATTTGATATCGTTACCGCCCACCTGGCATGTGCGCTATTATTTTTCAACACTATGCTAGTGATTGGTTGTGCGCTCCTGCCCTATCAAGGCACTGGTGCTGTTGGTAAGTTGCCTTGGGTCAGCTTAACGGCGGCGATTCTGATTTATGTGCAGAGTCTGTTAGGTGGATTGGTCGCCTCCCAATGGGCCCTACATCAATGCTTTGCCGGATATCAACTGTGCGTGGTGATGAATAGCCATATCGCGGGTGTGGTACCTGCCACCTTGGCAACCTTAGCGGTTGTGTTTCTGGCATGGCGGACACCTGCACTCCATCCCACACTGCGGGGATTGGCGAAGTTAGCGGGAGTCATGGTGATTTTACAGGTTATCCTCGGTGTTGCCACGTTTTGGTTACACTTGCAAGTTGAACTGCTGACCGTTTCACATCAAGCCGTGGGGGCGGCTTTACTGGGAATCCTGGTTGCGTTTACAGTCTTAGCGTTGCGTGACCGTGCTGCCGCTAACCCGATGAGTCCTACTACCCCAGATGCCGCCGCTGCTAGCTAAACCGATTTGGGTTTAACCGCGTTACTGCCACAGTTCAGACTGGTGTGGAAAACAGTGCGCGTATTGTTTGAAAAAAAGGAAATTGGTGAAGTAATGGTTGGGACAAGTGTCTCCCGTCAACATGAAAACTTCCTACAAGTTATTCAAAGCTACTATCAACTGACCAAGCCTCGGATTATCCCACTGCTACTGATTACGACAGCGGCGGGGATGTGGATGGCATCGGATGGACGAGTAGACCCCTTTTTGCTGCTAGTAACTCTGGTGGGTGGAACCCTGGCAGCGGCTTCCGCCCAAGTCCTTAATTGCATTTATGATCGCGACATCGACTACGATATGGAGCGCACACGTCATCGCCCGATTCCGTCGGGTAAGGTGCAGCCCCGTGATGCCATGTTGTTTGCGATCTCGTTAGGCTTGCTCTCTTTCACCCTACTTACGGTATTCGCTAATCTGCTGTCTGCCCTTTTAGCCATGTCCGGTATTGTCTTCTACATGGCTATTTATACTCATTTACTCAAACGCCATACTCCCCACAATATCGTGATTGGTGGTGCAGCCGGAGCGATCCCAGCACTAGTTGGTTGGGCTGCCGTGACAGGTGAATTGAGTTGGGTGGCTTGGTTACTGTTTGCCATTGTCTTTCTGTGGACACCCCCCCACTTCTGGGCATTAGCGTTGATGATTCGCGATGACTATGCCAAAGTTGGGATTCCGATGCTGCCGGTGGTGGCGGGTGAAGAGTCCACGACTCGTCAGATTTGGATTTATACCCTGTTAGTCGTCCCGGCTTCCCTCTTGCTGATTTATCCCTTGGGAGCCTTGGGTGTGGTCTATGGTGCGATCGCAGTATGGTTGGGAATCATTTTTATCCAAAAAGCATGGCAACTCTTACAAGCACCAACAGATAAGCAATTAGCCCGTTCCATGTTTAAATATTCCATCCTTTACATGATGCTTTTATGTACGGGAATGGTTGTCGATAGCTTGCCCATCATGCAACAAGTTACAACAGGTTTAACGGAAAATCTGCAAACCCTAGTCAGCGCTATCTTGATTGGTGGTTAAGGGATAGATTCTGTTTGGTAAAACTAAAATGATTGGGAGCCTCGTGCTCCCTTCTTTTATGGTTTTAGGTATTAAACGGATACAGAGAAAAGACCTGCTGAATGTCGTTGCGGACAACATCAGACTCTAGTTACAACAGCACTTGCCCTGTTTTTACCGTTTGACCTTCCTTGACATTTACCTTGTTTAAAAGATTTAATAGTCTTCATAGAAAATACAAATTATCTATAAAAAGGTACTACCTCTCATCTTCTTTACATTATTTAATAATTACCTCATATTGGCTGTCTGAGCAGCGTGGTTTTGCTGGTATTCATTTAATCAATCCCTACTTTCTAATTCAACAAAAAGTTGACAAGATAGAAGTAGTTCACGCAGTATTTACGCAAACTACTTTTTTATTTATTAAAAGCTTCGTGAAAAATTAGTACGAGTCCGGTTCTGTAGTATAAGCTGGGGGTTTGGTGTCAGGAGCAAATAACCCCAATAAAGGGCCGAGAATTGCGCCAAAAACAAAGCCACCAGCATGTGCCCAGTAGGCAACTCCACCACTTTCCATCCCAACATTCGCGGGGGCTTCTAGCATGGTTACCCCATTAAAGGCTTGCTGCAAAAACCAAAAACCTAGATAAAACAGGGCAGGGACTCTTACGGTTGTGAAAAAGAAACCAAGGGGCAGGAATGTAACGACCTTAGCCCTAGGGAACTTAAGAATATAAGCACCCATAACGCCTGCGATCGCACCGCTGGCACCCAAAGAAGGAACACCAGATTGCATGGAGAAAAACCACTGGGTAAGAGCCGCTAATACCCCACAAGCTAGATAAAAAATTAAAAACTTAACCCTACCCAGTTCCTCTTCAATATTGTTACCAAAAATCCACAGAAACAACATATTAAACCCCACATGAGTAAAGCTCGCATGGAGGAACTGTGAGGTGATCAAAGTCAGGGGTTCTGGTACTGGCTGATTGACAGAAATACCATTAAAACTGTAAGTGAGTTCTTTGGGAACAACCGCAAAAAGATGGAAAAATCCATCAAGTTGAGGCCCAGCCAAAGTCAGCTCATAGATAAAAATCAAGAGATTGGCGGCAATCAGGGCGTAAGTGACATAAGGAGTTATTCTTATCGGATTTTCATCACGTAGGGGAACCACAAGCCTTTTTCCTATTGATTTACTCAACTAAAAGAAACATAACTTAATGTGGCTTGCCCTGACTGCCAGCTATAGATAGATATCTGATTTTTTTCAACCAAAAACAATTGAACTATAGATAGAGGAATTCATACCTTTCCGGCATTGGCTGTTTTGACAGCTAGAAGGTTCATCCTCTAGAATCCTCAGAAAACAGCCCAAGCAAGGGGCCAAGAATGGCTCCGAAAACAAATCCACCCGCGTGCGCCCAGTAAGCTACTCCCCCACTCTCCATCCCGATATTACTGGGTACATTCAAACTGGCAATGCCGTATAAGGCTTGCTGTAGGAACCAAATGCCCAAGAAGAAAATAGCTGGAATATCGGGGAAGACGATGAGTGGGCCGAGAAATACTAAAGTTCGGATTTTAGCATGGGGAAACCTCAGTATATAGGCTCCCATCACCCCAGCGATCGCGCCACTGGCACCCAAGGAAGGAATACCCGATTGCATGGAGAAAAACCACTGAGCCAAAGCGGCTAGAACACCACAAGTAATATAAAAAATAATGTACTTAATGTGTCCTAACTTATCTTCTATATTGTTGCCAAAAATCCACAAAAACAGCATATTGCCCAAAATATGCAAAAAACCACCATGTAAAAACTGAGAGGTTACCAAGGTTAGGGGTTCTGGCACGCTTTGATTGACGGGGATGCCACCGAAACTTGCGGTTAACTCTTTAGGCACAACAGCATATAACTGGAAAAACTGCTCCAGTTGGGGCGGTGTTAATCTTAGCTGATACAGAAAAATAAAGACATTTGCGCCAATCAGGGCATAAGTGACGTAAGGGGTGATGCGCGTCGGATTGTGATCGCTAATGGGAAACACTACAGTTCTTTCCTATCTATCCAAACATGGAAAAACCCTATCCTAACTCTCTTGATTTGTCTTCCTTCGTATCTCATAAAAAAAACCTCTCCCAAGAGAGGTTTTTTTTTTGCAAAAGAGGGAATTGAAAAAATTACTTGCCCTGTTCAACTACATCAGAACATGGGCAGAGATATCCTTGGTTTGATTAACACTTACCCAATGAATAGAGAAACATCCCTTCAGTTGGGGAAAACCAATCCACAAAACGACCAAGTGATTAGCAATTTCGACACAATAATTAAAACCTTAATTATTGGACAATGACCTTGCCTGCCATGCCAGCACCCCGGTGAGGTTGGCAGTAGAAAGGATAGGTTCCGGGCGCGGTATCGCCGGGGAAAGTCGTCTCGAAAGACTCACCCGGAGCGAAGGTTAATTTGTCGTGAGATAACTTCTTCGCCAACGCCTTCTCTCCGCCAGGGATTTTAGTATCATCAAAGACTGCGTTGTGAGGAGGAACTTTATTCATCACCCACTTGACTGTGTCACCTGGCTTAATTGTGACGGATGATGGCTCAAACTGAAGCATTCCGCTGTCGGTACCCATCTTAATCGTATAGGTTTCTGCGGATGCAGGTGTTGCCGATAAGGCAAAGCTAGCAACTATCAGCAGAATTGTAGACAGTAGCAACCCGACACTGCGTGTAATTGCGGCTTTAAATTTCATCATTTTCTCCGAAAATTCGCCATTGAATTCTTTATTAATATCTTAGAGCAAGTCTTTACCGTTCTTTCCTTTGTCCACTTCTCTAGCGGCCTCTAGAAATTGGAGGTACCCCATCCAGGTGCTTTTTGGGCAGCTCTCAAAACAAAAGCAGCTAACTTCTCAATTTGCTCCTGTGGTATCCAACTTTCCGAGACTTGACGGCACCAAAAGCTCAGATCGCTGCCGTCATAGGTCATGGGTTCTCTCAAGAAATTCACAATGCCGTTGATATTATCACGAGGTGGTGTGGCACCCGCCAGGGTATCTAGTGCCAGAGACACGGTTGGATCTGGCAAGGTGGCTCCCCCAACATGACAATTGAGGCAATGAGCCTCAAACAGCTCTTTCCCAAAGGACAAGTCTTCGCCAGAGAACGGCTTGGTTTGACCCTTCCCATCTAACGCCAGAGAGATTGGCTCTTTGACATCGAGGTAGCGCCTAACGTAGCTATCTGTAGCCGCCTGAGCCGGTGAGCTGACCAGAAAAACGCCCCAGACAGCGATTACAGCGGCTAGTAAAAAGTGAACCGAGAACAGTTGACGCCGTAAGGCGTGTAAAACTTGAGGGATTTGGATGGAGCGGGTCAGCATTAATCCTTAGTCCTTAGTCGTTGGTCATGAGCCATTCGCCATTAATCCTTAGTCTTTAGTCATCAGTCATGAGTACTTCAGTTTGTCAGCCCATGTCTAACGACTAGAGGCATCACCAATGACTAATGACCCATGACCCATGACCCAATCACACAAGCTGGATATTAGTTGTAGACTTTGCCACCTCCCCACATTCTGCCAAGGATTTTCGGCTGGAACAGGATATGACCCGCGATCGCTTCTAGGTCATCATCGGTGAGATTTCTCATTTCGGGATAGATATCAGCACTCTTGATACTGGGGTGTAACTCAGCAATTTCAGTCACCCCGTCGTAGGTCGTGGGATTCTTCATGTAATCCACCAACGCGGCAATATTATCACGGGGTGGTGTTGCTCCAGCCAGCGCATCAGTCCCTAAGCCCACGTTGGGGTCAGTTTTCGTTCTGCCGCCCCCATGACATTGAGCACAGGTATCGTTAAACAAGCGCTTGCCTTTTTGCACTTGCTGGAGGCTGAGGGTAATGGTGTCACCCGCTTCATCGGCCTTCACCGTGCGTATTTCCGGGGTCAGTTCAACAGCGGCTGCACTCCCAACAGCGATTTGAAAGGCAAAAAATACAACTGCCAACGCAAGCAAGATGAATCGCTTCATTCTTGGTTCTCCTTCAAAAATATGGCTCATTCGTTTTAGCTACTCAACACAGCACGGACTCAATCTGGAGCCTATCCTCTATCTGAGGGGCATCGCCGTCAACCCAGCAATCGGCAAAAGAAGATTCTTTGGAGTGCTCTCGTCAAGGCGCACTGGCTTAGTGGGAGCTTTCCCAAAGGAATTACTCACTGATGGTAGATGGAGCTTAATCTCCCCTACTCTCGAGGTGTAACTGAACCCTCTCTTTCGGACAAAATCATAGAAATAATTGCCTTGGCATCCTCCAGAGCCAGACGGGTTTCTTGAGTTTTGTAAGCAATTCCCAACTGCTCGCATCGATGGCAAACTTCCTCAGGAGGAAGGTTATACTCTGCGGCAATCTCCGCAATTGACAGGTCTGCAAACCCCATAATTATTGGCTGGCAACAAACAAGATCGAGTCTCTTAAAATATGATGCCACCTTGCGACGCCTTTCCCTAACTTGCCAAGAGTGGGTTGGGATCAATTGGATGGGGAGAGGGGGGAGTGGGGGAGAACGGGGGAATAGCTCAACTTTCATCCCGGAATGATTCCGAGAAGCTAACAATCATCTAAATTGCAGATTCCAAGCGTAGAGATTGCTTGTGGGATGGGAATCCTGCCCCCCAGTTATGTAAGTTAAAGGCACAACGGCTTAACTTTACAAACCTTCCCCCTCTGCTCTACTTTTGGGTTTTCCTTAGCTTCCACTTCCCTTGGTAACACTCAAGCGCATTGCTTCAGGTAAGGGAAACATCGACGGTGATGTAGAGAGGGGTTGATGGAGACGAATTAGTTGAGCCAGGGTTCTTTTCAACTGAGTTCGGGGCACGATCGCATCCACAAAGCCATGCTGTAATAAATACTCAGAAGTCTGAAAGTCGTCTGGCAGTTTTTCTCGCAGGGTTTGCTCAATTACCCGACGTCCGGCAAAGCCAATCGTTGCTTCAGGTTCTGCCAGAATGATGTCTCCTAGCATGGCAAAGCTTGCCGTGACGCCACCTGTGGTGGGATGCGTCAGAACTGGAATGTAAAGCAGTCTGGCTTCGCGATGGCGTTCTAAGGCTCCTGAGATTTTGGCCATCTGCATTAGACTGAGCATCCCCTCTTGCATCCTGGCTCCCCCGGAGGCACAGATAATTACAACAGGTAGGCTGCGTAGCGTGGCATGTTCGATCAAACGGGTGAGTTTTTCGCCCACCACAGAACCCATACTGCCCCCCATAAAGCGGAAGTCCATGGCCCCCAAAGCCATAGGTAAGCTATCGAGTTGACCCGTACCGGTTTGAACCGCGTCCACCAGGTGGATTTTATCTTGAGTTTCTCGCAAACGATCCGCATATTGTTTGCGATCGCGAAACTTCAAGGGATCGGTCGGACACAAATGCTCATCCAGGGGAATCCAAGTATTAGGGTCAATCAGTTGCCCAATGCGCTCGTCACTATAGACCCGCATGTGATGCTTGCATTCTAGACAAACCATTTGATTGGCTTGCAGGTCTTTTGTGTAAGCCAAGACCCCGCATTCCGGGCACTTTGTCCATAGCCCGTCTGCAATCTCACGCTCTGGCGGTTGTGGATTAGTGGGTTCTGATTTTCGTCGATTTGCAAACCAATCGAATAGAGACATGAAATTTTTTTATTCCTTAATTGTTATCTGATGCCCCTGCTTGCTCCTCTTCGGGACAACTCAATAGAAGTAAAGCTGTCCATTGGTCTTGGGGGCGAACTTGCAATGCTGCGGGGCTACCCGCACCGAAATAAGGAGTTATCCCCGTATCGAGAATTCGACTCGGAATCTCATGAGCCGCTAGCACCTGCTGCATCAGCTCGGCTTCCCAGCGGGCATTGGTGGTTTTTAGGGTTATCCAGGACACAGGTTAATCTTATCAAGACTCATGATGCATATTTTTGGGTCAATAATACAAGGAATTGGGAATAAAGGTTGAATGTTGGAGGTTGTAGGGTTGGTTAAAAGTTCAAAGCGGTTTTCTCCAGACGTACCAGGCTTCAACTCCAAGGGAAAAATAGCTGCATATAGGTAGAAACAATCGCCTCGCCCCAAAAAACGGTCAAGCCGGCTCCTAAGGCGAGAAAGGGGCCAAAGGGCATCGGTTGTCTTCGGTCGATCCAGCCCAGAGCGATCGCACCTCCTCCAACAAAGGCTCCTAGGGCACAGGCGATAAACCCACTCAACAGCAGATATTTCCATCCCAACCAGGCTCCCATCATCGCCGCTAATTTGGCATCACCCCCACCCATAGCGGTTTGTCCAAATACCATCGAGCCGGCAAAGGCAATGAAATCAAATAACCAAATTCCCAGCACGGCACCGACTATACCAGTCATGAGCTGCTGAGACATTCCTGTCCATTGAGACGAGTGGAAAAAACCGACAGTTCCTTGAAAGACTAAACCCACAATTAATCCTGATTGAGTCAATGAATTTGGTAAAGTCATGGTGTCTAGGTCAATCAGAGAAAGCACCAATAACCAACTCAAAAAAGCCCAATATCCTAACGTTTGCCCACTAAAACCATAGAGCAAAAATACTAACAAAAATAGCAGACCCGTTACGGCCTCAACAACAGGATAGCGCCAAGAAATTCGACGTTTACAGTAACGACAACGTCCTTTCAACCACAGCCAGCCTATGACGGGGACATTATCCCGCTTTTTTAACAGATGCGAGCAATCAGGGCAGCGGGAGGGGGGCCACAACAGCGATAACTTTGCTGGTAGTCGGTAAACCACAACATTGAGGAAGCTACCAAACGATGCACCTACAGCAAAAACAATCAAAGATGTTACAGCAGTAAACAGCGCTTCCATTTCATGTCCTAGGTATAGCCTTTAGTTCCTAGTCCTTAGTTGAATGATCCAGGAGCGATCACTAATAACTTATCACTAATAAATTTCTGCCTCCAGTTGACTAAAAGGCACAAAACATTCTTGAGGCAAAAGAATCGGTCTTTTCTTAAAAATTAGCTTGCCGCGATGGGTATATCGGTCAATGGCGACACCTGTAGGACGTTGTGTGAGCTCTGGATGCACTTCATAATAAGTCCGATAAATCTGTCGAGCTGACCTCAGTAAAACAGGGTCTAGCAACATCGGAATATCCATCCGCTCTATGTAATTTTCTGGCCATTGCTGTGATGATGTATATACCACCCGCCTACCCCTATTATTTAAGCTCGACTTTAATCCAACAGCGCAATTACAGCAAGAGGCTTGAGCGCGTAAACGAAGGCTACGCCAGTCCTATGATTTAGCCTCCCGATAGTGCCTGAATCAGGGCATTTCCCATGGCTCGGCAACCCAGTGGGTTCATTCCTTCTGACATGATGTCCCCTGTGCGATCGCCTTGATCCAAAACCCTGAGTACGGCTTGCTCAATTCGGTCAGCCGCCGTCGGCTGATTTAAACCATAGCGTAGCATCATTGCTGCACTCAGAACCTGGGCTAACGGGTTAGCTTTATCTTGTCCAGCAATGTCGGGGGCAGAGCCATGAACGGGTTCAAACAGCCCAGGCCCTTTTTCGCCTAAACTCGCGGAGGGTAACATTCCAATACTACCGGTGAGCATGGCAGCGGCATCCGAGAGAATATCTCCGAACAGATTGCCAGTAACAATCGTGTCAAATTGCTTTGGTGCCCGCAAAAGCTGCATCGCAGCATTATCAACATACAGGTGAGAAAGCTCTACATCCGGATACTCAGCCGCGAGTTGAGTCATGCGATCGCGCCATAACTGGGACACTTCCAGCACATTGGATTTATCCACGGAGCAAAGTTTTTTCCCCCGTTTTCGAGCCGTTTCAAAAGCGACCCGCCCAATTCGGTCAATTTCGGCTTCCGTATAAGCCATTGTATTGACGCCTCGCTTCTCACCCGTTTCTGTGGTAAAGATTCCCCTGGGTTGACCAAAGTAGATCCCGCCAGTGAGTTCTCGCACCACCATAATATCAACGCCCTCAACTACCTCTCGTTTTAAACTTGAGGCATCAATGAGTTGGGGTAAAATCGTCGCAGGTCGTAGATTGGCAAATAAACCCAAACCCGCTCTCAGTCCCAACAGTCCAGTTTCAGGGCGTAAATGCCGGGAAAGCGTATCCCACTTGTAACCGCCAATCGCCGCCAGTAAGACAGCATCACTATCACGGCAAATTTCTAGGGTTTGGGCAGGTAGAGGCTCACCTGTTGCATCAATTGCCGCCCCCCCGATTAAGGCTTCGGTGAATTCAAAGGTGATATTGAGCTGTTCACCGACGACTTTTAAGACATCTACCGCGACTGCCATGATTTCCGGGCCAATGCCATCACCTGGCAAAAGAGTAATACGGTAATGTTGTGCCATGCTGGTTGCTTGCTCCGTAGATGATGCGAGAAGTGAAATCGGTAAACAGCGGGTAACCCCAACCGGTTTATTATCATAGCGGGGAAAGGAACGGTTTCAACCACTCGCCGCATTTTCATGTTGGTCGTTTGTTTAAAAGCTCCTGTCACAGAGGCTCCGGAAAGGATAGGATTGGCGTTAATTGGGAAGACGGGATTGGGCAAGTATTAAGTCTGAACATCGAGCAAAAGGCTCAGAAGACTTTCCTAATAGCCTCTTGAACCTTAAGCTGGCGCTACGCCCATAGCTTCTGCTTTTCCATAAATCCTGCCAATTCTGGAATTTCCGTAGATGGGGAGTAATTCCTCCGGTTGCTTGCATAAGTGGTACACGGCAAGGAGATAAATACTACTAATAGGCAGCCAAAATTGATATAGAGTCAGCCCTCTGTTGCATTGGAGACATGATTAATGGAACTAAAACGACTAAATCAACTGGGCGAGTGGAATCCGCAACTGTTTCGGGAACTCAAAGGTCAACTTACGACCCGAAACCTCTTTTTGGGAGTCACTATCTCCTTCGTCTGTCAAATCTTTCTCCTCCTCCTTGGCAGTGAGATGGTCGGCGACAGCACAAATAGCTGGTATGTCCGATGGGAGAGTGTGTTTATAGTTCTCAACTGGATACTGCCTTTTCTCCTACTAACTTGTGGGATTTACCTACTCATGAGTGATTTGGGGAAAGAAGAGCATCGCGGCACTCTTAACTTTATTCGCTTGAGTCCACAGTCGAGTCAAAGCATTCTGACTGGGAAAATGCTAGGGGTTCCTGCTGTACTTTATTTGGGGATAATTCTCGCCCTTCCCTTGCATTTTGGCTCTGCCTTAGCAGGGGATTTCCCTTTAGGCTGGCTCTTGGAAATTTATCTACTTTGGGGTGTCGCTTGTGGTTTGTTTTATAGTAGTGCTTTCCTGATGACATTGCTCTATGGAGCTAAAAACGGAATTCAAGCTCTGGCTTGGAGTGGTAGCTTGTTAGGTTTTATAGCCGGCGCGGTTTATATTTCTTTCATTAATTTCATTTTTGATCAATCTGGGTGGAGTAATGGGTTAAGCAACTGGTACTGGTTCTCTTTGCCAGTGGGATCTGATCCACAACTTATTTTTCTGTGGATGCTGATTACTTTGAGTGTGGCAACTTACTGGATTTGGCAATCCGTTAATCGAATTTTTCGTAACCCAAATTCTACCCTTGTGAGCAAGTCACAAAGTTACTGGTTAGTCGCTAGTATTCAAGTGTGGCTGTTAGGATTCTGTGTCCCACCTTTAAATGAATTTAGTTCAGATTCTCAAATATTTCTAGATTCTCAGGTTGTTCTGGGTACACTAACGCTGTTTGTTTTCAACCCTGTAGGATTCATCTCTCTAGGTGGAGTGTTGTCTCCTCGTCCCCAAGCCTTGCGAGATTGGGCACGCTATCGACACACAAGCCATTTTACGGACAAGGGTTTGTTGAATCGCTCTTTGATACAGGATTTAATGTGGGGCGAAAAGAGTCCAGCCTTAGTTGCGATCGCCATTAATTTCCTGCTTACCACTGCAATTTGGTTCCCTTGGATGGTATGGCGACTCGGACAGGTTGAGTCTAGCCAGGATTTCACTGCCCCAAGCGCACTCTTGGGTTTATTGCTCACCCTGAATGTCATCTTGATTTATGTGGCGATTGCCCAAGTCATGGTTTTTATGAGCAGATGGAAGCAATCGGCTTGGATTGTTGGCACGGTAGGGGTTTTAGTGGGAGGGTTATTGGCTATTTGGGTAACTATGGGCATGAGTCTCCTAGATATGCCGTTTTTGTGGCTGTTGTCACCTTTACCTATCGTTGCTTTTACCCATGCCTCTGCGACAACTCTTTTCCTAGGTTTTCTGACTCAACTGGGTATACTCGGAGTATTAACTCTACAGTTGACGCGACAATTCCGAAAGCTGGGCGAATCTACCTCCAAGGGGCTTTTAACTCAGTCAGCTTCTCTACCCTCCCGTGCCTTGAAATAAAAAGCTCCAGTTAACTCAATCCCAATGTTTTGTAGTTGAGAAAATCCTTATGGCTTTACCTAGAATCGATCAAATCGGTGAATGGAATCCGCAACTTTTCCGAGAAATTAAAGGGCGTCTTGTACCCCGCAATATTCTGATCGCCACAGCCGTTTCTCTTGTTAGTCAACTACTATTGCTGATGAATTTCTCTAGTCAGCTACCGGTGCCGAACGAGAGCGCGACTGCTATATCTAACCGATATTGTACGGGTACAGCCCCACCGTACTCTCCTCCTATCTGCCTCGCGGATGGTTTTAAGGGTTTTGTGATTAATTGGTCGCTGTGGTGGAAAGATGTATTTTTTGGGCTGAGCATTATGGGCATTTTTGCCCTATTGGTGGTCGGTACTTATATGCTGATTGCTGACTTGGCGAAAGAAGAACGTCGTGGCACGCTGAACTTTCTACGCCTCACGCCTCAGTCTAGCCCCAGCATCTTGATGGGGAAAATGCTAGGAGTCCCGATGCTACTTTATTTCGTGGGCTTTTTGGCTTTACCTTTACATTTAATCGCTGGGTTGTCGGGTGGAATTTCTTTATCTCTGATTTTGGGTTATTACGGTGTCCTGGGTACCAGTTGCCTGTTTTTCTACACTCTGGCTCTGTTATTAGGCTTAGTAGGCAAAGGATTGGGAGGTTTTCAAGCTTGGTTGGGTAGTGGTGTGGTGCTGATGTTCCTTTTCGCAATGACAACGATGCTCATGAGTAGCGGTAGTTATGCCACCCATTCGCCCTTCGACTGGTTATTCCTGTTTAATCCAGAGGTTGTATTGCCCTATTTGATGGGTTCCTATTCTCTAGATGCTTCCACTACAGAGAATTACAGGTCTAGCTTACAACAGTTGACCTATTTCTCGATGCCTGTAGGGAGCAGCATTGGGAGTATTGGGGGTTTGATGGTACTCAACTTCGGGTTGTGGACTTACTGGATTTGGCAAGCTGTCAAGCGTTGCTTCCATAATCCCAGTGCTACTCTCTTGGGTAAGCAACAAAGTTACTGGTTAACGGCTTGCTTTGAGGCGGTAATTCTTGGGTTTGCTGTGAACCCGGAAGTTACAGAATGGACAAGTTATAACCGAGGTGCGTTTAGTAATTTTCAGGTTCTACTCGTGTTTAACCTGCTGCTGTTTTTGGGACTGATTGCCGCACTCAGCCCACAGCGACAAGGGATGCAAGATTGGATGCGTTATCGCCACCAGCAGCGTTCAGTTCACAAAAGAGGCGTATTGTTAGATTTGGTTTGGGGTGAAAGAAGCCCTGCGCTGGTAGCCGTCGCCCTGAATTTAGCGATCGCATCTTCCATCTTGCTACCTTGGATATTGTTCTGGCCTAACAGTGAACTGAAAATCCCAGCCCTTTGGGGGCTATTAGTCAGTTCCAGCTTAACAATTCTTTATGCAGCGGTGGCACAATTCATGCTCTTGATGAAAACGCCAAAACGTGCAGTTTGGGCGGCGACAAGCGTTGGAGGATTGATTGTTGTGCCCCCAATTATTTTCACATTCTTGTCGATGACACCGATGGACAACCCTGGGGTTTGGCTGTTTTCTGCCTTTCCTTGGGCAAGTTTAGAAACGACCACCGGAATCACTGTGTTCCTCGCCGTTATCGGTCAATCACTGGCGTTTACACTGTTGAGCCTTCAGTTCACGCGACAGTTGCAAAAAATCGGGGAATCTGATCTGAAAGCGTTGCTTTCTGGGCGTTCTTCAGTAGAATTCCGTTAAACCTCAAACATCGGCGTTCGCCGCAGGGGTGATTACATTCCGTGTATCGCCCCTGCCAATGCCACTTAGAATGAGTTCAAGACTGTTGTCTTGTTATCTTGACTAATGGCTGAACCAATTCCACCGATTACACTCCCCCCTCCCCAGAATGCCCAGCAAGAAGGAGAATGGCTGCGAGAGGCTCTTGTCACTTGGCTCGATCGCGAATTTATTCCAGAGCCAGTGAATCAGCAGATAGCCCGAAGGGCATCCCAAATCTTTGTCCGCCAACGGATGGAGGGCGAAAATGATTTGGGATCGCTGGTGATTGCGATTTTGACGGAAATGCAGGCGTTTGACTTTCGCGAGAGCTTTTATAGCGAGTTTGCGATCGCCAATGCCGTCAGTGATTTACTTTTGCAAAGCCTCGGCATTGACCGCTGTTGTGGGAATTAGGGGTTGAAAGGTTGAAGGTTGAAGGTTCAAAGGCTCAGAATAATCTTCTAACTGGCAACTTGCGAACCTTGCAACCTGCAAACCTATTAACCTACCAGCTAGATTTGACAACCCCTGGCAACAGACCTTGGTGTGCCCATTCCCGTAGCACATGGCGAGATAGTCCAAAATCCCGGTAGTAAGCACGGGGACGTCCCGTAACCCAACAACGGTTCCGTAGACGGGTCGGCGCACTGTTGCGGGGTAATTGTTGCAGCTTGCGGTGAGCTTCTAACTTCTCGCGCTGAGTGCCAGCATTTTCAAATTGCGCTTTGAGCTCTTCCCGCTTGTCAGCATACTTATCGATCAGCTTTTGGCGCTTTTTTTCGCGCTCAATCATGCTTTTTTTCGCCATGAAATTTTGAGTTTCCTAGAGTCCAGAAAAGACAGCATCTTCCATCTTATCCGATGGCTTCACTTGGTTGTAGGTAAAGAGGCAGCAGATTTTACAAGATTGACCTCGGTAGGCAGGGTGTTTGATAGCGCCGCACTAGGGCATATATCGGCAAGAGCACAGTGATCACACAGAGGTTTTCGTGCCTGACAAATCGCCCTACCGTGATAAATTAACCGAATTGACCAATTTTCCCATTCCGCTTGAGGCAACAGCCGCATCAAATCTCGCTCAATGCGAATGGGGTCGGTATGTTCAGTCAATCCGAGTCGATTGCTCAGGCGCTTGACATGAGTATCCACGGTAACACCAGCATGAATATCATAAGCATGAGCTAGAACAACATTTGCCGTTTTCCGAGCCACTCCAGGCAAATTTAAGAGTTCTTCCATGCGTTTGGGCACTTCACCCCCAAACTCGGTCATAATCATGCGACAGGCCCCTTGAATATTTTTCGCCTTGTTGCGATAAAAGCCCGTAGAACGAACTAAAGTTTCAATTTCCTCTAGATTGGCGGCGGATAAAGCTACGGCTGTGGGAAAACGGCGAAACAGCTCAGGTGTCACCTTATTCACCCGCTCATCGGTACATTGAGCCGAGAGGATTGTTGCCACTAGCAACTGTACAGGTGTTTCGTAGTTCAGTGTACAGGGCGCTTCTGGATACAAACGCTTGAGGCGAATCAATATCTCGATTGCCCGCTGCTGCTTGGCAGCCCATTTACGAGTGATGCTCATATAGTGTGTGGATAATTGGTAATTGTTAATGGGTAATGTGATTAAGCTAATCAGAATTTAAATTGCATAACTCATATCTTGCACCAACCCTTTCAACCGCCAACCTCAAAGCTCAATTTAAGCTCAATTTAAATGCCGATTAGCTTACCCGCTCCCGGACAATCTTGTAAGGTCTATTTTAAAGGAAGTATAGTAAGTCAGCTTTTCGTTTATTTATATCTATCGACTTGAGCGCAAATCAAAGTGAGAAACTGGCGGTTTCAATGGCAACGTAACAGTAAACGTCGTCCCTCCATCGACAACACTGTTCACTGTAATTTTGCCTTGGTGCGAATCCACGCACTTTTTGACAATTGCCAAACCTAGACCGGTACCCGGAATGGTTTCAACGTTACTGGCTCGATGAAATGACTCGAACAGTTGAGAAACATCTTCTGTGGGAATGCCGATGCCTTCATCCTGAATCCTGAAAACAGCCACATTTTCCTGACATTCAAGGTTAAATTGAATTGTACCGCCTTTAGGGGAATATTTAATGGCATTTGAAAGCAAATTAATCAAGATTTGTCGCAGTTGTTTTTCATCTAGACAAGCCTGAGTACAGTTGCCCTTTACCACAAAAATAATTACTGCTTGGTTGTCGATACTAAAGCGTATTTCTTCGAGAACTTCACGGCAAAATACTTCTAAATTAAGGACGATTGGATTAAATTTTAATCGATCGGCCTCTGCTTGACCCATAAATAGTACATCACTCACTAAGTCTGCTAAGTGTTTACTACTAGTCTGAATGCGCTTGAGATGAAGTAACCGCCTCTCTTCTGTGATTTTATGACTATATTTTTCCAGGAATTCAGCAGAAGTAAGTATAATGGTCAATGGGGTACGGTATTCGTGAGAAATGGTGGTAATAATTCTAGACTTAAGTTCGCTGAGTTCTCTTTCTTTCTCCAACATTTTCCGGAGTTCTTCTTCCGCCTTTTTACGAGTCCGAATGTCCCGAACAACTACTTGAACGGCTGGCTGCTGTTGGTAAATGAAAGGAGCTGCCGCGACTTCTACATCGATCACCGTTCCATCAAAACTCAAAAATTTCTGTTCCATCAGCTCGACTGGCTTCCCCTGCTCAAGGATTTGCCGTATCTGCTCTTGGACGATTTGCCGATAGTCTGGATGTACCCTATCTAGGATTGGTTTGCCAATTAAATCAGACGGACTTGTTGCACCGAAAAGCTTAACAGCAACACTGTTTATAAAGACAAATTGCCCACCACTGTTAATAATAATGGCATCCGGGGATAATTCCACTAGATGCCTGTATCGTTCTTCACTCTCATGCACCCTCTGTTGTACCTGTTCACGCTCTTGCATCTCTTTGAGCAGTTGCGCGTTGATCTGGCGTAATTCTTGGGTACGTTCGATGACTCGGTTTTCAAGTTCGTCCTTGGCTCGTTTCAGTTCTTCTTGAACTAACTTACGCTCGGTGATATCTTCGATTAATCCTTCCAGAATCGGCTCACCTTCTGTAGTATTGAGCGATTGATTTAAACAAAGCCAGATTAAACGACCATCGGCTCGACAAAAGTGTATCTCGTGTTCCGAGTTCCCCTGTTGAAGTTCCCCTTCTGGCAGCCGTAAAAGTGCCTGTAAATCCAGAGTTCGGGCTTCTTCCAAGGAACTCACGCCCAATAAACGTAAAAACGAGGCATTCCCTTCGAGCAACTGCCCCTGTAAGGTTGAACGAAAAACCCCCACATTCAAACGATTGAGCAGTGCTTGTAGGCGCATCTGCAAACGCTCTGCTTTCCGTTGAGACTCCCTTCGTTGCCAAGCTAAGCGTACTGCATTTGACAGACGAACATAATGCTTGGGTGACTTAATCAGGTAATCATCTAACCCAGCCTTCATCGCTTCAACCGCTACTTCTTGGCTACCGCTATCGGTAAACATAATCACGGGGCAGTCGGGATAGCGTGATTTGATTTCCTGGAGTACAGTCAACCCATCGTTCCAACGGAGTTGATAATCGGTAATGACCAAATCAAAATTACCCGCACTTAAAGCTTGACTGAGACTTTTGGCTTCGGTAATTTCCTCGATTTCTAGGTGGGGAAATTCCTGGCTCAGTTCACGACGAATTAAAACGCGGTCATCTGGGCTATCATCAATGAGAAGAAGACGGAACATGTGGTGGTTGTGGCAGATTCCCATTCAAGAAGATAAACTTCACAAGGCTGTTATGTCTCCATCTTTTGAAAGACATTGCTGCAACAATGGTTAATTCGCGGACTGTGCCCGATTCATGCTGTTGAAGTAGTTTGCCGTAGCTCTATCCAGAAGCGACTACCATCACCGAACTGCGACTCAACGCCGACTCGACCTCCCATCCGCTCGACTCCCTTCCGTACAATGGCTAATCCCATCCCAGTGCCGGAATACGTTTCCACACCATGCAAGCGCTCAAAGGCTTGGAAAATATTTTCTTGGTGTCTTGGCTCAATTCCAATGCCATTATCTTCTATCCATAAGCGAATGTTGGCTGAAACAGCAGCGACGGGAGTAACCTGATTGTTGGGAATAGCGTAGCGGGAGGGAGTCCTGATGTCAGGGAGCAACGTTTTGTTCTCGTCTCTGGGCTGAAGTTGAGTCATATTCTCATCTGCACTCACGTTCTGATGCTCCTCGTCCCCAACTCCTCTCTCCTCAGCCCATATTCGCACCTGTGGCTGTACGCCAGGAGGTACAAACTTAATGGCATTGGTGATCAAATTCGTGACCACCTGAATTAAGGTAGCGCGATGACCCATCACTTCAAAACACGGTATCTCCACCCTTACCTGTGCTTTTTGTGCTTGCAGTTCTGTCTGTAGCTGAGTCAACGCGCTGGTCATGATGGAGGCTAAATCAATTCTTTGTAGATTAATTTCAGCACGACTGAGGCGGCTGTAATCTAGGAGGTCTTGAAGTAGAGCACTCATCTCTTGAGCAGACAGCACAAGGCGTTGGGCGTAGAGCTGACCCTCGCTATCAAACAGATCGCCGTAGTCTTCTAACAGGACTTGAGCCAATCCTTGTATGCCTCGCAGGGGTGCACGCAAGTCGTGAGAGGCGGAATACACAAATACCTCTAGAGCTTCATTCGCCTCCTGTAGTTCAGCCGTGCGCTCAATCACCCGTTGCTCTAACTCAGCCGCGTAGTTTTGCCGTTGTTCCCGAAGTCGGGCTTGCTGTGTCGCAATGGCAAGTTGGTTGGCAACCTCCGTGACAATTTCTTGGTGTTCCTGTGTAAAGGCGGCAACCGGTCTGGCGAATACCCCAAGTTCACCGATTAACTCGCCTTCGGCAATCAGAGAAATACTTAAGAAGCTACGCTTCCCTTCAGCTAGTTGGCGTTCCAGCAGTGGCGGACAGGGAGCGAGGGTACTGAGGTTTTCGATGTAACGAATCGATACTTGTTGTAGTGACACTTGAATGGGTATCAAGTCAGAGATGGGTATCGTTTCTCTCCTCAATTCTCCATTCCACTCTCTTGTCAGTAGCTCTGCTTCTTGGGTTTGGAACCGGAATAGAACCACCATGGCTTGCTCGTAGGGCACCACAGAATGCAGGCGTAAAAGCGCAGCACGAGCCAGCTGTTTGGTAGACTCGGCTCTGAGAATAGCACGGTCAATTTCATGTAAGGCTTCTAAGCGTTGAGCATAGCGATGTAAGACTTCTTGTGCGTGCTTGCGATCGCTAATATCGAAACGAATGGCAAGATACTGAAAGGGTTGCCCTGCATCATCCAAAAACGGCACGATTGTCGTATCCACCCAATAGTAAGAGCCATCCTTCGCTCTATTCTTGATTTCTCCATGCCATACATCCCCCCTTTTAATGGTTGACCAGAGGTTGGCAAAAAATTCTTGGGGATGGTAACCGGAATTAATCAGGCGATGATTCTGCCCAATCAGTTCTTCCCTAGAGTATTGGGAGAGTTCGCAAAACTTATCGTTGACATTGGTGATGTTTCCCCTTTCATCGGTAGTAGCCAAGATGGCGGCTCGATCGATGGCAAATTTTACGTCGGATAAGTCTTTGACCAGCTTGCGTAATTCTTCCTCGGCTTGTTTCCGTTGTGTGATGTCACGGATTACGTTGGAGAAGCCACACAGCTTTCCCGACTCATTTCGTAATGCTGTAATCGTAGTACTTGCCCAAAACAAGGAACCATCTTTCCGTCGCCGCCAACTGTCCTCGACAAAATGACCTTCTCTTACCGCCATTAAGAGAGCTTGTTCGGGCTTATGGCGTTCAATATCCTCTACTGTAAACAGAATCGAGTAATTTTGACCCAGAATGTCTGCGGCTTTATACCCTTTAATCCGTTCTGCTCCGTTGTTCCAGGTAACAATATTTCCCTTGGGGTCGAGCCTAAAAATAGCGTAATCTTCCACACCTTCCACGAGCAGGCGGTAGCTCTCCTCACTCTCCCGTAACGATGATGCGATCGCCTCACTGCGCTGCATCGCACCCCGCCGTGTTTCGCTCAACCAACTAATCAGCACCCCCTCCACGAGAAATATGCCGATCCGAACTCCATTAGCCACACCCGTAATGTCTAGGCTAAACACAGGTTGCACAAAGAAATAGCAGCCGATCAAAGCACTTATAGCTGTCGCCAGCAAACCAGGCTTCAAGCCACCATACCAGGCGCTGATCATCACGGGTATGATAAAGACCAAAAGAGGAGCATTTTCCCGAAGAAGGGGTGCGAGTAGGGAACGGAGTAGCAATGCCAGCAGGCTTGCTAGCACAGGAACACCGTAACTTGACAGCAGCAATCGCTTAGCTTCCCGCATCTTCAATGATGTTCAGTGGTTACAAATTCATGTTAAGCACTTTGCGGGGTGAGTACACTATGCCGTGAGGATAATGTCTCTGGTTATTTCCTCACGAAATGTGAGACTTCCATCTCCTGATCTATCTAAAAACGGAGTCTGGGGAGCTATAGTACTGAACTATTGTCCCTGAAAGATAACTGGAGTAAAAACCTGATGAAAGTCTTAGTTACTGGAGTTGCTGGATTTATTGGCTATCACTTAGCCAAACGCTTATTAGCAGAGGGTATTGAGGTTTATGGCATCGATAATCTGAATGATTACTATGATGTGACGTTAAAAAAAGATCGATTGGCTCAGCTACAGCCCCAAGCGAAATTTACGTTTGAATGGCTAGATTTAGCAAACCGCGATCGCATCCTTGAGCTATTTCCAGAACAGAGCTTTGATTATGTGATCAATCTCGCGGCTCAAGCCGGAGTCCGCTATTCCCTAGAAAATCCCTTTGCTTACGTAGACAGTAACATGTCCGGGTTTGTCAATTTGTTAGAAGGATGTCGTCAGACTCAAGTCAAGCATCTTGTCTTTGCTTCTTCTAGTTCTGTTTACGGTGTGAACACCAAAGTTCCGTTTGCCGTCACGGATAATGTCGATCATCCCATTTCCCTTTACGCTGCTAGCAAAAAGGCGAATGAATTAATTGCTCATGTTTACAGTCATTTATACAATTTACCTGCCACAGGTCTGCGTTTCTTCACAGTCTACGGCCCTTGGGGACGCCCAGATATGGCTTATTTCAAATTTGTAAAAGCCATTCAAGAAGGTAAGGCGATCGATATTTATAACTTTGGCAAAATGAAGCGTGATTTTACTTATGTGGATGATGTAGTTGAAGGCGTGGTGCGAGTGATGCATAAACCTCCCCAAAGCCCTGTAAACCCAAGTGGCAATCATCCTGAAGTCGCCCCTAGCTCAGCCCCCTATAAGCTTTACAACATTGGTAACAATAACCCTGTCGAGTTAATGACCTTTATCGAGGTGATTGAACAGGCTTTAGGTAAAACAGTCGAGAAGAATTTTCTCCCCTTGCAGCCTGGGGATGTCCTATCCACTTATGCAGATGTGGATGAATTAATGAAAGATGTGGGATTTAAGCCCTCTACAACGATTGAAGAAGGGATTCATCGCTTTGTTCGGTGGTATCAAAACTACTACCTATAGCAGTCTTGTTGAATTTGTTAACCCTAAAAATAGGGCTGTCTTTTTAATCAGACAGCCCTCCAAGATGAACAACGATAAATTCTACATCCAGCGGATTGAACCTTACTGCAATAGCTTTTGTACCCAAGCCAAATTAGCCGTATCCCGAATAATCAAGACAATACCTAAACCGAGTAATAGCACCAATCCGGTCTGCATTACGTTTTGCTGAATTTCAGTAGGCAAAGGCTTACCCATCACTCCCTCAATCAACAAAAATACAAGCTGACCTCCATCCAAGGCGGGTAAAGGTAAGATATTAATGATTGCCAAGTTAATGCTGATGAGAGCGGCAAATTGGAAAAGATTGGCAGCATCTGAACGAGCAATATTGGCTCCAATTTCAACAATCTTGACCGGACCCGAAACTTGCTCGGCGGTTTCGCCAAAGTTACTGATGAGTTGACCAAAGCCTTTTGCGGTCAAAATTACGACACGCTGATATTCGTCGGCGGCCTTGCTGAAAGCCTCCCCAATATTTTTAGCCCGCTTACGTACCACATTACCATTTGGGGCTAGCTGTACACCGATTTTACCTTTGCCATCTTGACCGAGTTCCGGCCTCAAGGCAATAGGCAGCGTTTCTTGGTTTCGCTGAATGGTTAGCCTGAGAGGTTTGTTGGGCGATTGTTGAATTTGCTTCATCAGGTAAGTGATGGCTTCCTGGTTTGCTCCCAACGTTTGCCCATTGACGGATAAAACAACATCCCCTGCTTGAATTCCCGCCTCTTTTGCCACGACACTGCTTTGTGCGACAACTTCAGGAACGAGAACACCAGGCTGGTAGTTAAAGTTAGTAAAGTCTGGGGTGCCAACGGTTGCGACTTGCCCCACAAGGAGGAAGTAAGCAAACACCAAATTGGCAATCACACCCGCACTAATTACGATCGCACGGTCTAAAATCGGTCGGTTACGCAGTAAATTCGGGTCATTCGGAGGAATGTCGCTATCCGGGTCATCATCAGGGAAACCCACGAACCCTCCTAAGGGAAAGGCTCGGATGGAATACTCGGTTTGTGAACCCTGATACTTCCACAAAACGGGGCCAAAGCCTAAGGAGAAACGATTGGCATAGATTCCTTGGAGACGAGCTGCCATAAAATGACCCAGCTCATGGACTAAAATCAGAACCGCCAGGACTGCGATCGCCGCCAAAATTGACATAATTAGGATTCAATGTAACATTAACTCACATTTTTTCATTGTAAGGTCTGATTTCAGATGAGTGCCTACAACCTGGGTCTTACAACACTTCTCTGCCTAGATACGGTTGCAGCACGTCCGGAATTTTAACCGTTCCATCCGGTTGCTGATAATTCTCCAGAACCGCAGACATGGTGCGTCCTACAGCTAAGCCTGAGCCATTCAGAGTATGGACGAACTGAGTCCCTTTTTTCCCCGCTTCTTTAAAGCGAATATTACCCCGTCGTGCTTGAAAGTCGGTGCAATTGGAGCAACTGGAAATCTCACGATACTTGCCAGAGGACGGCAGCCAAACTTCCAAATCATAAGTTTTAGCAGAAGAAAAGCCCATATCCCCGGTACACAGCGCCACAACCCGATAGGGCAACTTTAAGGCTTCCAAAATCCCTGCCGCATTCTGTACCAGTTTTTCGAGTTCCTCGAAAGACGTACTGGGATGAACCAGCTTCACCAGCTCTACTTTATTAAACTGATGCAATCGAATCAGCCCTTTGGTATCTCGCCCGTAGCTACCGGCTTCGCGGCGAAAACAGGGGGTATAGGCACAGTGATAAATAGGTAGCTGGGCTGCCTCTAAAACTTCATCTCGATAAAGATTGGTTAATGGCACTTCCGCCGTAGGAGCCAGCCATAAATCATCACTGTCGCACTTGAAGCTTTCTTCGGCAAATTTCGGTAACTGACCGGTTGCGGTTAGAGACTGGGTGTTGATGAGAATGGGGGGTATCACTTCCACATAACCGCTGGCTGTCTGCTGGTCGAGCATAAAGCTAATCAGCGCTCTTTCCAAGGCTGCACCCGCACCGACTAAGCTCACAAACCGACTCTGAGCCACTTTCACCGCCCGCTCAAAGTTGAGAATGCCCAGCTTTTCCCCAATTTCCCAATGAGGGAGAATCTTGGCATCTTGGGGTGGAATGTATTCGTCACCCCAACGGCGCACTTCTAGGTTTTCCTCTTCACTCTTGCCAATGGGTGTCAATTCACTCGGCAAGTTAGGCAGGGCGAGTAACAGGGATTCTATCTGAGATTTCAGGTCTTTTTCCTGAGGTTCCAGTTCACTCAATGAGGCTTTGACTTGGTTGCCTTCGTCCCGTAATGCTTGCAGTTCGGGCGCATCCGCCGGGGTTCCCCCTTTGATTTTTTGACCCACCTGTTTGCCAATTTCGTTGCTACGGGCTTGCAACTGAGTGCGGGAGGTTTCCAGTTCCCGTTGGCGCTGATTTAACTCGATAATCGGCTGAAGGTCATATTGACCTGCACCACGCCGATTCAGTAGCTCTTGGACGGTTTGGGGATTTTCTCGAATTTGCTTTAGGTCAAGCACAGACTTTCTCTACAATACCGGACGCGATCGCTACGCCTTTAATCATTCAGTTTAGACCCATAGGGTAGATTGGTATTTTTACTCCAGCTCCAATCACTCCTGATCGAACCGCTCTGGCAGAGCGGAAAGCGGGGATAGCGATCGCTTGATTCTACTCAATCTGCCACAGTTTACCCTCAAAGTCCAATCAATACAGCCTTTTCACCCTTCATCCCGTTGGAGTTACTTGCTCACGCGATTGAATAGCCACAGGGAAGCTACAATACCCGCAAAATGAGCTGTAATCGTGTTGACGTTCCCTTGTACCACAAATAAATCCAAGGGTTGCACATAACGACTGGGGTCAAGCACGGCACCTTGCTGGGACAATGACTTGGTGAGCACGCTACCCACTACGGCTTGCGCTCCAAAAATCGTTAGCAACATGCCCACTAAATTGACAATCAAGCCCAGCCTGATGGCTTGCAGAGTCTCGGCTTTACTCGGTCGCCCCGTCTCTAGTAATTGTTTAGAAATCAGAGTGTAACGGAAGGCAAAAAAAGCACCGATACCCAGCGCTACCAGTCCACAAATCGCAAAAAAGATGCCAAATCCGGTTCCCTGGGTACTGGCTTGAGCCGCTGTATTTCTGCTGAACGCTAGAGAAAGCAGCAAAATAATGGCTGAAATAACGCCTAGAACGACCTGGAGCCAGAAAGAAATCCAGCCAATGGTGCGGAGTGTAAAGACAATTCGCTGAGCAGATGGAGGGATTGAAGACGTATCTGGCTTTTCTCGCATCGGAGCTGGAACCTTGAGTGATAACCTAACTTCATTGTATTTTCTCGCGACAACTGCAACTGACTAATACATCGGGTTGGTTTTTCGTGGCTATAGGACTTACGCCTTTTTTTGCCTTCATTTTGCATTTACTGCATTTACACAGTAAGCACAAGACCTGCCCTGCCCTACAGGTAGTGGATAGCTTACCCTCTGGTGTAAGTTTTTTTATAGCTTTTTGTGAAAAATTAATAATATATTATTGACTTTGTTGCTGATTTTAACTAAAAGCAAGTAAAATTCACAGTAATACACGTCATACGTCCGTATTACATCTTAGCCACCAAAATCAAGTAAAGCCTTAAACTGGCGATCAACCCGTTCTATGACAGTAGGGCAGCCTGCCTGGTTGCTTGAGTTAGGGGGCAGCTTACATACACTAGGGCCGAAATTGTCCGACTGCCTGCCGTGAGATTAGCGATTGGTTAGCACAGCTTTACAGCATCCCTAACGGGCGACTTGCCTTTTGCCATTCTCTAGAAACGGATAAGTGCAACTCGTTCAGAATTGGGAGCCTATAGGGCGGCTGCAAAACTCAATCAATTGCTGATTTCGGATAAAAACAGTTAAATTTCGAGAACCTTTAACTCCAGCTACTCGTCTGGTTAATCAAGTGCAGGTATGGGACAGCAACCCCAGTGCCTCCTGTGGCTCCCTATTTCTTCGCAGCCTGATCGAAGAGGAACAGAACGATGGAGCGTATAAGACCCAATTTCAAACAGCGTTTATCCTACTTAGGGTGTGCTATTGCCTTAGTCTTGGCTTTGTCAGCTTATAGAAGTAGTTTTGGGACTACTCCCTTATCAGCAGCACAGAGCCACTGGCAGGCGATTGCAGCGGCTAATCCAGAGCTTTTAGTGAGCCGCTACAGTGATCATGCTGTTTTAGAGCGCTCCTATGGGGTTTCAGATGTAGACAAAGTTTACCAGGGTCAGTCAATTTACAAAGCTTGGTTGGAATTTTTCGAGCAGTACCAGATTCAAGATTTCCGGGTGATCACGCAAAAACAACGTGATCATCATGTTGAAGCTGAAATTCAGATCACTGCCAAGTCCAGTCGAGGGCCGATTGTTGTTCTATCTATGTCATACCAGGTGCAATTTGATTCAACCGGCAAGATTATCAAAGAAATTTGGCAATCTGGTTCTGAAGTCAGTGTGTAGCTACAAAAACTTAAGTTTTTTTTGTATATCAAGGATGTTGATGCTTCAAGACACCTTCCATGGCTCTGGGGACGGATTAAGCCGCTCAAAGATAGCGTTGCCTTACAGAGTGGTTGATTGGCACTGCTTCATCGATTCTGAGCCATCAGGCAACGCCTGCTCATTGCCGTACAGGAAAGAGGCTTTACTGATGAATGGTCTTGTATTTCCAGTAGAATAATTACTGTTTGGCGTAGGAAAACGGCTAACGTTTTTACGACCTCTCCCTTCACAAGCAAGACTTGGGTAAAGTAATGCAAAACAAAAGTATGCGGAATATACACCCATAAGTCAGTAGAAAAGAATAATGCTTTCAGCCTGAGATCAACTTAGGCTTGGAAGGGAAGGAAAAAATCTACCAAGCCAAGCTACCTTAGGAATCGCTCAGGTGCTTATGGTAGAAGCTTTTAGTGACTTCGCTAAAATTAGTGGTGATTATCGCTGGGTTGCATCTAAAGTTACCGCATCAACGAGTAAAGTACAGGCTCCTCTAGGCTTTGCTATAAAAGTGAGAGGGTAGTTCACTGGCTCTTATTTGCTCGTTTTTGCCAGACATGCGTATGCATGTGTGAGTTTTCAGGGGTATCGAAACCGTCGTTAGTTTCAGGAAAACTCTCCCATTCAAAGCCGGTGGCTGGGATATTCAGCGAGCTATGCAGATGAAATTTGAGGATATCTATCAGTTTTTTCGAGACCCTCCTCCTAACTATCTCAACAAAGAATTAGCTGTATGTTACGTTTTGTTCATTTTGTTGCAGGGGGAATCCTATGGAACACAGTTGATCCAGCAATTAGAACAGGAACACCCAACCTATCGACTCTCTGATACTGTCCTCTACAGTGCACTTAAGTTTCTCGAAGATTCAGGAGCTATTTCAGGGTACTGGAAAAAAGTGGAAGGACGAGGACGCCCCCGCCGGATGTATCAAATCCGCCCGGAATGGCGAGACCAAGCCCATGAACTTGCCAATTTCTGGCGAAGTTACATGACAGCAGAGAGCCAAGCTATGTAATGGCTTGAAGCCCTTTGTTAGAAAATGGGTGATGTCCGGAGCAGTCGGCGAGGAAGACGTTAGCAAAAATGTAGGGTAGGCACGGCTAAGAACCAGGGAAAGAAGACTTAAGATCTTCCAGGCGCTCAATGCCTGAAACATACTAACTGTGCCAGCCCTGGGGTGCACATTGTGCATTAAATTCCTCCAAGAGCTTCCTCGCTGAAGCACGCTTTACCCACTCAGGGCTAGAGAGAGAAAACACCGATTAAGCGTTAGTGCTTTGTGCTAACTCGCCAGACGAGAGGCCACAATCGCACACAACGCCAACAAGGTACTCTCTTTGCGCCAGCAGCGTGCCGTTGCGTCGCGCACGACCTTTCGTGTTAGCTTTCTTCGGCGCGTCAGCGCTAGCGTGCTGTTTCATCGCCATGACTAACCAACGGGGCGTCACAAATTGTAAAGTAGGAGCATACTGATACATGTCTTAATCAAAAATCAGTGAATACTACCATTCTTTCTTCAACCTTCCTGCTGACGCTTTTGTTGGCAGTCGGTCTATTTTTCTTTATCCGAGCTTCTGTTAAGGACAGAACTGAACAAGTACGATTGATTGCCCAAGAGCCAGAAGAATCGCTGCTCAATCGGTTGCAGCAATATTTTGACCAGAGAGCCTATCGGGTAGCCGCTATTGATGCCGCCACCCATCAAGTCACGTTTCAAGGGTTTGTTCGACCCAGTTGGTTTCTCGCCATCTTTTTAACATTGCTAGCCGCCTGTGGCATCCTGTGTTTATCCCTGGTTCTTTCGTTGTTGTACCCCACACTCACTTATGCTTTTTTTGCCCTGGTTCTCCTCGCCCCGGTGGCTGGAGTTTTTTATTGGAAAAAAGCAGGGCGTAGCGAGCAGGTTTTGTTAACTGTAGAAGCTGGACCCACCCCAAACACGGGTTCGCAAAGTCTCCTGACGGTTACAGCCCATCGGGATGAAGTGCAAGAGTTAAAACAGGCTCTAAAACTCAAACCCTTAGGTTAAAGGCTAAGGTCTAGGGTCTCAAAACGGCCTACTTTAAAGCTGGGCAGGAGCTTTAAAGATTAACCCTACTCAAACGCAAAGGCTTGAGTAGGGTTAAGTAAAAGCGCCTGTTATCGAGTTTTACCGATAAGCCCTCAGCGACTAGAGACCGCGACAGCAGTCTTTTCTACGGGAGACTCCAGTATCCGCAGGCTGGGAAACAGAAAATGATTTTCTTCGACGTATTGAGCACCAAATAATCCTTTTTCTGCCCAGAAATAACGGTCTGTAGTATGTTCATTCCGCTTCACAAGTATTAAAGCGGGTGGAACTATCCCTTTAACTTGAATAAACTTTCGTGCTGCTGTGACCGGTTTATCTTCGCCGCTTTCGAGATTATACTGAGGCACATGCTCCAGAATCTTACGCCCTTCCTGGCGGCGGCGACTTTTGCGCTTGCGTCTTCTTGCCAACCTCTTTACCTCCTCTTTATGCTGACAGTTGTAATGATAGTTACAAAAGCCGTCGAAAGTATATCTGCTTGAGTTCAAAATATCAACTTCCATTTACATTTTGATACAGAAAGTCCATATTTTCTCGAAAATAAGGGTCAAAAACCAGAAAAGAGGAGGTTTTCTGAGAAAAGTCGATACAATTATTAATATTTCTTAAGAAAATGAGTCTGCGAAATTCCCTTGATCTGAGGTGATTGAAGCAGAATTCATCATCAATTTGAGGAATTTGAGGGTAGGTTCGACATTATAGAGAAAGGGCGAGTTGTAGTTTCCAGGGAAGAGCGCTGTCCAAGATTAATCCTCCTAACCTCATGTTCATTCCTGCCAGTTCAGAATTTGTCACTTTATGTAAATCACAAGTGGCAGTGTTAACTCAAGGGCTGGGTGCCGCGTTGAGTGCCGTGTATTTAACAGAAGAACTGATCGAGGGCAACCAGCCGAAGCTGATTCCCGTCGTGATTTATCCAGAGACAACGGGAGTTTGGGAAGAAAATCATCCAGAGTTGGTGCTGCCTGAACTGGGGGGTAAGATGACAACCATTCCCCGATTATCTCAAGCGGTGCCAAAGCTGCTCCCTCAAGTCTCTGATTATGACCAGACGGTAGATTCAACCTCACCTGACCGGGCCGATAATTTTTTGCAGCGACAGCGCCAAGTTGTTCTCCCCCTGATCCATGAAGGGGTCGTGATGGGGTTGTTGGTGACAAGTCGTGAAGATAGACCGTGGAATGAGAAAGAATTGGCGACAATTGAACGCATTGCTCGAACATTGTCGATCGCTTACATCATGGATCAGCGTCGAGCTTGGTTTGAGCAGCAATTGACTCAAGCCAGTCGCCTAAAAGCCCAACAACGCGATCGCCTCGATGACCTGCTGCATCAACTTCGCAATCCCTTAACAGCTTTAAGAACATTTGGCAAGTTGCTATTCAAGCGGCTGCTGCCTGGAGATAGAAACCGCGATTTAGCCTCCAGTATTTTGCGAGAGAGCGATCGCCTGCAAGAATTACTCAAAGAATTCGATACCTACCTAAACACTAATGAAACCGAGCAACCACCCCTGTTGTTGCCAGCCGCCGTACAACCTGAAGCGTCCCCTCGACTAGGGACTGGCAATTGGTGCAGGGTAACTGGAGAAGAATCTTCTCCATCCATCATCCCCATTTCCATCACAGCCGTCTTAGAACCGCTGATCGATACCGCCAAGGCGATTGCTCAAGAGCGAAATCTGTTCCTCTGTTCCCAAATCCCAAGCAACTTACCCCTAGTCCGGGGTAATCCGAAAGGATTGCGTGAAGTGTTAAGCAATCTCATCGACAATGCCTTGAAATACACCCCAGCAGGGGGAAAAATTGATATCCGAGTTGATGTTTTGGCTCAAACCCCTCACCGCCAAACCTGGGGCATTAGTACGGACGAGAATTTATCTCCTAGAGAGGATGGCGTTACCCAGTCAATACACACAGGCATAACGCAACCTGAACAACGTTTAGCCATTATGATTAGTGACACCGGCCCCGGCATTCCGCCCCAAGACTTAGAACATCTGTTTGAGCGGCATTATCGGGGTGTGCAGGCAGCAACCGCAATTCCTGGCAGTGGATTGGGCTTAGCGATCGCCAAAGAACTGATCGAACAAATGCAGGGAGAAATAGAAGTATATAGCCCAGCACAACAGGTCTGGGCTACACAAAGTTGGGAATCACAAAGTCAGGGTCAAAATCAGCCAGCACGGGGAACAACCTTTGTCGTCTGGTTGTCTATCGCAAACAAATAGAACACATTGCATTTTGGGATTGGAGAGTAGGAACTGGGAAGATGATGCAGCTATAGAGCTGTATATCTTCCCTTTCCATCACCAGTCCCTTATTTGGCGGTGACCGTCAAGGGAGCGTTTAACTTCAGATTCATTTCTGTATTGGGTTGAATGGCGATCAGATCGATGCTGTTTTGACCTAAGAAGGTTTGGATCAGGTTTAAGACGACACCAGCACCACCACCGATTAAGAGTTCTTCCGTGGCAATTGCCCGATCGCCCGTCACGGCAGAGATCGCAGCCGCTGCGGCTGTACCCAAAGCAGCATTTTTCACAAGATTGCCCACATTAACACCCTTACGCACGGTTTCGGTCGTGGTAATTACCTCTGAAGAGGCGTTAAGAGTTTTCTCTTGACCGTTGATCACGACCTTCTGTGCCACGAACTGGCTACCCCCTTGGTCTTTAACCGGACGTAATTCACCAATCACATCACTGCCAGCAGGAATCAGGACTCTACCGTCAGAGGTGGTGATATTAGCCGCTACCTTCACCGTCAAGGGTACAGTTTCGTCTTTGGTGACGAGAATTTTGTCGGCTTTAGCATACGTTACAGGAAGAGTCGTTCCTGCGGGAATCGTGACATCTGTTGCAACTTGCGGTGCATTAACGATGTAAGGGGAATTGATAGCTTGCACGTCTCCTGAACTCACAAGTGCTTGGTAGAGGAAAGCGGCTACCTCAGCTCTGGTTGCGTTCCGAACGGGATTGAGGGACTTCAGGTTAGGATAGTTCACCACAATACTTTTTTCGGTCGCAGCGGCGATGGGAGACCGGGCGAAGCTAGAAATACTTGAGCTGTCGTTGTAGTAACTTAAGACCGTGGAGACGGCTTGAGTGGGGGCGTAATCCAATCCATTCGCTAGCGACGTTAAGACTTGTTCGCGAGGAATATTCTGTTCCGGTCTGAAGACGTTACCGGGATAACCAGCTAAAAATCCAGTCGTGTAAGCGTCCTGAATGGCATCGTATGCCCAGTAGCGTGAGGATACATCAACGAAGTTAATCGCACTGCGAACTTTACCCTTATTAAACTCATTATTTGCTTTCCGCAGCATCGCCGCAAATTGCGCTCTAGTCACTTGATTATCAGGACGGAATGTGCCATCTGGGAATCCAGCGATGATATCCCGTTGCGCTAATTGGGCAATAAAATCCCGTGCCCAATAGCTGGATGAAACATCCGAAAAAGAGGTGGTTTGGGCAAAAGCAGGAGCAGCGGAAAAGATCGGTGCTACAGCTCCAGCGACGATTCCCAGAGCTAAAAAGGCGGCGGTTCCTGATTGCCAACGAGATAAGTTAGACATGTGAGGCGTTCTCCAATTTCGTTTGTCTTGTTGAGAAAATAGACCTGAGATGGCGATAAATGTTCCTAAAACTTTCCTAGTATAAAGTTTTGATGAATTTTACAGCAAAATGCTCAATTTCGCTGTTTTTTAGCTGAACCGTTGATGAAGTTCTTCATGTTCAAAGACGCCTAATCCGTTAATTAGTTGCCTTCTAAGAAAAATAGGTTCTTGTGTACAGGTATCGCCCTAGCGCATCAGAATATTAGACTAGGGGTCGTGAGTGGTTACCCTAATCCAATCCCCAGCCTCTAGCTTTCATCCTTAGATCGAAGAAAGAAGAAGATACCAAGGTGAGTGTATCGCTAGCCTCAAGGGTTAGGTTTGTTGGTCAATCCAGCGACGGTAAAGTTTTTGAATGGCTTTGAGGACGTTGTTTTGACGTGACTTAGGTGTTGTTCCACTATTGGGGTCGAGCAGTTGCAAGCGAGTTAAAAGTTTCGCTTCCTCTGTGGCTACCTCGCCATCGCTATAAATTAAGGCGCTTAGAGCTTCAATCAGGCGCTGATAATCTTCTGAACTAGGACGATCACCTAAATATTCTTTCATCCAGGCATAACACTCATCCGGTAAAACTGCCCTGAGTTCATACAATAGCGGCTGAATCTCCGGGTCATCGGCGACTCCTGTTTCTTTGGCAACTCGCTGAAGATACTCCCGTTCCTCTTGCTGAATTTTGCCATCAATCCAAGCTGCACCAATGAGAATCTTGACGAGTTGTTTGACCGTCGAATTGGCGGGCATGATATTTTCCTTTGACTATCTGCCCCTCTATCTTAGGTAGGGGTTTGCAGGAGCAATAGTCTCTGCCCTATACATTTTTTTTATCTCCCCTTCTCTTTGGCCGATTTTTCCAGAAATACGATGCTTCTCTTCTCATGGACAATGTGCAAGCTGCACCATAAAGAACCCATCCATCTGGTATCGGTGAGGCCACACTTTAAGCCAGCCTTGAGGTGTTGAGAAGGCTGCCAGTGCTGAATCAGGTGCGGGTGGTCTAATTTGCCATTCAGAATGACGCTCTAGAAAGGATTGAATCACTCCTTCGTTTTCCAGGGGATGTAAAGTACAGGTGGCATAAACTAAGATGCCCTCAGGCTTAACCCAAGTCGCGGCTTGTTCTAAAAGTTCTCCTTGCAGAACCGAAAGTTCCTGTACGGTAGCGGGTGTGACGCGCCAGCGAATATCAGGGCGGCGGTGTAGTGTACCTAACCCCGAACAAGGGGCATCGAGTAAAACGCGATTAGCCGAATCAGTGAATTGGGAAAAGTGGCGGCTGTCGCCTGTACAGATTTGAATGGACTGTAATTGCAAACGTTGAGTGTTTTCTTGCAGCTTTTTCAGGCGAGAGGCGGCGCGATCGCACGCCCAAATTGTTCCTTGATCGCCCATTAGTTCTGCGATATGGGTGGTCTTACCCCCAGGTGCCGCGCAGGCATCAATCACCACTTCACCCGCTTGAGGGTTCAGAAGATGACTCACCAACTGAGCGCTACTATCTTGAACAGTCCACCATCCCTCACGGAATCCAGGTAACTGTTGAATGTTACCTGCGCCCCCCATGACTCGTAACGCTTGGGGGAGTTGGGGAATACGCCGAACCTCAACTCCCGTCGATTGCATCGCTACCTCAACCTCCTCAATGGATACCCGCATGGGATTGACTCGAAGGTCAATGGTGGGCGTTTGGTTCAACCAGGCACACAGTTGTTCAGTCTCATCTAATCCCAACTGTTCCTGCCACATCTGAATCATCCAGTCAGGAAAGCTGTGCGACACCCCCAATCGTTCTACGGGTTCCGTGGGTAATTGTAAGGGGTCATTGGATTGGGGATTTTGTGGTTCTGGGCTGATTGAGGGATTGGAGACGGTAGAGGCTGTTGCTAAACGCTCATATTGCCGCAACAACCCATTGACGACACCCGCCAGTCCTTTAAATCCATTTTCTTTAGCAAGCTCAACGGTTGTATTGACCGCTGCACGGGCGGGAATGTGCTTTTGATACCGTAACTGGTATAAGCCAATATGGAGGATTGTACGGAGCTCTGGAGGCTGCTGGTGGGCTTTTTTCTTACCGAGTTGATCGATTAAGCTGTCAAGGGTGCGCTGTCGTCGGACACTTCCATAAACTAGCTCTGTAGCTAAACCTCGATCCGCACTACTTAATGACGTATCTCGCAACACCCGATCCAGGGCAATATCGGTGAAAGTGCCCCGCCGTTGGATATCGATGAGCGCTTGAAAGGCCAACTGGCGAGGATTGTGCATGAGAATTTTTTGAGATTGAATAGGTGATATCCCCCAACGCCGCCTTTTATTAGGGTGTGGGGGCACACAGAGGTTCAACCTCATTTTAAAGATAGCGATCGCCTCTTTGGGACAGTACCCTGTGGACAATCGCTTCTGGTAAGAAAATCACTGTTGAGATGGGTTGGCTGCTAAAGTGGGTTCCATGTTAACAGCGACCAGTAAGTTGTCTGTGTCTTTGGCTATTTCTAACCAGATGGCTTGCAATACCGCATCTCTATCTAGTCCCGCGCTGATGTAAGACAATTCTTCCCCTTCAATGGCATCCTGTACAGCGGCGGCGAACTCAGGGTATTTAACAAACAGCTTTTTCAGCACATTGTCTCGACATTGGAGCATTTCGTTGTAACCTCCAGCGCGATCGCACTGCATAAACTTGAGAGCTAATTGGTGCCCATCTACAACAGATTTTACAGATGCGACGGTTTTGGGGTCACCATAAACTTTATCAACAATATTCTCTAAATCGATCAGGTCTTCTTTGTATTCTTTGGGATTAATGCCATCATCCCTTTCAATTTTAATTCTCATCACTCTCACCTCCTCAATGGCTGCTTTTAAAGAAGTTGTGAGGATAGGTACAGACACAGGTGCAGCGATGGGTTCTGATTGCCCCAAAGAAGAGTGTCCATAAGATAAGCGCATTCCTAAAGAGCGAGCCTGACAGCCAAAGCAGAGGATAGATAAAGTTAAGGGGAGTGCTAGCTTCTGTAATGACATAGGGATTTTAAATCAACAATCATTAGAAGGAACTTTTTACAGCGCTGCACCCCTCTTTATGGTTGTAGACTCTAGCAGCTTGACATTCAGAGCTACTGAGAGTATTAGTACTTGAAGTCTATGTAACGATTTTTTACACAACTTCTCCACTAATCTAACTTGCCTTGGTGAATAATTTGTGAATGTCTTTTGTGTAGGAGATTACAGATAAATTTTTTCCCTCAAAAGACTTCAGACAAACTTATATGTGTTGACAATGCAAGGGCATTTTTCTATTTAAATATAGATAATCTTTGTGAGTTTTCTTGGGCAGAAACACTAAAGTAGGATGGCACAAATAACTCACCCGATCGCAACGGAAACCAACCTAGAAAGTATCAGCCATCTGCCCTCTGCCATCTGCCGTCTGTCCTCGTATGAGCTCCGGTCTGCCTTCTAATCCTCGCTACATTGAATCTCGATATTTTTGCAGCAGTTGAGGAATATAGTCATAGCCATCAACACCAATAAAGGCAATAATTTTTGATCGCTCTTGCTCCAATAAGGTTTGGAACACTTCGGCACCCAGTTGACCCTGCAAAATAGTGAGTAAGCCAGCCGGTTGACGCCAATCACTAGAACCTATTTGCTCTAAAAGATAGGCACCTAAGCTACCGGTGTAGAGGGTTTGAGCCAAGTTTTGTAAACTGTAACAAGCTTGGGCGAGGTAGGCTAAATTGACCCCTTGTAGATACAAATCGCCGGAAATTTGAGCGGCTTGCCAACCTTGTTCAAGGTAGGTAATGGCTTTTTGAGGCTGTTCAATCACAACATGGGCAATGCCCAAACTACTGAAACATAGGGATTGACTCTGTTGGGAAGCATAACCACCTCCAAGGGAATCGCCCAATCGTGCTAACAATTGCAGACTTTGTTCTAGATAGTGAATTGCTGTTTCATAAACTTCTGATTCTAGCTGTGCCTGCTCTTTGGCTTGAAACACCTCACTGTAGCCTAAATTGGTCAGGGCGTTGGCTTCTCCTAACCGATCTCCGGATTGACGAGAGAGAATTAATGCTCTTTGAGAGTAGTTAATCGCTTCAGCGTAATTTTTTTGAGCGACACAAATTCGGCTTAAATGATTGAGATTGGCAATCTCACAAATCCGATCGCCCGCACCACGAGCAATCTCTAGTGCCTGTTGATGAAAAGCCGTAGCCCGATCATATAAACCTTGAGCTCGTAACGAATAACCCAACAAGGTTAAAATCCGCGCTTTCTCCTGAGTCCCTTCAACTTGCCGCAAGGGTTCATCTAGATAATTCAGGGCATCCCGCAAAGAGTTCCCATTTAAAGAGGCAAAAACGCCGCCGTAAAGGGGGAAATAGTCCCGTTGGGCAAAAGCACGGAGAATTTGCAGAGACACCTGAAAACACCCATTGATCAGTACCTCGCGTTCAGCCAGGGTAATCGCCTGACTCAAGGCGTTGGCTAATTGCGACCAAATAACGGCAAAAACGATAAAGGTAGAAATCGACAGCTTGGCTCCCATTTTGGAGTCATAGACCATTTTGTCGAACCAAGCGACCAGTCCACGCTGCAAGCACTGGAGAATGACAGCCAATTCCACCCAGCTACTCAATTCTAAACTTGGCTGTTGATCGACCCATTCATGCAGGGATTGATTTTGTGCGATCGCTTGAAACAAGGACTTGGGTAGGGGGCTATTCACTTGTTTCGCCCATACCGCCCAAGGGCCGCGTTGTTCGGGCAGTCCTTCAAATCCCAAACCTTGATTTTGGTCGTAAATCCAACTGACGACATAATCTTCCAAGCGCTGCCAGGAGGTTAAACCTGCGGTGATACCTTGGGAGAGTTGTTGCAATTCTTGAGCCGTGTCCGGGTCAGAACTCTGTTGAGCTTGCTGCTGTAAGTCCTTCCCTAACTGGGCGAGTTGTTGTAAGTTCAGCACTTGCTGCCGATTGGGGTCGATGACTCGCAATAAAGCGGTGAGGCGTTCGCTGGAGTCAACCGTAGTAATGGCTTGAACCGCACCTGTAAGAGCCTGTGAGGTGCGCTTTTTCTCCTGTACCCGTTCCCATTCACCACTCAGGGTTTTCAGTGCCCTGAGACTGCGGATGGCTTTAGCTTGCTTCATTTCGCTGACGGGGTTATCTACCTGCTGCTGGGTGGCGTTCATCTGTTCGTCCAAACAGCGATCGAAGATTTCGCCCGTCCCGGTGCTGACTCCTTGTAACAGCATTTGATAGACCTGCTCTTTAGAGCGGATCTTTCCTTTGAGGGTCGCTTGCACAATTTCGTCGATTAACTCGATGTATTGATCGCGCAATGGCCTGGAGTCCGGCATCAGGTCTTACCTCACAAACAGCTGGCTTTTCTCAACCTTAACAGCACGTCGCTACTCACTTTGGTGGGGAGCAGGACACTTTTAATTTTTAGGCTGCTGCGTCGGTAAGCAAACCCTGAACACACTGCCTTTGCCTAACTCTGATTGAAGGTCTAGGGTTCCTTGGTGGGTTTCTACAATTCTTCTAGAAAGATGCAAGCCTAAACCACTGCCCGATCGCTTGTGGCTGCCTTGGCGAAACCGCTCGAAAACCATCTTTTGGTCGTCTAGGGCGATACCAGGGCCTGTGTCTTCCACTTCGATCAGCAACCAGGAGGTTTTAGGGTCATTGGGATCAGGACTATTACTCAGCCGAACCTCAATGGAACCTGTATCTGTAAACTTGATCGCATTCCCGATCAGGTTGGTGAACACTCGGTGCAATTCTAAGCGATCGCCAACGACTTTCGTGTTGACTTTTTCCCCAAAATTGGGCTTGAGAGAGAGTTGTTTTTGTTCCGCTAGAGGAGAAAGTTCTTGGATAACTTCTTCAATCACGGTTTTGATCTCAACCGGTGAGAAGCACAATGTCTTACGACCGGCCTCATAACGATAGACTTCTAGCAGGGTATTGACCATGGCTAGTAAGTTACGGTTGCTGCGAGCCATCGTGACGATCGCTTCTTCCATCCCCGGTGAGAGTTCTCCTAGCGCTCCTTGTTGAAATAGCATCAACATCCGCTCTGCGGCTACAATAGGTGTCCGCAAGTCATGAGCCATCCAGGAGACAAATTCTTCGCGCTGACGGGCAATTTGTTCGCGTTCATCGATCGCATGTTTCAGACGCAGGAGCGATCGCACGCGTGCCAATAATTCATCGACTTCTACTGGCTTACGAATAAAATCATCTGCACCCGTGTCTAATCCCCTGACTACGCTAGGGCCTTCAAACGCCGTAATCAGCAAAATCGGCATAAACGGCGACTGTTGATTTTCCCGGATACGCTTGGTGACTTCATAGCCATCCATCCCCGGCATCATCACATCGAGTAGTACCAAATCCGGTGGGGATAGCTCAATCTGTTTTAAAGCCGTCCGACCATCCTCGGCTAGGGTTATGGCATACCCCTCCTCTTCTAAAATCGTCTGAACAAGGAATAAATTATCCGGAGAATCATCCACAACCAAGATGTGGTCAGCTTTAGAGGAATGGGACACAACCGAAGGATTCATGGGAAAGTTGGTGCTTAATAGGTTTAGCTAAACTATTTTTTTTTGTTTCTTTTGTATCTCTTAAGATTTTTCCTTTTTGTCGCTTAAGCTGCCTCATCCCCCCGAATGATTATTCTCATAGAATTAGTCCTATCAGTAGTTGCTCAATTTCTCGGCTTGTTTATATCTTCTCCTGATTTGTATTCAATTTGTTTTTCCAGGAGTGTCAGAGTTGCGTTTGCCACAATTTTTTAAGTAAGGGCAGGGTTCTGTCAAGCTTCACTGGCAAGCATCACCCCAACGTTTTTTCAGTTTTTTCACTGTACGGAGGTGCAAACCTAGGAGGCTTAGCAAGATTCTCATAAAAATTAAGTATATCTACATGAGTCTCTTGTTTTTACCTCTATTCACAGGACAAGCGATAACGGCTATATGTCTATCCCGTTTTAAAAATTTATATTTTGTACTGACTAGTGCAAGAAGGCAGTTCGAGTAGTGTTCTCCGTAGGAGTAGACAGGAGGACGTTCGGCGAGCTCAGTCAAGCCGCAGAAGGGATATTGGTTGTACAGTAAGCTTTTTGACTTTTTTGAATGGGTGGGGTACTTTCGCCGCACTGCACTAGCCAAAATTTTTTGACTTTCCAGAGAAAGTGCTGATACCGAGTTGCGTTCAAACGTAGTATTTTCTCTCCTCCTTGTCCCCCTTGTCTTCTTTGTCTCCCTATCTACTATCTTTAACTGCAACTTGGTATGAAACGCCGCTATGGGGGATTGTTGGAGACAAGGCAAACAAGGAGAAGAAATGGCTTCTCCAAGTAACCTTAGCTGTTTCAATCTTCTGGCAACATAGGGCTTATTTCCCCCAGAGGAAGATAGCCGATCCCCAAGTCAGTCCCGCACCAAAGCCAGCCGTCGCAATTAGATCGCCCGATTGAATTTTGCCCTGCCGTACCGCTTCATCCAAGGCAAGGGGAATCGAAGCGGCGGAGGTGTTGCCATAGCGGGCAAGATTACTGAGAACTTTCTGGGTTGGAATTTTGAGGCGTTGGGCAACTGCATCGAGAATGCGCTGATTTGCTTGGTGCAACAACAGCCAATCTATTTGTTCTGCGCTTAAGTTGGCTCGGAATAGGGCTTTTTCTATTACTTCCGGCACCTTTTGTACCGCAAAGCGATAAACTTCTTTGCCGTTCATCGTGATGGGCCCAAAATTGCCTTGGGCTACGGCAATATCCTTGACAATTTCCTTGGGTTGTGCGTTGTAAGTGAGTTGCAGGGAATGATTTTGAGTCCCATCACTGCGGATTTCAAAGCCCAAAAAGCGATCGCTTTCATTGGCTTGCATTACAACCGCCCCAGCGCCATCACCAAACAAGATGCACGTGCCCCGATCAGACCAATTCACCCAACGTGAGAGAATATCGGCACCGATGAGCAGGACATTTTTGTAGACGCCTGTGCGGATAAATTGAGCCGCTGTCACCATCCCAAAGACAAATCCAGAGCAAGCGGCGGTCATATCAAAGGCAACGGCTTTTGAGGCTCCCAGAAGGCTCTGAATTTGGCAGGCTGTGCCAAATAGGTCGTCTGGCGTGGAAGTCGCCAGAATAATTAAATCCAGGTCTGTGGCGGCAATTTGAGCCATGGTTAGGGCATTTTGAGCCGCTTGAGCTGCGATCGCACTCAGACGAATTTGATCATCCGCCAGACGCCGTTCCCGAATTCCCGTCCGGCTGGTAATCCACTCATCCGAGGTTTCCACCATTCGTTCGAGTTGTGGGTTATCGAGAATCACGTCTGGTGTTGCAGAACCGCTTCCGGTAATGGCAATACCTGCCCCTAGTTGATTCAACACACTTCTCCCTCAGTAGCTGGGATGTTTACAAAATTAGGGCAGCCTCGGTCAGGGGTAACGATTAACCAACCTGAATCGAGACATCCTGAAATAGGAGCATAATTTAACAGACTACCTGCCAAGGGTTGACTGCTCACGACTCACTCCTCTGTGGTACTCGCTGCTGATTGCTGCTCACCTTGAAAATCCTTGGACTGAATCCGCGCCAGTACTTGATTATCAATCGCTTCTTTGGCTAAGCGAATCGCGTTAAAAATGGAAGGAGCTTGAGAGCTACCGTGACTAATAATACAAACGCCTGCGACCCCCAAGAGTAACCCTCCACCATGTTCTGCATGGTCAATCCGCTGCTTAATCCGCTTCAGGTTGGGTTTGAGGAGTGCTGTCCCCAATTGACCCTGTATGCCTTGAGGCAGTTCCTCTCGCAGGATTTGCAGCACAATCTCACCGACGGCTTCAGCAAATTTGAGTAACACATTACCCACAAAGCCATCGCAGACAATGACATCAAAGCGACCGGAGAGAACATCTCGCCCTTCCGCATTGCCAATAAAGGTAATTCGGGGGTTTTCTTCCAGCAGTTGATGAGTGCGGACGGCTAAATCATTCCCTTTCGTGGATTCTTCTCCAATGTTCAGGAGTCCGACTTTGGGTTGCTCCATGCCTAACACGTACTGACTATATACCGAACCCATCACGGCAAACTGCTCTAGATACTTGGGACGGCTATCGACATTCGCCCCTACATCTAGGACAATCACAGGCTTACCCGCCACCAAAGTAGGAAATACCGCGCCAATCGCAGGACGGTCAATGCCTTTAAGACGTCCCAATCGCAGCAATCCCGCTGCCATTGCGGCACCCGAATGACCTGCGGAAACCACTGCATCAGCACGTTTTTGCTTGACCAAATCCATTGCCACGTTAATCGAGGCTTTAGGTTTCCGCTTCAAGCTCACCAAAGGCTCCTCATGCATGGCAACGACATCCTCTGCTGGAACTATTTCCATCTGAGAGGAACTGGTATGTTGTTTCAGTGAGGATTCAATCGCTTGAGGGTCACCTACTAGCAAAACCTCTACGCCCAGCTCTGCTTGTGCCCTAATAGCACCAGCAACGATTTCGTCAGGGGCATGATCCCCTCCCATAGCGTCAATTGCGATCCGTGCCGTCGTCGATGCCATTACTCAAAGTGATAGAAACCTTAAAAATTTTACCAGAAGCCCCCCACTCAACATTAAACCTGATGTAATCTGCCTGACACTCCATCAAACAGCATGAAGAAGACTTTTCAGGATTGTCATCGACTCTTTAAAATGAAGCACCAGGTAAGAGGGATAGGAATGGTACAACGATTAGGTGCTGGCATATTAGCCTCGGGAATAGCGGCTCTAGTCCTAAAGCTTGTGGGGGGTCAACCGGCGACAGTGCTGACGGCCCAAGCCCTGGAGTGGCAGAATATGCCTTTGTTTGACCGCATGGCACTGCCCGACCCAGCCACTGAAACGATTATGAATCAGTACTTGCAAGGATTGAGCGCTCAAGGTGCCGTGGCACGTCATCAAGGGGTCTGGATTCAATCGGACATAGCCGTACTGGCGAAACACAAAGACCAAGTGCCCCTGCCAGCGGCTTCATTAACGAAAATTGCCACAACCTTGGCGGCTTTAAAAAAATGGGGGCCGGATCATCAGTTTGAAACTCTCGTGAGTACCACAGGCCCGATTCAGAAGGGTGTATTACAGGGAGATTTGGTGATCACGGGCGGCGGTGACCCCTTTTTTGTTTGGGAGGAAGCGATCGCATTAGGGAATAGTCTCAATCAGTTGGGGATTCGTCAGGTCAAGGGAAATGTAGTGATCGAGGGCGATTTCTACATGAACTACCAGGAAAACCCAGCACTTGCCGGTCAAGAACTCCGACAAGGACTAAACTCCAAGCTTTGGACACCACGAGGCTTTGTCTATCGACATGCCATCATGCCGAAAGGAACGCCAAAACCGCAAGTGGCGATCGCTGGAGGCATCAAAGTGTCAAGCTTTCCCATTCCCAAAAAAATCTTATTAATCCGCCACCGCTCACTTTCCCTGACTCACATCCTCAGGGAAATGAACATCCACAGCAACAACAACATGTCAGAGATGTTGACCAAAACGATGGGGGGTACTGAACAGAGAAATAGACTGGCGGCAAAATCAGCCAATCTCTCCCTGGACGAACTACAACTGGTTAACGGTTCTGGATTGGGTGTGGAGAATATGATTTCGCCCCATGCGGCCTGTGCCATGCTGATGGAAGTTCACCGCTTTCTACAGCCCTACAAACTCAGTGTGATGGACGTGTTTCCAGTTTCGGGGCGCGACAAGAATGGAACGATGTATGGACGGCACATCCCCCTAGGAACGGCGATTAAAACCGGAACGCTCAATACGGTGAGTGCCCTAGCGGGTGTGATTCCGACACGCGATCGCGGATTGGTTTGGTTTGCCATCATTAACCGGGGTGGCGATGTGAGTGGCTTTCGCAAGCAGCAAGATATTTTTCTTCAGCGCTTGGTAGAACAGTGGGGTATCCAACCCATCAACGCCACTACCCCTCCCATCCAAAATCTTCTCGGCGAATCCAAGCGCAATGAAAAAATTTTCGGTATTCGGGCACAGCTCAAAAAAGGCTAACGTTTGACGTTTTGGGAGTACTTAGGCTTTAGAGGAGGTGGCTGGATTCACTTGACTAAGGAATAATTTCCGTCACCACTCTGCTGCCAGCGCCCCCTGTAACAACAATGCTTTGGTCTTGAAGCCTCCCGACGGCTGTAGGGCCCGTCGTATTAAATGGTGGATTAACTTGTTGATAAATCACATTACCCGACGCTTGAACATTCTGAGTTGGCATATCCCACTTCATCTGATTGGCGAAAACTTTAGCTTGATTTTTGCTGCCAATGGCTTGAACGCCGCCTGTCAAATTCGCCACTTTTTGTTTTAAATCAACGTGTCCTTGGTTAGCGGTGAGGATAATATTTTCTTTCTGTTGGACAATCCTGACTGGCTGATCGGAAACGACTGTTTCAGCCTTAACGTTCCAGATAGCTGAATTACTCGACATCAATAATGGTGGGTCAAGCGATGTTAGTTGAATATTTTGATTGAGTGTAACAATTTTGGTTTTTAGATCGACTTGAGATTTATCAGCTTCCACTCGGTCGGTCACAATCTTGGCTTTGTAGCGATCAATCCAAATGCGTTTTTCGCCATTGGTTTTTTGTTCTTTGATTTGCCAGACTAAATGCTCTGTTTTCATCTGCAAATCGGGGTCTTTCGAGATAGCGGCGACCTGTCCAAGGAGTTCTGCCTGCTGCTTGCGAGTGAAGTATCGCCCTTCTTTTGCTGTTGCTTGAAGTTGGGGATGATTGCCCTTCAAGTTATTGCGAACGATTAATAAATCTTCTTTGGGATACCACTCTAAATCATCGCCTTTAAACACAGCACCATTGCGGGTATCGGTAGCGGTAATCTGGCCTTTGAGCAGGACAATCTTACCATCTTGACGGATTTCACCACTTGCTGCCGATACCTGCAAAACCACTTTTCCATCTTGGTATAAGTCACCTGTTGGCTGCTCAATTCGAGCAATTTTTTTGTCTTTGCTGTAAGTGGCTTGTTTGGCCTTCACTTTCCAGAGAGGGCGACCCTTTTCATCGGCTTGGTCTAGGGTAATATTTTTAAAGACTAGGCTTCCTTCAATATCTGTTGCAGCAGTATCTTGCTTTATTTTCTTTTCTGTACGGGTGGCGTTATTACAGGCTGATAAGAAAGTGAATGTCAACAAGCACAGGGTAACAGAAATAGAACGTTTTAAGCTCACAAACATGGGGGTGGGCGGCTTTTAATCCAGGCTCTTAGTCATTAGTCATTTGTTCTTGGTTATTGATTTTTGAGTTGTTAGTTGACTTCGACTCAATCACTAATAACTATGACCGATAAACAATGAATAATTGACGAATGACTAATAACCTATGACTGATTGATTATTCTTCCTGCTCATCCATACCGATACCCGATAAAGGACGGTAAACGTAGGTTGAGGTGGCGCGAGGTGTCTTTTGGATACTTTCTTTGATGTTATCCAGATCGATGTAGCGATCGGCTACGTTAATCAGGCTATCACTGGTCATGGAGCGTAGACTGACAACCTCAACACGAACTCCCCGATAGCTAACCGCATCTACGGCATAAGCTAAATCCCCATCACCACTGACGAGAACGGCTGTGTCGTAAGAACCAACCAGCGCCATCATATCTACAGCAATTTCTACATCTAAATTCGCTTTTTTAGAGCCATCGGGTAGCTGTACTAAATCTTTGGCAATCACCCGATAACCGTTACGCCGCATCCACAGCAAAAAGCCTTGCTGTTTTTCGTTGGTACGATCAACTCCTGTATAAAAAAAGGAGCGCAACAAACGAGAACCGGCGGTTAATCGAACCAGAAGCTTAGTGTAATCAATTTCAATTCCCAGTTGGAGAGCGGCATAAAACAGATTTGATCCGTCAATGAAAATGGCAACACGACCGCGATTTTCTAAAACTTGTTCAGGTGTAAAAACTGGATCATTACTAAAGTTATTCAACATATTTGTTATACCTCGATTTGTTATGTAAAAAAAAGATTGGTGCCTCCTTTCCTCACAATCAGAAGATGTGTCAACCGCCCAGCAGCTTATTCCCAAGACGACGGCACAAAATTACGCTTGTTCCAGTCGTGCAAAAACGGGCTTCGGCTCCCCTAAGCTCTGATGAGCGGGTAAGGTTCCCCAAGCGGCATGAGTAGAATAGGTTGCAGAATCTTTAATGAGAGTTTTTTCGTTAAAGTCGATTGAAAAGCCAAGCTGCCGATAAATTTCGGTACTGATGCTAGGAATAATCGGTGATAAGAGGTAGGCTGCCAGTCTAACTGATTCCAACACGGTGTACAACACTTTTCCCACTGCTGGCAAGTTCCCCTGCTTATATAAGCTCCAAGGCGCTTGATCATCAATGAATTTGTTACCGGCTCGAATCAGAGTAAAGATCTCCCGACAGGCTTCCCCAAACGCTAAGGCTTCATAGGAGCGAGCAACACGTTCACTCAATTCCCAGCCAATGGCCTTAAGGGGATTATCAACTAGAATTTCTTCTTCTTCTTCATCTTTAACTTCTGGTACACGAGAATGGCAATACTTCTGTACCATTTTTAACGTTCGGTTGAGTAAGTTACCCAAATCGTTCGCTAAATCAGCATTGACGATATCGATAAAACGGGTTTCATTGAAGTCCCCATCCTTCCCAAATTCAATCTCTTTGAGAAAGTAGTAGCGAATCGCATCTGCACCGTACCGATTGACTAACTCAACCGGGTTCAGGGTATTACCAAGGCTTTTCCCCATCTTCTGACCATCCTTTGTAAGAAAGCCATGTCCAAACACATGCTCCGATACTGGTATCTCTGCTGACATTAACATTGCTGGCCAGTAAACCGCATGAAAGCGCAGAATGTCTTTACCAATGAGATGCAAATTGATCGGCCACCACTTCCTTAAAGCATTCTCTAGCGTGGGTTCCTGATCCGGATCAAGCAAGGCTGTGACGTAACCGAGCAAAGCGTCAAACCATACATAAATGGTATGGTTCGGGTCTACCGGCACCGGGAAGCCCCAGTCCACATTCACCCGCGAAATCGAGAAATCCTGAAGTCCCTGCCTAACAAAACTTAAAACTTCATTCCGGCGACTTTCCGGTTGAATAAAATTGGGTCGCTCTTGATAAAGAGCTTCGAGCTGGCTTTGATACTTCGATAAGGCAAAAAAGTAGTTTTGCTCATCTCGCCACTCGGCTTCTTTATTCGGATGAATCGGGCATCGATGTTCTGCCAACAAATCCCGCTCTTCTTTGAATTCCTCGCAGGAGACGCAGTACCAACCTTTTTGTTGACCCAGATAAATGTCGCCTTTGTCCCACACCCTAGAGAAAAATTCTTTAACGATTGAAGCATGGCGGGATGCGGTGGTGCGGCTAAAGCGATCGTACTGGATATTGAGCTTTTGCCACAGCTCCTCAAACCCAGCCGCTATCTGATCACAGTGAACTTGAGGCTCAACCCCATTACTTTGAGCCGTGCGCTGAATCTTTTGTCCATGCTCATCCGTGCCGGTAATTAATAACACGGATTTGCCTCGCAACCTTTCAAACCGAGCCACCGCATCCGCCGCCATTGTTGTATAGGCGCTACCGATATGGGGTAAGTCGTTGACGTAGTAGAGAGGCGTTGTAATCGTAAATGTGTTTCTACTGATATCGATATGACTCATCTGAGTGTTAGAAACGCCCTCACTTAAATTACTGGTAGTTTCTAGTGTATTGCTACGGATATAGATTGAGTGGCTACCTGAGCTTGCCAGCTTTACGTAGTACTTCTCTAATAAAAGTATTACCTTATACAGATAATCAAACGCTTTTACCTAAATATTTAGATTTTCTTAATAAAACGATCAAATATAAAAAAATAATTAATTATTAGTATCATAGTTCTCCTTTTCGAGGTGTGATTAATCCGGTCTACTTTTTGCTGAGTTGCTGCCAGGAACAACTAAAAATGCCCTGAATTCTACCTTAAGGCATTTGTCAAAACTTTACATTGCTTTGTATTGTAAAGAAATATTAAGGAATGGTACAAGTGATGGCTTCAACTCATGTCTTCCGATAGTCCACTTCAAATTTCTCGATCGCTCCTAGCGGCCATGGGAACGCAGATGTTCGTCTACCACGAGGATCGCATCCCTGAGGATTCAGCCGTTGTGGTGGTAAGTAACCATCGTGGCTTCATGGACGCCCCCCTGTTGATGGCAGCCTTAGGGCATCCTCTTCGCATTGCTTGTCATCATTACATGGGGCAAGTGCCCATGTTGCGAGAATTTATCACGCAAATGGGTTGTTTTCCGCTGCAAGAACCCGAATATAGGCAGCAGGCTTTTTTTGAACAGGCAACTGGGCTACTCCAACAACATCAGTGGGTGGGAGTATTTCCAGAAGGCGCTCAACCCATGGTGCATTTGACTGAGCCTGATACCTTAGGGAAGTTTCACCGAGGCTTTGCCCACTTGGCGTTACGGGCTCCCGTCAGGGATTTAGCCGTATTGCCCGTAGCGATCGCCTCTTTGGCAGAAACCACAACCTCTGCCGTGCCACTGCGCTGGTTACGTCTGTTTGATCCATCAGAACCCCTATTTGCACAACCAGGTTTGCATCCGATGGTGATTCATCGTCGTGTGGCAGTCTTAGTTGGGCATCCCTATTGGATTACGGCAAAACATCGGCAACAGTATCAAGGCAAACAGGCTAAAGCAGCGGTTAACGAACTAGTTACTACCTGCCACGATGAAATTTCTAAATTACTTTATCAAACATTTCAACGCGAACGAATGTTTTCTTGAGGTGAGAAAAGTCGCGTTGTGATTTTTTTGCTTCAATAGTCATCGGGATACCATTAGGAATTTAGCCATGCCACCAGTGAAGAGCCGTCCTTGTTTTTTGACACCAGGACGTGTCAATTCAAACTACCCCTTATTTGTGTTTCTACCCGGGATGGATGGGACCGGTCAACTCTTGCGATCGCAGACGAAAGGGTTAGAAACCGCTTTTGATGTCAGAGCACTAGCTATTCCTCCAGATGATTTGAACAACTGGGACGATCTCGCAGATCTGGTGGTGAACCTTGTGGAAGAGGAACTCAAAAAGAAAACCTCCCGTTCCGTTTATCTGTGTGGTGAGTCATTCGGAGGCTGTTTAGCTATAAAGGTTGCCTTAAGTGCGCCCCATCTTTTTAAGCGAATTATTTTAATCAACCCAGCCACCTCTTTCAATCAACGCCCTTGGTTACGCTGGGGAGCTCAATTGAATCGCTTGATACCCGAATTTTTGTATGGAGTCTCGTCACTTGCACTCTTACCCTTGTTATCCAATTTAGCCAGAACCGCGCCGCGCGATCGCCGTGCGCTGCTGGATGCCATGCAATCGGTACCCGCCAAGATTGCCAATTGGCGCATCTCCATGGTGACCGAGTTTGATGTACAAGAAACACAACTCAGACGCCTAACCCAACCCGTCCTCGTGATTGGAGGTGCCGCCGATCAGTTGTTACCCTCGGTACAGGAAGCTGAACGCCTAGTCAACAGCCTACCCAATGCTCAAAAGGTCATCCTACCCAATTCGGGGCACGCCTGTCTGCTGGAGACAGACGTTTGCCTTTTTGATTTGATGAAAGAGCAAAACTTCTTAGAAGCCTCGGTGCCTAACCAAGAAGCTCAATCTGTTTTAATTCCAATTCCGATGGCTGATTAGCTCACACAACAATCCGATGTTCTCAAAAACGATCAACGAAACCGATCCGGATTTAAGCGAGGGTTTGATCGCACAGGGATGCTTCTTCTCAGCCTAGATCCCGTACCCCCATCGGCTCGGTCTAAGAACGGTCGAAGATTGATGTTACCCGAAGATTGACTTGGATTGTTGTCAATGCCTAGAGCCGATAGACCTTGGTTTAACACCTGATTGAGCAGTTGTGAACCCCTGTCCCCCGCGACAAACGTGTTCACGGCGTCCGTTCGCTCACCCGTATCGGCAATGGTTAAGTTTTGGAAGACACGATTGCGGGTTAATTCTGGGTCTTGTCCCGGAGGCACTGTGAGTACAATTCGACAAGATGAATTCTTTTGGGTGGTCACACAGACGGTATTGTAATTATTCTCAACGGCATTCCGCATTTCCACTAAACCATCGGGTCGATACAATTCCAAGCGTCGGCTAATCTCATTACAACGGAGTTCTGGCGTCCAGCCACCCCCTAAAGCCCCAGGAGTTGCCCAAGGATAAGCTTGATTCGGTTGGCTTTCGGGATGATACATGACTGTGTACTGACCATTCACCTGCTTACAGGTAAAGCGAGGCTCTTGAGAGGATTTAATCTCTGAATCGGGTGCAGAATCTTGGGATTGTGTGTCTTCCTCAACATCCTGAGCCAAAATGGTATGCTGGGACAATTGAGATGGATCGGTTGTGGCTGCCTGGTTATGAGTTAAGGCCAAGGCATTACCACTCGCTAGTAGAATAGCGACACTGGCTGACCAACCAACACCCTTAAACAGCAAAGGCTTCAAACTGGAATTTCGAGTAAACTGTTGTGGCGTCATTGCTTCAAACCTCTAAAATTCGGTTAAAGATGCGGCTGCCCCTGATTTGCTCAAAAAGACTCGTTTGAAGTGCGATCAACGAGGGTTGTGTGCATAGCCCCACATCGCATCCCAGAGCCAAAAGCGCAAATGCGCTGGTATATTATATTCGCATCATAGCCTCTGTCCCTTCACAAAGCCTACTACTCTTGCCAAAATCAAGGCTCAAGAGTATGCTTTTGCCGTCCTGGTTGTTTGAGCAAAAGCTTTCTCAGCTTATCAGCCAAAACCTGTCTGATTAGATGAGTTAATTTCACAAATCTTTACCATTGGACTCAGGTATTTTATACTACCAAAGGACGGTAGAAAGGAGAAAAAATAACGATGTCGGAGGCCCAGAAGCCACTGACGGTTCCAAAGGAATTCCTGGGTCCTCCCGGTGAATTTAACCCAACGTTAATCATGTTCTTTACCGCGATCGCGTTGGTTGCCTTTTCCACCTGTGGTTACTGGCTCTGGAATTGGCCTGATCCATGCTGTTTTGCCCTAAATGTCTTGGCTTTGCACATGGTGGGAACAGTAATTCACGATGCTTCTCATAATGCAGCTCATCGCAATCGAGTGATGAACGCGATCATGGGACATGGAAGCGCCTTAATGTTAGGCTTTGCTTTCCCTGTATTTACGCGGGTTCACATTCAGCATCATGGGAATGTGAATGACCCCCAAAATGACCCCGATCATTTTGTCTCCACAGGGGGACCACTCTGGTTAATCGCTGCTCGCTTTTTTTATCACGAAATCTTTTTCTTTAAGCGTCGGTTGTGGCGTAAATATGAATTGTTAGAGTGGTTTTTAAGTCGTTTATTTGTGGCAACTATTATCTATATTGCTTGCCAATATGGATTTTTAGGTTATATTCTCAATTTTTGGTTTTCACCCGCTTTAGTGGTGGGTTTAGCCTTGGGATTATTTTTTGATTATTTGCCCCATCGACCGTTTCAGGAGCGCGATCGCTGGAAAAATGCTAGAGTCTACCCTAGCCCAATTTTGAATTTACTCATTGGTGGACAGAATTACCATTTAATTCATCATCTGTGGCCTTCTATTCCTTGGTATAAGTATCAAGGAGCCTACTATGCCGTTAAACCTCTTCTCGACCAAAAGGGTTGTTATCAATCTCTGGGATTGTTAGAAGGCAAGAAAAGTTTTTGGAACTTTGTTTACGACATTTTCTTAGGGATTCGGGTTCACAAAAAATATCCAGAGAAAAAATTGGAAGAAGTGAAATCCTAATACTTGTTATCCGTTAGTTGTTAGTAACCCTTATCAAATCAAATTTCGTTTCAGGTCTAACAACTAACAAAGAATAACAAATTATGCAGCCGGAGGCATTAGCGGCGAGATTGAACAGTAGAAGGCACAGTTCGACTGATTTGAGCTAAACTCCAATCCGGTCGTAAATTTTTAGCTCCACGTAGATAGGGGTGGTAAATCTCCATTTGAGAGACAGGGGTATTGACGTGGATTAAAAACCGAATACAACGCTTCAGACTTCCTTCCACATGCATTTGCTGAACATCGAGTAAAGCAACATTCTGCCAGTGAGGACGCTCTCGTGCGATCGCGGCGGGAAAGATAGCATCTAAATCTTGTGTGGTTGTAAAGATCGCACTGATCATTTCATCTGGATCAAGTCGATTTCCAGTTTCTAGTTCATCTAATAGTTCTGTCACAGCTTCTCGAATTGCCTCGACTGTGTTTGCCGAGGCCGTTGTTGCCCCACGAATCGCCCGAACTCGCCACTCCACCTATTACATCCTCCAATTTTCCATCTTGAACTTTAGATTTCAGAGCGCTCTCAAATCTAAAATCCTGCTTAAGGTCGATATAACCACAACGGCTGACCGCTGGTAGATAGTTCAAACTCTAACCAATCTATCCCAGATGATAACCCTGATACCATCTGAGTACGACTACCTGAAAGCAGACGGTTCAAGAACGGTTTCGGTTCTTCGATGGTGTAGCACTTGGTTTTTTCCGGGTCAAGACCTGCAAGTTCGGCGGCCCAACGACGGGCATCTTCTTCTGTGCCGAGGCGGTCAACGATGCCAAGTTCTACCGCTTGCTGACCTGTAAAAATGCGACCATCCGCAAACTTTTTCACCGCTTCTACAGCTAGATTTCGTCCTTCTGCAACGGTTTGGACGAACTGCTGATAACTGGTATCAATCAATTCCTGAAGAATATGCTTTTCTGGCTCGGTCAGTTCCCGGTCAAACGCCAAAATATCTTTATAAGGGCCGGACTTAATCACTTTGAAGGAAACTCCGACTTTTTCTAACAGGCGTTCCAGGTTGTTTCCGCGCAAAATGACCCCAATACTTCCAGTAATCGTACCGGGGTTCGCTACGATATGCTCGGCACCCATACCGATGTATACTCCCCCAGACGCCGAGATATTGCCGAAGCTGGCGACGATTTTTACCTTTTCTCGCAGTCGCTTGAGTGCGTAGTAAATTTCTTGGGAATCGCCCACGGTACCGCCAGGACTATCAATCCGCAACAAGAGGGCAGGAAACTTCCTCTCTTCCACTGTTTTCAGGGCTTCCAGTACCCGTTTGCGTGTGCCACTTGCGATCGCACCAGTGACTTCAATTCGAGCAATTTGTTTACGAGAGTTGGGCTTAAAAGGCCAGGGCATGAGTATTTAAGTCTTTTGAATTAAAAATTAAACAGGTAAGCCTGATCATCCGCAGACGGGATATCTTCTAGTTTGCACGATCCACCTCAGTTTAGGGTTTTGTCAGGCTCCATACAGCAATCAGTAGCAGGACTGGGGATAATGAGTTTGTATCATGTTCTTAACACAATAAAATAATTCAGTAGAATTATGTAAAGAAATATAAAAATATCGTTGAGCCTCTCATTGTTGTTAAGCGTAACCCTCGGACTACCTTATGCAGATAAAAACAACGAATATCCAATCTCCTTTAGCCGTCTTGTTGCTAATCGCTCCCTTTTTCTTGTGGGGAACGGCAATGGTCGCGATGAAAGGCGTCATCCCCCACACAACTCCTCTGTTTATGGCAGGGGTGCGTTTAGTCCCAGCCGGTGTTTTAGTATTGGTGGCGGCAACGATGATGGGGCGTCCTCAGCCGAAAAGTTGGGCGGCATGGCTGTGGATTAGCTTGTTTGCCTTGGTGGATGGGGCGCTATTTCAGGGATTTCTCGCCGAAGGATTGGTGAGAACGGGAGCAGGCTTAGGTTCTGTGATGATTGACTCTCAACCCTTAGCTGTAGCCCTGTTGTCAGGGTTACTGTTTGGTGAAGTGATTGGATTATGGGGATGGTTAGGACTGGGGTTTGGAGTTTTGGGAATTAGTCTGATTGGTTTGCCAGATCAGTGGATTTTCACCCTCTTCCAAGGTGGTTCCCTGACTTTAGATATGAGCTTACAACAGCTATTTCAGAGTGGAGAGTGGCTGATGCTGTTGGCTTCGCTGTCGATGGCGGTGGGGACGGTGATGATTCGATATGTGACGCGATATGCTGACCCTGTGATGGCAACCGGTTGGCACATGATTATCGGTGGATTACCCTTATTTGGGCTTTCTGGGATTTGGGAATCTCAACAGTGGGTGAATATTGACGTATCAGGTTGGGCGGCATTGGCTTATTCAACCCTTTTTGGGAGTGCGATCGCCTACGGTCTATTTTTCTATTTTGCCTCCAGTGGAAATCTTACGAGTTTGAGTTCCCTAACCTTTCTCACACCTGTATTTGCCCTGTTGTTTGGTAATTTGTTTTTGTCAGAAGTCCTGAGTCCCCTGCAATGGGTGGGTGTCAGTTTGACGCTAGTTAGTATCTATCTGATCAATCAGCGTGAGGTAATATCCCAGAAGTTACAGTCTATCTTCCAGCAACCGGCTGAGATTGAGAGTCAGAACCGAGTGGTTGCATCCATGAACCCAAGTGAACCTATTTTAGATAACTCTGATTCTGTGACTTTGGCACAAATTCCCGTCAAACTTCAAGAACCAGAGGCGGAAATGCTTTCCAATCGCTAGAACATCTGACTTTTTTAACCCCCAATGGGTGTGGGTCAAAGTGGCGAAACACCTTTTTTTATCGGTGTCACGCGGCGTGTATCTGCGATTTCCCATCTATATCAATACAAATGAATGCCCATTAATCCAACGCCTAAAAAGTCCCTCAGGCTACTCTTTGTCTCTAACCCCATTGGCCCTTTAGGTTCAGGATTAGGAGGTGGCGTTGAGCTCACCTTACGGAACATTGCCACAGAACAAATACGGCGGGGTCATTCCCTAACGATTGTTGCTACCAAAGGGTCTACCGCTTGGGGAATGCCGCTGGTTGAAATTGCTGGAAATCCACAAATCAGCGCTCAAACTCAAGGACGAGACGCACCCATCATCATCCCTGCGTCTTCGGTGTTGGCAAATATGTGGGATTATGCGCGACAGGTGCAAACCGACTATGACTTAATTGTCAACTTCGCTTATGATTGGTTACCGTTCTACCTGACGCCCTTTTTGACGATTCCCGTTGCCCACTTAGTCAGCATGGGTTCGTTGACGGAGGCGATGGATGGGATAATTGAACAGGTCGTTACCCAGTTTCCCGGTACCATTGGCGTTCACTCCCTAGCACAGGCAGAAACCTTTAGCTTTGCCAACCGTTGTCGGTGTGTGAAAAATGGGATTGATCTGTCGTTTTATGACTTCTGTGCTGAACCCGCGCCTTGGATTGGGTGGGTGGGGAGGATTGCGCCGGAAAAGGGGTTACAAGATGCCGTAGCTGCCTCCGAGTTAACCGGAATTCCCCTCAAAATTATGGGGTTCCTGCAAGACGAACTCTACTGGCAACAGATTTTACAAGATTATCCCAACGCTCCTGTACAATACGAAGGGTTTCTCTCCACGGATGAGTTACAAAAGCGCTTACGCCAGTGTCGAGCGCTGTTGATGACGCCGCGTTGGGTGGAAGCGTTTGGCAATGTAGCCATTGAAGCCCTGGCTTGTGGTGTGCCGGTGATTGCCTACCGACGTGGTGGGCCGGCTGAAATTGTGGAAGATGGGAAAAGTGGGTTCTTAGTAGAGCCTGATTCGGTGGAACGGTTGGTTGATGCATTGGAAAAATTAGATACAATTGACCGCCATGCTTGCCGCCAAAGGGTAGAAGCGGAATATTCTAATCAAGCGATGGGCGATCGCATGGAGCAATGGTTCTCAGATATTTGCAGTAAAGTGAATAAGCTTTAGGGTGATTGTTCATAAGGAATCTTAACGGCTTTAAGGAATCCAAAGTAGATTGTCATCCTCCTTAATCCGTTCAAAAAGGTTAAAAAGCTTAGTGTACAAGCGTCCTTACCTTCTGCCTTCTTTCTACTCCTACGGAGAACGCTACGCGAACTGCCTTCTTGCACTAGTGCAGAAACATGACCCTGAGTTGAGTTTTTCGCAACCAGCTTCTTTTGTTTGTTGTAGGTCGTGCTGTAACCTGTAGTGGAGCGTCCCTGATTATCCAGAGCAGGATGATACAGAGTATAAAGGTGGAAATCTCTCAACGTACCCTTTAAGGCAGTGAAGGTTACCTGCTGGATTAAAGTATTACGGTTGGGGTCGGTAAAAATTGTTTTTTGAATTTGGTCCAGGCGATTTTTAGCCGTATTCGTGATAGTCCAAGAGAGCGAATGTAAATTATTTAAAGTAACCTGATGAGTAGTATCCCGCTTTTCTTCATCAACCCAGGTATGATTCGCATCCCCTACTAAAAATTGCCAGTCTACTGTAGCTGGTGTGTCTACTTCAGGGTAAAATACCTCTCCGAGGATGCCGTCAAAACCTGTAAACCAAACTTGGGAAGTGGGATTAGCGGCAGTGCCAAGGACGGTGAGATTTGCGGGCGACCAAGTTGGACAAATCCCTGGATGACCAAAGGCTTCAACACCCTTGAGACCAACTGGGAAAAAAATTTGATGGGTCAGGGTGAATATAATCACCACAATAGTAATGAAGACAATTCCCAACCAATTAAATTTCTTCACAGATTTCGGAAAATAAATAGCAGACTAGGCTGTTTCAGCCTAACAAATTCTGTTGCTGCTCCCATTGAGGAGCAATTGAAAACACCTCTTGAGAGAGCTCCCATCAAAGCAATAGCGAGGAGAGTAGACAATCATTACAAAACTCAGTTGACCAACGCTCCCACACAGGACAGCCGATTCATGAATGAACAATTAATTAATGCTTTATTAGAAGACTTGAAAAATCCTGACGAGGACGTTCGCAATCAGGCAACAGAAGAACTATGGCGTATCTGGTTTCAGCAAAAGGGACAATATGGGTTTGAGCGCCTCGAACGTAGTCAAACTCTGTTTACTGCCGGGAATGTGAAGCAGGCTGAAGCGTTGCTCACCCAACTGATTGACGATCTCCCCGATTTCGCCGAAGCCTGGAATAGACGCGCTGTTCTTTACTACCTCCTAGGAGAATATCAAAAGTCGCAGGCGGATTGCCTGGAAGTTCTCAAGCTCAATCCAGTTCATTTTGGCGCACTGCATGGTCTGGGTTTATGCTATGCCGCCTTGGGACAGTATAGAGCCGCCATCCAAGCGTTTCGCAAAGCTCTAGCTATTCAGCCTTATGCTTTGGTCAATCAAAAATTGATTCTCGAATGTACCGCGCGGTTGAGTTAACAGGAATGACCCATCATAATCGACTAAGCCAGCGACCCCCTGCGCTGAAACCCGGAGATTTACTGCGAGTGATTACTCCCAGTGGAGCCTTACGAGAGTTCGAGGCGTTCCACAAGGGTGTGGAAATTTGGCGCAGCCAGGGGTACAGAGTTGAACTCCAACCCCATTGGGATGCCAGGGAAGGTTATCTCGCAGGGAAAGATAGCCAACGACGCCAGCAATTACAACAAGCTTGGCAAGACCCCGAATGTCGTGGCATTCTCTGTACCAGGGGTGGCTATGGCAGCGCCCGACTTCTAGAAGACTGGACGTGGTCTTTAGAAACTCATCCCTCCCCCATCCATAAGTGGTTGATTGGCTTTTCGGATATCACAGGCTTGTTGTGGAGTCTCTATGGATCTGGCATCTGCGGGGTGCATGGGCCAGTTTTGACCACCCTCGCCGCAGAGCCTGAGTGGTCGCTCCAACGGTTGTTTGACTGTGTGGAAGGACGCCCCCTCGAACCCTTGTCAGGCGTTGGCTGGGGGGGTGGAACAGTGAGGGGGATTCTGTTACCCGCCAATCTCACCGTTGCCACTCACCTCTTGGGAACCCCTGTACAACCCCCGCTCGCAGGGGTGATTCTAGCCTTAGAAGATGTGACAGAAGCGCCTTACCGCATCGATCGCATGTTGACTCAGTGGCGGATGAGTGGTGCATTGAAAGGGGTTCGAGGCATTGCTTTGGGGCGTTTCAGTCGCTGTGAGCCACCCAAAGATATACCGAGCTGGACTGTAAAAGAAGTATTGCGCGATCGCTTAAGTGACCTGGGTATCCCCATTGTCAGTGACCTCCCCTTTGGTCACGAAGGTGCTAATGCGGCTCTTCCTGTAGGGCAACCGGTTGAACTCGATGCTGACGGGGGTACCCTGACTTGGGGTGAGGAGATGTTCCAAGCTGTTACAAAGAGCTAAGGGGCGAATTTAGCTTGTTTTTCGCCATTCTTTCCTGCTTTCATTTCCCATTTCCAATGCTCAATTTTGCTGAAGCTAACAGTGACAATCTGAGAATGATAAGCTAACAAATGCATTTAAAAATTATTTAGGGTAAAGATTAGATGACTGGAGGAACCCAGATTCCCTACCTATTAAGGGCAGCCCGTGGTGAACAATTAGACCGTCCGCCGGTGTGGATGATGCGGCAGGCGGGTCGATATATGAAAGCTTATCGGGATTTACGGGATAAATATCCAAGTTTCCGCGACCGCTCGGAAATTGCAGAAATTGCGATTGAAGTTTCCCTGCAACCCTGGAAGGCGTTTCAGCCCGATGGGGTGATTTTGTTTTCCGATATTCTCACTCCGCTGCCAGGGCTGGGTATTCCCTTCGACATTATCGAAAGCAAAGGGCCAATTATTGACCCCCCGATTCGCTCCCAAGAACAGCTTGACAAATTGCATCCTTTAGAGTTAGACAAACTCTCGTTTGTGGGAGAGATTTTGCAGGCGTTGCGGCGGGAAGTGGGCAATCAAAGCACGGTTCTGGGTTTTGTCGGTGCTCCTTGGACGCTAGCCGCTTATGCCATTGAGGGGAAAAGCTCCAAAAATTACTCGATTATTAAAGGCATGGCGTTCTCAGAACCCACCATGCTGCATCAGTTTCTGGGGTTATTAGCCGATGCGATCGCCACTTATGTGCGCTATCAAATTGATAATGGTGCTCAGGTCGTGCAAATGTTTGATTCTTGGGCCGGTCAACTCAGTCCCCAAGACTATGACACCTTCGCCTTACCCTATCAGCAACGAGTGGTACAGCAAGTCAAACAAACCCATCCCGATACACCCATGATTCTCTACATCAGCGGAAGCGCTGGCGTACTGGAACGAATGGCCAAATCGGGCGTCGATATTGTCAGCTTAGACTGGACAGTGGATATGGCGGAAGGGCGGCAACGATTGGGCTGGGATGTTAACGTGCAGGGCAATATGGACCCCGGTGCCCTATTTGGGTCGCAAGACTTTATCCGCGATCGCATCCTCGATACAATTCGGAAAGCCGGCAAAAAAGGTCATATCTTTAACCTTGGTCACGGCGTCTTACCGGGAACCCCCGAAGACAATGTGAGATTCTTCTTTGAAACTGCCAAACAAGCCGATCAATTACTCGCTGTTCCTAGCTATTAGTTAATCGAAAATCCAATCTCCAACCTCTAAAATTCCATGACCCCCAAGCGGATTCTCTTGACGGGTGCCAGTGGCTGTATTGGTCACTACATCGCCGAAGCCTTGATTCAGGAAACGGAACACGAGCTGTATCTGTTAGTCAGAAATCCAGATAAACTGGGTTTTGACTACGAAGCTCGTCCTGGTGTGACAATTTTACAAGCAGACTTGCGCCAGATTGAACGCTTTGCTGACTTGCTCAAGACGATGAACATGGCAATCCTGGCAGCAACCGCTTGGGGAGGACAACAGGAAACCTTTGACGTTAATGTTGTCAAAACTATGCGGTTAATGGAATTGCTTGACCCGTCCGTTTGTGAGCAAGTGATTTACTTTTCCACGGCGAGTGTTTTAGATCGGAATAATCAAATCCTCAGAGAATCCGGTCAACTGGGGACGGAATATATCCGTTCCAAGTACCAATGTTTAGTGCAGTTACCGAAATTAGCGATCGCTCCCAAAATTACCACTGTGTTTCCCACTTTAGTATTAGGAGGAGACGCCAACAAACCCTATTCCCATATCTCATCGGGGATTAGAGATGTGGTGAAATGGGTAGACCTGATTCGCTGGTTTAAAGCAGATGCCAGCTTTCATTTTATCCACGGACGAGATATTGCTCAGGTGGTGCGATATCTGGTTGATCATCCCCCCGAACCCGCTTGGTTTGGAGAACCTGATATGCAGTCAACCAGACGCTTGGTTTTGGGAAATGCGCCCTTAACCGTGAATCAGGCGGTAGAAGAAGTATGTGCCTATTTGGGTAAGAAAATTTACTTTCGCATCCCTTTATCCCCTTGGCTTGCCGACATTTTAATTGTCTTGTTCCGGATTCAAATGGCGGCATGGGATCGGTTTAGCATGAGCTATCGGCATTTTACCTATCAAAACCCGATCAATCCTGCAACTCTAGGTTTAGAACCTTATTGCAAGACTTTAACGGATGTTTTAAGAATCAGTGGTATTCGTGAAGCTAAAAATTCAGGGGTGGTGCGGTCAGAGCCAGAAGTAAGAGAAAATAGCTAACAACTTACCAACCCCACGTTCCAGCACCCCCTTTAAACGGCCCGACAATGTCTTGAGTAATCCAACCGCCGTAAAAATTTCCCGGCTGCGGTTGCACTTGTTCGCCATCAACATAACAGGCATCCATCAGATGGGCGTAGAATGCTAAATAATCTTTAATCCCAGCAAAAGTCGGTGTGGGATTGGGATAAGACCAAGCCGCATTGACCGCCTGTTTTTCACCAACGACAACACTATAGTAAATCGCCCGACCCTTCCACTCACAAAATGACCCTTGATTAGCGGTTACTACTACTAAATACTCCATCTGAATATCTTCAGGAGGAATGTAGTAAACAGGCGGATGGCTAGTTTCTAATACACGTTTAGCCCGATGGGTATCTGCTAAAGTAACTCCATTAAATACGATTTGGAGATGTTTGGGTGAGTCTTCTAAGCGGGGTGGACGCGGATAATCCCAGACCGATTCTTGTCCGGGTTGGGGTTCAATGCGGCGAGTATTCATGCTCTGAGTTGTCCTGCTGGTGTCACACCGCTTATTTTAAAGGAGTCGTGCTCTAATCGGGTTTGCGTACCGTCTCCCCAGACCTGTAATTTTTTTGAAATGTTAAGCTAGCCTTTTGGCAGGAGTCGATAGCTCGAATCGTTCCTACTCCACAACCAACACAGGCAACAACCGTGAATTGGCCTTTGATTTCGGTAATTATCCCCACTTACGGACGGGAAGAACCCTTACGCGATACGCTCGAAGATGTACTCCAGCAAGATTATCCAGCCTTTGAAGTCTTAGTCGTCGATCAATCCCCCACTCATCAACCCGAAACCCAGTCCTATTTGGAGCAACTGGCTAATAACCACAAGATTCAGTGGTTCCGCGTAGCGTGGGCGAGTTTACCGGGAGCACGCAATTATGCGGTACGACGGGCGTCAGGGGAAATTGTTCTATTTATCGATGATGATGTGCAAATGCCTATCGGATGTCTAAAAGCTCATGCTCGTAACTATCATCGCTCTGAAATTGGGGCTGTGGCAGGGCGAGTGTTTGACCGCATGAAGTTGACGGAAAAAGGGGACTGGGGATTGGGGAGTGGCGGCAAGGAATACACAGAAACAAACGCCGCGTTGGGGACACAACCAGGGAACATCGCAGAGTTGACCCCAATTCCAATAACCCATTCCCAATCCCAAATTGAGGACTTACCCCCGGAAGCGATGGACCCTGGCATTGCCTGGTACTATATTGATTTAGTTCACACCGTTAAGCCTCAGCGTGTCATTTCCGCGAGAGGCTGCAATATGTCCTTCCGTCGTGAAGTTTTCACTCAACATGGACTGCTGTTTGATGAACGATTTCGGGGGAGTGCGGTACGGGAGGAGTCAGATTTTTGTTTGCGATTGCGCCGCACAGGGTATCAAATCTGGTATGACCCCGACGCCTATTTAGTGCACTTAGGGGAAGAGACTGGTGGCTGTCATGATATTAGTATGCGATCGCTCCAGTACCAGCTCAGCTTCTATCACAACCACTTTCTGATGGCACTCAAAAACCTCACCCCCTTTGAGCAGCTACGCTTGTATAGTCGCTTGTTTGACTGCCACGTTTTAGGACATCCGCCCTGTTACAAAAGTAGCTCTCCGATCAAAATTATCAGCCGTGGCGCTTTCTATAGCTTAGGCTTTCTCAACGCTCTGTGTACTCTCATTCAATCTAGTTGGAACAGGGGTCAAATCTACACTCAATCGGATGAATTAAGCGTTGAAAGTTAATAGAAAAGTTGAACGTTGGAACGTTGCAAGTTGAAAGTTTAGTTAACCTGCAATCCTGTAAGAATGAGAATTCTAGTCGTCAGTCATTCCTATGTTGTTGACCTTAACTGCGAGAAATTAAGGGCATTAGCCAGCTTAGAACCTAACCTCGAAGTGACTGTCGTTGTGCCCTGTCGTTGGCGTCCCGGCGGCGTTCAAAACAAAATCATTGCAACTCAGCCGCGTCAAGAAGGCTGTTTTCGGATTGTTCCCATCTCTAACTTCAGTGAAAATAACCAGAGTTTGCTCACGTTTGGAGCCGATATCATCCCTTTATTACGTCAGTTTAGACCCCAAATCATTCAAGTTGAACAAGGAGCTAAAGCCTTAGGCTACGCTCAACTGATTTCTCTGAATAAATTATTGGGAATGCAAGCCAAAAATCTGTTCTTTACCTGGTGGAATCTCCCTTATCAACTGAAATTTCCTGTATCTTGGCTGGAAGCTTATAATCTCCAAAATACTCACGGTGTGATTGCTGGCAATCAAGATGCAGCAGAAGTGTTGCGACAACGTGGCTACCAGGGAGCGATTAAAGTGATGCCCCAGTTAGGTGTAGATGAAAATCGGTTTTGCTCCCAGCCCCAGCTAGAATTAAAAAGCCAATTGGGCATTCAATCTGATGATTTTGTAATAGGATTCGTCGGACGATTTGTGGCAGAAAAAGGCTTACTAACTTTAGGTAAAGCCCTTGTTGGTTTACAAGGACGCTCTTGGAAGTGGCTGCTGCTTGGACGTGGCCCTTTACAATTAGACCTAATGAATAAAGCGACTGAATGGGGCATCAAAAATCAGCTTATTTGGGTCGAAAGCGTTCCTCATGAGGAGGTACCTCGCTATATTAATGTCATGGATACTTTGGTGCTGCCTTCAGAAACAAATTCTCAATTTAAAACCCTAACAGCAGCAGGTTGGAAAGAGCAGTTTGGACATGTTCTCATTGAAGCCATGGCATCGAAAGTCCCCGTGATTGGTTCTAATTCTGGGGAAATTCCCCATGTTATTGCGGATGCGGGTTTAGTTTTTCCGGAAGGAAATGTAGCCGCGCTACAGAAGTGTTTGCAGCAACTCATGGAGCAACCTGAATTAGCCCATCATCTAGCTCAATTGGGTTATGAACGAGCCATGATTTGGTATACCAATAAAGCCTTAGCAAAACAACAATTAGATTTTTATAAAAAATTGTTAGTAACATAAGTGTATGTATATAGCAAATTGGGTCATAATCCAGATTTAGGTTGATTAAATTAGGCTTAGTTATGCCTCGAATAGTTCATCGGGTTGAGTTCATTCAGTCAGTAAGAGTATTTGTCCAGAACGTGTAAGTTTCGTTCCCGATGCGCTCGCTCTCTTGCGAGTAAATCGGGTCTAACGCCTTTTTTGTTCGGGTTTGTTGTATAAGGAATTATTAGGTAATTTCGTCATATCTATTGTTGACTGACAATATAATTCAAGACTGGGTCATCTAAATCATAGTCATAGCAATATTAATTATGGTGGGAATTGTTATCGTATCTCACAGCAAAAAGCTGGCAGATGGAGTTCAGGAACTCGCGCAGCAAATGGTTCAAGGTGCAATCAGAAGCGCCGTTGCAGCCGGAATTGATGACCCAGAAAATCCCTTTGGCACCGATGCAATGCAGATTTATCAAGCGATTGAGTCGGTTTACACAGATGAAGGGGTGATTGTTTTAATGGATTTGGGCAGTGCGATTCTGAGCGCGGAAATGGCCTTGGAGTTTCTGCCAGAACACCAACGGGATAGGGTAAGACTGTGCGAAGCGCCTTTAGTGGAAGGAACCCTCGCCGCTGCCGTTCAGGCCGCCAATGGCGCTAACATTGAGCAAGTCCTCGTTGAAGCACGAGGGGCGCTAACGGCAAAAACGGCTCAATTGTTGGGGGTTAGGAGTGAGGAATCACCAGAGTTGAACGTTGGCAGTTGTAACCTATCTTCCCAAGTTCAACCTTCAACCCTAACAGGGCAAGCGACGCAAGAAATCCATCTTACTGTGCAAAATCAGATGGGGCTTCATGCTCGTCCTGCGGCTAAATTTGTTGCCATTGCGTGTCGATTTCAGTCTCAGATCACTGTGCAAAACGTGACGGCAAGTAGCCAATTCGTTAATGGTAAAAGTATTAATCAGGTGATCACGCTGGGTGTGCATCAAGGAGATGAAATCGCGATCGCCGCCACAGGTTCCGATGCCACAGCCGCTATAGCCGCTTTGCAGCGACTCGTCCTCTCCAACTTTGGCGAAGCTACTTCTGGGGCGTTGGCTGCAACCCCTGTGCCCGAAACACTCACAACGGCAAACAGTCAACTCTGGGGTATCCCGGCGTCTCCCGGTATTGCCATTGGCCCGATAGTCTTGTATCAACCCGTTGTGGCAGAGGTGACAGAGCATCTAGGAGACAATCCTCATGAGTCATGGGAACAGTTGCAAGATGCGATCGCCACCGCTTGTCAAGAACTCCAGACATTGCGCCACCAAGTTGCAGAGCAAGTGGGAGAAGAAGAAGCGGCTATTTTCGATGCCCATCTGCTGTGCTTGTCCGATCCCGCGATCGTAGAAGCGGCACGTCAGCGAATTTTTGACTATACTCTGGATGCCGTATCGGCGTGGAAGGTAGTCGTTGCTCGTACTGTACGTTCCTACGAAGCGTTGAAAGATCCCTACTTAAAGGCACGCGCCGCTGATGTCAGGGATGTGGGGCTGCGAGTACTACGGCTGCTAACGGGCGTAACATCCACACCCCTAGATTTCACCCAGCCAGCGATTTTGGTTGCCACGGACTTAACGCCCTCGGAGACAGCACACTTAAACCCCCACAAAGTCTTAGGGATTTGTACGATCGCAGGCGGTGCAACTTCTCACAGTGGAATTTTAGCGCGATCGCTCGGTATTCCTGCCGTAGTGGGCGTCGATGTCGAATTGTTGAGTTTGGAGGATGGCACCCTAATCGCCCTAGATGGAGAAACCGGTCAGGTGTGGGTGCAACCGGAAGACGCCGAATTGAGAGACTTACAGACTAAACGCGATCGACAGCGATACATACAACAGGAACAAAGAACAGCCGCACAGCAACCCGCCGTAACTCAAGATGGGCGGCTGATTCAAATTGTGGCAAACATTGGTGGAATCGCCGATGCGCGAGTGGCTTTGGCAAATGGTGCGGAGGGTGTGGGATTACTCAGGAGTGAGTTTCTCTATTTCGATCGCGAGAGTTCACCCACAGAGGAAGAACAGGTGGAACAATATGAAGCGATCGCCTCTATGTTATCGCCCCGTCCCCTGATTATCCGCACTTTAGATATCGGGGGAGACAAGCCACTTTCTTACTTGAATTTAGCCTCAGAACCCAATCCCTTCCTCGGATGGCGAGGCATTCGTTTTTTGTTGGATTCTCCCGATGTCCTGAAAACTCAACTCCGGGCAATTCTGCGAGCAACGCATCACTACCCGATCAAAGTCATGTTTCCCATGATTGCCTGCCTCAGGGAGATTCGCGCTGCTAAAGAGATTCTCGCCACCGCGCAGGCGGAACTGTATCGGGCGGGTATTCCCTTCAATGAATCTATGGAAGTGGGAATGATGGTAGAAGTCCCCGCCGCTGTGGCGATGGCAGAGAAATTGGCAGCAGAAGTGGATTTTTTCAGCATTGGCACGAATGATTTAAGCCAGTATGTGATGGCTAGCGATCGCACCAATCCCAAAGTCGCTACTCTCGCGGATGCCTTTGAACCTGCCGTGCTGCGAATGATTCAGCAGACAATCCAAGCGGCGCGTCAGGCTGGAATTGGGGTGGGGGTGTGTGGTGAATTAGCCTCATTGCCACTGGCTACACCAATTTTGGTTGGCTTGGGAGTGGATGAGTTGAGTATGAATCCGCCGTCCATTGGCGCTATCAAGGCGGCTGTGGGGCGGTTAAGCATCGAGGAAGCACAAGCGATCGCTCGTGACGTGTTGCAGTTGGATTCCTCTGAAGCCGTCCGAGAGTATGTCGCTCAGAAAGCTGGCAGGCTCATTATTTAGCAGCCGCGATTTGCCCATTTTCTTGAGGTATCCCAGAGGCTACTGGAGACTGAGTCCAGGTAGCAGCTCCTAATAAGGCGATCGCTGTTAGAACACCTAATAAAACAATGTCACGAGTTAAGCCAGACTTGCCTCTTTCCAAAGGTTGCTGAGCCACCGCTAAGCATTCTTCACTAATGGTTGCCGTCCACTCACTTCCCCTTATAGCCCACCAATCTAACCCGTTGTGGTCTAATAGATCTGTATATTCTTTGGTTTCGCCGTCGCTCAATCTGGCTTGGAACATCAGCGGTTTCCTGTTGAGGTCTTTATCGCTATTTACCCCTTAATACTTAGCACGTAAAGAACTAAAATTGAATAATTTATAAAAAAATTAACTTATTGAGGTTAATTCACTGACTTGAATTATAAAAATCCTGATACTTATCTGATTTATATCTGAGTTAATAGGGGTTTCACCGATTAAATTAAATAGAAGAGGTCACCTGAAGTAGGAAGATCGAAGTTTTAATATAATAAGTATAAATACTACAGTCCGGATATTAACCATGACCGTTGAGATCAAAACCCCACAGGCAGCACAACCCACTGCCACTTTACCGCTAGCTGAACAGGAGGAAGAATTTAACTGGAGACAATGTTGGTATCCTGTTACCTTTGTGCAAGACTTGCCAGAAAATCGTCCTTATAGTTTTTCTCTCTACGATGAACCCTTTGTCCTATTTAGAAATCAGGATAAAAAATTGATCTGTTTAACAGATCGTTGCCCTCACCGTGCGGCTAAACTCTCCGATGGACAAATCCTCGACGGCAAAATTGAATGCTTATACCACGGATGGCAATTTGGCAGCGAGGGTCAATGTTTGCATATTCCTCAATTACCAACAGATGCCAAAATTCCGATTAAGGCTTGTGTACAATCCTTTAAAGTAATCGAACGTCAAGGCATGATTTGGATGTGGGCGGGAAACGCTGAAGCCGCTGATGAAGACAGGATTCCCACTATCCCGAAATTAGGCAAACCTGGATTTGTTTATTCCGATAAAATCACGGAACTTTCATGCGACATCAGCTATGTTATTGAACATATGCTAGATCCCGCTCATATTCACATCGCCCATCATGGCAATCAAGGGAATCGGGAAAAAGCCCAACCGTTAGAAATGGAAATCATTGAAAGTTCGGTTGAGGGATTTCGGGGCAGGTTTCGTGAAACTCGACTCCCCGATCAAACCTGGAGGAACCTTGATTTTATAGTGCCATCCCTCGCTCATTTACACTTTCCGATTCCAGAGAAAGGATGGTTTTTTGGACAGGCATTTTATTTCTTCCCTTTGGGTAAGGGAAGATGCCGCATTCTCACGCGAAGCTATCGTAATTTTGTCACGTTGCCCGTTAAACTGATGCCCCGCTGGTGGATTCATTTAAAACAGAACAAAATTTTAGAAGAAGACTTGGCACAACTGCTAGGACAACAGCAAGAAGTTGAGCGGCTGGGTCAAACAATCAAGCAAGTGTATGCTCCTATTGAGACATGTGATACCTTTGCGATCGCCTATCGTCAGTGGGTCGATCGATATGGATCTTCTTTGCCCTTTTATCGCGGATATACTACCTCAAAAGTTAGCCAGAATACAGAGGATTGCCAGCCCAATTTGATGCCGATAGAGCGGTCTTTGCGACATACTGAACTCTGTAGTTCTTGCCATCGAGCCTATCAGCTCAGCAGGAGTTTGAAACAAACTTTTGTGGTGATTGCTATTTTTCTAGCCGCTTTGGCTATAATCACTGACGATTCTAGAAATCAACTGATTGTTGTTTTATTCTCTCTATCTGCGGTTGCTCTAGCAGCTTTAGCTGAGAAGTTAAAAACTAAGTTTGAGCGCTTCTAGAATCAACATTAATTCCCATTCGTCATTAGGTGAAATTCTTGTAAATAACATGTCAAAAGAAGCCATTGAAGCCGTTGTTTCTGCTTACTTTGCCCAAATGGGAACCATGAATCCAGAAGGCTGGGTTGATTACTTTGCAGAGGATGCCATCAGTTACGACCCCGTGGGACATCCACCGACAAAAATCCATGAAGGATTTCGGGAATTTTTTGGGCAATTACAAGGTGTTTTTGAGCAACTAGAACCAACAACCGAGTATATTTGTGTGGCGGAGAATGAGGCAGCGGTAAAGTGGACAATTCAGGGGAAGAGCAAGAGTGGAAAATCGGTCTCTTTTGAAGGAATTACCATCTTCGAGTTCAATGAAGCAGGCAAGATTCAAACGACTCGTGCTTACTGGAATCCAGCCTTAATGATTGCTCAACTGAGAGGTTAGTCAATCAATCACTAAGCTAATGGGCATTTAAATTGGAGGAGGCAAGGCAGAAGGCAGAAGGTAGAAGGCAGAAGGCAGAAGGCAGAAGGCAGAAGGCAGAAGGCAGAAGGCAGAAGGCAGAAGGCAGAAGGCAGAAGGCAGAACCGTTTTTATCTCCTTACCAAAGTATGCAATTTAGATTGATGCATCACAGCTTAATTCCTGTATTACCCAATAACTTGGATGTTGATTTATGCTTAGCTGCTATCTCCAAAACGATAGCCTTTCCCATAGACCGTGTGAATCAGAGGAATTTCACCTTTGCCCTCAATTTTGCGTCGCAATAAACGAATCAATGCGGCGACCACATTACTACTGGGTTGTTCATCTTCTGCCCATAGATGCTGATAAATTTGCCCATGGGTCAACAATTGACCCGTGTGGCGCATAAAGAATTCGAGTAACTGACTTTCTTTTTCTGAGAGTTCAATTAAACGTCCATGGCGATAAGCTAACTGATTTTCCAAATCCAGTTCTAGGTTGGCAACCCGCAGACGTTGGGGCGCACTGCTATCGGTTGCCGCCGAACGTCGCAACAAGGCGCGGACTCTGGCGAGTAACTCCCGCAGTTCAAAGGGTTTAACCAGATAATCGTCAGCACCGGCGTCTAATCCTTCGACTCGATCATTCAAGGTATCTTTCGCGGTGAGGAAAAGCACCGGTGTCGTTCGCCCTTGCGATCGCAACTGTTGGCAAAGTTCCAATCCCGACAGCTTTGGCAACATCCAATCTAAAATCAGCAAGTCATAATCGCTGCCGGACGCTAACTCACTTCCCGTCGCCCCATCATAAGCCACATCAACCGCGTAACCCTCACGGTTTAACACTCGACTCAGTGGTTCAGTTAGCTCAATTTCATCATCAACTAAAAGGATTCGCATTGTTTGTGAAGGGAGTCCAAGAACCTTTTTGTAGTCCTGACTGCAATTCGTGATAAGTTGCCAATATTATAGGTAGCTCATGCTTCAGGCATGAATGCACTATTTCAAATTGAGCCAATATTTCTATGCTGACTGTTGCATTACCCAAAGGCGCACTTCTGATCGATAGCATCAAGCTGCTACAAGCCGTCGGCTTAGATTTTAGTGCTTTTCTGGACTCCGGTAGCCGCCTACTCCAGATTCAAGACCCTACCGGCATTGCCAAAGCCCTGCTGGTGCGAGCACAGGATGTCCCAGTTTATGTGGAATATGGTCAAGCGCAGTTAGGGATTGTCGGTTACGATGTTCTACGGGAAAAGACCTCTCAAGTCGCTCACCTCGCTGATTTACGCTTTGGCAAGTGCCGCATGTCGGTGGCAGTACGCGATTCCAGTCCCTATCGCAGTTCTTTAGAATTGCCACCTCACGGTCGTGTCGCGTCGAAATTTATACATTGTGCCCGCGAACACTTCAATAATCTGGATTTACCCGTAGAAATTATTCCCCTGTACGGTTCTGTGGAACTCGGCCCCATTACCGGGATGTCAGAAGCCATTGTCGATTTAGTCTCGACCGGTCGGACTTTAAAAGAAAACGGTTTAATTGAAATTGATATCTTGTTTGAGAGTACAGCGCGGCTGATTGCTCACCCTCTAAGTTATCGCCTCAATACCTATGAACTCCGCCATTGGGTAGAGCAGTTGCAAGCCTTAACCTTGAGTGCGGTTTAATCGGGAATGGGGATTGGGGGGGCGGCGAAGTACCACAGCCAGAAAAAATTACCCATTACCCATTACCCATTACCTAGGATTTCAGATCAATAAAGTACACCTGTAGGAGTGAAGCAATCTTGCCACCAAGTTTGTGGCAAGATTGAATCTTTATTCAAGAATGCTTCACCCGAAATATAAGCCCCAAAGTAACAAAAGAGGGGTTCCTCATGCCCCTACCCATAGGAGTTTTTGCTAATTTATATCTTTCCTGAGAGTCTGCTCATAACGCAGCAGAAAGCACTTCGGTCTATCCACTGCATTGCAGTGTTAAGCTGTGCAAACTTGCAAGCTAAATTCATGGATAGTCACGGTTATTTCTCATCTAAAAACGAGTCTACAGCCTTTTTTTTCCATTCTGTAAGTTCAATTCCATTCTCATCGAGATACTTGATCAGTGCTGTGTGAGAGGCTCTTAGCATTTTTCTGGCAATTTTTTTGATGAAATTAACTTTCTGATCAATGTATATTTTTGATACAACTAATGAATCAAAGAATGGACGGTTACTTTCAGATAAAAGTAGATTTCGATTTTGTGCACTGTATGCAGATGTATATGTTCCTCCATGATGAACTAGCAGATTGCGATCTCTAAGCAAATCATTGTAAGTCTTTATCTCATCCTTGGAAAAAGGAGAAACTATGAGTAAAGCCCTGTAGATTGCATTGATTTTCTGTGCAGTGCCAAAATCATATTTCTCTGTAACAAGAAAACCAATATTGCAAGAGAGAGCATGACCCAACTCAAGTGCTTTAGTTGGGTCAATACTAATATCCTGACCATTCTTTGATAGATTCTTGAGCAGTGACGGCTCTATGTTGATGATTGATGCAAAGTGGTCTTTACAGAATGCCTCAAAGTAGGATGTAAGACCAATCACACACAATTCATTTAACTGACGACCACCAGGGCTATCTGATTGTGCCAAATAAAGCTGCTCTAACCCATCAAGAGTGTAACCAAAAAAGAAAGGGGCTGTTGGTACTCCACCAGCAAACAAATCTAGCCAATCGTATGAGTTTCGCTCCGCACACATACCTTAATGCATTTTTTGCGATAATTACCTTTTAGCTCAACTTGGCTCTGAAGACCAACAAATCTTACTCAAAAGCCGCCCACTTGGGGAACTGAAAGAGAGTGATTTCGCCCTGGTCGAAACCCCAATCCCAGAACCAGGGGAAGACGAAGTTCTCAACCGCACGATCTACCTGTGCCTCGACCCCTATATGCGCGATCAGATGAGCGATCGCGTAATTCATCAACTCAACCCTTTACCTCACACCACCTAAATTGTCAATACCCAGCTCTAGTGTGTCTCTAGCAAGATGTTGTGAACGTTTCCTTGCGTTTGAATTTGCTCATAGCTAGATGCACTTAAGCAATAGCTGGCAGATAAGGAGAACAGATGTCAGAAAGTACGTCAAACTCAGAAATGCTATACCGAACTCTCGGCAGTACAGGAGAGAGAGTTTCTGCGATCGGATTGGGGGGTTGGCACCTCAGCTTGAAGCACGTTGATGAGCAACTGGCTATCCGGATTGTTCGTACTGCGATTGATCGTGGCATCACCTTTATGGATAACAGTTGGGATTACTTCGGTGGGGTCAGCGAGATTCGCATGGGGAAAGCGCTTCGCGATGGCTACCGAGATAAAGTGTTCCTGATGACGAAAATCGACGGTCGCTCCAAGAAAGAAGCCACAAGACAGCTAGATGAATCACTGCAACGCCTGCAAGTTGATTGCATCGATCTCGTCCAGCACCACGAAATCATCCGGTACGAAGACCCGCATCGAGTGTTTGACCCCGAAGGAGCAAATGCCGCCTTGATTGAGGCGCGGGAAGCTGGCAAGCTCCGATATATTGGTTTCACTGGTCACAAAGACCCCCAGATTCATCTGCATATGCTTGAAGTTGCAACCCAGCAGGGGTTTAAGTTTGATGCGGTTCAGATGCCGCTCAATGTGATGGATGCTCACTACCGGAGCTTCGGGAAGCTGGTTGTGCCAGAACTAGTTAAACAGAACATCGGTATTCTGGGCATGAAAAGCATGGCAAACGGAATTCTTTTACAGTCAAATACGGTAACCCCAATTGAGTGTCTACACTATGCCCTAAATCTGCCCACATCGGTTGTGATTACGGGAATTGACAGCATGGAGATTCTCGATCAAGCGTTTGAAGCCGTGCAGACATTCCAGCCAATGAATGACCAAGAGGTGCGATCGCTGTTAGCAAAAACGGCACAAGCAGCATCTCGCGGCGAGTTTGAGCCATTCAAAACCTCATCAATCTTCGACGGCACTGCCCAGAATCCGGATTGGCTGGGAGAGGAGCCAGAGCGCATCCAGCAATTAATGTCAGCGTGAGCGAATAGATCGGATTGAATTACACTATTGTCCAGACCATTTGGTGTGGCTGTGGTCATACCTCCTGTTGTGCTTGAATTTCATTGAGCAACATCTCGTTAGAGCAGGATTTTTCCCATTCGCCCTGAAGCTTGAGCCGCACTGACTTTGCACCACCACTCGGCGTTCAAACGACCCAGTAGCTATCCTCTTGTCCTTTCACCTGCGCCGCATCCTGGTTTTCTTCGTTGTTGGAAAGCCCAGAATAGGCTTGAACACATGTCCAGGTAACGCCGTTGCTATCTGTAATCTCTCGTTCCATGACTCTATATTTGAGTTATTGTACTTCTGTGAGGTTGGGAGCGATCGCCTTTTGATGTTGCATAGGTCCAGTCCCATGCCCATTGAAAGGGTACATATGCTCGTTGGGCAGCTTTTTCATCTTCGGGGCGATCGCCCACATACAGGGAATTGGTCGGAGTATGTTTATGCCTGACCATTGCGAGTTGCAACATACCCGATCGCGGTTTACGATACTGTCCAGACCACTTGGTTTGGCTGTGGTTATGAACATTGTGACGGGTGACACGGAAACATTTTTTACCCTCAAAGTCGGGGCAGAAGTAGATTTCTCTCAACTCTGGGAATAACTCAAGGGTGTATTGCTGTTCCTTGATGCAGTCTTGCATCGACTTATGACCTGCGGCAACTCCACCTTGGTTGGTGATGCCGACAATAATCCAATCATCTTTGTAGGCGCGAATGGCAATATCAGTCCCTTCAATAATCCGTTGATCTTTAGGATGTTGGAAGTGTTGCTGTCCGCTGAGGGGTTCGCGGAGTGTGCCGTCCAGATCTATTAGTAATAAGCTCATCGTTTTTTGATGAAATTCCCTGTTTTCTTCAACACTTTCAGCATACATATCTGATTAATATTGAAAACGCCCTCTTGAAAAAACAGTTAATTTACCTACTATCCCATCTTACGCTCACTAAGATTTTCACCCAATCAGGTGAACTGATAGAGTGAAGCCTACTCCCTACTGTGCAACGTACTTTAGTGAATACACGATTTGACCGCGAAAGGAATTGTCAAATCCTTTAATGTAGTATATCGTGTAATATGGATTCCTCGATCTAAAATCCAGAAATGAAGTAACGACGCTACAACGAAAACTAATCTAAATCTTTTATAGGATTGCAGCAGTGACGCACCGAACACAAGATAACGTTCTGCTGCCAGCAATTCCTGTCTGAACCTTTTCAACAATTTATAACTTGGAGGTGGTCAATATGCCACAACAGCCCTATTTGTTGGCTGATAGCTTGACGTATGAACTTCCGCCCGATCGCACCCTATTCAAAAATGTGCAATTAAGTCTTGCTGTCGGTGATCGCGTGGCGCTTGTCGGTGCGAATGGAGTGGGTAAATCGACGCTGCTGCAAATTCTGGCAGGGCAAATCAACCCTAGTGCTGGTTCTGTGTGGCGCAATGCATCGATCTACTATTTACCTCAAATCAGCACCATTCGACAGCAAATCAAAGCGGATACAATACAAAATTTCCTTTTTTCCATCTCGGATGAGTGGTGGAAAATTAGCGATATTCTGGAGACGCAGTTCAACACAATGCTGGATTTGTCTCTATCGATCACTTCTTTAAGCGGTGGCGAACTAACAAAGCTATTTTTGGCGATCGGTTTGTCCCAACAACCCAATGTGCTGCTGCTGGATGAACCGACTAATCATATGGATTATCTGGCACTGGAGGAACTGTCGCAATTTCTCAAGCCGTTCGATGGTGCGTTTGTAATTGTCTCTCATAAGCCTTTCTTTCTCGATCAAGTTGTTGAGACGACTTGGGAATTGACGCCTAATGGAGTGAGTGTATATGGTGGAAATTTCTCATTATATCGAGAGCAAAAGCAGGCAGAAATAGAGGCAAGATTGCGCTCGCACGAAGTTGCCAAAAAAGAACTCAAACGTGCCAAAACTGCTGCCATGCAAGAGCAGCAACGCGCCGCCCAATCTCGGAGAAATGGTCGGCAAAAATTTATAAGTGGCAGTATTGACAAAATGGCAGCCGGAGGATTGAGGCGCAAAGCTGAAGTGACGGCTGGAAAACTGAAGCAGAAACATGAGGCAGCTATTTCAGATGCCGATCAAAAAGTGGTCGAGACGAAAGTTAGGACGAATAAAGCAACCAGTATTCAGCTTGAACAAACCAGTCAAAAACACAAAAATCTCATTGAAATTCAGGGGGCAAATCTTTGGGTTGCTAATCGACTGTTGATCGAGAACATTAAGTTTCATCTAGCGTCTGGACAGCGAGTTGCAATCGCTGGGGCAAATGGTTCCGGTAAATCTAGCTTGGCAAAAGCAATTCTCAACAGGGAAGGAACACACGCCTTTCTGGAATCAGGTGAGGTATTAGTTTCTCCAACGATGAAGGTCGTGTATCTCGATCAAACCTATGAATTGGTGAATCGGAATTCTACAATTTTGGAGAATATGCAAGCCGCGAATCTGGGGCTAGAGTATCAACTGATCCGACAGCAACTCGGACATTTTCTCTTCTTCAATGATGATGTTTATAAATCGGCATCGGTGTTGAGTGGAGGAGAATTAGCGAGATTGGCGCTAGCAATGCTGGGAATTTCCAAAATTGATTTACTGATTCTGGATGAACCGACGAACAATCTGGATATTCCCACCGTGGAGCAGATGGTGCAAGCGGTGAATGAATATCACGGTGGACTTTGGGTAATTTCCCACGATTTAGATTTTCTCAGCCGTATTCAGATTACGGAGTCATATTGCTTGCGCGATCAAATGCTGCAAAGAACAAATTATTTACCGGATGAAACGGCAGAATATTACGAGGAATTAGTGAATCACCTGCATCAGGTTTGAGCAGTAGATAGGAACCCATAAACGCAGGTATCTTAACATTTGTTAAGAGCATAAAACTCTCTTTCCTTTTGCCCTGTGCCTTCTGCCTTCTGCCTTCTACCTTCTACCTTCTGCCTTACCTCAACGACAAATATTAATGTTAACCTACTTAGGGCTTACTGCACAAATCCGAAACCCTTAGCCATCAATAGTTTAAGCGGCATTGATAGTTGCTCAGCTGCAAGGCAATCAGGTAAAATCCGACAAAACCCTTGCACCTGAACTAGGGAAAATGTACCGGAAAGTTGACTCACCCCCCACCCCACCGGAAAAGTTTGAGTTACCCTTTGAGGGAAAGTTATCACAAGATAACCGTTGGGTAATCATCGCTAATCTCATACCCTGGGAAGAATTTGAAGAGGAATACGCCAGAAACTTTGCCGAAGATATAGGTGCACCCGCCCTACCGTTTAGGATGGCATTGGGTTCATTAATAATCAAAGAGAAATTAGGAATAAGTGATAGAGAAACAGTAGAACAGATAAAAGAGAATCCGTATTTACAATACTTTATAGGACAAAAGTATTACAGCAACGAGGCTCCGTTTGACGCCTCCCTATTAGTGAGATTTAGAGAAAGAATAAATGCGAATTTAGTGAATCAAATAAATCAAAGAATGGTACACAAGAGTCAAGAAGAGAGCGAGGAGAAAGCTAAAAAAAAAGCTCACTCTCAGAAAGGGAAGAAGCAAGAGAGCGCTCCAATCAAGGGAAATTAATACTGGATGCAACCTGTGCGCCAGGAGATATCAGCTATCCCAATGATTTGGGACTGTTAAATCAAGCCAGAGTCAAAACAGAAAAGATAATAGATAGCCTGTATAAACCGCTGAAAGGGAAACTAGGGAAAAAGCCAAAGACTTATAGAAACCTGGCTCGAAAAAATTACTTGCAAGTCGCAAAAAAACGGAAACCGTCAAGAAAACAAATCAGAAAAGCAATCAGAAAGCAATTGCAATATGTCAAAAGAAACTTAGCTCACATAGACCAGCTAACCCAAGCAGGCGATGGCTTAGAGGCTTTAAGCTCCCCTCAATACAAAAGCTTACTGGTGGTCGCAGAAGTTTATCGTCAACAGCAATGGATGTATGACAATAAAACATCAAGAATTGAGGACAGGATAGTCAGTTTAAGTCAACCGCATATCCGTCCAATAGTGAGAGGGAAAGCCGGAAGTCCTGTGGAATTTGGAGCCAAACTCTCGGTAAGTTTAAGAGATGGATATGTATTTTTAGACCGGATAGACTGGAATAACTTTAATGAATCGGGAGATTTAAAAACCCAAGTAGAAGCCTTTAAAGAAGCTACAGGAGTGTATCCAGAATCAGTACACGTTGATCGAATTTATCGAACCCGCTCCAATCGAGCCTTTTGTAAAGAAAGAGGGATTAGAATCAGTGGACCCCCTTTGGGAAGACCGCCAGCTAATGTCAGTGATGAAAAGAAGAAGCAAGCCAAAGAAGATGAAACAGTTCGTAATGCGATTGAAGGGAAATTTGGAGTATCCAAACGAAGATTTAGCTTGAATAGAGTTATGGCTAAACTGCCTAACACCTCTCAAACAGCTATTGCTATTGCTTTTTTGGTCATGAAGCAAGTCCGTCCTGCTACGGCAGGTTTTTTGTCTTTTTTTGTGCTTTCAGCTCTCACCACACCTTTGGGGAAGACAAACTATTATTAAAGCTGATATTTGGAGGCATTGTCAACAACAATACCTCATCATTCCTTCAACCTTACATAACTAATTAATCCATCGGTGGTTTTTCTCTGACTTATTCAGCAAGCCCTACTTAGCCATCCGATCAGAGATGTCTATTACCAAGGATTACCAATCATCGTAAAGGCAGACCAATAATAAGGATGCTCCAGCGTTTGATTTCCGAGTTCCACCAACTCTGGCGGCAAGGGAATATCCACATTAGGAGTATGGAGTTGACCATCCTCCAAACGTACCTCTCCTCGGATCATCGCTAATTGAGTTTGCCTTAATGCTTCTGCCTTAATGGGGGCAGTGTTCAACTGCTGGTAAAAGTCCGTCATCAACCCCAAGGTTCCTTGGTCGCTAACATACCACAGACTTGCCATCGCTGACTTAACCCCTGCCAATACCGCGAACCCCGCAAAGCCCAACTCTGCATCCTTATCCCCCAAAGCTGTGCGACAGGCACTTAGCACTAAAAGCTCTACAGGTGGGTTATTCCAACCGAGAGTTCGCATTTGGTCGAGGCGCAGTTTTTGGTCACCCCATAACTGAATATAAGAGTTACTCGGAGCGCCCGGTTTAAAATCACCATGAGTCGCTAAGTGGATAATGCCAAAGGGTTGTTGCTCTCGTGCTGCCTTTAAATTACCCAGCGTAAAGCCACTGTCTAGGTAAGACTTGCCTTGCCATAACCTCCCGGCAATTGCTGACACTTCTGTCGGTACAGCGGGTAAGGGGTTTTGGTCGGTAAATGTCTTGGCTCCCATCGCCAGAACTTGGGCATTTTTGATGTCTTTGTACAGGGTATCAGTGAGGCTGAGACTGGGCATCAAGCCGACACTATAGCGCTCAATCAAAAATCCTTTCCCGTCATGGAGGGCGGCAACCGGCAAGGAACGTAAGCCAGCATCCATTAGGAAAACCAGATTATTAATTTGTCGTTCTTGTAAATTCGCCTCTAAGGGGGCAATTAACCACTGGTACAGTTGTTGACTTGGGGCTAGGTAGCCACGACGATTTCTGGAATCGGTTACTTTGCTGCGGAATTCTCCAGCCATTTTCAAGACTTGCGCCCTGGTTGCACCGATTACCCGTTTGCGAATGGGTGGCTTTTTCGCTGTCACAACAACTAGTTCCAGTTCATCGCTATCTTGGGGGAGCGGATTTTCTGGGCGTGGGGTACCGGCTGAAGTCGCGCCAAGAGTTGGGGGTACAAATGTGACATAAACCATCGCTGGCTTAATCCCCGTTGCCCTCTCGATTTGGTTGAGAATCTCACGTTCTTGATCCAGAGTTCTAATTGGTATCTCACCCGGTAATCCTAAATACTGTTTGTATTGATTGGTTAAGGATTTTTCGATTTGGGCAACCACGGGGTCAATTTCAACAGGAGGTAGGGTAACCGTTAGCAACGGTTGTGGTGGGTAACTCTGCTCTGGAAGTGGATTTCCTAGTATTGGTGTTGGCGTTGGCGTTGGTGTTGGCGTTGGTGTTGGGGTTGGGGTTGGTGTTGGGGTTGGGGTTGGGGTTGGGGTTGGTGTTGGGGTTGGAGGTGGGGTTGGTGTAATTGCGATCGCAATTGGTTGTGGGGCTGAGACGGAAACATTATCACTCGCCCTGATGCTAAAAGCTGCAATGGAACCCGTAGCATCCACCGGTGGAGTGTAGAACAAAACCTCATTTACCGACACAGTGGCTCCTGGTTGTATGGGTGTTCCATCTTGTCGCGTTAGTGTTCCCTGTGCGATCGCATCAATAATAATCGTAGTGATATCACTATTCACATCGCCCAACTGGGGATTTAACTGCGCCAAGGTAAACGAAAACGTCTGGTTTTGCGTGGCACCGGTTAGCTGTGTGTTGGATGCCAGAGTCGGTGCTTGGTTAATAAACGTGATACTAATCCCATTAACCGTTGGATCGCCCAGCACAAACGTATTGTTATTGGGAATCTGGGTATCAGCAGTGGGAATAGCGGGTGAAAACTGAATAAATTGACCGACACCAGCCGCATTCCGAGTATCAATTGCTCCCACAACGCCATTATTCGTCGCATCACCCACAACAAAGCGGAAATTTTGTGGCCCCCCGCCATGTTGAAGGGTAACCGCGCCACCTTGAGTTGTTCCTCCAGTATTAATCGTGGTAGTCGTGCCAGTGATAACGTCCGTTCCCCGGATGACTCCACTGTTGGTTGTGATACTGACATTGCCACCCGTGCCGTTTGGAGTAACAGCGGTAGTGTTATGAAGTCCTTGGGTGTTAATGCTGTCGAAGGTAATATTACCTCCCGCTTGTAAGCTGACTTGACCACCAACACCAGAAACAAATCCAAAGTTACTCGTACCAGAGGAATTAATCGCACCGGTTGTGATATTGCCACCAGCTATTAAGGAAACCTCACCTCCCTGAATCGTCACCTCATTAGTCGTATCTGTAGCAAATGTATTAATGTTCGCTGTTTGAATGTTGCCTGTCGCGCTAATAATTGCAGGGCCACCTACAGGGCCACCATATAAATCACCAGCACCAACCGTGATATCACCAGTAACCGTAACATTTCCCGGCGTACTCGTTGTTCCTGTTGTATTAAATGTTGTTCCTGAAAATGTAACTGGAGGAGTACCAAAAACGGTATTTGGGTAACCAAAAGCAGGCTCTTCCAAAGCGGTCACACCCGCTCTTAAAATTAAAGCAGGCTGATCTCCCAAAAGAATAGCATCCGGTGAGCAATTAACCGTTTGCGCCAGCAAGTAACCGGACTTTGAATGAACCTGACTTCTCGGCAGCAATCGGGAAATAGGAATATTGGTTCGACTGGCAACTAAAACTCTGGGCTGAATAGAGCCAACAGGCCCAAATCCACCACAAATTCCAGCCATAACAAAATCCGCATCAGTGATGGTGATAGTTCCATTTACGGTGATACTACCAAGGGTTTCAATTTTGAGAGATGGCCCTGTATAACTGCCGATCACAACATCGCCAACGGAACTGATAATTGGGTCATAAAGGCTACTAAAATCGCCACCATTTCCACTAGAATTCAGAATAGAAAAACTACCCTGATTGGCAAAATGGGCATCCAGAGAAATCTTGCCATCACTGACCAAAGTTAGGTTGCCACCGCTGACAAATGGCGTTTGATACAAGTGATTTAGCGCTAGAACATCAATTCCTGCATCGCCACGAATGTAGAGATTACCTCCCGCTTGAGCTGAAAAGGGTTTGGCGACACTATCACGCACCACCACTGTATCTTTTGCCAGCAAATTCATATTACCTGTTGTCTGTAACTGGCTTTCAATTAGGGTAAGATTGCGGTTGGCTGATAAAGTTACTGTCCCACCACTAAGCTGATTGACAACGACATCACCTGTTTTTACCTCAGTTCCAGAATTCGCAAGTTGTGCCTGTCCGGAGGTATTAACAGTCATACCTGTAGTCAGATTTGATGCACCACCTGTGAGCAATTGGGGTAACATTTGTGGTGTGATTGGCAAGGAATTACCCTGTCCATTAGTCGGCGGTGCAAGCTCCAAGCTTAGGAGTTGTCCCGCTTGGTTCACCCGTACCAAACTCGTTCCGGCTACAGCCGCGACGGTAAGATTACCTCCGGATGCTTGCACGGTTCCCGTACTAACAACTGTCCCCCCAATCAGTGACAAATTCTGCCCTGAATTAACGGCTAAATTCCCTGCATTAATAATCGCTCCGGGTTGAGCTGCATCAAAGCGAAAACCGCTGGGAGTACCCGCTAAATTACTGTAGTTATTGTTACTAAATGCCTCAAACCAACTCCCATTCAAGCCAATGGCATTGGCAGTCGTTGCGGTGAACGAAGCAGGAACGTTTAAACTCGCATTTGCACCAAATACAATTCCCGCTGGGTTCATTAAGAACAAGTTGGAATTGCCGCCACTGACTTGAATCAAACCATTAATAATCGAAGCGTTCCCACCCGTGACACGCCCTAGAATATTCGCGATTGATGGATCAGATAAAAAATTAGCAATTTGGTTTTGATTCAGGCCAAATTGACTAAAGCTATGGAATAAATTTGTGCCATCCTGAGAACGCTGTCCACCGGTAATATCATAGCTATTTCCATTTTGGATGACATTTGTACCTGTTGTGTTATCGGTGATGGGTTGGGCTGCAACAAGAGAAGGGAAAAGGGCTAGGGAAAAAGGTAAAAGGGATGAAGCAATAGCGTTAAAGGTAAAACGTAAAGCATTAGTTGAAGAGTTGCTTTGAGCTTTACCTTTTGAAGTTTGACTGACTCTTGTCTCTATCTCTCTGCTCGTTTGAGAGCCCGCTCCCCATCTTTTGATTCCCCGGCGTTGGTAAGCTAGTTCTACGGCTAGTCGTGCGTCACGTATTTGCTCGTGTCGCTTCTGGTGGGAGATACTTTTTGGGTGAGTGCGGTAATAATAAAGGGGCTTATTAACGTGCTTAATTTCCGTCTTTTCAGAAAGACGCAGGCACAAGTCGTAATCTTGGGCATATTTCAATAAATCGTTCAAGCCGCCGACTTGCTCATAGACACTCCGACGCATTAGCCGGAAATGGAATGTCATAAATTGGTGGAGTAATCCTTCTTTTGAATAGGGAACGATACAGCGATATCCGTAGCTGACGATTCTGTCCTGTTCGTCGATATCCAGGTAACTGCTGTAAACCATGCCCACTGAGGGTTCGCGCTCAAGTACCAGGGTTGTTTCCTTTAGGGCAGTTGGGGCAAGCAGGTCATCACTGTCTACGAAACCGATGTATTTACCCTTCGTTTGAGCGATCGCTTGTTTCAAAGCGCGAGTATGCCCTTGATGTTCTGCCGTTACCACTCGCACACGACTGTCTTTACAGGCATATTCCTGGGCAATCGTGAGGGAGCGATCGCTAGAGCCGTCATCCCACACCAATAGCTCAAAATCTTCTAGGGTTTGTGAGAGAACACTCTCAATTGCAGCCTGTAGGTAACGCTCTCGGTTATAAACAGTTATGACAATGGAAATTAGTGCTGCCATAGGAATACCTGGATTATCCTGTAAAGAGATTATATTTTTATGGCAAATGTCCCCTCTCAAAAACAAACAAGACTTAATTAATCTTTATCAATTAAGCACAACCAATCTGATGCAGATCTTATTCAAGTGAATCTTCAAAAAACCGGATAGATGTAAAGACTACAACACTAGCAAACAATCCTTTTCCGCAATGGCTTGTCTCAATATTTTCCTCTTAATAGAAATTATTTATGACCAAATCGGAATAATCGTCAACAATCAGAGGTTTTGGGCACTAATTAGTTTTTTAATTTTTGTGAAGAAGTGAGTCATTAATTCAAATAATTTTTTTAAACTTAAAATATCAAGTGTTTTCCCCTTTAAAAGGGGGTTTAGGGGGGTAGTGCAAGATGTGAGTTTACATCAAATAAGCTTTCATGAGTGCTTTGATCTGAGGCAGAGACGTTGCGATCGCTTCCGGACTCGGCTGAGTTTTTTGCCACGAATCACGCGCCATTAAACGATCACACCAAGCCTTGAGTTTTGGATAGTCATCCAGCGAGACACCTATACTGGGAAGCTGAGGCACTACTGTTCCAGCGGCAATATCACCCAGGGTTAGGAATTCGCTAGCAAAATAGGGAGAATCACCGAGTAAGCTTTCAAAGAAATCCAGTACCGTGAGGACTTGCTGATGAGCCTTCTCCACCTTTTGGGGTGCATTTTCCAATACACCTAGCGCCTGACTCGTCAATCGAATCGTGGGAGGTAAGAGTTCATTAATCGTGACGAGTTCCACCATGCGTACAGTTGCGATTGCTTTGGTATCAGTAGGCATAAGTGAGGGTGTAGGGTACTTGGCTTCCAGGTAGTCAAGAATCGCCAAAGATTCTACTACCCTAAAGCCATCATCGACTAAAACAGGAATATGGTGAAATGGGCTAATTTCAAGAAACTCGGATTGATATTGATCACCATCTAATTTGAGTACAATCTCCTCAAAAGGCAGTCCTTTTTCTAGGAGTGTAATCCACACACGGCGAGAGTTTGCAGACAGAGGGATATGATAAAGCTTTAGCATATTAACGCCTGTAAGTATTTTCAAAGATTAAAGATTAAAGATTATCTTCTAAAGTTTCAATAGTTCAGGAACTCAGATGTTGGCTGAACCATGCTGCTACGATTCTTTGAATTTCAGATATATTCTGCTGCATGTCCGGAGCATTCTGGGCGGCTTCCAGGTCGATGTTATGCTTTAGATGCTCAAAAGTTCGTATAGACAAACGATGTGACTGAGCAGCTTGCTCATAATATGCTGCAACAGTGGCATACAAATCCTTTACTTCGCTCACCGGAAATATCTCGTCCTGTGTACCCTGTACGAACAAAACAGCAGGCATGGGTTGGCGCTTTTGCAAATTTGAAGCACGAGCCATAAAGTCTAATCGTTGTTTAGCCACTTCTGACTCCGCACTCCAGCAATAGCGCTTCTCTACCCAAGGATATTTTTCTTTAAGTGTAGAATAAGCCCCTTGAACGATACGTTCATAGTTATTAACAACAGAAACCAAATCTTTAGTAACACCCGCTAACACGGCTGTCGTAATTGGCAAAGAACTTTCCAGCAAGGTGAGTAATGCGGCGATACCGCCAACCGAGAAGCCAAACAAACCAATCCCTGCCCTGTCATCAATGCTAAATCGCGCTTGCAATGCACGAACAACATGGGGTAACTCCTGCATGGCTTGTTCGATAGTAGGAAGCAGCGCCTGTAACACGTAGTCTTCTAGCTGCCGCCGTGTCATCTCATCAGTACCACCAACTGGCAAACGCTTTCCAAACAGTGGCAATCCGAGATAGGCTTTCCAAGCTTGTACCTCTTCAAGCGGCAATAGTTCTGCCAGCATTTCCTCGCTGCCCGGTATCCCGGCACCGTGCCACAGAACAATGAGTGGGGCACTTAAGCTAGGATTGGCAGGTGGACGAACTAAAACGGGTACGCCCGCTAATTCTAGTGATTTTAGGCTAGACATCACTGACTTCCTTGTGCTTTAGACTTTCGGATTGGCAATGTAGGCGATTGCCCCAAAGGGGCAGCGCAAAGCGATCGCAATCTTCCACGTTAAACTAAGTTGAATGGCACTGGCTTAAGAGCCTTGCAATTAAATTTCAGGCTCAAATCTCAAGTAAGCTAAAGCTTATCGCATAAGCTTTTCAACCCGTTTTAACGGGTTTTAGCTGTTAGCCCGTTCGCGAAGCGTTCCCGAAGGGTACTTTAGTTCAGGGCTTATTTCAGTGCTATTGAAACTAAGTCTTGATTCGCGCTGTCTTCATTCAATTGCCGTTTCGCCCAGCCGAGCGAGAAGAGCATCGGCGTATTTGACACAGATATCAGCAATTATTTTGCTGTTTTCATGTGCGACTTTGATCGTGTTCTCAGTGATAATCCCTCGCTCTTTAGAGCTTTGCGAGAATTCGATCCAACTGCAATTTTTGAGAATTGACTGAAGAGCTAAGGCGGTGAAATATTCACGTTTTGTCAGTCTCTCAACTGTTGGCTCAATATCCTTTTCTTCAACATTAGATAGCTCGGCGCTCATGGTCTGGTTCTCCATATCCATGTTTTTGGTAGTGAAGAGTATTCTCAAACAAAGAAAAATTTTAAATTCGTAGCAGCACTTTAGTGCTAGCTTACCCTTAAGAGCGGCTACGAACACCTATTTGTTGAGTATGATCGCTCAATAGATTCTGGAGTTTGCTGTTCAGGACAGCGTGCCAACCTCCATTGAGATAAAAGTTGAGAGTAACAGTATCAATGCTCTCGGCTCTGCCATATCCTCTAGAAAATGGCATTTTTGGCTCAATTCGTTCTGGCATTCGAGTCTCCAGAAATGCTCTAGGCATAGAGTTTTCTAGCCCTGTCTGCTCATGATGCGTTAGCAGACTCCGTGTGAGCGATCGCTCAGCCGTGACAGAGGCAATTGCACGGCTCTCAAAGCCCTTATGTTCAAGCTGAAGCTGTGTACCCCCCTCCATCGGTACCAGTCTCCACGTCACAATTGTTGGCTTCCCCATCAACCCACCCCGCCAAGTATAGGAGAGACTTCTGGGTTCATCGAGTTCGATCACCTCACAGTGGATGGCTTCATTCACTCCTTGGTGCGGCTGAGGCTCAAACCGGAATTTATGCCCAATTCGTGGCTCAAAGTCGTTCTCCATCAACCATTGTGCCAACACACGGCGATTGGTAATTGCCTGCCAAACCCTTTCTGGAGAGTAGGGGTAAAAGACATCTAGCTTTAAGTCTCGGAGCATGGATTTTCCTCCAAATACTTGCCAAGGGCATCGAGTTTCTCTTGCCAGAACTGCTCATAAGGATTCACCCAGTCAGATACTTCCTTGAGAGGTTCCGGATTCAGCCGATACAGACGCTGCCGTCCTACTTTGCGCTGGCTGACTAAACCCGCCTCACACAGGATATGCAGGTGCTGAGAAATGGCTGGCATGGACATCTCAAAGGGTTCAGCAAGCTGCTTCACTGATTGTTCGCCATTGCATAGCCGATCCAGGAGAGCGCGTCGGGTTGGATCTGCGATCGCCTGAAAAATATCAGCACTAGCGGCAGGTCTACTCATACAGAGAAACTCAATACTTAAGCAAATGCTTAACTGTTATTAGAATACATAAGCATTTGCTTAAATGTCAATCGATTGTAGAATTCCAACAGCATTTATTACCTCTGGAGGGGCGAAGCATTCGGGCGAAAAACCTAAGGTTTGAACGATAAATTGTCCTCCGAATGCTTCGCCCCTACCCATAATTTTGGTTTCTAGATTGATCGACTAGCGCTGGAACGTTGGAACTTCCCCTAATTAGGTATCGCCACACGCTTGGGCAGACAGCCTTTAACCTGCCACCTTGTTAACCTTCAATCCATCAAGTAACCGACGAGACAATCTGAATGCCCCGTGTTGAGAACCGTGTCACCCAGAAATCCACATCTGGGTTGGCAATCATGCCCCTGACTCTTTGCCGAACCTCCTGCGCGTGAGCCTCCGACTCGCACAGAGCAAATACAGTTGGCCCCGATCCAGACATCATCGTTCCCAAAACACCGCTACTTTGAAACGCTTCCCTCAGTTGTGCCACTTGGGGAGTGGTGGGCAGCACCACTTTTTCTAAATCATTGTGCAGCAACCGACCAATTTGTGAGCCATCCTTGTGGCGAATCGCGTTAACTATCGGCCCCGAATGAACTCGATGGGCGCGGGATTCCAAACTCTGTGTATCGCGCACATAAGTATGACCAAACTCAGAGCGATAAGCCTGATAAGCCCACGGGGTCGAAATCATCAGATTTCGGTCTTTCGCTAAAACAACATAAAGCGAATTGAAAGCTGATAGAGAATTCAGTTGCTCACCTCGACCCGTCGCCAGCGCCGTGCCACCTGCCAAACAAAACGGAACATCAGAGCCAAGTTGTGCGGCTAAGTCTTGTAATTCCGGCTGGGTGAGTCCCAACTGCCACATCATATCTACTGCCACTAAAACAGCGGCAGCATTGGTCGAACCTCCCGCCAGTCCAGCCGCTACAGGAATATGTTTTTTGATGGTAATTTCCACACCACCAAATTTTGCGAAGGCATCGGGAAAGACCTTCGCCATCAATTCTACGGCTCGGTAGGCAAGGTTGCTTGAGTCACTCGGCACTTGGGGATGGTCGCAGTGAATGAGGATAGTATCGGTACCGATCGCACGAACTTCAATTTGGTCGGCTAACTCGATGCTCTGAAGAATCATCGCCAACTCGTGATATCCATCTGGGCGATCACCTAGAATTTCCAAATACAGATTGATTTTGGCTGGGGCAATTAGGGAGTAGGAGCGCATTACTCGATTAGGGATGCAAGGATTGTGGATTATTTAGATGGGAGCGGAAATTCCCGGTCTACAATCGGTTAACAAGTTACTCAACGCAACCCACTGTTGCACGCTCAGGTCTTCTGCGCGAGCTTGGGGGTTAACATCTAATTGTTCCAGCAACTGGGTAAGGCGATCGCATTCCACCACCGATTTCAAATTATTTCGCAACATTTTCCGCTTGCTAGAAAATCCCAGTTTCAGCAATGTCTCTAACCATTTGGGTTCAGTGGCTTGTGGTTCCACCCGGCGCGGACGCAACCGCACTACGGCAGAATCAACTTTGGGGGGAGGGGAGAAGGCTTTGGCGGGCACTTCACAGATTAATTCACACTCGGCTAAATACTGCACCCGCACGGATAAAGCACCGAATGCTCTCGAACTGGGCTTTGCATACAACCGTTCTGCAACCTCTTTTTGCACCAAGAGTACGATTAAATCAAAGGGATCAGCAGCGGGTTGAGAAATGGTACCCAGTAGCTTCTCTAAAATGGGGCCAGTAATGTTGTAGGGAATATTGGCGACAACTTTATTGGGGTTCTGAAAGGCGGGGAAGGAGGCTAGCTGCGCGTCTATGTCGAGGGTAAGGAAGTCGCCTTGCAACAGCAAGAAGTTATCAAACGACCTCAACTTTTGGACTAATAACTTGCACAAGTCTCGGTCAATTTCTACGGCGACTACGGATTCGGCTTGCGGTAATAAGCGGCGAGTCAGAATGCCCGTACCGGGGCCAATTTCCAGGATACGCTCGCTTTTTTGCAACTGAGCGGCTGCAACAATTTGGTTGAGCGCCGCTTCACTGCGTAGCCAATGTTGAGCAAATTGTTTACGGGCTTTTGGAGTCATTTGCTCATTGTACCGAGGAGCCAGGAGCGTTTGCACTATAAAAAACCCCACTGGGGTCAAGCCTGTGGGGTTGCCTTCTGATGAAATCTCCCATTATCCTAAGTTGGCCGAAAGCATAAGGCTTCCCCTGATCGGATTATCCACTTGGGTGATAGGGCGATACACGCCATTGATTGAATTTTAGGGATTGGTTAGAAATTATTTGTTTCTGATTTTGGCCCAACACTCCCTGGCTGGTTCAGGAAGAGGTTACCGGCTGCCTCATTTTGATAGATACATTCGATTTCTGGTTTGCTATTCAAGTCGCCAGTAAAGCCAAAGGTATTCATCCGTCGTTTACAGTCACGCACCTGATCAGAGGTTACCAAGTTCTTCTGCTCCAGGATTGACCAGTTATTCTGACGTAGTACACACCCAGGTCGCATGGTCGGCTGGGTCACAAAGACGTTAAAGGGATTGAGTGTCACAAACACACGCATATCTGTAACGATCGAGCTGGCACCGTATTGAACACAGAGTTCAGCGTTCGGTACACTGCGGTCAATAACTTCGCGGGATGCTACATTTTCTGGATTGAACGTCGCTGTTGAGCTAAAAGCAATGCCAACCCCAACTCCTAGTATGAAGATAGCCGCGAAAGCAAAAAGGACTATCGGCGTGAATATGGAACCGGCACTCGCAGGCTTAGAAGTGGAGAAGGCATCCCTATCTCTGGGGGGAGTGAACCTGGATTTACGTTTCATTGTTGCTCAGTCAATCTTAAGAGTATGGGGGGGAGTAGTTGCAACTGCTCTCCTTCTCTCAGTATGCCTATAGATGATGCCACTTGACAGATTGTCGGTTACAGTCTCAATCGTTATGTTGGGCTGATGGCTGAAGTGCGTAGCTGTTTTTGGATACATTGTTTTGAATCCGAAACTTACAAAAATTTATCGTAAGTGTGGGATCATTTTACAAAGTCCACTACACTAACCAGTCCAGCAGTAAAAATAACCATGACTAGTCGTCCTATTCTTCTTGGAATCGTCGGTGATAGCGCTGCCGGAAAAACAACTCTGACGAGGGGAATTGCTCAAGTCTTAGGCACCGATCAAGTCACGGTTATTTGTACGGACGATTACCACCGCTATGATCGCAAGCAACGAGCTGAAATGGGAATTTCAGCCTTGCACCCCGACTGCAACTACCTAGATATTATTGAGCAACACTTGAGTTTGCTCCGCCAGGGACAACCCATCCTTAAGCCCATTTACAACCACAGCACCGGCTCGTTTGACGCACCGGAGTACATTAAGCCGAGCAAGTATGTGATTGTTGAGGGATTGCTGGGTTATGCGGCTCGTGGAGCGCGGGATTGCTTTGATGTCAAAGTTTATTTGGCACCTCCAGAATCTTTACGGGCACAGTGGAAAATTAAGCGCGATACTCGTAAGCGGGGGTATACCGAAGAACAGGTTATCGAGCAATTGAGGAAGCGTGAATCCGACTCAGAAGAATTTATCCGTCCTCAGCGCAAGTGGTCTGATATTGTCGTCAGCTTTTACCCACCTGACGATGAGACATCGGAGCAGAGCGATTTATTGCTAAATGTACATCTAGTACTCAGACCCACTATCCCCCACCCCGACTTTACTGGAATTCTCAATCCCAGCAAATCTCATCTCAGTTCAGCGATTCGCTTAGAACTCGATCGCGATATGGGTAAGCCGGTTGATGTTCTCGAAATTGATGGTCATGCGACTGACGAACAGGTCAAAGAGTTAGAACGGTTACTGTGTAATGAAATTCCCTATCTAGGCCAATTCTGTAGTCTGGAAGGGAATCAAGATATTGGTAAAGTTACAGGAACAACTGGAGAAACGCTCCAAAGCTATCCTCTTGCCCTAACACAGCTACTCATTACCTATCACATGCTCAAAGCGGCCAATATCTTTGACTCAGCCGAACCCAGCCTTAGGGTTTAGTTCATTGGGTTTGAGGTCATTGATTCAGATCAGGATTAGCTGGCTGTAAGCCTTAACATACCGTTAACGGCTGTGGATTTTTTGAGGCCGATGTCAGTTTCAAGTCTCGAAAAGGGATTACTAAAATTAATACCCTTGAGTCTTCATGAGCCTGCATCTATGACGTATAGCCTGAGAATTGCCGATATTCCAACCAGTGAGCGCCCTCGTGAGCGATTAATGGTGCAGGGAGCTAAAAATCTGACAACAGCGGAACTAATAGCGATTTTGTTAGGTACAGGTCAAGGAAAAGGCAAGCTTTCTGCGATCGGTTTGGGACAATACATTTTGCAGCAGTTAGGCGATAATCAGCGCGATCCGATGGAGGTGTTGCGAGACATTCACCCTCAGGAGTTGATGGAATTTCATGGTGTGGGGCCGGCTAAGGCAACAACGATTCTAGCGGCTGTTGAGTTGGGAAAACGGGCATTTCAGTCTCGCCCTTCGGATCGTACAGTAATCGATAGTCCCGTGGCGGCGGCGGCGGCTCTCAGTCACGAATTGATGTGGCAAACTCAGGAACGATTTGCGGTGTTGCTACTAGATGCGAAGAATCAGTTACTGGGTACTAAAGTGATTACGATTGGTACGGCAACAGAGACATTGGCAAATCCCCGCGATATTTTCCGAGAGGTGCTGCGACAGGGAGCAACGCGGGTGATTATTGCTCATAATCATCCGACCGGAAGTGTGGAACCGAGTTCGGAAGATATTGCGCTAACAGAACAGCTCTTGCAGGGAGCACAATTACTTTGCATTCCCATTCTCGATCACCTGATTTTAGGGAATGGGAATCATCAAAGTTTGCGGATCACGACAGGCTTATGGAATAAATATCCGCAGGGGGATTAACAAAGTTTGCCTTTCCTTTGCTGTTGCTTGGAGCTATGTTGTGCTAATAACTTTTTGCACAAACAACAGGGTTTAGCTACCGAGTAATATAAATACCAATCCTGCAAGAACGCGCAGTGGCTTTGTCAAACACCAAATTAGTTTTAACATGGTATCACCAATAGAAGAAAACACTGAGGGGCTTGGAAATCAATAGCATCTTAGATTTCTCTTGATGTCTGGCTCATCTCTCCATTTAGGTAAATCCGCCAGTAAACGCCAGCAAACGCCCATGACAAAAGTCACGGTTAAACTCATGACTTTCTCCTCATGTGGCTAATGGGTGTGAATTCTTATGATGAAGACATCAAATTCCAAAGTTCACATAGACCACAGTTCCTCACACACACCAAACGCCAGCGGGTGCAAACCAAAGCACCCGTTTTTGCTTGCAATGGTTTGAGGCTTCTGTTTTGTATTCAAAGTGAGGGTTTTTGCGTATAAAAGGGCAGTTTAGGCAAAGCAACTGCACCCGAACTGCGCTTTGCTGCTGCACTTCGTGCCGCTTCGCTAACGCACCATGCTTACGCAAACGCTCTTCTCGCTTCGCTATCGCAATGACAAAAGCCGCTTCCTTGTGCTATATTAATTGCCTGCGGGCGATTAGCACAGGGGTAGCGCACTTCCTTCACACGGAAGGGGTCACTGGTTCAAATCCAGTATCGCCCATTGGATAAATGTACAATGACTAATTATTTGTTGTGATTTAAAGTTTGTTTTTGCCGCTGCGGCAAACTTATGCTTTAAAATGTCTCCGGCAAAGTCATGCTTTAAAACCTGGGGTTGAAATTTAACTCCAAGTGAGCTAGGATTCGCCCACTGTCACATTCCGCATTGTCCACACAAGAGGGTCATACACAATTTGCTCTGATGTGAGCCACTCTTGGTAGCAAGTAGGACACCAAGCTTTACGATTACGCAATAAACCATGCGATGGGAGAATTTCAGCGCAACTCAGCAGAGTCAATAATCGTAAGTCATTCAACAGCGTCACCTTTTCAAGCGCTTCAACCCAGTCCCTGGCCATGTCTCCCGTACCATTGAAAGCATGGGCGCGGTTGAATAATGCACGTAAACCCATGCTGGCACTACTGCTAAGATATGGCTTTTCCACTACTGGTACCAGTTCACGGGACATCAACACTCCTGGAAATACGCTATGAGACTCTGCCAGTCGAGCAATGTAGCTAGTTAAGCTTTCTACAACAAGAGTTCCTATTCCTACTGGTGGTAAATGGTAAAGATGGCTACGTTCTGGCAACTGAAAATGCTGGCATCTAGTATTATTCCAATCCAAATTGCAGCCCTTTCCTTCTACGATGTGCGATATACCTCTGGTTTGGTTAAGCTCAATGGAGAAAACCTCCAGAACGTCTTGCTATGGCTGTCGCTGACCGATTGGAAACTGCTTTGCTGGTGCGTGAAACCTGGAAGCGCTTGGGGTTGACACAGGTACAGTTTGCCCAAGGTTTGGGCGTTCGACAAGCACAGCGAGGAGAGTGACGCATGAGTGCAGGCGAGAACAATACCCTCAAGTCACCCAACTTCGCATTTTTAGCCATTCACGAACCGCAGTTAGTGCGCTTGGGGACGTTGGCAGAGCAGTATTTTGCTCCTGACCCAGTAACCTGTTTGATGAAACTGCGTCAGTTTGGCGAACTGTTGGCGCAGTTGGTCGCCGCAAATGTTGGTCTTTACGATGTCGATGCCGAGGAATCACAGCTAAAGTTACTCAACCGCTTGCGGGATAGGGGCTACTTACCAGGTCGGATTAATCAACTCTTTCACGAATTGCGCCTTGCCGGAAATCAGGCGAGTCACTCCCTCTCTGGCGACCATCGTGCAGCCTTGAGTAACCTGAAGTTTGCCCGTGAACTAGGTATCTGGTTTCACAAGAGTTTTGGTCGGGATAGTCAGTTTAAAGCGGGAGCGTTTATTCCACCACCTGACCCGGTGAGGGAAACTCAGGCACTTAGGCAGGAGTTGGAACGGCTGCGACAGGAAGCCAATGAAAGCCGTTCAGCAGTAGAAATGGCTTTGGCGAAAGCAGCGGAGGAAGCGGAACTCAGGCAGTTAGCCGAACAGTTGCTCCAAGAAGCCGAGGCGGAAGCGAAAGCCGCGTTAAAGCGCTTGACAAATCTGCAAAAACGTGCAATAGAACAGTCAACGGATGTTCTGCAACAAACCATTCGTCAAGCACAGCAGGCGGAGAAAGAAGTCGTTTTAGATGAGGCGGAGACGCGCCGCTTGATTGATGCTCAGTTGAGGGCGGCAGGTTGGGAGGTAGACTCGGAGCAGCTTACCTATGCTAACGGGACTCGTCCCGGCAAAGGGAGGAATTTGGCGATCGCAGAATATCCCACAGCCGATGGACGCGCTGATTATGCGTTGTTTGTGGGGTTGCAAGTTGTGGCGGTGGTGGAAGCCAAGCGCAGGAGTACCGATGTGTCGGGGGCAATTGACCAGGCGAAGCGCTACAGTCGGGGCTATCAAATTAAGGGAGATGAAACTTTACCGAGTGGCAGTCCTTGGGGTGAATTCAAAGTGCCGTTTGTCTTTGCGACGAATGGCAGAGAGTTTTTAGACCAACTGCGGACGAAAAGCGGGATTTGGTTTTGTGACTTGCGCCGTCGGGAGAATTTGCGCCGTCCCCTAGTCAGTTGGTACTCTCCTCAAGGTTTAGTCGATAGGTTGAGTCAGGATGTGGAGGAAGCACATCGGAAGTTGGCTCAAGAAGAGTTTAACTATAACTTCACGCTGAGGGAGTATCAGAAAAAGGCAATTCAGAAGGTTGAGACAGCACTTGGCGAGGATAGGCGGCAACTCCTGGTAGCGATGGCGACGGGGACGGGGAAGACTAAAACCTGTATTGCCCTAGTTTATCGGCTGTTGAAGACTAAGCGGTTTCGTCGGGTACTGTTTTTGGTAGACCGCACGGCACTGGGGGAACAGGCGGCGAATGCGTTTAAAGATACACGCATGGAGAGTCTTCAGACGTTTTCCGATATTTTTGAGATTAAGGAATTGGGAGAGCGGGACATTGACAGCGATACTAAAGTTCATATCGCTACCGTGCAAAGCTTTGTCAAACGCCTGCTTTACCCCTCGGATGAAACGACTATTCCTACCGTTGACCAGTATGACTGCATTGTGGTGGATGAGTGCCATCGCGGGTATTTGCTTGACCAGGAGTTGAGTGAGACGGAATTAACGTTCCGGGACTTCAATGACTACATCTCTAAGTATCGGCGGGTATTGGATTACTTCGATGCGGTGAAAATTGGGCTGACGGCAACTCCAGCGCTGCACACAACGCAAATCTTTGGGGAACCTGTTTATACCTACAGTTATCGGGAAGCGGTGATTGATGGTTGGTTGATTGACCACGAACCGCCATATCGGATTCGCACTGCCCTTTCTGAAGATGGTATCGTCTGGAACCCAGGCGACCAGATGGAGTTTTTTGACCCCAAAACAGGGCAGTTGGATTTGGTTCACGCGCCAGATACGGTTCGCATTGATGTTGAGCAGTTTAATCGACGGGTGGTAACGCAAGAGTTTAATCGGGTGGTTTGCGAGGCATTAGCCAAAGACATTGACCCAGCGTTACCGGGAAAAACCCTAATTTTCTGCGTTAATACCGATCATGCCGATATTGTAGTTGACCAACTGAAAATTGCTCTGGAAAACGAGTATGGCAGCGTCGAGGATGACGCGGTGCTGAAGATTACGGGGAATGCTGATAAACCGTTGCAGTTGATTCGCCGCTTTAAAAATGAGGTCAATCCTAAGATTGCGGTGACGGTAGATTTGTTGACGACGGGGATTGATGTTCCGGAAATTTGCAATCTGGTGTTTATTCGGCGGGTGAATTCTCGGATACTTTATGAACAGATGTTGGGACGGGCGACTCGACTGTGTGATGAGATTGGGAAACAGGCGTTTCGGGTGTTTGATGCGGTAGATATCTATACCGCCATCTCTAAGGTGTCCGAGATGAAGCCTGTGGTCAATAAGCCTGATTTTTCGTTGACGCAGTTGGTGGATGAACTGGGGACGGTGCAAGATTCGGCGGCGATCGCAAGTATTATTGATGAGCTATTGGCGAAGTTGCAGCGGAAAAAGCGATCGCTCTCTGACGACAGCAAGGAGGCGATTGAAACGCTGGCGGGAATGCCTGTTGAGGGCATGGTAAGTCATTTGCGCGAATCTAGCCCCAGTGAGGCGGCGCAGTGGTTGCGGGAGAGGAAAGAAATTGCCCAAATGTTAGACCGACGAGATGGCGGGATGCAAGCGGTTCTCATTTCTCGCCATCAGGATGTGTTGAGAAGGGTGGAACGAGGGTATGGGGATGCCGAACGACCACAGGACTATTTGGACAGCTTTAGTGCCTTTTTGCAGGAGAATTTGAATAAAATCCCGGCGCTGTTAGTGGTAACTCAGCGTCCGCGTGACTTGACGAGGGCGCAACTCAAGGAACTGCGTCTGTTGTTGGATGCGGCGGGGTTCTCGGAAACTAACCTGCAAGTGGCGTGGCGGGAGATGACGAATGAGGATATTGCCGCGTCGATTATCGGGTTTATCCGGCAGGCGGCGTTGGGGGATGCGTTGGTGCCTTATGGCGATCGCGTGGATAAGGCGATGAAGAAAATCCTGGCGAGTCGTAATTGGACAGCACCGCAGCGCAAGTGGTTGGAGCGAATTGGTCAGCAGTTGAAAACAGAGGTTATTGTAGACCGGGAGGCTTTCGAGCGGGGAGCGTTTAAGGCGCAAGGTGGCGGATTTGAGCGTCTTAATCGAACGTTTGAGGGGCGATTGGAAGAGATTCTGGTCGATATTAACGAAGCCCTTTGGCAGGAAGCGAGTTAATCCTGATACAAGATTAAAAGTTTGGCTGTTAACGCACATTCGCGATCGCTCTGACACAATATCAGTTAGTGTTCCATCTACAAAACGAACCCTTTGTCAATATGCCCAATGAATCTGATGAGTTTGATGAATTACTGGAAAATCTCCGCCCCAATTTTAGGTGTTTAAAGCCACTTAAAGAACAGTTGGTAGATTCAAGCGATCCCTACCCAAACGGTGGAGAGAAGGAAGTTTCCATCTTGTTTGTAAATCTTTACGGAGTTGAGCGCTTAACTGTGCAAATGGAAGTAGAAACTCGCGTCGAGCTGTTCAACCACTATTGTGGAGTGATGGTGGAACCCATTTTCAATCATCGAGGCACATTAGACAAATACATTGACTCGACGATTATGGCAGTTTTTAATTCACCACTGCCCTTAGAAAACCATGCGCTGATGGCAATTAAAGCGGCATTGGCAATGCGAGATCGACTACCAGAAATCAACAGTTCCTGGTTCCCAGAAGAACACCATCCGCTGAGGATAGGAATCGGCATCAATACAGATCGTGTTTTCTGTGGTAATGTTGGTTCCCCTCAAGGAATGGAGTTCACTGCGGTGGGGCATGGGGTGAATGTGGCGAATCACTTGAGTCAACAAGGGCAGCAATATGGCTGCGACATTTTGATCGGTCAAAAGACGTATGAAAGTTGTGCGGAGTATGTTCAGGTCAGAGAAAGAGACTCGACCCAACTGAAACCTGAAGGAAATCCATTCAAGGTTTATGAGTTGATTGGATTGAATGCTTAATTTTTGTCGAGCCAAAATCTTGCTTTATGACCGCAACGACTGATATTGTTCAAAAACTCTGGAACCTGTGCCACGTCCTGCGGGATGATGGCATTACTTACCTGCAATACGTTACCGAACTGACTTACCTGCTGTTTCTCAAGATGGCGCAGGAGACGGGGGTGGAAGACCAATTGCCCCAAGGGATGCGCTGGGCAGATTTGACGGCGAAAGAGGGGATAGAACAATTGACATTCTACCGCTCTTTGCTGCTGGAATTGGGGTCAAAAGCTTCATCGCTACGGGTGCAGGCAATTTTTGCCAATGCTCAAACGGCGTTGAAACAACCGCGCATTTTAAGTAAGCTGGTCGAAAGTATTGATAAGTTGGACTGGTACTCTGCCAAGGAGGAAGGGTTAGGCGACCTCTATGAGGGGCTATTAGAAAAGAATGCCAGTGAGAAGAAGTCCGGGGCAGGGCAGTATTTTACGCCGCGTCCGCTGATTGACTGCATGGTGTCCTTGATTAAACCGCAAGCAGGGGAACTCATTCAAGACCCAGCAGCGGGAACGGGAGGGTTTTTGATTGCCGCTGACCGCTATATTAAACAGCGCACCGATGACTTGTTTACCCTCTCGGAAGCTGACCAGGTGTTTCAACGGCAGCAGGCGTTTTATGGGATGGAGTTGGTGCAGGATGCCCACCGATTGTTGTTGATGAATATGATGCTGCACGGGATTGAGGGGGAGGTGACGTTGGGGGATACTCTCTCTCCGGATGGGCAGCGGTTGGCGAAGGCAAAGGTGATTTTGACCAATCCGCCTTTTGGTACGAAGAAAGGGGGTGGGAGTCCGACGCGGGATGATTTTACGTTTCCCACCTCGAACAAGCAGTTGGTGTTTTTGCAGCACGTTTATCGCAGTCTGCTACCGGAAGGACGGGCGGCGGTGGTGTTACCGGATAATGTGTTGTTTGAAGATGGGCAGGGGCGCAATATCCGCGCTGACTTGATGGATAAGTGCAACCTGCATACGATTTTGCGGCTACCTACCGGGATTTTCTACGCCCAAGGGGTCAAGACGAATGTGCTGTTTTTCCAGCGGGGGACGACGGAGAAGGGGAATACTAAGGAAGTGTGGGTGTATGACCTGCGGACGAATATGCCCAGTTTCGGGAAGCGGATACCCCTGATGCGGGGGCATTTTAAAGAGTTTGAATTGGCGTATGGGGATGATCCGAATGGGAAGAGTCCGCGTACAGATGAAGGGGAAACGGGACGCTGGCGCTGTTTTACCCGTGAGGAGATTACGAAGCGGGGGAATAATCTCGATATTTCTTGGTTAAGGGATGAGAGTTTGCAATCTGGGGAGGATTTACCGGAACCGGAGGAAATTGCGGCACAGATTATGGTGCGGTTGCAGACGGCGATGGAGGAGATGGAAGCGCTGACGGCACTGCTGGACGATGAGGAAGAGACTGAAACCGCGCTTCTAGAATAGGAAGACGATTAACAAGACTAAAGAGTAAGCATCAATGAATGTGTCATTAACTCCAGAAATTGAACAGTTTATTCAAAGTCAGGTAGAGAGTGAGGAAGCAGCTTGATAGAAGATACCAACAGCTTACCTAAACTACCAGAAGGATGGATATGGGTAACTTTTCCAGAATTAGCAGAGGCACAGCCACACGCTCTCAAGGCTGGGCCATTTGGCTCTGCTCTTAAAAAAGAGTTCTATGTGCCGCATGGATATAAAATTTATGGACAAGAACAAGTTATTGCTGAAAACCCATTTTATGGAAATTATTACATAGATAAAGAACGATACGAAAGTCTTAAGTCATGTGCTGTAAAATCGGGTGATATTCTTATAAGTTTGGTTGGTACTATTGGGAAAGTTTTAGTTCTTCCAGAAGGAATTGAACCAGGAATTATAAATCCGCGTCTCGTCAAACTAAGCTTAGAAAAAAGACTAATCATAGTTGAGTACTCTAAAAAATATCTTGAATCTTCTATTGTACGTCACTATTTTTCTATGCTGTCCCACGGCGGGACAATGGACATATTAAACCTATCTATCTTAAAAACTCTACCAATTCCTCTCCCACCCCTCAACGAACAACGCCGCATAGTTGCCAAGATTGAGGCGTTGAAGGCTCGGAGCCAGCGGGTGAAGGAGGAACTTGAGGCGATCGCCCCCCTCTTAGACCAGTTCCGTCAATCAGTCCTCGCCGCTGCTTTCCGTGGCGACCTCACCGCTGATTGGCGAGAGAAAAACCCTGATGTTGAACCTGCTTCAGTTCTGTTAGAACACATTCGTGCTGAACGCCGCCGCCGTTGGGAAGAAGCGGAACTGGAGAAGATAAAGGCTCAGGGGAAAACGCCGAAGGATGATAAGTGGAAGGAGAAGTATAAGGAACCTGAATCAGTTGATGATTCTCACTTGCCAGAATTACCAGATAAATGGTGTTGGGCAACCCTTGACCAACTTTTATTTTCTCTCCGCAATGGTCTATCGAAGCGACCTGAAGACCAACCTCCTGGTATTCCAATCCTTCGGATTTCAGCCGTTCGCTCAATGGAGGTAAACACGAGTGATATTCGGTTTTACCCCATAGATGCCGCCGAAGATATTAGCTCTTACTTGCTAGAATCAGGCGATTTACTTTTTACACGATATAACGGTAGCCGTTCTTTTGTTGGTGTCTGTGGTCTCCTGCCTAATCTAACTGATGATTTGCTATACCCTGATAAGTTAATTCGTGGACAGGTAGTAGATAAGCTGCTTTGTCTCTCTAAGTATTTAGAATTAGCGTGTAATTTCGGAGTCTCACGTTCACACATTGACAGCCACATCAAAACTTCGGCGGGGCAGCAAGGAATTGCGGGAAGCGACTTAAAATCTACACCTATTCCTTTACCTCCTGTTGCTGAACAATACAAGATTGTACAAGCAGTTAATCAACAGTTCTCGGCAACACAAAGCTTAGCAGCTATGGCAGACGAAAGTGCTAAGAATCTCCAACTTCTAGATCAATCCATCCTTGCCAAAGCCTTCCGAGGCGAACTGGTTCCCCAAGACCCCAACGACGAACCCGCCTCTGTCCTTCTAGAACGCATCCGCGCCGAACGGGAGAAGCTGGATACAAAGAAAAAGGCAAAGGGTAAAAGTGAAAAGAAAAGCCGCAAGGCAAAACCTGAAGCCGCAGAACCGGAACAATTGAGCTTACCGGGATTCGAGTAACCCTGTAGCTCGCGTCAAAGCCGTCATCAGTCAGAACAAACACTGCGTCAGAACCTAATGCTATTCAAAACCTTGAGAAAAGGGGTATTGACTCGGTTCATCGTCGGTGCAGCCGCGATGGGAGCAAGCGATCGCCTTTGCCCTGCTTTGACTGCACAGATTGCTTGTTTTGTCAACCGTGCCGGGGCTTCTCCCTGTTCGGTTCTGGGATAGGGTGAAGCGGGTTGTGAGTGATTGGTGCGATCGTAAGCGCTCAGCAAAAGTAACAGACAGATTCCTGTTGCTTGTCGTTGTGGCTGTATCCGACCTGCACCAACAAATGCCTGTAGGCACTCAAACAGACAACAAGGATAATTTATCCGTGTTTTGCCAACAATTTTGTCAAATTGACAAGACTTTTTCTTGAACTCTTGACCTGCACGAAAGATGGGGAGTATATAGGCAAAAACTTTCATAACTTAAAATAAGTTTCCTCTACCTAGAACACCTTTTATTAAGGAATATTACAATTACTTTTACAAATCGAGATAACTATGATCAGTTGAAGATTAGCAAGCTAGCTCCTCACTCGCTGATCGGGCTGAGGTGAGACTTGGTTAATGACCTATGGTTTTTATAGGGGAGACGGTTTGCAATTTTGTGCCAACTTATGCCTAGGATTTATCCTTTTGCTCAACTTATGGTTGTTAAATGGAGATCGGCTATGTTTTCCTGAACAAGAAAATGTCTATTACAGCGGCTCTTTTGCTCAACTTATGGTTTTAATTATGCTCAACTTATGATTGTAGTGACAACTTTACCAACATGCCCTAACTTGCCTTGAAGAAGTAAATGGTGAAATCCTAGTAAATAACCTCTAAATTTTTTAATGCCATTGTTGACACAGATTAATCCTCCTTCCCTCCCCATCCGAACTGGTATTGTTGGTACTGGATATGCGGCGCAGCGACGGGCTGAAGCTTTGCAGGCTGATAAGCGATCGCATTTAGTGGCTGTCAGTGGTCATACCCCCGAAAAAACCCAAGAATTTGCGAAAAACTACAACATCTCAGTGGTCGATGCCTGGACAGACTTAGTGCAGCATCCTGAGGTGGACTTAATCGTGATTTGTACGATTAATCTCGATCATGGGATGATTGTCCGGGCTGCCCTCAACGCCGGAAAGCATGTTCTTGTCGAATATCCCCTCTCCCTCGACCCCAAAGAAGCAGAATCGCTGATTGCCCTTGCACAAGCCAAAGACAAACTCCTGCATGTCGAACATATTGAAATCCTAGGCGGTATGCATGAAGCGCTGCGGCAGTTCTTGCCCCAAATTGGTAATCCCTTTTATGCTCGTTATGTCACCCTCTCCCCGGCTCATCCTGCACCCCAGCGCTGGACATACCATCCAGAACTCTTTGGCTTTCCCCTCAGTGCTGCACTCTCCCGGATTCATCGCTTCACAGACTTATTTGGCAAGGTAGCGTCTGTTAGTTGTCAATCGCGGTTTTGGTACACAGATGAATATTTCACAGCTTGTTTATGTACAGCCCAACTGTGCTTTGCCAGCGAATTAATTGCCGAAGTGACCTATGGAAAAGGAGAAACTTTCTGGCATACACAACGTAACTTTGAAGTTCATGGAGACCAAGGAACGCTACTGTTTGAGGGCGATCGGGGAATGCTGATTCGGGGGGAAGAAAAGACACCCATTGAAGTGGCTGGGCGTCGCGGTTTATTTGCCAAAGACACCAGTATGGTATTAGATTACTTGCTCGAAGGAAAACCTTTATACGTGTCTCCATCCGCGAGTTGTTATGCCCTCAAAGTTGCAGATGCTGCGCGTCAATCCGCAGAAATGGGGGAGGCAATCATTCTTGGGGGTTAGCTGGAGCGAATAAGCCTCTATCATACCCATTGCGGAGCTACCCAACTGATTTTTTCTATTCGCCAAGTCTCCATTTATCACGAAAACACTTGTAAAAGGGTAAATTTTTCAAGCCTACGGGGCATCTGTATCAATGTCTGAGGTCGTTTTAATAGCTTGCTCCTCCGCTGATTTTTAACCAACGACATTCAAGCAAGGGCAATATGGATATACGTGCCATAGACAATTGAAATATGCCCAAACATCTATCTGAAGACCACATCGAATACCCCTGGATTTATCGATATATAGCCGCCATTTTCTTAAGTGGTCAAGTTGTATTGCGTTTGCTTCAAGGAAAATTTTCCTCTCGAAACTTGCTAGAACAGATGGCAACGGTTGGTGTCGGTTCCCTGAATCCGGTTATACTAGTCGCCGTTTTTGCTGGAATGATTTTTACTATTCAAACCGCAAGAGAATTAAGTCGATTTGGAGCCGTCAATTTTGTGGGTGGAGCTTTTTCATTAGCCTTCTGCCGTGAGTTAGCTCCTATTTTAACGGCGAGTATTGTGGCGGGACAGGTGGGTTCGGCTTATGCGGCAGAGATTGGTGCGATGCAAATATCAGAACAAATTGATGCTCTATATATGTTGAAAACTGACCCGATTAATTATTTAGTAATTCCTCGTGTGGTTGCCTGCTTTTTAATGTTACCTATCTTAACCATTCTGGCACTGATCATGGGAATTGCTGGGGGGGTATTTGTGGGAATGAATTTTTATAATGTGCCGCCTGATGTATTTTTAAATTCAGTTCATGAGCTTCTAGAAGTGCGAGATTTACTGAATGTAGTGTTGAAATCTTTGATTTTTGGAGTACTCATTGCCATTATTGGCTGTAGTTGGGGATTAACGACGAAGGGAGGCGCTAAAGGTGTGGGACAAGCTGCAACATCTGCTGTGGTTACATCGTGGATTTCGATTTTTATGTTTGATTTTTTGATTTCTCTCGCTATATTTAATGGTAATGGAATTAACTTTACAATTCCTTAAGATAGAAAAATAGCGCAGAGAGTATTTATTAAGCTGAACAGTATGCCAAAGTTACAGCTCTCGCTCAACCATCAATACCTTTACCTTCAACAAATCTTACAGAGATTATTGCCCCAAGTCAAACTGCAATTCCACTCTTTCCGGGCCATTTAATGGCTGATTAGTAAGCGGTTGATTTTGTTGCCAAGGAACAGGACTAACGGAGGGGTAAATTGGTCTATTGCCAACTAATTGAACGTCTTCAGTGATTTGCCATACAGTTCCATTGCGAACAATAAAGTTGTTATTATTTCCCACAGGACTCAATGGAGTAGTTGAAGAACTATCTAAAAAAAAGTTGTTGAAGTCATCACCTAATGTTCTGCTTCTAATCCCGTCCAGGGACTCGCTGGATACGGTAACTTCGGCGGGATCTGGATTTGAGACAAAGGCTGACTGTGCATGAACTGAGTTAGCTAACCCTGTACTCACTGCCAAAATTCCTAAGACTGTAAAAAATCTGTGCTTCATGGATTTTCTCCTAAGTAGACTTCTTTACCTTGTATGGTTGTAAAATTAGGTAAGATTTACCTCTATCTAAGGAAGATATAATAAACAATTTACTATCTTCTATTCGATAGATTTTCAGGCTTTAAAGGAGCGAGGAGCGAGGGAAAAAGTCTGCTATCTTTGAACGCAAGATGTGAGTATAACAATTAGGATGCGGGGCTTCTGGCGAAAAAAGCTAAAATTGCTAGGCAAAGAGGAGGAGTGCATGAAGGCGCAAGTATTCCGAGGCGTTAATCAACTAAGTTACGAAGAGGTGCCCGTTCCCGAACTTCACGCCGATGAGGTGTTGGTGCAGGTGCGAGTGGTGGGGCTTTGCCAGTCAGATATCAAAAAAATTCGTTATCCCTTGTATGATCCTCCGCGCATCTACGGACATGAAACAGCGGGTGTGATTGCTGCCGTTGGAAAAGAGGTGACAGGTTGGCAGGTGGGGCAACGGGTTGTGGTTATGCACCATATCCCTTGTATGCGCTGCGGCTACTGCCTCAATGACAATTTCTCGATGTGCGACGTTTATAAAAATATCTCCACAACAGCAGGCTTTGTGCCTAGCGGGGGTGGCTTTGCTGACTATGTCAAAGTTCCGGGGCATATTGTCCGCAATGGGGGGTTAATTCCAATCCCAGAGGGGGTTAGTTTTGAACAAGCGAGTTTTGTCGAACCTACGAATTGCTGCCTCAAGGCGGTGAAAAAAGCCCAAGTAACTCCCGGTCAAACCATTTTGGTCACCGGGGCGGGTCCAATTGGGCTAATGTTTATTATGCTGGTGAAGTACTTTGGGGCAAAAGCGATCGCCACTGATTTGATCCCTGCCCGAATTGAGAAAGCTAAGCAGGTGGGGGCTGAGGCGGCTTTTGATGCCCGTGATCCCGACTTACAAGCTAAAATTTTTGCTCTCACCGAGGGGATGGGTGTGGATACAACCCTACTTGCCGTTCCCAGTGAGAAAGCCTTTTTCCAAGCCTTAGACTGTACTCGCAAAGGCGGCAAAATTGTATTTTTTGCTGAATTTCCCGACGAGGTGGAAATTCCGATTAATCCTAATATCCTCTACCGTCGGGAAATCGATCTGATGGGGAGTTATAGTTCTTCTTATCGCATTCAGTCTTTAGCAACAGATATTGTCTTCAATCGACGCATTGATGTGGATGCCCTGATTAGCGATCGCTACCCCCTGCAACATTTAGCCGATGCGGTAGAACGTGCGATCGCCCCAACACCGGATACTTACAAAATCCTGATTTATCCCCAGTTCAAGTAGCGCCGATTCAGTTATCCTTGATGCGTTACGAAGAAAGCTAACGCATCCTATAAACCTTTCACCCTATTGGCTCAAATAACGTCGCATCAACGCCTCTATTTCATCAACATTGTAAGGCTTGGTCACGTATTCATCGCAGCCAGCTGATAAAATCCGCTCTCGGTCTTGTGCTCGTGCCATCGCTGTCACAGCAATCACCGGAATTTTAGCATTCACAGGATTCTGCCTGATGCGAGATAACACTTCCAATCCGTCTAAATCCGGTAGCATCATATCCAGTAAGATCAGGGCAGGTTGATGATTTTCCATTAAATCCAACGCCGTCTTACCATCTATCGCAGTAATAATTTGGCAATCGAGTTGCTCGACCAAGAACGCGAGCAACGATAAATTATCTTCATTATCATCGACCACTAACACTAATGGCTGTGGGGCAACGGCCTGATTATCGCTGCCAAGAGAACATTCCATATCAACTTTCATAATCATGTTCTGCTCTTAGGAAGTTGACTCTTCCTGATACAACTCTCAGCAGCAAAGTGGACAAGGCAATCGCTAGCGGATTGATAGCGCTTAGTACAGACTGGCTTGGATTAAATCGGTGCTGATTTTTCATGATAAGAGATGCTTTATTGAGGTTTGTCAATATAACACCTATTCTGTAGCCCTATTCTAGGAGTAAATCCCCCTATATAAAAATTAAAACTCAATTTTCCGAAATATTTCGCTTTTTTAGTCCATCCATCAACGCCCTTGCTCCGCTGGTGTGTACTATAAAGGCAGTGGTCGTCTTAATCTCATAAATCCAGGAAAATGTCAAGATTTTAGACTGGCTAAGACAAGATCACCAAAATTGTTGAATAATCTTTAAAATATGCCTTTAGATCCTTTTATTCTTCACCAAAATCCCCTTATGACACAGGAGTCCTCCAAGCCTACCCGAGGGCAGTTAGAACGTCTGCTTTCACAGCGACTCCAGGCTTTGTATCGCGACCAGTTAGGGCATCAGCCCGGGAAAGTGACTTGTCAAATCTTTGATGAAAAGGTGGCCTTGGTTATTGAAGACTCGATTACTCCACCTGAACAACTCCTAGCGGATAGGGGTCAATCTGACTTAGCTCAAAAAGTTCGTTCAGAATTGGATGAGGCCATCAAACCCGGACTAAAAGCCTTGATTGAGGAAGTACTCAGTGTCTGTGTCCTTGACCTTCTCAGCGATGCTACCTTAGAAACTGGTCGCACTGGCATCATTGCTGTTTTAGAGGTTACACCCGAAGTTCGCAATCCGGAAGCTGTCCCCAAGATCAAGAAATAGACACGGGCAACGGGAGATAATGCCGGACTAATGCTTCAATCTCTTCGATCATATAGGGCTTGCTGATGTAGTCATTGAACCCTGCAACCAGAAGGCGTTCTCGGTCTTCAATTCTGGCTAAGGCGGTGACAGCAATGACCGGAACCGTCCTCATCTTTACGTCTTTCTTGAGTTGAATGACTACCTCCATACCATTCATGTAAGGCATGAGAATATCCAGCAAAATTAAATTCGGTTGATAAGCTTGGGCTTTGCGTAGAGCCGTTAGACCATCAGACGCGGTGAGCAAATTGCAGCCAAAAGGTTCTAGGGCGTAAGCCAACAGCAATAAGTTGTCTTCATCATCATCGACGGCTAAAATGATCGGCTTGCTAGTGATAGAGCGTGGATTATCACTAGCACCGCCATACGTGAGTTCACAACAAGGGCAAAAGTCCAAGTCATCCATGTTGTCCTTAGGGAAGATCTACGACGGTCGTGTTACTGCTAACCATCAGAGTGGTAAGGCGCACTCTTCAAGCGGCATTGTGGCGCTTTTGATGGACTGATTCGGGGAAACCGCTAGGTTGTTAAGTCTTTGCTCTAAATTTTTCAGGAAAAATCTTGTCAAGCTAGCCTGAGAATTGCTTCTTCATTCTAGTGTAGATCTCAAACAAAATAAATAATTATTTAAGATTTGCCACGTTTAATGAAGTGATTGATTATATTTTTGTCGAAAAAATTTACACTATCACCCGCGATCCGATTCTTAACCAGTGAAAGAAACTGTAAAGCAATCTACATCATTGACGGATGGAAAGTTAGGGTGGCATTAGACTAGGAAAACAAGGAAAACAAAACATATACCCATCTATTTTGGGGTTGGAGAACGTGCTTATGGGTATCGCTACGATTAACCCAGCAACCGGGGAAACCATCAAAACATTTGAGGCCGAGAGTTCTGGGTCAATAGCACAAAAGCTAGCACTGGCGCAACAGACATTTGAGCAATATCGCCAAACGCCAATGCAACAACGAGCCGAATGGCTGAATCAAGCCGCCGAAATTCTGGAGCGTGACAAGGTCAGCTTCGGTAAGATCATGACCACGGAAATGGGGAAAACCCTGAAAAGTGCGATCGCAGAAACCGAAAAATGCGCCTTAGTTTGCCGCTACTACGCCGAACACGCCGCTGACTTCCTCGCTGACGTTGCCGTATCAACGGATGCCAGCAAGAGCTTTGTGCGTTATCAACCCTTGGGGCTGATTCTAGCCGTTATGCCTTGGAATTTCCCGTTTTGGCAAGTCTTTCGATTTGCAGCACCCGCCCTGATGGCAGGCAACGTCGGGTTACTCAAACACGCTTCTAATGTACCGCAATGTGCTTTAGCGATCGCACAAATCTTCCGAGAAGCCGGATTTCCCGAAGGCGCATTTCAAACCTTATTAATTGGTGCAGACCAAGTAGCATCAATTATTAATGATGCGCGAGTCAAAGCCGCAACCTTAACCGGCAGTGAGGCGGCAGGAGCGAGTCTAGCCGCAACAGCAGGTAAGCAAATTAAGAAAACAGTATTGGAACTCGGTGGAAGTGACCCCTTTATCGTCCTGGAAAGTGCCGATCTAGAAGCAGCAGTGACAACCGCTGTCACGGCGCGGATGCTCAATACCGGTCAATCTTGCATTGCGGCGAAACGGTTTATTGTCGTGGATGCCGTTGCCGATGAATTTGAGCGACGCTTGGTGGAGAAATTTCAGGCGTTAAAAATCGGTGACCCCATGGATGAGAATACAGATGTTGGCCCCTTAGCGACGCCTGGGATTCTCAAAGATTTAGACGAGCTCGTGCAAGTTTGCATTAAAAAAGGATCAAAAGTTCTAACCGGCGGACAGCCCCTATCTGATCGCCCCGGCAACTTTTATCCACCCACGATTTTGAGTGACTTCCCGCCGGGCACGCCAGCAGACGAAGAGGAATTTTTTGGTCCCGTGGCGTTACTCTTCCGAGTGCCGGATATTGATACAGCGATCGCCAGAGCCAATGCATCCCCCTTTGGACTGGGAGCCAGTGCCTGGACAACCGATGAACAAGAAGCCCAACGCCTGATTGACGAAGTTGAAGCGGGTGCGGTGTTTATCAATGGCTTAGTCAAATCCGATCCCCGTTTACCGTTTGGTGGCATCAAACGTTCCGGTTATGGACGGGAACTGGGAATTCAAGGTATCCATGAATTTGTCAACATTAAAACAGTTTGGATTAAGTAAACAGGGGTTCTTAATTCTTAAGAATACCTTGAATTTTACGAGTGTATTACATTACGCTCCTATAAGGCATCAAAGTTTAGTCCCTCAATGCTAAGAGCTTCCATAAATGCCAAATCTTAGCAAAAACTCAACTAAATACTAGGAAAAGTGAAATGGGCGAAATAAACACCGCTGAACTGTTGGTACGTTGCCTGGAAAATGAAGGAGTCGAGTATGTTTTTGGACTTCCGGGCGAAGAGAATCTCCACGTTCTAGAGGCGCTCAGACATTCTTCAATTAAGTTCATTACAACCCGTCATGAACAGGGTGCCGCTTTTATGGCAGACCTTTATGGACGCTTGACCGGAAAGGCTGGCGTTTGCCTGTCTACCCTCGGTCCAGGCGCAACTAATTTAATGACCGGTGTTGCAGATGCCAACTTAGATGGAGCACCGTTGGTCGCTATCACCGGTCAGGTGGGAACCGATCGGATGCACATTGAATCTCACCAATATTTAGATTTGGTGGCGATGTTCGCGCCTGTAACCAAATGGAATGCCCAGATTGTTCGCCCTAGTAATACAGCCGAAATTGTCCGCAAGGCGTTTAAAATTGCTCAGAGCGAAAAACCGGGAGCGGTTCACATTGACTTGCCGGAAAATATTGCTGCTATGCCAGTACTAGGTCAACCCCTGGCTAAAGATGAGCGAGAAAAAACCTATGCCTCTTTTCGCAGTATCGGTAAAGCGGCTGTCGCTATTTCTAAGGCTAAAAATCCTCTAATTCTCGTGGGGAATGGAGCCATTCGTGCGGGTGCGAGTGAAGCGCTAACGGAATTTGCAACTCGGATGAATATTCCCGTTGTGAACAGTTTTATGGGCAAAGGTGTGATTCCTTACACTCATCCCTTAGCGTTATGGACGGTTGGATTACAACAACGCGACCATGTAAGTTGTGCTTTTGATCAAGCCGATTTAATCATTGCTGTGGGTTACGATTTGGTGGAATATTCACCGAAAAAGTGGAATCCAGAAGGCAAGATTCCGATTATTCATATTGGCATGTCTCCCGCAGAAATTGATAGCAGCTATATTCCCTTAGTGGAAGTGGTAGGAGATATTTCTGATTCGCTCGCTGAAATTATGAAACAGGCGGATCGGGAGGGCAAAACCATACCCTATGCCGTAGAATTACGGGCGGATATTCGAGCCGACTATGAGCTGTATGCGAACGATGAAGGTTTCCCCATCAAGCCGCAAAAGCTAATTTATGACCTGCGGCAGGTGATGGGGCCGGATGATATCGTCATTTCTGATGTCGGTGCTCATAAGATGTGGATGGCGCGTCAGTATCATTGCGATCGCCCCAACACTTGTATCATCTCTAATGGCTTTGCCGCCATGGGAATTGCCCTGCCAGGAGCTATCGGCGCAAAACTGGTATATCCAGAACGGAACGTCGTTGCGGTTACGGGTGATGGCGGATTTATGATGAACTGTCAGGAATTAGAGACGGCACTCCGAGTCGGTACTCCCTTCGTTACTTTGATTTTCAATGATGGTGGTTATGGCTTGATTGAGTGGAAGCAACAAAATCACTTTGGTGACTCCGCGTTCATCCGCTTTGGCAATCCGGATTTTGTTAAATTTGCGGAAAGTATGGGGTTAAAAGGATATCGGGTGAATTCGGCAGCAGAGTTGATTCCTACACTCAAAGAAGCGCTGGCTCAAGATGTCCCAACGGTGATTGATTGCCCTGTTGACTACGGCGAAAATCTCCGCTTTACCCAAAAAGCTGGGGATTTAAGCTGCAAGATTTAGCTTCCCCAGACACTAAAGCCGTTGTTGGAGGAACAGGATTAGATATGCTCTTGTAGGGGTGTTTACTTCGCACCATGCTTGGCAAACGCCCCTACAGAATTTCGGTTTGCCAGCCTCATGAAAATTGCTACTTGGAACGTCAACTCAATCCGCACTCGCCTCATGCAGGTGGTGGATTGGTTACAAGCTAACCCTGTCGATGTGCTTTGCCTGCAAGAAACCAAGGTTGTGGATGCTGATTTTCCGCGATCGCCCTTGGAAAACCTCGGCTACCACCTCTACGTTTCTGGGCAAAAATCCTACAATGGCGTTGCCATCCTCAGTCGGACACCTGTAGAAGACATTAGTATCGGGTTTGCCCCCGTGTTGGGTGCCGATGTCGTCGGAGATTTAGACGAACAAAAACGAGTGATTACCGGTATCGTCGGAAATGTGCGGATTGTGAATCTCTATGTGCCAAATGGTTCGGCGGTGGGAAGCGATAAATACCACTACAAACTTCGTTGGCTCAAGGTATTGCGGGAATACCTGAAAACTTTGTTAGAAAAACAGCCTCATGAACTCTGTGTCTGTGGCGATTTTAACATTGCCCCAGATCATCGGGATATCCACGACCCCAAAGGCAGAGACGAGCATATTATGGCTTCCCCGGCAGAACGCCAAGCTTTACAGGATGTTTTAACAGTGGGGTTAGCCGATGCCTTTCGCAAATTTACCGCAGAGGCAGGTCATTTTACTTGGTGGGACTATCGGACTCGTGCCTTCAGTCGCGATCGCGGTTGGCGGATTGACCATCATTACCTTACCCCCAACCTCTATAATCAGGCTATCAGTTGCACCATTGATAAAGCGCCCAGGCAACTTGAACAACCCAGTGACCATACTCCAGTCATTGTTGAATTTTAAAGTAGAAATACTTAGGTTTGAAAAATACACTAAGAGATAGCCGTTCGCTACCAACGAGGTGTTTTTTCATGTACTTAGTCACTGGAGCCACAGGACAAATCGGACGCCGCGTCGTGCGCCTCTTGCGGGAGCGAGAGCTACCAGTACGAGCCTTTGTCCGCCTGAGTTCTCGCTATGGAGAGCTAGAAAGCCGGGGGGCTGAACTGTTTATCGGTGATTTGCAAGAGGAAAGAGATATCCAGAAAGCCTGCAAGGGCGTTCAGTACATCATTAGTACTCATGGTTCTGGCAGGGGCAATGCACAAACCTTAGACTACCGAGCCAATATTGAGCTGATTGATCAAGCCAAAGAGCATGGGGTTCAGCACTTTGTGTTTATCTCGGTAATGGGAAGCGATCGCGGTTATGAAGATGCCCCAGTCTTCAAAGCCAAGCGAGCTGTGGAAAAGTACTTAGAAGCAAGTGGGATAAATTATACCATCTTGCGTCCTTCCGGGTTGGCGTCAAACTTAATTCCCCTAGCAGAACAATTTCGGCAAAGTGGGATTTATTTACTCAATGGTGATGGCAAAAACCGAACTTCAATTGTGAGTACGGACGATTTGGCACAGATGGCTGTTGATTCTATTACGGTGGAAGGGGCACGCAATCAGAGCTTTGCCGTCGGTGGGCCAGATGTGCTGAAACGAGAGGATATCCCACGCATTTTCAGCCGCATTTTTAACCGAGATCCAATTATTATTAATCCACCTTTGTTCGTGTTTGATGGCATTAGAAATGCTTTCGGTTTCGTTAATCCTCAAACCCGAAAAGGCTTGGGTACACTGCGGACATTGCTAGCGAATGAATTTTTCTGCACATCAGAAGAGATTGCTAAACTGGAGTCTGTTTACAACTTCAAACTGGAATCTTTGGAAAGTTTCTTGAGGCGTTATTTGGGAACTTAGAAGTTGTCCAAAATCATCTCCCATTGTCAGAACAACCCTAATATCTCGGCTTAGGCACAATATTGATTCTGCCGTGCCTCTACCAGAGGGGATAGGTAACGGTTAATCTGGAAACAGCCGTCAGCTCCATCGTGATCATCCTGAGGTTTAACCATGAAATCGTTTTGGACGAAAATTCCTCAAGAAGCTAAATTCGCGGCATTTGTTGTGGTGGTGGTAGGCGTAGCCTTGGCGTTGATGAGAGAGCCTTCACTGTTAACCGAAACCGACAAGCCACCTTCACCGCTGGCGGAAAATCCCCTCTCAACCGTGCCGACGCCTCCTCTAGATTTGCCGAACACTCCATTACCGGATGAGCTGTTGCCATCCCCTCTATATCCCTTACCTGATTTATCCCCGCCCCTAGACGGGCTGGGAAAAAACCCTCTCGCGACGAATCCTTCGCCTCTGCCTACGGTACCGCTCCCAGGCACTGTACTTCCCACTCCCCCAGCAAAAGGTCTAGATCCAACTCTCCCCGTTATCCCCTCCCCTAGAGGGATACCCAATCGGAACGTCCCGAAAGGAACTGATTCTACCGGCAGTCTTCCCGTTATTCCGCCTGAGTTGCTATCTCCCTCACCGGTGCCAATCCCGTCCTCTTTGGATTCGGTTCCAGATCAAAAAGTAGCTTCGACGGGAACGACACAGAAGAATAGCCGCACGAATCAAAACACGATCATTGCAGAAGTCAGAAACTACTTTAAAAAAGGCTGGAAACCTCCTTCTGGTTTGGAGGAGCCTTTACAGTACAGTCTTGTACTCAATGCAGATGGTACCATTCAACAAATTCTGCCTTTAAATAATGCTGCTACCCAGTACATTGAGCGCACTAATATGCCCTTGCCGGGGAGTTCGCTTGTGACTCCAGTTGAAGATGGAGGAAAAACAGGCATTAACCTAAAATTACGCCCCGATGGGAAGGTCGAAGCCTCTTTGGAAGAGGTTAGGGAACCCAGTCCCTCATCTAATTCTCGCCGTGGAGGCTCACCGAATTCTCTCTCTAATCAGGTGCGTCCTTAAATCCGTCAACACTGTTAATCCACTCGTTAGGTCAACCATGAAACACTTATTGGCTAACCGACCTTCTGCCCCAAACAATTCACTTGAATCCGAGAAAAAACCCGATGATGCGATTGAGTTAAATCGTACTCGCCTTTCCCAATCTCTGATTAACGAAAAACCTGATATTCGAGAGACAAAAGCAGGGCAATCAACTCAAAATATAGGGACAAAAAAGTCTCAGCGTTTACCTCAGCCTTCTAGTCCAGCCCCTCGTCTGCTTCTTGGGAAATTTATTGCTCAAGGAGCTAAATGGACTGTATTTTCTGTGGTTGCGATCGCTATAACAATTATGGCGTTGTACGAACCTTCACCCTCTCAAAAAGAGCAGCAATCAGAGAGTACGAACAATCCCTCCCAAACGCTGCCGATACCTCCGCTTGAGGTGCCGATTTCTGCATCACCAGAAGCGCTGCCACTCCCCGATACCACCACATCCCAGTTATCTCCACAACAGGGACTCGCCAAACAGACTCTCACTCCCTCACAAACGAGCTTAGACCAGCCTGTCGCCGTTAACCCTTCGACAGATCAAATACCCAGTCCGAAACCTGAATTGAGCAATGAACCGTCCCTTTCTGGACGCGATCCCGTTGTACCGCCAACCCTGCCGCCAAATTTACCTTCATTAGAATCCCCCTGTGCTGGACAGGGTACGCATCAAGAAGCCTCTCCAGTGGCGGCAAATAACAAGGTCAATCCTGACGATAATTCTCCAGTGGTAGAGGTCAAAAATTACTTCAAAAAAGGTTGGCAATCGCCTGCTGGTTTAAAGCAAACTCTAGAGTATAGTGTGTCCATTAATTCTGATGGGACAGTTCAACGAATTAGACCTCTAAGTAATGCCTCAGGAGAGTACATCGATCAAACAAATTTACCTCTGCCTGGTAGTGCGTTTGTTTCTCCCAGAGAAGGCGGAGGGAATACCAACATTTACGTAGCTTTTAGCCCAGATGGAAAGGTTAAAGCTGCGTTAGATTAATTGAATTGATAGGGAACAATGACGTTCCCTTCAGAGCCATGATTCCGCATCATGAAGGTGCGCTGGTTATGGCTCAAGATGTACTGAGTAAGTCGAAGCGCCCCGAAATGAAGAAATTGGCTCAAGAAATTCTAACTTCACAAGAAAAAGAAATTGACCAGATGAAGCAGTGGCGCAAAGCTTGGTACAAGCAGTAATTGGATCGAGCAATTTCATCTTGATTTCATTTCTCTATGGAAGATTGATGAGAGAGTGTAGATTCCGCACTGCTCCTTCTAGGAGTGTTATTAAGTAGGTAGGCACAAATAAACGCAGGTATATTGACAAATGCTTGAGCTTAATTTGTTAAAAACGTGAGGTTTTCAGCAAGTTACTGCATTAAATAATGTTGCTTTTTGTTTATTAATATTATTGTATTTTACAAAATATCATCTATACCCAAGAAAATTAGCCAAATAGCTGAATAATATTTATATCTTTGGAAGTAGTATATAAAGGCAACATTAATGAAACGAATAACTCAGGAGAATAAATCAGGTTTTAGGTTTTAGAGTTTTTCTTAAAACAGTTTCTTACTTAGCAGAATGAATCTCATGAAAATCTTTATCCATGAATAATTTTATTTAATTAAAATCCTCTGAAAAAAGCGAATAAATATGAATAAAAAAGGAAGAGCTATACCTCCTGTTGATTTAATTATCGTCATCGATACTAGTCCTTCAATGAAAGACAAAGTACAGGTTCTGAGTAATGCTGCGACTAATGCTATTGCTTCACTTCATTGACTGAAAATATTGGAGGTAGAACATGAAACGTCTTATTGTTTGCTGTGATGGAACTTGGCAACAGCTAGCGAATCCTTACCCAAGTAATATAGTTAAACTAGCTCAATCCGTGAAGCCCATTGCTAGTGATGAAGTTCCACAGATTGTGTTTTATGACGAAGGCGTTGGAACGGATAGTAACAAGCTTTTGGGCGGAGCCACTGGACTGGGAATTGATCGAAACATCGAAGATGCTTATCGGTTCCTGAGTCTCAACTATATAGCTGGTGACGAAATTTATCTATTCGGGTTCAGTCGCGGTGCTTATACTGTCAGAAGCCTAGCGGGGATGATCTATTGCTCCGGTCTCCTAGATCGCCCTCATGTTACCCGAGCACACGAAGCTTACGAGCTTTACCGCAACCGAGACATTAAACCAAAGGATCGAATAGCAGCGGATTACCGTGAGCAATACGGCGAGCGCGTCCCGATCACTTTACTCGGTTGTTTCGACACTGTCGGCTCTCTTGGGATTCCTGGACTCCCCGCCTTCAAGAAGTTTCACCAACAACTCAATAAGCGGTATCGATTCCACGACACCACGTTAAATAAGTCGATCCAGAATGCGTTGCACGCCGTTGCGATCGATGAAATCCGCGAAGTTTTCGACGTCACCCCGATGAAGAAGCATCCTGAAGTTGAGAACCAACGGGTAATTCAAGTTTGGTTTCCGGGCGGACATGGTTGCGTTGGTGGTGGAACGGAAGAACACAGCGGGTTATCAGATGCCGCCTTACAGTGGATGATGGATGCAACCGGTGAGCTTGGATTAGGGCTTGAGTTCGATCCAAGTGTCATTCCCACAGGCATCAATCCTAATTATGAGTGCGATTTTAAGAACGATCCTGGGTTCTTCAAGTTGGCAGGAATCAAGTTCCGCGAAGTGGGCGATGTCATTGAAGATCTTCATGAAAGCACTATCAAGCGTTTGCAAGTCCGAAAGGACTATCGTCCCAAGAATCTAGAAAAAGTTCTCCCCAAACTTATTCAAAATTTGGAGAAGTAAGAAGACTTCATCAAGACCTCAAAATTGAACCTAAGCAAGCGTTTTCATCTATAAAAAATAAAAGGAAAAGCAATCATGGCAAGAGATACATCTAGAGACGGATTAAGCAACAAAGCTTTAGTCTATGCTTTGAGCAATTTCAAACCCTTGTGGAATTTAGTTCAAAGTTATGAACCTTTGAAACGTAAAATCAACAAATTTTTTCTGAATAGTATCATTTATAAAATTCCGACTCGCCCCCTTCCCTATAGCTTAATGACCCTAGATCCCTGCATTCCAGGGACAAACATTCCCAAGAAAACTGATGCCTATACCTCTTGGGATTCACTTACAGACCGGACTTATACTGGGCGACATTTACCTCCCGACCCGGAATTTAACAAAGATGGAAATTTACCGGAAATCAAAGACTTAAAGGTTTTATTCCAAAAAAGAGATGGAAAAACGATTTATTCACCAAAATCGACTCTGCTTTTTCCCTATTGGGTGCAGTGGTTTACTGATAGTTTTCTACGGATCGATCAGCAAAACCGCTTCAAAAATACCTCCAATCATCAAATTGATATGTGTAATGTTTACGGGTTAACCCGTAAACAGACAAATCTTATCAGAGCTTTCAAAGATGGGAAATTTAAAACCCAGAAACTCAAGCGCCACGATGGGGTAGAAGAAGAATATCCACTCTTTTATTATGCCGATCCTGAGAATAGTATTATCGATCCTCAATTTGAGGGTCTTCATGCACCCCTGAATGATGAGAAAAGACAACCCCCCGAAAAGAAAGCCAAGCTCTTTGCAATGGGAGTTGAACGAGCAAACGTCCAAATTGGCTATGTCATGCTCAACACTTTATGCATCAGGGAACATAATCGAATTTGTGATATTTTGTCAAAAAATTACCCGGAATGGGACGATGAAAGGCTATTCCAAACCGCGAGAAATATTCTCATGGTGATTGTTTTAAATATCATTATGGAAGAGTATATTTTCCACATTACGCCCTATAAATTTAAATTCTTTGCCGACCCTGAAGCTTTTGCCAAGGAAAGCTGGTATCGAGAAAATTGGATGGCTCTTGAATTTAGTCTGGTCTATCGCTGGCATAGTGCACTGCCCGAAAAATTTATATATGACGGCAAAGAAACACCCATGTACGATTCCCTTTGGAATAATCAAATGTTAATTGATAAAGGGTTGGGTGCCTTGATGGAAGAGACTTGTTCCCAACCGGGTACCAGAATAGGTTTATTTAATACGCCTGATTTCCCAATCTCAGGCACACCCTACACCTTTATTGATGCTACTGAACTAGCCAGTATTAAACTAGGACGACAGGCGCAATTAGCCAGCTACAATGATTACCGCGAAATGTGTGGTTTTCCCAGGGTGACTGATTTCAATCAAATTACCGGTGATGAATATGCACAACAGAAATTAAAAGAGTTATATGGTCATGTTGATAAGATTGAATTTTTTGTCGGATTGTACGCTGAAGATGTGCGGGAAAATTCCGCTATACCGCCTCTAGTAGCACGGTTAATTGGCATTGATGCTTTCTCCCAAGCCTTAACTAATCCTTTGTTATCACCTAAAATCTTCAACAAGGATACCTTTTCTCCCGTTGGTTGGGAAATTATTCAAAATACCAAAACGGTTTCCGATTTAGTGAATCGCAATGTTCCTCCAAGCGATCGCAAGTACAAAGTCAGTTTCAATCTTTAAGTTGTCGATGAACAAGCTGTACAGCGGCGAAAGAAGGTAAATATGATCCAGAAATTATTTACAGAGTATCCCGAACAGGATGAACGCAAATACTACGATCTCCTGGTCGAGCAAGTCAAGACCCGCATGGATAATCTATATAAAGACAAAGAGCGGGCGCTGCGAGATACCCATACCAAAAGTCATGCTGCTGTTAAAGGAACTCTTGAAATCTTTGACATTGATGAAGAAGTGATTAAACGCGAATTGAACAAACATGCCTCATTGACTTCTTCGCAACTCAATGCCATTTCCATTAAGCAAGGCTTACTTTCTTTACCCAAACAATATCCTGTTTGGCTGCGATTTGCCAACGGGCGCTTTCAAGTAGAAAATGATTACGTGTCAGACACCCGCTCAATGGCAGTGAAAGTGATGGGCGTTGAAGGGGAACGGCTTGAGCAAAGCTATGAGTCGAAAACCCAGGACATTATTGTTCACAATTCGGAGTTTTTCTTTGTTAAAAGCATCAGAGACTACTACGGCTTTTTTTCTGCTGTCGTCGAGTCAGACGAGGCAACAAAGAAGTGGCTCTTTAAACATCCTAGGCAGTTCTTAGCACTCATCAAGGGTACGAGCCAGTTTCCGAAAAGTTTACTAACACAAAAGTATTGGAGTAGTTCAGCCTCTGCTTTGGGTCTTAAACCCAATTTTGATGCCTCGAAGACGAGTTTAGTTCCTGTCGAATATCCTGCTGTAATTAAATATGCGTTTACTCCAGTTTCAAGCCAACCCCCGCATGACAGGATTCCATTCCAGTCTCGACCAGGAATTCCTAAACTTCCCTTCTTTGATCGCGCCAAAGCACTCGGTTTAGCTCCCAATCAACCTGATAATTACTACCGAGATGACCTAATTCAATCTCTGGCGAAACCTGATGCTGAATACTGCTGGGACTTTGGTATTCAGTTCCAAACCAGCCCAAACATGTCCATCGACGATACCACGATTACCTGGAAGGAAAGCGAATCACCCTTCTTCACTGTCGGTCGTCTTACCGTTAAGCATCAGATCATTAATTTTGAAAAACAATACGATTTCTGTGAAAACCTGCGATTTTCTCCCTGGAACGGTCTAGCAGTCCATCGTCCCGTTGGTTGCATCAATCGGCTACGCGGTATTGTTTACCCCGTTGTAGCCTCCTATCGCTATCAGAAGCAAGGTCTTGTCCACAATGAGCCAACGGGAAACGAGACCTTTTGAATAGGCTTAAAAAAAATGATCGCTTTGGCCTATTGTGTGAAGATGTTAGAAGTTACCAATCTTTCTCGGAAAGAAGAAACACGTAAGCTTCTCTTTTTTCCCACCAAAACCCATCTACACCCCAACTTAATCCACCCAACCTGACAGCAGTAGCAGGCAGATGTCCAACGGGAGCTGATGGTTCAAAGGTAAGATCATTGATTTGTAGCCAGTTTTCATTCACTCGCCATTCTACGAGATCGCCAAAGGCTTTATATATTTTGTCGTCAGCTTTGAGATTTCCTCCTACACTTTTCCAAATGTGCTTTTGAACACTAAATCCGAAGCGCCCGTTAGAGGATTGCAACCAAAGTTGGTCTATAACGCGGAAATCTTCGCATGGAAAGTTTTGGATGGATGCCACATCGAGCCAACCTTTTTTCTCTCGACCCGCCACCTGGAGCATAATCTTAAGTGTTTCCTTGTCCGCTTCCTCCCATTTTCCTGAGGCTAGTAGATCGCGCAGTTTCAAAACAAAGTTTGGCGTTCTTTCTGGAGTTGGAGTAGCCACCTCTTCAAACGAGTTAGTTAGAGACTTTTCCAAATCACCAATACCAGTTTGAATGACATGATTAAAACTATCCCATGAAGGAAAATGAGGCTCTGGCGGGGTTGCTTCTTGATTTGGCTCCTGATTCAAGTCTTTTGGACTTACTTCTTGGTGCTGGCGTCTTTCTTGTTCTAGTTGAGCGAGGAGGCGGCGCTCTGTTTCCTGATGACGTTCTTGCTCCTGTTGACGCTGACGTTCAATCTCTTGACGCTGGCGTCTTTCTTGCTCTAGTTGAGCGAGGAGGCGACGCTCTGTTTCCTGATAATGTTTTTGCTCCTGTTGTTGCTGACGCTCTACTTCTTCATGCTGGTGTCTTTCTTGTTCTAGTTGAGCGAGGAGGCGACGCTCTGTTTCCTGATGATGCTCTTGCTCCTGTTGTCGCTGCTGCCTCGATACAAACCACACTGAAACTCCTGCCCCTACTGCACCGACTAGGACGGTTATCATCCCAATAATGTTGCTCATAACTCCTGAGAACTAAACCAATTTTAGTGTTCCCAGAAATTAGCTGGTTGTACCATCAAAGAGGGATCGCATTGTATCCACTACCTTCCCTATGATGCGGCAGGTAAACATTACGCTGCTCTATTGCCAGCAACAGCAACGGGTCAATATCAGGTGAAAATTATTTCTGATATTGATGGAGAAAAAGTAGACGGTCGTTTTAGTTTTAATCAGTAAATTTTCCCATCGCTACGGCAAAGTAGCGCTGATGTATTGTATAAAGTATAGACATCTCCAGAAATTAGGTTTTCACCAAGACAGGATAAGGTTTTCAGATTTTTTTTCGGAGATGTCTAATACATCGCTGCTTTCACCGGACTGGTGGGAAATTTTTGCCGTCTTGCACTATTGCAGCATGGCAGAAATAACTGACCAGCTAAAATCTTCCCTGCTCCCCCGCTCCCCCGCTCCCCCGCTCCCCTGCTTGCACAGAGGTGGTCAGAAACTTTTGCTGTCTTGCACTAGTTGGTTGGCACCACAAACACAGGAATCTGACGCTCTGGCGTAGAAGGAGACGACGGAACTGGAGTGCTTGGAACCCCGATTGATGGAGCCGTTGAGTCATCTCCAGGCTTGGTAAAAATCAACTCCCGCTCAGGAGGAGATGATGGTACAGGCGGAGGACTAGAAAATGAAGGTTGAGAACTCGGTAGATTTCGAGGTGGCGTATTCGACTGGGAGGCTACGGGAGCTGATGAATCAGTCGTCAGGTAGATATGGCCTAAAGACTTTCCTTGATAGGTTCTTCTTGTAAACCGCCAACCTGGGTTGAGAATAATCTTGGCAAAACCATTCGTCATGCCCTGCGTGCTGCCAATTTCAACCTCTCCTGCACTGCGATTGACGCGAGGTGTCCCAACCAGCACCAATTCCCCATTACGCTCAACGATTCTGAGAAGATAGTCTAAACCGAGGTCTTCACCACTCATGCGGAGCGAATAGCCATTACTATCGGTGCTACGTCCACAAATCCCTGTAAAGTCAAACTTTAGGAGTAGAGGCTCGACCGTAACTGGGTTGCTGCCCGTTTCGCTCCAGCAGGGTCGCCGATTGGAAAGTTGTTCGATAATCAGGAGTTGATGCTTGTTGTCGCCGTAGGGAGCTGCGACAGCAATAAAATTATTGCCGTTCACTTCTGCATCGTCAAAAGTAGCGGCGGTTGTCGGACTCAATGTACCGATGGTAAGCAAGGAAGCAACAGCTAGCCCAGCGACTTGCAGGCATTGTGAAATGTTCATGATTAACACGCATTCGCTAATTTGTGCATTGTAAGTAGACGCTCATGACTCAAAATTAGATTCCTTTTGAGTCAGGTTAATTGACGGTTGAGCATAGACATTTATATATCACTGAGCTGAGGTCACATTTTGTCAGAATCGTTGGTCATTGGCTTGACTGAAAATGTGAGTACCGTCTCATCCACACCTTTGAGCATCAGGGGACGGAACTTGGTAATTTCATGATCATCCAACCAGTCAGCGACCTGGGCTGAGACGAGAATTGAATTGGGTTCAGCCGCTTCTTGTAGTCGCGAAGCAATGTTAACCGAAGGCCCAATGGCTGTATAGTCTGAGCGTTCCTTGCCTCCAAACATTCCCACAACCGCTGTTCCTTGGTGAATGCCACAACGGAATCTCACAGGCGGGGGTCCATCTTTCCCGACAATCCCCTGTTCTTCCCAGCGCTGGTTGAGCTGCTCTAGGGAACGCAACATTTGCCGTGCTGTTGCGACAGCTCTTCGTACTTGCTCTTTTGGTGATAGAACCTCCGGAGCACCAAAAATGGCCAAAATTCCATCACCCATAAACTTATCAACCGTACCACCATTATCAAAAACGGCCTGAGTCATCGCGGCGAGGTACTCGTTGAGTAACTCGGCTACGCGACGCGATCGCAAGGTATTGGATAGCTGAGTAAAGCCTACAATATCACTGAACAAGGTTGTAATCAGAGTCTGTTCTGGACTTAAATCCAGTTCCAGTTCGCCCTTGGCTGCCCTTTGAACCATTGCCGGAGGCAAAAAGCGCCGCAGTACCGACTCTGTCAGATAGGTATTCAATTCAAGCACCCGTTGCTCATTCGCCTTGAGTGCCAACAAATTCCGTACTTCTGCTAATAATTCCCGGTCGTTAAACGGCTTCGACAGATAAGCATCGGCCCCTTGTTCAGTGCCTTCAATTCGCGTCGCTTCATCGGCTTTTGCCGTGAGCAGAATAATCGGTGTCCCTTTCAACTCTTCGGTGTCGCGAATCATCCGAATCATATCTAAACCCGATACCTCCGGCATCATCAAATCCGCCACAATGAGCTGGGGACGATACTCCTGAGCGACCTCGAACCCTTCTGCTCCGTTTCGAGCTATCCGAATTTGATAGCCCTCCTGCCGCAGAATGCGGGACACATAGGCGCGTAAATCTGAATTATCGTCTACGACCAAGATTTGGGATGGGGGAGAAGCAGGCACTCCCGCCACCTTGATCTGAGGTTCTCCAGTTCCCTGTTCTTCTTCCTCTACGGGTAATTCGATTTCTAAGTCGGCTAATTCCACCGATGCCCGACTTACCTGCATTTCTGTGGGCACTTCCAGTACTTGCTCAACGGGTAGGTGAGAAGTCCCCGTTTGTAGCCACACGGTAAAGGTCGTGCCTTCTGAATAAACCGACTCGACCGAAATTTGACCTCCATGCAGTTCCACCAATTCTTTCACCAAAGCCAGCCCCAAACCGCTGCCCTCATAACTGCGATTAACCGACCCTTCTGCCTGCCGGAACCGCTCAAATAAATGGGGTACTTGCTCCTTCTTAATGCCAATGCCCGTGTCGCTAATCTGCAACCGGACATGGTCTCCTGCCGATTCTACCTTGATGGTAATATTCCCCCCAGCTTCGGTAAACTTCATGGCATTAGACAGGAGGTTATAAAGCACCTTATCAAATTTTTCTAAATCGACATAAACCGAGGTACAACGTGTGAGCTGCGTTGAAAGACGGATGTTCTTTTTGTCACAGTAAGGCCGAAACGCTTCGACAATTTGACTGACAAACTGGACTAAGTTACAGGGACGGAAACTGGCTTGCATCCGACCGGCATCCAGTCGATGTAAATCGAGGAGTTGATTGACTAAGCGCAATAATCGTCGAGAATTCCGTAGGGCGATCGCACATTGTTCGTAAGGTAAATCCTGTTTCCGCTCAATCACCGATTCTAGTGGCCCAATCATTAGGGTCAGGGGCGTGCGGAATTCATGGGAAATATTTTGGAAAAACTCGGTCTTCTGCCGGTCTAATTCCATTAACCGCTCAGCTTGTTGCCGTGTTTTCTGATAGAGTCGTGACTGCTGAACGGCGATCGCGGCTTGTGCAGCCACAGCCTGAGCTAAATTAATTTCTGAGGGTAGCCAATGGCGAGGGCGGTAAGTGTGGCGCAAGGTAATACTGCCAATAATTTTGCCCGATGGTTGTCCTGGCAATCTTGGGGTTGTGCGGGCGTCGCTCACGCTAGCATTACTGCTGGCACTATCCGCCAATAAAGGTACCACCAAAAGTGCTCGTGCGGGTTTGCGAAAGGGAAGGTCAAACCCTTTCATTTCTGGGTTCGCTGCCAAATCATCGATCGCGACTGGCTGTTGGGTTCTCACGAGCTGTTGCAGCACCGGATTCCCTGAAATGGGGACAAGGGATTGGGGTAACTGATGAGTCACAGAGCTAGAGTTGGAGAATTGATTAATAAAGGCTGTATTGAAATTTTCTGTGTCTTCAGATTCCACTACTTGAGCCGATTTGCCATCATACAAGCCCACACATTGGACAAATTCGTCCTCTTCTCTCCAAAGCGATAAAGTACAGCCATCCACTTTGATCGCTTGTCCTAATTGTTGAGTAATGGCGGTAAAAATCTCTTGGGGGTCTAAGGTGGAACGGATGGCGTTGGTGATGGTATTCACTAGAGCTTGCTGGGTTGCCAACGCCCGCACTTGTTCGTAAGCCCGTGCCTGGGAAAGCGCCAACGCGGCTTGATCGGCAACCATTACCACCAACTGAATTTCGTCATCCTGCCAATAGTAAGGCTGCTCACACTGATGCAGAGCCAGAACGGCGACTAGCTCTTGTTGACTAATCAGCGGCACCACCAAGGTTGATCGAATGTTGGTTTGTTGATAGGCGATCGCTCGTTGTCGAATTTCTTCACCCTCACTGAGGAAGCGCTCATCTGTTAACACATCATTAATCACTTCAACCTCGCGGGTTTCCCACACGGTTTGTTCCAAGAGGGAGGGGTAAGAAGAGGATGAGGAGGAAACAGGGAGATGTGGTGACGCCAATAAGGCAGAATCACCCATTGCTTTCTCTCTGGCCCCGATTTCTGAATCTGTGGTTACGGGTTCGGGACTGTTCGCCGCGATTTCTGTGGGGCTAGCAGAGCCATTAAGCCCTGCCTCTGTTGAGGAGCGTAGCGACCCTTGATCTTTTTGATACACAAACCATTCATCGACCAACCGCCCATCCTGAAAGGGACGTAGAAGGCAAATATCGACCTCCAGCAGATGCCCTACGGATTCGACAATCCTTTGCAGGATTTGCTGGAGAGGAGAATCCCCCTCCTGCCCAAACTGGGCGTTGCGAATCGTATTGGTAACGGTATTCAGGAGAGATTCCCGGCGTAGCGCCCGACACAGTTCTCTGGTGCGAACCTTCAAGACATTGTGGGTATCCATTGCCTGCCGCACAACGGCTTTGAGGTCATCGGAATTCCAAGGTTTTGTGACAAATTTAAAGACTTTACCCGCATTGATCGCCTCTACAAGGTCTTCCACATCCGTGTAGCCAGTCAAGATAATCCGGATGATATCCGGGTATCGGGTCGCCGTGAGGCTGAGAAACTCTGTGCCGCTCATTAAGGGCATACGCTGATCGGAGATGATCACCGCGATATCCCCTTCCTTCGCCAAAATTTCTAATGCCGCAGGCCCATTGTCTGCCCTCAAGACTTTGTATTCTCGATGGAAAGTCCGGTAAAGCAGGTCAAGATTGTCTGGCTCGTCGTCAACAACCAGAAGTTTGGGCCTAATTGTTTCTTGGGATCTCATGCACCGCTCTCCTGTTGCCAAGGCTTGTCGGGTAAAAAAAGTCTGGACACTGTTCACAGATTCTTCTCTTGAGAGGGGTGGCTCGTTCGTTGGGCGATCGGGGCTAAAGTGATCCATCCTAAATCCTGAGGCGACTTGTTGTCTGCCGACAAGGAAAGAGACCCTCCAGAGCTAACGTTATGGTTGTGGTGCACCCCAATCGATTTTAATTTTTGTTTTCTAGTATGGTTGTATCCTTTGAAAAGAAGAACAGAGGTTATCCACTAAAAAATTTGTTTCTAACGCTTGGCGGTTTCATCCTCTGCCGATCCCCTGAGGTCACGCTGACAAACCTGGCTTTAGTTAAGCTAGTCCTGGAAATCGGCGGTTAGAAACATACCTTGATGATGCAAGGCTCATCCGGATAGGGTTCTGTTAATTCGGTCGGAGCACAGCTATGGGCTTTTCCTTGACTGCCATTGATCGATGCACTACTTGTACAATACTATCCTTCCCTAAACTAGAAACGCTCTTGTCTGTGTTCCTCTGTGGAAATCTCTAGTTTCCCCAGGCCAAAATAAACTGACCAGCCCCTATCTCCCGCTCCCCCTGACCCCGCTCCCCCCGACCCCATAAATTGGCACCCGAAAACTACAACAGTTGTTGTACAATCGCCTGACAGACACCTGTTTTATCTAACACATGTAAATTTTTGATACTTTGTTCGTATTGAACCTTTTTAGCTATTCTTTTCCCAAACTATTTTTGTGGATGTGAACCCCTGCTTCTCTTTCTTGACGCCCTATGAGCCAGCCCCTACCAGTCAGGATGTTGTTACGACTGGTGTATCCAACTTTACGATCCGTACCGCTCAAGTGCTGGATCTGACCACTCTGGCAGAAATTCTAACTGACAGCTTTCATCCTCGGACTGGGGTCATCCGTTGGGCTTACCCTATGCTCAGATTGGGGATTTACGAAGATTTGCGAAATCGGTTGCGAGCTAACTCACCCCATTATGTTTGTTTGGTTGCGGTTGCCGACGGCTCTAAGGTTACGGATTCGGGTGAAGTTTTAGCAGGAACTGTGGAGATTGCGCTGCGTTCTCCACCCTCTTGGCAACCCCATGGTTCTCAATATCCTTATATTTCTAATCTCGCTGTCAGAAAATCGTATCGGCGACTGGGAGTTGCTCGACAATTACTCCTCGCCTGTGAACGAACGTCTCTAGAATGGGGGTTCCCAGACCTGTACCTCCATGTGCTAGAAAACAATCACCAGGCACGGCAGCTTTATCTCAAGGCTGGATATCAACTGCACCAGGTTGAGCCGAGTTACAGTGCATGGCTGTTTGGGCAACCTAAACGCCTGTTCTTACATAAACACCTTGATCTGGGTGGAACGAGCTGAAGGCTATCGATGAGAAGACTCCTGTGGATGGCATCTGTCAAAGGATGTTAGGTCGGTTTACCCTGCTTCCATAACCCTTTTTTGATAATAATTGGTAAAATTTAAGGTTGTTTTAGCAATTCATCCGCTCTGCTCTCATCCATAATCTCCCCACGGCAATCTTTCCTGTACCCAAGCGGTATGCCATAAAATGGAGTTACAAAGTTAACGAGCAACAAACAATCCTGAATCTGAGTTTGTTTGATAGGGTAATTAAAAACAGATGGTAAACTGAATTTTTCTGCTAGTGTATCCTCAAGAACTTATACCAATTGAGTTTGTCGGTCGTGCTTTCGGTCTGGGTGCCTCCCTGCTCAGAGAAGTTAAGCAATACAAGTTGAGATGGAGAGCGATAACAAACAGCGTTGCCAGACAGCTCTTTACGAAGAGGAGGTGCTTGCCCGCCGGATAGGTTTCGCCGACTCTCAAGGCTATAGTGGCATGGATCAGTTTCAAGACTCACAGGCATTGGCAGTCCTCAAGCAGTTGCACGATAAGCAACTGCTAATCATCAATAGTCGGCGTCGGAATGGCTTAATTCTCTATAAGCGCTATCACGCCGAATTTGCTGGCCCCGGATCGGCAGTCGGTGGGCTATTCGATTTGGATTGCCAGCGAGTACTGCTAGTGGGTAATTTTTCGTTGGTTTATCCAGAAACGGCTGATGAGCGGCAACGGGCTTATGCGCTTCGACGACAGTGGATTCGACTCACTCGACAAATTACCGACAATCCCGTGCCTGCACAACGCGCTCAGATGATTCTCAATCAGTTTGAGCAATACTTTGATTCGGAGACTCTTGCGAAGTTGCCGGATGAAGCCTTTGCTCGCTTAGTAGGCGTTTTGCCCCATACCATTCGCAATGTGCGGAATATTGCGGATCGGGAATTCTGAAGGTGAAATCTATTTAACTATTTTTTTGAGTTGCCAAAGCTGGAGATCACTGGGTTCGATTGGCTCCACTTTGCTGTTGTAGTCTCTTTCGAGTCCAGATTTTAAGGCAGGAGAAGGGTTGAAAACAAAAATATCGCTGAACCCCTGAGGAATGTTGGGTATATTCGGTTCTGATACTAATTGAAGCTGCACTTTGGGATTGAGGAGATAGCTCATCGATAAAAGTTCACCAAAATTAGCGTGATAGTAACTGGTAATCAGTAAAGGACGATTGGCTTGATTAATAATCGTCGCGGCTTGGACATGAGTATCGCTAGGTTTTTTGTTCCACCATACCTGAGACTGGGAATAGACGACACAGGATATAATGCCCGCCGAAATTAGCAGCAGCATCACAGATTGCCAGAGTTTTCGTTGTAGCGAATTAGCCGAGACAATTTTCTGACTCAGAAGATAAGTGACGGTTAGCAGAATTCCTAAAAAACCAGGGACAAGATATCGAGGAACACTGGATCTCAGCCCACCTGAAATCAGATCGGGAATTAGTAAGGCTAGGAACGGAACCCCAATCATGGTTGAAATAAATAGGTAGATCTTTGGAGGAGTTTGACGATACAGAAAATAGAACGAATAGATGACTAAAACTAAAAGAATTAAGACGGGAGGAATGAGGTAAATTGCCGGAGCACTGGCGTCAAGGTTGATATCAAAGAAAACTCTGCTAATGTTGCCAATCCAACTTTTAACTAAACGGGATAGAGGGACTTTAGTGCCAGACCAAGCTGTTGATGCCTGGGCTTTTGTTAAACTATTAAATGTTAATGCCAGCCAAGGAGTGAAGGCTAAAACTCCTGCGAATGAAGCTAGAAGATAAGAGGTAATCGTCTTGTTCCACCGTAAGCCTGTGACTATGACCACATAGATCCCATGTCCAATGGCGGTGAGTAGAATTAAGGGAAGACTATAAAGCCCCAATGCCAAAGTTATGGCATAAATTAGCCAACTTCCTATTGTGTTCAATCGCATGGCTCTTAGAAGGGAGGCACTCGATAGGAGGATAGTTACCATCAATAGGCTATACCCTCGTGCTTCCTGAGCAAAGACGAGGTACACGGGTGAGATTGAACTGAGTGCGATCGCAACCCATCCCACTAGGGACGATTCAAATAATTCAATACATAGCCAATAGATACATGGAAATACGAGCAAGCTAATCAGGGCAGATACACTCCTTATAACTGCCACAGAATTACCAAACCAATGCATCCAAAGTCGCGCCAATAGATAGTAGACGGGCGGATGTTGAGGGTCTTCTATAATCAAAGTGCGAAGGGTATCGTTTAAGCTTATTTCAGGTGTTGGATACTGATACTTCAGTAAATCTTGAACACTAACGATGCCCCCATTAAAAATGCGTTGTCGCACATCTTCTCCAATGTAACCAGCCAAATGTAATGAGGTAATTGTTTCATCATGCCAGTAAACTTTAAGACCCAGATTGGTGAAGCGGAAAAATATAGCCAGTACTAACAAGACAATGATTAAAACTCGTAATCCAGTCGGAGGAAGCGCCCAGTGTGGTGTTAATCTGATTTTCATGGTTTACTTGGTAGTGCAAAATCTGACTCTGAGCGATATATTCTAATATTTCTAATGCCAAGACAAAGGCTTTACGGCTTTATTAATTTCCATAACCTGGTTTCTGGGTTTCCATCAATCGGCTCTATTTTAGTTTGATAATCTATCTCAATTCCTGATTGCAAAACATGAGAGGGAGCCATAAAAAATATATTGCTAAACTTTGGGGGAATTTTAGTTGTCGTATTTTTAGGAATAAACTTAAATTTTACTTCTGGATTTAACAGATAACTTAAAGAAATTAGATTAAAAACATTATAACGAGGTGGGGCAGAGTCAATTTCTTGAATAACCAACGGATTACTGGTTTGGTTGATGATTTGAGCGAGTTGTCGATTATGGGTATCCGTGAGATTGTTCCACCAAGTTTGGGATTGGGAAATAATCACACAGGAGATCACACCACTCGTGAGTAGTGCAAGCAGAATCAGCTTCCAGAATTGATGGAATCTGTTGGAGAGAAGAGTGGGGTTAATTTTCGATCCCAACAAATAAGAAACCGATAGCTGAATTCCTAGGTAAGAAGGAATCATATATCTCCCTGTAACCGAGGTACGCCTGCCTAAAATCAAATCCGGTATGATGATAACTAATGAAGTAAAGCCAATTAATAGGAAGATAAATAACCAAGCTCTCTTGGGAGAATCACGAGCTAGGAAGTAAAGAGAATAGATAACTAAGGCCGTGATAACTAAGATACTCAGGCTGGGTAATACTAAATGGTACCAGGGTACTGCAAAAGGCGAACCGGAAGAAAAGCCCGTATCGATAAAATTACGACTGAGATTACCTAACCAACTTTTCAGAAAATATAATAAGGAGGTTTTGGTGTCTTGAGCCGCCGTCATGGTTAAGGCTTGCTTGTAGTTGGTTAGAATCACGACAATCCAAGGAGAAAAAGCGATGATTCCTACGATCGAACTGAGTAAATAACCTTTTAATGCTTTATTCCAACGGTAGTTATTAATAAAGAAGACATAGATAGCCTGGGCAATGGCAACTAAGACGAAAAATAAGTGAGAATAAACACCCACTGCTACTGTTACTGCGTAAAGTCCCCAACTGCGCCAAGTATTGATGCGTATGGCTCGTAAAAGTGAAGCACTAGACAATAAAATCGCCACAGTCCACAAACTATATTGTCGTGCTTCTTGGGCGTATACCAATTGAAAGGGGGAAATGACAAGCAAGGCACACGCTAACCATCCGACTAGCGACGATTCAAATAATTCTAAACACAGCCAATAGATGCAAGGTAAAGCCAGCACACTCAGGAAGGCAGAAAAACTTCGGATTGCCGCGACTGAATCGCCAAACATTTGCGCCCAAAAACGCACCAATATGAAATAGAGGGGGGCTAGTTGGGGTTCTTCGGTGGCTAAGCCTTTAACAGTATCAACGATGCTTTTTTCTGAGTTAATACGTTGATATTGGTGTAAGTTTTGAAGGCTCAAGATTTGACTTTCTAGAAGTTGCTGTGCGACTTCTGCTTCTGTGTATCCAGAAATTCGTAGTGAGGTATACGTTTCATCCATCCAGTAGATTTTTCGGTCAAGATTAACAAACCGAAAAAATAGACCCAAGACTAAGATGATGATGATTAAAAACCGTAACCAACTTGGAGGGAGCACCCAGTTCTGGAGCAATTTACTTCTCATGGATGAAACCTGAGTTTGATAGCCAAAGCCACATCTTGCACTCAGGAAAGGGAATTTTCAATGTCCCAGGGAGTGAAAAAGGTTGGCTTACGATAGCACCTTGCGCTGCTGCACGCAGATGGCGTAATCATCTGACGGATGACTTGAGCGCGTTAGCATCACGCTCAGAAGTACTATAACGAAACTCAGAGTTTTGCGATAGCTAAAGCCTTGTGGGATTTGCTAGTGTCCAAGCACTACTTTGGAGGGGAATTGCCCCTGTGGTTATTGATTGGGGAGGATGAGGCGTCAGTTCCTCACCTCTCTCACCAGAGTAATGACTGTCACCTCTGGCGGACAAAATAGGCGTCCTGGCGCGTAACTGCCCAAACCCCGATTGATATAGAGCTGATTGTTCCCAACTTGATGCAGTCCTTCAGCCCATTCCCAATGCTTGACGACCCTGGTACAGGCTCTCATGAACGGAATCCAGCGCTGCATCGGTTTGGGAATATGGGGCTGGAGCTTGTTCAGCAAGATGGGGCCAGGGCCAAATCCTGGAATCACAACCTGACCCCCATGAGTATGACCCGACAACTGCAAATCCACTCGCCATTGCTGCAATAACTCAGCCGTGTCAGGATTATGAGACAAAACGATGCGGGGCGTCTTGGGGTCAAGCTCATTCATGATGGGTGCGGGATTGAACTCACGCGACCAGAGATCGGCAAATCCCACAAAGGGTAATTCTGACCCTAAAGGATAGGCGACCTCATTCCACAACACTCGCACTCCAATACTCGTGAGTGCGTTTGTCACTTGGACTTTTGAACGACGATGGTGAAGGTCATGGTTACCGAGTACGGCATAGATACCTGCGCGACTTTGTAGGTGCTTTAGCCGCTGCACCAGTTGGTCGATTGGGTTCGGGTCATCCGTTACGTAGTCGCCGGTTAACAAGATTAAATCGGCTTCAGCTTGGTTACAGGCTTCAATGGCTTGAGCCAGTAAGTTTTCCGATAGCCGCACGCCATCGTAGTGTAAATCCGAAAGCTGTACGAGTTTTGTGCCTTTCAATGACGCCGGTAAATCGGCGATCGCAATTTCCACTGTTTCCACCCTTAAAGGGCCTGAAAATACCCAGTTCATATCGCTGACTTTCCCTTCCCTCAGAAACGCGCTTCCAGCATCGTATCGCTTTATCCTTAATACAACCCTTTGGTTCAATTTCAGGAATTTTTCAATGTATGGGGTTACAACCCAAATACATATCGGCTGTACTTTTTGGGCAAAAATTTACAACCTAAATAAATCAAGCCGTAACATATCCCCAAATCGAGTACTAAAATAACCAAAAAAGAAGCTAAGCTTCCCGTTCCTAATAAGTTAAATACTCTAAAAAATAATTTCCAAAGAATAGGTTGATGAATGAGATAAATAGCGAAAGAATATTCAGAGATTTTTTTTACAATCTGAGTGACTCCAGATGGCAAAAAATTCGTGCTATGGAAGGATATAATCAGAAGAAAAAAAGCGACAGAATAAAGTTGCGAAGATATCCGCCAATAGGAAATAGCCGTTTCAAGCTTTGCACCTGTTATCTCTGTTTGAGGATTAATGGTATTCACTAGATTTAAACCATCAATGATGTAAAATTCAATGATGCTTAGCACGAGAAAAACTAAATTCATTAAAACTAAAGGAAATTTTAGCTTTTGAATAATCCTTTTAATTTTTTCATAATTATTGCCTAAACATAAACCCAAGACAAAATAAAAAGACCAAGCCGCTATGAATCGATACATTAAATCAATTACAGGGAAGTAGTGAACTTGGAATAGATAATAATATAAATAACTTGTTATTATAATCTGAATACCCAGGGAAATCATCAACAATTTGGTGTAATTCCAAACTTTTAACTTGGATAGAAGCCACCACAAAACATAAAATTGGATAATCAAAACCACAAAGTAATAGGAACCTACAACAGAGCCTGTCAATAAATCTTTTAGTAATAAAAATAGATTGAAATTTCTTTCACCCAAAACAACATCTAAAAAATAAAAAAATGAAGACCAAAAAAGATAAGGAGGAATGATTCGGAGGAGTCTCTTTTTTAAAATTAAAGTTGGATTTTGTTGATTTTCAATCTTATAGGTTAAGAAAAAACCGCTAATTATTAGAAATACTGGAACACAAAATCGTTGAGCTAAATGAATGCTGACAAATAGATAATACACAAAAACCCCCTGATGGGCATATAAGTCCAGGGGGGCTGTAATATGAATAATGACGACTCCTATTATCGCTAGACTTCTAAGTAAATCAAATTCTGGTAATCTAGTCTGTATTGTTTGATTTGTACGACTCATTTTCTCTGCACCCATAGGGTTCATCAGATTGTGGACACTAACTGAGTTGGATATAAGGATAAACAAGCTGTTTTCCGGGAACAGAGTATATCATGCTGAGTAAGTCCGGTATAGCGCGAGAGGAACTTATGGCTCAATGTCGAAGGATACTGCTGCTTCTGTTACCAATGAGGACATGAGAATTGACTCACCTGAATGCCCCCCTATTGAACAGATAAGAGGCATTTCTTGGGCAATCTTGTCCAGTTTCCTAGGGTTTTATCCTCAAGCCTAAAATCGGGGTATATGGTCTTCTAGTCGCCGAAAGAACCCAATTACTTGATGAACTAGTCAATGCTTTTTTTCTCAATCTTAAATCGTAACGTTTTAGTTAAACTGTGAAGCAAATTAGACAATAGTTATGAAAGAAATTATTTTAAGCAGCCCCATAATTCTTTTTTTTCTCGTAGGAATTGCCATCGTTTATTTCTTGATAATTTTTAATTATACAGGCAGAAATAAAAAACTGACCGAGGCTATAGAAATGTTGTTTTTTGGGATGTTGCTGATCAGTATAGCGGGGTCAACGGGAGCCACACTTAGCCCGTTTGATAAATTACATCCTAGAGCTTTGATGCTGATAACAACCACAATCCCCACTATAGCGGCTCAAATTGGATTCTATAGCATTATTTTTTGTATTATAGTTTCCCGGCTGCGTTATACGCTAAGAAATTACATTAGGGTCTTAGCCGACATTTTTGTTAAAGCTCCTTTTTTCAGTTTATTTTTGCTATTAGCGGCGCTATCTGTATTTTGGTCAAATGATATAAGCCTCACGCTAAAAACGGTTTTAGTCTTATTAGAGGTTACAATTTTTGCTATTTATTTCGGCAAACAGTATTCTTGGACAGAAATTTATCGATTTTGGCGGTGGGTCAACATCATTCTAGCCATCATTTGTATTTTTTATGCGGTTAAAGAGAATCAAAGCGATTGGCATGGAGTTTTAGGCCACAAAAACCAATTCTCTTTTTTCATGGCTCAAACAGCCGTTTTGTGGTTAATGCACGCTTTTTATGCTCCTAAGCAACGTCGCCGATCTCTTGCATTCGTTGTTATATCATTTATTGGATTGATTAACGGAAACAGTGGAGCCAGCAAAGTTTTAACGGTAGTGTTATTAAGTTTGTGGGGATACTTTGGTTTTGTCAAAAGGCTAAAAGTTCAATGGGCTTTTGTTTCGGTCATTCTGTTTATGATAGTCAGTATTTGCGTGAGCATTATTGTTACAGAAAATTTAAAATTTATTGTCGTAGATACCCTGAATAAAGATATGACATTAACAGGAAGAACCGATTTTTGGCCGATTATCGTAGATAAAATCAACCAACGTCCTATTTTAGGCTACGGATTATCGGGTTTCTGGCAGCCGTGGCGAGGAGCTGGAGACCCAGGGGGTGATATTATTGTGGCAAAAACACAGTTTCAACCAGCGCATTCTCACAATGGATTTTTAGATCTTGGGCTTGAGTTGGGTTGGTTAGGCGTGGCTCTGTTTGTTTGCTCATTTTTTAATAATATAGCCAAATCAGTTGTTTATTTAGGTAAAGCTCGTTTACCAGAAGCGGGCTTGCCGCTTTTACTGTTAACGTATACTTTGATGACAAATTTGACCGAAACAGGTTTGGTAGGAATTACCAGCATTTGGTTTTGGTATGTGGTAACGACTGTTCGATTAACCTTGGATACTTCAGGAAAAGGGGATAGTGCAACTAAGCGAACTGTGTACCCTGAGATCTTACCGTTAACGAGCTGAATAAAGTTTATAGAAATCGACGGCAAAGGATTTTTACCGATTTCGTTAATCCCTAGAATATTCAGTTTTTAAATACTATTTAATCAGGATTGGAAACGTTTGATGCTAAACAAGCTCTCTGCTGTTAGGCAAAAGCTCACCCCTAATCTGCGTAAGATTATTGGGAATACGGCTTGGCTATTTACAGAAAAGATTGTGCAGATGCTTCTGGGTCTGCTGGTTGGACTTTGGCTCGCTCGTTATCTTGGCCCAGAGAGATTTGGTCGCTTCAATTACGCCATCGCCATCGTTGGGCTATTTGTTCCGTTTGCCAAATTAGGGTTAGACAATATTGTCATTCGTAACCTAGCACGCGATATATCTCATAAAAATGAGACTCTTGGCACAGCTTTTATCCTCAAATTTATTGCCAGCATCGTAACGTTTTTTGTTACCTTTGGAGTCGTTTTTTTCTCGACCTCTAGTGGTAGCCCTAACTATCAAGAAACTCTTTGGTTGGTAAGCATTGTTGCAACTGGAGCTATTGTTCAATCATTTGACATTATTGATTACTGGTTTCAATCACAAGTTCAGTCAAAATATTCAGTTTGGGCGAGAAATGCCGCTTATGTACTCATTAATGCGGTCAAAATTGTATTAATTCAGATGAAAGCGCCACTCGTCGCCTTTGCTACCGCGATAGTTGTAGAGTATATTTTGAGCGCCATCGGGATGCTCATTGCTTATCGATTAACGGGGAATCTGATTAAGGCATGGCACGTTAGTTTTAGGTATGCTAAATCATTACTCAAAGATAGCTGGCCCCTTATTCTCTCCGGAATCGTGATTATGATTTATATGCGGATTGACCAAGTCATGCTGGGTCAGATGGTAGGGGATGAATCCGTTGGTATTTATTCGGCAGCTGTCAAAATATCAGAGTTATGGTACTTCGTTCCCGGTGCGATCGTGAACTCAGTGTTTCCCATTATTGTACAATCCAAAGAAATCAGTGAGGCGGTTTATTACAAGCGGCTACAACAACTTTTTACGATGGTGTCAGCCTTAGCTTATGTCGTTGCAATTCCGGTTACGTTTTTATCGACCCAAATTGTTACGCTGCTTTATGGCAACAATTATGTAGAGGCAGGGGCAATTTTAAACATACATATTTGGGCTGGCTTGTTTGTGTCTTTAGGGGTGGCTAGAGAAACCTGGATCACCACAGAGGGGTTAATGAAGTTTTCCGCTGCAACAGCCGCCGCCGGTGCTGTTGTGAATATCGTGCTAAACTATTTTTTCATCCCCTATTACGGAGGATTAGGAGCCGCGATCGCAACCGTCATTAGCCAACTCGTTTCGGCTTACGCTGTTGGTGCATTTTATCCCCCAACTCGCAAGATATTTCTTCACCAAACCAAAGCTATTCTACTGCTTGGGCTGTTTGGGATGTAATCAGTGAGACTCAATCCAAACCTCTTTTTACAGGGTGGTGAATTTGGGCACAATTGCTAAATAGATTTATTGCGCCAATTATTTTAGCTATTCAATATATAGTAGGTTCTCTTCCTAGTGTTTGTTCTAGGCTGTTGAGCTTATTAGAGAGCTTACTTGAGAAAAAATTAAAAGCTTTTATTAGACCTTACTGGATTTTAGGGAACGAAGTCATTCGCTGCTCTAAAAATCTTTTAATTAAACCGATTCAAAAAATACTTTTTAGCTCCGAAATTATTGGTCCACCTAAAGGTTTTTACGAATCAACGAAAAAGTGGATCATTGCTAACCAAACCGCTCCAAATTATCTTCAATGTAGTTATATAGAAATTTATCCCATTCAGTTAATCAATCGCTCAATTCCAAAAACGCTGGATGAAACTATCCATTGGAAGTTTAAAATTGAATATCGGCGAGCGCTACCGGCTTCATTCGTTGTTGTCGTACCCAGAGGACGAGTCTGGGTTAACAAGGGAAGAAACGTGGATTACAGTGCTGTTATTACAGGAGATGATCGGATTTTGTCCGACGTATCTCTAGACTTTAAACGATTACCCAAAAATCACTCTATTTTCGGGGAGTGGAAGTTACCCCCTGTACATCATATTGAAGGAACAGCCGCTGTCCTCACTTCAGCCAAAGCTCATATTTATTTTCACTGGTTAACCGATTTATTGCCCAGAATTGAACTATTGCGTCAAGGAGGAATTTCTTTCAAGACTATAGATAAATTTATTGTGAATAGTTACAATTACCCCTTTCAACAAGAAACCTTAAAAACTTTAGGAATTCCAGATCATAAAATCATTGAAAGTTGTAAGTATCCACATATAAAAGCCGAGCGCTTATTGGTTCCTTCATTGCCAGCCTTATCAGGAAACCCTCCGCGTTGGGTTTGTGATTTCTTAAGGAGAGAGTTTTTACCCAATTCTGCTTCTAATACCCAACGCTATAAAGATGTAGAGCGGCTTTATATCAGTCGTTCTGATGCTCAATATCGTAAAGTTATTAACGAAGCTGAAGTTACAGCTTTTTTAGCACAATGGGGATTCAAAAGCATAGCCCTAGAGTCAATGACGATCACTGAAAAAGCGGCACTTTTTTCTTCGGTCAAGGTTGTAATCGCGCCTCATGGTTCAGGCATTACAAATATGGTATTCTGCCAGCCAGGAACGAAGTTAATCGAGATTTTTTCCCCCAATTATGTCAATGTTGGTTATTGGGCCATGCTAAACCAAATCAATCTAGATTATTACTACTTGATTGGGGAAGGACGAAAACCACCAGAAGGGATTGACCCACACTTGGCTGGAGACAATATCTTGGTAAAATTAGATTCGTTGTTAAAAATCCTAAAATTGGCGGGTATAGCTTAAAAGAATTGCAGAAAGTTAATATATATGTAGGGGGTTTTAACTTCAGAAAAATATTGACTGAAAATCTCAACTGTTATTCTTATATCCAAGCTAATTGTCCCAATTAATAAAAATCTATAAAGCCTTATTCGTAGATGAAAACCCCAGTTGTCTTGATTATTTTCAATCGTCCCCATCATACAGAAAAAGTATTTGAGGTCATTCGCAAAGCTCAACCTTCCCAACTTTTAGTTATTGCCGATGGCCCTCGTCCTAACCGACCTGAGGATAAAGAAAAGTGCGCTTCAGCTCGTGCAATTATTGATCGGGTAGACTGGGAATGCCAAGTTCTCAAAAATTACTCTGATACTAATTTAGGTTGCGATCCCCGGATTATAGATGGGTTAAATTGGGTGTTTGACACCGTTGAAGAAGCCATTATCCTAGAAGATGATTGCATCCCTCATCCTACCTTTTTTACCTATTGTGAAGAATTGCTAGACCGTTATCGCCACGATCCAAGGGTCATGAATATATCGGGACAAAATGTCCTATTTGGACGCAAAAGAACAGATTACAATTACTATTTTTCTCGTTTTACCCTTTGCTGGGGATGGGCAACTTGGAGACGTTCATGGCAGTACTTCGATGTTGACCTTAAACTCTGGCCTGAAGTGCGAGACAAAAAATTTATGAAAGATATATTAGAAGACCCTTATGCTGTAAAAGTTTGGGAAAGAACGGCTCAGATGTTATATGATGGACGTTTAACAGGATGGGATTTTAAATGGATGTTTTCCTGTTGGCTTCAAAATGGATTATGTATTATTTCTGATAGAAATTTGGTAACTAATATTGGGTATGGTGCAGAAGCAACCCACATCCATGATGAAAAAGATCCATATATTAAAATGGCAATAGAAGCAATGGATTTTCCTTTAAAACATCCACCCTTTATCTTTCGAGACTTAGAGGCTGATAGATTTACCCAAAGAACGTTATTTGATTACGATCCAAACATCTTCAAGAAAGCTCAAAATAAAATAAAGAAGATATTCAAGCTCTAAATTCACTATCAGGTTAGAGAAAAATAAGCTAAAACTGAAATTAATATTTATTCTTCCTTAAGATAGACGTGATAACAGCAGGATAATGCTTAAATGCTCAAAGCTATCAGTTTGTTGATCAATCATTAAAAAATCTCCAGGGTGACCTTATGAGCCAGCCGAAAGAGTATTATGATGAAAATGGATATTACATCTTTCAAAAGCTTATTCCAGAAAGTCTTATTGATCAGCTTTTAGACATATATAAATCACAAGTTCTGAACTCGAACAGCTATTTTTTTAGACAATCCAGCAATCGCTGGGAAAGAAACCAAGTCAATGAGTTCGGATATTGCGAAGAATCTTTTTTGAATGTTCACGATTACCCAAACCATCCAGAGTTTGATGAAACCATTAAACAAATTTTTTGCTCCCCACAAGTTAGAGATGCACTGACTCAACTCACCAATAGTCAAGAGCATAACTTGATGCAGTCCATGTTGTTCGATCTGAACGCCGCTACACCGGCTCATCAGGACTGGTATTATTTAGACTCTATGCCGAGCGGTCATCTGCTAGCTGGATGGTTCGCCTTAGAAGACATCCACGAAGAAGCAGGCAGATTCTACGTTTTGCCCAAATCGCATCGAGTTGAACTCGACTTAACGGCTGATGAAAAAGCTTCAAATAGCCCTTACATGAAAAAATTGAAGGAGTATGTAGAGCTTCATCAAAACGAAATTTATGCTCCTGCCTTGAAAAAAGGAGATGTACTATTTTGGAATTCTGGAACAGTTCATGGTTCTTTCCCAACCTTAAATCCCCAATATTCCCGAAAATCCTTAACCGCTCATTATCTCCCCAGCCAGTACCCCAGCGGTAGTCGCTATGCCGAAAAGCCGAGTATTATCGACTATGAGGTGTATCAAGGAATGCAGTATCGATTAGTTCCTTCGCACCAGAAATACTATTCACCAACCGCAAAATTGAGAACGGATGTGTGGCAGTATGTATGGAATCGACCCAAATTAGCGCGAGTGGCTCAAGCGGTTAAAAAAACAATAGGCAGAGCTTAAAACTAGGCGTGAGGAGTCAGTCATATTTCTAGATGAAAGTCTTACATCTGAGTGAATCTGATGGTGGAGGGGCAGGACGGGCAACGTTACGGTTGCACCAGGGTTTACAGCGTTTGGGTGTAGAATCTCAAATTCTAGTGCAATTAAAATATAGTGATAATCTAGCTGTATTTTCCCCCCAAACGACTCTGGAAAAGGCAAGCGCTAAGTTAAAACTACCTGAACGTTTAGATGCTTTACCCTTAAAATTTTATCGTCAGCGCAACGCGGCAGATTTTTCCCTGCAATGGCTTCCAGAAAGCATTATTTCAAAAGTAGCCAAACTCTCTCCAGATGTGGTTAACTTACATTGGGTTTGTCATGGCTACTTATCGATTGAATCCATCGCCAAATTTAAAAAACCTATTGTGTGGACACTGCATGATATGTGGGCGTTTACAGGTGGGTGTCACTACTCTCAAGAGTGCGATCGCTATATCAATTCCTGTGGGGCTTGTCCTCAACTAAATAGTGGTAAAAGTCATGATATTTCCCGCTGGGTATGGCAGCGAAAATTGAAAGCTTGGCAGAATTTAAACTTAACAATTGTTACTCCGAGTACCTGGCTAGCCAAGTGCGCGAGTTCGAGTTCTCTGTTTCAAGATGTTCGCGTTGAAGTTATTCCGAATGGGCTAGATACTCAACAATACAAACCCATCCCGCAACAGGTAGCACGAGAACTCCTGAATTTGCCTCAAGATAAACAACTGATATTATTTGGGGCAATGTATCCCAATAGCGATCGCCGCAAGGGATTTCACTGGCTTCAGCAAGCCTTACAAAGTATCAAAAAATCCGAAGGGCATGACTTAATAGAAGTAGTAATTTTCGGTGCTGCTCCACCCAAAGAACCGATTGAGTTAGAATTACCTTCTCATTATTTAGGTAAACTGAACGATGATATTGCCTTAGCGGTTGTCTATTCTGCCGCTGATGTCTTTGTGGCTCCTTCTACTCAAGATAACTTGCCCAATACAGTAATGGAAGCACTTGCTTGCGGTACCCCTTGCGTTGCTTTCAATATTGGCGGAATGCCAGATATGATCGAACATCAACACAATGGCTATCTCGCTCAAGCCTTTGATAGTGAAGATTTGGCTAGAGGCATGATTTGGGTATTAGAGAATCAAGACACAAACCACCTTCGGCATCGCGCCCGCCAAAAAGCTGAACAAGAATTTACTCTAGACCTTCAAGCCCGTCGCTACGAGTCTCTTTATCTTGAAAGAAACTAATAATTGAGGCAGCATGGCAAAAGCAGCTTGAGGGATTATTTATTCTTAATAAAGAAATTTAAAGTTAAAATCAAGGATAAAAACTTAATCTAGCCATAGCCCTAAGAGCTAGCGTCAGCTCGTCCCATCCCTTGAATGGGTGGGCTTTCGTATTAGTTGTAAATTGTAGTTGTAAGTTGTTTTTCCTACGGACACTGCTTCAACCAGCTCAATCCCGTTATGTCTGACTCCACTCACTCCGAAGCCCCTAGGCCATCCTCAAACAACCCACAGATAGAACAACTCCGATTAGAAATCACCCATTTGAGTCAGGAACTCGCAAAAGTTCAGCAAGAAAAAGCTGACTTGGAAATCATGCTGGAAACCATAGCAGACCATGGTGATGTGATAGAGGAAAAACTACAAAAGGAGGCAGAAGCCGCAAAGCAAGAAAGCAGAGAACGCTTTCGCCTGATTGCCGAAGCGACCCCGATTACTATCCTGATTTCGCGTTTATCGGATGGTGAAGTTCTTTACGCCAATGCGGCGGCTACTTCTATGTTTAGTCTGCCGATGCAGGAACTATTAGGCCGCTCAGTACTCGATTTTTATTCTGACCCCAATGACCGCAAAAAATTGTTAGATATTTATGCTAAAAATGGCTCTTTACGGAACTATGAAATCCGGTTAAAAAAGCAGGATGAGACCGTATTTTGGGGGGCAATCTCACTTCAACCGTTTTCTCTTTATGGAGAGGAAGTTCTGCTCACTGCCATTCTCGATGTTACTAAACGCAAACAATCAGAGGTTGATCGCATCCGTTTTACCCAAGCGTTAAAAGAAAAACATGGTCAGCTCAAGCGATTGAGTGAACTCAAAGATGAATTTCTGATTAACACTTCTAATGAACTGTGTACTCCTCTCAATCAGATGGTTCATTTAGTCCAGTCGCTTTTAGAAAAAGAAGCGGGAGAATTTTCTCAGACGCAACAACAAAAGTTATCCACGATTGCCCAAAGTGGACATCAACTCTTCAACTTAGTCAACAACATTCGGGACTTCTCCAAGCTGCGACAGGGAGACATGGAGCTCCATTGGCAAGCTGTGAATGTGCGATCGCTAACGGAGAAAGTATTACAGTCGAGCCAAACCTTAGTCAGCCACAAAGACTTGCAGCTCGTCAATTCTATCCCCGTTGATTTACCTAACATTAATGCAGATGAGCAGCGCTTGCAACAAATTTTGCAAAGTTTGGTGGCTCAAGCGATTAACTTAACAGAACACGGTTGTGTGGAAATTTCAGCCGTGGTGGACGAGTTCCAACAGCAGGGTACAGAGAACTTAGAGCAATTGGTGATTACCGTTGCTGATACGGGTGCTGGGATTTCAGAAGACAAATTAGAAGATATTTTGGAGCTATTTAACCAAGCTGATTATTTAGCCATTCAGCAGTCTGAAACCAACGATTTACAGTTAAGCCTCACCAAAGCCTTGGTGGAATTGCACGGCGGGAAAATTTGGGTGGAGTCGGAAGTCGGTTTTGGCACTCGCTTTATTTTCACACTGCCTTTTCATGGCACCGTTACGGATACGGGGCGTCAGGCAGCCATTGCCCCAACCTCGTCCCATCTTCAACCCAGTGAACGAGCGGCAATCAAGTCTATAATGTCTGCCACAAAGACTCCTATCCTAATCGCCACCGACTCTCCACCAGGGATTTCCGGTCAAACAACGGTTGCCACCCTTCCCCAAACCGCACCTACTCCCAAGCGAACCCAGAGAAAATTGCTGCGGACATTGGGTAAAGTTCCGCTACGCGTCATTCTGATTGTTCCCTTTGTCGTGCAAGTGGTTGGTGCCGTTGGGTTGGTGGGTTATCTCTCCTTTAAAAATGGGCAGAAAGTGGTGAATGACCTCGCCAATCAGTTGCGAAGTGAAGTCTCCGCCCGCGTTCACGACCGCATCCAAACCTATGTCGAAGTCCCTCAACAGGTGAATCAATTTAATGCACATGCGATTCAACTGGGATTGTTGGACTTTCAGAACGTGCGAAAGGCTGAACTTTATTTTTGGCGACAAGTCCAGACTTATGAGTCCATTGGAAATGCGGGCTTTGCCAACGAACAAGGTCAGTTTCTGCGTGTCGGTTGGATCAATCGTTTATCGACGACTGAGCAGCCTCAAATTGCCGAACAACTCACTCCGGGTGGTGGAACTCTCCGCTACTACAACATCGACCCAGAGGGGAATCGCCTCAACGTGGCTAAGACCGTTCTGAACTATGATACGCGAACTCGCCCTTACTACACAGCCGCCGTCAAGCAAGGAAAACCGACTTGGAGTGAGGTTTACATTAATACAGGCTATGACCTGCTGCAAATAAAGGCAAGTCGCCCATTTTATGACCGCAAGGGCGAACTTTTAGGGGTTTTGGCTTGTGAGTTAGGGATTGACCAAATTGGCAAGTTTTTGCAGACTCTAAAAATTGGTCGATCTGGGGAAGTCTTTATTATGGAACCGTCTGGAGAGTTAGTCGCCAGTTCGATTAGTGCTCAACCCTTATTAGTGGGAAGATCCAAAAATGCCAAACGCCTCCGCGCCTTGGAGAGCAACGATCTACTCATGCGTTCGAGCGCGGCTTTTTTACGCGATCGCTTTGGTCATCTTAAAAACATTCAGAAAAACTATCAACTCGAATTTAAGCTGAACAATCAGCGACAATTCCTCCAAGTGTCTTCCTTTAGGGACGGATACGGTTTGGACTGGCTGATTGTGGTGGTTGTGCCAGAATCCGACTTCATGCAGCAAATCCACGCCAACAACCGGATCACGTTCTTTCTGTGCATCGTTACTTTAATGGCCGCGATTTTGATTGGCATTCTCACTGTTCGCTGGGTGACAGAACCCCTAATCCGGCTCAACTTTGCCGCCAAAGATATCGCTAAAGGAGAATGGGATAAAGCCGTTGAACTTGACCGTTCTGATGAAGTCGGACAACTAGCTCAGTCATTCAATGATATGGCAGGGCAACTCAAAGAATCCTTTGAAATATTAGAAAATCACAAGAATGCCTTTGCCCGTTTTTTCCCCCTGGAATATCTTAAATTTCTGCAAAAACAATATGTAACCCATGTCCATTTAGGCGACCACGTCAGCAAAGAAATGGCTGTGATGTTCTCCGATATCCGCTCCTTCACCACCCTATCTGAGAGCATGACGCCCCAAGATACCTTCAGTTTTGTCAACGCCTATCTACAGCGGGTTGGCCCAGCAATTCGCAATCACAACGGTATCATTGTTAAATATTTAGGGGATGGATTGATGGCCATTTTCCCGAATGGTGCCGATGATGCCGTAAGAGCTGGAATCGCCAAACTCAAAAGAATTCGGGACTATAATCAACATCGGCAAGCCAGAGGTTATCAACTGATTCAAGCGGGTATTGGCATTCACCTTGGTTATATATTGGTGGGCATGGTGGGAGAAGAAAACCGGATGCAGGGCGATGCGCTTTCCGATAGTGTCAATTTGACAGCGCGTTTAGAAGGCTTGACAAAGTTTTATGGGGTGTCCATGTTAATTTCCGAGCAAGTTTTGGAGAGGCTGAATGACCCCAGTCAATATGAAATTCGATTTCTTGATCGCGCCATTGTTAAAGGCAAAACGGAATCCATTTCTATCTATGAAGTGATGGATGGTGAGCCTGAAGAGGTGAAAGCATTAAAATTTCAGACTCAATCCGATTTTGAACAGGGATTGGAATATTACCGCCGTCGAGAATTTGCAGAGGCTAAACGTTACTTTGAACAGGTTTTGGCTGTCAATCTTTCGGATAAGACAGCACAGCTTTATTTAGAGCGAGTTCACCAGTTGATGGAAGAGGGTGTACCCGAAAACTGGGATGGAGTATGGACATTCGATCAGAAATAAGTGAGCCATTTAAACTACATAAAAACTAAACTCTTGCCATTACCCATTACCCATTACCCATCACCCATCACTTAAAACGTTTCTGCTCACTCTGATAGCGCAGCAATTCCCCAATCAATGCCACAGCACCCGATAACAAAATCAGAATTACACTCAAAGCGTTAATATCGGGTTTAACACCCGTTCGGATGCGGCTAAAAATTTCCATGGGTAAAGTGGTTGCACCCGTACCTGCCGTAAAGCTGGCAATGAGAAAGTCGTCCATACTCAGGACAAAGGCAATTAGACAACCCCCGACAATGGCTGGCATCAATTCCGGCAGCAAGACTTTGAGAAAAGCTTGAAACGGTGTTGCGCCTAAATCCAGAGCGGCTTCTTCCAGGTGAGGGTCAAGTCCCGAAATTCGGGCAGAGACATTAACGGCAACATAAGAAATACAAAATACCACATGAGCGGCGACAATCGTCCACAGACTCAGGGGTACAGCAATCACGGCGAGAAAGACAAGGGTAGCGACAGCGATCGCAATATCTGGGACAATCAGGGGTAGGTAAGAAATACCCCGGTACAACGACTTCCCTGGAAAGCGATAGCGGGCTAAACCTACCGCCATAAACGTCCCCAGCACCGCCGCAATCCCGACGGCTAAGAATGCCACCGTCAAACTATTTTGCAATGCTGTAAGGATGCGCGAGTCATCAAATAGCTTGGTATACCACTTCAGGGTAAATCCCTTCCAATTGGCGCTATAAGCCGAATCATTGAAGCTATAAAACGTCAGTACCAGGATAGGCAGGTACATATAAAAAAACATCAACGCCGAGAAAACCGCCTGCCAGGAGACGTTGAGTTTAGATTTAGCATTCAGCATATCGACAGGGATATCCTCCTCCTGTTGATACGAGAGTTTTTCTGTCATTAAGCCGTCCCCCGAATTGTCCGCGTAGCTCTTGGATATTGCTATCCTCTAGTTTACGGAACAGAGGGGGTGGAACCTCAAAAGGATGACCAGGAAGTAAAGCCTCAAAACAGGTCGTCTGTTGCAAAAATCCTTGAAAGACCCCTCCCCTTGTGAAGGGGAGGGAGCAAGATTTCAAGTTCCCCCCTTAATAAGGGGGGTTAGAGGGGTCGATGTGTAGCGGATTAAACGTGAAATGGTATCATCCATCGCTTAAGCCATACTCCCGCCGCAGTGCCTGCAACTCCTCTTACTGTTTCAGTCCCATCAGGCCATTTAATCTCAGTGTTGAGAACTGTCCAAATCTTCTTCCAAACCATTGGCACCTTCCCAGCTTATGCAGACGCGGCGTTAGCAAGAGTGAATTTCCCGCTAATCTAGCACGTCCCCTATTGAGAATCTGGCTCTCCTGGGGTTTTCCCCTTTTTTAGCCGGAGCTCATACGAGGAGGTGAGGGGGGCTGATTCATTTTCCCGAAGTCCGCCAGGGACTTAAGTCCCTGCCTAATAGTCCAAGTCGTCTAAAGACGACTACATGAGAGTTTTAGTCCACTGAAGTGGACTTGAGCTATGAGACAGGGGTTTCAACCCTTGGCGGATGATCACTTTGAGAGAATAAATCAGCCCTAGTCCTTAAAAAATAGGAAAAGGGGGTTCTGGCTAACGCTGCGATGCCGCATCCCGATCGCCATACTTAATCAAAAGTGCGATCGCCATACTCACCGCCACAATTAACAACATACTCAAGGCTGAACCAAACCCCCAGTTAGGTGTTGGCCCCAAAAATTGGTTATAAATCAAACGAGCACCCGTCATACTCGATGCCCCACCCAGTAATTCTGGATCGACAAAATCTCCCAAACCACTAATAAATACCAGCAAAGAACCCGCTGCAATTCCTGGCAAAGTTTGCGGTACCGTTACCTTCCAAAAAGTTTGAATCGGATTTGCCCCCAAATCTGCCGAAGCTTCTAATAAACGCTTGTCTAACTTCTCCAACGAAGCATATAAAATTAACACCATGTAGGGCAAATAACTATAAGCCATGCCAATTAACACCGCTGGCCATTCGTTGAGAATGTTCCACGGTAAAAGCTGTAAAAGCGGTAGAGTAGGTAAACTCAAATTCTCTAATACAAGATTGAAACTTTCCAGTAACTGATTCAAACCACCTAGTAACGGATTGAGGAAAGGCGCTAACGGTTCCAGTAAAAATGTATTGAGTACCCCTGTAGGCCGCAAAATAGTAATCCAGGCATAGGAACGCAAGAGTGAAGAAGTCCACAACGGTAAGATAAACCCCAAAAGCAGTAAATTTCGCCAACGCTTGGGTGTCATCTGAGCAATCCAGTAAGCGACAGGAAATCCCAAAATCAAACAAATCAGTGTGCTACCAATCGCAAAAAAGAGCGATCGCCCCATGACCAACAAATTTGTTGAGCTAAATACCTTGAGATAGTTGTCAATTCCTGAAGGATTAACCACCATCCCCGGCTTAATATTAGGTACCAAACTCAACTCAAAAATCACCAACGTTGGCAGCACCAACAACAGAAACAACCAAATTCCCGCCGGAGAAAGCAAGACAAAAGGTTCCACCCACTTTCCTTTAGGGCGTTTCTTTTCCGACAAAACCACCGATTCTGTACCATCCATTGCACCAGACTTGGGTAGGGAGGGGGGAGTAATATTAGTAGACACAGGTCATTACAGGGTTCAAGGAATAAAAACGTTAAAAATCCAAACCATAAACTATGAAAAAATCAAGCTAAATTCTATATATCCAAAGTTCATAAAATCTTCCACTTTAAACCACCTACTTCATCTTATGTTCCTTTGCCTCATCATTTACTGAAATTGAACTCCAAAAACTCTGCGTTCCTCTGCGTGACCCTCTGCAACCTCTGCGTTAAAAAAATAATATTCCCATGCCAACGGATTAGTATCATACTTCCTTAAGCACTCGCTAATTTAGTCCAGTATCCATCATAAACAGCACTAATCGACTCTGGAACAGGGGCAATACTTTCACAAGTTTCTAGTATGGCTTCTGGTGGAAACAGACTTTGGTTGGATTTAACATCAGGGGGTAACAACTTAAAAGCCTCTTGATTGGGTGTAGCGAAACTCAATCGTTTACAAACTTCAGCCGCCACATCCGGTTGCAACATAAAGTTAATCCAAGCGTAAGCACCTTCAACATTAGGAGCGCTTTTGGGAATCGCCAAAGTATCCATCCACAAAGAAGAACCACTTTTAGGCACGACATACTCCAAGCTTTCATTCTCTCCCATAACTTCATTAGCATCAGCGGAATAGCACATGGCTACTGATAAATCTCCACTTAAAACTTGAGGTCGCCAAGCATCAGAAGTAAATGAAGCGAGATTAGATTTTAAATCCATTAACTTTTGATAGGCTTGTTGAATGTGTTGAGGATCGGTTGAGTTATAGGAATAACCCAACATTTTCAACGTTGCCCCCATCACCTCGCGAACATCATTGAGCAATGTCATCCGCTTAGAGAGTTGCTGTTGATTTTCCCAAAGATAAGACCAATCTTCGGGTGCCTGCTTTAATTTCTTGGGATTGTAAATTAAACCCGTTGTGCCCCAGCTTACAGGTACACTGTACTGGTTGCCTGGGTCGGAAACAGGATTGCGGAACTTAGGAAATAACTGATTTAATCCCGTGATGCGAGAGGCGTCGAGTTGAGTCAATAGCCCCATTTCTGACATTTTCGACACCATATAATCAGATGGGTAGATAATGCTATAACCACCCCCACCGCCTGCCTGAAGTCGAGCCAACATGGCCTCATTAGAATCAAAGACATCGGCTACAGCTCGGAAACCCGTTTCTTTTTCAAAGCGTTTGAGTAAATCCTGATCGGTATAACCTGCCCAAGTGTAAATGTATACATCTTTTGATGCTTTTGCAGAACCTTGCTCGGTGGCTGGCGGACGCACTTCAGCCAGCGTCCAGCCACAGCCAGAAAGCGCCGTACTACTGAGCGTTGCCGAGGCGGCTAACTTTAAGAACTGACGCCGATTAGGACGTTTTAGGAATGTATCTTGATCGGGAGTAGGCACAATTGAAAAAGTTGAAGGTTTTAAGAATTTAAGGTGAAGGTTTTAAGGTTTTAAGTTGAAGGTTTTTATAGGATTAGAACTTTTTATTTGTCAACTTTTAACCAGCCAAAGTTTAATCCACTTCTTAGCAGTAGCGCACGGATTGCTCTAAAGCAAGAGGTTCATCGGTTTGGGCGTCGGTATTGTGACAGGCGAACATGGCTTTGGGGGATAGTTTTTCAAATGCCAAGTCATCTCCGTCACCTTGGAGAATGTAACCCCGCAGTTCTTTAATCGGTAACTGAGTGAATTCGTCGATTTCTTGGGTGAAGGAGCGCAAAATCAGCGAACCGGAAGGATTGCAGTCCCATAACAGTTTGGAGATGAATAATTCTTTGATGCCCCAATCGTCGCCATAGGTGACTTGTTGCCCTTGGCGCGTTAGGGTAATGACCATGGGTTCACGGTTACTATCGAGAAATGTGACAATCGCGACAGAAAAGCAGTAAGACTCCAACTCCTGTAAAAACGAACTCATGCCCGTTATTGACATGGCCTCACTCCTCCAACGCGAGACAATCAGCAGGTGCCCAACGAGCGTATACTGGAGTGTTAGTATCAGGTAATTTATGAGTGACGTTGGGTAGCCTGACGGTTATGCGATCGCCACTCTCCAACTCCACCACATAATGCACATGTGTCCCCAAGTACATCACATGCTGGAGATAACCCTCAAAGCAATTGATGGTTGACTCTGGGGGAGACAGGGAGAGACGAATTTTTTCAGGCCGTATACTGACCACCATTTCTTGAGCCTGTGCCGCCGCATGGCTGGGCGGCTTCGATTGCACAACAATCTTCAGACCTGTTGGGGTGAGAATTTGAAGCGAAGAGGCGTCTGAAGATTCGATGCGCCCCTTAAATAAATTGGTATCTCCAATAAAATCGGCGACAAAGGTCGTGCGGGGACGTTCGTAGATTTCCGTCGGGGAACCCACTTGCTCAATTTTTCCACCGCGCATCACCGCAATCCGGTCAGACAGGCTCAACGCTTCTTCTTGGTCATGGGTCACCATAATAAACGTTAACCCTAACTCTTGATGCAGATTCGACAGCTCGACCTGCATTTCCTTACGCAATTTCAAATCCAACGCCCCCAAAGGCTCATCCAACAACAACACCGCCGGTCGATTCACCAAAGCTCGTGCTAACGCCACTCGTTGCTGTTGCCCTCCAGACAGTTGCCCTGGAAACCGATTTGCGTAAGCCTCCATTTTCACTTGTTTGAGCGCTTGTTTCACCCGCTCTTCAACATCAGCGCTTTTGAGCTTTTTCAACCGCAGACCAAAGGCGATATTTTCCGACACCCTTAAGTGATTGAACAGAGCATAGCTTTGAAACACCGTATTCACCGGGCGTCGGTGTGGAGGGATATGATTCATCAGCTGCCCCTGAATCAGCACCTCTCCCGCTGAGGGGGTCTCAAAGCCAGCCACCAATCGCAGGGTTGTTGTCTTTCCACAACCCGATGGGCCGAGGATACTAAAAAATTCTCCCCGGTGAATCTGCAAGTCTACACCCCGGACAGCCGTCTCTCCAGCAAAAACTTTGAACACCTTGCGGAGTTCAACATCAAGCTCAGTCGCAGTATCCGGAGCGCGTTGTTCTTTAACGGAAGTTTGAGACATAGTGATTAGTTCAACAGCGGCGATGCCCAATTTCGAGGGCGAGTCTGTCTGTTTGGTTAAGCGTCGTTTCCCTACCTGGGATTATTTTATCTGTCTACTCGACGGTCTTGATGTATTCCGATGACCAACTCATACTTCATTGGCGTTATATTCCGCTAGTGGCGGTAGAAATACTCCGCTCACGCTAGCACTAAAATTTGGGTCACCCCCTTGCCATAAATCAAAAAACACGTATCCTCAGTTGAGGGTTGAGCCGCTTCTTCTAGCTGGGGACATCCTGCTCAACCCTCAACCCAGTCAAAACTTGTTTGGACTCCATCCTGTACGATTTCTGATATGACTGTTAATCAGCCTCCCTCCCTAGGGCGTAAACCTACCCCCCGTACTGTTGGGCGTAACTATCAATCCATCTTTGTCATGCTGTTCGTGAGCATCTTCCTCGTCGGAGGTATGAGCGCTCGCTTAGTTTATCTACAGTTGCTGGAGGGAAATCGCAACCAACAGTTGGCAGACAATAACCGGATTCGTCTGATTCCCAAGCAACCGGTTCGGGGCAATATTTTTGACCGTAAGGGTCGAGTGTTAGCTAGCAGTCGGTTGTCTCACGCGGTGTATATTTGGCCCCTTGCCCGCAAGAAGGCCGAATGGCCTGAAACCCTGAAACTCGTCTCCAAGATTTTGAATATCCCAGAAGGTGAGATTGAAAAACGTTTAGAAAAAGCCGGCTATAACTCTCCCTCACTCCTGCGGATTGCCCGTGGCATCACTCCGGCTCAGATCACAGCCATGGAAGAATACAGTAACCAACTTGAGGGGGTTGAGGTCGATATTGAAGCAGTGCGGGATTATCCCAACGGCGCTATGGCGGCTCACGTTCTCGGTTACACCGGGGAACTCAACGATGAAGAACTCGCCAAGCGTAAATCCGAAGGCTACCGCATGGGCGATATTGTCGGTCAAATGGGCGTCGAAGAAGCCTTTGAAAGCCAGCTCCGGGGCGAATGGGGAGGCCAGCAGGTCGAAGTAGATGGTGCGGGTCATGTCCTGAGGGTTTTGGGTCAGAAAAAAGCCAAATCCGGTAAGGATGTGCAGTTAACCCTGGATTTAGATGTTCAGAAAGCCGCAGAGAAGGCGTTAGGTGAGCAAAAAGGCGCAATTGTGGCTCTCAACCCAAACACAGGCGCTGTCTTAGCGATGGTCAGCCGTCCCACCTTTGACCCCAACATTTTCTCGACTCGGATTACCGCCGCCACCTGGAAGCAACTGCAAGGCAAAGGCAACCCCTTTGTTAACCGTTCGATGCGGGGCTTCCCTCCCGCGAGTACCTTTAAAGTCGTCACCGCCACCGCTGGCATGGAATCAGGTAAATACTCTCCCAGCACCATCCTCCCTACTTTTGCGGCGCTGCAAGTGGGCGGAACGGCTTTTGGGGAGTGGAACCATGCGGGCTTTGGTTCCATCGGATTTGTCAGGGCTTTGGCAATGAGCAGCAATACTTTCTTTGGTCAGATTGGTCGAGGTGCAGGCGGCCCCGCCCTGATTGAGTGGGCACGTAAGTATGGCTTTGGTCAAAAAACTGGTATTGAGCTATCGGAAGAAGCCCAAGGTTTAGTTGCCGATGCCGCCTGGAAGCAGAAGGTTTATAAATGGGACTGGACGGTTGGCGATACGGTGAATATGTCAATTGGTCAGGGCTTTACCCAGGCCACTCCCTTACAAGTAGCGGTGATGTTTGCTGTGCCAGCCAATGGGGGTTATCGGGTGAAACCTCACTTACTCAAGGATAATGAGGAGTCAAAAAGCTGGCGTCAGTCTCTCAACATCAAACCGCCGACCCTTAAGGTGATACGCCAAGGCTTGCGAGAAGTAGTGGCAGCGGGCACGGGCAAGGCGTTGAACGTCCCCGAACTCCCGCCCTCCGCCGGAAAAAGTGGCACGGCTGAAGCGCCTCCCGGAAAATCTCATGCTTGGTTTGGAGCCTATGCGCCTGCGGATAAACCAGAGATTGTGGTATTGGCATTTGCCGAACATTCTGGGGGTGGCGGCGGTTCGGTAGCCGGTCCCATGGTACGCGAAGTGATGGAGGCTTACTTTAAGCACAACAATCCAGGCTTAATCCCCAAACCGAAGTCAGAGGCTCCGACTTCTAAACCTAAACCAGCAGCTCGTAACTAGTCTAAGAAGGCAGAAGGCAGGAGGCAGGAGGCAGGAGGCAGGAGGCAGAAGGCAGGAGGCAGGAGGCAGAAGGCAGGAGGCAGGAGGGAAGAAAGTTGGTACACGAAGCTTTTATAACCTGTTTCAACTGGATAGTTATTTATGCCCCTGCACGAAGGGAATGGACAATTCATCAGACACAAGTCAAAAACCCTGATTACCTGCCCATTACCCATTCCCCATTGACCCCCTAAAAACCGAAAGTTGGGTAAATAGCACAAAAAAGTCGCAATAAACAATAGAATAGGTGAAAATTTAAACGGACTCCTGCCGGGAAAATTTTCTGATATGTCTGTCTTTCAGCCTTCTTCCGGGGGACGTAAACCGACTCCCCGCACTGTTGGGCGCAATTACCAATCTATCTTTGTCATGCTGTTCGTGAGCGCTTTCCTCGTCGGAGGAATGGGCAGTCGTTTAGCTTACCTACAGTTGATGCAAGGTTCGCGTAACCGACAGTTGGCAGAAAATAACCGGATTCGTCTGATTCCCAAGCAACCGGTGCGGGGCAATATTTTTGACCGTAAGGGTCGAGTGTTGGCCAGCAGTCGCTTGTCTTATGCGGTTTATCTGTGGCCTATCGCGCTCAAGAAGGGAGACTGGCCTCAAACCCGCCAACGCCTCTCGAAGACGTTGAATATTCCAGAAGCGGATATCCAAAAACGTGTAGAACGAGCAGGCTTTAACTCGCCCTCTCTGATCCGGATTGAACGGGACATCAGTCCGGCTCAAATTACAGCCCTGGCGGAATACAGTAACCAACTCGAAGGGGTCGAGGTGGATATTGAAGCGGTGCGGAACTACCCCAACGGCGATTTAGCGGCTCACGTCCTCGGTTACACCGGGGAACTTAATGATGAAGAGCTTGCCAAGCGTAAATCCGAAGGCTACCGCATGGGCGATATTGTCGGTCAAATGGGCGTCGAGCAGGCATTTGAGGATAAACTGCGAGGCGAATGGGGAGGTCAGCAGGTCGAGGTGGATGGCGCGGGTCAAGTCCTGAGGGTTTTGGGTCAAAAAAAAGCGAAATCCGGTAAAGATGTGCAGTTAACCCTGGATTTGAAGGTGCAGAAGGCAGCGGAAGCGGCTTTAGGGAATCGAAAGGGGGCAATTGTTGCCCTCGATCCTAATAATGGTGCTGTTTTGGCGATGGTTAGCCGTCCCACCTTTGACCCCAATATTTTCTCGACTCGGATTACCGCAGCCACTTGGAAGCAACTGCAAGGTAAAGGCAATCCCTTTGTTAACCGCTCAATGCGGGGCTTTCCTCCCGCGAGTACCTTTAAAGTCGTCACGGCAACTGCCGGGATGGAATCGGGCAAATACGCTCCGAGCACTATCCTCCCCACTTATGCGGCGCTACAAGTGGGTAATACCGCCTTTGGGGAGTGGAACAAGGCAGGCTTCGGTCCTATCGGATTTGTCAGGGCTTTGGCGATGAGCAGTAATACTTTCTTTGGTCAAATTGGCAGAGGTGCAGGCGGGCCAACACTGATTGAGTGGTCACGGAAGTATGGCTTTGGTCAAAAAACTGGAATTGAGCTATCGGAAGAAGCCCAAGGTTTAGTTGCCGATGCCGCCTGGAAGCAGAAGGTTTATAAATGGGACTGGACGGTTGGCGATACGGTGAATATGTCGATTGGTCAGGGCTTTACCCAGGCCACTCCCTTACAAGTAGCGGTGATGTTTGCTACACCCGCCAATGGTGGTTATCGGGTTAAACCTCACTTGCTCAAGGACAATGAGGAGTCAAAAAGCTGGCGCAAGTCTCTCAACATCAAACCGACTACCATCAAGGTGATACGTCAGGGCTTGCGAGAAGTGATATCGGCTGGTACGGGCAAGGCTTTAGATGTGCCATACATGCCACCTATTGCCGGGAAAAGTGGAACCGCAGAGGCTCCTCCCGGTAAGCCCCATGCTTGGTTTGGAGCTTACGCGCCTGCTGATAAACCAGAGATTGTGGTGGTGGCTTTTGCTGAACATTCTGGTGGCGGTGGGAGTAAGGTCGCAGCGCCAATGACGCTTCAAGTTCTAGAGGCTTATTTTAATAAAAAGCCTCCTCAACCCTCGAAAGATAAGCAAGCGCGGCCTAATTGAGGAACAGATTTGGGCGATACGGCGACAGTGAAGATAGGTGTCCTAGTGGAGAAACTAGAGGAAAATTAACGCTGGGTTCGTGGCTAAGCGAACAGGCATTCAATCTGTCCACATTTAGCGTCTCTATCATCACCCTTAGGCACAGGACAATCCCAAATCCATTGACTCCGCTGCTTCTTGTGAGCAAGAAGCAGCGATGTGTAATAACTGGAGTTTAGACTACGATGGCAAGGAGTGCCGAGTAGAGAAGCAGTAATTACGGCAAAAAAATTAGTCAAGTTCGCGAGTGCCAATCGCGAATAAAACTCAGCGCAATGAAACTGACATGAAATGATACAGACTTAAGCTCAAGCCGGGATGATTGCCCAGAACAAAAACTCTCGCGTGTGTCTCTCCGGTTCTGTGTTTCCGTGTCTACCCTAATCAAGAGCATCCAACCTGACATGTATAAGTCATGGGAAAGGGGAGAAAATGATAATTAACCAAAATCGATCATTTCTCCCCTGCATGAACTATAAACAACTTCAAGAATTTCGCCAACAAGTTTACGACTTAATTAACTTCGCGCAGGATGCTACTTTTGAGTTGACTGATGCTGTACTCACAACTCGCAATGTCTATAGCCTAGCTGAATTTTCTTTAAGTCCCTTTTTTCGACGGAAGTGGCCGAGCATATATGAAGCTCTACAAGACTGTAGACCGAATCGCAACAAGTTAATGCGCCTGTATATCAAACAGATACTAGTGCAGGAGCGCCCCGTTTTAGCCGTAGATCATACGGCTTGGGCAAGAGTTCATTCACCAACATTGCAAGACCGTACTTACTGCCATCAGCCAAGTGCGATCGCTTCCAACAAACCGATTAGTATCGGTCAAGGATACAGTACCATAGCTTGGATACCCGAACATAAGGGCAGTTGGGCATTACCTTTGAGACATGAGCGGATTACCAGTTGGGAGAATCCGATTAGCAAAGCTGCTTGGCAAATCAAACAAGCTTGTAAGTATTTGCCACTACGTCCGATGATTTTACTCGATAGTGAATATGGCAATGCTTCCTTGCTCAATCAAACAGCCCAGATAGAAGCCGACTTTTTGATGAGGATTCGTTCTAATCGTTGTTTATACTCAGCACCTCCTGCCTATACAGGTAAGGGACGACCCAGAAAACATGGTCAAAAATTTAAGCTCAACGACTCATCAACTTGGTGGGAAGCTACTGAAATGGTTGAAGTTGAGGACTCAAGGTTTGGGCAACTTCGAGTCCGGATGTGGCAAGACCTGCATTTTTCTGGTAGTGCTTCAATTGCTATGCAATTAATTTTAGTCGAACGTATCCTGCCGGAGCAATCACACTCAAAGTCTCAACCGTTATGGTTGGTGTGGGTAGGTCAGGAAATGCTGCCCCTGCCTGAGATTTGGCGACAATATTTACGTCGCTTTGCTGTTGACCACTGGTATCGTTTTCTTAAACAACGATTACATTGGACAGTTCCTCAACTGAGTACTCCATGCCAATGTGAAAGGTGGAGTGATTTAATGCCCATATTGACTTGGGAATTATGGTTAGCTAGAGACTTGGTGGCACAACACCACCTTCCTTGGCAAAAACCCCTGTCAAATTTAACTCCTGGGCGGGTGGCTGAGTCGTTCGCATTACTTTTACCGGAGATTGGCACACCGGCTGTCTCTCCCAAACCCCGTGGAAAGTCTCCGGGTTGGCAAGCCGGGAACAAACGTACTAAAAAAACTCGTTACCCAGTAGTGAAAAAAGGAAAAACACCACACAAAAAACGGACAAAAAAAGCTGCTTAATCTCTATTTTTTCTCTGGCTGTTCTTCTTTCTCAGCTTTTGTTATCGCTGAGTTAGTTTGTCGTAGTCTAATCTCCAGTTTATAGCAGAAGGCAGACCGGAGTTCATACAAGGGCAGAAGGCAGAAGGCTTTTATGTTTATTACTGGTACCTCGTCGTTTCAGCCGTTAGGGCTGTCCTAACCTTTATGGCGACAGCTATACAGTCAAACATAGTACTTTCTCCCCATCTCCCATCCGGATTAGGAGAAAAGCGGCCTCTGCTGTTCTTCCTTTAAAAGATATATTGTGCTGTAGCTATCTTTAACTATTAATTTAAATTTTTTGACTTGTGCCAGTTTTAAAAGAGTCCATTTACTCAGCCCAAAAAAGACTTTGAATGATAGTCAAATGGCTCCAAATAACCCTTACTTTTTAACTGAATTGTCATTTCACTTTATTATATGAGGCTTTTCGATAAATAGCCTATAATAAGCGATTTCCCCGGCCTTTAAAAAATGAGATCATGCCAAAAAACTTTTTTCACTTTGTTGGAACTTTTGGATTCTTCCCAACGACTTGGATAATAACAACGCAACGATACACTCTAACTCCTGGATAGAAGGAATTATGAAACTCACACTTAAGTCAATTGTCACCTTTGCCGCACTAGCTGTTACCGTAATTGCTCCTACTGTACTCTCTGCAAGTAGAGCCTCTGCTGACCCCGTTAAAGGCACAAAAGCTGACTACATCGGCGCTGGTGTATCAGCAGGTGTAACCAATGGGGGTAGTGCAACAGGTGGGGATGCTGCAACCTTGGGTGGCAATATTCAAGGCCGTTTAACAACTCAAAAGGCACCCGTTTCCGTACGTGGGGCTGTCCTATTTAGCGATGATACCAGCGCTATCATGCCAATCGTTACCTATGATGTTCCTATCGCTAAGAACACGAACGTTTATGTTGGTGGTGGATATTCTTTCGTCGAAAAACAAGGACAAGCTACACCGTTGGGTAACAAGAATGCTCCCGTTGTGACTGTTGGTGCCGAATCTCAACTTGGTCAAAATCTAGTGATCTATGGTGACACCAAGTGGGGTGTTGATGCTTACCAAAATAGCCCTGCTGATGCTGTCAGTTTCCAAGCAGGTGCTGGCTTCAAATTCTAAGTCAGTTCTTCCTCTTGAGTGATCAGCTCTTTTCAGTTAACACCCTAAGCACACCCTTCACTGAGTAAAAAAAGTTTTCAGACAGGCTTTACTAGCCTGTCTATTCTATTTTGGGGGCAACCCTTGGGCTTTATCTCTGATAACTGATGACCTTGCTAATCGATAACCCTTTTAGGTTCACCTACTAATCGATAACATTCAGCCAACCTCGACGTGAGGCATGAATCAATCGCTTAACCAAGCGATTTTGTTGGGAATTGAGTGCCGCCTCATGACTAAGCGACTGGAGTTGATGTAATTGAGTCCGAGAAATCTGGCGAGAACACAGAGACTCACTATATATTTCTTCAAGAATTGAAGGAAAGTGATAGAAAGCGTGCATCATTTAGAGTTCAAAAAATTAAAGTGTTAAAAAATGTAATAACCAAGTCTTCTAGAATACCTGTTATTATCTAATTTTATTTAACCAAAGTCTTCTTCCATCTGGGAGATTTGACAAGGCAGAGGAAAGCACAGATTAACTTTTGTATGTAGGTATTTTTTACTAGGTCGTTGAGAAGTGACCTCAGAAGATTCTATGGCTGAGGTTGATGACACTGACACGGTGGTGTAAACCTGTAAAGAAAAGGTAGCTTCAGCCTAGATGAACCTGATGAGAGCGGGGGCAGGGAAAAGGCTGAATACTTTGAGGATAGGTGATTGCCCTCGATTCCTTGACTTAAAGTTGATGAAGCGATCGCAAATGATTTGCACTCTTAATCGTGAGGGGTTACCCTAGCAATGTGCGTTAAAGAGCGTATAAACTAACGCTGGCGTAGATTTTAGGATTTCTAAAGCTAAGCTTAGATTTATCAAAGATAAGATTAAGATAGATTATTTACCGTAATCCCGCCCGATTAACCGGAATAAAATTCATCCGTTTTGACTTGTAGCTCCAATGGTTAACTCTCCGACTTCCCCCTCAGTACAAAAACGATCTAAAAATGAAGCACTCAAAGAGCGCAGTAACTACTTACGTGAACCAGTAGCCACTGAGCTGTTGCAAGACACTACGCGCTTCACAGAAGATGCCATTCAAATTCTCAAGTTTCATGGCTCTTACCAGCAGGACAACCGGGATAATCGAGCCAAGGGTCAGGAAAAAGACTATCAGTTCATGCTACGTACCCGTAGTCCAGGCGGGTTCATTCCCCCTGAACTGTATCTTACCCTCGATCGCCTATCCCAAGAATATGGCAACCATACCCTCAGAGCCACCACTCGCCAAGGCTTTCAAATTCACGGCATTCTCAAAAAGAACCTGAAAACCGTATTCGCCTCCATTATCCGCAGCATGGGGTCAACCTTGGGGGCTTGTGGTGACTTAAACCGCAATATCATGGCTCCCCCGGCACCCTATAAAAATCGACCGGAATATCAGTATGCCTGGGAGTATGCCAATCATATTGCCGACTTGCTCACTCCTCAGACCGGCGCTTATTACGAGCTTTGGTTGGATGGCGAAAAGGTCATCAGTGCTGAGGAAGCGCCTGAAGTGAAGGCGGCGCGGGAACGCAATCTCAACGGAACCAACTTACCCGATCCAGAGGAACCGATTTACGGGCAACATTACATGCCCCGGAAGTTTAAGATTGCGGTGACAGTACCGGGGGATAACTCGATTGACCTCTACACTCAAGATGTCAGTCTAGTCGTCATTACCAATAAAAAGGGAAAACTAGAGGGATTCAATGTTCTGGCGGGTGGCGGTTTAGGACGCACTCACAATAAAGAAGATACGTTTGTCCGGATGGCGGACGCGATTGGCTATGTATCGAAGGAAGATGTCTACGACTTAGTCAAGGCGATTGTAGCGACACAACGGGATTATGGCGATCGCGCCAATCGCCGTCATGCCCGAATGAAATATCTCCTTCAGGATTGGGGTGTGGAGAAGTTCACTGCCAAAGTTGAGGAATACTTCGGCAAGAAAATTGCCCCCTACAAACCCCTACCTGCCTTCAAATACCAGGACTATCTGGGATGGAATGAACAGGGAGATGGCAAGCTATTTTTGGGAATTTCCGTTGAGAATGGTCGGGTGAAAGATGAAGGCACCTTCCGACTCAAATCAGCGCTGCGAGAAATTGTTCAGCAATATTCCCTACCAATGCGCCTGACAGGCAATCACAATATCATCCTTTATGATATTGAACCTTCCCAGCAATTGGCGATCGAGCAGCTTCTGGAGCAACATGGCATTCAAATTTCTCCCGAAGGAATTGAACCCTTAGTCCGTTATTCCATGGCGTGCCCAGCCCTCCCGACCTGCGGGTTAGCCATTACGGAGTCAGAACGAGCGATTCCGGGCATCTTGGAGCGAATTCGAGCGCTTTTAGACAAAGTGGGTTTAGAAAACGAGCATTTTGTCGTGCGAATGACCGGTTGCCCCAATGGTTGTGCTCGCCCTTATATGGCAGAGTTAGGCTTTGTCGGTAGTGCGCCGGAGAGTTATCAAGTGTGGCTGGGAGGTTCACCCGATCAGACACGGTTGGCACAAGCCTATGTGGATCGGATGCCCATTCATGAGTTGGAATTGTTCTTAGAACCGATTTTCGTCTTCTTTAAGAAAGAGCGTAAAGCCGGGGAGAAGTTCGGCGATTTTTGCGATCGCGTCGGTTTTGACGCCATCCGCCAATATACGGTTGAGTATGAGTCTCCTAAACTCAATTCTCAATCTGATACGGGTTTAGTGAATGAAGTTATTAAGCCAGAACCCTCGGCAATACCTGTTGCCAGCGGAAAAACACGCTATCGGGTTGGTGTGCGGGATGAACTCTACAAACGTCTCAAAAATGTGGCTACAAAGCAAGGGAAGACGATGACTGAGCTAGCGGCGGAAGCGTTGGAAGCTTACTTAAAGGACATTTAGAACCCTTTGTCGGTAGATAAAAGAGTGGTGCTGTCACGGAGTTGAACCTCAGTGACAGCTTTTTTTACAACAAAGCCTATGAGGTTTTCGTTGATTGCAAAAAAAGGCAGTAGATTCCTCCTCTACTGCCTCTTGTACTACTCGTAGTAACTAACTCTTAGCCCAAACCCATCACTAATCCCTAAAACAATGCCCTCTATGAGGCATTAGTAGTAGTTTTCCTGATCGGCTGGGTCACCGTAGGGGTCTTCGCTAGCAGGGCGAACATCTCCGAATTGCTCATAAATACCATCGGCTGGGTCACCGTAGGGGTCTTCACTAGCGGGGCGAACATTACCGTAGGAACTGTAATCGGCTGGGTCACCGTAGGGGTCTTCGCTAGCAGGGCGAACATCTCCGAATTGCCCATACATACCATCTGCTGGGTCACCGTAGGGGTCTTCACTGGCAGGACGGACATTACCGTAGGAACCGTAATCTGCTGGGTCACCGTAGGGGTCTTCACTGGCGGGGCGAGGCTGCTGATAGTAGTCACCCTCTTCTGGAACTTGCCCTTCATCTCCAGTGACCGCGTCTATTACCTTTTTGAAAAATCCATCCACCATAATAAATCTCCGTTTTTTTATGTCGTTCTCGCCGTTGGACTTTGGTCTTTTTGGCGTCGCTGATGTTAAACCTTGGTGTTAGCCAGAATTGAATTACTGTGCTCCGGATGGAACTAGATCTGTTAGGTCGCGACCTGTGGGTTGATTGTTATATCCTTGGAAGTCACGATATTGCTGTGCTTCAGATTCTGGTACTTGAATTCCACCCGGCGGTGGTGTTACCCAGTGAGCGCGATTTTGGGCATCGCGATAGTAAACACGCCCATTCTTGGAAAGGTAGTACTTGCCCTGCGCTCCCTGCTCTTGCTTGTTTTTGTGCCGATTATAGAGGTAGTAAAGTGCAGCAGCCCCAGCCAAGATAGCCACTTTTTGACCGGTTGATATTCCTTTTTTGGCTTGAGGTGGGTTACCTGTTCTCGCTTGGGGTTGGTTCCCAGGGGCTGGATAGGTTTGTGCCCCGCTCCTGGTGTCATCAACCGGTGGTGGTGGTGTCGTCCTGGTGTCACTGGCGCAACCCGCGAAGAAGGGCACTCCTAGTAAGACTGAAAGCAACAACGCTGTTGGACGTAAATATTTTCGCGGTTTTGGATAGATAGTGTTCATGGGAACTGATCACCCTTTTAAAGACTGTCTATTGTCTATTTGGGAATTTACGAACCAGCGCTGTGTTCAAATCTTGTTAGCCTTTCCAGCCGAACAAAAAATACAAAATTTACTGAAAAGAGTTTATTTTGTAGTTATTTTGCAACAGCACTGAAACTTTTTAACTGGACTTATTCTTACTAAATTCCTAAGTTTTTTCATCTAGCTATAGATAGAAACTCTATTTATTAAGTATTTCTAAGGGAGTATGGCGCTTTTCAAAAAAATAGATAGAAATATAACTGTTTTTAATCCAATTTGCATTTAACTTGCATCTTTCTAAACAAATGATAAAAGCTCTCTAGTCCTCTTCCAGGCTCGTCCGCAGCCTTAACAAGCAAATTAAATGTGTAATACCAATTGGGTATAAGAGTGACACGTTTCACCCCCCCAGCCCCCCTGATCAAGGGGGGAGCAAAAGAGAATATGTGCCAAACTCAAACCCAATTGGTATAACAACTTTACTCAACTTAAAACAAGAGGGGCAGGATATTATCCTGACCCTCCTAATAGCCTATGGAAATTTTGCACACACAATGACCCAGTGCAAAGAAAAGCTAATCAGAAACGAACCTTGCTCCCAACTCCAGACTTTTCCCCTACACAGGTTTCATCCCATTTACCGCCTGAAGAGATTAGCGATTCATGTTGTTATCTACACCCTGAGGTCTGACCCCACTGCCGGGATAGCCTGCACCGGTCGTGGAACCCCCATTGTCCATATTAGAACCCTCCTGAGATGGAGTTTGATTTTGGAAGTTACCTGCTGGATTATTAGAGTCTTGATTCATGTTGTTATCTACACCCTGAGGTCTGACTCCAGTTCCAGGATAGCCTGCACCCGTGGTTGAGTTCCCCTCTCTCAAAGAACTTGATTGAGGTGCTGTTCTTCTATATTGGGTATCTCCGCCCCAATTAGAAGATTGTCCATTCATTCGCCCTCTGGCACAATAATAACCTCCCCCAGAAGTAGCATTCCCTTCGTAGCCTCCACAAACGTTATCGAGTTCATTTTCGGGCATACCCTGGGCCACTAATTGTTGATTCATATCACCTGCGTTAGGGGTGACTTGTGCAAATCCGGGAAGACCCAAGAAAGCACTAGCCGTCGCAACACCTACTAGGCTAAATATTTTTTTGATTGAACTTTTATGATGCTGTACGTTCATGGATATCTCCTTGGTTTTAGGCAAAAGTAAGCTAGAGCTTTTCTGCCCTTTCGTTGAATTTAAACAATTGTTGATTAATTGGGATATTCAGACTAAGCTATCTGAATTCACAAGAAGTAGAGACAAATTTTTAAAGTCTCTTATGCTTATTACCTTAACTTTGTGGGTTTGGTGAAGCGTCCACCTAAGGAGTTATCTGAAGTTAAGTTAAAATTGTTCCTCAAGATACAGAAAATCCTCCGTCACAAAGATAGATAATCTTCGACGAGGAATCAACCTTGAGAACGTCAATAACGGTTTACCTCTAGACCCTATTCGGCGGGTTCGAGCCGCAATCGTTTTAATTGTTGCTGTAAAAACTTTCCCCATTCAGCGGCGAGGGGAACTTCTGTAAAAGGAACCTTGATGGAGGCAGCGGGTTCAGGACGCAGAAACTCAAGAGCGATCGCACGACCTTTTTGTGGTGGTTTGTCTAAGTCCGCCGTCTGATTATCCACTAGCAAGTGAATCGCTTGCACATCTTGAAGCGAGAAGGTTTCTATCTCAACAGGCCCTTGGCGTGTGGGTTTTCCCCACGTTAAATCACTGCCTTTTTGACCCAGTACGGCATAAATATCGTACTTCGCCCGCTCAAACTGAGACGCCCAGTGGCGATAGGCTTCGACTTTTTGGTATTCGTTCCAACCTGACCAAGCCAGCCAGATAAAGACTGCTAGTAAAGGTAACCAGAGTAAACCGCGTTCCATCTTGGGTTATTTTTCCCACCCTGTAGCAACAGTAATTGCACTTCTCTTCAGCCTACCCTTGATTGGCACTTTTGCTTCTAGCCTATCAACGTTAAACATAATGCAACATCAGATCTCACCAGGAGGCACATGAGCTATGGTAGTGGTTAAACTGGCGCGACAGCGGACGGGTTGCCATGAGAAAGTTTTTGATAGCGTGTTTGTTTATATTGGGGCTGCTTTTTGCCCCATTTAACTTTAAGGGTTTAGCGAATCAGGGAGAGTATGAGTCGATTGTGCTGGACTTTCGGGAAGATGTGCCAGCGGCTGAGATTGCGGCGAAAGTCAATTTACTGGCTGCACAGTACGGACTGGAACCTCGCCTGAATAGTGAATTTTCAGCTCCTGATCATGTCTATATTGCCAGAGGCGATCGCCAAACCATCAGTAAACTGAAAAAGTTAGGTTTCGGCAAGCTGACGGAATTTATTGAACCGAACTATATCTACAAAGCCTTCGACGTACCCAACGACCCCGACTACGGTCAACAGTGGAACCTAAGGCAGATTAATGTTGAATCGGCATGGGACGATACAAAGGGCAGTGGTGTCACAGTTGCAGTCATTGACACCGGCATTAGCCCTGTCCCCGATTTAAAAGATACCCAGTTTGTCAAAGGTTACGACTTCGTCAACGACCAAATCGAAGCATTCGATGACAATGGTCATGGTACTCACGTTGCTGGGACAGTCGCTCAATCCACCAACAACAATTATGGTGTTGCCGGGATTGCTTATGAAGCAACTCTAATGCCGTTAAAAGTATTGAGTGGCAGTGGCGGCGGTACAGTAGCGGATATTGCCGAATCGATTCGCTTTGCCGCTGACAACGGTGCGGATGTGATTAATATGAGTCTCGGTGGCGGCGGTGAAAGTCAGTTGATGAAAGAAGCGATTGACTACGCCCATCAAAAAGGAGTTGTCATCATCGCAGCGGCTGGTAATTCCAATGACAATTCAGCTTCTTACCCCGCCCGCTATCCTCATGTTATCGGCGTTTCCGCTCTGGATTCGGCTGGAGTTAAAGCCCCCTACTCCAACTTTGGCGCAGGTGTGGATATCTCAGCACCTGGCGGTAGCGAAGTCGGTAAGATTTTACAAGAGACTATTGACCCACAAACTGGTGAACCCATTTTCGCTGGCTTGCAAGGAACCAGTATGGCCTCTCCCCACGTTGCCGGAGTGGCAGCTTTAATTAAAGCGGCGGGTATCCAAGAACCGGATGAAATTGCCGATGTTTTGACAAAATCAGCACGAGTAATTCAACAAGACCCCCTCAATCACTTTGGTGCCGGTCATCTGGATGCTGCTGCGGCTGTGAAGTTGGCAATCAAAGGACAAATCACCTTCAAGGACTTCTTCCGCTGGTTACGGGATAACGGTTATCTCAATCCTCGTTTCTGGATTGACGGCGGAACCGTGATGTTACTACCTAAAATCGCGATGGTTCTGGGTTCTTATCTTCTGGCATGGTTCCTGCGGAATTACTTACCGTTCTGGGGTTTGTCACTCACCACCGGGTTAGTGGCAGGCAGTTCTGGATTGTTTGTCCTGCGTGGTCTTTATATCTTTGACTTACCGCAATGGCCGTTCCGAGTGATGGGCAGTTCCATTCCCGAACTGGGTAGCGCCATTCAAGGTAGCAGTATGCTCAACCCAATTTTTGCCAGCGTGCTGATTCCCTTTATCTTAGTGACGTTGCTGCTCGGACATAAAGAATGGAAGTGGGTAGCAATTGGGTCTGCCCTCGGTGTTGCTAGTTGTTTGGCGGTGAGTGCCGTGATGTCACCCAGCCTCTTGTGGTTGGGTAGTGGTGTTGTTGCTCGCGTCTTCCTCGTTGCCAATGCCCTCCTGTGCTTTGGACTGGCCTATCTAGCCTCGAAAGGAGAAATGCAAAAAGCATGAGTATTAGTGTAAAAGGTGTTATCGAACGCAAAGGACTAGGGACAGGTACTTGGGCACTGGTTAGCGACTCTGGGGAAACTTATGAACTGAAGGATGCCCCGGATGAGTTAAAGAAATCTGACCTCAAGGTCAAGGTTGAAGGACAGGTACGAGATGACGTGATGACCATCGCCATGATTGGCCCAGTTCTGGAAGTCAAGTCTTTTAAGGTACTCGATTAGTCGAGAGAGTCGGGATACGACCGATTCTCTACATTAATCTTGTGAGCGGAAAGCCAATCAGAAACACGGTACTCGCTCACACCCGTGTGAAAACTCGCCTACCCAGCCATTGTTGGGTGGGCAGGTTTTTTGTAGCGGAGTAGACAGCTTGACAAAGTGCGCTCAGACAGCTTGGTCTTTGCGCCCTACAATAGTGAACGAGGTATTAGGCAAAAAAAATTTATCTGAAGTAGGAAGGGTAAAGTATGAAGTATAAAGTCCGGAGACCTTTTGGGTTAGAGAACCCTACCGACCAGCCTTGTTGGGTAGCTCTTGACAGGGCGGGAGCCTCAAACTCCCTTTAAGTCGGATGAAATAGGACTTTCTTGCTTCATCCTTCCGCCTTGAATACCGTTTTTAAGTTTAATCCCTCAGTTCTTACTTCCCATTAAAAAAAAATCCCCGACTCAAACCGGTGAGCCAGGGAACGTCAATCAGGGTGCATCTACCATTCCACTCTTCCGAGATGGGTCGTAGTCATCCGGAAAAATTTGGGAAACTTTCAGGCAATTGAAGGTATCTAAGAATAGATAGGGGTATTGCATCCTCAAGCCTTTTCACGATTCAGCTCAATGTCCTCGAATTTAAGCAGGATTGATCCAGTAGCAGTGGCACAGGAATTTCACATCTCTGTGACTCCCTTAGGAGAAGACGAATATTTGGTGCGAATTGAACGCGTCGCCCCAGGAGTTCCCTTAGCAGAAGAGCAAGTTCACTGGCCTGTGGAGCATTGGCTATCTCAGGCGCGTCAACTGATGAATGACCCACTCTTGGGCTTGTTGCAGGGAGGTGGGGCGTTTACCGAAGATGTCTTTTTCTTGTCGGAATGGGATGAACCCGCCAATCCATCCACCCAAAACTTGGTTGAGCTAGGCCATGAACTCTACAATGCTCTATTTCAAGGTAGCTTGAGAGATAGCTGGATGATGGCGCAAGCGATCGCCCAAAATCAACGTCAGGTTTTGCGGCTGCGCCTAGGACTGAAGGGAACACGTTTACCTCGTTTGCCTTGGGAAGTCATGCACGCGGGCGATCGCCCCTTAGCCACTGGGATCGATGTCGCTTTCTCCCGTTACCAATTGGGGCCAGGACTTTGGAACCCGACGCAGCGATTTCTCTCCTCACCGAATCAACCCCTGAAAATCCTAATGGTGATTTCAGGTCCTAGTGACCAGGAAATGTTAGAACTGGCGCAAGAAGCCAGCCACCTACAAGAAGAACTGCAAAGACGGACTCCCAATGGCCCCCCCGCCATTCAACTAACGGTTCTGGAACAGCCGGGACGGGAACAGCTCACTCAAGCCTTGGAACAAGGTCAATATCAAGTTTTCCATTACGCCGGTCACAGTAATTTGGGTGACTCCGGCGGAGATGTTTATCTAGTCAGTAATAGAACCGGTCTTACAGAAACCCTGAACGGCGACGATTTAGCGGGATTGCTCGTCAATAACGGTGTTCAGCTAGCCGTGTTTAACTCCTGTCGGGGTGCCTATACCGCCACATCCAAGGCTATAGAGAATGGGAAAGAGCGAAATCTGGCAGAAGCGTTGGTAAAACGAGGAATTCCCGGTGTTTTAGCCATGGCTGAGCGGATTCCCGATGAGGTAGCTCTGACCCTGACACGCCTGCTTTACCGCAATCTCAATCAAGGCTATCCCATTGATCTGAGCCTAAGTCGGGCAAGGCAGGGATTGATTTCTGCTTACGGCTCAAACCAGTTGTATTGGGCGCTACCGGTTCTCTATCTCCATCCAGAGTTCGATGGTTTCCTGTCGAATGACACCCAAGAGAAACGGGAAGAACTGTTTGTGATCCCCGAACTTCCTGACACACCCTTGGTGCCGAAAACGGAGGATATCATCTTTACCCGCTCTGCCAGACCCCCACTTCCCCCCGATGATGAGGATGAGCTAGACAGCTTTTTCCTGGATTTAAAGGGTTCAGACGCGCCAGATGAGGAAAACCCAGCGGACTTTATTCGGGGTTTGCTCAATCAGATAGAACCGTCGTCTCCACCGACTCCGGAAGTGGTGCGGCCTCATATTGAGGCGGATCAGGGGGCGCAAAATCGCTCAGAGGCGGTGAGTTGGGAATTACCCGCCCATGCCTCTGACCCCACACCGACTGCACAGGGGGAATCCATTACGGCATCTTCTGGGGCAACTGGCGCATCATCGGCTCAACCGGATACTCGTACCAGCACCACCCAAGCCGTTGAACAAAGACCCTCCCAGGGTGTAAATCGTGGGTGGCAAAAGTTACGTGGGATTCCTAGGGTGTGGCTCGTGATCGGGGCGATGGGAGCCTTAGCGATCGCCCTATTAGGCTTTTTAATCTTCCAAAACCGTAACCCCCAAATTGGGGATATGACTCAGCAAAATCCTTCCACTCCAACTCTACCTACCGATGGGACGAAGAGTTCTCTGGCAAAACTGGATACCCCCAATGTAACAGCGATCGCGATCGAACAGTTCAGCCAGGAAAATATCCCGACAGGACTCAATGCTGTTGAGGAATTACTGAATCGAGAAGCTTTGCCACCGGCGGAAGCGGCTTTGGCGGCTGTTCCGGTCACGAAACTCGATGACCCAGCCGTGTCTTTCTTAAGAGGGCGTTTGGCATGGCAGTCACTCAAAAAAGAACAAAGCGAAAGAGGGAGCAAAAACTACGATCTCAGTGATGCCCGAAAATACTGGGAAATGGCTCGCAAGGGGAATCCCAAGTCGGTTCCTTACCTGGCGGCACTGGGGTTTGCCTATTATACGGAAGGTAATTATGGTCGCGCCAACAATGCCTGGTTTGAGGCGCTGCAACTGAAAACTGCCTCCCAATCGGGGGGCAATGTTCCACAAGCCACTCCCGACCAAGAAACCCTGACGATCTATGCCGGGTTGGCATTGGGACTGCGGCAAGAAGCTCAAAAACAGCCAACCGCTCAACGGGCTAGCCTGTTGAGCAAATCCCTGAATATGCGCCAATATGTGCTGAGTAATGACCCGGTTAATTTTCAACCCGACGCCCTGAGCCAAAATTGGCTGTGGACGGAAAAGGCGATTCAAGATTGGCGATCGCTTTTAGCGGCAAAGTAGCCCTGGCTCCAAAAGTGGATGCTGAGAATGCATCCATTTTCCAAGGGCTAACCCCCTAACTATTTATCACGCATCAACGAAGAAAGAGAATATCGCTTGCGTAAATCCATCATGTCAGCCAGACTCTCCTTTCCCCCATCGAGAGGATGGCTCTGTTCGGGTGGCAATACGGTAATCTGAGCCAGAGACCGATCCTGGGTGACGATTGACGGGTTGATATCCTGGGATTTGGGTTTTGAATTTACCGACTGTGGCGGTCTAGGAACGGGACGGCTCTTGGGGGGTGGGTTCCGCCGTTTTTTGCGGATCGTTCCCACGGGTTTTAACCGTCTTGACTTTTCATAACTCTCAGCGGAGTACTTCAGGATTTGAGTCAGCAATAAAGACCCTCCTGCACATCCCAGAGCAATGGCACCCAACAGGGACAAAGGTAAATCTTGTTTAGGCGTGGATTCCTCAACACTCGTAAAAGGAACTTGTTCTGGCGTAGAGTCCTTTTGGGTCATTACAGGCGTTGGTTCTGGCTTCGAGGACTTCCAGATCTTGAAACTCGGCGGTTTTCCCGTGACCTTTTCAAAAGTCGTGTGAGGAGGTAAGGGTCGAGACCCCCCTTCCTCGATTGGCCCTGGGTTAAAAAGACCTAACGTTGCCACTCCCGCTAAAAAGACCAGCAGTACCCACAGTCCACCGCAAAAGGCAAACGGATGTTTGTAGAGCAACTGCTTAAATGCCTGTAAACGGTGTTGCAGTTCAGACGGATTACTAGATATGTTGAGCATCGACGCCCTTAACGGTCAGGATAATCTTGAGACATGGGTGAAGCGAAGCTCACGATTTAACGTACTGTTCGCATTGTTACAAGGTATTAGTCACCATGATGTGGGAATTCTAGCATGGCTTTCCTCTCTAGCCACTTCTTTATTTTTCACGATGAGCGCATTGCAGAGCCAAAATCAATGAGGCGGGTTGTGATAGCGACGGCTTAGGATAGCCAGTTTACCCTCGTTACGGGTGATAGACCCAAGGCTGAAACCCAAAGGTAAATTTTACCCGGCGATGTGAAACTAACCTCATTTTAAAATGTAAAATCTAAAATTCTTCGATCGCTAACAAATGCGCTAGAGTGGCGACAAGAGACAGTTATTGGTAAGGAATTCAAGAGAATGGGGGTAAAGTTGACGCCCAAAACAGGCAACATACTAGAAGAGAGCGCCAACGAGGATCAAACGCGACTCAAAATTAAACCCACGGCTGGTGTTGAACCCAATCCGCCCCATCCCCTATCTCCTACGAAATCCTGGACAATCGAGCACAGTGAGAAGCTTTATCGGATTCAGGGATGGGGAGAGCCATACTTTTCGATTAACGCGGCGGGTCATGTTACCGTTTCCCCCAAAGGCGATCGCGGCGGTTCTCTGGATTTATTTGAGCTCGTAGAGTCCCTGCGACAGCGGAATCTAGGATTACCCCTGTTAATTCGCTTTTCGGATATCTTGGAAGACCGGATTGAGCGGTTGAATGCTTGCTTTGCCAAAGCGATCGCTCGTTACAAGTACCCCGGCACCTATCAAGGCGTATTTCCCGTCAAATGTAACCAGCAACGCCATCTAGTTGAAGATTTAGTGCGATTTGGTCAACCGTATCAATTTGGTCTAGAAGCCGGTTCTAAACCGGAACTGATGATTGCTCTGGCAACCTTAAAGACGCCGAATTCCTTGCTGATTTGTAATGGTTACAAAGACCAGGAATATATTGAAACGGCTCTATTAGCGATCCGGATTGGGCACAAACCCGTGATTGTTCTAGAACAACTCGAAGAAGTGCCGTTAGTGATCGAAGCAGCACGGCGGTTGGGAATCGAGCCGATCCTGGGAGTTCGAGCAAAACTCACCACAAAAGGCACGGGACGTTGGGGAGAATCGGCCGGTGATCGCGCTAAATTTGGTCTAACCCTACCTGAAATCTTAAATTGTGTTGAGCAACTTGGTGCAGCAGGGATACTCCATTCCTTGCAATTGCTGCATTTCCATATTGGCTCTCAAATCTCTGCCATTGGGGTGATTAAGGATGCCATCCGAGAGGCTAGTCAGATTTACGTGGAGCTGAGCGCCTTGGGTGCGAATATGCACTACCTTGATGTCGGCGGCGGTTTAGCGATCGACTACGACGGTTCCAAAACCAACTTCTATGCCTCGAAGAACTACAACATGCAAAATTATGCCAATGACATTGTTGCCGAGGTGAAGGAAGCTTGTGAGGCACGTCAGTTAGGTGTACCCATCCTAGTGAGTGAGAGTGGACGAGCGATCGCCTCCCATCAATCGGTGCTTGTCTTCGATGTTCTGGGCACGAGCGATGTTCCATCAGAAACACCTGTGCCGTTGCAAGAAAAAGAACATCTGATTATCCGCAACCTGTGGGAAACCTACAGTAACATCAACGTCGAGAATTACCAGGAAGCCTATCACGACGCTCTCCAGTTCCTAGAAGAAGCGAAAAGCTTGTTTAGTCTGGGTTATCTCAGCCTGACCCAGCGAGCTAGAGCGGAGCAACTCTACTGGGTATGCTGCCACAAGATTCTGGAAATTGCCAGGACTCAGGACTACGTTCCTGATGACTTGGAAGACTTGGAAAAAACGATGGCGTCGATTTACTACGTCAACCTCTCCGTCTTTCAATCCGTACCCGATTCTTGGGCGATTGATCAACTGTTTCCAATTCTGCCCATCCATCGACTCGATGAAGAACCGACGCGTCGGGGGATTTTAGCGGATCTCACTTGCGACAGCGATGGCAAGATTGCCCAATTTATTGACCTGCGGGATGTCAAATCGGTGTTGGAATTACACCCTCTTAGAGAAGTCGGGGAGAGGGATTCATCGCCAATCCCGAATTCCCCCAATCCAAAATCGCCAATCCAAAATCGCCAATCCAAAGAACCCTATTACTTGGGTTTATTCCTAGCCGGTGCCTACCAAGAGATTATGGGCAACCTCCATAACCTGTTTGGTGACACCAACGCCGTCCACATTAACTTAACCCCTAGGGGCTACGAAATTGAACATGTGGTGAAAGGCGACACCATGAAAGAGGTTTTGGGTTACGTGCAGTACGATAGCGAAGACTTGGTAGAAAGTATCCGCCGTAGCACCGAGCAAGCTCTGCAAGAGAACCGGATTACCTTGGAAGAATCTCAATTGTTGCTACAAAACTATGAGAAGAGTCTGAGCCGATACACTTATTTGAATTGTCAATAATTTCTACAGGACTTACAGCGGATTGCACGTTTATAAAGTACAGGAATCGATGTTAGGGGAACGGGCAAAGCATTGGGTGAGAAAATCTTTTTAATTACAGCGGATTTCAATTTGATGAGGTACATTTTGACCCCCCTAACCCCCCTTATTAAAGGGGGAACTGTACTTCATTTACCTGAAATCTGCTGTAATTTATAGCTGATCGCCCAAATCCTTCGCCCCTACAGATGTGATCTATTTACCTGCAATCTGCTGTATACGGTATGCGGTTGATTACCCTTAATCAAAGCATGTTTGTAGTGAGCCTTCAGCGCCCACTGTGAGAGGACTAAAGTCCTCACTACAAACTGTGATTTTCTACTAAAGTTCTTTTTCCCTTTTGCCTTTTGCCTTTTTCAAATCACCTCAAAGGTAATCGACATTGCCGCCATCTGGCTGGTATCGACACTCTTAACCCCTTGACTTGGCTGTGCCGTGTTGGAACTTCGACTGCCGCGAGTCCCCCTGTCAATGTCATCCAGAAAACTGCCAATCACCTCCGTGGGTTCATTGGGAGTCAAGAATCCTCTGGTGTTTCCTCCTCGTGTGGCAACTTCCCGTAAGCCCTGAAGTGCCTTACTCATGGGCGTAGCACTGGCGATAATTAACGCTTCTGCCACTCCTTTCGGTTCTTGAGCTACAAGGGCAAAACTATCACCCTTGCTGGGGTCTGGAATCTGTATCGTCTGCCCCGCTTTGACTCGCATCACATCGTCGGTTGCACTCCATTGGTTGGGGAAGATTACCGAGATCTCACCCGTTGGATCGATTACGAGGATGCTGAGATAAAGATCGCGAGACTCCTTGTTGTTAATGCGAAACTGCACCCGTGTTCCTAGGGGTAACTTGCTGGCATCAGCAGGCAGGGGTTGAGTGGGTCGATTGGGGAAGGATGCTTGACCCACACTTCCTCGAACGGTGAAAGCGGTAGCGAGAACTTCCTTTTGATCTTCTCGATTCATCACTGCCGTTACGTTCAGGCGGGATGAATCGGAATTAAGAATGAGTTTGACCAGATGAGCGGCTAGCAGGGATTTAAACTTGGCTTGTAGGCGATTCGTGGCAGCGCTTACCGATTCATCCGCCGCACCGAAGGAGTCAGGAATTAACTCTAGTCCAGGAGTGAATAAGCCAACACTGCCAACTGGAGGCAGTTTCGTAACTCTTTGTTGTTGCAACTGTCGGGAATAAGCATCAGTCATCCGCCCGAAGATGTAATGCACTTCCTTTTGTTGCAGGGGTATGGCTTCAATGCGCCGAATGGATTGTAGAGCTTGTTTGGCGGCTGTTGCGTCATTGCCGAGGGAGGGATCAATCCCAATACATAAAGTGACATCGTTGGCAACCCCGCGCACTTGTTCTTGCAAAAATGCTCCCGGTTGGGCTTTCCCCAAGAGTTTGCCCCGCCCAATTAATGTTTCTGCTTGGCGCGATTCCAAGACGACTTGTCCTTGAGGGTTGCCTTGGGAATCGATAATGGAGAAAATGGTTCCTTGCTCAAAGGCTTGCAGACTTTTGGGGTTAACACCCCCCAGCCACAGTTGAGCGAGATCGCCTTCTACCCCCAAAATCACGGCTTCTGCCGGTGGCGTCTGTTGCTCAACAAAGTAGACGTTGCGCTGCTTATAGTCGCTGTTTGGCTTAACTTCAGCTAAGGGGTCTTGCCCTGTAAACGAGGCTTTTTTGGTACTTCGAGCCACATTAACCACCACACTCCCCAGTGTCTCACTCCTCGTTTGCTGCCACAGATACTGGGTCATGATATAGGTAAACGCACCCGCATAAATATCGTTGAACGCGGCATCGGCTGCCACTTGTTCGGGTTTGGTGGAGGCAATCACCACGCCTTTCGCCACCCCTTGACGGCGGAGTCGCTTAAATTCATCCGGTGCAAGATTCACCATCGACAGCAACCGCTGCTGATATTCTCGTTCAGTATTGGCAATTTGAAGTTGATCGCCACCTCTGAGCGATCGCACTTGGAGATTTCCTCTCGTGCCGCCTCCGGAGTGGCAGCTATCGAGGACGGCGGTGACGTTTTCTGTTTTCAGGGCGTACATCAGTAGAAACAAGGTGTGCCCCATGATATCTTGCACCACGTCTCCTGACCCGCGAGTTCCCGTGGCGGCGACACTATCAACGGGCACAAAGGTACTGTTGAGGCAATTGGGTGCATCACAATCTGGGTCACGCACTTGGGAACCATGTCCGGAGAAGTGATACACCACCACATCCCCAGGTTGAGCTTGCTTAATTAGGTGTTCCTCAAAGGCGGTGAGGATGCCTTGACGGGTGGCTTGTTTATCCGTCAGGGTAAGGATGTTTTTGGGATTGAAGCCAAAGCGGCTGATCAGAAGATGTCGCTGCAAATCCACATCAGTGATACATCCCCGCAAGGCACTATATTCACCGGTTTCAGGATATTCATTAATTCCAACGAGCAAAGCCAGTTTACGCGGTGTCCCTTGCGCGAGAGCACGACCGTAGCGATCGCCTGCTCTTTGAAGATCCAGTTGGCTTAAACCCAGAGTCGCAAGCAGCGAAGCCGTAGATTGCAAAAAGTGACGACGTTTGATGCGAGGCATATTTTAACAGTTTTACAGCGCACACAGAAGCAAAATCAGAGCACACAAGCCGATGCTTTGAGCAGGCATCGCTATTGCAGAAACAGTATGAGTCCACACGATATTAACCCATAGACAGATTTTATCGTTTCAAACAATCAGTCTCCAGTCGTATTGTGAGGGCACCCTTGACTCAAGCCGTCTGTTCCAGAAAGTTTTTCGATTATTACAACACGTTAATGAGGCTAAATTTTAGTAAATTGTCGGTTCCCTCCCCGAAATTCAATGCTAATTTTTTAAATAGGCACAACGAAGTCAGAGAACCTTCGTACTAAATCCTGGGATTCGAGCTTGTGCCAAGCCTGCTCTAATCCAGCGCTGCTCCTCAAGAGAAGACACCTGAAAAAATCTGGTCGTGTCCGCCGCGCTTGAAATTCCTCATTGATCGTTCTAATGGGTTGGACATTTCACCAAAATCTAGGTCTTTTGTGACAGAATTCGGGTGTAAAACAAACTGAAGGTAGTGGCGTTATTGAGTCCACCACTAGTTGATGCAAATCTATTGTCTTGCTTTCCTGTTTTATCGTTAACTATCTCGATTCTGACTGGTAATTATTACTGTATAAACCCGCCCCAAGTAGGCGGGTTCGGTGTTTTTTCGGGCAGGATGACTCTGGAGCATTTTACGGCTGTTGTTTGTTGCTCACGTCTTCCATTAAAAGAATGATGCCTTGTTGCTGAGCCGCCACAATCAGGGGTGTGCAGATCACCCGGCAACGAATGGCTCTGCCACGGCGGTTAATCGCGTCTAATACCATGTCTCGGTAATTCGATACTCCAGTCTGACACTCACGGACGGGTTCCCTAAGTTGCTCTAGGGGCAAGCCCAAATCTAGGTCAAAGAAGAAATATCCTTCAACCTCACTCGCGGGAATTCCCCATAAATTGACGGCTTCACCGTTCCAAAGTTGAACAGAAAGGCGGTTGTTTAAAACGACCATCCCCATCTGTAGACTGGTAAGAATGGATTCCAAAAAGGCGTTAGCACAGTTGAGTTCATCGGTGCGAGCACGCAGTTCGTCATTCGTGGCTTGAAGTTCCTCGTTAGAAGATTGGAGTTCTTCATTAATGGTCTCCAATTCTTCGTTAGTACTTTGGAGTTCTTCATTGGTGGTTTCCAATTCTTCGTTGGTACTTTGGAGCTCTTCGTTGGTGGTTTCTAGTTCTTCGTTGGCACTCTGAAGTTCTTCGTAAGCCGTTTCCACTTCCTGAGTGGAACGTGAAAGTTCCTGTTGCAACTGGTTGTAGCGTGTTGCATCCTGGAATACCACTAACACGCCCAAGAGTTCACCCTGAGTATCCATTAAAGGGAGAATCTCAATGTCTAACCAGATGGGATTACTCTCGCCCACTTTCGAGAATTCCACATGATTGAGCTGGATGGGGCGGCGTTCGGTGTAAGCTTTTTGGATCAGCGATCGCAGTTCAGCCGGTCGATATGAGACTTCTAAATCCTGTAGAGGGCGCTCCAAATCTGAGTTGGAGATATTAAACCAAATGCGAGCCTGTCGGTTGGCGATGGCTAGCTTACCATGGATATCCACCACAATTTGGGCGATGGGTAGACTCTCGATGGCTTCATCCCGCAAACGGATATTTCTGAGTGTATGGTTACCTATCTCGGTGTTGCCCGCTTCTGCAAGAACAAATTGACGATCGCGCAGTGTCACGTGGGAGAGTTTGGCAAAAATTCGATACTTGAGGTTAACCGGTGTGAAGAGATTGGCATGAGTCAGCAGCATCTCCGCCTTGCCCACAAATAAAAATCCCCTGTCTTTGAGAGCGAAGTGAAAGCGGGCGAGGACACGCGATTGAGTCTCCGCATTGAAATACATCAGGGTATTGCGGCAAATCAGCAAATCTAGATGCCCAATGGGAGCATCCTGAACCAAGTTATTGCGACCAAAAATCACACATCGGCGCAAATCATGGCGGAATATGTAAGCACTGCGTGTTACCTCGAAGTATTTCTCGCGCAGAGGTTCGGGAATATTTCCTAATTGTCTGGCTGTATAAGTGGCAAGGCGACCATAAGTAATAGCGTCTTCATCCAAATCGGTGGCGTAGATTTTCACCCGCGATCGGAATGCCTCTTCTCCAAGAATTTCCGCCAGAATGATAGCAATGGTATAGGCTTCCTCACCGGACGCACAGCCAGCCGTCCAAACTCGAATGAGTTCATTGTCTGGCTTCATTTCCAGAATTCGGGGAATTATCTCTTGAGTGAGATAGTTCCATGCGGGTAAATCCCGGAAAAACGTAGTGACGTTCAACAATAGAGCATCAAATAGATGGTTGAGTTCGAGTGGATTTGCCTCTAGGTAATCCAGATACTGCGTAAACGACTCTGCCCCCACGATTTGCATCCGCTTTTTCGCCAAGCGCATCAGTGACGGACGCTTATAACCGGTGAAGTCGAAACCGCGAGTTTGTTTGAGATAGTGCAGTAATACTTCAAAGGTTGGATCGTCTGGAGTTATAGCCATACCTAGTTGTTTTCGAGCTGTCCGTACACGACTAACTGGGTAATAGCCTGACCAATTTTATCCAGGGGTAAGACCCAATCCACGCAGCCGGTGGCAATGGCAGCCGCAGGCATTCCCCACACTTTCGATGTTGCTTTATCCTGTGCAATCACCTTGCCACCCATTTTTTTGATGGCTTGGACTCCCCTGGAACCATCGCCATCGCCTCCGGTTAAGACGACTGCGATCGCTCGTTGTTGGTAGTGTTCTGCAACCGACTCAAATAATACCTCAGCCGCAGGGCGCACAAAATGCACTTTTTCCGTTTGGGAAAGGGAAAGACTGCCATCCCCATTCACCAAAAGGTGATAGTCGGGTGGGGCAATAAACACCTTACCAGGACTCAGGCAACATCCTTCCTCCGCTTCCTTGACTTGCAGGGACGTGCGGCGGTTCAGGATTTGCGCCATTAGGCTGGGATGCCGAGGGGACAGATGTTGCACTACCACAATTGCAACGGGAAAGTCAGACGGTAAGGCAGATAGAACCTGAGTTAAGGCATTTAACCCATCTGCTGAGGCGGTTAGCGCAACCAGATCAAAGACGGGAGAGGTAGGGCTTTGGGTTGAAGAGATTTTGCTATCATTTTGATTTGGTTTTTCAGGATTGGTAATCACTGTTTATTATTAGTTTTATTTTGAAGTGGGTTGTTATTTAAATTAACGTTTTGCAGATATTCAAGAAGGTCAAACAATTTTTCTAGCCCTTCCCTATTGTAAGCTTTTATACCAGCCATCTTGACAAAAACAACCATCTTTAAGTAGAGCAAGTTATGACTCAGGGGTGCTAGGGTTAATGGGCAATAAACAAACAAAGATATTACATTCTAACCCCGCCCGCCAAGGTGGGGTCTTTCATTGACCTTCCACACTAGGAGTGGGGCATTGAGGCATTGGGGCATTGGGGCATTGGGGCATTGGAGCATTGGGGCATTGGGGGTATTAGGGGGATGGTAAAAGATGTGTGTTTAATGTCAAGATTGGGTTTGGAGAAAAATAAAATACCCTTTCTTGGCAATTGCAAAGCGAATCCATGTCTGACTACACCTTTAAAAAACCCAACTTTCGTCGAGAAATTCGCTTAGGACTGGTTGTTTATGGCGGGGTTTCACTCGCCATTTACATGAATGGAGTCTGTCGGGAATTTTATAATGCTGTACGCGGTCGGGGCATCTATAAACTGATTAAAGCCCTTACCGATTCGGATATTGTTGTCGATATTATATCGGGAACTTCAGCCGGGGGAATTAATGGTGTTCTTCTCAGTTACGCTTTGGCAAACAGCAATTTAAGGGAAGTGGTTGACTTTGCTGATTTTGCTGATATTTGGCGAGAAAGTGGCGATATCCTTAAACTTCTGCGGGAACCGAGTGCGACTGGGACAAAAGTTGAGTCAGTTTTAAATGGAGAAGATTACTATCAAAATCAGCTCAAAGAAGCCTTTGAAAAGGGCTATTACAATAAGCGTTCTGCTCCTCCTGGTGAATGGGTATCTGATTTTAATGAACTTGATTTGTTTGTGACAGGAACAGATGTTTTAGGACGAATTTATAAAACTTTTGATGATACGGGAAGTGTAATTGAGATTAAAGACCATCGAGCTGTGTTTCAGCTTAAACATCGCCGGGGTCGAAAGGAGCCTTTTAATCTTAAAAATAACCAGGATTTAATTCCAGTTTTTCCAGAAGAAACTTGCCAAGCTTTGGCTAAACTTTGTCGAATTACTTCTTGCTTCCCCGTGGCTTTTCCGGTTGTCGAAGTGGAATTAAAAGGAAATAATCGAATTGATCAAAAGTTAGTAGAGTGGGGGCAACTTGATCAACGTGAGTTCGTCAATCATCCCCAAATTCCAGGGTATCAATTATATTTCATAGATGGCGGGGTATTGGACAATCGTCCATTTAGTTACACCATTAAGGAGATGTACTATCGCACAATCAACCGTCCTGTGGATCGCAAATTATTTTATATCGATCCCAGTCCAGATCGGTTTATTGATGAGGATGATTTTAAGAATATAAAGAAGCCCAATACTTTACAGATTCTCCAAGAGTCTTTAATCGGAATACCTATGTATGAAAGTATTGGGAATGATTTAGAAGCCATCAAAAGTCATAATGAGAAGGTGAGGCGTTACAAGACTCTGCTTGCCGATACCCAGACTCCCACTGATTCAGCAATGGCAACGCTAGAAGCGATCGATATTGAAGAGACGATTTATTTGCGAAGTCGTTTGATTAGCTTGCGCGATCGCGTCCTGCCTCTAGTATTGAGAATGGAGCAAGATTTTAGAATAAATTCTGAAAAAAAGGCTTATTTAGATAAAGCCGCTAATATTTTAACCGACCAAATTACAGGGGAAAAAGAAAAGGCAAAACAAGATAAAATTCGCCAAGCGTTTGAGAAACAAATTCGTAATTTAGATATTGAATATAGCTTAAGAAAGCACTTTTATCTAATCCAAATTCTTTGCCAACGCCTGGAAACAGAGTCCAATTTAATCGAGTATCAAAAACTTCGTTATTTATCCGAGAGCATATCGCGTCAAATCAAACTACTAGAAGTGATTCGCGCTGCTTTAAATCAGTTATTAAGTAAACCGATAGTCAGTGATTCATTTTATCAATTGCTGGCACAATCCAAGCCAGATAATCAGATGCGCGGTATTTTTTATGAGCGCTTGCTGCGACTTCACCGATTTTTACTGGATGCTGTTGGATTAGATAACTTTTTACCCGATACAGGTTCTGATTTAGAAGAAGTATCAGCCAATATTTTCCAAAACTTACCCTTAAAGGCTACGGAGCCATTTTATAACGAATGGTTATCTCAAAGCCGGATTTCTTCCATTCTGCTGCAATTTAAACAAAAAATTAATAAGCTACAAAGCGAACAGGAGATTGAACAACGGATTTGGAAAAATTCTGCCTTTAATTATGACTATCAAGAAAATGAGTATTTTGAAACAATTTTACGCAAGGTAGAACTAGCATCAGAAAGTTTAATTGCAACCAGTCAGTTAATTGCCCAGGAAGAAATCCTAGCTTCTTTTCAACAATTTAGGTATTTAGATAAAGTATTGTATCCCTTTGAATACCTAATGAATTTAACGGAAAAGGAGCTGATTGAGACGATTCGGATCAGTCCCAATGATGCGAAACTGGGATTAGGAGAAGGGAAAACCCTAGAAGATAAATTGGCGGGAGATACCTTATTTGCTTTTGGTGGATTTTTTAAGAAATCTTGGCGTTCTAATGATATCCTCTGGGGACGCTTGGATGGACTCAACCGGATTTTTGAAGCCCTGTTAACCCCTGAATCCGTGAAAAAATTTCCAGAATTTTTAGAACGTCAGGGTAACTGCCGCAGAGGGACGCTAGAGTTTGAATCTTTTACCGATAATTATTTAGAATTTTTGTTGGATGAGTCCTTGCCAAATATTCTGGAAACCCAACGAAACCCAATTATTAGCTATCTTAAGAAACTAGCGTACCCCGAAAAATTGACGGAACAACAACTTCAATTGACGATTGATGGATTACTAAGAATTTTAGTATTGGAAGGGCATCGCGAAATTGTAAGTGCCGATTTATCGAACGTTCTCCAAGATGAAATTGCCGAGCAACTCAATTGGAACCGACAGCGACTCAAACCTAATACTTCAGCTAGCAATCAAGGTAAATTAACTCGTATTGAGGAGGAAGAAAGACCTCAATATTATCCAGTCGCCGGGTACTTTGAGCGCCGCGTGAGTGCGCTAGCTGCTGCGAGATTAGCAGAGGAAGCCATTATCAATTTATCCCAGGGGAATAGTGAGAGATTTTTTCGAGAAAAATATAATGTGGGTCAAGAGACGGTGTTCGATAGTATTCCGCGCATTATCTTGGCGAATATTTTAACCCAGTTTGCTCTAGTTTTGAGAAATGTCGTCTTAACGGCATTAGGTAAGCGCGCCTCAATCTTACGGAAAAGTCTCACCTATAATATTTTCGATAAGTCGCTACAACTATTCTATGGGTGGCTGCAATTTACAGGCCCCTTAGCAGTTCAAACGTCTAAATATCGACCGATTTTCTTACTGTTTCAGCTCATTTTACTCCTGGTTGCCATCGCGGGTGTAGCAATTGTTGTTTGGAAATCTTGGGTTTGGGTGATGATTGCGATTAGTGCAACTCTGCTGTTTTGGTTGCTGGAAATTATTCGGAAAACTTCATCTCGCAGAAGTTAGCGATCGCACTGATAGGGTATTCTCACATCTTGCAGCAGTCGCAATAACCCGCCAGGGAATTAATTCCTGGCTAATAGCTCAAGTCGTCTTCATACGACTGAGTAATACCAATTGGGTTTGAGTTTGTCACATAAGCTGTTACGCATTTAATTTGTCTATTGAGGCTGCGGGGGGGCAGGGGAGCTGGGGAGCTTGGGTGAGGATTTGAGCGTTTTTATCCTGGTTTAAAATGTACAAGTTAAATGCACTTTAGCTTATTCTCTCTTGCTCCCCCCTTCATAAGAGGGGCAGGGGGAGTTGAAGTGAACATTAAAGCAACAACTAACTCTTCCTGTCGATTAGCCAATAAGTCATCATTTTCCCTTTGCCCTTAACCTCGATCGCACCCCGTTCTTCAAATACAAACTTATCCTGCAAACGCTCTTTGGTAATAGCTGTAACTTGAATTTTTCCAGGCAATCCCAATGATTCCATCCGGGAGGCAACATTAACGGCATCACCCCACAAGTCATAGCTAAATTTTTTAATCCCAATCACACCCGCTACAACTGGCCCAGTATTAATGCCGATGCGAATTTGGAAGGATTTACCTTGTTGGGTTTGGAACTTCCCAATAGCTTGCCGCATATCCAAAGCCATTTGAGCGATCGCTTCTGCATGATTATCCGTTGGTACCGGCAATCCGCCAGCCACCATGTAGGCATCACCAATAGTTTTAATTTTCTCAACCCCGTGCTTTTCTGCTAATTGGTCAAAAACTGAAAATATCTGATTTAACAGATTGAGCAATTCTAAAGGGGACATTTGAGCGGCTAGGGGAGTAAAGCCGACAATATCAGCAAATAAAATAGTGGCTTCAGTAAATTGTTGAGCCAATGAACCTTCAAACTGTTTCAATTGGTCAGCAATCGGCTTAGGCAAAATATTCAATAATAGCCGTTCCGATTTTTGTTGTTCCAAACGTAGGGCTTGTTCGGCTTTGATGCGATCACTAATATCCGATTGAATCCCCACAAAATGAGTTAATTTCTTGTCTTCATCATAAATAGGTGAAATCGTTAGTTCATTCCAAAAGGGGGTTCCATCTTTCCGGTAATTCAGTAGAGTAACCGCGCAGTGTTCTCCAGCTTTAATCGCCGCACGGAGTTGTGCCACAGCAGGCTGACTGGTTTCTTTGCCTTGCAAAAAACGACAGTTATAACCGAGTACCTCAGCGGCAGAGTAACCGGTGATTTGCTCAAAGGCAGGATTCACATAAATCAACGGCATACCCGGTAATCGAGTATCGGCAATCACAATTCCGACACGGCTAGCCGCGATCGCCTGATCCCGTAACTTTACCGATTCCTGTAACCGGGTGCGATACGCGCCACTGCCTCCCCAATTGCTTTCTGTGACATCTTGAGCGATGCCATGGCTGAAGCCGTTTTCATAGGAGGATAAGCGCCAAGACAGCCAACGATAGCTGCCATCTCGGCAACGGTAGCGATTTTTCAGTTGGATCGGAGTATGGCTTGCCTTGAGAGTATGACATTGACACTCCATCTCAAAGGTGAAGGCAACATCGTCGGGATGGACAAAATCTAACCAAGGACGCGATCGCAATTCCTCCAGTGTCCAGCCTAAAACCGTTTGCCAAACACAGTTGAGTTCCCGGAAATAACCATCCTTGCCACGGACGCACAACAAATCTAGAGAAAGATTAAAAAAAGCTTGGAGAGAAGCCTCCCTACTGGCTAGGTTTGGCTCACTCTCCTCACACGAAGGATTCATCTGATGTTTCCAGGGAAAGATATACGTCGGTTGTTGCACCCTCAACCGGAAATTCCTGTTTTCTTCCTATTATTGCATTTTCCTAAGATGTCTGGAAATTGTCACACTTATCTGAAACAGCCTTCATCGACTCAGTGCATTCAAGAAGCGCTGGAGATTGGTCAGTAACCCAGGTTTTTTAATGGCAGATGCTGTTGTTTCGCCTTCACCCGTCTCGCTACTACCCATCGCTTTGGTAAGAATTAGCTCCAGAGCGTCTCCGGCAGGTCTTTGTGGCTCTTCAGCAATGAGCTGATACTCATCATCGATTTCTAGCCAAACTTGCCACAGTCCAGGGTATGAGCGCAAGATCGCCGCCGGATCGATGGGTCGGAGGTAGTAACAAGGCTCGATGGTACTGAGCAATCGCTCACGCAGCTTACGTGCCGCCATGCCAATCCCAACAATAGAGATATCTTCTAACTGGGGATTGAGTAAAACACAGGGGCGATCGCCGGCCAAATTACAGAGGGTTTCCACTTGAGCCACTTCCACTGCCGAAGGTGCAACGAGCAAGAACGCCTTGTCCTCTGCCTGGATTTTGTTGGTGATGGGTGAGCGGGAAGTACCGACATCACTGATTTTAAAGGGTACCTCACCCCAATCCCGACGAGCCAGAGCCGCTGCACCGGTATCGGGAAACAAGACTTTTAACCCTGAGCCATACTCCTCAAACAAGGGAATAAATTGTTGTGCGATCGACTGAGCTTGGAGGGCAATTTCTGGAAATACCAGTTCCACTTGCAACCGGGTACGACCGTCATTTAAAGCGGATTGAGTTGCCTCTTTGGCTTGGGTGATGGCTTCTTCAAGGGTTTTAGGAAGCTCTGCCATAATCGTTTTTTTACTTCATTGTTAAATTGGCTACTAAAAGTAGTATCACCTGCAATGGCTGAATCGCCAACAAGTGAGCAATGGTTTAGTTGAAAACCGTAAGCTATTCATTAATTGTTAAAATTTGTTAAAGTTTGAGTATTAGCCGCTCTCCATTCCCTCCAATTAACCCGGATATGTTGATTACAACCCTTGATCGGTATGATTTTCTCCCTCGCTTTTTTCGATTGGCGAGCGTCAATATTTTGTCCAATCTCATGGTGCCTCTGGCGGGTTTAATCAGTGTGGCATTCTTGGGTCATTTAGGAGATATTCGTCATTTAGCTGGGGTCACTCTGTCCACCGTTTTATTTAACTATATCTACCGAACTTTTGGTTTTTTGCGGATGAGTACCACGGGGATGACAGCCCAAGCGGTGGGACGAGAGGATGAACAAGGGGTATTAATCACGGGTTTACGGAATGGGATATTGGCGCTGGGACTAGGCATGATGATTTTAATTTTGCAGTACCCCCTACAAGAGATTGGATTTGCCCTACTCAGTGCCACATCAGATGTTAAAGCTTCAGGGCAAGCTTATTATGATGCTCGAATTTGGGCAGCACCAGCGACTCTGCTGAACTTTGTCCTCATCGGTTGGTTTTTGGGACGTGAGCAAAGCGGCAAGGTTTTGGTTTTATCGGCTGTTGGGAATGCCGCCAATATTCTGCTGGATTACTTATTAATTGTTCGATTGGGGTGGGAAAGTGCGGGAGCGGGTTTTGCCACAGCGATGAGTCAATATCTGATGTTGCTCATCGGAATAATTTTCATTTGTCGAGAAGTTCGTTGGAAAGAGATCCGAGGCGTAGCGGGACAACTCTTTGATTTATCCGCATTGAAAGAGGCTTTGGCACTAAATAGAGATATCTTCATCCGAACTTTTGCTTTTCTTTCGACCTTTTCCATCTTCACTAACTTAAGTTCGGCGATGGGAACAATGATGTTAACGGAAAATGCTTTGCTGTTACAGGTTGTGACTCTAGCCATCTACTTTATTGATGGATTAGCCTTCGCTACGGAGAGCTTAGCAGGCATTTATCGGGGGAAAGAAGATAATGAGCAGCTTACCTCCCTCGTTGGCATTTCTGGGGGAACCGGTTTAGTTTTAGGTCTTAGTCTTGCTCTCGTATTTGTTTTATTTCCGGAACCTTTATTTGGATTGCTAACGAATCATACGGAAGTTATTGATAGTCTCGATCAGTATGTTTCTTGGTTACTGCCCATTTTAGGGTTTGGTTCGATTGCTTTTATTTTAGATGGATATTTTTTGGGTTTAGCAGAGGGGCCAACGATTCGTAGTGCTGCCTTAACCGCTACGTTGCTGGGGTTTGCTCCAAGTGCGATCGCCGCTTGGTTGTTTCACAGTAGTCACTTATTATGGTTAGCCATGTCCTTGTTTATGGTAGCCAGAGTGATTACGCTTGGGGTACAGCTACCCAGGACGCTCAAGGGATAATTAATGAAGAGTAGAAGCTTTGTCTAATAAGTCTAATAAGTCATGGATCATTGGAAGAAGAAGCTAGTTGTTAGCGATTCAACACATGATGTATTAACTAACAACTAATTCCTTCTATTCCCCATTCTTAATTAATTGATTCAACACCTAGCACAAGCTAGTTCTGGTATGAGTCTGGCTAACACTTGCTTGAGTACCATCGCTGTCCAGTCCACATCGGCTTCCATCGTATCTCGCCCTAAGGTGAGGCGGATACTTCCCAAAGCAACGGCGTCACTGTAGTCCATTGCCTTGAGGATCGGACTGGGACTGAGTTTGCCACTATGACAAGCAGAACCGGAACTAATGCCAATTCCAGCCAAATTGAGCTGGCGCACGAGGGTTTTGCCGGTCACCGTTTTCCCATCACCGATGACCGCAAAGCTGACATGATGAGGTAAGCGGTGAAGTCGGGAACCCGTGGGTATGAGGTTTGGGGTGTCACTCAACTGCTCAAAAAGGCGATCGCGCAATCTCATCAATCGAGAGGTTTCCGTGGCCATTTCTGCCGCCGCGAGTTCGGCAGCGACGCCAAAACCCGCAATCATCGGCACCGCCTGCGTACCTGATCGCAGTTGCAATTCTTGTCCCCCACCCAACATCACGGGCACTAACTCGACGCCACGACGAATATACAATGCCCCTGAACCTTGGGGGCCATAAATCTTATGGCTCGACATGGATAATAAATCCACCGGTAGTTCCTTGACATCGATCGCTAAGCGTCCAGCCACCTGCACTGCATCGGTGTGAAACAAAACGCCTTTTTGGCGAGTGATTTGAGCGAGGGTATGGATTGGTTGTAACGTGCCAACTTCGCTTTGACCGTAGATGATGGAAACCAACACCGTATTGGGTTGCAAGGCGTTTTCTAAATCGTTGGGGTTCACTCGTCCATCTTTGTCCACCGGCAGCCGTGTCACTTCCCAACCCCACTGTTCCAGCAATCCCACGGGTTCTGCCACCGCCGAATGCTCAACGCTGGAAATAATTATGTGCTGTGGCTTTCGATACCCTCTTGCCACCCCCATAATTGCCAGGTTATTCGCCTCCGTACCCCCAGAGGTGAAGATGATCGACTCTGCGGGTGCATTAATCAGCCCAGCCACCTGCATTCTCGCCTGCTCCACCACCGTTGCAGCGCGTTGCCCCCACTCGTGTAAGCTGGATGGATTGCCCCACTGTTGGGTGAGGACATCCTGCATCGTGGCAATGACTTCTGGACGCGGCGGTGTTGTAGCGCTGTAGTCTAGATAAATTTGCATGGTCTTTCAGCCAATGGGCTATCTATTCTCCCAGGATATAGTCTTGATGCCACCCCTTAAGATTATTGTGCTTATATGAAGATTAATGTTTGTCTGTAAACCCGATGCCTGGTTATCTAAGAACTCTCAGGGATTGGCTAACAGCCTGGTTTATCCACGTTGTAATCTTCGTGAGACAAGACGGCGTGGGGAACCAACAGACTACCCTGGTCATGGCAGATCATACGGTAGTTCCGGGTAACGGGAATACTAATAATCCAACGGTTATGGCGGAGCCGCTTTCCCCCATACTCTCTATAATTATTGCGACTCTGGAGGCCAGCGATAATTATACGGGCTTTAACCACCACATGAGCCGGAAGATTTTTTAAATCAATCGGGTCTGCGGCAAAGGTGGATTCCCACTCCTGTTTTTGTTGTCTTTTTTCTTCCCGTACTCTATGCTGTTGCTCACATCGGTGGCAGGATTGACCATACCCCTTATGACCACACAGAAAGGTCTTTTTTCTTCTTGACATATAACGTTATAGGGGGTCTCGCCCCACAACTTCGCAATACTGCTACGGTGTGAGCAATTCCTCGAATTAAGTTAATAAATTAAGAGGCGAACATTAGTCCGCTTGAAATTTATGTTAGTTCAACAGTGACAATGTTTTGACTGTTGTGATCGGAAAACAGGGAACACTAATTGAATACCACTGTTATCTTCTTGGATCAGAAAAACCCTTGCATTTACTGTCTCAAACTCTTTGCCGTCTTGGGATAACCTTCTTTCTAACGCTGACGGTGTCGGCTTGTCAGCGAGTTCAGTCCCAGCTTCCTCGCAAAGCTCCCCTACCTCAAGACCTGTTTGTTCAAGTTTACTTTAATCATGCTGAATCCGGTGAATACACAGAGCCTTATCGGCAGGTAACTCGACCGGGAGATGATTTAGAGCAACAAATTGTAGAGGCGATCGCCACCGCTCAATCTACCGTAAATATTGCCGTTCAAGAGTTACGTTTACCCAAAATCGCCCAAGCACTGGTTCAACGTCACCAAGCTGGGGTGAAAGTCCAAGTCATTCTGGAAAATACCTACAATCGCCCTTGGAGTGAGTTCACTGCTGCTGAAGTCGCCAAACTTCCGGCACGAGAACGCGATCGCTACAAAGAGGGAGTGAAATTAATCGACCGAAATGGGGATAATCAACTCACTCCGGATGAGATTAACCAAAGGGATGCGATCGCCATGTTACGAAACGCTAAAATCCCCATCCTTGACGATACCGCTGATGGTTCCAAAGGCAGTGGCTTGATGCACCATAAATTTGTCGTCATTGATGGACGCACCCTGATTGTTACCTCTGCGAATTTCACCACCAGTGATATGCATGGGGATTTGACAAATACACAAACTCGTGGTAATGCTAATAACCTGTTAAAAATCGAAGATTCCCAGTTAGCCGAGCTGTTTACCCAAGAATTTAACTTCATGTGGGGGGATGGCCCTGGAGGTAAGCCGGATAGTCGGTTTGGTGTCAAAAAACCCTTTCGCCCAGCGCAGCAAGTCAAACTGGGAACCACTACCGTTACCGTGCAGTTTTCCCCAACCTCTGCCACTCAGCCTTGGAGTCAGACGAGTAATGGCTTAATTGGTCAAACCCTGAGTACGGCGACTAAAACTGTTGATTTAGCCTTGTTTGTCTTCTCCGAACAGTCCCTCGCTAACCTCCTGGAAACCAACCATCAACAAGGTGTTCAGGTACGAGGGTTAATTGACCCCGGTTTTGCCTATCGCTATTACAGTGAGGCACTGGATATGCTGGGAGTGTCTTTAGCCAACAAGTGTGTATACGAAGTTAATAACCGTCCTTGGCAAAGTCCCGTTGCCACCATTGGCATTCCCCAGTTACCCAAGGGGGATGTCTTACATCACAAATTTGGCATTGTAGATGGTCAAACGGTGATTACCGGTTCTCACAATTGGTCAGAGGCAGCGAATACCCACAATGATGAGACATTATTAGTGATTGATAGCTCAATGGTTGCCGCCCATTTTGAACGGGAGTTTGGACGCCTCTATGCTAAAGCCGTGCTGGGAGTCCCGTTGGCAGTTCAGCAGAAGATTCAGGCACAAAAGCAAGAATGTCCTCAAATTACTGAGGCGAAAGAGAAGAATGCGCCAACGACTGGAGAGTTGGTTAATCTGAATACTGCAACGCTGGAAGAATTAGTGACTTTGCCGGGAGTTGGCCCCAAACTGGCACAGCAAATCATCGCCGCACGGCAGCAGAAGCCGTTTACTTCTTTAGAAGACTTTGATCGGGTGTCAGGAGTTGGGCCAAGTTTGCTACAAAAATTAGATGGACGGGTGGTATTTAATTCGTTTTGATCAGCTAATTTTTAACGCAGAGAACGCAGAGGGGGGCGCTGAGGTACGCAGAGGTTTTGGAAGAATTCTGAGGAAAATGGAAATGATATTACACATAATGATGAATGAAAAAACGTAAGTTGTGTCATCATTAAATTTGCCTGAGGCCGGATTAAATTCCCAAGACTAACCATGATAGTTAGAGTGAGCAATGCTCATCCTAGCTGTAGCACATCGGGGTAAGTCCTTTATGTTTGAAGTCCTTCGGGAGTTTCTCGCGCATCAGCCGATTATGCTTCTGTTCTTAACGATTGGCTTGGGGTATCTCTTAAGCAAATTTCGGGTGAAAGGTATTGGCTTGGGTATGGCATCGGTGCTGTTTGTCGGGATTGCGCTGGGTGCATGGGGGAAAGAGTCATTCCGCCTGCCTGAAATCGTCTCCCAACTTGGATTGCTCTTGTTTGTCTATACCATCGGACTCCATGCGGGGCCGGCATTTTTTAGAATTCTGAAACGGCGCGGACTGGCATTGGCGCTGTTGGCACTGGTAGCGGTTATCGCTGGGGCGACAATAGCGCAGCTTGCGGTGAAGGTGTTCGGCGTCAATCCTGCGATCGCCGTTGGGTTGTTCTGTGGTGGGTTGACGAACACGCCTGCACTCGCTGCTGCTACTGAAATGCTCAGAGGAAAGCCGGAAAGCGTGTTTCTCACGATTGGTTACTCGGTTGCCTATCCGTTAGCTGTGATTATGCCGATCGCGATCGCAGAGTTTGTTGCGTTGTTCAAGCATGTGAATATCAAAAAAGAAACTCAGCGTGCCGAACAAGAAAGCGGAAACCAAACTGAACCGCCTGTGGCGCGAAATCTTAAAATTATCTCGCCTCAATTGGCTGGAGTCACCATTCACGACTCGCCCCTAGCAAAGCTGGGTGTCAGAGTGAGTCGAGTGCAACACGAGGAGAATGTAAGTGTGGCAACACCCAACACACAATTGGAAGTTGGGGACATTGTTCGCATTGTCGGTACAGACGAGAACGTGGCTCAGGCAATGGCACTCGGCGGCATCGAAGTGGTGTTACAACCGGGGCCTGAATCGCGGCGCGATCAAGTCGATTATCGTCGCATCCTGCTCACGAATAGAAGGCTAGTGGGTCGTAAACTTTGTGAAAGTGGGATTGAACAGAAGTGGAACGCGGTTGTCACACGTATCCGCCGAGGGGATGTAGATTTTGTACCAACGGATAACACGGTACTGGAACGAGGCGATCGCTTGCGTGTGGTGGCGAAGACGGATGATATACCGGGCTTAACGAAGTATTTAGGCGACTCATTGCACGCCCTCAGCGAAACAGATTATCTCTCACTCTCTCTGGGAATTCTGATTGGAGTTTTGCTGGGTAGTGCGACGATTGTACTTCCGGGCAATTTGAGGCTGAGTCTCGGACTTGCTGGTGGCCCTTTAATCGCGGCTCTTTTCCTGGGATGGCGGGGGAGAACTGGCCCAATTATTTGGGATTTACCGGCTGAAATTAGTACTACATTCCGCGAATTTGGACTTGTCTTATTTTTTAGTGCAGTTGGGATTAAGTCCGGCGGACATTTTGTAGACGCGGTGGCGAATAACGGTGTTTTACTGTTGATGATTGGTGGGATGATTACGCTGGTTTCCACACTCGTTTTGCTTGGTGGTTCCATCCTAGTGCTAAAGCTAGATTGGGTGACGGCAACGGGAACTCTGGCGGGTGGGCAAACTCAGCCTGCGATTCTCAGTTTTATCGGGAATTTAGCCAAGTCCGAAGCGCCGAATACGGCTTATGTTTCAATTATGCCCACGGCAATGATTGCCAAAATTCTCATGGCTCAAGTGTTGCTGTGGTGGTTGGGAATTTAACTTCCTCAAACCGGGCAACTTACTGAACCAAGCGGGGTAGATCAACCCTTACTTAAGGCTAGTAAATGGCGATGAACATGAGCTAGATAAACCGTGTCCATCTTGGCATACTGTAGCTGCTTTTCAGTTAAGGGTCGCTGCCCCCAGTCGCTTTGCTGTTCCTCTGTATCTACATTAGAAAATTGACAAAGTTCCACAGCTAATGTTTTAAGTTTTTTGTTAGATATTTTTAATAGATTACGTCGGCTCTTTTTGGTCAATTTGTTGACCATTTTAAATGTACAAGTTACATTTTTAACTTGCTCTTTACCTCCTAGGTATCTTACATCGAAACTAGCATTGTGAAAGACTTTTTCAATATTGGGATTTGCCATGATTTGATTAACAAAATAGGTTACCAATTTAGGCTTATCTAAAACATCTAAGATATAAGCAGATTCGCCAATCAAATCGGTCGGCTCTGTCAACGCCTGAATTAAGGATAGTCTTGGATTAGGGGTGTGCCAGTCAGCGACTTCAGTGTCCAGCCAGAGGATTTTACAAGAGGCAAGTTGAGTGATGAGCGAGTAGATGTCGGCGGATTGTGTCAGGTACAACTTCACGGCAGGGGGCGATATTTCCTGGGGTTTATTCCATTATCATCCTTATAGGCGCAGTATACCGTTAGACTTATCACTACTCAACTCGCTTTTGTCATCTCAGTAGTAGCACTGAGAAAAAACTGCAAAGTGTTCAGCTTCGTTCTGAAAAATCAGTAATAATCCGTAAGCAAAAACTCTGACTACAATAGACAATCGAAGAGGTTGAGGTTGTCCTCGGCAAAAGTAATGTTATAAAGGAAACACAAAGTTGAGTTTTGATCCGTCACTGTGCCGCAACGAAAGTGAAGTAGAAAGTAAACTGATTGTTCAATATCTACTTCCAAAGTTGGGATATTCTCCCGACACCTGGCATCAAGAGGTCACTTTTGGGGCTATTCGTTTAGATTTTTTGGCGTTTGCAACGCAAGTTATCCCTTTCGTCTTGGATGCCAATTCGCCATTAAGTGTCGTCATGGAGGCGAAGCATCCGAATCAAAATTTAAATAACCATGTTCGCAGACTACAGCGATATCTGACAAGCTTGAACGTGCGATATGGGCTGTTAACCAATGGTAAACAAATCAGAATTTACGAGAGAATTCAAGATGAGCTTCGGTTGGTATTTCAGTGTCCTGGTCAAGAAGTTGATGCTAGGCTAGACGAGATTAAAGCTCTCATTGGCAGAGATAGTTCACAGGAAAATCCCACTGAACTTTATCCAGAGACTAATCCAACTCTCACTCAGCCCATCTCTACATCTATTCCTGAAAAGAAGAGTCAACATACTATGAAAATTATTGCGGTTTATCATAACAAAGGCGGCGTCGGCAAAACAACCACCGTAGTAAATCTAGCTGCTGCTATTGCTAAAAAAGGTAAAAAAGTTTTGGTTATTGACCTTGATAGCCAAGCTAACACAACGTTTGCCACAGGATTAATTAAATTTGACGATGAGCAATTTGATGATATAAAAGATTCTAATATTCGTCATGTCTTAGAATCAGAAGATTTTTATCCCATACAAGAAGTAGCAAGAAAATCTCAATTTAGTAATCCCGAAATTAATGTTGTTCCATCCCATATCAATTTAATGAATCATGAAAAGCAACTAAGTGAAAATGTTGATAGCAGTACAATGCTTATCCGAAAACTAGATTCCGCTAAAAATGAATATGATATTGTATTAATTGATACACCACCATCGTTAAATTTATATGCAAAAATTGCTTTAATTACTGCCGATTATCTAATTATTCCTTCTGATTTAAAACCTTTTGCCAATCAGGGATTAATAAATGTCAAGGATTTCATGAAAAGAGTTAATGGATTTAGGAAAATGCTGGGAAAGATTCCTATTGAAGTTCTGGGTGTTCTTGCCTGTAAAATATCGACCAATGCTCGGTTTGTACAATCAACTTTACAAAAACGGATTAAGGCTATTTCAGAACGATATGGTCTAGAAGTTATGGATACAGTAATTTATGATAGAGATGATTTGGCTAAGTGTGCTGAGAAAGTTCAAATTATCGGAGATATGGAGATAGCAGATCCTGTATCTGTATTGGATTTTAAGCCAGATTCTACAGCAGCGCAGGAATTTGAGTTGCTAGCGATAGAAGTATTACAAAAAACAGGGATGGACTGATGAAATTATCCACTTCTCTTGTAGCGGTAAAAAAAATTAGTTCTACTGTTCCTCGCTCAAGCTTTGCAGATGATGAGTTGGAACAAGCAGCACGATTGGTTTTAGCGGCTGAAGGAGTTATCAATCCTATAATCCTTCATAGAACAAGCCTAGAATCCTATGAGGTAGTTGATGGACATTTTGAATACTACGCTTCTGCCAGAGCAAGAGAGATAGATCCTCGCAAGGGTGAGATGATTGGGGCATTTATTATTGAGGATGAGAATGAGGAGGTTATTAAAGAGCAAGTTAAATTACTGAGAAAACCCAAACCTGTTGTTTCAAATGATGGCGCTTCTAGCTCAAATGTGACCGAGTCTCGCCTCATCAATATTGAATCTAAACAAACCAATCTTGAATCTAGGCTTGAGACCAGAATAAATGATTTAAAGGCTGAACAGGGCAGAGAAAGACAAAAAATAGAAGATGAAATTAACAAGCTTAAAAATCAGATCCCAAATCGGATTGAACCTTTGGAAGTATTTAATACTCTGAGGGATTCTGATCTCATTATTAGGCTGAGAGCCGCCGGAATAACTGGTAAAACAGCTACTACTATTATTGAAAAGATTCAAACTACTAGAAAAAAACAAAAATTTGAATCTCTAAGCGATGTTGTCGCACGAGTTGAGGGACTCAGCGATAAAAGAATGATATCGATTATTGATAGCTGGTCACGAATTTCCTTTGATTAAATTTGAGCAGAAAGTTCTAAAAAGTTTTGAGATAATTAGATGCTGCCTGCGATTGCATTCTTCGCAACTTACAAACGCCTGCCCTTGCTACCCTATCCCATTTGACTTCAACGTAACAAAAAACAGCGGAGCACCCATCTCCTGAACAATTCCCGCATCAATTTGCTCTGAACTAAAAGTACAGGCATTTGCCGCTTGTAATTCACTCATCTCAATCCTCTCCAGCCGTTCTAAACGGTAGAGTGATTCGTCTAATTCTTCCCTCGATAGCAGTGGATATAGCTTCTCGCGTAAATGACAAATTGGCACACGATTATCTGTCGCAAATTGACGCTCCAATTCCTGAATTGTCAATAAAATCTTCTCATCATTTACGATCTGCGTCTTCATAGACGACGGCGCAATCTCCTGGAACGATTTCCGCAAGAACTGAATATAATTACTCAGTAGCTCAGAACTGAGTACAGCACAACTTTCGGTAGGATTATACTCATATTGCAGATATTCCTTCCCTCGTTCTGTTAACCAGACTTCTTTAATTTTTTTGTGTTTTGGTTTTACCTCAATTAAATTCCGATCAAGCAAACTTTGAATCACAACTTGTTGCTCTTCAGCAGGAATGCCCGTTTCTTTTGCAGTAATCCTTCCCTTGGCACTTGCCCGAAGTACTTTTCGCTCCTGCTTCGTCAAGGGTAATTCCTCGCAGTCTTGCTTGAGCAGAAAGTTACCGGGAGGGGCAATCTTAAACTTACTAATTTTATAGGAACAAACCAGCAATCCGCGATCGCACAGCTTGCGACAGATCTCTTCTCGCTCAACCTCTGAGATTGTAGAATCCAGTTCGATTTTAGATAAGAGTGCCCTATAATCCTCAAATCCCAACAACTTTAAAATGAACTTCAGCTCAATCGTCTCCATATAACTCCCTTAACTCAGAAAATTCTGGATTTTGGATACAGTGATTTTAAAAGCTTCCCCCATTGTCCATTTATAAAATTCAATGGTTAAAGGAAGAAAGCCAAGAACAACACTATCATCAAGCAGCAAAAACCCTCTCTCTATCCCAGTAGCCTAGGAATCCTAAAAAGTTGCGACTTGTTTTACTAGGGTTAGGCGTTGACTTGTAATCGGACACTACCGGCTTGCTCCAATCACCAGACTCGACCTAATATCTAATTCTGACCAAAATATAGAAAATAGCTTCTGATAAACTACAGATTTCTGTTCAGCCAAAAGAGGGATGTTTAATTCATGTCGCCTACAACCTCTCTAACCCACCGTTTCTCGTACACGTTCTGAATAGTCTTTAGCACGAATCCGACGAAACCCCTGGAAAGCAATTCGCCGTAAACTGACTGGTAAATAAGACAAAATTAAACCCAACGTTGCCTTGCGAGAGCGTCCTAATACTTGAGTTGATTCTCGCAAAATTCGGCGTCCATCTAAAGTATCTCCCTTTTCAATTAATCTTAACCCTAGAACTTGCTGCGTTCCAGCCAATTTATATAAACGCTGTATCTCTAATTCTTGATCAGAAAATTTATAACTTTTAATGCATAAAACTTTAGCTGATAAAAAATGAAGATCTTGTCTTAGGCTTGTCTGTTTACCATGTAAACGATATTCCATGAGAAACTCTGGCAAAAAATACCCTTGCTTGCCAGCGAGTGCCAAACGCACTAGCAAATCGAAATCCTCACATCCATCTGCCTCTGGACGCATATAATTGATTTCTTCTAAGCAAGCTCTACGGAATAGGGTTGAACCAACTTGCAAGCTTTGGTATTGAAACGTTTGTCTTATCAAGTCAGGAATGATTCCCTCTTTAAGCTGGTCTTTTTTCCATTTAGCTGAATTCTCAACTGTAGCTGATTCAACTCTTTCGTTCTTTTGATTAATAATCCAGTGATTGGTACAAACAAAATCTGCATTCGGTTCTGCCTCTAAAACAGCAATCGTTTTTTCTAAAAATTCTGGTGTGAGCGCATCATCATCATCGAATTTAATAAAATAAGTTCCACAAGCTGCATCAAACCCAGAACGCATGTTTCTACTTCGTCCAATATTATTAGGGTGCTTGATATAGCGAATCCGAGAATCATTAAACTGACTCACTACACCTGAAGTATTATCCGTAGAACCATCATCACAAATGATTAGCTCAAAATTGGTATAAGTTTGATTTAAAACACTATTAATAGAATAAGCCAGATAATGGGCACGATTGTAAGTAGGAATACAAACACTTACTTTGAGCATTGTTTTGCTTAAAATAATAATATTCAACCTAAATTGTATATTTTTCAAAAAAAGAGTTTATTTCAAACTAAAAAAACATTTTAATGAAGGATGCCTGTCGATTAAGGACTCATCAAAAAACTTTGCATAGAATATCCTGATCAATTCCCTCAGGGCTGATTGAAGTATTAAGCTAATTTATATTGACCTGGATATATAATACAAAAAATGTTTTGACAAAATTCAATAAAGCTTTGAATAAATTTTCATGAAGAATACCTCAATCAATAATTATCTCTCCTGTACTGGAAAGTCGTCTTTCTGTTAAGCCAACTCGTTGCAATTTTTTACTGAACCTCACAGTTTATGAAAATTCTCATGCTTTCTTCCACTTTCCCATATCCGCCAAGGCGAGGGGGAACTCAGGTGAGGACATTTAACTTACTCAAATACTTGAGTGAGCATCATGCCATCACCTTGATTACTCAATATGCTGAAGATGTAGAGCCAACGGAAGTGGAAGAATTACAAAATTGGGTCGAGGAACTGCTGGTTTTCCCAAAACCCCAACTCTCAGACGCCGAGAGTGGATTCCTGGGAAAAATGCAGCGCTTCAAAGCATTTTTGGAACAGGGAACACCTCCGAGTGTGCTACACCACTACTCTACTGATATACAGCAATGGGTAGATGAGGCCGTACAAGCTGGAGAGTTTGAAGTCATTACCTGCGAACATAGTGTGAATGAAATTTATATACGACCCGAATGGCAATCCCAATTGCGAACGGTTGTAAATATTCATAGTTCTGTTTATGGGACGTGCCGCCATCTGTTGGAAACAAAAACCTCAGAAAATCAACTGAGAGACCAGTTGAATTTACCGTTGCTACGTCGCTATGAGGAGCGATATTGTGCTAAGTTCACTGACATTGTGGTGACCACGCCGGAGGATCGGCGTCAGATCACCGCGCTCGAACCGGAGGGTCAGATTGCTGTGGTTCCTAATGGTGTCGATCTTAAACTGTACCCTAAGCGCGTCTCCGACCCCGGAGGACACAGACTGGTGATCTGTGGCTCCATGGACAATCGCCCAAACATTGATGCGGCACGTTTTTTTAGCTTGGAGGTGTTCCCAGAAATTTTGCAACGCTATCCAGAAGCAACGCTGGAAATCGTGGGAGGGAATCCGGTGCCGGAAGTTTTGGAGTTAACACAAAGCCCTGGCATTACTGTCACAGGTCGTGTACTTTCAATGGTGGATTATTTACATAAGGCAACCGTTTGTGTGGTGCCGATGCGGACAGGGTTTGGCATCAAAAATAAAACCTTAGAGGCAATGGCAGCAGGAACGCCAGTGGTAGGAAGCGATCGCGGTTTGGAAGGACTACAAGTCGATGGGGGAGAAGTTCCTTTGAGAGCCTTGCGAGCGAATGAGCAAACCGAGTATGTGTATGCTGTTAGCCGTTTATTGGAAAACCGCCAATTGCGAAAACAACTTTCCGAGAATGCGCGATCGCTGATTGAAAAAAAATATACATGGGAACGTGCTGGTAAACTCTATGAACAGGTGTTATCGGGGCGTCGGGATTAGAGGATAGGAGCCGAAGTAAACATAGCGATGAAAACGCCTCAAGATTCACCACAACGCCAGCCATCCGTCAAAAATACTCGACGGGTCAAAAAGCCATTGGCAAAGCCCGTAGGTTCAAACCAGCCACTCCTAAGCGGTCAGCCGAAGCCCCACTCCTCCCATAAAATAAACCCACAACCCTTGAAATCCAAGTCCCGATTACAGGGTTGCCTTGTGACCTTAGGTTCACTCGCTCTGTTACTCACTGCCAGTGGTGTGATTGTGGGCGGTATCTGGCTTGCCATTCTGTTAATGGTCAACCCCAATGCTGTCGTTTGGCTCAATCAATATTTACCCCAGTGGACTCGGATTCCCGTTTCCGCCGCCTCACCCCCAAAAACCCTGGAAGCGATTCAACAAGAGGTTCGCCAAAGTGACTTAATTCCAGGAGAGGCGCTATTCCTCTCGAAAAATGGCATCGATGAGGGTTCGACAGCGCTGTTGTTGCCCATCTTGAAATCTCCCCCCGCTTGCCAACTCGATTGCGAACAGATTGTTGAACTGAGAGTCTACCAACCCATCCAGCCAGGATTTTATCAACTGGCGACTCAGCTTGAGATTGCAGGCCCCGAAGAGTATTTTGTGCTTTCTTCCCTACTCAATACCCAAGTTGATCAAGCCACTGAATCCCGTTCTCTACCCCTAACCAAAATCAGTCGCTTTGACGACAAAGCCCCCGAACCGGGTTTCTGGTTCAATCTCTCCAATCAACGGCTGAGTGGTGACACACCCATGACTTACGGACAGGTGGTGCACTACAATCCCGAACAAATGCACCTGAGTGTGATGTTGCAGTGGACAACGCCGAACGAACAGAGTGCCTCTTGGCAGCAAGTCACTGGAGATGCTAAATCAGAATTTGTCGTCAATCAGACGGTGGGTTTAGAACCCCGCTTCAAGGTTTACCAGCTTCGTCCGCGCAATTTTGTACCCAACCCCATCGTTCTGGAAGAAATTTCTTTAATTCAACCCGCTTTAGACAGTCCAGTCTTTCGCAATGCCTTGTTATTAGCGCGTCATGGGTTGTGGTCGCCTGCGTTGGAATTGTTGCAATCCCAGAAGAAAAACAATGGGTCAGCTACCGCCCAAGCGCAAATGGATCTGATTCAATTGCACGCACAGGTGACACAATCCCAAGCTAAGCAAGCCTGGGCAAACCCAAGTTCTGCCATTTTGGCGAAATTAATCGATGGTCGCTGGGCCGATGCTCTGCTCATGTTCCAATCGTTCGTTCCAGGGGTGCAGGCACAGGACATTGTCACGTTGATCCAAACCGATTCCGATAGCTTGTTGGATCGGGTGGAAACAGCGCTCAAGGTGAATCCCGATAGTGTGGAAGTCAAAGCGTGGGGAGCCTTGATTGTGGCGGTCAAGCAAGGACGATTAAAAGCGATCGCCTGGTTAGGGCAATTCTCTCAAAATTCTAAAACTAAACCCGTCAACTATTCCTCCATCAACGAATTACTCGACCGTCTCGATACGTTCTTAGGTAAAAAGCTCCCCTCCAACCGTCATGTCAGTCGAATTATTGGTACAGCACAACCCGTCTTAAATGTCAATCCTGCGGATTGGCTGCAACCGGGAGACTTGAACGGGGAACAGGGAGCACAGGAGCAAGCTTCGCCAAATGCTACAACCACTCCTGGAGCAAGTACCAATAGCCCGGATGCAGAAAATCTTGCTACGTTATCACCCACTCCTCCCTTCGCCCAAACCTCCCCAACCCTACAACTAGAGCCGTTAAAAGTCTGGTATCAAGTGCAAGTCAGCGCTTTCCACGATGGGGCACGGTGGTGGCAAGCTCCATTTTCCAATTGGCTTTTGCCCAACTCCGTCAGTGCCCAGCAGATGTGGAATTATCTCGGATTGGGCATGGATTCCCAAATTCAGATTACAGTTTGGAATGCCGAGGGACGCCAAGAAGGCATAATGGCGACGGTGAAAGCGGTTTCCTTTAAGGGAGGTTCGCTTCAGCTTTTGGCGGCAGGTGATGTCCTACCCACGTTCAAAACCGCTGACGCGGCGGTGAAAAGTAGCCTTCTCGCCTACACAGACGCTGCCCTAGAATGGATAGAACCGTCGTCTGTCACCTTATCCAGCCTCAACGAAGTACAGCCCGAATGGGTATCGGCACTCCTCCCCACACTCAGACGCGAGTTAGTGAATAGCGGTCATCTCAAGTCTGGCGCACTCCCAAGTGATGCGTTACTGCTCAAAGAAATGGGACAATGGTCGGTTCGACTGGTTGAGTTAACCGGCAACAACAAACCAGACGCCGTGTTTACTTTATACGAAGACCGGATATTTGGAGCCTTGAAACGGCAAAATGACAATCGCATCGTTGAGAATCCAGAGATTTTTAAGCCCCGGACTCTAATTTTTGCAGACGACGGACTCTTACTCTACAGTGAATTTTCCCAAGATGCTAATACCTCACTCACGGCGATCGCAGATTTAGGAGATGGTAGTCCTGGGGCTTTAGTCCTTTCTGGAAATAACAGTTACAGCTTGAAGCGTTGGTCATCGGAGAACCAGCGTTTCGAGTGAAACTGACGTATTTTCAGGCAAAATTCACCCGCACAATCACATCGTTATAGTCCCGATCACCGCCTCCCGATAAATCCTCAAAACCGAAAGTGTTATCCCCCAATAAGCGGATGTGGTCAACGCCATCCCCATTAGCCCCTAAAAAGGGAAAATACACAGCAGGGTCATTACTGGAATTTCCATCTAAGAGTGCATCCGGTTTGCCATTGGCAATCAAAAATGGTACATAAATCAATCCACCCTCTAGCTGTGCGGTGAACGTCGCTGTGGATTGATTAGCACAAGTGAGGTCTAAGTTTTGCACCCGTTGTTGAATAGCCGCTTGTGCATACCCCGTCTCGCCGGGACGAACATCAGCCGTACCATTTCCATCCGTATCAATTCCACCATTGACATCCAAAACTCGATAAAAGCCGACAAAATTGTCAAAAGCCGCCTCTCGATTCACGACAAACTGAGCTTGTAATCCTGCTGTTTGGTTCCGTAAATCAATGACTTCGTGTTGCGACTCCCCTTGTAAAGTTACACCCACTTTTAAAGGCTCAGTGGTGGGTTGAATGGTCATCACTAAGTCATTAAAATCTTGGTCACCCCCACCTAATTTATCTTCCCAGCGCAGGGTAAAAACTCCATTGCCTGGGTTTGATACTTGCAGAGAGTCTATCCCACCCGTATTGAACGAGGACGAGGCGAAGAATATATTGGGGGGTGTCCGCCCAGCGGCTAAGTCAGCGAGTGCTGTATCCGTGGTACTGTTTTGGACAATGTAAAACAAGAGGCGGTCATTTGCATCAACGCTTAAATTGCGAGTTTGATTCGATACCCCAAAACCATTGGGGGGGTTAGAGAGTGCTGAAAAAATTACCGTTCCCTGACTCAGGGCAGCTTGCACATAGCCGGCCTCACCCGGAGCAACACCGTTAATCGTACCAGCATCATTATCGAGAACGACAACACCCACTTCATTCACAGCAGCAGAACTGCCTTGCACAAGGCTGTACTTGAGTTGGGTTTGTCCTGAAGAGCCTTCAATTACAAAAATATTGTTTGGATTCAGCCCCAACGTTAAGGCAGTGTCTGTGGGGGTTGGTGTTGGAACTGGCGTTGGCGTTGGTGTTGGAACTGGCGTTGGCGTTGGCGTGGGCGTGACTGCGATACTTACGGTAGCTGCATTGGGATTGGTCAAGTCGCCATCGTTGATTTGGTAGGTAAAGCTATCTGTACCTATAAAACCAGGGTTGGCTGTGTAGTTAAAGGAACCATTTGGGTTTAACGTCAGCGTCCCGTTAGCGGGTCCAGCCACCAAGAAGCTATTGAGTGGGTCTTGCTCCGGGTCAGTATCATTAGCCAAAACACCTAAATTGATGGGTACGTTGAGCGGGGTGTTAGCTTCGATAGTGTAGGTGTCATTGGTGGAATTGTTGGGAGTGCGGTTGACTGCGATGGAACTGATCGTCGTTATGGCTTCAGCCTGGTCAGTACTGTCCCCGAAGAAGAGATAGTTAGGTAATTCATAGGGATCAATAGGCAAAGGGGGCTGACTGGTAGCCGGATTGAAGGCTGTGTAGTTGCGTAACTCTCCCGTTAGGATTTGTGTCCCGTTAGCCAAGAGTGTGTAATTGTTGCCGAGTACTCTAACGGTGTAGTTAGTCGCTTGGGTTGTATTAAAAGCAATATTTTCGCCGCGAGTGAACAGGAGATTATCTTGCTGAGCGAAGATTAGATTGTTATTAAATCCGAATTCGATTCCCTGTAGATCGTTACTAATTGCAATAAAGCTAAAACCAGCGCGATCCGGACTGACACTATTTTCCTCGGTGATGGCAACATTAAATGAAATGCTGAAGCCCGTCGTGCGATCCAATATGGGGAAAGTAGCATTGGCTGGGGTGCCAGCGGTAGAATAGTTGCTGTAGCCGGCATAGCGACGTCCGAAAGCAGCTTGGGGAGCGGTATTGAGAGTGACCCCACCAGCAACTAGCGTTTGAGCGGCAGTGTTGGGCAATAAGTCTGCAAAAGCTAGAAAGCCTTGCTCTTGAGGCAGAGTTCCCAAGGTGCCGTTATAGAGAGCGAGTGGAAACGCAGAGGGATAGGCTTGCATAACCCAAGGCTGAAATGCCAAAGGAGCCTCAACTTTACCCACTCTATATTCCAGTTCCCAGGTTCCACCCAAGGCACTGTTACCTGTGCGATCGCCAGAAGCTGCAATATTGGCTCCGGTGGCTTGGTGGAGTTGTTGGACAAAGGCGATACCGACTTCTCCAGCCGCTACATTGCATCCATAAAGGAGAAGATCTGAGCTTTTATGTTGGCTTGACTGGTGAGAGAAAAGGTTTGACCAAAGTTGCAAGTCACTAACATAGCGCTCCAAGGTATCCAGGCATAGCTGAGTACTGCCGAGAGACAAGCAACCCGGTGCACCGTGAGAAACAATATGGACACTAGAAACAGCAGTACGTTCTTTCAAAGCTTCCGTAATTTGTTCGACGCCATCCTGGTTGGGGTCGAGAAAAATGATTTCTGCTCCAGGGATGACCCCATCCGCTAAAATTTGGGCATCATCAACAGCAGCATCAATAAAAACGATAGTGTTAGGAATGAGATTTTGCTTAGTTAATGAGTTGTCTTGTCTCTCGTGGCTAGAGTTATGAGTTTTTTCTAGCTGAATCTGCGATAGAAGCATAAGACTATAAACCCTTCACAAATCTTGGTGGAAAATCTATCCCAAGATTGATGAATAGTTTAGGTTAAAAGGAAAAAAAAGCCCAGATATTTTCAATACAGCCCTATTAACTGAGGGTTGAAGTCTGTGAGCATTGCGGTGCGTTAACGCAGGATGTAAATTACCCCACCTCCAAGAGCTAGCTGGGAAGAGTCTCGCTACACTGAAGAAAATAGCCCGCAAGGGACGCACGCGCTTTAAACCATGAGTGAACAACCGACCCGAATCTGTATTCTTGGAGGAGGCTTTGGGGGTCTCTATACTGCCCTGCGCTTGAGTCAATTACCGTGGGAAAAGCCCCAACGACCGGAAATTATCCTCGTCGATCAAAACGATCGCTTTTTATTCACACCGTTACTGTATGAACTCCTGACGGGCGAACTCCAAACCTGGGAAATTGCCCCACCCTATGAAGAACTGTTAGCCAACACAGGGGTGCGATTCACTCAAGCCGCTGTGGCTGGCATTAATGTAGAGGAGCGGCAGGTACAACTGCAAGATGGCCCAGACTTTACTTACGATCGCTTGGTGTTGGCGATGGGTGGAGAAACTCCCCTGGATATGGCACCTGGGGTAATGGAGTATGGGATTGGATTCCGCACCATAGCGGATGCCTATCGCTTAGAAGAACGGCTGCGGATTTTGGAAGAGTCTGACAAGGAGAAAATCCGAGTCGCGATTGTGGGTGGGGGTTATTCGGGAGTTGAGTTAGCTTGCAAACTGGCTGAACGACTCGGCGATCGCGGACGACTGCGGTTGATTGAACTGAGTGATATGATTCTCAGAACCTCAACAGATTTTAATCGCGATGCCGCTCATAAGGCTTTAAATGACCGGAGTGTTTGGATTGATTTAGAAACCTCTGTGGCGTCAATTGAGCCAGATACAATTTCCCTGCTCTATAAAGGACAACTAGATACCATTCCCGTCGATTTGGTGTTGTGGACTGTGGGAACAAGGGTTGCGCCCGTTGTACGTGCCCTCTCACTCAAGCAAAGCCAACGGGGACAGTTGACTGTAACACCGACACTCCAAGCCATTGATCATCCCGAAATCTTTGCTTTGGGCGACCTCGCCGATTGCCATGATGCCGAAGGTCAACAAGTCCCCAACACGGCGCAAGCGGCATTCCAACAAGCCGATTATACCGCCTGGAATATTTGGGCTTCCCTCACCGGTCGTCCTCTGCTACCCTTCCGTTATCAGCACTTAGGGGAGATGATGACCTTGGGGATAGACAATGCCACTTTCACCGGTCTGGGAATTAAGTTAGATGGCCCCTTAGCCTACCTGACTCGGCGTCTTGCCTATCTCTATCGGATGCCGACTTTAGACCACAAGCTGAAAGTTGGCTTGAACTGGATAGCACAACCTTTCGTGGAGATGTTATCGGGAAACTCTTAGTTGAAAGAACATGCAACAACCGAAAGTGATTTTTCTCGATGCCGTCGGTACACTGTTTGGTATCCGGGGGAGTGTGGGGGAGGTGTATAGTGCGATCGCGCAACGGTTTGGCGTTACAGTCCCAACGGACTCATTGAACCAAGCCTTTATCCAAGCGTTTGCCGCCACCAACCCCCCAGTTTTTCCTGGATGTTACCCTGATGAGATTCCCCAGTGCGAATTTGAATGGTGGCGCGTGATTGCCCAGCGCACATTCCAACAAGCTGGCGTTCTTCACCAATTTGCTGACTTCGATGATTTTTTTGACCAACTCTACAATTACTTTGCCACGGCTGAACCTTGGTTTATCTATCCCGATGTGCTTCCGGCGTTGCAAGCATGGCAACGGATTGGGATTGAGATGGGGATTGTGTCTAATTTTGATTCCCGTCTGGATTATGTATTAGAAGCGCTGAACCTGAAGACGTTTTTTACCTCAATCACGGTTTGTACTCAGGCGGGTGTCGCGAAGCCTGATTCCCGAATTTTTTCCATTGCCTTACAAAAACATTTCTGTGAACCGCAAGATGCATGGCACATTGGGGATAGCTTGACACAAGACTTCCAGGGCGCAAGGGCAGTGGGCATCCGAGCCATTTTACTGGAACGCAACCCTCAGATGCCAGCCGTCTAAGCGATCGCCTTTAGTCTTTTATTGGATTCCAGGGAACTAAATCACAAGGAAATACAAAAATTTCTGTACCGTGAAGCACCGCCTGATTGTAAAGCCGTATCGCCTCCGCCAAACTGGAAAAAGTAATAGGAACCCATTGGTTCTCATAAGCACAGATGACGACTTTGGCGGCTGTGTACTCTTCTTTCGGTAGTGGATTAGACCAACGTGAAATCATGAGTGATGCACCTTAATGTTTCTACATATATTCTTTATGACTGTCATACATAAGTATTACTACCTATCAAAAGGAATAAGTCTAAAGCAGGATTTTTGAGTGTGTTCAGCAGTGGCGGATCTTACAACCGTATAGAGGCATGGGGATACCGTTGCCATCAAAGTTTGGGAAGCATACCATCATGTTTCAGGCTACCCGCCGACGTTTAGCTCTTTGGTACACCACTGTAACGGCAGTGTTGCTGCTGCTATTTGCTACAGGTTTTTATTTATATGTTCGTAGCACCTTGATTGAGCGGGTAGATGATACTCTCGAACATGTGGTAGAAGTGGTGGAGCGATCGCTCGTCATCGAACCTGTACGATTGTCCGACATCCCCTTTCGAGTTAACGTTGAAGCCAGTTTTCGAGATAACGCCGACACCGCAGAAGATGACCACATTGACTTAGAGTGGTTTAGTCCTACGGGAGAGTTGTTGTGGTCAACCCTATCCGAACCTCTGGAGATTTCCTTACACCCTAACGATACAGGCGAAACTGTACATTTATCTGCTGATCATCTGTTGCGACAGGTAACTAAACGGGTACAACTTGGGCGTTACGTTTTAGGCTATCTGCGAGTCAGCCATCCTTGGTTTGAGGTGACTAAGCCGATTCGCCAGCTCATTGTCGATCTCACCCTGGGCACAATTTTCATGGTAATGTCTGTTGCCGCGATCGGCTGGTTCCTTTCCGGATTGGCGATGAAGCCGGTGCGAGAATCTTATCAACGTCTGAAGCAGTTTACAGCCGACGCTTCCCACGAGCTGAGAAATCCGATCGCCATGATTCAAACCAACGTGCAGGTTGCCCTGGCTGATCCGGATTTGGACTCTCCCCTGCAACGCCAGCAGCTCAAGGTGGTAGAGCGGTTAACCCAACGATTAGGGCGTTTGGTGAATGACCTCTTATTTTTAGCACGGGTGGATAGTGGCATCATACAACCCCAATGGCAACCTGTACCTCTGGATGCTTTACTGATGGAGGTGATCGAAGAACAACAGTTACTGGCGGCTGAGAAGGGCATTTCTCTCTCCTTACATTTCGTAGAAACACCCAGCGAAGAATTTGTAGGGGAACACTGTGCGATATTTCCGGCTTTATCAGACGATGCCTTTACGCTTTTAGGAGATTGGGATCAGCTTGCTCGCTTATTTACTAATCTGGTGAGTAACGCCCTGCAATACACCGTTGCCTCTACCGAGAATCCTGGTGAGGCATCTGTTCAGGTGGAATTGCAGCAGTTACAACGTCTGAGCCATGTTGGGGGGCGAAACACGCAATCCCTCCTGCGAGTGCAAGTCCGCGATACAGGCATCGGTATTTCAGAATCGGCATTGCCCCAGCTTTTTGACCGTTTCTATCGAGTCGATCCTGCCAGAAAACATGATACGGCAGCCGGTTCGGGGTTAGGATTAGCGATCGCTAAAGCTATCATCGAGAATCACCACGGTCAAATTCAAGTCGAAAGCATTCTCCATCAAGGCACAACCGTTACAGTCACTTTTCCGGTTTCTAAACTTGATCCACATAATTAAATTTTTAACATTATTTAGAGATATTTCTTTACAAAATAAATGTCACCAACAAGGGACATGAAGCCCCTTGCTTAATCTTGGTTTAGATGCCAGGGTAAAAAAAATTGTAACACTTTGCTTGAGGGAGTTTCACAGCTTTGAAATAGAATCAAGCTCAACCTAAATGAAATTAACAAAGGCTTAAAAAATCTATCTTTTGGGCTGTTTCCTATGACGGATGTAGAAGCAAGCAAACACTTGTAATGTTTGGGTATGTGACTGAAAAAGCAAGAGCAAGATTTAAATTTTTCCTAAAAACAGGAGTAAGTCCTTACTCAATCCGCTATAGCTTAAAAGCATCTGTAAATTAATCAAAGACTGTTTAGATCTTGCCGTTGCTCATTTGGAATAGAACTGCCCAATACAGAAAATTAAGCGTTGGGCAGAATAAAAATGTGATTAAGTCAAGGAGAAAATATATGACTTTCATGGAAACAGTAATGCATAAAGGGCATTTAGAGAATGCCTTTGTGGCTAAAGATATCACTGAACTCGTCTTCCGGACAATGCGAGATTTGATGACAACAGAAGCCTCGGATCGGGTAGCCATAGAACTCAAAGAAGAAAACGAGGAGGTGCCCACAGAAGAATACAAACCCATACCCGACGATCTAGGGGATTTATGGCGAGACACTGACCCGGTGATGGGATTCCTCAGCCGCATTCAGGGACCGATGAAATTTGATTCTGATTCTTTTCTGTTCCGACTTCGTCAAGAAGCTAATTTACCCGAAGGAATCGATTTAGAAACCGTCATTTGTGCCGTTTTCAGTGCAACTAAACAGGAATTGTCACAAGCAAGAATTGAAGAAATTGCCAGTTTCTTACCCGAAAAAATTAGAAGGATGTGGAATCAGGCGTCTTAGAGCCATTTGATTTTAGATTTTCCCTCGACTCAATCTGATATCTTTTTTGATTCAGACTGTGACTGTACAGAGGATGAGAGCATCGCAAATGTACACGCTTTAAAGAAGAGAAGATGAGGAGAGTTTATATCTAAATGCTCTCCTGCTCCCCTGCCGACCTTATTTTTACAAAAACGGGAGGCATCCCAGGTTATCTTTGGTGCCTCAGGCAATCGCGTCCCTCTGCTTTAGCCTGATACAGCGCTTCATCCGCTGCCCCAATCAACTTTTGTGATGAAGCATAGAGCCTGGGTATGGTACTGGCAACCCCCAAACTGAGCGTGACATATTGGCTCACCGGTGATTTGACATGAGGAATTCTCAACCCTCGAACGCGCTGTCGAACCGTTTCAGCCACAAAAGCCGCACCTCTAGCATCTGTGTTCGGTAAAATTAGGGCAAATTCTTCTCCACCGTAACGAGCCACCAAATCAGGGGGACGCCTCACGCACTGACGGAGGACGGCGGCGACTTGTTGCAGACAAAAGTCTCCGGCGAGATGACCGTAATTATCGTTGTAGAGCTTGAAATAATCGATATCACATAAAATTAGCGACAGGGGGCTTTGCTCCCGTGCTAACCGCCGCCACTCCTCGTGCAGATATTCATCAAACCGCCGTCGGTTCGCCACTTGGGTAAGACCATCAATACTCGCAAGGCGCTGTAGTTCTTGATTGGCAGCTTCTAGCTGTTCAAATAACGAGGATTGCTGAATTGCGATCGCAACTTGGGTTGCCAAGGATTTAAGCAAATCAATTTCAATCGGCTGCCATTGCCTAGAGCCGCTACAATGATGAGCAATTAAAAGTCCCCATAAAGCCGGCTCTTTATCTCCCTCTGGACGTAGCCGTTCTCCGTCTCCTCCTCTCTTCTGGCTGCTCACGCCATATAAAATCGGTACCACAAGATTGGCTCTCACCTGTAACTGCCTGAGAAAATCGGCATAACAGGGGGTTAACCCGGCAGCACAAATATCCGCGAACGCTTGGATACGTCCTTGCTGGTAGGGTACGATTTGGTCTGCTCCAAAGCAGGGGTCGTGAATCACAATATCTAAGGTGGCAAGATATTCAGGAGCAACAGACTCAACCACAACCGTTCCACTCCAGTCTGGCTCAAAACGGTAAATGATCACTCGATCCGTGCGAAGAAACTGTCGAACTTCCTCGACGGTGGTGTTGAGAATCTCCCCCAGGTTCAGAGATTGACGAATGCGATCGCACATCCCTGCAATCAGAAGTTCTTGTTGGAGATGTTGGCGCAATGTATTTTCTGCCTTCGCTTTCTCGGTAACGTCCCGAAAGCTCCATACTCGACCAATAATTTGAAAGCCACTGCGTTGAGGTTGGGTAAAGCATTCAATAATTCGACCATCTTTTAATTCCAGTACATCATCACCTTCCGCATTGGGTTGAGCGTAAAACTGATTGACTTTTTCTAAAAAACGTTCCGGTTCTTTTAACTGCTCCTGGAAAAATTTGAATCCCTCTTGCTTTTCGGGCACCCTCAAAACGTCCTGTGAAAGCCCCCACATCTCGACAAATTTTTGGTTAAAGCTGACAATTTTCCCGGCTGTACTGACCGCAACAATTCCGTCCGTTGTAGAGTTAAGAGTGGCATTGAGTAGAGAAACAGATTTCTTGAGTTCTTCCTGAGCTTGGCTTTGGGCTGTAATGTCTCGAATAGCTGTTACTTTTACAAGGCGTCCTTGATAAGGAATCGCTTTACTGCGAATTTCAGCAGGGAAGGTTGAACCATCTTTCTTGAGGCAACATGTTTCATACATTTGCTCACTATTGGACGCTGTAAGCTGTGGCACACAACTCCGATATTCAGGAGCTAAGAATTCGCCTAAATTTCTGCCAATTACTTCCCCAGATTCGTAACCAAATAGCTGAGTGAAATTAGTATTCACTTGGCATAAATTGCCCTGATCGATAATCAAAATCGCCTCAAATGTCGCCTCAGACAAGCATCGGAATTGCTCCTCACTTTCCTGTAAAGCCTCCTGGGCGCGTTGGTGACTGAGAATTTCTCTTTGAAGTTGCTCGTTCGTTTGAATGATTTCGCGAGTCCCTTCTTCAACTAATTCCTCAAGGTGCTGCTGGTAATTTCTAAGTTGGGCTTCAACCGTAGAACGTCGCTGAATTTCCTTTTGCAGTTTTTCATTCGTTCTTGTGAGTTCGGCAGTCCGTTCTTCTACCAATCTCTCCAGGTCGTCATGGTATTCACTCACCAAGAATTGGTGGTGCTGTCTCATTTGTTTTTGAGTCAGGATGTGATCGCACGCTTCAATCGTGAGAGCAACCAGAGTTGCGATCGCGGTGACAAAATTTTCTTCGATTAACGTCCACTGACGTTGTACACCAATGTGTTCAAGACAAACAATTCCCACCATCTGACCGTTAAGCCAAATGGGCGCATCCAAAAATGAGGTGATACCGTTTGGTCTGAGATAGGACTCAGATAATTCCTGGCTCCTAGAATCAGTCTGGGCATCATGTACGGCAAGAGGGCATTCACTCGCTAACGCTTGGAAATAAACTGGATAATTTCCCGCTGCCAGTTCCGTGCCCGATGTATGACATCGGAGGTTGTGTTCATACAAGTCCAGACACTTTATCCGTATGCCCTCTGTCCCTGGAACCTGCCTTGCCGTGCCTGACGGTGTGCCCCGCTCAAAGAAAGCCTCATTGACCTGGGGAAAGAACCCCAACGGTAGCCTCTGAGCCACAGCAATACCTTGGTAGAGCCAAACGCTCACCCGTTCAACGTTCAGAATATCGGCGACAACCTCTGTAATTTCTTGCAAGGCCGCCTTGAAGTTGCCCCGGTCAATGGTCTGGCTTCTTGCCAGTGTTACCAGTGCCTGTGTCTGTAGGTTCAGGCGCTGTTTCAAGAGTTGCTTTTGCTGTTCAACGGGCTGGTGGTGATGGGTCATATCTTCCCCGTCTGGGAAGAACATTAACGAAATATCGGAAACGAAGGGCGAAGGGGTGTTCTCTGTATTACTCACTCCTGTATCCTCACGTCTTGGGGAAGAGCCGGGTGAAAAGCGAGTTCCTACTTTTTGGTAAGAAGCGATGCTGGTAGTGCACTAGGTTTTTTGAACATGGTGCTGTGGACTTAACGCTGCATACTGTTGCATCCGCTTCACGCCAACGCCTTTAAAAGCCGTGCGCTAGCGTCACGCTAGGAGTAGAGTTTGCTACGCTTGGCTGAGCTACGTGTCACAAAGAGCGTATCGTGCTTTGACCTAAACAGTACAACTGTGAGCGTTCCCGCCACGCCCAGGGTGAAGTATACATATAAACTAAACTACCATCCTACCGAGTTTTATCGTGTTTTAGCGGCTCTCTCCTCTAGAAATCAGGGCTGTCTTAGCTGCCGGATTACATCTGGCTCGTACTGAAAATCCCATCCAAAATTTTTTGTCGATGTGATCAGTCTCACTCAATTGACTAGAGAATTGTCACGTATTACTCCTCGTGTTTCGGGAATATTAGAGTTATCGAGTTTAGGCTCAGTTGTAATGCAATCTCCAGTTCTTCTCCCCGGTGCTCTGTCTGACCTATTTGCTCAAGTTAGTTTCTCTGGCTATCTCACACAAGCTGACCGTTATGGGCTAATGGCAGCTCTATTAGAGGAAAACCTGGGCGTAGAAGAACGTAGCGTGATTGATCGGCTACTGCGTGCGGTTCGCCGAGGACGGCTCACCATGGTGGATGAACTTTCTGTGCTGGCCTAAATGATGAGTAAGACTGAATTACTATCTGCGATTATCCTGGCTGGAGGGCAGAGTTCTCGCATGGGTCAGGACAAAGCCTTGATTCCTCTCCAGGGTATTCCGCTGCTGCGACGGGTTAGTGAGGTCGCTCTCCACTGTGCCAGTGAAGTCTACGTCGTTACCCCTTGGCCTGAGCGCTACCAAAACCTTTTACCCAATGCGTGCCGTTTACTACAGGAAGTTCCTTTACCCGGTCAAACCGAACCCCATGGCCCTCTCGTAGGATTTGCTCAAGGTCTGGCTCCAGTTAAAACCGATTGGGTACTCTTACTCGCCTGCGATTTACCCCAACTACAGGTCAACGTTTTACAAAATTGGGCAACGCAGCTAGAAAAGACGGACAAAAATGTCATTGCTCTGCTGCCGCGACATGCTAAAGGTTGGGAGCCGTTGTGTGGTTTCTATAGACGCCAGTGTCTGCCAATACTCTTTGACTTTATCAACGAGGGAGGACGCTCGTTTCAGTCTTGGTTAGCGCAACATCCAGTGCAAGAACTGATGATTCAGGATACCCGAATCTTATTTAATTGCAACACTCCAGCTGACTTAGAACGCTTAGCTTCCTATCAATAAAACTGTTGAGCTAGCAATCTCTAAAAATTAGGATTTCTACCTATTCATATTATCTATCTCTTAAGAGAGAAGGGAACCCCTTCTATAGAGCGAAGAGAATTAATCAATAGGCTATTTATAGTGATGGAACTGAGTTAGAAGCTGTCAAACCGCTTAAAAGCGCGATAACCAAGCTGCGGGATTTACACGCATCTCAGAACTTGGCAAATGCTCCTGATGAATGATGAAATAGGGTCGGTTCGCCCCGAATTTACCCCTGTGGACAAGTAGCAGCTGACTTCCTTGGTTGTGAGCAAAGCGGACGCAGCGCTAGCGAGTAAGCAGGAATTTTGTACCCGGATGTCAGAAGAAGTCCACTAAAAAAGGAACAGTAATCACCATGCTATTCAAAGACCGGAGGGCGGCAGGTCAACAACTGGCTGAGAAGCTAGCCGCCTATGCCAACCGTCCAGATGTTTTAGTGTTGGCGCTACCGAGAGGGGGTGTACCCGTCGCCTTTGAGGTTGCCCAAACGCTTCATGTTCCCTTAAATATTTTTCTGGTTCGCAAACTGGGTGTACCCGGTCAAGAAGAGTTGGCAATGGGGGCGCTTGCCTCTGGCGGTGTGCGAGTTCTCAATGACGAAGTGGTGCGATCGCTTCATCTTTCTGAAGTAACCATCGATCAGGTGGCAACCCAAGAACAGCAAGAGCTAGAACGAAGAGAATGCCTTTATCGGGATGACCGTCTTGCCCCGAATCTAAAAGAATGCACCGTTATTGTAGTCGATGATGGTCTAGCAACAGGTGCAACCATGCGTGCAGCCGTCAAGGCGATTCGGCAACAGCAACCGACTCGGATTGTTGTTGCTGTACCGATTTCTTCACCGGAAACCTGCCAGGAATTGGCAGCCGAGGTAGACGAAATGATCTGCGCCATGACACCCTCTCCTTTCCAGAGCGTTGGTCACTGGTACAACAATTTTTCACAAACGACAGACCAAGAGGTTCGTGACCTACTCCAACAGGCAACAACCAGGACTCAACCTTCAGCCGTTGGAGTGGCTCAGCTGTAAAGCGTCAAAGGATGAGAACGATGTTAGATTTCACAAAAACGAATATAAGTGATGTCGTGCGTCAGGCGGCTGAGCCACTCACAGGCGTAGCTCAAGATTATGACTTATTGATGGATTTAATGGGTGATGCTCGCTTTGTTCTGATCGGTGAGGCGTCTCACGGTACATACGAATTCTATGAACAACGAGCTGAAATTACTAAGCGGCTGATTCGGGAAAAAGGCTTTACGGCTGTGGCGGTTGAGGCGGATTGGCCGGATGCCTACCGCGTGAACCGCTATGTGCGCGGGATGAACGATGATGCGACCAGTACCGATGCTCTGGCTGGCTTTGATCGCTTCCCCACCTGGATGTGGCGTAATACAGTTGTGACCAACTTCGTGGATTGGCTACGTGAATACAATCACTCATTGCCACCCAATGCTACCCAGACAGGCTTTTATGGGCTTGACCTCTATAGCATGTATGAGTCCATCAAAGCTGTTCTTGGCTATCTCGACAAGATTGACCCGGAAGCCGCTCAGAGGGCACGGTATCGCTATTCTTGCTTGGAACATTTTGGCGAGGATAGCCAATCATATGGATATGCTGCCAGCTTTGGCTTGAGTTCATCCTGTAAAGAGGAAGCGATTAGCCAGCTAAAGGAATTGCAACACCGCACGGTTGAGTATTCGCAACAAGATGGTCAGGTGGCAGAGGATGAGTTTTTCTATGCCCAGCAAAATGCACGGCTGGTGAAGAACGCGGAGGAATACTACCGTTCGATGTTTCGGGGGCGAGTCTCGTCGTGGAATTTACGCGACCGCCACATGGCGGAAACTCTCGATCACCTGGTTGCTCACTTGGATCGACAAGGGAATCGTACTAAAGTCGTTGTCTGGGCACACAACTCCCACCTTGGGGATGCACGCGCAACAGACATGGGGACATCTGGAGAATTGAATGTCGGTCAATTGGTGCGTCAACAGTATGGCAAGGATGCTGTATTAGTCGGCTTCAGCACCTACACGGGGACTGTTACGGCGGCTTCCGATTGGGGGGCACCGGCACAGCGCAAGCGGGTTCGTCCGGGGTTGTCAGGGAGTTATGAAGCCTTGTTTCACGCTACCGAGTTGCCACAATTCTGGTTGAATCTGCGGGATAACCATGAACTTGGAGAGAGGCTGCGTCAGCCACGATTGGAACGTGCGATCGGTGTGATTTATCTTCCCCAAAGCGAGCGCGTCAGCCACTACTTCAAGGCTCGTCTATCCGAGCAATTTGATGTGATGATCCACTTTGATCAAACACGAGCTTTAGAACCCCTAGAGCGCACTCCCCACTGGGAATCAGGCGAAGCACCGGAGACTTATCCTTTTGGTTTTTAGCTTGCTACCCCAAGCCGATTAAGATCAGCTATCGGGTAGAGGTATTGATGGCTCATTCACAATAAAGATAGGACACGAGCAATAGCGACGATCCAACCGAATGCAGCAATCCTCAGTTCGTTCTTATCGATTTACCGGGTTTGATTGGTTTTGCCTCTGGTATCCTCCAGGTTGGCTGATTTTGTTCAACCGCCATTGGCAACACTATCATGCTGATCCGGATGGCTGGAATGGGTTGGAATATGCATTATTTCTGATTCCAGGGGGATTTTACCTGGCGCTGCTGCTGCGCTGGTTACGCTTGGGTTGTCGTTCACCTCGTTCATCGGTTGCTGAGTTCGATCCAAACTATCAGAACGCCTTCCGGGATGAAATTGTGGCACCGATTGTTCAGTATTATTTTCGGGCTGAATTACACCAAACGGAAAATCTCCCTGAAACTGAGCGATTGATGGTAGCGATGAATCATGCGGGGATGTGTTTTCCTTGGGACTTCATCGTCTTAGCTTATCTATTAGCTGATACACGCGGTTGGGTCGTGCAACCCCTGGCAAGTGTTTCGTTATTTGACCATCCTTGGGTAATTTGGTGGTTACCTCCTGGATGGTCGCAGGTTTTAGGGGGTGTGCGAGCAGAACTGAATGAGTTTGAAGCGGCAGTGACTCACAAAACCGTTTTACTTTATCCACCCGAAGGCGTACATGGCCCAGGGAAAGGTTGGTCGAAGCGCTATCAGTTGGAGACGTTTCATCCGAGTTTTATTCAACTGTGCGATCGCTACCATCTTCCTGTTCTGCCAGTGCTTTGCCTCGGCAGTGAGTCGTTGCATCCTTGGGCGTTGAATGTCAAAAAATTAGCGAGACGAGTCTCTTTGCCCTTCCTACCTATCTCACCGTTGATGTTTGTCTTCTTACTCTTTCCATCCATGGGGGTTTGGGCGATGAGAACCCGATTGAGTTATTACATTCAGCCTTTGTATGAGTCTTGGACGGATGAAGGGTCAGATCAGACAGTGAGAACTGAAACATCGGAAGGGGGAACAGCGTTGAAAGTTCACCAAGGACAAATGGCTGCACCACCGACTATCAGGCGATCGCAAGCTTACCGAAATGCCCAACACCTGCGAGAAAAGCTGCAAAATCAACTCTCCCGACTCTTAAGCCAAAAGTCCGATACCCCGTAATTAAACCCAAATTCCAATTTCGCTGGCTCAGGGAGTGGCACCTAATGCATTCAATATTGCCCACTGAGCTTTTATGTCAGCCATGATGTTTTTAGCAAAGCACTGCTTTTGATATTCCACGAGTGTCGGGGAGGGCGCAGGTTTCTTGTTGGTAGTGGCGTAAAACGGCTTTAACATTTTGCTTCGAGACGGGTTCGCCGAAGGCTTGGGAGAGACTTCGCCACAGTTGCGAACCAACTTGTTTGATGTAGTCGTGTTGATAACCTAACTGCTGGGCAATCTCTTTATAGGAGAGTCCAGCCCAAGTTTGCAGAAAGACTTCTGATTGAATGTCATTGAGTCTTTGCCTTTTGTGACCAAAGCGTAAAAATGTATCGACGAAAGTGAGCGCTTCTTGTCCTGTCATTGCCAGTCATCTTGACGTAAGTCTTAAATTTACTGGATTTTTCAGGGTGTCTCACAGTAATACATCTAAAATTTACATCCTCCTTCCGGAGTATTTTATTTTATCTCACTGACAGTGCGATCAGGTGTGGTTTTGATTAGGTTTCAAGCCACTGCAAACCCTGTATGTTTCCTCATCCGAGGTGATTTAAAACCTAGAACAATGCGCTCTTTGGGGATACCTGCCTCTAGTAGTTCGCTAGCGATGCCATCTTCCGTACCATCTCGATGAATCCAGATTTTGCCGTCGATAATCTCGACATGAATGATACAGCCGTGAACCTGAGAAACTCCCTCCCATCCAACTATCATCAATAGGTAGCGATCGCAGTCGCGGTCAAACACGGTATGTCGTTCGATCTCTCCGTGAGCATAAGGAATTTGCGCGTATTCGGAGATGATTTTTTGGATAATCTGCCGTTCTTGCTCTAAGGTATCCATTTGACGATAGCCTCCGCATCAGGCTCGAAAACTAACAGACGGACGCGATTGTTTCTTAACAATAGCTCGCCAATCGGTTCTTCAAACAGTCCCCTGGCAACTTCTTCGGATACTGCCAAATAAAGTACTCGGTCAGGTTCAACTTGGGCTAGAACGTCATGATATACAATATACTGACCGATAGCTTTCTCCAGGTCACTCATTTCAGATAGACCTGTAAAGCTCTTAATTTCAACGGCGATTTTGCGTTCGGCTCTCTCGGCAGCTAGGAATTGCTCTGCTCCCAAGTCAACGTACATATCTTTCTTACCCCATTTTAAACTGAGTGGATCGTGGGTAATTGTCCAATCATCTTTGATGAGAGCATTTTTTACAGCGTCGTAGTAAATATCTCTGGCTGGCATAGGCGTTAAATAGTTCATCCCAGGGGGTTTTCCTCTGGTAGTTCCCCTTAAGATTTTCCAATCGAAAGCTACTCCCCCGATACCTCAACCTCTATTGAGCGATCGCGTTTCTTTCCGCTTCAATTTAGGGTTGAGCGATCGCGCTTGCGCTGCCGCTAAGACAGATCGCGCTAGCTTTTTCTCCAGCCGTGTGGAGTCGTGAGCCAGTTTTTAAGCACAGTGACGTAATTCTAGCTGCTGTGAGGATCTGACTTTTTACGACTTTCTATCTGACTTTATGCTGACTTTTTCCGACTGCCAAGGCGTATACCGAACAGTTAGGTTGGTTTCATCGTTATGGAAGAGATGAGGGTGAAAGAGGCGTAAGCATTGCTTTCCGCAGGCATCGCTCTTTTTCCATCGCTCGATCACAGGGGAATTTACCAATCTTTACAAAAAGAACTCACTTTTTCTCACCGACAGTGCGATCGGGTGTGGGTTATTCGTTGAGTTATGCTGCCGCGTACGGAAAAGTTTTGATGGCAAATACAGACCGCACTCGTTTAAGCGAAGCATTGTTTTAAGTCTTAAATAAGGTGATGACATGGCTAACTGGATTTCATTTGCCCGCGATAAAAGCGATAAACCCCTCGTGTCTGCCATGAATGGCGGAACTGTAGAAGAGAGCCTTAATAGTGATTCTAAGGATAATCTAATCGGGTTTTTGAAGCGTTTTTCTGGAGCAGGTACGTTTCTCGTAGCGAAACCAGATGGTTCTGACAGTGAAGTGGAGGCAGTTGAGCTTCTTCCGCAAAGTGACTCAAGTGCTTCCGATGACACTAATGGGACACCCGATGCAACTTGGTTTCAATTTTTTCGTAATGGAGATGGGCAACCGATTGTAATTGCAATGAAAGATACTAATGAAGTCGAGTTTTATAAAGGGAATCTCAGGCAAGCTCTGATTGACTTCTTGGTAAGACATTCGGGTGCTAATACTTTTCAAATTGCTCCGGCTAGCATATCAATTCCACAAGGCATTCCTGAATGGAAGCCACGTACACCTACACCTACACCACCTAAACCGTCTGGACATCGGGTAATACTAGAGATTGGACATGGGCCTGGGGTTCCGTTCGATCCGGGTGCGATCGCCCATGACAATAAAACGACAGAACACGAACTCAATATAATTGCTGCAAATGCTGCTCGTAATGTGCTTGTTGCAGCTGGAGTTAATTGCACAGTTATCGACACGCCAGGAAGTCTTCGCATCCTTGGTTTAAAAGCATCTGGGTTTGATGTGTTCTGTAGCGTTCACCATAATGCTCTTAGAAAGGGACAAAACACAGCACAAAGATCAGAAGCTTTTTCACACGCAACAAAGGGTGAAAAACCAGATCAAGAACTTGCCAGCATGATATCCGCAGAAATGTCTAAAACTTTGGGTCTTATCGATGGAGGGGCAAAACAAGCCAACTTGGGAGTTTTGTCAGGTGCTGAAGACACAAATGTTCGCGCTGCTGTTCTTGCAGAAGTTTATTTCATTGATTTTGTAGGCGGTACAGTTAAGGGAAAAAGTTTCCCAAAACCCGACCTCAAAACTTCTTCAAGTCACGGTGGTGAAGCAATTGGTCGAGCAATTGTCGATTGGCTGAAAAAGAACCCACGAAAATAGAGACGTTGAACTAAAAAAATCTTTGAGAGGATAGAAATAACTATGTCATTACTGAACGAGCTAGTGCAAAAGTATACGGCGGTAGATTTAGAGATAATCTTCACCAATGTTGGAATTGAAGTTGGCAAGATTAATCTAATTAATCTACAAATTTTGAAAGAAGTAACCTTGGCTCAATGGCTGCTAGCATCAGACAAAGCAACTGAAGAATTGGCTATTAAGGCTAACAATTTTGCTAGATTGCAATGGCGCGATGAGATGAATGGTTTTGCTGAGCCAATTGAAATTAACGTTGCTTCTCAACCGGAGCTAGTTAAGTTTTGTAATTTCAAAGATGTTGATGCTTTTATTGTTGGTTATTGGAAGTTTTTAACTCGTCCTCCTTACATTGGGTTAGAAGAAAATACCAATACACCAGAAAATTTTCTGGGGTTCCTTCAGGCAAAAGGCTTTTCAACTGTTCCTAATTATGTCGAAAAGGTGATGAAACTTGTACCCGAAGCTCAGGGCTTGCTAGTAGGTACAGATACAGGAAAAATTATTGTTGACGAATTTGATTTGCTCCGCGCTCCCGAAGAAGTTGTCGTTGGACAAGTCTTCACAGTTGAAGGAGTCGCTCATCCAAAATTTATCGGTCAAACACTAGCCGTAGGGATTGATGATAAGTTTTTTGCTCCAGGTGTGACGGTTGCTCCTGATGGAAAATGGGAATTTCCTTTTGTGTTTAATTCAGCAGGCAATCGAACAATGACGATTGCTAGTGGCGTTCACACTATTGAAATCATCATTAAAGTCAAGGATAGCGTACCATCACCACCCCCATCGGCAGGAACAGCTACCTCAAAACACCCAGGTAAAGCGGCAATTAAATTAAGTGCTAGTGTTGGTGTCGGTGGAATTAATACCAAAAACGATATCAAGGCAGTGATGCAGCGACTGCATGAGCTTGGTTACACCTGGGTTGGTTCTCCAGGCTCTGATAGAAGAACCAGAGGGTTGGACGACGCAATAAAGTTGTTTCAATCAATTATTGCTGGTGAACAAAGAACAAACAAAGCAGATGGTCGAGTTGATGTTGATTTTTTTACACATCAATGGTTACAAGCAGCAAACGCGCCAATGTGGGTTCTGATGCCGAAAAGCGATCCTGCAATTAGCTTTGTCAACAGAGAATTAGAACAGACTAGCGATAAGCATGATTTTGGAACTCATTGGTTAGCCGAGGTTATTTTAGACATCGCTAGAGACTACCACAATACCCATATAGAAGCTAATCCTGGTGCTGCTCCTTTCGCCATTAATGATATCAGTCTTCCTCATGGTGGCGATACTCCCCATCATTCTGGACATGAAACAGGTTTGATGTGTGACGTGTTTTTACCCCGACAAGATGGCAAGTTTGGTGGCATTGATTTTACGATGAAAGCAAAATATGACCAGAAAGCAACAGAGGCTTTGCTAAAGTCAATTCGCAACCAGAAGCTAGTCAATAAAAAAGCTGTTTTCTTCAATGATCCAATACTAATCGACCGAGGGCTATGTCGTTTTGCCCTTGGACACCATCACCACATTCACTTTGCAATTAGCCCACCACCACGAGCATAGGAGCAGAACTTAAAAAGTGCGATCGCTCCTAGTTTTTATTAAAAGAGCAGATGCGATCGCTCTTAAAAATCACTTCTAACTATAGACTCACTGAAAATTAGCTCTGGGTTTCGTTCAGAAGTCCTTCTAGATATAGGAAGTTCAACCCAGTACTTTTTTTCAATTAGCAAAGTAGCAAATAGCTAAACCTAGATAAAAATGTGGAGGTTTCTTTATGAGTGATTTTAGAGTTATTTCAGCCGAATTAAATTTACGTTCATCTGGTGTAGTTGCTTCCAATAATATTATCGCAGTTCTACCCCAAGGGCAAATTGTTACCCGAATTGGTAGTGAATCAGATAGTGAAAAATGGTGGCAGGTAAGAGCTATTGTAGATGGACGCACTTTAAATGGATTCGTTAGTAAATCTTTTCTGTCTACTGTATTAGACCAATTTAATTTTCCCTCACCAAACAGCAGCGCCCTTGGTAAAAAACTAAATCTTTGGGCGACATTTTATTTTATTCCATTGGTTAATCATGATTCTACTGGCATTGATTTGCTAGACATGAGTGGCAATAAATTAGGCGTTAAACTATCAGATAAAGATTGGTGTAGTGCAGCAGTTGAAGGTACTGTTAATGTCCGTACCGGGACTGGCGAAACTAAAACATTTAATTTTGCAGGTACAGGTGCAGTAGAGCAAGTAAATTGCCGTCCTTTTTTCCCCAGTTTAGCCACAATCAGTAAGACAAATAAAACTCGATTTGGCTTATCTAAGGGTATTTTCGGAGAAGGGGTAAATGGATTAAAGTTAGTTCCCTATCGCAGCATTGCAGTCGATCGTACTGAAATTGCGATCGGTACAGTAATCTACATTCCAGCAGCTCGTGGAGTAAAAGTGATTGTACCGTCTGGGGAAAGTACATTTCATGATGGTTATTTTTTTGCCGCAGATGTTGGTGGAGCAATCAAAGATAACCATATTGATGTTTTCCTCGGGGTAGCAAACAAGAATCCTTTCCCTTTCGTCAAAAGTAATGAGAGTGGGACATTTGATGCCTTCATAGTAAATGACGCCTCCATTACCAAGGAACTCAAGAATGCTCATAGTTAAAAAGTACAGCAACTTTCTTTCAAACCAGCAACTTATTCTAAGTTTAGTGCTTAGTTATACACAACACAAAATCTATTAAGGTGAATAATCATGGCAACACTAAAAGTTAAAACTGACAGTCTGAATCTGCGTAGATCTCCAGAAATCAAAAGTGATAATATCATCACCGCTTTACCACTTGCCCAGGAGGTAGAAGTTGTAAATGGCAATCCTTCAGCTAGATTTTGGGAAGTCAAAACTATAATTAATGGCTCGACTCTTCAAGGTTTTGCCAGTGCAGCTTTTTTACGTCAACCTGTAAGCGCAGCTAAAGAGGCATTAATTAGCGCTGCTGTAAAAGAATGGCTCCGATTCGATCAAGGGGATAAATTAGAATTTGAAGATCCTCAATTTAAATATGTGGGAGAGTATTGGTCAAAGATTGGAGCAAATCATGATGGAAGAGATCGAGATATGTTTTGGTCAGCAGCTTTTATTTCTTTTGTTGCTCGTGTTGCTGGTTATAACAATTTCAAATTTGCCTCCGCTCACTCTACATACATTCATGATGCAGTGAAAAAACGCAGATCAAATACAAACTCTGCTCCTTTTTGGGGATTTAATGTTAATGAACATAAGCCACAACTTGGCGATTTAGTATGTCGTTGGCGTGGTAATAACGCGATTTCTTCTATGGATTCATTACCTAATGGAGGATTTACCAGTCACTGTGACATTGTAGTGGAAATTCGGGATACAGAAGTTCGTACCCTAGGTGGTAACGTCAGTAACTCAGTTTCGATCACTACATATCCATTAAATGGTAGTGGTTTTTTGAGAGCGACTGGAAGAGTATTTGGCATACTCAAAAATAACTTTTAGTTAATCTAAATACATAGCAATCCTAAATAAAAATAGAACAGTCAGTGTAAAACCTGTAGGAGTTCTTTGTAGGGGTGGTTCCTTGTAGCCTTTCTAAAAGATATCGCTCCGATCTGATTTAGGATTGCTGTAGATAAATTAACTTTACAATTGAATATCAACATGAATGAATAACTAACTTTAGACGAGGAAAATCATGACTACTCTTCAAGACCTTATTAATGGCAATTCAGTATTAACACGCACCCAGCTAAAAGCTGATAAAGGATTAGTACGAGAAATTCAGCTAAGACTGAGGAATTTAGGACTTTATCCAGGTGGACAGTGGATAGATGGAGATTTAGGGGGCAATAATAGTTTCTCTTGGAAAGGGTTAAAAGAATTTTGTCAAGCACTTGAGCCTTCTAGCCTTCCTTCAGACACAGTAGCCATTAATGCAGATATTGCTAAAAAACTACTGGAAACCAAACAACTGCCTTTCATTTTAGAGCAAGCTGAAAACACCAAATTTATTCTTGAAAAATTGACAGGTATTCAAACTAACAGTCCTGCTCCTGTTAATATTGGGGTGAATGATGCCTTTATAGCGCGTACTACTCGGAACTCTCCTTTTGCAGCAGAAATTAGCAACTACCCCCAATACCTAGCTCAGAAACCAGACGGAACATCAATCATTTCCTATGGAGATAGCATCACTTTAAGTTCAGGTAAAACGGTAACATTCAGTGATTATCCAAACCAAGGTAAATTACCCATCATTGATAATACTGGTTTAAATTTTCTCGCTAGTAACATTTCTCATGCCTGTATTTGCATCGGCAGTTTTAGCGATGGAAGTAGTTCGATTAAAACTCATTGGTTAGGAAAAAATGCTTTAGAACCAATTCAATTACTCAGCGCCACTAAGTTTATCGGTGTTTTGAATGCTATCTGTCAAATTCATGCCAATCCTCTGAGTATTGACATTGATAATTGCACCATTGAATCTCCTAAATTCCGGTTTCACGATTTACTCATTGATATGGTGTCCTATCGAGAAGATGCAAAAGGAAATATAGGGCGTTCTAATCGAATTGGAGCTTTATTTAAGCGATTTACTAAACGAGAACATTTAGAAGCTTGGTTAAAAGGACAAACTGGTAATAATAAATTAGAATTTAGAGGTGGATATGGAAAGGATTTTCCATCGTTAATTTCTAATCCACAAGTCAAGGATATTGCCAGTGGGACATCGGTTCTTAGTTCAACATCTGAAGGGAATATAGGAAATAACCATGTATCTGCTTACGACTTAGTTCGTATTATTTCCATGCTGGGCTGGCATTTGCATCTAACTCCTAATACTCGATTACCAAACGCACAGTGGAATAGTTTAGAAAGTGTTGTGCGAGCAATGGGAACAGATCCTGCCCGTTATGTGGATGTAGCGCTAGAAACTCTAGGAGTTGTTGATGTCATTAGCGAACCAGTCATTATTTCTAAAGTTGGATTTGGGGAAAGTTCCTTTACCTATGTGGCTTTTGTGAAATTTGTTGATCGCCGTGTGCAACCTGCAAAATTAAGAACTTTCGCGATGGCACTACGAACTCCCAATGGCTCTAATGAACTGCGAGATACTAATTTAGCGGCAGCAGTCACAGAAATTGTGCGGCGGATTATCAATGAGAAACTAGCTTGAAAAATACATTAACCATTCCGATTTATGCTCTGGCGTTGAGAAAAAAAAGGAGAGAAAATTATGCAAAAACTTAGCTTTGCCGTTGAAAAAGAACTAAAACATCATGGCATTTGTGATGCTTCTGGAGCTATTGCTTTAGACGACAATAGCTTTATCGTTGCCAATGATGAAGATAATTTTTTAAGAGTCTATTCGGCTGATGAGTCAGGTAAGCCGCGTACCATCATTGATATTAACAATTACTTTCCAAACAATCCTGAGAAAGAAGAAGTTGATATTGAAGCAGCAACAGAACTAAATGGACTCATTTACTGGATAACTTCTCACGGCAGAAATAAAAAGAAGAAGCGCAAACCATTACGTCATCAATTTTTTGCCAATAAAATCACTCATCCTGGTCAACCAATCTTAGAGCAAGTAGGAAAGTCTTACACCCAACTAGTTTTTAAGGATATGTTTCAAGATGAACGACTTAAAAACTATGTTCTTGAGAAAGCAGAAGAGTTAGCGCCTAAAGAAAAAGGTGGCTTAAATATTGAAGGATTAACCGCTACTCCAGATGGGAAATTATTAATTGGTTTCCGTAATCCTATCCCTAGAGGTAAGGCTTTAATTTTACCCTTAACGAATCCTCTCGACCTCATTCAGGAAAAGGAAGACGAAGTCAATGCCATTTTTGGCAACCCAATTGAACTTGATTTAGGAGGCTTGGGCATTCGGAGTATTGAATATTGGCAAGTTTATCAAGTCTATTTGATAATTGCTGGAGCTTACGATAGCAGCGATGAATTCGCTTTGTATTGGTGGTCAGGCAATTGCCAAGATACTCCCGAAAAAATTGAAGCAATTAATTTACCATCTGATTTTCGTCCAGAAGCGGTTTTATTTTATCCTAACCGAAAGAATCAACTGCAAATTATCAGCGATGATGGAGCAATCATCAGAGCTGATGGTAAGGAATGTAAAGAAATAAAGGATGAGAATCATTCCGAAAAATATTTCCGCAGTTTGTGGATTACTGTGAGTGAAACTTAAGATTTTTTACCGATTTATTCGGGAAATCTACTCTAGTCTGTATTGCGATCGTTTTTTATAGATAAGGGTTAAACTGCAAGTTCACATCAATACTTGTTCATCTATTCGCCAGATAACAATAGATGAGCGTGAAAGATGCTATCGCACTTCCCCACACCTCTACAACTTGCAAATTTACAAACCTGACAAAAGTAACCCAAATATCATGGCAAAAGCACCGTTAGAGTTAGGCAAAGAATATCCGCCACAGGAAGAGGAAGCCCAGATTGAACAAATATTGAAAATCAGTAAATTGTCGATGAAAGGCAAACCTCATCCCCCCATGTCGAGAGATCAGCATCCCAAAAGTCACGGCTACGTTCAGGGAGAGTTTATCGTTGAAGAAGATATCCCTGAGACTATGAAAGCTGGGGTTTTTAAGCAATCCAAAACCTATCCAATCTGGATTCGTTTTTCTAATGGCGGGAGCGATCGCAATCCACAGACTGGAGATTTTGTGCCGGATACAGTCGGTGATGTTCGCGGGATGGCAATCAAGCTGATGCATGTCGAAGGTGAAATGGTACTCCCTGATTCTGAACATCAAGGAGAGCAAGATTTTATTCTGATGAATCATCCCACGTTCTTTATTCGTGACGTTCAGGGGTACATTGACTTTTTCCCTGTTGTTAGAGCCATTAAAGAAGAGAAAATCGTTTTCAAACCAGGCGAACCGCCCGACGTACCCGCTGAGTTACAAGCAAATTTTCAAGCCGTGGCTTACGCCTTCCCAAGGTTTCAGAAAATTAAAGCAAAAGTAACTACCAGTCCGTTAGAAATTCCCTATTGGAGTGCGACTCCCTACAAATTGGGCAATCAAGCCATAAAATTTTCTGTAGTTCCCCATGTCACGGGCGAAAGCTTCAATCCAGACAATGCTGCTGATAAAAGTAATTATCTGCGGGAGGCAATGACTCAACATTTAGCTAGTCAAGATGCTTGTTTTGATTTTAAAATTCAACTGCAAACCGATGCAGTCAAGATGCCCATTGAAGACCCAACAGTTGAGTGGGATGAACAAGAATCTCCTTATATCAAGGTAGCAACAATTAGAATTCCCGCCCAAGACTTTAACACCGAGGAGCGCAAACGGTTGGATGAAAAGCAATCGTTTTCCCCCTGGCATACTCTACTAGAACATCAACCCTTAGGAGGGGTTAATCGCGCTCGTAAGCGAATTTATGGGGAACTGGCTAAGTTCAGAAATGACATGAATCAAAGTGAGACGTGAGTTTAATGTGAGTTCTACTGCTCATTCAGACGGCTCCAGGTGCGATCGCAATCAATCGATTAGCTGTTGCTCATTATGGGCAAGACAAACCAGCTAACACCATCGACTAGGTAGTATCCTCCGATAAGGATTAAAGCCACACTACCAAAGCGAACTATTCCTTGAGAGTGGTTCAACAAAAAGCGGGTTCGTTTAACCAAACCCGTAAAAAGGCTGGCGAAGAAAATTATCGCTGTGTAGCCCAGCGAATAGCTGACCATTGACAGTACACTCTGGATTTGGGAACCCGTAGCGGCGGCAGCAGCTAGAACCGCAAACATCACGGGGCTAGTACAGGGAGAACTCACTAAGGCGAAGGTCAACCCAACGCCGAAGGGACCAGCAATCGGCAATTTAAAGTTGGTCTGAGGTAGAGGCAGGTGTACTATGCCTAAGAGCATCAGCCCCATTACGATAATGACTGCACCGACTACTACCTGGACATAGCCACGAAAGTGGATCAATACAGCCCCAGCCAAGGAAGAGAATAAGCCAAACAGGCTGAGCATTGTCACTACTCCCAGGACAAATGACCCAGCTTTGATCAAGGCATCCCAGCGAGATGTAATCTCACGAGTGCCAATGTAACTCAGGTTCACAGGTAGTAGGCATAGGATGCAGGGAGAGATACTGGCAATTAAACCCCCTGCAAAGGATAAGGAAAGCAAAACTAGTGGGTTATTGGTACTCTGCTTATCAAACCATTGCTGATAGCGATCGCCCAGCCCGAAGGCTAAATTATCAATCGCCTCAGATAAAGCCCCTCCATTGAACTGGCTGGCAGCCAGAATCAGTAGAACCGTTCCTCCGAAGAGTAACGCAGGTAATAGGAATTTTGAGAGATTCGGTTTAGTAGAGTTTGGAGTGAATGGTTTGGTGCGTCTCATGATGTCACTGCATGTATTAAATCCAATCCAAAGTGCACAAGATCAGTTGCTAAAGTTGCGGGAACCTTGATAACCTGACAAATTAGCCAGTGTCTCTAACGGCATACCTCCTTCATAGAGCTGACCGTTAATTTCCCAAGTGGGATAGGCTCTGATTCCAGATTCGCGGCAGAGTCTTGGTTGTGCATTTTTGCCACGAGGATCGCACTCAATAATATTGATTAAACTCAATGCCTCTTCACCAAACTGTTGCTCCTGCCTGCGGCAAGCGGAACACCAGAAGGTGGTGTACATCTTGGCTCCTATCTTTTGGAGGTGCCTTGCTAAAGCTACTGTTGGTGAAACATAAGAGGATTGAGTCGAGGGTGTTGTTGGCTGGAATGGTACTGAAGCAGGGGGGCGCTGAGTTGGAGAGGTTGGTGGCTGGGATGCAGGTAAAGTAGAGGATGGTGAAATTGAAGAGGCTATTGGTTTTGAGCCGACTACTACCTGCTGTTTGGCATAAGCCAGTTTACGCTGATACTCTGCTATTTTTTGTTGTGCCAATGCCCTTTTGGGGTGGGAAGTTGGTAATGACTTGAGTAGTACGATCGCCCTTTGCCACTGATTAGCGATCAGATTCCAGTCATCCTGACATATAGCCGATTGTGTGAGAGTGGCTGCTCCCATGGCTGTGTCCATCGCCTGTGGGAAGGGATCAGCCTGAGGCGCTGGTGTTGCAAAAGATGTAGACGCAGGTGACGCTTTGGCTGGTGCCGATGACTTTGGTAATGTTGTTGCTGCGGGTGTAGACGGCTTATCCGATACAACAGTAGTTTGAGGCGGCTCAGCCTGGGAACACCCAGCGGCTATGCCTAGCAGGGTGATCGTTAGTGTCCGGGTGATGAGTACTAGACTGACTCTATGAGGTTGCATAGTTGTCAAGGAGGGTGGAGTATTCTGCCAACATTTCGGTAATTTTAGAGCGGGATGGGAGTAAATCTGGCTCGGTGGCAACTTCTCTTTAAATCTGATGTCCCTGCTTAAGATCGAGTAGGAACACTTTCACCGGGCTTAGGGCATGAAACGCATCGTCTTGATTGCTGGGTTTGAATCCTTCAACGCTGACTTGTACCGCAAAGCCGCTGAGTTGGCAACTTTGCGTTGTCCTAAGTTGGATATTCGGGTATTTAGCGATTCTTCCCTCACCACCGAACCTGCCGTCATCGAAGAAGCCCTCAAAGACGCCCAAGTCTTCTTCGCCAGCCTCATCTTTGATTATGACCAGGTTCTGTGGCTGCGCGATCGCACCTCATCCATCCCAATTCGCCTCGTCTTCGAGTCTGCCCTCGAATTAATGAGTCTTACCCAAATCGGTGCGTTCAAAATTGGGGATAAGCCCAAAGGGATGCCCAAGCCGATTAAATTCATTCTCGATAAATTCAGCAATGGGCGAGAGGAAGACAAACTCGCTGGTTACATCAGCTTCTTAAAAGTTGGCCCCAAGCTACTGAAATACATCCCTGCCAAAAAAGTTCAAGACTTACGCAACTGGCTGATTATTTACGGTTATTGGAATGCTGGTGGCGTGGATAACGTGGCGTCAATGTTCTGGACGCTAGCCGAAAAATACTTGGGGTTAAAGGTAGGAGAAATTCCGCCACCTGTAGAAACCCCCAACATGGGATTGCTGCATCCCGACTCTGCCGATTACTTTGAATCCCCTCGCCACTATCTGGAATGGTATCGCCAAGCCAAGCCAGAAACCTGGCATTTGCCAGTGGTGGGAATCTTGCTGTATCGCAAGCATGTTGTTACCAAGCAGCCTTACATTCCCCAACTGATTCGCCACTTTGAAAACGCGGGTTTGATTCCAGTGCCGATTTTTATTAATGGCGTGGAAGGGCATGTTGCCGTGCGAGATTGGATGACATCGACCCATGAAACCAAGCAACGCCAACAGGGTAATGTGGAAACGCCCTCTCTTTCTCCTCAGTCAGTCGAGGTAGACGCGATTGTTTCGACGATTGGCTTTCCCTTAGTCGGGGGGCCGGCGGGTTCGATGGAGGCGGGGCGGCAGGTGGAAGTCGCCAAACGCATCCTCTCGGCTAAAAATGTGCCTTATTTTGTTGCTGCCCCCCTGTTGATTCAGGATATTCACTCTTGGACACGCAAGGGAATTGGGGGGTTGCAAAGTGTTGTCTTATATGCATTGCCCGAATTGGATGGAGCGATCGACCCCATACCCCTAGGCGGGTTGGTAGGAGAAGATATCTATCTGATTCCGGAACGGGTGAAGCGGTTAACCGGACGAATTAAGCGGTGGATTGCCCTACGCAAGACATCACCCACTGAAAAGAAAATTGCGATTATTCTGTATGGCTTCCCGCCTGGGTACGGGGCAACAGGGACAGCGGCTTTATTAAATGTACCGCGATCGCTTCTTAATTTCCTCCACTCTCTCAAAGAGCAAGGGTACAACGTTGGGGAGTTACCGGAAGATGGCGAAGAATTAATCCGCACCGTCAAAGAAGCTGATGAAGCTACCCCCCCTTATCAAGGGGGGGCTAAAGAAACTTTCCTCCCTTACCAAGGGGAAGCTAAGGAAATCTCCATGCCTTCCCAAAGCAGAAAAGCGAAGGAAATCCTCCCCCCTTACCAAGGGGGGGTTAGGGGGGGTTCCACCGTCAATGCCCAAACTCTAGAAACATGGCTGGGTTACCTCCTCACTACCCGAATCGAGAAGCAATGGAAATCCCTCACGGGAACGGGCATTAAAACATATGGAGATGAATTACAAATTGGTGGTATTCAATTAGGAAACATCTGGATTGGGGTACAACCGCCCCTCGGTATTTCAGGTGACCCGATGCGGCTGATGTTTGAACGGGATATGACGCCCCATCCTCAGTATGCGGCTTTTTATAAATGGTTACAAAATGACTTTAAGCCTGATGCTGTGGTTCACTTTGGAATGCACGGTACGGTGGAATGGTTGCCCGGTTCTCCATTAGGAAATACGGGTTATTCTTGGCCTGATATTCTCTTGGGAGATATGCCTCATCTTTATATTTATGCAGCCAATAATCCTTCTGAGTCAATTTTGGCAAAACGTCGAGGCTATGGTGTGCTGATTTCCCATAATGTGCCGCCTTATGGTCGGGCAGGGTTGTATAAAGAATTGATGGCATTGCGGGATTTAATTTCAGAATATCGGGAAGATTCTGAGAAGAATTATGCTCTTAAAGAGATAATTTGCAAAAAGATTGTGGACACGGGTTTAGAGGCAGATTGTCCGTTTGAGGAGGCGAAGAAGTTGGGGATGGCTTTTACGCCGGAGAATGCGCGGATGTTTAGTGTTCATGCTTTCAATGATTATTTGGTTAAGTTGTATGAGTATTTGCAGGTTGTAGAACAACGTCTGTTTTCATCGGGGTTACATACTTTAGGTGAGGTGCCTGATTCGGAGGGATTAGGGTCTTATCTTCGGGCTTATTTTGGAGAGGAGTTGTCGGAAGAGGTGTTGGAGGCAATTGCGGAGGGAAGAATTGAACCACTCCAGAAAAGAGAGTACACAGAAGAGGGTTTGGAGAGGTTGAAAGAGGGGTTGAAGATTCGTGAGTTGTTGATGCAAACTAGCGATGAGTTGACGAATCTTTTGCGAGGGTTGAATGGAGAGTATATTCCGCCTGCACCAGGGGGTGATTTGTTGCGGGATGGGTTGGGTGTGTTGCCAACGGGACGTAATATTCATGCCTTAGATCCCTATCGAATGCCATCCCCTGCGGCGTATGAACGAGGGAGAGAAATTGCTCAGAAAATTATTACCCAGCACTTACAAGAACAGGGTGAGTATCCGGAAACCGTGGCAGTGATGTTATGGGGGTTGGATGCGATTAAAACGAAGGGGGAATCGCTGGGTATTTTGCTGGAATTAGTGGGGGCAGAACCTGTGAAGGAGGGGACAGGAAGAATTGTTCGTTATGAGTTGAAATCTTTGGCAGAAGTTGGGCATCCTCGGATTGATGTGTTAGCTAATCTTTCGGGTATTTTTCGAGATAGTTTTGTCAATATTATTGAATTGCTGGATGACTTGTTCAAACGGGCAGCAGAGGCAGAGGAATCGGAGGAACAGAATTTTATCCGCAAACATGCTTTGGCGTTGCGATCGCAAGGCGTAGAAAATACCTCTGCCCGATTATTTTCCAACCCGGCTGGGGATTTTGGTTCTCTGGTAAATGACCAGGTTGTGGATGGAAACTGGGAATCTGGCGATGAGTTGGGAAATACGTGGCAAAGCCGCAATTCCTTTAGTTATGGGAGGAAAGATAAAGGACAAGCGCGTCCGGAAATCCTCAACCAATTGCTGAAAACAACTAATCGCATTGTTCAAGAAATTGACTCAGTGGAATATGGATTAACCGATATTCAGGAATACTATGCGAATACGGGAGGATTGAAGAAGGCAGCGGAACAAAAACAAGGTAAAAAAGTTAGCGCTAGTTTTGTAGAAAGTTTCTCGAAAGATACTACACCCCGAAAATTAGAAGATTTGCTGCGCTTGGAATATCGCACAAAGTTATTGAATCCCAAATGGGCAGATGCGATGGCGAATCAAGGTTCTGGTGGTGCTTATGAAATCTCGCAACGGATGACAGCATTAATCGGTTGGGGCGGTACGGTTGATTTTACCGATTCTTGGGTGTACGACCAAGCGGCGGATACTTATGCTTTAGATGTAGAGATGGCGAAGAAGTTGCGAGAGGCAAATCCTGAGGCATTTCGGAATGTTGTAGGTAGGATGTTGGAGGCGCATGGGCGAGGATTTTGGCAACCGAGTGAGGAGAAGTTGCAGAAGTTACGGGCGTTGTATGAGTTGACAGATGAGCAATTAGAAGGGGTTACGGTTTAGGTAAATATGACAAAAATTATCCTTAATTATCCGCTAATCGATATTATAGAAAGCAGGATAAATCAAACTCATAGGTCTCAAAAATACCGTCTCCAAAATAGCAATGTAGGGCATTGAATGATTGTTATGCACCATTGCTACAATCAAAATAAGCTTGAAAAAATCCTGATATGATAGCCATCCCCGAACAACCGCAAAACATAACCATTGAGGAATATCTGGAATGGGAACCTCAACAAGACCTTCGCTACGAATATGTCAACGGCGAAGTCTTTGCCATGACAGGCGGGACAATTCCCCATAATGACATTGCGCTCAATCTCTACACAGCCTTACGTCCACATGTGCGTTCTAGAGGTTGTCGGGCTAACGTTTCAGATGTGAAAGTGCAAGTCAGTCCTAAAAGTCCATACTACTATCCTGATGTTATTGTCAGTTGTGACCCTCAAGACCTGAATGCCCGTAAATTTATTCAAAGTCCCAAACTAATTGCCGAAGTTCTTTCTCCTGGTACAAGCGCTAAAGATAGGGGTGAAAAATTCACTTGCTATCTTACAATTCCAAGTTTGCAAGAGTATATCATGATTGATTCAGAAAAGATTTCTGTTGAGCGGTACTGTCGGGGAGAGGGAAGAATGTGGCTTTATTATCCCTACATGGCTGGAGATATCATCACTTTATCAAGCCTTGAATTCAATTGTCCGATTGAACTGCTGTATGAAGGTGTTGTATTTGAAACAGAAGTGTAAAAGTTTAAATGACTGCAATTAATCTAAAAACTGAGGTATCGGAGGATGCGATCGCGTCTTTTTGCCAACGCTGGAAAATCACTGAATTGGCTCTATTTGGCTCTATTTTACGGGATGATTTTCGCCCCGATAGCGATGTGGATGTGCTGGTAAGTTTTGCTCCGGATGCTAAGTGGAGTTTGTGGGATATTATCGCAATGAAAGAGGAACTTGAAACGTTGTTTGGGCGTGAGGTTGATTTGGTACAAAAGGATTGTTTACGCAATCCCTTCCGGCGTTATGAGATTTTGAGTACAAAACAGGTAATCTATGCCGCCCAATAATCGCGAAGCTGGCTACCTTTGGGATATGTTACAAGCAGCACGTCGCCTTCAAGAATTTACAACGGGTGTATCCTACCAAGCCTATCTAGATAGTGTGTTACTTCAGAGCGCAGTTGAGCGACAACTAGAAATTTTGGGAGAGGCAGCACGGCGAATGTCTGAGGCTTTCCGACAAGAGCATCCTGAAATTCCTTGGAGTTCCATTATCGGGCAACGGAATGTCATCGCTCATCAATATGATGATATTGATTTAGAACAACTTTGGTCTGTGGTAACTTCAAGCATTCCCAAGTTGACTGCTCAGTTAGAAGCTTTGATACCACCTCTACCACCAGAGATAGAATAATCCTGATTGGCTGTCATTAAGTGGGGCAGATGGGACAAGTGGAACAAAAACGTTGAGATTTAACAGTATCCAGATAGAATAATCCTGATTGGCTGTCATTAAGTGGGGCAGGTGGAACAAAAATGCTGGGATTGAGCCGTATCCAGATAGAATCATCTTTGGAACCTACTCACATCTATTCAGCGTCATTGAAAAAGTAAAACTTAAGTGAATATTCGTCCATGAAACAATATCTAGTAAGTCTTATATTCTTATTAGCTTTGTGGTTAACAATCATAATTGTGAGTCCGAAGACGGGGCGAACAGAATTGGTAAGTGATAATGAGTTTGGTGTGCCCCATCAGTTATCTCCTAACTCCAATATTGATGGAAAAAATATGGCTCCAGCTATTCCCTCAAGGTGTGCTCTACAGCCAGAAATCAATAAACAAACATGGAATCAATTCACTGATATTGAGTTTCAGCCAATTACCCTCTCCCGTTTTAGAAAACTTGGCAATGAAGTTAATCCATCTACAGGAGAACCTATTAATAGACAAAGTCCTTTCAGACTCTTTAACAATTCCCAACCCATCGAATCCATTGCTGTAGCCCATCCCACAAACTATGGAGAACGTTTTCTCAATGACTTGTATGGTAAACCCGCCCAATACGCTCCCATTGTTGTGATTCATGAAACCGTTGGTTCAGCTAGGAGTGCCATTAATTTATTCCGAACTCCACACCCACTAGATTCACAACAAGTAAGCTATCACTCATTAATTAAGCGTTCCGGTGAAATTGTTTATATAGTCCCTCCAGACATGAGAGCTTATGGGGCGGGGAACTCGGTTTTTGAGAGTGAAAATGGGCGAGAAACTGTAAAAACTAGTCCTAAACATCCTCCGTCGGTCAACAATTTTGCATATCATGTATCTCTAGAAACACCCAGAGATGGTAATAATAATCGCCGACGACATAGTGGTTATACCAAGGCTCAATACCAATCTCTGGCCTGGTTAATCGCCAAAACTGGAGTCCCTGATTACCGAATTACAACTCATAAAGCTGTCGATCGTTCCGGTCAAAGAGGCGACCCAAGAAGCTTTAACCAACAGAATTTTTTGAAGTTCCTACAGGCTCAACCTAGAACGAAAGAGATTATGATTGATTGCCAGCCCCCAGATTCATCCGTGGAGACCCTTCAAAATCCAAAATCCAAAATTGATTGACCCCCAATCTATGACCCAAAAACTCTAGATGGTTCCCCAAGCAATGGGAGGGCTGGGATAGGAAGGATGCTGGGCAGGATTGAGGCTTGGCTTAGTTTCTTCATCCAGGACATTGACCACCTGGTTATATAAATCTTCTGCTTGTTGTAGAGAATCCCCGATACTGGTTACTCCCAGCTTACCAAACTCGGAAAGTGACCCCATCAGGTGAAACACGTTCCCCGTTTTGGTACTACTATCAAAGTGCAAACGGTGATGGGCAATAATATCCATTAAATCTTGGGGCATCAATCCTCGATAGCGCTCTTTTTGCAAATTGTCAGTTGCCATATAGTACTTTTCTCGACCCTCGTGGCTATAAAATAAACCCGTAGACTGGTCATAACGACCATTGGTCAAAAACTTAAGGCTCATAAATGGATGAGTTGTACCACCTTTGCGTAAGTTGATTTCAATCGCCTGTAAATCCCATTGGGCACCGGGACTATCAGGTTGATGAACGGCAACAAAATCAACTCCGTAGCGCTCAATTGCTCCCTTATCCGCCAAAACCCGACCCACACGCAGCCCCATCTCTTGCAAGAGTAGGCGATAGGCTTCATCCCCAGGAAACTTGCAACCCAAATAAATCTGACCGTCTGGGCCACCTAAAATCTGATCGTGGGTTGAGAGGATGTGAACCTCGCCACTGGGACTAATATATCCCTGGACGCTGGGCGATCGCTTTTCTTCCCCCTCAATAAATGCCTCAACAATTGCCCCCAACTCTGGAATACGACTGGCAAAATTCTCCCACGTCTCATTTTTTGCCTGAAAGCTCATGGATTCCATGCGCTCATGAAGTGTTGCTACTCGTTCGGCATGGGAGGCTTTTTCGGGAGCAACCTGTGGTATTTTCCTCAAGTCAAGGATGGCATTTCCCTCTCCGGAAAAGCCTTCATTGAGTTTAACCACGATCCGCTTTAGGGATGGTTGGCGTTCCCACAACTCGGCCGCTGCTTCCACCAGATCACTGACGGTTTTCATCGTCTTGCTGCCGTCTGGATAAGGCACACCACTTTCGGCAAAAATTTCCCGACTGCCGCTTTTTGTACCCAAATACAGCAAATCCGGATCTGGGGCTAGCAGCGGAATCCCAACTTTTACGGATAACTCTCGCTCGAACTCCGATGAGTTATAACAAACCATGTACGACTTCTGAGGACGAAGGGCTTGACGAATCCGCTCAATTAATCGGGGACGCTCTAAAATTTTTTGGCTGAGGGGTTTGGGAGAGCCATCATAGGTCGAAAGCAGCAGTAAGCGATCGCGGGCATGGGAGAAAGGAATTCCCGGCAATAGCTGCAAATAATAATCAATGATAATCGGCGACAGAGGCACAGCCGTAATGTAAATTAACCGTGTGCGCGGATTGCGTAGACGAATCAAAGAAAACAACAGCCGTTCTTCGTAATGCAGACAGCCCTCAATCTTCTTGAGTTCTCGCTGATCCATACTGACTGAAGGGACAATCAAGATATCGTGGTCGTCTTGGTCGAAGAAGTCAACGCTATGCCAGCGCTCACGCAACTGATTCTGAAGATGTCGAAATTGCTCTGCATAAGCAGAGGAAGAAGAATTTAAAGTTTTCATTGCCCCAACCCCACCTTAATCCTGATAAATGCAATCTTAACGGTTACCGGGGGAACAGGTTCACAAACCGCAATCAAGTTGTACTTCATCTTGCCCAGAAACCGGTCTTTCAGATGGGGTAGCCAATGAATCTTGACTAAACTCCTTTTATTGAAGATATTAAACTTCAAAGCCTAGATTTTCAAGACAATTGAATAAAAATTTCCAATTAGACCGTCAGTGGCGTTCAATCATGCATTACCCCAAAGTCAACTGTGCGAATCAATTAGATCCTTTTCTTGCACTTCGAGGGCTGGCTTGTCTTGTTGTGGTTTTTTATCATGTTGCTCCTCCCAGAAATTTTATCGGTTATCAAAACTATGACTTTAGCTGGATACTATTTGGTCATGGTTATGCCGCTGTTTTAGTTTTCTTTTGTTTATCCGGTTATTTGATGGGAAAAGTATTTTATTCAGGAAGATATACCCTTGATCGAACAGGTGTTTTTAATTTTTGGCGAAACCGTATTTTGAGGATTTTTCCTCTCTACTACTTTAGTATTTTCATTTTAGCCGTATTTGTGTATACACCGATTTTGCAAATTTCTAACTGGGAATATTTATTTCGCTTATCTACTTTTACTTACAATCAAAGTCTTCCTATTGAATTTAGTGGCAGTTTCTGGTCGCTCTCAACAGAATTCCAGTTTTATCTTGTGGTTCCTCTAATCTATGCCGGTTTTAAAAATCGTTTACAAACTCAGAAACAAGTTATTTTTTCATTTGGAGCTATTCTCTTGCTAGTTTGTCTCTTACGATTAGGCTTTACTGTTATTTTTAAAACTCAAGAAATTCACGATAACTACATTCAATATATTTATACTCCCCTCCTGACGAATATTGATGTTTTTATGTGTGGTTTTTTGGTTAATGCTTGGCTGAAGTGTAAAAAAAGTAATGAGCCAAAGCCAAGCACGGATGTACTCACAAAGCCCTTCGTTTTCAATGTATCAAGCCATGCCAAAAAGATAATTGCTTTTACCCTAGTAATAATTCTCTTTTTGTTTACTGCCTATTACTACTATTATCACGGCCCTGGCGAGTCCATTGTTTATCCAGCCGTAACCGCAATAATAACTTCGCTTTTCATTGGGTTGTTTGAGTCAAGTGGTAATGATGAATCTTTTCATAAAAATGAAAAGTTATCCTTGGATGCTATAGTCAGAAATCCTGTGAGAATCTTAGAGATTGGAGGAGTTCTTTCTTACGGTGTCTATCTTTGGCATCAAGCCATTCTGGCAAAAATTACTACGATTATCACGTCAATTCATCCGGTCGAAGTATTTTTGATTAAGCTCGTAGGAACACTCGTTTTATCAAGTGTACTAGCAACGATAACTTATTATGCCATTGAGATACCCGCCGCTCGCTGGAAACTTTACCGAAGCTCTACCAAAACTAATACCCCCTAATTTAACCTCTTTTAGTACAGAGTTACAGAGTTAAAGTTTAGATGATTTGAGCCAATGACAGGTCACGTTTCACAAGCAGGACAAATCAGCGATCGCCTTTAACACCGCTTCAAGTCCAATCACTCTTCTACCCAAGGCTATGATTGAATGAAATCTTGGAAATATTAAAATCTTTTGAATGGGTTTTTGGGTAACAAATTGCTGTAATCCGTAGTCCGCTTATAAAGCGGGTGTTGAGTCACGAATTTGTAAAATTTCTTCTAAAAGAAGGCGATCGCCGTCTGAATTGTCTACCATCAATCCAGCTTTTGCTTGTTCCGTGACTTGTAGATGCCGATTGGGTTCAAAGTTAAAATCTTGATTCAAAAGAAATCCCTGATTTTGAAGCTTTGTGAGTGCTAAGTTACTCGTAAATTCAACTAAATCAACTTCAGGCTTGAGATAATAAGAATTACGTAAAATCCAGCGACAAGCCTCAGGCTCAGTTTTAGCTAACATGTAAATTGCTGCCATCAAAACATCTTCAACACATTGAGGATTAGGTAAAACAGTAAGAAAGTTTTTCAAAGAAATAATCAGTGCTGGGTTTTGACTTTTAAAAACATCTACAGCTAATTCAAGGTGAATATCATAGGTTTTGGCTAAACACATGCTCACGGGTCTTTTCCTTATCAATCAAAAGGAGACTCTTGGCAGATAGTACAACCAGCCTTAAAGTTGAGACCGCCAAGTCATGGAGATGATAAGCATAAGCCACCTTTGTGCGTGAGAACTGTAGGCTATCTCAGCGAAGGCAAGAACGTCTCGTAGCTGATTAGCGGCTTCAATTTCCGCACGTCGAGAGCAAAAGCTAGACCCAGAAATGACGGTTCAACCAAAAATTGGTCTGGCTATACCTTAAAAATTAGTCGATCAATGTGAATAATTTGTGAACCATCTAATACACTCCCATCCTAATCACCACCGAAGACCAATCACAGAGGGACTTATTCTTCCGTTCGTGAGCCTCAACAAAAACGGTTAAAGAAAAATTCCAGGAATCAGAACCACAGCTAAATTCTAATCAATACAAGGTCTGTTGATGTCCTTTTCCTGGTTTGAATTATAACTTCTTAATTTTTAACTTACTGATGCTGATTGGAATTGTTATTTGCATACACTATGGGTAGGGGCACGCTCTGAGCATACCCCTACAAAAACCCATATTCTACCCGAATAAAAACCGCTCTAATTGACTGAGAAATGAGCGGAATTAACCCGATTAATCGGTGGTGCCAGTTTGGAGAGATTCTTCAGCAACCTTTGTCCATTCAGTGTGGAATGCACCGGGTTTATCAGTACGTTCATAGGTATGAGCACCGAAGTAGTCACGCTGTGCTTGAGTGAGGTTTTGTGGCAGGCGAGCACGTCGGTAGCTGTCGAAATAATCCAACGATGCACTGAACGCCGGAACTGCAATTCCTAGTTTATTCGCCACTATCAGCACATCTCGCCAAGCCTCTTGCCGATCCAAAATGCTTTGCTTAAATTCAGGAGCCAACAACAAGTTGGGCAAATTTTCGTCGTCCCGGAAAGCGGTCTTAATTTTATCCAGGAACCCAGCGCGAATAATACAACCACCTTTCCAAATCCGCGAAATTTCGCTTAAAGCCAGGTTGTAGTTCAAATCTTTAGATGCTTTACTCAACAGCGCCATGCCTTGAGCATAGGAACAAATCTTTGAGCAATAGAGAGCATCGCGGATTTTGTTGATAAATTCCTTAGTATCCCCTTCATACTTTCCTGTCGGGCCTGGTAGCTCTTTTGAGGCTGCCACCCGGTCTTCTTTATAGAAAGACATAATCCGAGCGTTGACGGCTGCAATCATGGTGGGAATGGGTACAGCGAGTTCTAAAGCACTCTGTACTGTCCAGCGTCCCGTCCCTTTTTGCCCCGCCGCATCTTGAATAACATCGACTAGAGGTAAGTTCGTATCGGGGTCAATGAACCTGAAAATATCCGCTGTAATTTCAATCAAAAATGAGTTGAGTTCGTCGGTAGTGTTCCACTCGGTAAAAACTTCGTGTATCTGCTGATGATCCAGTCCCAACGTGTTCTTAAGCAGGTCGTAGGCTTCGGCAATGAGCTGCATATCGCCGTATTCAATCCCGTTGTGTACCATCTTGACGTAGTGACCTGCACCACCAGCGCCGATGTAGGTAACACAAGGCCCATCATCTACTTGAGCGGCTATTTTCGTCAGAATGGGCTGTAATTCTGCGTAAGCCTGCTGTGTACCCCCAGGCATTAAGCTTGGGCCATTCAGCGCTCCTTCTTCACCACCGCTGACGCCCATGCCCACAAATCCCAGTCCAGCAGCCTCTAATTCTTGGGTGCGTCGCTCTGTGTCTGGATAATAGGAGTTACCGCCGTCAATGATCATGTCTCCCTGCTCTAGGAAGGGCTTGAGCTGGGCAATCACCGCATCAACCGGCGCACCCGCTTTCACCATAATTAGAATCTTGCGGGGTCGTTGCAACGATTTGACAAATTCTTCAATCGAGTAAGTCGCTGTGAAGTTCTTCCCCTTAGCCCGCTCTTCCATAAACTTTTCAGTCACGGCAGCGGTACGATTGTAAACACTGACTGGAAAACCATTACGCTCCACATTCAGGGCAAGGTTTTCGCCCATAACGGCTAGACCAATCAGACCAAAACTTGGTTGTGTCATCTGAACTCTCTCCGGAACTCTGAGTATTACGGTTGTCTCAGCCTTCAGAGTATCTCGATCCCCGGAGTAGCCCTGTAAAGATATAGATTAAATTAAAAGTCTGCCTTTGATTGATTAACGAAACTTTTATCTTATTCAAATAGGTTTAAGATGGAATTTTAGCATAACTGGCTGGAATTAGCAAAGACATCATGATCTGCAACGGCAGATTAACTAATTGGTATTTAAATCTACATTTTCACGCCAAAATTTAGAGACACAGAGTAAGGAGTACCCACAAAATGTTGGCATACGTCCTGGCGTTGGTCATTGGTCTTGGTAGCCTGGGAATGTACCTGGCAGGCTTCTTTTTACCAGAAGTTCATCGCAAAGAAGATTTTATCTGGAGCGGCATTGGATTATTTTACGCCTTAGTCTTATGGGTGTGTGCTGGACGCATTACCGGCGGCGTTCTTTTAGGGCAGACGGCAAGTGTAGCGCTGTTAGGTTGGTTTGGCTGGCAAACCCTGACCTTAAGGCGAGAACTGACTTCCCCAGAACGCAGAACACCCATTTCTCCAGAAGTGCAAGAGAAAATTAAAGGGTTCTCATTCACCGGATTGGGACAAAAACTGCAACAGCAAGTCAGCGGTTTACAAAAGAAACAGCCATCGGCGGCCCCATCTTCGTCCGCTTCACCCACAACGGCAAACACACCGAAAGATAAGAACAAGGCGACTGGAGGACAAGCCACGACCCAGGTTCCTGAGACAGCCCCAGCACCGACAGATACAGCAGATACTCCAAACAGCTCCAAGGTTGTAACAATTATTGACTCCAGAAATACCTCAACCGAGATAGCAATTCAGGAAAATGCGACAACAGAGGTAAGCCCATCACCAACCCCAGTGGATGAACCAGCAGCAGATAACGCCGAAATGTCAGCGTCTCCTGAACTGGTTCGACCAAATCCCCCCGCACCCGAACGGGTAAAAGCCGCCCAAGAATCGGCTATGTCTAACACGGCAGACTCTGGCGTAGACGCCGCAACGCCCATTGAGGACATTGCACCCGAAGTTGAACTGGCACCCCCTGCTGAACCGCCTGGTGATGGCGACCCGATGATGAGACAAAATCCTCCAGATGGGGATATTGCGATCGAAGGCGTTCCCATCGACCCAGAGAATCCGCCAACGCTCAGTTGAAGTTCCCCTAAATTCTCACAGATAATGGGAAAAGAGCCTATCCGAGAAATCCTTGATGGATCATGACGTTCCACCTCTGTTGATGTTGGGTTTCAAATCTCGACGCCACTTTTCGGATAGGCTTAAAAGCGAGTCAACCTATCTCAGCGTCAGACTGTGACAGAAGCAAAATCTTACAAAGATACCGTCAATCTTCCCCAGACCAAATTTGATATGCGGGCGAACGCTGTCAAGCGCGAACCCGAACTGCAACAGTTTTGGGCAGAACACCAGATTTACGAGCAACTGTCACAGAACAACCCTGGTGAGATTTTTATTTTGCACGATGGGCCACCCTACGCCAATGGCTCCTTGCACATGGGTCATGCCCTCAACAAAATCCTCAAAGACATCATCAACAAATATCAACTGCTGCAAGGGCGCAAGGTTCGCTACGTTCCCGGATGGGACTGTCACGGCTTGCCGATTGAGCTGAAAGTCCTGCAAAATATGAAGTCCGAAGAACGGCAAAACTTGACCCCACTCACACTACGTCACAAAGCACGTGACTTTGCCCTCAAAGCTGTCGATGAGCAACGCCAAGGCTTTAAGCGTTATGGCGTTTGGGGGGACTGGGAGCATCCTTACCTAACCTTAACCCCAGAATACGAGGCGGCTCAGATTGGTGTCTTCGGTCAGATGGTCTTAAAGGGCTACATCTACCGAGGATTGAAGCCCGTCCACTGGAGTCCGAGTTCTCAAACCGCCTTGGCAGAAGCGGAGTTGGAATATCCGGAAGGTCATACTTCCCGTAGTCTCTACGCCGCTTTTAGAATGACTCAGCCAGCGGCAGGCGTAAAAGAGGTATTAGAGCCATTTTTGCCGGATTTGGGTGTTGCCATCTGGACAACAACGCCTTGGACGCTTCCCGGCAACCTGGCTGTTGCGGTCAATCCAGAACTCAATTATGCCGTGGTACAGGTTGGCAGTGAAAGCCCGTACAAATACCTGATTGTGGCAGCAGATTTGGTGGAAAGGCTGTCTGAAACCTTCGGAACGCCGCTAACGGTGAAAGCCACAATGCCAGGAAAAGCATTGGAACACAGTACCTATCAGCATCCACTGTTTGATCGCCAAAGTCCGGTGGTGATTGGGGGTGATTATGTGACCACGGAATCGGGTACCGGATTGGTACACACGGCACCAGGACACGGTCAAGAAGACTATCAGGTGGGTCAACGCTATGGCTTGCCGATTCTCTCACCCGTGGATGACAAAGGTAACTTTACCCAAGAAGCTGGAAAGTTTGCTGGGTTAAATGTCCTCAAGGATGCCAATGAGGCCATTATCCAAGCCATGGAAGCAGCAGGTTCCTTGCTGAAGGAGGAGCCTTATCTCCATAAATATCCCTATGATTGGCGCACGAAGAAGCCAACTATCTTTAGGGCAACGGAACAGTGGTTTGCTTCGGTCGAGGGATTTCGGGATGAGGCGCTAAAAGCGATCGCATCGGTAAAATGGATTCCGGCTCAAGGGGAAAACCGGATCACGCCAATGGTGGCAGAACGTTCCGATTGGTGCATTTCTCGGCAACGGAGTTGGGGTGTTCCCATCCCTGTGTTCTACGACGAAGCCACCAACGAACCTCTGCTCAACGAGGAGACAATCGCACACGTTCAAGCCATCATTGCAGAAAAAGGCTCGGATGCTTGGTGGGAACTATCGGTAGAAGAGTTATTACCCGAAAACTACCGCAATAATGGCAAGTCCTACCGCAAAGGCACCGATACGATGGATGTCTGGTTTGACTCCGGTTCTTCCTGGGCGTCTGTACTCCAGCAACGTGAGGAACTGCGTTATCCGGCTGACTTGTATTTGGAAGGGTCTGATCAACATCGGGGTTGGTTCCAGTCCAGTTTGCTCACCAGCGTTGCCACAAATGGCTGTGCGCCATATAAAACCGTCTTAACCCACGGCTTTACGGTGGATGAAGAGGGGCGCAAGATGAGTAAATCTCTGGGGAATGGGTTCGATCCGATGGAGGTGATTGAGGGCGGGACAATTCAACTCCAAAAAAAAGGGAAAAAAGAGAAGGTAACGATGCCGCCTTATGGGGCTGATGTGTTGCGCCTGTGGGTGTCATCGGTGGACTACTCGGCAGATATTCCCCTAAGTACAACCATCCTCAAGCAGCTAGGAGACGTCAGGGGCAAGATTCGCAATACCGCCCGTTTTTTGTTGGGCAATTTACATGACTTCGATCCGGAAAAGCATACGGTGCCTTATGAGGAGTTGCCGGAATTAGACCGTTATATGCTGCACCGGATGACGGAGGTTTTCCAAGAAGTTACTGAGGCTTTTAACAGTTATCAGTTCTTCCGCTTTTTCCAGACGATACAGAATTTCTGCGTGGTTGACTTATCCAACTTCTATCTGGATATTGCCAAAGATCGACTTTACATCAGTTCCCCCGACTCTTCGCGCCGTCGCAGTTGTCAGACGGTGATGGTCGTAGCTTTGGAGAATTTAGCACGAGCGATCGCACCGGTGCTATCTCACCTGGCAGAGGATATCTGGCAATATCTCCCCTACAAAACGCCCTACAAATCGGTGTTTGAAGCGGGTTGGGTGAAGTTAGAGGACAAATGGAAAAAACCAGAACTCGCTGCATCTTGGACAATATTACGCACCATCCGCACTGAGGTTAACAAAGTGATGGAGCAAGCAAGAGCACAGAAGATGATTGGTGCTTCCCTAGATGGGAAGGTGTTACTCTACGTTTCTGAGCCAGAGTTACGAAAGCAGCTAGAAGCACTCAATCCGCAGGATAGTCTGAGTGGTGATCGAGTAGATGAGCTACGCTATTTGTTTTTAGCTTCACAGGTGGAGTTATTAGACTCACCCGAAGCCATCCAAAAAGCGGAGTTCAAGAGTGAGTCGGACAAGCTATCTGTCGGTGTCGTGAAAGCAGACGGGGAAAAGTGCGATCGCTGCTGGAATTACTCCACCCGCGTTGGTACCCTATCAGAGCATCCTTTATTGTGCGAGCGCTGTGTGCCCGCATTGAAAGGTCAATTTTAATCGGACTGTCCGCACCTCACATCTCTATCTCTGGTGTCAGCTTCGTGGCTACCAACTTTTAACGAATCATCTTCATCGGGGCAAGGCATACCTTGCCCCTACCTGTAGGCGAATTTTCCTAAAACAAAACCCCACAACCTTTACAGATTGCAGGGCTTGTTTTATCTTTGAGTTGGTGGCGGGAGGCGGATTTGAACCACCGACCTTCGGGTTATGAGCCCGACGAGCTACCAGGCTGCTCTATCCCGCGTCGTTCTCGCTTTTCCTAGTATAACCCTAAGTCTTAAAAAAAGGCAACCCTTAAAGCATAGAAAGTTCGCCAATGACCTCTAAACGCTTGTAGTTACCGAGTTTGAGGAACGTTTCGGACAGAGTTTCCGATATCGAGGGAGTAATCCAACCCATTTGCTTGAGTAGGTGGATAGCAACGGCATACTTGGCTCGTTTCGCGCCATCCATCACCTTAATCGCGATTCCCATGCCTTCTCCAATCCGACCAATGCATTGAACACCCTCTGACCCCGCTTTACTCACCAGTTCTCCTTCTGACAATCGCATCAGTTCCGTATCAAATGCGCCTTCACCTGAAATGAGGTGAGGATGATGAGTCATGGCGCGGACAATCCGCTCCATTGCCAGGTTGTCACCGGAAGCTAACTGGGCATACAACGAGGCCATTTGCCGCAGTTGTACAAAGTAAGTCGGTGCCCCACAGTCATCGTGTGCCCGAATTAACTCTTCTCCTGGCATCTTCATCAACTCAGCCACTTGGCTCAAGATGAGCTTTTGTACCGGATGGTGATACTGCAAATAGCTGGTAAGAGGCCATTGACGTTGCTGACAAACCGCTAACATCCCTGCATGTTTCCCAGAGCAGTTGTGTTGCAGTGGGCTTTTCGTTCCTTCGGGAATCGGACATTGCAGGGCGGACGGGTCTACATCACAGCGCCAAAGGATATGGAAAACCTGACGGACTTGTTCCACCTTGCCCTGATGAGAGCTACAGATAATCGCCAAATCCCGGTCATTCAGGTTATAGCGTTCTAGTGTGCCGGTGGTAGTCACCGCTAGCGCCTGAAAAGGTTTGAGGGCTGAACGAATAAAGGTTGAGGTCTCTGGATTACCCGCCACAGATAAAACCCGTCCCCGATTGTCACAGACGACGGCTTGAACTCGATGGGTCGATTCGACGATTCCTTCGCGCAGCAACCGTACTTCTATAACTGGTGTTTGAGTGCGTTTTCCCCTTGTCATGCCTAAGACCTTAACACTGTAAGGGGACTCAAGAATTGCTGTTGGGGCACAGCCGCGCTGATGCGGATTGACCGCCTAGAGTTTATAAAAAATTCCAAATTAAGCTACCACCAAAAACCAACAAAATAAGAATGCCAAATGTCCGCTTCAGACGTTTCAGAATGGGTTGGACTTGATAAGAGACAATCAGGCGATCGCGGGTCAAAATTTCTGGCGGCTTTGTCCAGGTTTGACCATCATACCAACCTGACTCCTCATAGAATATTGTCTCCTTTAACAGGCGATCGCGCACGTAAGACCAACCCAAATAGAGCCGCAACAACGTCAACGCCAAGAACACCCCGGCACCCGCCGCACCACACAGCAGAAACTGTACGGTATAACGAGTTGGCGCAAAACTGGCAGATGCCCAAGGGCCTGCCACCATCCAGCTCACTCCCCAAACCCAAACTAGCTTCTTAATATAGTTTGGCAGATCCAGCGTTCCCCAGCGAAAGAACCAGGACTCTTGCAACTCCTGATACTCGTTGATTGGTTGCTGCTCAGTGGGAACTGGGCAGATAGAAACAGAAGATTCCATCATATTTCGTCACTGTTGCGGTTGGGATACCTGAAATTCAATCTGTTCTGCGTGACCCCAGAACGCTTCCAAATTATAGAACTCTCGCTCTTGAGGTAGCAAGATGTGGACAATCACCTCACCGTAGTCCTGAAGAATCCAGCTACTCTCAGCGACACCTTCCGTCCTGAGAGACCGCCGTTCCCACTCCATCTCAACTTTGTGTTCAATCGCTTGAGAAATTGCCCTGACCTGCGCCTTAGAATAACCTGTCACAATCACAAAGAAGTCTGCTAAGTAACTGACATCACCTACCCTGAGGATAACGATATCTCCGGCTTTGCGGTCATCTGCGGCTTCAGCAATGGTCAACGCCAGACCCTTGCTCATATCTTGTGCTTGAGTATTGGTAGACACTAAGGTAGAAGGCATTTTCAATTGATCTCTCATTAAATCCTAAATTCCTTGTTCAAAACGAAATCAACGTGCATTCAGGGGACTGAGAACAAAAAAAGGATGAAGGATCTAAATTGGACAAAGGCTGAATCATCTTAGCTTTTAACCTTTCTCCTTCATCCGCATTACCCTTTCTACTTCCCTGGTTTGACACCTTGTTCAATCACGCTCATACTTTCTTTTTAGAAATTGTTCTTTGATTTTCTCGCATCAAACCTGAAGGCTGTTCCTCAGAGGCAACTTGGAGTTTTCCTAACCCTTTTTTGGTTAGTTGGTCTTTGCCTTTCGTCTGGTGCTGAGACAGGCTAAGCGCCCAATTTCGAGTCAAAATCGTGCGCGGGTGAATCAAACAACGGCTATCAAACAAAAAACTCAGTGAATACTCGCTGGTAAGGCAAATTGCTTTGTAAAGGTCTTGTTTGCTAACTTGCCGTAATCTTTCCAACTCCGGCGTCTGGCCTCTACTTGGCTCCAAACTATCGGCGAGAAACACGACACAGCTTAAAGGACTCATAGCCGGACACCCCAAGGTGTGATTGGCAATGGCCTCCATTACCTCTTTATCTTGCATCCCAAATTGATTTTTGGCGACAATCGCGCTGACATCGGCGTGCAATAGATGAGGTGTGGCTTCACAGATTGGGTCTATTTCTATCCCTTCATCCCTTGCCATCTGCAACAACACATTGGGCTTAAAGTATTTAGCCAGGTCGTGCATCAGTCCAGCTTGAGCAGCCTTTTCGACATCCAGATGATAATGCCTTGCTAGTTCAACGGACATCTGCTCTACACCTAAAATATGCTGAAGCCGAGCAGCAGGAACGTTATCTGCTAACCAGGTTAAGACCTGATCACGCATCAAAAATACTCCTAAAGGCAACGTCTTAAATCGGCCAATTGTATTACAGCAACGTTATTAAACTTAACCATCACGTCCTCAAACTCTAGTCTGGCGCAAAATAAGGTAGCGCTAGCTCTTTTAATACCACTTTCCTTACGCCCCGCCTTGCGGCATTCGCGCAGTTTACGCCTCACCCCATCGCGCCCGGTACGCGATAACTTTATTCTTGCTGTCAAGTAACGTCTTACGCACTGACAACCAGGAGAACATGCTCGTGCCCTCATTTTAGCTTAACGCTTATGAACGGCAGCAAAAAGTTCTTCATACTGGTCAAGTGCGTGCTCCAATGTGTAGTGAGCCAGAGCGTACTGCCGACTCTTCTCCCCAAGCATTTTAATCTTTTCTGGTTGGTAATACAGCTCCAAAATGGCTGCCGCTAGTGCATCTGGATCTTCGGGAGGGACAATAAGACCCCCGCCACTGTGTTCGATGGCTTTGGCGGCTGTGCCATTTGCCGGAACAGACGCCACCACCGCACAACCACTAGCCAGCAGCACTTGAATTTTCGACGGCATATTGAAAGAAATCACGTTATGCTTTTGCACCACTAATCCCACATCGGCGGCGGCGAGCATTTCAGGAAGTTTCTCGCGGGGTTGAAGCGGTAGTAATGTCACATTGTGAGCGCCACACCCATCGCAAAATTGCTGCAATCGCTGCAAGGCTTGCTCTTCCCCGACAATCACAATTGCTAAGTTGGGAATATGATGCAGGCGACTCGCCGCCTCGATGACGGTTTCTAATCCTTGTGTGAGAGCGATATTACCGGAGTAGAGGACGACAAATTTATCCGTTAGTTGATGTTCGGCGCGGAAGGCGTTTTTTTCTTTGGGCAAAGGGTGAATAAAATTAACATCTACCCAATTGGGTATTTGTACAATTTTACGGGCGGGAACGCCTTTACTGATTAAGTGATCGACGAAGTCCTCCGCAATCACACTAATCTTGGTGGCGCTACGGTAAGCAAACTGTTCTAAAAGTTCAAAAATCCGGATGAGCTTGGGATTCTTGAGTAATCCAACGTTAACCGCCGCCTCTGGCAAAATATCCTGAAGATTCAAGACGATCGGTGTACGATGTAGCCATCCCAAAAGTGCCGATGGAACGGACACTGGTAGAGGGGGCGCGGTGATGAAAATCACATCTGGACGCTTGCCTCTCAGAGCATGGATGAAGCTGGTCACAACGAAACTAGCTTCGAGTAACAATCGATCCAGTAAACTAGGTTTCGGACGAACCCAGACGTAACTGCGTTGAACCGCAACACCATTGGTTAGTTCGGTGAGGTACAGTTTACCTCTATATCCTTCATAAATCCGGCGCTGAGGATAGTTGGGCATTCCAGTCACGACACGAACTTGGTGCCCTCGCTTGACTAAACCTTCTGCTAGCTCTGTGACGAGGGGAGCAATCCCAATTGGCTCTGGAAAATAGTTATAGGTATAAATCAGAATGCGCATGGCTTGAGGTTGCAATCTGGGTAGATACTTGCCGAGTTATCGGGATTGTCCCTCCAGGCTATCCCTAGCTTCAGTAAAGATGTTTAAAGATTCCTTGCCCAATCAAGAAGGCGAGGTGAACTTATGGAACTCCTGGAATCTTTGATATTTGGGGTTATACGGTAATACGTTGCTGCCTTGAGGCGTGTGTTGTAAAAATTAACCACTTGCTGGAGGCTCCCCGCGATTTGAAGCTAGAAACGCCAAGAAGGGATGAGCCACTGTGTGAATCTTTCGCAAGCTCTTCTGTTCAGAATTCCCTCGTTTTTGACTCAAATGGCCGATCGTGATGCACTCCTGCGACGCTGAGCCAAGGCTCTCTAGGCGATCGCCTATTCTTAATTCTCTGGCCAAAGTGGTGATCGTAATTAAAATAGACGGTATTGTCAACTTGTTGAGAGAGATTCATCGTTGTGCGGTTCGGCATCAGTATAGTTGATCTCGATCAAAACCGCTCTCTAGGGCAAGATTCCTCAAAATGACGAAGGATTTACTAGAGCGAGGCAATCGGTGATGTGACTGTGGAGTGATCCAGATTGACAATCTGTAAGCCAAAATTGGAACGAGAACTCTACTTATTAAGGAGAAGACGATGATTATGTCACGTCTGCATAAAATTTTGGCTCCTTTACTGCTGAGCCTGTTACTCCTCGTAACCTCCTGTGCCAGCAAGGCACCTTCCCGTTTTGATCAAGCTCAACAGACAAGCAGCCAGCAGAAAAGCGGTCAGGCTGTAGTCAAGGATGCTACACAAGGAGCCAACTTTAATAAATTCTTCCCTAAGGGGGATAGCGGCTACCAGCGTGTTTATACTCAGGAGAAAAAAGGTTTTTCCCAAGCCAAATTGAAAAAAGACGGCAAAGATATTGCCACACTTTCTATCTCTGATATCAAAAGCACCCCCGATACGGCAAAGAAATACCAGCAAAGCACTAAAACAATTGCGGGTTATCCAGCGGCAACCCTGGGCAATAGTCAAACCAGTGTACTCGTCAATAATCGCTACCAGGTTACAGTCAGATCCACTGACCCCTCTTTTAATCGCGAAGCTTGGTTGCAAAAATTTGACCTAGCGGGTCTTGCTCGACTCCAATAAATAACAGGTGTGACAATCGAAACTGAAATACAGTTTCAGCCCCTAAAGACGATAATTAGGGGAATTTTTCCCCTGGCTGAACAACGGAAAGTAGCCTGATCCTCAAAGCTTCACGAGCGAGCGTTCGACCGCATAGAATGCTGACATTCGTGGTTGGGCGCGTTAGAGTAACGGGGCGTAGTCCGGCGTGACGCTAGATGGATTAGAGAAGGGTAGGGCGTCAAAGAACTTTACCCTCGCTAATCGGTTAGTACAAATCTTCAAAACTAAGGCAAGGAGCCTGCCCATGAGCAAACCAATTTTTGAACTTGTTGATGAGCTACCAACCAGCAATATCACCACGATGGCGTTGAGGTCTCTCGATTTTGTCATTCCAGGTGAGTGGCAAAATGTGGTTGGTTTTGAGAATACCATTCGCACCGTTACGGGTGAAACGGACGAAGAGATTATTCAGCAAATTGGCGATCGCGCGGTCTACCTGTACAATGATCGCTCCCAAGGCTACCAACGTGCCATGTGGCTTTACCAAACCGTTGACAAGACGGATTATGCCTTGGGTGCAGCGGCTCTAGCCAATAAAGTGGGAGAAAAAATCCCTCTCATGGGGTTTTTAAGCAACCTAACACCCAAAGCTGACAAAGCCCAAACCATCGATTTGTGCTTGAAACTGGTTGTAGAGTTAGTCGCCTTCTGTCAGATTAACGGCATTCCCGGTGATAGTATTGGGGACTTTGTCGCCTCTTTAGGGGAATACAGTGGCGAAAATTTGATGCGGATGGCTGCGCTCGTGTGTTTTGATGGCCTGATTCCCCTCGGCCCCGATTTTATCAGGCAGGCGCAATCCACTCTTTCAGGACTTAGTCCTTCAGATTTAGAGCGAAATCAGACCTTCAGTAGCGTTAGTGACGCCATTCCTGGGGGCGATGCGGGTGGTAAGCTCAACTTTATCGGTCAAAGCTTTGATTCAGTCAAAGGTTGGATGAGTAATTTTGTGGCATCAAAAAGTTTGACTCCACAAAATGTAGCCAATAACCTGCAAGGGTTTATTGACGTTGCTGATAGCAAATTGGACTATTTGGGAGCTTTTCTCGATGTGTCTACCAACTATTTCGAGCATACAGGCACCCAAACCTTAGCTCGACGACTAATTGAGAGAGCGGTTGCTGAAATCTAGTGCCGTTTACGCATCAGCAGACAATTGCGCTCGTCGTCTACGCGCAAGTAAGCTAGCTCATCCATGAGTTGGTGCATAAAAATCAGCCCTCTGCCTCCTATTTCCTCTAGTGGATCAGCCTGTTTATGGTGGTCGAGGGCTTCTTGAAGTTTAGTTTGCAAATCAAATGGCTGCCCATGATCCCAGATTCGCATCTCTAAGCTGTCAGTAAATACCTTCAATTCCAGCTCGATTGGTGTCGTTGGAGGTAATTTTTGATGAGCATGGCGAACTGCATTTGTAAAGCCTTCTACAAATGCGAGTTGGCACTGCGATTGAAAGGGTTGAGGCAGGAGCGGTTTGGTAAAATCCTCAAACCACTGTAAAACTTGTGTAACAGCGTGCAAGTCCGTCTCGACTTGGAGACGGTCTTGTTTGAGGGGTTTTTCGTTATGCCTCAACCAAACAAGGTTCCAGGGTTTTTTAAACAGCGCCACTGTCTTTACGAAACACAACCAAGATTGTTTTGAGAATGAGCTTCAGGTCATACGCCAAGCTCCAGTTTTGCTGGTAGCGTAAATCCAGTCTAATGATGTCTTCAAAATTGCGGATGGAAGATCGCCCATTGACCTGCCACTCGCCAGTCATTCCGGGTTTGACATCTAATCGTTGCCATTCGGGTACTTCATAAATGTCAACTTCATTCGGTGTCGGAGGTCGGGTGCCAACCAAACTCATCTCACCTTTTAGGACATTCCAAAACTGAGGGAGTTCATCCAGACTCGTTTTCCGCAAAATGCGACCCACCTTTGTGATTCTGGGGTCGTTTTCCATCTTGAATACCTTGCCATCGGCTTGATTTTGATTTTCAAGCTCTTTTTTTCTGGCTTCGGCATCAACATACATGGAACGGAATTTCCAGATCTTAAACGGCTTTCCCATCCAGCCTAAGCGGGTCTGACTAAATAAGATGGGGCCTGGGTCATTGAGTTTAATCGCCAGTGCGATCGGAATAAACACTAAAGCCGTAATGCCTAAACCCACCAGCGAACCCACAACGTCTAATGTGCGCTTGACCTTAGATTGTACAGAAGGATGAGTTGTTGGTAACTCGGTTTTTGAGCGATTGGCAACGGAATTTTCGGATGCCTCCACTGGCTCAATCGTCAAAACTTTGTCGAGCGCGGTCATTTCCAGCACAGCCTTCACCTGCGGAAGCACGCCCCTGAGTACCACCTTAACATCCTTGATCCGAGCGATCTTATGATTGCTCACGATTGCGCCAATCCCACTGCTGTCGATAAATGTCGTCTGTGAAAAATCAAAAACGAGATTTTCGGGAAGTGAGCTTTTTTCCAAAAGCTGGTGACAAGCGTCTTTAAAGGCCACAGCGTCAACCCCAGCCAAGCGAACGGGAATCTGCATCACAGCAGCACCGTTTGTGAAATTTACCTCAAAACTTGTTTCTGGAACTGGGTCAGCCATAAAAATTTGGTACTCAGTTGTAACCTATCGTTCTGACCAACTATTGTGTCCTACAATCTTCGCCATCGCCAAATATTTGTCTTAAATTCATGCTCCCTGCTTAATGCACCAGAGGCTTGGGGCTACATCGGTAAGATTATTTTTAGGACTCGCTGGTACTCTTGGGGACGCCTAACGCTTCCTTAACGCTACCACGGGTTGTGAACAATCCGGGTGTGATGAGTACAACGTCCATATCTAGTTGACCGACTACTAGGATACCGGAGATGAGAGTGAAGAGGACTTATGGTCTCCCCCCAACCCCTATTGCAAGTTAAAATAAGCTATCTAGAACTAAATGCCCTTGGAAACTAAGCTTACTGCTCGCCTCGTTGAAATTTTTTCTGCCATTCAAGGCGAAGGTCTGAACGTCGGTACTCGTCAGATATTTGTCCGCTTTGCGATGTGCGACCTACGCTGTAAGTTTTGCGACAGTGCCCATACTTGGGGCATCCCCTCCCAGTGTCGCATCGAGCGGACGCCTGGAGAGCGGGATTTTGAAACGCATTCTAATCCGGTACCAGGAAGCCTGCTGCTTCAATGGGTGGAACGGCAAAATCAACCGGGCTTACACGATAGCCTGACGCTGACGGGCGGCGAACCCCTACTCCATGCTCCATTTCTGGTCGAGTTTCTTCCTTTATTACAACAGTTCACTCCATTGCCAATTTATCTGGAAACGGGTGGTCACCGTCCCGAACAGTTAGCGATGATTTTGCCCTACTTAGACTCGGTGGGTATGGATATCAAGCTCAAGAGTGTGAGTGGAGAGGAACACTGGGCGGCGCACACCGAATTTCTCCAACTTTGCCATAATTCATCATTGGAGTTATTTGTCAAGTTAATTGTTGACCACAACACCGATCCCGCTGAGTTGGAGCAGGCGGCTCAATTAGTGGCACAGGTTAGCCCCCAAATCCCCGTATTTCTCCAACCCGTTACTCCCTTGGAAAGCTCGAATCAGCCGTTGCGCGTGCCTGCTCCAGAACAGGTTCTCGCTTGGCAAGCTTTAATGAAGGGCACTCTCGCCTCTGTGCGGGTCGTACCGCAGACCCATAAAATGATGGATCAGCTTTAGTACTGTTCCTCGCGTTGGGATTTCACTCTGGCTTTAGCTTGAGCTGCACTCTTTTTCAGCGCCGAAAGCCGTGCTTCGTATTTGCGCCGTTGACGCCGACTCGGTGTGATTTCCACCAGGGTTTTCAACGCGCTGCCCAGACTTTTGTAGGCGTTGGGTAGAGTATAACCAAAGCGAGTGGCAAGGGCGATCGCTTTTTCATCTGCCTCCACCGCTTCCTTGAAGGTTTTATCCCCATTGTTTTTTTGATACAGCCGCCAGCCGGAAACTCCACACAGCGCCAAGGCTAACAACAGCAGCAAGCCATCCTGTACCCACAGTTCGCCCACAGCGCCGCCTAAACCAATGGCTAGAGCCGCCATTTCCCATCCCTCTTTGGGGATGGTATCATTCTGAATTCGAGCCACTTCATGCCAAAATATCAAGTTGCGCTGGTCAAGAGCGAGCTGCTCCCATTTGACTAGGTCAATTTGAATTTCAACCTCATCTCTGCCAATTTCTTCAGTGCGAAGCAAGGGGGGATTGACTTCAGTGGTTGCTTCTACCATGACCCAGCTCTGCAATTCTGGTGGCAGCAACGTTTTTAAACGCCGGAGTTCACTCATCTCGGCTCTGGCAGAAGAGGTTGCATAGGATGTCATATATCTGCCTCTACAAAACTCCAAACTATCAATACAAGCTATCCATCAGGGTATCACTAGGAATTGTGGCACCCTCCTACCGCCCTGTGCAAGAACTCTGGCAAGGCTTTGTACCCTGCTGCATACTCTTGTCAAAGGAACGGTGGGATTTTCCAGTTACAATTGCCCTCCTCAAATAGGCAACCTCACTGGCTTACACCGTTTTAGTGCAGCAAGACACCACAGCATCTCAACCTAACGGTATCCAAATAGGACATAAACATTAAATATTTATGTTCTTTCTATTCTCAGTTTAGCTAACTTCGCCAGAATCCCCAGACGGTCAAAAGGTGCGGCGAACACGCTCAATGACAGTTAGATCACAAAGCCTCGAATTCCCTGAGTTCATCCTCTCTTGTCCGCCTCAGCAGAGAAGTCTTCTGTACTATCATGCCCCTGAATCATCGACTCAATCGGCTGTCATTGTCATCAGCCTAAGGTTACAATCAAGCTTTAATCCTACTTTCCTGTTGTGGGCTACCGCTTGGAGGTGAATAATAATACCCTACAAATCTATAGCGTTTCCTAGTCTCGTGAGGTACATTCTTGAGCTTCAAGTCCCCCTTTTTAAGCCGGAGCTTTAGTGTTAGCGAAGCGGGACGAAGTCCGGAGATGCGAGGGGGATCGTGTTGTACCTCACATGAGAGGGAACCGCTATATATCACCTTAACTCAAAAAGAGTCTACCAAGTTTTGATAAACACTCTATAGGCAATTTTGTTAGTTGTATGAAGATTAGCAAAAAAATAATCTTTTTTAAAAAAATTATTTCAAACTTTTATTAGGATACAAAATAGAGCTTTATCGTCGGTTAAAATTTTTATGCATAACCTTAAGTAGAAAGAGTTATAAAGATGAAAAGTTTATTCATTTCTATTGTGTTAGCCAATCAGATGGAAAAAAAATGAACGTTTACTAGTTGAGGTTGCTACCGATAACCATCCTGTCAATGCTGCCAAAATCGCTTCTTTTGGATTCTCTCGTTAATTCCAATAACAGTGTCATGCGAAGGGTGAAAACTCTACTTGTTTCCGATGCAACTAAAGGGAATAACCAACATAACCATGGAAGCCCAATCGCTTAAAGTCCTTTTGGTTGAGGGCAACTGCCAAGAAGCTGCACATTTTGAAACGTTCTTATCACAAGCCCGAAGGATAAGCATTGAGCTGACTCATGCTCAGCGGCTGGATCAGACACTTAAGTATTTAGAGCAAAATGGGTTTGATGTCATTCTATTAGACCTCTGTTTGCCTGATAGCCAGGGGATGGAGGCGTTTGTGAGCATCCGTACCAAAGCGCCCCTTACACCCATTGTGGTTCTGACCGATCTTGAGCATGAACCTCTAGCCATAAAGGCGATGACCTCAGGTGCACAGGAGTATTTAATCAAAGCAGAAATAGACAGCCCTTTGCTGGTTTACGCCCTGCGCTATGCCATTGAGCGCCACCAAGCCCAGATTGCCCTGGCAAAATCACAGCAACAAAACATGCGCGAGACTTATGGTGAGGTTCGCTTACGCCAGCAGGTTGAGCAAGCACTAGAACGAGAGCGCCAGCAATTGCGAGAGATTATTGCTAATGCTCCTGTTGCGATCGCCATGTTTGATACCCAGATGCGCTGTCTGGTGCATTCTCACAAGTGGTCAATGGATTATGGCTTAGAAGGACAGTCCATGATGGGTCGGACGCTGTGTGAGGTGTTTTCCGACTTTCCCCACCGCTGGCAGGCTGTGGTACAACGCGCATTAAACGGTGAAGTCTTGTCCCAGCCAGAAGATAAGTGGGAACGAGAAGATGGCTCCACTCTCTACCTGCGTTGGGCCGTTCAACCTTGGTCTACCCCCGAAGGCTCAGTGGGTGGCGTGGTGATTGCCACCGACCGAATCAACGAATTGGTAGAAGCCAGAGAAGCGGCATTAGAAAACTCGCGACTCAAATCCCAATTTCTCGCCAATATGAGTCACGAAATCCGCACCCCCATGAATGGAGTGTTGGGGATGACCGAATTGCTGGCAAAAACAGACCTTAATCCCGAACAAGTAGACTTTGTGCAGACGCTACGCGTCAGTGCCGAGAATCTGCTGACGCTGCTCAACGACATTCTCGATTTTTCCAAGCTGGAAGCCAGTGAAATGCGTCTGGAGATTCAAGAATTTGACTTAAACCGCTGCATAGAAGATGTCGCGGATTTACTGGCAACCGCAGCTCAGAGCAAAGGGTTAGAATTAGCCGTTTTAATTGATAATAATGTGCCGCGACAGTTATTGGGGGATGCTCATCGACTGCGGCAGATTTTGATGAATTTGGTTGGGAATGCGATCAAATTTACCTTTGCTGGAGAAGTCGTGATTCAAGTGTCTTTGGAATTTGAGACTTCAACCTATTCCGAACTACGATTTTCCGTAACGGATACAGGAATCGGCATTGCACCCGCAGACCAAAAGAAGCTGTTTCAATCCTTTTCTCAAGTGGATACTTCCAGCACACGCCAGCATGGAGGTAGCGGCTTAGGCTTAGCTATTTGTAAGCAGTTGGTAGAACTGATGGGGGGTGAAATCGGTGTTGCCAGTCGAGGGGGAGCTTTCGTCGCGGGGCGGTGGTCGGTGAAAGTGGCTTCACAGCCGGGAAAAAAGAGCAGGAAAACGACAGATTTCCAGCCGAGAGGAGCCGAAACACCTGAGAAACCAGAGAAATTTTTCCCATCCTGTGTACTATCGTGCTCTGCTGAGCTTCCTAAAATCACGCCTCCAACCCTACCAACCCCGCTCCCCTTATCCTCCTGTCCCAAGCAGGGGTCAACCTTCTGGTTCACCTTACCACTGGTGAAACAAGCGAGTAATCTCGCTACGCCACCACCCGCTCTTGATTTGATTGGGTTGAAATTGTTAATTGTCAGTGGTAGCGCCACCATTCGGAAAGTGGTGCATTCTCTGGCAATCTTTTGGGGAATGGATGTCTTGGAAGCGTCCAGTTGTGAAGAAGCTGTCAAGGTTTGGCGATCGGTTGAGCGCAAAAACCAGTTTATTGATGTCGCAATTTTTGACTTGAACTTGCTAGACAGGGAAAGCGAAAGTGTGAGAGCAGCTTTGGCTTTGGTGCTTCAAACCCAGAGTACCAATCAGGCTGCGACCGATTTAACCCGTAACACTGGCACAAACGCCTGGAAGTCGGTTAATTCACCCGGTTCTAGTCACACAACAGGGCTACAGTGCTCAACAAAGTGGTTGCTGATGAACTCGGTGCAAGAGCGATCGCTAGCGTTACGTCTGATGGATTTGGGGTTTAGTGGATGTATCACCAAGCCCTTGAAAGCCTCTAAGCTATTGGGTTGTCTCAGGCAGGTTTTGATGCCCTTGGATGAGTTGAAGCATCGGAGTCAGGTTACTGTGCTTCAACCGCCCTTACTAACGCCGAAGAACGTATCCTACCGCTCAAAGGTGAAAATTTTGTTAGTAGAAGATACTCCGACTAACCAAAAGGTTGTACTCAATCAATTGAAAATGTTGGGTTATGAGGCGGATTGTGCGGTTAACGGTAGGGAAGCACTGGACTTGCTAACCCGGTGTCTAAGCTTAGCTGGGACTAGCGAGCAAAAACTGTTGCCAGGGGGGGATAGTGAAAGGGATGCTCTAGTGATGGCGTCCCAATGGGATGAAGCCCGAATCGGAGAATTTCCTCACGTCACGCCCGAACTGGGCGTCGATAACGCTCCGATTGTTGCGAATGCTTGGCGAACGCTCCGTACTGCCCCTTTGGAGCCATCACGAGCAGCTATTCGTTCCCTGATGCCGTCATCGGCTGTCCCCTATGACATTATCCTGATGGACTGTCAGATGCCTATTATGGATGGTTACGAAGCAACCCAGCACTTGCGTGCCTTTGAAGGTGCATCGCGTCGAACCGTTGTGATTGCGATGACAGCAAATGCTTTGGTGGGCGATCGCGAAAAGTGTCTGGCGGCAGACATGGATGATTACATCAGCAAACCCGTCAGGCTAGAAGAATTAGAACAAGTGTTAGAACGTTGGCTACCGCCACGAGTCAAGGAATCAGCCGGTGTAGGAATCAAACAGCCAGAATTCCCATCGGGGCACTTGAACATGGCTACGAGTCAAAACTCACAACCCTTGACTCCCAACTATTATCACCCCTCTAGCCCTTTAACCCTTTCCCCATCCGTTGCCAAACAGGCGAAAAAAGTACCTGTGGATTTAGAGCGTTTGTCAGAACTCTCTAGGGGAGATACGGAATTTCTCAAAGAACTATTACAAGTTTTTTTAGAAGATGCACTCGTTTACTTGGAAGAATTAAAGAATGCCCTAGCAGCAGGAGACTGTACTACTGTGGCTCGTCGCGCCCACCAACTTAAAGGTTCAAGTGCAACAGTAGCCATCTATCAGATGCCAGAAATCGCTGCTCAGTTAGAGCGTCAGGCTGAAGAAAATCAGCTTTTGGGCGCTTCTGAACTGCTCACTGAGTTAGATGAGATTCTAGAGTGTATTCAAGCCTTCATCAGTGAGGGTTAGGATGGGTCATCATTGATGAGAGTTTGAGCTCATGAGATGATGATTAAACATATTCTTGGATTCACAAAGACGTATCCTAATAGAAAATGACTCAACCGATCTGCTACCTTAATGGGAAATATGTTTCCTTCGATCAGGCTTGCCTGCCCCTCAATGATTTAGGCATTGTCCGAGGGTATGGAATCTTTGATTTTCTCCGCACTTATAATGGAGTACCCTTTAAACTCACAGAACATATTCAAAGGCTGCAAAATTCAGCAAAATTAATTGGCTTAAGTTTACCGTGGTCAAGCGCAGAAATCGAAGAGATCACGCAAAATACACTCACACACAATCATCTTGCTGAAGCTAATATTCGGATTGTCGTAACGGGTGGTGCTTCCGCTGACTTTATTACACCTTTGGGTCAACCGAGTCTAATGGTGATTGTCACTCCTGTTTCTGAATATCCCCAGGAATACTATGAACAAGGGATAAAAGTGATTACTGTACCCATAGAACGGTTCATTCCGAAAGCAAAAAGCCTGAATTATATCTCGGCGATTGGAGCACTCCAACAAGCCAAACAAACGAATGCAGTTGAAGCACTATATGTGAATTCCCAGGGTGATGTATTGGAAGGAACAACGACAAATTTCTTTGTTTTCCGAGGTTCTCAACTCCTTACGCCGAAAGAAGGTATTTTGAATGGAATCACAAGGGACGTGATTTTGGAACTGGCTAAAGATAGATTTGAAATCGTTGAACAATCGATTGCTTACAGCCAGTTAAATCATTGTGATGAAGCGTTTATCACCTCTTCGACTAAAGAGATAATGCCCGTGGTTCAAATTGATGAGTTACATATCTCTCAAGGTAAACCGGGAGAAAATACTCAAACTTTAATGGATTTATTTCAAAACTATGCCAAAAGCTGATGTTGGGTTACCTCGGTTAACCCAACCGATAAAAATAGGCGATCGCATAATTGACCCTAAAGCTTTATGGTGTTGAGATAAACCAATCGATAGACAATCGCTTTGATCGTATCACTGCGATCACCATCTCCTACGAGACTTCTCCAGTAGCGCAGAATGTGATTTGGGCTTACGGCGAGAGATAGTGTTGCTCTATCACCGCAAATATCCTGGCATGATGATTAAGGATGTTATTTCAAGCAGGAGAAACTTCAATTATGCGGTGTGCCATTAGTAGTCGTGCGGGGCAAGTCTTGGCTAGGGGAAGCCTAATTCTTCACAAAGACGACGAGGGTGAATTGCGCTTGGATTTGCAAACCGATGGAGGTAGGCTGATCGAGGGTGGAATTATTGGACCGGATGGAGATATGACCTCAGCCAGTGAACGGTTATTTAGTCGGTTCCTTGAAGTCTGGGGTATGAGCGATTTGACATTGACTGTCACAGTCCGATAAGCGATCGCTTTTGGCATCTCCTCTGTTTGTAGCGGTAGCGACGTTAGCGTAGCACGATCGTCGGCGTGACGCTAGCGGATCGCACTAGGCTTGCCACCCTCCTCTACGATCACGTCTTCTCACAGCCTGAAGCGGGATACCTTAGCCCAGCCCATCCCAGACAGTCGGCGGGAAAAGCCCTGATAGCACCGTACTCAAAGCCACCGCCAAACGGATTGTCTCCTCAGTCGGCAGTTTCAGCAACGGCAAGTTTACCAAAAAGCTTTACTTATACTTATGAGTGCTTGAAGCTATATAAGCTTTTATCTATGATCTTCATTTAAGATTATTTTAACAACTATCGATATTAGGGAAGAATATTGGTTTTAAACGTTGTAAGCTATTTCTAAGCAAACCCAATAACGGTTCACAAGAAATCCCTAAAATTTAGGTAAAAATTCATAGCCCCCTGGGTGACCTGTTTTCAACAAAGCTTTCTCTAATTGAGATTCACACCATAGCGGCTTAGCCTTTAGGAAGGAGGGCTAGCCTTTAGCAAGGCATTTTTGGCTTGCTGAATTTCATGCTTGTAAAAAATGTAATTTACTCAAAGTAGACACACTTTTTGTAAATCAGCATTTTTCTGTCCTTGTATCCAATGAACCCAATATGTCATTGACCAATACTATCCATTTCAGAAACCTAAGAGGGGATTTATTTGGTGGTTTAACGGCTGCGATCGTTTCCTTACCGTTAGCGTTGGCGTTCGGTGTTGCTTCGGGTGCTGGCCCTGTGGCTGGTCTTTATGGCGCTGTTTGCGTCGGCTTTTTTGCAGCATTGTTTGGTGGTACGCCAACTCTGATTTCTGAGCCAACCGGACCGATGACTGTAGTCATGACTGCGATCGTCAGTTCCATGGTGGCAAATAACCCAGAAAACGGCTTAGCTATGGCATTTACCGTAGTTATGCTGTCTGGAATATTTCAAATCGTGTTGGGGATATTTAAGCTGGGAAAATACATTACGCTCATGCCTTACAGCGTAATCTCCGGCTTTATGTCTGGGATTGGAGTCATCCTGATCATCCTACAGATTGCACCTTTTGTGGGACAACCAAACCCTAAAGGTGGCGTGTTGGGGATGGTGCAAAATCTGCCGCAGCTGTTATCCAATATTAATCCTGCGGAAACAGCTTTGGGCGCGATGACGTTGGCAATTATTTTCTTAATGCCAGCCAAAATTAAGCGCTTTGCTCCACCCCAACTCGTGGCATTAGTTGGTGTCACTATAATTTCTCTCGTTTTCTTCGGGAATGCTGACATCAGACGGATTGGCGAAATCCCAATGGGGCTGCCAACCTTGCAAATGCCCACTTTCTCGGCATCTCAAATGGTTGTGATGTTTGTAGATGCGGCAATGCTAGGGATGTTGGGTTGTATTGATACCTTGCTCACCGCTGTAATTGCCGACAGTTTGACTCGCACGGAACACAAATCTGATAAGGAATTAATTGGTCAAGGGATCGGTAACCTCATATCTGGTTTATGTGGTGGACTACCGGGTGCGGGTGCCACGATGGGAACAGTTGTTAACATTCAGACTGGTGCTAGCACAGCTTTATCGGGTATCACTCGTGCGCTAATCTTAATGATTGTCGTGTTGTGGGCCGCCGGTTTAACCCAAAGCATTCCCATGGCAGTGTTAGCGGGTATTGCTCTCAAGGTGGGGATTGACATTCTCGACTGGAGCTTCCTGAAACGCGCTCACAAGGTATCCCTGAAGGGCACACTGATTATGTACGGTGTGTTGTTCCTCACCGTATTTGTTGACCTGATTGTTGCCGTCGGCGTTGGAGTCTTTATTGCCAACATTCTCACGATCGAGCGTCTTTCCGCATTGCGATCTCAGGAGGTGAAGACGATTACCGATGCTGATGATGCCATTATCTTGAACGATGAAGAGAAGCAATTACTCGATCAAGCGAATGGACGTATCCTGCTCTTCTACTTGAGCGGACCCATGATCTTCGGGGTTTCCAAAGCGATCGCTCGTGAACATTCAGCAATGGCAGACTCCGATGTGCTGATTCTGGATCTGAGCGATGTACCAATGTTGGGCGTGACAGCATCTCTGGCAATCGAAAATGCCATCAAGGATGCCAGCGAACAAGGCCGCCAGGTGTTTATCGTCGGTGCAGCAGGCAAAGTTAAACAGCGTTTAGAAAAATTTGGAATTTCCAGATTCGTTCCTCAACATAACTTCTTCGTTGATCGTGTAGAGGCGCTCAAGCAAGCCGTTGCTTTAGTTAATCCTAATGCCGTCGGTATAAATACTACTGGTGCTAACGTCTATCGCTCCCAGGCGAATGACGTTGATACATACGGGTATCAAGCCTAACCCAATCATGCTAACTCTTGCTGTAGAACAGGCAAGATGCCTGTTCTACGTTTGAAAACCACTCCTTTTATTTCTTGAGCTTGCGTGTCCCCAGGCAAAACCTGGGAAAGTCCAAATGCTAATCATTACAACAAACGGAGAACATGATTTTTTCAGAACCAATCGTTAATTCAGTAACTTGGGTAACCTCGCTCACTCATGGGTTGCAACCAACCTTATTAGCAACCGCAACCGAAGCCGAAAATGCTCCTATTGTCCTTACGGGCGTACTGCTAAGTTTAGTTGTCATTTATCTAGCCAGTAAAATTGGCGGCGAGTTGTCTAGGATGATGGACTTGCCTCCCGTTTTGGGTGAATTGCTTGGTGGTGTGGTAGTCGGTGCTTCCGCCCTACATTTGGTGGTGTTTCCCGACAGTGGTGCGATCGCCTCCGACTCGCTGATCATGACCATCCTGCAATTTATTAACAACCTCACGCCTGATTCCGTCACATCCATCTTCCAAAGTCAAAGTGAAGCCATTTCGATTCTTGCCGAATTGGGTGTAATTATTCTCCTGTTTGAAATCGGTCTGGAATCGGACTTAAAAGAACTCACGAAAGTTGGCTATCAAGCCGCCGTTGTCGCTTTTGTCGGGGTAACTGTTCCGTTTGCGGCGGGTACAGCAGGGTTGATGTTTTTCTTTCATACTCCAGCCATTCCCGCGATTTTTGCAGGTGCGGCTCTGACCGCGACTAGTATTGGGATTACCTCCAAAGTTTTGTCAGAACTTGGGCAGCTTAAATCCAGAGAAGGTCAGATTATCGTGGGTGCTGCCGTCATTGATGATATCTTAGGTATCATCGTGTTGGCTGTTGTTGCCAGCCTTGCTAAAACGGGCGAGGTGGATGTTTTCAACGTCATTTATTTGATTGTCAGCGCCACTGTCTTTTTAATCGGTTCGATTCTACTGGGTAAATTCTTCAATCAAAGCTTTGTTGCTGTCGCTAATAAATTGCAAACACGAGGAAACCTGGTTATCCCCGCATTTATTTTCGCATTCTTCATGGCTTTTCTAGGAAATGCCATTCATTTAGAAGCAATCTTAGGCGCATTTGCAGCCGGCTTAGTTTTGGATGAAACCGATAAACGCAAAGAACTCGATCAGCAGGTTAAGCCCATCGCCGATATCCTGGTGCCGATTTTCTTTGTCACTGTCGGTGCCAAAGTTGATTTAGGTGTTCTCAATCCTATTGTTCCTGAGAATCGAGAGGGATTAATTATCGCCACCTTCTTAATCGTGGTTGCGATTATCGGCAAAGTTGTCACGGGTTGGTCAGTCTTTGGACAAGCTGGAATTAACCGCTTGGCAGTTGGCGTGGGCATGATTCCACGGGGCGAAGTCGGGTTAGTTTTTGCGGGGATCGGTGCCGCCAGTGGTGTTCTGGATAAACCTTTGCAAGCGGCGATGATTATTATGGTCATTTTGACAACCTTCTTGGCACCCCCTTTATTACGCTTTGCCTTTAAACAGTCAGTGGAGCCTCAAGAAACGATAGAGCCAGCCGATGTCATCGGGTAATGTCTCTTTCAGTACTGTCTGTGCAAAGTACGAAGGAATCAAATATTAACAACAGTAAGGTGGGCAATGCCCACCTTATTTTTTTAGCCATCCAAAATAGGGTTTACCCATAAATTAGGCTAAAATCTGCTCAAACCCAGTATTCAGCTATATACGTGGTGAGGGGAAAGGCAATGGTTTGTCTAAAAGACTTGTCGGTTAGAGTAACAGGCATGATGTTAGGATGTTTGGCGACTGTCGCAGGTCTTGGAGCAATCGCACAACCCGCATCCGCTCAGGCCGCCTATGGCAGTTATGTGGGTGCTGGAGCGACCTTTGGGATTAACGACGGCCCCCAAGGCAATGGTCGGCAAATCGGTGGAGTGCTGGCTGTACGCTACAAACTCTTAGAACTTCCCTTATCTCTGCGAGCACAAGCTTTGATTGGCTCTGGCACCGCTGTTGTGCCCACGATTTCCTATGATGTGCCCATCAACTGGCAAACCGATGCTTACCTAGGAGTTGGAGCTGCCTTTGCGAGTGGGGATACACCTTCACCCGTGGGCGATAAGACCAGCTTTGCACTACAACCGGGCGTCGATTACGTTGTCCCCAATAGCAATACCGTTCTGTTTGGCAATGCAATTATTGCCTTCGACGCCTATCGCAATGGGGGAGGAACAGCCGTTTCCGTTCAAGGCGGCGTGGGGTTGAGATTTTAAGGAATGACTAATGACTGGTCAAAAGGGACTGAATTCGTTGGGGTGGCCAGTAAATTTTGTAGGCTTTACCCACAATATAGCCCTGTTGTAAAAATCCCCAAATGTGGGAATCAAAGCTGTTGTTGCGATTGTCACCCATGACAAAGTAAGAGTCAGTCGGCACGACTTGCGGTGCCAACTCATAGATGGGAGGTTCTGCAATATAGGCTTCTTGTAGCGGTTGGTTGTTAATATAAACCATACCGTTGGTGATGCTAATGATTTGCCCCGGTTGACCAATTACGCGCTTAATGAAATATTCGGCTTCATTATTGTTGAGCTGATTGTCCATGTCCAGGCTTTTTACTGAGTCAGGGACTCGAAAGACGATCATGTCTCCCCGGTGTGGGGAGTAAAGACTGGATTTGTGAACAAAGATTCGGTCTCCTACCTCAAGCGTCGGTAACATCGACTTACTGGGTATCTCGAAAAGTTCAATATTTTTCTCAATCAACAGGGGAAAATAGTTGCTGATGAGTCCAACCCCAAGGACGAATATAGCAATGAGAGTAATGAGATGCCGCTTTGATCTTTTAGGCTTGGGAAAACCCATAAACGCATCGTAACAAGCCACCGCTGAGATGATCGGAATAAATACGACGAGATGAGAGAAAATATTAGCAAGAGTGGAACAAATAATAATTAATGAAAGGAGAAAGCCGCCCAAAATGGCTTTTTCCAGATATAGTTGACCTAGACCTGGTAAGATTCGGGATAGGAAAACCGCAAACCAGGGGTCTTTGTTAATGCGGGGAATTTTTTCAGATACTTGAATATTTAACTGCCTCCTCGCACAGAAATAGGCATCAAATAGATTCAAGATATAGATGGCGGTAATGGGGAATACACAGATCATCCCAGTCACCGTATTGCCGTTAGGACTGAATATAGACCAAGCCGCGATCGCAATCAGTATTAGTTGACTGGATAAAAATCCCAGTCCCCTGACCCTCTCACCAACGTATAACTGTCCTACCCCTGGGAAAAACATCGAAAGATTAACAGCTAACCAGGGTTCAGGGGAAAGTTTGAGGCTTTGACCCTCTACAGCAATTCTCATCTCACTATTAGTCTGTTAAGTAATCTCTCGTCACATTCGATAGGATACCTGAGCTTGTAGACACGCTCTAGCCTTTGAATTTCAGTTTTCTCAGCAAAAATTAATGCTTCCCTTAGAGCTATATCATTTTACAGAAAACAACTCTACTACAGTGGATATATTATACCAATTGGCTTTATGATTATCACATTTCACACCTCCCTAACCCCCTAATCAATGGGGAAGCCATTAGGATATGTGTCAAAGTTAAACCAAAATGGTATTACGTGTAGACAAAAACGTTCTATCGCTGAAATTTGTAATCAGGTTTATTTGATGAACAGCTCCTTTCTAGCTTCCAATGCAACGGATTAGCAGATTGTGGAAGGCAATCAGTTCAGTTAAGCGAAGACACCTCGATCCAACTTCGCTCCAGTTTCGTCTGACGACAGAAATTGCTGCTTTGTTTGTTTTAGGCTTGGGCAGCGTTGCTATCTGGACAAGTTGGAAAATGCAGCAGATTTTGATGGCAACCCATCAACAGAATGTAGAATACATCGCGGCTCGCTTTTCCCATGATGTTGAACTCTACAGTGAGATGCTATCCCTCAAAGCTGGGGTACAAAAGACTATTAACAATGTGGCAGTACCGGGCTTGCTAATCTGGGTCAAAAGTTCAGATGGTAAGCTACTCGCTCAATCAACAAGCTTGACTCATTCATTCACCGCAACGGCTGAATTGATGTCCCTCGCCGAGATGCCACTCCAGCCTCAAGTTTACAAAGTAAGAGATCGATATCTAATTCTGTGTGAAAGTCCGGTAACTGTTAAAGGGATGATGCTGGGTAAGGTGTACATGGCGCAGGATGTGACCCAGGATCAGCGTCAATTAATTGCAGCAATTGGAAGCCTCGCCATCGTTTGTATCCTGGCAACGATCATGATGATGGCGTTAATTGCCTTTCGGATTCGGCGATCGCTCCAACCCCTTCAAGATATGAGTCAAATGGCAGGTGTCATCTCAGCTAAAGACTTGGGAGAGGCAAAACTGCAATTACGTCATGCCCCCAGTGAAGTGAAAGAACTGGCTCAAACTTTCAACATGATGCTGTCTCGGCTTTTTGATGCCTGGGAGCAACAGCGCCAGTTTGTGAGTAATGTTTCTCACGAGTTACGAACCCCCTTAACGGTGGTAGTTGGCTACCTGCAAAGTGTGTTGCGACGCAGCACAAACTTAAACGATTATCAGCAAGAGGCTTTGGAAACGGCGGCATCTGAAGCCGATCGCACGGTACGCCTGCTGCAAAATTTACTAGAGCTGGCACGAGCAGACAGTGGTTCTATGCATTTTCAGATGGAATCGCTGGTACTCAATGACTTGGTTGCAGAAGTGGCAGGGATGACCGAAAAATTTAGCGATCGCTTGGTTACAGTTAAGGCGAGTACCGAAATTGAGGCCATGGCGGATCGCGATCGCCTGAAACAGGTTTTAATTAATTTAGTTGACAATGCGGTGAAATACTCTGAGTCCGAGCAGCCAATTATCTTAAAGCTGGAACGCGCAAATAGGCAGGCCGTGATTCAAGTGTGCGATCACGGAATAGGCATTCCATTACAAGAGCAAACCCGTATTTTTGAGCGCTTCTACCGTGTGGATGAAGCCCGTTCCCGTATGAGCGGGGGTCATGGTTTGGGTTTAGCCATTGTGAAAACACTGGTGGAAGGAATGGGTGGTAGTATTACCGTTCAATCAAAACCCGGCCAAGGTAGTACATTTATACTTACCTTACTGACCTAACCCCAAACATTCCTACTTAGTCTTCGTAATGTACTGTGGGATATGAATGGTCAGCACAATTATCTGAGAAAATGCTGAGTTTAAACTGAGTGATCCAAACGAATAAATTCAGGAAAGTCGGGGCTTTGTTTCAGAGGAGCTTCAGTGTCAGCAGGGATACTTTGATGAGTTGAGATGACACAAGATTGACAAATTGAAGTCGTGATTTTTCTGCTTAATGCCCTAATCAATCTCAAGTTGTTTGTCCGTCTTGGTCAATGCCACTCATCCGACTTCAGTAAACACACCAAGAGTCCCTTGGAAAACCCTCTATATTGTGACATTCGGAGTAACAAAATGAAACTGACTTCTCTTCTACTTACAAGTGTTGCTTTGGCTGGTATGGTTACAGTTTGGAATGCTCCGTTAAAAGCCATTAACCCTCAACTCGTCCAGGCAGAAGCCGCAGAAATAATGACGGCTCAACAGAAAATTGAGTTAATCACCAAGAATAAAGGTCAGATTGGTGGTGGTGATCAACTTCGTCGTTTCTTCTATGGTGATCTAGAACCAATCGCCGTTCAGCCTGGTGGAGCGGGCATGGTGGTTAACCTTTACAACAAAGCCAACAATGTAACGTTTGCCTACTGTGCGACTTATGATGTAGTCGTCGCGGTGAAGCAGGGCAAAGTTACCGCGTTTTTAGCCAGTGAAGTTAAGTAAAAGTAGTTAGTCAGCTTTGCCTGTAAAGTATTAAGCTTATCAGCCTGATGCACTACCGATCTATCAAAACGCTGGTAGTGCATCGCTGAGTACTAAGGACTGCTCTTAGCAACTTGATAGGGCTAGGCAAAATGGAAGCAGAATGATGACAACACATATTCTTCTAGTTGAAGATGAAGTTAAACTGGCGCGATTCGTGGAGCTAGAACTCAGTAGTGAAGGCTATCACGTAAGTGTTGCACATGATGGAATGTCAGGATTGACCTTGGCACGAGAGTCTGCGCCAGATTTAGCTATTTTAGATTGGATGCTGCCAGGGTTAACTGGGGTGGAACTCTGTCGCCGTCTCAGGGCAACGGGTAACAAAGTGCCAGTCATTTTGTTGACGGCAAAGGATGAGGTGAGCGATCGCGTTGCCGGTTTGGACGCTGGGGCTGATGACTATGTGGTCAAACCCTTTAGTATTGAGGAACTTCTTGCCAGAATTCGCGCCCACTTGCGCCGCACCCAAGAAATTAATGAGGATATTTTGCAGTTTGACGATTTGAGCCTGAATCGTCGGACTCGTGAGGTATTTCGAGGCAAACGAGCGATCGAATTAACGGCGAAAGAGTTTGATTTATTGGAGTATCTTCTCACAAATCCCCGTCAGGTGTTCACTAGAGACCAAATTTTAGAACGTGTCTGGGGTTATGACTTCCTTGGAGATTCCAACATCATTGAGGTCTATATCCGTTATCTACGCCTGAAGCTGGAAGAAAACAACGAAAAGCGGTTGATTCACACAGTACGCGGTGTGGGATATGCATTGCGGGAGTAATAGATATTTCCCGCCTTCTCCTCTTTCTAGGTATAAATATAGCGGTTCTTACACTTGCGACAAGAAACAGTTGTGTAAGCCCTGATCCGGTCAGTGCTAAGAAGTGCCATCCAAAGCCTGTATGGAGGAAAGCATCCTAAAGGTGAAAATTTAAAGAAGGGTGAGGAGAGTTTATATCTAAATTTATCTTCCGCTCCTCCACCGAACCTATGTTTACAAAAACCACCCTAATGATTGAACACCTTAAGCCTTTTATCGGACAGGTTTGGTTGAATTCGAGGAACCATTCACAACCTGCAAGCGCTGCGTCACCATGGTCATGCCATCCTTACGCACCAACACCGCCGAAAGCCAGTGGTCTTGGGGTTTCGTCGGGGCTTTACCCATTTTGAAAATTCCACCGGCGGGTAATAAATCCAGCTTAAATTCACTGGGCTTAGCATAGAGTTCGGGCTTAATGGTGTCTTCTAAAGCCGCTCCTAGTAGCAAACTATCCCCCACAGGTTCCTGGACAATCACATCAAAGTTAAACGACTGACCGGGACGCACCTGCTCTGGTAACAGTACTTCAATCTTGGGCGGATTGGCACCAGACATTTGTTGCGTGCGCTCTCCCAAAATTTCCTGCTGCACAATTTTCTGGTTTTCAATGCGCTGGCGCGATCGCAACGTGGATTCGAGTTTCAGCATCGTACCATTGCTCGGCTTTGTGCCCGTAATATACGTCACCGTTTCTGCCACAATGCCATTGCCCTCACTTTTCCAATCCTTGAGCTCTGTACGGTAATTCAACTGAGAGTAGTGCTGCCATAGTTGACTGATCGCTTTTTCCATGGAGGCGCGTGTCAAACCATCGGAATGTTTGAAATTAGTACCGTAGAACTGCATCACACCGGGAACATCACGACGATTTGCGGCTGCATCGATTTGCGTCAAGATATCTTTAAGCTGAGGAGGTGCGGTTTCGGGGCTTTCGGCTTGCACAATCCTGGCCCATCCCAGGATAAGACCTACGGTGAGTACAAACAACACTGACCAGCTCACAGGCAGAGACTTGGCAAAGGATATCAGGGATTGGGAGCGCTTTTGCATAGAAGTTAGGGGATTGTGCATTGAGAGAATACTAGGGCTTGTTTACATAGACGCCAATTCAGTCTCATTGAAGCTGGGAGGCTCTACTCGTTACTTTATAACTGATTTTCGATTTTAGCTTACTCAGGGAAAGCCCCTCGCTAAGCTGTTACGCATGTCATTTGCTTGTTGAGGCGGCGGGGGAGCAAGGCCGGAGCTCATACGAGGACAGGGGAGAGGATTTGAACTCTTTTATCCTGTGTTTAGAATGTGCAAGTTAAATGCGCTTTAGCTTATACCTGTATCCTCACGGGAAAGTACAGGTATCTACCGAAGCACACTCTTGGGGACTGTACGAATTCGATTGGCAAAAATTTATAGTAAATCCAGAAGAGAAAATAGGGATGATGGATCTGGCCTTTTTAGGGTCAGACTGCCTCCTGCCTTCTGCCTCCTGCCTCCTGCCTTCTGCCTCCCGCCTTCTGCCTCCTGCCTCCTGCCTTCTGCCTTCTTGCACTAGGGAGTAAAATGACCGGATTGGGTATTAGGGGAATCGTAGGAAATAATTTATATAGATATAGATAATTAGACCTTATTCCAGAAGGGTACTAAAATTATCAACTTACAGCTAATCTTTAGATTTTAACGGAAAGTACAGCCGCCCGTAGGAGAACGAAAAACCTTGCATCACCCACCGATTCGATTGTTGATTGCTGCCAGCGGCACTGGGGGGCATCTGTTTCCCGCGATCGCCGTCGCCGACCAGCTACAAGATTATAAAATTGAGTGGCTTGGTGTCCCTGATCGCCTAGAACGAGAGCTAGTCCCCGCTCAATACCCCCTCCACACAATTCCGGTCGAAGGCTTTCAACAGCGTTTTGGTCTAGGTACAGTGCGAATCTTAGGACGCCTTGTCGCATCGATTCTCCAAGTGCGACGACTTCTCAAAACCGGTCAATTTGATGCCGTCTTTACCACAGGCGGTTACATTGCAGGACCAGCAATTATTGCAGCACGGATGCTAGGATTGCCCGTGATTTTACATGAATCGAACGCCATCCCCGGTAAAGTCACCCGTTGGTTTAGTCCCCTATGTACTCGTGTGGCGCTGGGGTTTGCCTCAACGGCAAAATACCTACCCAAGGTGAACACCGCCTATGTGGGGACACCGGTGCGCTCTAGTTTTCAATCACCCCAGAAGCTGGAATTGCCGATACCTGAAGACGTACCGTTGATTGTAGTGGTTGGGGGTTCCCAAGGTGCGATCGCAGTCAATCAACTGGTGCGTCAATGTGCCCCAGCTTGGTTTGAGGCCGGTGCCTGGATTGTGCATTTAACCGGGGAGAAAGACCCTGACGCCCAATCACTCCAGCATCCTCAATATGTTTCTCTGCCTTTTTATCACAACATGGCAGGGCTACTGCAACGCGCCAATTTAGCGGTTAGCCGTGCAGGTTCGGGTTCATTAACAGAACTGGCGATTACACAAACCCCTGCTATTTTAATTCCCTATCCGTTTGCGGCGGAAGACCACCAAGCCTTTAACGCTGCTAGTTTTGCCACGACGGGAGCAGCGTTGGTTTTTCGTCAGACGGAATTGACCCCTGAACTGTTGGAAAGCAAGGTGTTGCATTTACTTCAGTCACCCCAAGTATTGCAGACTATGGCGCAAAAAACGGCGGATCTCGCGGTAGCGGATAGTGGGGTACGATTAGCCAACTTAGTGCGTCAGCTTGTCGAGACAAAGCCTAGTAAATTGAACGTTCATGAACAAGTGCCGTAGCTCAATCCAAGAGTCTAGCAATCATCAGGACTTACGCAAGTTGAACGGCAAGGTGGGCAATGCCCACCCCTCCATGTTGTTTCCCTCAAACGGATTTCAGCTATCGACGAACAACCACGGGTGTGCCGATGCGTGCCCAGTTATATAACCAACGAGCGCTAGCAGGTCGCAAATTAACGCAACCACGACTGACTGGCGTACCAAAGCGATTATGCCAGTAGGCACCATGCAGGGCATAGCCGCCAGAGTAATACATCACGTAAGGAACATTGGGTACGTTGTAACCTGGGCCACGCATTCGAGTTGAGCGGTGCTTGGATTGAACAGAAAAAGTGCCCAGACGAGTCGGTGTGCGCCGCTTTCCGGTTGAAACCATGAAAGAGCGAACCCTTTTTCTGCCATTCCAGGCGGTTACACGTTGAGCAGAGAGGTCAACTTCAATCCATCGCCCTTGACGTTGTTGTCGGGCAACGAGGATTTGAGGATTAGCGCTGGACTGAGTTTCTAAGTTAGTCTTTCCGGCAAAAGCTGGAAGATCCCAAGTTCCTAACGCCACTAGAGCGAGTGTAGCGCCAAGCGATAACGCTTTTGAGAACAGCGTTTTTGCCCAGAGGCGATTCCTTTTCATAATGGCTCACCATACGAAGCGATGAAATTCTCAGAGAGCGAGGCTGCCTCGATATCGAATGAAATGCTTTGGCTAACTCGGTCTCCAGGTCAATCATAAAACAGTCTGGGGCGGGTGTCGTCTTTCCGTAACACCTAAATTCCCTTCTTCCCAAATCTGAAGTTGTCTTTCGCCTGCTACGAAGCAATTGAGCAACTTGGGTGGATAAAGGAAATGGTCATAGGCTAAAGCCATCATTCTGGCTGCCTCAGGATAGGGTACCCGACCAATTCCTGTTCCTAAACCAGGGCAGGCAATGGTGTGAATCTTGTGCTTAGCCTGTTGGTTATGGCGTCGAACAGCTAGCAGCATTGCCCACATCGCCACATAGGGAATGTCTGTCCCTGCGACAATCATGGGAACTCGCATGGTGGGTGTATGGGCGAGAAAGGGATGTTTGGAATGACCTGTTTCCACAATAAATGAGGTGCCGACAGGCTGTTCCCCTAGATACTCTTCCAGGATGCGCTGCTGCACTCTATCCATCAAGGATTGACCAAAAAAACGAATAATCGCCGCATCAATCCCGCCATCCATCAAACCAAAGGAGTTGGCAGGGCTAACCATACAGTCAAACTCTGGCAACCACTCAAAATAGTCATTAACGACTTCTACATTAGGTAAATGATTAAAATGCTCTCGAAAGGCTTCCCACAATAAGGGGTTGGGAGCAACTAGGATTAGTTTCAAGCTTATGTTCTGCCTCCGCTTGAGAACTATTATAGGCGTCAGCATTGCTAAGTATCAAGGAGTTTTTTGCTCCTTGCACATAGAAGAGTTCCAGATTTAGAGTGGAATGCGATGGTTGCTTTACTGCTGTCGTACTATCCCTCGCAAAAGCAAGCTGCTGAAGGCATTGCACTTAAACGACCTTGTATCAGCTCTGAAGTCTGGCTAGTTTGACCGTGGGGAAGCGATGTGAAACTGTATTGCGCTAAATCTATCACATACCCTCGGCGATTCATCTCCGGTCTAATCGAGCTGACTAACAATTGAACGGAATCTCTTCCAGCCACATTTGATAAATCTACCAAGTACTCGGAAACCGCCGCCAGCATACTGAGGCTTGCAGGCCCTATCTCTAGGATAATTTCTAAAATAATTTCAAAAGCTATCAACTTCCAGTGCGGTTTCATGGCAGTAACTCAGTGACTGATGCCAAGCAAGACTAGCTGACTTTGTCTTATTGCTTAATCCATAATCGAGAAGAACAATTTGTTTTCACGGGTAGGCTTAAGACTCTGGCCTTATCTGTCTTTATACCAGCCGCGTCAGAACCAACCTGATCAACAATCTCGATCAGTATTTATTGAATTAATTAGCGTTGTACTCAGAGCCTTAAATACTAAGCTGATGAGACTTCCAAAATTTCGTAGGTGAAGAGGTACTAGTTTTTTGGCGCTGGGGTACGAGTATTTTGGGTAGAGACAGAAAGAATTTATGTACTCAAGATAAAAGCTAATCGTGGACTAGGGTTAAGTACGGTTTTGTGATTATTTTTTAGTTATTTTCCTGTACTCAAAAACTTCTATCAGAATACAATACAGGAGCATAAACTTTTCCAAGTAATTATACTCAAAAACTCTACTTTGTTCAACCCGAACAACACCGAATTAAAGTTTTGGTAACGAAATTGACTATACAAATAAACAACAAAATGATATGTACTGGATGGCACTGGTTTTGGACGTTATAACTACCAGTGGTGAAGGCACCCGCTAAGACTTGTAATTTAGCTTGAGGTTTAGTGTTGAAATCGGTGAGGCTGAGGGCAGTGATGTTGTTAATGCCAAAGCGCTGGACTAACCATTGGTTGCCGTCATAGAGGGCAGCAAGGGGAATATATCGCAGTTGTGCGACTTCAGGACTTTTGAGGAAGGCTTGGAATTGTTGGACAAGTTGCTGCTGATTTTTCCTCAGTTCAATCACACGCTGTTTCTGGGATTCGGTTCTATTAGATATGGGAATGTTTTCGAGTTGGACGAGTTCTTTTCCTTGCTCAATTGCCTTATTCAGAATTGCGTCGTAGCCTTGTTTAAATTGCTGCTCTGGGGCGCGATTGGCAATGCCTTGAGCAGAGTTATCACTGCCTCGAACGTTGTTTAAATAGTCTTCAAGTTACTGAACTTTGAGTAAGTCGAGGACTTGTTGTGCTTCCGAACTTCGACCTTGTTTGAGGAGTAAGTCAGCTAAAGCGCGATAAGTGCCAGCAATGGTTTCGGTATACGACTGCTGTTGTTCTTTTGATAGTCCTCGGATATCTCGCCGAATTTCTTCTCTGACATTGACGGATTGTTTGTAGAAGATAATGGCTTGTTCTGGTTGGTTTTGTTTGGCTAGTAGATTACCGAGATTACTGAGAACCAGTCCTTCACCTTCCTTGTCGCCAATTTCCCGTTTAATTGCCAAGGACTGTTGATAAAACTCAATCGCTTGTCTGTATTGCCCTAGAGAATCGTAAGCATTACCCAGATTATTCAGAGAATTAGCTTCCCCGTTGCGAGCGCCAATTTCCCGTTTAATTGCCAAGGACTGTTGATAAAACTCAATCGCTTGTCTGTATTGCCCTAGAGAATCGTAAGCATTACCCAGATTATTCAGAGAATTAGCTTCCCCGTTGCGAGCGCCAATCTCTCGTTTAATTGCCAAAGACTGTTGATGGAACTCAATCGCCTTCTGGTATTGCCCTAGGGAATAGTAAGCATTACCCAGATTCCCTAGAGAACGAGATTCCCCTTGGCGATTGCCAATTTCCCGTGCAATTGCTAACTGCTGTTGATGGAACTCAATCGCCTTCTGGTATTGCCCTAGAGCAGAGTAAGCTAGACCCAGATTATTCAGAGAATTAGCTTCGCCGGAGCGAGCGCCAATCTCCCGTTTAATTGCCAAGGACTGTTGATGGAACTCAATCGCTTTCTGGTATTGTCCTAGATAATAGTAAGCAATACCCAGATTCCCCAGAGAACCAGCTTCCCCAGAGCGATCACTAATCTCCCGTTTAATTGCCAAGGACTGTTGATAAAACTCAATCGCCTTCTGGTGTTGCCCTAAAGAATCGTAAGCATTACCCAGACCCCCCAGAGAATTAGCTTCTCCTTGGCGATCACCAATCTCCCGTGCAATAGCCAACTGCTGTTGATAGAACTCAATCGCCTTCTGGTATTGTCCTAAAGAATCGTAAGCAATACCCAGATTCCCCAGAGAACTAGCTTCCCACTGATGATCGCCAATCTCTCGTGCAATTGTCAATGCCTGCTGATGGAACTCAATCGCCTTCTGGTATTGCCCTAGAGATGTGTAAGCATTACCCAGATTCCCCAGAGAACGAGATTCCCCTTTGCGATCTCCTATCTCCCGTGCAATAGCCAAGGACTGTTGATAGAACTCAATCGCTTTCTGGTATTGCCCTAGAGAAAAGTAAGCAATACCCAAATTCCCTAGAGAATGAGCTTCCCCTTTGCGATCTCCTATCTCCTTATAGATAGTCAATGCTTGTTGGAAAGACTGTAAAGCCGCTTGAAATTGACTAGTTTTCCCCTGCTGAATCCCTTGTTGTAGCAATCGATTTGCTTCTGCTTTCCGATTCGCTGAGGTTTGAGCCAGTGCAGGTGGTGCAGCGAAGGACAGTGGAAAATTAGGAGCGAATGCGGTAGTGGTAGCAGCGATTAGAGTGATGAGAGCACTGATGCCGATTCTTCTAGGTTGCATGGGGAAAATCCTCGAAGGGCAAGGTGGAGGATGGCTTGGTTACTCAGCATATATCTCTGAGCTGGATGGAAGTTATGCAGAAGTTGTTGTCAGGTTGTTCGCCGAATGTGTTCTCGAAGGATATGAGTTCTTCTCCCAGATTCAGAAATATTTGAGTGAGTTGACATCTTGTACCATTCTCAACCAGTCGAAAAACCTAACCCCCCAGCCCCCTTCCCTGCAAGGGAAGGGGGAGCCGGAAAGCCCCGCTCCTCTTAGGGGAGGGTCAGACCCATCAGTTAATTTGCCAACAGTATCCTTAAGTTCAAGCGTCATCGCCCAAGTCCATTGAAATGGACTGACAGTTATACCCAGTCGTCTAAAGACGACTTTCGCTTTGAGCCAGGGGTTTAAACCCCTGGCGGGTTATTGCGACTGGTGCAAGATATGAAGTTAGCCAAAACGTCGAACAAGGTTAAGATTGAGCCAAGCTAGCTCTGATTGACGATGGTATCTGCCTCTACTCCCTTCTCTGACATTCAAAATCATTGGGCACGCTTATTCATCGAAGCCTTAGCCCAGCGTGGGATTATTAGCGGGTTTCCCCATGGAACATTTCGCCCCAACAACTCCATGACTCGCGTTGAGTTTGCTGCCGTTATTGCCAAAGCCTTTCCCAAACCGACAAAGCGGCAGTATATTGGTTTTGCCGATGTACCTCCTAGCCACTGGGCTGCCACTGCCATTCGCAAAGCTTACGAAACCGGATTTATTAGTGGCTTTCCCGATAACCACTTCCGCCTCAACGATAGAATTTCTAGGGTACAGGTTTTAGTGTCCCTCGTCAGTGGCTTGGAGATGGTCTCGAAGGTCAAATCTGACCTGATAGCAGGACTTCCAGCCATTTACCAGGATACGGCAATTATTCCTAGCTATGCCAAAGACGATGTAGCGATCGCAACTCGTGCCGGACTTGTGGCAAACTATCCCAATATCAAGTTACTCGGCCCCAATGTCGCGGCAACCCGTGCCGATGTGGCGGCGTTTGTCTATCAAGCTTTAGTTTATCTGGGTGAAGCTCCTCCAATTCAATCTAACTATATTGTGGTTCCCCCAGAACCTGGATTGCCCCTTCATCAGACGATTACCTTAAGTCATCGCCGGGAATTCCGAGGCGTGTGGGTAACAACGGCATGGAACAGTGATTGGCCTTCCAAGCCGGGACTTCCGGTTGAACAACAGAAATCTGAACTCATTAACATCCTAAACCGAATACAAGCCCTAAACTTCAACGCTCTCATTTTACAGGTACGACCAGAAGGGGATGCTCTGTACGCCTCTCAACTAGAGCCTTGGAGTGGTTGGCTGACAGGAACTCAGGGGAAAGCCCCCTCACCCTTTTATGACCCTTTGGAGTTTGCGATCGCAGAATGCCACAAGCGTAACATTGAACTTCATGCTTGGTTCAATCCCTACCGCGCCAAGACAAATGCCAAACCAGGTGGGACGGTTCGCCCTCACATTACCATCACCAATCCCCAATATGTTTACACTTGGGGCAATCAGTTGTGGATGGACCCAGGCGCACAAGTCATTCAAGACAGGGCTTACAATGTAATGCTCGATGTGGTGCGCCGCTATGATGTGGATGGCATTCACCTGGATGATTATTTTTATCCCTATCCTATCGAGGGAAAGTCCTTCCCCGACAGCAAAACCTACTCCGCCTATAAATCGGCTGGCGGTAAACTCAGCTTGGGCGACTGGCGACGGGACAATGTGAATAAAATGGTTCAGCGCTTATGGGCAGGAATTAAGGCCACAAAACCCCATGTCAAGTTTGGTATTAGTCCCTTTGGCATTTACCGCCCCGGACAACCGCCTCAGATTACTGGACTCGATGCGTATAGTGTGCTATATGCAGATGCGAAAAAATGGTTGGAACAAGGGTGGCTGGATTATCTAGCGCCGCAACTTTATTGGAAGATTGACCAAAAAAGCCAGAGTTATCCCGTGTTGCTGAAGTGGTGGACGGGTGTTAACCCCAAGAAACGACATATTTATGCGGGGAACAATGTAGGGCAGTTAGATGGTAAGAGTTGGAAGCTTCCAGAGATTAACAAGCAAGTTGAACTGACGCGCAACCTGTATGAGAAGTTATCACTGGGGAATATCTTCTTCAGTATGAGTGCTTTCACGGAAAATCGTCAGGGCATCTATAACAGCTTCAAGTCTTCGGTGTATGCCAAACCTGCACTGGTACCTGCGATGCCATGGCAGGATAATTTACCCCCCTTTCCTCCCACCGGAGTTGCCGCCAAAAACCGCCAACTAACTTGGAAGGCAGCCGATGATCGAGATATTCGGGCTTGGACGCTGTATAAGCAGACTAGTGGTAGCTGGACGCTGGAACGAATTTTACCAGGAGCGACTAGGGTGGCGACGGTGGAACCGGGAAAGTATGCCTTATGTGCGGTGGATAGGATGGCGAATGAAAGTGCGGGAGTGGTTGTCTCGGTGAGTTGATAATAATTTGCCTCTTTCCCCTTAATGAGGGTCTTAATATCTATGTTTCTTCCCGCTTAATTGAGAATAGACCGCGATCGCGTCAGCCTGCGGTCGGCATATCGGCTAATAGTTTTTAGCCTTTGTTCGGTTATCTCTACTTTCGATATCTTTCTGTTTATCCTTTGTGTTTTAGGCGTTAGGAAAACGCGATCTGCGCTTTGCTGCTTACGCACCATGCAACACATTCGCTCTTCTCGCAACGCGATCGCACAATCGCTCAATTTCTTCGGTTCATCATCGAGCGAATGCCTCTTAATCAGGACAAATTGCAACCGTAATTGTACACTTCTTCTTCGCCCGATCGGTCGATTATCGCCCAATGTACTGTGTTGAGTTCAGGAATTTGTAACATAAATATCCAGTTAGCTTCTATGCTTTCCCCTCTTGTTGGGAGCATCGGTGTCTGTGGTGTACACAGGGTAATTTTAGTGGTGGGTTTTTGCATATAGTGGTAAGCCGAGGATACGTGATCGCCATTAAAATAGGCGTATGGCACACCCACAGCAGCAGCTTCTTGTGCGATCGCGTCTACAGCCGAGCCTTCTTCTGTGTTGTCAGCTTCAAAGCTATCGTAGGCAAAAGTTAATGCTTCCTCAAAAGTTACCTTACCGCCTAAAGCTTGTTGTGCCTTAATCGCTTCTGGATCTGCCTCTAGGATGAGATTGTCATAGCCAAGGGATTTTGTCAGATTAGATAACATCTGACTTTGCTCAGTATAAGCATAGCTAGACATCAAATTTCCTTGAGCATCATACAGCCGTCCCTCGTCTGAAGAGTTATTCCAAACAGAGCGTTTGCTACCGAAAGAGAAGCCGCCTGATTCGGGATGCACCTCGTTAGTATAAACTCGACACTCAGCTCCTTTTTTCAATACTGTCCCTGTGGGAAAATAAAATTCTTGATTGCGATTTATGCCTTGAATTTTCCAGCCTGATATATCTATATCAACCAAACTCTCGTTGACAATAGCGATATATTCGTCCGCCTCTGTGGATTTAACACTTCCATCTGAAAAAATCCTGTTTATCCTGACGTGGGGTGTCGCCTTTGAGAGATCGAGTATTGCATACAGCCCTTCTCCATCAGAACTAGAAACGAGAATTTGATTGGCCTGTTCGTCAGGTTGAAAATCTATAATCGAACTACCATTGCGTTGATAGAGAGATTTAACTCCAGCAAAAATCGGATGCTCGCTATTAATGGGTTGATTTCCTGAAATCCCATTATAGCCCTCTTTAAACTGTAAACCAACTTCCCAAAGAAACCAGTTAAACTCATACCCTGTAGCATAGTCTTCATCTTCCGTATCGGCAGCTAAGTAAACGCTCCCTCCAGCGTTAACCAAATCTCTGAGTATAGGGTCATCAATAGTTGTTTCATGTGTAAAAATCGCATCCACATTTTCTGGGATATCATATCCTACAGTCCATGTATGACCCGCTTGAGTCATTGTTTGTGCTAAAGCCGATTCAGATTCGCGTCGATCAGGGTCAGAATAAGAATGAAACTTGCCGGGACGACCGCCCGTGAACCAATTAGCAATATTGATGGCAAAAGTTGCCGCGTCAGGAGATTGTTCAAATCCGAGGTTACTTAAAGTTGAAGCATCATTAGCGAGAATTATTTTGCCAAATTTTTTGTTCATTTTAGTGGCTCATAAGTTTTTTCAGCATCAATGGAGATGAGTTGTATTAAGGATTTAACCCGTTGTTTGTTCATAAGTTGAGTTCTAGACCAATTTTTTGATATCACCATAAGCGCGATAGAAGCCACCCCGTGCCGACTCGCGCACCTCTTGAACGAGATAGCGATCGCCTTCTTTACGAATATCTTTGGGAAACTGTACATTCCAACTGGGGTTGTATCCAGGCGAGACAATCCGAACTCTCAATTTACCCCCCTCCCGGAAGCACTCCACAATCACCCCTTGTGTCGTGTCGGCAGTCGTTTCCAACGTCGCCGAGGGGGCTGCACCCTCTCCTTTCGGGGCTTTAATCAGAGTTGCTTGGGGAACTGTACCCGCTTGGGCGGCAGCAATAGCCGCGTCACTAGCATCAATACAGGCTAAAGAACCATCGGTTGTCACAATATAAACACGCTGATCAAAAAACTGCATCGAAAACGCCGAACCGCAACCTGTACCTAGCTTCCACAGCCGTTCACCGGCCTGATTAAAGCAATAAATCGAAGAACTGTTATCTCCGGCGAAGACATATTTGCCATCACTAGCCGTAGCGCAGGAGTAAACCGCCGCATCACAGGAGTAAACGGGGCCTACTTCACCCTTCTTACTAAAACAATAAACCTTCTTATCACTTGTGCCCGCATACACAAATGAGGCTTCCTGCCAACCAAAGAGCACACTTCCCTTGGTTTTTTGATGCCACAGCATTCGACCTTCTTTGGCATCATACATCGTCACGCCTGCACTGTGACCGTGATAGACACCCGACTGATCACAGCGTACCATCCAACCACTCTGACCTTGACTCAGACGCGTCCACTGAGATTCATCATCATGATCAATGGTGGTTACGCCACCATTCGCGTCAGAAACGCCTAAGACACCATCGTTGATATCCAGCCAAAAGATATCGACATGTTCATCAATGGCGTAAGCGAGTCGTGGTAACTTACCTGTGAGGTCATAGACATTGCCATCATCACACCCCGCGTAAATCCAAACATCATCAGCAACCAGACATTTCACACCATCGGGGAGTTTAAACTGATTGAGAACTTGTCCTTGAGGATTGAGGGCAAAAACTTTACCCGCTTGGTTACCCACCCAACACCGTTCAGCATCGATAAAGATGCCAAAAGCGGATGAACCGGAGGCAAATTTCCAGAGGATGGGGGCTTGTTTTGCGGTGGAGGTAGTACTGGTAACTTGGCGGCGTGTCACCGGACGCTTCTGGCGTACACCGATGACGGCGTGTTCATAGCCTTTTTTCAGCTTTTCGTTGATTTTCTTCGTGGCATCAGCTTTCGCTTTTTCAGGAGTAGGGTAGGTTTTGCTCTGAGTCTGTCCCGAATCACCAATTCGACCATAACGGATGGTAACTTGGGTATCGTTGACGATGACTTCATAGAATTTGTGGGAACTGCCTTCGGTTTGAGACAGTTCTAAATAGGTCTTTTCTTCAGCCATTACCCGACTCCCTCGCTTTTGCCTACGGTTGGTCTATTCTTAGCAACGGTTTTAGCAAATTGCGCTCTTCAATGGGAAGTTGTAGTAAAACACGCTTATCGCCTTTTGTCTCACGATAGCGGACAGCTATATTGAGAAGACGGAGGGGGAGTTGGAATTGAGTGCGATCGCTTGTCAGTTCTTGCCATACTTCTAGCCATGTTTGTCTTGCCTTATCGCTAACCATTTCCGACATCAATTCGGGAATGCTGCGTACAAGTCCCTGTCCTAATGCAGAGATAACTTGGTGTTTGTCGTAAAGTTCTATTAGGGTGGAAATGCGCGATCGCCATATCGATGCATCGTGAGTGCTTTTGAACAGGTTGCGGATAATGGCCTTTTCGTCACCTGTGTCTGGCTCATCCGCATGAGCAAAGCGATGCAGCGCCTTGTCTAATGCTGCAATGCCATCTTCCCATCGGTTTAGTGCCAGTAAATACTCAGCACGGTTTAAGAAGACAAATGAAGACTGTTCTCCTAACTCAATTGCCTTATCGCAGGATTCTAATCCCTCGTCATAGCTTCCGAGTTCGCCCAGCAGCCAACCTCGATTGAACCAACCATCTGCATCAGTCGGGTCAAGCTCAATCGCTTTGTCGTAGGATGTTAATGCTTCATCGTAGCGCTCAAGTTGGCCCAACACCCAACCTTGGTAGTTCCAAACGAGTCCATAATTCGGGTCAAGCTCAATCGCCTTGTCAGCGCATACCAAGGCTTCGTTATAGCGTCTGAGCTTACTGAAAACCACACCTTGGTTGATCAAAGCATTAGCGTTAGTTGGGTCAAGTTCAATAGCCTTGTCGTAGGATACCAAAGCTTCTTCATAGCGTCCGAGATTACCTAGTGCGGCACCCCGATTGATTAAAGCATTGGCGTTAGCCGGCTCAAGCTCAATCGCCTTATCATAGGATATCAAGGCGTCTTCGTGGCGTCCGAGATTACCTAGCGTCGCACCTCGGTTTCTCCAAGTTATGGACTCATTGGGGTTAAGCTCAAGCCCTTTGTTGAAGGACGCCAAGGCTTCTTCGTAACGTTCGAGGCAGCGCAGCGCAATACCTCGGTTGAACCAAGCTATAGGCTCATTAGGGTCAAGCTTGATCGCTTTACTAAAGGATGCCAAGGCTTCTTCAATGCGTCCAAGAACACCTAAACAGTATCCCTGCTCAAGCCAGTCCTCTATGTGACCGCGAATTGCTACTAGTTCCTGTGCAATTTGCAGTGCTTGGGCAAAGTTCTCCTCTTCAAGATAGGCGTAATAATCCTCCAAGCAGATTTCTACAATCTCTTCAGCTTCTTCTTCAGTTTCTCGTAGCGCATGAAGCAAATATTCTCGCTCTAATTTGGCATTAGGTGGTAGCCGCCCTAATCGCTGTTCCAAATCCGTCCGCGTGTACCAAATCCGCAAAAAGTCCACAAATAACCGTACTGGCTCTCCCCGTTGCTTCTTGACCTCTAGGCAAAAGCGCATCAGTGGCTCACGCAGTTCGTAATAGGACTCGCGCCCGATAGGTTCAGAACGAACATAGCCCATTTCTAATACCTTCTTCAGTTGGCTGGATGCTGTCTGATGCGTCATGAAACAGCGTTGGGCTATCTCTTTGACAGTGACAGCTTGACGGCGATCGCACAAAAAATCGACAATCTTTCGTTGCTGAGGTGAAAGAAATCTCATTCGTTCCTGGTAGTAAGGAGTCAAATCATCCAGGGTTCGCATAAATGCGTCTACCAGTTGATCAAGCGACTCCTGATGAGTCAGAAATTCAGAAAATATGACATATAAACGATGGTTGCCACCCGCAAGGAAATGGACTGCTTTAATGCGATCGCGTCCCGTTGGCGTTTGAATAAATGATTCTAGTGCGCTATTACCCTTAAGTTTGGCGATGTTCGCTAACAGTTGCGTCGCCTCACTAGTATTTAAATCTTTTAGTTCTTCATGGCGGAAGAATCCATAAAAAGGTGCATTCTTCTGCTTGACATCTTTAAAATAACTCTGGGCTGTTGCCAGAATGATGCAGTTATTCTCTTCTAAAAAAGTACACAGTTGTTTTTGTCCATCTTTACCTAGCCCAGAAAACAAGTCGTCCAAGTTCTCTACGAGCAGAAGTAATGTGCGATCGCCGATAAATTCTTTAAGCAATGCTGCACCATCAGACTCAGCATCCTCAATCGGCAGTTCGTAAAGCGATTCAACACGCTCTGTAGGAAGGCACGGCTGTGTGCCCTTACTATTTTTAGATTCTTCTTGCAGGGCTTGGAAGACACATAACAACAAGTCAAGAAACGATGTAACGCTCCATTCCTCCTCGCTTAGCCATGCGATCAAGATGTGTTCCTGCAAATCTTTCATATCCCGGATACGGTGATATACCAACGAAACCAGGTGCGTTTTGCCAATACCACGCGCTCCAGTAAGCAGCGTATGATGCCTTGCTGATGCGAGAATGCGATCGCGGATGCATTCTATAAGGTTGTGTGCTAGCTCCTGACGCTGGACAAATATGGCTTCCAGCACTTCAGCCGACATCAGCCTAGGCGTGTAGCGGGAGAGGAAGTCTACTTTCACTTCAAATATACGTTGATTTAAACGTACTTCATTTTTAACATACGATATTCTTGTTGTATAGTTAATTCAAGCTATGTTATCTTTCCCTATAAGCAAATGAGCGCCTCTAGCTGGAACTAGAAACGCCCTCAATTGTTTGCAAATCTGCATGAGCAACTGGCTGGAACCAGTAACTCTCTTAACTTGTAGTTTCGGTCTATGTAGACCAAGGAGTTTGTATGTCCAATAATAACAAGGAACAGCTTAATCTGTTCAATCAGCCGATTGAGGTTTTGGTAGAAGCTGCTTGCACTGTTGAACGTGCGTCAATGCTGGTAGGACGTTCCAAAGGATGCGTCTACAGCCAACTTCGTCAAAACCAACAATTTCGGCGTGACGTTGCCACAGGTACATGGAACGTGTACCCAACAGGCAAGAAAGATGGCTCAATCCTTGTCAATGTCGCTTTTGCTCCAACTGGCAATACTTGGAAAGTTGTCTGATACTTTAGCTGTAAGGGACAGTTTAAAAACTATCTGAGCGATCGCACCTGCAAATCTCAAGCCAAACCCACCCTTACTGCTAAGAGTAAAGGCGGGTACACTTTTCCTCCGTTATCGAGTGGTTTCAAACAACTCGAACACAACTTTAAATTTCATGTTGGGAACTCGTTGCCGCAATAACAGCAGATGTCCATCCGCATCTGAGCGAGAGCGGTATCGGGCGATAATCAGCCATTTCAGAGTGGGAAGCTGACGAGCGATCGCCCAAGGCTTAAGGCTGGGTTTTTCGTTCATAATGAATTTGACTCCTTTGTTATGGGGAGCCAGAGCCAGCCTGCGACTTTCCACGGTGACGGGCTGGCTTCTGACTTTGTTGCTGTTGCAACATTAGTATTGTAGCAACTTAAATTGACAAAATCAATAGTTTATGGTAATAATTTTTCTGGTCAGAGAAAGGTTAGGGGTATCAGCCATCCTCGAAATCTTGCTCCCTCCCCTTGGTAACCGGAGCTTTAGTGAGGAGAGGGTTGGGGAGGGGTTCTTTGTATTTTTGCAAGAGGTCTAATGATACCGGCTCTTCTTTGTGTTAAGAAAATTAGCTAAACTTTAACCTTAATTGCAAAACTCCCAGCAAATGAAAGCCAACTGAGAAGTGATGGTAGGTTGTAAAACTGTAACTCGCTGTTTTAACAACCTCACCGATAGATTCACACGATGTACAACAAAAATTCTAATAAAGACTGGCTGGGAGCAGCTGTAACAGCCGCATTAGGGGCTGGGATCGTCACATCTTTTGCTGTCAGCCAAGGGCAGCACCCCCTGATGGCTTTAGCTATTACAGGTTTTTCGGTGCTGGTTGCTCTGTTGTGCAGTGAGTTAGGGCTGATTTAAACGGAGTATCTCAACCCATTTTGGGCAGAATTCATCAAAATTTCAGGACATTTTAAACATTTGTACAATTAGCCCAGAATCCATGTCTGGGCTAAATTAATTGTTGGATTGCACAAGACAGAACCTACAGGTTTCTAATTGGGGAGATGCTGTCAACGCTTTATAGCCCTACGACTGAAAACAAGCAACAAGATTAATATCTCCTCTAGCAGGAATTCCATTAGACATCCATCCAACGCTAGGATCTGTCAGTTTAGTCCACTCGCGTCCCATGCCATCTGTGATAAATTCTGGCGGATTGGAAAGCGTGATGCGATCGCCAAAAAATACTGTGCTAACTTGACTAGAACTAATTTCGGGTTTCTCTCGCACTGCCACACCCTCAACACCCTCATAAATCACTTGGCGGCAAAGATTGCGCCTCGCCGGAAGAGTGGAGACTTCAGCGCAACGTTTGAGGTCTTGGGTCTGTACGAATCCGCTGATGGGAGAACTCACGGCAATCCACCCATCTCTCCCACCTGCCTCTGCTAAAATAACTTTTTCGTTGGACTGTAGAGCTCTAATGCGATTGGTGGTTGAACGATCTTGGTAGATAAATGTCGATCTGGCTGCTGCCCGACACTCTCCTACTCGCTGCGCCAGTTGAATATTGCTTTTCTTCAGAGAAAAAATAGCTTCTGATGCCAATCGGCTGTTGCCTGTCGCAGTGTTGCTCAATACAGTGGCAGTAGCCTTCATCCCTCCCACCGTACTTAATACTAAAGCAAACACAGCGATAGGTCGGCCCCAGTGGCTCATTCGTTTCATACCATTAACCCCCCACATCATTTTGTCAGTCTTTCTGTCAAACATCAGACCCAACAAAGACTATATAAATCCTATTATTTATTGAAGCATATTTCCCAATTCAATCAGTCGATAAGACTCATTTGTAATTTCATGAATAGAGTATAAACAGTGTTAAACCAATTCGCTAAAATAAAATCTTCCTTGATAAACTAATAACCAAAAATTACCTAGCTCAATATGGAGACACTCACGTATTTTCATTTAGCATTAGACTATGAAGCAACAACAGACACGACTGAGCTTTTAATTCGGGACAGTCTGAAACTTTTGGAGTGGTGGAAGCGGCAAAAGCTGGTCACCCAAGCACGGATTTCGTGGCTTTCGTTGCTGGTCATTCTGGGTACTTTAGGGGTGGCAGGGGAGGCACTGGCTCAAAGGACAATTCAATTAGGCGATCGCAACCCACAGGTAACCTTCATTCAAAATCGTTTACAGCAGCTAGGATATCTTGATCGCTCGGCAGACGGTATCTTTGATCAAGCAACCCAAGACGCAGTCATCCGTTTCCAGCGGGATAAGAGACTCAATCCCGATGGTGTTGTGGGCGCACAAACTGAGTCGGCACTCTTTGAAGAATTTGACCGCAGAACCAACATTTCCAGGCGGGATTTTAGTGTTAGTAATCGTTCCAATCGAGTCCTGAAACAAGGCGATCGCGGAGCAGAAGTCACGGCTGTTCAACGGCGTTTGAGGGACTTAGGATATTTTAATGGACAGCTAACGGGATACTTTGGTCGAGCCACTAAAGAAGCGGTGAGCCGATTCCAGCAAGCCTATCTGATACAGCCGGATGGAATTGTAGGTTCTGAAACTCAGTCAGCCTTATTTGGATCAGCCACTGCCACATCCCAATTTTTTCAAAACGATTCACTCGACTTACCCCCTCCACCCCCGCTTTCAGGGAGTCCTTTCCCAGGGAGATTCAACCCCATTCCTTCTGCACAAATATTGCGCTTGGGCGATCGCGGTCCCGAAGTGACGAATCTTCAACAAGAGTTGAGACAAAGAGGCTTTAATCCCGGTCGTGTTGATGGGGTTTATGGTTTGCAAACTCAGGAGGCGGTTAGGCAGTTTCAGAGAACTCGTGGCTTATTGGATGACGGGATTGCCGGTGGAGAAACATTGACGGCTTTAGGACTCAGTTCTCAAGCCAGAAGAAATCGCTATGTAGTCGTGGTACCTGTTCTTAATGAGAACACCCTTTATCAAGTACGCGATATAGAGGGTTTTGCCAGTGCCTCTTTAGCGAGCTCAAAACGCGGCAAGTATGTTAATGCTGGCTCTTTTCCTAACCGTGCCACAGCGGAAAGCCGCTCCTATCAATTGCGATCGCAAGGGCTTGATGCCAGGGTGGCGTATTTTCCCTAGTGTACGCAGGCAGAAATAACCCAGCAAAAATTTCCCTTTTTCCAGTCTTATCTGCGCCCCCATCCTCACGCTTAGCTTTGACCCCACTTTTCTCAGAGATAGACTAACCTTTGCCAACTTGGTCTAGGTATAGTTAGCTGCATCACGGCGAGTCTGTATTATCGTAAACTAGAGCGTGACAATCTACAAAGGTCATTGCATCTTGCCTGTTCGTTTAATAGGGAATTTATCAAAAAATCAGGAAAATCCTGAGGTTAAATTTCCCATACGACCCAATGCTAATGCGTTCGGGTCAAAGTACCCTTTGGAGACTTCATCATGGAAACCCTTGCCTATCTTCACCTGGCTTTAGCTAACGAAGAACCGACGGAAACCGATTATGGAGATTTGACTGCATCTTGGGAAAGCTTAAAACAGTTGAGTAGAGGCACAATTCATCAGGTCTGGAATCAGCCCAAGTTTTCTAGGTGTGCCGCTGTCTCTCTACTGTCTTTCAGTATTGCTTTGGGCGTCGTGGGCATGGCTAATCAGGCTTTCGCCGCTGTTCAGGAAGGTGATCAGGGCGCAGAGGTTACAACTGTTCAGCAACGATTGCAGGAATTGGGCTACTTTAAAGCCAATATCACAGGATACTTTGGTACCTTAACCAAAGATGCGGTAATCCAATTTCAGCAAGCCCAAGGATTGGCACCTGATGGGATTGTAGGTACAAACACTCTGGCTGCATTGGGAGAGCAATCTAAACCAGGTGCCAAGCTAGTGCGACAACTCAATTCACAGCCACTACCCAAGCCGAAGCCAGTCAGAGTGTCTACGACACGCAATTTGCGATTAGGCGATCGCGGTTCCCAGGTGAGTGCCCTTCAAGAGAGTTTAGCCATAGCCGGGTTTCCGGGTGGTGCCAACGGTATCTTCGATGAAGCAACCCAAAAGGCAGTCATTCGCTTCCAACAAGCGAAAGGACTCGCTCCCGATGGAATTGTTGGGCCGCAAACCTTAGCCGCCTTGCCCGTGATCGGTGGTCCCAATCCTTCGTCATCCCGCAGAAATCCCAGCAATCGTTCAAAACCTAGTACAACGACGACTCGCACCACATCCAGGGATAGCACGAATCGTTCAAAACCTAGTACAACGACGACTCGTTCCACATCCAGGAATAGCACGAATCGCACCACACCTAGTACAACGACGACTCGTTCCACATCCAGGAATAGCACGAATCGTTCAAAACCTAGTACAACGACCAATCGCCAAACACCCAAAACGACGACGAGTCGATTGAATACAGCCAATACTAATCTGAGTAATTCGACGACACTGGCGTTGCAAAAGCGCTTACAAGAACTGGGCTTCTATCGTGGCGAAATCGACGGGATTTGGGGGCCACAAACCCAGGCCGCCGTTGAAGCCGCGCAACGTTCCTATGATGTGAGTGCCGCTGATCTAGAAAAAAGACAGCCTAATTGAAAGTCAAAAATCACAACTTAAACGTCCAAAATAAAAAAACCGGCTGAAAAGCCGGTTTTACAGCATTTAGAACACAGACAATGCCAATGCGTTAATTAAGTAAGAGCTTCCAGATAATCCCGAACGCGGTTGCGGCGCTTGGGTTGGCGCAATTTCTGTAAGGCTTTCGCTTCAATTTGACGCACACGTTCACGAGAGAGCTCCAGAGCACGACCAATTTCGGCGAGAGAATAGGGATGACCATCTCCCAAGCCGAACCGCATCCGAATCACATCGCGTTCACGGCTGGTTAGATCTGCCAACAGTTGCTGTAAATCCCGTTGCAGAGCTTCCCGCATCAAGACTTCTTCTGGAGAAGTTTCTTCGGTTTCGAGTAAATCACCTAATTCAGTGTCTTTTTCTTTGCCTACTTTAATTTCTAAAGAAACAGAGCGAGGCACTCTCAGTAAGACTTCTCGCACTTGCTCTTTAGTCATTTCTAACTCCAGAGCAATATCTTCGATGGTGGCTGTGCGACCTTTTTCCTGAGAGATTTTGCGTTGGGCTTTTTTGATTTTGTTGAGTTTTTCGGTAATGTGAACGGGCAGGCGAATAGTACGGCTTTGAGTGGCGATTGCCCGCGTGATGCCCTGGCGAATCCACCAATAAGCGTAAGTACTAAAGCGGTAGCCTTTGGTTGGGTCAAATTTCTCGACCGCCCGCTCTAATCCCAAAGTGCCTTCCTGAATTAAATCGAGGAGTTCCAAGCCACGATTTTGATACTTTTTCGCTACCGACACCACGAGGCGTAGGTTAGCTTTAATCATGTGTTCCTTGGCACGGTTGCCTTGGGATTGAATTTGTTCTAGCTCTTTGACCGACAGACCCGCTAACTCGGCCCAGCGCTGTTTTCCAGCGGCCAAGATAGGCTTCAAATCCGAAACTTCCACACCGGCAGTAGCCGCCCACCGTTCTAATGAGGGACGGTGACCTAGTTGAGACACTAGGCGGTCATGAGTCTCGATTAGATGGACATAGCGCTCAATTACAGTATCCGATGTCTTGGCAAACTCAGCTCGCAAGTCCAGCATCCGCATGTAGCGCTGAACTTTCTGAGCTTCCGAGACTTCCTCATCTCGCCTGAGTAAACGAACTCGACCAATTTCCTGAAGGTATAACCGAACCAGATCGGTAGTACGGCGGTTGGTAGTTTTGGAGAAGCTAGCGGCTTCTGGGCCATCACTCTCCAGGTCAACCAAATCATCTTCTACCGATAGTTCTAGATCGTCGCTTGTACCGTTGGACTCAAAGCTGTAGGGAAGCAGCTCTTGGTCGAATTCTGTGTCGGCATAGAAAGGAGTGGCTGGCATAATAATCTCTTAATTACGACCGATGACCGCACCATCATGAAATGTGCGTCACAACTTATTACTAGAGTTCCCACCCTTGATGACCGGAGAACAGCGCTTATATTTTGTTTACCAACAAGGATGACGAGTTGGGGCTAGCATTCCTTGCCGATAACTAGTGCTGACGTATCGCTTCAGTCTCAACTACCGTATAAACATTGGCTTTGAGCCTAAAATCTATCTTCGGGTAGAGTGACTGGGCTTCTCTGTCTCATAGCTCTAGTATAAGCGTCTCACTATTGTTGGAATAGTGACCTTGGTCAAAGGCTATGTTAATCTTCATCACGAGACAGGTAGATTCCTGAAAGATTTCTAAATCTTAAGAAAAATTTTTTTGAGAAAAACGTCCCTTATCTTTCTGTTTCTCACTCTGGCTTAGTGTCTCGCAGCATTAATGCCTCAACAGCCGCTTGCGGGGTAATCTCACTTTTGAGTAAGCGATACACCTGATAGGTAATGGGCACGGAAACACCTTGTCGGTTGGCTCGCTCCAGCAGCACTGGAGTCGTGTTCACCCCTTCTGCTGTGCCTTCCAGTTGTGCCAGAATTTCTGAGAGTGTCTTACCTTGAGCCAGTTGATAACCGACTTGATAATTGCGACTGAGTTCGCTGTTACAGGTTGCCAGTAAGTCTCCTAGCCCCGACAGCCCGTAGAAGGTTTCCGCTTGAGCGCCCCAATCGGTGCCAACCCGGATAATCTCAGCCAGTCCTCGCGTCAGGAGAGCCGCTTTGGCATTCGTGCCCAACTGTAAGCCATCACAAGTCCCTGAGGCGATCGCCATCACATTTTTTAATGTTCCGCCCAATTCCACACCCAAAGGGTCAGGATTGGTGTAAACCCGAAATTTTGGCGAAGCAAAAGCCTGCTGCACAAACTGAGCCGCTTTGGCGTTGGTACTGGACACCGCCGTAGCCGCCGGGAGTCCCTGTTTAATTTCTTTAGAAAGATTAGGGCCGGAGAGAACCACCACTGGATTTGCGGGAAATGCCTCTTGCCAGATTTGCGAGGGAGTGCGGGTGGTGGCGGGATCTAAGCCTTTCGTCGCCGTGATCAAGATTTGTTCAGGATGAATTGATAATCTCTGTAGTTTTGTTACCACAGAGTTAACACCTGACATAGAAACCGCTGACAAAATAATACTGGCACCCTGTAAGATATCCTCTAACCGTTCCGAGCTACTACGCGACCACAAACGGATTTCATGCCCGTTCTGAGACGCGAGGTAACTGAGAGCAGACCCCCAAACACCGGCTCCGATGATGGCTATTTTAGTCATTAGTCCTTTGTCTGTGGTTATTGAGCGCTATCATCACTCCATCTTTTCCTCTTCCTTAACGAGGATAACGCTGCATTAATTCCCGGACTTGCTCGGCGTGATAAGAACTGCGGGTGAGGGGAGAGGAGACCACTTGCAAAAAGCCCAACGATTCACCATACTCTCTCCAGGCATCAAACTGAGCGGGTGTGATGAAATCAGCAATGTTTAAGTGCTTTTGGCTGGGCTGGAGATATTGACCAATGGTGAGGATATCGCAGTTTACCCCACGCAAATCTTGCATGACTTGGCGGATTTCGCTATCGGTTTCTCCCAATCCCACCATTAAGCCCGATTTTGTATAAATCCAGGGGGCAACCTCATGGGTTCGCTGCAAAAGTTCGAGCGATCGCTGATAATTTCCTTGAGGACGTACTCGTCGATAAAGGCGAGGTATCGTTTCCGTATTGTGGTTGAGTACCTCTGGCTTAGCTTGGCAAAGGGTTTCTAGGGCATCCCAGTTGCCACAAAGATCGGGAATTAACACCTCAATTGTGGTCTGAGGGGAGACGGAGCGAATTCCTTCAATGCATTGCACAAATTGGGATATCCCGCCATCGGGTAAGTCATCTCGATTGACAGAGGTGATGACGACATGGTTCAAACCCATACGCCGTACAGCTTCTGCCAAACGGGTCGGTTCCGTAGGGTCAAGGGCTTTAGGCTTTTTTTCAAAGTCAATATCACAGTAGGGACAGGCACGCGTACAAGCTGGTCCCATAATCAAGAAGGTGGCGGTGCCTGCCTTGAAGCATTCCCCGATGTTCGGGCAAGAGGCTTCCTCACAAACCGTATTCAGGGCTAAATCACGCAAAATTTCTTTAACATTACCGACTCGTTCCCACTGAGGCGCTTTGACACGCAACCATTCTGGTTTAACGACCACTCCCAGCCCAGCTCCCACTGAAGTTACAGTGATTATCCTAGCAAGCTGGCGGCTGATTGCCGATACAATGTGATACCATAGATGAGTTACGGCTATAACTTATCGGGATGTAGCGCAGCTTGGTAGCGCACTTCGTTCGGGACGAAGGGGTCGCAGGTTCAAATCCTGTCATCCCGATTATAATTGTTGTACATTCACAAATTAAATGTCGCTATTAACAGATTGATGTCGTTTTTAACAAATTCACGTCGCTGTTACGGCGACTTTGCTTCTAGGCAACTGTTAACAAATTATTGTCGCTAAACTTCTGAACGTGGAAAATGAAGTAAGAAAGTTACCCTCTCATTGTGTTGAGAATATTTAATCCTATCAGAATAATCCCGAACGAAGTGCGCCTTTCAACCTTCCCTACAAATTCCAGGAAATAAGGTAACACAGACTTTCAACCCATCCCAAGGCGGGAGGGGTGATGAAACGCGGTAAGGATGCCCAATGTTGCACTCCTTGAAGCGGGCTTTCAACCCATCCCAAGGCGGGAGGGGTGATGAAACCGCGCCCGCTGAAACCCTTGTCTACACAACCTGACAAATATATTTTTGACGGCTGATTTTAAATTGCTCATTTCAGCTCTTTCCCAAGAAGAAAGTTGACTGACGTGAAAGCCTAAAACCAAGACTGGACAAGAGTTTTGAACTACTGACGGCTACTCAGGGATTTTGACCCCGCTTTCAGCCGTCAAAAAAATATTAGGGAGGGCTCCCCCGAAGGGGACGAGTTCGGAGCCACCACTGTGGTAATCCACACCCTTGTTAACAAGGGCTAAGGCTTTGGGAAAATTTACCTCCTCCCTCAGCCCGACCACGAAAGCTGGGAGCGCACCTCCCATATACTCTATACTTCGGTATTCAGATACGGGAATTGTCCCACCGATGAAGAAGGTGTCATCGGGGCAGCATTACGGGCGGGTAGCTACCAGGGCTCAGAAAGTAAAACTGCCTTCCGGACAGTCAAACAGACCCTAACTTAGCACTGTACAGAGGCAATAAGCATGTACGAGCGGCGCTGTTAACTAATTAACATTGTTTATTTATATTGTCAAGGTTCAGGAAAGGTTTACCTAGCTAACTGATACTTTACGGTTTGCATAGGCAGCTAGCACTAAATCCCTTGCTTTCTCTTGAGGGGTGTCCCCATGCGGTTGGTGTACTTTTTCTGTGGCAATCCCGGCTTTTCCGGCTTTAAGCTCAATACACTGGGCTAATCGACTGTAACTCCAACAGTGAATGCTGGCACGATAATCCTTGGCGTAGCTATCTTGAAGCTTTTGATTGCCCGGAAATTTTTGTTCGGCTCTAGCCCGGACTTCACTCTCAGCCGCTTCCTCGATATTTCTCAAGTCAGGTAGGACAATACTGCTAGCTCGATACTGTGAAGCCACTTCGACAATCGCTTTTGCCAGCAGTCTATCCACATACTCCCCTTGTTTCGATTCTCCAAAGTTACAAGGAGCACCATTTTTTTGAGCGTTGTGACGTTGGTGGCTATTGAGGCGTTGTTGCTCTTGCCTACGCTTGAGATATTCATACTGAGTCTTTTTCTTCTTAGTTTTCCCTTCCTTGATTGGCTTATTCAGTAATTGCTTAACATCACGATATGCTAGAACTTCGCCAGTTTCGACGTTGACAACTGCAACCGTTGCTGGTTTAGCTCGTCCGAAGCTTACCCCAATGACAATTGAGCAATTGCCCTTGTAGCTTGCTCTGCTGGGACGGGAGAAGCCCTGAAACGTTTTAAGCCGCTCTAGAGAAGTATTCAGTTTTTTACTTTGAGTGCCTTTTGCTTTCTGGCGGTCGATAGCTGCTTGCGTTTGAGCAATCTTTTCTGCACGTACCTCCTCAGTTCCCTGTGCCGTCCACAAACGAGTCTCAACAGAGCAGTGAAGCAGCAGCCGATGCACTTGCCAAGGTTCGCCCTCACCTTCACCTTCTTGCCAAACTAATCGAGCAGAACGTAGAGTCAACAATCCAGCAGGAACCTGATCCTTGTTCTGCGTAAAAATTTTGTAGTCTTCATAAAAGCGTTCAAACCAGTGTAGTTGGCGCTGGTCGCAAAAGACCTCAAAGGTATGCTTGCTGATGCCTTTGCCATTGAAGCTAACGCAGATGCGCCCCTGTTCATTGCTCGACCATCGCAAGTCGGTGCTGGTTTCATAGGATATCGAGAAGGGAACAGGGCTTTGTTTTCTAGTCAGACTGGCTTGCACTTGTCTCAAGTGTTCGTCATCAATGATTAGTCCCTGCGCTTGTTCCAGGGCTTCCAGCCACTCTTGCTCAGATAAATTTCTTCCCTTGGGAAGACGACTCTTAAGTTGTTCTTTGAGGCGTTCGATTTGGATTTCCTTCTTGCGCCGCCGCCGTTGATAAGCTTCGGGGTCTTCTTCTACTTTGTTAACCTGGCAGCCATTTTTCAATAAATAAGCAATAACACAGCGTAGGCGGGGAGATTTGAATTTATCGTAGGCTGTAAAGAGGTTATCCCATAGAGCGCTGGAGTTGTCTGTAGTGGCTTGGTCTGGTTCTGCTTCTCGGCTACACTCCAACTGAGCCTTGATCAGGATTTTCGTCGCTTCAGTACGCAACTTCTCCAAGCTCAAACCGCTTTCTTGTTCTAGTTCCAAATCGCTTCTTAACAGAGAAAACCAGCGTTGTTTTCTCCAGAGACGAAACCTCCGTTCTTCTTGTAGAGCGAACCAAGACTTGTAAATGTCTTTGACTAATTTCTCAGCAGCGTTGGCGAAACGACCAGGCATATCCTGGAAGCGAGATTCAGTTCTGAGATTGTCGCAGAGTCCTTCAATAACTTCGGCTTTGATGTTTCCTACTTTCAACCAATTCTCTAAATCCGGGTGAGTATTAATCTGCTTCAGAAGTTCGTTGACCAAAAGTGTATTTTTTTCCACCATTAGGCTCCAGAGATGGCGCAGGGAGTCTTTAGTCGCTTTGAGCTGGCATTGAACTGTAATGATGCTCATGACTTGGGAAAACTATGAGAGTAAAAATCGAGAAGCTGAATGAAAACAGGTGTACTACTATATCAGCTAGAAGAAAAACAGTTGTTCTAATTACAGTCCGGTGATTGCCTCTGGCACCGCCCTTTGGGGCGAGCGCAGTTTTTATTTGGGAGCGTGATAATCGATAAACCTCTTTGGATGGAATCCATTACCACTCCCATTTTCCGGCAACGACTCCCCAACTAAACTCTTACCCATCGCTCTACCAATTTTGGCTAACAGCGCCTGCGTCCTTAGTTCAAAAAATGCCTCAAAATCATCGTTGTGCAAAGTTGTCGGCTCAATTAGGTGCGAGCGCAAAATCTCATTAATCCTCTGCCTTGACATTCCCTGTTCTCCTAACTTTGCCAGATACTCGGATGGGGCTTTTCCCCCTAAAAACTTATTGGTCTTTGCCGTTAGGGGTGTTTTGTTAATAATGCTGTTATAACGCGAGCGGGGAATGCCTTGTTGCTTGCACCACTGTTGAGGAAAGATGTGGTGGTTCTCAATCTTCTCGTCAAAGTAACGAGCTGCCGTAATGGGTTCGCCACTGACAAAATCTAATGCCCCATCACGTCTAAGTAAAGCCGCGATCGCTCTGTAAGTCGCCCCTTGAGAATTCACTAAACTCTGCAACCGTTCTGCCGATAGATGTGCTTCTTTTACAGTTGATGGCACTTCGCCACCCTTAATCCATTTAGGGACTTCGAGCAAATCCTTCCCGGCAGTCGCTTCCCGCGAACGTGAATAAATCCCCGATGCGGCCCCACTGTAAAACCACTGTTGTAAGTGTTGCCGCACCCAGTCCAGTTTTATTCCCTCTTTTAGAATCGCAAACAAAGGAGCCATAACCACAAGCTGCATGGGGTAAGGAAGGTCGTTAGCATCGAAGATGGCTTGGGTATGGAGAAAACGAGCCACTTCCTCAAAGGCGGCACTGATCGGTTCCATCCAGTGCTGATATTGCGCTAACTCTAAACCCAGTACATCCTGACGATTACACGCTACTCCCGGTAGCCGTTCAGGATGACAACCCTGCTGCTGAGCTTGCACTCGTCGCGCATAGTTGCCCATCAAAGCGATCGCCTGTAAAAAATCTGTTGGCTTTAACAGGCGCAAAACTGGATGAGAACTAAAGCGTTTCTCTCTGGCTATCCAGTCTGAGCGCAGGTCAAAATCAGCGGCAGCAAAAGAGGAGGTTAACAAGTCAAATTGTGTTAATTCGCACTGTCGTTTGTTGTTCTCCTCGAAAATGTAACAAACAGCTTCTTTAGGTAGTTCGGCTCTCAAGACGAACAATCCCATCTGATAATGCTCGAATTTTTTGATGACGGTTGCTTCAAACTCATCAATCAAGGCTAATTTTTGGGGGTCGTAATGCCAGTATTTGCAGTATTGAGAGCGCCATTGAGGGAAATTAAAGACCTGGGAAATGGGAAATAAACCGAGTTCAAATTCTTTTTTCGGTGTCGAACAGTCAATTACAGGTTGTCCGGGCCGGTAGAGCTTTTTATCGACCGTTAAGCCCCAGATGGCATCTCGGCGATCGGTGTGGGGGTAGTCGAGGGCTTGGGCAATGTCGATGTAGTACCAACGTTGCTCTGGTGGGTAGCGTTTGCCTCGGTCAATCCGCACAGGTTGGTCGGATAGCAGGCACATGAACAGACTGGTGAGGCGTTGCTGTCCGTCAAGAATCAAAGCTGTTGGTACGGGAGGATGAGCAAGGTTCAAGCTTTCGACAAGGCGGGGTTTGAATTTTACATCCGGGTTGCCTTGCTGAAGGAGCATTACCGCTCCTACGGGGAAACCAAGGGAGACGCTAGCAATTACCCGTTCAATGCGCTCTTCGTCCCAACACCAGGAACGCTGAAAGTCTACGAGCTGAATTTTGCCCTGTTGGATGTCCCGTAGCAGGTCGAGCAGGGGTTCTTTGGTGATATCGAAGGTGGAAATGGAGGTCATGCCCTTGTTCGTGCTAGAAGTCGGCAGCAACGGAGTACTTCTAACCACCCTAAAACGTTCTTCTGTGACCAAGTGAGGCATGAATCGAATTCCTCTCAATCTGATAGGTTTTTGTTAACTTTGTTTAAATTACTCTTGACTATTGGATATAGGGCATAAAAGAGCCTTCAACCTGTCGGGAATTTCTTCAAAATGCTCGATAAACAAATCAGCGAGTGCTAGGTAGCGCAGGTGGTATCTAGTCGGTGGCGAAAAGTTGGTTCCTCGCTCAAACCAGCGTTGGACTGTGGCGAGGGAGCATTGACAGATAGCTGCCATCTGCGATCGCGTTACGTTCCACTTGGCTTCAAAGGCACGGAGAGACATCCCTAACTGGCAGTTGGCGTAGAGACGAATCAACTCTAGTTCTCGTTGTCCGAGGGGACGAGGAGAGGTCATGAGTTGGTCTCCAAGGGCAGAGGTTCAAGGTGTTCTTCCCAGCAGGTATCCGCGACACAGAACTGAGCGCTGGGAGATTCGGGTGCGAGGAAAATTAGATATTTCCACGCCCATTGGCAGCGATGGGAGGCAAAGGCGTAGAACCGACCAATGACGATACCCCTGTCGGTTTCGTCTATATCAGATAACGGCTTCCACTGGAGGCGATCACCATACAGAAATTTGGGTATTGCTGTGCCATCTGGAAAGTCAGTGGGAAGCCTGACCGATGGCGGTAGTTCATCCAGACTGATTAGAGGCAAGTTGGGACTCACGGTTAGAGGAGGATTAAGTCAATCTTTCTGTCAAAGTAGCACATCAGCTACTAATAAGCTACATATCAGCTAAGAATATTCAAAGGAGAAAGGCTCAAGTGTACGATGAAGGCGGTTTGGATGAAATAGAACCTGTGAGCAAAAGAGTTTTCCTAACTCTGCCTGATTTGGTTTATGAAAAGTTGGAGCGGTGGGCAAATTACCAAGGAAGACCCGTCGCCAATTTGGCTGCATACATTGTGGAGAAGGCTATGGAGGAAGCAGAGGCAGAAGGTAAGATTCCGCTACCCCCAAAAAAGCAACCTCCAGCCGAGAAAGGCTAGAGGTTGGGAAAGTAATGCGCGATTGGCTTTGCCAGCGCCTAAAGGGCGACTGGGCTTCGCCCACGCTACGCGATCACATTTTTGATTGAAGAAACGCTGAGTAACCGCGATTGGGCGCTTGGGAGACTTGCGGCTGATGCTGAAATGCCTGTGGAACGGATTAATGAGTTACTAGAAGGTGATCGTGCTTCAGATGCAGAACTCCAAAACCTCGCCCAACGTCTGGTTAAACCGGATAGTGAAGCGTGGGAGGAAGGAGAACTGGTGGATATTCGACCGGCTGAGGATTTGAAGTGGAGGAGGTAGGAGATGCGATCGCGCTAGGCAGTTATACCAAGCCCCTTCTGTGTGGAAAAGGTCAAATTGCAAAAGCGGCTCAGCTTACTTAAATCTCGCATTTAGTCTTGATATTCCAGATAAGCTCTGAGTCATCTGGTCAAACAAAGAAATATTTTTAAATGTCGTTTCTGATTCCAACTGAACCATCAGGCAGTGCTACTATAGCATCGGCAAAATGTTCATTCTCAGGAGTTAATTCCGTCCTAAAAGGTTAATTTATTGTAGGTTAAACCTATCAACTTTGTCACTTAAACTACGCCCTGTATTTTTAATTTTACTCAATATATTATATGCACATTGATAATCTTCTTTATTTTTTACAAAAATCAAGCTCAACATCTTTATAATACTCCTATTATTATATTTTTATTCTGATACCAATGCATCTTAAATGTAATAAAATAAATATCAGATGTTCTTTTAGGGAATTTCCTGTCAATGTCAAAAAAGGTTCCAGCAAATTTTAAAATTCCTACTGTTCTTGATATATTTTGTGGGGCTGGAGGAATGAGTTTGGGCTTTCAGAACGCTGGTTGTAAAATCCTGGGAGGAATTGATAATAATTCCCATGCTATTCGCACTCATCACAGAAACTTTCCTAACTGTAAGTTTAAATTACCTGCTCTAGATATCAGTTCTCTTGATTTACAGAAATTGCCAATCAACCCAGGAGAAGTTGACATTTTAATTGGTGGGCCTCCCTGTCAAGTTTTTTCTAGGGTTGGTATTGGCAAAATGAAATCCTTAGGCAAAAAAGTAGAAGAAGATCCAAGAAATTTTTTATATAAATATTTTGTTAAATGCTTGCAGTATTATAAACCTTTGTTTTTCGTTATGGAAAACGTTGATGCTTTAGTACTAAAGAAAGATTTATTCTCGAAGATACTTAATAGCCTTGAATTAGGGTTGCCACGTCAACGAGAAAGTTTTCCAGGTTACAGAATTCAACACAGTATACTAAATGCTTCTAATTATGGTGTTCCTCAAGTTAGACAACGTCTATTTATAGTTGGCATTCGACAAGACTTGGATTTCAAGTTTGAATTTCCTAAAGCTTTTAGAAGAAAAAAAGTTTCAGTAAGTGAAGCTATCAGTGATCTAATCCCTCTGACACCTCCTTATATACCTTTAAGAGAAAAAAGCAGTGGCCCAAAGCAACTTGACACTAAGCAACCTTATCTATCAAAACCTAAATCAGAATACCAAATAAAAATGAGCAAAAAGATAAGAAAAAAAAAAGAACCAGATGGTGTAATGAACCATATCTGCCGTGCCCATAATCCACTGGATATGATTTGCTTTGCCATGCTTTCACCAGGAGGTAAGTACCTAGATTTACCTGAATTTATGAGGCGATACCGATGGGATATATTTGATGATAAATATAAGCGCTTGCCTTGGGATAAACCTGCTTGGACATTAACGGCTCATATGGGAAAAGATTGTCTGGCTTACATTCATCCTAAGCAGAATCGTAGTATTTCTGTGAGAGAAGCTGCCAGACTTCAAAGCTTCCCTGATGACTTTGTCTTTGATGCACCTATGACAAGAATGTTTGAGCTGGTTGGTAATTCTGTACCACCTCTTCTTGCTGAAGCGATCGCCAAACCTATTGCCAAACAGGTACAAGCGTACTATGCAAGCACTCAGCTCAGTTTGTTTGATGCGCTATAGTCAAAAAAGAAATCATCTCTAAATCAAGAGTTCAGTCAGAGACCCAAACCCTTAATCAAAGGGCAAATATTCTGTTTACTTCAGGCAATGAATGAATCAATAGCCAGACCGTTACTGCTATGGAATCGGTCAAAAAGTCTTATGAGCCAGAGGGAATCTAAGTACTGGTGTGCTTTCGGAAAGTATTTTGGGAATTCTATTAAATAGACGGGTTGGGGTTGGTGGTTTACTGAGCTTGAGCAGTGAAATTTATTGCCTCTCCAACTTAGAGGGCTAGCCTGACCCTAGGTTCACCAAGTAAAAATAATGACTCTAGCTACTAAGCTGACTGAGGAAGAATACGACATCGCGGAGCCTCATGCGCCTGCAATGATTGAATCACTGCGGGCTTTTGGCTACAACATTCAAACGGCGATCGCAGATCTGATTGACAACAGCATTTCCGCAGGGGCGAAGAATGTCTGGCTGACTTTCTTCTGGGACGGTTCCGAGTCTTATGTGTCTATTCGGGACGATGGCAAGGGTATGACCGAAACAGAACTCATCAACGCCATGCGACCGGGTAGCCGGAATCCACTAGAAGAACGGGAGCCGGATGACCTTGGGCGATTTGGTCTGGGACTCAAAACAGCCTCATTTTCCCAGTGCAGGCGGCTCACGGTTCGTTCACGGGCAGTAGGTGACAAGCCAGTGACCCGTCGCTGGGATTTAGATTATGTTAACCAGACTGGCGAGTGGCGATTACTTCGTTCAGCAGCACCGGGGTCGGAAGCGCGACTGGCAGAACTAGACGAAATAACAAGCGGGACTGTGGTGCTATGGGAGTGCATGGATCGGCTTGTAGGCGGGACAAAGACTGACGATCAGAAGGCACAAAACCGCTTTCTAGAAATTATGGAAGATGTGGAAAAGCATCTGGTTATGGTATTCCACAGGTTCTTGGAGCGGCGGAATCAGTTACAAATCTGGATTAACGGCTTGCCCATCGAACCTTGGGAACCATTTCTGACTAAAGAGAAAGCTACTCAGTTTTTGCCAGAGGAGAATCTGTATATCGGGTCAGAGCGGGTAGTTGTTCAACCTTATGTGCTGCCTCATCACTCAAAAGTCGATCAGCAAACCTATGAGAAAGCGGCGGGACCAAACGGCTGGAATGCTCAACAGGGTTTCTACATTTACAGGAATGAAAGGATGCTGGTAGCAGGTGACTGGCTGGGTCTGGGTTTACAGAGGGATGAGCATTGTAAATTGGCTCGTATCCAGGTAGACCTGCCCAATTCAATGGATAGTGACTGGAGTATCGATGTTAAAAAATCTAGAGCGCGTCCACCTTCGTCTTTAAGAGCAGACCTCAAGCGCATTGCAAGACTGACGCGGGGAAAAGCTGCGGATATATACAGACATCGAGGAAAAATCATTGCCAGACAGTCTTCAGAAAGTTACGTCTTTCCCTGGCAGAAGAAGGTAAAACATGGCAAGGTATTTTACTCGATTAACCAAGAACATCCATTAGTTAAAGAGGCACTCAATGTTCCCAAGGAACATCGCCAGGTTATCCGGGCATTACTGCGACTGATTCAAGAGACTGTTCCCGTACAGCAAATCTGGCTGGACAGTGCCGAACACTTAGATCAGCATAGCCAACCTTTTGAGGGAGTGCTTTCTAAAGAAGTCAAAGAAGTAATGATACAAGTTTATAACGCTCTTATAAAAAGTGGATTATCTCCTCTAGAAGCTCGGAGACGCTTAATTACAATGGAACCTTTTCAGCACTTTGAAGAACTGGTAGCCAGCTTAGATGAATAAATATAGAGGAGGCTTGAAATGAATGATTATGATATGGCTCGGCAGTTAGCTCAAGTTATGTTGAAGGTTGAGCCAACCCCCACGCGGGAAATTATTCAAGAAAAAGTTAGAGTTGTTCTTTCTATGCTTGGAAGCCAGCGGAATCATGCTGTTGAAGTGGATGAGGAAAAGCTAGTTCGGGAGCTTCAAAGTCTTTTCAATACCTGGATTGGCATCGGGACAATTCTGGATAATCAAGAGGATCATATCCACTGGTTGCCTGACCGCAATAGCGAAATTATTTGGGATTTCTGGGATCGTTACAGACGTTATCTGGAAGAGGAAAAGGGTTGGGCACCAGCAACGATAGATAGTGTTGACCGACTCACAAACTCTGTTCTGGAACGGCTCGAAGACCCCCAACGTCCCGGCGCTTGGGATCGAAGAGGAATGGTTGTAGGACAAGTTCAGTCGGGAAAAACAGCGAACTATACGGGTCTGATTTGCAAGGCAGTTGATGCCGGATACAAACTAATTATTGTGCTGGCTGGTATGCAGAATAGTCTGCGAAGCCAAACACAACTACGTTTAGATGAAGGCTTCCTTGGTTTTGATTCTCAGGTAAACAGAGCTTTTGATCGAGGGAATTCGTTTTTGGGTGTAGGGAAAATTCCTATTGGGAAGTGGCTCGTTGCCAATTCAGCAACAAGCAGTGCCAATAACGGGGATTTTAATCGGCGGGTAGTGAATAGTTTTGGAGTTCATCCTGGTGGTAAAGACCCACTCTTGCTTGTCGTGAAGAAGAATAAGTCTATTTTAACTAATCTCTTTAAATGGGCATTAAGTGTTAGAGGAATTGTCCACGAAGAATCAGGAAGAAAAATTGTCAGAGATGTGCCTATTCTCATTATCGATGATGAGGCTGACAATGCCTCTATCAATACAAACCCTTTGCAATTTGATGAGAGTGGTAATCTTGAAGAAGATCATGAGATTTCAGCAATAAATAAATTAATCAGGCAGTTACTTTATAGTTTTGAGAAGAGTGCTTATGTAGGATATACTGCTACCCCATTTGCCAATATTTTTATCTACCCAGATGTGACTACACCAGAATGTGGAGAAGACCTCTTTCCTCGCAGCTTCATCATTAATCTACCAACGCCATCCAACTATATAGGACCCGCTCAGGTGTTTGGACTGGATGTAGATCAAACATCTAGCTTGGAAGCATCAGAAGGTTTGCCGATTATCAGGCTTGTAGATGACCATGAATCCTGGATGCCCAACAAACACAAAAAGGATCATGTTCCTGATTATCTTCCCTGGTCTCTTAAAAAAGCAATTAGAGCATTTATTCTTGCCTGTGCTATGAGGATGGCACGAGGACAGGAGAATGAACATAATTCAATGTTGGTTCATGTCACTCGCTATGCAAATGTCCAATCCGAAGTTACAGAGCAAGTTCGAGATGAGTTGGCTTCTCTGAAAAGAAGGCTGCGGTATGGGGATGGTAACGCCTTGGATCAGGTACTAAGAGAATTTGAGCAGTTATGGACAAGAGATTTCCTGCCAACTACCCAAGCCATATCTGATACTCAGTTGCAACCTGTATCGTGGGAGGAAGTTAAACCCTTACTGAAGCAGGTAGTGTCCAAGATTCAAGTCAAGAAAATAAACGGCACAGCTAAGGATGTTCTTGACTATTGGGAATATAAAAATGGTCTGAGTGTCATTGCCATTGGTGGCAATAAATTGTCTCGTGGTCTAACTTTGGAAGGTTTAACCGTAAGTTATTATCTCCGGGCTTCCAAAATGTACGACACATTGATGCAAATGGGACGCTGGTTTGGTTATAGACCCGGATATCTTGATGTTTGCCGACTTTATACGACGGATGATCTAGTTGAATGGTACAAACATATAACCATCGCCAGTGAGGAACTCCGACAAGAATTTGATTATATGGCTGATAGCGGTGGAACGCCTGAAGATTTTGGTCTCAAAGTTCGCACGCACCCACAAGGACTAATGATTACTGGTGCTAACAAAATGAAAACAGGCACAAAAATGGAACTCTCCTTTGCCGGAAGTATCAGCGAGACAACTATTTTTTACAAGGACAATCAAATCAACCAGAGAAATTTTGAAGCGACAGAAGAACTGCTGAAAAATCTGGGTGCATATATTGAACGAGAGAATGACAATTATATTTGGAAGAAAGTCTCTTTTGCTCAAATCATTGATTTTCTATCAGGATATGAGTCACATCCTAAAAGTAGAGTTGCAAAAACTTCATTGCTAACTCAGTACATAAAAGCCCAACGTCCCCTGAATGAGCTTGTCTCATGGACAGTTATTCTCATCTCAAGCCAGCGCCCTAAAAATAGGGCAAGCATTGCTGGATATGGCGTTGGTTTAATTGAACGCCAGCAAGCAGACTCCAGCACTGCCGAATATCGGCTGAAAAAATCTCGTCTGCTGAGTCCAACAGATGAGTGGCTTGATTTGCCTCAACCAACTCGTGATGCAATTCTTGATGAAACCCGACATTTAAGAGAACTAGCTGGAAAACCACCGAGTTCTAGTAAAACTCCCAACGGAAAAGTTATACGTTCCAAGCGTTTGCCCAGAAATGGGTTACTGCTGCTTTATCCACTAGACCCAGCAGAAATAGAATCTGATTTTCCTGTCATCGGTTTTGCTGTGAGTTTCCCTAACAGCCCTACAGCTAGAAGGATTGAATACCAGGTTAATAACGTTTACTGGGAACAGGAATTTGGTGAGATATGACGGTGCAGGATACCTGGAAGCTGTTAGAGGAAGATACTGTAACTGTATCTTCTGGCTATCTCACCCGTCGTATTTTACCAGAGGTTAAATATGACGTTTATTTAGCAATTGAAAAGCCCACTAATACACGCCTTTTAATGATGCGGGTAAAGCATTCATCAGTTGAAAGAGGCACTGTTTTTCCAAAATCTAGCAGCTTTGAGATTAGGCGTGTCGCTCTGCCAAATGATGATAATTCCTATCTTACTCTCCAACTGGTTCTTACTGACCCACGATACAGCGATATATTCACCACATTGGTGCAGGACATTGTTTATCACATCGCTTCCCTTGCGGACGAGCGAAACGCCGTAGTTGGATTCATCACCCGTCTGCGACGATGGCAAGCTTTTCTAGAAAGGCATAATCCTGAAGGACTCAGTACCGCCGCACAGCAAGGACTCTATGGTGAATTGTGGTTTCTGAGGCAGGTTGTAATTCCTCAAATTGGTTCCCGTCAAGGGGTGCAATGCTGGACTGGTCCGAGAGGAACCCAACAGGATTTCCAATTAGAACGCTGTGCTATCGAGGTCAAGACCACTGTAGCAAAGCAGCATCAGAAACTAGCGATCGCAAGTGAACGACAGCTAGATGATACTGGTACTGGTACGTTAATTCTGCTACACCTGTCCCTTGATGTCAGACAAAAACGAGGGGAGTCTTTACCGGATATTGTTGCCAGTGTCAGGTCGCTAGTCGAAAATGACCCGCTAGCCAAGGAAGAACTAGAAACACTGCTCTTTGAAGTCGGATATCTAGATATCCATACCCCCCGCTACGAACAAATTGGTTACACCGAACGCGAGGTTAACTACTTCAAAGTTGAGGGAGATTTTCCCAGAATTGTCGAAGCTGATTTGCGAAATGGTGTTGGGGATGTACGTTACACCATCAGTGTTGCCGAATGCAGGCGTTTTTCCTTACCAGAAATTAAAGTAATTTCTCTAATCAGCGGCAATTCATGAGTACTCAAACAGGATTAATTCAATTTGCGGAAGACCTCAGACAGGAAGTAATTAGTAGCTCTGACGGTGGAATAGACAGCGAAGATGGAGAGGCAGACTCTTTCCGAGAGGATGAATTCACTCGTCTAATGATTGAATCCCTCACCGCAGCAGGAGAACTGGAAGATGGAGAAGTCTGCTACTACAGAAGTCGTGGGATTAAAGTCAATGGTTACAGCATTAATCAAGACTTAGACTGTCTCAATTTATTCATATCAATTCATACCCAGAGTGTTCCTCCTGTAACCGTAACTAAGCAAGAGGTTGAAACAGCATTTCGCAGACTCACGAGTTTTTTGCAGCAAGCACTCAAGGGATACCATCAATCCCTTGAAGAAGCCTCCAACGTCTTCGATATGGCGCTTAATATCCACGATTTAAGGAAGCAACTAAGCCAAGTAAGGCTGTACTTGTTTACCGATGGTCGTACAACGCTAGATGTCAAAAAACATGAAACGATTGAAAATTTAATCTGTTCCTTTCATGTCTGGGATATTGAAAGAACTTACCGTTGCCTAAGTTCAGGTAAACAACGAGAAACAATTGAAATTGACTTTGAATCCCAATATGGTGTATCAATTCCCTGCTTGCCCATGCCAGCGTCTAATTCAGACTACAGCGCATACATGGCAATCATTCCCGGTGAAATCCTCTATAAAATATACGCCGAGTATGGTCCCCGTCTGCTAGAACGCAATGTTCGCTCCTTCCTACAAGCCAGAGGGAAAGTCAACAAAGGAATTAGGGAAACAATCCTCAAAGAACCCCATCGTTTCTTAGCCTACAACAACGGAATTTCCGCCACCGCCGAAGCCGTTGAACTAACTGATTTGGTTGGAGGCGGTAAAGGCATCAAATATGCACGGGACTTGCAAATTGTCAATGGTGGTCAAACGACTGCATCGATTTATCAAGCAGTTAGGAAAGACAAAGCTGATGTATCTGATATTTATGTACAAGCAAAGCTCTCGGTAGTAGACCCAGAACAGGTTAATGAAATTGTCCCGCTCATCTCCCGCTATGCCAACAACCAAAATAAGGTGAGTGAAGCCGATTTTTCAGCTAACGACCCCTTCCACATCAAAATCGAGGAACTATCCCGCACCATCTGGGCACCAGCAGTAGATGGGACGCAGCGACAAACGCGCTGGTTCTATGAACGGGCGCGAGGACAGTATCTTGATGCTAAGGGTCGTGAACCAACCCTGGCAAAGAAGAAAGCCTTTGCCACTGTGCATCCTACTTCACAGAAGTTCACCAAGACAGACCTAGCAAAGTTTGAGAATACCTGGGAGCAGTTACCACACCTGGTAAGTCGGGGAGCGCAGAAGAACTTTATCGACTTTACAGTTCGCCTAACTAAACGAGGCAGGTTTGAAGTTGACGAAACCTATTTTAAGCGGCTCGTTGCCAAAGCAATCCTCTTCAGGTCAGCAGAAAAGATTGTCCAAGCCGAGCAATTCGGCGGCTATCGCGCTAATATCGTAACCTATACCATCGCCTACCTCTGCCACAAAACAGCCCAGTGTATCGATGTGGATACAATCTGGAAACAACAAGGTATTTCCTCAGCCATAGGGGAAGCGATCGCGATTGTTTCCCGACAAGTCCATCAGACCATCACAGACCCTCCTGAAGGTCGCAATGTCACCGAATGGTGCAAAAAGGAGGACTGTTGGAAGACTATTCAGGCTCTTGATATTGAGTTACCTGCCGCGTTCTTGAAGGAGTTAATCCGAGTCAATCAGGGAACTTCACATCAAGTTGACAAAGGTATCGACAGCCCCGATTCCCTCGATTTAGAAATCATTGCTCAAGTTAGTCAAGTGCCTGCTGATACTTGGTTTCAGCTCTCTCACTGGGCCAAGGAAACCAGCAACTTGCAACCCTGGCAACGCAGTCTAGCCTTTAGCCTGGGACGACTTGCAGCTACTAACAAAAACCCTTCTCGCAAACAGGCAAACCAAGCAGTGAATATCTTACAAGAGGCAGAGCGACTGGGATTTAACTTAAATCTCACCCATTTGATTTGAGTGGAAACTAGGCAGTCTCAGTTGCCAATTTACTAGTGTTCATACCCTGTCGTTGACTTAAACTGCCACTCCATCCCATGACAAAGCAAGTCGCCATAAGGAGAAGCGATCGCTCCTTCACCGTCAATCCCTCCCAACTTCGATCGCATTGACTGCCATGTCTCAATCTACTGCTGTAGTTGTTGGATGCGATCGCCCTAGATATCTGATGATGGAGTTTCAATGACGGCAGTTGTTATCCGCTTCACAGTCTGTGCCCAGTTATTAGCTATATAGCCTCCCATCAGAAGCCAACGAATCCATTCAATCGAAGGATGGGCTGGGTTTCTCCACCCTGGCGCTTTGTGATCGAATTCGTTATTTTCAAAAAAATCCAATATTTCATCAATATCTTTGAGAGTTAATGGGCTTGCCTGAGCAAGAGCTTGAGGTAGCCTAAATTTTTCCCTACCTCCATACTTCTCGTATAGCTGGATTCCTAACTGCGCCTCCTTCTGTACTGACACTGGAGGAATTAACCTAACTTCTTCCTCTTGGCTGCCGTTTGCTTCTTCCTGCTTGCGACTGGCGAGTAAGAGCATCAAGGAGAGGGCTGCAATGTGGATTTGAACGCTACTAGATGCAAGCATTTTAGCTACCGGAATGAGGGTTCAAAGAGCATAACGTAAGCGAAGCTAAGCTCTACGGGACTTCTGTCGTTTCGCCATCCTAGCAAACGGCAGAAAACAATGGGGACACTCTCCTTCCACCCATAACGCAGGAATTGGAAATGGAGTCTCACAGTTAATGCATTTCCCTAACAAAGGCAACTGATGGCGATGCCGAAGGCGGTTCGCGGAGCGACCATCGCACCCCCATCGCTCCTTAAACTGCCACTCAATCCGATGATAGGGGTTCTCCGCATAACAAACTGCACACAACAGAATTGGCCTTGGCTTCATCGTTACACCTTTTGGTGGTAGCATCTGAGCAAGCCTATCCGCATCAACCATCACGACATCGGCTAACGCCTCCAACTGCTGGCGAGTAGGAAACGGATTCAAGTACAACTTTTCCCACCGTACCAAGACTACCCCAAGTCCTGCTACCTTACCCAAGCCAGAGGGAGCCGAAAATTTATTACCCTTTGCCCGTCGAAAACGACCGAGAAAGTGGCTAATGCTTTCCCCTTCATAGGGTTCAACTCGATTTAGCCAAAGTTGTGTTTCCAGCTCATCCATTACTTCACCGATTTCGCTACTTGTTTCAACACTTCTGCGTCTAAAGTTTCGTATCCTTTGAGCAGTGAGCGAATCGCTGCCTTGCGTAGAATCATGTCTAAGCGACCAATAAGCCTTTTGGTTGTTTTCTTCAAAAGCCTGAGTGTTTCGCCTTTAATTAGATTTGAGGCTTCTGACATTCCGAGAACATCTTGCACCCAAATTTTTGCAAGTTGTTGAAATTCCTTATCGTTTATTTTATCTAGCTGGTATCGTTCCAGAAAACGATTTTCAACCTGCTCGTCTCGCTCAACAACTCTGGTCAGTCGATTGGTAGTACCGACGAGAAGAACGGAGAGTCCGAGATTATCGTCGTCGTAGATGTGCCGCACATCGGAAAAAGTTTCCAGCTTCAAATGATTTGCCTCATCAATAATCAGCATCTGAACCTGAAACAACTCAAGCGTGTCGAGCGTCCGTTCGCGTAAATCTGTAATAGTTCCACTGGTAGCTCGATGTCCTAGTGCTTTGAGAATTTTGATGAATAAATCTCTTGAACCGCAGTTCTTGGGGATTTGAATATAAATTACAGGCATAACCCGCTTATCTTTAGTTTTTGCCTGTTGATTGCAACGGTTAGTGAATGTTTTACAGGTCACAGTTTTGCCACTGCGAGATTCTCCAAGCAATAGCCCCGTCATCCGTGATAAAAGTAGTTCGTACATCCATATATGATATGGCATTCTTTGATATGGTCGAGTTCCAAGTAAGGCTGACGACTTAACCGCTCAATTTCCGCCTGGATTTCGGGACTCAGAGCCTGAAAATCATCAAATTCCTGAACGCTTGATTTTGCAGTTGTCATCGATACCCCCTAGTCATCGTCAAATAGTTCGTCCATGTACTGAACTTTATATCTTGGCAGTTCTGCCTCCAATTCTTCCTCAGCTTCCGAATCAGCTTCTTGGGGTTCAACAATCCCGAATTTCTCAGCAACGGACTGTACGGGGTTGACTAGCTCGTGAGCAGCTTTTCGGCGCTGTTGGCGGTTCCGCTTGATAGTTTCCTCAGTCCATTCCTCCCGCTCAAGCATGGCTTGAATGGTTTCACTGTTAATTTCCTCCCTCGCCTCGCGCAGCCTCTTTTTGATAGCCTGAAGTTCTCTCAAAGAGAGCCTCTCAACCTCTAAGCCTTGAGCGTGGGCATAATCGAGAAACTCCTCCGTGCCATCCTCATGAATCTGGTAGACGAAAATGGTCGTAATATCATCGGGGTCGTAGCGTAGGGCAACAACTTTGCCTTCCCGACCTCTCAAATGTTCGGCACGGTAGGTTAAACTTTCAAACTGAAGAGTGCCGTATTTTCCAACTGTGCGCCGCTCTGCCTTCATCAAAGCGATCACTAAGTCCAGTTCATCGTACAGGGGAGGCTCGATCATCAATCCAGCTTCCCAACGCATGAACCGAGTTTGGGCGTTCAATTTAACATCAGTATCGTCGGCGTTGTACTCCTTGACAATAAATCGAGCATCAGTATGGCCGTTATACTCTTTGACCATGTAGCGCACGAGGATAATATCTAAATCTTTGAGGGTCAGGCAAGCGTCTTTGTCTACATCGTCTGGGCGCTCTTGTACATTTGACCCGGTATATCCTGGTAGATTGCGTAACACTTGGTCATTAAGTGTTTTGAAGAATCGTTCGACAATACCACCGTCAGAAGGTCTTCTTCTTAAGGCACAACTAAAACCTAACTGAACTGCTACTTGCTCTGTAATGTGGATGGATTGGAAATCATTGCCACCGTCAGTGTAGAAGTAACTAGGTATTCCATATGTCCCGAACTCTTTGTCGCCAAGCCCGTATTCGGAACCGTAGAACTTCGGCAGAATGGCATGACGTAAGGCTAGTGCATCGATTTGCGAACTAGGAGCGAAAAATCCCAAGAAAAATCCCATCAGGCAGCGGGAGTAGGAATCGATAATCACTGTTAGCCAAGGGCGGTCTAAAACTCCGTACTCATCCACTATCCTGATATCGAGACGAGTATGATCGCACTGCCAGACATCATTGCTCCCTTCCACTTCCAGTTCTTGCCCATCACGGGTCATGTGTGTTAACCGTGACCCTAAGTAGCCAGGACTTCGTGCATTCCGTTTTCTCTCTTTCCCCTCAATGTATTCATCCAGAATTCGATAAACAGTCTGGTGGCTAGGATACTCTTCAGGCTTTAGACCGAGTTGCTTGGCTCTCCCTTTCACCCTGAGAAACACCTGATTCCGGAGCATCCGTTTGCTACCCTTATTACCCTCCTTGTAAGTTTTAACGATGAACTCTTGCCAGTCAGCACTAATGCGGCGCTGTCCCTTGTCCGAGCGGGTTTGAGTGAGTCCTACCAGCCCTTGTTCCTGATATTTTTTGAGTAACCGCTCTATGCTACGAAGTGTCACTCCCAGCTTTTCGGCAGCTTCCCTCTTCCTGATACCGTAGGTTTTGCGATCGCATGGCTCGGTAAGACGTTGAATTATCTCCATCCGAAGCCTAACCTCGTCTGTGATTAGTTCATCACTAGGGAGTCTGTGAGATTTAGCAGGGTTCTTGCTAGTTCGTTGAAGTTCAGTTGGCTTATTACCTTCATGCGGAGAAAAAAAACGTTGTGAATCCTGAGACATTCTTCACCTACATACGTGATGCGAGAGTTCCACATAATAGAGTGAGCAGTAAGCAACAAACAGAACCAATGTACTAACCGCTGTCCAAATGATAGTCTGGCTTGCCCTAAAATGCGACAAACAATTTGTGAAGTCTAGTTAAGATTCAAATTGAAGTTTTAGCCAATAACCGACATATAAATTGTTAAAGGTACTAAATTGCGACGTATAAAATGTTAAATGCGGACGTTCACCTTAGTTAAGATTGAAAGTCACTGAAACCCTTGTAGAATGTAGATTACGCGCTAATCTTTCTACGACATTAATTTGTTAAATAACGACATTTAATTTGTGAATGTACAAGAATAAATCAACGGAAGGCTTCTAGCGTTCAGTCGCTGAGAAGTCTTTTTTATAGTGTGTCTTTTGGGAGATTAATACCTTAACGTATTTGTATAGTATCTTGTGCTGAACAAATTTAACTGGGGTCAATGACGGAAACCATTGCCGAACGTCAAAGTGATTGGAGCAATGTTCAGCAGCCTGGTGTAACCGTATGGTTTACCGGCTTAAGTGGTGCAGGGAAGACAACCATTAGTCGCGCTGTGGGCAATCAACTCAAGTCCTATGGGCAAAAGCTGGAAATCTTAGATGGCGACGTTGTGCGTTTGAACTTATGCAAGGGTTTGGGATTTAGCAAAGAAGACCGGGACGAAAACATTCGCCGTGTTGCTTTTGTAGCAGGTCTATTGACTCGCAACCAAGTTACAGTATTAGTCTCAGCTATATCCCCCTATCGAGAAATTCGGCAAGAAGTTCGCGAACGAATTGGCAACTTTGTGGAAGTATATGTGAATGCACCCCTTCAGGTGTGCGAACAACGGGATGTAAAAGGGCTGTATAAGAAGGCTCGTGCTGGCGAAATCAAAAACTTTACTGGGATTGATGATCCCTATGAACCCCCCTTCAATCCGGACGTAGAATGTAAGACTGATTTGGAAACGGTAGAAGAGAGCGTATCCAAGGTTTTAGCTAAGCTACGAGAATTAGGTTATGTGGGCTTAACCTAGAAGAGCAAATCTCTAGGTACTCTCGAAGTTTGGTGGAAGGCAAGTCCTACCAAGGTTTAAGAATTTAGCCATTCTCATGAGGATTCACTTCTTACCTCCTAAACATGGAGGTTATTTGTCATGTCTTTATCCAAAAACAGGATTAACAAAGACTATACCTGAATCCCTGTGATAACGGGACTAGGCTGAAGACATCTCGAAACTTTGCTATGACACTTGGTCAACTAACACATCTGTTAGGTCTAGATTTGCAGTTATAAACAGGAATAAATTAATTTTTTTTGTGCCAGTTAAGGTTCTGAATCTCAATTCTTCAATGTTTTGGGAATGGTTTTTAAGGTGAGTGAAGAAGGCATTAAGAGATTCAGAGGGCATAGCGGCATGAATATAAAAAAACTGATTTTATTAGTAACATTATTGAGCATTTCTGCTATTGTCGGTACACCATCTTCTCTGAAAGCAGAGCCTCTTCGTAACCGTACACCAGAAGTTGGTGAGCAACAAGCTACTAATTTTATTCCTAATCAGCCCTTGATTCAGTTGGTCAAAGGTAGCGGGCCTGAAGTATTTTTGATTCAGGATGGAGAACGGAGATGGATTACTGATTCAAAAACGTTTGACGCTTATGGGTTTAACTATAGTGACGTTAAAGAGATATTTGATGAAGAACTCAGCAGCTATCCCGAAGGAACACCCATTACTAAAAATGGAACTATTTTAAAAGGCAGTAATTCTGGAAACGTTTACATCATAATTAACGGAAATCGCAGGTTAATGAGTACTAGGGTTTTTGAAAAATATCAAGTTCAAAGTGAAGACATTCATTCTGTTACAGATAGCTATTTACTCTCTATTCCAGAGGAATCCGCTTTGCGCTAGCAATCAACGACTATTAAAACACCCAGTCAATTGACCGGGTGTTGGTAAAAGCTATTTGGATTTAAACTCAGTTGCTTCTAATCAATAGCATCTTCTAAAGCCTGCTGAGTTCTGCCAATATATCTGTTGACTTTGCCCTTAACTTTATCAGCAGTATTTTGAGCAGCATCCTGGATTTTATCACCGACAGTTTTGTCAGCCGTGACGGCGTTATCCACTGCCTAACGCGTATCTCTCATGCTATTATTGGCTTGAGATTGGGCTTCCTCAAATTCAAGATTGGCAGTTTCTTTGCCAGCTTTTTTCACATAATCAGGCGCTTTTTGGGCATTTTCCTTGATGTTTTGAACACCTTTTTGAGTACCCTTAGAGGCACCTTCTGCCAGCTCTTCAGCAGACTCGCCGATACCTTCACCAATCCGCCGTACTCTTTCGCCTAGAGGTGTACCACTCTTGTAGTTTTCCACATATTGCTCACGGCTATCAACGCTCTTTTGGTCAATGTTTCTTTGGGCGTTTTCAATCAGGCTTTTAGCCTTTGCTTTGGCTTCGCTGGTATTTCGTCTAGGATCGACGTCTTCATAATTATTCATCCCACCCTGGTAGGTGTTGGTTATAGCACGACCAGGAACTTCTTCTCTCACGTCATCCGCTGTTTTGGCTAATACCTTCGTGGTACCACAAGCCGTGCTAACAAACAGCAGAACTCCTGCCAGAAAGACCGTTAATATTCGATCGACACGGATACTTTTTAACCAAGTTATGACTTTTTTCATTTTTTCCTCCGATGGGTTTTGATTAATTAAAGGATTAACAGGTTGGTGCTTTCAAACGGTAATCACTGGGTTGGAGCTTGATAAAAGATAATGTTTAAGTGTAGCTCCTCCTTGAATTTGGAGATTCATAACCGTAAGAAGCTTGTCATTGAGTTAAGGCTAATTATCTAAAAATTAGCTTTGGTCGTTTTGGGTGCGGATACTTCTTGTTGTGCAGCTTCGTTTGCACCTTCGCGGACAAATTCTGAAGCTTCACCAAACGTTTCTTTAACAGCGCTTAACCGATCTTTAACTCGATCGCCGACGTTGGACTCACGCTGAATTTGCCCACCCGGTTCAGGTGCTTCAAAATCTTGCAGGTCTATCTGCCGAAGGGGTTTTTGTTCATCGGCGGGCGACCCCTGCATCACAGCTCCACCTGGATATTGCGCCTTATTGCTTACAGCAATCAACCGATTGGAGATGATTTCTAAATCAGCTCTATCACCCTTAGAAGAAACTTTGCCATTAATCTTCGGGTCAGGGGAGAAATTATAGTTGGTATTAGAGTCCCCACCCCCCTTGTAAGGATTATTCGCACCCCCAGCTTGAACGGGTGGGTTTTCAGGGCGTGCCCCTTGAACAGTCCCGCTATTGCAAGCGGTACCAACAAACATTACCACTGTTGCTAAAAACGCTGTCAATAATTGACTCAGTCGTAGCTGTTTGAAGAAAACAGTTAATTTTTTCATGCAATCAATACTCCTTGTCAGCCTGAATTAAGCTGAGTATCTTGATGTGAAAGCTGACATCCTACGCCTAGACATCAGAATGTTGGTAGAATGGCACCAGTTATCGAGCCAATGCTACCAACCGCAACTCTCTTTTGTAACAGGGAGTTACGGCATCATCTTTCCCTTACGCTTGTCAAGATTAGCGATAGTGATGGGATGGGTTCCTCTAGCAAAGGAGACATTCTGATGGCTTCCGAAAAATGGCTATTTTCTAACTGTAGATAGACGACAGCGTGCGCCTGAAAGGCTGGTTATTTCTTGACAAATGACTTCTTCAAAATGAAAAAAATCTGGTCATGGCTCAAACCCTACCTGCGCTGGGTGATTCTGGGTGGAACCCTATTTTTTTTGGCAAAGGCATTCAAGGAACACTGGCAAGAAGTTGCAGCAATTCGGATTGATGCTGTCGGATGGATAACGCTGGTTGCGGCTTTTTCCATTACTTTAGCAGCTCATATTTGGGCTGGCTTAGTATGGAGCTGGATTCTGCGCTCCTTCAAGCAGCCGATTCAGTACCACTGGGTTCTTCAGGTTTACTTGAAAACAAACCTGGCTAAGTATTTACCTGGCAATGTGTGGCACTATTATGGTCGGATTTGGGCGGTTACCGATGCGGGGGGTTCCTTGAGTGCGGCGACTATTAGTGTCTTAATTGAACCTCTATTGATGGCTGCCGCTGCCTTACTGATTGCTTTAACAGGTAGTCAATTCGGGTGGTTGGACATGCAAGGGGATACTCGGATTTGGGGATTACAAATTCTCGGTTTGACTGGAATTTTACTATCGGTTCATCCTAAAGTCTTAAACCCTCTGCTTCAGTTCTTGAGACGCTTAAAGGGAAAAGCTGCCGATAGTGAGGTGTTTCAACTCGAACACTATCCCTTTATTCCGCTGCTAGGAGAACTGGGTTTTGTGGGACTACGAGGCACGGGATTCATTGTTACTTTTTTCACCTTAGCTACCGTAAATCTTAGCCAGATTCCACTCTTAATCAGTGCTTTTTGTTTGGCATGGGTGTTGGGTTTGGTGATTCCAACTCCAGGCGGTTTAGGAGTATTTGAGACAACGGTACTAGGACTCCTGAATCCTTATTTTCCTACAGGCATCATTCTCAGTGTTGTAGCCTTATTTCGCTTAGTGAGTATTTTGGCAGAAGTTGTGGGTGCCGGTGTGGGGGTTTTGTGCGATCGCCTATCACCCATAGTACAAAAAGTCAGGAAGTGAATGTTTGTTGAGTACCCTGAGTTGAAGTTGATGAATTCTCCCTTATTGATGAGTATTAGGGCTTTTCTAAAGAAGAACTCGGCAACATCTTTTCGACAGGGATTTCCCCCTGAACAGATTCTACAGTCGTACAATCTCGGCGTTGAGAAAAAACACGGTAAGTGTCTAGAGGAGCTTCAGACTTATCCTTTGAGCCTTTGGCTTCCATTTTGATCAAATTGTATTGAACATTATCCGCATGAATTGCCAATGTTATGTTGAAAACTTCAAAGAAATTAACGACCCATTTACATTCATTCTCTGGAGAATCCACGTAGTATTGAATTAATTTAGCAATACAGTTTTCCAAATGAGTTCGAGAACTGGGACAAATTAGAATAATTTTCAGAAGGACAATGACTAGAGTGAGCGGATGTCCATGAGACAGCAGCAAAACAAACAACCCTGAAGGGTTCTGTTGATCTTCCGTTGTCAAGTATTCAATCACTCGGTTGCTGGTTCTTAAGAGCAATGCTTCATTGACCCGCTCTTCATGATATTTTTCATAAAGAACTTCTAATTTTTTTGATAATTTTTGATTAAAAACTTCTACAAAATCTTTATTCGCTACCGAAAAAATTAAATATTTCTGCAAAGAACATTTAAATTTTTTGTAATTTAGCTCTTGGGTTTGCTTAAGAAAAATATTAGCTAAATTTTCATAACTAAAGGTGCCCCGTTTGGCCACAATCATTTTAATAAAACGAATCACCTCATCGCCCAAAGCGGTAGGGTTTTGAGGTATTTTATCTTTCGGTAAGGGAGCTTCAGAACGCGCCGTATACATTGCCAAATCAAACTTAAACTTGTCTTTCAGCTTTTTGGAAAGAGTTCTTGCCGCCTCTCGCTGTTCGACAGGATTATCGAGGTTCGTGTACTGAGGTACTAAGAGATAGGAGGTATAACGACTACTCCAGTGGGCTTTATCTGAGTATCCATATTTGGCAAGAAATAACTTAAGTTCGTAATAGTCTTGGCTATCAATAAAATTGGTTAGCCAAGCTCTTAAACGCTTCAAAGTAGGAGAAAGAGTTTTCTTCGCTACTTTAAATTCAGCCAGAAGCTCAAGCAATTCTTTAATTGCGCTATGGTTTCTTGAGGTATCCCAGTTATTAACAAGAATATAACAAGAACGTTTAAGAGTATGACAAAAGTCTTTTTCGTTATTCGATAAAAGAATTTCAGTTAAAGCACGAATTGCCTCTGGATTACACTCAGATGTCTCATAATCAAAGAATAAATGTTTAAACTCCAATAAGACTGTAGATGGTGGCTGTTGCCGAACAAGGTTCAATAAAAACTGATAGATGATATCCTGAGTTTGCTGGGTCAATAACCCTTGCTTTTTAAAACTAATGCGAGACTCAGATGAATGACCCTCGGATGATAGAATGTCTCTGACCATGAAAGTCCTTTATGACATTTTATGAATTCTTTGACTGAGACTTGATGCGGTTAATTTCTTGTTGGAGTTCGTCAATTTGACGCCGCAAAGTATCAGCTTCATTGTTGGAATAATTTGTGGCAACATCAACTGAGCCTTCTTTCGTCACCCGTCGATAATGACCTTGACGAATTTGGCGATATTCTTCTGAAATTGCCCACTCCCTTAGGTAGCGCACCCGATCAACCGGGAAGGGATGACTCAGCATTGAACCCTGACCACCGTTATAGAGTAAAAACTTGTAAATTTGATTGAGACCATCCTGATCGAGTTCTTGATAGCTTTCCGATTGACGGATGAATTCATTAAGGCTGCACTCATGACCATACTGAGAACTTCCACCTGCCATTTTCATCATCGTCTGCAACACGGTATTTAAATCATCTATCACCAGTAATGCAGCTCGGTCAGCCGATAATTCCGCTTTACGACGCCATTCATAAAAGGCAAAAATTAAGCCACTATTAATGATATTACTGAAACCAAGTGTCACTTCACTCAACATAGAGGCGGCGTTCAATGCCCATATTCCCATTTGAATTAAAATGGTGTGACCGCATTTAATATGACCTAATTCATGAGCTAAAACGGTACGAATTTCGGCTTCATTCAGCAAGTCCAACAAACCCGTGTTCACCACGACGTAAGGATGTTCTTGCCCTAAGGCATAGCTATTCACTTGACGGTTTTGCTCAACAAATAAGGTAGGCTCCGGATGTATGTCTAAATCTTGAACACATTCTCGAAATAAGCGATAAAGGGTCGAATACTGACGAGGTCCAACCTGGATGCTATTGCCCATCAGATAAACTAATTGAGGTCGCTCGTAGAGAAATTCCACAAACTTACGAGCCACCAAGTCAAATCCTGGTACGCCGCGTAAGGCTTGTTCAGCTTGTTGATCAAGAGGGTGTTTGAAGGCTTCGCTAGAAATACCTGGGTAGGTCGGCATAGGAGACCGTGTGTAGGAGTAATGAGGAATGAGGCCATACTAGAGCTTTATTGATCATAAGCCTCACCACTCATTGTATTCATCTATTCCAGCCTTCAGGAAGTGACTGTACGTTAAGAACTAGGACAAAAATCCGATACGTTACAAAAAATAATGAACGGGACTTGATGCAACAATACCCATCGAGAATCAGCTCAGCTAAGACGTTGGTCAAGTCATTAGCGAAGTGCAACTCGATAGCGTTGAGGATAAATAAATATTTATACCTTCTCACCTTTACGGGAGAATAGCAATAAGAATTTTTCGATATTCAAGCCTCGTCACCAACTGGAACATTAGGTAAGGAGGAGAGGTAGTTTTAGACTTCAGCCTTCAATAGACGGGGTTGGCATTACCGATGACGTTTGGGAAATATTGAGTTGTCCCTTAAACTTTTGTAACTCATAGACTTTAACTCCAATTTGATACTCATACTGACTTAATAAGCGTCCATAAATATAGCCAGCTTTTCCATCTAAAAAGCCTAGTTGAATGATATAAAATAAAACAAACCGCAGTGTTGGCTTAAAAGGTAGCCGTACCCATAATTTTTTTAAAAATCGCTTGCGCTGCACGGCATCTCCCAAAAGGCTGGCACCAATTGTGCCGGATTCATCTTTGCTATTGAGCAGATTCAGATAGACACGGGCTTCCCAGTTTGAGTAGCGATTATGCCGTTCTAGCCAATGATAAATGTCCCGAAAGTCGATATGTAACATATCATTTTTTAGGTAACCCGAAACCCCTGATAAAATGACGTGTTCGTGAACTTCGTTGTCACCTGTATTGCGAATTCCTTCGGTTTTGAGATTTTCGTAGCGGCCTTTTTTGTGTTTAAACAAGCGTAAATTCCAGTCGGGATACCTACCGCCGTGGCGAATCCAGGTGCCGAGAAAGAAGACTTTGCGGTTGAGGTAGTAGCCGTCATAATCGGCATTTTGAATAGCCGCTTCTATCTCCTCCCAAAGTTCTGGAGGAATGCGCTCATCACAATCAACAATCAGTACCCATTCATGGCGAAACGGCAGATTTTCTAGACTCCAGTTTTTCTTTTTAGGCCAGCGACCATCAAAGTGAAACTGTACCACAGTTGCGCCGTATTGTTCAGCAATTTCAACGGAGCGATCGCTACTTTGAGAATCGACCACAAAAACTTCATCCGCACGGCTTAAACTCTCTAAACAAGCGGGTAAGTTCGCTTCTTCATTTTTGGCGGGAATTAGAACAGAAATCGGTATTTTAGAAGTGGCAAATGCCATAACGAGAAAGTATGAATTTTGTATCAGTTCCTTAATCTTTACTGAGATGACCGTGCAGGACAACTAAAGTTTCAGACAATTGGCTGAGGCGAGTTTCTAGTTCTTCTTTACGGCTGATTAACTGCTTGATTTTCTGATATCGAGCGATCGCTACACTCACACTAGGAACTTGATCGGGTGGACAGGGGCGCGACCAAAACTGACCATCTCCATCGAGTCCACACAAGCGGTAGCCAGTACGAGGCGTTTCATAAGTTACCTTCTCATCTGGTTGATCGACCACTTCTGCCACGTAATCCATGAGGCGATCGTCTTTGGCTAAGCGTACTGCCCCTACTCCCTCTTGGGCTTCCTGGGGATGAGACTCTAACCAGCCATCGATAATCGGCCCTTCTATGTAAAGGTCTTGAATGTTCCGCACGGCAGTTTGCAGTTCGGTTTGCCAATGAGCGACAATATCTTGAATCTCATTGAGCAACGTCATTGCCAAGGCGGGGTTAGCCGCGTGACGATGCTCACTGATTTTAGCGGGTTTCAGTTTGGGTAGCGTTGGCGTCTTAATGGAGTTCTTGCGGGCCGGGAAAGGCTGTACAGACACTGAGAATGAAGGGTCACGCTTGTCTTGATCGCGCTCATTCCCTTCTCCAAGGTGATCGGTTGGGTGTCCCACAGTAGCAGATCTCTTCTGGCTGTCACTCGGTCGGGCTGGCATCAATTGATTTAAAGCTGTCTCGATCCGTTGCAGTTCTGGTTTCATGGTTCTTCTTACCACTGTGTTCAAATCACCAACTCCTTAATCTCAGCATAGCCCCCTGGCTTGAGGCTAACGCACCAATGAATCTTGAGAGTTGCAATTTTTTCATTTTGAGGTCATTTTAACTGCATTAAACCTGTCAAGGGGAGAGGGCAAGGTTTACGCTGCCACCCATTTCCCATTGTGAATGAACAACAAGACGCTCAACGAAGCCATTGAACAAACTGGATATGACAATTTATACCTCTCAAATCATCTTAGTCACAGGGCCAGCGCGGTCTGGGAAAAGTGAGTGGGCAGAAGACTTGGCAAGACAAACTGCTCAATCGGTGATTTATGTGGCAACTGCGATCGCTAATCCTGATGATGTAGAATGGCTTACTCGGATCGAAACGCATCAGCAGCGACGCCCAGTGGAGTGGACAACTCAGTTGGTGCCCGTGGAGTTGGCGGCAACCATCCGAGACTATGGGGATAGCGGTTGCTGTCTGTTGGTTGATTCTCTTGGAACTTGGGTCGCCAATTTATTAGAACAGGATGAGGCGGATTGGGAAAAAACGTTACAAGATTTATTGAACAGTCTGGTACAAACCACTGGTTATGTAATTTTTGTAGCAGAGGAGACCGGTTGGGGGGTTGTGCCGGCTTATCCGATTGGTCGATTATTTCGCGATCGCCTGGGAGAATTAGTCCGTAAGATAGGTATCATTGCTAACACCGTCTACTTAGTAACTGGAGGTCATGTGCTCAATCTCAGTGCCCTGGGATCACCCCTCCAAAAGTAGATTAAAAACTCAATTCGGTCGTTACCATGAAGGTATCAGAACAAACTAGGGATTGGAGAAAGTTCTCAAGATCCAAGACCTCAAACGGAGCGTACAATACCATTCATGGCATCTGAACAACAAGTAAAACGCTATCTAGCCTATTGGTTTCAGTTAGGCAAAAAAGTTGTAATTTACAACGGTGACTCATCCGTGCTCCCGCAATCAGTAATTGCAGGCGATCGGTACAGTGAGGAATTTGAGAAAATTTGGGAATTAATTCTCTCACCAGAGAGTGGTGATTGCTACCTAGAAGCCACCCACCAAACCATTGGTGAGTTGTTAACACCCAAGTGGGAAATAGAACCTTGTGTTCGTTGTGAGATGCCCGTACCCCTGATCAACATTGGCCTACCACCAGAACTTTGCCCCTGCAACGATCTACCGACTTGGCCGAATACAGAAATACCCGCTCCGCGAGAACCCGTTAGTACTCAGACACGCCTGAGTCAGATTCGCGATCGCTTAAACCACGCTCAGCCGGAGGGAGAGTTACAGGACGATGTATCGACTCATCCGACACCCGAATTACCAATACCTCGCAGCACGGGTAGGGGTCAAGGGCGTCTCAGTGAAATTGGCGATCGCTTAAACCAAGCCAACAGTAACTGAAGCCTTCGATTTGAGATTTCGGCTGGTTTTGTATCGATCAAACTACGAGGCGGGGTAGTTCATTGATGTTTCTGCCTTTTGAGAGCAGAATTAGGCATTCGTCTGGGTCATTTCATTGGGGAGACGCCGAGGCACATCATAGCTCAAGAAATCATAAGCTAACTTAGTTTTGGGGAAAATTGCCCGTGCTTCCTCCAGTAAGTCATCCAACATGATCGCATTTCCCGGAGCATAACGGGGACTGAAATGAGTCATAATGAGCTGCTTGACCCCAGCCAGATGAGCCACTTGTGCAGCCATTGTTGAGGTAGAATGCAAGCGTTCAAAGGCTAACTGAGCGTCTTGATGGGCAAAGGTCGCTTCATGAATTAAAACATCCGCATCCTTTGCCAGTTCTACAGCGTTGTCACAGTAGACTGTGTCAGTGCAATAAACCACTTTACGACCCATTTCAGGCTCTCCACACAGCTCGGAACCGTTGATCTGGCGACCATCGGGCAGAGTCACGGTTTCCCCCCGCTTGAGGAGGCCATAGATGGGACCGGCAGGAATTCCCAGAGCTGTGGCTTTTTTTACATCAAAGCGCCCTGGTCGGTCTTTTTCCTCCACCCGGTAGCCGAAAGCTGGAACCCGATGCTTGAGCATCCGGCAACTGACGATAAATTCTTCATCTTCGTAGATGATTCCAGGTTGTACGGCATGAATTTGCACAGGGTAGGAGAAATTTGTCTGAGAATACCGTTTCCCAGCTCGCAAGTAGTCGTCTAAATCCGCAGGGCCATAGATATCCATGCGCTCAGTACTGCCAGCCAAACCACAGCTTGCCAAAAGCCCCATTAAGCCATAGATATGGTCACCATGCATGTGGGTGACAAAAATACGCCGAATCTGGCTACTTTTGAGTTCACTGCGTAACAGTTGATGCTGAGTCCCTTCGCCACAGTCAAACAGCCATACTTCTGCACGTTGGGGTAGACGTAGTGCGACGCTAGACACATTCCGCGAACGTGTCGGGACTCCAGAGCTTGTTCCTAAAAAAGTAATTTGCACAGGCTTAGCTTTCTACCCCACTCCCATCCAGGGAATTACATCTTATCCCTATGGTACACAAGCTCCAGTCCCTCATCGTTTTGTTAACCAGAGTAGGGATAGGAAACACAGATTGCCTCTGGCGGATTAAAAGAGAAATGGCAGTTGCTTAGTAGGCGCTCATCAGTAAATATGCTAAATGTAGGCGAAGAAATATAACGATAGGAGTATGACTCTGGACAGAGAAAATGGGGACTTTCAACAAAATCCGAAGACCCATCCATTGGAGATTTTTTCTCAAGCCTTGGGAACCCTTCAATCTACCCTATGTCTTGAGTGAGAGTACCCTTAATCCTGAAAACGAGAATAGTGATCGCGAGAGGAAGTTTTAAAGATGGTCTTTAGAGGTTTATCCGTCTCTGTTGTGTCTGTGTTCCAGCCCATCGGTTTGCTGGGCGGGCGTCGCTGGTGGCTCTCGTTGTCATTCTGGATGTTGTTAGTGGCTCCAGTTCAAGCACTAGAATTGCGAGTCGCCATTGAAGACGGTGTCACTCAGGTGCAAGTCGGAAGTTCAACGAAGGCGCTTGTCCGAGATGCAGCAGGTCAGGAAGTTGGGGAACTAACGGCGATGAACGGCTACAAAGCTCAAGCTGGGGGAGGTAGCATCGCTCTGGCTCAGTGGCGATCGCCATTGCTGTGGATTGAACCCACGGGTGATGGTTATGTTTGGATTGGCAAACGCTGGTACCGGGGGCGTACCCAACTGGTTCCGACGGCTAAAGGGCTGACGGCAGTCAATCTTGTGGATTTAGAGCAATATCTCTACAGTGTCCTCGGTGCTGAAATGAGTGCGAGTTGGCCTCTAGAAGCCCTAAAGGCGCAAGCTGTTGCGGCTCGTTCTTATGCCCTCCATAAGCGTGCGACGGGGGGGAATGATGTCTTTGATGTGGGTGACACCACATCCTGGCAAGTTTACAAAGGGCTAGAGAGCGAATCTCCTAATACTCAGACAGCCGTTCAGGCCACTGCCGGACAGGTGATGACTTATGACGGTCAAGTGATTCTGGCAGCCTTCCATGCGGCATCTGGGGGACATACAGAAAATGTGGAAGATATCTGGAAAAGCCCGTTCATTCCCTACCTTCGGGGTGTGGTGGATTATGACCAGGGAGCACCGGTTTATCAGTGGCAAAAAAGCTTTTCTCGCCGCGAACTTAGTGGCAAAATTTCTGGGGTGGGCAATGTTAAATCAATGACTCCAGAGCGCACGACGCCCCAAGGACGCATTGTGACGATGGTTGTCGAAGGCGATCGCGGCACGCGGCGTGTCAGTGGCACGGATCTACGCAGCGCCTTGGGCTTGAGAAGTACACTTTTTGTGGTGAATCAAACAGGCGATAAGTTTGAAATTAGTGGTCGCGGTTATGGTCACGGCTTGGGTATGAGTCAGTGGGGCGCACGCAATTTAGCCAATCAGGGCGTTAACTACCAGCAGATTTTGACTCATTATTACCCCAATGCGATTCTTTCCCAACTTCAGTAGAACAAATAACGCTAGTTGATGGCGACGGTTCGGTTGGCGATCGCTCAAACCAATGTGTAAATCCTTAATCACTGGGTGCAGGATGAAGGATGTCCCTTAATCTCATGAACCTGAATCTAAGCGTCGCTGCCATTCAGCATCAATTTTGTCTTTCCGTTCAAGCTGTTGATCGAGCAAGTCTGTTTCGCTGGTGTAAACTAAGTCCTCATTTTTAATCACATTTTGAGCGGCAAACTGCTGAGCATAACCGATTTTCTTCTGTAAAGTAGCATCGGCTTGACCGAGGATAACCCCTTGCTGCTGCCGTTTTTGATTGCGTGCTTCCACCTGGCTATTTTTCCACTGAATCCAGAAATAACGAATCAGCGGAATGGTTAAAAAACCGATACCATAACCCAGTAAGAGCCAGTAAATGGACTGGACGAAGGCAATCAATCCTCCGATTTGGGCAGCGATTAAGCCATCTCTCAACAGAGAACCCAACATCAAGGCACCAATGATATTAACCCCACCTAGCCCAATTGCCAGCATATTTTGCCCACTACTAGCTCGACTAAAGCGCCACAGCTTCTCTTGAAGGTAGGGGGGTACAGGCTGCGGTTGCCAGGATGAAGCGGTTGTCTGCAAATCGGGGAAGTGATAGACAATATCCCCATCTGGACTCACTTCAGGACGCCCATTGAATCGGGTGAGTACGGGTAGCATATAGTCTTCCGATTCACGCTTGTATCCTTCTGGGATATCGTCGAGATAGGGGGCGATCTGTTCCGCTGCGACAGCACCGCCAAAGTTGCGAATCACGGTACCGATTTCTTGCCAGCGGCGATCTTCTAAATCGGCATTTGGATTACCATCCCCAAATAAAAACGAGAAGATGGACTCCAGAAAACTCATCTCACTGCCTGAAGAGGAGCGAGAGGATTTCCGTTGCCGCCGATGGCGTCGATCATAGGGATCATAACCTGGACTGAAGAACCACCACATATCCGACCACAGCCAGAAGTTAGGCATAAAGAAAATGCCACCACCACTGGAATGACGGCTATCGCCACCCCCTGAATCGTTATCGCTGTTACTAGCACTGATGGCGATCAGGATAACAGCGATCGCCACAAAGATCAGAACGATGGAAAGAATCAGGATAACCCCAAAGGAAATCCGAATCAGATAGAACAAAACACGCCAAATTTTTTGCCACCATTCTTGTAACCGGACGCGCAGGAACTTGTTGCGGAGAATGGCACGAAAGTGTTTCGGAAATAGGTAAGCAATCTCGCCCGATTCGGCGACTTGTAAATGTCCACCCGCCTCAGAAGCGAGAGCCAGTAATCCTTGCTCTGCCAGATTGATATTTAATCCTACCTGAGCAGCAACGTCCCCAACCGTAACGCGGTAGCCCAGCTGCTCAACCGCCTTCATTATTCTGGGATCGCGAACCATGTTCTTCTATCACGAATTGCCTACTCTCTTTAGTATAGATTTTTGTTAACAAGACGATAGGGACGAGCCATGCCGGGATGGCAGGATTCAGGTGCGTCGCGACTGACCCTGAAGGCTCTCAATCAACTGAATTTACGGACTGAAGAGGAGATCTGTGCTGTTCTACTAGAGCTGTGTCAGCATGAATGTTCGCTGACGCTGACGTTAGTTTTTAGGCTGTCTCACGCTTAAATTTTTCCGGAAATACATCCGCATTCTTGTATAAGAGTTAGTATTAGAGTTAACAATTAGTATTCAAGTTAACAAAACCTCTCCTATTTCCCTTTAATCCTCTTGGAAAATTATTTCTTCTCTGTTAAATGTTTCCCTAAAAACAACTGAAATCGGTCAAAATAGGCAACATTTAAAATTGATGGATTTAAGTTCATCCCCTGTTTCTTGGCTGGAACTATTGTTTTGTTCCGGTCAGATCTGATTTTCAGGAACTATGCCCTAAGGGGGATACAACTCACCAAGGTGGATGGAAAAGGTTGAATAACCATCCCCTGAGTTTGTACGTTGAAGGTGCTTCATTCTACCGATCATGAGCGAATCACATTGAGGATATTACAACTGATAAAATCAGTTTCTTTCTCGGCTTGACCTGGGTGTATCTCAAAAATTGGATAGAAGTCCTGCAACTGAGAATCTCCCATTTATGCAAGCATCTCTTTCACTCACAAGCACCGCGTTAACCACCCTGTTGCTCACGGGATTTGTTGGCATCACACCCATTTTTGCTCAGTCCATTGTTTCTGATCAAACGACCGGAACGATAGTAACGCCCAATGGTAACCAGCTTGATATTAGCGGCGGCACACTTTCAGGAGATGGGGCGAACCTATTCCACAGCTTTCAAAAATTGGGTCTCAATTCCGGGGAGACAGCCAATTTTCTTGCTAATCCAACCATTCAGAATATTTTGGGGCGGGTTACGGGTGGAGATGCCTCAATTATTAATGGACTGATTCAAGTGACAGGTGGGAACGCTAATCTGTACCTGATGAACCCAGCAGGCATGATTTTTGGTGCGGATGCCCGCCTGAATGTCCCCGCTTCCTTCACTGCCACTACGGCTACAGGGATTGGGTTTAACAATAATTGGTTTAATGCCATCGGTAACAATGATTATGCGGCCTTAGTGGGTAGCCCCAATACATTTGCTTTTAACAACCCATCTCAACCAGGAGTTATTGTTAATGCGGGACAGTTGGCGGTTGCCAAGGGTCAGAATCTTACCCTCTTAGGTGGCACAGTGGTGAATACCGGGCAGTTGGAAGCACCTCAGGGAACGATCACAATGGCGGCGGTACCGGGTCAAAAATTGGTACGCATCAGCCAACCGGGGAATCTCTTGAGTTTGGAGGTTGATCCAAGCGAAGCTGGAGGTGGGACAATTCCGGTCTTATCACTGCCGGAATTGCTCACGGGTGAGGGGGGAACTCAGGCAACAGGCTTAACTGTTAATGGTAATGGTCAGGTCGAATTAACGGCTTCTGGTATAGAGATTCCCTCTGAGGCGGGTACAGCGATCGCCTCTGGCACACTGGATGTATCCACCCCCCCCAACCAAGGGGGAGTGGGTGGCAATATCAATGTTTTGGGCGACCAAGTTCAACTTCTGAGTGCCAATCTAGACGCCTCTGGCACCGATGGCGGCGGTAATGTACGAATTGGCGGCGATTATCAGGGTAAGGGGACAATACCCAATGCCTCTGACACGTTTGTCAGTGCGGATACGAATATCAAGGCTGATGCCTTGTCTCAGGGCAAGGGTGGACGAGTGATTGCCTGGGCAGATAAGTCCAATCGATTCTTGGGCAAAATCAGTGCTCGCGGCGGATTAAACTCTGGAGATGGAGGGTTTGCTGAGGTTTCCGGCAAGCAATCTCTAGAATTTAAAGGTCTGGCTGACTTGTTAGCACCGGCGGGTGCGGCGGGGACGTTGTTGTTAGACCCTACAGATATCATTATCGGCGATACCGATAATCCTCCCTCCAATATCAGTACTGCCACCCTCGTCAATCAACTCATGTTTGGCAATGTCACCGTTTCCACGGCATCGGATGGGGGTGGGGCGGGAAATATTACTGTTAATAATCCCATCAATTGGGAGAATGGTTTCTCTCTGACACTGCTTGCCGATAACAATATCACGATCAATTCCGGTGCCAATATTATTTACGCTGGCGCGGCGAATCGAGAACTAAATTTATTAGCCAATAACAATATTATTGTTAATTCGGGTTCAACTTTAGCCGCCACAGGTACGGGAAGGTTGGATGTTAATCTTAGCGCGGGTCAAGGTGGGAATGGTGCAGGAGCAATTACCATCAATAACAACGCTCTGATTGACTCCAACGGTGGCGATATCAGCCTCAGTGCAGGAGCGATCGCTATCCTCGGTGCTCCCATCAATTCCAATGGAGGTGATATTTTTCTTGGCGCAGGGGCAATTACCATCAGTAATAACGCTCCCATTAACTCTAACGGTGGCGATATCATCCTCGGCGGTAGCAGCAACCCGTCAACGACTCCGGCAACCAGCCTCAATCTCAACGGTGCCCGACTGAGTTCCGGCACTGGAGAAATCAGGCTCACCAGTAACGATATCGAACTGACGGGTGCGAACTTTGAAAGTGCCAGTGGCGGCAATATCAAGCTCAATACCCCCAATGGCACAGGGAAAATTCTCCTCGATGACGTGATTTTGAGTGCTGATAACGGTAGCTTGCAACTGGTTGGGACGGACGTGCAGCTTCGTAATGGTGCTGAGTTGCGTTCCTCTGGAACCGGTGATATTACCATACTCAGTTCAGGCATCATCGACACCACGGGTGGCACCTTAGCGGGAAGCAACATCTTCCTCACGGCGAATCAGGCGATTACCACCGGTGCAGTTACCTTGAGTCCCAATTCTGGCTCAGGGATTAATCCTTTGTTCAAAATCAATACGCCTGACATTGTCAACCTCAACGGAGCGATTTCCACCACATTGCCCAGGGGAGGCGACATTGTAATTGGGGATATAACAGCTCCAAGTCAGATTAATGTGAATTCGGCTTTGTCCACTTTAGGTGGGAATGTCAACTTCACTAGTACGGGCGCGATCACGCTGTTGGGCGACTTAAAGACGGCTGGAGGAGCGATTACCCTAACGGGAACAAGCCTGAACACCGCCCTCCTAGACTCCAGCAATACGAATGGCAATGGAGGAGCGATCGCTCTCACAGCCAATAATACTCAGCTAACCCTCTCTAACCTGAATTCCAGCTCAACTTCTGGTAGGGGTGGCGATATTTCACTCACCAATTCAGGAGCCATTACTAGTGGAGACTTGAATGCTGCCGGCGCGACAGGAGGTGGAAACATTACTGTTAAGTCAGGCACAGATAACACCACAGGAAATATTAACTCTAATTCGAGTAATGGGAATGGAGGAGCGATCGCTCTGAGTGCAAATAATGGCAAGTTGACCACATCTAATCTCAATTCCAGCTCAACTTTAGGCAGGGGTGGTGATATTTCACTCCTGAGTAATCAAGGATCGATTCTTAGTGGAGATTTAAATGCTTCCGGCGCGACAGGGGGTGGCAAAATTACCGTTGAGTCAGGCACAGACAACACCACAGGGAATATCAACTCTAGTTCGAGCAATGGGAATGGAGGAGCGATCGCTCTGAGTGCAAATAATGGCAAGTTGACCACATCTAATCTCAATTCCAGCTCAACTTTAGGCAGGGGTGGTGATATTTCACTTACCAATCCAGGAGCCATTATTAGTAAAGACTTGAATGCTTCCGGCGTGGCAGGGGGTGGAAGCCTTACTGTTCAATCCGGTGAGAGCATTACCACAGGACAGATTGACACCAGTTCGAGTAATGGCGATGGAGGCAATGTTCTCCTCGATCCACCGGGTGATATCCAAGTCACCTCAATTAACGCCCAAGGTGGAGCCAACGGTAGAGGGGGAAATATTGACATCACCACCGAGCAATTTTTCCGTGCGACGGGGATTTTCAGCTTAGGCAATTGTCTCAACACCAGTATTTGTAGCGCTGGCGGGGCTGGAGGTGGCTCTATCACCATCCGTCATGGAGGCCAGGGTATTACTCCTTTTGATGTTGGAGATGCCAGCAAGAACGGTACAGGGGGCGCGATTGTGAGTGCTGGAGGCCCGTCAATCTTGCCCTTCCAATCCTTGCCTTACACCTATACCAATGGTGTCAACATTAGCGTTATTAGTGTGCCATCACCCCCCCCAACTCCTCCGGCACAACCCTCGCCTACTCCTCCGACACAACCCTCACCGCAAGCCACCTCACAACCGACACTACCTTATGCATCACCCCCCTTACTCACATCAGCACCACCACCGCCCCTGTCTGTTGAGCTGAATGACTCTGTGGCGACTGTCGATCAGCTATTCACCAATGAATTTAAAAAATATCTCAGCCTGAGCCAAAGAAAAAGCATCACCTTGGCAGATGCTCAAAATAGTCTACGCCGGATCGAAAGTGCCACGCGGGTTAAGCCCGCCATCATTTATGCGGTTTTCGTTCCCTCAACCTTGGCGGCTTCGGCAACTGGGAGTGATCAATCCTCCCCTAATCTGGGACTCCATCTCCATGAATTGGATAGACCACGCCAAGATAGTGACCACTTAGAATTAATCTTGGTTACCCCAGAGGGCAAAGCCATTCGTAAGCGGGTGGTTGGAACAACACGCGCCTCAGTGCTTAAGGTAGCAGAGCAATTACGCAGTGAACTCACCGACATCACCAGTCGTTCTTCGGAGTACCTTCCTCCTGCCCAAAATATGTACCAGTGGTTGGTTGCTCCGTTAGAGGCTGATTTAAAAGCCCAAAATATCCAGAACCTTGTCTTTGTGATGGATTCCGGGCTACGTTCCATCCCTATGAGCGCCCTTCATGATGGTCAAGGCTTTCTGGTAGAAAAATATAGCGTAGCCCTAATGCCGAGCCTTAGCTTAACGGATACCCGCTACCAAGACATCAAAGACAGCCAAGTCTTAGCCATGGGAGCCTCAAAATTTAGCAACCAAGCTCCTTTACCTGCTGTCCCTGTAGAGTTGTCTCAAATTACATCGTTATGGAAAGGTCAATCCTTCCTCAATAAAGAATTTACGCTGACGAATCTGAAGGCGCAACGCCGCCAAAAACCGTTTGGCATTGTCCACCTTGCCACCCATGCCTTTTTTCAACCGGGGGAACCGAGCAACTCCTATATCCAGTTATCGGACACTAAGCTACGCCTGAACCAACTCCAGCAATTGGGCTGGAATGATCCAGCCGTGGAGTTGTTAGTGCTGAGTGCTTGTAAAACGGCCCAGGGCAATGAAGAGGTGGAGTTGGGTTTTGCTGGCTTAGCCGTCCAAGCTGGCGTTAAGTCAGCCCTGGCAAGCTTATCCTTTATCAGCGATGAAGGAACCATGGCACTGATGACGGAGTTTTATGAGCAATTGCAAGAAGCCCCGATTAAGGCGGAGGCATTGCGACGGGCACAGGTAGCCATGCTCAAGGGAGAAATCAAGCTGGAGGATGGTCAATTAATAACTCCAAGTCAGACACTTCCTTTACCACCAGAACTAGCCAAACTGGGAAATCAAACGCTGTCTCATCCCAAATTTTGGGCGGCATTTACGCTGATTGGCAATCCTTGGTAAGGAGCTTAGATGGTTTTTTTAATGATTGAAATTATTAACTGACAAGCCTCGGATTTAATGCGTCCCGATTCGCTCACAAAATTACACATGAATCTAAGCGAGGACGCATTTCCCCAGATTGGTGCAACTGAAATGAATTATAAAAATCATTCCTTAATTTCTCAATTTGCTCAGGTTTTTAATAGTTTTTGGAAAAAGAGCGTTACGTCAAAGAATCTTGACTTAGTTATCACCAGCCTTGCTGCGTTTGGCTTGTTCCTGGGATTACGGCAGTTAGGCTGGCTACAGCCTTTGGAATTAGCGGCTTTCGATCTCATGGTTCGCCTGCGCCCGGATGAAGGCCCCGATCCGCGCTTGCTAGTGGTGGAGATTACAGAGCGAGATATCCAAGTTCTGAATCAATATCCTATCTCCGACGGGCTGTTAGCCAAGGTCTTGGGAGAATTGGAGCGGCATCAACCCATGGTCATCGGTGTGGATTTGGCTCGTAATGTGCCACAAGGGACAGGTCAGGCTGAGTTGATAGCTCGATTCCAAAGTCCCAAGGTGATTGCGATCGCCAATATTGGCAACACCGAAGCCGAGGCGGTTATCCCCCCACCCGGAGTATCCCAGGAACGGGTAGGTTTCAGTGATGTTGTGGTTGACCCCGATAACGTGGTTCGTCGCAATTTTATGGTCGCTCCGATTGATGAACAAACGACCCTCTACTCGTTTTCCCTCCGTGTCGCCCTCGCTTATCTTAAACACAAAGGGATTAACCCTCAATTTACCAAAACCGAGGAACTTCAATTAGGTACAACGGTATTTAACTGGTTGGCTTTCAATTCCGGTGGTTATCAAAATATTGATGATGGTGGCTATCAAATTCTGTTGAATTATCGTTCACCTCGAAATGTCGCACGCAGCGTTAACTTTACACAGGTTTTAAATGGGCAGATTGACCCAAACTGGGTGAGAGGCAAGATTGTACTCATTGGCGCAACCGCTCCAACGGCAAAAGATTTGTTCTCTACCCCCTACAGCGCCAGAGAAAAAGCCATTCCTCGGATGGCGGGGGTTCTGCTTCACTCCCAGATGGTGAGCCAAATTTTGAGTGCTGTTTTGGATCGTCGTCCCTTGTTTTGGTATTGGTCTGAACAGGAAGAACTCTTGTGGATTGTCGCTTGGTCTTTGGTGGGGGGCATTTTGGTGGTACGAATTCAGAATCTGCTGATCCTGGGGTTGAGTGGTCTAGGCTGTCTGAGTTTGTTGTTTGGTATTACCCTATCGCTGTTGATGCAGTCGGGATGGATACCCTTAGCGGCACCGACGATCGGATTAATTGTCACGGGTTTGGCGGTGGAGACTTACCAACGGCAACGTTTCCAACGCCAAGAACAGATGGTGATGAAGCTCTTAGGACAGCAAACTTCACCGGAAATTGCCCAAGCGCTTTGGAATGAGCATGACCGTTTGCTGGATTCAGGTCTGCTACCCGGTCAACGAGTGATCGCGACGATATTACTGACTGACATCAAAGGATTTAGCACCATCTCGGAACAAATGCCGCCAGAAGAGGTGATGGCTTGGTTGAATGAATATTTGCCCATCATGGTGCGGGAAGTGCAAAACTACCGTGGAATTATCAACAAGTTCACTGGCGATGGTCTGTTAGCGGTGTTTGGGGTGCCTGTACCCGCTACAACCGAGGCCGTTGTGGCAGAAGATGCTCGACGGGGTGTAGCTTGTGCTCTGGCGATGGGCGATCGCTTGCAAGAACTCAACCGGAATTGGCGCAATCGAGGTTTGCCGTTGGTTCAAATGCGGGTGGGAATTTATACCGGCCCTGTCATGGTCGGTAGTTTAGGCGGCAAGGAACGTTTGGAGTATGGGGTGATTGGGGACAGTGTCAATATTGCCTCTCGTTTGGAAAGTTGTAAAAAAGACAGTCAACCGAGCGACTGTCGAATCTTGATTGCTCACGAAACTCTGGTTTATCTCCAGGATGAGTTTCAGGTGGAAGCTTGGGGTGCACTGCAATTGAAGGGAAAAAAGCACAAGGTTGATGTTTACCGGGTGCTGGGTCGTAATGCTTGAAAGTCACTTCATCAGTGTTCGGAGGTAACCTATTATGTTTTGGACAAAGTCTCGCACGACTCTTATCACGTTCTGTATCGCTTTTTTTGTTGGTTTGTTTTTGTCTGTTGTGCCCCTACAAGTTATTGCCCAGCCTTCAAATTTACAAGTTCAAGGGCAATCGGGGAACAGGCAATCTCCTGCTTGGTTCACGCTGCGTTTAAAGGATGAACGACGACCGCTCCCTGGCAGGAGAGAACCTGCGGCTGGACGGGGTTGTGGGGCTAATGTACCCAACTTGCCACTGACAGCATTGAGTCCAGAAACCAATCTGGGATTCACGATTGCCGCCTATCCCAAATTCTTTTTCTATATTCCTCAAATGTCCGCAACAGCGGTGAAGTTTACTCTTCTTCAGGAAGATGACAATAAGGTTTATGAGAAAACGTTTCCAAGTTCTCGCATCTCTGGTATTTTTGATCTTCGCCTTCCTGACGACAAATCTTTGCCACCCCTAGTAGTGGGAAAAAACTATCATTGGTACTTTCAAATCACTTGTCCACAGCTAGGGAGTGGGGATATTTATGTAGATGGATGGGTTCAACGAGTCTCTCGCGGTGGTCAGAATAATCTGTGGTACGACAGTGTGGCAACCTTGGCTGAGAAACGCCGCTTGAATCCGGATGATTCTGCGCTCGCGGCTGCGTGGGAAAACTTGTTAAGGTCGGAGGGATTGGACAAAATTGCTTCCCAGCCTCTCATGGGGAGTTTAAGGGGCGAGAAGCCTTAAAGATTGGAGTGCGATCGCAATGTCCTCACGAGGCTGTAGTAGCTCTGCGGCCTTAGGAGGTGCTAAGAATGCGAAATGCGGACTAGGAAAAGGTGATCACAAAAAAATTCAAATTGGGTAGTACAATTTGACTCTGATAGGCGTTTCTATCCTTATACCGATGCTGAGTCCAAAAATGTTATCGACCCTAGAAGAGCCGACAGGATGAGATGATTACCGATAGCGGAGGTGAAATGTGCCAAAACAAAACAAAAGAAATAGTTACTTTTGTTTACGGGGTTGGATTGTTGGGTTCGTCGGACTCCTGTGTGTTTGCTTCTGGAGCGATCGCGCAGAAGCGGCTGAATGGGCAGTGCTGAAATACCGTTTTTTGCGAGAGAGAGTATCGGTGCCTGAACTGACAACGTTCGTTAAAACAGGGGAACTTTCTAGATCGCTGCGAGCTTATCTCAAGCTTGCCAAAAAAGAACCCGCCGAGTTGCGGCGCACTTTGACGCAAGAGGTTAAAGTTAACCCGACTTTCCTGTATCAAGTCCTCAGAACTCCCGTAGGACAAGTAATGCTCGATCAAGTCAGTCAGGTGATTCATACTCCCACTAATCGAGCTAACCGGGAGTCTTTACGAGGAGCTTTGGTAAGTTCGGCTTTGCCGGATGGCAATATTACCTTAATCGAAACACTGCAAAACTACCCAACGCCAGAGGTTCATGTCGAGGGTGAACGCCTTGCTGAGGTTATTCAGGACATTAGCAAGGTACTCGGACGCCTGCCGCCACTGCCCCGATTGTGAGACAATGCTCCCTAAAAGAGCTTTGTTCTAATAAGCTAAAGTTTCTAAAGTTTCCCTGAGATACCGCCGCACGCGGTTATCTAGGTTATAATCCTGAGATTGATCGATGACTCGATGTTCCATCTGCCATCGCTGAAATCCCGAACTGGTGGCGATCGCTTGTTTGAGGCTATCCCAGATTTGGCTGTCTTGAGGAAATTGAGCGGATGCAGGAGTAGCTGAGCTTTCCATAAAATACCTTAAAAACTCTAAACGGCCTAGTCCAATAGCGCTTCTTGGGAAAGGAGCGCGATAAAAGTCCAGGTTTTTGCTTTTCTTTCAGGATAACCTGGCTATTTTATTCAGATTGTGCGATCGACAACAACTTAATGAATTGAGAATTTAACGAGAGCAATCTACAGCTCAATAGAGTAGCGTCGAATAGGTATAGCTGTCGCTATACAGGGTAGGACTTTCTTTAACGACTCTTGCGACCACTTACTGGTGATAAACCGAATAGCCTTCTGCCTTCTCCCTTTAAGAGCGCCGCAGGCTTCACTCTTGATCAGCCGTCAACTCTGCTGAGGATGAAGTGGCAGGAACTGAGGGGGTTGCAGCCTCTTTTGCCGTGAGGGACAAAATTTTATTGACTCGTACACCGGGAACTGTAAAGTCCTGCGGTATTTTCTCAACGGGGTAGGGTGTGGCGGCGACAAACTCAGACTCGCTAGTTAGAAGGACTTGTGCCACAGCAACCGGGACTTGTAAAAACAAATGACTGATGAGAAAAGCCAATCCCGCACCAAGCAGTCCCAGGAAATGCCAACGGGGTGATAAGGGAACGACTGGTGCTGCTACGGGAGCCACTCGGTAGATTTGCCACAGCACCCAGAGCAGCAAGACAGTCGCCGCAATCGTAATCACTCGATTTGTCTTTGTTTTGAACAAGCTTAAGAGGCGTCGCTGCTCCTGTGTTAGTTGCTCTGGCTTCAGGGCAAAGATCAGGATGCTGAAAATGTCGAAGGGGCGGGTCAATTGCATCCACAAAATCGGCCCTAGTCCAATCGCCGCCACCAAAAAGAACTCTAGCCAGACTGGCAAGATGGGGTCACCCACCGCCAGTCCGAGCCAAACAAGTTCCAAGGCAAGGGGACATGCGGCTAATCCAGCAAGATGAATCCACAAAAAAGGTTCAGTCCAGAAAGAGCGCATAAGTTCGGATTGGGTTGCAGGTTAGTGGGGGTTGAAGGTTAGTCGGTTAATAAGTGGCAGGTTATAGGGAGTGAACCTTCAGATTTTCAACCTTCAACCGACCAACCTTCAACTCTTTACTCTTTAAGTGGCTGACAACGTCCGGCGTCGGCTGACCATCTTGAAGGTCTCAATGATGTCGCCTTCATGCCAGTCATTGAACTTATCGAGGCCAACTCCACATTCGTAGCCAGCATTGACTTCCTTGGCATCATCCTTCATCCGCTTCAGGGAATCCAGGATACCTTCATGGACTACTTTGCTACCGCGACGGACTCGGATGTTGCAATTCCGAACGGCTTTGCCCGTCAACACATAGCAACCCGCAACCGCACCGCGCCCGACGGGGAAGACGGCTCGAACTTCGACTTGACCGAGTGGTTCTTCGACCATTTCGGGTTCTAACAGACCTTCCATCGCCGCTTGAATATCATCAAGGAGTTTGTAGATGATGTTGTATTCGCGGATATCGACCCCTTCTCGGTCAGCCGCCTGTCGAGAACCATGAGCCAGTGTGGTATTGAAGCCAATAATTACAGCACCACTAGCCGCTGCTAAGTCAACATCTGTCTCGGTGACTTCGCCGGCTCCTCCCAGCAGAACTCGGATTTGCACTTCATTTTGTGGCAGTTGCTTGAGGGCACCGAGAATAGCTTCGACGGAGCCTTGAACGTCTGCTTTCAAAATCAAGTTGAGTTCTTTGAGTTCACCTTCTTGAGCCTGGGCGGAGAGACTATTGAGGGTGACTCGGCGTGACGCCATCACCTGTTGCAGGCGAGATTGCCGCTGCTCATCTGCCCTTTTGTTGGCGGTCGAACGGGCTTCTTTTTCGCTTTCAAAGACTTCAAACTCATCACCAGCAGCGGGAACCTCGTTCAAACCTAAGACTTCCACGGCAAAGGATGGCCCTGCGGCTTCAACCCGTGCCCCCCGGTCATCGATCATCGCTCGCACTTTACAGAAGACTGAGCCAGCCACGAGGGTATCCCCAACCCGCAGGGTGCCATTTTGTACCAACAGGGTAGCAACCGGTCCTCTGGTTTTATCCAGGTTCGCTTCGATCACTGTACCTCTAGCCGGTCGATCCGGGTTAGCGTGAAGGTCTTCGACTTCCGCTACCAACAAGATCATCTCCAGCAATGTATCCAGGTTTTCTTTTTGGATAGCGCTTACAGGAACCATAATTGTGTCGCCGCCCCACTCTTCTGGCTGCAAACCTCGGTCCGTTAATTCCTGCTTAACGCGGTCAGGCTGGGCTCCGGGTTTGTCAATTTTATTGATGGCAACAACAATGGGAACTTCAGCCGCTTTGGCGTGGCTAATGGCTTCAACGGTTTGAGGTTGGACACCATCGTCGGCAGCCACCACCAAGATAGCGATGTCAGTGACTCTTGCTCCACGCGCTCGCATGGCGGTGAAAGCTTCGTGTCCAGGAGTGTCGAGGAAGACCACCTGCTGAGTTTGACCGTCATGGTCAACATCAACATGGTAAGCGCCAATGTGCTGGGTAATCCCACCCGCTTCTCCCTGCGCCACTTTGGTTTCGCGGATCGCATCGAGCAGGGTGGTTTTTCCGTGATCGACGTGACCCATAATGGTGACGACGGGTGGACGCCTTTGCAGGTTTTCTATGTCTTCTTCACCCACCATTACTGTCACCTTCGTAGCAGCAGGTGCTTCTTCGGTCGTCTGAACGGTCACTCCCAGTTCCTCTGCCACTAGGCTGGCTGTGGGGATATCCAAGGTTTGGGTGATGCTCACTGCCATTCCTTTGAAGAACAGCTTTTTAATAATCTCTGTTTCAGCAATCCCCAAAGCCGTCGCCAGTTCTCGAATCGTCACAGAGCCAGTCAACTCGATTGTTTCTGGGCGTTCTGGAGTTGCTTTCTTATCCCGTTGGCGATCGCGCGCATCCGATTTGTTATGGTCGCTGCCTCTGACACCGGGCTTCCTTCTCTGGCTCGTCGTAGGCATAGCCGCCGACACAGGTTGTTTTTGCTGAGACTTGGGCTTGGCAGGACGAGCTATGGCCTGAGTAGCGATGACGGGTGCCCCTAGTTCGGCTAGCTGATCTTCAAAATCTTCCTCATCATCTTCAAACAGTTCAGGTCGCCGCTTGAGTTTGGCACCCGCTTTTCCGGCCTTAGCCAGCTCTTGCGACTCATCATCTTCATCAACCCATTCTTTCTTCTTCGTCGGGGGTCGGGGAGGAGTCAGGCGTTTGGGTGCCTTCAGCTCCTTAATCTCTGATGAGATCCCTTCGATATCCTCGTCCGGCCCAGCAAAGTCATCGGCTCCTAGGGTTGCCGCCACATCAACACCTTGACCTTCACGAGGGGGTTGGGGTCTTTTCGGTGGCCCGTAAAGTTTTGGCTGTACGGGAGCCACTGGCGCTGGACTCCGACGTGCTGGCGGTGAGGACTCAGTTGCGGTTGAGGATGGGTTGGCACTAACTGGCTGACGTGGCACTGGAGTCCCACTCGGTTTAGCCGGCGAAGGCTCTGACCGCTCTCGTTTCAAAATCGGTCGCTCAACCTGTGTTAGCTGAGGATTTTTGGGCGGCGTTGGTCTTACAGGTGGGCCTGCCAGTTGAGCCGGCTCGGTTTCAACTTGAACGTCCGGGGGTACTATCTCTTGTAACTCCGGCGGTTCCTGCTCAATGATCGGCTCAGATGGACGTTCCGGCGTCTTTATAGCGGGTCGATTCAGCGTCGGCTTGGGGGGGGGCGTCACCGATGGCTTGACGGGGGGTTGAGGAGGAATTCCCACTCTATTATCCTCCTGTTGCGATCTAGGACTGGTAGGAGACTTCGGCTTGATTCCTACGATTTGTTGCCTGGGCTGACCCTTGGGACGGGTCGCAAATTTATGAGGAGGTGATCCTGTACCTCCTTCTGTGGAGGTCGCACCGCCACGGCTTCTGACAGCCAATTTTTCTGAAGCCGCACGAATGCGTTCCGCCTCGGATTCCGTGATCGTACTACTGTGACTTTTAACCGCAATATTGAGGTCTTCACAGATGTCCAAAATGTGCTTATTGTCCAAATCCAATTCCCGTGATAATTCGTAAATTCTTACTTTGCCGTTGTTCATCCAGTATTTCCCCGTCGTAACTACCAGTTTTACACCATATCGACATGCTCGAATGACTGCTTGTTCATTTGTTTTGTGACCAATGGGTGAAGTTGTTATCTTTGTGTGAATGTGAGTGCGCTTCTAAATTAAAGGGTTAATCCTTAAGGCTGGAGAAGAGCCTATTGCCCCGAAACCTATTGGATAGTTATTAAGCCGTTAGACCCTTCCTCTCTAATCTTGCACAAATCTTAAAAAAACTGATATAGGTTTTGTGTTATTTCCGTTTCAACTTGGTTTTCTTGACTTAAGTGGCTGATTTGGGTTGCACCTGACTCACCTCCGATCGAGACAACCCCAAAAACCAATCACTCTCTATCTATCCTAACGATTGTTGGATTCACTGAAAGCCATTGACGGCGTCACGGTTCTATCTCTCCTTCCCTGGGTTGAGTTGGTGTTGCTGGTTTAGGGGCTAAACGCTGCCATAGAGCTTCATAAAGTTTTTCGGGTACGGAGGTACGAAGACTCCGCCCCAATCGGTTTTTCTTTTGAGCTGCTGCCAGACAACTTGCTTGAGGACAGAGGTAAGCAGAACGCCCCATCCCCTGATCTAATTGTACCTGTCGCGATGGGTAGAGTCGGACAACGCGCCAGAACGCCTTTTTGGGAGCCACCTTGCGGCAGCTCAGACAACGACGATAGTTAGGCTCCATAGAATGGGTGAGAGGTTTTGTATTCCTTAAAGGCAAACAAGTGTTGTTGTCTGTTGTGAACCGTTTAAGGCGTTTAACTTGAGTAGCGATCGCACAAGAGAGCCGCACCAAGCGCCATCATACTGAAAAGGCCAATGCCAACGGAGCACTAAGCCAAATTCGTCTCCTACTCCTCTTCTTGATCGAGCCTTTCATCCACTGGCTCTGAATCCTTCAGATTCAGTGTTTCTACGACTTCTTCTTCATCCTCCTCGTAGATCTCGTCAACATCAGGAGAACTGGCGATTAATGCCTCTATTTTGCGATGTTCGGCCTCATAATCGTACTTAGCCACATCTTTAATATCAATCTTCCAGCCGGTGAGGCGAGCCGCAAGGCGAACATTCTGACCTTCTTTCCCAATCGCTAAACTGAGCTGGTCTTCCGGCACTAAAACATGCGCCTGACGTCCTTCTGGATTGACCAGTAGCACTTGCTCCACCCGTGCTGGGCTGAGAGCGTTGGCAATATAGGTGGATGGGTCAGGCGACCAGCGAATCACGTCAATTTTTTCACCCCGTAATTCATTGACCACGACTTGAATGCGCGATCCCCTAGCCCCAATACAAGCCCCAACCGGATCAACATCTCGCTCTAGAGTATCAACGGCAATTTTAGTTCTAGGGCCGACATGGCGAGAGGGAGGGTTGGCTTCCCGTGCCACAGCCACAATCCGCACGACTTCGTCTTCGATTTCGGGAACTTCGTTAGCAAATAAATAAACCACCAAACCCGCCGCCCCTCTGGAAACGACAAGCTGTGGCCCCCGATGAGGACCTTCGCGCACCTTTTTGAGAAACACCTTAAATGTGGCATTGATGCGATAGTTATCATTGGGGAGCTGCTCCCGCTTGGGCAATTCCGCTTCGACTTCTGGCTGACCAAAGCCACTGCTAATCGCCATAATCACCGATTGGCGTTCAAATCTTAGCGCTCTAGCTTGTAAAACTGTGCCTTCTAGTTCCTCAAACTCTTCTTGGATAAGTTTACGCTGCTGGTCTCGTAATTTTTGGGAGAGTACCTGCTTCGTTTGAATAGCCGCCATCCGCCCAAATTCGCTTTGATCTGGAGTCACATCTAAAACAACCGAATCCCCAAGTTGAGCTTCCGAGGCTACTTCCTGAACTTCTTGCAGTGAAATTTGATGATCACTGTTACTGACTTCTTCAACAATCGTTTTGGTCGATAAGACGCGAAAACCTTCTTCGTCAATATCTAGATCAACTTCAAAGTTGTTGAAGTACTCTTCTTCAAAATGGTACCGATCAAGACGTTGAGCGCGACGATAACGCTCATATCCTTTTAAGAGAGCTTCCCGTAGCGCTTGTTGAACGGCAGATTTCGGTAGATTGTGACTTTGACTGATTTCTTCAATCATCTTCTTCAGGCCCGGTAAGGCAACGATTGACATAAGCAAATCTCCGTAATGAATGATGAATAAATAAAAGTTGACAGGTTTGTCTCCGGGTCGAAGGTGAGCCGGTTGAATGTTTTAACCGACGCTACTCTCGAAGAGGCTAAGGAGTCTCGTTTGCTCAGGGAAAGAGCCGATGGTGCTGACTCTTGCCCAGCCAGCTTTGTCCAAACAGAAACGGCAATGAGCGTCTCCTAGAGAAGCGACTAGACTCAAAGGAGTGCAGAAGCCTCTAAGCGTCTACCACCTTCTAGCTTCAACCCGGATTCAAACCTTTTCTTCCAACTGCACCCTGATAATCAGTGGACGGGGAATGGCAAGCGCACGACCTTTCTGGTTCAGGTAAACTCCGGTGTCATCCCGGCGAATTAACTTTCCGCGCCACTCGGTGTGACCTTCAAAAGGTTCAGATGTCTTGACAATGACAGAGAACCCTTTGAAAGAAATGAACTCTCGGTCTGTCGTGAGTTCACGGGAGATCCCAGGACTGGAAATTTCCAAAACATAGGAGTCTGGAATGAGATCTAAAGCATCTAGCTGCTCTTCCAGTGCCCGACTCATCCGTTCGCAGTCATCCAAACTGGTATCATCAGCGCAGTTACGGATATCCACACGCAGTACAGGGGGGCGTCTGTTCGTGTGAAAAACAGCCCCGACGACTTCCAATCCCAGATTTTCGGCTACTGGCGTCGCCAAATCGATGAGTTGGGGAATTAGGGGATGAGTCATTGAAGCACTCCAACAACAAAAAAAGTGGGTCAACCCCACTTCCAGGTAAAATTTCTTCCAACAAGAAGCCCCGCAGCAAATCGCAAAGACTTCCTGCTATGTTCGAGTGTAGCGCAATCTGCCTTAGCTGTGACGGGCGATTAGGGATTGAGAGTTTGATTTTTGACGGGTTGTTCTAGTCTGCCCACAGGGACTCGCGCTACTGCTGAGCAATGTGACGGATGGCTCTGGTTTGTTCTAAGATTTCTTCAAAGTCTTCTTCAGACAAGCGTTCGACGTAATTAATCTTGACTTCCTCCAATAAATCCGTCAATAAAACCTGAATTTTTTGTAAGGTCTGCTTACCCTGTATTTCTGTCCCTAAAGCCTCGCTCAAGTGTTCAATCAATTGTTTCAGCAATTGGTCTCCAACCGGGTCTTCTTCCATTGCCGCATTGAGACCATCGTAGACAGCTTGAATGATTTCTTTGGTCAATTGTTCAGTGAGTTGGTGTTGGAGTCCAATGAGTCCTGGTAATTTCTCAAGACTCTGGTAAGCCGGAGACTGTTTAATCACTTTTTCCAGGTTATGTTGCAGCAATGCTTCTAGGTCAGGTCTAATTTTAGGAAGAATTTGATAAACCACAAGCTGCGTCATCAACGTTGTGAGCGCTGCCACTTCATCGGTATTATTAAGGTCGATATAGGGACGAACATCCCGTTGGGAGAGCCATCGAGCTAGGTCGCCTCCGCGAATAGATCCTTGTACCTGATTAATCACCCGAACCACCACAACTTCTGTCAAATCTTCAGCAATGGTGGCAACAAACCCCTGACTAATTTGCTTTTGGATACGCTCTAGGTCTATCAGTTCCGCCTGACTTAAGCGAATTGTTACAGGGATGATCCGCAGTAGTAGACCATAGCGCAAAAACGGCACCAGAGAAAACGGTAGCACGAGGAAGAGGTCGTACCAACGCCACAGCATGGCATCTCGCCAACTGACAGCAGTATGACGGCGACTAATTAACCAAGTACGTGCCAAAAACTCTAGACCAAACAGGATGACAAAGGGTAAGTCAATCTTCCAAAAACGGTCTATAAATTCGCCATTTTCTCCAATTGGACGATAGTAGTTGGTTTCTATTAAAGGTCGAATTTCCTCATCAAAAAAAATCAATTCTCCCCTGACACCATTTAAGTCTAAGTAGTCTTGGCTCCAAAATTGTCTGAATGATTGTTTAGCTGAATTCTCCTGATTGGGAACACGATCGCGCATTCGATTTTTGATCTTTTCCAGGGTACCTGTCTTATTGGCGACCTGAAACGGATTCGTATCTACCATTTCTTCACTCTGAAGACGCAGCGCTTCGATAATTTCTGCTGTCTGACGTGAGCGTAATCGGCTTAAGATTTCTTGAGTTTGTAGTGGGGGCGACTGAATCAGGCCAAGCTGCCTCTCCAGATTATCTACTGTTTCCAAATACTTTTGTGTATCTCGGTTGGGTTCAATCCCTTTAAACGGGTCATACCACTTGGCGATTGGTGGCAGAGGAACCTGAATGGTTTGATTGAGCAAAGGAATCTTGATTCTGCCTTGAAGCCAGAAATTTCGTAAAGAAATGTAGCTCAAATCAAACAGAACAAGAGCCAGGTTCGCTGACGCAATGAGTGCCATGACTCGTTCAAACCAAAGGCTTCGGCGTACTTGCGTTTTAGTTTTTATGGGGGTCAGTTTTGGCAAGGATGACATGTTTTTTGTGGTTAGAGATTATTCATGCCAGAGGAGTGCATTCTAAACATCATTTATTTATATAGCGAAGGTATAAAAATCCGTTGAGTATACGACTGGATTGCTCTACTCATTTACCCAATCTTACAGAACCCATACAACTCTGACAGCAGACCCATGAAAAGGCGTTGCTATCCTTGCGTTTTGTCCATCAAATTGGTATTGTCTAAAACAAGAAAAATAGTATATCAATTATCAAGAACAGCATCTTTCAGATTAAACTATACCTGTTCAATTTGTTATCGGCTCAATCAGTGGTGTGAGGATTGTAAATGATGTGGAATCGATATGGAGTCCCCGTTGCCATCATTGGCTTGGGATTAGCCGCCAGTGTGGTGAGTTGTGAAGTCGCCTTTGCCCAGCGTAGCCGGGATTACACCCCAAGAGAGTTTCGCGCTGTTTTGCGTGGCTTTGGCTACAACGTTACCCTAGGAGATACCCTCACAGATGAGGCAACCAGAGCAGCTATTCGCCAGTTTCAGCAGGGATATAAGCTACAAGTTGATGGGATTGCTGGCCCTCAGACCCAGAATTTTGCAGCTAATATTGTCAAAATTCTCAAATCCAACCTGAACCTGACGCTTCAGCCTAGCCCTGCTTTGCCCATTACTCAGTTTTATGACTCACAAACTGAAGCTGCTGTCAAGAGATTTCAAGAGCAAGTGAGTTTGCCAGTGACGGGAGTGGCTAATTTACAAGTTCGTCAGCGACTTGATCAGGAGGCAAGATCAATTCTGGGTAAGCCCAAACCAACCTCAACTCCAACTCCCAGCCCCAAACCAACCCCAACCCCAACCCCAACTCCACGGGCAACCCCCCAAACAACACCACCCTCTCCATCACCAAGCCCATCACCTTCTACGTCACCAAGCCCATCACCTTCTCTGTCACCCAGCCCATCACCCAGTCCATCACCACAGACAAGTCCCTCTCCGTAACGCTAAGGTGTTAACCTTGAGCATCCCGTAGATCAAAACTTAGCTGACTCCGGTAAAGGTCTTCCCTTAGGCTCTGGTAAAGCCGGACGCTGACCATAAGGCATGGGGATATATTGCACAGAAGGGCGTCCTCCTTGGGGTTGTGGGTATAACTCCATGAGATTGTAGATGGCAGGCGGCAGACCAACGGTAATCGGTAAACCCAGTTCTGTCGCCTCCTCAACTGTAACGGGATAGTCATGGGTGACTTTTCCTGTAGTCAGGGCTTCAACAATTTTTTCGATATTTTCTGGAGCAATCTTTGGTTGCGGGACTTGGTCTTTTAAAAGCGTCCGCACAAACCGCTGAACTTGTTGTAGAGCTTTGCGAGATAGGTCTGCCATAATCAAGGTTTGGTCGTCAATTTTCTCAATGGGCTTCTGTTCAACGACCTTGAGGACACTTGCCGCTGCCATATTGCCCAGTTGGGGATCGACCGGTCCTAAGACGGCGTTGGCATCCATAACAATTTCATCGGCTGCTAAAGCGAGCATTGTGCCACCACTCATGGCGTAATGAGGAACAAAAACGGTGACTTTGGCTTGGTGGCGAATGAGTGCTCTGGCAATCTGCTCTGTGGCAAGAACAAGACCTCCTGGTGTATGGAGAATCAGATCGATGGGTGTATCGGGAGGGGTGAAGCGAATCGCTCGCAACACCTGTTCTGAGTCTTCAATTGAGATGTAGCGGGATATAGGAATTCCCAGGAAGCTCACGGACTCTTGCCGATGAATCAGCAAAATAACTCGGCTGCGTCGCTGTTGCTCAAACGCTCGGAGGGTTTGCACTCGACGGACTTCCATCTGGCGTTTTTGCCACCAAGGTTGGAGTGAGGAGAAAACCAAAAAAATCCAGAATAGGTCAAAAAAGTTAAAATTCATGGTTTTGAACCCATCATGCTGTAAACGGTTTCATATTGCTATCATTAGCAGCAAGCGACTGGCATCGTACTTGGGTTATAGTTGGGCCAATTTGCTGTGTACTTGCAAAAAGAAGCGCACGACAATGTCGTGTCCTTACCCTGCAAAGAGAAGTGGTCATGCTACCACTTCTGTATTGCCACAGATAAAAGTAGTAAGGGGATATAAAATTATTTAAATTTACACAGGTAGCCTGTCAGAAGATTATAGGCAGGAGAAATTGGTAAATAGTAATCCGCGATCGGATCAATAATGACATATTGAACTTGTTTATTGTTCGTGTTTAATGTTGCCAGAATATTCTTCTGATTTAAACTAGGGATTATAATTCCTCTTGCAGACAAACGTTGAAATAAATAGGCAGATTGAATTTTGAGCAGTTGACGTTTCTTGTCAGGATCGATAAAACGATGTAAAGAAAACCTGAATTTGTGGAGGATTTCCTGGAAATTGGGAATCTTGAATGTCTGACAAAATTCAGGGCTGAATCCGGCTTTGGTTTTTCCTAAAGTGGTACCCTCAATTTTTGGCATAAATAAAATTTTCTTAAAAAGGGCATTCTTGACTCGTGTTTGGAAGTGCAAGTAGACAGGACAAATCTGGAGTAGTGCCTTCTCTTGGTTGTTTAACCGGGTTTCAAATTCCCAGGCTAATTGAATGCTTCTGGAAAATTGTTTTTTTGGGTTTTCTGCACCCCAGCGGCCTTCTGAACATTTCAAGGCTAGATGTGAATGAGGAAAAACACCTAGTTCAGAATCATACTTACCTAGAATGTGAATTCCTCGATTGAATTTTTCTGTGTAGGGGTTGATGTTGTATCTCTCCGGGTTGTGTTCTAATGCTGTGATGAAACAACTCAACTTTTGTATGAATTCAGCAAGATTGACAGATTGTTTTTGCAATTGCTGATAAATACTCAGTTCCAGGTCAAGTGTGATGTCCCCTTGGTTATACGTTTGAATACCACAAGGTGAATCGGCTTTATTCATAAGAAACATCAACCGGGCTAATGGGTTAGGTTTGAATTAGCTTGAAAATAAGGCAGGCGGCAGACGGGATAAGATTTTTCATTTTTTCGTTGTGAGCTACTGCCCATGGTGCCTGACTTGAAAATAGGGGATAGATTTTTATGCGTTCTGGTGTAAGCGGTTCATGAGCGACTACTTACGAGCGGCATACCAGCGGATAAATAGCTTCTCTGCTTCAATCCAGATGAACACAAGAGCGCTAAATCCAATGCAAATCAATAGCTCTAATCCACTCAAGTAATGAGTATTGAAGAAGTTCCGAAGTGGTTCAATGTAAATAAGCATCAGTTGCAGGATGCTGGTGACGGCAACGGATAGCAGCAGATAGGGATTTGAGAAGGGATTTACTTCTACCATCAACCGCGTGTTGGAGCGAATCGCCAGTGCATGTCCCATCTGAGCTAAACAGAGGGTGGTGAACACCATTGTTTGCCAGCGATCGCGGTCTAACAACTCACTTTGCACCTGTTCGGTATAACCGTATGCCCAGACCATCATCAAAATCGCGAGCACTGCCAGAATAATACCAATCCGAATCATGTAAGAGCCTAAACCCCTGGCAAAAATGCTCTCCTTTGGATCTTTAGGTGGTTGCTGCATGACGATTGGTCTACCCGGTTCTACTGCCAGTGCTAAAGCAGGCAGACCATCAGTGACTAAGTTCATCCAAAGAATTTGCAGGGGAGAGAGGGGTACACCTCCTAATCCCAACAAGGGCGCAGCTGCGATCGTCAAGACCTCGCCAATATTACTACCCAGGATGTAGCGAATGAAGCGACGAATGTTGATATAAACGACTCGACCTTCTTCAACTGCCGAAACAATCGTGGCAAAATTGTCATCCAGCAGCACCATGTCACTGGCTTCTTTACTAACATCGGTGCCTGTGATGCCCATTGCTACTCCGATATCCGCTTGTTTCAAGGCTGGAGCATCGTTGACTCCATCCCCGGTCATCGCAACAATCTGTCCCTGCTGCTGGAGCGCCTGGACAATGCGTAACTTGTGTTCAGGGGCAACGCGAGCATAAACACTGACGTGATGAACTTCGGCTTCCAGTTCTGGCTGGGAAAGCTTCTGGAGTTCCTGTCCTGTCAGGCAGCGATCGCCCATTTTTGCAATGCCCAGGTCTTCTGCGATCGCCTGAGCAGTAAGTTGGTGATCGCCTGTAATCATCACCGGACGAATCCCGGCGGCACGGCATTTTTCCACCGCCTCGCGCACTTCCGGACGAGGGGCATCCAGCATTCCCACTAATCCCAACCAGGTCAAGTTGGTTTCAGCCTTATCGTCTGAATCTTGTGATAACTCTGTCAAGTTCTTGCTAGCAAACCCTAAGACACGCAACCCTCGGCTGGCAAGTTGATTGTTCTGCTCTAAAATTTGCTGACGTTGTTGGGTTGTAATTGGTTGAGCCTGATTGTCCTGCTGAATGTGGGTACAGCGTTCCAGCACCAGTTCAGGTGAACCTTTGGTAAACATAACCAATGGACTATCTCCCAGTTTGCCGGATGCATCCTGCACAACCACGCTCATCCGCTTGCGTTCAGAGGAAAACGGAAACTCAGCAACACGAGGTAACTGCTGTTCTTCCTGGTCTTTGCGGAATCCCCCTTTTCCGGCGACTGCCAGCAGTGCTCCTTCGGTTGGATCGCCCAAAATTGCCCAGTCGCCATGCTCTTTCTGCAACACAGCATCATTGCAAAGCACACATGCCATTAAGAGCGATCGCAATTCTGGTTCTGCCGACCCGGAAATTTCTGGCGATGATTCTGCATTAGCCTGCGGATAGAATTTGCCTTCAGGACTGTATCCCTCCCCTGTCACACGAGCCGCGTAGCGATGGGTATGGACTGCCTGCACCACCATTTTGTTCTGCGTCAGGGTTCCCGTTTTGTCTGAACAAATGGTGGTGACAGAACCAAGGGTTTCCACCGCAGGTAGTTTGCGAATCAGGGCATTGCGCTTCACCATGCGTTGCGTGCCCAATGCCAGGGTAACGGTAATCACAGCGGGTAAGCCTTCTGGGACAACTGCAACCGCCATACTGAGAGAAACTTTAACCAGTTCCTCAAACAATGAAGGATTAAATAGCGTCCCACCAGCAATGACGAGTCCTACCAGAATTAACGACCCTGTCACCAACGTATTTCCCAGTTGGGTCATACGTTTTTGCAGTGGTGTAGGCTCTGTTTCAACGGATTGCAGCGCCGTGGCGATCTTACCCAATTCAGTCTGCATCCCGGTGCCTGTCACCAGCACTGTTGCTCGTCCCTGCACCACCTCTGTTCCAGAAAAGACCAGATTGATGCGATCGCCTAACGGGGCATCCTCTGGCAAAATTGCACTGGCTTGTTTTTCCACGGCGTGTGCTTCTCCCGTGAGGGCGGCTTCTCGCACCTGTAAATTTGCAGCTTCCAAAATTCGCCCATCGGCTGCCACCTTGACCCCTGCCTCCAGCAGCATGATATCGCCCGGAACCAGTTCCTTAGACTCCACTTCTACAGGTTTTCCATTACGGAGCAACCGGACTTTGGAGGATGCCATGTTTTTCAGGGCTGCCAGTGCTTTTTCGGCTCCGCTCTCCTGAAGATAGCCCAGTAGCCCATTCAGCAGCACCACCGCAAAGATGGCCACTGCGTCTTTGGGAAAGATGAACTGCCCCTTCGTCAGGGATTCGCGCACATCTAGAATCGTGGAAATAATGGCAACGGCGATCAGCATCAGCAACATGATGTTCTTAAACTGATCCCAGAAAATTTCCAGCGGCGAACGCCCTGCCGTTTCGACCAGCTCGTTTGTACCGTAGTCCTGTAAATTCTGGTCAACCTGGTTCTGGGTTAAACCCTGTGTGCGATCGCTCTTGAGCAGCCAAAGGGCTTTTTCCGCTTCGATTGTGTGCCAGGATTGGCTCGTAGAGGGTTGAGAAATCTGAGAGCGCGAGGAGATGGCAGACATGGGTCAACAACCTTGCACTAAAAAATAGTTCTTTAAAACTATCATTGCACTATTTTTTGGTGCAAGCACCAGTGCATCGAAAATTCCTTTGGGGTGGAAAGAAAAAAGTCAATGGTTTCTCAATGTAAGGCGGGCTTCAGGGTGAGGATGATAGGTTGACTATGATGAATGATACGTTTAAGCCGCAGGGGTTGATTGGCAGGCAGATTGAGCTAGAGCAAATCTGTACAATTTTGGCGGCTGACCAGGATTTGATGCTGACTGGTGTGACTGGAAGCGGGAGGCGATCGCTGATTCGCCATGCAGCACAGCAAATTGGAGCCAGAGTTTTAGAGATCGATTGCCTAAGGGCCACCACCTCTTCTCGCTTTTTAGAGTTGTTGGCAGAGGGAATGCTTCATATCTTTGCCACATCGGAAGAACGAACGTTGATCGAGCAGTGGGCTTCTAGCTATCCTCTGCAATTAGAACAACCAACAGTCCATCAAGCCCGTTTTGTTTGGCAGGTTGCCCTCAATGATGAATGGCTGATCCTGGAAGCCTTATTAAACCTTCCCCAGGTCATAGCAGAACAGTTAAGCGGTCGAGTGGTGTTTGTCTTCCAGAATTTCCCCCATATTCGTTCTTGGGATCGGGCCGGTCGATGGGAATCCTATTTGCGGCAGGAAATTCAACGGCAAAATCGGGTCAGCTATGTTGTCCTGGCAACAACACCAGAAGACTGGGTGGAAGGGAGCGAGGTTCAAATCGTTTCCCTGCTTCCCGTGCAACATCAAGAACTTGAAACGTGGCTCGTTGAAGCCATGGCAGCAGAAGGCTTAAAGTTTGAAGGGGATGCCCTGGAATTATTTCTAGATTACACACAGGGGCATGTTGGAGATGCGATCGCCTTAGCGCGGCGAATTTGGAGTGACCATCGTTGCTTTTATCAGGATGAAGAAACTCGGTTTTCCTTGCCATCTTCTCCAAAACTCATCCAACTCGATCACGTCCATCGCAGCACATTAAGATTGGTCGAGGATCTGTCTGTTACCTTTGAATCTCTTCTACTCCTCCTGCCTCCCATTCAGGCACGGGTTCTGGAAAGTTTAGCGATCGATCCGACAGATAGCCCCCATTCACGCCCCTATCTTCAGAAACACCAGTTTTCAAGAGGTGGTGGGTTTCAGGGGGCGCTTACAGGATTGGAACAGAAAGGATTAATTTATGGAGCAAAAGTAGGGTATCGAGTGGCAATGCCACTTTTATCATTTTGGTTGAAACATCGCATTTTATAGCTTCATATCAAGTTGCAGTCAAAGGTAGTAGATAGAAGGACAAGGGAGAACGCTGCCTTCTGCCTTCTGCCTTCTGCCTTCTGCCTTCTGCCTTCTGCCATCTGCCTTACCTCCACCAAAGTGTAAGTATTCAGCCGGACATAATATTAAGAAAAAGGAGAATGAACACCGCAAATCCGACTACGATCCCCCCTAACCCTCCTCGTATGAGCTCCGGTTAAAAAGGGGGGAACAAAAGCAGAAAAGAATTACCGACGGGCTACACCATCTTGTCGTGCCGCACGCTGCACAGCACCGGCAACGGCTGTTACGACTCGCTCATCAAATACCGAAGGAATGATGTGTTCTCGATCTAAATCTGAGGCATGAATCAGGGAGGCGATCGCATTTGCCGCTTCTAAATACATATTGGTGGTAATTTCCTGTGCACGGCAATCTAGAGCACCGCGAAAAATTCCCGGAAAGGCGAGGACGTTATTAATTTGATTGGGGTAATCACTCCGACCGGTTGCCATCACCGCCACATCATGTTCCACTAATTCCGGCTGAATTTCTGGGATGGGATTTGCCATCGCCATGACAATGGGTTTTTTAGCCATCGACAGCACCATCTGTGGCGTTAAGACATGGGGCACACTAACCCCCAAAAATACATCGGCACCGGACATGGCACCGGCAAGGGAACCTGCCGCATCAACGGCAAATTCTTTCTTTTGCGAGGTTAAGTCAGCACGGCTTTTGGAGAGGATGCCTTGAGAGTCGCACATTAAGATGGTCTTAGCACCGGCTTTCCGCAGTAAGCGGGCGATCGCAATTCCAGCCGCACCCGCCCCATTAATCACAATCCTCACGTCTTCCATGGATTTGTGTACCAACTTCAGGGCGTTAATCAAAGCCGCGAGGCTGACAATCGCTGTACCATGTTGGTCATCGTGAAACACAGGAATATCCAATTCCCGTCGCAGTCGTTCTTCAATTTCAAAGCAGCGAGGCGCACTGATATCTTCCAGGTTGACACCCCCAAATACGGGAGCGATATTCTTGACGGTTTCGACAATTTGGTCTGTACTTTGGTTCGCTAGACAAATGGGAAAAGCATCAATCCCCGCAAACTTTTTAAACAGCATGGCTTTGCCTTCCATGACTGGCAGCGCTGCCTCTGCGCCTAAGTTGCCCAATCCCAATACGGCACTGCCATCGGTGACAATGGCGACGGTGTTGCTTTTGATCGTGAGGGAGTAAACTTTTTCTGGGTCTTCTGCGATCGCTTCACAAATTCGACCCACACCGGGGGTGTAAGCCATGGCTAAATCGGCTTGAGTTTCTAGCGGCATTTTGCCTTGGATACAAATTTTGCCGCCCCGATGCATGTTAAATGTGCGATCGTAGACATTGAGCACTTTGATATGGCTCACGGCTTTAACCGCGTTTACAATTTGTTCGGCGTGTTCCGTGCTTGTCGCATCCACTGTAATGTCGCGAATGGCAATCTTGCGAGTTTGTTCGAGGAGCTTAATTTGTCCAAGGTTCCCTCCCACATCTGCGATCGCCTGTGTCACGCTGGCTAACATCCCGGCACGGTTGGGCACTTGTACGCGGATCGTTAAACTGAAGCTAGGATTGGGTGTTAAGTCTGCCATGCTATATCAATTTTGGCTTTTAACTTGTAGATTTTAGATTGATTTCCAATTTATTAATCTAAAATCTCAAATAACACCTAGCCTACAGGGCGAATGGGTTACTCATTGTACTCAGTTACACCTAGTAGAGCATCAAGGTAGATTTGAGGGGTAATTTAATAAAACTTCTCTCTTATCTCCTATCTCCTTGTCCCCTTGTCTTCTTTGTCCCCTTTGTCTTCTTTGTCCCCCTTGTCTTCTTTGTCCCCCTTGTCCCCTTGTCCCCTTATCTTCTACCAACCCTTCAATTCAAGGTTGACAGACTACGAGTAGGAGGTGATATGCCTTTTTTATGACGAGTCTTTACACTGAAATTGTGATTAATGCGCCGAAACAGAAGGTTTGGCAGGCATTGTTCCAGAAAGAGCAATGGAAGCACTGGAATACGTTTTTATATGACCGTAACTCAAATGTTCCCTTTCGCCAGGGAAACGAAGTTTGCCTCTCTCTACGACGGATTCCCTACGAAGATGAAACCGAGTTTGAGCCTTTGGTAATACAAGTTCAGCCCCATGTCTGCCTTAGCTGGGTTTCCTCCATTCCTGGCTTTCGCAATGAGTATGTGTTTGAGTTGCAAGAAATTGGTGTGGGTCGTACCCAATATATTCACAAAAATTATTATTCAGGGTTCTTAACTCGTGTATTTCTGCCGTTTATACGGGTAGATGAACAGCGAGGGAATCAACGAATGGCAAGGGAACTGAAGCGATATGTTGAGAGTTTCTGAAGAATGAGCCGAATACAATTCGGACTATGCATCATACATTCTGAGACAATCAAAAAATAGCTGTCAGCGCAAGATCCTTTTGTCAAGTTGGAAGGTTAGCCGATTGAATGTTGCAAGGTTAGGCGTTATTTGCTCTAAGCACTAACCTCCAACCCATGTTGCTGATAGCGGATAGCGGATAGCCAAGGAAGAACACACCAATGCCGGACAACGTTAGAAGCCAAGTCGTTACCCAGGGCGTTCAGCGATCGCCTAACCGTGCCATGCTACGGGCTGTGGGTTTCCAAGACCAAGATTTTACCAAGCCCATTGTGGGAATTGCCAATGGGTACAGCACGATTACCCCTTGCAATATGGGCATCAATGTGCTTGCTCAACGAGCAGAGGCAGCCGTTAAAAACGCCAGTGCCATGCCTCAGATGTTCGGCACGATTACCATTAGCGACGGTATCTCGATGGGTACGGAAGGGATGAAGTATTCCCTCGTGTCGCGAGACGTGATTGCAGACTCGATAGAGACAGCCTGCAATGGTCAGAGTATGGATGGAGTGCTGGCAATTGGCGGTTGTGATAAGAATATGCCAGGGGCGATGATTGCCATGGCACGGATGAATATCCCCGCTATTTTCGTCTACGGGGGTACGATCAAACCCGGACATCACAACGGACGCGACTTGACGGTTGTTAGTGCCTTTGAAGCGGTGGGACAATACAGCGCAGGCAAGATTGATGAAAACGAACTGATGGAAGTCGAACGCAAGGCTTGCCCTGGTGCAGGTTCCTGCGGTGGGATGTATACAGCGAATACGATGTCTTCCGCCTTTGAAGCGATGGGGATGAGCCTACCATATTCCTCCACAATGGCAGCTGAGGATGCAGAAAAAGCAGACAGTGCCGAAAAATCTGCTCTTGTCTTGGTGGAGGCGATTCGTAAACAGTTATTGCCCCGCCAGATTCTGACACGCAAGGCATTTGAAAATGCAATTTCTGTGATTATGGCGATCGGGGGTTCTACGAATGCCGTATTACATTTATTAGCGATCGCGCATTCGGCTGGAGTAGAGTTAATTCTCGATGATTTTGAAACGATTCGTGCTAAAGTGCCGGTACTGTGTGACCTGAAACCCAGTGGTCGATATGTAGCCACTGATTTACATCGAGCTGGCGGCATTCCTCAAGTGATGAAAATGCTGCTGGTACATGATTTAATACATGGCGATGCCTTAACGATTACGGGTCAAACCATTGCTGAAATATTAGCCGATGTTCCAGAAGAACCCGCAAAAGACCAGGATGTGATTCGTCCTTGGGATAATCCGATGTATGCTCAAGGGCACTTGGCGATTTTGAGAGGGAATCTGGCGACAGAGGGCGCGGTGGCGAAAATCACCGGGGTCAAAAAGCCACAAATTACTGGCCCTGCACGAGTTTTTGAATCTGAGGAAGCTTGCCTAGATGCCATTCTTGCCGGTCAGATTCAGGCAGGAGATGTGATTGTCGTCCGTTATGAAGGGCCAAAAGGTGGGCCAGGAATGCGAGAAATGCTGGCTCCCACATCTGCGCTTATTGGTGCGGGTTTAGGCGATGCGGTGGGTTTAATTACCGACGGGCGGTTTTCTGGGGGCACCTACGGCATGGTTGTGGGACATGTGGCACCAGAGGCAGCGGTTGGAGGGACAATTGGGTTAGTTCAAGAAGGTGACACTATTACCATTGATGCCCCAGCGCGGTTGTTACAGCTCAATGTGTCGGATGAGGAACTCGAACGACGCCGTGCTAACTGGCAACCGCCCAAATCTCGTTATACAAAAGGTGTGCTGGCCAAATATGCCAAGTTAGTTTCTTCTAGCAGTGTCGGTGCGGTGACGGATTTGGGATTGGGTTAAGTTTGTTTGCTCAAAGTCCCCCTTTTTAAGGGGGATGCGAGGGGGATCTAATCTATAGCGGGACAGCCTATCCTCGGCTATTGCTGAAGTGCCTGCTGAAACGTCTTGATCGCATCAACATGATTCACCATATTGATGCAACGTAACAACAAATCTAGATCGATCCCTTTCACCTCTTCACTACTAGAAACCTTTTCATAGTGAAGTGTATTGCCCTCTTCCCGTAAGTGATAAACCTCTAACACGCCGTCTTCCCAAAACCACACTTCCTTTATTTTCAGCCGCTTGTATACCTCTAACTTGTTGATGCCGCCACTCGTAAACACCACCTCGATCGCTAGATCGGGACGCACTCGACCTGGGGAAAGTTTATAGGATTCATCCGCCTCTCGCTTGACAGCACCCCCTTCACTTTCTAGAGTCATTGAGCCAGTTGGAGTAAAGTCAAACCCTGCCATGAGCAAGTAAAGTTCCAACAATGCAGCAATCCTCTTTTTAACTGTTTCGTGGGGTTCTCCTGGCATTCGTCGAATCTCCAAAACTCCATCGAGGAAAGAGAGTCGATATCCTGGACGATCTAATAATTGCTCAACGGCTTTGAACTCTCTCCAAGTTACTCCCTCAAACAAAAGGGGTGATACATGCGTGGATGTTGCGATTGTTGCTGGGGTCATTTGAGTCTCCAGTTTGTTTCCACACTTAGAAACTTAGAAATAACAAGTTTAGAGGGCGGTCTGTTTATTTTAACTTCTGTTACGTCAGTCATCCTCTACCAACACAGGACTTGTCCCATGCACCCCCCTCTCAAGTCCATCAGCTTTTTTACGACAACATTGCTGCTTTCCCTGACTCCTTCCCTATTCCCTAGTTCTGTAGGGGCACGACATATCCATTGGTGTCAACTTAACGTTAGCTGGGCGGTTGAAACCGCAGCTATACAAACAAAACCTGCCTACGCAGGTTTCAAAACTCTAGTTTTTCCGTTAGTCCACGCAGGCGGACTTCGTTTTTATAGCCGCGAATTCCATTCGCCAGGGCTTAAGTTGACACCGATGGTGCCCCTACTCTCTGTCTCAGCACAAACACCCACCACTCAAAATCGCCAAACCGAGGTAGATAAGCTATTCCAAGAGGGAGTGCAGCAGTATCGCCAAGGGTACTACCCAAAAGCACTCGCTACCTATCAATGAGTACTAGAAATACGCCAACAACTGAATGACAAAGCCGGAATTGGGCAAACCCTTAACAATATGGGCGAGGTTTACCTCGGTTTATCGCAAGCTGACAAAGCCTCGGAAGTCTTGCAGCAAGCTTTGGCAATTCGGCGGGAACTGAAAGACCGAAAAGGGGAAGGAGAAACACTCGATAACCTTGGCTCAGTTTACCTCTTAAAAAGCCAATATGACAAAGCCTTGGAAACTTTCCAGCAAGCCTTAGCTATTAGTCGCGAAGTAAAAGATAGGGCAGGGGAAGGCAGGACTCTGAGAAAGATAGGGGTGACTTACTCTAATTTAAAACAAAATCCTAAAGCCCTAGAAATATACAACCAAACCTTGGCAATTCAGCAAGAAGTAGGAGATAAATTTCAAGCTGGTTATACACTTTTCTCGATAGCAGTAACTTATGACGATTTGCAAGACTATCCTCGCACTTTGGAGTGGTCTAAGAAATCGTTAGCAGCAAGTCGAGAGGTAGGTAATCGCTTCCTCGAATATAGAGTACTGAATCTGATAAGTACCACTTACGGGATAAAAGGCGACAAAGAACGTGCGGTAGAGTTTCTCCAGCAATCATTGGCAATTCAACGGGAAATCAAAGACAGCAGTTCCCAACTGGGTACCCTGACAATGATCATGGTGTTTGGTTCTAAAGCATCTGATTTGTATAGCAAAGGATTCTATTCTCAAGCTAGAGCCGAAGCACCTCATGATATTAAATTGGCGCAGGACGTTTTACAGATGGCGCGAGAACTCAAACAGCCAGATAAGGAAGCATTTGTTTTACAGAAGTTAGGAAGAGTCTACTACATATTGGGAGACTACAACAAAGCAACTGAATTCTTACAACAATCGTTGAAGATTGCTCGCCAAATTAAAGAATTACAGACAGAAACAACAGCCTTATCTCTTCTTTCATCAATTTACCGTGATCAAGGGAAGGACAGACAGATCATTGAGTTAAGCCAGCGAAAAATAGAAATCGCACGGGAACAAAAAGATCCTTTGAGTGAGGCATCTTCTTTAAACGTTCTTGCCAGTATCTATACTGAGTTGGGAGAATACGAAAAAGGGATTGAACTATACCAGCAAGCTTTAGCCAAGGCGCGGTAAATCAATTTTTCTCTATTAGATCCCAGCCTACAAGAGAGTAATTTGAAAATCCTGCCTGGTACCCTACAGGGATTGAGTTTGGGTTACAGGAGTCTTGGGGAATTTGACAAAGCCCTTGATTTTGCTAAGCAAAGTTTAACATACGTGCAAACACTCAAAAAACCAAATTTAGAGGCAGAGGCGTTAATTAATTTAGGCGAACTCTATACAGATATGCGGGATTTGCCCAACGCTATAGAATCAACTCAGCAAGCCTTAAGTATTGCACGGCAAATCAAAGACCCAAAAACAGAAGCAGATGCGTTACAACAACTCAGTCAATCCTACACTAAACAGGGCAAGCATCCCCAGGCGATAGAGTTAGCACACCAAGCTTTACAAATTGCTAGACGACTAGGAAATACCGATATTGAACAGCGTACTTTGGGTGAACTCCAGGATATTTATGATAACCAAGGTAACTATCAAAAAGCCCTGGAGTTAGCACAACAAAGCTTGGCACTGCTACAGCAGACAAAAAAAGATGATGGCTTGGCTTTACAGTATTTGAGCCACAGTTATCAGAATGTAGGAGACACGCAAAAAGCAATTGAAGTGGCAAACCAAGCTTTGGCAAAGTTTCGACAACAGCAAAATCCCTATTTTGAAGGACAAGCTTTGGCAACTCTTAGTCAAGCCTACAATGCACAGGGAAAATATGAGCAGGGGATCGAAGTAGGACAACAAAGCTTGGCTATTGCTCAAAAACTCAGAAGCTTCCTAGGTGAAGCCCACGCTGCGGAGTCTCTCAGTGATGCCTATCAGAAACTAGGAGACTATCAAAAAGTAATTTCCGTCGCTGAACCAGGCTTAGTATCTGCAAGAAAATACAAAAACCGCGAAAGGGAAGCAAGGTTGCTAATGAATTTAGGCGATGCTTACCAAGTTGTTGGCAACTACACCAAAGGTAAAGAGTTCATCGAGCAAAGTTTAGTAATTGCAAGAGAGTTAAAAAATCCTGGTTTGGAAGCTCAGGCGTTATCTTATCTGGGTAATCTTTACAACAATAGCAACGACTTTCAAAAAGCCCTAGAGTTGAATCAGCAAAGTTTGAAAATAGCCACAGAACTTAAGAGTCCATCCCTTCAATCGATACCACAATTTAATCTCGGTCATATCTACAGGAACTTGGGAAATTACCAGAAAAGCAATGAGTTTTACCAACAAGCACTCACCACCATGCGGCAACTCAAAAACCGCCAAGGTGAAGGTAATGCTTTATTAAATCTCGCTAGCCTTGCAGAACCGCAACAAACTATAGAATTCGCCCAACAAGCATTAACTATATTCCAGGAAATTAAAGTTCCTGGGATGGAAGTATTCGCCACTAGGATGTTGAGTGTTGGCTACGCTGCATTAGGAAATGATGCCAAAGCGATGGAGTCAGCACAAGCCTTTTTAGCCTTCACCCGAAAAACCCAAAATCCCACCTGGGAAAAACAAGCACTCAATCTATTAGGGCAATTACATCGCAAATTTGGACGGAACGAGCAAGCCATAGCCGCCTATCAAGCCGCATTAGCCATTTCTACTCCGACAGAAGTAGCGGGTGGTAAAGCTTACAGCTTGTATGGTTTAGCTCGCATTTACCGCGACTTAAATCAACCCAATATTGCCATCAACTACTACAAACAATCTGTTAACCAAATAGAAGAAGTCCGGCGCAATATCCAAGGATTACCACCAGAGTTACAGAAATCATTCCTGGAAGCAACCGTTGATTTTGACCAAGTGAAAGTATCTGATATTTATCGCCAGTTAGCAGAGTTGTTGCTCTCCCAAGGAAGAGACAAAGAAGCACTGTATGTACAGGAACTATTAAGAGGGCAAGAAATACGTGATTTCATCAGTGCTGGCAATAGAACAGGCGACAAACCCCAAATTCCCCTAACTCCAACTGAAGCCAAAATTCCCGCTCCTAATCAGTCAATCGTAGCATTGGGACGACAGATCAGCGAGTGCGAACAGACAAACAGTCAACAATGCAGCCAACTCAAAGACCAACAAACAGCTCTGATTACGGCAAATGTTCAGGAATTACAGAAAATAGACAAAGAAATTCGTGAAAACCGTCAAAAAGATGATATCTTCTTTGACCCTCAGAACTTCGGGAAAATTAGAGAAATTGTCAACGCTCAACCCAACACGGTGATGATTTACCCCTTGGTGCTAGAAAAAGAGCTACAGTTACAGCTTTATGCCACAGGGGATGTGATCAAAACCGTTAAAGTTCCCGTCAGCCGAGAGGAATTAGGAAACACCGTTTTAGAGTTTCGCAAGCTAATGGAAGAGTGCGAGAAGCGTACTTGCGGTTCTGCGGATATTCCCAAAGCGCAAGCCGTCAGTCAAAAACTCTACAACTGGCTGATTCAACCCATCGAAGGCGAACTCAAGGCAAACTCCGTCAAACATCTGGTTTTTGCCCTGGATAGGGTAACGCGCTATATGCCCATGAGTGCCCTGTTTGATGGGAAACAATATCTGATGGAGAACTATACCATTGCGATCGCACCTTCCGCAGCCTTAGCAGACACGAAGGATAAATTACCCATCGGTACTCAAAATACCTCAGTTCTGGCAATGGGACTATCTGATCGTGTTCCTGGTTTTGATCCTTTACTTAATGTACCCATTGAATTAGATGGTATTGTGCGATCGCAAACCAACGATACTCAAGGAATTTATCCAGGAGAAAAGTACCTAAACCGCACCTTTGACTTTCGCACCCTGCGAGACAATCTCAAAGGACACAAAATTCTGCACCTTGCGACTCACGGTGTATTTGACCCAACTAGCTCAAATAAATCTTACATTCTGCTAGGAACTGGCATACCCCTGACTCCAGATATGATTAGTGCCTTGACAGGATTAAGTGACATTCATCTCGTCGTGCTATCAGCCTGTCAAACAGCGCTTGGTGGTTCTCAACAAGACGGTGTAGAAATTAACGCCCTTGCTTACTACTTTATGAACAATGCAGCGAAGGCAGTAATGGCATCCCTATGGCTTGTGAACGATGGCAGCACTAGTCTATTGATGCAGCAATTTTACAAGAATTTAGCTACTGGAACATCTGAAAAACCAATGACCAAAGCCGAAGCCTTGCGTCAAGCACAACTAAGCCTATTGCAAGGTAAACTTACTGCTAAAGATGCCCCACAACGAGGTCTTGAAGTTGTCGCTAAACCAGAGGTAGAGACTAGCGCCGATAATAGCAGCAGTTCCAATTTGTCTCACCCCTACTACTGGGCACCCTTCATTCTAATTGGCAATGGTTTGTAAAGCGACAGTCAAAAGTCAAAAGTCAAGAAAAACGGCTTTCATCGTTCGTTAGAAGAATGTTAGCCTGGATATGTTCAAATCCGTATTGCAAAATGTTCCTTGCATAGCTTGAATTCTGGACAGAAAAAAATGCTGTTAGCCCTCGAACAAATTATCGTACCACCCGGACATAAACTGCTCTTAAAAAATGTGAGCTGGCAGCAATTCCAAGATATTTTAAAAAATTTGGGTGAAAGTCGTAGTGCGAGACTTTCTTATAGTCAAGGAACGCTGGAAATTATGACTCCACTACCAGAACATGAAGATGATAAAGTCATTATTGGAGATTTTATCAAGGCAATTCTGGAAGAAATGGATATCGAGTTTAGGAGCCTTGGCTCAACGACGTTTGAGAATGAAGCGATGAGACAAGCCGTTGAACCCGATGATTGTTTTTATATTCAGAAAGAAGCCCAAATTAGAGGCAAGAAACGGCTAAATTTAAAAATAGACCCGCCGCCCGAATTAGCCATTGAAATTGATATTACATCGAGAACTAAGTTTAATAATTATCAAGAATTAGGAGTGACTGAACTCTGGCGTTATAACGGCAAAAAAATAGAAATTAATATTCTTCAGTCTGGCGAATACGTTCAGTCAGAAACTAGCTCGGCTTTTCCCAATTTACCTATTGCCGATGTTCTCCACGATTTTGTGGAACAAAGTAAAGTAAGAGGAAGAAATGCGACAATGAAATCTTTCCGGGCTTGGGTGAGAGGACAATTAGCAAGGCATGAACAACCCTGAACGTTCAACCATCAAGTTATCCGGATCAGTTTCTGACATAAATCAGACGGATTCTAGAGTTCAGGCACAGATTTTTTGAGTAATCGCATCTTGTCCTAACCAGTGGCAGAGAAATCCTTTGAGCCAATTTTCCATGGCGATCGCATATAACGAATGCTGGTAGAAATGCTCATCACGGGACTGTGCCCCTGGAAGGGTTAGCATGTGAGCACCTTCTGTCGTCCAGCGTTCCATCATCTGCCGCGTCATCTCCGGATGAAACTGCACACCATAGGCGTTCTCACCATAGCAAAATGCCTGATTCTTAAAAATTTCGCCTTCAAACAGGGAAACCGCACCCTTCGGTAGTTCAAATCCTTCACGGTGCCAGTGGTAGACATACAACGGCTGATCGAAATGTTCGCTATCCATTCCCGTCGGCATCACTGGGAAGTAGCCGATTTCTACCATGCCATCAGGATGAGGTTGAACCGTTGCACCGAGGACACAGGCTAATAATTGAGCACCAAGGCAAATTCCCAGGTAAGGCTTACCCGATTCTAGAGCCACTGGAATCCAATCCAGTTCGGTACCGATAAAGGGGAGAGTTTCGCGATCATTTGCACTCATCGGCCCCCCAAAAATGATCACACCTTCGTGATTATCCATCGTTGGGGGGAGTTCGTCCTGCTGACTCGGTACTCGGATATCGAGGGTATAGCCCCAAGCGCGAAGGATTTGCCCCACGAGTCCAGTATTAGAGGTGGGTTGATGAACGACGATCAGAATCTTTTTCACAAATTGCACACCTATTAATTTTCCATCTTAGCGAGAGCGCTATTGGTCTTCAGTTCAGAAAGTACCATTCTCAAGTGATATCGCGTTCGATAGTATTGACATGTTTTCGGTAAGATTTGTTCATGGTTCATGGTTCACTGGTAGGTTATTTCTGCCAAGCTGTCTAGGCTAATGGAGCTTACAACCCGTTACCGATCAGAATGAATGGTGCCCAGTAGTAAGGATGGCTGAGGCGACTATTTACCGTAGGCGATAAACGACTTCTGGTGCCCTGCTGTACTTCCAGCCCCCGTTGTTGTCCCAAGGCTTTGTAATCCCCAGTAATCAGGGCGATTTGAGCTTGTCGTAAAGCTTTGGCTTTAGTGGTACTGCCATTTTCCAGTGCGGCATAGAAGGCATCCATCATGGCTTGGGTACCGCCATCATCCACTTGCCATAGCGAAGCAATAGCGGCTCTCGCTCCCGCTCGTTGCATCTGGTAGCCAAATCCCAGAACCTCTTTCCCATCGCCGAGCTTATCGCCTAAACCCGTTTCGCAAGCGGAAAGTACCACTAAATCAACATTGGGTAAACGCCAGCTTCCAACATCTCGGAGAGTGACGTACTTGCCATCACCAAACAGAATAAACGACTGCTCTGGCTGACCTTCGACAAACGCAGCATGAGTGGCTAGATGGACAACGGAGTAGTCGTTCATCTGAAGAACAGTATCTCGGCTGAACTGCTGATCTAACAATCGTGTCGTACTAGGAACGATTTTCGCCAGATTTTCTATCTCTATCCCGGCATATTTGAGACCCTGAAAATTGAACTGCCGACTGCCAACTTGGATACTGTAATTGCCTTGGGTAAAAGCACCTGCAAAGATGTGCAACTTACTTTGAGGTTTCGTATTGAATTCGGTAAGGCTGAGGGCGGTAATATTGTTGATACCAAAGCGCTGTACAAGCCACTGGTTGCCATCATAGAGAGCGGCAAGGGGGATATAACGCAGTTGCCCGTCAGGGGCGTAGATAATAGTTTTGGCTTTAGCTTGAGCTAAGTCATTGGCAATGGGTTTAATCAGCCAATTATAGAGTTTCTGAGCAGAATCTTTGGCATCTCGGCTAGGAGTTTTCAGAACATCACGGAATTCTAGAATAGCTCGATTGAGGTCTTTGCGTTTGACAGCGACAGTTCGGCGGATTGGGGGAGTGTAAGAGGTCACTAATACTAATTCCAAGCGATCCTCTAGAACGAAGGGATAGAGAATGACGGCATCTTGTTGGAGTCGCTTGAGGTTATCCTGTAAACTGGTGGCGTATTTATCTAAGTCAAAGCCCTCTCCGACGGTGGTTTGCCGTAACTGGATTAGCAGTGCTGCAACTTCAGAACTCTTGAGAAATTCTTGAAACTGTTGGGTAATTTGCTCTTGATTCTTCCTGAGTTCGATAACACGCTGTTGTTGGACTTCTGTTCTATTGGATACAGGAAGGCTCTCCAACTGCGAGAGTTCTTTTCCCTGTTCAATGGCTTGGTTTAAAATTGCTTCATAGCCCTTTTTAATTTGCTGTTCTGGGGCGCGATCGGCAATACCATTACTCAGATTTTCACTAGCCCGCACGTCATGGAGATAGTCCTCCAGCTCCTGCACTTTGAGCAAATCTAAGACTCGTTGCGCTTCTAAGACTCGATCTTGCTTGAGCAGTAAGTCAGCTAAAGAGCGATAGGTATTGGCAATCGTCTCTATATAAGACTGTTGTTGTTCTTTCGGCAACCCTTGGATATCTCGGCGAATTGCTTCTCGAACATTAACCGATTGCTTGTAGAAAATAATGGCTAGTTCTGGCTGGTTATTGGTTGCGAGTAGGGCACCAATATTGTTGAGAACTATTCCTTCGCTTGTGCGATCGCCAATTCCTCGTGCAATAGCCAAGGACTGTTGATAAATCTTCATCCCATTTTGATATTGCTCTGAGGAATAGTAAATATTGCCCAAACCTCCTAAGGTGTTTGCTTCCCCTTGACGATCTCCTATTTCCCGAACAACTGCTAATGATTGCTTATAACATTCGACGGCCTTTTGATAGTTACCTAGATAAAAATAAACATGACCTAGATTAGTGAGTGAATTGACTGTTTCTTTGAGTATAGCGAAGGAATCGCGGCTAGGTAATTCACTCATTTTTTTGAGCAAAGCCAAGGATTGCTCGCCAACTTCGATCGCTTTCTGGTATTGCCCTAGATTCCGGTAAGCATTACCAAGATTGCTGAGCGAAGTAGCTTCTTGTTGGAGTAGGGCATAGTGATCGGTGTTCGCTGACTGACCTATCTCTCGGATGAGTGCTAATGATTTCTGATAAAACTCGATTGCTTTTTGATATTGCCCCAAGACCCGGTAAACTTCACCTAGATGGTTGAGAGAATTCGCTTCTCCTGGACAATCTCGCAGTTGCTGTTGAATGGCCAGGGATTGCTGATAGAATTCGAGGGCTTTTTGGTATTCTCCTACGGAAAAGTAAGCATGACCCAAATTAATTAGAGCAATTCCTTCCCCGATCTGCTCACCGCTCTTCTGATATATGGCTAATGCTTGTTGCCAAGACTGTATAGCTGCTTGAAATTCACTGATTTTATACTGTTGATTTCCTTGCTCTATTAAGCGGTAGGCTTCTGGATTGTGAGTCAATGGGGCTTGAGCCAGTGCTATTTGTGCAGAAAAAGGCTGTGAAACATTAGGAGTTATGCCGGTGGTAGTAGCAGCCAATAGAGTGATGAGAGCGGTGATAGTGATTGTTCGAGGTTGCATTAGTAGAAGCCTCCCTGGGCAAGCGATAAAATTGCTTACCTACTTAAAACATACCTCTGATGGTAATGGAGGTTATGCACAAGATATGATACGGAACACAATTACATGCCGCACATCTCTGTTGATACCCTGAAGGTGGGTTTTTTTAACGCAGAGTTACGCAGAGGGCGGCGCGAAGGAACGCAGAGTTTTTAGGGCAAGATGCCGTGATTGGGATGCAAACGGAAAGGATATAACTATCTATCCAACGTCTTCACTGTCAAAACCTGCGGTGGTGTGGAATCTGGAGGATAGAGTAAGCTTACCTGGACTTCGCGACTTGTCCCAGGTGATAAATTCAGTGTGATTAAGGGTTCACCAGGTTGCCCTCGTCGCTGTATTAGATGGACGTAGCGCGTCTGCAATTGTCCCGCATCATCGTCATAACTTACCTTCACCGTACCGCGAAAGAAAATCTGGTCAACTCGTGGGTTCAAGAACAGCAGTAAATCTTTCCCCCCCTCATCTTTTAAGGGCGTTTGCAGGGATACCGTCACCGTCTGAGGTTGATTGGTGGTGTTTTTGAGGGGCAATGTGAGATTGTATTCCACCCCATAATTACTGTGGGCAAAATAAGCTGTATCTTCATAGCGCTTTAACATGCGTGCACTTTGGATTTGCCCCGTGCCTAGAGTAATCAAATGCAATGTACCCACGACGTAGGAGAACGCCTTCCCTGGTTCAGGAAGGCTGAGATGTTCCCCATTCGGACTATCTGTAATCTCGACCTGCCATTGCGCTCCCTCAGAAACACCCGCCACACGACTAAATACCGTTGGTTCTCTGGGGGGATCGAGAGGTGTGGGAATCGGGTCGCGCGGCCCTGCAAAACCTCCAGTTTCCAGTAATCCTTGCCATTCCTTCAGCGTCGGTGCTCGGTAGGTTCCATTGCTATTGCGGACACCTCTCTTGGCTAAATTCGCCACATAAACCGCGCCATTACTCCTCAACCGCATCATCGTAGAACGACCATTAGAAGCGGGTGCCCGTTCTATCGTAATCGGCTGATTCATTAATATCTGACTTTGTCCTGGCTCAATCACCAACTGCGCTGGAAAAATCCCCTGCCGCACTCCTCGTAGAACATCACCCATCGTCCGACTACCAGGGCCAGAGTAGACGCTGCCATCGGCATTATCCTTCATATCGGGCAACTCTTTAAAGGGCGCTTCTGGAGTTGAAAGGTAACTAGCGGCTTGCAAAACCTCCACCGTGACGGGTTTGTCACTGGGATTGTGGACAATCACCCCCTGGTAAAGAGCACCCGTTTCAGCCTGAGTTTCCGCCCTAGCGATATGGTGAGTAAAGACATCAAATCGTCCCTCAAAGGGGAAGTTGAGATGGGCAGAGGGTACCTGTTTTCCTTCGGGTGGGAAAGTTGACAGCAAAATCCCTTCTGTTTTCACCAATTCCGGACTATTGCTGTTAAAAGTAGGAACGGTATCGAGTTTTCCCGGTAGTGCCCGAACCGCTTGGGGGCGAGTTTCTACCCCAGCAATGTACTGCGGCTGCACCGCATAGATAAATAACGCCCGACAAATTAGCGATGCAACTTCTCCACGAGTGGCAGTTTGATTGGGTTTGAGCTGTTTGACGTTGGGATAGTTGACGACAAGACTATTAATGGTGGCAGCGGCGATCGCATTTTTGGCATAATCCGGAATCTGCCCCGCATCGGTAAAATACTGCCTGAGTGTTCCCTCCGCATTGCCGGAAAAACTCAAATTCTTTGCCCCTGCCAAAACACCAATCGCTTGCACTCTGGGAATCGCTTGGTTTGGAAGAAACATCCCACCGGGATAACCGGAAAAAAACCCGCGTTTGTAAGCATCCTGAATCGCTTTATGCGCCCAGTGACTCGTCGGCACATCTTTAAACGTTGTACCAGCCCGCTTTTCGGGGGCATAAGGAAAAGCATTGAGCATCAAAACCGCAAACTCAGCACGGGTAATCGTTGCATTAGGACGAAAAGTCCCATCCGGGTAACCACTCACCAGCTTTCGCGGTGCCATCTGATTGATACACGCTTGCGCCCAATGAGTTTGGATGTCAGTAAATGCCAACGCACTAGGAATGGATAAGTTCAACAAAGCAAAACTAGTCGCCAGAAAACTTAAGTTGAAACGCATCAAAACACTTCAATGTCAACAGGATTCTTTGAAGAATTTTAGGAGAAATTTGTTGCAAAAACTAAAGTTTTTTAGCTAACTGTAGCAGCATTAAATGAAAGTGCTATTAGACAATTTCATCCTGTTCAAGACCCAGAAACGAGAGCGGATAGCTCATATTAGCCGCAAAACCAAGAATTCCCGGATCGCGGTGTTCGTAAAGTAATTCCCCCTGAGCATTGAATAAAAAGGTTCCTCCTCGCTGCGTTAAATAAGCTGGATCTGGCACGTAAGTGTTCCAATGGCTTAAGACTTCTACCATATTTCGCAGTCGCAGAGTTGCCAGTTCAAAGGGACGCTGAAACCCTGTACCTCCAGCTAGATTGAAGAATGAACCCTTGAGTGGGGGTAGAGGTTTCGCCTTCACAACCTCCTGATCGCCAATCAACTGGGGTGCTTTGCGATCGCCCAAATAACCGCGAAATACTTCCGCTAGAGTTCCAGGACTCCCGATCCCTGCACACATCAGCATCAAATTAATCCAGGCGTTTTGAGCCGTCGAGAGGCTCTTAAGTTTAAGGGATAGCCCTGGATAGAGTTCAAGCTTTTGGTGTAGTTCTGCCTTGGGATCGACAAATAGACAATCGGGTGGAAACCCTGTGTACTCACAAAATTGTTGCCCCGATGTGCGATCGCCAATACCCACAGCCCGGATCATCACTCCTTGCTTTTGAATCCGGAAAGCTTCACGTTGTAGCCACCAAGCATATTCAAGAGTGTCAAAATCTCCCAGTTGAGGCCAAACTAGGACTAAAAGTCGATTGGACAACTCGCAATTGCTCAACAGTGGCGCGATCGCTCCATCGCTAACTCGCTGGTATTGAGCCTGATTGAAGATGGCGTAAGCATCCATAAAATGGTTGATTGAAAAACGGGAGAATCAAAAAAAGTATAATCTCTTTTAAGAATCTACCAGGTGATTATGTACATGCTGAATTAGATGCGATCATCTGCAAACAACTTAACAACACACATGGATGGCTTGAAATGAATTGTTGCGACCGTAACCCACCACAAAACCCTTAGTTCTAATTTTTTGTTGCATAAGCTCCCAAAGCCTAGAGATATAGCGTATTAAGAAGTTAACTTGCTGATATGCGCTTAGTGAGGATTCCTCCTATGTATCTCTGGTTGAAATCCCTTAGCCTTTTTACTATTACTGCATTTCTCTGTTTAGTTTCTCCTCTAGGATTTGCAAGCACAACTCCTGTACTCTTAATTGCTCAAGCACAAGCACCCGCAACTCAAAGCCGCAAAGCGGAGGCGGACAAGCTTGTGGAACAAGGGACTAAACAGCTCAATGAAGATAATGAAGCGGCTTTGCAGTCTTTTCAACAAGCACTAACCATCTACCGGGAAATCAAAGACCGTTTGGGAGAAGGCAAGGCATTACAAGGTATGGGAAGCGCTCACGCTTTCCTAGATAACCATGAGAAAGGGATTGAATTCTCTCAGCAGAGTTTAGGTATTGCACGAGAAATTAAAGACCGCGAACTAGAAGGCAAATCCTTGAGTATTTTGGGTGTGGCTTACAAGGGATTGAACGAGTTTACTAAAGCCCTCGATTACCAACAACAAGCACTAGTCATTGCACAAGAAATTAAAAATAGTGACCTGGAATCAAACGCTTTGCGGCGTATCGGTCATGTTTATTCTGCTCAGGAGAATTACCCAAAAGCCATTAATTCCTATCAGCAAAGCTTAACAGTTGCCCAGGAGAATAAAAATAATAAGTTAGCGACGTATGCTCTTAGGAGTTTGGGGGATGTTTATTACTCGCTGAAAAATTATCAAAAAGCGATTGACTATGGTAAACAAACTTTGAAAATTGCCAGAAAGACAAAAGATCGTGATTTAGAATCATCTATGCTCCAGGGAATTGGTGATATTTACCATGATTCCCTAAAACAAGACCAACAAGCTCTCGATTATTATCAGCAAGCTTTAAGTATTTCACGGGAAATCAAAAATCGCGATCGCGAAAAATCCCTTTTGTTCTCCCTAGCTCAAGTTTATAAGTCCCAAAAAGACGAGCAGCAAGCTATTGATTATCATCGACAAGCTGTTTTGATTAATTTAGAAAATCAAAAACTTAATTGCGAATCTAACAATTCCTATGCTCTTGGTGCAGCTTATGAATATTTGATAGAAGACTATCCCAAAGCCCTGAGTTACTATCAACAAGCCTTAGAAATTGCGCGAAAAGCTAACAAGCATGATTGTGAATTAAGCGCGTTGAAGGGTATATTGGACACTTATAATTCCCAGAAAGACTATTCAAAAGCAATTGCAGCCTCTCAACAAGCGCTAGTCATTGCACGGGAACTTAAAGACCGCGAAAGTGAATTGAGCATTCTAGTTTACGGTCTAGCTAAAGCTTACAATTCTCTACAAGATTATCCAAAAGCAATTGATTACTATCAGCAAGCGATAGCTGTAGCGCGAGAAACTCAAAAGCGTGAAGAAGAATCTGACACTCTAAATACGATAGGGACGGTTTATCATGATTCCTTAAAAGACTACCCAAAATCAATTGAATACTTCCAGCAAAGTTTAGTGATTGCTCAAGACATTAAGAATCGTCCATCTCAACTCAATGCTCTGCTCAACCTCGGTTTGGCTAACAAGAATTTGCAGAACTACCCAAAAGCCATCGAGTACTATCAGCAAGCGGTAGCTGTAGCGCGAGAAACCAAAAAGCGCGAAGAGGAATCTGACACCCTGAATCGTATAGGAACGGTTTATCATGATTCCTTAGAAGAATACGCCAAGTCAATTGAATACTTCCAGCAAAGTTTAGTGATTGCTCAAGACATTAAGAATCGTCCGTATCAACTTACCGCGTTGAGAAATCTCGGTCTGGCTAACAATAAATTGAAGAACTACCAAAAAGCAATTGATTACTTTCAACCTGCACTTGTTATCGCACAGGAGCTTAAAGACTGGAAAACTCAAACAAAAATTCTCGCTAATCTAGGTGATACATTTTACGAGCTAAAAGATGACCCAAAAGCCATTGCCTACTATAAACAATCCCTCCAAGTTGCACGAGAAAGTAAAGATAGAGAGTTGGAAAGAAGCACTCTGATGATGGTGGGAGGGAGTTATAGCGATACTTTGGGCAATTGGCCGCAAAGCATTGAATACTTTCAGCAAGCCTTAGTCATTGCACGAGAAACCAAAAATCGCAAAGCTGAGGGAGAGGCTCTTTGGAGTATTGGTACCGCTTACAACTATATTGGGAACGTGCCGAAAGGGATAGAATTCTCTCAGCAAGCCTTGGTAATTGCGCGGGAAACACAAGACCTTGAACGCGAGGGTTGGTCGTTAGGGAATCTTGCTGCGGCTTACACGATGCAAGGGGACTTTGAGAAAGGGCTGGATTTGAGTCAGCAATCTTTAGCCATTGCACGCGGCGAACACTCTATTAACGGACAAACCTTTAAAAATCGCGATTTAGAAGCGTTTTCCTTAGTCTTGTTGGGCACTGCTTATGAAGCAAGGCGGGAGGATTATCGCCAAGCGTTTGAGTTGGAGCAACAGGGATTAACAATAGCACGGGAAGCCAAAAACCGTTTCCTAGAATCCTTTGCACTCGCTTATTTGAGTTCGTCTTACCAAAAACTCAGGGAATATCCCAAAGCCATTGAGACAGCCGAACAAAGTTTAGCCATTGCCCGAGAAATCAACAATCCAATGGCAGAATTAACGGCGCTGTGGAATCTAGGCGGTATTTACAACAGCCTGGGAGACTATCCCAAAGCCATCTCGTTTTACAAGCAAGCTTTAGCGATCGCCAAGCAAACGCAGAGTCAGCTCATGGAAGGGATTACCTTGCTGTCGCTAGGCAACATTTACGACAACCAAGGCAATGCTCAAAAAACCATTGAACTCGCGCAACAAGCCTCTGTGGCATTCGAGGCTAGCAAAAGTCCAGTGATGAAAAATGCTGCGCTGCTAATTCTCAGTGGTGGTTATGCTGGCTTGCAGGACTATCCCAAAGCAATTGCTGCCACTGAGGAAGCTTTGACTATTGCTAGAAGCCTGAAAAGCCGAAGCTCTGAATTTTTTGCCTTATGGCAACTGGGCTATCTTTATCGCAAGTCAGGACAGCTACAGCAGGCAATCTCTTTCTACCAATCTGCACTGGCAACCAATCCCACCCCAGAACTTCCAGGCAGTGGTGCTGGTGTTCGCACGGGTTTAGCTCGGATTTATCGCCAGTTGAATATGCCGACGACCGCTATAGCCTACTACAAACAAGCCGTCAGTAGTGTGGAGCAGGTGCGGCAAAAAATTCAAGGACTTCCCCCGCAGTTACAAACCTCATTCCTGTACTCGGGTCGCAAAGGAGAAACAACTGCTGATGCATATCGCGAATTAGCCGATTTGTTGCTCTCTCAAGGACGTATTTTAGAAGCTCAAGATGTGTTGGAACTGTTGAAGGTGCAGGAAATCCGAGACTTTACCAACACAAGAGGGAAAACTCCCGAAATCGCATTGTCTCCAACTGAAGAACAGATCAAACAAGAAAATGGTACCTTAATTGCGTTTGGTCAACGAGTTTATGAATGTCAGCAAATCCGTTGCAACCAACTCAGTCAACTGCTAGACCAGCGAGAAACCTTAACACAGCAGTATAATCAGAAAATTCAGAGTATTGAACAAGAAGTACGCGAGCGCAGAGCTCAAGATGATTCCTTCCTCGACCCGAAAAAACTAGGATTAAAAGCCAAAGAAATCGTTGATTCCCAACCCGGTACTATTTTGATTTATCCCTTGGTAGTGGAGGACAAAATCTGGCTACTGTGGGCGTCCAAAGGAGGCATTGTTAAAACCGTTGAAGTTCCCAAAGTCGGACAAAAGCAGCTAGCAGAAACAGTTTTGAAATTCCGCCAACTTCTAGAGACTCCCAGTTCTAACATTGCCGAACTTCAGGCGACCGGAAAACAACTTTACGAGTGGCTGATTAAACCCATTGAACCGGAACTGAAGGAAAACAAGATTCAAAATTTAGTCTTCTCTCTAGATCGGGCAACCCGCTACATTCCCATGAGTGCCTTGTTTGATGGAGAGAAATACCTGATTGAAAATTATGCCGTGTCTACGATAGTATCGGCTGACTTGACGAATACGAGCGATCGCATCCCACCCGGAACCCAAAACACCTCAGTTCTAGCCCTAGGACTCTCTAACCCCGTTTCCGGCTTCAATCCCCTGCCCAATGTCCCCGCCGAACTCGATGCGATCGTCCGCAAACAACCCAACGACACAAAGGGCATTTATCCTGGTCTAGAATTCCTCAACCAGGACTTTGATTGGCGATCGCTGCGAGATAATCTATTGGGTCATCAGTTGTTACACATTGCAACTCACGGCGAATTTGTGCCAGGTAGCCCAGATGCTTCCTATCTCTTGTTAGGCACAGGTGAGAAATTAGCCATTCCCAAGATTGCCACACTGCAAGATTTGAGTAATGTCTCTCTCGTGGTACTGTCCGCTTGTGAAACCGCACTCGCTGGGACAGGACAGGATGGTACCGAAATCAATGGCATCAGTTACTACTTTCTCAACTCTGGCGCGAAGGCGGTGATGGCTTCCCTGTGGAAAGTGAACGATGACAGCACGCGCCAATTGATGCAAAATTTCTACGGCAACTTAGCCACAGCACAAGCAACTGCTCCCATCACGAAAGCTCAAGCCTTACGGCAAGCTCAACTGAGTCTCTTGCGCGGTAATGCCTCAATATCTGACAATCCTGAACAAAGGGGTCTTGTTCTTGAAGCCCGACCGGGTTCGCCCACTCCCTCCACTGCTAGCACCTCTTCTGGTTTTTCTCATCCTTACTACTGGGCACCCTTCGTCTTAATTGGCAACAGCTTGTAAGATGCGATAACCTACCTGAAAAAGTCAGTAGAGTGGTCATAGTTAGGGTAATTTTTGGGGATTTTTAGAGTCTCAAAAAGAGAAAAACCTGACTGCCTTTAACAACAGTTAAGGTGATGTGAGAGGCGAGGCAGTTTTTCAAGAATTTACGACTAAGGGGTGAGAGTTGAGCTTAAGAGAGCCAAGTAAACTCTTATTCATGGAAAATAGCTTATTCGACAAAACTTTTCGAGACAGCGAGGGCAATATTGTTATTGCTCAACCGCCAAATTTGCCGATTTTGGTTGGGATTACAGCAACTGTACTCAGCTTAATGGTGAGAAGTGGCAACATTCATACAGCTATAGATGCAATAGCGTTTGGCTCGTTGTTTACTTGGGCGTGGCAGGAGCTATTCGAGGGCGTTAACTACTTTCGTAGGGCGCTAGGTTTACTCGCTCTGATTGCCGTAATCGCTTCGAGGTTCTCCAACAATTTCTGAGTGTTAATTCGCGCAATTTGTCAAGCGGAATGAGTTAAGCAATTGTACGATTAAGTACTCAATCCCTTACCCTTGGCTAAAAGTCTTAAGCAGCCAAAGATTAATCTTGGTATCATCCTCAAGGTGACTGCGTTTGATCGCTTCCTCCACCAATGCGATCGCTAATTCCGGCAGCACCAGAGACTTGCTCACTCGACCACTGCGCCCATCTGCGATCGCAAACGCAATCACTTCCTCCACATTCAAATCATTCACCCAATATTCCTCAACCCCCGACTGTTCATACAATAAGCGCTTCCGTCCCAAATCATCACTAACCGAAATGCTACCAAGTTCCACAACCAATGTCGGGGGGTCATACTCTTCCAAATCGATGGGGGCATCCGTTTGCGGTGGCACTCTCAAACCCGAACCAATATAGAATGCCAAATCGGGTTGAAATTCACCAATACCGGCCTTCCGAAAACTAGTATTCGCAAACTCAACAATCCGCACATTCTTAATGGTGGCAAAAAGACTAACCGCCTTGGAAATAATCGAATTTTGACGGCCATGTCGAGGGCCAAGGGGCGACATCTCAATTCTTAAGAGTCCTTGATGGTAATAAAACCTGCCATCGAGATAAGCAGGATCTCCCGCCAGAGCAATAAACTCTTCCCAGCTAGCTTTGACCCAGGTATCTGTCGCCAAACTGTTGACGAGGGCAGTGCCCCTGTGCCCATCCGAGGAAATCATCATGGCGATTCGTCTCCCACAAGTCAGCAAGAGTGAAGAATGTTACCGCGCCCCAGTTGATAGAGCGTGATAATAGGCGAGTCTTTACCTTGGGCGCTGCCAAGACAACATAATCGCGCCTTTCTGGCTATTGGCGACACACCGCTTTGTTTTGCTCATCCTGGCAAGGGCAACCGCCACTTTTCACTCTTCTAGAAAAAATTGAGCCATCAGGAATGCTTTGGGTCTATCTTTGGGAGTAATTCAAGAATTTGAGAGCTTAGATGTCAAATTTTAGAGCCTGCGCTTGCATCTTACTTCGGAGAGATTATGGGTCTACCTTCCTCCGCTATGTTCTAAATAGATGCAACACAGAGTTCTCGACCCTATTGGCTATCCTCACCAATGGGGTTTCTTTTTACTAAGGATTGAGTGTTTGAATTCAATCAGGAATGACGATATTTTTCAAACCCTTCTCTCCATTGGGATATTGAGGATTTATAGCCTCCAATGTATCTGCGATCGTGCGAGCGACGACTAGGTTGCGATACCACTTCTTGTTCGCTGGAACAACGTACCAAGGAGCATAAGCTGTAGAGCAATTACTAATCGCATCCTCAAATGCCTGCTGATATTCGTCCCACAATCGTCGCTCCTTAATGTCATTTTTGGAAAACTTCCATTGCTTGTCCGGATTCTCCAATCGACTCTCCAAGCGGCGCTTTTGTTCGTCTTTGGAAATATGCAGAAAAAACTTGATAACAGTAATATTGCTGAGCGTGAGCATTTGCTCAAATTCATTAATGATGTGATAGCGCTGCTGCCATACATCTTCTTTTACTAAATCATGAACACGCACAACCAGAACATCTTCGTAGTGAGCGCGGTTAAAGATGGTAATCATGCCACGCTGGGGTACCCGATGGTGGTAGCGCCAGAGAAAATCGTGGCTGGCTTCTTCATCACTGGGTATTTTAAACGACCAAACTTGGCAACCTTGAGGGTTAACTTCGCGAAAGACGTGTTTAATGGTGCCATCTTTGCCCCCAGTATCCATCGCTTGAAGCACAATCAGTAAGCTGCGTTGGTTCTCCGCATACAAACGCTCTTGTAACTTGCGAATTCGCTGGCGATGTTTTTCTAGTTCTACCATCACCTCTTTCTTTTTTCTGTAATGCTCCGAGGTATTGGGATCGATGTCAGATAAGGAGATACGCTCTCCAGGTTGCACTCGATAGAGGGGATAGTTAGGTTTTGGCGGCGGCTTGTCCACAACGACTGTTTCGGGTGCCGTCACGCTAGCCGCATAAGTGGTTGCTTTCTCGGCGGCTTGTTGCGTTTTTTTGCTCTCTGGGTAAGTTGCACCATTAATAAGTGCTTCCCTGTCTTCGGGTAAATGTTTGTTTTTACTCATGATTTTTTCTGCTTATCGGGCTGTACTCAAATCATAGTTGAGCCAAAGAGTGACTGGAGTTTAGACTACGATGGCAAGGAGTGCCGAGTAGAGAAGCAGTAATTACGGCAAAAAAATTAGTCAAGTTCGCGAGTGCCAATCGCGAATAAAACTCAGCGCAATGAAACTGACATGAAATGATACAGACTTAAGCTCAAGCCGGGATGATTGCCCAGAACAAAAACTCTCGCGTGTGTCTCTCCGGTTCTGTGTTTCCGTGTCTACCCTAATCAAGAGCATCCAACCTGACATGTATAAGTCATGGGAAAGGGGAGAAAATGATAATTAACCAAAATCGATCATTTCTCCCCTGCATGAACTATAAACAACTTCAAGAATTTCGCCAACAAGTTTACGACTTAATTAACTTCGCGCAGGATGCTACTTTTGAGTTGACTGATGCTGTACTCACAACTCGCAATGTCTATAGCCTAGCTGAATTTTCTTTAAGTCCCTTTTTTCGACGGAAGTGGCCGAGCATATATGAAGCTCTACAAGACTGTAGACCGAATCGCAACAAGTTAATGCGCCTGTATATCAAACAGATACTAGTGCAGGAGCGCCCCGTTTTAGCCGTAGATCATACGGCTTGGGCAAGAGTTCATTCACCAACATTGCAAGACCGTACTTACTGCCATCAGCCAAGTGCGATCGCTTCCAACAAACCGATTAGTATCGGTCAAGGATACAGTACCATAGCTTGGATACCCGAACATAAGGGCAGTTGGGCATTACCTTTGAGACATGAGCGGATTACCAGTTGGGAGAATCCGATTAGCAAAGCTGCTTGGCAAATCAAACAAGCTTGTAAGTATTTGCCACTACGTCCGATGATTTTACTCGATAGTGAATATGGCAATGCTTCCTTGCTCAATCAAACAGCCCAGATAGAAGCCGACTTTTTGATGAGGATTCGTTCTAATCGTTGTTTATACTCAGCACCTCCTGCCTATACAGGTAAGGGACGACCCAGAAAACATGGTCAAAAATTTAAGCTCAACGACTCATCAACTTGGTGGGAAGCTACTGAAATGGTTGAAGTTGAGGACTCAAGGTTTGGGCAACTTCGAGTCCGGATGTGGCAAGACCTGCATTTTTCTGGTAGTGCTTCAATTGCTATGCAATTAATTTTAGTCGAACGTATCCTGCCGGAGCAATCACACTCAAAGTCTCAACCGTTATGGTTGGTGTGGGTAGGTCAGGAAATGCTGCCCCTGCCTGAGATTTGGCGACAATATTTACGTCGCTTTGCTGTTGACCACTGGTATCGTTTTCTTAAACAACGATTACATTGGACAGTTCCTCAACTGAGTACTCCATGCCAATGTGAAAGGTGGAGTGATTTAATGCCCATATTGACTTGGGAATTATGGTTAGCTAGAGACTTGGTGGCACAACACCACCTTCCTTGGCAAAAACCCCTGTCAAATTTAACTCCTGGGCGGGTGGCTGAGTCGTTCGCATTACTTTTACCGGAGATTGGCACACCGGCTGTCTCTCCCAAACCCCGTGGAAAGTCTCCGGGTTGGCAAGCCGGGAACAAACGTACTAAAAAAACTCGTTACCCAGTAGTGAAAAAAGGAAAAACACCACACAAAAAACGGACAAAAAAAGCTGCTTAATCTCTATTTTTTCTCTGGCTGTTCTTCTTTCTCAGCTTTTGTTATCGCTGAGTTAGTTTGTCGTAGTCTAATCTCCAGGAGTGACAAACCGCTCAAAAAGCTGTAATCGCTCCCTACAGGTGCAATATCACAGAAAAGATGCGGTAGATGAGATTACTTTTTCGGATTTCCTTGGTACCATCCCAAAGATGAAAAATTAGATCGAAAATCTACTATGCGATCGCTACCGATCAAACGCCTTACCGAGGAATTACTCCATACTATCGTCGAGCAAGCCCGTCACAGTCCTCGACAGCGGCAGAATTACGACTTTCACGAACCTTCCGAAAAAGTTCAACGATTCCTGAACGTGCTTCAACCAGGAACCTACGTCCGCCCCCACCGACATCAGCGTCCCCCCCAGGTGAATGGGTTCGAGTTTTTTCTGGTGATTCAGGGAGAAATAGGTATCATTATTTTTGACGAGAGCGCTCAAATTTTGCATACCGAACGCATCTGTGCCAATGGATCGACTCGTGCGATTGAACTGCCGGAGGGGGTCTATCATACCCTAGTGGTGCTGCGTCCTGATACGGTGATGCTCGAACTCAAAGAAGGCCCCTATAATCCCAGTACGGATAAAGAGTTTCTGGACGGTTTTCCGGCTGAAGGAACCCCAGCCGCCGAGCAAATGGTGAAGGGATGGAGAGGGTACTTCGGCTAATTGTGAACTGATGAACCCTGAACCCGAAGTCTCAGACGACCTGATAGATAAAACTGAGAGTAGCCCATGCATTAACATCCAATGCATAGCTATCGGAAGTGGTACCAATCAACTCTGGAGCAACGGCACTAGCATTGTGTAAATCTTGGAGCACAGAGCGAGCGACTTCCAAGGGATTAAATAAATCCCCGATGCGTTCTCCTTCCCTTTTACGCCGCGCCGAGTCCAGTGCCATGAGACTTTTGGTGAAGGGTGTTCGACTGCAAATGAGTTGAATTTCTGCAAGTCCTGGTGGCTCTTGAATTACCCAGTTAGACGCTGAAGATTGAGGCAGCGTCAGAGTTTCCCCAGGGGCAATCAAGGCATTGTTGAGAGGGGGTTTGTTTTCTGTGTCCTCTGGACTTTGAGAGACTTGGTTATGATAAAGCGCGATCGCATTGCCGCTGGTATCCATGCCCACTAGCATGAAATAAATTGGGCGATCGCTATAATTTTCCAACCGATATTGGATCTGACTGCCAATCGGTACGGTGGGGAGATTTCCTTCTCCAGCCTTTGCAATCAAATCACTAGTCTTCTTGTTATTGGCAAATGCCTTTGCAGGAGAAGAAGAGGGTGAAGACGCCCGCCAGGTTTCTCGTTGCATCACCACGGTTCCTTGAGGGGAAACCATCTCTAGGGATGCTCGGATGCCCAACCGGGAAGACCCTTCATTGACCGTTAAACGCAACAACTTGGCGGCTAATAAGGTTTCCAGCTTAGGGTTCAGCCGATTAACCGCTGACCTCACAGCTTCTCCAGCTTCCCCTGCCGTATTCCGAATGGGTTCACGACCCAGATAGAACAGTCCATAGCCCCCCGTCCGTCCTAATGTATCCATCCCCTCTGGGCGTGTTGTGGCTACATCCACGGGGACATTAGCGGCTACAGGTGCCGCCCCAGGAGATAAGGGCACCTTGCCAAACACATAATCAGCGGGTTGTTCTCCGGCAATCACCACCGATGAGACAGGCGGAATAGCAGCAAAAGCACTCGTAGCATCCACCCGCTCAATCCGTTCTAGACTCACATCCAGAGCGATTGTGAGACCCAGATTGCGGGGTAGGAGACGAACGGCTTCGTGTACGAACTGCCCAACCTTGAGTGGGGAATTATCCGTCACACTGATACCCACAATTCGTGCCTTTGCCGTCAGCCCCTCTTTTGAGCGGATTTGCAGTTGTGCTGATGCGGGAGATGGAGGAGACACAGGAGAACTCTCTTGCCCCCCTTCCCCAGCAACGGAGGGAAGTGAACCATTCGGATAAAGGTTGACAATAGAATTGGAACCGTAGTATTCCAGAACGGTTGCGGGAAGCCCTGCTAACCACAACTGTGCTGTTCTGCCATTCTCTTCAACTGCCGTCACGACACCATCCGCCCCGATGCTGGGATCGGGAGGTAAGTAATAGGCGAGTAATGAACTTTGTTGGCTTTTTTGATGGATGACGCGGGGCTGTTGCTCTGTTCCAACCATTTGATTCACCATTCCCGCCGCACGACTCAAGCTAATCTGAATCGTTGTTGCAGGTGAAGCCTGCCACAGATGTTGAGTAAGAGCGTAGGTAAATAAGCCTGCACTAAAGCCATTCCATTGCACCTCGGTTGCCAGTTCACTGGGGCCTGCGGCGGCAAGTAGAATTCCTGGCATTTGGTTCGGGCTGATGGTGTTGAACAGCTTTTCCCCGATGGGGTTGGTGCGAAGCCGGATTTGCTCTTGAAACGCCAACTCATTGAGACTCGGAGCTTCTGCGGGTGGGTTGGGGGAAGACCGCACACGGAGATTGCCTTGCAGGACGCGACTTGAGGCGATGTAGCTGGTATCTAGGATGGTGGTAACGTGGTCTGTCGGTAGCGATCGCAGCAGCAAAATCAGGGTGTCTTCGAGTAAATCGTTCCCCACCGAAGCGCCGTTAGTTTGTACGATCCCATCGCTTGGCACGAGGCTATTTTGCAGGCGGATAGAGTCATCGCCCGAAGCGTCCTGACCCATCTTGACGCGGCTACCATAGCCACTGAAGTGGAACACCACAACATCACCGGCCTTCGCTTGCTCGATTAAATGCTCCACAAAGGCGGTTTCGATATTCTCCCGACTCGCTTGGCTATCCGTCAGCGTCAAGATATCCTGACGCTTGAAGCCAAATCGATGCAGTAACAGTTCCCGTTGCAGTTCCACATCCGTGACACAACCAGTTAATGCCGTGTTCCGAGGATACTGGTTGATTCCCACCAGTAACGCTAACTTCCGTCCGCTTGGTTGTGCCAAGGCTTGGAAATAGCGATCCAACACGGGTACGGCTAAGCTTTTATCACCCAGGAGTGATAGTACAGTCTCACTCACTCCCAGCATGGCTAGCCCCAAACCAGCTTTTTGCAGAAAAGTCCGCCGATTAAGTCCCATATCAGCTATCAGCTATCAGCTATCAGCTATCAGCCTACCAGGAATGTCGAATTGGGAATTGCAAATCGGGGGGAGATCGATTTTTATTGTGGGTGGAAGCACTGACATCATGACACCTGAAGTAAAAATCTGTGGCACGGCTATCCTGCACCCATCAAATCTCATAATTGGTAATATTCATCGCTCTTGCCAATTCGGCGGCGACAGCAGGGCGTGAAAACTCTGGCGGTGGCAACTCGCCCCGACGCAACATCTCCCGGACTTTCGTTCCGGATAGATGAACCCGCTCTTCCGGTCTCGATGGGCTAGTTTTCGTGGTTGCCATCTGCTCAGTACGCTTGCAGTAGAAGGCATGTTCAAACTTCATCGGCACGATTCCCAGTTCACCTAACTCATACTCATCAAAGATGTGCTGGGCATCGTAGGTGCCATAATAATCACCCACACCGGCATGGTCGCGCCCCACAATGAAGTGAGTACAGCCATAATTCTTACGAATCAGAGCGTGGAAAATTGCTTCTCTGGGTCCGGCATAGCGCATAGCCGCTGGATTAATCGCCAGAATCACACGAGTTTCTGGAAAGTAAAGTTCCAGCATAATCTCGTAGCAGCGCATCCGCACCTCAGCGGAGATATCGTCACTCTTGGTGGCACCGACAAGGGGATGCAGGAACAGACCATCTACGGTTTCTAGGGCACACTTGATGATGTATTCGTGTGCTCTGTGGATGGGATTGCGGGTCTGGAATCCGACGACTGTTTTCCAGCCCTTTTCTTGAAACAGGGCACGAGACTTCGCGGGGTCAATTTGGTACGTGGGAAACTGGGGATGATGGTCGCGTTGCAACAACCAAACCGGGCCTGCTAAATTAACGTCTCCCTGCTCATAAACGACTTTAACCCCAGGGTGTTCTTCCTCATCGGTGCGGTAAACATTCACCGCTTCCCGAACTTTGTCGTAACGATACTTCTGAGTCAGCTCTAAAACACCAACAAAGTTCCCGTTCGGGTCATCCAAACGTACCAAACTGCCTTCTTTTAACGGTTCTGCTACGGCCTCATCCACAGACAGTGTGACCGGAATTGACCAAGGCAAACCGTTGGCTAGCCGCATCGTCTCAACCACTGTGTCGTAGTCGGCTTGCTCCATGAAGCCAATCAGGGGACTAAATGCCCCAATGGCAATCATTTCTAAATCGGAGGTTGCCCGTTTGTCGAGTTGGACTCTGGGGAGAAAGTCGGCTTTATCTAAAAATTCATGCCGCTGGTTGTGCGAAGCAATACGGTGAATGAGCTGACCGCCGTGGGGGGCAATGCTCTCTGGATGCTGACTCAAAATGATCCCCTTTCTACGTAGACTGTAATTCCAAATTAATCTTCTTTCTATACAACGGCAATTTTACTGATAGTTGCCCTCCTCTGAGAAGTAGTCTCTGTTGGGGGAAGACCAACTCTCCTAGGAACCGTTACTTTAACCCGCCGTCGGTCGTTCGATAATGCCACCCCCGAGCACGATATCGCCCTCGTACAACACAGCGGCTTGTCCTGGGGTGACGCTAAATTGCGGCTCATCAAAGACCAATTTCATGCGGTTTCCTTCTAAAGGAATCACAGTCACTGGTACAGCAGGGGAACGATAGCGGACTTGCGCGGTCGCTCGAATAGGCGCTGTGGGTTCAGGGATCGAGACCCAGTTTACTCGTCCTACTGTACATTCTGGCTGAGTGGCATGGGTGCGATCGCCAACAATCACTTGGTTCCGTCCCGCGTCTATGCCAATCACATACAAGGGTTGAGCCGCCGCAATCCCAATGCCCTTACGCTGTCCAATTGTGTAATGGTGAATGCCGTTATGCTGCCCTAAAACCTTCCCATCCACGTCCACAATATTACCTGAGCTTTGGCTGATGTACTTGTCCAGAAAGGCTTTCATAGAACCATGAGATTCAATCAAGCATAAGTCTTGGCTTTCTGGCTTATCGGCTGTCTTGAGGTTATATTCAGCCGCAAGGCGTCGCGTTTCTGTTTTCTTGAGTTCTCCCAAGGGAAAGACGGTTCCCGCTAGCTGGTCTTGAGTTAAGTCGTAGAGAAAGTAAGATTGGTCTTTTGTCAAGTCCACGGCTCTGAGCAATTGATAGCGAGCGCTCGTTGCCTCATACTGAATTCGGGCGTAGTGACCTGTGGCAATTTGGTCAATTCCCAATTGTTCGCGAGCATAACTCAGCATCGGGCCAAACTTCACCGCCCGATTGCACTGCGAACAAGGCAAAGGCGTGATTCCGGCCTCGTACCCCGATACCAGATAATCCACAATATAATGCTGAAAAACATCGCGGCTATCCACAATATGATGGGGAATCCCCAATTGTTCACAGATGAACGCCGCATCGACCATCCCCTCAGAGCAACATTGACCTTTCCCTTTCATTAACCACAGGGTTAGACCAACAACTTCGTATCCTTGACGATGTAGGGTAGCGGCGGCGACAGAACTGTCTACTCCACCAGAGAGGCCGACGACGACTCTGTTCATGAAATCACACGTAGTATGCTTGAAATACAATTCTTCTTATAGGCTAACATCTATGTGCTGAATACGGTTGAAAACCTGAGCATGGATCAATGCCCAAGGGAATCTTCGTGGAAATAGGTTGAACCGAATCATCTCTAGTGACGCAGAACGTACTGTCCCTAATCACTGGATAAACCTCTATCGTAAGGTTAGTTTTAATTAAATTTAATTTTGCAATTATATATAAATTCATCTCTACCATTTTTTCATATCTACTGAATTTAGATAATCAATTAACAAGCTTAACTAATAATAGTTGCCTCTATAAAAAAAGCTAAAAATAGGGAATTTAGATTCTACCGTCGTGACTGTCCAATGGCTCTCGAAGCCAGAAGATAGATGAAAGATTCTTCTGCCGCGCAAGCCGTAAATATTGGCTATCCACCATGCTCGAAAAAGAAGAAAATCGTAATTTACTTGAAACAAAATCGCTTTATCTTGAAGAAATCCAAGAGGATATAGCTTCTTTAGAGACGGTACTTCTGACCAACCCGCCTCTAAAACTTTCCAAGCCGGAAACGCGCTCAACTCTTAGAGCATTAACGCTCGAAGGTGTCTTCGGTACGCTTTTTTACAGTATCATTGGCGGCGCGTTGCTGAGTAATTTCTTATTGGATCTGGGTGCGGGTCCGGTGGAAATTGGGATGCTCGCCTCTATTCCTCAGTTGGTGAATTTACTCCAACCCTTCGGAGCTTATTTAGCCGATCAAATGCAGAGCCGCTATCGGTATTCTCTCTCCATTTTTGGGCCGTCGCGGCTGCTGTGGTTGATTCTCGTGCTAGCCATTGGGTTGGCAGGCTCGTTTCATATCCCTGGGCATCAGCTCGTGCAGTTGACATTGGCGATCATTTGGGTAACTCAACTCTTAGAATCTTTTGGTCGTGCTTCTTGGCTGAGCTGGATGGCGGCTTTAGTCCCTCAACGGGTGCGGGGACGATATTTTGGCTTTCGCAATAGTGCTGTTAGTTTGACAAATCTGATCGGTGTGCCGTTGTTGGCTTTAGTCGTATCGAACTGGCCTGGTGGAAGGCTTCAAGGTTACGGTGCCATCTTGGCTTTAGGCATTGGGCTTGGCGTAACCAGTCTGGTTTGTCAGTTCTTTATGACCGATGTAAACCCCAAGCGGGTACACGCCACGCATTCAGATTTAGGGGAAAGGTCGTCCCTCAAAACAATTTTTAGCTTCCTGGAGGATGCTAATTTTTTGAAGTTTTTGCTTTATTCGGGCTTATGGAGTTTTGCGGTTAATGTCTGCGCTCCCTTCTTTAACCTCTACTTGCTGGATGACCTGAGTATAGATGTCAGCGTAGTAACGCTCTATAACAGCATCGGAGCGGGTGCTAACTTACTGATGTTGGTGTTTTGGGGAAAGCTGGCTGACCGAGTTGGAAATCGCCCAATTATGCTAGTTGTGGGGATTTTGGTGGCTCTGACACCTCTACTCTGGCTAGAAGCTGGAACGGCTCCGATTTTCTTATGGGTGTGGTTCCCTCTGTTACACATCATCGGTGGTGGGACGTGGGCAGCGATTGACTTGTGTAGCAACAATCTTTTGATGGGGGTGGCACCATTGTTGCATCAGTCGATTTATTTTGCGATCGCGGCAGCGGTTCCGGGTGTCACTGGGGCGATAGGAATCACGACAGGTGGCTTTCTCGCTACTTTGACCAATTTCGGTGGATTGCCAGGAGTATTTGCCCTCTCAGCTATCTTAAGACTGGTGGCTCTCCTGTTCTTAGTTTTTGTTCACGAGCAGCGTTCTGTTTCTTTGGGTAAGTTTTGGCTCCTGCTGTTGCCAGCTTGGTGGAGAAGAGTGCCGATTGAACCTGGAGATATCCGGTTTCAACCCTTGATCGTTGAAGAGTTGGATTCTCCACCTGAAAGCTCATGCGAGCAATCTTAACTTAATTGAACTTATTTAATCGTTATCCTCCATTAGATTGCTTAGGCCGGGGTTAACTGGATTGGCAGAACCAGAATACATCCGGCGTAATCGGTTATAGCAAACAAAGCATAGGTTAAGACACAATAGAAATAGATAAAAATAAGGAGCTACAGCCGTTCACCTAGCATCCTAATCTATACTTTGACGGCTATAGCGAAGCATCCCGGAGGGTTATCGTTTATATCATTCAAGTACATCTTACGTGATGGCTGGAGGATGCTCGCACACAGCTCCAAAAGATTCTTTATTGAGAGGATGAAAATGAGTTTAACAATTGCAGGTTACAACCTGATTGAAGTCATTTATGAAGGTTCCACCACTCGTGTTTATCGTGCGACGCAAGAGAGAGAATCCCTTTCAGTGATTATAAAAACGATCAAAGCTGAGTATCCTACTATAGAACAGATCGCTCGGTTAAGACATGAATATAAAATTCTCCAATCCTTGGAAATAGAAGGAATTGTTAAACCCTTATCTTTGGAAAGATATAAAAATGGAGTAGCGTTAATTTTATCAGATTTTGGTGGAGAAACTCTAAAAAAACATTTCACTAGCCAAAAATTTGAACTAACCCATTTATTTCAAATAATAATTCAGCTAACTTCAATTCTCGAACAGTTACATCACGAGAATATCGTCCATAAAGATATTAAGCCCTACAATATCTTAATTAATCCTAAAACCTATCAAGTAAAACTTATTGATTTTAGTATTTCATCATGCTTATCAAATGAAAATCAGGCCGTTAGTAATCCCAATTTAATTGAAGGGACTCTCGCCTACATGTCACCGGAGCAAACGGGGAGAATGAACCGCTCCATTGACTACCGAACAGACTTTTATTCTTTAGGCGTTACCTTTTATGAATTGCTGACAGGACAACTACCTTTTCAAGCTACCGATCCCCTGGAATTAGTTCACTGTCATATTGCTAAAACACCTGTCTCTCCTATAGAAGTCAATTCAGAAATTCCCCAAACCGTTTCAGATATCGTGATGAAATTATTAGCGAAAACGGCTGAGGAACGATATCAAAGTGCCTTGGGATTAAAGGCTGACTTAGAAACTTGCCTGAAGATGCTAGAGGAGTTCGGTCAGATTTCCCCCTTCCCTGTTGGTCAACTCGATTTATACAGTCAATTTCTTATTCCCCAAAAGCTTTACGGTCGCGAAAAAGAAGTTGCGCTGCTCATGGATGCCTTTGAACGAGTCAGCATTGGGGCCACTGAAATGATGTTAGTTAGCGGCTATTCAGGGATTGGGAAATCTTCCTTAGTCAAGGAAGTACATAAACCTATTGTCCGCCAACGTGGGTATTTTATTTCCGGTAAGTTTGACCAATTCAAACGAAATATCCCTTATGTTTCTCTGATTCAAGCCTTTCAAGAATTAATGGGTCAGTTACTCACCGAAAGTTCTGATCAGATATCCGTTTGGAAAGCCAAACTTTTAGAAGCTTTAGGTACTAACGGTCAAGTCATTATTGATGTTATTCCCGAAGTTGAGGAGATTATCGGGTCTCAAGTTCCTATACCTCAATTAGGCGCAACTGAGTCTCAAAATCGCTTTAATCGAGTATTTAAGCAATTCATTCATGTCTTTACCAAACCGGAACATCCCCTTGTTTTGTTTCTCGATGACTTACAGTGGGCTGATTTAGCTTCCCTCAAATTAATTCAGTTGCTTGCATGTGATGTTGATAGTCAATATCTCTTGTTGATTGGAGCCTATCGTGACAACGAAGTCAGTGCCACTCATCCGTTAATATTGACTTTGGATGAGATTCAAAAAACAGACCGGGTTATACACAATATCGTTCTCCAACCCCTACAGCTCACTCATGTCAATCAACTAGTCAATGATACCCTGCGTACAGATACAGAGCAGTCCAGCTTACTAGCTGATTTATTATTTAATAAAACTCAGGGGAATCCCTTCTTTTTAACTCAATTAATTAAATCTCTTTACCAAGAGGGTTTTTTCTTGTTTGATTTCATCAAAGGGAAATGGCAGTGGAATATTGAAAATTTAACAGGCATTGATATTACAGAAAATATTGTTGAGTTAATGGTAAGGCAAATTCAAAAGCTGTCGCCAAAGACGCAGAATGTCTTAAAGTTAGCGGCCTGTATCGGTGATAAATTTACCTTAGATATTTTAGCCATTGTCAATGAGAAATCTCTCTCCGAAACCGCTACCGATTTATGGGAGGCTCTTCAAGCGGATTTAGTGGTTCCATTGAACAATTCCTACAAAATTCCTCTGGCATTGGAGCAAGATATAACTAGAGTGGGGCAAGGCTCTATCCAATCCGTAATTTCCCTTAACAATGATGTTTTTGGTCAAGATGTTGCTAACGTTTCTACGGCTTCTCTAAATCGAATTACTTACAAATTCTTACACGACCGAGTACAGCAAGCGACCTATTCTCTTATCCCTAATGATCGCAAAAAACAAACTCACCTACAAATCGGTCAATTGCTGCTCAAAAATACCATAGAAGCAGAAAGACAAGAAAATATTTTTGCTCTGGTTAACCAACTTAATTACGGGACGGACTTACTGGCTTCTGAGGTGGAAAAATATGAGCTAGCACAACTCAATCTGATTGCAGGACAAAAAGCCAAAGCGGCTGCCGCTTATGAAGCAGCTGTCAACTATCTATTGGTGGGTCTAGGGTTACTGTCAAAATCCTCTTGGACTCATCAATATGAGCTGACTCTCAAACTCTATATAGAAATCACAGAATCAGAATATTTAAGTACTCACTTTGACCGGGCTAATGAATACGCCGAAATCGTCCTGCAACAAGCAACTAGTCTGCTTGATCGAGTAAAAATCATGCAGATAAAAATGCTGATGTATATGTCTCAAATTCTGATGAAAGAGACAGTAGAAACTGGGTTACAAGTTCTAGAAATGTTGGGAATTCCCTTAGAAGAATTACCACCCAGTTTACCCAACATTGAGAAACTACTCACGTTGCCAGAAATGACTGCACCTGATAAAATTGCCGCCACTCAAATATTAATTACCCTCGTGAGCTCTGTTTATTTTACAGACCCAAGTTTGTATCCAAAAGTTGTATATACCTTAGTTCATTTATCGGCTAAATATGGTAATGCTCGCGCTTCAACCGTTGGCTATGGTTTCTACGGTATGCTTCTATGCGGCAGTTTGACAGATATTGATTCTGGATACCGCTACGGTCAATTGGCTTTGGAATTATCAGATCAATTAGATACTAGAGAATTTAAATGTAAACTCCTTAACATCTTCTACGCTGGAATTGCTCAGTGGAAAAAACCAATTTCCTCAACTCTAGATTTTCTACAAGATGGGGTACACATTGGCCTAGAAACAGGGGAATTGGAGTATGCGAGTTATTGTGCTTATAACTTTTGTACACATTACTTTTTCAGTGGAGTCTATTTAGACTCAATTTCTAATAAATTAGAATACTATACTGAATTAATGCAGAAAATTAAACACGAGTGGGCGGTTACCTCTCTCAATTTATTGCGTCAGACGATATCAAATCTACAAGGTCATGTAAAAGATAAATATTTACTCATTGGTGAAATCATCAATGAGAATGAAATGATTTTAGTTCTTCAAAAAACGAATAATTTCATAGGATTGGTTTTAATTTATTTACTAAAAACGTTAATTTACTATATTTTTAAGCGTCCTAAAGAGGCAGTTAATGCCGCAATTCTGTCTGGACAATATGTTAGTACAGTTACTGGACTAATTAGTTTTAGCGAACATAATTTTTATTATTCTCTAGCTCTTCTTGCTCATTACTTCTATGCCGACAGTAGCGAACAAGAACAATATTTAGTACAAGTGTCATCCAATCAAGAAAAAATGAAGCAGTGGGCAGAACATGCTCCGGAAAACTTCCAGCATAAGTATGAATTGGTAGAAGCTGAGAAAGCTCGTGTTTTAGGGCAAAAATTGGCAGCAATGGAGCTTTATGACCAGGCGATTGCGGGAGCAAAAGAGTATGGATATATCCAAGAAGAAGCCATCGCGAATGAATTAACGGCAGAGTTTTATTTTTCCTTGGGTAAAGAGAAGTTTGCTGAGATTTATCTGACCGAATCTTACTATGGATATGTTCGCTGGGGAGCCACCGCAAAGGTTCAGGATTTGGATGCAAGATATCCTCACCTTTTTTCTCGGAATTCACCGCAAAAACATCCAGATCTAGAGGTAAATCGGACAATTAGCTCTATGAGTACTGGGAGTTCTGGTGTCCTAGATATAGCTACAGTTATTAAAGCCTCACAAGCTCTTTCGAGTGAAATTGTCTTGGAAAATCTGTTGTCAAGATTGATGCAGATTGTGATAGAAAATGCTGGAGCTGAAAAGGGATTTATTCTGCTTGAAAAATCCAATAAGTTAGTTATAAAAGTCTCAAAAATGGTAGATAAAGATAAGAGACTAATTTATCAGTCTACTCCTATAGAGACCAGCGATAAACTCCCTCGCTCAGTTATTAACTATGTAGCTAGAACCCAGAAAAATGTTGTACTCAACAATGCCACGAGTGAGGGAGTATTTACTACTGACCCCTACATCGTTCAGCATCACCCTAAATCTATTTTATGTACACCAATCGTCCATCAAGGGAAACTCATCGGTCTTCTTTACTTGGAAAATAACCTGACAACAGGTGCCTTTACGCCGGAACGATTGGAAGTTTTACAATTGTTATCCTCTCAAGCCGCCATCTCCATTGAAAATGCTCGTCTGTATCAGGATATAGAAGAGGCTAATGCCAACCTGAAACGATCTCACGAACAATTAGCAGAGTACAGCCGAACTTTGGAAGCCAAAGTTAAAGAGCGAACCCTAGAGTTACAAGATAAAAACTTTCATCTGCACCAAGAAATTCGTGAACGCCAACGAGCCGAACAAGCCGCCGACGCCGCCAACCAGGCCAAGAGCGAATTCCTCGCGAACATGAGCCACGAACTCCGCACCCCGCTCAATGGCATTTTAGGTTATACCCAAATCTTTAAAAAAGACAAAATCTTAACCGAGCAGCAAAAAAATGGAATTGGGATTATTCATCAGTGCGGCGAACATCTGCTGACGCTGATTAACGATATTTTAGACCTCTCTAAAATCGAAGCCCGAAAAATGGAGCTTTACCCGAAAGATTTCCATCTTTCTGAATTTCTAGAAGGAATTACAGAAATTTGCCGAATTCGTGCCGAACAAAAGGGTCTTGTGTTGGTTTACGAGACCTTGACTCCATTACCCAAAGTGATTAGAGCCGATGAGAAACGACTGCGGCAAGTTTTGATTAACTTACTCGGTAATGCCGTTAAATTTACACCAAAGGGTCGTGTCACGTTCAAAATCGGCTATCAGCAGGGGAAACTCCGATTTCAGGTGGAAGACACAGGAATTGGCATTGCACCCAACCAATTAGAAGAAATCTTTTTACCCTTCCAACAAGTGGGCGAACACAGCCGCGAAACAGAAGGTACCGGCTTAGGACTAGCCATCAGCCGTCAATTTGTTGAGATGATGGGCGCGTCACTGGAGGTAAGGAGTACCCTAGGAGAAGGAAGCGTTTTCTGGTTGGATTTAGATTTGCCTGAAGTTGACCAAGGAGCGGATACTGTCAAGGTAGATGAACGCCATATCATTGGGTTCAAAGGCTCCAAACGGAAAGTTCTGGTGGTCGATGACAAGTGGACGAATCGCTTAGTTCTGATCAATCTGCTAGAACCGTTGGGGTTTGAAGTGCTGGAAGCAACGAATGGCTTAGAGTGTCTTGCCCAAGTGCGTCAGTTTAAGCCCGATTTAATATTTATGGATTTAGTCATGCCCGTACTGGATGGCTTTGAAAGCACCCGTCGCATCCGGCTGTTGCCCGAGTTGCAGGGAGTCGTTGTGATTGCCATCTCAGCTAGTGTGTTTGACTTTGATCGCCAACAAAGTCAGGAAGTCGGTTGTGATGATTTTCTCCCCAAACCCCTCCGAGAGGCAGAGCTTTTAGAAAAATTACGAGTTTACTTGGGGCTGGAATGGGTTTATGAAGAGTCAGGCGTAGGAACGACACCTGCGCCTCTCGTACAGGCGTCAGCCGTCATGAGTCAAGAGTCACTGCTCAATGGCAATAAGCACCTGACTTATCCAGAATTCATCAATCTGCCAGCAGAGGAACTGGACGTTTTACTCGATCTGGCGATGATGGGTGACCTCAGAGGCATTACCGAACAAACCTCACACCTTGAGGCATTAGACCCCCAATGGCTGCCCTTAGCCACCCATCTTCGTCAACTTGCCAAAAGCTTTAAAGGAAAACAAATCCTCGAATTATTAAAAAATATGAAGAGGCAAAATGAGTGCTGATCCGACGAATCAAAGTGTCATTCTCATCGTCGATGACACGCCCACGAATTTAGAAATGCTGTTTGATTTCTTAGGTCTTGCCGGGTTTAAGGTTTTGATTGCGGAAGATGGCGAAAGTGCGATCGAGCGAGCTGAATATGCCCCACCCGACCTGATTTTATTGGACGTACTCATGCCAGAAATGGACGGATTTGAAACCTGCCGCCGCTTGAAAGCCAATGAACTCACCAAAGACATCCCTGTGATTTTCATGACGGCGCTATCGGAGACGACGGATAAGGTGAAGGGGTTAAATCTGGGTGCGGTGGATTACATTACCAAACCGCTTCAGCATGAAGAGGTTTTAGCGCGTGTCCAGCTCCAGTTGCGTCTGCGTAACTTGATGAAAACCCTCCAAGAACAAAATCAGCGTCTGGAAAAAGAAATCCAACAGCGCCATCTCTCGGAACAGAAAATCCGTGAACAAGCCGCCTTGCTTGATATCACCACGGATGCGATTCTTGTTCAAGACTTGGATAACCAAATTCTATTTTGGAACAAAGGGGCGGAACAAGTTTATGGTTGGACAGCCGAAGAAGCGATCGGCAAACATGCCCTGAAACTCTTGTATCGGGAAGCACTATGTGATATTGAAAATCCCTCGCAACTTCTGGCTGAGTGTGGCTCTTGGCAGGGTGAGTTACGTCATGTCACCAAACAAGGGAAGGAAATTGTCGTGGCGACACGCTGGACTTTAGTCTGTGATGAACAGGGGGTACCCACATCCATCCTCACCGTCAACACCGACGTTACCGAGAAAAAACAACTCGAAGCCCAGTTTCTCCGAGCTCAGCGCATGGAGAGTCTGGGAACCTTAGCCAGTGGCATTGCCCACGACCTCAACAATGCCCTGACCCCGATTATGATGACCGTTCAACTGTTAGAAACCAAACTTCACGACGAGCAGAGCCAAGAGTGGCTTTCCATCATGGAAACCAATGTTAGACGGGGGGCAGATTTGGTTAGACAAGTCCTATTGTTTTCACGAGGACTTGAAGGTCGGCGCAGCACTCTAAAGGTAGAGAAATTAATTTCAGAAATTGAGCAGATTGTCAAACAAACCTTTTCCAGAGCGATTGAGATTCACACCGATCTACCCGCGCAAAATCTTTGGACGATTCGGGGAGAAGCAACTCAATTGCATCAGGTACTCATGAACCTCTGCGTTAATGCCCGTGACGCCATGTCAGAAGGCGGGATTCTGAAGATTTCGGCTGCCAATTTGTGGGTTGATGAGAGTTATGCCCGGATCAATTTGGATGCTAAAGTTGGGCCTTATGTGGTCATTACAGTAACGGATACAGGAAGCGGTATTTCTAGAGAAATCATTGATAAAATTTTTGAGCCTTTTTTCACAACCAAAGATTTGGGTAAAGGAACAGGACTGGGTCTTTCAACCGCGATCGGCATTATCAAAAGCCACGGTGGTTTCGTGAATGTCGATAGCCAAGTCGGGAAAGGAACAGAGTTTAAGGTCTACTTACCCGTTACACAAAGCAGGGAAACTGATGGGATACAAACCGATCATCATGAATTATTAGCAGGGCATGGAGAATTAATTCTCTTGGTGGATGACGAAGAATCGATTCGTGAGGTTAGTAAAACCTTGCTAGAAGCCAATGGCTACAAAGTTTTAGTCGCAAGTGATGGGATTGAAGCTCTTGCTCTGTATACGGAACATAAGGAAGAAATCAGGGCGGTTTTGATTGATATGATGATGCCGTCGATGGATGGGCCAACAACCATTCGGGTGCTACAAAAAATGAATCCCCAGGTCAAGATTATTGGTGTCAGTGGATTGGTATCAAACCATAAAATGATTGAGCTTGTTGGGAGTTGTGTCAAAACTTTTTTGCCCAAACCTTACACGTCAAATGAATTGTTGAAGAATCTACAAACCGTTCTCAGCACCCACTAGTGCAGCTTGGCAAAAGTTTGTAACTACCTCTACCTATTTTTCATGCAGGGGAGCGGGGGCGCAGGGGAACAGCACCAACGTGAAAGAAAATATTTTTTCATCCGGGGCTAACGCCGCGCTACGCTAACAGACTTCATCCTTTAACCTTCATTGCCCCCTCCTGGTTGTGTAGAATCGAGGGGCACTGTGTATCTAGGTCGTTGTGCATCAGTCTGTTGCCCAGGCGGTTCACTGTATTAACCCTGATTGTCCCCGCCCCTATCCACAGCCTTGGGGGAATAAGTTTTGTAATGGCTGTGGAGCTGCTCTGCTGTTGAATAATCGCTACATTCCTCTCCAGAAGTTGGGGACAGGAGGTTTTGCTGCCATCTACACCATCTGGGATATGGCACGGAACAAGGAGCAGGTGCTGAAGGTTTTAGTCGAAACTGCCCCCAAGGCATTACAGCTATTCGAGCAAGAGGCATCGGTTTTACAACGTTTGAAGCATCCTGGTATCCCCAGAGTTGAGCCAGATAGCTATTTTACGGTGAGCCTGGGATATTCCTCAGAGCGATTACTCTCCTGCCTGGTGATGGAAAAAATCAACGGTCAGACGTTGCAGGATGTTTTCAACGACCACCCTCAAGGGTGTTCGGAGCAAGTCGTGCGGGATTGGATTGGCCAAGCTGTGGAGATTTTAGGAGAGTTACACCGTTGTGGAATTATTCACCGGGATATCAAACCCTCCAACTTGATGCTGCGTGAGGGAACGGGTCAGTTGGTGACGATTGATTTTGGGGGTGCAAAACAATTCGGCTCGATGTCGCTGGGTTCTCAGAAGGTTTCGACACGTTTGGTTTCTCCCGGTTATAGTCCACCGGAGCAGATTACAGGGGAAGCCGTCGGGCCAACGGCGGATTTCTACGCACTGGGTCGAACCATGATTCAGTTACTCACAGGTCAGGAATTGGAGGATTTACAAGACCCGGAAACGGGAGAGTTGCGCTGGCGCTCTCAAGCGGTCGTAACCCCTGCCCTGGCTGGCTTACTCGATGACCTGGTACGCCTCGACCCCCAACAACGCCCAGCCACAGTGGCTGAAATTCAGCGGCGTTTGGATTGGAGTGCTCCGATCAGGAGGCCGTCCACTTCACGACCCGCCGTGTCCTTCTCGGATTTGGTCACAACGACCCTCGCTCAGGGACTGGCGATAGCGGAAAGTGTGCTTAGTGCATTCGGTCAAGGCACAATCAGCCTCGTGCGTTTTGTGTTTGGTGTAGTCACTCGCATCGTCTTCGCCTGTCTGGACACTACCTTGGAGATGGTGTTAGGGGGACTTGGTGCGACTACAGGTGCTGCCCTTGGGTTTGCTTTGATCAATGGGACTATCGTCGGCGATCGCTTGGCAACTTGGATCGCCTCCCAACAGTGGCTTTTCTTTCCCCAACTGCAAATTACAGAATGGCGAGGAATGCTGATGTTTGCGATCGCCGGATGGTCTACTGCCTGGGGGTTGACCCTCGCAGGGGGCTTTGGTCAAGAGCGACGCTTTATCGTATCTGCTATTACCGGCATTGTCGGATATACCATAAGTTGGTTTATTTGGCAAGCTACAGGAACTGTTGCATTACCAGAACGCTTGCTAGGATTGGTGACGGCGGTTGGGGTTCTGCCTTTAGTACTAGGACTGGGATTACCCAGCCATTACCTCGTTCACGCCTTCGTTGCCGCCTTGGGTACAGGAACCCTATTTGGGGGTTTAGTCTGGTTCAATGTATTACCTGCGGCCTTGCTGATTGATATATTCTCTCACTCTGGGAATTTCATTTATACCGTTGCTTTTTTTGGTCTCTGGGGCGTCATCCTAGCCTTCTGGATGGGAGTAAGTTATTACATCCTAGTGCCTGTCCTGCGTTGGTTTGGCTGGCGCTGAAGTCGTTCACGGCAAAATACAGCTTACATAGCTATAGTCAGTTGCCAAGGCGACTCTTGACACTCGCCACATACTCAAACTAATACCCGTCAATTCTTTCCCATCTGCCATCTGCCATCTGCCATCTACCATCTGCCATCTACCTTCTACCTTCTGCTATAAAGCATAAATATCCCGTTCGCGCCCCGTAGCAAATCGGAGAGAATGGCGTAAATCCTTACTATTCTGGGTAATGAAAATGAGCAGAGCGAGGAAAGCTATACCGCAGGTAAGGGCAAAGATACCTTGATAGCCTATCTGTTGGGCAAACGTACCCAGAACTGGTCCTGCGATCGCAATTCCCATATCCAGTCCACCCAGGCATAAGGAGAAAACTCGTCCGCGTTCATGAGCTTGAGAACGGTCAGAAATCAGGGCAATCATACTGGGAATCAAGGTTCCACTCGCCACCCCCTCTAAAAAACCGGCCAGCAAAAAGGAAACTGGACTCTGTGCTTGGGAAAGTAGCAGCATCGACAGGCTATAAAATACTAAGCTTACTGTGATAAATAATCCTCGACCATAGCGATCGCTCGCCTGTCCCGTGAAAAAGCGACTGCAAAAACTGGACATGGCAGCGGCAGTATAAAACCATCCCGCATCAAAATCAATCCCGGATTCTCGGATATACAGCGCCACAAAGGTGCCGAGTGCCCCAAAAACTAAACCGGTCAGCAGCATAACCAAGGTAGGAATCCGCAGACGAGGACTGCCGAGGAGTTGCCAGAATTGATCGTCATCAGGCTTCACTGACGAGGCGTTAGTTGGAGCATCCATGCTCAGTTTCCCACCAGGCGGCTGAATCAGGCGAGGTTCTTGAACCTGGAACGCCACGAATAAACCAAGCAATCCCATCGCAAACGAGAACAGAAACAAAGGCATGTAGCCCATTCTGGCTTGGAGAAAGGTGCCCATCGCAGGCCCAATTGCCATCCCAATGGGATTGGTTAAACTCATGTAGCCAATCACCTCCCCTCGCTTTTCCACGGGCGACAAGTCCACGACGAGAGCACTGCTACCGGTAGTATAAGCTGCAATGCTAATGCCGTGAAACACCCGAATCAACATTAATAGAGGAATTGATTTGGCAACTAAGTAGCCTAACGGCGCGATAGCAACTACCACATAACCAATCAGCAGCACTAGCTTGCGACTGCGGCGATCCGATAACTTGCCCAACCACGGACGAAACAGCAGTAGCCCGATCGCAAACGCACCGATCACCACACCAATTTGCTGCTTTGTACCGCCTACATCTTCCACATAAAGGGGCAGTGTCGGCAGTAAACTAGCCAAACTCGCCCAAAACAGGAGACCAGCAACAAATAAAAAGACTAAATTTTTTCGGGCTTGCGGTTCAAGGGTACTAAAAATTTTCACACACCTGGTTTTCCCGCAAACTTCAAGCGGGTTTATTCTCCCTCTTTATATTTTGTAACATTAGACTCAACCACTTCCCTCACCCGATAGATTGGTCTTCCTTGAGATTCGTGATAAGTTCGCATTAATAGCTCACCCAACAGACCAAAGCAAAACAGTTGGATACCGGTTAAGAGCAAAACGACTGCCAAAATGAGTAAGGGTCGATTGCCAATGTCTTCACCAAAACCCAGCTTGAGAATAGTGAGATACACGCCTAAACCGATCCCTGACATTGTTGAAATAATTCCTAATAACCCAAAAACATGCATGGGTCGCGTCAGGAATTTTTTCATAAAATAAATTGTGAATAAATCCAGTACCACCCGGAAGGTACGCCCTAATCCATATTTACTGCTACCGTGACGGCGAGCATGGTGGCGCACGGGTAACTCGGTAATTCTTGCTCCTTCGATAAACGCCAAGGCGGGTAAGAATCGGTGCAACTCACCGTAGAGGTTCATATCGGCGATGAGTTCTGCACGGTAGGCTTTGAGAGAACAGCCGTAGTCTTGAACATGTACCCCAGTAATTTGTCGAATCAGCCAGTTGGCAATTTTGGACGGTAGTAATCGAGTTAAGGCTGCATCCTGGCGATTCTTGCGCCAGCCGGTGACTAAGTCATAGCCTTCGTCTAGCTTGGCAATGAGCATGGGGATGTCAGCCGGGTCATTTTGCAAGTCACCATCTAAGGTAACAAGGGTGCGACCTCGTGCATGTTTAAACCCGGCTGCCATGGCTGCGGTTTGACCGTAGTTGCGACGTAGAATGACAGCACGTAAATGAGGATGGGTTAGGGCTAGTTGTTTAAGCAGTTCAGCTGAGCCATCTTTAGAGCCATCATCCACACAGATGAGTTCGTAGTTGAGTGCTGTGGGGCTAAGTGCGGATGCGATCGCCTCAATCAGGTGAGGCAAACTCTCCACCTCATTGTAGATTGGCACAACGACGGAGACATCCGGGAGAGGGTTGAAGGCAGAATCTATAGGGGATTGAGTGGTTTGAGGTAACAATGAAGGGTTCATACTTGATAGAAAAATTCGCGCCAGGGTTTAAGTGAGTGAGGGTCTGATCTTACAGACTCTATTACAAATGACTGACGTGGAAAAGAAAAAGTTATCTAGATGAGTGACGATGTAAGTACGCTTGTTGTTGTGCGTGAATTTCGACAAGTCGGTGGTGGCGCAGGACGTTCATGGTTGTTGTGGAGTCGGTGCAGTCTGGTTTGAATCTGGGAAGAACCCCTCCCCTCACTAAAGCTGCGGTTAGCGAGGGGAGTGGCGCAGTCTGCCAGGGGTTAAAACCCCTGTCTCATAGCGAAAGTCCTATAAAGAGGACTATCAATCCCTCTTTGAGTCGTCTTCAGACGACTTGGGCTATGAGCGAGGGACTTAAGTCCCTCGCAGTTTGGACAAGAAGGAATCAGCCCGGCCGTTTTCGGGGGGATTGAGCCGGAGCTTTAGTGAGGAGGTTACTCCGGTGACTTGAGGGCACAGGTTTCTAGCTCATCTGGCATTACGTCAAAAACAACTTCAAAGGGAACGGTTGGCATCATTTGCTTGAGAATTCGCAGGTGTCCTTCTGCATCTACTCGACGGCGAAAGCGTCCGACGATGAGGGTTCGCATATTGGGGAAGGGGCGGACGATACACCAGGGATTGAGTCGTTCTAAGTAAGTCATGACGCCCTCCCAATCGGGTTTGCAGGTTGCTTTTTTAGGGTGCTTTGAATGATGCTTTCAAGTGTGTGGCGTCGGGTGTCGTTGTCTTGCGGGTGAAGTACCCAAGCGCTGATCGGTGCTGGTTGATAAGTCAGCGTGTAGAAGATTTCGGGGGTGATGATGACTTTCCAGACGGGTTGTTTGGGTTGTTTGCGAAGTCGGTAGCCGCGTTTGTGGAGTGCTGTTTTGATGGCAGCAATTTCTGCGGCGACTCGGAGTGCTTCCGTCGCTTTGGATTTTTTCATGGGTAATGGTTTCTACTTAACAAGAATGTCTCACATATGGAGACATTGTAAGTCTACATCATGTCTCCATAAACGAGACATTTACGGAGTCATCAGCCTCTGACACGATGTCCTTGGGACACGCTTCGCGAAGAGGGGCATGGGAAAAGTAGGCAAAGCCCTTAAGCAGGTTTTAGAAACCTACGGAATTACGCAAAATAGGTTGGCAGTAGTAATGGAAACTAGACGCTCAAATGTTGGTCGCTGGTATCACGAACAGATAGACCCAACGGGTGACACCATTGCTGATATCGTTGCAGCTTTAAGGAAAATCGAACCATCTGCCGCTGAGGAGTTTATTAGCCTTTATCTGGGTGAGTCGATTGAGAATGAGGAGTAGGGATAGGGGAAGAAAGTGCGATCGCTCAACTGCAACATATAAGCTGGGCATGGTAAAAAATAAAGATGATCAATCAAAAAATAAGCATGAGCAACTGACGCTGGCACAGCTAAGACAGCGTGCTAATCTGACACAGCGAAAGCTAGCTGATATTCTTGACGTGACGGTGAAGACTGTTAGCGCTTGGGAGAGAGGAGAACACGAGCCATATTTGACCTTGATTCAGACTAAAAACCTGGTGGATGGGTTGCAATGCTCTCTTGATGAACTGATTGCCGCAACGGGAAAGCAATCTTCAATAGGGGAAGATGAGCCACGCCTCAGCTTTACTCAAACTAAGCGTCTGATGGAAATTCTTCAATGCAGTCTTGATCAACTGGTTGCAGCTATGGAGAAGAACCCTCCTCAAGAGGGAAATTGATGAACTGGTTGCAGCTATGGAGAAGAACCCTCCTCAAGAGGGAAATTAATGGGGCGATCGCTCTGTTGTAATACTGACAGAATCTGAGGCATGGGAAAAGCAGGCAAAGCACTCAGGCAGGTGTTGAAAACTTACGGCATTAGCCAAAACCAACTAGCGATCGCAATGGGAATCAACCCCACGAACGTAAGTCGTTGGGTCAGCGAGAGTAGAGATCCTTCAGCGGAGGCGGCAGTTGAGATTAAGCGGGGACTTCAGAAACTCGATCCGGCTGCTGCTGAGGAATTTGTCATGTTCTACATGTATGAGTCAGGCGAGGATGAGGAGTAGCGTAGGGAAGAAAGTGCGATCGCTCTGCTCCAACCTTGTAGAACGTACAGAGCTTGGGAAGATTATGTATCGTGGATACAGGAAAATTGCCTAATCTACGGAATGTCAACCCAACCTAAAGATTCTGTTGAGAAACACTCAACGCTCAGTAAAGCGACACAGTTCATCAAGAAGCACCCAAACATCAGCACAGGAATAGGCTTTCTTTTAATTCCACCGCTAGCGGCAATTCCAATGTGGAAATTCACCTAGCAACTCACAACCGATCATTGCCTCGCCGGCAATCGCCAAAGCCAAACCGTATTCCGTACCGCACAACCGGACAACCACCAGTCGGGGAGATTGAGAAGAGCGATGTTTTATGCACATCAGCTTACAAACTGCGGTTGCTATCATATTCGGAGTAGCAATAGGGATAGCGAAATGACGCTCTCGGACGTTCGTGAACTAGTGGAATACGTTACTAATGCTCAGGGTAAAACGATAAGCGTATTAGTCCCTCTAGAGGTTTGGGAAGAACTTCTGAAATCGTGGCAGGCTCTTACAGACGAGCTTAGGCAAGTAGATGAAGCGGAACCTAACGAGCAAATTCTGGCAGATTTGAAAGATTCCCTGCGCCAAGTAAAAGCAGGACCAACATTCCCTATTTCTGAATTATGGGCTGGAATTGATGTCTGAAGATTCTGCGATTGAGGTTCAATTTACGCTGCCGTAGGTATGATGAACTCAAGGACGCGTTGACAATACCATTTTGGCAGCAAACCCCTCTCAACTACCTCGATAACCCCAAACCTATTCTGTGGAGTTCCCCATGCCCTCTGAAGCCGCCCCAGTTCAATCCGCCGTCCTACTCACTGTTATTGCTGAAACAGTACTAAAAGATGCTCTTGTCCAGTTGTTGAAAAGCTATAGCGTAAGCGGCTATACCGTTAATCAAGTACAAGGTGAAGGTAGCCACGGCAAACGCATGGGAGATATGGCAGGCTACAATACCAATATTGAAATCAAGGCCATAGTCTCACAAGAAGTATCTGATGCTATCTTTTTGTCTATAAAAGACTATCCGGGGAAACAAGCCTTAATGGCTTTCCGACAGAATGTAGAAGCCTTGGTTAACTAACCTGGTTTGTGGAGCTTTTCATTCATCTAGTTGTATTTTCAGTTCGCGCAGCATCCGACTGGTTCCCTCATCAATTGCTTTTTGCACCAATTGGGGAATCATTTGGATGATGGGCAGCTTGGGAAAAATGTGGCTGACGGATGATTCAGTGTAGTCACCCTTCTGAAGGATGTAAATCTTGAGTTGGCGATTCCGATAAATCCACACTTCCGGAACACGCAAACTTTCATAAGCATCCAGAGTAGTCTTTGAAGTGACATCAGACTCGATGGCAAGATCGGGGGGTGGATAAACCGCCAAATCCATGTCGGTACAGCCTCGAACACGACCGGCATTCTGGATGTAAAAGCAGGTATCAGGTTCAACTCCGGCAACTTCGGGTTGCTTCAAAGTCGTTGAACCAAAATCTTCCCAATCTCGCCCTTGGAAATCCAAGATAGCTTTGACAAGATCAGCAATAATTCGATGAGGTCTTATGCCCTTCGGCCAAGCTTCGCTAACATGTAATGCCAGAGGAGACATAATTTCAAGAGTTCCTCGGTAATACGCTAGGCGGGTGTTGTGCTGTTCTCCCAGTTCAGCAAGAAGTTGTTCAAAATCCTGCCAAGAAAGGTTATGAATGCTAATCATGCTACCCGGAGTCAGTTCAATAGCACGAATGGGAATAGTAACGCTCATCGGTAGTTCCTCCGTTGATGCCTGACGAAAAATAGAAAGAAGAACCAGAAAAACCTAATCCCTATTCTGATAACTAGCAACCACTCTCCCCGCCTTAAAAAACTGCCGAAAATACGATCGCGCTATCTCATCTCCGTCTTCTGATAGGCAGTCAACAGCAATCCCATTGCGTCCTGTTTCTTGACCCGAACTATGGATGTAATATCCATCACCTAAATGTAATCCCACATGACTCACTCGCTCAGCTTTGGCGAAGAAAACCAAATCCCCTGTACGCAGTTCTTTAAACTCAATTTCATGGGTAAAATCAGCTTGCTGATAAGAGTCTCTGGGTAGCCAAATTCCCGATGCCGCAAATGCCGCCTGGATCAATCCCGAACAATCGTAATTTGGCCCTACCGTACCGCCCCAGAGGTAGTAGTTCGGTTGTTGCATCGCCGCTTTTGTAAAGGCAATAATAGCGGGAATACGTTCTTGAATTTGCTCTGGAGAAAGTGCGATCGCACGATACCTCGTTTGCGCCTGCTCCAGTCCAGCAAACTCCTGCACGGGCAACCAAGCACAATAGCCATCTTCACACAAACGCACCTCTAACGCCTCCTCGACAGAATTTTTTGACACAATCTGCAAGTGACGCCCTACAGCCGCCTGGGTTGCCAAACCCTGGCAGCTAGGAGAATCATACAGGTTTAGATTAACAAGGCAGCAGTACTCATCAGCTTGATACGAGGAGTCATGAGTCATTTGAGTTATTCGTGATAGATAAGCAGTAATCTGGGAAAGACTTTAACCTTAAACGGCAAAATTCCAAAGTCTAAACACCATTTCTAATCACTCAACTGCCACTAATGACCTTTTTCCGGAAAGACGAACCACTAGAAAAACTCGGTACTGAAATCCTTGAAGCCACTTGGGCTGAGTTTCCAGGACTTGCTCGCCATCAACTTGCGCTGACTTGGATTGTCTACGACCCACCCGTGCCTGTCAATACGGGGGGTGCCCTTTCAGCAGAGGAATTCTGGAAACACCAAGTCCGAGGTTTTAGCTATCGAGGTGTGGAGCGAATTTACCCCGCCAGTGTGGTAAAACTCTTCTACTTGGTTGCGATCGCGGAATGGTTAGAAAGCGGCATGACTCCCCCCTCGACTGAGTTGGACAGAGCTATGCGGGATATGATTGTTGATTCCAGTAATGATGCCACAAGCTTAGTCGTTGATATCTTGAGCGGCACCACCAGCGGCCCAGAGTTGCCCAATGGTCCCTTTGAAACCTGGAAGTTCCAGCGCAATATTGTCAATCGTTACTTTCAATCTCTAGGGTGGCAAGAACTGGAATCGATCAATGTGAACCAAAAAACCTGGGGAGATGGCTCCTATGGGCGGGAACGGGCGTTTTTGGGAGAAATGATGGAAAATCGCAATATGCTGACGACTGAGGCTACGGCGCGGCTATTGCACAGCATTATTGGGGGGGTGGCGGTTTCTTCTGTGCGATCGCAGGCCATGATGAGTTTAATGCAACGTAACCTCAACTCAGGTAATTTAGCGCCAGACGAAGAAAATCAAGTTACAGGATTTTTGGGTGAAGCCCTTCCCCAAGACGCTCAACTTTGGTCTAAAGCCGGTTGGACTTCTCAGGTACGCCACGACGCCGCCTATATTGAGATTCCTTCCCTAAGTCCCTACCTGTTAGTCGTCTTTACTGAAGGCAAAGCTCACAGCAAAAATCGAGCCATTCTTCCCTTTATTTCCCAGCAAGTTATCGCGGCTGTCAATCAATTAACTTAATGTGACACGCCCACGGAAAGCGACGCTGTGATGTGGGATTCTATCTAGGGTCGCCCCTAAAAGTTCTCCTGACTGCCTCTTGGGAGGCAAAGCTGACGAAAATTCTGGATTCAAAAAAAATTCTTGGTATTCGACAAGACTTGTGCTATTATCAATATTCGTGGGCGAAAATGGGTCGGTGCCCGAGTGGTTAATGGGGGCGGACTGTAAATCCGCTGGCTACGCCTACGCTGGTTCAAATCCAGCCCGGCCCACTCCCACACAAGTAAAAGGAAAAAAGAAAACAAATAAAGTTTTTCTCTTACCTTTTACTTCTCCAACGCCCGTGTAGCTCAGTGGTAGAGCACACCCTTGGTAAGGGTGAGGTCACGAGTTCAATCCTCGTCACGGGCTTTTAGCAAATCCATATCTGATAAGGCTTGTAGGATTATAGCTTCACTAGGATATCCAGAGTCTTAATAGCAAATCTGGGTATCTTAGTTATTTTTCGGGTAATTCATTTTCAGCTCAGAAAAAGTTCACGAATTCCAGCACTGCCGATTTCCACTGCCAAGGCTGCCAACAGAAAACCTAGAAGTTTAATAATAATCAACGCACCTTCTGGGCCAATCCAAGCATCAATTCGACCGGCCAAACGTACAATTAGCCAGCTTACCAGCATAGCAGCAACAATACCAATCACTACACTCAAATGAGCTGTAGGCGATTCAGACATCAATAGCATGACAGTGGTGAGTGTTCCAGGTCCGGCTAACAAAGGCAAAGCCAATGGAGTAATGGCAACATCACGTCCCTGTTCAACCATCGGTGTATCCATTTCTCCCTCTAACATCCGTAAAGCAATGATCAGTAAGAGTAGCCCCCCAGCTACTCGCAAAGACCCCATACTGATATCTAAATACTTCAAAACCCATTGACCTGCAAAGGCAAAGGCTAGCAGAACCGATGTCGCTATCGTCATGGCTCGATCGACTACATTGTGTCTTTCCTCAGGTTCCATGCCCTTCGTCAGAACCAATAAAATCGGGACATTGCCCAAAGCATCAACGAGGACAAACACCGCAACAAACGTCTTGATCAGGATAGAAAGATCGACCACTGGAGTTTAGGGAGCTTTTCTCCACTGTAACTTTAATCATCATATTCTCCTGTGACCCACATCTACAGACTGTGTTCTCGATGTAATTTGTATATTAGTGTGGTCGTTTAATTCGGTGCCATCTGTTCTGGAATAAATAAAATCAACGTGGCTATTGTGCAATCGCGGCGGCAAGCCAATCACCTACCTCATGGGCAAGAAGCCATTTCTTTCTCTTGGAGACGTGACGCGAACGATACCAGCAAAACGGAGGGCGTGCTACTCAAGGGATAGCTCCAAGTTATGGCTTCTTAGGTAGGTTCATCTAAGACAGAACATCAAACAGACAGATATGTATGGAAGATTAACTTGATTGACTCTACGGTCGCAGCAGCACACTTCTGGATCGCCATTGCCCTAAAGGGCTGATTAACACAGATTTTACCTTAAGAAGCAAGCGCAACTTCTTGATTGACACCGTCACCCGAAAGCTCTCCAGAGTATAAAAGTTCACGAGACTCTTGCCTCACTCGGCCTTCCATCGCCTCCTGTTGTAATCTGATAAACGCTCTAAAGTCTTCCCACTCATACTTCTTAGCTAGAAGCTGGCGTAGTTGGTTTTCGGCTTCTACCGTCAGATAGCCGGTTGTCAGTGCTTGTTGGGCAATTTCACGGATTAGATTCATGGTAGATTTCCTTATTCGCTTGCTAAACAAAGGCAATACAAGAATTCTTGGACTCATTCAAACTCAAGCAACATGTATAGCACTACGGACGCATCAACTTAAGTTTTGTTTCGCATTTCCGGATTCTTGTCCCTGATTGCTGTTTTTGTTACATCCATTTACAGTTTTAAGCCTACACTATTTCTAAATTCAGAAGTATTCATCGGAAGTTTACATAGGAATCGGCAGTACATTATCTGCCTGGGGTAAGATTAGAGACGATATTCTGCCAAAACAAAAGAACAATCTTAACGCTCTTGCCCAGTAAGAGAGGCTCACGTCAGTGTAATTCAGTGACAGGCAGCTCTCTGGTACTTACGCCTTTAAAGCTGAACTTCGTTACACCTTGTCAAAACAAGTGCGGCTGCTTGGTAGGAGTAATTTTTTCTTTTGTGTAACGCTGTATAAAGCAATCAGGGTAGGTGTAAAACCAATGCTTCTCCTAGAAAGGAGTGTGTAGCTTTTAACGACTCTGCCTGCTATATTGACCAAAACTTAGCTATACAAGTCTCCGCCCTACATTGCAAATGAAGTCCTATATTGCCGCTGCAATTCAAATGACTAGCTTGCCCGACCTCGAAAAAAACCTGGTTGAGGCAGAAGAACTCATAGAACTTGCCGTGCGCCAGGGTGCCGAACTCGTCAGTTTACCCGAAAACTTCTCCTTTCTGGGTACAGAGGAAGACAAGATTGCTCAGGCCAAGGAGATCGCATTAAAAAGCGAGAAATTCCTCAAAACAATGGCACAGCGCTTTCAAGTCACTATCCTCGGCGGCGGTTTCCCGGTTCCGGTTAACCAGGAAAAAGTCTACAACACGGCTCTCCTCATTGATCCCAACGGAACTGAACTCACTCGTTATCAGAAAGTTCATCTCTTTGATGTCAACGTCCCCGATGGTAACACCTATCGCGAATCGAGTACGGTGATGGCCGGTAATGACTTGCCAGCCGTTTACCATTCAGAGCAGTTAGGTACCTTGGGTCTTTCTGTCTGTTATGACGTTCGCTTCCCAGAACTTTACCGACATTTGGCGTATAAGGGCGCAGACATTTTGTTTGTGCCTGCGGCCTTCACGGCTTATACCGGCAAAGACCACTGGCAAGTCCTCCTCCAAGCTAGAGCTATTGAAAACACTTGCTATGTGATTGCTCCAGCGCAAACCGGGCGTCATTATGCCACACGACGCACTCATGGTCACGCCATGATTATTGATCCCTGGGGAGTGATTTTATCGGATGCTGGAGAAAAACCAGGAGTTGCGATCGCAGAAATCAATCCCATTCGTCTGGAACAAGTCCGTCGTCAGATGCCTTGTCTACAACATCGGGTCTTCGTTTAAGGATGGCAGTAGTAGGGTGCGTCGCGACGCACCTTACTCAAGATTGGAACTGGCTTGCTCGATGTTGCTCCATGCTGAACGAGTGATTCTAGGTAAACGGCTCAAAAAAAATCGGCGGCTGTCAAGTATAGACAACCGCCGAGTATATAAAGAAGGGAGGAAATCCTAGACACTTGAGTCTAAAAACTGACTTTAGATTTGACAAGCTCTAGCAAATCTACGTTGTTAATTCTTTCTACAAGGTCTTTTACAGCAATTCCTGAAAGTTTACTCAAGAATTTATAGGATACTCTCACCAGGGTCTGGGTAACTTCCGTCAAAGCAAAAAGCTCTCATCGGACGGCTAATCCGGCGAGCGAGGTTCAGTGGTAACGTTCCAAAACTTGGGGGCTGAACTTCAGATAAAAATTGACCCTATCATGGTCTTGGATTAGCTTAAAAAAAATTTTGTTGAAACTGAGTTCACAAATAACCCAATATACTTATGAATGCCGACGAACTGCTGGAACGCTATGCAGCAGGAGAGAGATGTCTGCGTGGTGCCGACCTGCATGGTGCCGACTTGCGCGGTGTTGACTTGCGTGGTATTGACCTGAGTGACGCCAATTTGAGTGATACCGATTTGAGTGATGCTGACTTGCGGGATGCTGACTTAATTGGCGCTAACTTGCGCGGTGCAGACCTGATTGTTGCTAGTCTGAGTGCTGCCGACCTCCGGGATGCCAACCTCCATGATGCCAACCTGATTGGTGCCAAGCTGGGTGTTGCCAACCTACGAGATGCTGACCTGAGTGGTGCCAACCTGAGTGGTGCCGAACTGAGTTGTACTGATTTGACTTGTAGTAACTTGAATGGTGCCTATATTAGTGGTGCGAATTTGATTAAAGCCAAACTCAGTAGAGCGAACCTACAGGGTGCGAACTTGAGTGTAACTAACATGATTGGTGCCGACCTCAGTGGTGCTAATTTGCAAGGAGCCAACCTCGGCGGAGCCAATCTGATTGAGGCGGATCTGGGAGGAGCCAATTTACAAGGAGCTAAATTAAGCCGTTCAAATTTAGCTTACGTCAATCTTGCTAATTCTGACCTGTCTAACGCCGACTTAAGTGACTCTAACTTGGCAGGAACAAACTTAACCAATGCCGATCTGGATAACACGAATCTAGAAGGAACTATCCTGAGTTTGGGGATAAGCTTGAATATCCGGAATCCAGATCAGACGGCTCCTTACGAATGGAATGGTCTTTACCTCCACTCAAAAACAGAGCTAAAAATCGCGGAAGCGTTTGACCGTGCTGGCGTTCCGTTCTACTTAAATGGCTGGACTCGCATTCACAGTACTCAACACATCGATAGTAAGGAAATTGACTTTCTGGTTTTTTACCAGAGTAAGTGGGGCATTCTGGAAGTCAATGGTGAGCCATCTGAGCCACCCGTCTGCACTCTGTATGAGCCAGAACGTATCAGTCTGTGCGCGACGGACGCTCCTAACATTGTGACCACGTCTTTAAGCGGCGATCACGAAAGCGTTGGGGGGCTAAATCCAGCATCACTGCGAAGCGCAGAGCGCAGCATTGTTGCGCCACAAGAGCTTCGTTTGTTTAAAATTCCTCACATCAGTATTGTTGAGCATTATGAGGCGACCCGATGCTGGGATGAACCGGACACTGTTGTGCAAGAATTTCTGGAGATTTTGACTCAGGCGTCAAACGTCCCCTAGTTTACTTCTGAAAGGAAAATTCAGAAAAATTTTGCTACAACTGAGTTTTCAAAATGGGGAATGAACCTATGGATGCCAACGAACTTCTGTCCCGTTATGCCGCAGGAGAAAGAGACTTTCGGGACGCCGAGCTACCTGGTGCAGATCTCAGTGGTGCTAACCTGAGTGAAGCCGACCTACGAGAAGCCAACCTCAGTGGTGCCAACCTTAGCGGTGCAGACTTAATTGGTTCCAGCCTCACTGATGCCAACTTAAGTGATGCAGATTTAAGGGATGCCAACCTGATTGGTGCCAAACTCAGTGTTGCCATCTTGAGTAATGTCAATTTAGTGGGTGCCAACCTCAGTGGTGCTGAACTCAGTGGTGCCAACCTGAATGAGGCAATGTTAGGGGCTGCCAACCTGATTGGTGCCATTTTGATTCGAGCCAAGCTACATGCAGCCAACTTAAACGGTGCCAATTTGAGCATTTCCAACTTAATTGGTGCCAACCTCAGTGGTGCCAACTTGATTGGTGCCAACCTCAGTGGTGCCAACTTGATAGAGGCCAACCTGAACGGGGCTAACTTAAATGGCGCTCGGTTGTATCGAGCCAACCTGGCACATGCCAAGTTAAATGGGGCTAACTTAAGTAATGCCGATTTCAGTGATGCCAATTTAGCTAAGACTGACTTGACTGATGCTAATTTGGAGAACGCCAATCTGGAAGGAACTATCCTGAATGTGGCGATAAGTTCCGAACCCAGTACCGTGAGTTAATCGTAGAAAGTCTTCAGGGTGCGTCCCCTTCCGATTGGATATTCATCGGCAAAATTAGATGTTGTATTCATGGCCAATTTTCCCAGAGGAGGCGATAAAGTTGTAAGGGCTGATCTTTACCTTTTACCGAAATCAGATCGAGTTGTTCAAGAGGCAATTCCCAATCTCTAATTTTGTCAAATGTACTTTGAGAAATTAGAATTTCGCCCGCTTGAGCCACACTACAAATTCGACTCGTTACATTCGTCGTATCCCCGATCGCTGCATATTGAATCAATCGTTCTGAGCCAATATTTCCGGCTGCCACTTTTCCTGTATTGATGCCAATATGAATTTGAATTTGTAAGTTGCGCCGATTGAGCCAGTCCTCATTCAGACGGCAAACCGCCCATTGCATCTCAATGGCGGCTCGAACAGCTCGTTGTGCATCATCTTCTTTGCGATAAGGCGCACCCCAAATCGCGAGTAAGGCATCCCCTATATATTTTTCGAGCGTGCCTTCATAGGGAAACACAATCTCCTCTACCATAACTTTAAAGTACTCATTGAGCATCTCAATGACTTGATGCGGTTCCATCAGGGAAGACATTTTTGTGAAGTCACTAATATCAGCAAATAGGGCTGTTACTTCTGTTTCCACAATCTCTAAATTGCCTTCTTCCCTCAGTTTTTTACTGACACTTTGAGGAAAAAAGCGTTCTAATTTATCACGGATGACAGCTTCTTCTTGGATCTTTTTGTAGAGACGGGAATTATCAATCGCGATCGCAGATTGGTTGGCAAGAGCCGTCAAAAATTCCAAATCTTCGTCTAAATAAATATTGGACAACGATAAATTATCTACATATAACACCCCAATTACTTCTTCCCTCGGTTTTAGGGGTACGCACATCGATGCATGAATCTTTTGTCCCAGAATTGAGTCCGAGTCACTAAATCGCTGATCAATACAGGCATCCGTGATTAAGATAGCCTCTCCACTGTGGCGTACCAAATTAGTAATTCTGCGGCTATAAAACTGCTCATCCGGTGGAATACGCGGCTGTAATTTGACAGCTTTGTGTTCAAGACATCCGGTATACTCATTGACGAGGAGGATTGCTACTCGATCGACCTTCATAATTTCCAGCAGGAGGCCGAGAATTTTATTGAGCAGTCGCTCAAGTTCTTCAGGAGTGGAAAGCTGTTTACTCACTTCTAGCAAAATTTTCAACTTATCGACGGCCCGCTGCGTTGTATCCTGCTGTTGTAGGCGAATGACTGAGCCACTGACTCCATCCTCATCGAGTAAGTGTTGGATCGCTGTAACGCTGGGTTGGGGCGAAACTTGTTTAACAATAGAGATCGTCGAGTCTTCCTCTCCCAAACACCCTTGTTGATCGCTTCTAAGTCGCTCAACAAATTGGCAAACCACCTTCCCAAAACGAATGCTGTCCCCATCCTTGAGTTCGCAATGGTCAATTTGAATCTCGTTGACAAAGGTACCGTTGCGACTGTGCAGATCGGTAATAAACGCCTGATGGTAGCCGATCGCAATCTCTGCATGGTAACGAGAAAGACTCTGATCTTGGACAAAGATACGGCTGTCCTCATCGCGTCCGATGGTGTTTGTACCCAGGCATAATTCTTGAATGCTTTCGTTAGGAGTCTCAGGATCGTAGATCAGATAAGGCACACCCCATCCTCACGCTACAAGGAATTAACTATGAAGATAGCGAAGATTAGGGAGCAACCCAAATTACCTCTCATGGATGATTAAATAAAATTAACTTTATGATGCGATCGCCTAACTATACCGAGCAACCTTGGACAGAAACTTACAGCGAGATTATTGATGTTCGCAGTGAAAGTGAGTTTGCCGAAGATCATATCCCTGGTGCCATTAACCGACCTGTTCTGAATGATGCGGAACGTGCCAAAGTCGGCACAATTTACAAACAAGTCTGCTCCTTTGAGGCTCGCAAAGTCGGTGCCTCCCTAGTGGCGCAAAATATTGCTCGGCATCTGGATGACCACTTTGCCACCAAAGCGAAAGACTACCATCCCCTCGTCTACTGCTGGCGTGGGGGTCAGCGCTCCAACAGTATGGCATTGGTCTTGAGTCAAATTGGTTGGCAGGTTACAGTCCTTCAAGGAGGATACAAAACTTACCGAACTTATGTGCGTGATCAACTAGAACAGTTACCACAACAATTGACTTACCAGGTCTTATGTGGACTCACGGGTAGTGGTAAAACCCATATCCTACACCAGTTAGCCCAGCGAGGTGTTCAGGTGCTGGATTTGGAAGGTTTAGCCAATCATCGTGGTTCCCTCCTCGGTCAACAGTGGGAAGGGAAGCTTTCACCTCAACCCTCGCAAAAATCCTTTGAATCGCAGCTCGTTCAAAAATTGCAAAGCTTTGATGTAAGCAAACCTGTGTGGGTGGAAGCTGAAAGTAACAAAATTGGACAAGTTTATTTACCCCCATCCCTTTGGCAACAAATGAAGCAGGCGAACTGTATTGAAGTTCAGTTCCCACAAGCCACCAGAATCGAATGGCTGTTGCAGGAATATCCTCACTTAATCAACCATCCCGACCTGCTCAAACAAAAACTCAAGTGGCTGAAATCTCGATATGGTCGAGACAAAATCAACGAGTGGTATAGCCTCATCGACGCGGCTCAGTGGCACACTTTAGTCGGCGATTTACTGAACTATCACTATGACCCCGCTTACCAGCGATCGCTCGGTCAATGCTATGTCCATGTAGAACGCCAGTTGCAGATACCTGATTTATCCCAGGCTAGTATTAACGGCTTGCTGGATACTTTGGGCGTTTGAATATTTCCCGTCTGTGCTGACATTGCCACATTAAAGATGGATTTTAAACTATTAAGTTTATTTATAATAATTAACAGCAAATCACTCAAGCCTAAAGCTTAATTTTCCTTCTTTATAGGGATTGACAAACTCTAAGAAATGAGTTTCAGTAATCTAGTTAACATGGAAATTTTAAAAATCATACAGTTTGTATAACAAAAGGCTATTTATTAAATTTCTTATGAGAATATAAACATTAAATATTTTGAGAGTGTTTTATAACCTACTTATCTGAGTTAAAAGCACTTACTTAATTCATTTTAAGTTTAGACGAGAGAAAATAATGTTCAGATTTATCTGGAGCGCTTGGACGGCGAGTCCAGTTGTTTTGGGTGCTTCCTTTTTGGTGGCAAATAGTACTTTTGCGGCTCAAAATCATAATAGAGAATCTGTTTTTGTAGGAGTTGAGGAACCCACCTTCACGGCTTTAACACCTTTAGAGATGAGTCTCCCTGAAGATTTGGCAAACCAAACTCTGGATGAACCACAGTTATCCTCAGAATCGGTAACCGCTGAATCAATGTCTGAGGATGTAGAACTCGTCAACGACGATAGTCCTGATCCGAGTGCGGATGACTCGATGGGACAAATTACGAATGTTACCCAACTCAGCGATGTCTCACCCGAAGACTGGGCTTATGAAGCCTTGCGATCGCTAGTGGAACGTTACGGCTGTATTGCAGGATATCCTGACGGCACCTTCCGGGGCAATCGCCCCATGACACGCTATGAGTTTGCGGCTGGCTTGAATGCTTGTTTGCAACAATTTGAGCGTTTGATTGCTTCTTCGACGAGTGTGTTAGTTCGGCGAGAGGACTTAGAAATTCTGCAACGCATCGTTCAGGAATTTAAAACCGAACTCGCTTCTTTGGGTACACGAATCGATACCCTAGAAGGTCGTGTTGCCGTTCTGGAAGACCATCAGTTTTCCACCACAACCAAGCTAACGGGGTCAGCAGACATTGGTTTAATTGACGCTTGGGGTGACAAAAAGGCTGTCCCTTCTGGACAAGAACCCACTGAAGATTTAAATGTCAACACCTTCGCCCCAGGTCGGGTGGGTTTGAATTTTGACAGCAGTTTCACGGGGAAAGACCTACTGCGCGTCAAGTTGGAAGCGGGAAACTTCACGCCCTTGGATGCCTCAGTCACGGGTACAGACATGACCTTGTATGACTTTGATACCCGTACTGGCCCGACGGGCAACGATATTGTTCTGGGTTCGTTGTCCTACCGTTTCCTGATCGGCGATCGCATGGAAGCCTTCATTGCTGCCCAAGGGTTAGGGTCTCCTGACATTGCTCCCCAATTGAATCCGGCTGGAGGGGGTCTTTCCCGGTTTGGGCAACGCAACCCCATTTATCGCCTCAGTGATGGTGCAGGTGTGGGACTGAATGTTCGATTGAGCGAAGCACTTTTAGCCACGTTTACTTATTTAGGGAGTCCAGGAAATTTCTCTAGTCCAACCTTAGAGAGGGGCATCTTTGAAGGTCAATTTGGAGCCTTAGCTCAGCTATCTTTCTCTCCCACCAAGAGTTTTGATATTGCTTTTACTTACGTGCGTTATTACTCACCTCAACCGGGAGAGGGAACGAATATCACCGGGAATACCGGCAGTGGCTTTGCTCAAACGCCCTTTGGGGATGATATCGCAACTTCAGCCAATGCTTATGGCATCGAAGCCCAATATCGATTTACTCCTCGTTTTGCTATTGGAGGTTGGGTCGGTCTAACCACGGCGCAAGCAGAAACAGGGGGGGCACTGGTGAATGGTTCGTTGGTCAACAAAGGAGATGAGGCAGAGATTTGGAACTATGCCATAGCGATGGCGTTTCGAGACTTTGGCAAAGAAGGCAATGCCTTGGGCTTTATTTTCGGAATGCCGCCGAGGGCGCGTGGGAATGATGTGATCAGCCGTAGAGATTTGAATACCTCTTATCGTGTAGAAAGTTTCTTTCGTTACAAGCTAACCAACAACATTTTTCTCACTCCCAGTTTCTTTGTCATTCTCAATCCCGAACACAACAATGCCAATGATTCAATTTTTGTAGGAACATTGCTAACGACATTCAGCTTTTAGACCGAAGTTAGGTGGTATAATTAGAGTCCTATTCTGTGCCATCTTTTGAGAAGATTACCCAACTGACTCTTGTACAACAACAAGCGTTCGATTTACTGGGTCTTCACTTGTAGTGTACTCAGTAAACGAGCAGAGAGGATTGCCTGGATTCAGCTCAGGTCAATCTTTTTGGCGATTTTGGCTAACCTAACTTCGGACTAGAGCGTCGGTTCAGTAGAAATACAGAATCTAAAATTTTTAAGATTTTAATTACCTCGAATTGAATGGAATAAATACTGTAAATATAGCGCCTTGTGGATGACTATTTTCAACAGTAATGCTGCCGTGATGGGCTTCGATTGCCATTTTACAGAACGCTAATCCTAAACCTAGTTGTGAAAGCCCTGGCATCGGAGTCCCAATCTCATACTTCTCAAAAATACTTTCCCTTAAGTGATTAGGAACTCCCGGCCCAGAATCGATCACTTGAACTTTGGCTCCTCCTACTCCTAAATATGTAGTTTTGAGAACCACTTGACTGTTTGATGGCGAGAATTTAATGGCATTAGAGAGTAAATTGTCTAGTACTCGACGAAAAATAGCGGTATCTACTTGAACCAGTCTACTCGGTGACGATCTTAAGTTTATTGCCGCTGAACTTTGTCCCGCTTCCCTCACGCTTTTGGGCAATTCACTGACAAGAGCCACATCCTTTTTAGCAGCAATTGACTCAAACTCTGCTATGGCGGACTGACAAAGTTCATCCAGATCTAATTCTTTGTAATTGAGAACCATTTTACCGGATTCTAGCTTTGCCATTATCAGCAGATTATCAATTAACGATTGTAGTTTTCGGGCATTGTTCGCAATTTGACCGACCTTTCGTTCTTGCTTTTCAGATAACACACCAAAGAGTTGCAGACTATCAGTAGATAGGACAATACTGGTGAGGGGGTTTCGTAGGTCATGCACCAGTGAGTTAACCATATCCTCCCGCAGGATTAGCAGGGCTTGTACGTTGTCATACTGCTGCTTTATCCGCAACATGGAATGAACTCTAGCTCGTAATTCGATGCCATTGACGGGCTTACTAATAAAGTCATCTGCGCCTGCCGCTAAACACAGAGCGAGGTCTTCCTTTGCTGTTAGTGCCGTCACCATAATGATAGGAACGACTTTCCATTGTGGGTTCGCTTTGATGCGCCGACAGACTTCCATGCCATCGAGTTCTGGCATCATTACATCCAGCAAAATTACATCAGGCTGAAAATTATTGAGTCGCGCAAGAGCTTGTTGACCACTAGAAGCATAATGTAACTGATAGTTTTCACTATCCAGCAGAGCTTCAATCACATCGAAGTTATCCACTTCATCATCAATGACTAAGATAGAGGGTTGAATGTCCATTAGATATCTCTACTACCGCTTTAACAAGCTGTTTCATCCCAAATCTGGTGGTCTATATATCCCTGTTTCAATCTCAAGGATTGTTCTGTGCCAATTCCCCCAGCTTTCTTCAAAAGGAGGAGTTAACCAGATTAGGTATCAATCAGATACGGGGAATATTGGTTGAGGTGGGAGGGTATATTGGGAGCGACAGTTAGAGGCTAAAGCCTCCTTCACCCGCTCAGAAATCGCCATCAAAGTTGCCCTAGATATTACCTTTTAAAAGTTGTTGTATCATTGCTGTCAGTTGTTTTAGTTTTACAGGTTTAGCCAAATATTCATTCGCACCAGCGCTTAGGCATTTTTCTCGATCATGCCGCATTGCTAGTGCTGTTAAGGCAATAATGGGCAAGCGAGTAAGCTGCTCTTCATCACGGAGGCGGCGTATCGCTTCCAGACCATCCATTCCTGGCATTTGAATATCCATCAAAATTAGATCGGGTCGTTGGCTTTTGGCTAAGTTGATCGCTTCTTGTCCATTTTTGGCGAGCAGGAGTTGATAGCCTCGGTTTTCCAGATAGTCGGACATTGTATCAATGTTTGCCTGATTATCTTCTGCTACCAGAATTAGAGGCTTCTCCCGTGCAGGGGTCGATACTCCTATCAAACTCGGTGATCCGGCAGGAGCAGGATATCGCAATTTCTCTAAAGTTGCCTGAAATTGAGCGCGAGTAATCGGTTTAACCAGATGTTCAAACGCTCCTTGACTCAGTCCTTTACTGCGCTCGTCCATCACTGAAATGATGATAACGGGAATTTTTTGGGTTTGTGGATTGGTTTTGAGTTGAGCGAGTACATCCCACCCTGACATATTCGGCAGTAGCAGGTCTAGAATGACTAGAGCAGGCTGAACCCGCTTTACTTTTCCTACTGCTCCTTCACCGCGTGGATAGACAATAGATTGCATACCCAGTTCGCTGAGGTAGCGGATAATTTGATCTGTGGCGGGAATTGAGTCTTCGATAATTAGAACTTGAACATTATCGCTGGCTAATTTAGGGGAGGGACATGAAGCTGTGATCGGCGTCGCTGGCGTACTATCGCTGGTACGGTAGGGAAGGCGGACGGTAAAACAACTGCCCTGTCCTACTTCACTGCTCACCGAGACTGTTCCTCCATGCAGAGCCATAATCTGCTGTACTAGTGCTAGACCTAAACCCGTCCCGGTGTATTGGCGGTTGAGGCGACTGTCAAGTTGGATAAAGGGCTGAAATAGCTTACCAATGTCTTCAGGGGAAATACCGATGCCGGTATCAATGATGGAAAAGCAGAGGTGCGGGGAGGATGAGGGAGATGAGGGGGACACAGGAGAAGTTGCTTCTTCAGCTTCCCCAGCTTCAAGCCGGACTTCTAGCGTCACAGTACCCCCTTCCAGGGTGAACTTGACGGCGTTGCTGAGTAGGTTAATCAGCACCTGACGCAGGCGGCGCTCATCGACTTGGATGCTGCCAAGGGTTTTGGGAATGCGGGTATTCAGGCGAATGTTTTTCTTGAGTGCCATCTGTCTGATAAAGGCCAGACTAGACTCACACAAACTCTTGACGGGAGCATTGCTGATTTCCAGTTCCAGTTTGCCGGATGCGATTTTAGATAAGTCTAAGATGTCGTTGATCAGCTCGAGCAGATGCTTGCCACTGCGCTCGATAGTAGCAATTGCCTTGGCCTGCCGCTCATTGATAGAACCGAATACGCCTTCCTGAAAACTTTCAGACATACCCAGAATGGAATTGAGGGGAGTTCTCAGTTCATGGCTCATATTCGCCAGAAATTCATCTTTGAGGCGGGTGGCGCGGGCAAGTTGGACGTTGGTTTGCCGCAGTTGGGCTTCTGCGTATCTGCGATCGCTAATGTCTTTCATGAAACAATGATTTCCTGTGACATTGCCCTGCTGATCGTAAGCCGTAATCATCGTCACTTGTTTGTAGAAAATGGAACCGTCTTTGCGAACGCCTCTGGTTTCTGCCTCAACTTTGCCTGTTTCCAGCATTTGTTGATAAACCGCGATCATATCGGGGAGATCGTCTGAATGTACGGTTTGCTGCCACAGTTGCCCAATCAGTTCTTCCGGTTCGTAACCACACAGATTGGCGTATGCCCGGTTCATAGATATATAGTATCCATTGATATCGATACGAGAAATACCTTCAACAGCATTCTGCATCGCCGTATTGAGTTCTTGCAAAGCCTGTTCGGCTTGCTTGCGATCCGTAATGTCATAGTTGATGCCCACCATGCATTGCGGTTCCCCCTGCTCATTGCGCTGAACGAGAGCGTGAGCTTTGAGAAAACGGATGGTGCCATCTGGATGAACGACGCGAAATTCTGTATCAAATTCCTTCTTGCCTTGCCATGTAAGACGAACAGCAGCTCTAACTGGAGCCAGATCGTCTGGATGGACTGCTTTTCTCCATGCCTCGTCGAGGGGGCCGCTGAAGTCAGAGGTTTGCAGTCCGTACAATTCATACATGCGGTCATCCCAGATCGGTACATGACAGCCAACATGACATTCCCAAATGCCGATCGCGCCTGACTTGATCGCCAGTGCCAGCCGATCTGAGAGGTTCCCCAGTTGTTCCTCACTGATTCGCAGAGCTTCTTCAGTTTTCTTGAGTTCGGTGATATCTCGCCCAACAGATTGCAACTTCACAAACTGCCCCAGTTCGTCAAATAACATGCGGTTAATCCACTGAGTCCAGCGAATTTCACCATTGATGATGACCCGATTTTCGATGGTGACGGTAGGATTTTCGGCACTCATGGATTGTATTGCTTGAGCAACAGTTTCCTGATCGTCTTCAAAGATTATGGGTGCATAGCTCTTGCCAATCAACTCCTCTCGCTGTATCCCAAAGTAGCGGCAGTATGCTTCATTTACAAACACAATGGTGGTATCTGGCAAAAACCGAACAATCAGTTCTGTTTGATCTTCAAGAATGGCACGGTAACGAGCTTCACTGCTTTTCAGGGCTTTTTCTATTTGTTTACGTTCGGTAATATCAATGTGGCAACCAATCATCCGGAGTGGGTTACCGTCCCTATCCCACTCAATAACGCGACCCGAACAGATGACCCAAATGGTAGAACCATTCTTATGTCGATATCTCACCTCGTTGTAATAGGGTATCTGTCCACGACTTGTGACATGTTGGTCGAAGCTTTCAAGAACCCCCGGCAAATCCTCTGGCAAAATCAGACTTTGCCACGTCTGGGGTGTATTGGGCAATTCATCGTCATCATAGCCAAACATCCGCTTGAAGGTTGGGCTTAAGTACTCCCGATCACCCGGAATATCCCAGTCGAAGTAACCAGCGAGGGAGATTTCCAGGATGTTCTCCAATAGATGTAACTCAAGCCGCAGCATTTGTGATCGCTCTCGTTCTTTCTCGGCTTGTTTGCGATCGCTAATATCGCGGAACATAAACAAGACTTTGTCATCCCCACATTTCATCACTTTAACTTCCTCATCCTGAAACCTATCCCCGATCTGAATCTGTTGTTCATAGGTTTGCAGTTCATTGGTTGCAATCGCCCGCTGAATGTGTTCTATATGCCGCTGGGCAATATCTGGTGGTAACAATTCTGACATCCGTCTACCGATCGGATCGACGGTTTGAGGCAGAAGGTCACCTGTTCGGTGAGGAGTAAAATACTCTAGATAAACACCTTCAGCATTGGTTTTGAACATTAAGTCGGGGATGGTTGCCAATATGGCTCGGCTTTTGGCTTCACTTTTCTGGCGCTCAACAATTTCAGTCTGTAGTGCCTGATTAGTAGCCGCTAAACTGGGTAGCTCAAGCGCTTTGGGCAAAAGAGAGACCAGCATTAAAGCGGTATAGAGTGAGACAATAGCTGTGATTGCTTTAAGCAACCCAGATAGCCAGTAGATAGGATGCCAAAGTGTCCACACTTCCATTAGATGAGTGGTGCCACAGGCAACAATAAAGGCGCTAAACAGCAGAAAAATCTTATTGAACGGTATATCCTGCCGCTTGCGAATAAAGTAGATGAGTGTGAGAGGAATGGAAAAGTAGGCGATCGCAATCAGGACATCAGAAATGAGATGAAGTCCTACTAGTCCAGGTTTCCACAGATAGCAATGCCCGTGAGGAATAAAGGGATTAGAAACAAAGAATGCTTGAAGGAATCGCTGCATAGCGCCAATGTCCCGATGCTGGGTTAGCAAGGAGGATGTCAAGTGTAGAATCTTTTATGTAACCTCAAACGCTCAGGCGATCGCATCCGAGAATTTACGGATATCGATAGAACAACGGCTCATGAGGGGGTGCGATCACTACCGATGGTTCAGCCTTCGCTGCAAATGGACTGGCTCATTCCTCGATCAGCCGTCTCCTATAAGCTCACAGGCTGGAAGTTGCCATTGGCAGAGCCACATTCATACTAGTCTGTTGCTCTGGAATACTATCGATTATTAATTTTCCACCGTACAATTCGATCAACCGTTTAGCCAGACTCAGACCTAACCCAAAGCCTTGCTGTTCGTAGAGTTTGCGCTCAAATTGCATATAGACGCCCATGTTAGCAATCTGTTCTTGTGTCATCCCTCGTCCTTGATCAATAATGTGGAGGTTATAGGTATTATTGTCAGAAAAACTGATAACACGAACCGAGGTTCCAGGCGTTGAAAATTTGAAGGCGTTATCCACTATCTCTTCCACAATTTTCTTAAATCTTAGTTCCGAAATTTGAGCGATCGCCTCTTGCAGTTCTAATTGTAAATCGGATTCTCTTTTGGCACTTTTAGCGGTTTGAGTGGCGATATCTGTAATAATCCTTTGGGTATTGCAATTCATCCCACTACTACGCAACGATCTAACTCGCTCTGGATTTGTTGCGATGAGTTCTAGCTCGGCTGAGAGGAGAAAATTTTGGGTTAGTCGATACAAACGCTGAGCAGAGGTGTGAATGCCTTGCAACATTTCCAAGACTTCCTCACGCTCAAATGAATCGTAGTCATCAAAGAGGAGTCCTGAGTAACTGAGGATGCCATTCAACGGGGTATTCAGTTCGTGCGGCAGTGCGTGGGTAATGTTGCCGCGTAACTCATCGAGTTGGCTTTGAGCTTTTCTTTCAAAAGCTACCTGCTTTTTCAATCGAGCAGAGATAGCTCTGAGCAGTTCTTGAATCGTAAATGGCTTGGTTAGAAAATCGTCCGCTCCAAGTTCCATTCCCTGACGGCGATCTACTGGTGTCGCTTTGGCTGTGAGAAAAATGAAGGGAACTGTTGCAGTAGATGGGGACTGACGCAGTTGTTCTACAACACCGTAACCATCAAGGTCTGGCATCATAATGTCGCAAATAATCAAATCGGGTACATTCTCCTGTGCTAATTGCATCCCGATGCGGCCATTTTCTGCTGTAATGACTTCAAAATTCTCAGCCGTGAGTATGTCCTCTAAGCTTTCACGGATATCGTCCTCGTCTTCAATCACTAGAATCTTGGTCATGGCAGGAGGTTATTTGGCGATTAGCTGGCTATGCTCAGTGTATGAAAACCGCTATATTTTGACTATAATCTGCTACAAGGTTCATCAAATAATTTTCTTCATAAGTTGTCAACCTTATGTAGTACATTCTTACTGAATCTGCGCTTTAGCAAGCTGTCAAGTTGATGACCTCTTGATGAGTCAAAGTCCCTGCCAATCCTTCCTGAAGTAATCCACTACTTTTTGGCGGCTGAATGGGAATATAAATCAAGAACTCTGTGCCCTGATCCGGTGCAGAAATACATTTCAATTGACCCCCATGTTTTTGTACAACAATTTGGTAGCTAATGGACATGCCTAAACCTGTACCTGAACCAATGGGTTTCGTTGTAAAAAACGGGTCAAAAATTCTTCGCTGTATCTCCTGCGTCATCCCTAGACCGTTGTCAGCGATCCGAATGACTAACTGATGACTTCCGTTCACTTCGGTACGAATCCAAATCTTGGGTAATTGGGATTGGGGAGTTGGCAATTGAAAATAGGAACTCCCACGCTCATCACCCAGTTCCCATGACTCATGCCTCATTTCTAGGGCATCAATCGCATTGGTGAGGATATTCATGAATACCTGATTGAGTTGTCCGGGGTAACACCTCACTAAAGGCAAGTTGCCATACTCTTTAATGATTTCGATGCTAGGACGATGCGCTTTATCTTTCAGACGATGACCAAGAATCAGTAGGGTATTATCAAGACCTTCATGAATGTCAACCCATTTTCTGTCAGTTTGTTCAGCCCTGGAGAAGTTACGTAAAGATAAAACGATTTGGCGAATGCGATCGGTTCCCATCGTCATCGAAGACAAAATTTTAGGTAAGTCTTCTTTGAGGAAATCTACGTCAATGGCTTCTATTTCAGCTTGAATTTCTCGTGCAGGGTGGGGGTAGTATTCCTGATAAAGTTGAATGAGATTGAGTAAGTCTTTGGCATACTGATTAATATGGGTGAGATTGCCGTGGATGAAGTTTAGGGGATTGTTAATTTCATGGGCAACACCTGCCACTAGCTGCCCTAGAGAGGACATTTTTTCCGATTGAATCAGTTGCGATTGAGTTTGTTGGAGTTCGCGCAGTGCCGCTTCAAGCTGAGTCGCTTTGGTTTGAGCTGTAGTTGCGGCAATGCGACTTTGTTCGTAAAGTTGTGCTTGGTTTATCCCGATCGCCAGTTGGTTCGCAACCGCTTGTAACAGTTCCAGTTCTTCGTCCGTCCAAGATTGCCAAGAAACCAAACGCCCACAAGTTAGGGTTCCCAGTTGACCCGATTGCGTTTCAACGGGCAGTGATAATAGAGCCGTCGTCCCATAGGGGAGTCGCGTCTGCTGCACGGTCTCATGGTTTTGAGTAACCTGATCGACTTGGAACTCTTCGCGATCAACCAGTTTACAGGTGAATGGACGCCAGCTTTCTAAGGGATATAAACCTAAAAAGCTGGGCAGATCGGGATTTTTGGCCTCTTTAACCACATCCCAACCGGAAGAAGTTCCGTCTTTCCTGTACCAGGCAAAGACACAGACATCAATCGCTAATCGGTTGTAAATTTCCTGTACGGCGGTTTCCAAAATCGTCTCCAAAGCCAGGGAGTTGCGAATCTGACTGGCAAGGCGGTTGAGTAGTGCTTCCTGACAGGCTAAGTCCCGAAATCTCGCTTCACTTCGCTGTAGTTCCGCCTCAGTCCGCTTGCGCTCCTCAATCTCACCTTGCAATTTCCGAATCGCTTGCCTTAATTCGGTGGTACGCTCTTCAACTCGAATTTCTAGCTCTTGTTTGGCTGTCTTAAGTGCTTCTTCTGCCTGCTTGCGTTCGGTGATGTCAATCATCACACCTTCCAAGTAACCCTCTTTGGCATATAGTTTGCCAGAGTAAGAAACCCAAAATAAAGAACCGTCTTTTCGGCGAGCTTGCACTTCAAAATTTTCAACAAATCTTTTCTCAAGTAGCTGCTGTTTAAGAATCTCTCTATCGGCTGGATTGGCATACAAATCAACCGATTTTACTCCTTCATAAGCATCGAAGCCAAACATCTTTAATACAGCCTCGTTCGCATCCAAAACTGTACCATCAACGAGGCTATTGCGAAATATCCCTACTAAGGAATTGTGGAAGAGATTTCTGTACTTTTGTTCGCTTTGTTGAAGTTCTAGCTCTGAGAGTCTGCGTTCAGTAATATCTTCGTAAGTACCAAGAACGCCGACTACCTTTCCTTGTGCATCATGAAGTGGAACCTTGTTCGTGTCCAGCCAAGCCTGTTTGCCATTGGCTTGGAGTTGGGGTTCAATAATGTGATATTCGGCTGTATCCGTCTCCATCACACGAGCGTCGCATTCCCGGAAAAAGTCGGATTCCTCCTGCTTCCAAGGCAAATCGTAGTCGGTTTTGCCAACAATCTCCTCTGGAGTAGAGCAGCCAGCCGCTAGGGCGAAGTTGCGATTGCAACCAAAGTAGACTGAATTTCTGTCTTTCCAAAAGATGAACTGAGGGATATTTTCCAGAACTAACTCTAGAAACTCCTCTTTTTCTTGAAAGGCTTTTTCGCTTTGCTTGCGATCGCTAATATCAGTGATGAACCCTTCGATTCCTATGACCTGTCCATTGTTGTCAAATACTCCGCTTCCTTTTTCCCAGACCCATTTCTCTTCACCTGATTGGGTATGAATACGATACTCAACCACATAAGGTTGCTTGTTGGCAACAGCTTGCTCCAGCGTACTGAGAACTTTTGGTAAGTCTTCGGGATGTGTAATAGAGTTATACGAATTTACCCCACTTTCTAAGAGTTCTTCATTGGTATAACCAGTCAAGTTAAGGCAGCCTTCGCTGAGGTATCGCATTGACCATTCCGGGTCGTTTGAGCAGGAGAAAGCAATGCCTGGAAGTGAATTAATAAGTGAGGCAAGCCGGCGTTGGCTTTCTGCGAGTTCCGCCTCTTTTCTTTTGGCGAGAGTGACATCCCGAAAGCTACAAACTCTGCCAACAATATTTCCCCCGATCCGATGCGGCAGCGAATAACGCTCAAAGATTCTCCCATCTTTCAGCTCAAAGATCCCATGACCTTCTGCGTCTAGATGAGATAATAAGCCTTGTGTTTCACGAAGAAAAGCGTCTGGGTCTTTGAGTTGTTCCAAAATCAATGGCAGCACAAGGCTTAAGTCTCGTGCAGTAATGACCGATTCCGGGATACTCCACATTTCGACAAACTTTCGATTAACCGTGGCGATGTGTTTCCCGTTTTGGCTGACAATAATGCCGTCAGCAGTTGCTTCAAGCGTCCCACGCAGTAGAGAGAGCAATTGCTCTAGTTCTTCTTCTGCTCGTTGACGTTGAATCACCTCCCTCAATAATTGCTCGTTGGTCGCCTTTAATGCCGCCGTGCGCTCCGCGCACTGACGAAGCTGATCGCGCATGGCTGCTATTTGGTCAGCAAATTCTTTCACTTGCAAGGCTACCTCCTTCTGTTTTCTCGATCTGCCACAAGGTGGCCTACCACTTCAGGTTATTGGTGATCTGACTGGAAAAAGCGGGATTTTTTAAATAAAAATATTTGTGATATTTAAAAAAACTCTTTAATTTTTATTTTTATTTGTTAAAAATGTAATACATTTACTACAAGTTGTAACCTTAAACCAGAGTCACTGCGTTGGGATGGATACTCTACAGCGAGGTTTACTGAGAAGAAGTGCTCACAGTTGTACACCAAAGATCTTTATAGAAATTAGTCAGCTAACTCTCTATCTAAAGAGAGGTTTCACTGGATAAATTAATTTTACTCTCTCAGGATTTATGAAGTCTCTAGTTAAAATTTCGGTTTCAGCAACCCTGTAATTGCTCTAAAATCGCGATCGCACCTTTCAGCCGGATTTCATCCCAAAATAAACAGGCGCTTCCTGATATAGAAGCGCCTAAGATAGTGCAACTTGTATGAGTTCGATGGTGTGGACGGACTCTAGTGCAGCATGGCAGAAATAACTGACCCGCTAAAATCTCCCCTGCACCCCTGCACCCCTGCACCCCTGCATCCCTGCACCCCTGCACCCCTGCACCCCTGCACCCCCGCTCCCCTGCACCCCCGCTCCCCTGCACCCCCGCTCCCCTGCTTGCACAGAGGTGGTCAGAAACTTTTGCCGGGATGCACTAGCGGGAGTCTTGTGGCAGAGCTAGGTCAATTGACGTTGGGATGGAATGGAGCCGTTTTCGATGGAAGGAAGACCGAGAGACTGAGGGGTTTGTTCGGAAGAGTGATTTTGGATGCGATCGCCGGTCTGAACATCAAACCAATGAATCGCTTGGGGTGACATGGATAGGCTCACCTCTTCTCCTTCCCACGCCTGATGCGCCGGCAACAAAGCCCGTATCCTCACCTCTGAACCCTTCACCATAACGCTGATTAAATTCTGCATCCCCAAGTTTTCCACCAGGAAAATTCGACCTTGAACCGTCACTCGATCCTCTGGAGTAGCAAGGTGAACATCTTCTGGACGAATGCCCAGAACAACCTGTGAAGGCGGTGTGGGTAAGTTGGGCATCGGAATCCTAAACTCACCTAAGACCGCCTGGTTGCCTTGGCAGGAGAGAGTCAATAGGTTCATTTGGGGGCTACCGACGAAACCCGCCACAAATTGATTTGCCGGTCGGGTGTAGATTTCCTGGGGCGGTGCCAACTGTTGCAAGTTCCCGTCGTAGAGTACAGCCACTTTGCTAGAAAGGGTCATGGCTTCCGTCTGGTCGTGAGTCACATAAACCACAGGTGCCTGTTGCTTCTCGAATAACTGTTTTAAATCCGCCCGCACTTGCTCCCGTAACAAAGCATCCAAGTTACTCAAGGGTTCATCCAACAAAAAGACATCGGGTTGGCGCACCAGAGCACGAGCGAGAGCAACCCGTTGCCTCTGTCCCCCCGACATCTGACCGGGTTTACGATCCATTAAACTTTGTAGCCCCAGTTTCTGGGCTACATCATCGACGCGCCGCCGGATTTCATCGGATGGCATTTTGCGTAGCTTTAAACCAGCGGCGATGTTGTCAGCAACCGTCATGTGGGGGTAGAGAGCGTAGCTTTGGAATACCATGGCAATGTTGCGCTTGCCAGGGCCAACACGGCTAACATCGCGCCCATTAATCACCACTTTGCCACGGGTCGGCGGCTCCAGCCCAGCAATTAAGCGTAGTAAGGTTGATTTCCCACATCCCGATGGGCCTAGCAGGGTAAGAAACTCCCCTTCCTCAACATCTATACTGATGTCTTTAACAGGAATTACTTTAGGGGTGTAGGTTTTGTTGAGATTTATGAGTTCAAGGTTTGCCATAGTTTTTATTACTTATTTCACACAAATTTGAGGTAGATTAAAGCCTGATTCTGCCATCAATTCAGGGCTATTTTCAAAAAATTTACGAGTTAAGGAAAAGAATCAAAGGTGAATTAATCATGTCTTAAAACTCCAGTTGAGTCTTCCTGCTGTCGGCAGAATGCCTTGATAAGTAGGTTGGTAACAGGCAATACCACGAGCTTTTCTATGTAAAGTTTGACTACAAATGATGGCAATTTTATTGATATCCGCTTACTTAGCCGAACCCTGAGAAAAGCCTTGCTCCCAACTATCCTTTGACAGCACCAGCGGTTAAACCCTGGACAATCTTACGCTGGAACAACAGCACCAGTATAACTAAAGGTAAGGTTCCTAATACTGTAGCAGCAGCAATCGGCCCATAGGGAATTTCAAAAGCCGACGCCCCACTTAACTGAGCGGTTGCAACGGGTATCGTCTTCATCGATTCACGGGTGATAAAGGTTAGGGCAAAAATGAATTCATTCCAGGCAGAGATAAAGGTGAGAATGCCAGTTGTTACCAGTGCAGGCAGCGTCATCGGCAACACAATCCTAACTAGCATTTCCACCGTATTGTAGCCATCGACTTTTGCCGAATCTTCCAAATCTTTGGGCAGTTGTTGGAAAAAACTCCGCATGACCAAAATCGTTAACGGCAAATTAATCGCCGTGTAAGGAAGAATTAGAGCCAAGTAGTTATTGCCTAAATGGGTAATTCTGACTACTTCTAACAGTCCCAAAAAGAGTAGAACCGCTGGAAATAGTGTGACGATTAAGACAGCGGCAAGAATGATTTTTTCGCCCGGTAGACGCATCCGTGCCAAGACATAAGCCGCCGGAGCACCTAAGGCTAATGCTAGCAGTGTTGAAGTGATGGAAACAAACGCACTATTGATGATATAGAGAGTAAATGGGCGGCGAACGAATAAAGACAGATAGTGTTCGAGGGTAAGCCGCGTGGGAAAGTAAACAGCGGGAACAGCAGAGATATCTGAATTGACTTTGAAGGAAGTTAATACCTGCCAGAGAACTGGCCCCAGGAAGAAAATAACCACCAAAAAAACCGAGATAGGCAAAAGAATTTTCCGCCAGTTGAAAGTAGAGGCTTTTTCAGCGGGTTGCTCGTGTGCGATAGTCATAGGATTGAAAAATTCAAGGATTGAAAGTGCAAAAAAAGCTGGAACTTTTAACGATTAACTATCTTGCTCCTGCGGCATTAGCACGGGATCTGGACAAGAAATAAGCGGCGATTGCCACAGCAGCGACGAGTAAAACAAAGGTTACAACCACGAGTGCCGCCCCATAACCAAAATCCAAGTAACGCATCACGGTACCATAAATATAGAGAGAAACCGTTTCCGTAGCTCCCCCTGGGCCACCCCCAGTCATCACCTGAATGAGGTCAAAAATGCCGAACGCCTGGGCAAATCGGAACAACACAGCAATCACAATTTGAGGCATCAATAGGGGAATGGTAATTTTCCAAAAACTCTGCCAGGGAGTCGCCCCATCAATAGAATGAGCTTCATAAAGGTCAGTGGAAATCGATTGCAACCCAGCCAACAAAAGGATGGCAATAAAGGGTGTTGTTTTCCAAACATCGGCAAGCACAACAGCCACCATAGCCAATGTGGGATCGCCTAACCAGGTAATTCCCGTATTAATGATTCCCAAGCGCATGAGGATGTCATTAACCACACCGAATTGGTCATTAAAAATCCAAGCCCAAGCGAGTCCCATTAAAGCAGTTGGCAACGCCCAAGGAATGAGGGTAATCGTTCGGACTAGTCCACGTCCTTTAAAGGATTGATTGAGTACCAAAGCCACGCCCATTCCTAGTACTAATTCCAGTAAAACAGAGGCGGCGGTAAAGATGCTCGTGTTCAACATACTTCGCCAGAAACGGCCATCGCCCGCCATGCGTCCGTAGTTGTACAAGCCGGAAAATTCTGTTTGGAGTTGGGTGCCTAAATTTTGGGTGAATAAACTTAACCAGAAAGCCCGTCCAATGGGATAAGCAAATACCAATAACAGCAGGATGATCGCGGGTAATAGTAAAAACCATCCAGTTCGCTGTTCTCGTTCTCGAATTACGTCTCTTACCTGTGCAGTAGTCATTAGAAGTGTGAAGGATGAAGTGTGCGTCTTAAGAGTGAATTGCTACCTTTTGGGCAGGTGCTGAGTCTTGAGACGTTTGAGTACGCTGCAAACGACCCAATAAATTCCGGGTTTCTCTTGCTGCGGCCTGCATCGCATCTTGTGGATTCATGCCATTCGTAAAAGCCGCACTGAGATAGCGTTGCAAAATATCTGAAGCTTGGGCATATTGGGCAACAGGAGGCCGTAAAACCGATTGTTGAACGGCTTCTAGAAGTTGCGGAAAGTGAGGGTATTTTGCCATAATTTCCGGCTCTGTAAACAGGGATTTGTAACTAGAAATTAACCCCGTTTCTAAAACAAATCGGCGCATCGTATCTTTACTCGTCATGTACTGAATGAGTCGCCATGCTTCCTCTGGGTGTTTAGTCGTCGTGGATATTCCTAAACCCCATCCACCTAAGCAAGAACCACCCGTTTGACCTGCGCCCTGAAGCATGGGTCGGATGCCAACTTTACCGCGAATTTTTGAGTCTTCTTGATTCACCAATTTCCAGACATAAGGCCAATTACGCAAGAAAACTGCGCCACCACTTTGAAAGATTTGGCGTGTTTCTTCTTCTCCATAGGTAGTGACACCACGAGGAGAAATGCCTTGGGTAATCGTGTTGCGTAAAAAATTAACCGCCTCGATGGCCTGTGGTTGATCGAGACCGACTTCAAGGGTATCTGGATTAACCCAGAAGCCACCGAAGCCTTCAAGAACCTCGATAAACATTGCAGATACACCTTCGTACTGCCTGCCTTGCCAGAGATAACCCCACTCATTATCTTTTGCGCCTGATTTCTGCAAGTTCTGAAGAATTCCCACCATCTCGCTAAAGGTTTCTGGCGGTTTCGCACCAATTTGCTTTAACAGATCTGTGCGGTAGTAAAGCACTCCCGCATCGGAGTTTGTCGGCATCCGATAAAGTTTACCTTGATAGCGCCCACCGTCGATGTTGTTCTCAACCATTTCTGCCAGTTGTTCCGCAGAAACTCGGTCGTCCAAAGGCCTTAGCCAGCCTGCGGCGGCAAATTTTGGTACCCAGACAATATCAAGGTTAAGAACATCGTAGGGCGAGTCTCCTAAGAGAAAGGCAGAGGTGAGGAGGTTCTCTTGTAGGTTAGTATCAAATGGCCCTTCTACAACATTGATCCGAATGTCGGGATTTTTCTGTTGAAATTCTTGAAAAAAGGGTGTCCAATTTGCCAAATCCTGACCTTGCGACATCATTGTGATGACGACAGGCTGTTGCGTCAGCGCGGGCAGTATCCAAACTTGGAAGATGAGAATCCATGCAACAAGGATTCCTAAAAGACGAGGGACTCCCAGTTTTTTTATCAGTCTTTGCAGGCGTCTTGATCGGACGCCTCGTACTTTCATATCTTTCATCTTTATCAAGGGAGATTGATAGGAAAATCTGACCTGCGGTATTTAATTCATACCTTAGGCATACTGAGCCTTTTTAGGTCAGACAGATTTATTACTCTTATCTTGATTTCATTACCTGTCGCTCAATTCACTTATAAAAAGAAAATAAAATCTATCTAACTTCAGATTTTTTAACAATAATTTTGACCTGTCAAGACATCAAAGACTACTGCATCTCTCTAAGGATAGAGAAATGGCTAAAAACCTTATATCATGGGGAATAAAAAATCACAAAACGCCTTTGAGTATTGAGCAATCCGGCTATTTTTTAGTAAATCTCTCTCAATTACTGATACAAAAGCTGAAAGAGGCTTTTGTACAGTTGAAAACTGCTGATTTTCAAGCCAGCTAGCCTTTTGGGAAAACCATTCTGTCTTAAGGAAGATTTACTCAATCCTCCCTCTCTAGAAGGACGGTTGAGTATGAATACCTTGTTAAATTGCAATTGATGTAATTCGGTGATAAATCTTTATGCCAGACGTTGAAAATACAATACTTAATGCCAAAGACAAGCTTCCTAACGTTACGCCTACTCCGCCCAGCCAGCAAACGCCGCAGTCGAGCGCTCAAGCTCTCAAACAACGCCTTGAATGGGGTGAAGTGGCATTTACCATTCTAGATGTACGTGATCGCGGAGCTTTCAATGCCTCTCGCATCATGGGCGCTGTGGCAATGCCGATGGGAGACTTGCCACAGATGGCATTAGATAGTCTTGAGCCTCGGCGCGAAATCTATGTTTACGGTGACAGCGACGAACAATCGGCTCAAGCCGCCAACCAACTGCGCCAAGCTGGGTTTGAGAGCGTATCAGAGTTAAGAGGTGGACTTGCCGCTTGGAAAGCGATTGGTGGGCCGACCGAAGGCAATGCTGAAACTGGATATGATGCCAGCAGCGCCGAGTACAATGTTAAATCTCGGTTAGATAAGCACGCACAAGTTACGTCAAAAAACCTATAACGTTTGATAGGCAAATTAAGGAACTATGTGCCTTAATCGGGTTCACCTCATAAGATACGCAAGATAACAGTAAAATGGGGCAATCTTTTTAGCTTGCCCCGACTTTTTTAGTGTTCGGACTGACTCTGATTAATTTCTTAAATTCTGTTCGTCTTTGCCATGTTCTGCGGTAATGCTGAGGCGTTACAATCAGCAGCCGCTTCTGGGATTGAGGACATTACGCGATCGCAATTTTCCCAGTCTCAGGAAGGCGAAGCGAATGAGTATAGCTTGACTTTGTTACAAAAAAACTATAGATGTGTTGCTGGAGCAACAAACTTTTTCACACGGATGAGTCAGCAAATACCCTGCCCGAAGGGGAGAGAAACTGATCGGCTTGAATGCAACTCAGTATTAAAAACAAAGAGTCGCCGTGTAATAAAGTCAGGCTTTCATCCACAGATCAGACAATAGTGCAAATTTTTGCTCAAAAAGTTAAAGCCAAATCTTCTCTCTCCCAGGTAAAGTAAAGGGTGATGACCAATTGCGGTGGCACTTTGGGGTGAACAGCCGCACGCGGCTAAGGGTCTTTAGACGAGTGGTACTGAATAACTGAAGTTCGTAGTAGCATGGAGCGTACTTGCAAGCGCAACAGGCAACTATCAGCACCCTAGATCAGCACCATTCGGCTTTGAACCGATGTCCGTCATAAGTGCTGCCTGTGTCCGCACCTTCTGTGACTGTTTAAATTGGGGAATGAGGTGGTAATGATGGAGCTACAAGTTGCTCGTACTCGTTGCAAAGATCGTTTGGTTTGGGCAATAGCCCAGTTAGAAGGAAAAAGTGATCCGGTTCAAATTGAGAAGATCACTGAGTTGATTATTCAAACAATGACCGGCCCTTGGCGCTATTTTCATACCACTGAACACATTTTTGAGGTCGGTGGCTCCGTTGATGCCATTGAAATTTTGGCGGCTTTATTTCATGACATCGTCTATGTGCAAGTCGATCATGGCATGAATCTCAACATCAGTCGTTACTTAGCACCTTTTATTTTGGAAGATAAAGGCAAGCTAGTAATCGAAAAACCTGCCACACTACCCAATGATTTGATGTTTGAAATTGTCATGGCAGTATTTGGGTTGGTTCCTGGTGAAACTCTTTCTCCCTTCAAAGGCCAAAACGAATTCTTAAGTGCAGTCATTGCTGCCATGGCTTTAGAGCCTTTGTTGTCACCGAGTTTGATCGCTCAGATTGCCGCTTGTATTGAAGCAACCATTCCCTTCCGGGGCTTATCAGAATCAGGCTTAACGCCCAGTGAGCGGCTCTACGAGCGTTTGATAGCCGCCAATCATCACTTTAACTTTGGTTGGGATGAAGCTCAAACCATTGCTGTTGTCAAGCGTTCAGTGCGTTTGGTTAACCGGGATGTGGAGAATTTTGCCTTTCCCAATTCCGCTGATTTCTTGGACAATACCTGGAACCTCATGCCTGAAACGAACCATGAGCTGAGTCATGCTGATTCTTACACCGTGCAGGGATACCGCCGCTCTCTGCACAAGATGGAAGAGTTTATGAACTTCCTCAAGCCAGAAATAGTGTTCCAGCAATTTATGGAAGAACCCGATGATCCAACTTATCGGATATTGATTTCTCGAACGCAAAAAAACTTAGAAGTAGCCAGACTCTATTTAGCCATCAAGGTAATTACGATCGCTATTTTAGAAGCGATCAGCTATCGCCTGGGACGGAATATTCCCTTGTCCACTTTGATGGGAGAATTACCTAGACCAGGAACCATTACACCCACCTTAGCTCAGTTTCTCCCCGATCTTCTCATTCCTCTAGAGCCTAAAACCACCTTAGAAGCTGAGGTGTTAGATCTGTTAATTCAAGGACGAAATCAAGAGTCGGTTTATGACCTAAAAAACTCGCCCGTTGCTACCTATATTATTAGATCCATTGGGTTTGATTCAGTGGGATACTTATTGAAGCAAGCTAAAGCCTTCTTTGCTGGAGCTATTTCGGCAACAGATTTTCTCCGCGAACTCAAATCTGAGGTACTCAGCACGATTATCAACGCGGTGGAGCAAGTTTTTACCAATCGGATTGAAGCTTTGCGGGAATTGAGTTTAGACACTACGTTTAGTCAAACAAAACCTCACTAAATTGAGCTGTCCAATCTTAGTTAATTACAATATCAAGTTCAGAGACACCAAATCTTTGAGCTTTGATACAGCGCTCTATATACAATCGAGCGACCTTATCTTGCTCATTGCGTTGCAAAACGTCCTGAAAAACGTCCTGCGCCTCGGCAAAGTTTTTGTCAACATAAAGAGCCACTCCTCGCTCAAATTCAGTGCGGGTTTGTCTCTTTAGATGAATCACAGGTTCAGGGTTAGCCTCATAAACTTCAAACACATCTACCGGTTGGCTTTTACCCTTCACTCGGACGCGACCGAGAAAGCGATAATGATATTTTTGGGAGTCATCTAAACCATACAGAGTTTTTTCGCTGATTAAAATATCGACGCCATAAAGCTTCGTTAACCCTTCTAAACGAGACGCTAGATTTACAGCATCTGCAATCACCGTGCCTTCCATCCGTTCGGGTTCTCCCACTGTACCAAGCATTAAACTGCCTGTATGTAAACCAATCCCGATCGCAATTGGTTCTTCACCCGTCTGTTGTCGATAAACATTATAAAGAGAAACTTGCTTTTGCATCTCTATTGCCGCCTGCACAGCATCATCAGCGGATTGGGGAAACAGCGCCATCACGGCATCACCTATATATTTATCAATAAAACCATGATACTTACGAATCACTGGACTGACTCGGCTTAAGTAAGCATTGAGAAAGTCAAAATTTTCTTTCGGAGACATCTTCTCCGATAGATTGGTAAACGAGCGAATATCTGCAAAAAGAACGGTCATTTCTTTCTGCACTTGGTCGCCTAACTGAACATCAATAATGCTCTCTCGTTCCAAAAATTGTAAAAACTCATGAGGGACAAAACGTCCGTAAGCTTCATTAATCTTCGCTAAGCGAATATGAGTTTTAATCCGTGCTAATAGTTCATTTTTCAACACAGGCTTAGTCAAATAGTCATTTGCACCCGCACTAAACCCTTCGACTAAATCAGACACTTGATTTTTCGCTGTTAACAAAACCACTGGCAACTCATTTGCGGGAAACCGTTCGCGAATTTTTTGACAAAGTTCATACCCAGTCATTTTGGGCATCATAATATCTAGTAAAATCAGGTCTGGCTTAAATCCCCGATCAATCAGTTCTAATGCCTCCATCCCGTTGGCAGCTTGAGTAATTGCATAATTTTGCAGAGAAAGATGATTGACGAGAACCTGAAGATTAACGGGTTCATCATCCACAATTAAGATTTGAAACCCTTTGTTCGCGGGGGCTAACTTTTCTGGTTCTATTAGGAAATTATTAGGAGCCTCTTTAATAACAGAGGACATTTGAAATTTTGAAACTTCTTTTTGCCGTTTTCGCTCTACCTGGCCTTGGGATATGGGTAAAGTAAAAATGAAACGAGAACCTACTCCCACCGTAGACTCCACCCAAATTCTGCCATTGTGCAACTGTACCAACTGTTTGGTAACCGCCAAACCTAAACCTGCTCCCCCGTATTCTCTAGCAATTGAGCCATCCGCTTGTTCAAAGGATTCAAAAACTCGGTCTAACTTATCCGTTGGGATACCAATACCCGTATCCGCCACTGTAATTTCCAGTTCCTGATTCACCGCAGCCGCCGAAACTTCAACTGTTCCACTGGGGGTAAATTTAATTGCGTTGCCAACTAGATTGTACAAAATCTGTTGTAATCGGTTTTCATCAGCCTTGACAGTAGGAAGATCTGGATCAATTTTATTCACCAGCCGTAAATCTTTTTTACCGACAAGGGGTTGAGAGAGCATTAATACAACATTAGTAATCTCTCTGATTCCCACAACTTGAATTTTTAGCTCAAGATTTTTATGTTTTAATTGGGAGAAATCCAATAAGTCGTTAACTAACTGAGAGAGACGCTTACCACTAGAGGCAATCAAAGAAAGATTAAATAAAGTTTTTTGAGATAACGGGCCTGTTGCGCCATCGATTAATGACTCAGCAATGCCGATAATTCCATTCAGCGGAGTTTTAAGTTCGTGAGAGGTATTGGCTAAAAATTCATCCTTAAGTTGATTGATTTTCTGCAAATCTGCATTTTTCTTCTCTAGTTCTATCGCATAAGCCTGTAATCGCTTCCGCGCTTCACTGAACCGTCGCTCTAAAATAAATCCTAAACACAAAATAAAAATTAGAGTTCCCCAAGGATAGAATTTTTGATACCAGTTTACGGGTTCAAATATGTAAATTAAAACATCATGAATGACACAGAGGGTAAGCGTAGAGAAGCCAGTTGTAAACAATTTGGCATCCCAGTTGCCTTGGTGAGAATTTTTTATAGAAATGGTTAATAAAATCAAAGCGCTTGATAATAATAAAATTTGCGCCGGAAGAACTGTAGAACTCCAAGAGACAACTTGGAATACCACTAACGGTAATGCGATTACAGCGTAAATCAGATGAATTTTCCATAACCCCTGAATAACTCTTTTGTAACGGAACCCAAACATTTCTTCAAAAAAGAAGCAAGCACTAATCGGCATCAAGTAAAAAGAGATGTAATGGGTATAATCCAACAAAATATAATTTTTGATGAATAAAGTAATTAAATCAGAACGAGCAATAGTGTACAAAGCAATAAGTATGGCTAAGACCCCAAAAGATAGGTAAGATTTCTTCTCTTGTCGATTGGAGGCTAGAAGAATGGAAATTAAACCTAAAAAAGCAAAAAATACTCCTAGTATTTCATCTAATTCTTGCTGAAGCAATCGCTTAAGTAAGTCTACCTGCGAACCAACCGTAACCCGATCAAACAATCCAATATACAGAGAATCAGAATTATTAGCATAAACTTGAAAACACAGGAATTGATTGGAAAAATCGGACTGAAGAGTAACGATAGGCCATTGATAATGGCTCAACTGAGCTTGACCAAAAGGTGTCAGATAATATTGGCTATAAATCCGTTGATTCTGAATATAAGCCCCTAAAATGTAGGGAATAGACCGTAAATAAACGGCTGGATATTGCCATTGGCCTGCGGGTAAGGGTACACGCAACCAAAGAATTTTTGCTTCTTGTGGCTTATCCAGTTTTTTGGGAAACCGAAATGATTGCCAATTAGGACTTGAAATCGTTTCTTGAGCGCAAAGAGGAATACCCGTTTCATCGACTGGAGACTCGTCCCAGCGATATTGCCATCCTTGCGTGAGTTCTACCGGGGATGTCGCGGCTTGAGTTGGTGCCTGACTAGGCGCTAGGGTGAATGGCAGGATACTCAGCAAAACCACCATGAGAGCGCCTATAAACCAGGCCATGCGAGTATGAGTCCAACTAACTACAAACTTCATATTTTGGATTTCCTAGGGTGTTATCCACAAGGCGTCCTCTGTTAGCTGTCCCCTCATGTGTTCTTTCATGCATGGCTCTCGTTGAGCTTCCTTCTTACGGAGATTGAGAGGCTGAAGTGGGGCGCTCTTCGTCAGTCCTGAAACAATCTTACTGGCTAGCTTGGAGAGATGAGGAAAGCCGTCAGCCCAACGAATGGAACTAGGGTTTATTCAAAAATTGGTCAATAAGTCAAGGTTTTTCCATAAAATTTGAAATTTAGAAATTTTATTGCTACATTGCAGGATATGCTACCAAATATGGTATGGAGTCGTGAGCAATCTTTTTGATATGAATCCTATCTCCCGCCCCCTGCAAACACAGTCCCTGGTGTACGATTTGAAGGCGCGGTTGGACTGGGGAGAACCGGCCTTAACCATTATTGATGTCCGCGATCGCACAGAGTTTAATCTCAGCCATATTATGGGCGCTGTGCCGATGCCGCTCAATGAATCCGCAGACCGAGTTTTGAACAAACTGGAACTGGGGCGCGATATTTATGTTTACGGCGAAACCGATGAAGAGACGGCGGTTGGCGCAACTCGATTACGTGAGGCTGGATATCGGAATGTCTCTGAAATCCGAGGAGGCTTGGCAGCATGGAAAGCGGTTGGCTATCCGGTGGAACCGATGTCAACAACCACCCTCCTGTGAGTCGGTCAAACAGAAGGTAAAAGGTAAAATTTATGGCTCTTAAATGACCCATTACCCATTACCCATTACCTCCCCTCTCAATGTTCAAAAATATCTTTGTATTGCAACAAGTCTAAAGTCACAATCACCGGCAAAGCCTCGAAGCATTGTTGAGCCAGTTCCCAGCGTTCTTCTCGTTGGAGCATAGTGATGAGTTTTTGCTGTGCACTAAGTAAATAACGGACATCATTAGCCGCGTAGCGCAATTGCTCGTCGGAAAGGTTAGCAACATTCCCCCAGTCAGAACTTTGAGACGTTTTATCCAGTTCTACCTGTTCTAATTCCAAGACTAATTCCTTGAGTCCGTGGCGGTTAGTATAAGTGCGGGCTAGCTTGCTGGCAATTTTTGTGCAAAATATCGGCCTGACTTGGATGTCGAGATGTTGCTGTAAGGTGGCTAAATCGAAACGAGCAAAGTGAAAGACTTTTAGGACTTGACGCGCTTCTAGTAAATTTTTTAAGTTAGGGGCGTCAGCTTGTCCCTTGACAATGCGAATCACCGTGACTCTGCCTTGAGGGTCACACAATTGTACGAGACATAAGCGATCGCGCAGGTAAATTAGCCCCATTGTTTCTGTATCAACAGCGATTGCCTCAGCTTGAAGATACTCTTGATATAAGCTGTCGGGAAGGTCGCGTTCGCAAACTTGAAAATCTTTCAATTCCATACCACAGTTGAAGGTTGAAGGTTGTACTTGGGAGCAGAACCCGAAGGATAGGATAGCTTAGAACTGTCAACCGACTCATCGGCTAACCTTCAACCCAATTATCGGCGTTTGATGAAAATTTGCGTGAAGTAATACTCGCCCTTGGCATTTTTGGTAATACCAACGCCCGTTGTGTCAAAATCCCCTTCCATATTTTTACGATGACCAGGGCTTTTGATCCAGCCGTCAACCGCCTGTTCGCTTGGTTTAGAGTAACCCATGTTGTAGGCAAGATTTTCCGCCGCCTTGCGATAGGAGATGGATTTAGCGATCGCTTTTACCCGCCCTTCAAATCCGTTATGGCTAAAAGGCACCTCACCACTCGCCATCGCCTGAGAGTGAATTCTGGACTCTTCGCTAATCCGGGCATCTAATTTTAGCGGTGGCAAGTTCCGGGACTGGCGATATTGATTCACCTGTTGATGAACCGACTCCTCCATTGCTGCGAATTCAGCGGGCTTAGAACTTTGAGTTCCGGTTGAGGTTGGTGTACTCTGAGATGGCACAGATTGACCCATAATCGTAGAATAATCACAGCTACTTAGTCCAGCCGTCAGCACGAGGAGTCCGAAGATAAACTTTGTTAAACGTTTTTGCATCTTGCTCCGTAGATAGGGTCGGTCGTGTCCCTACTTGACAATACATAGGTACTACCTACCCTTCTACTTTAGCGTTTGTCGTTGTACGGTTTGTTGCTGGTAGTAACCGATAAAGCGCTGAAGCGTTTACGACAAACAGTTACGGTTGCCAACGTTCCCTTCTATTGCCCAGTCTCTAAGTTAATGAACTTAGCCACCGTCTGAACATCCTTATCACCACGTCCTGAACAATTAATCACAATACGGGGATTGTCCGTGAGTTGAGGACAGAGAGTTTCCAGATACGCGATCGCATGAGCCGTTTCCAAAGCTGGGATAATGCCTTCTAACTCGGATAACCTGCGAAGTGCGGCGATCGCCTCTTGGTCTGTGACCGCATAATATTCTGCCCGACCACTATCCTTCAAATAACTATGTTCAGGGCCAACACCGGGATAGTCCAGTCCTGCACTAATGGAATGTGCCTCGACCACCTGCCCATCATCATCTTGCAGCAAATAACTCATGGCACCATGCAACACCCCAGGACGCCCACGGGTCAGCGTTGCCGCGTGTTTTTCCGAATCCACACCTTCCCCGGCAGCCTCAACACCAATCAGCCGCACCGTCGATTCGTTCACAAACTCATAAAACAATCCCATCGCATTGGAGCCACCGCCGACACAAGCCAACAGAATATCCGGCAAACCGCTCCATTTTTCCTGACACTGTGCGCGAGTCTCTTGACCAATCACGGCATGGAAATCGCGTACCATCATCGGGTAAGGATGGGGGCCTGCCACTGAACCGAGGATGTAATGGGTGGTTTCCACATTCGTCACCCAGTCTCGAATTGCTTCTGAGGTGGCATCTTTTAGGGTACCTGTACCCGCAGAGACCGGTTGCACCTTAGCGCCCATCAGCCGCATCCGGAACACATTCAGCGCCTGCCGTTCCATATCCTGGACGCCCATATAGACAATGCATTCCAGTCCAAACCGGGCACACACCGTTGCGGTGGCGACGCCATGCTGACCGGCACCTGTCTCAGCAATAATCCGCCGCTTTCCCATCCGTTTCGCCAATAACACCTGAGCTAAGGCATTATTGATTTTGTGGGCACCGGTGTGATTTAAGTCTTCCCGTTTTAGATAAATTTGCGGCCCAGTGCCATCCGGTCTGGCATAATAAGCACTCAGGCGCTCAGCAAAATAGAGTGGACTGGGGCGTCCGACATAGTCTCGCAGTAACTGTTGTAGTTCCGTCTGAAAACCCGAATCCTTAGAGTATTGCTGAAAAGCCTGCTCCAGCTCAAACAGAGCAGGCATCAGTGTCTCAGGCACATATTTACCGCCAAACTTCCCAAAGCGCCCTAAAGCATCGGGTTGCTGGGTTGCGGTATTGGCATCAGATTGGGAACTATGAGGCACAGGAGTGGTAGTCACAGCGAACAGAAAGCATACAGGACAAAACCCATTATAAATCCCTGTCTCTATAGAGAGAGCTTAAAGCTTGATTTAAAAAAGGTTTATTGTCCTTATATTGCTTGTATACCCACAATAGAGACAATAACAGTATCAAACTTTGAGTTTTTGGCTTTTCATTAAACAACTATGTCTATTACTGGTGCTTTAACAGATTTTTCTTTACCTGAAATTTTTCAGTTTGTCGAGAAAGGACATAAAACTGGATTGCTGACACTGCGGGTTTTACCAGAATCAACAACACGAAGCTCTGTGCATTATCTCTGGATGAACCAAGGAAGAATTGTGGCAGCCGCTAATCAATTAAATGGGCAAGGTTTAATTTCGCTGATTCATCAATATCCGTGGGTCAGTCAGCGCGTCGTTACCAAGCTAGCTCAGTTTTGTCCTGCGAATAAACCGCTGGGTTTGTACCTAAGGAGCCAAGGAGCTTTACAGGTTGAACACATAGAACATCTATTTCAAGTTCAGATTATTCAGCAGATTTGTGCTGTTTTTCAACTTAAGGATGCTCATTTTGTATTCGACCAGAATGTGCCTGCACCCATGGAAGAAATGACAGGTTTAAGTGTTTCTTCTGCCGTATTAGTAGCCGTATTGAGAAAATTGGTAATTTTGAAAGGAATTTTTGAATCCAGGAAATTCAATCTCCAGGAAAATCAAAAAAACAGGGTTTATCCGGATTTTTGTCAACAACTTGAATTAATTTTGAACACTGCTTTTTTTCATTCTTTAAACATATCTTTATTTGACCCAGATAATAGCCTGAATAAACTCTACCAAGTTCTTGATTTATCTGAGCGTCCCTACGATTTACCAAAATCGATAAAGCCTCAAAGAATGTGTTGTACAAGCCAATAAATTCAATGAGATATCAATTATCAACGTAACGAGTGAAAGTAAGGCAATTATGGTCAGAGATGAGAGTGAGAGATGACCCCTACCAGTGGTGTTCGTGTGTAACTCCTGTTGAAGCTTCATTTTCTGCCTGTTTCTTCCATGGGTGTAGAGGTGTTGTCTAGGGGCGGTGAGAGGTTTCTTTTCCCAAGAAGAGCGGATTTGGCAATTTCCAGACACATCCGCTTAATCACGTTTATCCGTGCCCCTATTAAGAATTTAATTTAATGCTTGACAAAATCTTTTTTTTATCAGTATCTCATCAATGGTGGTGTTGAGGAACTCGTGATTTACTAGGTCTAAGCTGGATCAATGGACAATAGGTTATCGGGTCAATAGCTAAGACACCTTCATGGAAACAACACTGGCGGGTCACTATCAAATCGTCCGACATCTAGGCGGCGGTGGATTTGGTCAGACATTTCTGGCTAAAGACAGCCATTTACCCGGCGAACCCCTATGTGTCGTTAAGCAACTCAAGCCCAAAGCAGCGGATAATGCCACCTTAGAAATGGCAAAACGTTTATTTAATCGCGAAGCTCAAACCTTATATCGCTTGGGCGATCATGACCAGCTCCCCCGCCTGTTGGCTCACTTTGAACAAGACGATGAGTTTTATTTGGTTCAAGAATATATCGAAGGTCAGCCTTTAGACCGAGAATTTGCTGAGCGCAGGCCGTTGAGTGAAGCCTCTGTAATACCCCTTTTGCAGGACATCTTAGAGGTGCTGGTGTTTGTCCATCAGCAACATGTGATCCACCGCGATATCAAACCCGCTAACTTAATTAGACGCAGCCAAGATGGCAAGATTGTTCTCATCGACTTTGGAGCCGTTAAAGAAGTTAGTGCCCAAGTCAGGAATACCCCTGGACAAACGAGCTTAACCATTGTCATCGGCTCTCCGGGTTATATGCCTAGCGAACAAGTGGCTGGTAGACCTCAGTTTAGTAGCGATATCTTTGCGGTTGGCATGGTTTGTCTGCAAGCCTTGACGGGGATGAATCCTAGAGAATTACCCCACGATTCATTGACAGGGGAGTTTAGTTGTGCATTATTCAAAGACCGAGCTCCCGTCAGCCCCGGTTTTGCGGCAATTTTAGATAAGATGGTGCGCTATGATTATCGTCAGCGCTACCAAAGTGCCATAGAAGCTTTGCAAGCATTGGAGAGGCTGCTCCACCAACAGCCTGGGCAGTCAGAATCAACAATCCTCTGGCAGCCTCTGGGACTTCCGACATTGGACGAACCGGAGGGTCAAGTGGGTTTAGAGTCAGCTTTTTATGTTGAGCGTCCGCCGATTGAAGCGGACTGCTACGAAGCGATTATCAAGCCAGGGGCACTCATTCGGGTCAAAGCGCCTCGGCAGATGGGTAAAACCTCCCTCATGAGCCGAATTCTCGATCGCGCCAACGAGCAGGGTTATCATACCGCCTCGTTGAACTTTCAGTCAGCCGATGCTGAGTTTCTCACCAATTTAGACCAATTTTTGCAGTGGTTCTGTGCCAGTATTTCTTGGGAATTGAATCGAGAAGATAAGCTGGAGATTTATTGGAAGGGGATTCTTGGCAGTAAGAATAAATGTACCAATTATTTCCAACGCTATTTGTTATCTGAGCTGACCAGTCCCATGGTTTTAGGCTTAGATGAAGTTGATCAAATTTTCCAACATCCTGATATTGCGACAGATTTTTTTGGCCTGCTTAGAGCATGGCATGAGCGGGGGAAGAATGAGGCTGTTTGGCAAAAGCTGAGGTTGGTGATTGTACATTCTAAGGAAGTTTATATTCCCTTAAATATTAATCAATCACCGTTTAATGTGGGATTACCGATTGAGTTGCCGGAGTTGAATCACGCACAAGTAGAAGATTTAGTCAGGCGGCACGGATTGAGTTTTTCAGCCCACCAATTCGATCGCCTGATGGCAATGGTGGGTGGGCATCCTTATCTGGTGCGGGTGGCGCTCTATCAAATTGCACGGGGAAGAATGACGTTAGAACAACTACTGAAAGTGGCTCCTACGGAAGAAGGGCCATATTATGACCATCTTCGCCGCCATTTGTTGAATTTACATGAAAATACGGAGTTGGTGGCTGCTGTTAAACAAGTGGTTGCAGCAGAAAGTCCAATTGAGATTAGGACGGCAGAGGCGTTTAAATTACGCAGCATGGGGTTGGTTAAGTTTCAGGGGAATACGGTGAGACCTTTGTGTGATTTGTATCGGCTCTATTTTCGCGATCGGCTAGCGTCTCCGTAGGGAGAATTGGCAGACATGAGTTCGGAGTTAACTCCTAGTGTCGATGTTGTACAAATGGCAGAGGCTGAGTAGCTTCTGCTTGAGGCGATCGCGCACACTCTCTGGCGACATCACCACGCAATCTCCCCCGTACCGCAAGACTTCTCGCTCTAGCCAGAAAGGATTAGATACACGCCGCACAACTTGTCGTACTGTTTCTTCTCCAACGACTACGACTTCACTAGTAATGTCTGTGTTTCTCAGTTCGTAGGCTTTTATCATTCCCTTTTTAAAGTGCAAGTACACTTTTAGGAAGTCTAACCCTTCTTCACGCCATAGTCCGCTAGTAGGTACGATCGCTTTAATCCGATCCAAGCGCAGACAGCGATTGTGGATGAGTTCGGGAAAGTCTGTGTCTTTGATATCTTCCGTTTCTTCGCACCAGATGTTGAGGTAAAAGCGCTTTTCTTCAAAGCTAATCTCGGCGTAACGAACGGTGTACTCTAAATCTTGGTCTTGAGCGTCACGGTATAGCAAGAGAAATGGTTGCTGGTTACTGCGGTGTTGATCGACGATGATGCGCCATGCTTCGGCAAGTTGACTAGCCTGTTGCAAGAGGGCTTGACGCTGGCTAACCTCTAGGTTTCCTCGCTCTAACAACAAACCTATGAGGGTTTGAGCTTCTGTAATCTGCCCTGAATCATAGAGGATTTTGGTGGCTTGTTGGAGGGCTTTCACTTGATCGGGTGCTAAGGTGAAGGACTTTCCGATTTCTAGTTTGGCTTGAGCGATCGCAGCTATCAATCCCGATGGGCTAGGGCTTTTTCCCCAAAAGATATTCAGGCGACGTGCGATCGCTTCTAGCTGCTCCTTGGTTCCTGGCGGAACAGACAGTGTTAGGGTTTCCTTTTTTCTGGGCATTCTAGGAATAGAGACAGAAATGTACTTGCACTATTTTTTTATTTATGCCATTCTATTTTTTGTAATTACATTCTACTACCTAACCATAAAGTTTAAGTGTGGGTGCTGTCGCAAATCTTGACGGTGTTCAATTTTGCGTCGTATTGGGCACACTGTTTATACCTACTCCAAAATGAGAGGAAAGCAAGATGTCAAAACGCCGTTGGCTTCTAAACGGTGAGCCGGAAAGTTTAGACGAGCATTATTTTAAGGAGATTCGCCCCAGACTGTACGAGTTACATGCAACTCATGGACAGCATGGCTCCCGCAAAGGACGGACTCTCGCTGAACACCTCGACTCAGCCTGTCAATTTGTTCTCACTGTTAGCAAAATTGCTGAAGTCCCTGAAGATAAGCGAGCTTGCATTCTTGCTGCAACTGCTGTTCACGATTTGAACAAACTGACAGAAGATGGGCGCAATGTCAAAACCCTAGCACGCGATCGCAACTTTCTAACAGAACAACTTGAGGGTGCTGGTGTAAGTACACTGATCAAAACAGATGCCGATCTTGAACTGATTCGCCGTCTGATTGAAAGCCATTCTGGTCACGGTAATACCGATGGAATGCGTTTTGTTGCGGAAGATCCCAAAATTAAAGATCAAATCAAACGATGGGCGGCAATGCTCATTGGTGGCGATTTGTTTGATTTGGGAATTGAAGAAGAAAAGCGTATTCGTAAAGTAGAAAATGAATTAACGGTTGTCTTCAGTCGCGCTAGTCGGCTGTTTAAGGTAACGCTGTCAGAAGAGCGGGGTTATCTGACTTCACTGTTACTATCTGCCTGTGAAGAAGTCTTGCATAAGCGCAGCTTGCATACTCTTGCCATTGACCCCGATGGGCAAATTTTTGAAGGTGAAGCATTTCCTGAAGAAGATTTAACCGTCGAGATTGCAAGACAATGGCAGAAACGGATTGATCGCGTTTTTAGCGGAAACGTTGAGCAACTCGTTAAAGCCACTAAAGATGGAATTAAAGTCGATCCGCAAGCGATTCAACAGAATCCAGAAGCTGCGCTTGAGCAAGTCGAAATCCTACTGACCAGAAAGCTAAGCGGCTACAAATCTGATAAAGTCGCACAAGACATTGAGAAGTATGGTAGAGATGCGGGAGAAGACGCGATCGCTGCTGCTCAATCAGTTGGATTAACTCCTGTGGCAACGGCTGATGAGTTTGCGCTTTCGGAAGGAATGAAAGCGGCGTATCTCAGCTATCGAGAAGCCGAACTCAGTCCTAAAGCTGCCTGGGATCACATTGCTACCCATGTTGGACTTTCTCCTGAACAACGTACTGCTTTGGAACCATTCAACGCTCAATACGGGCGTAGTTTGTTTGCGGTTAAAGCTGTGGCGCGTGGAATAGAGAGCGTTCGCGCCACTTTACAAGATTCGTTTCAACTCCGACAAACTGAAGACGTTGATGTTTCAGAGGATTTGATAATAGCGGTTAGGCGATTACTAAATTTTTCTAGTGTAACAGATTGGAAAAGGTTTGCAGAACTGACTGCTTATGTTGAGGCAAATCCGCGCCAGCGTTGTTCTTTGGGAGCAACTTCTGCTCAGGTCGATGAATTGATTTCTAACAAAATGCCACCGGGAACAAAGGTACAAGCTTTCTCAAACCGTCTTCCGGGTGGCATGAGTGCAGAACCCAAGCGGCGGGCAGATACCCTGGCATCCCTGGCTTACCAGCTAATGACGGTGGGTGCTAACTTTCCGAAAGCCAGCAAGCAAGACCCACTGTACTTACACTTTGCCCTACCTAAAGGGTCAAGTCCTCAATTACAAGCCATTTGGCGAAAGTGGCTTCACGATACAGCAGCAACGAACGCAGAAGGAGGAACGGTAACAATCGACGAATTGCAGTTGTATCGAGATAACCTGATCGCGTTCAAAGCGAATAAGGTTGTCGGGTTTGCACTGCCAAAGCGTCCAGAGTTCACCTACTCCACTGTCACGATTCCGGTGGTTTGGGGTGATGCCAATAATTCAGTTGCTTTGCTCAAGTCGTTGCGTTTGGCATTAGAACTGTCGCTTGCTCCTGATTTTGGGTTGCCTTTCATTCTCAGTGCCAATTTAGAAGTTGAACCAGAGTGGGATGTCTTTGGAAGAGTTGAGGGCATTGCTTCTGCACTCCAACCGTTACTCGGATCGGGAATTTATCAACGTCAAGGTCATTTATCTCGACAAGAGCAACAGTTTGCTTTGACTGCTGAAGAGGTAAGGCAGCGATTGGAGTGTATTGGAAAACTAGTTATTAGCGTTGCCAGCCTCCAGAAAAAAGACGATTGCCTCTACGACTTAGCACGCGCAGCCCAACGACCGCTCGATCTCTATCACATCCTATTGCGATGGGTTTTACGAGAACAAGATGATCCAAATCTGGAAGCAATCTGGACTCGCATTTGTGAACCTCTAGCCACACTATTGAAGAGTCTTATGTCAGAAGAACACGATCGCGTTTCCCAGTATCTCAAAAAAGCAGCTCATATTGCTGAAGTAGGAAAACTACGAGGCAGTTCATTTCGTCGTACCGCTCAAGCTGAACCCTTTTCTGAATTCATTAAGGCAGTGCGATCGCGCAAGTCTCACATGGATTGGGAAACGATTTTTGCCGCGCTGGTTCAGGACTATCACACTCGCCTCGATCGCATTCGAGAGCACGGTGTTGGTGCAACGAAATATGAGCAAGTTAAACAGTTTTATCAAGTCTTAAAAGAACTGTTTGAGGAAGTTTACCATTCACGTCCAGAACGGCTTTTAACTGATAGCAAAACTCTGGAAGCCGCTTATCTGTTCTTTCTACAAGAAGCCCGTCAAGAACTAAAAGCCCAAACCAAACAAGTAACTGAAGCCAAATAGGAGTAATCATCATGTCCATTGAAAAACTGCAACCATTTCTCGCATCCAGCTACGAAAACTTTCCCAAAGGACGCACGATTGGAGTTGTTGTACTTCGCACGACGCAATCTGAAACTATCTTTCGCACTGAAGGTACAGGGGAACCAATGTGCAGCGAGTATGTTCAGGCTGGAATCGAGCATACCGAGTCAATTCCTCGGCTAGTGATGACCAAGCGTAAGCAGGTTGCACCCGAACGGCGGCGAGGACGGGAATTCTTAAGATCGCACGAACTCCTCTACTCTGCACCAAAGAGCGACTCTATTTGTGCCCTCAATACTAATGCACCTTGCGAAATGTGTATTGACTGTTTCCTCTACGGTTTTGCGGCTGGAGGTGAAGGCGCACAAAAAAGCCGTGTTTGGACAGAAGATGCTTTTAGTGTTTTGCCTTCAACGGAATTGATTGGCGATCGCACTATCAACGCCATCTTTGAAACTGGAACAATGCGTGACGAAAAGGGTAATGCCTCAACAGCTCTAAACACTAGCGAATACATTAAACCAGGTGTTCACTTCCTTGATATTGTCACGCTCAAAGATGTAACAGCTGACGAGTTGCGCTATGCCCTCGGCAACATTCTGCTAACAAGCCGTTATGGAGCCGTTTCGAGTCGCATTGGACGGATGGAAAATCAGATTCTCGGCATCTTTGGCGGTATTGCTGAACTGCCAAGTTCTCTTGAATTAGTGCAGGGGGTTTACGACAAGCTCATTGGGGATGGGAAAGCTCTCGAACATCCGTTTAATACTGAAGCTCTAGTTTCGGTGACTCAATCTGTAATTGCTAACTGGACAAACAAACGGGGAATCTCGGTGCAACTGTCTGCTGACGAACTGGATGCACTCATTGCTGATGTTGATCGCCATTGGGATTTGACCGAACAGGAAACATTTCTCAAGCGTCTCGATCAGTCCTATGCACCACTCCGCAAAGTGAAAAGTGAAGGGAAGAAAAAGGGACGAGGTGAAAAACAGGAAGAGTAAGCCATGCCACAATTAGAAATTTCGCCGACTTCCTCCGATGCTAATCTTCCGTTTCAAACTGCTCGTCTAATCGAGTTGTGGTGTGCCGAACCTGTCTTTTTTGCTTCGCGGGAATTATCAGATACTTACTACACCGAAGGTGCGATCGGAAACTACGCTTTAGCCTATGCGTTGGGATGGGCGCGATCGCCTTACCGCCTAACCGGGAAAGACACCGGACGACCCAGATATCTTGAAGACCTAACCCCACTAGCAGAGCAGTGCTACATCCTTCCTGCTTACCCAGTCGAGGGGGGAATATCATTCCGGTTCGAGCGATTCAATGCTCTGTCTGATTCTTACTGGTATGCCATGACCAATAACCGTGTGGCAACTGCGCGGGAAGACTTACCGCTTAAGCGAACGGGGAAAAAGCCAAATACCTTTCGCCCCAGTAACTTTCCCCAAACTGGACGTTTGCGAGTCATTGAGCGGGGCAGTCGCTTTCAAACATTGGTATTTGGGAATAGAGAACTACCCGAATACATCCGGATTGGCAAATTCACCAGCAAAGTGCGTATCGATGTCGTGCGAGAACTGACGATAACACTGCTTCCTGTTGCTGATTATTGCTGCAATGTCTATCTCAGTGCTGCTGATATACCTAACAACCTGGAACTATTTACCTTTGACCTAATCTCCATTCCTCCCGTTTCCCTACTGAAAAACTTGCGGTTTCATGGAGCAGCTTGGAAGGTTGGCGATTTTACCTTACCTGCAAATCTAAAATTTTGTGGTGGACGCACCGATGAGTAATCTGAAAATCAACCTCGAACCCCGTAGCATTGCCCTCTGTCCCAATCCTGACTTACCCTCAGGCTTGGCGCAAGCATTTATGAACCAGACACTTCAGCACCAAGTTGATGTCTATAAGGCAGCAGAAACGAATGATATCATCCTTGACCTTGCACCAACGGGAACTGGAAAAACCAAAGCTGGGTTAAGTGTGCTGCATCATAACCGCGATCGCAATGCAGTCTACATTGCACCCACCAATGCACTGATCGAACAACAAACTGAAGCAGCAGAAAAATTTGTGCGGGATGCAGGTTTACCACATATCGTCAAAGCTGCATCTGCAAGACATATTAAGAGTTGGCGAGATGATCTGGTTGGCAATCGTTCTGGGGAAAAGCTTTACAATGTGCTACGTGAACCTGCAACGATTTTCCCGGAATGTGGCGGCGGTAGACCAATTTTGCTCGTTACCAACCCAGATATTTTCTATTACGCAACGTTTTTTGCCTACAACAAGCTAGATCGCGGCAATATTGCTAGTGAATTCTACAACAGTTTCTCAACAGTCATCTTTGATGAGTTTCACCTGTACGATGCCAAACAGCTTGTCAGCTTGTTCTTTTACCTAGCTCTTTCAAAGATTTTCAATTACTTTCAGTACAATCGCAAAGTTGTTCTTCTAACAGCAACACCAGAGCCAGCTTGTGAAGCAGCTTTAGAAGTTCTTAAAAAATCTGGAGTAAGAATTTCTTCCTCAATTAATGGAGAATCACAAACAGATCATCTCACTCCTTCTCAGACAGCAGTAAATCTGGAGATTCGCAAGCAGTTAGACAGAGATGCACTGATTAACGACATCGCGAATGAAGTCGTTCAAAGGCTGCAAAACTATCCTGAGCACAACGGTGCAGTGATTCTTGACTCTAAAGATATACTTAACCGTTTGTCTGACAATTTAAGAGCGCGAGGTTTAGAAGATATTTGTGGGCGTATCACGGGTAGTACACCCATCGCTCAGCGACAAAAGGCAGCACAAAAGCAAGTCATTCTCGCTACGAGTACAGTAGATGTTGGGTTTAATTTTGAGCGTGAAGTTGAGCCGGAGCGACAAAACCTTGATTGGCTGATTTTCTCAACACGCGATCGCTTTTCTTTCTGGCAGCGCCTTGGCAGAGTTGGGCGGGTGCTGGGTAAGAAGCAAACCGATATTCCCTCAGAAGCGATCGCCTATTTACCTGAGCAAGCTTGGGAACAAGGAATAGAGAATCTAGACTGTTCTGGTGGACGGGAAGCCCTCAAGGAAATGTTAGAAAGCTTAGACTGCATGAAGCGTCCGTTTTTGGATATTTACTGGCGATCGGAAGCATTTCTAGAGATAGCTAAACCTTTGCTTGAACTTGAAACTTTTCTAGAAGAACTACCTGACGATCATTTAGTAATTAAGCTCTATCAAACACTCCAAGAGGTTCTCAAAGGAAAGCGAAAATGGGAAGATTATCAAAAGCGGATGAAAGTCTTGAAAGGAGCGGAGGATATTGCGAGGAAGACTGTTAAAGAGATTCAAAAGGATTGGAAATATGTCAAAGGTGGTCAAAGCTTTGTCATGAGCTATCTGAGAGCTTACTGTCCAGAAGATTATGAAGAAATTAAAACTGGACGCGCTTCTTTTAAAACAATCGAAGAGATGATTAAGAAAGAGCAAGAGCTTGCTAAAGATATACAAAAGTACGCTGTAATTCTCAAAGCAAGCTATGCTCCTCTATTTCGGTTCCGAGATAGCTTATTTGGCAATGTCAAAATTTATGATCCACATAATCTGCTTTTGGATGAGGTAGGAGAAACTAATCTTGACCCAATTCATTTGCTGCGTTTTTATGAATTTGAGAGTGATGGCGATCGCATAGAAGTCACAGCACGGGTTGATGAGCCGTACAATCTAGCCTTCTCGCTGCAAGTTAGCGACCTACAAGACTTCAAAAACACACTCTTGTGCAAGCTTTATGCCTTTGAAAATTGCAGTATCAAGCGAATGCATGGCGATGTTGTACGACCCACACCATCAATCATTGAGAAACAGCTTATTCCAGGTGTAATTGTTTCTGAAACGGCGAAGAATCGCTGGGCGATCGTGCGTTTGAGAAAGCAGGGATTAGAGTGTTACCCCATTTACGTGTCCTCCTACGATTGTCCCTCACCGAAGCAATACACATTCTTTCCAAGTTTATCTGGGATTCTAGCGATCGCCTCTGCTGGAGTTGCATTAAAATGTCCTGATGAAGAAGACTTTTGGGTAATTTAAACTCTGCCACCTAGCGATTAATTTAGAACCTAATAAGGTAAGGGATGTTACAATATGCGACTTTTAAATCCGAATCAATCCTATACATTTAGTAAAATCTTTGAATTAAGGATTCTTCCCGATGAATTAGCAAATGAGTTTGGATATAACTTGATTCGCAAGCGGTTACAGTTGCCCCAATATCAGCCAGAATTGGAGCATTTGGAATACCTCAAAACCAGCATTGAAGCCGTGCTTCCTTACGTTGATTTAGCAAGTGAGACCTCTCGACGTGAAGTTTTGATTTCACAGGTACTTTTGCAGGTAGTTCAATACACTAAAGCTCAATTGAGAATTGAGTATCCCATCAAAGTTACAGAACAACTACAAGGTTACTTAGATTACCTGCTGAGAAGTCAAACAGAGTTGCTAGTAATTGAAGCGAAGCGTGAGGATTTAGACTACGGTTTTACACAGCTTGTAGCAGAAATGATCGCTCTAGATCAGTGGGAGAGAACTCCTGAACAATCAGTTTTGCTTGGTGCAGTAACTACTGGAAAAATATGGCAGTTTGGACGGCTCAATCGCGCAACAAAACACATTGAACAAGGCTTGGATAGCTATCGAGTTCCAGATGATTTAGAGCCACTGATGCGAATACTGGTTCAATCTTTGGTTGTATAGACACTTAATCTTCATTTATTTAAACCCAAATTCAATGCCCCACAGCCTCATCCTCAACCTCCTGCCCCAGTCGCCCATTCCCCCGCAATTCCTGACTGGACGGCATCTACACGCCCTCTTCCTCACCCTTGTTAGTTCCGTCGATCGCAAATTGGGTGACTACCTCCACGAATCCAAAGCTGACAAACCCTTTACTCTCAGTCCATTGCAACTGATTCACTCCCCTCTGATTAAGGGGGGGCAAGGGAGGAATCGCTACACTCTGCAATGGGAACACACAAAAGCTATTGCTGCGGGTACTCCTTGCTGGTGGCGCATCTCCCTACTCGATGACACCCTATTCAGCAAACTTACCCAACTCTGGCTCAACCTCAACCCTAATCATCCCTGGCATCTCGGCCCTGCCGACTTGCACATTACTAGTATCCTTGGTACTCCCCAATCCACTCAACCTTGGGCGAATGCGATTAGCTATACTCAACTTTACGAGGAATCTTCAGAGAGTAATCGCCAAATTGAGTTAGCTTTTTGTACGCCCACCGCCTTCCGACAAAGCAATTATGACTGCGCCTTACCCACACGAGACTTGGTGTTTAATAGTCTAATTAAGCGTTGGAATCAATACAGCGGTATTGAACTGCCCAAAACATTAATTGAGCCAATCTTTCCCAGTTTTTTCGATATTCACACGGAAATGGTTGCCGACTCTCGCAGTAAGTTTATTGGTTGTGTTGGGGCGATGAGTTTTCGCCTTTTAGGAGAGGTTGAACCCTTGACAATTAAGCAAATTAATGCATTATCAAATTTTGCTCTTTATAGCGGTGTTGGGAGGAAAACGACGATGGGAATGGGAATGGTACGGCGATTGAATAATCAATAACTGAAATTCTGTACCTATCTACTGCCCCGCCAGGGACTTAAGTCCCTGTCTCATAGATCAAGTCCTCTAAAGAGGACTAGGAATTAATCAATAATCTTTAGTCCACTTTAGTGGACTTGATGTATTAGCAAGGGAATTAAGTCCCTTGCGGGTGAAGCTACCTTACTCGAAATCTATGAACGAAATTGATTACATCCCCATCGCATCACTCAACCAATATGCCTACTGTCCCCATCGCTGCTGGCGGATGTTTTGTGCGGGGGAATTTACCGATAATCAATACACAATTGAAGGGACAAGTTTACACGATCGCGTCCATACCCTCGGAGAAAGTAATCGCGAAGAAACCTGGCAGATTCGAGCGATTTGGCTGAAATCAGAACAGTACAAACTGATTGGAAAATCAGACTTAATCGAATCAGATTCTGGTCAACTTTATCCGATTGAGTACAAGCGGGGACGCAAGGGCGAATGGGATAATGATGAGTTGCAAGTTTGTGCTCAAGCCTTATGTCTTGAAGAAATGACGGGGCAATCGGTAACAACGGGTTATGTTTACTATGCCCACTCTCACCAACGCCAACCAGTAGAGATTTCTGCCCAACTCCGAGAAGACGCGATCGCAACAATTCAATCGGTTACAACTTTATTGCAAACAGGTATTATGCCTCAACCCATTTACAGCAAACGTTGTTCTGGATGCAGTCTTTCTGCTCAATGTTTGCCCCAGGTTGTTAATAAGGTGGGACGCTATCAAGAAGCGGATTAATTTTTAGATTTAGTTAAATTTCGGTTTAACAGGCATAGTCCGCTATGGATTTAAATCCCTGGCTCATAGAGAAAGTCCTCTTTAGAGGATTAAATAAAGATTTCAGTCCACTTAAGTGGACTTGATCTATTAGCCCGGAAATTAATTTCCGGGTGGGGTACTGGAAATTCCGATCGGGTTGCTGGAATGTTCAAGAGTTGAAATCAAGGTTTCCTCAGAAAGTGGTAATCCAAAGTTTCCAATTCATCATCAAAAAAGGAGAAATCATGGGAACTGTTTACATTACTCAAGAAGATTCATTTATCGGGAAAACCGACGAACGTCTCATTGTTAAAGCAGACAAGAAAAATATTCTCGATGTACCCTTCATTAAAGTGGAAGGGGTGGTTGTCTTGGGACGGGCTACGGTTTCTCCGGCTGTTGTTTCGGAATTAATGGAACGGAAGATTCCGTTGAGTTTCATGATGGGAACGGGTAAATATTTGGGGAGGTTAGAACCGGAAATGACGAAGAATATTTTTGTGAGAAAGGCACAGTGGCAAGCGGCTGGGGAAACGGAACAATCGGTGCATGTGGTGCGGGGTTTTGTGCGAGGGAAGTTGAAGAATTATCGTTCAATTCTGAATCGAAATCAGCGTAAATATTCTGAACTGGATTGGCAAGCTGCAATTGATCGGGTGCAAAATGCGATCGCACCCATTGATAAAACAAATTCGATTAATTCTCTGCGAGGTTTGGAGGGGGCAGGAAGTGCGGCGTATTTTGGGGCGTTTAATCAGTTAATTCGGGTTGAGGGGTTTAGTTTTGCCGCCAGACGCCGTCGCCCACCGACTGATCCGGTGAATGCATTGTTGAGTTTTGGCTATTCTTTATTGCGTCACGATGTCCAAAGTGCGGTGAATATTGTGGGGTTTGACCCTTATTTAGGATATCTCCACTTTGAACATTATGGTCGTCCAGGTTTGGCACTGGATTTGATGGAAGAGTTTCGTCCGTTGGTGGTGGATTCGATGGTTTTGAATGCGATTAATCATGGTATTCTCAAGCCTTCTGATTTTACCAGTGAGCCGTTGAGTAATGCGGTGTTTCTGTCTCCTGAAGGACGGCGTGAGTTTTTGCGGCAGTATGAAATGAAGAAACAATCGGAGTTTAAGCATCCGGTGTTGGGACGCAAATGCACGTATCAAGAGGCGTTTGAGATTCAGGCGCGGCTGTTGGCAAAGTATTTGATGGGCGAAATTGACAAGTATCCACCTTTGTTTTTGCGATAACCATGTATGTAGTTATTTCTTATGACATTCCAGAAGATAAGCGCCGCACGAAAATTCACTCGATTCTGAAGTCTTATGGGCAGTGGATGCAGTATAGTGTGTTTGAGTGTGAGCTGACCGAGACGCAGTATGCTAAGTTGCGATCGCGCTTGGGTAAGGTTATCAAACCTGATGAAGACAGTATCCGCTTCTACGGGCTTTGTGCTTGCTGTCAGGGTAAGGTGGAGCGAATCGGCGGTGAGCAACTGCGAGATAATTCGATTTTTTTTGCTTGATGGTGACGGTCGGTAGGTGTTTTCTGAGGGTAATCTATTTTTGGGGCTGCATTCCTTATTCCACAAGGGTTTGCAGCCTTTGCTGTTTCAATGAGTGTGTCACCGCTCCTGAAACCTTTGATATGACTAGATTTCAGCGGATTTTTTATTTTCCTCTTATCATCCTTTGGCTCTGGTATGCTACTATAAGAGGTGTCCGTCACCAACGTACCTTGAAAACTAAATATAGTAAGGGTTCTGGATGCCTGCGGTTTAAATTCCACTTAATCCCTATCAGGGATTGAAACCAGAGCCAAACTAGAGAAATTCCTCCAGGATTGTGTTTAAATTCCACTTAATCCCTATCAGGGATTGAAACTGATATCCTGCGTTTCACCGGTGAGAGAATGGGGTTTAAATTCCACTTAATCCCTATCAGGGATTGAAACAGCCCGGTCATTTTTCGCCACGAATAGCCTTAAAAGTTTAAATTCCACTTAATCCCTATCAGGGATTGAAACAGACACTTGGTTCTTAATGTCACGGGAAACGTTAGTTTAAATTCCACTTAATCCCTATCAGGGATTGAAACAAGAACTTCACCTCTATCAAGTCCAAGGGCGATCGGTTTAAATTCCACTTAATCCCTATCAGGGATTGAAACGACAGCGATTAAGATTTCATCTTGCCATTTGCTGTTTAAATTCCACTTAATCCCTATCAGGGATTGAAACGCGGCGATCGATCAAGCCTCTGAATACGAGTCTTGGGGTTTAAATTCCACTTAATCCCTATCAGGGATTGAAACTTGAGCGCCAATTAGGCAAACGGCTTTAGTGGTGTGTTTAAATTCCACTTAATCCCTATCAGGGATTGAAACTGGCTTGGGCCAAAGAGCCTTTCCGAACGAGGAACGTTTAAATTCCACTTAATCCCTATCAGGGATTGAAACCGTGAAAATGATTCGTGCCCCTTTCTCCCGCTCCTCGTTTAAATTCGACTTAATCCCTATCAGGGATTGAAACGCAAGGACTTCCACTACAAGACGGCTCATCAACTGGTGTTTAAATTCCACTTAATCCCTATCAGGGATTGAAACTCAATCGAGGTAGATGGCTTGTAGACTGCAAGTCGTTTAAATTCCACTTAATCCCTATCAGGGATTGAAACAAATCGAGGCGTTTATCCGCTCTCACATGAAGTTTAAATTCCACTTAATCCCTATCAGGGATTGAAACCGTTTGAAATTCAAGATGAACGAACGCCTTCCCGTTTAAATTCCACTTAATCCCTATCAGGGATTGAAACTCTTTTCTGCTTGGTAATCATGATGCTTTCCTTTGTTTAAATTCCACTTAATCCCTATCAGGGATTGAAACATTTTAAACTGACAAAATGTTGTACTAATTGCAACAACCGCCAGTGGTTAAAACCACTGTCTAATAGCAAAAGTCGTCTAAAGACGACTGAATGAGTATTGTAGTCCACTTCAGTGGACTTAAACTATGAGCCGTGAACTTAAGTTCACGGCAGACTATCGGGCTTACTAAAGAATGGAGCAAGATCAAAACTCACTCATTTAGTAAAAAACATTAACCCTATATTTTATTCTGCCCAGAAGATTGACCATCATAAACCGTCATCACCGGTCTAAACCGCAGGAAAGCTGACAGAATTGCCAAAAAAGAATCCAACCCCCCAATGCGCTTACTCCGCTTCCACCAATTCTTCTCAGTATAGAGAATCTCGATAATATGCCGATTTTGTTCCGGCGTAAGATTTGTAAACCTCACCGAAACACTAGTAGAGTGATGTTTCCGCCTAGACTTAACAACTTCAGCTTCCAGAGAAACACCACCTTCTAAAAACTCCAACACTACAGAAGAATGCCTCTGAATAACCTCCTCAGTAATCAACGTCATACCAGCGCCACCTTCAGAAACATCATCCGTATGACCCCAATAATGACGGTTACCACAAGTTAACTTACAAGCAGTACGTAACGGAAAACGATCCATCAATCGTTTTTCAGGCTGATCGATCGCCGCCAATACCGACAACCCCATGATAATACAGTTGTAAATTAACCAATAAAATACCAAGCCAAACTCAGGATTAGAGAGAACCTGCCACAGTCCCATGCGGTATCCCATTAACTGCAAACCAATAATTATAAATGTCAGTGCCATCACCAACAACAGAGGCCAAGTAGAACGAAAATTATAATTCTTCTTACCAACCGTCACCCCTTTAGGCGTTACAGCAAACCCTTTTCCAAAAGGACTTTTCAGGGTAGAAAAAAGACGGATTAAACCCGGAAAACAAAGAATTGTTTGATGAACCTCACTATAAAAGTAAGAGTTGCAATAATTAGAAGCCCAGCTAAACGTACCCACTAACAACAGCAAAAAAGGCGCACAGTAGTAGAGGAATTCCGGCAACGTTGAAATATAGGACGAAACCCCCAAATAAAGACTAACCAAAGGAGAAAGCAAAAACGTCACCCGCACCAAAGGTTGAAAGCATCCCGTTAAGTGAGTGACCATATAACTTTTCTGAATCCAATTCATCTTCGACCAAATTGGAACCTCCTTGGCACAATAAAAAATCTGGAGATTACCTTGCAACCAGCGCATCCGTTGCTTGAGAAAGTCTCTGTAATTGCGAGTAGACTCTCCCATACTGAGTGTTTCATTCAAATAAACCACACGCCATCCACGAGTCAGAAGCAAAGTAGAACTCGAAGAATCTTCCGACACGCAACGAGTAAAATATCCTCCAATCGACTCCAACGCCTTACGCCGAATCACATAAGAAGTGCCGCAGCACATTGCCGCATTCGCCACATCCCGTGTGGATTGATCATGCTCAAAAAACTGTGCCAAATCATTAGGAAACAGATGATCGATTCCCAAGTTACGGGTGTGATGATCGGGATTATAAAAATTCTGCGGCGTCTGGACAATCGCTACATCCCGTTGCTGAAAGAATCCTACGGTGCGAGTCAGGAAATGCTTGAAAGGCACAAAATCCGCATCCATCACCGTAATCAGTTCCCCATCGGTTTGAGGAAGTGCATTATTCAAGTTTCCTGCTTTGGCGTGCTTGTTAATAGTGCCCGGTTTACGAGTCACATATCCACATCCCAATTCCTCAGCCAGTGCTTTCATTTGAGGACGAATTGAGTCATCCAGGATATAAACTTTCTTGTTGGGATAATCCATTGCCTGACAACCCACCACTGTCCGCCGGACAATAAAATCCTGTTCACTGTAAGTCGGAACGAACACATCAACAGAGGGTAAATATTGACCCGATTGGATATCTTGATAGTAGCGATCGGCTTGAGCGCTTCGCAAACGGGCATTTGACCAAATCGTTTGCAAACTGGTCAAAACTAGCCCAACAAAACCGAAGACTTCAACAGCATATAACCATAAACTCAGAGCACTACTGAACCAAGTTGAAAAGTTCATCGTATCGCCCACCGTCCGCCAAATCATGTAGCGAGTTGCCAGCACAATTAAGATGACTTTGACAATCAGGCGAGTCCAGTTAGTCGAGGGAACAATACAGGTTAATACTGAAAGTAAAGCCGCACCCGCAACAGGCCAGAGAATTTCCACAGAATTTTCCGGTAAGTGTAGAAATTCAGGCAAGTAACGCACACCGGGAGGAGTTAAAGGCGTAATAAATGGACTGATAAAGACAGACGACGGACTCGACAATTCACTTGGAAGAAAAGTTGGGCCAGTACTCGTCCAACTGGTGAAATAAACCGTACCGACAAAGAAAAGTAAGCTAGCGATAAAGATAGCCCAAATCCAAGGCGGAACTAGATTTTTAGTCTGGGTTTTAGGGAGAGGTTTGTGTTTGGGTTGGGATACTTTTCTGGAAGCTGGACTGACGCGCATAAGTATTAGATCGTGATTCGTGCTTAATCGTTTGCCCTGAAGGGGGTAGTGATATGAAGTTGCAGTCAAAGATAGTAGATAAGGGGACAAGGAGGACAAGGAAGACAAGGGGGAGAAAAAGTACTACGTCTGAACCAAACTCGGTATAAAAAGTAAACTGATAAACTCCTCATAAATACTTCTCTCTTGCCTTCGACCCTCTGCCTTCTGCCTTGTGTTTCTTAGGAGTAAAACTATTTGTTCCTTTTCACTGGACTTTAAACGTGACTCGACCGGTATACCCGACGTAGCACATCAAATTTGACTCACCTTGAGCGGAACCCGATTCGAGATCGACACGTACCTGGCTATTTCGAGGCATATTGGGGGTAATGGGTACGGCAACATCTTCGCCTGCTGCTAATCGTCCTAAGCCAGAACGAATCATGCTAACCCGTCCCTGCAAAACTTCAGAATCGGAACCATAAAGTTTAATGGTGGCGAGTGTTCCGGGTTGGATAGAGCGCACCGCTTGTTCATCGACAAAGACATCCACCCAACGTCTGCTACAATCCAGAACTTGCCCTAATGTGGCTCCTTGTTGTACGTATTGCCCAATTTGAGCCGATAAACGCCAGACAACTCCAGAGGTAGGAACTTTAACCAGTACTTTTTCTTGCCGTTGGGTATCGGTTTTGGCTTGAATGAGTTCAGCCTTTGCATCTTTGATATTTTGTTCCAAAGTTGCGATCGCTTTACGTTGATCGGCTATCTGGAGTTGCAGTTCTTGCAGGCGTATTTTAGGGTCGTAGTTCGTGCGACTTCTCGACAGAGAAAGTCCTAATTGAGTCGCATTTTGACTAGTACGGATGGCTTTGAGGCGAGATTCAAGCGTTGCTACATCTTGTTTACTTTCCTCTAATTCGCGAGTGGCTGTATCTAATTGAGTTTGAGCCAACGCTCCTTCTTTCCTCAAGAAATTCGAGCGATTGTAGCTGCTTTGTGCAATCCGATAACGTGCTTGTGCCGCCTTAAGTTGCGATTCTACCTGTGCCACAGAATCTTGCGCTTCACTGATTTCCAGGCGGTATTGATTTTGCTGATCTTCTAATAAGGTTTGCAGGAGAGCTTTTTGTCGATCTAACTGAGCTTTAGCTCGATCCAGTTGAGCCTGTTGCTCATTAATCCGACTCTGAATGCCTTGCACTTGAAGTTGGCTAACACGGTCATTTTTTAGGGTAACAATGGTCTTATCTTTAGTCAGAGCCTCTCCTGTTTTTAACGGTAGATCAGTGACAGTTCCCTCTTCCGGTGCATTGATATTAATTAATGTGCCATTAATCACGGCATCTCGGCTAATGACAGAAGTGATTCGCGTGTGAAGTAAACGAGCCGATAAAGCAATTAATCCTGCACTTACAAAAAAAATGAGTAAGTTGGCTATCAGCGAGCGCGGTGCTACTAGGTCATCCGTCAGAGGCGAGGTGGGTTGTCCCTGCATGTCAATTATTTTGTACGAGTTTGATGTTTTAATTCAGGAAAAATTGGGTTTTATTTCACAAAATAAATTTGATAAAAAATGATATTTTCAAGTCAAATAGCGGGTACTGAACCGATAAAATAACCCCTGGTTAATGCCATGATTTAGCTGGTTAAATTCAGTCTGGCTTGGATATGATTTTTAATCGTACTGATTTTCCGGACAAATGTATATTGCTTTACAAAATCTTTATCGATGACTTTAAGTATTTCATCAAGAAGAGAGCTTAACAAAACGAAACATTGTCTGAAGTCAGTAAATTAGCGAGGTTTAAGGAATTGTTATTGAGGAGACGGTGATAATATTTCGCAAAATTATGAAGTTTTTGTGAAGCTACACCCTTCTTATTGATGTGAATTCATTCACATCAATAAATTTCTATCGTCGTAGCAAAAAAAATACTGACTTTTTGACTTTTGCTCTTTGAGCCTTCAGGAGAAGTGATGTTGTAGAAGCATTCAAAAAATGTTAACCTAATATAAATTAATTAGCTGTATTTTGTCACTTAATGGACTGCATTCAATTAACTGGGATTCGTTGCTACGGGTACACAGGCTACTTAGCAGAGGAGCAGGTACTGGGACAATGGTTTGAGGTGGACTTAACGTTATGGATAGATTTAGCACCGGCTGGAGAGAGTGACGACATTACCGATACACTGGACTACCGCCAAGCCATTGAGACAGTCAAGCAGCTCGTGAAAACCGCGAAGTTTGCATTGGTGGAAAAGTTGGCAAGCGCGATCGCCACTGCCCTTTTAGAATTAGAGCCAGTGCAGCAAGTTCGAGTGCAGTTAACCAAACCTGCCGCCCCTATCCCCGACTTTGGCGGTAAAATTACGATTGACATCACCAGAACACGTTAACGGCGCGACTTCTTAGACAACTCAAGATATAGATTTCTTGCATAAGGGACAGAGTTCTGAGAGATAAAGATTAGTGCAGCGTGGTGGAGGTTCTCAGCCATTGCGAATCAGGACTGTAGTCGCCCAAATTAACGTTTGCCGGAGATCCAATGATTAATAAGCGCTTTTTTTCAAGAATCTTATTAACAGGCTATATCTTGGGAGTCGGCAGTGCCTCCCCATTAGTGTTATCCGCTCCTAGCTCAGCCCAAGCCCAAGCCTCGGATGAGCTATATTACACCTATTTTGAGCAAAAAATTCCTCTGACTCTGCGCTCAGATGCGATCGCCGTCGCCTTCAAACCGGTCGGTAGAACGCGAGGAACCCGAAGTAATCAACCCCTACATTTACAATTACAGCAAGACTTACAAAAAGGTGCTGGCACTCGTGGAAGTACCCGTGCTGGAACACTCAAAGTAGAAGTGAGTCCCCTGGGAGAAAACTATGCACTAGTCAATTTGCCCTCAGGAACTCGCAGTTCCCCAACCGCCGTTCAACAGCAAATTCAGCAGCAACCCTATGTAGAAACCACGCTTCCCGTTCTCAGTCGCCCTGCTACTCCTTCTCCATCACCGCACAAACGCCCTCAATTAATTGTCTTGCCGAATGAAATCTTGGTCAACTTTAAGCCGGGAGTATCTGAAAGCGAGAAACAATCCATCCTTGCGGCGAACAGTCTAGAGATGATTCGACCCCTGCGGTTTAGTCAAAATCGCTACTTAGTCCGCTCAAAAACGGTTACCGGAACCGCTGTTCTCGGAGTCGCTAATCGGCTCAATAGCCAAGCTAAAGTGCAATCCGCGACCCCTAATTTTATTCAATCTCTCACCAATCAAAGTTATTCATCCGCTTCAATTCCAGGGGCTACATTAAAACCACCTCATGCCAGTTGGAAATTAAAAAATCCCTTGCTCAGTCTTTTAAAAGCCGATAACTCACCCATCAAAACGGCCCTACTTCCGGTTCAATGGCATCTCAATAGCACCCCTTTATCAACGTGCTTAAATCAGCGTCGGGAAGACAAGAAAGGCTTGATGGAATATTTAACAACGTGCTTTAATAACCGCACGCTTCAAGCCGCGAAAACTTCCCTACCCCGCACCGATATGCGCGTTATCGATGCCTGGAAAAATAGTAATCAAGGGAATAATGTAGTTGTCGCTGTCATCGACACCTTAATTCAGTGGAACCACCCTGACTTAGCCGGAAATCTCCACAACGTTGGCGATATTCCGGATCGATTACCGGGTGAAGTCAGCGGCTGGGATTTTGTTGAAAATGACCCCGACACTCGGATGAGCAAAAATGAGCTAACGATTCTCAAAGGCAAATTTCAAGATGCATTTCTAGCCACCGCTGATGAGTTACGTCAGAAGTATCCCGATACCTTCCAAGAGGCGGAACAGGAAAATCCAGAACAGTCGGTGGAAGAAATCGCCAACAGGGTTCGTTATAGGCTGTTGAATAGTGAAGTCGCCGGTGAGTTTCACGGCACTATGGTGGCTGGAGTTGTCACCGCACGTCCCCAAGAAGAGTCAGGGGTGGTTGGTGTGGCACCCAAAGCCAAGCTTTTGCCGGTGCGGGTGTTGGGTTTAAATGGTAGTTTTTCGGTCACCGCCTACTTAGAAGGAATGGGCTACGCCGCTTCTAGGGGTGCAGATGTGATCAATATTAGTTTAGGTGGGCGTGTCCCAACCCAAGGTGAAGCTGAACTGATTTCTGAAGTTCTGCAAGCCAATCCTAAGTTAGTCATAGTGGCTTCAGCAGGCAATGAAAATTTGAATGAAATTGGCTTCCCTGCTGCCTTTCCGGGTGTCGTTGCCGTTGGCGCAACCAACCTCGCAGGCAATCGTGCTCCTTATAGCAACTATGGAGCCACCCATCCTTTGGGGCAAGGAGTTACCCTGGTAGCCCCCGGAGGAGATATGTCTTCGCCTGGGTTGATTGGCGGCATTCTCACAACCGGAGGGACTTGGTTAGATGAATTCTGGCAAGATCTGCCTACGCCGGGTAATTGGGGGCCAAACCAAGACACGAAAGGGAAATATCGCTGGACACAAGGAACGTCGTTTTCATCGCCTGCGGTAGCGGGAGCGATCGCCTTAATGAAAGGAGAAGACTCAACTCGCCGTCTGACTCGCGAGCAGCTTGTTACTATCCTGAAGCAAACGGCTAGTTATAACGGACTGGCTGTCAATGAGGACGATGCTAAGTTATATCGATCGCAACTCGCAGAAAAAGGGATTCCTCGCTCCATTTCTCAACAGCAATATTTCTTTGGCAGTGGATTGGTAAATGCAGATGCGGCGGTGAAGGTTGTGAAGCAAAAATTGCGATAGGGTAATGGGTAATTGGTATTTTTTTACCCATGTTAATTCTCAATTCCCCATCCTATCGGACTACAGATAGTCTAAGAATTCCTCAGGTACGATACGTAAATTACCAGATTTGCATTCTGGGATATCCAGCCAAAAGGCCGTGTGTTTATCCTCTCCTTCCGTAAATTCGAGCTGGTCGCATTGATAAAATTTGGGGTCAGCAAAATCACACTGATACAATTGAATAATTTCGTGACCGGGTTGACCATTGAAGGTAAATAAGTTTTCGATACAACCCAAATACTTGATATGAATTAATTCGGCATGAAGTTCTTCGTTGAACTCTCGTTTCAAGGCATCGTAACTGGTTTCACCAAAGTCAACACTACCCCCCAACGCCCGATAAAACGTTTGTTGCTTGACTGGGTCGTAACCTTGTGCCAGTAAAGTACGAATGGGACGGTTTTGTTGGCTAGCCCTATCGTCATCCCGAATTAAACCCAATACCTTGAGGCGAATTTTATTAGGCTGCATTTTAGGGGAGAAATTTGATCTATCTGTGATTGCTATTAACTCAATGTAGGGTGCGTCGGGACGCACCCTAGGATGGGGAATAAACTTTAGTTTTGATTAGCCTCATAGAACAAGGAGCGACTATCCCTGCCTATAGACCAATCTTCATTTTCGCCACCAATCACCAATCGTTCAATCGCCACATATTCCTTAGCCAGTTGCCTCAGGGCATTAATCAACACATCGATTGCGATCGCATCACTCGTCCCCAAATCAAACCAGCAACGACCCCAAGTTCCTTGATAGTCAAACTCACTCTTATTATGCATGAGTGCCATCATGCTATTGTCTGCTATCTGCTCGTCATAGTCCATATAACTGATATCTAAACCAACATCCTGGACTTGAAGATTTTCGGCATCAAATCCTCCCAATTTACCTAATAAAAACCAGGAATTGAAAACTTCTTCTACATATTCTTTTTCCATTTGGGAGGGAACAGTGCTGAACTCCAACCAAATCCACAAATCGAAGGGGTTAAACTCGCGGAACTGTACCTGCATTACTTTAAGGCGTTACTTAATCGCGACCTGCTGTAAACAGCAGCGCTTCGCTATCATTGTAACGAACAGCACTCCAGAGCCTCTTGAGTCTTAATCAAAAATACGATTTTTCTCAAGAATCTCAGCCTATATCTGCAATTTCCTCAAAACTACAATTCTGTTATGTTGTCTTTTGCGAGTGAAACCGAAAATACTACAACAGGAATTCGCGAAGTAGTGACAGCGGCGTTCGGTCAACCCAGCGAAGCCAACCTGATAGAGGCGATTCGCCACTCCCCAGATTTTATCCCCGAACTCTCCATCGTGGCAGTAGAAAAAGGGACAGTGCTAGGTCACATTCTGTTTAGTCCCATCGTTATTGAAACACAACCAGAGAGTGTTCCCGCCCTAGCACTGGCACCGCTAGCCGTGACGCCTGCGCGTCAGCGTGAAGGAATTGGTCGTCAATTAGTACAGGTTGGTTTATCCAAATGCCGTGAGTTAGGCCATAAGATCGTTGTGGTTTTGGGTCACTCAGACTATTATTCAAGCTTTGGGTTCCAAAAAGCCAGTCTATTTGGCGTACAGGCACCCTTTTCAGTTCCCGATGAAGCCTTTATGGTATTGGAACTCCAACCTGATGCGTTAATGGGCGTTAGTGGTATTGTGCGATATCCCTCCTATTTTGACGAAGTTTGAGATTTTTAGTTAATTTTTTGACAGACTTTAGCACCTCTTTCCGATAGAACCTATTAACCCATAGAGGAGCCATCAAAAACTAAATTGAGCGCGTAAATTCCCCACGTAAATTGCCGGATTGCTGTCGAAGTTGTTTGCATTCCCAATCCAATAAAAGGCTGGAACGATCGCAATATTATTAGTGATTGGATAGTGATAGGTGGCTTCAAATTCGTATTGAGTCCCGCCATCCCCACCGCCAGCAACCAAGAACCGACGACCACTTAATACATCAAAAGGCACTAGAAATGAGAGAGTTGCCAGTGCTCCCGGTTTACCTAAATCAGGAAAGCCTAGCCCAAATTGGAACGCTTGAGAATTAATGTTACCTCCCGATCGCCCAGGTGTAGATGGATCGATCTCTGTGCTGGCATAGGAATAACGCCCAAAAATCCCAAATTTGGAAGTAAGCAGCCAGTCAAAATTGACTCCAAAAGCATTGACGGTGGCAGGTTTAATTCGTCCCCCTTGACCATCATCCGCCACCCCATAAATCGGTTCTGCACTCACCACACCTCCATTATTATCCAGGGTGTTATGAGAATAGATCAGTCTGATATTTGCTGTTGGAGTTGGTTTGTAAGTTAACTCAGCCGTAATCGTGTTGGTGCCACTAAACAACCCCTTGCTTGGGTTAGATGAAGTGTTAAATCCAAAGGCAGCCGGTAAAAATTCATTATTCTCACCCAAGTAACCGACGTGCAAATCAAACTGCTTGCTGAGATTAATTAGGGCAACCACTCCAGAACCGCGATCAATCGGGTCATGAACAGTAGTGCCATTAGAGTTGAAAGTGCTACCCCCTGTGAGAAAGAAGGTAAAGGCGTTGTTATCAAAATAACGATGCCAGTTCACGCGGGGACCAACAACCAACTGAATCTTATTACTAACAGGAAATTGGTAAAATAAGTCATGAATCACCACCTCAGCAAACCCGTTATTGGGTCCTGCCGTCTGATCGAGAAACGGAGTGCCAAAGGTATTGAAAAGCCCTGCCGAAGCGAACTGGTTAGCGGGAGATAAAGCATTACCCGCTGCTAACTGAGTTACCAAAAGGTCTTTGCCCGTAAAGGAGGTATTGAAAGTTAACCAAGTCAGACCACTCATGGTAATGTTTGGGTTACCCACCTCCTGAACTAGGGGTCTACCATCTGCTCCTCGCCCAGCAAATCTAACATCAGGAGAGGCGGCATTAATTGCCTCCACTTTGACATTACGACCCGCATTGGCTCCAGTCATGTTAAACCACGCTAGACCACTCAGCTTAGTTGTAGTAGAAAACTGATGGTCTTCTAGATAGGCAACCCGCCCTTCTACCTGATCAACCCGTGTCCCCAAGCTAGCTAGTTCGGTTTTAAAATCCTCTGTCAGTCGCTGCAAGGTTTCTAAATCCTGGCGAGTCACAAACCCATCTCCACCCGTTTTCATCATGCGTTCAATTTGTTGCAGGCAGGCGTTTAAACCTGCGGCAAATTCATAACGGGTGGTGGCGCGATTACCCCGATAAGTGCCATCCGGATATCCGGCAATACAACCGTAACGTTCAACCAGTGATCGCAACGCCTCAAACGCCCAATCTCCGGGAGAAACATCCCTGAGTTGCGTCACGTTGGTGACTTGTGACATGGAATCGCTGTCTCCATCCCCGGAAGAGAGTTCTGCTACAGAGGGAACCTCTAACGTGGGTATCTCAGCGAATGATTCGACAGGATTGGTCTGAGATATTATTGGAGGAGGTATTGAGACGGTGTCTTGAACTGGATTCGGATTAATTTCTCTGGTGTGCGATGTCAACTCAGCGATAGAGGTGACTTTATTAACCTCACATTCTGCATTTAGCGGTTCATCAGCCAGAGAATTAATTCTCTGGCTCATATAGCAAGTCCTCTCAAGAGGACTCAATGCTGACTCTAAATCGATTCCAGTCCACCCAAGAGGACTTGAGCTATTATCCTGGAACTTAACTTCAGAGGGGGTTTGGTCAGTTATAGCCAAGGAGGGAACATCAGCGGGAGCCTCTAATGAAAGTGGGGACGGGGGTACTTTTGCGATCGCTTCCTTGCTGGGAACCTGATTAGCCGTCGCCTGCAAGGGTAAACCGTAAACCATCACACTCGAAACCAACAAAGACATCCAGAACCTTGCTGAACCAGAAAGCCAAGCCTTCTGGGTATTTGCATCCTTCATTATTCTTCCTCACACCTATTTTTTGAAACACAAAGACAGGAGTCTAACAAATCTGCCTTAAGGTAGATGTCATGTTAGACACTAGTTATCAGATCACTAGTCTTCTTGTCATTAGATGATGACAAGTTCTAAGAGCAAACCTTTGGGATAAAGCCTAAGACTTCCACTTGGCTAGGGATTGGAGAACGTTTGCGGCTGACGCCGTCCAACCCACAATGCCACCTTGAGCAACAATCATGTCCAGAGTGGATTGCTTAAATGCTGGAAAGTAGCTTTCGGTGGCATCTTCAACTAATAGACATTCAAATCCTCGGTCATTTGCCTCTCGCATAGTGGTTTGAACGCAAACTTCAGTCGTTACCCCCGTGATCAACAAATGGGTAATTCCCTGTTCGTGCAAGAGGGATTCTAAATGGGTGTTGTAAAATGCACCCTTTCCGGGTTTGGTAATGACTGTCTCACCAGGGAGGGGTTGCAGTTCAGGAATAATCCCATTTCCCGATTCACCGAGGACTAAAATCCGTCCCATCGGGCCGACATCACCAATTTTCAACTCACCCCGTCCCCGATGCCGCTTCGATGGTGGACAATCGGATAGATCGGGTTGATGACCTTCAATGGTGTGAAAAATCGGGAGTTTGTAAGCACGAAAGGCTGCTAACAACTCCTTGAGAGTTGGGACAATTGCTCTGAGTCGCGTCACATCATTACCCAATGCATCACCAAAACCTCCTTCTTCTAAAAAGTCTCGCTGCATATCGATAATTAGCAGCGCTAAACCTCCATGAGCAGGAAGTTCGTAATCGTAAGGTTGAGCAGAGATAGAAACCATAAGAAGTGTTGAAGGTTTTAAAAGATTGAAGTTAGTAGATTGCAGATTAATCGGTTGCAGGTTATCGGGCGCGAATATTCAACCTTTCAACCTTCTAACCTTCAACTTTCCTGACACAGCAAGACCGGTTTTTCCCAAATGGCAAGAACAATGCAACCGGCTTGACTCATCACACTATGGTGAGTGTCAGGTGAGTTGATGACAAGAGTTCCAGTTTGGTGTTCGCCATTTTCATCGGTTTGTGAACCTGACAGGACAAAGATGTGTTCAAAACCCGTATGAACATGCATTGGAACACTTGCCCCCGGCTTGTAGCGAAGGAGTGCTGCGGCTGCCCCGCTTTCACTATCCTTATAAAGTCGGTAGATATCAACTCCAGGATGAAACGGTTCCCAAGACAACTCATCCTGGTGTGCAGCGATATCGAATAATTCTTTGAGGATTAAAACTCGCTGCATTAGTGTCCTGCCATGCGTTGACCAATGGTGGCAAAGTCGGCATCTCTAGTCGTACTTTCGTAAACAAACTGCCCTTCACTAATCACCAAAATCCGGTCAGCCAACTTCAGAAGTTCATCCAAATCTTCACTCACCAGCAGCACCGCTACACCTCGGTTTCGTGACTCAACAATAGACCCATGAATATACTCCACAGCCGCAAAATCCAACCCAAAGCAGGGATTCGCCGCGATGAGCAGATTAATGCGATCGCCCGATAATTCTCGCGCTAGTACTGCACGCTGCACATTTCCTCCAGAAAGATTGCCGATGGGTGTGTCGGGTGAGGGCGTTTTAACCTTGAACGTGTTAATTAACCCTTGAGCCATCTGTCGAATCGCCTTAAATACAAGTAACATACCCCCTTTAGCTTGGGGAGAACGGTCAAATGTTCGCAAGGCAAGGTTTTCTGCAACACTCATGTGAGGTACGCAAGCATTGCGGAGGGGTTCTTCCGGTAGCGAAAAAACTTGATGCCGATACATCTCGGCTCGTGTTGCGGTATAAACCTCTCCATTAACCAACACTTGCCCAGACGTAGCAGGACGTTGTCCGGCTAAGACTTCCACCAATTCCCTCTGCCCATTGCCAGAAATCCCAGCAATCCCAACAATTTCGCCACTGTTTACCGTCAAATTTATATCCTTAATGGCTTCAACGCCATTCTCTTTATCAGCGTGAAGGTTCTGTACCTGAAGCACTGGTTTGGGGTTAAGCAGTACTGTTTTTTCCACCCGTTGCGGTTCCCGCCTCTCACCCATCATCATCTCAGCCATATCTGAGACAGTGAGATTTTTGACCAATCCGTGACCTGCAAACTTGCCCTTACGCAATACAGTAATTTCATCACAAAATGCCATCACTTCCCGGAATTTGTGGCTAATAATTAATACGCTCAACTTTCCAGCCGTCACTTCCTCGCGCAGTAATCCTAAGACTTCATCTGCTTCTTGAGGCGTTAGCACGGACGTGGGTTCATCCAAAATCAAGATACGGACTTGGAGATAAATCTGTTTAAGAATTTCCAGCTTTTGCTTCTGTCCAGCCGCTAATTGAGCGATGGGGATATCCAGTGGAACTTGAAAAGGAGCCGTTTGCATGAATGCCTCAAGACGAACATACTCCTCTTTCCAGTTAATTAAATTAGGACTATCGAAGCGGGAAAGAACAAGATTTTCAGCAACAGTCATGGCAGGCACAGACGTAAAATGCTGATAGACCATGCCAATACCGTACTTATGAGCATCACGGGGACTATCAATAGTACGGCTTTGCTTATCAATCAACACTTCGCCAGAGGTAGGAGTGTGAAACCCCATAATGCACTTAACCAGAGTACTTTTACCCGCCCCATTTTCACCCAACAAAGCATGAAACGTTCCCGGTTTTAGATGCAGTGAAACATCATCCAGAGCCGTAAAAGTACCAAATTGCTTAGTCATCTTCACCACCTCAAGCTCTGGTGGCTTCATTAACTCAATAGTCGTTCTTGCTGTTGCAGTACTCATAAACTAAAACCCACTAATCATTAGTTAACTCAAAAACTTTGCGTTCCTCTGCGTAACCCTCAGCGTTCCTTTGCGTTAAAAAAAATTGCATTTCCTGTAAAATTGTGCAACCTACCAAAATCAGTTACTTTGCACAACAGAATACTTTGTCCTTTGAAGGTCGGCGGCTGCATTTTCCCCTTGAATCGCTTCAATAAATGCCATCGAATCAGCAACAGCGCCAAAAACGCCCCCTTGCATTTTGATCATCTTCAATGCCGCCAAGTAATTGCCATAATCCGTTGCCGCCGTGCAATCAGATAGCATCAAACACTCATACCCTCGGTCATTCGCATCCCGCATGGTCGTATGAACGCAGACATCCGTAGTCACCCCAGTCAGGATGATGTTCTGAATACCCTTGCGTTTGAGTAACAAATCAAGATCTGTCGCATAGAAAGACCCTTTTCCAGGCTTATCGATAATGGCTTCTCCAGGCAGGGGGGCAAGTTCGGGGATAATTTCCCACCCTGGCTCACCTCGTACCAAAATCTTGCCACAAGGGCCGGGGTCACCAATACCAGCACCAAGCTGACGCGATCGCCATCGTTTATTTTCGGGTAAGTCCGATAAATCGGGGCGATGTCCTTCGCGGGTGTGCATCACATGGAATCCCTTCTCCCGTGCTACTGCCAAAACTTGGCGAATGGGTTCAATGGGAGCACGAGTTAAAGATAGGTCGTAACCCATCTTATCTACATAACCACCAATACCACAAAAATCAATTTGCATATCGATAATCAGCAGTACTGTGTTTTCTGGACGCAAATCCCCGTTATAAGGATAGGGATAGGGGTCAGCGTCAACAAAACGTCCCATGTTTAACCTCCGTAAGTATTTGATAGGTGATCGGGTTTGGCATTGGAATACTCGGTTTTTTTAACGCAGAGGATGGCGCAGAGGGCCGCAGAGTTTTTGGAGTGAAATGTCAGTTAATTGTGATGCTGGGTATTGTTGGAGATAGGCTTAGTGTTTCAATGTAGGTACGCCAACTGCCCCATTGAGTAATTTCTTGTTGGTTTTCGCAGCCAATGGGTTCCCCTAAGACTCCCAGAACGATTTCACCATCACTGAGACGGACTTTACCGATGCACAATCCCGGTGGTTCTTGTAGCAAAATTGTGGCTAGACTCTCGGTAGGGACGGCCCACACTTCAACGGCGATCGCAACTCCTCCTTCTCGCACTCGCAGCATTGCCGGATATTGGTCATTAATCGACCACAACCGATAGGCGGGTTCTGTTGTTGTTTCTCGCACAAACATTGCTCCAACTGTTAAGAGATTACTGTTGAGTTCCAAGCCCCGCATCAACGTCCCATTCACTGCAAGCTTTAAAGTTTTTGACATCGAAATTGTTAATTTTTAGTAGTGCACCACTGGGAATTCAAAAGCCAAAAGGCAAGATTTAAACTATTTACAGCACTTTGCGAGTCGGTGTGATCTAGTCCCCCCCTTAATAAGCCGGAGCTTTAGTAAGGAGGTTAGGGGGGTCAAAATGTACCTCGTTGAATTGGAAATCGCTGTATATATTCAGATTTTGCAACACACTCTTTTACCCCTCCCCAGCCCTCTCCTCACGCTTAGCTCCGGTTAGCGAGGGGAGGAAGCATTGTAAGTCATGTTTTTGAATTTTGAATCTAATTACTCGCCCCCAAAGCCCCTGGTGCACCACTTACAGTGCGCTTAGGAGAGCAGGTAAGAATCATGATTAAAAGTGTTAAGACATAGGGTGCACAATTGAATAAGTAATAACCCTGAGTGACACCAATAGATTGCAAGGCTGGGCCGAGTGATTGTGCTCCACCAAATAATAAGGAGGCATACAGACATTGCATCGGTTGCCATCGGGCGAAAATGACTAACGCAACTGCCATCAGTCCCTGTCCACTAGAGATGCGTTCGCTCCAGATACCAGGATAGTAAAGAGAGAGAGAAGCACCACCAATTCCTGCTAAAAAGCTGCCGCCAATAATGCACAGCATCCGCACTTTTTTGATAGAAACTCCCATTGCCCTAGCCGCATCGGGACTATCACCAACCGCACGGATAAATAAACCCCAACGAGTTGATTTAAAAAACCACATCATGAGCGGGGCAAGGGCAACACCGAGGAGAAAAAGTGGGCTAATTTTCAAAGCGGATTGTAGTGCAGGGATACTGCTCCAATTTCCTAAATCGAAGGTGGGTAATGGTGGCGCTTTAGGCTGAATAAAAGGCTTACCTAAGAAGAAAGCCAGACCACTCCCAAATATAATCATGGCAATCCCAACAGCAACATCATTCACTCTGGGTTGCTGAGTGAGCCAAGCATGAATGAAACCCAAAACCATCCCAGATAAACCAGCCGCGACCACCCCCAACCAAGGCGATCCAGTCAGATAAGAAACCCCATAGGCCGTCATTGCTCCCATGAGTAATGTGCCTTCCAATCCCAGGTTGATTTTGCCACTTTTTTCCGTCAGGCATTCCCCCAAGCTGACAAACAGAAACGGCGTACCTCCCCGCATAGTTCCTGCTGCGATCGCTAACGGAACTCCCAACCACCCTAAGGCTTCTGTTGCCATTAATTTCCTCCTTTTTGTTTGTGAATATAGTTGCAAGCTGGCAGGTTGAAAGTTAGCAAGTTACTGGTTACGGCTTAGAACTTTTCAAGTTTCAACCCATTTAGACGGTTGCTGCTGCTGGACTGCCGCTGACTTGCGATCGCTCTTTGAAGATTGGCAGGCGTCCGTAGAGCGATTCACTGTACATAACGACTAAGAAAACCAACCCTTGAAACACTAGAACAGTGGCATCCGGCAGATTATGTGTCCGCTGCAAGATACCGCCACTGGCAAGGATACCGCCGACTAAAACTGCAACTAAGGTGGCAGCCAAGGGGTTATGTCGGGCAATAAACGCAACTAAAATGCCGCTGTAGCCATAGTTAGCGTTGAGAGATTCATTGGCTCGACCCTGTACGGCAGCAACTTCCACCATGCCTGCTAACCCCGCACAAGAGCCAGCCAGGAAACAAATTGCCATCGTTAGCTTACCGACTGGGAGTCCGGCAATCCGAGCAGCTCGAATATTGCCCCCGGCGGTACGTGCGGCGAAGCCAAAGGTTGTGCGCTGAATCAAGAAGTAGGCAATCACACAGGCAATCAACCCATAAATCAAGCCATAGTGAACGCGGGTACCGGGAATTTTCCCCAGCATATCAACATCAGGAATGGGGTAGGTGGAGGGCTTATTGAGAGACGTCGGGTCTTTCATTGGCCCGCTCACCAGATGGTTGAGCAGTGCGATCGCAATATAATTGAGCAACAAACTACTAATGGTTTCATTCACGCCTCGGTAGTGACGTAACGCTCCGACTGAGCCTATCCACAAACCCCCACAAATGATTCCTGCCAGTGCCATCCCGATTTGTACGACGGTGGGAGGTGCGCCTTTGAGAGCTAGCCCGGTTGCCACTGCCCCAATGCCACCCATCACCAGTGCGCCCTCATTGCCAATGATGATCAAACCTAAACGGGCAGGGAGTGCTGTACATAGAGAGGTCAACATTAAGGGGGCTGCTCGAATCAGCGTGTTTTGAAATGATCGCCAATTCCCAAAGGCGGCTTTATAAATCGAAGCGTAAACGGCAAAGGGATTTGCCCCTGCCAAGGCGCAGAAAATGCCAAAGAGTAGTAAGGAAAAAAGCAGAGCTGCGATCGGAAGGCAGATCGCTTCTAGTGTTGTACGCCACCGAGAATGATTGAGCATAATTAACGGTTGACTTGATTATTGCTCCCCGGAGGGATTGTTTTTGTGAGTATTACTAGAATGTGTTTTTTTAACGCAGAGGAACGCTGAGGGTGTCGCAGAGGGTCGCTGAGGAGTTAGAGGAGATGAGTTTTTTTTTGGCTTCTATGGAGGTTTGCAGATAGGCTCTATTCATTGGTCATGAGGAATTAATGGCTGAATGAATAGGGATTAACTGCCCACTTTGCCGACCACGCCTGCAACGAGCCAATTCATCTTTTCCAGTTCGCTGTCCTGCTGTTTTAGATCCTTACCCGCTGGAATGACGATTTTACCTGTATTATCTTGCAGTCCCCCTTTATAAACCACCATGCTGCCGTCTATAAACTTGGCTTTTGCTGCATCAGCCAGCTTTTTCGCCTCATCATTGACGGCTGGTCCGTAGGGCGACAATTTCAAAAATCCTTCCTTAAAACCCCCACGCACTAAATGTGGAATACCTCCATTCATTAAGGTTTTGCCAGCGCGAATCATTTCCGCATATTTGGAGTAGACGTTCGTCCAATCCCACTCTGCACCGGTCAGATATCCTTTGGGCGCTAGCACAGCTTGATTGGCGTGGAAGCCGGTTGTAAAAATGCCACGTTTTTCAGCGGTTTCTACAATTACTTTGGGGCTGTCTACGTGACAGGTGATGACATCAATTCTCTGGTCAACCATACTGTTAGTTGCCTCTGCCTCTTTAACAGGTAAAGACCAATCGCCGGTGAAGATGACTTGAGTGGAAATGTTGGGATTAACGCTGCGTGCTCCCAAGGTGAAGCTATTGATATTACGGAGTACTTGGGGAATCGGTTTGGCAGCAATGAACCCTACTTTGTTCGTCTTGGTAGCCTTCGCGGCAACAATACCGGCTAGATACTCAGCCTCATCGATAAATCCAAAGTAACTGCCAACGTTTTTCGGGTGTTTTCCTTCTTGATACAGTCCACCGCAGTGGACAAATTGAACTTCTGGGTATTCTTGAGCCAATTTGAGGACATGGGGGTCAAAGTAACCGAAGGAGGTAGGGAATATTACCGTAGCTCCATCCTGCTCGATCATGTTCCGCATGGCTTCCTGTACGTCCGTTGTTTCCGGAACGTTGGCTTGCTCTACGCTTTTGACCCAGGTTAATTTAGAAACTCCTGCTTTTCCCTCAGCATGGGCTTGGTTATAACCATAGTCATCTTTGGGGCCAACGTAAATAAAGCCCATCACAATGGGCTTATCTGTGCCATCCGAACTGGATTGATTTCCGGTTGATGAACTGCAACCCGTTCCAAATTTTGATGTCACCCCAAAGGCTGTGGTGGCTAAAAGTCCACGAACGACTTGACGACGGGATAGGTGAAAAGGCCTACTAGTACTCACTCGTTATGACTCCCCTTGCGAAACGATGTAGAGGTGTAGCGGCATCGCCGTTGAACCCTCCCCACTAACGCTTGACTGTGGTTTCGGTCAGTTCTTGCGTTAAGCAGAGATTAACAGGATGAATGCCGTTCTAGGGTTCTAAAAGGTGCGAAAAAGGTGCGAGGAAAGTTCGCAGAATGTCACTAAATTGACAGTGGACAAATTCAAAAAACTGTAGTATGCATTTCTACGAAGTACGGAAACCCTTGTCAGTATTGGGTTTTCCTCGTAGGTGGGTGTTTAGAGGATGTCTGAAAAGTGTCAACAGTTGCTTAGATCCCCCCTAGCCCCCCTTAAAAAGGGGGGACGTTAGAAACGAGGGGGGAGAATCTGATCAAAGTCCCCCTTTTTAAGCCAGAGCTTTAGTGAGGAGATTTAGGAGGATCTGACCGTTTAAGCGTTTTGATTATGACTTTTCAGACATCGTCTTAGGTTGGGGAGTGAGGAAGTGAATTGCAAGCGTACTTTTTGTATCCGTCGTCCGATCATTTAACTGGGCTTTTATGAGCCATGAACCCTGAAGAAGCACTGACCATTGTTGAGCAAGCTTTAAGTGAAAACCGTTTAAGCAAGCTGCAAGTGACGGTATTTCGTCATGCTTGGGAAGAACAGTCGTATCAAGCGATCGCAAAAACCTCTGGGTATGAGTTGGGTTATGTCAAGCAGACGGGTTCCCAGTTATGGCAGTTACTCTCCAAAGCCTTCGGAGAAAAGGTTACTAAAAGTAATCTTCAACTGGTTTTGCAGCGAAAAGCGAAGGAAAAAAGTCAGGAGTTAGGAGTCGTAGAGGCGAGTCATGACTCGCTCTTACAGGAGTTAAGAATCACCAAAAACCAACACCACCTAATCCAAAATCCAAAATCTAAAATTCAAAATCGCAGGGATTGGGGAGATGCTCCAGATTCATCCCTGTTTTACGGACGGAATGAAGAATTGGTAACTCTGGAACGGTGGATAGTTCAGGATGGTTGCCGACTGATTGGTTTGTTTGGTATGGGTGGTATTGGCAAAACCTCTTTATCGGTGAACTTAGCCAAACAAATTCAGGATGAGTTTGAGTGTGTCATTTGGCGTAGTCTTCGCAATGCGCCACCCCTTCAGGAACTCCTAGCAGATTTAATTCAATTCTTAGCCATTCAACAGAATGCAACACTACCCGATACTCTAAATGGTCGCATCTTAAAACTGTTGGACTGCTTACGTCAACATCGTTGCTTGGTTGTTTTCGATAATGTCGAGACGATCATGCAACCTGGCGATCGCATTGGCAGTTATCTAGTTGGCTATGAAAACTATGGTCAGTTATTGAAATGTTTGGGGGAAACTGACCATCAAAGTACTATCATGCTGACCAGTCGAGAAAAACCCAAAGAAATTGCTGCGATCGAAGGGAATTCTTTACCCATTCGCTCAATGCGATTAACTGGGTTGTGCAAGAGTGCCGTACAGAATATTTTCAGCGTTAAGGGCGATTTTGCTGGTTCAGCAGAGGAATGGAGGGTGTTAGTTGAACATTATGCAGGTAACCCTCTGGCTTTAAAAATGGTCGCTTGTGCGATCAAAGATTTCTTTGAGGGTAGTCTCGCCAATTTTCTCGAATGTTTGCAACAGGGGACTTTAGTTTTTGGAGATGTTCGAGATTTATTAGCTCACCAAATCGATCGCTTATCGGATTTAGAACAGCAGGTGATGTATTGGCTGGCAATTAATCGAGAACCTGTAACGTTATCCGAATTACGAACAGACTTTGTTCCCCAGGTATCCCTTGCTGATTTACTGGAAGCCTTAACGTCTTTAGAAAGGCGATGTCTGCTCGATAAAGCTACACCTACGCTAATTGAGCAGAATCGAACTCTGTTCACCTTACAACCTGTCGTCATGGAGTATATGACTGACCGATTGATCGCACGAGTTTGTTCAGAACTTAGTAGATCTGTTGGGGCGATGAATGAGTCGGGATTTCGTCTGTTCAAGACTCATGCTCTGCTCAAAGCTCAAACCAAAGATTATATTCGAGAAACTCAAATTCGCCTCATTCTCAAACCCGTTGCAGAGACGTTACTCCACGCTAATAGTAAGGAACAACTAGAAAACCATTTAAGAAAAATTATTTCAAAATTGAGGGGCAAATCATCTCAGGGAACAGGCTATATTGGCGGAAATATTTTGAACCTTCTTTGCCAACTTTCATCCGATCTAAGCGGTTGGGATTTTTCCGATCTTACGGTTTGGCAAGCGTACCTGGAGCGAGTTAATCTCCATCAGGTTAATTTTGCTCACGCGAATCTAGCAAAGTCAGTTTTTACAGATACACTAAGTCAAATCTTATCGGTTGCTTTTAGTCCCGATGGTCAGCTATTAGCTACTGGGGATGTGAATCATGAAATTCATGTTTGGCAAGTTGAGACGGGCAAACAACTGTTAACTTGCAAAATCGATGAAGGCTGGATTTGGTCTGTTGCGTTTAGTCCTGATGGCCGTTTTCTGGCTAGCAGTGCCAACCGAATTGTGAATCTCTGGGATGTGCAAACAGGGGAATGCATTAAGCAGTTTCAAGGATATAGCGATCGCATATTTTCCCTAGCTTTTAGTCCTGATGGTCGTCTCCTCGCTACTGGCAGCGAAGACCGTTGCGTGCGAGTTTGGGATGTCAGAACCGGTCAACTGTTCAAGATTTTATCAGGACACACTAACGAAGTTCGCTCTGTCGCCTTTGCTCCCCAATATTCTGCAAGAAGAACACAGAAAAATTCAGGATTTAGAGAACACCTATTACCCATTAACCCTACTCCCTTATCCTCGGAATATCTCCTTGCCAGTGGTAGTTATGACGGTACGGTGCGATTGTGGGATATTAATCAGGGCGAATGTTTAAGCATTCTAGAGGAACACACCGACCGAGTTTGGTCAGTTGCCTTCAGTCCAGATGGGAAAATCCTCGCCAGTAGCAGCAGCGATCGCACCGTAAAATTGTGGGAGGCTAGCAGTGGGAAATGCCTCAAATCTTTATGGGGACACACCCAGCAAATCCGAACTGTTGCCTTTAGTCCGGATGGAAAAACCCTCGCTAGTGGTAGTGATGACCATTGTGTCCGTCTCTGGAATCAGCATACGGGTGAATGCCTGAGAATTCTTCAAGGGCACACGAGTTGGATTTCGTCTATTGCCTTTAGTCCTGTTAGCAAAGCGGTAGCGACTTTAGGTGCTTCGGATTCTTTATTAGCCAGTGGCAGTGAAGACCAATCTGTAAGGGTTTGGGAGACACGCACCAACCTCTGTCTGAAAACCATCCAAGGACATAGTAATGGAGTTTGGTCGGTCGCGTTCAATTCTCAAGGGACGACTCTGGCAAGTGGGAGTCAAGATGGTGTAATTCGGTTTTGGCATAGCAAGACAGGGAAAAGTATCAGAGAATTCCCAGCACACAGCAGTTGGATTTGGTCTGTAACATTTAGTCCCAATCGTCACATCCTTGCCAGTGGCAGTGAAGACCGAACGATTAAATTATGGGATATCCTGGGTGAGCAACATCTAAAAACCCTGACAGGACATAAGGATGCTGTCTTTTCTCTCCTCTTTAGTCCTAATGGGCAAACCCTATTCAGTGGGAGTCTCGACGGCACGATCAAACTTTGGGATATTCTTACAGGTGAATGCCGCCAAACCTGGCAAGGGCATAGCGGTGGCATCTGGTCAATTAGCTTGAGTTCGGATGGGAAACTTCTCGCCAGTGGTAGCCAAGACCAAACGCTCAAGCTGTGGGATGTTGACACCGGTTGCTGTATTAAAACCCTGCCAGGGCATCGGAGTTGGATACGCGCTTGTGCTATTAGTCCCAACCAGCAAATTCTGGTCAGTGGTAGTGCAGATGGCACGATTAAGCTATGGCGGATCAATACGGGAGAATGTTACCAAACATTGCAGGCACACGCAGGGCCAGTATTGTCCGTTGCCTTTGACCCCGATGAGCAAACCTTTGCCAGTAGCGGTGCGGATGGGTTTGTAAAACTCTGGAATATCTCGTCTTTGCCAAGCTGCCAAATTTTGCACGGGCATGATAAATGGGTGCGGTTCCTTGCATATAGCCCTGATGGTCAAATTCTGGCAAGCTGTAGTCAAGATGAAACAATTAAATTATGGCAAGTTAAGCCGGACGGTTTTCCGATATCCTTGTCTCACTCTTCAACGTTGGTTAGGTCTAGAGAGTACGACACCACTTGGATGAGTACGTCTATCTCTTCGGGAAAGACAACTCTGGGGATGACTCCCACAGGGGGTGAGTATCAGCTTGGGTTGACACCGGGCAAAGGGACAATCAACAGAAGACAAACTCAAAATTCTCAAGGCGGTTTCAGTGCACGAATCAAAACCCTGCGGATTCCTAGACCCTACGAGGGGATGAATATCACGGATATCAAGGGTTTGACAGCCGCTCAAAAATCCACACTGAAAATGCTAGGGGCTGTGGATGACAGGAGTTGAGTTCCAATCAGGACTTAGGCAGATAATGGCTCCTAACAGAGCTGTCACCAGAGTTGAAGCTGTCACAAACTATACATGTAGAGAATATAAGAGTTAGTAAAGTCATCCCACTAATCAACACATCGATGCCTGATTAGGTCAGCATAAAAGGCAGATATGGTCAGGCTATCAAACCCAATTTGAGGCGATGCTCGAACGTAGGTTTCTGAGCCACTTACACCTTCGTTCAGATATCGGTTTTTCTCCAATAGCCATCTCTTGCAGTCTACTGATCGCTATGCGATACTCTCTTAATTACGGTATTCCGACCGATTTATCGTAGATTGTGACAGGGGCGACCTCGGTGGAATCGGTGGGGTATAAAAAAGGCCATTTTGGGGCACACAAATGTTACAAGATTCTCAAGGATTAGACGTTACTACAGATTCGCCGGAAACCATTGCGGCTATTAATCGCTATACTGACCAGGCACTTGCCTATGGTAAGGACGCCGTGGCTATTTTTAAAGGAATAGAGTCCGATCCCGAATGTGCGATCGCCAACGCCCATGCCGCCGCGTTATACCTCTCCCACGAAACAGCGGAGTCACGTCGTCAAGCCTTGCCTTATCTCCAAGCCGCTAAACAGTATAAAAATAAAGCCACGGAGCGGGAACAGCTTTACATTTCAGCGGTTGAAGCTTGGGCAGCCGGTGCGATTGATAAATCCATCGCCTACCTCGAAGTCCTTACCCAAAAGTTTCCCCGTGATATTGTGGCAGTACAAATGGGTCAATACCACTACTTCTATCAGGGGAATCCAGAAGCACTCCTCTCAATTGCCGAAAAAGTTTTACCCGCTAACCGCGAAAATCACTACCTATACGGCATGATTGCCTTCGGTTTAGAGCAGTGCCACCGCTTCGACGAGGCGGAAGGCATGGGACAACTAGCAACCGAAATGAACCGAAATGACCCTTGGGCACACCATGCAGTTGCTCATGTGCTGGAAATGCAGGGGAGACTGGAAGAGGGCATTCTGTGGATGGAAAGCCTCTGTGATACCTGGGAAAACTGCAATTCCATGCTCTACACCCATAATTGGTGGCACATCGCTCTCTATTATTTAGAGAAGCAACAGTTTCAGAAAGTTCTATCGCTCTATGACACTCACGTCTGGGGTCGGGCTGGGAAAGACTCATCCAAAGACCCAATTGGAGCGATTTCCCTGCTGTTGCGCTTGGAATTAAGAGGGGTCGATGTGGGTAATAGATGGCAAGAACTCGCCCCTTATCTCACCGCACGAATTCACGAACACGCCCTACCCTTCCAAGATTTGCATTACATTTACGCTCTATCAAAGGCCGGTCACGCGCAGCAAGTGACTGAGATGCTGTTGAGTATGCAAGCGTATGCCAAAACCGCTGACTCTTCTGTACAACGGGCATGGAATGAGGTTGCTGTACCCGCCGCACGAGGAATGGCAGCTCATGCTCAAGGAAAATGGGAAAGAGCGATTGCTGAACTTGGCCCAATCCTGGGTCGCCTACACACCATTGGGGGTAGCCATGCCCAACACGATTTATTTGAACAAATTTATCTGGATGCTTGGTTGCGTGCCAATCAAAACCATGAAGCGATTAAGTTGTTAGAAAAGCGTTTTGCCTCCCGTCGTTACATTCCTTTGCTTCAGAATGAACCGACTGTAACATCCAGTCCCCAAGCTCAGGGACTAATCCAATATCCCACGGGGAAGCTGATGGCAAAGTCGAGAATGACCATTAAGCCGAATCAAGCCACGCAATGGATTGAAGACTTATGTCAGTCCAAAGGTTCAGCCTTGGCTCAAACTTACGCCAAACTGGTTGAGGTGGTCGGACATCTTAGTGCTTGAATCGGTTAAGCGATCGCTTCATATCCTGCTTCTACCGCCGCGTCGTACATTATTGCCAGTTCCTCGTAATCTTCACACTGCACAGGAACGTATTTCTGAATGTGCGATCGCGTCATTGCCGCTTGCAGTTCTGCATCCGGTTCACACAGCGCCGAACGTAAGGCGTTAATCAAACTTGAACCCAGCCGTTGTGCAGCCACTACGGGGGGCATCGGGCAGGAGCCAAGGGACTCAATCACCCGTAAATAGGGCGAAAATTCCGGAAAATCCCGCAATTCTTGCTCTAGCACCGTGCTATCAATCGCCGAACAATCCGCCTGTCCCTCAATGACCCATCGGATAGAACGCTGATGGGAGCCGGATTGCATCACCTGACGGAAAAAGTGACTGGGGTAACCCCCCTGAATCAGCCGTTGTCGCACCAGGTTGTAACCACTGTTCGAGCCGGGATCATTATAGCACCAAGTTTTACCCGCTAAGTCAGCAAAGCTTTGAAGGTTGCTTTGGGTGTTGACAATGATATCCGAGAAGTAGATCGGGCGATTTTCATAGCGACTCGCTTGCATCACTGGCGCAACTAACGCTTGGAGTTGACTGGAAATGACTCGATGACGCCGTGCGAAGGGCAAGCCACAAATAAAAGCCATATCCAGCCGATCCTCTAGCATCATCGGGTCTTCTAGGGGGTCATACTGACTCTGCACCACTTGTGTTTCTATCCCTAATACCTGGCTCAAGGATGCCCCAACAGCCTCATAGAACCCAAACATATTGGGAGCGAGGTAAGAGACTAATTGGAGTGGGTTGGGTTGGCTCATTGGGAAATGAACGATTAATGTCTTCCCATCCTAAACTGTGAAATTGAGGTAGTAGCCAATATTCCAGCTCGGTTTAGTTGTCTTTAGGCAAAAACCACAGTTTATCTATCGGGATATAGAGGTTTCCTGTTAAAATTCCTTTTACCCCCTCTTTGGTAACCGTAGGCACTAGATGCGGTCAAAGATGTTTCACAATCAGGATGAGTGAAATGGCTGCTTTTTCGCTGTTATCAACTGACTCTGTTGACATCAAACGAAGTCAATTTGAACGTCGAGCTGTACTTCCCTCCAGCCGAGATTCTTTGTGGCAAATTGAAACCGGCGCGGTTCGCACCTTGACCCTGCTTGAAGACGGAACAACAGTCACGCTGGGAGTATGGGGCAAAGGGGATGTGGTGGGTCGAGTGCTATCAAAGGCAGACCCGTTTCAAATGGAATGTCTCACGCCTGTAGAGGTCATTCGCCTCCCTCTCGATCAGTGGTACCTCGTCAATGAAGTCCTGATTCAGCATATTCAGCAATATCACGAATTTTTAGAAATTCTTCATTATCGTTCGATTGATGTTTCGCTGCTTCGATTGTTGAATTGGCTCGCGAGAAAGTTTGGTCAACAAGTTGAGCAAGGACAACTGATCGATCTGCACTTAACTCATCAAGAAATTTCGGAAATCATTGGGACAACCAGAGTTACAGTAACACGGCTCCTCAATGACTTTGAAAAGCAGGGGATGATTGAGCGCCTCTCTCGTAAACGGATTGTTCTCCAAGAAAAGCAGCCGTTCTGGCACTATGAAATTTGAGTGTCTGTGACATCCTCTAAGGGTCAATGTTACTTCCGAGTGGGGTTTTTCGTCCCCCGTCCTCGTATGAACTCCGGCCCAGATCCCCCGCTCTCCCGTCCCCACAAAAAAAGCGGCGGCGTCTTGTCGAGGCACGCCGCCAGCCAACTATCCCAACAATTGAAAAGACTTATACCAACGCTAACATCTACGATTCTTGTTCGAGCAAATCTTCAAATTAGAAGATTCTGGTTTATCGATAGATTTTTAGTTTATAAAAAAAATAGCGATCGCAGGTGTTGGTCAAACACCTAGGTTGAGGATTAGTTAAGCTGGATATGATCAGTCTGTCTGGTTTACATCCATCTCAAGGGTGACAATGCTCAACAAGTCGTTTATTGCATTTACGCTGATGGGTAGTTCATTTCTCAAGGGGTCTAACCTTAGTTTAAGGGAATGAAGAGGCTACAGTGTTCAGCAACAGCGAGTGAAGAAGTCACCAACAGGGTAAAAGTGATGCCCCTATAGCTCCTAGACCTTGTGACAACGATAAGACTCACGACGCCGCTAGAGCGATAAGCTCATGATTGCAGACTGTCCACGCAGGGGATTCTACTGCAAAGAACACGAACCCGTTTTCCTAACCGAGTTGTCGCGATCGCACCGCCCCCAATGCAAACTGATTTACAAGGATTGGAAATTACCAAGGGAGAGATTAAACACTGTAGCGGTGTCAGCCTTGATGCTGTGTTTAGACCCCCGACGCTCAGAAAATTTATCTCTGAGCTGGGCAAAACTTCCCTCGTAATTCTTTTGATTTGTTTGAGTGGTTTAGTTCTCAGTGTGTTTTTTCCGGATCAGATGCTTTCGCTCATTGCCATTGATCTTATTGCGTCTGTTGTCTTAGTCTTAGATGATTTGAGAAAGATTCGTTTCAGTTATAAAAACCGAAATCTTGCCAGGATGTTTGAAGATGTCAAACGATTTAATTCTGTGATTAAAGCGATTGACCTCAATGACCAAATAGAAGCCGTCGGCAATCTGGGTGTAGGCTTGCAAAACCGAGAGAAGGTGATTCACGCACTGAGGCTAGCGAGAGAAGATATCCTTCGCGCCTTAAAAACAGAACGAATTCTCCGGGAAAACCAAAAATTTATTCAATTGAATTATGAGCTGTTTGAAACGAACCTAACGGCATTAACCTCCTTGCAAGTCAATGGTCAAGCAGGTGAGTATGGACACTTTTTGAATGAAGCCTTACAAATTGTTGTGGATGTCCGAGAAGAAATGAAAAAATTACAAGATCATCACTTTTAGAGGATACAACTGTATTGATTGGCTCTAAAAGGAGTAGCGCGTTCTGTGCAACCGGATTTGCAGGGATTGGAAATTTCGCCCGGAGAACTCAGACACCTGACGGGTGTTGACCCAACGGAGGTATTTAGACCCACAATCCTCCATAATTCAAAACAGCGATTGCATTTCTTATTTCAAGAAGTTTTGCTGAGTCTTGCTTTAATGCCAATTATCGTTGGTTTGCTGCATGTGTTTGTGATTCTGCCTTTCATCGGTTCTTCACTCATTGCCACTCTGATTACTTTGATTGTCGTGCCAATTGTGATTGTAGGAGTGCGGTGGTTTTGGTTAAAACGCAACAGTTCGATGACTTTATGCTCTTTGTTGGATGAAGTGGATCGATACAATACTGTGATTAAAGCCATACATATTAACGACCAGTTAGAGGCGGCTGGAACAACCGAAATTTTAAGTGAACGCCACAAAGTCATTGAAGCGCTGACGCTAGTGAAAGAAGATTTGGTGAGAGCGTTGAGAGCGGAGAAGATTCTGCGAGAAAATCGGAATTTTCTGATGAGTAACCCTGAACTGTTGACAACGAATTTAAGAACGGTGCAAACTCTGCAAGTGAATGACCTAGCCAGTGAGTATGGGCGTCTGCTCAATGAAGCGTTGCAGATTGCGACTGGTGTTCAAGAAGAGATGGCGAAATTACAGAATAAACGTTGAAGCTTTGATTTTGTTCTTTCTTACTAATCGGCTGTGCCATGAGGGGACGATCGCTTGACTTATTCATTTTTTTTTCGTACTATTTTTTTATAGTGGAAAAATATGTCCGCATATAGATAAAAGTTCGCATCATGGGTGCAAACCACTCGAAAGGTTGACTGAAGAAGATACATTATTTAGAGCGATCGCACTCGTGCCGGAAGCTTTTTGAGTTCCGGAAGTTATCGACCAAAAAGTAATCCAAAATCCCCATCTCTCACTTTTCTCTCTCTTCACTCTCTCCTGTGCGAACTCTGCGCCTCTGTGGTTCGTTTAAGAAAGGGGAGAGTCAACCCAGATTTAGTATAAACCCCTCGAAATCTGGGGTCGCCCATGTGGTCAATTAACCGTGTTTCTGCTTCAGTACTCTCACCCAGGAAGTTTTGCATCAAAAAGAAGTCCATAATTTTGTCGTGACGGAAATACCATTCTTTCTGGGCTTTCCCCTCCCTATCCCACGACTGACGGCGGACGACCATTTTGTATTTCTTATCTGCCAAAGCCTGTAATTCTTGGGGGAATTGCCCCGCCGGGAGAGTGTTTTCATCATTAAGCCGCATTTGGTAAACGGCTTGGGAGAATCTTTCCAGAGGAAATTCGTACTTCCATTTGTACCAAAATTCCTCTGCCATCTGGTTATATTGCTGTTCTTGCAAGCGGAACAAGTCAGGGGTGTTGCCTTGGGAGAGCATCAGGGCGACAAGAGTCAAATCCATAGGGTTGGAAAGAATTCGTTGTGCCGCCTCTAACTCTTCGGGCGGTTGCTGGAGGTTGAGGGCATTGGCTAAGTATCGAATGCAGGCATTTTTGTAATATTTCCCCTGAATTTTGGCATCTTTGAGCAGTTTGGGCTGGCGGGAAACCAAAAACAAATCAATTTGGTGGGATTCTAGGGGTTGTAAGTAATACGTCTTGGTGGTTGAGGGGGGTATCCACTCCAAGGGTTGGGTCGTCATGATGATATTACCCCGGAAAGAGCGATCGACAAAATCGGTGATTTTTGCCCGTGTGTCGGTGCTGACTTCGTTGAGTCCGTCAATACAGATATCAATCGCACCACTATAGATGAGGTTTTTCAGGAATCCGGCATCTTGGGCTTGCCCGTGCATCTTGTTTTGGATGGCTTTAATTACACCCTTGTCGCACTTTTGGGCGGGGAGGTAGACAAAAATACGCTTGGAGTTTGCCACTACATGGCGTAGAAACATCGATTTGCCCAAACCGGAATCACCTTCTAAGATGATTTGCCCCTGAATCTTGGGGAGTGCCTGGGTAAGCGCTTTGATTTCTTTTGAATCTGGAATGATGACATTAGACTCTGGGAAGTAGGCGTCGTCATCGAAATGCTCTAATTCTGCATCGGCGAGTAAGGATGGTTTGAAGGGTTCAAAAAGTTGGCGGCGGAAATACGGAACCCAGGTAAGGAGAAAGCCCACATAGCCGACACCGAGAATCTTCCTGATCCAGGGGTTCCAGAAAAAGACAGCTAGGGTGTGGGGAAATTTAGGGTAGGCGAAAATTAGGGCAAGCCAAAAGGCAGCATGAATCAGGATGATGTTTTGGGCAAGGGAAAGCCATCTCCCAATTACCACATCATGGATGGCTGAGTGCACCGTATCGGCTTGGTTGTACCCGCCTTTTTTCAGGTTGTTGTAGTGATTTTGCAGCAAGGGAATGTCCTGGGGTTTCCAAGACGCCCTGCGGGCAACCCTAGCTATTTTGGTTGCTAAGTCTTGTTGTAATCGTTCCAACCCCTGACTTCCTATCCAGGCATCGCGCAACACTTTCAGTGTTTTCTTGCTGTCTTCGTAATTGAATTGAGTCGGAAGGGATTGAGGATTACCAAGCCATTTGAGCAGCGTTTTCACATCATTCGTGCCACCCCCGAAGAAATAAGCCAAAAACCGCCAAGTTTCAAAGTTAACGTTTTGGTGATTGGGTTCGTAAACAGAATTCAGGATGACAACAACCTCGTATACCTGTAATTTTCTAAGATTACCCAAGGCTTGGGCGCTACTGCTACGAACTCCTGCGTCTACCTTTTCATCTTGGATGATATCGGCGATGTCTTTAAGGTAAGGTGTAGCCGCTTCCTTGAGATTGCCCAACGCTTCTGCCGCAGAGCTCCGCACGGATGGCTTCACCTGTTCATCTTTGAGAACGTTAAGGATATCTTTGATATAAGGTTGAGCCGATGCTCCCAAGTTGCCCAACGATTCTGCCGCAGAGCTCCGCACAGATGGCTTCACCTGTTCATCTTTGAGAAAGTCAAGGATATCTTTGAAGTCGGGTTGAGTCACCTGCCCCAAATTGCCCAAAATCGGTGCGGCACTGCCCCGCACGGATGGCTCAATATTTTCATCCTTCAGGAAGTTGAGAATATTTTTCAGGCAAGGTTGAGCCGATGCTCCCAAATTGTTGAAGGCTTCTGCCGCATTACCCCGAATGGATGGCTTCACCTGCTCATCCTTGAGAAAGTTGAGGATATCACTGATATAAGGTTGAGCCGCTTCTCCCAGGTTACTCAAGGCAATGGCTGCACTGCCCCGAATATCTGCCTCAACCCGTTCATCCCGGAGGAAGTTAAGAATATCTTGCAGGTAAGGTTGCGCCGCCTCTCCCAAATTCTCTAAAGCGGATGCGGCAAAACGACGAACATAGCTTTTCACACTTTCATCCTTGAGAAAGTCGAGGATGTCTTTGAGGTAAAGTTGAGCCGATGCTCCCAGATTGCCCAAGGATTCTGCCGCAAAGCCCCGAATCCCGGTGTCCACGTTCCTATCCTTAAGGAAGTTGAGGATATCTTTGAGATAAGGTTGAGCCGCTTCTCCCAGGTTACCCAAGGCTTGTGCCACAAAGGCGCGAACTTCAGCGTTCACCTTTTCATCCTTGAGGATGTCGGCAACATCTTGGAGGTAGGATGGAGTGGTTTTTCCCAAGTTGCCCAAGGCTTGTGCCGCAAAGCCCCGAAAGTATACGTCCACGTCTTCATCTTTGAGGAAGTCGAGGATGTCTTTGAGGTAGGGTTGAGTTGCCTTTCCCAGTTTGCCTAAGGCAACGGCTGCACTAGCGCGAACATAAACATCCGCTTGTTTATCCTTGAGGATGTCGGCGATGTCTTTGTGGTAGGGTTGAGCCGTCTCTCCCAGGTTGCCCAAGGCGACTGCCGCACTGCCCCGAACATAGACGTTCACCTGTTCATCTTTGAGGAAGTTGAGGATATCTCTAATGTAAGGTTGAGCCGATGCTCCCAGGTTGCCCAAGGCGACTGCGGCACTGCCTCGAACATAGACGTTTACCTGTTCATCTTTGAGAAAGTTGAGGATATCTTTGATGTAAGGTTGAGCTGATGCTCCCAGGTTGCCCAAGGCAAGGGCTGCACTGCTACGAACAGAAACGTTCACATTTTTATTCTTCAGGATATTGGCAGTTTTCCCAGCGATATCCTCCGGTTTCTTAAGTGCCGATTTTAAGTCTTGGGGCTTGTACTGCGCTAATTTGTCGAAAGCATATCCCTTGACTTTGTCCTGGCTGTCGTCAAGGGCAGCCACGATACCGTTTATGTGCCAAGGTTGCGGCTGCGGGTTGGCGGGTTTTTGGGCATTCACCCAAGGGAGGCACAGGAGGAGAGTCAGCAACAAGGTAAAAGGGAAAAGGTAAAAGGGAGAAGGCTTTCGGGTTGTGCGAGGAGTGTTGAGCATGAGTGCACGATAGAGCACGATTCGGGGCAGGGCGGGGGAACGGAGAGATTAATCGATGGTTAGTATTAACTCTTAAGATAGATGCTCTATAGCACAACAACGAGTTCATCCACAGGATGAGGGCACAGCAATGCCGTGCCCCTACAAAAAAAATTGGTGTTCCTCGCCCCTCACCGAGTCCGCAATATCTGCACGAAAGCTTCTCCTAGATTTCTCTAGATTTTTTTAAGCGGTAGGTAAAGATGAAGGGTTTCGGGTAAGTTTAGCGATCGCGTGGGAAAGGGTGAAAGGTGCGATCGCATCTTTTTACCTGCAATTTCATTGATAAGTACGCCACAGGGTAAGGGCACGATCATAGTCTGGCTCCCCTCCCCTTAATAAGGGGAGGGGTTGGGGGTGGGGTGCTTTGTATTTTTACAAGAGGTCTACTGTCCGCGTTCTGTCACGTCAAACACGACTTTAAACTGCATACTTGGCACTCGCTGACGCAACAGCCGCAGATGTCCATCCGCATCTGAGTTCTTAGAATATCGCCCAATCATCGCCCACTTCCCCGTTGGCAGTAAACGAGCCACGACCCAAGGCTTAAGGCATTCTTTGTACGTCATAATTAAATTTGTCTCCTGAATAGTTGGGAGCCAGAGCCAGCCAGTGACTTTTTCGGGGTTCCAGGCTGGCTTCTGACTTTGTTGCGCGTTGCAACAATATTACTTTATCAAAGTAATTAATTATATGCAAGTAATTTTTACTACTTGTTAGGATTTTCTCTTAGCTGTCAGTGAACTGATAAACTGTCAACCGACAGGGGAATCAATCAGGGTTTAAGCCCACCCAATTCACCCGTATTTTTTACCCCCCTAGGGTGTGTGTTCACACCCTTTGATCCCCCCCAGCCCCCCTTGAAAAGGGGGGAGAAGACTTTTAAAGTCCCCCTTTTTAAGGGGGATTTAGGGGGATCTTCCAGGTAAAACTCAATATGGACTGAAATGCTTACTCACTCTTCTATAAAAAATGACCACCAACCCTAAAATTATTGTTCTGGATGATGACCCCACCGGTTCCCAAACCGTCCACAGTTGCCTGCTGCTGATGCGCTGGGATGTCGAAACCTTACAACTCGGACTCCGGGATGACTCACCTATTTTTTTTGTCCTCACCAACACCAGAGCACTCACCCCAGAACAAGCAGCAGATGTCACCAGAGAAGTTTGCTATAACCTGAAAATCGCCCTAGAAGCAGAAGGAATAGAAGATTTCCTTGTTGTCAGTCGCTCTGACTCCACCCTACGCGGACATTATCCCGTAGAAACTGATGTGATTGCCGAAGAAGTTGGGCCATTTGACGCCCATTTCTTAGTCCCTGCCTTCTTTGAGGGGGGACGAGTCACCTGCGAAAGCATCCATTACCTGATCATTGATGGCGTTCCCACCCCCGTACACGAAACCGAATTTGCTAAAGATTCCGTTTTTGGCTATCACCACAGCTATTTGCCCGATTATGTAGAAGAGAAAACTAAAGGTCGTATTAAGGCTGAGGCTGTTGAGCGATTTTTGCTAGAAGATATCCGCAAGGGGTGTTTAGAGCGCCTCCAGATTCTCAGTTCCAATCAATGTTGTGTTGTCGATGGGGAGACTCAAACCGATTTAGACCAGTTTGCAGCCGATATTCTAATCGCTGCTGCACAGGGTAAACGCTTCCTATTTCGCAGTGCTGCCAGCATCTTAACCTCGCTGGCAAGTCTTCAACCACAGCCAGTCGCTGCTGCTGATATGGCTCAATATGTGCGCCAGGGGAAACCTGGTGCTGTGATAGTGGGTTCTCATGTCAAAAAGACAACCCAGCAATTAGAGCAACTCCTGCAAGCGTCGGGAGTGGTGGGTGTAGAGGTGGATGTATCGCACTTATTGGATGAGTCCCCAACGCAACGGGGTGAACTTTTAGCCAGTATTTGCGATCGCATCCAAGAAATTCACTCTGCCGGAAAGACGCCGGTGGTTTACACCAGTCGCCAAGAACTCACTTTTAAGGATGTGCAAACAAGGCTAGAGTTTGGAGTAGCGGTTTCAGCCTTATTAATGGATATCGTGCGCGGATTGCCAGCGGATATCGGCTTTTTAATTAGTAAGGGAGGCATTACCTCCAACGATGTCTTGAGTACAGGTTTGGCTTTAAGGTCAGCACGACTACTCGGTCAAATTATCCCAGGATGTTCAGTTGTACGCACACCGATTGACCATCCTCAATTTCCCAACTTACCCGTAGTACTATTCCCCGGAAATGTAGGGGATGCTAACGCCTTAGCGACAACTTACCAACGGTTGAGTCAGGTAGAAACAAATTCACCCTAGCGGAGTGTAATCGTCCATCGTTTCCGGCAAAAAGACAGAGGTTATCGGATTCGAGGTTTATCTATACTAGAAGGTAGGGGGCATGAATAAATCGTGCCCCAAAAAGTAATTGTGCTATACTTACTTTTTTCCACTCAGAGATTGCCTATTGTACATTAATTCTCAGTCTCCAAAACCGACGCCCTCATCCCCTTCGATTGCCGATATTCAGACTATCGGGAAGGGTATATTTCAATTTGGGCGCTTGAATTGATTGGGTTTAGCGGACTGTAGGGAGCAGTTCGAGACTGTGATATGCATCACATTTAGAAATTGATTCAATCACAAATTCTTGAGTACTATATCACGTTTTAAACGGATATAGTTCAATCTCTATTGATGATTTTCCTCAACATAGAACGCCAAGAAAAGTTTGAGCATTAAATCTGTAAATTATTGGGAATACAAAGATATGAAATTATCTAAACGCACGACTGATTACAAACCCCAACGACTCACCTCTGATGCCAAGAGGCAATTGTTAGAGCAACTAAAGTCGATTAAAATCCCGATCGATGAATTGCTGAAGCAGTATGCGGCAGGAGAACGTGATTTTCAGGGTGTCATTCTGAGTGAACAAATCCTGATAGATGTGGACTTAAGCCGAGCCAACTTGAGTGAGGCAACACTCCATAAAACCGTGTTAGAAGGCGCTAACCTAACCCGGACAAATTTATCGAGGGCAAATTTACGGGGAGCCAATTTGCGAGGAGCTGAGTTGAATGAGGCGAACCTAATGAAGGCGAACCTGCGAGAGGCGAACCTACGGGGGGCTGATTTAAGTGGGGCAGATTTGAGAGGAGCTGATTTAACGGATGCGGACTTAGGTGGGGCAATCTTACCCGACGGTTCAATTCTGTTAACCAGTCAACCTTCCAATCGCGTGATTTCTCCCTACGCACGAGCACAATCCTAACCCATTCCCGACTCGCTTAACTTAAACTGACTAGGTTCTCGACCGCAGCCTGCACTTGAGGTACGATGTCGTTTAGTTTAGTCGGACTCATCCGACGTAAGACCCTGTTGTTGCATGACTTCTGATTCGGCTCAACAATCATCTCTATCTACCGTTTCCGAGAGCGATTCCGTGATGTCCGACGTTGCCGAAAGCGACTCCGTGATATCTGACGTTTCCGAAAGTAACCCCGTCGTGGATTGCGACTCCCAAGTCCGCTTGAAACGGGAGGGGGAACAACTCCAGTTAATCTTGCCCCCGGAAACAGACATGCCCAGCTCTGCCGGTTGGTCTGATCTATGGCAGCAACTCAAGCAGCGCCTGAATGGCGGTGAACGCTTTTGGCAGGCTAATACTCCGGTGCATTTAATGGCTCAAGACCACTTGTTGGATGCCATGAAACTACAAGCGATCGCCGATGCTCTGTTGGAAATCCAGCTCCAACTTCAGCGAGTTTACACGACGCGGCGACAAACCGCTGTAGCGGCGGCTACCGGTGGTTACTCAGTGGAGCAACAGCCGCCTACTTATTCTCTTCAGACACAGAGAGAAGAACCGACCGAGTTCATCACAGAACCCCTATACTTGCAACTAACAGTGCGATCGGGTGTTGAGATTCGTCATCCAGGCACTATTGTTATATTAGGAGACCTCAATCCGGGCGGCGCAGTCATTGCAGCAGGAGATATCTTCATTTGGGGGCGTCTTCGAGGAGTGGCTCATGCTGGTGCCAATGGCAATCGAGCGTGCCGGATCATGGCACTCCAGATGGAACCGACCCAACTACGAATTGCGGATGCTGTCGCAAGGGCACCAGGGACGCTACCGGAACAGTTTTATCCGGAAGTCGCTTATGTGACCTCAGAAGGAATTCGCATAGCCAGAGCAACTGATTTTGCTAAGACCCACTTGTTGTTGAATTCATGAGTCGTATTATTGTCATCACCTCCGGCAAAGGAGGGGTGGGTAAAACTACTGTTACTGCTAACTTAGGGATGGCGATCGCACGTTGCGGTCGTCAAGTGGTATTGGTCGATGCGGATTTTGGACTACGAAACTTAGATTTGCTCTTAGGGCTGGAAAATCGGGTCGTTTATACCGCCATTGACGTTCTCGCCGGTCAATGCCGCTTAGAACAAGCGTTAGTCAAGGACAAGCGGCAGGATGGCGTGGTTCTGCTACCGGCCGCTCAAAGCCGGATGCAGGAATCCGTGACGCCGGCTCAAATGAAAAAGCTTTTGAGCGTGTTAGCCCAGAAGTTTGAATACATTTTAGTAGACTGTCCGGCGGGGATTGAATCGGGTTTTCAAAATGCGATCGCCGCAGCCCAAGAAGCCTTAATTGTCACAACACCAGAAATTGCCGCTGTGCGGGATGCTGACCGCGTTGTCGGCTTACTAGAAGCCCAAGGCATTAAGAAAATTCACCTGATTGTCAATCGCCTCAAACCCACAATGGTGCAAGCCGATCAGATGATGTCAGTGCAGGATGTACAAGAAATTCTGGCTATCCCCTTAATCGGCATCATCCCCGACGATGAACGGGTGATCATTTCCAGCAACCGAGGCGAACCCTTAGTGTTAGCCGAACATGTTTCTCTGCCTGGAATTGCCATGAATAACATTGCCAGACGCCTAGAAGGGGAGAAGATTCCCTTCCTTGACCTGATGGCAGAACACGATAGCCTGATCAACCGTATCCGCCGCTTATTTCGCGGTTAATGTTTTAGCCTGGTAGGGGCGGCGTTACCATTACCCGCCCTGAGTCTTGAAATTTAAAACAACTCAATATACAACCCCTGATCCGTGACCGCGTCTATTCATCACCTCTATAATGCAGATTCACCCCCCCGACAAGCCCCATGATTAGCGACCTTCTAGAACGACTCTTTCCCTGGACGAGTGCCAGCAACAGTCGGGCGGAAGTTAAACGCCGCCTGCAACTGGTTATTGCCCATGATCGCGCTGACCTGACTCCGCAGATGATAGAGAAGATGCGGAATGAAATATTGGAAGTTGTCTCTCGTTACGTTGAAATTGAAACCGAGGGATTGGAAATTGCCTTAGAGAGCAATCAAAGGGTAACCGCGTTAATTGCTAATCTTCCGATTCGGCGAGTTAAGGAAGAAGCACCCGTGGCTTCTGGTGGGGTAGAACCCGGAATTGACCTGATCGGATAGCGATTGGCGCTTGGCGATCATCAAGCTTGACTTGATATCATTTCATGTCCCGTCATAAAATCACACGATGCGGGAGTTTGGAGTGAGGAATGCGAGTCCTATAAGAGTGGGCGCTATGAAGCACTCACGACAAACAGGCTTTTATTAAGGGTAATCAACGGACATCATATCATCGGTTGTTTTTTGCTACTGTGCCAGTGTGACAGATTTTAGAGGTATTTGATGTCCACTCCCCAACAGGCACATCCGCTCTCATCAAACCGCCTGCTTGCTAGCTTACCGAGTGATGAACTAACCGCATTGCAGCCTCATCTGGAGCAAATCTCACTCTCTCTGGGGCAGTCCATCATCTTGCCTGATGAGCTTATCCCATTTGTCTATTTCCCGCTTAACGCATTGCTTTCTTTAGTGACGGTGATGGAGGATGGCTCAACGGTCGAAGCTGGCGCTATTGGGCGTGAGGGAATGGCAGGTTTGCCAGTGCTTTTGGATGCGGACACGACACCAATGCAAACGCTGACGCAAATTCCAGGTCAAGCCGTGCGTGTCAAAGCGGAGATCATCAAAGAGGCGTTCGACAAAGATGGAGCGCTAAAAAAAATTCTCTACCATTACATCCATATAACCATTGTTACCGGTTCACAAACGGCGGCCTGCAACCGTCTTCATCATATAGGAGCAAGGCTCTGCCGCTGGTTGCTTATGAGCAGTGACGGTGTAGGTTCAGAGGAACTTGCCCTCACACAGGAATTCCTCGCGACGATGCTGGGCGTAAGGCGTGCTGGAGTCAGCGAAGCGGCTAGTCAACTTCAGGATCAAGGTTTGATTCGTTACCAACGCGGACGCATCCAGATTGTAGATAGAAAGAGCTTGGAAGCATCCGCTTGCGAATGTTACAAGGTGGTCAAAGCAGAATATACTCGATTGTTTGGCTGAAGCTTATGGTGTGATAGCGCTGGCGTAATTATAAATTTAACTTAGTATCAATACACATTATGCTTTTGTCTGCAACTTGCTATAAGTAGAACATCTATTTTGTTCTCTGTACGGAGTCGTGCCAGAAAACTATGTCATCATCAACTCAACCGAAAGCCGTCACATCTACCACCAATAGCCCTCATCACCAAATTGTGATTGTGGGCGGAGGTGCCGCAGGCATTACTGTCGCCTCCCAGTTACTCGCCAAAAATAGTAAACTCGACATTGCCATCATTGAACCGTCCGACAAGCACTACTATCAACCCGCCTGGACGTTGGTTGGAGGAGGTCAGTTCAAGGCAGAAGATACGGTTAAGCCAGAAGCCTCCTGTATTCCTAGTGGTGTTACCTGGATCAAGGACTATGCTGCCGAATTTGACCCCGACAACAACATAGTGAAAACCCGCGAGGGAAAACAGGTCTCTTATGACTACTTAGTGGTGTGTCCCGGTATTCAAATTGATTGGAATGCGATCGCAGGATTGAAAGAAGCGCTGGGGAAAAATGGTGTATGCAGTAACTATAGCTTTGAAGGCGCTCCCTACACCTGGGAAACCATCCGCAATTTTAAGGGAGGGAATGCCCTATTTACCTACCCGGCAACTCCGATTAAATGCGGCGGTGCTCCCCAAAAAATCATGTACCTCGCCGATGATACCTTCCGCCAGAATGGGGTTCGCAACCAGACAAACGTTATGTTTTGCAGTGCCGTTGGTGCCATTTTCCCGGTTCCCGCCTATGCTGAACCACTGATGCAGGTAGTTAAGCGTCGGGACATTCAGCTAAACTTTAAACACAATCTAAAAGCCATCCGGGCTGACTCTAAAGAAGCGGTGTTTGATGTCACCACGGATGACGGGGTGAAAGAGGTCGCTATTCCCTACGACATGATTCACGTCACCCCACCCATGAGCGCTCCAGACTTTATCAAAACCAGCAAACTGGCGGGGACAGAGGGGCCAAGTAAAGGCTGGGTCAATGTCAATAAAGATACCTTACAGCACAACGTATATCCCAATGTTTTTAGTTTGGGGGATGCCTCTTCTCTTCCCATCTCCAAAACGGCAGCGGCTATCCGAGGGCAAGCACCGGTGCTGGTCGAAAACTTACTGGCTGTGATGCAGACTCACTCCCTAACTGGCAAATACGAGGGTTACACTTGCTGTCCACTGATTACAGGTTACGGCACCGTGATCATGGCAGAATTTGACTACACCAACCAACCTCTGTCCACTTTCCCCATGGACCCCAGGGAGGAGCGTTATAGTATGTGGTTGGTGAAGCGTCATGTTTTACCCTGGCTCTACTGGAATCGAATGCTCAAAGGTAAACAGTTTGAGGGAAAAGCTCTGAAGCTGAAGGGATGGAGACCAGCGATGACTTGAGAGGATAGTGTTGGCGAATCCAGGTAGGGTTAGACCCCTTTTAAATAGCCAGCATCTTTTACCCCCCCAAAATTCGGGGGGGAATAAAAAAGCCCCTATACTTTGCTTTTGAGTTCGCTCAGTGCGGCTCGAATTGTTTCAATTCGTTTACGGTTCATCCCCAAGTCCGACTGTCCCAGACGCGAGGCGGAGCGAACGTGGATGACTTTAGAACTGGAATCAAGTAAGAATTCCACATCATCGACATACCCCATAAGCTTAGTTTTGAATTCTGCGTAGAGGTAATTCTCGGTTTCTGTGATAATGGTTGTCCTATCCATGTTCTCAATGACTTTCTTGAGGTCAGCCATGGCCTGTGTGGGTGTTGAGTCAAAAGTTAAAGGCTCAATTTTATGCACAGCATCTTGGCTTTGGCTGTTGACGCAGTTGGGGCTGCTAGGGCAGGCGGCTAGTTGCCCAGATTCTTGGATACCGAGATTTGTAGGTCGTGTTCCGGCAAACATTGTCCCTCCTGAAAAAGCGAGTGTTACTCCCAACCAACAGATAGCAATGAGAACTAAGGATATGGTGATAATCAAGACTGACCGAAAAGGCGATGATTTTTGGGTCTCTATGCTCATTGGGCGGGTAAGTTGTTTTGTAAACTTTCTTTAAAAACCTTACCAAATAGCCGGGAGAGTACTAGATTAATCCTTCAATCTCGATCGCTTCAATTAGCTGAAGACCCCGAGGGTCACCCACTCTCAAGAGTGCAGCTTTAGCGTCTTCTTGAACCCCTAGGTCTTCATCTTCGGCAAAGGCTTCCAGCAAGCCATCAATCGCCCCTCCGTAGATGGCATTGGAGGGGAGTTCCCGGCATAGCTGTCCGATTGACCAGGCACAATTACTCCGCACCGCTGCCACTGGGTCTTGTTTCAAGGCTGTAATTAGGGGTGGAATGCAGGCGACAATGTCTCCATACTGCAACTGAGACATTTGCGCTAAAGCACTAGCCGCCCACAACCGCACGGCTGAAATCTCATTTTTCAGGGCGTCAGTCAGAGAAGGTAAAGCGCGGCGATCGCGGCAGTTGCCCAATGCCCAAACCGCACCTTTACGCACATAACCATTCCAATCGTGATTCAACTGTTCAATTAATGGCTCTACCGCTGTTGGACTCGGATTGCGTCCGAGGGCATAGGCTGCACTCACTCGTACCAAGGGGCACACATCTTTCAAAAGGTTAATGAGATGAGGAATAGCTCTCTCATCTTGAATTTCACAAAATGCCCGTGCTGCCAGCATCCGTTGCGGCGTTTCCCGTGCCGTTAACAGTGCCAACATGGCTTCTGGGTCAGGCTTGTGAGCTTCTGACTCGCTATCAATCGGCTCTATTGCATCTAGAGGGTCTTCTAGATCAACCGCATCGAGTACGCTCAGATCGTCATCATCATTGTACATAGTTGATAAATTATCCTATCCCACCCAATTTCACCAGTCTCTTCTCGCGACTTTTTACAACTGAAAATAGCCAAAGATTACATTATGTTAATTAAAATTAGATTGAGTCGGCTGATATTTCTAATTTAATCACGGCGAGCGGGGGTGCGGGGGTGCTGGGTGCTGGGGATCAGGGGTGCTGAGGAGCTGAGGTGCGGGGGTGCTGGGGTGAGGAGGAGCTAGGGAGAGAGAGGCTTGACCATCCATAAGGATTGAGTTTGGTAGCCCAATTGATGGTAGAGTGCCAGCGCAGGTTGGTTGGATTGAAAGACTTGGAGACCAATCTGGCGATCGCCCCTTACTATAGCCCAGTCTTCGGCGTGACGCATTAACTGCGAACCAATGCCCCGACGCCGATGTTCGGGCATCACGTAAAGTAAAAAAATATGAGCATGGCGATCGCCCCGCACCTGATCGATCGCATTCCCTAGCCAGATACAACCCACTGGCTGACGCCCAATGGATGAGTTTCCAGGTACCTCTACCGGCTCGTTATCAACCCACCACAGAGGTGTTTCCTTAGACAAGTACTGATTCACCGTTTGGGCGAGATGGGAAAAATCTTCCTGCTGTGGGAAAAGTTCTCGATAAGCCAGTTGGATGAACTTCATTAACATTGACCGTTCATATCCTGACCCAACGCGCAGCCAGTAACCAGGTAGTATTTGCTCAGACACTCGTGCGCTGGAGTCTAGTTGAGTGACCCAGCAGATGTCGGTAAAATTGGGGCATCTAGGGTTTCCAGGGGGGGTGTTGTATCGGGAGTGCGGCTGCTAACAGACTCAACATCCTCAATGGGTGCAGGTCCTGCCATATCTGAGGGCAAAAAAATCCGAGCGCTTACAGATAGGAGCGCCACTAAAAACACTAGCACGATCAGGAACGGAGCAATGTACTGACGAAAAATAGCCATATTTAGAACTGTAAGAGCAGAACTGTGTGAGAACTGAGCGAAGATTTGTAAATCCCTCGCTGTTTAGTTTAACGATTTGCCAGCCGAATTGAGGCATAGAAGCTATAAGCGATCGCGTTCCACATCCTCGATCGCTCTCTGCCAATACCAATTTTCCGGCATCCCAGGATGATTCTGCCTGATTCGATTGACTAACCGTTTGGCGGCAGCCTCATCACCCGCCAACAGATGGATCAGTCTGTATTGAAGTTCACGATCAACTGAACTCTGACTGAGTTGGGATTTTGTTCTGCGTCGGCGGATAAAGGGTGCCTCAACGGGAAGTTCGAGGGGTTCGGGTGGAACGTTTCGCGACGGTGACGACGGTTGTGTGCGTTGTCTTTTAATTAAAAGGAACAGTCCGTAAATCAGCAGGGCAATTGCCACCACTAGAAACAGAGTAATCAAAAAAGTGAAAGCGTCAACAGGCAAAAATCTTTGGATGAACTGGGATAGAAGGTAACCCAGTAAACCAGCCGCGACAATAGCGACAAATAGAATCAGTACTCCGATCAAGATTAATTGATTAAAGCTCATCATTTTTCTTCCTAGTCATCCAGTCCAGGTCTGGGCATTGGTAATGATTTAATCTTATTTAGCTGACGCAACCACATTCCTCCAACCACAGCGATGATCAACGACACCCATCCCGTCAGGGGCTGAAGGAGCAAAAATCCTCCAACGGTGAACATTGTCCCGAACATCAGCAAAATCGAGGCTAGAACCCGTTGTATATCCGTTCCTAAATCTTGAAGAGGTTCCAAACCTAAGCGATCGCGTTGACGCTGCCAACCTGGCCCACTAGGACGCACCTTCCGGTAAAATTCATCCAGGGTTTCATTCGATTCCGGTTGGGTCAAAAACATGACGGCTATCCACAGGACCCCAACACTCATGGTAATGAACATTAAGCGCCAACCAAAGTCTGTAATCTGTAACCCTGGCACCACACTTGTCGTCAAACCTACGACAAAACCACCGAGAATTGCGGTTAGTTCAGCCGCCGCATTAATCCGCCACCAGAACCAACGCAGGATTAACACCAACCCAGAACCGGTTCCGATCGCAATCACTAATCGGAAGACAGTCGCCACATCCTTAGCATAAAATGCTGCTACTGCACCAAACGCTGTGACTAAAACAGAGGCAATTCGTCCCATAAAAACCAACTCTTCCTGGGTAGCACTAGGCTTGATAAACCGCAGATAAAGGTCATTAGTAACGAAAGAGGCACCCCAGTTAATTGAGGTGGAAACCGTACTCATAAAAGCGGCTAGCAAAGAAGCTACCACTAAGCCCAATACGGCTGGTGGCAAGAAATCTAACATCAGTTTGGGGTAGCCTAATTCTCGGTCTTGTAAATCGGGATAGACGACAATCGCCACTAAACCGACAACGATCCAAGGCCAAGTGCGAACCACGTAGTTGAGAATATTAAATAACCAAGCCGACTTTTCTGCCTCGGCTTCATCTTTGGCGGCAATCAGGCGCTGAATGAATTCGCCACCACCATCACTACGACGCCACGACCACCATTGAACCAACATATAAGCGGCAAAGGTACTCCCTGTAATGCCGGCTGCATCACTCCATTGAATTCCTCCTGACCCAAAGCTTAAGGGTAAAAAAGACAATACATCTTGTTGGGTGGCTTGCTGCACTTTAGGAATGAGGACATGAATGCCGCCGACATGGTTGACAGCAAACACAGCAACGACAACCGCACCTAACATTGCCAGGACAAACTGAAAGAAATCAGTGGTGACGACGCCCCACAACCCAGCAAAACCCGCGTAGATGAGTACCAAGATACTGACACCGACAACACTCCAGAATTTCAGGTTTTCTCCGGGAGTAATGCCTAGATTTTGCCAAATTTCCAGGGCATCCACGACTTTTATCATCGCTAGCATGGCGTAGCCAATCCCAATACAGTTGATTGGCACGGCAAACAGGAACGCTTTCACCCCCCGCAGCACCGCCGCCATCTTCCCGCCATAGCGAAGTTCGGTGAATTCGGCATCGGTAACCACCTCTGAACGCCGCCACATCCGCGCAAAGATGTAGACCATGATTAAGTGGGAAATGCCAAAACTCCACCACTCCCAGTTACCAGCAATCCCTCGATTGCCGACAACTCCGGCAATGTAGAGGGGGGTGTCAATGGAAAACGTGGTTGCTGCCATACTGGTTCCAGCTAACCACCAAGGGAGCGATCGCCCCGATACGAAAAAATCTACCAAACTTCCCGACGCCTTGCGGGACAGGTACAGCCCTAAGCCCATCGAGAAGATGAGGTAGAGCAGTACAATCAGCCAATCAACCAGTTGCATAAATCCCCGAGTGACTTGTGAGGGATTTAGAAATCATGCCACATCAAGACTTAATATTCTGGAGAGGCTGATGGTGAGGGTTGAGAGGGTTAGAAGGTTTAGGGTTTTCCAGGTGACTGTCAAGGCGTTGGGGCAGGCTGAGAGTTCCACGGAGCAAATACTGGTAGTAGTAGTAATCCGGGTACAGCAGCGACGATACTCACCAGGAAAAACAAGGGCCAACCCGTCGCTTCTGCCAATCCGCCTGCTGGTGCCACTAAGATATCTCGGCTAACAGCCATCAAACTGGAAAGTAAAGCATACTGGGTTGCGGAGAAGCGCTGGTTACAAAGACTCATTAAAAAGGCAACAAAAGCAGCAGTTCCTAATCCAGCACAAAAGTTTTCAATGTTGATCGTAATCACTAAAAACGAATAGTTTTTGCCAAGTTGTGCTAGGACGAAGTAAGCTAAATTACTCACCGCTTGCAGCCCACCAAAGACCCACAGCGATCGATTGATGCCGAGTTTGCTGAGAATTGCCCCACCTGCAAGAGTACCGACAATGGTGGCTAATAACCCCATACCGCCTTGAATGGCTCCGATATCCGTTTGGGTAAAGCCCGTCTTGAGCAAAAAGGGCGTGGACATGTTGTTAACTAAAGCGTCACCCAGTTTGTAGAGGACAATAAACACCAAAATTAAGACAGCCCGGATGACACCCGATCGCTGAAAAAATTCCGCAAAGGGGAGAATTACGGCTTCTGATAAGGATTCAGGGGGGCGTTCTTGTTCTCTCGGTTCTGGTGCCCAAAATGAACTTACCAATCCCACCACCATGAGCAAGGACATCAACAGGTAAACTGTTGACCAGGGCATTTGGTCAGCCAGAATGAGTGCCAAAGCACCTGTAACCAACAGAGCGACGCGATACCCTAAAACAAAAACTGCTGCACCGGCTCCCATTTCCCGTTGTTCGAGTACGTCGGTGCGGTAGGCATCAGCTGCAATATCTTGAGTTGCACTGAAGAAAGCAATGAATAGGGCATTAATGGCAAGGAACTGCAAGGCTTGACGAGGTTGTTGTAAAGCCATTGCTGCGATCGCCAACAGTAATGCCCCTTGTGTCAGAGCAAGCCAACCCCGCCTACGCCCTAAAAACGGCGGTACAAACCGATCCAGCAAAGGCGACCAAAGAAATTTCAAGGAGTAGGGTAAACCTACTAGGCTAAACAACCCAATTGAACGCAGATTTACTCCTTCTACGGTCATCCAGGCTTGTAATGTCTTACTCGTCAAGAACAGGGGTAACCCTGACGAAAAGCCCAATAATACTAGCGCCGCCATCTTGCGGCTTTGAAAAACTTGTAGGACAGATTTCGTTGCTTTCACGGGCAATTGGGATGATGACCATAGATTATATTTCAATTTAAGCCATCATCCCAGAGTTAGATGTTTTGAGATGACCCTACTCACCAAAAAGTATGAAGTGTGAAGTATGAAAAGTTTTTTTATCCTTCATCGTTCATCCTTTTAGTGAAACCCTTGCGGCTACCCATTAGCTTGCTGCCTCGTAGTTTCGCCAGACACCGACTAGAACCCCCTGCACCTGTACACTTGTTGCCATCACCTCAATGGGTTCGTACTTAGGATTAGCGGGTTTGAGCGTGACGCGATCTTCCTGACGGTAAAAACGTTTCAAGGTGGTGCCATGTCCATCCACTCGTGCTGCAACAATTAGACCATTTTTGAGTTGCTCTGGGTCGGGGACAGGTCGCATAATCACGAAATCCCCTTCAGCAATTAGGTCTTCAATCATGCTGTCTCCAATCACCCGTAGGGCAAAATTACCCGGTTGGCGCAATAGGGGTGACACATCGAGTTGCTCATCCGTGTCGGTAAAGGGTTCTACCAACCCACCCGCCGCGATCGCACCTAAGACAGGTACGCCCGTGTTAGCATGAGCCAGAATCCGAATGGTGCGAGCTTTCCCTTCTGTCCAGTCAATGTAGCCTTTCGCTCGTAAATGCTCCAGGCGACTCTGAACGGGTGCTGGCGATCGCAAATTCATCGCTCTCATCATTTGCCGAATTGAAGGCGCATGTTGTGAGGTGCGAATATACTCAATCAGCCAATTGTATAGTTGTTGTTGAGCGTCAGTCAGGGGTTCCATAAGGCGACAATGGGGTAAAGAATCGTTTTGAAGTATGGGGGCAAAGCCTTGGTGTGGAAAACTTAGAGTTAAAACCTAGTTTTGACACGAATACTTCGCCCAATCTTGAGGTTTGAATGACCATGATTCATCACTCATCACTTTTAGGTGATGATTGTTACCATCTATAGAACATTCGTACTACTAAAACCCCCATTCTGTCCAGTAGGGATCAGATTTATTCTCTATCCAACTCTGTATTTTAATTTGCTCCTAAAAGGCTAACCAGTAAGGCTTTTTGAGCGTGCATCCGGTTTTCTGCCTGATCCCAAATCCGCGATCGCTTGCCTTCCATCACCTCATCCGTAATTTCTTCTCCCCGATGTGCGGGTAAGCAATGCAACACAATCGCCTCTGAATCAGCGCTCATTAGCAGTTGCTCATTCACCTGATAAGGCTGAAAAACAGGAATTCTACTATCCGCTGATGCCTCCTGCCCCATACTCGCCCATACATCAGTGTAAATAACGTGAGCACCCTTAGCCGCGAGCCAGGGATCATCCGTGAGCAGGACTTCCGTTTTACCACCCGAAATCTGCTGTGCCTTCCCTACAATATCTGGGTTCGGTTGATAAGCCAAAGGAGTCGCCACTCGGACATTCATTCCCATCAAAGCGCAGCCCAACATCAGAGAATGCGCTACATTATTGCCATCTCCCAAATAAGTCAACGTCATCCCCGCCAGCGAACCAAAGCACTCCTGAATCGTTAACAAATCCGCTAAAACCTGACAAGGGTGTTCTAAGTCCGTTAAAGCATTAATAATCGGAATCTGGGCATATTGGGCAAAGGTTTCCAGTTCCTTCTGATCAAAGGTACGAATGGCCAAGATATCCAAATATCGATCCAAAACCCGTGCGGTATCAACGATCGGTTCCCCCCTACCCACCTGGGTAACATTCGGATTCAAGTCAATGACTTGCCCCCCTAGTTGGTACATGGCTACCGAAAAGCTGACTCGCGTTCGTGTTGAAGCCTTGGAAAATAATAGCCCCAATACCTTATGACATCGCAGGTTTAGCTGTCCTGCTTTCAACTGAGCCGCAATTTGCAACAGCTCCTGTATTTCATCGGTACTGAGATCTGCCACACCAAGTAAATCTCGTCCTTTTAATGCCTCCATATTTTTCCCCCGATGAGTTAAATTAATCGGCTTTCGCCAGAACACTATAGGCTCTTGCAACATAACAAAGTGCGTTTTTTCCCAGACCTTAGCCTTCTCATTCGCACTGTCTTAAGAACCTATCAGATTTTTATCAAATTAAACCAGCTTTTCTAGGGGAAATTCAGGACAAAATTTTCAGTATCCTTTAAAACATATTTATGAGTTTTTTCCTAGAACTCAGCTCCTTCATTTTTTATGCCAAATCTCTTGAAGTTAAAATTTTAGCGGTAAAAGTAAGTCAAAAAATATCTCTTCTAGAATAGAAGGGAAAACTTCATTAAATCCATAACCTATGTTTTTTTGCAATTTTATTGAAAAACGATAGACTATAAGTCTATCATTCAATTGATAGCTTGAATGATAAAATACGTTTTATTAATTTTAGAGATTTTCTATCCGTTTCGATAAATAGTATAGAACTAAATAGAATAAACTGCATTAAATTTAAGGTAGCCATTGCTCTAGAGTAATGGATAAAATTGACATAAGAGTATCAAATTTCTTGAGACGTCTGATAGAAAAATCCCAATGATAAAGTTACTCACTTGACCTACAAGTGCGTTCAGAAATTTTCTGAGCAGGAACAGCAAGGGAAGGGGATGATTTTCAAACCTTGGGAAGGTGGAGACGTTTTTGCATGTTTGGTGATGAGTGAGGAAGGACGGCTAGCTAAATGAACATTAATGTCGGAGTACGTCAGCGCAATCCGAACCCAACGCTTCGTGAGCAAGACGGAGATTGGTTCAGAATTTTGATCAAGGCGAGTGGACTTGATCGATCAGCCAAGAAGGGAAAACGATCGGCTGGACTAGGAATCGTTCTGGTCAATCTAGGATTATTGATCGCTCCAGTGGTTGTGTCCACTCCCGCACAGGGGGCTGAACGAATTTATCTAACTTATGGCCCTTTAGAAGTATCTTTGTCGGTCAAATCTCTTGCTACTTATGCAAGAGATGGCAAAATTGATCGAGAATTAGCCGCTTATACAGACCGTCTTAATCCGCAGCAACTGGAGCAGTTGCGGACAATTTTACAGACTCGAATCGATATCAAGCCGCTAGCGATCGCGCAATTTCTCTATTCGTCTCAAGGGAAAATTATCTTAGATCGAGTCGGTCAGATTATCCAAACCAAAGCCGGTCAACCCGGTTTCTACGCGATTCGGGCGGCGCTAATCCAAGCGGCGGGTGCGCCAGACGGATTGACTCTGTTGAATGTCCTGGAGAAGTTTCCCACCTACGGCATCCGGATTAACTCGGTGCGTGGCTTTCAGGTCATTGAAGAGCTCTCAAGCTTGATTCAGCAAACCCAATTAGCGATCGCCGCAGTAGAGCAACAGGCTGTTACAGAAGCATCCGCACAGGCATCCGAACGGGAATCAGCACCACCGTCTACACTCTCTTCAGGACACACATTACCGAAAGGATTAGGCCGAGAATCGAATTATTTCTCTACGTTACCCGACCTGCGGCAACCTGGAGAAACTCAATATTCCAAGCAAACCCTGACCCTCTATGACTCTAGTCGTCAGAGACAGTTTCCCGTCGATCTTTACCTCCCTCAACAAAGTCAACGTCCAGCACCTTTAATTGTGATTTCTCATGGTTTAGGCTCAGACCGTACAACCTTTGCCTATTTAGCCAACCATTTGGCTTCTTATGGCTTTGCGGTGGCTGTCCCTGAACATCCAGGAAGTAACGCGGATCAATTACAGGCTTTAATCAATGGTCTTGCCAGTGAGGTAACTCCCCCAGCCGAGTTAATCGACCGACCATTAGATATTAAGTTTCTCCTCAATGAACTCAAGCGATCATTTGGGGAACGTATTAATCTGCAACAAGTCGGCGTCTTAGGTCAATCCTTCGGAGGCTACACGGTTTTAGCACTGACGGGTGCCAAGATTGATTTTGAGGTATTAAACAAAGAGTGCGACCCCTCAAATGACTCTTTAAACTTATCCCTTCTCCTTCAGTGTCGCGCCCTAGAGTTGCTATCCAAGGACTATCAACTCTCCGATGAGCGAATCAAAGCCGGGATTGCCATCAATCCCGTGGGGAGTACAATTTTTGGAAAATCCCAATACAGTCAGATTCAAGTCCCACTGATGTTAGTGGCAAGTAGTGATGATAACGTAGCTCCAGCTTTGCCCGAACAAATTCGACCCTTTACCTGGCTGACAACCCCAAGCAAATACCTGGTTTTGCTCAAAGGAGGAACGCACTTTTCTACTTTAGGGCAATCAGAGGGAGCAATACCCCTACCTCCTCAAGTGATTGGTTCTGATCCCACAGTGGCACAGAATTATATGAAAGCTTTGAGTTTGGCATTTTTTCAAACTTACATTGCCAATAATCCAGATTACCAAGTTTACTTAAGTGCTTCCTACGCTCAATTTCTGAGCCGATATCCTCTTCCCTTGAGCCTTGTGGAGTCTTTGACCGAGGAGCAGATTAAGCGGGCAAAAAGGGCTGAGGGTTCCACCCCAGAACCGACACCAACATCAGTGCCTGTGCCTACACCTTAGGAACATGGTGTTGCTAGGAGCAATTATGTAGAGACTTTCCTTGTGGTTGCCCTCTCTCATTACCGGGTACCCACAAGGGGGACTCCTACAGGTTTATTTTTGGCTTCAGCAACCCTCAAGCGATCGCTCACCGACTTTAATTTCTGTAAAAAAGTTAAGATTAAATACAGATTTGTAACAAATGTATAGATATGCCTGTTCAGATTGGAGACAAGGCTCCTGATTTCACCTTGACTTCCGCATCAGGGGAACCCATCAGCCTCAAAGATTTTATCGGCAAAAAGAACGTTGTTTTGTACTTTTACCCCAAAGACGATACACCAGGATGTACGGCAGAAGCCTGTGCCTTTCGCGATAGTTACCAAGTCTTCCAAGACGCAGGTGCTGAAGTGATTGGCGTTAGCGATGACTCATCCACCTCTCATCTGCAATTTGCCGCCAAGCACCGATTGCCGTTTATTTTGTTAAGCGATAAGGGCAAGCAATTACGTAAACTGTACGGCGTTCCCTCAACCCTGGGACTTTTGCCCGGTCGTGTGACCTATGTCATTGACAAGAGTGGGGTTGTGCGACATATTTTTAACTCCCAGCTCAACTTTAAAGGTCATATTGAGGAGTCGCTGAAGACGTTGCGGGAATTACAAGAAGCCTGAAATTGTCTTAGCTATGAGAGCGATCTTGAAAATGGGTAATGGGTCATCGGTAATGGGTCATCGGTAATGGGTCATGGGGAGTCTTGCACCAATGAATTTGTGATCTTGAATGTCAGTCTTGGCCTTTGATCAAAAGTGGCACTGGCAACTGATTACAATGGTGCAAGCTCTCCCCAAATAGGATTGAATAGTGCAAGGTTTTTTGAATCTCAATAAGTCAGCCGGTTGGACATCCCATGACTGCGTTGCCAAAGTCCGGCGACTTTTGCGCCTCAAGCGGGTGGGACATGGGGGAACGTTAGATCCTGCTGCTATGGGCGTCTTACCGATCGCATTGGGTAAAGCCACCCGATTGTTGCAGTATATGCCGCAAGATAAGGCATACCGAGCCATAATCCAACTGGGGGTGAGAACCACGACGGATGACTTGGAAGGAGAGGTGATCGCCACTCACTCAGCCGAAGGGTTGACACTAGACGAGATTTTATCCCTTCTGCCGCAGTTTCAGGGCACAATTCAACAAATACCACCGATGTACAGCGCGATTCAGGTGCAGGGAAGACGCTTGTATGATTTAGCTAGAGCCGGTGAAACGGCTGAAGTCCCGGTGCGGACGGTGGAAGTTGATCAGATTCAGGTGTTGGATTGGCGTCCGGGGGAGTTGGCCCAACTGGATGTAGCGATCGCCTGTGGTTCGGGGACGTATATTCGTGCGATCGCGCGAGATTTAGGCGAATTACTCAATACCGGCGGCACTCTAGCCTCCCTTACCCGTACCCAAAGCTGTGGCTTCCATCTGGAAAATAGTCTGACGTTAGAAGAATTGGACGCACAATTGCAACAAGGGACATTTCAGCCCATACCACCCATAACTGCATTGCAGCATCTAGCCGTTGCCACCTTACCTGCATCAGAGGCTAATCGGTGGTGTTTAGGGCAGCGGATCGTTTGGCATCATACCTCTACGGATCTTCCTCCAAATGCGTTACGGGTTCAGCGAGAAGACGGTGAATTTTTGGGGATCGGTCAGGTGATTCCTTCAGAAAACGGGCTGTTACTTGCACCTCAGATGGTTTTTGCTTCTGCTGAGTAATTTTCACTCATTCAATCTTGAGTTTTAAGCTAATCAGCCTTTAAATCGTATATATCGGTTCTCAAGTTGCAACCGGACGAAACTTCGATCAAACCTTTTATTCAACGTGTTCGCGAGAGTCCCCACCAACAGTCGCCAGATTTTCGTAGCCGCTAGGCGAGAATGAACGGCTACAAGGTAGGGAGGGATAGCGGCTAATTTAGGGGGTTCGATGCCCCCTAAATTAGCAATCACATGGTATATTCGTCGCATATTCTTCACCCTTTGAAAATGTCTCAAGTCCTCACGGTTAGCTGTAAACTCGAAGTTACTCAAGGTCAGGTTGAGAAACTTGACGCGGTACTTCGTGCCTTTGCAAACTGCTGTGAGTACGTGAACAAAAACACTGACCCAAAACTGACTAACCAGATAGCCGTACAATCCTTGATTTACAAGGAAGCACGGGATTATTCGGGCTTGTCGGCTCAGATGACCATCCATGCTATTCGCAGGGTTTGTGCCAACCGTAAAACCGCTAAACAGCAAAACCGACCTGTTAAGGGGTTTGCTCCAACCAGTGCAACCTATGATGCTCGGACTTTCACCTTTAAGGAGAAAGATTGGACTGTTAGTTTGACCACGATGAAAGGGAGAGAGAAATTCCCCTTGTATATTGGCAACTATCAGCGTCACTTGTTGACAGGGAGAAACCCTAAATCGGCAGTGCTGGTAAAAAGAAAAGATGGTACTTACTACCTGCAAATTCAGCTTGAATCGGAACCACCACAACCTGAACAAACAGATAAAGTTTTGGGCGTGGATTTGGGCAGAACAGACATTTGCGTTACCTCTGAGGGGGAGAAATTCAGTGGAAAACAAATAACCCTGATTCGAGACAAATACGCCCGTGTCAGAGCTTCGTTGCAGCAAAAAGCGTCCAAAGGCACAAGGTCTACTCGTCGTAGGGCGAGACAGGTCTTGCAACGGTTGAGTGGACGCGAACGACGCTTTCAGGCACAGGTGAATCATACCGTCAGCTATCGACTTATCCAACACGCCAAAAATACCAAGCAAACTATTGCCTTGGAGGATTTGACGGGAATTCGTGAGCGCACCAACCAACAACCTCGCTCTAAAACAGAGAGACGTAGGAGCAATAGCTGGGCGTTCTACCAACTTCGCCAGTTTCTGACTTATAAAGCGATAAAGTTTGGTGTAAATTTGGTATTTGTTGACCCTCGTTATACCAGCCAAACTTGCCACAAGTGCCTGCATATCCACCCAATTCGGGGTGAATCGAACAGAAGTGGTAAGCGGTTTAGATGTGGTCATTCTACGTCAAAAGTAAGCAATGAACCTGACGGAATGCAAGGCACAAAAGTCCAAGATACAAAACCTGAATTGTAAGGAGGGCAAGGGGAAGATTGAGAAGGATTAACGAAAGTGAACCATTATTGATAGTCCCGTAATTCGCTGAAGAGTGAAACCAGGTTGACACACTCTGACCAAAAGGTAAGCAGGTTGGTTATGACAGTATGGTTTAGTCTTAACGAGAGAACTAAACTCCTGCCGGGATAGAGATGGAATCCTAACCCAATCGAAGTTCAGATGTACGGAACACAGTAAGCCCTATAGATTCTCAGGTGAAGGTCGAAAACTTGAGTAGGTCAACTGTAAGGAAGACGGAATTATTTAGAGGGTAAAGGAAGGTGGAGAAAGCAAATGCTTCTGTGTAATGCAGAAGATAGGGGTTCAAGATTTGCCCTACGTCGAAAGACGGCAGACTTCCACTAGGTTTCAAACGATAAAACCTTAGAGAAGGAACCGAACCGAAGTGAAAGATAGATTCAGCAATGAAATCGGAGCCAAGGAACCGCCAACAGAGTGGTCAGACATTGATTGGAAGACCATCAAAGAGCGCGTTAGGAACCTGAGACGGAGAATTTATCGTGCCAAACAGAACGGTCAGTGGAATAAGGTTCGCAGCCTTATGAAACTGATGCTACGCAGTTACTCCAACCTGCTACTGTCAGTGCGAAGGGTGACTCAAGAAAATCAAGGGAAACGAACGGCGGGCATAGACGGTCAGACGGCAACGACCCCAGCAGAAAGAGTCAAACTTGTCAGAGAAATGCTGACATATAGCCTGTGGCAAGCCAAACCTGCCAGAAGGGTATACATCCCCAAAGCAAACGGCAAACAACGTCCATTAGGCATCCCAACGGTCAAAAACCGAGTCGCACAGGCAGTTGTCAAAAATGCGTTGGAACCCATTTGGGAAGCCGAATTTGAGGCTAATTCCTACGGATTTCGCCCCGGTAGAAGCTGCCATGACGCTCTTGAACAATCCTGGATTAGACTCCAGAAAGGAATGGACACATGGGTGCTAGATGCCGATATTAAAGGGGCTTTTGACAATATCAGCCATGAGTGAGGATATGCTAACAGACCCACGGTAATAAGGAAGGTAAAGCCAACAGTAGTAGTAAAACAAGTCATGAACACGGAACAACCGATGTATGAATGGAACAAAATCCCTTGGCGAAAGCATGAGCGGATGGCATTCAAGCTACAAAAACGGATTTACCAAGCCTCTAGTCGTGGAGATGTCAGGACAGTTCGCCGACTCCAAAAGTTGTTGATGAAATCTTGGTCAGCAAGATGTCTCGCGGTGCGTAGAGTTACCCAAGATAACCAAGGCAAAAAGACGGCAGGTGTGGATGGGCAGAGGAGCCTGACCCCAAAGCAACGTCAAAACCTTATAGGTCAATTGAAATTGGGAACCAAGGTCAGCCCCACCCGGAGAGTATGGATTCCAAAACCGGGAAAGGAAGAGAAGCGACCATTGGGAATACCTACCATGAAAGACCGCGCCTTGCAGGCGCTAGTCAAACTGGCACTAGAACCAGAATGGGAAGCGCAATTTGAACCCAATAGCTATGGGTTCAGACCAGGAAGGTCGTGCCAAGATGCGATATCAGCGATACAGACTGTAATCAAGCAAAAAGCAAAATACGTGCTGGATGCAGACATTGCACAATGCTTCGACCGCATTGACCATGAAGCACTGCTCAATAAACTAAATACGTCCCCCACCATTCGCCGACAAATCCGAGCGTGGTTAAAAGCGGGGGTGATGGATAATATGCAGTACTTCGACACATCCGAGGGTACGCCACAGGGCGGGGTAATCTCTCCGTTACTGGCAAATATTGCCCTTCACGGGATGGAATGGCGAATTAAAGAGTACGTGGAAACCTGTGACCTAAAAAGGTCAGATGGAAAATATCAACTTCCAAAAAGGGATAAGCGAGATTCAGTCTCAATAATACGCTACGCCGATGACTTTGTGATTCTCCACAATGACATAACCGTTGTCCAAGGATGCAGAGAGGTAATCTCTGAATGGTTAAAAGGCATGGGCTTAGAATTGAAACCGAGCAAAACCCGTATAGCTCATACCTTAAATGAGCATGGACAAGAAAAACCAGGATTTAACTTTTTGGGATACTATGTCCGACAATTCCCTGTCGGAAAATACACGACAGGAAAAGACACAAAAGGGAAACCTCTAGGCTTCAAAACTATCATCACCCCAAGCAAAGAAAAATGTAAGGTACATTACGACCAAATCAAGAGAGTAATAAACGACCACAAAGGAAGCTCACAAAAGAGCCTGATAGACAAATTGAATCCTATCATTAGAGGATGGACAAACTATTACTCTACGGTCAATAGCAGCAAAGCATTTAAAAAGCTCGATGCTAATATCTACATTGCATTAAAAGCATGGGCAAAAAGCCGACACAGAAACAAAGGTGAACAATGGCTTGCAGACAAATACTGGAAAACCATTGGCGGCGATAATTGGGTCTTCGCAACCAGGCAAGGTGAAAAACACCTTCGGTTACTAAAACACAGAGACACCAATATTAGGGACTATGTGAAAGTTAAAGGCGAAGCGTCACCATACGATGGAAACCTAATTTACTGGAGTATCCGAATGGGAAAAAATCCTGAGATGCCAAAGCGAACAGCATCGCTGCTGAAACAGCAAAAAGGAAAATGCGCCCACTGCGGACTGTACCTCAAAGATGGAGATGTAATAGAGCGTGACCACATCATCCCGAAATCTCTTGGTGGAAAGGATGAATACAAAAATTGGCAACTCCTTCATCGACATTGCCACGATATAAAAACTGCCCTTGACGGCAGTTATGGCACAAAATCCGACTGCAATAGTGTCGAGCCTAAGCCGCCAGTTAACTCAGAATGGTTCTGGGAAAACGATATGCTGGCAATGAGGTTTGTATGACAAACACCGTATTGCTGAGGAGCCGTGTGATGCGAAAGTATCAAGCACGGTTTTGGAGAGCGGCGGCTCTCGTGAGGGAGTCGCCGACTTTAATTTTAAATGGCGCGAAAAATATTTCTGCTTTGGGGCTGTCTATAAACCAGCCTGGAGGTTCGTATCTTAGTTGTGTTTTATGGACGGGACAACCTGTTGAGTTGACCACCTGGGATACAGGGCTACTGAAAACTCAGGCTTCAACGAAGTAAGCCTGAGTAGTTTATTTCTCGGTATGCTGGTGACCATGATGCACCAATCACAGCAGTAGATAATCCCTCCCGGTCAACAAAAATCACCTTTCCCCACTCTTCCACTCTCCCTGTCCAAACGGCCTCCATGCAAGTACAAAACTTTCTCGACCGATACCGACAAGGAGAACGTGACTTTGCCCATATTGACCTGAGTGGGGCAAACCTGACCGGGGCGAACCTCCGCAAAATTAATTTGACGGGTGCTAACCTCAGTGGTGCAAATCTGAGTTGGTGTTGTTTCAGCCACGCCAATTTCACTGGAGCCAACTTGCATCAGGCCAATCTACATAGCGCTATCTTGGACAATGCCAATTTTACTCAATCAATATTGAGTCGAGCCAAGCTGAGTAAAGTGGATCTGCGATTGGCAAATCTACGAGAGGCTGATTTAAATTGGGCGGATTTAAGCGCTTCTAATTTGAGTGGGGCAGATTTGCAGAACACTCAGCTTGATCAGATTAATCTCGAACACGCTAATCTCAACCATGCTCTGCTCATGGGCGCACAGTTGATGGAAGCCAATCTCTGCCGCACCAACCTCATCGCTACCAATTTCACCGGTGCGAATCTACGGGAAGCTAATTTAGAACAGGCGAATTTACAAGAAGCGACTTTAGTTGGCGTTAATTTGACAGAGGCGAATCTCAATAACGTTTACCTGCGAGGTGCAAATCTCAGACAGGCAGACTTGCATCGGGCGATTCTCACGGGTGCGGATATGAGTGAAGCCAATTGTGAGGGTGCAGACTTGAGTCGAGCGAATCTCACGGGGGCTTATTTGCTCAGAGCCAGTTTACGAAAAGCAGATTTGTTGCGTGCAGTTCTGCAAGAGGTTTATTTATTACGCACCGACCTGAGTGAGGCGAATTTACGGGGAGCTGATTTGCGAAAAGCTGACTTAAGTGGGGCTTATCTGAAGGATACTCTGTTAAGTGAGGCCAATTTGAGTGGTGCCTATCTGTTGGAAAGTTATTTAATTCGGACTAAACTCGACCGGGCAGAACTGACGGGTTGCTGCATTCATCAGTGGCATTTGGAGGAGGTCGATTTATCTTATGTTGAGTGTCGATATGTGTTTACGGGATTCGACTACTCTAGCAAAAGCCCAAGCGATCGCTATCCAGTAACGGGCGATTTGCCACCCGCAGGATTGGAGCGCAAAAACACCGAAAACCGCTTAACGGTAACCGTGTCGTTTCTTGAGGCTCCGAACTGGGAGGCGCTCGTGTTTACTCTCACTCAAGTCCAATTCGAGTCTCCGAATCTTCAACTCACCCTCAAATCCTATGAAGCCAATTCTGGGAAATACTTACTGCGCTTGTCCGCTAATCGATCGGTCAATACCAAGCTGATTAGTCAGCGGATTGTGCAACTCTATCCAGATATGTTGGAGCGTTTTGTGACTCGACGCCAAATTCTCCTGGACTTACTTGAAATCAAGGAGGCTCAGAATTTACAGATCGAACGGCTGCCCCCATTGCCAGCACCACCTCCCCTGTCCTTATCACCTAACCGTCGCAAACGGCAGTTATATCAAGAGGTGGTCACTCAGATTCAACGGATTATCATGTCCCAAGCACCAGAACAGTGTGTGGATAGTGTAGAGCGGCTGATCGAGTTTTTGCAACAACAGAACATTTCGACGGAAGAAATTCAAAAAGAAGTCATTGGTAAAGTAATTATGAAGCGAGCTGAAACCGATGAAATCTTCCAGAAACAATTGTTAAGGTGGCAAGAAGCGGCTTCGGAGGCAGCACGTTTTTCGGTGGTGGGGCAAGCGGTGCGTTTAGCGATCGCCATGATTATATCGAATAACGCTCTTTTATAGCTCTAGAGATAGACAATCTGGGTAATGTGACGAAAATCCAACTTACCAATATTTTTTAGTGCTAGTAAAGATAATAAATTTGGACAACTACCTAAAGGAATAGATAAAGTAGAAATAAGGAAGCAATCGAGTAGCGCTCATCTGCTCCTGACGTTCGTTTAAAAAAACTTGACATACTTGAGGTTTTGTGTGAATAGCAGCTTAGAAGTTTTAGGAAAGATCAATAGCTTTCAAGATGCATTTATTTCATACGGACGAGCAGATAGCAAAGCTTTTGCAACTAAGCTCTATGACCGGCTCCTGAAAGAAGGACGAAAGGTTTGGTTTGATCAAAACGATATTCCTTTAGGGGTAGATTACCAAAACCAAATTGATGACGGCATCGAGAAAGCCGATAACTTTCTATTTCTCATCGCCCCCCACTCTGTCAACTCGCCCTACTGCGGCAAAGAAATTGAGCTAGCCCTCCGACGCAATAAACGAATTATTCCCCTGTTGCACGTCGAGCAAATTACAGAAGAAATTTGGCAGCAACGCAACCCAGGCCGTGATCTGAGTGAGTGGGAAACTTACAAATCCAAGGGTTTACACTCCAGTTTCCCCAATATGCACCCTGTGATTGGCAAAATCAACTGGGTTTACTTCCGCGAAGGAATTGACGATTTTGAGAAATCCTTTGCTGGACTGCTAGAAATATTTACTCGTCATCGAGACTATGTAAAACAGCACACCTACTTTTTAGCTAAAGCGCTGGAGTGGGAACGCAATCAGAAACAGTCAAGTTACCTCTTAACCGGAGAAGAACGGATACAAGCCGAAAACTGGCTAAAAATCCGGTTTAAGGATGAGCAACCCCCTTGCGAACCAACCGACTTGCACTGTGCCTTTATTGGTGAAAGTACCAAGAACGCCAATAACCTAATGACTCATGTCTTTCTCTCCTACTCGGAAAAGGAGAGGGCGTTCATGGAAAAAGTGGCGAACAGTTTGAGGCGCGAGTGTTTCACCGTTTGGACGAACCTAACAGACATTAACTCTGGGACAGATTTTGTAGAGGCCATTTATCGGGGTCTGGAGGAAGCCGATAATGTGGTTTATCTCATGTCTCCAGCCTCTCTGGCATCGCAATACTGTCAAATGGAACTGGCTCACGCCAGGACGCACAAAAAGCGAATTATTCCTGTACTGATTAAAGAGGTTGAGCTTGAGCAAGTTCCGCCTGAACTAGGTGCTATACAGTTCATCACGATCACAGATCCGGAGCAAGAGGCGCAATATCACGATGCTATTGCCAAGTTAATTAAGGTACTGCGTGAAGACGCCGCTTACCATGAGCAGCATAAAATCGTATTGGCGAAGGCGCTGAAGTGGGAACGGCAAAAGCGCAATCCCAGCATTTTATTGCGGGGTTACAATCTTCGCCAAGCTGAGGCGTGGTTGAAGGTGGCAAAACAGAGAACTCAGAATTCATCCACACCCCTACAAGAAGAATTCATCGCGGAAAGCCTCAAACAACCTCCAGATGCTTCCCTCGATGTATTTATTGCCTACTCCCGCACCGATTCTGATTTTGCCCGCAAGCTGAACGAGACTCTACAAATTCAAGGCAAGACAACCTGGTTTGAGCAAGAAAGTATCGCCTCTGGGGTTGACTTTCAGCAAGAGATTCAGCGGGGAATTGAATACGCCAACAACTTTTTATTTATTATTTCCCCCAACTCCGTCAATTCGCCCGACTCTGCGGCACAGGTGGAGTATGCGATGAGCTTGAATAAGCGCATTGTCACCGTTTTATATCAGGAGGTCGATCCGGCGACGCTGCACCCAGGTTTAGCAAAAGTGCAGTGGGTGGATTTCCGCAAGCATGGAGGAGACTTCCTTACCAACTTTGGGGAACTCACGAGAACCCTGGATACAGACCCAGATTATGTCAGAACTCACACCCGTTTGTTGCTCAAAGCCAAGGAGTGGGAACAGCATGGACGTGATGATGGCTTCTTGGTGCGGGGGAAAGATTTGGTTGCCTCCCAGCAGTGGTTGACACAAACGACCAATCGAGAACCGGCTCCCACCGACCTTCAGTTAGAGTATTTGGCAGCGAGTCGAGAACTCCCCTATCGTCGGGTGAAGCGGCGCACGGTGATGTTGACTGGCTTGGCTGTCACGGCATTAGTGTTTGCTGGACGCTTTTTTGGGCTGATGCAACCGGTGGAACTGGCAGCCTACGACCATTTGCTCCGGTTGCGTCCGAATGAACCGAAAGATGATCGGCTGGTGATTGTCGGGGTTGATGTAGACAGTGCTGAGATGATCGATCGCAGTGATCGCTATCGCTTGGGGCGAGGGACTGTGCCGGACTTGGCGCTATCGGATACCCTCAAAGCCCTTAACCGTCATCAACCCCGCTTGATTGGCTTAGATTTTATCCGGGACTTGAGTTCATTACCAGAACTCACTCAAACCTTTAAAGACACCACCAACTTGGTAGCCGTTTGCAAAGGCAGTGGCACGAATGATCGGGGGCAAATGAAGAAGGGAAACAAAGCCCCGACAAATGTACCGATAGAGCGGGTCGGCTTTGCTAATCTGCAAGATGATGGGGGTAAGTTTTTACGTCGCCATTACCTGATGGCAGGGGCAGATCCAGATTATTGCAACACGATGAATGCCTTCAGCCTGGTACTGGCGCAAAAATACCTGGAAGGGAAGGGTATTCCTTATTCCTCTCCCTTTGATCCGAAGGAAGAAGACTTTGTGCGCCACATGCAGTTTGGCAAGACGGTGATTCCGCCCTTGTGGGCACCAACGTCAGGAAATGGCAGCGGCTACCGAGATCGAGGTGATCAGTTGGGTGGGTATCAAGCGATGCTCAACTATCGAATTCATCAGGGTGATCCAGAAAAGTTCGTGCCAATCGTTCCTCTCAAGGATGTGTTGGAAAATCGCGTTCCCGCAGACTTGATCCGCGATCGCATTGTGTTGATTGGCCTGGTGGATAAAGCCGAACGCCAAGCCGACTACTGGAATACACCTTATGGTGAAGTTCCGGGAGTGGTATTGCACGCGCAGATGATTAGCCAACTCTTGAGTGCCACACTGAATGGGCGTCCCTTGATTTGGTGGATGCCCATGGGGTCGGAAACGCTTTGGATTTTTGGCTGGTCGGTGGTCGGTGGTTTTGTGGTTTGGTGGTTTCGGCAACCGAGATTTTTAGCGATCGCAGGTGTGGTTTCGGTTGTCACTCTTTACGGCATCTGCTATTTCGTCCTCGCCTTCCCCGGTGGATGGCTACCATTAGCTCCTGCACTCATTGCCCTCATCGGCACAGGTGCCGGAGTGGGTTGTCTGAATTACTACTTGCGAAAGTAGTTACCTATCCACACTCCGTGGTTCAGGTTTCAGGAACAACCGACAAACTCAACTTGTAGCATTTGATCTTGAGAGCTTACGCAATGGGCATATTATTTTCAGTTTATTGGGAGGACTACAGTTCTCATTGGGTTGGGCTAAAGCCCTGACTACAAACAAAAAACCCGATTTTTTGTGACAGTTGCGTAAGTTCTACTCTGGAAACACTATTAAGAGGTTCACAACTCATGGTATTAACACGTTCACTCATCCAAAAAGCTCTTGTTTTCGGAACGATGGCTGCGTTAGTGCCAACAATGCCACTCTTGCCCTTATTGAGTCAAAAAGCTCAAGCTCAGTCAAACCAGCGCTCGGTGCAACTACTTGCCAAACGTCCTCTCAATGCAGGTAACACATCCAGCAGCGGCGCTGTGCGTGGGGAGTGTCCCGCAGGCACAAAGAATCTCAAGGCGCTGAATCCGGAAAAAGACCCAGGAAATACAACCCAAGGCTATCCCACCTTCTGGTTTTATGTACCCTTTGGTCAGAATGCGCCTCAAAGTGAGACCTCCGATGTCAAGGTTACATCTGTCCAGTTTGAGTTGCAGGATGATACAGGTAACCCAGTGCTGACAGAACCGCTTCAGCTTGCTTTACCAGATGAAGCAGGTATTGTCAAGTTTACTCTCCCCTCCACAGAAAAAGCGTTGGAAGTGGGCAAAGACTACTATTGGAGGCTTTCCATTATCTGCGATCCGGATCAACCGTCGGCGAACCCAAGCGTCGCGGGTTGGCTGACTAGGATTCCAGCTAGTGCCCAACTGGATAGTCGGCTCAAAGCTACGCCCCCGCAACAGCAGTACCTGGCTTATAAAGAGAATAATTTATGGTTTGAGTACGTGACTGGGCTTGCCAGCAATCGGACTAACAATCCAAGCGCATGGAGCGAATTGGTGAAGTTGTTTGATCTGCAAGAATTTGCCACAACTCCGGTGAGTGAACTGCGTCCTGAGAGCGGGAGCAATTAAGGGAGATAGCAGAAGGCAGAAGGGAAAAGATTAATCGGTCAAGGTTTCAGCATTGGGCGAGAGTCAAGAGTCGCCTTGGCAACTGCTATAACGACAGGATAGGGGCACGATATGTCGTGCCCCTAATAATTTGAAGTATTCCACTCAAACAGGAATTACAACCAACTGCCCACCAAAACATAAGGTGCCCAAAAGCGGGGGTGCTGATATTTACTCTCGTCTTTGAGAAACGCCACCTGGGTTCGACGTAAGGCTTCGGCTCGGCTGATTCCAGGTTCCCCTAAATATTTATACAGTTCTTGGGCAAATAGCACACTGGAGTCATCCGCTAGACTCCACAAACCCGCGATTACGCTGCGTGCACCAGCCTGTACGGCTGTTCCGGCAATCCCTAGAACGGCGCGATCGTTTCCGCTGGCTGTCTTACAAGCACTCAGAACCAATAATTCCACCGCGTCTTCTCGGCTTTGTCCGCGTGTACGGAATAATTCACTCAATTGGTCTACATAAATCGCGCCATCTGCAACCAGTAAATAAGTCCTCTCCCGTGTCGCCCCAAACTGACCATGAGTGGCTAGGTGAACAACCTGGTAATTGTTTGAATTCATGGCTTGCTGGAAATTTCCCTCGGTAAATGCCTGGTCGAGGATAAACTTAACCGGGACGTTGGTGTCCTTGATCGCGTCGAGTTCGTGTTTGACATTTTGCAGTTTGCTATAGGTGTTCTCAAACTGTTTCGGCGGATCAGTCAGACCGGCTGCGAGTACCTTCATGTTTTGACGCAGGAGGGGTTCGGGGTCGCGCACCTCTAGACCTAAAGCCAAGGAAACGGCATACTTCTCAACCAGATAGCGTTCTCCATCGTAAAGAGCCGCCATGGGAATCGTTCGCAGAGAACCGTCCAAGACGAAGATCAGGGTCTTGATACCACCCGCTTCGAGGCGATCGCTAAACGGTGCAATCAGCCAGTCATAAACGGTTTTACCCACCTTTTTCACCGGCTGATCAAACGGACTCTCGGTTTCCAGAGTGGTTTTGAATTGTTTTAATGTCTTGGCAACGCTATCCCTAGAAATTTCAGTGGAGGAGCGATAGAGCTGGTCTTCCTTGGGTAACTTAACCATGACTTCCAATCGGTTGTCTAGGATGATTGGGTAAATCACGGCTGTTTGTGAGTCTTTTTGATCAATAATCCGGTCAATTTCTAATCGTTTCTCCTCACAGGCTTGTTGTAAGAAGTTTTGCAGTTGTGCGACTTGTAGCGCTTCTAATACCTCACGAGCTTTTTGCAGATTTTGCTGAGGGGGTTCAGCCTCACGAGATGGAGGAGTCAGCAGCAAGTCTACAAATTGGCGATAAACGGGTTCGACACTGTCTCGGAAGGAAAACTGCACATCTGGATTGGTGGCTACCAAATCACCTCGGAGCGATCGCGACCTTTCAAAGGCTTCATCATAAGCTGCGATCGCTTGTTGATATTTGCCTTGTGCTTTGAAAATGCGACCTAGCTGCCAGGAAAATTCATAGTCAATATCGGAGGCATTCACAGATTGTTGGGATAAAACCAATGCCCGTTGCGTCAGTTGTTCGGCATCAGTCCATTGATTTTGCAGTTCATACAAATGCCCCAAATCACTCAAGACAACCGCTTGCGATCGCCCGTCATTTAATTGTTCCGCCTGCTGATAAGCCACAGCCAGAATTTGGGCAATATCTTGGGGTGCGCGAGTTTCTGGTGTGGAAGACGGCTTTTCGCCCCTAGTGCGTAATTTCATCATGCTGCGGGCTAAGTTAACCTGGGCATAGATGGCAGGACGACCCACAGGCAGGTTCGCGATTTGACCTTGTAACTGAGGATAAAGCGCTTGCGCCTCTTGCCACTTCTTCATCTCGATCAACAGGCGCAGGCGATTCAGTTGGGCTTGGGTTTGAGTTTTTGAGATAGCAGCAGTATCCGAGGCTTTCTGGTAGAAATCGAGAGCGGCTTGCCGCTGTTTCTGAGCCTCTTTTGGTTGTGCTTGGCCTATTTTCTGGTCTGCCTGAGTCCGGGCGAGATTGCCTAAGCTGAGGTAAGCCGCACTAATGGCATCCGGGGATTTGAGGTTTTGGGCAATCTTCAGACTTTCTTGTAAGTTGGCATCCGCTTCCTCAAGGTTTCCAATCACCCGGAGTGCTTCTCCCAAGCTGAGGAGGTTCGATGCTTTGGTGAGAGAGTCAGGTTGCTTGTCCAAAGACTGTTTCAACGTCTGGAGGGTCGAAACCGACCGCCGATAAAGTCCTAATGCCTGCAACGCCTGCGCCTGGTTGATGCGCGTCAGAGTGGCTCTGTTGGTGTCTCCTAACTGGCTGTAAAGTGCAGCCGCTTGTTCCCAAGTTGCCACAGCTTGTTCTGCTTCTCCCTTTGCCAGTTGCAGGTTCGCTTGAACATCCAGACTCTGTGCCCAAACGGCTGAGCGCTCAGAGGAGTTTTGTGTTTTTTCCACTCCCTGAAGTGCGGCGGCAATGGCCTGAGTGGCCTCCTGAGTGCGTCCCAATTGCTGATAGTTCAAAGCGAGATTACTCTGTACCACCGCTTGCCCCAGGAGGTCGCCATTCGTCTGGTACACTTGCAGGAGTTGCTGCAAAACGGATACGGCTTCTGAAAATCGCCCTGCTAAATACAGAGTTTTGGCTTGTTCATCCAAGCTTTCGGGATTTTTAGCCAGATTCGGCAGGGGTTGAGCCGTAGAGTCACCGACCGATGCCAGGAGAGTTGAGGGCAGCGGCAAGGATTGAGTCTTCACAACTGAGATAGAGGGATTGGCGACCACTGTGGGTGTTGCAGTTCTGCCCACCATGGGGACAACCACGACGCAACACAAGGCCGTTAGAGCAGCCAAAAATCCATAGCGGTATTTGAATTTGGGAAGCCTAGATTTTGCCTGAGCCTTGCTTAAGCCCCAATTACCGAAGCCCACTATTCCCAGCTTTTGTAAGCGATGCAAAAGTACAAATCGTTTACTTGCCATCTTGATCCGTAAATTTGTTGAATTCAATTAATGAACATGAAGGCGAGGAGGTTCATCATGTCTCCTACTCTTGCCCATAGAAACGATAAAATGCTTTACCGTTCTCCAGAACACCCTGAGGCAGAGAACCCAGATGGATGAGGGGTAGTGGTTGTAACCCCGGCAGTGAGAATGATTTCCCCCTTAGAACCAATCACCATACCCTGAGCTTCCACAAGTGGGGGGGTGGGTGTACGAGAAGGTAACGTAGCGACACCCGCCGCTTTACTGACTCTTCCACTATCACGAGTGACCCAAGGGGGAGGTGTGGCTCCCGTGCTGAGGAGGTCATCAGGGCTGGGGGGCAATCCTCCTCGTCCGGTGGCGACAAATGTACTCTGCCCTTTGGCAACCCCATTGTTTCGAGATTGACAGCCTTGGGCGATTAAGCCGGTGGGGTCTACTAAGGTTACGGGCAGTTCCACGAGTCCCTGAGCGGGGTCAAGAGCTAGGGTATTGATTTTTATTTCCCCTTCAAATCCAAATTTAGAACTGGCACTAATATCACTGCTACGATTGCTTCTTAGCTGACTGGTACTCTGCCCTCTCTGTCGTTTCAGACCAAAAATCTTATTGGCAAAGATAGTAATTTTTCCACCATCACCATCAAAGGCATTGGCAATGATGTCACTGTTTTCCGAGGGAACTGCCACCACAAACCCGTCCTTCGCATTAATTGTGACGTTACCGCCCTTGCCACCGCCTCCTTGTTGAGCCGTGTCAGCTTCAGCTGATATCAGGCTGCCTCGACGCAGCATCAGCCGCTCTGAGGCTTCAATGTAAATGTTGCCGCCGTCCACTGATGCAGAATTAGCCTCGATTCTGGCCTGATTATCCAGTGTCATCTGCTCGGCACTAATGTATATCCTTCCAGGTAACTTTTCAATATCATCAAAGGAATCAATATCATCAAAGGAATCAATATCATCAAAGGAATCAAGGTCATTAATATCAACATTGGTGGCATTTGTTGGGTTATCGAGCGACTGATCGTTAATGCTTACCTGAGCCTCATCGATTAAAAGGTTTCTTGCTGTGATTTTGATATAGCCAACATCACCTTGTGCGTCTTTTGTTGCCTCACTGAGTAGCTTGCTCCTGTTATTAATCACAACTGTGCCATTAGGAGCAGAAATGGCGATATTGCCAGCGTCACCTATTCCAGAGGTAGTAGCGTTGAGCTGGCTTCCGTTTTTAATCTCAACACTGTCGCTCGCTCTAATGCTGACTAAGCCTAAGCCCTGCTGGTCAGGTAGATTTCCATCTGTAGAAGCAGTCTCAGATGTCAATTTAGAGTTGTCGATTACAACTGTCCCTGGCTTAATTGGATCTTCTTCATCGGGGTCGAGACTGCCGATGGAAATCCGTCCGAAATATCCTTCGCTAGAAATTTTACTGTTGGCAATTGAAATCTGGTTAGGAGCATTGATCAATACATCGCCTCCAGTACCATTTTTATTTTGAGTGTCAAGGATAGCGTTATTCAAGAAAACCGAATCTGAGGCTTTAATCGTTATCGTGCCGTAGGATTCGTCATTGCCGATGCTCGCAATTGTGCTATCACTAATCTGAACGTTACGCCCAGTCATCTGGATATCACCACTAGCCGTGTCAGAATTCCCAGTAGCTGTGGCGGATATCGTACTTCCACTGATGGATACATTCCCATGTGTCCCTGTAAAATCTCTCAAGCTCAAAAAGCCATCCTCAACGTCCAATCCGACGCTGCCTTCACCTGCTAATCCTCCCAGTTCAATCAATCCTCCTGAAGCATTCAATCTTCCGCCATTTAGCTCTACATCTCCACCGAGTAAAATTAAACTTTGTTGTGAACCAACGTTCAGATTGGCCTGGTTGACAGTAATAGTCCCTGGCTGCGCTCCATACTGCACCCCAAGGGGAACATTAATCGACAATAATGGCGGTGCTTCAGGGTTGGTAGCGCTAAACTGGGTTCCACCGGGAAACTGGAAACTCTTAGCGGTGGTTGCTAAAAATGAACCCTTAATATCGAGTCTGGCATTTGAGCCAAAGATAATGCCATTGGGATTGAGCAGGAATAAATTAGCGTTACCATTGACGCCTAGAGTTCCTAGAATATTCGAGACATTATTACCAGTCACACGACTGAAGATATTCTCAATGCCTGTGGGGTTGGCAAAGTAGACTCGCTGTCCGTTGTTGACATTAAATTCGGAAAAACTGTGAAACAAGTTGGTTTCTCGGAGTGCGCCACCCTCGATGAGCTCAGCCGGAAGCCCTTGCACATTGGCACCCGGAGTCAGGCGGGAACCTTCAGCCCCTAGAGTTGTATCAGGTGTAATCTGTGCCAGTGTAGGGATATTGGGAAGAGCAACGAATAAACATAGTTGAATAAATGCCCAAATGGCTCCTAGAAGACCTGTCCTTTCCAGCCCAAAATTGCTACTTTTACTCACGGCAGACCTCTTGAACCAAACAGTTCCAATATATCCACCCAAAGGGGGATTCAGTGTACGCTAAATCTGATATATCCATACACCCATCTGGATTTGACGGAGCAGCGTCAAAGAATTTTGTCCTGGTTTACTACTCTCCAGAACACCCTTGACTAGAAAACCCAGACGGATGAAGGGTAGCCGTTGCCGCATTGGCGGTAAGAATGACTTTTCCATCAGGACTAATCACCATACCCTGAGCTTCTACGAGCGGAGGTTTTGCTGTACTCGAAGGTCGTGCTACGACAGGGGCTGCATTACTCGCTGTTCCAATGTCACGAGTCACCCAAGGGGGTGTCATGGCTCCACTGCTGAGGGGGTCATCGGGTGTTGGGGGCAATCCTCCCCTACCAGTGACGAAGAAAGTACTCTGATCTTTAGCAACCAAGCTGTTTCGAGATGCACAACCGTAGTTAATTAAGCCTGCGGGGTCTACGGGGGTTACATCCAATTCTATAAGTCCCTGAACAGGGTCAGAAGACTGGGTTTCAATTTGGATGTTTTGTAAGTTCGTTCCTGAACCCGCATCGGAACCGACACTAATATCACTAGTGCCATTGTAGCGAAGCGCTTGCAGTTCTTCTGGCGTTAAGCCCGATCGCGCTTGCAGTCCAATCAGTCGCCGTGCTTGGAGCGTAATTTTACCACCTGCACCGCCAAAGGCATTGGCAATAATATCGCTATTTTCATTAAGGACGGCACTGACAAACCCATTTCTCACATCAATATTGATTCTGCCCCCATTACCAGGATTTTGCCGAGAACCAGCCGAGGTGGAAATAACACTGTTGCGGTACAGTTTCAGATCGTTGGCTGTAATCTCAATATCACCCCCATTGCCACTCGCCGTTTCAGCGGTAATAGCGGCGTTCTGATCTAGCATTAGGTTATTGACTCGAACTTGAATCTTCCCAGCCTGGGAGCTACTACTTGTTGCCTGATTATCGGCTTGGAGACTAGCTCCATCGGTGATAATCATCGTGGGAACTGTGATTTCCAGATTGCCTCCATTCCCGACTCCGGTTGATTCCACCCGGCTTTCGATGCCACCTTGTTGGTGCAAAGCTACTGTATTAAGGGCATTTATCCTTACATTCCCAGCATTGCCTTGACCACTGGTGCTGGTAGAAACTAAAGCTTGATTAGCCACCGATAGGCTACCGGTGGTGATATTGATGTTGCCAGCTTGTGGGGCTGTTCCGGACAAGGTACTAAAGGCACCACTACCCTCGCCGTCAAACGCCACAGTCCGCTCCGTATTAATGTTAATATCGCCGCCTCTGTCACCCGTGCCAGCCATACTCGAATCAATACGAGCACCATTGATGATAAACAAGTTGCCCGTGTTCAGGGTGATGATACCGCCATTCCCCACCGCACCCTGTTCCACCGAGTTACTAATCCGGCTACCACTGCCCGTGATCGTAATGTTGCCACCAGGGACACTGATTTCTGTATTCCCGGCATTGCCCTGAGCCTTTTCACCCACGGAGTTAACAATGGCACTCTCATCAATCAGTGACAGTTGACCGGCTGTGAGGCTGATTCGACCTGCACTACCTGTGGCATTCGGTTCGATGGCATTGGAAATTTGACTTCCCTGCTGCAACGTTACCTGACCATTGCCAGTATTAATCGTTACATCCCCCGCGTTGCCTTGACCACTAGTGCTGGTAGAGAGTTGAGCGTAATTCGTGAGCGATAAGCTAGGGGTGGTGATATTAATGTTTCCGGCTTGTGTAGCGGTTCCCGACAAACGGCTAAAAACACCACTGCGGTCAAAGGCCACAGTCCTACTCGCATTAATGTTAATATCCCCTCCCCTGTTCCCTGTGCCAGCCATACCGGATTCAATGCCAGCAGCATTAGTAATAGATAAGTCGCCTGTATTGATGGTAATGATGCCGCTATTCCCGACCGTGCCAGCTTCAACATCAGTGAAAATGCCACTAGGATTGTACTCACGTTCGCTGACGCCGCTGATTACAAGTTGGCCTGGGTTACCTGGAGTTCCAAGGATATTGAGCAAAATATCCCCACCCTGTCCATTTTCGTTGTACTCAACTTTGCTGGCGATGTAACCTCCATTTTGAAGGCTTAGTCCTGCGGCTTGGATGTCAATTCTGCCGGCTTGTTTCCCGCCGCTACTACCATCCTCTACCCCAAATCCGATGTTGCTGCCAATTCTACTGCCCGCATCATTAATCCATATCCAGTAATCGTTTTGACGGGAACCATCCACAGTAACTGTACCTGTTGCACGAATCGTAATGTCACCGGCTTTAGCACCAGGTCGGTTACCAAAGTTATTGGCTAAAATTTCCCCGCCATTGGTTAAGATTAAATCCCCAGTACTAATCCAGATATTTCCGCCATCACCTTGGGAGCGTCGATTGACCTGTGTAAAAATGGCACTAGGCCAACTCCCTTGGCGATCGCTATCCACAGATAGAGTCTGGGATAGGTTGAGGGTGATATTGCCGCCATTGCCGATCGCATCATCCCCACTCTGGCTGGTAATTTGACCTCCCCGCGTTAAGAATAGCGATCGCGCCGCGATAGAAATATTTCCTGCACTTCCACTACTAAAGGTATTGCTGCTCAGTTCCACACCGTCCAGACGCACATCCCCCGCAGCCCGAATCATCATGTCACCCCCTAGTCCACTGCCAAAGGTACTCGTGTCTAACCGACCTACAGGGGTAAAGTTTCCACGAGAGTCGATAATAATTCGTCCACTGTTGGAAGTGCTGTCAAACAAGGAGGAGGTGAATATCCGATTCACCTGAATGTTTCCAACCAGTCCATTCGGCTGGAACTGGTTGGTTAACAACACTAAACCATCGGGCTGCTTGTTGATAATAGTACCCGTGATCGTAATGTTGGCATTCGATAGAGGTGCAGTGGAAGGGCTGGGTATCGTCCCAATGACTGTAGGATCAGGTGCCGGAAAACCACCCAATGCCGCCCAGTTCACACCAGCCCGCACATCCAGTGTGGCAATTGTATTACCTTGAATCGTGATGGGTGTACCATCCGATAGCGTCAAGCCGGCAAGGGAGGCAAGGGTTTGGGTGCCGTTAAAGGGGGTTGTATTCCCTGGGTGAATGGTATTGGCATCCGTGTCTGTGCCTGTAATCTCAATATTGCTCAGGGTGACACTCCCACCCGCCAAAATATGTAACGATGCACCCGTATAATCTCCTAAACTGACATCTCCACTCGATAAAATAATCGGGTCATCAGGACTGAAGAGATTACCCAAACTTCCATCCAATTGTTCAACCCGAAAACTTCCCCCACTCCAATAGTGAGCATCACCTCCCACCGGGTTGGCACTCCGCAACACCATATCCCCACCTGAATAGAAGCCACTGTTGGGGTGATTCAAGGCAAAGATATCTACCCTTTGGTTACCCTGCACCACTAACTTGTTACCCGCAGAGGCGATGAAGGGATGGGTGGTGCGATCGCGCACTTGCGTTGTATCTTGAGCTTCTAGGGTTAAATCTCTGCCTGCTCTTAACTGACCTTGTAAATCTAGATTCCCTGCCTCTAGGGTTAAGTCTTGCCCAACAGTTAAATTCCCTGTACTCGCAATCGTTCCGGGTTGTGAACCATACTGCACTCCAAGGGGAACATTAATCGACAACAAGGGGGGTGCTTCAGGGTTGGTGGCACTAAACTGGGTTCCATCGGGAAACTGGAAACTATTAGCGGTGGTTGCTAAAAATGAACCCTTAATATCGAGTCTTGCATTTGAGCCAAAGATAATGCCATTGGGATTAAGCAGGAATAAATTAGCGTTACCATTGACGCCTAGAGTTCCTAGAATATTCGAGACATTATTACCAGTCACACGACTGAAGATATTCTCAATGCCTGTGGGGTTGGCAAAGTAGACTCTTTGCCCGTTATTGACATTAAATTCGGAAAAACTGTGAAACAAGTTGGTTTCTCGGAGTGCGCCGCCCTCGATGACGTCAGCCGGAAGCCCTTGCACATTGGTACCCGGAGTCAGGCGGGAACCTTCAGCCCCTAGAGTTGTATCCGGTGTAATTTGTGCCAGCGTAGGTTTACTAGGAATGGCAATCACCACAGATAGTTGAGCGAGTGTCCCAATGGCGATGCCAATACCCGTTCTCTCCCACCCAAAACACCTAGTTTTATTCACGGTAGACCCCTTGACCCAATAGCTTCAATATATCTTCCCTTCGGAGGATGTTTTCATACACCATTTTTTAAATAGCTGACTCTTACTGGCTTTGACTGAGAAGAGTTTACGATTATCTTTTAGTACGAGCAGCGATTAACCCTTATCCATTAACCCTTAGCGATGCCCCAACTTATTGAACAACCCAACCGCATTGAAGCAGCAGGCAACAAGCCCAAACTCATCGATGAATACATTGGTCGCGTATCCACTCAAACTTCAGCCGTTAGTATTGCCCATATGCGCTCTTTGAGTGGCTGGATGGAACCGGGACAACAGCCTGAATTTGACGAATTCACCGTTGTGATCAAAGGAATGCTGCATGTTGAATACGAGGGGGGCGAGATGGACGTTCAGGCAGGACAGGCTGTAATAGCTCGAAAAGGTGAGTGGGTTCGTTACAGCACTCCCTCTCCAGAGGGCGCGGAGTATATTGCCGTGTGTTTGCCAGCCTTTTCTCCTGACATCGTGCATCGTGATAGTTGATTGATGAGTCTTTCCCTCTCTATCCTATGCCCCTAGTCAGCTAATGGGAGGGTGAACCAGAAGGTTGACCCAGCATTAGAACTACTTATAATACCAATCTCTCCACCGTGAGCGTTAATAATTTGGCGACATTGATACAAACCCAAACCAATGCCAGTTAAGTGCTTCGTATGCAGACCTCGAATGTAAAGTTTGAAGAGGCTGTTTTGTTGTTCTTGGCTCATGCCTAACCCATCATCTTGCAGAGTGCAGCGAATTTTTTGGTCTTCAACCTGGAGTTGCAAGGTCAAATTTAGTCCTGGTGGATTGTGTTTTAAGGCATTGGTGAGCAAGTTTTCCAACACCCGTCGTACCTGAATTGGATCAGCATCGATCATGGGGCAATTTTCGGGTAATTGTGGAGTCAGAGTGGCTTGGTTTTGAGCCAGTATCGGCGAATAGCCGGTAATTAAGTCCTGACACAATTGAGTGAGCTGTATCGGTTGACGGTGCAGTTCTAATTGACGCTCTTCGTTAAAATGATCTTCTAATAGAGAGTTAATTAAGTTGAGCTGACGTTCGTTGCTTGTGATCATTCGTTCCAGGATAGGCCGAGATAGGGTTACTCCATCTCCCGCTGATTGATATAAATGTTTTAATACCATTGACATTCCCAGCAAAGAGGTGCGGAGGTCGTGGGAAACGGCTTGCAGGAATACATCTTTGAGTTGGTTAAGTTCCTGAAGTTCGGTCATTTTCGCGGTGAGTTCTTGGGTTCGCTCCTCTACCTGGGATTCCAAATGAGCGGCGAGGTCTGTAATCTGTCGATAGAGTTCTGCTTGCTGGATGGCAATTGCGACTTGTGTGGCGAGTGAAGTAAGCCACTCAATTTCCCACGATTGCCAATGACGGGACTGGCTACATTGGTTAACGACTAACGCCCCATATAGGTTATCCCCCACCCAAATGGGCACAGCGAGGATGGCTCCAACTTGATACTCGGCGTGGTAGGCGGCAATATGACAGGAACAAGGGATAGTTTTTGTATCCTCAATGGCAATAACATGACCTTGGCTAAACCGCGATCGCCATTCTTGTATGGTTGCCTCATCCTCAATAACCATGCTACGAAGCGAGGGATAGCAGGGTTCTACTGATTCAGCAATAATTAGACCTTTTAACAGGGTTGAAGGTTTGAAGGTTTGAAGGTTTGAAGGTTGTTTGTCCAAGGCATTTTTGAAGGGTAGGTTTTCCTCGGAACTGTCAACTTGGGCTACATTCTGGGATGAACTTCGGTGCGATGCTAACAACTGACTCACGTTTAAGGGTTGAGAAATGCCATCAATTTGACCAATAAAGACACGGTCAGCCTTTAAAAATTCTCGGACTTCTGCGACCGTTGTGTTCAGAATTTGATCGAGATGGAGAGAACGCCGAATCCGCAGCGCCATCTCTCCTAACAAGCGCTGTCGTTCAGCCGCTTCGCTCACATGCTCGGCGGCGGCGCGAAGTTGAGCTTCGACTCGTTGGCGCTCAGTAATATCCTGCACTGTGCCCCTAATCCCGCCCCCGTAAATCTCCGATTGTTCGCAAACCATGCGTTCTGAACCATCCGGACGTACAATTCGATAGTCCAGGCAGTAGGGCTGATTTTCTCGTAAAGCACCTCGAATCGCCTGTCCTACGCGATCGCGATCGGCGGGATGAACCACTTGAAACAATGTTTCCCAAGTCGGCTCGAAGGCTTTAGGACTAAAACCAAAAAGGCGGTAAAGTTCATCCGACCACTGCAATTTCTGCTGAGGTAAACAGGAGTTGTTGCACGTCTCGTAAAAATCCCAGTTTCCAAGTTGTGCAAGGCGTTGAGCATTGGCTAAACTGGCTTCCCTCTCTTTGAGTAAATCTACGGCACGAGCACGTTCTGATTCCGCCGCCGCGAGGACTAAGGCTGTAATCGAGACAACGCCCATAAAGCCCTGTAAGAATAAAACCGTTTGCTTGATGCTTGTATTTGCCACAAACGGCCCAACTCCCTGCATCGCTCCCCAAATGGCAATCGTGCAAACAATCAGGGTTGCCGCCACTGCACCTCGCTGAGTAAAGCGAATTGCGGCCCAGACAACGAAGGGAAAGGGAAGATATTCCAGGGGATATTGAGCCAAATCAACGGCTGATTTTAACGCGAATACCAACCAGCAAAGGGTAAACAACAGGGTAAAGCAGATAACAGCTTCAGCGAGAGTGGAGTTTTTTTCGCCCTGAGAAGGCTTGTCCAAAGCTGGGGAATGGGGAACAACTCTCAATCGTCTGTGAAACCACCACTTCTTGCCCCACTCCCAGGGTTTCCCTTGTAAAATTTGGGCGATCATCCATCTCACGTTCCCCAGCCAATGGCGACCCATTAACAGCAGGGGAGTGACCACTAAAATGCCCATGCCGTCTCCGACCCACAATGTCCACCAGTTTTCCTGCCACTGCTCAGGCTCAACAGTACCGCCCAAGCAACCAATCAGCGTACTGAGGCTGGCATTGATTAGGGTCGAACCCCATGCTCCCCAGACGACTAAGTGTAAGACATCTTGCCGCCGTTTGAGGGAGGGGCGAAACTTCAGCCAACGAAAGACTTCGGCTCCAAGGAAGGCTTGTAACGTGATACTGAACGCTAAGGCGAAAGCCATGGTTAAGGATACCTGTGACTGGCACCAAAAGAATGACCCCAGTGCCACCCCCGGCCAGACACGCTCTCCTGCCAAGAGTAAACCGGCTAAGGCAATCCCTGCGGAAGGCCATAAGGGAGAAGCCTCTAAACCCAGCCCTAGAGAGGAGACGGTGAGGTATGCCCCACCATAGTAAGCAACCGCGATCGCGCCGACTACGGCAATATATCGCCAGATGCTTCTCTGACTCAAGGGCATCAGGTTCTGTCGATTCATTTTGCTAAAACCCTAAAAATTCTGGTCTTCACTTGTGCTTTCCTTCGATCAATCACCTCTAAAAATAGCTTCGATCATTGCACAGTTATCGACTTCCCCCAGGTGGATGAGCTGTAGGATTTGTTAAATAAAGCTTTGACAAAGAGCTGCTTCAGAGTTCTACGCCTGGGTTAACTTTAATCACCCGATCGGGTGATTAAAACACATTCAATTCAATTAAATTTATCTTTATTTTTGTCCTGATTTCTGAAATTTATCTATTTTGCTTGGGAGCATTTAGATATAAACTCTCCTCACCCTTCTTTAAAGCGTGTACATTTGGGATGTTCCCCAAAAAATTTATAATTTTAAATTTTTGGTGTGTTTTGGTGTGATTTTCTCATAAATCACTGTACCTTAGCCAGATGTCGTCAATAGCCCTTCTCTTGCGGTTATAAAAATCAGTTGAGTTAATTAACTAAATGATTTTTTAATGCAAATCGGATGAGTTCAGCTCTGTTACTCGTTTCGGTTTTTCGTAAAAGACTGCTGACGTGCTTTTCGACTGTCCGAGGACTGCGGTACAGCTTCTTACCAATTTCAACGTTGGATAAACCGATGGCGAGCAAAACTAATACTTCCTTTTCTCGCTCCGTCAACTCGATGGCTGTAGAATTGGGAGCGATCGCCTCTGCTGGCATGTTGTCTGGTGTCGATGGCGAGTCCCAATCGGGTGAACGCTCGGATGTTGTACGGGAATCGGGGAAGGAAACTTTCCGATCCAGTTGGCGCTCCACAAGATTGCGGATAACCGCGCCTAATTCATCCATCTCAAAAGGCTTCGGCAGGTAAACATCACACCCTGACTCATAGCCCTCAATGCGTTCCTTCGTCGTGGCGCGTTCGGTTAGCAGGACAATCGGCAACAAGCGAAACGAGGGTTGCTGACGAAGCTTTTTCACCAGCTCATAGCCGTCCATGCGGGGCATGTTGATATCCGTCACCAGTAGGTGAGGATGGTACTTTTCGATTTTCGAGAGAGCTTCCTGGCCATCTTCAGCTACGATGACTGAGTAGCCAGACATCTCTAGATAATCACTTACAGAAAGACGGGTTCCCAGGTTGTCGTCTGCAACCAGGATAATCAATGGCATGGGGTACTGATCTAAGAGCGAGTCTTCTCTTACGCTAGGTCATATCTGGTTAACTCAGCAGAAACCTAAAAACAATTGTGTTTAGGTTCTGAATGCTAAAACTGTGCCCTAACTCAGTGTACAGCCACTCCCTCCCAGATCTCATGCTCCTATGGGCAAAGTCGTATTACATCAACTCTTCCTGAAGGCAGTAATCGGTTTGTAGCGAGCGCTCAATCGCTCAAGCGCTCACTAAGAAAGGAATCAGTACCCCTCAAATCAACTTGCTGACACCTTTAAGCTGCTCGGTTGCCCCGGATTGCCTTCTAGGACAACACCTCGCTGGTTCGCTTGCAGATGGCGCAACAGCATATAAATCGATTCCACCCGCTCCGGTGTTCCGATTTTTTCAGCCAACTCAGAAAGAGACAGGGGAGCACCTTCTGCCTGAAGTACCTGCATCACCTGTTTCTGTAAATCCAGAACAGCCGCTGCCGCTTTCTTGCCTGCTTCGACCCCAGGCTGATGGTAAGCGTTGATATTCACGAGGAAACCATAAAGACCCACTGCACGCTCGTACAAGGCAATCAGAGCGCCCACCGTGCGGGGATTGACTTGAGGAATCGTTACCGTGATCGAGTCCCGCAGATTCTCATACAGGGCTTGTCGAGTCCCCTGCAATAAACCCGATAGATAATCGCCTGAGGTTACCCCTGGTTCGACCTCTGGAGAGATTCCTTGTCGGTCTTCTAAAACTTCAATGAAGGTGACAAAGAAATTAGCGACTCCCTCTCGTAACTGTTGCACGTAGGCATGTTGGTCAGTTGAACCCTTGTTACCATACACGGCAATTCCTTGATGGACAACATTGCCCTCTAAGTCTTTCTCCTTGCCCAGAGATTCCATCACCAATTGTTGTAAGTAGCGTGAGAAGAGGAGCAAGCTGTCCTTATAGGGTAGAACCACCATATCTTTCTCACCTTTGCCATTCCCGGCAAAGTACCAACACAGGGCTAGCAGGGCGGCGGGGTTGTCTTCGAGCTTGGGTATGCGGGTAACGGCATCCATCTCTTTCGCACCCTCAAGCATTTCACGGATGTCAATGCCTTGCATCGCGGCGGGGAGGAGTCCCACGGCGGATAGTTCTGAGGTGCGTCCTCCCACCCAGTCGTACATCGGGAAGGTGGCTAGCCAACCTTCAGATTTAGCGAGTTGATCCAAGTTGCTGCCTGTGCCAGTTATGGCCACGGCATGAGAGGGAAAGTTTAAATTCTTGGACTCGTAGACTTTTTTCACCTCAATCATACCGTTACGGGTTTCCGGCGTGCCCCCAGACTTGGAGATGACGAGGACTAGGGTGGTATCAAGTTTGTCTTGCAGTTGAGCCATGACTTTATCAATACCCGCCGGATCGGTATTGTCGATAAAGTGAATGGCGAGTGCTGGAGAAACGGGGGCTAAGGCTTCCGCCACAAACTCAGGCCCTAAGGCGGAACCCCCAATGCCGATGGATAAGACATCGGTGAATTGGAACTTTCCAGAGGGATGAATGGCACCCGTCTGAATTTTTTCGGTGAAGTCTTCGATTTTTTCCAGGGTATTGAGGATTTCGTCCCGTAGTTCTGGAGTTGGGGCTAAATCGGCGTCTCGCAGCCAGTAGTGACCGACCATGCGGTTTTCATCCGGGTTGGCGATGTCACCTTTCTCCAATGCGTCCATATCTTGAAACGCCTTCTCAAACTTCGGTCGCAATGTCTCGACAAAAGCGTCATCAAAGCGCATACGACTGATATCGAGATAAAATTCCAACTCTTTATGGTAGAATAACCAGTCTTGGTAACGTTGCCAAAGAGTAGCGGCGTCCATAAATTAAATTGCTCTCAAACTTCGTGTCTTGCCAATCACAAGTTTACGAGGAGTCAAATATAGGGTTTGGGTAGAACGCGCAAAAATTTCACAATCTGACCAGTAATTTCAATCCCGACTAAGTAGTTGTCGATGGAAAATCTGTAAAAAATCGCATCCGAGCTAATTCGGTGTAGCTCTGGCAGGTCTTGAATTCGCTGGAGTCCGATAAACTGCTCGAAGACGACGTGGCAAACCTGTTGGTAAGCCGCCGACTCTAAATTTTTGAGATCTTCTAAAAAGGATCGGGCATAGCGCACTTCTATGCTCACAAGGTGGGTTCTGACTCCAAGTTACAAATCTTTGTTGACAATGATTATCGGGTCAGCTCAGGGAAACTGTAAAAATCGTAACGCTTGTTCACGGGTGAGCATATCCCCCGGTCTTACCGTTCGCATCGACTCTTGCATGGCGATGAGCATATAGAGGTTATAGTAAAGCGGCTGAAGAACGAGCCAAGCCTCTTGCAAATTCTCATCAGAAAGTTGTTCGATTAGGCTAGGGAGCTGTTCAGTCAAAAGCAGTAATCTACCTCTAAGTAAATTCATCACACCCCCTCATACGCCAACGCCGACTAAAGTCTTATCCCTAAAGACAGACAGTTGTTCATTATCGGGTGTTTTTGACAACTTTGGCGGCAACATTCCCATGATTTTAACTTTCCTACCTGAAAAAGGCCGGAACTCATACGAGGATCTGGGGGGATCTAAATCGGATGGAGAAATTTGAAAACACGCCCTAGACCTCTTCAGGATTGAGGCGCATCATTTCCCAAGTGGTATAAGTACCAATGGGACTCCAAAGAATGTAGGGCAGTAGTAACAAAGAGGCCCAAATCGAAATAGGAAAAACCAGTAGTGCCAGGATGATGCCTATGACAGCACCAGTACCGCCAATAATGGTACCCACCTTGAGGCTACGGAGTCTGAGCATCACAGGTGTATAGGCGGTGGTAACGATTTCTAAAAGCAGATATAAGCCCATCAACCACCAAGTTTTGGTGTTACCTGGGGCCTTTTCCCAAACAATATAAGCTGACCAAGCCGCGCAAATATAAATAACAGTCCAGATGAAGGGAATGGCTGGCTCAAAGGTTAGCCATCTCGGACGTTGTAGGCGGTTGAACCATTTAGCACCGTCGGGTGTAATCAATCCACCACCCAACACCACTATTAAGGCCACAGCCCCTATCACCATCCAAGATTTAATCATTACTTTGCCTTGTGTTCATCGCTCATTGACTTTCCCGGTGAAGTCAGGACAAGTCTTATAAGTTGATTGTCCCAAGTTCACCGATTGAGGGAATCAGCCCTTGGTGTGAACAAGACAAGGATTTGATACTTAACCGATCGCATCATCCCACGATCGCAACAGCAACTGCAACCGCTCTATCAGCGCCAGCGTTTGCTGATAAGCAACTCGATTCCCCTGTTGATGAAATTGCTTTGATGCCGCTTTCAAGTCAGATAATGCAGCTTGTTGAAACCCTAGTTCGTGGTGAATAATACCCCGATTCACATAAGCTTCAGCATGGTTTGGGTCGAGTTGTAGAGCTGCTGTAAAGTCTCGAACGGCACTCAATAAATCGCCCATGCGGTGACAGGCACAGGCTCGGTTGTAGAAAGCTCTGTGATTATTTGTATCTAGATTGATGGCTAAGGAAAAATCTGCGATCGCTCCGTCAAAGTTCCCCATCATCAGCCGTGCTAAACCGCGATCATTATATATTTCCACCTGTTGCCGATTAGAAACGCGATCGCTCTTATTTAATGCTTGATTGTAATCTGCGATCGCTCCCTGAAAATCTTGCAGTTCAAAACGTGATAATCCTCGATTATAGTAAGCACGTAAATCATCCTGAACTCGTTCTATAACCTGATTGTATTCAGAAATTGCTTCTGAATAATTCCTCAGCCTATGATAAGCCAAACCTCGGTTGAGATAAGCTTCTGTATTGTTAAGATTGAGGGTTAGTGCTGTCGAACAATCTTCTGTCGCTTGGATATAATCTCCTAATTGAATATAAACCAAGCAGCGATTACTGTAAGCCTCAGCAAAATCTGAATCTAACTCAATGGCTTGAGTAAAATCATGTAAAGCGGGTTCGTATTGGTCGTGCTGAATTTGTTCTACTCCCAAATTGAACCATTCCAGGGCACTTCTCGGTACAATCGCTAAAGATTCGGCTCTGGCTTGGGTTGTCAAGGGTAAAATAACCAGCAATGCTGTAATGCTGAAGCTGAAGAAAATTCGGATGAATTGATTCATATTGTTTTGTTGTATCACAGCTAAAAACTGGAAATGGACACAGAGAATTAGCAATTAGAATTTACCTTTTACTCTTCGCTGTATCCATTCACAATTAATCCTTAACTCCAACCCTTGTCTGCTTTTTCTAAGACATAGTTAGCCACATCTTCAATTTAAAGTTTCTTCAATTGAGTTTTCCTCCCTTCAAATACATAGCAAGTCATAGGCATCTGAACGACAGTTAATGGGCGCATCCTATGATTTTTTTTAATTTAAGGGAAGCGATATGAGGGCGTCAAAAGACAAGCTGTCAAACTTTGAGAAGCCATAGCGTAGCGATTGTTAGGCTGTAAGTGAAGCCCTAAAAGCACTTAGGTAAGTTTAACCCTATACCCTACAGAGTAATGTCGGGATGCTCCTGAAGTGGATGGCTATAAGGCTGATTTGTCAAATTAGAGTACTGCCGCTAGAGCAAAGAGGAAAGGTTCCTGCGATTAACTTGACGAGTTCCAGCCAAACTCTTTAATTTGTAGCTAACCTCGCTTTTTGAAAGATACTATGTCAACCAAAATACTCGTTGTAGATGATGAGTCAGACTTAGAACCTCTAATTTGCCAAAAATTTAGACGAAAAATCCGGCAAAAAGAAATTGAATTTTTCTTTGCTCACGATGGATTAGAAGCACTCTCACAGTTAGAAGCCCAACCGGATATCGATATCATGTTAACAGATATCAATATGCCCCAAATGGATGGGCTAACCTTGCTGACTCATATTTCTGATAAATATCCCACAATTCAATCGATTATTATCTCCGCTTATGGCGATATGGAGAATATTAGAGTGGCGATGAACTGGGGAGCGTTTGACTTTCTCACAAAGCCGCTCAATCTTCAAGATTTAGAAATTACGATGAACAAAACTCTGCGACATGTGCAGCAGATGAAACAGGTGCAACAAAAAGAGCGGTTAGCTCAGCGAGCTCAAGCTGAATTATTAGAACATTTACAGCAAGAAATTGCAGAACGTGAATGGATTCAAGAGGCGTTACGGAAAAGTGAAAAAAGGCTCACTCAATTTTTAGAAGCGGTACCAGTTGGCGTTTTTGTGGCTGATGTGAGTGGCAAAACTTATTACGCCAATCAGACGGCTCAACAGTTACTCGGCAAAGAAATTGTAGCGGATGCTACGGCAGATCAATTGCCGGAAATTTATCAAGCTTATAGGGAGGGAACCAATGAAATATACCCTAGGAATCAACAGCCACTAATGCGGGCATTGAATGGCGAAAGAATAACCAGCGATGATGTGGAACTCCACCAAGGCGATAAGATTATCCCCTTGGAAGTTTGGGCTACGCCAATTTTTGATGAACAGGGACAAGTTGTGTATGCTATAGCAGCTTTTCAAGACATTACAGAACGCAAAAAATCAGCTAAATTATTAGCTGAATATAATCGCACTTTAGAAATTCAAGTCCAGCAGCGTACCCAAGAACTTTCACAAGCTCTCGACTATCTCAGAACCACTCAGGAAGAACTGATTCAATCCGAAAAAATGGCAGCCCTAGGACAATTGGTTGCTGGCGTTGCTCATGAAATCAATACACCCCTAGGAGCGATTCGGTCATCCATCGGAAATATTGCTGAATTTTTTACCAAAAACCTAGAAGAATTACCGAGTTTTTTGCAAAAAATATCCCAAGAACGTCAGTTAGACTTTTTTAATCTGGTGTCCAAATTCAGCCAGAAAACGGATTTATTGTCAAGTCAAGAAAAGCGTCGATTGAGAAAAGAATTAAAGCGTCAGCTTGACAATTATGCTATTAGCAATGCCGATAGTCTTGCCAGCCTCCTGGTTAATATTGGTGTCGTGGGAGAGGATATTGTCTCTCTTTTACCCTTGTTACAAGACCCTAATAGCCTAACCATTTTAAAGACTGTCTATGATTTGGTGAGCGTTCAGAAAAGTACCCGAACTATCGCCACCGCGACCGAACGTGCCGCAAAAGTTGTGTTTGCGCTGAAAAACTATGCTCGTTATGACTCCTCTGGTGAAAAAGTACAGGCTAATATTATAGAAGGCATTGAAACGGTCTTAACTCTCTACCATAACCAAATTAAACAAGGTGTGGAATTGATGAGAAACTATGAACAATTGCCGCTGCTGTTGTGTTATCCTGATGAACTCAATCAAGTTTGGACTAATTTGGTTCATAATGCTCTACAAGCGATGAACTACAAGGGAATTTTAAGAATTGATGCCACAAAGCAAGATACAAATCTAATCGTTACTATCATTGATAATGGTCAGGGGATTCCTGCGGAAATTATGCCAAAAATATTTGAGCCATTTTTTACAACGAAACCCGCAGGAGAAGGCAGCGGATTGGGCTTAGATATTGTCAAAAAAATTATTGATAAACATCAAGGATCGATTTCGGTAAACTCAGTGCCGGGTCAAACGAACTTTACCGTATCATTACCTTTAGAGATAACAAATAAAAGGGAAAGTAGCGATGCCTAAACCAGCAATTTTATGTGTTGATGATGAGGTAGTCGTATTAGAAAGTCTTGAAATAGAACTCCGAAGAGCTTTTGCAGATGCTTATCTCTATGAATTTGCTGAAAGCGCTAATGAAGCCCTAGAAATTATTGAAGAACTGGTTGAAGAACGAACAAACATTTTAGTGATTGTCTCTGATTGGTTAATGCCTGGAATGAAGGGAGATGAATTGCTGATACAAATTCATCAAACCTATCCCAAAATTATTACGATTCTGCTGACAGGTCAAGCGGATGAAGAAGCCATAAACAGAGCAAGAGTACAAGCCAGCTTACATGCCTATTTGCATAAGCCTTGGCATACCCATGAATTAATTGAAGCCATTAACTCAGGGTTACAAAAAATATAAATGTTTCTTTATTAAGCCATGAATAAACCAATCATTATCTGTGTTGATGATGAACAAACCATTCTGGATAGCCTGGAAATCGAGCTGCAAAAAACCTTGGGAGATGAATATCTGATTGAAACCGCAGCCGGAAGTGAAGAAGCTTTAGAGTTATTGGAAGAATTACTCGATGAACAGTATGAAGTTCCTTTAGTCATCTCCGATTATCTCATGCCCTATATTAGAGGAGATGAATTATTAAAACGTATCCATACCCTATCGCCCAAAACCCTGAAAATCATGCTGACCGGGCAAGCTGATTTGGAGGCTGTAGGAAATGCTATTAAGTATGCAAAATTATACCGTTATATTGCCAAACCATGGCAGTTTGAAGACCTTAAATTAACAGTTCAAGAAGCCATCAATAGTTATCTCCAGGAAAAAAAACTAAACCAGCAAACTGTTCAACTCCAGCACATGAATCAGGAGTTGGAACAATTAAATTCTTCTTTGGAACAAAAAGTAGTTGAACGTACTGCTGCATTAGCTAAAACCGAGGCTGAACTACGCCAATCGGAAGCCACGATGCAGGAGGCGAAAGAAGCGGCTGAAAGAGCCAATCGAGCCAAAAGCCAATTCCTCGCTAATATGAGTCATGAACTCCGCACACCCCTCAATGCCATCCTCGGCTTTACCCAATTGCTCATCCGTGACTCCTCCCTGACTATTGAGCAACGAGAATCGATCGAAATCATCAATCGTAGTGGTGAACATTTACTCGAACTGATTAATGACGTTCTACAAATGTCCAAAATCGAGGTGGGAAAGGTAACACTCGATCAACAAAGCTTTGATTTATATCGCCTGTTGGACAGTTTAGAAGCCATGTTTCAGTTGCCCGCTCAAAAAAAGGGCTTACAGTTAATTTTTGATTATGCCCCAGGTCTTCCCCAACATGTGCAAACAGACGAAAATAAGCTGCGTCAAGTCTTAATCAACCTCCTCGGCAATGCGCTCAAATTTACAGCATTCGGAAGTGTTACCTTACGAGTCAGCAGGAAATTAAAGGTTGAAGGTTCTCATGAGTTGCAAGTTGAAAAGTTCAACGTTGAAAGTTCCACGCCCCCTTTAAACCTTCAGCCTGTAACCCTTTATTTCGCAGTAGAAGATACTGGCCCTGGTATTGAACCTGAAGACTTAGATCTGATATTTGAAGCCTTTATACAAACTGCAATCGGTCGGAAATCCTCCGAAGGAACTGGCTTAGGTTTACCCATCAGCCGAAAATTCGTGCAACTAATGGGGGGAGACATTACCGTGAATAGCACGTTGGGAAAGGGAACTATTTTTCAGTTTGAGGTTCAGGTGAGTCTCAGTTCAGCCACTGAAATTCCCCTGCTTCAGCCCACTCGCAGAGTCATCGGCTTAGAACCTGGACAACCCAACTATCGCATCTTAGTGGTTGACGACGCCCCAGAAAGTCGCCTGCTCCTGGTTAAACTCTTAGCGGCTTTGGGCTTTGAGGTTCAGGAAGCCGTCAATGGGCAAGAAGCCTTGGAACAGTGGAACAGGTTTCAACCGCACTTGATTTGGATGGACATGCGGATGCCCATCCTAGATGGGTATGAAGCCACCCAACAGATTAAAGCCAGGGAGCAGGAGAGAGGGAAAGATGGAAAGAGCACACAAGGGCGGGAAGTTATCCATCCGTCAGCGCCAATCGGCAAAACGGTGATCATTGCGCTTACTGCCAGTGCCTTCGAGGAAGAACGTCACCTGGTTGTTTCCGTAGGCTGTGACGACTTTGTGCGTAAACCCTTTCGAGAAGAGATGATTTTTGACAAGATGGCTCAATACTTGGGTGTGCGTTATGTCTATGAAGAGTTACCTGCTTTCGGATGCACAGGGCAAATTGCTGTCTCAGAAGGGATAGAAGGCAGCAATTTGGATTCACCCTTTATTTTACAGCCAGCTTCTTTCCAAGCCATGCCCCAGGAGTGGACGGATAAGCTGTATGAGGCGGTGGATTCGGTGGATGATGAGGCAATTTTTCGGCTAATTGAGCAAATCCCTCCTGATTATTCCCCTTTAGCCCAATCGATAGTCAGCTTGATCAAAGGCTTTCGTTATGATCGCCTGATCGATTTGATGGAAGCGGCAGGAATTCGGACAGTGGAAGATCATCACTGACTATAGAATCTAAGGAGCATTTAATATTGAATGCCCCTTAGCTAATCAATTACTTGGACTTCGCTTCCAGATTTTCCATCCGGCTTTTGAGTTCCTGGTTTTCTTTTTTCAACTGATCGAGTTCTTCCCTGAGTTGTTTCACCGCTTGATCAGAACCCACATGCTTCTGTACCCTCTGAATCGCTTCCTCAGCCATGCGGCGGACTCGCCCATCGGGAGTTTGATCGGCAAGGGAATGTAAAACCGCGATCGCTTTAACCGTTTCCATTTGCCCCAGGGCGGCAACAACCGCGACTTGAGTCAAGAAGAAGCTTTCTCCAGCCAGTTCTTCTAATTGCTCTAAAATCCATTCGGTATTGTTCGGAGTTTGACCGGTCGAAATGGCACCCAATGCACGAATGGCACTCAAACGCAAGGGTTGAGGAGTACCCGGAGTTGTATATTCCAAAATTACTTCCAGTGCGACAGGTGAAGACTTCATCTGACTTAAGCCTGCGATCGCACCACTCCGCACCACTTGATTCCATCCATCCCTTTCTCTCAGGACGTTGTTCAGCAATTGCAGAACTTCATCTTCTTTGCCTTTGAGAGTCGCGGACACCATTTTACCGAGGGCGAGGGCGGCTGTAGCTTCTACATAGTAGCTAGCGTCTCCTTGGGAGAGTACCTGTTTTACGGCATCGTAGCTTTGAGATGTCTTGATTTTACTCAACGCTTGTACCACTGACCGACGCACACGGGCATCTTTGTCGTTTAAACCCGCCATTAAAGCATCCGTTGCCTGATCCAGCTTCACTTGGGCTAAGCATTTTGCCGCCTCTACCCGCACACCCCAAAACGAGTCATTTGTCAACGTATCAGACAACGCCTTTACTGCTTCTAAACCCCCCTTCTTCGCCAACGCCTTGGCAGCATAGATGCGGGAAATAGGGTCAGAGTCAGATTGTAACTGAGCTTTCAGTTCCGAGATGGGGTATTCCAGAGCAACCGTTTTCAGGTAATGATTGCCGCGATCGAAGCTAATAAATTGAGGCTTTTTCTCTAAGGGGAAGTAAAAACTCTGTTCCCGTTCATGAATTCTGACGGTAAAGGTTTTTAATTCCGGAGTATGGCTTTCGGGTTGAGTGTAACCAAAAGCGATCGGAATTTTCAGGTCAAATAGCTCACTATTACTCCCATTATTGTCATTCTTCGCCTGAGTTTGGGTAACTGTCACTTTCGCTAACTGATTCTCTCCATCCCAGGAATAGGCAACTTTGTAATCCGGATGTCCACCTCGGAAGACATACTGATCAAAGAGAAATAACAGATTGCGCCCGGTTGCTTTTTCGATCGCCCGAAGCAAGTCAACCGTTTCTACCGTATTGTGGGCATTGTCTTGGACAAACGTCTGGATTGCCTTCCAGAACAACTCATCACCCAACTCGGTGCGAATCATGTGATAGACGCAAGCGCCTTTTTCATAAAGGTGCCGATCATAAAGTTCGATCGCTTCCCGATAAACATGAGTCACAATTGGGCGACGATAGCGAGAACTATCTTCGGCTAAATAACTCTGCGCCTCACCTAGCAAGTAATAAGCGGCATCATCGTTGCCATACTCATAATCCGTCCAAAATACTTCGGAATAAGAGGCCAATCCTTCCTTAATCCAAGCATGAGACCAGTGTTTAATCACCACTAAGTCCCCAAACCACTGATGAGCGAGTTCGTGGGCGACTAAACTTTCCGTGCGGTCATTATCGATCGCCGCCCGTTCATCCAGCAAGCAGCGATCGGTGAGTAAGGTGGTGGAGGTGTTCTCCATCCCGCCAAAGATGAAATCATCCACGCACACTTGCGCGTATTTGGGGAACGGATAAGGATAGCCAAACTTCTCGCTGAAGAACTCCATCATTCGAGGCGTTTTGCCCATGCTGCGGCGGGCGTCTTCCTCGTACCCCTTTTCGACATAATAGGTAACGGGTTTGCCTCGCCACTCATCCCGAATTTCGGCAAAGTCACCCACAGCTAAGGTCATTAAATAAGTCGGATGAACTTGCTGCTGCAACCAATGATAAATCTTGTCCTCTCCATCTTCTTCCGTGGCGATCAGTTCGCCGTTGGAAATCGCAATCAGGGGTTTGGGGACTTTCACCCGAATTTCCGAGGTTGCCAACTGTCCAGGGTAATCAAAGCAAGGGAACCAGAAGCGAGAGTCTTCATCTTCGCCCTGTGTCCAGACTTGGGTGGGTTTGTTGGGGTAGTGTTCATTGGGGACAATGAAGTAAAGACCCCGTTGAGGTTTTTCTACACTGTATGCGATCGCAACTTTAATTTCTTTCCCTGCTTCGGTAGGGTTAATCAGCCGAATATGCAGTTGTTCACCGTCATAGTCAAAGGGTTGGGGTGTTCCCTCTATATGTACGGATTGGATATTCAGGTTAACCGCATCCAAGGTTAACGGGTGAGTGTCATTACGGATCGGTAAGAGTGCGATCGTGCAAGTTCCACTGAAGCTTTGATTGGGGATATCTAGCGCCAAATCGAGGAAAATATGCTTGACTTGTCCGGGGCGATCAGGATTGTAGTGAGGTTTAGCACCCGGTAACTCAAATGACTTATGACCGTTATTGTCAGAATCAAAATACAAGTGCGACATTGAGCGAACCTATAAAAATAAACAGTGTAACTGGCTGCATCCAGTGTTGGTGTTAGCTTATGGTGTGTCCAAAACTAAATTTGCCTTCCTCAGATTTGGGGGAACAGAATTGAGCTCTGTCAGATTTAGGGGGCAGGGGGGCAAGTGCGTCAGTCCTAACTTTGAGACAATAATCCTGATTCACTCCCAAAGTACATTTAAAGCTACCTTTTTATGACCACTGCCGTAAACACCTTTCCCAGCATAGCCGTTCGCCTGATCAATGGCTTACTCTCGATCAAGCCGTTAGCCAACCTAGCGAAGCTGCAAGCTCGTAAGATGATGATTGAGCGAGTGGAGAAAATTGGCGTTCCTGGCGGCAGCAAGTACAACAGTTACAAACGCACGACTGGGACAGTGAAATAGCTCAAGTCCAAAATACCCAGTTAAGTTATCCAGATGATTACTTGCAATCATTCCATGCTTATGGCGGGCGCTTTTATTGACTTTCGCCCCCATAAACCACCACAGGGACTCGCTTATAAGCCGGAGTTCCACTGTCAGGGTCAATATCTGCTTTAAATAAAATATTGGCTTCAGGATAGAACATAAAAGCCGCTCCTTCTCGCATACCCCCTGCAATAATTTCAATATTATCTAAGATTCCAGCATCTCCTTTAACAGTTACCCGTTGATGCTCACTAAATCCTCCCCGATTGATATCATTGATATTCATCAAAATACAATGACGGTGAGGCATTTCTCGATATTTGTCGTAGGGGCGATAAACTACAGTATTATGTTGTCCATAACTTCTACCTGTCCCTAAAATTAGGATAATTCCTGGAACATCTTCAGGCAGGCCAAAATCACTTTTTGTGGGCAGGGATAATTTAGGCAGAGGGGTAACAAACATTTGCGCTTTCTGGGACGGGGTGGCAAATTTTGGCTCAGTAAAGATGCGCCCATCTATCGTAAATTCCTCTTTAGTTTTCTCCATCTTTTCTATCTGTTGATAGCCAGGAATCGTTTTAGTAATTAACTTCCGCACATAGCGAGTGTCTTGTAACTTCCGCCAGTTAATCGGCGTTTCTCCCAATAAGCGATCGGCTAATTCTGTCAGCAGTTCGACTTCCGAAACTAATTCTGCATTTGCCCCCTGCAAGTGACTCCTTCCTGGGTCATTTAAACGCACAAAATTATTACCGGACTCTGTAGTCGTTGGCTGGGGATTTTCAAACCGATTAAAGACGGGAAGAATCAGGGTATTCTGCTTCGCTAAACCGTGAAAATGTCCTAAATTCGGTTTGGTGGCTACATAAATAATCGTGTCAATTTTGGATAAAGCTCTCTGGGCTTGGGTTAAATCGGGATTAGCGGCATATAAATTGCCTCCTAAACAAAACAGAGTATCAATTTTCCCCTGGTCAGCCGCTTCAATCAAAGCACGGGTATCATAACCTGGGGTGTTGCTGAGGGGATGCCCTAAAAGTTGGGCAAGGGCTTGTTGAATCTCAGCGCGTAAATGCACCGTCACTCCCATTGAGCCAAAACCCTGAACATTGGAATGTCCTCGGATGGGCATCGTACCGGCTCCCAGTTTGCCTGCATTGCCTGTGATGAGAGCCGTATTGGCAATACTGTGGACATTGTGTACCCCATTACGCTGTTGGGTGATGCCCATCGCCCAGGCAAACACCACCCGCCCAGATGTACCGATGATATATGCGGCTTCTTCAATCTCTTCCTGAAATAGTCCGCAAGTCGCTGTGATATCTGCCCAGGAGGTTTGAGCCGCATAGTCTAAGACGGCTTGATATCCTTCTGTATAAGCTTGCAGATAGTCTGTTTTCAACAGATTTTGTTCAATCAGGGATTTTTGGATACCGACAAACAAAGCGACATCGCTGCCAGGAATCGGTTGGAGGTAGAGGGTGGAAATCTCCGAACCCCCTTTGAGGAGGGATTTAATCGGAAAGGCAGGGGAGGCAAATTTGACTAAGCCGATTTCGAGTTGAGGGTTAATAATGATGATTTTGCCGCCTTTATCCCGAATTTTAATTAATTCGTTCATCAGACGGGGATGGTTGGCGGGAGCGTTGGAACCGACTAAAACCACACAATCTGCGTGTTGCAGTCCCTCCAAGCTCACCATTGAGGTTCCTGAGCCGAAAACTTGCTTTAAACCTATGGTAGAAGGCGCATGGCAAAGATCGGAGCAGTCGGCTAGGTTATTGCTCCCTAATGCTCTGAACAGCAGTTGCAGCAGATAGGCGGCTTCGTTAGATGAGCGTCCGGAACTATAGGAGGCAATTCTTTCGGGCGGCTGACGCAGGGCTGATGTGGCGATCTGATAGACTTCTTCCCAGCTAATTCTTTGATACTTATCTGCTCCGGCGCGGTAGATGAGGGGATAACTCCATCTGCCTAAGCGATCGCATTGTTGTGAGTTGAGTTGTTGTAATTCGTTGAGCTTAACTTGACTGAAAAAATTGGGGGGGATGGCGGGTTGCAATTCGGCAGCGATCGCTTCTACACTTTTGGCACAGCGTTGTAAATATTCCCCCGCCTCATTGACAAAACCCCCTTTTTGTCCTCCCGTTCCCCAAGCACAGGACAAACAGGCACTATGATGGTTCAGGGTTTGCCAGATGGATAATCCTTGGGGTGAGAGGGTTTGTTCTAGCCAGTATTGCAGTACGGGTAAGCCCCCGCCGGTAGTCGGCTCAGACATAGTATGTACTCCCCTGTTTTTGACCTGTTCCCCAAACACCTAGCCATCCGCGCCATTTAGGAGACATCAAACCTCAGGCAAAGGTCGAAAACCCCAAATCTGGGGGAATATCCTGAAGGCGTCCCTGTCCCACAGCCTGAATCGCTTCTTTCAGGGAAACATCTCCAGTGTAAAGCGCACGACCGACAATGACCCCATTCACACCCAATGGTTCAAGCGCCAGCAGACTCAACAAATCGGTTACTGAACTCACACCACCAGAGGCAATAACGGGAATGGAGAGACTACGCGCCAGTTCTCTAAGAGCATCTGTGTTGGGGCCACTCAACGTGCCATCCCGATGAATGTCAGTATAAATGATTGCCGCCGCTCCCAACTGACTCATCTGGTGGGCGAGTTCGGTTGCCTTAACCTCAGACGTTTCTATCCAGCCACGGGTAGCAACTAAGCCGTTACGGGCATCAATTCCCACCATAATTTTCCCTGGAAATTCGTCGCACAACTGTTTTACCAAGGGGCGGTCTTCTACCGCAGCAGTGCCCAAAATCACTTGATGGACACCGATATCGAGCAATTGTGCCACACCTGTGCGATCGCGCAATCCTCCCCCCACTTGCACCGGCACGGGCACAGCCTGGACAATAGCGGCAATGGTTTCTGTATTAACGGGATGACCCACTTTTGCCCCATCTAAATCTACAACATGTAGGCGAGTGGCACCCTGATCAACCCATTGTTTAGCAACATCGGTCGGGTTATCGTTAAAGACTTGCGATCGCGCATAGTCTCCCTGATACAACCGTACACACCGACCTTCAAGCAAATCAATTGCTGGAATAACATCCATTTTTCATATCCAACGAACCTTAATTAGCTTAACCAATAATGATTGTAATGTTAACAGGCATTGCTGGCAGCGAGAGAGGATGAGCGATTGCATCCCCGAATTTCTAAACCGAATTGATTTGATTTAGACTTGACAATCTAAACAGCAAGGAAAGATTTTTGGGCACTCTTGTAGAGTGTATGAAAGTCGTTAATTATTATCGGAACATCTTTGTTTTTAAGGGTTTGAAACTCCTTAGCATCCAAAATACGGCTGAGTACAGTAATAATCCTATAAATAATCCAGAAATACAACCAAGTAATGCTCTCACGAACGTCTCTATGAAGGTTTCACCTGCAATATGATGTATCTCTACAGCGACCCAAGTAAAGACTAGTGATTCTGGTTATCTAGATCTTACTTTTTGTAGCTTGTTTGGTTTTGATAAAAATTCGCATAAATCCTTATCCTGTAAAGCTTTTAATAGGTTTTTCTAGATAAAAAAGTCCCTAACCTTGGTTAATTAGGGGTCTTTTTTTACTGGCTTTCAGATTTTGTAAATTGACTTCAACGATTGCTTGCGCCCAGAGGAAAATACAGCAGATTGCAGGTAAATAGAGTACATCTGTAGGGGCGTTAGCGTAGCGGTAGCGAGGAACGAGCGTCAGCATTTGGTGAGAAAATCTTCTTATTAATTTATAGCTTATCGACCAAATGCTTCGCCCTTTCCCCTAACATCGATTACTGTACTTCATAAACGTGCAATCCGCTGTATGCCATTTTCCAGTCCTAACTGAATCAGATACTTGTCTCAGGGTAAGCCATCATTTATCCCTTTCATGGAGGAGAAAATCAGCTCTATGGGGAATCTAATTTGTAGCAAAATAAGCCGGGTCTTGGTCTCGCCGATGCTTAATCGGAATCGGCGGACCTTGTTCATCACCGACAAAACTTGCCGTTTTTTCCAAAGCTTCCCTGAGTCGCTTGGCAGCAAAAATCGACATATCGCGAGGTACATTAATGCGATCGCGTAAATATCTCAGCGCCTTATCCGAACCAGTCGGTGGCACACACACAACACCCGTCATCATCCAAGTCAATGCACAACGCAGAGCTATTTCAAACAATTCGTCATCAGCCGGATTGACCCGAATAATATTAGCGCGATGCTTAATCACTCGAATTAGCGCTTCAGCACGGGAGCTTTCCGGTTCTGGGTAACCCACATCAGGCAGCCCAATCCAAGGCCCATTATCCACCCTATTTTTATTCAACAGCATCTTCGGCTCACCATTTTCCCAGCAACCGCCCATCTGAGGAGGTAAGTCATGAGCGTGGGTGTGAAAGTCGCTCTGAGTACCGCGATAAGTCGGTCGGCTTTCCATCCCATCGAACCAAGCAGCCAAGTAAGGATTCTCCTCTCGCAGTGAGTAGCCCTTGTAATAATACAGACTGGCGTTCATGCGTTCGACATAAGGTGTGAAGATAACATCAGCCGTACCGAACTCTTCCAGAAAGTATGGACCGGGAGTAGAGGCGAGGGCATACTCAACCTTATTTACGACTTTAATAAATTGCTCTCGGTGGCGCTGCTCTTGCCCTTGCGACACCATCGGATAGCAAAGCCAGCTACACCAAGCTCTAAATAAAAGTCGCTCTAGTTGGCGCAGGGGTAGTACTGTGGGGCTTTCCATACCCTGCCCTAAAGGACCAAAGGCAAGTTCTAGAGCGAGCAAAATGTCATCGCTTTCGGTAATCAGGCGTCCGTCTAACTCCAGTGCTGGTAACATTCCCGATGGGACAAGGCGTTTGTACCAGCTTTCTTTCTCCCCGTAACAAAACATTGTCACTTTTTCGATACGGTAGGGGATTTGTTTTTCTTCAAGCCAAAGCCAGACTTTTTGGCAGTAGGGACACCAGGCGTGGTTGTCGCGGTAGAGTGTTACTCGCACATCGGCTTGAGGAAGACCAAACAGGCGTAGTCGAGCTTGGGCGTTAGTGGGACCGTTAACGGGGTCAATTTGATAGTCCGTGAGGGTTTCTAGTTCCCTCCAGCTTAGGGGAGCGCTCGTCATGGGAATGGGTAGGCGTAGGCGTTCTGGATTTGTTCAGTTATTAGTCATTACTCATTCTGACGGGTTTTGGGAATCTACCTGATTTTGATCTGGGTTCTTTTGCAATCCGAGATAACTCAATTCCTTAGACTTCTTGCAAAAGTCGAGTTTTAATACGCAAAAACAATACTTAGAACTGCCTTCTTGCACTAGTGCTATGAGAAATAACTATCAAAGAAATCCTGCTAAAAGAAATTGAACTCTAGTTAGAGGCTCAAGGAAGGTGCTAGGGCTAAATTTTTTGTCAGATCAGTCAGGAAAACGCGGTCACAGAGGTTAAGCAGTTCGACCTCGGTCTGCGTCTGTCGCATCAGCCGCAGGAAATCTCCCGTCTCGTCAACAGTTAGGGCAATGTAGTTGAGGAACATTTTGAGATAGCCTAGGCGCGATCGCATTGGCATAGATGCTGCTGTGGGGGTTTGCCATAAACGATCAATATAGTTGCGTACCTCAAAAAAAGGAACGGGCGTGATTGGTTCTCCTCGCAAAGCTTGCCGAATTTGATTAAAAATCCAAGGATTCCCGACCGCCCAACGTCCTACCATCACTCCCGCCGCGCCCGTTTGAGAAAGCACTTCTAAAGCCTTTGTCGCTGAGTGGATATCGCCATTGGCAAGCACTGGACAATGAACCCTTTTGACCGCAGAGGCAATCAAATCATATTTCACTGGCCCGTGGTACATATCTTTCACCGTGCGACCATGCAAAGAGAGCAAATCAATGCTATGGCGATTGATTAAATCTAAAATTTCGTAAAAGGTATCTGTATTTTCAAAGCCTACGCGCATCTTGACTGTCATTGGTCGATCATTGACGGCTTGTCGCAGTTCTCCCAAAATCCGATCCACTTTTTCGGGGGAAAGTAGCAATCCACCTCCAACATTTTTGCGATAGATTCTCGGTGCTGGACAGCCCATGTTCAAGTCAATTCCAGCGATATTATAGTTGCACAGCTCAATCGCTGTTCTGACTAAGTCTGGAATGCTTTCGCCAATCATTTGAGCAAAAATGGGGCGACCCGTGTCGTTTTGGGTGATGGCCGCCAGAATGTTACGATTGAGCCTAGAGGTATCATTCACGCGGAAGTACTCGGTGAAGAAGTAGTCAGGACTGCCGTAATGAGCAATAACCTTCATAAACCAATGGTTTGTCACATCCTGCATGGGTGCAAGAGCGGTGAGGGGTAGCTCTGGATGGAGCGGTGGGGGGAGCGATACCTGGGACATAAAGATTCCAGCGTTTGACGAAGCATCACTGTATCAAACAATGGTGAGCTCGGTTCCAGCCTTTTTTTCACCAAAACACAGGTGTGTGTAGTTGAAGTGAAACAGGCATGGTTGGGGAAAAATGCTCACTTTTCGAGAGCCAGTTATTATTGAACGAGGGCAATCGCAGGAGATTGCCCTTACGAATACCTATTAAATAGTGATTAACCGATTCTGATTAGCCCCTAAATAGGCAATTCCTAAGTCCACTGAGGCGGTGACAATTCTTCGAGAATTTTGAACCGGACATGATTAATCGCGAGTTCACCAATCGAAGTATTTTCCTTATTCACAGGAGCGCCTTCACTTCTGAGGGTTTCAAAGGTAATGCCTTTTGCCATCTCCATGTGATACCAGGCAAGACCCATAAAAAACCGAGTCGGGTAAGGGCCGCCTTCAACTGTGTCATCAGGATTGGATTCCATCGGCAACCAGCCGACTCCAGGGACATAAAATTCCATCCACACATGATTAAAGTCAGGTTCTAACGGGATACCGAACTTGTCGTTGTGGGCAGGGCACTTGTAACGACCCACTGTGCGACAGGCAATCCCATTCAGCCGTCCTAGTGCCAGCAACAGACCTAAATACTCGCCGCAGGAACCAACACCGCGCTCTAAAACAATATCTGGAGTGTCAATGTGAGGTTTAATGCCGTAGGAGAGTTTGTCATAGACATAGTTGCGAATATTGTAAACTTTCCGTAGGAGATTGGTTTCTCGACCAATGGCTTCGCGAGCAGCGCGGCGAATAATCTCTGTATCCATCGCTAACTCGTCATTGTCCACCAGATAGCGAGTTTCAAAATCTGGGGATAAATCCGGTAGCTTTTCCACTTCTCGTGGGGTGAGACGATATTTAATACTCCACACTTCTAGAAGGGCTTTCCAACCAAAGAGATGCCGTTCACCGGGTTTGAGAGTATCAAATTTGAAAACAGCGATGCGCTGTCCATCCTGAACTTCTTCGGTGAAGGGCATACCTATCGGTTCAATTTTTCTGATCTTTTGTCGATCTGTTTCCGCAGGCAGGGCAATGCGCCATTCGACCTGTTTGAGTTCAACATCTTCGAGGGGGGCAAGTTCCTCGATGTAGGACATTTCAATCAAATAGCCATTGGAGAGGGCATAGTGGCGCTCGGCATTGTGGCTAAAGTAGAGGGGATGAATGAATGTGCGATCGCGATATTGCAATTCAAAATTAGGGTCAGCGTTGGGGTTATCCCGGATATACGGTTCCTCACCCGAATAAGCCACATAGAGAATATCTTGACCCGTTTCAGGGTCGGTGTAAAAGGCTAAGCCGGTCGGGTTTGCAAAGGGAGTGAGTACACTAAAGTGTATTTCGCCTGTGGCGCGATCGAGACAATAAACCGTCTGTTCCTCTGCATCTGAAACCCAAAGTTCCTCCCCTCGGATTGTAATATGCTCAGCCCCAACGCCTGGAGCATATAACCGGGTAATCTCACGTCCTGTATCACGGCTGTAAATGAAAATATATCCAGATCTTTGGCTGGTAATATAGATTGTTGCGTCCCGAACCGCAATGCCATTAGCCGTGTAAGGCAAGGTGACAAAGTGCTGGAGACTTAAATCACCCTTGAGCTGGCAGAAGTAAACACTATTATCCAATGTTAACCAAAGGGTCTCTCCAGCCAGCGCTAAACCAGAAGCACCCACCCAATCTAACTCGCGACTGGAGTTCAAAATGGTTGAGCTATCGCTTTTCGGATCGATTTGTAGCAGATAGCCGTTTGTGGCATCAATGGCAAAAAGAGTTTCTCCCGAAAAGGCGATGCCCTGCAAGGCGGCTGCCCCAATCGGTCTAATTGTTGTGAAAGATTTCTGTTTGGGTGGAATAGATGAAGCTGAGTCGGGAATCATAGTTAATCCAGATGAAGATTTAAATAAGAAATCAAGGTTGTTGATGCCTTTTATGCCTCAAGTGATAACAATTGAAACTAAGGCAGATACGGGTCTTAGAACCTGATTATTATAGATTTGCTACCGAGGTATTGGAACTTTGGCATCAGTTCTGCCATCTTGGAATAAAAACCTCTCGGTCTACCACAACTCCTTTTACCATGGCTTGGTTCACACACACCTCACGCTTCACCCTGCTGGCTTTAGCTTTAACGCTAGGCACGCCCTTCCATGTCTTAGCTCAGTCCACAAGTTCTTCATCCCTGGGCAGCCAACTCGAAAGTTCCTTCCGTGCGCCAAGTCGAGGGCTTCCCGAAAATCGGCAAGGTGGAGCAAGCCGGGGTCCCTGCTTTACCGACGGGCGACGCCTAACAGCGTTGGTTCCACGTGCCGGAGGCGAAACGGCGGCTGAGTATCCGACCGTTTTTTGGTACATGCCTAAAATGAAGGCTCAGGAAGCACCAGCACCAGAAATGGAGTTTACTCTTAGAGATGCCAACGAGCAAAAGATTTACTCCGTCAAGTATCCTTTGCCCAAGTATAACGATGGCAGTGTGGGTACTTCTGGCATTATGAGCTTAACGTTGGCGAGTCCATATTCCCTGAACGTGGGTCAAGAATATAAGTGGCAGTTAAGGGTGATGTGTGATTCTCAAGACCCAAGTGGAGCCGAGGCTCAGACGGCTGAAGGGATCATCAAGCGAGTTGCAGAAGACTCAGAACTCGAACGTCGCGTTCAGCAGGCTGCTCCCGAAGAACGTATTATTCTCTATGCAAAAGCTAATCGTTGGTACGAGATGCTGGCTAATTTAATTGCACTACGACGCATTCGTCCCAATGATCCCTCGGTGACCGATGCCTGGAACAAGCTGTTTGCTGTAGTGGAATTAAACGATGTTTCTATACAATCTAGGTCTCAGGGTACCAGAAACACCAATAACTAAAATTAACAACCCACAACTGTCATGGCACAGATACGGTTCCGTTTTTCCAAATGCTCTTTGGCCGTTTCTCTGAAATTGGCCATGCTTACGGGTGTTTTCCTGCTCGTACAGACTCCGCAAGCCCTTCTCGCTCAAGGAATACCAAGGCGCTGGGAAGCCAAGCAGTATAGACCTCCAATGGGTATTGGTGCACCGATTCGTACAGAAGGAGGGGGAACGCGTTCCGGTGGCCCAGCTAACAGCAGTTGTCCGGTGGTGGGTAAACCCCTAACCGCCTTAGTCCCTGGCGATCGCTTTGGGGTAACGGTTGCTCCCTATCCCACATTCTTTGTCTATATGCCGGCAGTATCGCCCCAGGCATCGCCTTTATTGGTGGAGTTTGAGTTACAGGATAACAGTGGTGATTCTGTTTATAAATCTATTTTCAAGACTAGTGGCAAGCCCGGTATTCTGACGCTGACGCTACCAACGCAAGCCGGCTTACCACCTTTAAAGGTGGGTGAGGATTATAAATGGTCATTCACGCTCATTTGTCAACCCGATGAGCGATCGCAAGATATTACGGTAGAAGGATGGGTGAGACGGGTAGAACTTAATGCCATACTCAATAATCAGCTCAAGCAGGCATCACCTCAACAGCAAGTACAGTTATATGCCGAAGCGGAGATTTGGCAAGATGCCTTAGCTACTTTAGTTCAACTGCGTCGTAACTATCCCAACGATGCGGCAATAGCAGCCAATTGGGAGAGACTTTTGAGCGCGGCAGGTCTAAACAATATCGCTCAAGAGGCAGTGGTGACAATTCCAGCGACAGTTGGAGATGGATTCGTATCCTCTGGGCCCTAAGGGGATTACTCCACGTAGGGTGCGCTCCGACGCACCCTTGCAGCTTTCTACAGTTCAAGCTATCTGAAGCCCTATATCGAATGTCCCTAAATTAGCTTGAGCTTATTGCTGGGGAGAACCCGATCCATCGGGTTGGTTGCCATCCTCAGGAGGGCGGGGCGGAATTCCCAGGGCATTTATCAGTTGCTCTTCCGTAACACCAAGTTTTGCAGCCGCCGCCTTGAAGTCGGGGCGGGGTGGGCGTTCTCCTGGGGCAGGGGGTGTACTGGGTGGATTCTCCGGCACCCCCAATGCGGTCTTCAAATTGGCTTCTGACACGCCTAGTTTCTGAGCTGCTGCTGCAAAATCGGGGCGTGGCGGACGGGGGGGAACTCCCAGAGCATTCACCAGTTGCTCTTCTGTAATGCCGAGTTTTGCCGCCGCTGCCTTAAAGTCGGGACGAGGTGGGCGTTGTCCCGGTGCAGGTGGCGTTGTCGGTACGCCCAGTGCTTCCTTCAACTGGGCTTCTGAAATACCTAGTTTCTGAGCCGCTGCGGCAAAATCTGGACCTCGATGATTTCTTCGCCCCTCTTGTTGTTGATTGGGCTGGGATGAGTTTTGTGCAAGTTGGTTAGGCGATTGAGCAGTTGCCTGATTTAGAGCCACAAACCCAAATGTTCCAACTAGAACAGGAAGCGCTATCAGTGCCAGCAATCGGCGGGGATTCATCACAAGCTTTCTCCTTTGGTTGAATCTAGAAAAGTGTCTATAGTTCGATTAAGCTCAACCAAAATTACAACTTGCCCTTTGTCTGAATTACAGTTTTGTAATCTGAGCTAAGAATAGCGATCGCCCGAAGCGTAGATCCTCGACTTCTTAGACAAGTATGGGATCTGAACCCAGGTGAGATCGCCTGAACTCCAGAAAAGTAATCTCGAACACACAACAGCGATACGTCATTAGAAGGACGTGCGCCTCTTCTGTAGTCACGATGCGATCGAGTTCAAAGCGTTTGCCGACCAGTCCAGCGACTCCCAGAACTTGAAATTCCAACATTCATGAAGTCTAGGCTAGCTGCGCTATCTACCTGATTTAGGTCTACTCTGGAGGGTGAAGGTGTTTCCCGATAGCGGAGGAGTTCTAATGCCAGGATTGACGGTGAAAGACCTGGAAAAATTGCAAGTGCAGCATCCTGACTATCGGATGGAGTTGGTGAGTGGGGAGATTATTGTCATGAGTCCATCAGGGTATGAATCCGATGAAGTTGCGGCTGAGATTATCCGACTCTTGGGCAATTGGGTCAGACCTCGCAAGTTGGGGCGAGTGACGGCATCCAATGCTGGATTTATTCTTCCCAATGCCGATAAGGACGTGCGTGCTCCTGATGCTTCGTTTGTGCGAGCAGAGCGATTGCGGCGAACAACAGGAGACTATGCTCAGTTAGTCCCTGATTTGATGTTTGAGGTCAAATCCAAAACTGACTCCTTGTCTAAGCTGCGTCAGAAGATTCAAGAGTTTTTAGCGTTAGGAACGCAGGTTGGGGTTTTAGTTGACCCGCGAACTCGGACGATGGAGGTTTATCGTCCGGGTGTGGAGAAGGTGGTTTTGCGAGATGGGGATGTGCTGACAGTGCCGGAACTGCTACCGGGATGGGAGTTGGTAGTGGCTGAGGTTTGGGCACCGGAGTTTGATTAAGTAAGGGAAGGGCGATAAGCTTTCTTCGGCATAACAACGCGATGAAAAACTAAAGTACTGCACGCAAATATTTTAGGCAAGCTAACGTTCCGCTTCACCTACCGCAGACATACTCTCGATCTCAACTGCTCGCCTTTATCCGTCAACTGGAAGCAGTTTGTTGTGGGGCATTGCTAGCCCTTTAGACTTTACCGAAAAATTGGGTTTAAAGCCCCGTCCTTCGCTTGACGGCTTTTGTGGTATTGTGGTTGCAGGTGGACAGGGTATTCAACCACTTTAAAAACCCAGTAGCCGAGAGGCAACGCACCTTGAAAACTGAAGTTATGGGGTTCTGTACAGGAAAGCTTGTACAGGTAAAAACTTCAAGCAACAAGTACCAGAAAAACCAAGATTTTGGGTTTTGAATTGTACCGTGGGGCACACGGGAACAAGACTCTGCAATGGGTCGAAAGCTTGAGGACAGAACCACCTCTGGTAAGTGTGGGAAGCCATGCTTGGTAAGTGGACTGGATGATCCAAGAATCTCTGCACTTCTAGGGCAGAGAGTTGTCAAATAACTAACCGACGATTGCCATACCATTGACTCAAATCATGCTCAATTCCTTCAAGGATTGCGATCGCATCCGTTAGTGATTTTGCATCAACCGCTAACAAACCAAACACTGACTCAACCCGTTGTTGATAGTTCTGTGGACAGAGGGCAAAGCTGTTGGCAACTGCCACCGCACCTTTCTCATTCAATAGACATCTCCGAAATATAATTAAAAACCGAAAATAAAGTGGTAATATTATAATTTACTTTTTAATTTTTACAGTAAAATGAGTAATATACCAGAGTACCTTGAAAAAAATCAACAAGAAAGTAAACGATTAATTGGACTAGAGTACGAACAGTTACAGCAATTAATAGCTGCCGCTGAATTATTACATCAACAGAAAGATATCGAGATTGAGCAAAGAAAAGTAAGGATAAACAAGGCAGGAGGAGGTAGAAGACCAAAACTATCAGTCAAAGACCAAATAATATTAACTTTGGTATATCTACACCCGGAGCCAACATTCCAGATGCTAGGAGTCCAGTTCGGAGTTAGTGAATCAACAGCGAATGACATATTTCACTACTGGTCAGAGCTATTGAGGGAATTGCTGCCTGCTAGTCTGCTGGAACAAGTAAAAAAAAATCCCGGTGAGTATAAATGGGTGCAAGAAATTCTCGCCGAGTTGGAGTTAATAGTGGATAGCTGTGAACAGCCAATACCGAGACCCAAGGACTATCAAGAACAAAAAAAGTTTTATTCAGGCAAAAAGAAAAACCATACTTTGAAAAATCAATTAATTGTCACACCAAATGGACAAGAGATTGTAGATGTTATAGTGGGAAAGCCAGGGCCGACTAGCGACATAAATATTTGGAGAGAAGGTCAATCCAAGTTAGCTCCAACACAAAAATTCAAAGGAGATAAAGGCTATATAGGAGAAGTCCAAATAGAAACTCCTCAAAAAAAGCCGAGAGCCAGGGAATTAAGCCAAGAAGAAAAACAAAAAAATCGAGAGAAAGCGAGTGAGAGAATATTTGTTGAACACGTAATTAGATTACTAAAGATTTTCCGTGTAGCCCAAGAAAGGTTTCGCCTAAGAGCCAAGAGTTATCAGAGAATAATTCTTCTAGTGTGTGGATTAGTCAGATTAAGGATTGGGACGTTATTTATAAATAGCTCAGTCTGCGACTAAATCGATAAACATTTTAGATAAAAAATAGATATATTTGGGATAATTATTGATTTGAATTAGCTGTAGCCCTAATAAAAACGTTGAAATGGTTCAAATTACCCGGCTGCGTTAAATACTTCAAAAGCAGTCAGAGACTGCTTTTGGCTATTTTCGGAGATGTCTAATGAAACAGCCGATGGGTTAAACCGAATAATTTTGGTTCAAGGAATGGTTGAGTTCACTGCGTGTGAGTGCCAACACCGCTTGAACTAACTGTTCTGGCTCAAGGGGCTTTGTTACGTGCCGTTGAAAACCACTGGTTATCGCTCGATCGCGATCGTCTTCTCTAGCATAGGCAGTTAGGGCGATCGCTGGAATCTGTCCCCCTTTGGAAGGTAAAGCGCGAACCTGTTGAATCAGGGTATAGCCATCGACTTCGGGCATACCAATATCACTGACTAACACATCGGGTTGAAAGGATGGCAAATGTTCCAGTACTTCTACCGCAGAGGCAACCGTCAATACATCTGCACCATATTGAGTCAGTAATACCGTTAATAGCTCGCGGGCATCGGGGTCATCATCGACGGCAAGGACTCGAATTCCTGTAATATCGAGTTTGTCTTGTGGCAACTCATCCGTCTGCTGGATTTCCGGTGCAACATCCAGTAATGGCAATCGAACCGTAAATGCGGCTCCTAATCCTTCACCCGGACTATCAGCCGTAATGGTACCGCCATGAGCCTCAACTAACTGACGGACGATCGCTAACCCCAATCCTAATCCTCCATATTGGCGAGTAATCGAAGCATCCTCTTGCCGGAAGGATTCAAAGATGTGGGGAAGAAAGTCTGGATTGATGCCTCTGCCAGTATCTCTTACCGCAATTTCTGCCTGGTTTCCCACCCGATTGAGCTGGATATCTACTCGTCCACCTTTGGGAGTAAATTTGATGGCGTTAGACAACAAGTTCCAGACAATTTGCTGAAGGCGGGCGGCATCACCAGATACTTGTCCAATATTGGGTAATACAGGATGAAGTGAGATAGATTTAGCGACGGCTGCCGTTCTGACTGTATCGATCGCCGCTGCAATCGCCGAGGATAGATTAACGGAGTTCACATTCAGGCTCAGCTTGCCGCGTAAAATTTTGGCAACATCCAGCAGATCGTCAATTAGTTGAGTTTGTACTTTGGCATTTCGCTCAATGGTAGCGAGAGCCTCAGCCGTTTTAGTTTCGTCAAACTTACGCATCTGCAACAATTTTGTCCAACCCAGGATGGGGTTCAGTGGCGATCGCAATTCGTGAGAAAGCACAGCCAGAAATTCATCCTTAATGCGGTTGGCGCGTTCGGCGGCTTCCCGTGCGGCTTGTTCTTGCTGAAAGAGTTGTTCGCGTTCGGCTTCAACCTGCTTGCGCTCTGTAATATCGGTCAATGTACCGAGGTAACCAGTCACCTCGCCAGTTCCACGCTGTAAGGCTGTCGCACTTCCCTGTATCCACGTCACCTTACCTTGTGGTGTTTGAAAGCGGTATTCAGCCGCAAAAACTTGCTTATTTTGAGCGGCTTGATACCAGAGATCGGCAACACGCTCTCGATCGTCAGGATGCAACGCAGACACCCATCCCGTGGCTTGAGCTGCCTCTAGTGACATACCTGCCATTTCACACCAACGTTCGTTGACATAAAGGCAATTTCCTTGTGGATCGGTCATAAAGATGCCTACAGGGGCATGACTGGCAAGGGTGCCGAATCGGATTTCACTCTCGCGTCGCGCTTCCTCCGCCTGTTTGCGTTCCGCTTCGCGGCGCTTCGTCTCAGTGATGTCCATTACAGTGCCAATGAAGCGGATCGGATTTCCGGCGGCATTAAAGTAAGCCTGCCCTTTTGCCGCAATCCAGCGTTCAATCCCGTCCTGAATGCCGATTGTCCGATATTCCGTGTCACAGTTGCCGCCGCTAGCTGGGTTGAAAGACCATTGCATCACCTGTTCTAAGCGTTCGCGATCGTCGGGATGCAGTCCCTCAAAAAAGACCTCAATGCTGCTCTCTGCATCTGGCGGCAACCCGAACATCGCTTTGCAACCTGTATCCCAGGTCAGTTTATTGGTGATGAGGTTCCAGTCCCAGGTGCCCAACTGAGCAGACTCGATCGCCATGCGGAGACGGTCTTCACTCTGGTGCAGCGCTGCTTCTGCTTGTTTGCGATCGGTCACATCGGTATGAACACCAATCCATTCTCGAATGGAGCCATTCTCCTCAAACACGGGCACGGCTCGCACACTCATGTGACGGTACACGCCATCATGTCGGCGCACGCGATGTTCAACTTCGTAAAGGGCACGGTTCTCTAAGGCGATTAACCAAGCTTGGGTAGTCATTGCTCGATCGTCAGGATGCACGGCATTGAGCCAACCCCAGCCTTTCAATTCGTCGTAAGTTTGTCCGGTGAAGGCACTCCAAGCGGGTTGCGGGGTGGTAAACTCGCCCCGATCGCCTTGCTCATTCCAGATGATTTGAGCAGTGGCTTCAATCAGCGATCGATAACGCTCTTCACTGGCTTGCAAGGCGGCTTCTGTCTGTTTGCGTTCAGTGATGTCCGTATTCGTGCCAAACCACCGCAACACCTTGCCCTGTTCGTCTCGAACCGGAATCGCACGGGAAAGAAACCAGCGATACTGTCCATCTTTACCGCGTAGGGGGAAGGTATCCTCCCAGGTTTCGCCTGTTTCAAAGCATCGGCTGATTTTCTCGACCACGCGATCGACATGGTTTGGATGATGCACTTTCTGCCAGCCCCAGCCTTCCATTTCTTCGAGAGTAGTACCTGTGTAGTCAAACCAGCGCTTGCTATACCAGAAAATCTGCCCGTTCTCATCTGCCATCCAGGCAAACTGAGAAATGTTATCTGCCAGAGTCCGGAACCGCATTTCGCTCTCTTGCAGTTCTCGCTCAGTCTGCTTCCGTTTGCTAATGTCCTCAAACAGAATGGCAACTTTTCGGCTTCCTGGCGGCCCAATTCGGAAGGAGGAAACATCAAACCACCGATTTAATGCCTCAGAATAGTTTTCATAGCGGACAGGTTCGCCTGTCAGGACAACATTGCCATAAAGGTCAATCCAGTACTGTTCCAGTTCCGGGTGCAGTTCCCGTGCGGTTTTGCCCTGTGCGTTTTTAAGTCCCGAATGTTTCTCAAAAACTGAGTTAATCTCCAATAGACGATAATCAATAGGCTTATTGTGTTCGTCAAACAGCACTTCAGCGACGCAAAAGCCTTCATTCATGTTCTCAAACAGAGTGCGATATCGTTCTTCAGAGACACGCAGGGCTTCCTCGGCTTGTTTGCGTAAGCGAAGCTCGTCGTAGACATCGCTAATATCAATCACTGAACCAATGTATCCCTTAAACTCCCCATCTTCCCCTAACCACGGACTTGCCGCATCGAGGCAAGAGCGATATTTACCATCCTTACGACGCAAACGATATTCTAAGCGGAACGCTTCTTGACGATGGGTTGCGCTTAAAAACACGTTTTTGGAGGATTCGCTATCTTCGGGATGCACGGCATCGAGCCAGCCAAACCCCAAACCCGTTGCCTCGGTTTGACCTGTAAAGTCATACCAGCCCTGGTTGAGGTAGGTGCAGTAGCCTGTAGCGTCTGTCACCCAAATCATGACAGGAGCGTTATCTGCCATGTGGCGGAAGCGTTCTTCACTCTGACGCAGGGCGGCTTCTACCTCAATCCGCTCCGTAATTTCTTCACAAACGGTGCTGATGCCAACTACCCGCTCCCCAGCCTTCAACGGCAAAAAGTGTTCTAGCCAGGTGCGCTTTATGCCAGGTTGTGCCGGAATTTCACCCTGAATTTCAACATTCAGCAGCGGTTCTCCCGTTTTCAGAATTGGGTGCAGAAGTTGTTCAAGCGTATCTGCCAGATTGGGAAATAGTTCTCGTACAGTACGCCCAAGATGAGCTTCAATCGGTAGCCCGTTGATGTCTGCCAAGCGCTGATTAATCCGCACAAAACGGAGTTCAGTATCTAGGACATTCAAGCCAATCGGAGCAGACTGATAGATAGCTTCAATTTCCGCAAGTTGCCGCTGAAGCTGCTGCTCGCTCTGCTGCACCAATGCCTCACTGCGCTTGATGTCATCAATGTTCGTAATCGTGCCAATCCAACCTGTGAGTTGGTTTTGACTGTCTCGTGTCGGGATTGCTCGACAGATAAACCATTGGTACTCACCCCCCCAATGGCAAAGGCGGTATTCAACTTCAAATGACTGTCCATTCGCGATCGCTTCACTCCATTGAGTTAACGAGCGATCGCGTTCATCAGGGTGAACCGTATTAGCTGCCGCTAAACCCATCGATTCCGCTTCATTCAACCCTGTGTACTCGTACCAGCGTTGATTGCAATAATTGACTGCTCCAGTTGCGTCCGCAGTCCAAACCATTTGGGGCATGGCTTCGGCTAACTCTCGATAGCGCTGTTGACTAGCTTTGAGAGCTGCTGCGTCCTGGTTTCGCTCAGTGATATCTAAAAAGGCTCCGATTACACCCCGAATTTGATTTTGGTCGTCTCGTAGGGGAGTTGCATAGGAGAGTAATTGGTGTACCGTGCCATTGGGTAACAGAATGTCAAACTCAGCGTCTCGCACGTCTATACCCAATCTGACAGCTACTTGCATCGGTAAATCCTCGGCGGGTACTTCCCGTCCATCCTGGAAAACCCGATAGGGGGGCTGCTCATCAACAGGCGCACTCTTTGAGATGTTGCTGCCGGGGTCAACACCTAGCAGTTGTCGAAGGTACGCATTGTTCTGCATCTGGGTACAACTTGGATCGGTGGCGATCGCAATACCCACAGGAATGATGTCTAACAGGCTTTGCAGTTCAGCAACCCGATTTGTCAAATCCCGGTTCAGTTGTTGAATCGCTGCCTCGTGTCGTTGTAGGTCTGTAACTGTGTGGCTCAATTCCAATTCCAGGCGCTTGCGATCGGTGACATCTCGCCAAGAAGCGACAAAGCCATCATTCAATTTAGTGGCTCGAATATCAAACGCCCGAACCAGATGCTGCTTGCCATACGTGTCATCGTAAATGAGCGAGTCTTCGATCAACGGTTCAGCCGTTTCAACCAATCGGCAATACTCATCAAACAGCCCTGACTCCCGATGAGCGGGCAACACCTCGCATAACCCTCGACCGATCTGCATTGCTTTCGGCATCCGGTTGTTTTCACATGCCGCTCCGTTGAGATAATCAATCCGAAAGTCTACAATTTGACCCGACTCATCCCGCATAGCTGAAAAGATGCCAAAGCAGTCCAGCATATTCTCAACCGAGGTTTGAAACTGCTCCTGACTACGTTCGAGTTCCCGTCGTAATTCAGCATTTTCGATCGCACTGTGCATCGATAGGCGCAAATCATCAGGGGTCATCCGGTCTTTCACCAAATAATCTGCTGCCCCGTTTTTGAACGCCCGCACCGCTACCTCTGCATCGTCACTGTCAATTACAACGATCGGTGGGCAGCGATCGCCCATCTGTTCTTTGAGTTGACGAAGAAGCTGGATGCTATTGGAGTGGGGAAAGTGAAGTTCTAAGAGAATGCCATCAATCTGTTGCGATTGAGACAGTGCCAGAATTGGGGTATCATATTGCTCGGTAAGAATCTTGTATGCAACATTACTATCCTGTTGTAATTGATGCTCATAAACGCGATCGCTCTCAGCAGAGTCAGCAATTACAAGAACAGTCCGATGAGTTAACATACTTAAGACCTAATTGGCAGATTGTGAGAAGGAGCTAGTCAAAGTCACGGAACTGAGCAATTCTTTGAGGAGTAACTAGCCGATCCCAAGATCATATCAGTTCTGTCACTAATCGCTCAGATACTGTTCCAAAGGCGTTATTACTGCCATCCTGTTTTGATACAAGTGGCTCAGCTGGATGGCTTTGTTGCCTGAAGAGGTTGGGGATGGGGACGTGGTAGGGTTGAAGCACCACCAACAAGCCTTTACAGCAATGAACTACCACCTAGGGTGTGCGCCTCTTCTGTAGTCACGATGCGATCGAGTTCAAAGCGTTTGCCGACCAGTCCAGCGACTCCCAGAACTTGAAAATTCATCATTAGACCTCTTGCTTGCAGTCGATTTTCGCCCCCCTACCCCCCCAATTCTGGGGGGAACCTGAATTCAAAGTCCCCCAAAATTGGGGGATTTAGGGGGCACTCCAGGATTGAGGCAGCAGGTCTATTCATAAAGTCTGGGTCAGTCAGACCGAGTTCTGGTGAAGTAGGTTTGTTATAGCAGTCGCCAAGGCAATTAGGACTCTCGCCAAATGCTGAAACCTTGACAAGTCCATCTTTTCGCTTGGAGCATAAAAGCCCTAGTTTTCCATGGGGTTGACCATGACTTGTAAGATGCAGTGCAGCAGGCACGTAGACAACTTCTTCAATCAGTTCAGGTTTTCTGAGATGAGGCAATGATAATTAGGCAATTTGCAGGGTATTGGGTTCAGGGATGGATTCACCTTCTACTTGCCAAGCTTCCAAGTACATTTCAATCACTTCTTCACCGTTACGAATGGCTTCAGAGCGAGTTTTGCCATGAGTGCAAGGCATAACAACGCGATCGCTAAACTCTGGTATCGTAACTAGGAAAAGCTGATCTTCATCCGACCATTGAACAATCATGCTGTATCGACTCATAAATTCTTATCCTCCCTTAGCTCTTCCAGTTCAGTTAATAACTGTGCCAACTGTTTTTCTAGGTAGAGTGGCACATCATCCCCATCCTTGCCTGGAATTGTGAGTGTTTTCCTGAGCAGAGGATGTCGCCAACGATCGTGGCTACCTTTGCCGCGCTTAGGCAGATAAATAAAACCTTCACGCGCAATCTGAGCTTTTAACTCTCGAATTTTCCTGGGCATGAATATTGCCTGATTTTCTACTATAGTTTCTCACTTTCTCATCTTCCCAATCTGTTGTTGTACAGCACCACTGAACTCTGGACTTTCCAACTACATCCTCACCAATAACTTGAGGAGTCTAACGTTCCGGTTGAGCGGCTGTCAGTAACCTTTGCCTATACACCAAGATCTTTCGTCAGTTCCTTCCAACCCGATTGTTATGCACCTGCAACTTCCAAGTTACTAAATCTGCTCAATATAGTCTAAGAGATCTTCCCTAATCTTAAACCATTCGCCAGCCAACCTAATTTCCTGAAACTTCTTGTGCAACGACTGCTCCAACTGTTGGGCTTTCTCTCCACTCTCAACCTGTATTGACTTGATTAATTTTAATTGTGTTGGGCTAGACGTTTGCAGCGATTTTATCCTATTTTCCAAATTCTTCGCCCGACCTATTTTGATAGCTTTGCTATCTTCGTTCAGTATGAAATAAATGAAATGAGCCTGATGCGCTAATTTATCACCATCCAAGGAAAGTAATCGATTGCCAGGGGTAATAATCTTAGTCTCTGGGCTTGCCCAAGTCTTTACCCATGTAGAGATTGCTTGGATTGTTAGGGATTTTTGAGCTTTTATTGTAATGAGTTCTCCATTGATATTGAGGACAAACTTTTTGCCGCCTGCCTTGCCTCTTGCTGGAGGGCGAACAAAATGATTGGGGTCATCGTACTCATAAACGGAGTTAGAAATTGAATCAATCCTTATTTTTCATTTAGTTACTACTCTGTGTTGAGGATGCTTTGTATCAATTCCGAATCGTTTCACATGCTCAACATCAACCTCTACCCATCCCCACCCTTGAGCTGGCTCACTGAGATCTCTATCAATGTAAATAACTGATTTGAATCTCCTAATGCCCATGAAAATACTCCTTCATCAATTGCTTTGCAGTGACACAACTCTGAACTCAGAGAAATGATTTCCGCATACTACGCCGACCAATAACGGAAACCGCATAACTATTTATTCAATCCTACAGGTGCGCTCTAACACCCATAGCAAAGATGTTATGCTGTATCCACCGCTTCAACTATATTTTTCCTCTAGATAATCAACATAGGATTCTGTTGAATAGTCTGTATCTAGCTGAATCGAACCGATTAGTCTTTGAGTCCAAGGATAAAGATTAGTCAAAGGTTGTATCGTTGAATTGGGTGAAATAGATGACAACGTTTCTTTTTCAATTGATGCCAACACGGATTGAACCAAACGCCAGCGATCGCTAATTAGCAATTGCAACGCCTGCTTTTGCAATTCCTGCAATGTCATTAGCATTCTCTCCCTTTAAGCTCTCTCTACTAATTTTAATGATGACAGTGACTTTGAGATGTGAATGAGCTTTCGGCTGTGCCTCAGCGATCGCTCTTTTGCTACTTTGATCGCTGCTTCCACTGGACTTGAACAGGTTTTATCTCGTGTTCGTTGTATGCGGTGAGGCTGGCATGTACCTCATTCGGCCAGTACCAGCCCATGCCTGTGAGATGATACTTATAGCCCTCTCCGTATTGTGTACGGGCTACCTCCACTGCTTTAGCTCCAGTCGCGCCACCTCGAATGAAGTGCATCATGCCAACAGGTAATACTACCAGCGCTACCCCAAGGATAAATGCAAGCTTCGGAGTGGAGGCAGAATGACCAGATCTAACGCTTGCCGACACTACAGGTGCAGCTCGTAGCTGTGTGTAGATCCAACAATGAAGCGCGATCAGGATAATTGTAAGTAGAAGCGACCTACAAAGAGCAATCGCATCGAGGCGAAATTCAATTGCCCAGAGTTCTGCTGGCTTCAAAAAGGGAAGTAGTATGAAGTCGCTAACTAAGTTAGAGAGCATGAAAGCGGCGACCCAGGTGACCAGGGGAACAGCACGTAGACTACCCCGAAAAAGAAACACACCCGCCACCACCGCTGGAATGTTAAAGATGGACGAATAGCTCTGACCTTGTGATATGCAATAGATCCAATACGCGATATCGAGAATCCCGACCGCGATCAGCACAATACCCACCCGCTTCAAAATAGCGCGATACTTGTACATTTGTTTTAAGGTCTAACGGCTAGCGTCATCGGTTGCAGATCAGCTTTAAACCTGACTAGGAACATATTTCTGTCCGTTGAACTTAAATAGCTCCCTCTCAGAAAAGGGCTTTCCTTCACGTATGCCCTTACGCTCCACCAATATGTTAAAGAATCCCTTCGTGCCTGGTTGAATTGTAATTTTACTGTCCCAATCGGTTAAAGCCTTTCCACCTTGCCCTCCACCTGCCCCACTATTATTTTCACTGGTTGTGAGGACGGGTAATACTTCGCGCAGAGAATCGCTTACCTTTGCATATATTGATGTAGTAGAAACCATCCACCCTTGTCCTATTCCACTACCCTCATGCACTATACCGTAGAGATTATCACCATTATTGCCTAATACTTTCACCGTAATATCACTGGGTTCAACCTTGCCCCAGGAACCCCAACGGGAAGCGGCGAGGTAAGAATTGACTAACTTCCATCCGGCAGTCTGTTTCTCAAACTCAAAAAAGCTCAGGTGTGGAGCACAAGCGTGACAGTCAGACCCTTTGTTAATGGATGCTGTCGCAACAAGCACTGCCTCTTTATTTTTATAGGGAAGTTTGTACTGATTAAGAAACGTATGAACTGGACTACACGAGGTTTCATCGCAGAAATTCTCAACATTGTTCCAGTGATTACTCTGAAGATAGGGCAAGATAATCTTCTGTGCTTGCTGAAAATTCCACTGTTCCTTGCTATCGGCTTTGTCCGAGTTCAGGCTCCAACCAATCACATGAAGCTCTTTACTCATGAGTCTCCCGTAGGTTGTCACCGATAAAGCATTACCAAAGTGGTCATAGAATGACATCTTGCAATATCCTTGACCACTGCATGTTTCTAGTTCTGGATATTCATTACAGATTTTGACTTCTCCGAAGCACTCCGACCTAACTTTTTCATCGGTCTCACGATAGCCATACGTGGGTAAACTCGCATACTGCCAACCTGCATTTACCAGTAGAGTTTTTGCATCCTGATATGGCATATTTTTGCGTAACTTGATTTCCAGAACTTCCGCCAAAACCGGAGACACCAAACTTAAGAAAGTCAGGCTAGCTAAAACGGTTAAGCCAAGTCTAGGATACATAGGTTCTGTAGTTTTAGTTTTTTGCTCAATTATTGTTTAGACAAACTTAGAGTGCAAACTCGTTGTAACATTCTCTTGCTAGCAACAGTATCAGCCTCAACTGAAAAATATTGCGGCCAGTAGTCTATAAAAGAAGTATAGGTTCTCCAGCTTGGCTTAGCTGCTAAGTTGCCACGATTACAAGATTTAGTGTATGCACTTCTTTTTCGATCCCCAACGCTGTACTCAAAGGCAACAACTCTTATCTTTGGTAAGTTGTCATAATATCCATCTTCATTATTGAGAGTATCATCAACCAACATCATCTCAAACTTAATACTTTTTTCGTTTAATCTTAGTGTTTCACCGCTATTAGTTTTACCAAATTCTACCCACTGCTCTTTGTTTGTTTGAGCAAGGACAGGTGTTGACAATTGGGCAAGAGCGGAAAAACTCAAACAACTTACCAGTAAAGGCAAGGTAAATTGAAGTGCTTTATTCATGAGTAGTTTAGAAGACAAACAGATAAATGACAAATGATAGCTGCACCCACAATCTAATCCGTATAACTATTAGTTGTATCGGATTCGCAGTCTAACACTTATGCCAATGAGGTTATGCCGCCCCCACTGCTCTAATACCCTGATTGGAGATACTTTATTAGTGAATACAATCTAACACAGCAGAATTTCGTAAAACTACAGAATAAAGCCGTCTAACATCACTAAGAAGGTAGTTTTACAGCATTAGCGATCGCACAACCTTAACTATTTCCCTAACCCCTGCACAAATGCGGTATGTTCTGCTGCTGCCAACCCTTCTTGCAACACAGCTAGCACTCGCCCCATATTCCCAGCCAATAAATCATCCACTGCCAACCACAAACCTGGAAACACTTGACTCCGAATCACCCCATCCTCATCCACTGGCAGTGGAACATACTCGCCCTCTTGCAAATAAAACCAATCGAGTCTCTGCTCAAACACTTGCCAAACGATATACTCTCTAATCCCATTGCGACGATAAGCTCGTTTTTTATCACCAAGATCGATCGCTGCACTACTCGCCGCAATCTCTGCCACCAACTCCGGTGCCCCTTCTATATAATCATCGTCACTCAGCCGTGCCTGTCCTCCAGCCTCTTCCTCAATCATCAGCACCGCATCGGGTTGGGGTTCATTGTCCAAATCTAAACGAACCGTGGGTTCAATTCCCAACTCAATACCCGGTGTCGCAACCTTGTAATTGCCTAGCCAAACGATCAAATTTGCGTGAGGTTGACCATGACTTCTAAAACGCAGTGCAGCAGGCACGTAGACAACTCCTTCAATCAGTTCAGCTTTCCTAAGATGGGGCATGGCATTGTAGCGCCGCTCAAATTCATAGCGATTTAAGCGATCGCCACTTTCGAGCGGTGGAATTAGTAAAGGTTTTTGTTGAGGAGGTGTTTTGACCATTGCTGGTAGTAGGTTTGGGTTTCTTGCCGGGTCATCCTCCGATCATATCCAATGGTTAATCCTCATCCTCACGAACAACTCCAGTGTAAAATCCCGGCACTCGTATCCTGAATGCCGGGAAAGATTTAAGTCGCTGAGCCTATATCAGAGATTTACCAGTTTCCGCAGAATCAATCTGATGCTGTGAGGTTTTGCCACTAAACTACCCCCGCATACTTAGAGCAGGGAGCGGGATTTGAACCCGCGTCTCGCAACGCTTGTTCCACAGAGAAAGATACAGGGAGCGATTTTTGAAAATGAGATTGGAGCAATAGCTTGAGCTTTATTTTGAGCTTAATGCGCTAGGGCGGCTTTACCATTTGCCTACCCCCAGATAGTCTAGGGGGCAGGAGTCGAACCTGCAAATACCCTACTCGCTAAAAATGAACTTGTACTCCAAATCCAGTGTAGTTTAATCTGCAAATAAGTAGCCAAAAATCGCATTAGCAACTTGCCGCTGCTGCACTTCCCTGCCATTGGCTTCTTCTCTAGCTTGAATCACTGCTTTTTGTAACATATCCACTCTACGCAGCATTATATTCACGCGGTCTTGAGGAAGTGCGCCTGAAAACTCAATCAAACTCCAGGTTCCTTCCACAATATCTTTGGAAACCTCCTTGATTTGAGCTGGGTGATGTTCCGTTGCTTCATAGGCAACGACAAAATCAGTAATTTTCTTGGTTTTCACAGTTTCTTTGGGACTGGTGACGTAGCATCCTCGATTGGGGTCATGCTGCCAGTCTTTGTCAATCGAAAGCACGGGTAGTGAAGCAATGAACGTCTTCACATCCTGAAGCTGCTTTTCGAGAAATAATAGATAGGAAACAGGAACATCTGCAATAATAATCCGTCCATCTACTGTTACAGATGCTTTAGCCTCAGTATTAGCGTAGTCCTGAGTAGCTGCTAAGTCTAAAAATTCAGAGCAAGATTGCACAAACTTTTCGATTAACTCCTCAGCCTTCAGCGTCAGTTTTTGCGATTCAGGAGGATATACAAATCCATCCTCTTCTCTAGGCTGGTAAGTTCTGCTCAATCCTTGAAACAATGTACTCTTCTGAGAGAGTTGCGATACCTCGGTTTTGCCCTTGTTGGCATTGGCTTTAACAGATTGCAACACAGCAATCAACTGATTTAGCTTCATATAACCACCAAAATGGGTCAATTCAATTATTGCCCAGCCGATAAACCCAACTTCTGACTTTGCACGGAAAACTTATTGAAACCTGTCGCTTACAGATAGCCATCGGTTAGACTGAATAAATGTCCCAAGCCGTCCGACGCATGAGAAACCCATGCATATTCTGTTCGTTGAAGATGAAGCGAAAATTGCTAACTTCGTCCGCTCCGGGTTGAAAGAACAGGGATTTGTTGTCGATTACTGTGACAACGGAGATGAGGGCTATACTCGCGCCTTGGACAACGAGTATGACGCGCTTGTGCTTGACATCATGGTGCCAGGAAAAGATGGGTTGTCCATCCTCAAAAATCTGCGCCGGAAAGGACAGAATGTGCCAGTGATTTTACTGACTGCCCGGAATGAATTGGATGACCGAATTGAAGGTCTAAACTTGGGTGCTGATGATTATTTAGCCAAACCATTTTTCGTTGAAGAACTCGTTGCCCGCATTCATGCAGTGGTGCGTCGAACGGCGGGCGATCACCAAAACCTGGTTCGCGTCGGCCCGATCAAGCTCGATCGCATCACGCGAGAAGTCACTTGCAATCAGCATATTGTAGAACTCACCACCCGCGAGTTCAATCTCTTGGAATACCTGATGCGATCGCCTGGACGAGTCTTCACCCGAACCCAAATCCTGGAACACATCTGGGGCTATGATTTCAATCCCAATACCAATGTTGTGGATGTGTGCGTTCAACGCATTCGTAAAAAGATTGATTCCATCGGTGGTTCCGGGTGGATTGAAAGCATTCGAGGCGTTGGCTATCGATTCCGTCAATCAGAGTCTTAGAGGCTGTTTACCCGGAGATCTCCCCCAGCCCCCCGTTGAATAAAAGGCTTCGTCCTTACTCCTCTCCCCTTTTAGGGGAGAACTCTCTTGGGTGGGGGGAGAATTTAGTCAAAGTCCCCCTTTTTAAGGGGGATGCGAGGGGAATCTACATTTATGCAAGAAACAGCCTCTTAATGGTGAAACTGCGTTCCTTCCGTATCCGAATTGCCTTATTGTCTGCTGTTCTGGCAGGAGGTGCCCTCGTTGGGTTTGGGTTAATCTCTTGGTGGCTAATTTATGAGGCAAAAGTAAGCCGTCTGGATGCGGAACTGGAAAGTCAATTGATGCGGGCAGGGCGTCCACGCTCCTCAGAAGGCTGGCAGTCTTATGAAACCTCACTTGGGCAGGCATTTGGAACCAATGGAAAAACAGCGATCGCCATCCTAGTCATCGGTGCAGATGGCAATATACTGTATCGTTCCCAGCAATGGGCTACCGATTTGGATGTCACGAACCTATGGACATCACGTCCACAACTACCGCCCTTTCCTTCACCCCGCTTCGAGCGGCAAACAGCCCCATTTCCCGCAGCCAAGCCACCCTTTCCAGAACGTTTGCAGCCTCCGCCTGAAGTACCACCGCCAACTCCTCGATTCGCCACTCAGCACACCACCACCGGAACATGGCGGGTTGGTGCGGTCACGACACCCTTTACTCAAGTCGCGATCGCAGTCAGCTTAAATGCAGTCACTCAAGAGATGGCAGTCATCCGCAATATCTTCCTGATTTCAATTCCAGGGGTACTTCTGCTTGTAGCTGGTGGTGCATGGGGAATTGCTGGAAGTAGTTTGCATTCCATCCGACGGCTAACCACGGTTATTGGAAATGTTACCGCTAGCGGTTTGGAACAACGAGTTCCCATTGGGACAACAGATGTTGAATTTGTTGAGTTGATTCAGGTGTTTAACCAGATGTTGGAACGTCTGGAACGCAGCTTTAAACAAGCGTCTCGGTTCAGTGGGGATGCGGCACACGAACTCAAAACTCCACTCGCGATTTTGCAAGGGGAACTAGAACGAACCCTGCAACAAGCGGAACCTGGATCACAAGTTCAACAACGGCTGAGTAATTTGCTAGATGAAGTACGCCGACTCAGTGGGATTGTGCGTAAACTGTTGCTGCTTTCCCTAGCGGATGCCGGACAAATGAACCTGCATCGAGTTGAGGTGGATTTGTCTGGCTTGTTAATGGAGATGTTGGAAGATATCGAACTGTTGGCACCCCATCTAGAGATTCAAACAGAAATTGCTGATGCTTTGTGTGTACAGGGCGATCACGACTTACTCATTCAGGTCTTGCAAAACTTGATTAGTAATGCCATTAAATACAATCTCCCAAACGGTTGGATTCGGATTGATGCTCACCGTCAGGGCACAACTGTATCGATTACCATTAGTAATTGCTCGAAAGATATTGCAGTGAGCGATCAAAGCCGCATTTTTGACCGCTTCCATCGCGGAGATCCCGCCCGGACGCGCAAAGTGGAGGGAATTGGATTGGGACTCTCGCTAGCGCGGGAAATTGCACGAGCACACGGTGGCGACCTGACGCTTGACTCGCCCTTATCTGGACAGACTGCATTCACCCTAACCTTACCTGTTGGGTTATAGAAGCAGAATTCTTCATATTTTGACCACAAGGCTCTTAACTGTAACGCAACAGAAAACCCCAGCACATCACAACTGGGGTGTTTGTATGAAATATCTCGTTCTTGTCTAGTCAAAACTTAATGAGCAGATGGCTTAGCTTAACTCACTGCAAATGTTGTCCAAATCAATAAGCTTACAAATACAATTGCGATCGCTCCTTGCATGGCGTATCTTTGCTGTTCCCACACGGCTGGATATTCGGCGCAATAAACCTTGGTTTCAGGGGCGTAGTTGTTTAGGATGCCTTGTTCGTTAACGGTGGTGTACATATCGCTTTCCTTGCTTAATATTTCTTTATGTAAATTAATGTAACAGAGTATTTACATAAACGCAAGGGGTAGGCTATTTGCCTTTTGGCAAAGGCAAAAACATCAGCACGGAAGGCACCACCTTGAGTGAGGTGCGTTACACTTCGTTCACGCACCCTACAGATATTGAAGATTTACTGGATCAATCAGCTCTCAATGGACATTCTGCAAATTCTCAAAGAGGACTATCAACGCTTCCCAGCGGACCAAACCTATAGCATCTATGCGCCCGATGTCTTCTTTAAAGACCCCCTGAACCAGTTCCAGGGCATAGAGCGTTACAAGCAAATGATTGGTTTTATCAACACCTGGTTTGGCGCTCCCAAACTGGATCTCCATGAGATTCATCGCTCAGAAGACACGATTAAGACACGTTGGACACTGAGCTGGACAACCCCCTTACCTTGGCGTCCGCGAATTTCCATCCCCGGTTGGAGTGAACTAAAGCTTAATGTCGATGAACTGATTATTTCCCATATTGACTACTGGGACTGCTCTCGTTGGGATGTCCTAAAACAACACCTGCCGTTCCAAGAAAAAAATTAAAGAGATAATAAATAATGTAAATACTTATGAGGCAGACGCAACCATTGTGTCGCAAGATCATCCATGCGTGTAATTCTTATGACTGGCAAAGGCGGAGTCGGCAAGACTTCCGTTGCCGCAGCTACGGGACTCCGTTGTGCTGAACTGGGTTATCGAACACTCGTTCTCAGCACCGACCCCGCTCACTCTCTGGCAGATAGTTTTGATATCGAACTGAGCCATGAACCCCGATTAGTTCGTCCCAATCTGTGGGGAGCCGAACTTGATGCTCTAATGGAATTGGAAGGGAACTGGGGTGCTGTTAAACGATATATTACCCAGGTTCTGCAAGCACGGGGATTAGATGGTGTTCAGGCAGAAGAATTAGCCATTCTTCCCGGCATGGATGAAATTTTCGGACTTGTGCGGATGAAACGTCATTATGACGAAAATGAGTACGACGTTTTAATTATCGACTCTGCTCCTACGGGTACGGCTTTGCGATTACTCAGCTTACCGGAAGTTAGTGGTTGGTATATGCGCCGCTTTTACAAGCCACTGCAAAGTATGTCGGTTGCCTTGAGACCCCTAGTTGAACCCTTTTGGAAACCAATTGCGGGTTTTTCCTTACCGGATAAAGAGGTGATGGATGCTCCTTATGAGTTCTACGAGCAAATTGAAGCATTAGAAAAGATACTCACAGACAACACCCAAACCTCGGTGCGTTTAGTCACCAATCCTGAAAAAATGGTGATTAAAGAATCCTTACGCGCTCATGCCTATCTGAGTTTGTACAACGTCGCTACCGATTTAGTGGTCGCCAATCGGATTATTCCCGACCAAGTGACTGACCCCTTCTTTCAGCGCTGGAAGGAAAATCAACAGCAGCACCGCCAGGAAATTCATGAAAACTTCCATCCACTACCGGTGAAAGAAGTTCCTCTGTATTCAGAAGAGATGTGTGGTTTAGAGGCTTTGGAGCGGCTGAAGGAAACACTCTATGCTTCAGAAGACCCCACTCAGGTCTATTACAAGGAAAATACCATTAGGGTGGTACAAAATAACAATCAATACAGTCTGGAACTCTATCTACCGGGTATCCCGAAAGACCAGATCCAGCTAAGCAAGACGGGGGATGAACTGAACGTGCGGATTGGCAATCATCGGCGTAACTTAGTGCTCCCTCAAGCCTTAGCCGCCCTGCAACCTTCTGGAGCCAAGATGGAGGAAGATTATCTCAAAATTCAGTTTGCCGCTGCTGTCTAAGGGGTAGTTTGACCAAACTAAGCGATCGCATCAAGCGGGAGTCAGCAGCCTTTAGTAAACCTCTGGGGAAATGTTGTTGTAGGGGTACGATATCATCGTGCCCTTATTTTATAAGTTTTTATTATATTATGTTAAGGGTAACATGTGGAACTTTAGGTGGAAATTCCTTAATTTAACCACAGTATTGTTACCATTGGTATAGCTTCGTGTGAATTTAAAGTTACAAAAACCCCATTTAATTTGTATTAATGTATACTTATATTTAATAAAAACAAAAAAATGAAATAATTCTCTAGATTGAGAGGCAAATAACAGGCGTGAGTCAGCTAAACCAAGTTTTTCCTGCTCAGGGTTTAAGGGAACCACTCAGACGCTACGACGCAAAAACGATCGGACGATACTACCGCTCCCGACCTTGGGCAGCCATCGGTCGTGCCCTCACGATTATCTGGTCTTTTGCCCAATTTATTTTCAGTCTCAAGTGGGATGACTGGCGCAATCAAACAGAGCGCAACAAGTTTAAACGAGCGGCTCAGCTCCGGCAAATCCTCACACGCTTAGGACCAACCTTTATTAAAGTCGGGCAAGCTCTCTCCACACGCCCTGACTTAGTGCGGAAAGACTTTTTAGACGAACTGATTAAGTTACAAGATCAGCTACCGCCCTTTGATAATGCCTTGGCGTTCTCCATTATTGAAGCCGAGTTGGGACAACCTGTAACAGAATTATTTAGCGAAATTTCTTCCAATCCAGTTGCCGCCGCCAGTCTCGGACAAGTGTATCGAGCTTTTCTGCACACGGGAGAAGAAGTAGCGGTTAAGGTGCAGCGCCCCAATTTGCTCCCTACTCTGACCTTAGACCTGTATTTGATGCGCTGGGCGGCGGGTTGGCTTTCTCCCTGGCTTCCTCTGAATTTGGGGCATGACTTAACGTTAATTGTTGATGAATTCGGCATCAAATTATTTGAAGAAGTCGATTACATTAACGAAGGACGCAACGCGGAAAAATTTGCCCACAATTTCCGCGATGATGCAACGGTTAAAGTCCCCATCATTTACTGGCGCTACAGTAGTGTACGAGTCCTCACTTTAGAGTGGATTCATGGCTTTAAGTTAACCGATACCGCTAGTATTAGTGCGGCTGGACTAGATACAGACAAAATCATTCAAGTCGGTGTTATTTCGGGTCTGCGTCAGCTTTTGGAACATGGATTTTTCCATGCTGATCCCCATCCCGGCAACTTGTTTGCCTTACCGGATGGGCGCATGGCGTATATTGACTTTGGCATGATGGATCAGCTAGAGCAATATACCAAGGAAACGATCGCTGCATCCATCGTCCACCTGATTAATAAAGACTACGTTGAACTAGCGAAGAACTTTGTTAAACTCGGCTTTTTAACCCCAGATACCGATATTACGCCCATTATTCCAGCGTTAGAGGTGGTGCTGGGAGAAGCGATGGGTGAAAGTGTGCGGAACTTCAACTTCAAAACCATTACCGATCAATTTTCGGAGTTGATGTATGATTATCCGTTCCGTGTACCAGCGAAGTTTGCTTTAATTATTCGTTCGTTGGTGACTCAGGAAGGCTTAGCACTAACGTTGAATCCTAATTTCAAAATCGTTGAGGTATCCTACCCCTATGTAGCGCGGCGTCTGCTTACGGGTGAATCCCCAGAAATGCGGCGGCATCTGATTGAAGTATTATTCAAAGATGAGAAATTCCAGTGGCAGCGGTTGGAGAATATGATTGCGATCGCTCGTTCTGACAACCACTTCGATTTACTACCCACGGCTCAATTAGGGTTGCAGTTTATCCTCTCCGAGGAAGGTCAGTTTTTGCGCCGTCAACTGCTTCTCGCTTTAACCGAAGATGACCGACTGCACACCCAAGAAGTTCAACGTCTTTGGAATTTGGTTAAAGATGACTTGAAACCAGGGCGTTTGTTCAATGTTGCGTTGAATTCTCTGACTGAACTTTCCATCGAAGGTGTAGCCTCAATTTTGCCGCTGGCTACTATCCTGAAAAATGAATAGTGGTTATTTTCGATAGAAAAGAAACAATGGGTATTAAGAGCCTTTGTTTTTGAACCGATGCATCCTCTTTTTGTTAATACTCAAATCGGACTACTATTAACATAACTCCCCCATTCTCGTATGAACTCCGGTCTCTCCTCTAATCCCAGACTCATGTTTTTTAGGAGGAAATTTCGGATAGGCTATTAGTAGCTGCTCAAGGCTAAGTTATCGTATCCCTTGTGTTTTAAAATCTGTCCGTATCTTCCTGAATACTCATAGGAGTGCTTCGTGTATACCTTTCCAGAACCGCCATATTTTCTGTTGATTTTCGGCTTGTTTGCTGGCATAACCTCTGGTGCCGCGTTTGAAGCGACTCTTAAACAAAGAGTCCGGGAATGGTCGAAAAATCGTTCCACGCGGACTCTAGCTCAAATGAAAGGAGTCCAGTTACAAATGCCGTTTCTGGGAATTGCAGGGGGAATTTGTGTCTTTCTCGCGGCTGGATTAGAGATATTTGGCTTTCCCTGGTGGTTGTCCTATTCTATCTCGCTACCGCTCACCCTATTTATTAGCGTCCTTGTTTGGTTGCAATTGGGTAAACTGTTGAATCAATTAGAGCAAGGTGGCTCAAAAGCTCTAGATTTAGATTCAATTACTTAAGCGATAGCCGATTACAGCTCACATTCTGTATCCTCAATAAGCCGTTACTCTGGAAATAGTAACCTTTTAGGGTGTAGAATGTGGGTTACTTATTTCACTCGTGTTGGCAGAACGAAACGCCTCAATTTGATCAATTTTTGCCATGAGCGCCATGTAGGAAGGGGCGCTATAGCAGCAATTCGTCATCGGATCGAAACCTTGCCAATTTTGAGCTTGACAAATAAACCAATCTCGATATTTTCCGTTGCCATCAAAGTCACCTTCCAGCATCATCCAGTCGCCCCCCAATGCAAAACCAGCATTGAGTTTTTCCAGTTCAGGATAGAGCCATGCTTCTAACTGCTGTAAATCCCAAAAGACCCCCGGATGCCAGTAATCGCTCAGGCAGCTAGAAACTTCGACTCGATAGCCCTGCTCAACACGATAAATCCGCGCTTCAATGTCATCTAGAGGAATAATTTGAACAACTTTTGTACTTACTTCACTCACATCCACTCCTTTTTTTAGGATAGAAGGTTCAACTTTCGTCGCCACTGGTTTTGAGTTGTAGATAAACCAGCACGAGTGTCAAGCAGAGCAACACGGTAGCCGCCGCCGCAGCGTAGCCAAAATCAAACAAAGCAAAGGCTTGTTCGTAAATGTAGTAAACCAGTACATTAGTGGAGTTGAGAGGGCCACCGCCCGTGATCATATAAACCTGCTCGAAACTCCGTAATGTAAAAATTGCTGTCGTAATGGTGGCAAAAATTAAGGTAGGTCGCAATCCGGGAAGGGTAATGTACCAGAATTTTTGCCAGGAATTAGCACCATCTAATTCAGCCGCTTCATAGCGACTCGGAGGAATGGCTTGGAGTCCTGCCAGGAATACCACCATGTTAAAACCGAGCTGTTTCCAACTGCTTAATAAAATCAGGATGGGCATCGCCCAAGTGGTGCTGCCTAGCCAGGGAATCGATGCAAAACCCAGAAAATTGAGCAATGCATTCACGGGACCTTCGGTTTGAAACAGCCAGCGAAACCCTAGTCCAACGGCAACTAAAGAGGTAATGGACGGAATGAAATAGGCGGTTCGCAGCAGTCCCCGCAGGGCTAATGACTGATTGAGTAAGATGCCTAATCCCAAGGGAATAATCAGGCTGGGCAGGACGGTGGCAACGGTGAAATAAAGCGTATTGCCGAGAACCTGCCAAAAATCGGGGTCGAGGGCTAGGCGGAGATAGTTTCTCAAACCAATCCAATGAATACCTGTTAAGGTGAAACTTCCGCTAGTAAAGCTCAGGTATACCAGATAAGCCATGGGCCACAGCAGGAAGAATCCAAGGAGAATTAGGGCGGGGGCTAAGAAAATCCAGGCGGCGATCGCATCATTATCTAGCCAGGGTTGCGGAGGGGAAGGTTTAAAATTATTCGTCATAGCATTTCTGTTTACAAGAAGTGAGGCGTGAGTTTGAGGATACCGAGTGCCAAGATTTCCTGAATTGGTTTTTAATCATGGCAAACTGTGGAGGTATTATCAGAGATTGAGAGAGCGAACTGAACGGAAGTTACGTTATGAACCCTCTTCGTTTTGCAATATTGGCTTTGACTGGATTGACCGCGACGACTCTCACCACTGTTGGAGTTGTGGGTACTTCTGTACTCGCCAAATCACAGGGGACTTCCCAGCCGCCACCCATACCGCTTGTTGCTCAAGCGACAAACCTCACAAAGTTTCGGCAAGAAGCTCTGGACACACATAACAAACTTCGAGCTAAGCATGGCGCTCCTCCCATGAAGCTCAGTAATACCCTAAATCAAAAAGCCCAGAGATGGGCACAGAACCTAGCGAGGCTCGGTAAGCTACAACACAGTGGGCCTGGAGAAAACCTTTATTGGTCAACGGCTGATGCGACCGGTAACGCCGTCGTCCAAATGTGGTACGACGAAGTTAAAGACTATAACTATAACAAGCCAGCCTTTAGCATGAATACCGGGCACTTTACCCAAGTTGTTTGGAAAGGGTCTGGTGAATTGGGCTGTGGGAAAGCTAAGGGGTCAAAGGGGTATTACGTTGTTTGTAACTACAATCCTCCTGGGAACATGCAGGGAGCTTTTGCGACGAATGTTGGTCGTCCGAAGTAAGACGATTTAATTTGGAGGCACTACTAAAAATAACGTTGTATGAATCATCAATCCGTATTAGTTGATACGACTACCGACTTCTTAATTTCACCCCCTATTTCTCCCCATCACTCCACAAATTCTTCTCCCATGAAACTGGGAATCATGGCATCTGGAAGTGGCAGTAATTTTGAGGCTGTTGCTCAAGCGATAAAAGACGGGCAACTCAACGCCCAAATTCAAGTCTTAATTTACAATAATCCCGGTATCAAAGCCGTAGAAAGAGCTGAACGTTGGGGCGTTCCTTCTGTACTGCTCAATCATCGAGACTACAAACGCCGAGAAGAGTTAGACACGGCTATTGTTGAAGTGTTGCAGCAGTACCAGGTAGAGTGGGTGGTGATGGCAGGCTGGATGCGAATTGTCACACCTGTGTTAATCAACGCCTTTCCTGACCAAATCATCAACATCCATCCCAGTTTATTACCCAGTTTTAAGGGTGCTCACGCTATAGAAAAAGCCCTAGAAGCGGGTGTAAAAATTACTGGCTGTACAGTACATTTGGTGTGCCCAGAAGTAGATAGTGGCCTGATTTTGGTACAAGCTGCCGTCCCGGTGTTGCCTCTTGATACACCAGAAACTCTTCATGCTCGAATTCAAGTCCAGGAGCATCGAATCTTACCACAAGCAATCGCGCAGCTTGCCCCTAGGACGACTTCAGTAACCCTTTAAGCAAGTTCAGCGTTAAAAAAATATCTTATGGACAACGGTTTTTATTGACTCGAAGATTACTCAGTACTTTTAAAGGAGCTGGTAATGCTCCACTTCGTAACTGTATCGCTAACTCATGGGCAGATTGAGCTGTAAAGTTACCACTAATAACAGCACTCCCACCAAGAATGCCAGTTTGTGCATATTCTGGCCCAACTACGGGAGAGCTAATTAGACTATTGTCGAGGAAAACACCAATCGCACGACCTGTACCTGCCAAGTCTTTGGTCAACTGAGCAAACGCTTCCTCTCCTTTGTCATCAAAACGGAGGGTAATTTCCCAGCGACTACTGTCTGAGCTAGGCTGTGAGTAAGAATCTTTGAGATTTTTACCGCTTAAATCGGTACGTTCAAATAAGTTTGCGATCGCTTCTTGACTTCTATCTAGGGCTTTTTGATTTTCCGCCAGTGCCTTTGCATCACCCGTTTTCCTCAATTCGTCCTGCTTTTGTAGAAGTCTTTCCCTGACTTGAAGTTCAATGGGTAGCTGTGTTTCTGTCCCCGATTTCTGCTGGCGAAAATCTAACTCTCCTATGCTACCCAGTACTCGTTCTGCCTGTTGCGCGTCTTTCTCATCTGGGAGTTGAATCAACAGTTGCTCTTGATTAATTGTTTGTATTGCCGCCCCTTTTATGCCCAAACCGCTAATTCGCTGCTTCAAGATGTTTTTCACAGCGTCGTTGAGTTCAGGTGTGATGCCACGAGCACCTGTGGGAGGTTGAATTTGTAGGGTTAATTCCATCCCATTGAATGGACAACGAGCGCGATCAGAGACTTGTTGGTCAACTAATTTCTGTAACCCACAACCTGTCAAAAATAATACGAGCGTTACCGGAAGACCAATTAATCTTACTGGCACAGTTGTAAGGCTTAACTGTTGTTTTGGGTTAGACATGGCTAATAGAATACTGTCATAGCGCTTATCCACAGTTTCCTATATTTCGCCCTGTTTGACTTATGCAAGAAAGAGCTTCTCAATACGATTAAGCTTCAGCTTGTTTGTGATCGAGTTTCCACAGATAACTGGAAAGCAAATTGGTAACAATATGAGCCACAATTGGTACGAGTAAATTCCCCGTTGCCAGGGCGCTAAATCCCAACAGCAGCCCTACCGCAGTGGCCCAAACGACATAAGGCCATTGTTGTGGCCCACTCAAATGCAAAACACCAAATAGCAGACTGGAAGCAACAACTCCAGTGGCATTCAACCCAACAGCGGGCAGCATCACACCCCGAAACAATAATTCTTCACTCATCCCAGGTAGCAACCCCAGCCAAATTAAGTCGGGTAAAACTAATGGCTTTAGAACCATTTGCAGATAGTAATCCGCACTTTGGCGATAAGCAGGCCACAGACGATAAACTAAACTACTTAACACCGTAATGCCCAGCGCTATACCCAGTCCTAAAAGTAACGCTTCAGGCGTACCCTCTAGGGGCAGAAGGATAACGGAACCCAAGTGCAGCCAAAGCTTGGCAACGAATAGTAATACAAGAGCCGTCACCCCCATAGCAATTAACACTTGGGTGCGGGTTAGAGGTTCAATTTCAGGTTGATCCGGAAGCTGGTTTGCCACGAACAGATAAGCAATGCAAAGAGGATAGGGAAGGGCTGAGAGCCTCAGCACTGATACCGGCACGATGAGCGACTAAAACGCCCAGTGCCTCTAAATATGAGTTTACTCTGATTGCTTGAATACCCAAATCTTCTGGGGAGACTTGCATGGAGGTTTGGTTTTCTTCAACCGCAATAATCTGAGTTCGCGATTGGCGGCTTAAACTGAGTAAAGCACTGCCACCACAGGCGCTTGCTGGGACAACGACTGCATCTACGTCCGACGCCCAAATATCTCCAGGGAGAGAGGTAAAGTTTTGTGTCTGAACTAAAAAATTGGGATTGGGGTTTTGACGTTCCACGAACTGAGGGGCACGACTCAATCCTACTAGAACACAAGGTAAGAAAGTATAGCCTAATTCTTCGGCAGCGGAGCGAGGGGATAAGTCGGGGTCGAGGGGTAAGGGCATCAGTGCCGGCGCATGGGCACAAGGCACTTGAAAGGTGCGAACGATTAGGTGACTAATCACCGCTTCGGCACCGGCGAGGGGGTCTACGCCCTGTCCATGACGATACGCTTGCAACGCCTCGCTGCCAAGGTCATCCGGGAAACGGGCAACCACGGCGATCGCATCTGCTTTGGCTTGCTCAATCAGTACTTCAGCCGATCGCAACAAACTGTCAGGATTGCCAATCGTACCCCAACTTGCCCCAGATGCGGCGGTTCGTAATTCCACGTTTAAAGGCGCATCCGTGACCACATAATCCGTCAAATTCAACCCCAGTGTCGCTCTAGCCGCATCTGCTACTTGGAGGTGTCGTAGGCGCAATTCCGGTTCAATGCCTTGGTCGAGAATTAACCCCACCCGATTCTGATGTACAGGTTGCAATCCAATGCATCCAGAGGCGAATTTGTCAAGAGCGTACCCTTCCACATAGAGGGCGTTGGGTAAGTTCCAGTACAACTGGGCACCATTGAGGACATTGGGGTGGGTGATTAGGCGATCGCAGATTGCCGAGATGGCTCTAGCTACGGGTAGGGCATCCCCCGCATAGCCCCCAATCGCTGCCCCAACGCCTGTAGGAATAATTAAGACAACGGTGTAAGGACGTTGAATCACAGTGAAACTTCGGTATCCGATTCAACGGTGACAATCGCTTCTACCTGGGCGATTTGGCGATCGCTATCCACGCGAGTCACTGCCCAGCGTAGCGGTTCCCCTCGTTTTTGTAATTCTGCCTCAATTTCTTGCTGTAGCTGTATGGGTGTCTCTTGGAGGTTAATTTCTGCGGTGATGAAGTGAGTTGTCATTTTGGTGATGTAAAGGCTATGCCTGAGGTGGGTCTTTAATATTATCAACCAAGACGGACGGAGTACCTGTCGTATGCGAAAAACTGGGTTAAAGAACATACTACTTGCCGCCCTAGGGTTAGGATTAGTGCTGGGAGCAAACGTGGCACAAGCGGTGATTTTTGACCGAAATGGCAATAAGTTACCCGATACCGAAGTTAACTCTTCCAAGGTCAATTGGGAACTTTTGTCTGTTGAAAAAGGCAAACAATATAGCGGTATTGGTTTGCTTGAGCAAAGCTCTTTTGGAATTTGTACTGCATTTTTCTTAGATACTCAAGGGGTTAATCAATCACCCGCTTATGCCGTAACCAATGGTCATTGCTATGATGGTTCTAGCTTTCCCAAACCTGAAGAAGTCCTGATTAATCAGCCTTCTAATTTAGTTTTTAAGTTGAATTATTTTAAAGATGGACTCAATCGGGTTCGTTCAGTTCGGGTAAGGCGGGTTGTTTATGCAACGATGAAAGGAACTGATATCACGGTTTTGGAACTGGATACATCTTTTAAACAATTGGTGAAAGAGGGATTTACTCCTTTGAAAATTGATCCAGTTCCTGCTCCTGTAGGAGAGCCTGTTGAGATTGTTGGGATTCCGCTCAATGGTGTGGAACCTTCTCGGAGTTTCCTTCACCGAGCGGTTTGCGAAATTGGACAGTCGGCGAATGTACGAGAAGATGTTTATCAGTGGGAGAAATCGATTCGCAATCGTTGTAGTTTAGTCGGGGGAATGTCAGGTTCTCCTGTTGTCTCTCTCCAAAGTAATCGCGTGGTTGCGATCGCTAACACGGGTGTCGATGATAACGCTCTATCACAACCTGAGTGCAGTCTCAATCGTCCCTGCGAGATAACCAGGGAGGGCAAGATTACTACCTTGGCGAAAGAAAATTACGCCCAAAGAGTGAATGATATCCCAACATGTTTTGATCAAAAAGGAATTTTTAATTTGGCTCTTGCCTCTTGTCGGTTAGAAAAGCCTTAATAAGCCAGAAGGTTGAGGGTGATGCGCGAAGCGTTCCCCCTACTTTGAAGGAGAACCCAACGGGTAGAGGTAGGTTGAATTTTCAAGGGCATCAACCTACCAATGTTCAGCCTACCCATTTGCCAACTTTTCAACGGTTCCCCTATTGAGGCTGACCAAACTGGCGATCGTATACTTCATCTTCTTTCCCGGTCTCAACCTTTAGGTTAGAGCGAGGATAAGCCACACACAGTAACACATAACCTTCAGCTTGAAGTTCTGGACTCAAACCCATTCCATCGCTCTGCTCTACCGTACCTTCCAGAAGTTGAGCGGCACAAGTAGTACATACTCCTGCATTACAGGAACTGGGTAAGTCGATTCCAGCCGCAGAGGCAGCGAGAAGAATTTGTTTATCCTCTGGAACCTCTAGGGTGTGAGTTGTGCCTTGATGGTGAATTGCAACAGTGTAAGTCTTGGGCATTGCGTCAGTTCTGGGCTTTACACTTTTAATCCCCAGGTTGGGGAACTGGACTTGAACCTGCTTATTTTACCTCCCTCTGGCATTTCTATTATCTAAGGGTTTAGCGGGTTCCCCTACACAACCTCGTCATTTAGGAAATTTTAAGTATTGTTACCGGTACGTGATATGATTACCTACTGTGAAGCTCGTTTGCTGCGAGCTCCACTTCTGGACTGGCTGTTGCTGCGACCCGTGAACTTGTCAGACGACTCTCCTCAACCAACCCCGGTAATGGAAGAACTGCCTCAAGGAAGTTCTCCATCCCCCGAAAATGATTCCTCAATGCAAGAGTACTACCAACTCAAACAAACCTTGGTGTTGGTCACCCTTGCTATAACAGGGATTGTTTTTATCTGTGTCTGGTTTTTTTACTCACTTGACATTGCTCTGAATTATTTGATCGGGGCGTGCACAGGTATGGTTTACTTGAGAATGTTGGCTAAAGACGTTGAGCGGCTAGGCCAACAAAAAAGCCGTCCGAGTCCTGCCCGGTTCGCGCTTTTTATTGGGCTATTTATCGTGGCTACTCGTTGGCAACGATTGCAGATTTTGCCCATATTTTTAGGTTTTCTGACTTACAAAGCCGCACTCATCGTCTATGTGCTGCAAAGCACCCTATTTCCTACGTCTAAGTAGGTTAAGTGGTCAGTCAGTTGAACTTTTCGCCCTCTCTAGATGTATGGGGAAATCTCCGGAATGGAAATGTTAGATGGTTTGAGCGTTCTGAATTCTTTCCCCCTTGCTGAATTAGAAGTTGGCAAGCATTTATACTGGCACATTGGCAACCTAAAAGTACATGGGCAGGTTTTCATTACTTCTTGGGTTGTAATTGCCATTCTCATCACGGCTTCAATTGCAGCATCTCGCAATATCCAAAGAATTCCAAGTGGAATCCAGAATTTTATGGAGTATGCCTTGGAATTTTTGCGGGATTTGGCAAAAAATCAGATAGGGGAAAAAGAATATCGTCCTTGGGTTCCTTTCGTAGGCACTCTATTTCTGTTCATTTTTGTGGCAAATTGGTCTGGGGCGCTTGTTCCTTGGAAAGTGATTCATCTACCAGAAGGTGAGTTAGCCTCTCCCACAAGTGATATCAATACAACCGTTGCCTTTGCACTTCTGACATCGTTGGCGTACTTCTACGCCGGGATTAGCAAGAAGGGTGTCGTGAAGTACTTTGCAGGTTATGCCCAACCTACGCCAATTCTTCTACCTTTCCGGGTTTTAGAAGATTTCACGAAGCCCCTCTCGCTCAGCTTCCGTCTGTTCGGAAATATTCTAGCGGATGAACTGGTTGTCGGAGTGCTGGTGCTGCTGGTTCCCCTGTTTGTCCCTCTCCCTGTAATGGCACTAGGCTTATTTACGAGTGCTATTCAAGCGTTAATTTTTGCAACTCTAGCTGCCGCCTACATCGGAGAGGCACTTGAGGAGCATCACTAGTGAAGTTGAAGCCTTCATCAGTGCAAGTTCATTTAACGCCTACCACCAGTCTGCTCTGATGAGCGGATTTTTCGGGGTAGGAGTCTCTGTCCTAGCGTTTACTTGAGTTTAAGGAAAAATACCATGAATCCAATCATTGCTGCTGCTTCCGTTATTGCTGCTGCTCTCGCTGTTGGTCTAGCTGCTATTGGCCCTGGCATTGGTCAAGGAAATGCCGCCGGTCAGGCAGTAGAAGGGATTGCGCGTCAGCCTGAAGCTGAAGGCAAAATTCGCGGTACGCTGCTGCTCTCCTTGGCGTTCATGGAAGCGCTAACCATTTACGGTCTGGTGGTTGCTCTCGTTCTTCTGTTTGCCAACCCCTTCGCGTAAAACTTTATCCCAGCACTTAGGATGCGCGCAATAGTCGGTCTGAGTGCTGGGAAAATTTTCGACAACCCGTACAAAAGGTACCCCTATCCCAACTGAATAGCTGACCTTTTTTAAGCTGTGGGATCTGAAAATAATGATGACACATTGGACAATTCTACTAGCTGTCGAAGCCGCTACATCCACTGCCAAAGAAGGGGGGTTGTTTGATTTTGACGCCACCCTGCCGTTAATGGCACTGCAATTTATCCTATTGGTAGTGGTGTTAAATGCGGTATTCTACAAACCGTTGAGCAAGGCTATTGACGATCGCGACGATTATATCCGCAAAAACTCGTTAGAAGCACGCGAACGTTTAACCAAAGCGGAAAAACTGGCTCAGCAGTATGAGCAGGAGCTAGCAGAAACTCGCCGCAAGTCTCAAGCCACAATTGCTGCTGCACAAGCAGATGCTCAAAAAATTGCGGCTGAAAAAATGGCTCAAGCTCAAGGGGAAGCTCAAGTTCAACGAGAGCAAGCCGCACAGGAAATTGAACAGCAAAAAGCTGAGGCTCTCTCCTCGCTGGAACAACAAGTGGATGCTCTAAGCCGACAAATTATAGAGAAGCTTTTGGGACCCGAACTGGTCAATCGATAAGCGTCGCCTTGGCTGAGGTTAAGCTTACAACTCCGCTTTTGAGTGATTGGGTGTAGTGGATATAGCGGTGTGAGAGTGGCAATTTTTAGGTATATAGAAGCTTGACGCAAGCAAGGGCAAGCAACTTGTTAATCTTAGTCTTCGGCAACAGCTTTTCCATCGCTCCACAAAGCTAACACTCTGGCGGTAACAGCCTCAAGTTCAAGTTCGCGATGGTTTTACGAATAGTCCTGTCGAAAAACTCGCTCCCGCTTCGAGTAGCAACTTTGAGTGGGTTAAGAGAATCAGGCTCTCTCAAGCCTCCAAATAATGAATCGCAAGGTTTTTGGCAGCATCCTAGCTGTTGGCTGGTTCCACCAGTCACAGTATTAGTAATACTCAGTCTTCGCAGTTGTATATGGCTATTATGAGTACTTTCTCATTCCTGGCTACCGCAGCGGCAGAACTCGCAGCGGAAGGTGGTTCAGAAGGTGGTTTTGGTTTAAACACAAACATTTTAGAAACCAACCTGATTAACCTCGTGATTATCATAGGGGTGCTATTTTTCTTTGGGCGTAAATTTTTAGGCAAGACCCTCTCTGAGAGGCGCTCAAAAATTGAAGAAGCGATTCAAGAGGCTCAAAAACGGCAGAAAGATGCAGCCACAGCCTTAGCCGATGCTCAACAGAAGTTGGCACAAGCTCAGGCAGAAGCAGAACGAATTCGAGCAGCAGCCGAAGAAAATGCACAGGCTGCAAAAGCCGCCATTTTAGAAGCGTCGCGTCAAGATGTCGAACGCCTGAGAGAAACAGCCGTTCAGGATTTGAACACCGAAAGAGAAAAAGCGATCGCAGAGCTTCGGGTGCGAGTTGCGGCAATGGCAATGCAGCGCGTCGAAGTACAGCTTAAAGAGCGCTTAGATGAACACGCTCAACAAACGTTAATTGACCGCAGCATCGCTACAATTGGGAGGTAGATCGTGAAAGGTGGCTCGTTAAGTGCCGAGGTATATCAGCCTTACGCAGAAGCATTAATGTCGATCGCTCAGGCCAATAACCTCACAGAGCGAATCGGAGAAGATATTGCTGGCTTACTCAATCTCTTGAAAGAATCTCAAGAGTTACAGCAGTTTTTAGGCAATCCAATTGTGAAAGCCGAAGACAAAAAAGCTGTACTGAAACAGATTGGTGGTGAGCAATTTCATCAGTACACCAATAATTTCTTGAACTTCTTAGTTGATCGGCGGCGCGTCCTGTTTTTGCAAGGAATTTGCCAGCAGTATCAAGCACTCTTGCGGAAGTTGAATCAAACCGTTCTAGCTGAAGTCACTTCAGCCGTAGAACTGACAGAAGAGCAAAAGCAGTCTGTTCGTGAAAAAGTCCGGTCGATGACAAGTGCCCATCAAGTGGAACTGGATACAAAAATTGACCCCGATTTAATTGGTGGTGTGATTATTAAAGTCGGTTCTCAGTTAATCGATGCCAGTCTACGGGGGCAAATCCGCCGAATTGGTCTGCGCTTAAGCAGCTAAAGGTGTAGGTAAATCGGTTAGTTAATGAACCGGTTGAACTTCAAACTTCAACCTCACCCTTTAGGGAACCCTAGGCGAACAACCTTCAACTTTCAACCTCTAAACCTTCAACGTTTTCAATAAAAACAACTAATCATGGTTAGCATTAGACCCGACGAAATTAGCAGCATTATTCGGCAGCAAATAGAACAATACGACCAAGATGTCAAGGTTTCCAACGTTGGCACCGTTTTGCAAGTCGGTGATGGCATTGCCCGGATCTATGGCTTGGAAAAGTGCATGGCTGGGGAACTGGTCGAGTTTGAAGATGGCGAGGTTGGCATTGCCCTGAACTTAGAAGCGGACAATGTCGGTGCCGTGTTGATGGGCGATGGTCGTGGCATCCAAGAAGGTAGCTCTGTTACCGCGACGGGCAAAATTGCTCAGGTGCCCGTGGGAGAGGCGATGATTGGTCGCGTGGTGGACGCCCTAGCCCGCCCGATTGATGGAAAGGGAGACATCCACACCACCGAATCTCGTTTGATTGAATCCGGTGCCCCAGGGATTATTGCACGGCGTTCAGTTTATGAACCCATGCAAACCGGAATCACCGCTATTGACGCCATGATTCCCGTGGGGCGGGGTCAGCGGGAATTAATTATTGGTGACCGCCAAACCGGAAAAACCTCGATCGCCGTTGACACGATCATCAACCAAAAGGGACAAGACGTAATCTGTGTTTACGTCGCCATTGGTCAAAAGGCGTCTACTGTAGCCCAAGTGGTTGGTGTGCTTCAGGATAAAGGAGCATTAGACTACACGATTGTGGTAGCGGCGAATGCCAACGACCCAGCCACCCTTCAGTACCTCGCTCCCTACACCGGCGCGACCCTAGCTGAGTACTTCATGTACAAGGGCAAAGCCACGCTGGTGATTTACGATGACCTCTCCAAGCAAGCCCAAGCCTATCGTCAGATGTCCTTGCTGCTGCGTCGTCCGCCCGGACGGGAAGCGTATCCAGGAGATGTGTTCTACATCCACTCCCGCTTGTTGGAACGGGCGGCGAAACTGAGCAATGAACTCGGTGAAGGCAGTATGACAGCACTGCCGATTATCGAAACCCAAGCTGGTGACGTGTCTGCCTACATTCCTACCAACGTGATTTCGATTACGGACGGTCAGATCTTCCTCTCTTCTGACTTGTTCAACTCCGGTTTACGTCCTGCTATTAACCCCGGTATCTCCGTATCGCGGGTGGGTTCTGCCGCCCAAACCAAGGCGATGAAGAAAGTTGCCGGTAAGTTAAAGCTAGAACTGGCTCAGTTTGATGACCTGCAAGCTTTTGCTCAGTTTGCCTCGGATTTGGACAAAGCCACCCAAGACCAATTGTCACGGGGTCAGCGGTTGCGGGAAATTTTGAAGCAGCCTCAGTACTCACCGTTAGCCGTTTATGAGCAAGTCGCATTGGTCTACGCCGGTCTCAATGGCTATCTGGATGACATTGCGGTTGAGAAAGTCAGCAGTTTTACCAAGGGACTGCGGGAGTACTTGAAGACCAGCAAGCAGCAGTATGGTGAGATTGTGCAAAAAGAGAAGGCACTCACTGATGAGGCAGAAAAGCTGCTGAAAGAAGCGATCACAGAATACAAGCAGACTTTCCTCGTATCCGTGTAATCGGTTGCAGGTTGAACACTAGCCGATTGAAGGTGACAAAACCAGGTTGAAGGTTGAAGGTGACAAAACCAGGTTGAAAGTTAGACCCTTCAACTTTCAACTTTCAACCTGCCAATCAACCTTCAATTCAATGTTCAACCTTCAACTCAACTTTCAACCTTCAACCTGTTCACCTCAACCCCGATATGGCCAATCTAAAATTTATTCGCGATCGCATTCTGTCGGTCAAAAATACGAAAAAAATTACCGAGGCGATGCGCCTCGTTGCCGCTGCCAAAGTCCGTCGCGCCCAAGAACAGGTGACCGCCACCCGTCCCTTTGCCGACCGCTTGGCACAAGTTCTCTACGGCTTACAGAACCGTCTGCGGTTTGAAGACGTGGACTTACCCCTGCTCAAACAACGGGAAGTCAAGACGGTTGGATTGTTGGTGATTTCAGGCGATCGCGGTCTTTGTGGCGCTTACAACAGCAACGTCATCCGTCGTGCTGAAAACCGTGCGAAGGAATTACAGCAGGAAAATCTGAATTACAAGTACGTCCTCGTGGGACGCAAAGCCTCTCAGTATTTCCAGCGCCGCGACCAGCCTATTAATGCTAAATATACCGGCTTGGAGCAGGTTCCTACCGCCGCTGAAGCCTCAATGATTGCGGACGAACTGCTTTCCCTGTTCCTCTCAGAATCCGTAGACCGGGTTGAATTGGTTTATACCAAGTTTGTCTCCTTGATTAGTTCTCGTCCAGTGGTTCAAACCCTGCTGCCCTTGACGGCACAAGGACTAGAAGCACAAGATGATGAAATCTTCAGGCTGACAAGTCGTGGTGGCAACTTTGAGGTCACACGGGAGAAAGTCGCACCTCAAGTCACTCCCTTCCCCCGTGACATGATCTTTGAACAAGACCCAGTGCAAATTCTGGATGCCTTGTTGCCCTTGTATTTGAACAACCAGTTACTGCGGGCGCTGCAAGAGTCAGCCGCTAGCGAATTGGCAGCCCGGATGACGGCGATGAACAACGCCAGTGATAATGCCAGTGAACTGATTAGCAGCTTAACCCTGTCTTACAACAAGGCACGGCAAGCGTCGATTACCCAGGAAATTTTGGAAGTTGTGGGCGGTGCCGAAGCACTGAGTGGCTAAAATCAGGTTTCATATTCTTTAAACGTCAAACATGGCAAGCGTCTGGCTGAGTTCAGACGCTTTTTTATTTCTGTCTCAAGCGACTACTGTATAATGACGAAGATTTGGGGCAAAGTTGCTGAGGAATATAAAGTATGAGAACTCAATTTTTATTACTGTCAGCTTTATCGAGTCTGCTGATGAGTGGATATCCAGCGATTCAATCTGTTCGAGCCGAACAGCCAGTTCTCGTTCAACAGCAACAATGGGAACAAATCTCTTCCTCTGAAGGAGGCTTTACGGTTTTAATGCCCGTTGCACCCACTCAGAACCGACAAACGACTGATGGAAATAAGGTATCTCTGGATGCTAATCTGTTCACCGCTTCATTAGAAGAAGGTAAGGTAAAATATAGTGTTTCTTATACAAATTTCCCGGAGGATATCGCTCAGCTTCCTCCTGAGTTTATTTTAGATAGCCTATCTTCTCGTTTTACAAGCGATCGCAAACTCAAACTCATTAATCAGCAAGATATTCGCTTAGAAGAATATTCTGGCAAAGAATTTAAGTTTGAAGCTCCTGGCGGCAAAATAGTTAACTATCGAACTTATTTAGTCAAACAACGCTTATACCAATTAACGACAGAAATTCCCAAAGATAGAGAAAGTGCGTTGTCGGCTGATGTTGAAAAATTTATGACTTCATTTCAGTTAGTGAAATAAAAATTCATATTATTGGCATGGGTATTCTGTCTGCCCTGCCCCTCTAATTTTTGGTGATATCTGCTCTACAAGAAATTGTACTTCCTAATTTAGATACACCCTGAATTGCGATTCTATTTAACCTTTACTTTGCTTCTCCAATTAGAGTAAAGGCTGCCCAATTTTTAGGATTAGGATGTTGTTTCATCGTGGTCAACATCGCCTGTCGTAAGGCTTGTGCTTTATCGAGTTGGCGCTGTTGGATATTATTATAAAATTCGGTCATTAATGATGCTGTTGGTGCATCGGGTACAGACCATAAGGAAACAATTACACTAGAAACTCCGGCAGAAATTAAAGAACGAGAAAGTCCAACTACACCATCACCTGTAATGCGTCCTCGTCCGGTATCGCAGGCACTTAAAACGACTAATTCGGCATTTAATTTTAGGTCTAGGATTTCTTCAGCCGTGAGTAAACCGTTACCCCCCTCCTGTCCCCCCTTGGCAAGGGGAGATGATGAGGAGTCGGGAGTAAGAGCAATAGCACTGCCAATTCCTCGAATATCATCAAGTAAGCCGTGAGTGGCTAGATGAATGATTCGCGCTTTGGGTAAAAGTTGTTTAACGGCTGATTCGGTAGCTTGGTTGCCGATGAGGGGTTGGGTGTTGAGGAGGGGAGCAATGGCTTTTGCTTCCTCTTCCGCACCTGGGAGAGGTGCCAGTTGTTGCGGTTTTTCCCCAGGATAGGGCGGGACGCTAGGCATGGTAGGATTCCCGACAACCAGGTTAACCCCCCCTGTCCCCCCCTTGGTAAGGGGGGGTAAGTTTTCCCGTTGTTTGCGGGTTAGTTCTAGGACTTGAATCGAGGGAGAGGTGAGGATAGTGTGTTTCTCAATCAGGTATTTGCCCTGCTCATCTTTGAGTGCTGGGAACGGAACCAGAAATAACGAGCTTTGCGGGATAAAGATGACACGCGCTTCTGGATTCGTGGGGAGTAAATCTGCGATCGGTTGAATTAGGATTTGATAGAGTTGCTGTAATCGATTTGTTTGAGTGGCGTCATCCACTTTGGCAACGGCTCCCAATCCTCGACTCCTGACTCCGATAGATTCACGACTCATCGTAACGAGTTCTGCTAGAGAGGTATTTTGTTGCTGCCACAGTGGTTTAAGGTCAGTTTTGCGAAAGGTAATTTCACCTGTAGGCTTGATGACCCAAATATAGAGTTCTGATTCTTTCCATTCTTCTTTACCCTTAATCTTGAAGTCATTATAAATAATCGAATACTCAACCAGAGTGGCATTCTGTTGCTTAGCGATTTGTTGCAGTTGCTCAAGAGTGGGTGGAGCGAGGGGAGAATTGGCAGAGTCTGATGTTGTAGCGTTGCGCTGACGCAATAGCTCCACAAACGCCCTGGCACGTCCCCGTTCCGCAACTTCTAGAGCAGCATTAGGGTTATTCTGGGCGATGAGAACTTGTTGTAAAGTGCGGTAGGTGCGAGCTTGCTCTTCAAAAATTGACACTTTGTAGGCATCATTGTTACCCAATCGTTCCCGCTGAGATTCCCATGTCTCGATTCCAGCACGGAGAGTTTTTTCAGCTTCTGGGAGATTACTAGATTTGAATAGAGCAAGTCCTAGATTGTTCAGAGACTGCCCCTCACCTTGGCGGTTTTTGATTTCCCGTGCAATGGCTAAATCCTGCTGGTAGTACTCAATCGCTTTAGCGTAATCTCCTAGAGAATAGTAAGCATTTCCCAGACCGCTCAGAGATGCTCCCTCCCCTTTGCGGTCTTTGATTTCTCGTGCAATAGCTAAACGCTGCTGCTGGTAATCAATGGCTATAGCGTAATCTCCTAGAGAATAATAAGCATTTCCCAGACCGCCCAGAGATGCTCCCTCCCCTTGGCAGTCTTTGATTTCTCGTGCAATAGCTAAACGCTGCTGCTGGTAATCAATGGCTTTGGGGTAATCTCCTAGGGAATAGTAAGCAGCTCCCAGATGCCCCAAAGATGTACCCTCACCCAAACGGTCTTTGATTTCTCGTGCAATGGCTAAACTCTGCTGATGGTACTCAATCGCTTGGACGTAATCTCCCAAATCTTGGTAAGCAAGTCCTAGACTGCCCAGAGAATGCCCCTCGCCCAAACGGTCTTTGATTTCTCGTGCGATGGCTAAACGCTGCTGCTGGTACTCAATCGCTTTGGCGTAATCTCCCAGAGAATAGTAAGCATTTCCCAGATTGCTCAGAGATTGCCCCTGCCCTAAACGGTCTTTGATTTCCCGTGAAATGGCTAAATGCTGCTGATGGTACTCAATCGCTTTGGCGTAATCTCCCAGAGAACGGTAAGCAGCTCCCAGATTGCCCAGAGATTGTCCCTCACCCAAACGGTCTTTGATTTCCCGTGAAATGGCTAAACTCTGCTGGTAGTAATCAATTGCTTTGGCGTAATCTCCCAGAGAATTGTAAGCATTTCCCAGATTGCCCAGAGCATACCCCTCACCTTGGCGGTCTTTGATTTCTCGTGCAATAGCTAAACGCTGCTGCTGGTACTCAATCGCTTTGGCGTAATCTCCTAGGTTACGGTAAGCCTCTCCCAGATTGCCCAAAGCATTCCCCTCACCTGGGCGGTCTTTGATTTCTCGATAGATAATCAATGCCTGTTGCCAAGACTGCAATGCCGCCTCAAATTGACTGGTCTGATACTGCTGAATTCCTTGCTGAAACAGTCGGTCTGCTTCCGCACCTTGTTGTATCGGTATGTCTACTTCTGCACTTTGTTGTATCGGTATGTCTGCTTCTACGTTATCCGATCGTTCCCGTAATTTTTGGAGAGCAAATGCCAGAATGTTCAGAACCAAACCCTCCCAGTTCTTATCACCAATTTCCCGTACGATGGCTAAAGTCTGCTGGTAGTACTCAATGCCCTTGGCGTAATCTCCTAGGGAATAGTAAGCATTTCCCAGATTGCTCAGAGATTGCCCCTCCCCTCGGCGGTCTTTGATTTCCCGTGTGATAGCTAAACGCTGCTGCTGGTAATCAATCGCTTTGGCGTAATCTCCTAGGGAATAGTAAGCATTTCCCAGATTGCCTAGAGATTGCCCCTCCCCTCGGCGGTCTTTGATTTCCCGTGCGATGGCTAAACTCTGCTGCTGGTACTCAATCGCTTTGGCATAATCTCTTAGGGAATGGTAAGCATTTCCCAGATTGCCCAGAGCTGCTCCCTCCCCGAAACGGTCTTTGATTTCCCGTGAAATGGCTAAATGCTGCTGATGGTACTCAATCGCTTTGGCGTATTCTCCTAGGGAAGAGTAAGCAAGTCCCAGACTGCCCAGAGATTCTCCCTCACCCAAACGGTCTTTGATTTCCCGTGCGATGGCTAAACTCTGCTGCTGGTAATCAATGGCTTTGGCGTATTCTCCTAGGGCATGGTAAGCATTTCCCAGATTGCCCAGAGATTGCCCCTCCCCTCGGCGGTCTTTGATTTCCCGTGCGATGGCTAAACTCTGCTGCTGGTACTCAATCGCTTTGGTGTAATCTCCTAGAGAATAGTAAGCAATTCCTAGATTGTTCAGAGCATTCCTCTCCCCTAAACGGTCTTTGATTTCTCGATAGATAATCAATGCCTGTTGCCAAGACTGTAGTGCCGCCTCAAATTGGCTGGTTCTATACTGCTCAATACCCTGCTCAATCAGTCGGTCTGCTTCCGCTTTCCGTGAATCTGGGGTTTGAGCCAACACCTGGGAACTAGGGATTTTAGCTCTGGGATTTTGGATGAATTGCCCTAAACCTGGAAATCCCAAATCTACATTCACAATAGTTGCCAGGATGGTAATGAGAGCAGTCAGTCCAATTCTTGGGAGACGCATGGCTAATCAGGTGCAATGAGTGACTCATCAGCAGTATAGTTCTCGCCACATTTCACTTATGCAGTCAACCTGAATTCAACTCTAGAATAAAAGCGTGATGACGACTTTGTGTTACCATGACAGCCACTTCCCCCATAACCCAAACCACCCCAATTGTTTACCCCAGTGCCGATGGTGAACCCGTGGCAGAAACCTACGATCATCTTTATGCCATCCTAACCACTTTAGAAGTCCTAAAACAATACTTAGTAGGTCGTCAAGCAACCGTTCTAGCCAACCAATTCCTTTACTATGCTCAGGGATTTCCCAAAGTACGAACTGCCCCTGATGTCATGGTGATTTTCGATGTTGCTCCCGGTGGCAGGGACAACTACAAAACTTGGGAAGAAGGTCAAGTACCCGTGGTAATTTTTGAAATGACTTCTCCAGGCACAAAAGACCAAGATAAGACCTTTAAGAAAACCTTGTATGAGCAGCTAGGTGTTCAGGAATACTGGCTATTTGATCCTAAGGGAGAGTGGATAGCCGAAAAATTGCAAGGATATCGCCTGCGGGAAGATACCTACACACCCATAACAGATAGTCGCAGCGAACCCTTAAAACTTCGGTTAGCCGTTGAAGGAAAACTGATTGGCTTTTATCGAGAGGATACTGGAGAAAAATTGCTAATTCCTGATGAACTAGTGGCCGCACTCAACCAGGAAACTCAAGCACGATTGTTGGCACAGACACAAGCCGAACAAGAACGCCAACGAGCTGAACAAGAACGTCAACAACGGGAACTAGCTCAACAACAACTTGCTGAAATGGAAGCCATGCTCGCTCGCTATCGAGAACGCTTTGGAGAATTACCTGAGTAATGTCCCATTCACCCTGGAGTCAACATAATTAGCTGTTGATTAAGGAGCGATCGCACTCCCTTCAACTCCAACGTTACACCAGCCAAAATATCTCCCACCGTTTTTGCTTCATCTGGGTTAGGGACTGTTGGGGCGGTAGGATTCGCATCACAAGCTTGCAGGAATTCAAACTCTTCATCTGACAGATGGATAAGCTGATAATCGTGATTAAATAAACTCTGACTAGGCCATCCACTCAGGCAAGGATTCCGCTCTGGAATTGCTGCCAAAAGAGCCTCATCCGATGACCAATCTGCTTTAAGGATGGGAGGGCGTCCTAGGAAAAATTCGTAGTGGCTAACTTCTGGGTCTAATAGTTCAATTAAACGATAACGTTCGCGATTGCTCAACCCCTTCGCCCGCTCCATTAAGTCTGGATTCTTCCCCACAAGCCGCTCCAACTGCCAATATTGGGGATTAGAAAAGCCAATAAACTCTAAACCAGACGCATCAATTAATTCAAACAGTGTCTCAATGTTGTAGTCAATTTCTTGGGGATGAACGTACATATCCGCAAAGTTGGCATCCCGCTGATTTTCCAACGACCAACGTTCTTTTTCTCGCTTGACTAAACGATTATTTTCTGGTAGAGATTCAAACAATTGACGACCCACCTTCACACCGTCTTGGTAGTCGCCTCGCTGATTACCCTGAACAAGTGCGATCGCTTTTTGCATGAGTTGGATTTCCCACCGCCCCAACTCCGCATAGACGAAAATATGCATCAAGCCACCAGGTGCTAGCTTTTTCGCCAAAGATTGAATCCCTCGAATCGGATCAGGCAAATGATGCAAGACTCCAACACAGTTAATCAGATCGAACTTACCCTCAAGCTGATCCGCGTCGTACAAACTCAAGTGATGAAACTCAACGCGATCCGCACCTGAACGACGACAACGTTCCCGTGCCACCTCCAAAGCACCTGCACTCAAATCAATTCCCACCACAGACGCTTGAGGATTGAGGTGAACCAAATACTCTGTCCCGACACCCGTCCCACACCCCGCATCGAGAATCCGCACGTCCTGTTTTGGGGGTTTTTGACCTGTGCAAAAGCTGTAAGCCGCTAACCAATTCCAGCGCCAGTTGTACCCAGGGGGTGGCTCATCGAGTAACGGTTCCGGAGGAAAAGGGTAAGTATCGTAAAGCCGCTGAACAGCAGTGCTAGTGTCTTGCTCGGTATTCATAACTCAAAATCTCATTAGGTATTAGGGATTGCCCCACTCCCCAGACCTCGAAAATTGTAACAAAACTTATGGGGACTCTCAGCGATTGACCCTTATCAACTATGATGACTCTGTGAAACACTGGAAGGTGTTATTTACACTTCTTAACAAATAAGTTCACAACAACAGAAACGTTTTAATCTAAAGACTGATCTGGTAAAGCCCAGGAAGAGAGTTTATTGAAGGCTTCACGGGAACATCCTGTCTCCCCTTGAGATGGGAGTCAATACCGATGTACAAAAGCCTAAGGTAAGCGAAAATGACCTGCATTGGCACCCTGGTCAGACTTAACACAGTAGCAATTTGCAATTTGTCGATGGGAGCTTTTGAGAACCAATGAGTGTTAAGGCAAGTGGTGGAAGCTCAGTTGCGCGTCCGCAACTATATCAAACAGTACCGGTTTCAACAATTATTCAAGCCGAACAGCAAGACCGGTTCTTAGGCGCTGGTGAGCTAGGTGAGCTTGCCAGTTACTTCCGCTCTGGGATACAGCGTTTAGAAATTTCAGATATTCTGAGCAAAAACGCGGATCTAATTGTTTCCCGCGCTGCCAACCGAATTTTCGTCGGGGGTTCCCCGATGGCTTTCCTGGAAAAGCCCAGGGAAGAAGTGGGTCAGGAATTAGTCCTGGCGGGTGGCAGCATGGATGTCAGAGATTCCATGAAATTAGGGACTGCCACTTATGTGGAAAGCAGTGGTGGCTTCTTCGAGGGTCTGCGGGGACTCTTCAGTGCCTCTAGTGGAGGTCCGACACCGGCGGGTTTCCGACCGATTAACGTCGCTCGTTATGGCCCGAAAAACATGCAGAAATCTCTGCGTGACTTGTCGTGGATGTTGCGATATGTAACTTACGCGATCGTAGCGGGCGACCCGAACATTATCGTCGTCAACGTCCGGGGTCTGCGGGAAATCATCGAAAATGCCTGCTCTGGAGAGGCCACACTGGTGGCACTACAGGAAATGCGGTCTGCCTCGCTAGGGTACTTCAAGCGTGATGCCCAGGCCAGGGATATCGTCAGTCAGTACTTTGACATATTGATTGGCGAATTTAAAGCGGCTAATCCTTCCGATAAACTGCGGCAGCGTCCTAAAAGTGACCAACAAGGCTTACAACTGCCCCAAAGTTACTTTAATGCAGCAGAACGGCGTCCTAAGTTCGTGATGAAGCCGGGACTATCCGCCTCAGAAAAAATAGAGGTTGTGAAAGCCGCCTATCGGCAGGTTTTCGAGCGTGATATTACCCGCGCCTACAGCCAGTCCATCTCTAACCTGGAATCTCAGGTTAAGAACGGCGACATCTCAATGAAAGAGTTTATTCGTCGCCTGGGTAAATCTCCCCTATATCAAAAACAGTTTTACCAGCCTTTCATCAACAGTCGTGCCCTAGAACTGGCTTTCCGTCATTTCCTGGGTCGTGGTCCAAGTTCGCGTGAAGAAGTCCAACAGTACTTTGCCATTGTTTCCAGCGGCGGTCTAGCGGCTCTGGTGGATGCCTTGGTCAATTCGCAAGAATACTCCGACTACTTTGGCGAAGAAACCGTCCCCTACCTGCGGGGATTGGGTCAAGAAGCCCAGGAATGCCGCAACTGGGGAATGCAGCAAGATTTACTGAAGTACAGTGCGCCATTCCGCAAAGTCCCTCAGTTCATCACAACCTTTGCCCAATATGACCGCCCACTGCCTGACCAACATCCCTATGGTTCTGGCAACGACCCCTTGGAAATTCAGTTTGGAGCCATCTTCCCCAAAGAAACCCGGAATCCCAATACTCGACCGGCTCCCTTTGGCAAAGATACGAAGCGCCTGCTGATTCACCAAGGCCCTGGCATCAATAACCAAAACAGCAATCCCAAGGCACGAGGCGAGTTTCCCGGTTCTTTAGGACCCAAGGTGTTCCGATTGGATCAACTCCCCGCCTCTGGCATGAGTCGCAACAAGAGCAGTGCTGCCAGTGTTAAATTCTCGGAAAGCTCTACCCAAGCCGTGATTCGGGCTTGCTACTTGCAAGTGTTTGGGCGTGATGTCTACGATGGTCAGCGCCAGAAGGTGGCGGAAATTAAGCTGGAAAACGGCGAAATCTCCGTGCGGGAGTTCGTGCGAACCCTGGCTAAGTCGGAGATATTCCGCAATCTTTACTGGACATCCCTGTATGTTTGTAAAGCCGTTGAGTATATCCACCGCCGTCTGTTGGGTCGTCCGACTTATGGGCGTCAAGAGATCAACAAGTATTTCGATATTTGCGCCAAGTCAGGCTTCTATGCCCTCGTTGACGCCATTATCGACAGCCCAGAGTACTCTGAGGCATTTGGGGAAGATACAGTTCCCTACGAGCGCTATGTGACTCCAGGTGGTTTGGCATTGCGACGCTTGAGAGGCGGCACGATGGCGGAAGGAGTCAGCGGTACCTCAATGACCAAAGCTGAAACCCCACGCTTCGTGGAATTGGGTCAAGTCACTGAATCGCGTACTGAACCTGATGTTCAATTCCGGATTAATCAGGGCGTGAGTGCTCAGCGCGAGCAAACCAAGGTCTTTAAACTGACCAATAACGTTGATAAGCCAGCGGTTAAAACTCTGATTCGAGCCGCCTATCGGCAAATCTTTGAGCGCGATATCGAGCCGTACATCTTGAAGAATGAATTCTCGGCTCTGGAAAGCAAGCTGAGTAACAACGAAATTAATGTTAAAGAGTTCATTGAAGGTCTAGGTACCTCCAGCCTCTACATTAAAGAGTTCTATACTCCCTTCCCCAACACTAAGGTGATTGAGCTGGGGACGAAGCACTTCCTCGGTCGTGCACCAGAAAACCAGAAGGAAATCCAGAAGTACAACCGGATTCTCGCTGCTGAGGGTATTCGTGGCTTTATCGGCGCGATGGTGAACAGCATGGAGTATGTCCAGGTATTTGGTGAAGATACCGTGCCTTATCGGCGCTTCCCCACCTTACCCGCTGCCAACTTCCCCAACACTCAAAGGCTGTATAACCAGCTCACGAAGCAGAATAAGGATGTGGTCGTCCCTAGCTTCGAGCCGGTGTCTTCCCGCATGGATGTGGCGCAGATGCCGATGACAGGTAAGGCGATCGCGGATATGAAGCGTCAAGATTGGCAGCAGGAAACGAGCAAGCCGCAGTTTGTCGAACTCGGTCGTTCTTTCCAAACGAGTGAGGGTCAATCAGTTGAGGTCAGTGCTAGCTCAACGCGCCGTAAGCCTGCACGGATTTTCCGTATGACTCCTGGAGCCAATCAGACTGAAACCGCCCAGGTCATCGAGGCGATTTACTCTCAGGTGATGGATGTCTTCAACGGACAGGTGCCTGGGGAGTTCCGTCGCCCTGAATTGGAAAGCAAGCTCAGCAATGGTGAAATTTCAGTGCGCGAGTTTGTCAAGGTCTTGGCGAGTTCTGATATCTACCAGCGTCGGTTCTACACCCCTTATCCGAATACCAAGGTGATTGAGTTCCTGTTCCGCCATCTGTTGGGACGGACTCCAGCCACCCAATCAGAAATTCAGCAGTATAACCAACTCTTGACCGAGCAAGGTCTGAGTGCGGCTGTTGCAGCGCTGGTTGATGGCGAAGAATATGTCCGCTTCTTCGGTGAGGATGTCGTGCCTTACAATCGCTGCCCAACGTTACCGGCTGGCAACTACCTCGGTAGTGTGAAAGCTGTCTCGGATTGGGTGAAGTAACCTCGGTCTAAACTTTCGCCTTCCGGCGTGAGCAAAACCTCATGGGTTCAGCGCTGCGTTTGCATGAATCCGCTGACTATCTTCTCCTCTGAAGCGGTGTAAAGCCGTTCAGAGGAGCTTTCCTCAGAGCAAAGGACACCAAGACAAGCCAGGAAGAAGACAGGAGGACACAGAGCCAGGGAAGGGAGAACAAGGGAGTTGATCAGCTCAGTTTTCTACGTCTGTTCTCACTCACAAGCCCGCTGTTGATGTCTCAAAATCAGAGGACGCGCTACCGTTCCTCCTGATCTTGGTGCCTGTCGGACTTCCCGAAATCTGAGGAAGAATATTACAAAATATTAAGATACCGAGAAGAATGTGAACAATCTGTCGCAGAATATTTGCGGTAGGTCGCTGTATCCCTGACTAATGTATTGCTGATAGCTTCAACGAAGCGTAAAAATACTTAAGAAATTTTAGGAGTTGCGGTTTAAGCCACCCTGAAAACAAATTAAGTGCAGCACATTAGCTCAAGTGAACTAGCGATCAAGAATGCGAATGCCAGTTTAAACACACCTGGTTAAACTTTTCTGGAGGAATCCTATCGATGAGTATCGTCACGAAATCTATCGTGAATGCAGACGCTGAGGCACGTTATCTGAGCCCTGGCGAACTAGAGCGGATCAAAGCGTTTGTTACCTCTGGTGAGCGTCGCCTCCGCATCGCTCAAACCCTAACTGACTCTCGCGAACGCCTTGTCAAGCAAGCGGGTGACGCACTGTTCCAGAAGCGTCCTGATATTGTTTCTCCCGGTGGCAACGCCTACGGCGAAGAAATGACCGCTACTTGCTTGCGTGATATGGACTACTACCTACGCCTAGTCACCTACGGAATCGTTTCTGGTGATGTCACCCCAATTGAAGAAATTGGTTTGGTTGGCGTCCGTGAAATGTACAAGTCTTTGGGTACCCCCATCGATGCAGTTGCAGAAGGCGTTCGGGCGATGAAGAATGCCGCTACTTCCATGATGTCTGGTGACGATGCCTCCGAAGCTGGCTCTTACTTCGACTATGTGATTGGAGGGTTGCAGTAGGGTAAGCATCTTTTCCCTACTGTTCCAGACGCGCTGTTTCGCGTCTGTGCAAAGGATTCAAGAGACTAGGTGAAATAGGAAATCGGATAAATGCAAGACGCAATTACCTCTGTTATTAACTCTTCTGACGTTCAAGGTAAATACTTGGATAATGCCGCCCTGGACAAGCTTAAGGGCTATTTCAGCACAGGCGAACTGCGGGTTCGTGCGGCTACCACCATCAGCGCTAACGCTTCCACAATTGTGAAGGAAGCTGTTGCCAAGTCCTTGCTGTATTCGGATATCACCCGTCCAGGCGGCAACATGTACACCACCCGCCGCTATGCCGCTTGTATCCGTGACTTGGACTACTACCTGCGCTACGCGACCTATGCAATGTTGGCGGGTGACCCCTCCATCCTCGATGAGCGCGTACTCAACGGATTGAAGGAAACCTACAACTCTTTGGGCGTTCCTGTTGGCGCAACCGTTCAAGCCATCCAAGCCATGAAAGAAGTCACCGCCAGCTTGGTTGGTGCTGATGCGGGTAAGGAAATGGGCGTCTATTTTGATTACATCAGCTCTGGCTTAAGCTAAGTATTCTCTTAGTTAATTTCTGAGCTTGTAGTCGGTTGTCTACTTAAGGTTTGGGAAGTCATTTGTGAGTGCTAGCTTGTTAGAGGCGAGTCTTGCTGAGATATTTGTAAAGCAGATGAGTTTTGGCGGTCTAGTATTGACGATTGACTCCCAACCTTTGTTGTGTTAAAGAATAACGGCTTCAAGTTTCGCCGTTGTGGTGCAGCCAAAGATTAAGGAAAGCGTTTCAAGTGACTTGCTGAATGACTAACGCTGAGGCTGAGTTTTGAGCACCACGAACCCAAGAATTTTGCAAATTGCAATAGCAAACGCCTTAGGCGGTGTGCTACGCGCAATCGCTTCAAAAACTGAATTGAAATTTAAAATTTCTTAACCTATCCACAGGAGAAACAAACTCATGCGAATGTTTAAAGTGACGGCGTGCGTTCCTAGCCAAACCCGAATCAGAACGCAGCGGGAATTACAAAATACCTATTTCACGAAACTGGTTCCCTACGATAGCTGGTTTCGTGAGCAGCAACGGATTATGAAAATGGGCGGGAAAATCGTTAAGGTGGAACTCGCCACAGGTAAGCCCGGTACCAATACGGGTCTTCTCTAATTCTGGAAAAACGGATTTCGATCAGGGAAGAGTAGGGGGTTGCCAAGCCCCCCTTTTTTATGAAAATGCCGGATTAAGGCCAAACAGAAGCGAATCTTTTGGCAGGAATTAGCTATTCTTGATTCAGTGACGTTAGTGTTGTTTACAGTCAAACCGCTGTTCAAAAGCTCTGCGTTGTTGTTAGGGATTAAATATTCGTGACTCTACGCGACCTGATTTTCTTTGTTAATCCCTCCGCACAAGAATGGGCGCTGAATGCCCGGTTGTTGAAGTGGCTAACGTTTGTGTGGATGTTTATCGGCTTAGCCGTTCTGTTTTCGGCCTCTTTTCCGAGTGCAGATGCTGAGTTTGGCGATGGGCTGTATTACTTCAAGCGACAGTTGATTTGGGTAGCGTTAGGATTAATCGGGTTTAACCTCGTGGTGCGATCGCCCCTGCGTTATACCCTGAACATCGCTCACTGGTTTGTGATCACGCTGTTGGTGTTTCTGTTCATTACCCTGCTTCCGGGTGTCGGCACTACCGTTAATGGTGCAACTCGATGGATCGCCATTGGCCCTGTTCCTCTACAACCTTCAGAGTTAATTAAACCCTTTTTGGTACTACAGAGTGCCCGACTCTTTGGGCAGTGGAAGCGAATTAACGGTCGAGTACGCTTGTTTTGGCTGGGGATTTTTGCCCTCGTACTTCTGGGAATTCTGTTACAGCCGAATCTCAGTACCACAGCCTTGTGCGGTATGACCTTGTGGCTGATCGCCTTGGCAGGAGGAATGCCTTATTCTTATATGGCAGGAACAGCATTAGGCGGTGTACTGCTCAGTTTTATCAGTCTTAGCCTCAAAGAATACCAACGGCGTCGGGTGATGTCGTTTCTCAATCCTTGGTCTGACCCGATGAACGATGGCTACCAACTGGTTCAAAGCCTGCTGGCGGTTGGTTCGGGCGGCACTTGGGGTTCTGGATTTGGGCTATCGCAACAAAAGCTGTTTTATTTACCGATTCAGTACACTGATTTTATCTTTGCCGTATTTGCTGAGGAATTTGGTTTCGCGGGTAGTGTATTGATGCTAGGGCTGATCATGACTTACGCGACGGTGGCAGTTAGGGTGGCGTTAAAGGCGCGAAATACAGTTCATCAGCTCATTGCGATTGGAGCCATGATTTTAATTGTGGGGCAGTCGTTGTTAAATATTGGTGTAGCGACTGGCGTTCTACCCACAACAGGTTTACCCTTTCCCTTCTTTAGTTATGGCGGTAATTCCATGATTGCTAGTTTGGTGGCAGCGGGACTGCTGATTCGGGTGGCACGAGAAAGTAGTGAGGCACAGGTTGTACCGATACAAACGAATCGCCCGTCGGCAGCAGAACGGCGGCGGCAAAGGCGGCAAAAACCACAGGTACAACGGTAACAACGAAAAATTAATGGCTAACTTTCTGGATGTATAATACCTTGCCCTAAATGCTTGAGGACTTGAAACGCCGAGCTCAGTTCACTGGCTATGGTATAAATCGAAAATGCCCGTGATAATCCGTATTGGGGCGTTGGCTGAGCCAAGAGTTTCACAAACAACACATCATCGCCATTCGTCAACATACCAAATCGCGGTTTATCCAAATCTGGATTTGCCATCATGTAAGCCAAGGCTTGAGGTAATGCCGATCGCGTCGAAATCATGGTTTTTTTGGACTCCAAAACCATTACCCAAAGCTGATTCTGCAAAATCAAGACATCAATTCGCCCCCGCAGCGTTTCTTCGCCATCATTAATCGCAATCTCGATCGCAGCTTCAGCCTTCATCTTAAACGGTGGATCGTAGAACCCTGCCAGTTCTAACAAAGGCGATACCACAAGCAACGTCACTGCCCCTTCTAGTAATTCTCCATCGGCTCTGTGATAAAGCAATCTGCGCCGCACCGTATCCAACGCAGTCTGTTCAGAATCACTAAGGCTGGGCAATTGGGTTTGCCACTCTGTAAAAAAAGTCTCATCCTCAGCTCTGCTCAAGTTCAACCTTGATTCAGCTTCAGCAAGGCTCTTAATGGCTTCCGTAACCGCAACAACCTTCGCCATCCATTCACCTTCGATTCAAGTGGCTGAGTTTTAATAGTGGGTTAGATTCATTGTAGGGAAAAGTAGGAAAACCGCGATCGCAACATTTGAGAGTGAGGGACTGCATTACACAGCCCCTCACTACCTATCAGGGATTCTCCTGTTGTTTCAGGAGTTCTTTCGATTACTGCTGCCAAAGGCTACACAGTCATTTAGAAGTTCAAGGACTTCAAGGCTATGGTAGGAAACTTCCCTGCCTTAATCAGACATAGTAACATGATTACAATACATTTGTACTGGTAATTTGAACTTATGCTTACCCTAGAGTTCAAGGCTGATTTCAGCCTAGAGCAACAAGCAAAAATTGACCGATGGCTTGAGATTAATAGATCCCTTTGGAATATGGGGTTAGCAGCTTTAGAAGACTTTGATGACTTTTACAGTTATGTTAAAGGACAAAAGGAGTACGCACCGTGTTGTCCCATTCAATACGAATATCGACCGCTCAGTGAGGAAGAGAAAGCTTGCATTCCAACCCATGAGAAAACGTCGGATCGAAAGTATTTAGCTCCCTTTTGTAGAATTATTTCTGAAAAATCACGTTGGTATGTGAAAAAGCTACCAATTTATAAAGTTCCTACTCCCGCTGAAAAGAAGGATAGTTGGGGCTGGCTACCGTCGAATCATGATGAAGATCGCAAGTACTCTAACTGTACAGGATATTCTTGTCCCATACCTCGTTACGGCTCTGTCGAAAATCCAAGTTGGTATGAGCCTATGATTCGGAATCCCACTTATAAAGGTTCTGGTGGATTAAGTTTAGTAAGCAAAACTGAAAATCTCCCTCAATGGATGAAAGATAGCGACATCCCTCAGAGATTCCGTGCTGGAGAGATGGGGCAACTCGATACGGCATGGCAAGAATATTTGAAAAGTCGGTATGGTCAATCCGAAGTTAAAAGAGGAAAGCCACAGTACAAGCGTAAAAGGGATAAATTACAGACCTTAATCAACACCAATCCTAGTGCAAATGAAAGATTAGTAGGCAATAATATCTTTGCAGGAATCCCAAAGCTTGGAAAAGTTCGATGTAAAGGAATTGACAAGAGATGGCGAAATCCTGATGGCTCTATTCCTAGAGTTGCTACATACAAAATTTGTAAGCGTCCCGATGCATACTACATACAGCTTTCAGGTGAAGTGCAACGAAGTTTCTCTGTCAAAGCCACCAATGCTTCAATAGGAATCGATCCAGGGCTACAGTACGAATTAAGCCTTTCAGATGGTACTCGTATTCAGCCTCAAAAGTTTTATAGAAAGTCGGAAGAACGTAGAGCTAAACTACAACAGAAGCTGGCTAAAAAATTAACGGAAAGGCTCATTCTGTGGATTCATCATCCTGATCGAACAATTCAAGAAATTCGGAAAAATTTTTTCCCTATTAGCAATGAGAGTTATGAAGCTTTAAGAGCTGCGAAAACAGAGGCTGAGGTAATCAAGGCAATAGGAGCTTCTAGGCTCAATACATTGAAATATAATATTGTACCTGATGCACCACCAACGATGAAGGATAAAAGCCCATTTTCTGGAGCAAAGCAAAAAGCTCTTGAGAAAGCTATCCGCAAACTTGACCGAAAAATTAGCCTGCAACGGCGAAATCACGATCATAAAATTACCACTATGATTGTTCGTAACTATGGTTTTATTGCTGTAGAAGATGGTTTACAAGATGAGAAACTAAGAAAACGTACGAAGCCTAAAGAGCGTGAAGATGGGCAAGGTTACGAACAAACCGGAGCAAAACGTAAATCGGGACTGAGTAAGAGCCTTGCTGATGCATCACCTGGAAGGAAAATTGCTTTTTTGAAACAGAAGGCTGACAGAGCTGGTAGGGTATTTAGTCAGCACCCTGCACCCTACACAACAAAAGAGTGTCCAGTTTGCGGCTCAATGAATGAGGCATCCTATAACGTAGATGATGAAGGCAACCGTCTTTATCTATGCATTATTTGTGGTTGGGAATGCGATCGCGATGTCAATTCGGGAGTCAATATCGAATTGGCTCAGTTTGGCAATAATCCGCACACGGTACTCTCAGCAAACGCTCAGCGTGCAAGATTTGCTAATAGCGTGTGGGAAATAGCCCATCCAGAAGCTTCGACAAAACCACGTTGGAAGAAGACCGAGAAGCGCAAAAAAAGGAAATAAAAAGAAGCTATTCTATCTAGCAAGATTACCATAACCTTAAGCACCTGCCGTAAAAGGGCATCGGGTTAAAAAACACATCCTAATCCTCTGTCTGGTGTATAGAGCCTGAAATCTTCCTCTACTGGCAATAACTTATATGTGTCAATATTCCTGTCTAAGTACTTAACAAGTATGAATTGGAACGAAGCGAGTTGATGCGAATTGAATTTCTAAAATTCAACCGCCTTGCTGCCCACTCAACGAGCGATCGCACTCAAAACATCCACCAATTTCTCTAGGTGAGCGAGTTCGTGAGTTGCCATTACAGAAATGCGAATTCGACTGGTGGGAACCGTAGGAGGACGAATCGCTGGGGCAAAGATTCCAGCCGCTTTTAGTTGTTGTCCAACCTTAAGAGCATCTGCTGCACTATCTAAGGAAATACAGAGAATGGGTGACTCTGAAGGTAACAGTTTGAGATGAGGTAGTTTCTGAGCGATTAACTGCTTGAGAGTATCCAGATTTTGATGGAGTTGGGTACGGCGTTTTGGTTCTTGTTGGACAATGTTAATGGCTGCCAATGCGGCAGCCGTATCCGCAGGGGATAAAGCCGTGGTATAAATCCAACTGGGAGCGCGATTTCGCAGGAAGTCAATTAGGGCAGTTGAACCCGCCACATATCCCCCTAAACTTCCCAACGCTTTACTTAGGGTGCCAACTTGAATTAGTGTTTTTCCCGTGCAACCAAAGTATTCCACACATCCAGCACCCGTGGCTCCCAAGACTCCCGTTGCATGAGCTTCATCTACCAGCACCATACAACTAAATTCTTCGGCTAATTCCAGTATCTCTGGCAATGGACAAAAATCACCATCCATGCTAAATACGCTATCAGTGGCAATCAGGCAACGGCGGTAGTGTTGTCGGTGTTGCACTAGCTGACTCTTTAAATCTTCAACATCAGCGTGAGCATAGTCCACAACGACTGCACCGCTCAAAATTGCCCCATTTTTCAGGCTGGAGTGATTGTACTGATCAGCTAAAATCAAATCCCGCTTCCCCACTAAAGCGGCAATAGTTCCCAAGTTTGCCAGATATCCGGAACTGAATACGATCGCATCTTCGGTTTGTTTGAGAGATGCGATCGCATTTTCCAATTCTCGATGCAGTTGCCGATGTCCGCTCAACAATCGAGAGCCTGTGCTACCTGTACCATATTCTTGAGTCGCTGCGATCGCCGCTTGAATCAAACGCTCATCCGCCGCCAACCCCAGATAGTCGTTACTGGCAAAATTAATCACCTTACGCCCTTCCAGTTGCACAATGGCACCGGAGCGGCTTTGGATGGTTTGCACCGATCGATACCAATCAGCTTTGTGGATGGTTGTGAGAGATTGTTCTATCCAGTTGTATGGATCGGTTAGCATCAGGATTCTGTTTCTGGGGGATTCTCAGTGTATTGAATTTCCGCACTGTTACCTTTCACTGGGGGTAATCGTTCCACTAAGCCCATGTCAAAGGCAGCATCTGGCAATTCACCTACGATATATTTTCCGGGCTGAAACACTCGTCCTGGGGTAAAACACATCTGTCGGAGTTGAACAACTTCACCGGGGGCAAACATTCCCCTGAACATTTTGCGCTCAAGTCCCATAATTCCCTCTCTTGCGTCAATCTTGATACTCTTTAATTATTATCACAATTCATTCAGGCATTTTCTTGGGAAAGGGCAGAAGCAGATAAGGCAGTGCATCGGTTTTATGAGAAAAATGGTTTCATCGAAGTGATATAACCTGATTTACCCCATAGTTTTTTTTGACTAAAAGTGGATACAAAATTTTATAAATATGAGCTGAGTAGGGATAGCTTTAAACATCACAATCGCTTCCCTTCGATGAGCATTGGTTCAGCATTAGTAGGTCGGTATTAATATTTTTTGTTGAGGTAAGGCAGACCGGAGTTCATACGAGGACAGAGGACCGATCGGAGCTTTAGTGTCTTAATATTTGTTTACATAATTGTTTATTTGTGCCTACCTACTTAGCACTATTAACAACTTTAGATAGGTCACAATTTTATTCTCTAGTTATGGTAATTAAAAAGAGCATTATGAGGCATTAATTAAGTCCTAAATAAGGGGTAAATACCTTAGAAGAGCTAGGGCTAGCCGTTGTCAATGATTAGCGTTTATAATATTAAAAATTAATGTCATACGCACTTCAATATATTCTCCCTTCAGATAAACCAGGAGTCGAGAAACAAGCAATCATGAAGACCCTAGAAGAAATCCAACAAATTGCGTTGGACATGTCGTTGAGATTTGAAGATCCCCAATCGGTAAAGCTTCAAATCAAACGGATTACATTTGCTCAAAAGCAACTTCGAGCGATTAAGAAAGAACTCAACGCAACGCTACGAGATATTAACCAACAAACCTCTCAATCTAAAGCCGATAGTATTTTTTCTGGCGGCTTAGATATTTTCGGAGAGCGTAAGTGGGCGGGGAAAGTTAGGATAGCAACTCGACGCGCCATTGCCCGAAAAAAGCAAGCTGCACAACAGCCTTATCTTGAGCTAAAGGATGCGATTGATGATTTCATCTTAGAAGGCGATAGATTAAAGCTAATGGCAGAAGAATATCTTCTTAGCAATCAGCGGTAAAAAAACGATATAGCTTACATCTTGCAGCAGTCGCAATCACCCGCCAGGGAATTAATTCCCTGGCTAATAGATCAAGTCGTCTTCATACGACTGAGTCAGAAATTCAGTCCATCTCTCTTTGGTCTTGTTACGATCAATTTCAATGCAACGGTGTCTAACTACGGCTGAAGCTTTTTGATTGTCTCTACTATTTCCTGAGAAGATTTAACATCCCCTTGCTCATGGAAAAGTTTCGCAGCAGTTTGTAAATCCTCAATCGCTTTTTCCTTGTCCCCAACGCGACTGTAAGCAAAACCCCGACAGGTAAGCGTCGTGGCATCATTGCCATTCATTTGCAAGACTTGATTAAAATCTGCAATGGCTCCTTGAAAGTCTCCGATCTGAAGCTTTTCTACCCCTTGATGATAGTAATCCTTAGCCGTTTGTCCAACTGGAACCACGGGTGGTGGCTGTAAAGATGGCTGGTGACTTAAGGAAAGATTTTTAGCCGTTTCTAAATCCTCTAATGCACCTTCGTAGTCTCTCAGAGCAGAACGAACAGTACTGCGACGGTTGTAGGCTTCAGTATAATTAGGATCGAGATTTAATACCTGATTAAATGCATTGAGCGCTGCGTGATAATCTCCTGAGTCATATCTCAGATTACCCTGGAGCATCAAACCTTGGATTAGTTGCTGATTTTCATCCTCTACAATACCTAATTCCTGGCTAAAAGCCGGAGCCATTTGACTAAAAAATGCCTTCGCTGAAACAGGATCGAGATGCAGTGCTTGATCAAAATCTTCAAGACTTCCCCAATTATCACCCAATTGCAAACGGGTATAACCTCGGTTGAGGTAAGCTTGAGTATAGTTAGGATTCAGTTTTAGGGCTTGGTTAAAATCTGCGATCGCCTCTTGATAGTCTCCCAAACCGATGCGATTCAATCCTCGGTTAAAGTAACCTTCGGCAAGATTGGGATTAATATTTAAAGCTTGATTGTAATCTTCCATGGCATTGGGATAATCTTCTAATTCAAAATGAGCCATACCTCGATACAGGTAGGCTTTAGGTAAATTTGGATTAATATTCAAAGCTGCATTGCAATCTGCGATCGCTTCCTGATAATCCGCTAATTCCACCCGCAATGGAATTCGATTCAAATAAGTTTTGATATGCTTAGCATCAATCTGCAACGCTTGGTTATAATCCTGCATGGCTCCCCAGCGATCAGCTAAAACAGCACGGACAAAACCTCGCTCGCTGTAAGCCTCTGCATTGTGAGGATTAACTCGCAGCACTTGGCTATAATCATTGATTGCTCCGAGATAATCACCCTTCTTATAGCGACTCATCCCTCGGTAATAGTAAACCTCGGCAAAATCAGCATTGAACCGCAACGCTTGGTTAAAGTCTTGAATCGCACCGCGATAATCCCCGCGATGAAATTTATTGAGTCCTTGCTTAAAAGATTCCGAGGCTTCTAGGGTTACCACTCCGGTAATAGCCGGCTTCATCGGAAGTTCCACAGGTTCTAACGATTTTCCTTCAACCCCTTGGTGTTGACTCGCTAAATCCAATCCTTCCGTCAGGCTAGAACAATTCCTCGACACTCTGCCATTCCCTGATAAAACCATGATTTCGTTTTGTCTATCCTTGTCGCTGCTCATATCCGCAAGCCCAACTTTTCCTCTCCTCTAGCTGTAAGTTTCATCGGAACTATCGGTTTATCCGGTAGAAATACCATTTTCCCTGGACATTTTTGTCCAGTCTCTTGTACCGTCATCACTGTAGTTGTTAACGAAAAAGCTCAACTGAAGGTTGCAGGATGAAGTCTGAAATTACCCCATTTCTCATCCAGTCTTCATTGTTTTGGGACAGCTTACGAAAGATTCGCTGAATACAGTGAATGTCAACAGCTCGAAAGAGTTCCCATTACCTGTCTTGAAGATAGGCAAGTTCCAGGACAGCTTATCCCCCCTCTTGTTCGGTAATACAAGATGCCTGTAGAACCACTAAATCCTGGTTCTGAAAAACGGCACAGCGCTGTGCAACCCTAGGTAAAGCGGGGATAATCCCTTGCTCCCACTTGAGTCGAGCCTCGGCTGTAGCCGGAAATTGTTTCAGCCAGCGACTCTTAAGTTCAGGAGGGGGTTGCTTTTGGCTGGAATTCGGGTTGAGATAGGCGGCAAGGTACGATCGCTCTACAATCCAAAAATCAACACCATACTTCTGAATTAAGCCCTGCACTTGCTTGACATCTGGGCTATATTGTGCATCAATCAAATCCCTCACGCGCTGACGAATCTGAGTGTAGTAACCTTGATGGTAAGGCAGGGCAGACTCCTGGGATACTAAAACGGAGCGATTGGTAAAGGTGGGTAAGTCATCGGTTACGGGTGCCAGGGATGCGATTAGAGTATCCTTTGGTTGTTGCGAGAAGAACTGATACAGTTCTGGCATCTTCCCCTCCCGATAACCCGAAATATTGGGTAAGGGAACGCCCTGCAAATTCAACAGATTTAAGACAACGGGATAGGAAACCAGTGCAATACCGATGAGTGCGGTTAACGTCAGTGCCCTAAACTGTCGCCTTAAACGTTGGGTAGGAGTGCCCTCTTGTGCCCACCGGAAAAGAGCATCCCAGAAGATAATCACTGCGATCGCACCCGCTAGAGCCGTTAAAATTCGGAAACTATACTGCGTGTACCGACTGGGCAAATAAAGTTTAAACAGTAGGGTATGGGCGGCAAGAAACAAACCCAAAGAAACTACGCCAATTTCTGATAAAATCTGAATATTATGGGTCACCCCTTTGACTAAAGGGAAACGAGACGGATGGCGGAGTTCGTAAAGCAACAACAGCGTCAAGCCCAGGAATAAGAGTGGTAAATAAAAGTAAGGCAAACGCGCCCACTCATAAGGAAACAAACCACTGCGATCGGCATAAAGCCAAAACTCGAAGGGACTATGGAGGAAAAAGCGCGATCGCCCTTCATCCGCAAACTCTGGCATGATTCTCGCTTGGGCAACTGTGGTAGCCGGGCCAAAGGGAGAGGACTCCAAAGCTAGAGGTAATAAGACAAACAGTGTCACGCCTAAGCCAGTCGCACAGAAAAGATAATCCTGGCGATTAGGGGATAGTCGCAGTTTTCCCTGTTCCCAGCGCCATAAGCGTACAAACAGAACGCCAGCACTAATCAGCATCACCGAGGGATAAAATAAGCCTTGCAGTGCCAGTGCCACTAAACAAGGCAACAGGGAACGCCGCAGTAAATAGTAGACAAAAGCCAGAAATAGCGGATACAAAAACGATCTAGCCGTACCCGAAACCAAGTCATCTTTCAGCCAAAAGCTGTGATTCAGCAATAACCCCGAAACAAATCCTGCCGCCGGGAGAGGAAACAACTGTAGGCATATCCCAAAACAGTAGGCGGTGGCGATTAATCCCAGAACGAAGGGCAACCCTTTACTGAAGACAATCGGGTCAATTCCCATTGCCGCCGCTAGCTGATAGATTGCCTTATAACCCGGTTGTGCCACCGATTGAAAATAATCGGCAATTAAATCTTGGGGAAACAACTCGGAGTCTAAAAACCGCCGCATCCAAAACACATGCTGCCTCGCATCGTCTTGCACCACATAAGGGCTACTAAAGGCTTTTCGCAGTGCCATCAAGCCGAACATGGCAGCACAAGATAGGCTTAAACTGAACCAAAAAATTACCTGAGAACTGGATGTTTTCTCTGTGGGAGTCGTTAGCCATTGACGCAGGCGCGTTACCCAGTTTGAATCAGCAGATGGAATCATGGGAGTCGTAACATCAGTTGTACTTTGAGCCATACAATGCAACTCATGTCCTGATGCTTGGAAAACAGCAGATCATGCAGAAAAGCACACGGTTGGGTGAGGCATTTTCCCCCAAGCGAGAACTGATAGAGGCGACTTGTCCGGCTTTTTCGCTGGTACTCCCGGTGTATAACGAAGAGGAAGCGATCGCGTCAACCCTCGATGAACTCCAAACCATTCTACGTTCTACGGGTTCTGAATACGAGATTATCACCGTTAATGATGGTTCCACCGATCGCACTGGGGAGATTTTGTGCGATCGTCAAGATATTCGGCTAATTGAGCATCATCGCAATCGAGGATATGGTGCTGCACTCAAGACGGGAATTCGACATGCCAAGTATCCCTTAATCGTGATTACCGACGCCGATGGTACCTATCCGAATGAGCGAATTCCTCAACTAGTGAGTCTGACAACCCAAGCGGACATGGTTGTCGGTGCCAGAATTGGGGCGAATGTGCAATATCCAACCATCCGCAAAATCCCCAAATGGTTTCTCGTGAGATTTGCCGAGTGGGTATCCCTCTCTTCCATCCCTGATTTGAATAGCGGAATGCGCGTATTTCGCAAAAGTGTGGTAGAAACCTTCCTCAAAATCTTGCCCGATACTTTCAGTTTTACCACTACCATCACGATTGCCATGCTCACGAACAATTATATTGTTCATTACGAGCCAATTGACTATCGATATCGAATTGGTAAAAGTAAAATTAAGCCTATTCGAGACACCTTGCGTTTTGTGCAGTTAATTTTACGCACTGGAGTCTACTTTGCTCCGCTGAGAGTGTTTTTGCCTTGGGCAACTATCTTCTTTTGCGGTTGTATGTTTACCCTCATTCAGGATATCTTTGTGCGCGAAGATTTAACGGAAAGAACACTGATTTTGTTTATCGCTGCCACTCAAACCGCCATGTTTGCCCTGCTAGCCGACATGATTGACAAACGAACTTGAATCAGGAAAACTGAAGTGTCAAAGATGTTATCGTAACGACGCTAAGTGCCATCTTAAAAAAATCCATACTTTATACTTAAGTTGACCTTGCGATTACCAACAAAAATCTCTAAATCTGCAACCTTGAAACCACTGTATTTTAAGGCAGGATTGATACTGAAGCTAATAATACTGGGTCTAATAGGCTTCGGGATTGATAGTCGTTTATTGACGAATAAATCGGCTCATGCCTTAGCTTCCCAATCTCCCAATCTACCTGTTGCCCAGAAAAATCAAGCTGCTGAATCAATCTGTCCCGCCCAATTAGCAACAGCGATTGAGGCAGTTATTAACCGTCCCCAATTTCGCCGTGCTCATTGGGGTATTTTCGTTGAATTTTTATCACCAAAAATAAGCGATCGCGCCCTTTATAATCTCAATAGCGATCGCTATTTTATCCCTGCCTCAAATACCAAATTACTAACCACTGCGGCTGCCTTACTAGCACTTGGTTCAGATTATCGAATTCGTACTTCTATTTATGATGCAGGTGAGGGTATATTACAAGTCGTAGGACGAGGTGACTCCAGCCTGACAAATGCTCAATTGAAAGACTTGGCGCAACAGCTAAGAAATAAAGGAATTCGTACCATTAGAAAACTCATTTTAGAGGATAATTACCTGCAAGGGGATGTAGTCAATCCGACCTGGGAATGGGAAGATATCCAGTTCGATTACGGCACATCTGTGAATAGCTTAATATTGAATCAAAATGCCGTAGAACTCACCTTATCCCCCCAAAAACCTGGTCAACCGTTGCGTTTAAGTTGGTCTGATGCAATGGCATCGAGGCAGTGGAAAATTGAAAATGAATCCATGACGAGTGAAGCCAAAACACCCAATTCTGTAAGCGTTATGGCTGTTTTAGGTCAACCCGTATTGCGGATAAGAGGACAACTCCCTATTGATGCGAATCCCGAAACATTTGACATGGCAATTATTGACCCTGCCAATAATTTCTTGCAGCACTTCCGGAATGCATTGACATTAGAAGGAATGACGGTTCAGCAGGCATCTGTAGACTTTAAGACTAACACGAATCAGAAACAAGAATTAGCCGCCGTTGAATCTCCCCCCTTATCCCTTTTAGTATTCGAGACGAATCAGGAAAGTAATAATCTTTATGCGGAGGTGCTGTTACGAACCTTACAAATATCGGCACAGCAATTTCCAGATACCAGTCCTAATAGTAACTCGGCGGATATAGGACTCCAACAACTAAAAGCCACTTTAACCGCGTTAGGAGTTGACCCGGAAAGCTATATTATTGTAGATGGTTCAGGGCTATCTCGTCACAATTTAGTCAGCCCAAAAGCGATCGTACAAACCCTCCAGCTTATGGCAAAAACCCCGCAAGCTAGAGTGTATCGAAATTCCTTACCTGTTGCTGGCGTTAGTGGTACCCTGAAGAATCGTTTTCGCAATACAATCGCTCAAGGTAATATTCAAGCTAAAACGGGTAGTATGACCGGTGTTTCTACCTTATCCGGTTATCTGGATGTCCCTGGCTATCAACCCTTGGTTTTCAGTATCATGGTCAATCAATCGGAGCAATCTTTGACAACATTACGCCAAGGGATTGATGAAATTGTTTTGTTGTTAACTCGCTTACGTTCTTGTTAAGAATGGTCAGGCGAGTTATGATGCCCCTAATCGTTTTTAATCCATAGGGTCGCAGCGAATTTCAATCATAAATCCATCCGGGTCATAAAAGTAAATTCCTCGTCCGGTCGGGCGTGTAACGGGGCCATGATCGATCAGAATTTGATTTTCTCGCAGCACTTCAACCGCTTGCTCAAATAACTCTGGTGCGATATCAAATGCTAAGTGATTGGCACGAGTAAAACCCCGCTTCGGGTCAGGGTCGGGTGGTGCAAGTTCAGGTTCCCCAAACAAATCAATTACGGTGCCATCGGGAGTAACAAAGTTAGCCACTTTCCCCGCCGCTACTAACTCAATGAGGGTTTTGGGAACCTCTTCGCCCTTCAATTCGTGCAGACCCAGAATAGTACCGTAAAAGTGACGAGAAGCCTGCATATCCTGTACATTTAAGGCAATGTGATGTACTCGACGTAAAGTTCCTGTAGTAATACCAGTTTTGACAGAATTAGAGATAGATACCATAACAGAAATTGCTCAGTGTAAAACGAGTGGTCTGTTCGCTAGTATTTTGATGTGTTTGTTGTCGTCAGAGGCAAGAGTCCTCAAGCACCTCTAACACTAACGTTGCGGCGGGAAGAACAGAACCGGATGCCAACTGCGGCGCATCAACTCACCCGCAAAGCTACGGACAGGCCACTCAATCAGTTTTCCTAAATTATCGGAGGAAATAGCGATCGCAGTGATATCAAACTCTAATGCCGCATCCAAAATCTGTTCATAGGCATTACCCAAGCGCACCTCTGCATTCACCTGCAAACCTAACTGTTCCAACTCAGCTTTTACAGCTTGTAGCTTTTCCTGCGCTTCTCGTACTTGATAATCTTTAGGTATTGCCCTGCGTCCCCCTTCCTCAATCACCCACATGAGCATACATTGCTTGAGTGATTCATTGGGTCGAGATTGAGCCTGCTGTTTCAGCTTTTCCACCATATAATTGGAGGCATTACTGCCATCGTAGGGAAGCAGCAAATAGCGGAATAAATGCTGGCAGCGCAGATTCAGTTCTTCGCAAGTATAGGCAGATATGAGTTGGGGTCGTAGACTCAGCACTGGAGTCGAACATGCTCTCACCAAACCCGCTGAGGTACTGCCAAACAGCTTTTCTTGCAACAAGCTACGCATTGGCATACCGATGAAAATCACATCCACCTGATAACTCTTTGCCACCTTGGGGATTATATCGAGCGGACGCCCTGAAGTAACCTCAATTTTGACTTCCACGCCTTCTGGCACGTTCTTCAGGCGTTCTTGGAAGCGATCGCGTGCCTTATCTATCGCTTCTTCGTCTATCCGAGGGATTTCTCCCTCTTCCCACAAAGGAACACTATGCAAAAAAATGATCTGCTTGATGCCGCTAGCTGCCAAACTGGGCACAAACTCTACAAGCCGATATAAACCGTCCGAAAAATCGGTGCAGATTAAGCAACGCTGAAACATACGCAGAGCAGATGGCTTTTTCTTAACACTACCACCAACCGCTCCCCTTCCTACTGCCTCAAAAGAATGAGTAATGAATTTGGATAAAACTTCTTACTAATGAATGGATGGGTCTTGGATTCTCGCTGATTGAAAAGAGCAAGCGAACCCAGGGATGATCTCATCATATTCATTCATAACCTTATACGAGCTGATGGGAAATCTTTTGGCTTTGGCTCCAGCTTTTACATTAGCCAACGGCGTTCTGTGTCAAAGATTTCGGAAGATGTAGCAATTTATCTCAATCCACTGTTTAGTCTATTTTCGCCTTGGTACTTGAGTTGACGCCCCAGCACCCCCAGCTCCTTTCCGAGCGCGGAACCGAGCAAGAGACGGAGGTCGCCCACTATAGACAGGGCTACTACGACTCAAACTGAGGATTGGCCGCGAGTCCCCATTCATGCTTCAGAAACTCTTTGTACATATTTTCACGCACCATCATTTGCTCATAGAGCTTAACCAAGAAATCTTGGGCTTGCTCACGGCTCATTTGGTCAACCTGAGTTTGGAAAGACCGGATGCTGAATTGTTGTTCCAAAGAGAGTTTCATAGGTCCAGACATAGTGAACTCCTTGCTAACTAGATTAACGAGAAGGAACGTTTTGGTCACAGAAGCCCCGACTATATGAGAGGTCAGTATCGGTGAGCTACCTCAGCCTTTTCTCCTGTTATTACAAAGCGTAACAAGTGTTTGACAAAATGACCATCCCCCGATTTGGGTACTTCTGTTAAACCAAAAGAAGGAAAAACTTCGGTGAAAGTTTCCAACTAGAGGTTTAGGATGTTTTATCAACATTGTCACGGAGCAAACTGCTCACTGTGAACACTTAATAAGTAATTATACTTAGCCTAGAAAGCCAAATCCGGGGAGAAAAGCTTGTCGGATTAAGGCTCTGTTGACTTTTGCCCCAGCGAGTGCTGACAAGAGTTTCCATCAAAACTTTATATAAATCGGGAAATAAATAAAGCTTTCAACAAGAGATGCCAAACTTCTAGACACATAGCTGTTAAATCAGATACAAATAGAAGTCTGAAAATACAAGGTTTACTCAGTGACTTGTAAAGCAGTTGGCGGGGAGATCCAACTGCTTTTTTCTATTTAACTCCAGAAGGGCTGGAACTCCTACGAGGATAAGGATGGGGGAGTGGGAGAGGAAGTCGCTAAAATGGGGCTATGTCTCAATCCAATCCTGCCTCTAACCCTGAAGCTACTGCCGACGCCTCATCGGTAGAGCAACCCCTATTCATTTTGGTTGATGGTCATTCCTTAGCCTTTCGTTCGTACTATGCCCTTGCCAAAAGCCGAACCGGGGGAATGCGAACCAAGCAGACGAATATTCCCACGAGTGTCTGTTTTGGCTTTCTCCAGTCGCTTTTGGAAGTCATGGGTTCAGAACAACTCCATTCAATGGCTGTTGCCTTTGATACGAAAGAACCAACCTTTCGCCACAAAGCGGATGATACCTACAAAGCCGACCGACCCGCTACCCCAGAAGACTTCATCCAAGATTTAGAAAATCTCAAGGACTTGCTGGCGGCGTTAAAAGTCCCGGTGGTGATATCTCCAGGTTATGAAGCTGATGATATTTTGGCAACGTTAGCCAAACAAGCCAGTGAAACCGGTTATCGGGTCAAAATATTAACCGGCGATCGCGATTTATATCAGCTAATCGATCCCGAAAAAAGTATCAGTATTTTGTATCTGAGCAGCGAGTTTTTGAGGCAGGGACGTTCTAGTGGCCCGACGGAATTTGGCCCAGAACAGGTTAAGCAAAAACTAGGCATTTTTCCCCATCAGGTTGTAGATTATAAAGCCCTCTGTGGTGATAAATCCGATAATATTCCTGGAGTCAAGGGAATTGGGGACAAAACAGCCGTCCAATTGCTAGAGCGTTATGGCTCCCTGGAGGGAATATATGCTGCGATTGACGAGATTAAAGGCGCAACTAAAACCAAACTAGAAGTTGGTAAACAAGAGGCAGAGCATTCTCGCTATCTTGCCCAACTATCGTTTAATGCTCCAGTAAACATCACTCTAGCCGAGGGTAAATTAGAGGGATTTGATACTGATATTTTGAAACCCCTTTTAGAAAAGTTGGAGTTTCAGAAATTTTTAGGGAAAATTGACCAGCTTCAGCAGATTTTTGGGGGAAGATCGGCAGAAGAAACCCCAACTCCGGAAGAAGCACAACATCCGGATTCACTGCAATCGGAATCTATAGCAGCCGATTCTACCGTATTCCCACTCCCACAACCTGAAGATGAGGATTTGTGGTTTTTCAGTGCGGCTGATACCGAAGAATACCAGAAACAAACCTCTTCTAATCAGTCTGGAATTGAACCCACCATCATCAATACACCCGAAAAACTTGCCGAGTTAGTTAAACAGCTACAAAACTGCACTGACTCAGCAATTCCTGTTGCGTGGGACACAGAAACTAGCGATTTAGAGCCACGAGATGCGAAGTTAGTGGGGATTGGTTGTTGTTTTGCCTCTACCCCATCAGATTTAGATCCCCCTAAATCCCCCAAGGAGATCCCCCTCCCGTCCCCCTTAAAAAGGGGGAAGCCAGAAGATGCTACTCCTTCGGAGAACGCTTCGCGAACGCTGTTTTTTCTTCCGGGGACTTTGACTGAATTATCCCCCCTTTCTAACCGGATCTTTAGTGAGGAGGGCAAGGGGGGAGCTCCGGATTTGACAATAGATCCTAGCCCTTCCTTATCAAAGAAAGGAACTGAAGAGGGAGGCACAAATGAAGTTCAGCCTTTAGATGTAAAAATTGCTTATATCCCCATCGGTCATAAAGAGGGCAATAACTTAAATAAAGATACCGTTCTCGAAGCGCTGCGTCCCATCTTAGAAAGTGCCAACTATCCCAAAGCATTGCAGAATGCTAAATTTGACCGCTTAGTGCTACGTTGTCAAGGTATCGAGTTGGCTGGGGTTGTCTTTGATACGATGCTGGCGAGTTACATTCTCAATCCAGATACGACGCATAACCTCACGGATTTGTCTCAGAAATATTTAGGGATAAAGCCTAAAAGTTACTCAGAATTAGTGCCGAAAGGTAAGACAATTGCTGATGTGAGCATTCAAGCGGTTGCTGATTACTGCGGCATGGATGCTTACACCACATTTAGCTTGGTTTCCAAGTTAAGAACCGAACTGGAAACTGTGCCAAAATTGCACGAATTGTTGTTAAATGTTGAACAGCCTTTGGAACCCGTCTTAGCGGAGATGGAATATCAGGGCATTCGCATTGATACGGCTTATCTTAAAGAACTATCGCAACAGCTAGAACAAGATTTAGACGCCATTGAGCAAACCGCTTATCAGGCAGCAGGAGGACAATTTAATTTAGGCTCTCCTAAACAGTTAAGTGAATTACTGTTTGAAACATTAGGATTAGACCGGAAAAAATCCCGAAAAATAAAGACGGGATACTCTACAGATGCGGCAACTTTAGAAAAACTTTCTGGCGATCATGCGGTTGTTGATGCAATTTTAGAACACCGCACTCTATCTAAGTTGAAATCAACTTATGTGGATGCATTACCCGCACTGGTGCGTTCAGATACGCAACGGGTACATACAGATTATAATCAGACGGCAACTAGCACAGGGCGTTTGTCATCTTCTAATCCTAATTTACAAAATATTCCCATCCGTACTGCATTTAGTCGGAAGATTCGTCAGGCATTTATTCCGGAAGCCGATTGGTTGTTGGCAGCAGCCGATTATTCTCAAATTGAGTTACGCATCTTGGCGCACTTTAGTCAAGAACCAATACTGGTTGAAACGTATCAAAACCAGGAAGATGTTCACACTGTAACGGCGAGGTTATTGTTTGAAAAAGAAACGGTGACACCCGATGAACGTCGTTTGGGTAAGACGATTAATTTTGGCGTAATTTATGGAATGGGGGCGCAACGCTTTGCGCGGGAGGCTGGGGTTAGTGCGACAGAAGGGAAGAAGTTTATTGAGCGATTTAACCAACGTTATCCCAAGGTTTTTGAGTATTTACAGAAGTTACAACGAGAAGCGATCGCACAAGGTTATGTTGAAACGATTCTAGGACGCCGCCGTTATTTCCAGTTCAACAGTGGTACCCTTCGCAGCCTCAAAGGCAAAAATCCCCAGGAAATTGAACTCAATAAGCTGGGAGTGCGCGATCAATACGATGCCGGTTTGTTACGTGCGGCGGCGAATGCTCCCATTCAAGGCTCAAGTGCAGACATCATCAAAATTGCGATGGTGAATGTGCATAAACTCTTGCAGGATTATCAAGAAAAGGCACGTTTATTATTGCAAGTCCATGATGAATTAGTCTTTGAAGTTCGACCCGATGTTTGGGAAGAATTACAGCCTAAAATTCGAGAGACGATGGAATCAGCCGTTGAGTTGAGTGTTCCGCTGATGGTTGATATTCATGCAGGGCAAAATTGGATGGAGACGAAGTAATATATGCATCAGTGGGTGTTGAGAACCAGATGATATGAACATCGATGAACTTCTGATTCACTCTTAGGCTAGTTTAAAAGTATTTAAAAACATGCCACCGGACTTGATATGACTTCAATATTGCTCAGAGAATTTGCCCATCTAGAACTCGTAACCGATGACCCGGAGGAACGGTTTATTACGAGTGGGATAAGTTGGGAGCAATACGAGGCGTTATTACATCAGTTGGGGGATAGTCCCTGGTATCGAGTAACGTATTTAGAAGGAACGCTAGAAATAATGTCGCCAAGTCGCCGCCACGAATTTGGCAAAAAGAATATCGGCAGGCTGCTAGAAGCCTATTTAGAAGAAACCCGGACTCATTTTTGGGGACTGGGTTCGACGACATTTCGCAAACAAGAGAAGAAAGGCGGCACGGAACCAGACGAATGCTACTGTATTGGCACAGAAAAAGAGTTTCCCGATTTGGCAATTGAGGTGGTATTTAGCAGTGGCGGTGTGGATAAGCTGGCGGTTTACAAAAAATTGGGGGTAACTGAAGTCTGGTTCTGGCAAAATAACCAGTTCTCAATCCATCGCTTGCGGGGGGAGGAGTACGAGAAAGTCCCCAAAAGTGAGTTGCTGCCCGGTCTTGATTTTGCACTGCTAGCAGAGTATGTGATGCAACCTGACCCCTTAGAAGCCGTTCTGGAGTTTCGCGAGAAAGTACGTGAAAGGTTGAAATAAACCGATTCCCTCTTGACCAATGAGCCATGATCAATTACTAGGAAATCATCTGTAGCCAATAAAAATAATAACTCCATTACAGCTTTACTCAAGCGAAGTACCCTTGACCCGTATGATAAGGAAGGGATCAGATCATGATTTTTTGGCATGAGTATCGTTTGGGAATTAGATTTTTACTCGCGACCGATTTTAGACGAAAATCAGAAAAAGATTTGGGAAATCTTAGTGTGCGAGAGTCCTTTGGATACGCGCCAGTCACCTGATGAGCTGTTTCAATATACTCAGTTTTGTCCCAGTCAGCAGGTTAATTCCATCTGGTTGCGGGAGGCGTTAGCAGAGGCGATCGCACAAAGCAAACAAACGCCCGAAAAAATTCGCTTCTTTCGGCGTCAGATGACCAATATGATTACCAAAGCCTGCGAAGAGCTTGGTATCCAAGTTATCCCTAGTCGTCGCACTTACACCCTAGAGCGGTGGCTCGAACAACGAATACTAGGATTTTATCCCAAGCATCCTGGATATAAACCAACAGCCGCTGCTTCATCATTTGTTCAATATCAACCCCAAATTCCTCAACCTCTACCAGACGCATTGGAATATGACAAGTGGGCGTTTGTGACGTTAGAAGCAGGGGCGTTTGAGGAAATGAATGAGTGGGACATCGGCTTTAGCGAAGCCTTTCCTCTGTCCATGATGGGGCTAGCCCCCGATACTCCAATCCCCGGAATTATTATATTCTCTTCTAGAGCAACGCCCCTGGCAGGATGGATGTCGGGTTTAGAGCTAGCGTTCGTGAGATTTGATAGTGCAGAATCCGCAAGATTGTTACTGGAAACTGGTGCCAGTGATAGCTGGATTCTGGCTACGCTCAAAGACTCGCAAACCCTAGCAGAAGCTCAAGGGTTTGAGTTAACTAAACAAAACGCGGAGGGGGTGCATTTTTTGGCGATTCAGTCAACACCAACCTCAGAATCCTTTGCCGGATTTTGGCTCTTGCAAGAGTTGAAGTAGTGCGGGGCGTGTCATTGGTCATTGACAGACAGGACGCCTGTCCTACCAACCGCCAACTGATAGACAGGCGTTCCGCCTGTCCTGCCAACTGACAACTGACAAACAGCTTTTAGATATGGCTCATCACGATTTGCCTTCGTCGCTGCACACCGAGCAGCTGATAGATTTAGCCCTGCGCTCAGGGGCGCAACATGCAGAAGTCTATCAGTCGCGATCGCTGGCTCGACCCGTCTTTTTTGAAGCCAATCGGCTCAAGCAGCTAGAAAGCAGCCAAGCCGAAGGGGTAGCGCTACGACTGTGGCGAGACGGGCGTCCAGGATTGACGGTTGCTTATGGTCCGGTTGAACCCCAAGCTTTAGTGGATCGGGCGATCGCCATGACGCAGCTCAATGAACCGGAACCCGTAGAACTGGCGGATGCCCGAACCGAACACTATCCTGACTTGGGAGAAGCTGTACCTGTAGAAGCACTGGTGGAAATGGGCAAAGGCGCGATCGCTCAAATTCGCGATGCCTACCCAGAAGTCCTCTGTACGGCTGAGTGGGAATGTGAGGAAGAAACCACGCGCTTGCTGAACTCTAAAGGGTTAGATTGTTATTACACCGACACCACCCTGAGCTGTTTCCTCGCCGCCGAATGGGTACGAGGCGAAGACTTTCTCAATGTTGCCGATGGACAGACGGAGCGGGGAAAGCTTGACCCAGACAAAGTGGTTCAAAGTATTTTACAACGCTTGAACTGGGCGAAAGAAAACGTCTCCCCTCCACGTCGTCGTGTGCCGATTTTGTTGACAGCAAAAGCCGCCGATTTGCTCTGGGACACGGTTCAGGCGGCGTTGAATGGCAGACAGGTGCTGGAGGGAGCCTCTCCTTGGAGCGATCGCTTGGGTGAAGTGGTGATGGCAGACCCCCTGACGCTGTCTCAGCAACCCGATTCCGGCCCTTATAGCTGCCCCTTTGATGATGAAGGTACCCCAACCCAACCTCTTCTATTAATTCGAGAAGGACGATTGCAACAATTTTATGGCGATCGCACGACGGGGAGATTACTGGGTACTGGCACGACTGGCAACGGATTTCGCCCTGGCATGGGTAGTTACCCAACCCCAGGTTTAGTCAACTTGCTAGTTCAACCAGGAAAAGGGTCACTTTGTGACTTAATCGGACAACTGGATGAGGGGTTAGTCGTCGATCAATTACTGGGAGGAGGGGATGGCATTAGTGGGGAGTTTTCTGTCAACGTTGAATTAGGCTATCGAGTGCAGAAGGGACAGATTATCGGTCGTGTCAAAGACACCATGATTGCTGGTAACGTTTACACTGTGCTTAAGCAACTCGTGGCATTAGGTGATGATGCCGACTGGAATGGCCCCTGCTACACCCCATCTCTCATTGTTGAGGGCATCTCCACTACGGGGAGAAATTAGGTGTTTGTTGGGGGAATAACCAATAAATTGACAGGTAGGAACATGAGTCGATTTATGAGTTCTAAGTTTCACCCCTTCAAACCCTATTAATTTTTAAATTCTTTCAGCTTCAATTTTTGAATTTTCTAACCCCTTAATAAGAAAATTTATACCAAGTTAACTTAAAAAGGAATAACGATCAGATGATGAATTTTCAGAATTTTGAAGTATTAAGTTTTGATTGCTATGGAACTTTAATTAATTGGGAAAATGGAATTTTATCAGCATTAAAAACAATTCTTTATAACCACAATATTCATCTGAGGGACAACGAAATTCTTGAGTTATTTGCTCAACAAGAATCAATTCAAGAGTCAGGCGATTACTTGAAGTATAGAGATGTGCTTAAAAACGTTGTTCATGACTTCGGGAAAAGGTTCAACTTTACCCCTACAGAGTCTGAGGTCAATGCTTTGGCTGAATCTATTCAAAACTGGGAACCTTTCCCAGATACCGTTAAGGCACTCAAAGCACTCAAAACAAGATATAAACTGACGATTATTTCCAATATTGATGATGAATTATTTGCCTATTCTGCCAAAAAGTTAGAGGTAGAATTTGATTGGCTCATCACAGCGGAACAAGTCAAATCCTATAAACCCTCGGTGCAGAATTTTGAAATTGCGATTCAGCGAATGGGCATCAATCCTGACAAGCTTTTACATGTTGCCCAAAGTATTTATCACGACATCGTTCCCGCCAAGACGATGGGTATCACTGCCGTATGGGTTAACCGCAGAAAAGGTCAAGAAGGTTTTGGTGCAACAGTTGCAGCCAGCAGTAATCCAGATTTAGAGGTACCTGATTTACAGTCATTGGTATCTCTGATGGGTCTAGATTAATGAGACGTTGAACATCCTAAATTTGGTATAAGGCTGGCTCTGGAAGAATTAATCAACATAGACCTAATTTTATTAATTCTCCCAAAACCTATTAAGTGAAGCCAATTAACCTAATCTTGTGAACTTTCCAGGATTTAGGTAAGAGCCAAGCCTAAATGTGCTGATTAACAGCACTGGTAAATTTTTCATAAGGAGCAACACCCACCAGATTTTCTACCATCTCCCCCCCCTTAAACATGAGGACGGCTGGGATACTTTTAATCCCAAATTTTTTGGCATTAATTTTGTTTTGGTCGATATCTAACTTCGCTACCTTGACACGACCTTCGTATTCTTCAGCCAGTTGTTCCATTAACGGTGCAATTTTGCGACACGGGCCACACCAGGGAGCTGTGAAATCCACGACAACTAGCCCTTCGTCGGTTAAAAGTTCATCAAATTCACTGTCCTGGATCTGGGCTACCTTACTCATGAATATTCCTCAATGTTTTAGATGATCAAAAAACAACTATAAGTTATATGTTTTTTTGATGTAACATCTGTCTATTATAGACCTTAATAGACTTAACTTTCAATTTCAATTAATTATTAATTGAGACAGGTTTTGTGAACACTGACCTGCTTTGTTTTCCTACCCTTACCCAAAGGGTAAGGCTGATCATTGATGTTCGTAGTTTAGTATCTGTTGTCCGTTGCTACTGACAAATGACAACGTCACCTGTATTCCTTTCCGCCCGATTGCGCCAGTGGCTATTGCCCAGACGACGACTGGCGATCGCAGAAGCCTGTCTGATTGGTATCGTCTCTGGACTTTCAGCCGTCTTACTCAAGCAAGGTGCTGGCTGGCTTGGAACATGGCGCGTTCATGCGTCTAACCAATTACCCGCTAGTTTAGTCTTACCTGCGATCGGACTCTCCTTAGGACTCCTTTGCGGTTTGATCATCGAGCGTTTAGAACCAGAGGCAACGGGGAGTGGCGTTCCGCAAATTAAGGGAGCACTTGCCCTGTTTCCCATCGCCCTTAATTTACGGGTAGCTTTCGTTAAGTTGGTAACCAGCATTCTCGCCATGTCTGCTGGAATGACATTAGGGCGACAAGGGCCAACCGTACACATCGGCGCAGCTTTAGCCGCTCAATTGAGCCATTGGGTGCCCACCTCTCCCGATCACCGACGCCAGATGATTGCTGCCGGTGCTGCGGCTGGGTTAGCGGCGGGTTTTAATGCCCCCTTAGCGGGTATTCTGTTTGTGATCGAAGAACTCCTGCGGGATCTCTCTAACTTGACGCTGGGGACGGCAATTCTGGCTTCCTTCATCGGTGCGGTGATCTCGCGCTCATTGGGTGGACTCACCTTAGATTTAAATTTACAACTAAGCAGTCATTCGAGCAGTTTCAGTGCACCCGAAATTCCTTTTTATCTGTTGTTAGGTATTTTGGCTGGGTTGCTTGGTGCTTTATTTAATCAAGGAATTCTCGCTAGTCTATCTCTCTACAATCGCCTTAACCTGAATTTGCCGATGAAAATCGGCTTAGCTGGGATGATTTGTGGCTGCGTCGTTGCTCTATTACCCCCAGCTTTTCGGGACAACAGTGGGTTACGGGAGTTACTGCTTACCGGTACAGCCAGTTGGCAATTCACCAGCTTTGCCTTTGTCGCTTACTTCGTTCTCACCTTAATTGCCTATGGCTCTGGGGCACCTGGGGGATTGTTTCACCCCTCCCTTGTGTTGGGTGCTGCCTTGGGTTACTTGGTAGGGACGGCTGAGGTTCAGTTGCTGGGATTAGGTTCGCCAACAAGCTACGCCTTAGCGGGGATGGGGGCATTTTTTAGCGCCGTCTCGAAGGTTCCAATCACAGCAATTGTCATCGTGTTTGAGATGACAACCAACTTTAACCTGGTGCTGCCCTTAATGATTACCTCTGGAGTATCTTACCTGATTGCTGATAAGCTCTCTAAAGGGTCACTCTATCAGCGCTTGTTGAACAAAAGAGGCTACACCTTACCCACACAAGGAGTTGAACAGAGTTCCTTAGCTGGGTTGACGGCAGCGGATTTGATGCAGCGTCGGGTTGAAACCCTAGCCAGTCAGATGACATTGGATGAAGCGGTTCAGGCATTTTCCCGTTCCCATCATCGCGGTTTTCCCGTGGTGGATGATGGAGAGTTGGTGGGTATCATCACTCAAACAGACATTGCCAATGCCACCCAAAATTCACAGCCTGGAGATACCCCTCTGGCTCAAATTATGACGCCCCAACCGATCACTGTTAAGCCAATCTACACGTTGAGCGAGGTTCTGTTTCTGCTGAACCGTTATCAACTCAGTCGGTTGCCGGTTACAGAAGATCGCAAGTTGGTGGGAATCATCACCCGTGCGGATATCATTCGCGCCGAAGCCGATAAGCTCAGTGGTGATACAGAGCAAGTAGGGCCACGCCCTGATCCATCTTATATCGTTTATCAAACTCGCGCCCCAGCGGTGGGAAAAGGGCGTCTGTTGGTTACCTTGGCGAATCCCCAAACGGCACCTGTTTTGTTGCAATTAGCAGCAGCGATCGCCCGTGAGCGCCACTATGAGATTGAATGTCTCCAAGTTATCTCCATTCCCCGCCATCACAACCCCACTCAAACGGCGGTAATCACCACGAAAAGCCGCCGCTTGCTCCGGATGGCAGAAAAGATGGGGCGAGATTGGGAAGTTCCGGTTCATACTCAAATCCGAGTATCCCACGATACATCTCAAGCCATTCTAGAGACGATTAAGGAGCGACATATTAGTCTCATCCTCATGGGTTGGAAAGCTGAGCCACCCACCACCCCGAATCGCATTTTTGGCAGTATTGTTGATACCCTGATTCGACAAGCTCCCTGTGAGCTGGTATTGGTGAAGCTGGGGCACCGGGAAGAGATGCAACGGGATGGGACAACGGTGGCCTCTTGTCCTTTACCGATCGCCTGGAATCGTTGGCTAGTGCCGATCGCGGGGGGGCCTAATGCCAGTTGTGCGATTCAACTCTTACCTGCGCTCACCTCTCATAATTCAGCGTTGATGATTGGGGTAACTCAAGTTTTTGCACCCTCGATCCTTTTACCAGACACCTCTGGGTTAGAAAAAGCGGCTTTTCTCCTCAGCCATCAAGTTTCTTGCCAGAAAGTCGTGACAATACCCGTCCGTTCCTATTCTGTCTCTGATGCCCTTATTCGCTTGGCTCATACACAGCATTACGATGTTGTTGTTTTGGGAGCCAGTCGTGAAGGGTTGTTGCAGCAGGTGGTTCATGGAAATATTCCCGAAGCGATCGCACGAGGTGTCAACAGCACCGTGATTTTGGTACGTGGTGCTCCCTCGGAGTAAGGGTGAGGACGTTGGGAGCATCGATGTGTAACCTCTTCATCGGGAAAGGGTATTCCCTAAGCCTTTATACTCAGTAACGTTCAATAACGTCTTCAACTTTCGCCATAGTCGGTGTTTTTTCTGAAAATACCCTTTACAGAACTTTAGGTAACTTTATATGATGAATGGTGCAGTGAGTTTTCGTTAACTTTCTATAAGAGGTATTTCAACGTTTTACGGATGTAGCTGTCCAGAGCAGGACATCACCCAAGATTTAGTTGATTAACCCGCTCACTCTGAAACCACTGCTTGGTTGATTGAACTCAAAGGCTGAACCGCCATCAGCCACCTAAAAGGCAAGGGGTTATGAAGACGCAGTGGAAAAACAGATGGGTAAAGGTGACGATTTGGCTAGCGATCGAAATCATCTTGAACCTACTGGGACTCGATAATCTTGCCGACTACAGCGAATTCATCTTTGAGCAAAAAATGGCGATCGCCACAAACCAACCTCAAATGGTTGCTCTAGTTCCTCCTCACTATCCAGCAGAGCGCCAGATCACAAGCTTATTCCCTCATACCCAACGGCATTCCAACGTATAACTCTCTGTTCACTTTTACGTTAGCTAAATCTTGGCAAACCCCGCCCTCTACCTTGACTCAGGTGAGCATCGGGAATCTGTTACAAAGACTTTGTTTGAATTCGCGACAAATGTAGTCCATTCGGTATCCACAGAAAAAGCGATCGCCTCCTATATCTCCTATATCTCCTATATATAAAGCGATCGCTTCAATTTCAACAGCATTAGAGGCGGCTCAAGCTACTTGAGAACTCCCAAAACAGCCGTTACCTCAGCCTCTGCAAGAGTTGGTGTAAACAATCCCTTGGCATAAATCTGGGGATTAGCTTGGGCGATTTGGGTATACGATTCGCGAACTTGAGCGTTCACCGCTACCATCTTCACGTCATACATCTGGGTAGCCACCTTGGGGTAGAACCCAATCCCGACAATCAGCACCAGAAAACAGAGCGCAATAAACACTTCACGCGGACTCGCATCGTTATAAAGAGCATCGCCTGGTAAGATACAGTTTGTCCCGAAGCACACAGCCTCCTGACTGCCCTGATTTTCTGAGACTGCATTGGTGACATTGCATGTTGGTGCGGCACCAGAGTTATAAAACACCTGTCGCAACATGGACAGCAGATAGATTGGCGTTAGGATAACTCCTACAGCCGCTAAGAACACCGTCACCGTGCGGAAGGGCGAACTATAGATATCGCTACTTGTCACACCTACAAAAACTGAGAGTTCGCTGATAAAGCCGCTCATTCCAGGCAGCGCCAGCGATGCCATAGCAGCGGCTGTAAACAAAGCAAACACTTTCGGCATCACTTGACCAATCCCGCCCATCTCGTCCATCATCAGCGTGTGGGTGCGATCGTAGGTTACGCCAGCCAGGAAGAACAGCACCGAAGCAATCAAACCATGTGAAATCATCTGCAACAGTGCGCCACTGATACCCACATCAGTGAAGGATGCAATCCCCAACAGGACAAAGCCCATGTGGGAAACTGACGAATAGGCGAGGCGGCGCTTCATATTGGTCTGACCAAAAGAGGCAAAAGCGCCGTAGATAATGTTAACAATACCTAGAATGGCTAGAATCGGTGCAAAATAAACGTGGGCATCGGGGAGAAGCTCTAGATTCAGGCGAATCAATCCATATCCGCCCATCTTCAAGAGTACACCCGCTAAAATCATCGATACAGGAGCAGAGGCTTCGCCGTGGGCGTCAGGTAGCCAGGTGTGCAGGGGGAAAACCGCCAGCTTGACACCAAAGGCAATCAGCAATCCTGCGTAAAGCGGCAATTCTAGAGCCAACGGATAATCTTTCATGGCGAGTTCCACCATATCGAAGGTGATATTGTCGCCGTAGAACGCCATGCCCAGCGCCGCCACCAGAATAAATATAGAAGCTGCTGCGGTATAGAGTAAGAATTTTGTAGCGGCGTAGCGACGCTTCTTCCCACCCCAAATGGAGACGAGAAGGTAGACGGGAACCAACTCCAGTTCCCACATAATGAACAGCAGCATCACGTCTTGCGCGACAAACACCCCTATCTGTGCGGAATACAGCACCAGCATTAGGAAATAAAATAGGCGAGGCTTATAATCGACTTGCCACGCGGCAAACATTGCCAGTGTCGTCACCAGTCCGGCTAGAAGCACCAGGGGGACAGACAAACCATCAACCGAAATTGCCCAGTTTAGACCTAACTGAGGCACCCAGGCATACTTCTCCACGAGTTGAAAACTAGCACTGCTCGCATCGTAATGCTTCCAAAAGACATAGCACATCAAGACAAAATCGGCGATACCTACACCCAGGGCATACCATCGCACGCGCTTGCCTTCTTTATCGGGCAACACAGGGATGGCTAGGGAAGCAACGAGTGGGAGCAGGATAATCGTGGTTAGCCAAGGGAATTGATCCGGCATCATGGCAGTGAGCAAAAATACTTAGCTGTGAATAAGGTTATTCTACTAAGCTTTGTAATTATTTATTTATAAATCTTTATCTAGGAGAGGCATTGGCAGATTTAGGGTTCACAACGTATTGCCAAAAATAACATTTAATGGTAACAAAAGCTTGTCTGTGATAGCTGATCTATACGAATGGCGTGAGTGTTAGAGATTGCACGGTTCGTCCCGCCTGGAAACCCTGTTTGGCCTAGATTAAGGACGCCGTAACACTTTAATCTGAGTATTTCGATTGTCTGCATCCCCTGTAATTCCAGCTAAGAGTTTGCCATCAGGACTGACAACCAGATGACTCATCTGCTGTGTCTCAAGAATTGCTTCTAGTTCGGCTGTTTGCAGATTCCACACCGTCAGCCCCTCCTTGGTGCTGCTAATAATGTCTTCTACTTCAGCAGTACCGGTTGCTTGTGTACGAGAGAGGACGATATTGAGCGAACTTTGGCTAGGAGAAGAGATGACACGTCTGTGTGCCTTAACCGTTCCTGTTTTTAGATCCCGTACCTTCAGAACAACAGGTTTGCTAGATGATGAGGTGGTAACTACCGTCTGTCCGTCTATACTGATGCGTGCAGAACCAATAGATTCAAAAGCCGCTTTTTTCTGGAGAATTTTTTGCTCGTTTGTTGCCAAATCCCACATTATAAGTTTGTTCCCTAATTCAACCAATGCCCTTTTGCCATCGGGACTGATGGTTAAGGGACGGAAATAGGGTGAGTTATTTTTAATCACGAGTGAACCTATTTCTTGGTCAGTGGCAGATAACTTTGGTAATGTTGCTTTTAGGTGACCTGTTACCAAATCCCATACTTTTATCTCATTATAAGTTCTACTAATAATAGTCTTTCCATCTGATGCAATCTCAATCTGGTTAACCCTGTAAGAGTGTCCCTTAAGCATCCGGGGGCGCTGGTTAGAGGTAATATCCCAGATGCGAACCATGAGATCACCACTACCACTCACTACAGTTTTTCCATCAGGAGCGATCGCCAAAGCTTCAATTTCACCCGAATCGCTCTGAAGTGTTTTTTTCAACTCTCCTGTTGACAAATCCCAAATTTTAATCGCCTTATCTTGTCCACCACTGACTAGAGTTTTACCATCAGCACTGATGGCAATAGCAGAGGCGGTGGGATGTCCATCAAGGGAGTGAATGACGGAAAAATTGCAATAGGGAGACTGGATTAAATTTTGCGAACAGTACTTTGATGTTACTGACGGCAATCTACGTTGAACAGAGGGTAAAAAGTACAAAAAGACACCGTTCCAGAGAATAATGGCTGTGATTGCCAAAATCCACAAAGCTCTACGCTTCAGATTACTGGAAATTGTCTGCCCAAGCGGTTCTTCTAGAATGATCTGTGCTAATTCGCGACGGCTGCGATTTGCCTCATACCAAAACGTACACCAGAATACAAATAATAATACAATCGGCATTCCCACAAACTGCAAGGCTGTAATTACATCCACATCCCCAGACAAAGCGCCAAACAGAAAAAGAGGGATTGTGGCGCTGTACCATACCAAGTACCAAAACACTAAAAAAGCTGTGACAAAGGGATGCAATTTCAGCGTGACGCGAATGAGTGTTCCATCAGATGACGGCTCAAATCGCCCCTGGATGTTGGGTATAAATGAGTTGCGGTAGTGAATAATGCGATTGATTTTAAATCCAGAGCTATTGATAGTGCCTTCATAGAGAGCATGGTTGCGAGAAAAAGACCATCGAATTGGCTTTGGGGCTTCGATTTGGGCATCTAGCTGCTCAATGACATCCTCTAAAGGCTTTCGAGTGTGGATAGTAAAGGTATCGTAAGGTAAGAGTTGCATGATTTGTTACTCTTGGGACGGTATAAAACTAGCCAGATTCCTTGGCAATTCCTTTAACTACAGACTCAAACGGGAGTTTTTCGCATTTAGCGATGATGTCCGCTGATAGCTGATGGAAAATTCTTGTCGCTAGCCAATACAAAAATTTATGAAGCTTTCTCAGCTTCCCGAAGAGTGAGTAGGAATACTTTCAGGAATCGCCTCGACTCAAAGTGTAGTTGATTGTTGTAATAGCTCAGGCATCATTACCCTTTCCTGAAAGAAACAATGAGTAATATCAATCAACTAATCATTGAAGGGTGTTTTAATGTTGAATCTGCCACTCCTAAAGGAACTTATTTCCAAAATCTATCTGACCAATCTGTGAGAGTAAAATTTTCAGCGGCTGGACAATGGACTTATAACCCTAACGTTGGCTTTCATTCTGCTGCGGGTCATCCCAATTACCCAAAAGGAACCGAAAATTATAAATTACCTGGTTCTCCCGAAGGTAGCTTAATTGTTCGTCGCGCTAATGGTTCGTTTCAATATGTGGGGACAGAAGCAACAATTGAGTTAAATCCCATGGAAATTGTCTCCTTTGTCTGCAATGATGATGGCGTTTGGGGAGAGGTAGGAGGACATTACGATAATCAAGGTTGCATTAGTGTTATATGGGCTTTACAAATGCAGGACAAGTATGCTCAATTGCGAGACTTTTTAACCGCAGAAAAATGGCAAGAAGCCGACGAAGAAACGGCGAGGTTGATGCTAAAATCTGTTGGTCGAGATTTTGAAGGTTCATTTGAGCGCGACGAACTCTCAAAAATCCCCTGCTCACTCCTGAAAGACTTGGATAAAATTTGGCTATTCGCCTCTCAAGGACGGTTTGGTTTTAGCGTACAAAAAGAGATTTGGGAAAGTGTAGGGGGTTCTCCTCAGACGGAGGATACGGCAATAGCTGAAGGTTTTGGCAATCGCATCGGGCAGTATACCAACGGAAATTGGGTCTATTATGACGACCTTACTTTTAATCTTTCAGCACCAATAGGTCACCTGCCAGCGCTTTGGTGGCGTCGAAGTTGGGTGAATGCTGGTTTTGCCTATCCCATTGATTCTTTGGTGCAAAGACTGAGTACCTGCAAAATTTCTTAATTCATAACTCAAAAATTTAGCTTACAGTCAATCGGTTAATTATGAACATCAAAGCCATTACTCTTGCTGCGATTCTAGGTCTTTCCACACCAGCTATTGCAGACCTTGCTCTTAATTCTTCCGTACTGGCGGCTCCTCCATTTCCCACCGGTACATTTATGGACGATACTTGGTCTGTATCGCTGTGGTTTGAAAATAATTCCTACTTTTATCAAGGGAAGAATATGAAAACGGGGGCTTCTCTGTTATTATCCGGTGCTACAACATCAGGAAATAACCAAAGACGTGTTTTTAGCTGGCGAAATGGCCCTAATCGATATCAAGTTGTGTGGCAACCCAGAGACCCAAATGTGATTCGAGTGCAAGTTTTTTCTTCTAATGGTCGAGAAATTTTGAACCGTCTCCTTTATGCCAATTATGACTAAGTGTCAGTTCACCGATTGTCTGAGGAAACAGGGACTCAAGCCATGAATAAAGCCTGATTCCCCCTGAGGGAGATAGTCACCTCAGTCAGTTGCATAGAGCTATCTTTATGAGTCATACCTTCCTTCTACTGTTAAAACATCAACAGTCGGAGAGTACAGGGTATGACTTTTTACCAAGAGAGTAGCAATTACAGGCGTATCGAATCCGCACAAAGAAACGTCGTCTCTGGCATGAAAACGCTTTTGTTTCATGCCCTTCTAGCCACCTTCGGATGTTGCAGCCTCATCACTGGCTTACAGAAATCTGCCTATGCTGCTAACCTGACTGTCCTCTCTCCATCCGAAAGCGAGTTGAGTACATTATCGAGTGAGTCTCTGCTGGGTCTGGAAAATCGCAACGCTTCAGAAGATTACTCCACAATTTTTTCTGAAACGCAGCCTCTGAGGGAATGGCAACCTATTTTTCTCAGTCAGAACACCGAGGTACCTCTGATCCAAGTTCCTACAGTCATCTTGGATTTGATCAATAGTGTAGAAGTTAATACAGGAGCCTCGTCTCTTGATTCCGATGAATTACTTAAAGTGCGATATCGCATGAATTTGAGCTAGTTGCCTCTATGTGAGGAGAATGGCTTTCGTTATAAGATAATGGGCTGTAGACTCGCCCTAGTTCAGGAGAAAAACGCAGGTGCTGACACTTGGCGTTAACATTGACCACATTGCCACAATTCGGCAGGCACGGCGCACGGTGGAACCCGATCCAGTGGCGGCAGCGGTGTTAGCCGAACTAGCTGGTGCCGATGGCATTACTGTCCATTTACGAGAAGATCGGCGTCATATTCAATACCGGGATGTCTATGTGTTGCGGCAGACGGTGCGGACTCACTTGAATTTGGAAATGGCACCCACGGATGCCATGGTGGCGATCGCACTCGACATTAAACCCAATTATGTGACTCTCGTCCCTGAAAAACGGGAAGAAGTGACAACAGAAGGGGGACTCGATGTCGTCGGTCAAATGCAGCGCATGACTGAAATTGTCACCAACTTGCAAGGTGCAGGGATTCCCGTTAGCCTATTTATCGACGCTGATGTTGCCCAAATCAATGCGGCAGCTTCAACCAGAGCCAAATTTATTGAACTGCACACTGGTCGCTATGCCGATGCCAAGGATGAGGCGAGTCGGGAAAAAGAACTGACGATGCTAGCCAGGGGATGCGAACAAGCCCTCGCCGCTGGCTTACGAGTCAACGCCGGACATGGACTCACCTACTGGAATGTCTACCCCGTTGCTTGCTTAAAAGGCATGGAAGAACTCAATATTGGTCATAGCATCATTTCTAGAGCCGTGCTCGTGGGTCTAGAACGAGCCGTGAAAGAGATGAAACAAGCCATGCGAGGAGAGATGTGAGAGATGACGCTTAACTCATAACAACGGACCCTCAGCCCTAACTACTAACAAAACAACGTTTCCCATGAAAACTTACTATTACCTTGTCGCCAGTCAACGCTTTCTTTTAGAAGAAGAACCCCTTGAGGAAGTCCTCAAAGAGCGTACTAGACACTACCATGAACAGGAAAAAGAAATTGACTTTTGGTTAGTCAAGCAACCAGCCTTCCTAGAGGCACCCCAGATGGCAGAGGTTAAGCAAGCCTGTCCCCAACCCTCCGTAGCCATTATTTCTACGAATCCTCAGTTCATTACCTGGTTAAAGCTGCGCTTAGAATTTGTCAAAACCGGAGAATTTCAGGCACCCTCCGAGGCAATTGCTGACCCCCTGGCATCTCTGGCATCTGTCGCGTGATTAAAGTGGTAAGCTAGGTCGCAAATTGATGTCAGCTTCTCTCGTTAAATCAAAGATTGTAACGGGAGCTTGCGAGGAATCACTGAACCTCAAGCGGTAAGCAAGCTGAATAGCGCACGAGTTTTTAACGCTTACAGACTTCCGGGTGCCACCCAAGCTCGGACAACCTCTTTGACCCAATCAGTTGTCGGGAATCGGTGTTAAGAATGCGCGAGGGGTAGTTGGAAAACCAACAAGTACAGTTAACTGGATTATCTCCAATGCTTAACAAACGTGTACCAGTCCTTAATCCTGACGGAACTCCGGCAATGCCAACCAAAGCATCGAGAGCAAGGCGCTGGATTAGAGACGGGTTTGCCAGAGTAGTAAAGAACGATTTGCCAGTATTTTGTGTTCAACTCGTTAAAGAACCGTCAGGCAAAAATTGCCAAGATATTAGTCTTGGTATTGACCCTGGAAGCTGCTTTACCGGAGTAGCTGTTCAGTCTAAACAAGAAACCTTAATTGGATTGAACCTCAACTTACCCAAAAAGCAAGTTCAAAAACGATTAACAGAACGCGCTGTACTTCGCAGAACACGACGAGGAAGACGAATCAAACGAAACCTTTCGTTTAAACTTCGCAACCACAGACAGAAGAGGTTTAACAATCGTCGGCAATCTAAACTACCTCCCAGTATTCGAGCCAACAAACAACTAGAACTGAGGGTTGTAGACGAATTGCGACGACTGTACCCAATCTGTCATGCTTATGTGGAGCGACTTAATCAGTCAAACAGTCCTGGCTTTACTGTTGCCGCTCAAGGTCAAACATTCCTGATCAAAGAACTAGAGAATCGCGTAAGCGTGACTTTGGTTAAAGGATGGGAAACCGAAGCAACAAGGGAGTGGCTCAAGCTACCCAAGTCCAAAAACAAAGGAGAGCAAACGCCTGCTGCACATGTATCGGATGCCATAGCGCAAGCCGCTAGACACTTTATCCGATATGCGGCTAATACTCATCACAAAGAGCAGACAGGATACCAATGGAAAGGAATAGTTCAGGTGACTCCTTTCACTTTTGGTATCGTAGAACGCCTACCTTCAAGACCCCGAAAAATGCACGATTTGACCGTTGGAGCAGGCGGGGTTCGCGACACTTACGGCGGATTTGATGGAACGCATTCCTTCAAGAACGGGGATTATGTTGAGTACAAAACCAAGCGCTCAACCCTAAAGGGATATATCAGCGCCAACGATTTGTACCAATTCTTCCCTGTTAAAAAGCGACTCAAGCAAGGCGTAACCGACAGAAACACCCGATTGATTAGTTACTCAAGTCACCTGGTTGTAAACTTACATGGAGGACTGGCATTCCTCTCCCGTTAAATCAAAGATTGTAACGGGAGTCTCCTGCCAGAAGAAAAGATGACTTAGGCACGCACACGATCTGTAGGGGCAATCCCTCCGTGGTTGCCCAGCTTTCGCTTTTGCGGAAGATATAGAGGTAATGGGTAAGCCCTAATTTATAGGCGTAATAGCTGAGTGAGGAATGTGAGTTGAGAGTGAGAAATATAGCCTTTCTCCGAGTGAGCTCGGGTCTGTTGACGCTTGTGAGTCTATCTGGGTTCTTTAACTTGGCACAAGCTCAACCATCAATGTCTCCTTGTCAACCCCCCCAGTCGAACGAGTACCTTTTGTTAGTCCGCACTTCAACCCAAGAGAGTCAGGAACAACTGCAACGGACTTTGCCTGCGAATACTCAGTTTACGGTTTGCCGATATTTAGAGGACACGGTAACCCGTGTTTCAGGTTTTAAGCGCGTTGAGGATGCCAATGATTGGGCACGCTATGTGAAGGAAATTGTCGGATTATCAGCCTATGTGCTGCGACCTAGCGCGACAACGGTGTCTACCAATATTCCATCCTATAACCCTCAACCGTTGGGCGAGGGTTATGCTGTTTTGGTGGATTACTTCAATCAGCCGGAAGTGGCTGGAAAGCTCAAGCAACTTCTGGGCAGCGATGTTGGCTTAGTCTCTTATGGGACGCGCCCCTACTTACTCGTGGTGTACACAAACGATCAGAGCAAGGCGAACTCGACTTTGCGAAGATTGAGCGATCGCGGATTTTTGAGCATGGTTGTTGATAGCCGCCGAGTCACCCTACTCCGACCCGTGGTGAACTTTTAAGTCAAACTTTAATTAACCATGTGCTGGGGCTTACCATCTTTTTAAGATTTTTTTTATAAACTGGGGAGTAGAAGAACTCTAACTAAAGGCCGATATGCTTACTGCTTCTAACAATATTCTGCAAGAAGAATGGGTACAATGTTGGCTGGATAAGCTAACTCCCACACAAAAAACCTTGGTTATTGAGGTTTTGAAGAACGGTAATCAGCGTCGGACACCGACTCAAGCGGCTGTGCAAGAAGCCAATGCTGTTGTAACTCATGGTGACCCGAAAGCCACAACTTCTCTATTCCCCTCAAAACCCTAAAACCTTTCTGAGCCATTGAGTTTAGTGAGTTAGATTCCACCCAAAGCGCTTGTTCTACCCGATCTAGGTAAAGAGGAGCTGCTTAATCAGCTTAATAAGCAGGAGCCGCTAAACAGGAAATCGCGATGCCCAACAGCAGTCCAACAATGACCTGAAAAGGGGTATGTCCGAGTAATTCCTTGAGTCGGTCTTCGTTGAAGTCTTTGCCTTCAGTAAATATCTCATCAATGATTTGGTTGAGAATACGTGCTTGCTTACCAGCCGCCTGACGAACACCAGCGGCATCATACATGACGATTACAGCAAAAATTGTAGCGATCGCAAAATCCGGAGAGTCCCATCCCATCGTTTGTCCCACACCTGCGGCTAGGGCGGCAACAAATGCTGAGTGAGCGCTGGGCATACCGCCAGTGGTTACCAAATCGCGAAGATTAAGTTTACGATTTTTGGTGAGTTCAACCAAAAGCTTACAAAGTTGTGCAACTAAACAAGCAATGATCGCAACCAGCAGCACCTGGTTGTTTAGGATGTTGCCAAAGTCCTGCATAGTGTTTTACGGGCAAATGAGAGAATAATCAGGATTACAAAGATTGAGAAGAAAGGCTGAAAGAGAAAGGATGAAGAAGGAAAGATGGAACCAGAGAATCAGCAGAATTGGATTAACCCCCTAGCTCAGTGAAGAACTAACCATTGTTTCACACTTCATCCTTAAAACTTCATCCTTTCCTTAGTGAGTGCGCGTTGTAATGAAATCGGCGATTGCCAAAAGCGGTTGAGCCTTCTCACCAAACAATTCCAATTCGGCTTTGGCTGCATCTATCAGTTGTTGAGCTTTGGTTTTGGATGCCTCAATTCCCCAAAGGCTGGGATAAGTCGCCTTTTGCGCGAGGAGGTCTTTCCCCGCTGTTTTTCCCAGTTCCTCCTGAGTGGCGGTGATATCCAAGATATCATCAACAATCTGAAAGGCTAAGCCGATATTTTTGGCATAACGAGAGAGTCGCTCAATTTCCTCATCAGTTACCCCCCCTAAGATTCCACCACAAACCACACAGGCTTCTAACAAAGCCCCGGTTTTGTGAGTGTGAATAAAAGTCAGGGTTTCCTCCTGAATATCTGAGTTCCCTTCCGATTCTAGGTCAACCACTTGACCGCCCACCAATCCGGCTGCCCCCACTGCCCGACCTAAGCGGGCAACCACCTGCAACACTTGGTGCGCTGGGACATTCTGGGTTTGAGTGGCAACATACTCAAAAGCATAGGCGAGTAAGCCATCTCCTGCCAGAATGGCGATGTCATCACCGTAGACTTTGTGATTCGTCAGCTTGCCCCGGCGGTAGTCATCGTTATCCATTGCCGGGAGGTCATCATGAATCAACGACATGGTGTGAATCATTTCCAGGGCACAGGCTGTTGGCATTGCCATCTCCAGCGTGCCACCGACTAGCTCACAAGTGGCAAGACAAAGTATCGGACGCAAGCGTTTACCCCCTGCTAACAGGGAATAGCGCATAGCCTCATAAATCTTTTCGGGATAGGTGAGGGGAAGAGAACGGTCTAGCGCCGCCTCTACTTGAGCTTGCCGTTGCTTTAAGTACGTTGATAAGTCAAAAGTGAGGGATTCCCCTTTGGGGGCAGGTCGCCCTTCCGTCGCTACCATGCCTTCATTCCTTGATTTTTTGTCACTGTTTTAACAATTCTACGGGGCGTTGGCGTCGTTATGATTGCGATCGTTTATAGCTGAGTACAGTATTGTGTAATAACATAGCAACGGTCATCGCACCAACACCCCCCGGTACGGGGGTAATAGATTGGGCAATCTCCCGAACCGTGTCAAAATGAACATCGCCGACTAGACGGGATTGACCACTGGAATCAGAGACGCGATTAATCCCAACATCAATCACCACGGATTGAGGTTTGACCATGTCAGCCGTGATGAATTGGGTGCGTCCGATGGCTGCAATCAGAATGTCCGCACTGCGCGTAAGTTCCTTGAGGTTTTCGGTTCGCGAATGGGCAATCGTCACCGTCGCATCGGCTTCTAGCAGCATCAGCGACATCGGTTTACCCACCAAAATACTGCGTCCGACCACAACAGCCTGTTTGCCCTTAACCTCAATTTGGTACTCCCGTAACAGACGCATCACCCCGGCTGGCGTGCAACTTCGCAATCCAGACTCTCCCCGTACCAAACGCCCTAGGCTAACTGGATGCAGTCCATCCACGTCTTTATCCGGATTAATTTGGTGAAGTAATGAAACAGCATTTAAATGATCGGGTAAAGGCAGTTGGACAAGAATGCCATCGACGCGCTCATCTTGATTCAGGGCTTCAATGGTTTGCTCTAGTTCGGTTTGGGACGTGTTTTCTGGGAAATGATGCCCGAAAGACGCAATCCCTGCCTTAGCGCAAGCACGCTCTTTCCCCCGCACGTAGGCGGCGCTAGCCGGGTTGTCACCAACCATCAACACGGCTAATCCTGGAGGACGCCCGAAGGTTGAGAGTAGCTGAGCGACCTCTTCAGAGATCTGAGCCTGAATTCGTTGAGCAAGAGCTTTACCATCTAGTATGTGGGCGTAGGTTGAGTCCATCGCAATTGTCAGAGCGTTTTCTGTGGAACTTGAGTATCTGCTTGTTTGAGCAGGTCAACCATAAACCATAACAGTTTCGCAGATTTCGCTCATCTATTAACAACGATTAACTCATGTATCGTGCAAAGGCAAAAGCCGGGAAATAATGTTTATGAAACCTATGGCGCTGATGCTCGTAAAAATTAAGCCGATGCCCTCTAAAAAGGCAATCAGCAAATCCTCCCCCTCTTCCCTTTGGGGGGGGTGCAAGCCACTGTCACGCAGAGTTTACCTTTTCCCTTTGTGCTGTTTAGTTTTGGGGATAGGGTTGGTTGGCTGTAATCACTCCGATTTCCTGGGATTGGGTAGCTTCAATTGGGGCAATATGGGGGGGAATCCTACTAAAATCAGTGATATTCCCCAAAATCCTAATGTTGACACCCTTGTGTATCTTCAGGGTCAAGTGACTAATCGTGCACCGCTTTTAAGTTCTGGTGCTTACCAACTCAAGGATACAACTGGCACAATTTGGGTGTTCACCAACCAAACTCTGCCCAACGTTGGTGATCAAGTCTCAATTAAGGGTAAAGTGCAGTTTCAAAGCATTCCCATTGGTATGCAAGAGCTAGGCGAAGTTTATGTTCAACAAAAGCAGTTGTTGAATCGAAAAGCCAGCCAACCCGAACAACCCCGAAAGGATGAAGGATGATGGATAATAGTCAGCCCGTTGAAGTGGCGATCGCGATTCTCTACTCCTCGGATCGATTTCTGATGCAACTACGAGATAACATTCCTGGCATCTTCTATCCGGGACATTGGGGCTTTTTTGGAGGTCATCTCGATCCGGGCGAGACACCTGAAGCCGCAGTAAAACGGGAACTTTGGGAAGAAATTAGCTATACCCCACCCTGGGTATCCAAGTTCGGCTGCTATTCGGATGCCAAAGTGATTCGCCATGTTTTTCATGCCCCCCTAACCGTGGAAGTAGAGCAATTGGTACTCAAAGAAGGCTGGGATATGGGTTTATTAACCCCCGAACAGATTAAAGCGGGTCATTGCTACTCTCAAAAGGCGGATCAGGTACGTCCTATCGGAACTCCTCATCAACAAATTTTATTGGAATTTATTGACCAAGGGATTTGGACAATGGCTAGTGCAGCGCGGCAGAAATAACCCACCAGTCCAAAAAGGTTAAAAAGCTTAGTATACAAGCGTTCTTACCTTCTTTTTTCTGCCTTCTTTTTTCTGCCTTCTTTTTTCTGCCTTCTTGCACTAGCAACAATCAAGCGGGACACTTGACTTAATAGTTCGTGGTTTAATCCTCGGACATACCCCCAAAGGTAGAGGTAGTGACTAGGGCTTTAGAGCCATAAAGGTAAGTAACTCTGTTTCGTAGAAAAGGTTTATTGAGTGTGGATTCCCCCTGGCAGGTTCCACTACCCCGACAAGAGCAGACAACCAGCCGAGTCGTGGTCTATTTTGATAATGGCGGCTGGATTCCTATTACTTTCTATCCTTTGGTTGATGCTATTGCGCTACATCGTATGGGACTGAGTTCGGGAATGGATATTGTGGTATTTCCTCCGGATTTAGACCCTAGGTTTTTTGACAGTTCGTTCATTCGATCACATTCCCCGATAGGCCGACAATCCAAGCAGGAACTTCTTCAAACATGGTAAAAATATCTGGCCTAAGTAGCCAGATATTTATCAGGAGAATGGAGCAATGAAGGGATAAAAGTTATCCGGATTTCTAAGAAGAAGAATTTAGTTAAATCTTTTAGGAAGTACACGATTCAAAACTTGCTTGCCATTCGGACCAATGACTTGCAAATTAATCATACGAGGATTGCTCGGTTGCCATGAGACTTGATAATCCGTAGAATTATAACGCCAAGTATAAATACGATTATCGCCATCAATTGATTGTTCAGGGCTTGATAAGAAAAGAGTAGCCCCTGTCTGATGGTTCTTAACACTGTAGTTGTACAAATTATTTTCCTGCCATAGGGATACCGTCCAAAGACCATCACTAAATCCGCCTAATGGCTCTGTTAATTGCGGCTCCTCGGCATGAGCTTGATTATTAATGACTAGGTCTGTAATTGCAGGTGCAGCAAGACCTAAAATTGCAATAATAGCAAAAGTTTTGATGTTCATGCTTGACCTTTTTTACCTTCCTATTTCAGAACAGATGAAGTAAGAGAATTAGGAGCAAACTTATTGTCTCATCTAAATTTGGACATGGCTCACTTCTCATGACTATCCCTAAAATCGCTATTGGCGATTCTGATAGTCTTAACCTAGTATGCCTTCTCTTTTAAGAGAAAATTAAGGGTTTACAAACTCTTTACGTCCCGACTTCGCTTCTTTATAAGCCCTCAATCTTGACATTAAAATTTCCTTGTTCATCCTTCACCGTGACTTGAGCATTACGGACTTGACCCTGTTTATCGGTAACTTTACAGGTGAATATATCTCCCGCTTTAGAAACTCGGCGTTTGCCACCGCAATCAGCCGTAACATCTAGCTTCGCTTTGTCCTTAAACGCTTTTTGCAGTAAGTCTTCAACCTTCGATAAGTTTAATAATCTTCCCTTGACTTTCGAGTCAAAACGGCCTTCGTCGTTCTCAACCTGAATTTCTATACCAAACTTAACGCCCTGCGCGATCGCCTGACATTCAAAAATACTTCCAGCCTGAAAATTGGCATCTTCTGGACAAGTGACGGACTCAATCGCAAGCCCCACTTGCTCTGTGTAAAGGTTCTTGAGTGCCGCCTCTGCCTTTATTACCTTCGCCGCTTGTGTAATATTTTCAGTACTTGGGGACGTTGTGGCAGTTGGAAAACTGGAGGCAGTCGGGGTATGATTGCAGCTTGCCAAAACAGCCATTGAGCTGATGGCTAGCCAGAACAGGAAGAAGAGTGGCTTGATTTTGCCAGGGTTAATCGACTTTTGGTTCATCGGAATTCCCTTTAGTTTTTACGGGCACGAGTGGCAGAATCAATACTGTCCTCTCAAAAGATCTATTCTGGCGTAGCACAAGAGTATGGTAAAAACACAAGCAATCGACTATTCAGGGAATTGAGTTATGTCGAACCATCGCACCGCTTACCGCCTCACTCCAGAAGAAAGTAATAACCTCAAACGTGCTGCCGATTATTCTTCCGTGCAGTCCCTTCCTGAAATTTGGCCTCTTGCTGCTCAACGCTTTAAGAATATTGTTGCTCTCCAAGACCCTCATGGTGTCGGAGCGCTTGGTGCTAAACCTTCGTCCCTCACCTATGCCCAGTTATATCAGCAGATTCAGCAATTTGCGGCTGGGTTGCAATCACTGGGGTTCAAGACAGAATTGGATGAAACAGGACTTCCGACTCGGATTGCTCTGTTTGCCGACAACAGTCCCCGATGGATGATTGCCGATCAGGGCATCATTACAGCAGGGGCGGCAAATGCTGTGCGTAGCGCTCAGGCAGACCGAGAAGAACTACTCTATATCCTGGAAGATAGCGGTAGCATCGGTTTAGTGGTGGAAAACCTCGCCTTGCTGAAAAGTTTGCGCGATCGCTTAGACTCTCTTCCCATTGGTTGGGTGATTCTCCTCTCCGAAGAACAGCCGCCGGAAGGCGAAACGCTGAAGATTATCAACTACGCCCAGTTAATGGCAGCCGGGGCATCCCACCCCCTAACGAGTGTTATCCACCATCGGGATACTTTAGCCACCCTACTCTACACCTCTGGTACCACCGGCAAGCCCAAGGGCGTCATGCTGACTCATGGGAACTTGCTACATCAAGTTGTAAACATTGGTTCCGTATGGTTACCAGAACCGGGCGATAAAGTTCTTTCCATCCTTCCGAGTTGGCACGCCTACGAGCGAGCGGTTGAGTATTTCATCCTTTCCCAAGGTTGCACGCAGATTTATACGAATTTACGCAACGTCAAAAAAGACCTGAGAGAATTTAAACCCCAATTGATGGTCGGTGTACCACGACTGTGGGAATCCATTTACGAAGGCGTGCAAAAGCAGTTCCGCGAACAGCCTGCCAATAAGCAGCGATTGGTACAAAACTTCCTGAACGTAAGTAAACGTTACATTGAGGCACGGCGACTAGCGCAGGGATTGAGCTTAGGCAACCTCCAACCCTCCGCCATCGAACGACTAAAAGCCCGTGTCCAAGCCACTGTCCTCTGGCCGGTTCATCAACTAGCAAACAAGATCGTTTATCAAAAAGTCCGCGAAGCCACCGGCGGACAAATTAAGATCGTCATTAGCGGTGGTGGTTCCCTGGCAAGGCACTTGGACGACTTTTTTGAGATTATTGGGGTAGAAGTGTTGGTGGGCTACGGTTTGACAGAAACCTCTCCTGTGACCAACGTGCGCCGTCCTTGGCGGAACTTGCGCTATAGTTCAGGCCCACCCATGCCCGGTACAGAAATTCGGATTGTTAACCCCGAAACTCGTCAACTTCTGCCTCAAGGACAGCAGGGTTTAGTCATGGTACGGGGTCCACAAGTAATGCAAGGCTATTATAAAAAACCGGAAGCCACGGCCAAAGCAATTGATGCCGACGGTTGGTTTGATACGGGGGATTTGGGTTGGGTGACACCGGAAAATCACCTGGTGCTGACCGGTCGGGCCAAGGACACGATTGTCTTAACCAATGGTGAAAATATTGAGCCGCAGCCGATTGAAGATGCTTGCATACGCAGTGCTTATATCGATCAGATTATGTTAGTGGGTCAAGACCAGCGATCGCTCGGTGCATTAATTGTTCCTAATCTCGAAGCCTTACAACAGTGGGCTGCCGCTCAAAATCTTAACCTGCGTCTCCCTGATGCTGTGTCCCCTCAGTCTGCCGCACCACCAGAGGAGTTCCGGACAGCTATTGACCTTCAGAGTAAAGAGGTTCAGAGCTTATTCCGTAGCGAACTAAACCGAGAGGTCAAAAATCGCCCAGGTTATCGCCCTGATGACCGGATTGGCTCTTTTGAGTTGATTTTAGAACCATTTTCTCTGGAAAATGGCATGATGACTCAAACCTTGAAAATCCGGCGACCCGTTGTTATGGAACGTTATCACGATATTATTATCGGGATGTTTGCCTGATTCAGGTGAAAAAGGAGAGAGTTGTCTAAAACTCTCTGATCGATTCTCCTGCAAAGTAGGAAACTTCAAATCATTTAACCTTTAGATCTACCGAGCGCAACATATATGGACGAATTTAAGTCAAACTTGCTGTTAAAGCGACCGATTAACATTAAAGCCATCGTCACCCCCCGATGGAAGGAAGAAGTTCAGCAACAACTTCAGGCGCAAATTAACCAAATTGACTCCCAGCTACAACAGCTCGATATGCAAGGGCAACGAGCGATCGCAGAAATTCAAAAACAAACCTTGCAACCGCCAGGACCTCAGATGGCGCAACAAATCGAAAATATTCAAATGCAGGTCAATCAAAAGAAAAGTGAACTGCTAGAGCAAAAAAATCAGCAGCTCCAGCAACTACAACAAGTACAGATGCTCGAGCTGGATCAAGAAGTGAATCAAGGTCAGATGGAAAGTTATTTCCGTGTTGAACTGGGAGATAACCTGGTGCGAAAAATGAATGTAGAAATTCTTCTACGGGATGGAGTTGTAGAAGAAATTCGGGGTGACGTTTAGGTTGTGCGAATAGAGCGGGGCGATCGTTGGAGTACGCCTTCAATTACGCAGGGTCGAATGGCACGACGATCAGAGAGTCGGAACACTCCTCAACTCTGTCCCTAGGATGAGAAATAAACCTTTATTTGCGGACTGTGTTCCACTAGGGTAGCCCTCAAGTTCCGGTTTCCACCGGACAGCGTCCCGCTTGGCGATCATTCCTTGATTGTCATAACAAAGTGTCATTCGATTCAGGGTCATCTGCAAAGAAAAAAGCAAGAGCAGGTCAAGAGCAAAGCCTCATTGACCCATCTTGATAACCTCACCCCGGTTGACAGGTAAACTGGGAACCTTTCTGCACGATCTGCCCCAGTGGGCAAATAAAAAAACTGGGAAAACTTAAAAGAGTCTTGCCGATTGGTTACTTCACTCACACTTTAAAAACCACTAAATTTTTTAAAGCCCTAAATAAGAATTTTCGGTAAAATTTTGCTCTTTATTTGAATCTCTTAGAATATATCTAGGCAAAACCCTTTTGGCTTGATCCATAGCTGCCAAGCTTGGAGACAAGAAATCTCCCCCTTACCTACTCCAGTATTTCATGAAAAATACCCTAGAAAATCAGCTTACCCAGACCAAGCAGCGTCCGAGCAAGAAACTCTGGTTATACGGTGTTGGTGTAGCTCTTGCCTTAGGAGCTTTTGGTGCTCTCGCCGCTGTGCGTCACAACCCAGATTTACTCATCCCTGTGATTAAAGCTGGGGTGCCTGTCAAGTGGGCATCAAATGTAGGCTTCGTGGATTATGCCATTAAACGGGCAGAGACACCCCAAATTAGTGCTCAAGAACTCAAGCAATTAATTGATAGCAAGGATAAAAATTACCTCATCTTAGATGTCCGGACTCCTGAGGAGTACAAACTTTCTCATATTCCTGGGTCGGTTCTTGTACCTCTGACAGAAATTGAGGCAGGTTCCGGCATCCAAAAAGTTAAATCCATGCTTAATGGTCGTCGTTTGATTGCTTACTGCACTCATGGTTACCGATCTGGGGTGGCGCTAGTTAGGCTTCAGGAGGCAGGAGTTGAAGGCATTCAATATTCTGGCGGGATTAAGGAATGGACAGAAAAAATAGATCCCTCCCTCCCGCGCAACAATTGGTAAGGGTTGTCACTTGAGGGAAAAAGGACAAGGAAATCGTCCTTTTTCCCCTTTTCTAAAATTAGTCTTTATCCCCTTGGAAGTAAGAGTTAGAGAGATTTATCGATGGATGTTGATGTAGTCATCTAAAATTGGAAGTGCTATAAATGACTCATGACAACTTTACTACAGTTGTGAATGTTTGATTCAAATTTATGTGAACGCACACTAAATAAACTGCCAATTTTTATTCCTTGGTGGCAGATTGAATGGCTGAATCAGCCTCTTTTATTGGCTCTAGCTCTATTCGTTTTTTTCGTAATTCTGTGGTTAATTAAATATAGGACATGGAAGCATAAATTAAAAAATCGGAAGTTTTATTGGTTTTTATTTATTTTTACAGCTATTTTTCCCTTATTTATTCTTTTCTCTTCTAAATTATTAGTGGTTTTCCTGCCAACTGACCCCGGAGCAAAAGCCGATGCAATTGTAGTGCTAGGACGGGGGGGAGGAGAATTTTATGACTACAGAGTCAATCTGGCGGCTAAACTTTGGAATAATGGGCAAGCACCGCAGATTTTTGTGAGCGGGATTGCTGATGCTCCTAGTATGATAGAGCAACTGAAGGCAAAAGGGATTTCTCCGCAATCGATAGATGGAGAAAATTGCTCGTTAACTACAGCAGAAAATGCAACTTTCTCAGCCGCCATCTTACAATCACGGGGAGTTCAGCGAATTATATTGGTTACGGACGAACCTCACATGCTGCGCTCAATGCTTGTGTTCCGTGCTAATGGTTTTACCGTAATTCCCTATACGACTCCCCTGCCTTCTTACCTAGGCTTTAAGGATGAAACTTTTCTCGTCTTTAGAGAATATGGGGGATTAATCGGTTATGGTTTACAAGGGCTGTTTTTTCCCAAGGACTCACCGGAATCAAGCCGTTCAGATATTTTAGAGCTAATCCAAAAAGCTCGTGAATACGGTAAGCAGCGCAGCCTCAAGTGAGGAATATCAAGAGCAAAGCTTTATTGACCAATCTTGATGACCGCGCCCCCGTTGACAGGTAAACTGAGAGCCAGCCCACACGATCTTCCACTGCTTGCCCGTCTGGGATTTTGAGGTAGGGACTAGTTCAGCTCGATACCGAATTGCCCGCACCGAATCATCCGCAACACCGGTTTGGGTAATGATTACAACGGCGCGATCGGGTTGCGGATACTCGACTTTTACGTCTCGTGAACCTCCCTCGGAGTCAACATCACCGAAAGCCGCTAGGGCGATCGCTTTGGGTTCCTCACCGGTGAGAGCTTCATTTTTCGTTAACTGAGTAAGGGCAATGGGTTTGTAGTTTTCTCGATTAACCTTTACGCTAGCGCTAGAAGTCTTAATTTCCGACTTGTCCTGACTCAATATGGGGCTAGGTGTCACAAGGGGTGAGGGACTCTTCACAGGTGTTGTTTCCTGAGGGGTTAGCTCTGAGCGATTCCCTTCGATGTTCCTCGACTCCACATTGACGCGATTGCAAGCACTCAGGGTGATCGCCACACTGGCTAGCAGCACGAGAGAATTTTTCAACTGACCAGACATAACACTTAACAGCAGAGCTGTTCAATAAGGGAAATAAAAATAAATAACCGAATAGAGCTTTGTCATGTTTCAATTGCAACGTTGACGAAGTTTGTAGATCGGATAATTTAACTTACGGTTTGAGTCAATAGCACATCAGGAATGGCTTGTTAATTTAATCTATATTTTTAACATATCTTTACTATCAAACCGTCTACTCAATTAGCGATGCTGTCGCTAACCAGGCTGGAGCTACGGGGAGAGGAAACCATCTGCGAAAACTGAGAGCAAGTATCGGTTTCACTGACGGGTGAATCTAAAGTTGAGATAAGTAGGATTCACGCCAAGTGGAAGAAGCTCTGGAATCCTATCTCCTGGGTTGATGAGTTCATCGTAACTTTAAGAATCGATTTTTAATTTAAAGCTGAAATAATTATTTATCGAAGAATTATAACTTTTTCGGATACTCAGGTAACCTATGGTTATGACAGAAACGCGTGACCTAATTTGAGTTTTATCTCGGAATGATATTCTTCTATTTTAGTCAAATAATCCTCGCTTTTTGATGAAAAACTCTCAATAAATATTTTTTCAAGCCAGGATTTAAACATTGGGATTTAAAGCTAATTAATCCTTTAAACCCCGCTAAAAATACTCTACATTGTCCCAATGTAGTCAGCTAATTTTGCAGGAATAACAGCAACCAATAAGTTTTTTTGTTCATTAACTGCAAAACACCTGGGTAAGCATTACCAAACTGCAATTGCGATTTAGACAGGATAGAGAGAACAAAGGAAAGCAACAATCATGCTCGACGTTCGCACGAATTTATCCAACTTCATCCCCCAAGGCAATCCCGTTGGCAAACTTACCCAACTTCCCGTCGTCGGCAATCGGTTTGTGCAAACGCAAGTCCCTCAGATGAGCGTCCAACAACTCCAGCAACTTTTGACGAAAAACGCCACCAATCTCTTACTGATTGATGTGCGCTACAACAGCGAATTTAACATTGCTCACCTACCAGGAGAGTGGTTCCTGATTCCTTATCCACAAATTAAATCGGGTGCAGCATTAGCAAAAATCAAAAAACTCATTCAAGACAAACAACAGCATCATCCCAACGAAGAAATACAAGTCCTCATTTTGTGTAGAGCTGGAATTCGCTCAGCCCACAGTGTCTTTCGCCTACAACAAGCAGGTATCAAAGCCACCAATATTACGGGTGGGATTGATGCCTGGAGAGATTACATCGACCCAAGTCTTCCCACATACGTGCGTAAAGACATCCCCGAAATTAAGTTAAGTTTGGCCAATAAGCGAGTGCCCAAACAACGCTGGTTATCCGGTTGTGGTGTAGCTCTCGCCTTGGGCGCTGTGGGTGCTGTAGGAGCGGTACGCTACAACTCGGACTTACTACGACCTGTGATCCAAGCGGGAGTGCCTTTAGCTGTGGCCTCAGATTTACCGATCATCGGCGATGCGATTCAAGAAGCGTCTGAGCCAGTCATGAGTGTACAGCAACTCAAGAAACTCATGAACAGCAAGCAGGAAAATTACCTGTTGGTCGATGTTCGCACGCCCGATGAATACAAATTTTCACACATCCCCGGTGCCGTCTCGCTGCCTCTACAAGACATAGAACAAGGCAAAGGCATTAACGCCATTAAGTCCCAGCTTAAAGGTCGTAAACTCTTGGCTTACTGCACGACTGGCAAACCCTCTGCCCGTGCTTTAGTACTGCTACAGAAGGCTGGGATTGCCGGAACCAAAGTCCAAGGTGGCATCGAAGCTTGGACTAAAGAAATTGATCCATCACTCCCTCGCTATCAGGGGCGAAAAATCAGCTAATACCAAGTTGCAGTCAAAGATAGCAGACTTTTTCCCCAGCTCCCCAGCTCCCCTGCTGTTTCTGATCTATCCCCTTTGAACGCAACTTCGTATAATTGTCTCCCCGTTTCGGCTTGTGGCAAAAATCAATATAGATCTCTTGGCGATTTCGGCTGCTAAGTGTTAGAAATGCGATCTGGGGTACAGCTTCTCCAAGAACTGTGAAGACTCAATGGTTCTAGAGCCGTTCCTCAGGCTACAATGCAATCTGGCAAAAATTCTTGTTCGCCTTAGCTCAATTGATTCGGAAAACCACCTCATGATCCACGAAGTTTTCATGCCCGCCCTCAGTTCCACAATGACCGAAGGCAAAATAGTCTCTTGGGTAAAATCTCCAGGGGACCGAGTTGAGAAAGGCGAAACGGTGGTGGTGGTTGAGTCAGATAAGGCAGATATGGACGTTGAGTCCTTCTATGAAGGTTATCTGGCTGTGATCACGGTACCGGCTGGTGAATCAGCTCCCGTAGGGGCGGCGATCGCACTTTTGGCAGAATCGGAAGCTGAAATTGAGCAAGTTAAACAACAAGCGGCTCAATCCAGCCAGGGTACTGCTGTTTCCACCCCTCAAAAAGACTCGGTACCCACACCGACGCCTGGACAAGTAGAGGCTGCCCCAGTGGCGGCTCAAGATACACCCAGCCCTCGCAATGGACGGATTGTCGCCTCACCTCGCGCTCGCAAGTTAGCCAAGGAACTCCGCGTCGATCTCAACAGCCTCAAAGGCAGTGGCCCCTATGGGCGGGTTATTGCCGAGGATGTGGAAGCCGCCGCCGGGAAAGGGAGTACTCCTGCCGCTACGCCTGCCGCGACGACAACAGCACCGAAACCAACCTCAACCCCCGCGCCAACTACCCCTGCACCTCGTCCAGCCCCCACCCCAGCGGTTCCTGTTGCTGCCTTGGGTGAAACCGTACCGTTTAATACGCTGCAAAATGCGGTGGTACGGAATATGGTTGCCAGCCTTCAGGTGCCTACCTTCCACGTTGGCTATACCATTACAACCGATGAGCTGGATAAGTTATACAAAAAAATCAAGACCAAAGGCGTGACGATGACGGCACTGCTGGCTAAGGCCGTGGCGGTTACGTTACAAAAACATCCTTTGGTCAATGCCAGTTGTGTAGAACAGGGCATTCAGTATCACAGTTCCATCAATATTGCCGTCGCGGTGGCAATGCCTGGTGGAGGACTGATTACGCCGGTCTTACAACAAGCTGACCAAGTTGATATTTATTCCCTATCTCGCAATTGGAAAGACTTGGTAGAACGTGCCAGACTCAAGCAGTTGCAGCCGGAGGAATATAGCTCTGGTACCTTCACGCTGTCCAATTTGGGCATGTTTGGGGTTGACCGTTTTGATGCTATTTTACCGCCAGGACAAGGGTCAATTTTGGCGATCGGGGCATCACGTCCTAGCGTTGTGGCAACGGAGGAGGGAATGATGGGTGTGCGGCGTCAGATGCAGGTGAATATCACTTGTGACCACCGGATTATTTACGGTGCTGATGCGGCAGCGTTCCTGCAAGACTTGGCGAAGTTGATTGAAACCGATCCGCAATCGTTAACGCTTTAGACCCCCTAACCCCCTCTATGAGCGCCGGCTGATTAAAGGGGGAAAAGAAAAATCTTTGGCATTCGCCTGCCCAAGTTCATGCGATCGCCTATCCTCTGAACAAGAACATCGCATATGTTCGTGGGCATCATTCCAGCGACGAAAACGACCAACAGTAAGTCGCTGCATTTTGGGAAGAAGTCTGACGAGGCACCAAGGACTTAATCGTTCGAGGTAAGTAGTCATGAATTCCTCCTGGTATTGCCTGCGGGTTGTTTGGTTAATGCACGTTGAATGAGGTTGGAGAGGGTGGCGCGGGTGGAATCGTTATCTTGCGGGTGAAGCACCCAAGCACTGATAGGGGCGGGTTGATAGGTCAACAGGTAGAATTTGTCATCGGTGACGTAAACAGCCCAAGCAGCTTGTTTGGGTTGCTTGCGGATGCGGTAGCCGCGTCGTTTGAGTGCAGCGCGAATAATTTCAATTTCTTGGGCGATACGCCGTCCTGAAGCCCTGTGGTTGTTGGCTTTGCGCTGGTTCGCTTTGAATGTTCTCAAGGTTTTTAGGTTGCTCTAAACAACTAAAGCCACCCTACAAAGAGGATGGCTAGCGAGATAATGTCCAACGGATATTTACATTGGGTGAAAGTTGGGATTCCTATGGGTTGCGCTTGGGAGAACACAGCGCGTTTAAGAGTTGTTCGGGAATGTCTTGGTAATGCTCCAATAGGAAGTCCATCAAGGCGAGATGGCGCAAATCGGAAGGTTGCGGACGGCGGTAGTTTTTACCCCTTCTAAACCAGCGTCGGACGGTAGACATGGAACGAGAGCAGATAAAGGCGATCGCTTCGTGATTGACTTGCCATTTGGCGTAGAATTGCTGCGGTGTCATCCCAAGTTGACAGTAACCGTAGAAGTCGATTAGAGTTTGTTCTCGTTCGGTGAGGGGACGGGGTTTCATGCGGCGTCCTCCATCGGTTCGAGGTCGTTTTCCCAGGCGATATCGGCAACCGTCCAAGCGGTACTGGGGGAGAGTTTGTCGAGCCAAATGAGGTAGCACCACGTCCAAGCGCAGTGGTGGGGAGCAAAGCTGTAGAATCTGCCGATCGCAATTCCCCAGTCTGTTTTGTCGCCTTCAGGAATCCAGCGCAGTTTGTCGCCGTATAAGTAGGGTTTGCTGTAAAAACCGGAAACCCTTAGCTATAAATAGTTTGAGCGGTCTTGAAAGTTGTTCAGCTCCCAGGAAATCTGGTAGAATCCCACAAAATCCTTGTACCAAGAGCAGGGAAAATGTACAGAAAAGCTTCCTCAAGCCCGACCCCACCGGAAAACTTTGAGCTGCCCTTTGAGGGAAAGTTATCACAAGATAACCGTTGGGTAATCATGGCAAATCTGATACCCTGGGATGAATTTGAAGAGGAATACGCCAAAATTTTTTCTATTGATATGGGGGCACCTGCGCTGCCATTTCGGATGGCATTGGGTTCATTAATAATCAAAGAAAGATTAGGAATAAGCGATCGGGAAACAGTAGAACAAATAAAAGAAAACCCTTACTTACAATACTTTATAGGGAGAAAGCATTACAGCAACGAAGCCCCTTATGATGCCTCACTTTTGGTAAGATTTAGAGAAAGGATAAATGTTGATTTAGTAAATCAAATAAATCAAAGAATGGTAAAGAAGATTCAGGAAGAAACAGAGGAGGAATCTAAAAAAAAAGCTCACTCTCAGAAAGGCAAGAAACAAGAGAAAGCCCGAATCAAGGGAAATTAATTCTGGATGCTACCTGTGCGCCAGGAGATATCAGCTATCCCAATGACTTGGGTCTATTAAATCAAGCCAGAGTCAAAACGGAAAAGATAATAGATACTCTCTATAAGCCCCTAAAAGGGAGACTAAAGAAAAAGCCAAAAACTTATAGAAACCTCGCTCGGAAAGATTACTTGAAAGTCGCCAAAAAACGGAGATCGTCAAGAAAAGAGAGAAGAAAAGCTATAAAAAAACAACTGAAATATATAAAAAGAAATTTATCACACATTGACCAGCTCCTTCAGACAGGAGAAGCACTTGAGGGTTTGAGCATCTCTCAATATAAGAGCTTGCTGGTGGTGGCGGAAGTTTACCGTCAACAGCAATGGATGTATGAGAATAAAGCCCAGAGAATTGACGACAGAATAGTCAGTTTAAGTCAGCCCCATATCCGTCCAATTGTGAGAGGAAAAGCCGGAAAACCTGTAGAATTTGGAGCTAAACTAGCAGCAAGCGTCAGAGATGGATATGTCTTTTTAGACCGTATAAGCTGGGATAACTTTAATGAAGCCGGAGACTTAAAAGCCCAAATAGAAGCATTTAAACAGCACACAGGAGTCTATCCCGAATCAGTACATGTAGATAGAATTTATCGAAATCGCGAGAATCGAGCATTCTGTAAAGAAAGAGGGATTAGAATAAGTGGCCCCCCCTTAGGCAGACCTCCAGCTAATGTCAGCTCAGACAAAAAGAAACAAGCCTTAGACGACGAGAAGGTTCGCAATGCTATTGAAGGAAAATTTGGCATCTCAAAGCGAAGATTTAGCTTGAATCGCGTCATGGCTAAACTGCCTCATACTTCTCAAACGGCTATTGCTATCACTTTTTTAGTCATGAATCTTTCCACCCTGCTACGGCAGTTTTTTTGTCTTTTTTTGTGCAATACACAACATCACGCCTTTTTTCTCGATAACTATTAATTCGGCTTATGCTTGTGGGAATTAACAACAACAAAAGCTCATTATTATTCCAGGATTAAATAACTGATTAATCCATCGGTTGTTTTTCGCCGACTTATTCAGCAAGCCCTAAGTAGCGAGGGGTTTGAACGTCGGGGAAGTTGGCTGGCAGGTCAATGGATGGGGGCCCAAATACTAGGTGAACTAAGCTGGGGGGTATGTCGATGCTGCCGTGACGTAGGGCGTTTAAGTATCCGGCGATCGCTTTGCCGTTGAGGTTGGCGGTTAATTCTCGGATGAGGATAGCGGCTAGGCTTTCGAGTTCGGGTTGGGTGAGGTTCATCCACGCCGCATCGAAGTCGGCATCGGAGTAGGTTTTCAGGCGGGTGATCAGAGGCGCGATCGCAAAATCCTCTAAGGCTTGCTGATAGCCATCAATGAGGCTAATTGCTTGATTTTTTGTCATGATCAAAGAATCTCCCTAATTGTGTGGAGGTAGAGCCGTGCGGATCAGGTTGGTAGCCAAGGATGCACGGCTCTTTGTATCGATAGGTTTGTTTTACCCTATGTATACATAAGGCAATTGTAACAGAAAAGATGTCTATAGAAGTCATAAAATAAAGGTTTGAAGCTATGCATAAATAGGGTTAAAGGATGAGAGATCGTCGCAAGAAAAAGCAAAATCAAGCCGAGAGAATGGCTTGGGGAGAAGCTAAGGAGCGATTCTCGATTATGCTGACGCCGACAGCCGCGCAAAAAATTGATGAGAGGGCGAAAGCTTTAGGACTTTCTCGTTCGGAATTGCTAGAGCAGGCAGCTAGGGGTGTAGTGTCAATTAGCGATACTGAAATGAATCAGGAGGACAAAGAAAACCTGGGAAAGCCCTCAGCGAACTGATTACCCGTTGTCAAGGTGAATTAGCGGGTCGAGGTGGGTTGGTTAGACGGGAAGTAGACAGTGATCGCATCCAACAATTACAGCAGCAGATTGAGGTGTGGCAAGCGTTGCTGGAAAAGTTGGGAGGGAATGAATGAGCGATCGCTTTTCCTCATTGTCCGAGGTGCGATCGCATCCAGCAATTACAGCAGCAGATTGGGCTGTGGCAAGCGTTGCTGGAAAAGTTGGGAGGGAATAAATGAGCGATCGCATCTTATGCCGAGTCGCTCTATCATCCGATGAGGTGGCACTTGAAGCAAATACTGCGATGCTACGCAGACACCCCTAATGCCTTTAAAACCATTGGCAATAACTTACTGCACGCTTCTACAATGCTGGCAGTTTGCGGCAAACTGCTCAATGTTGCGTCAAACATCTTCCTCGCTTTGCGTGCTAACCCTTCTTTTTTCGCAGGTTCCTCTGTCTGCTTAGCTTCTGCCAAAACTTGCACCTGCTCTAACAGATCGGCTTTGTCGGGGTCAGATAGGTTGGAATCATTTTCGATCGCCTGTTGGAGTTGTGTCAGGAGTTCTTTAAGGTTAGGCTGATCGGGTTCAGACGCATCTGGCAACTGATTGATCGTGTTGGTCACGTTGCCGCTAATGGTGCCAAGATTAACGACTCCACTGACATCACCACCAACTAAGCCACTGATGTCACCAATGCTACCACCGCCTGAAGTGATGTTGATTCCCTTGTTCTCTGTCACAACCAATTCTCCTTGAATGACCTGAATTGTTTCCGCTTGAATTTTAGATTGATGCGTACCTGCTTCAATAAACTGCTCGATCGTTCCCTTAAGTGTGCGAATTTCAGCATCTTGTTCAGCCAATCTTAACTGAACGGCGATTGGCAATTCTTTCTTAATTCGAGCATAATCCGTAAAATACTCGTGACTTAACTCAGATTTGTCTGCTCCTGGTGCCGTTGTAAACCTGAGATTCAATCCATTGCCGCCTCGCCGTTCGATCGCCACAAACTGTAGCTTTTCCTCTGGATGATTGACTGACAGGTTTTTGAGGGCAATGGAGATGGCGCGGGGGTCAATATCCTGACTGTGGTACAAATCTAGAGTATCAACGTAAGGTTTAATGAAATCAGAAAATTCTCCATCAGCGAAGGTTTCTCGCCAGTTATCGGGCTTTCGTAATCGGTCGGGATTGTCTTTTGTCTCAAGACGCATGAATATGTAGTCACATCGTACACCCTCTAGCTTGGTAGTACCTGTAATCCCCCAATCTTCAATACAGGCTCCCGTGAGGATTGCTCCTGTTAGATCTGCGCCATCCAATTGAGCTTGCTTCAGGATAGCTCTAGACAAATCCGTATTTTGTAAATTGGCATGATTGAGGTTTGCCCCAATAAAACTGGCATCTTGCAGATTTGCGTCTTGCAGATTGACCCCTTCCAGATTCAAACCATCAAAGTTTTGAGCTTGTCCATTCAGTGTGACAACCAGTTGGCGGATTTTAGGATTGGCAAGGTAGGTGTTTCCTAAGCGAGAAAATTCAAGTCCTTTAGCTTCAAAAAGACGAGTACGCTTAAGATTAGCTCCTCTTAAATCACAAAGTTTAAGCGTTGCACCAGTAAAGTCTGCATCAGTTAGATTTGCACCTCTAAAAGTATGACCTCCTTTTGCTGCTATTGCTATGGCAATCTGAAGCATCCATCGAAATGCCTGATTACCCTTAACTGTCTTCCAACTGAGATGCCCTGCCAGCATAACAGCAACAAGGACTATGGGCATTGCAAGGACTATAGGCATTACCTTGAATGTTCGCATGGTTGCAGCAGCCATAAGGATCGTGGGGATAAACACACTGACGGCAGCAACAGGAATAGATTCAATTACAACTGCTGCTAGAGTCATTGATAGCCCTGTCATTGCAATACCAGAAGCAACCAGAACTATGGAGCCAGCACCAGTGAAAAAAGAAGTACCAATGTCAATACCAGTCTCATTTGTAGGGAGAATTGTTGATAGAAGCAAAAATGGTGTTAACGATGCTATGCCTACAATAACTCCTAGCGGAAATCCTCTTCGGTAAATAATAAATACTGAAACTAATAGAGACAGTAAAACTGAAGATCCATGTATGGATTGAGAGTATTTTATTAGTAAAGTAATTGAAAATATGCTGCCTGCTCCCAAGAGCGCTCCTGAAAATATTGCTAACAGTAGTACAGCCAAGAGTAAGAAAAATTTCCAGTACAACTGAATGTGAAAAACTTGATCTTTAAAACTGAATCTTTCAAGATCAGAGTTAGTATAAATTTCTCCTCCTAAGCAACTATAAGTAATCTCAGTAAACCCTTTATTTTCAATACTTTTTATAAAATTAAATATATTTGAAGGATCTCTCATTTTTGAACTTATGAGAAACCTTTAATTACAGAGTTTCTTTTTCCAATCTTTCACGCAATTTGGGTTGCTGTTGAGAGCGCAAATTGCATAACATAATGCTTCACAAGGATTTTCTCGTGAACCTAACAGTAATGAAGGAATGATTTCTTCAATCCTAATTCCTTCTAAAGTAGTTGAAGAGTCTACTACCTCAAACTGGAAATTAGGGTTCTTCATGAGTCAGTATGCTAAATCAATAGCTAAATAAGTCAATAAAGATGAATAAATGCGGAAAGAAAGTCAACCAAGTAGTTGTCGGTATTGACAAAGAAGGTCATATCCTATTAACTATAAACCGTCAAAACAGGGATTGAACGCATAGATAGTGAGATGGCCACAAAAAAGAGAATAAAGCTGCTGACAGAACTCTTGAATATAAAAGGAATAAAAGTAATTTCACATCGTCAACATGAAGGGATTGGAATAATTGTACAGGTGGAATTAATTGGCAAAGAAAGTAATTGCCCTCGTTGTGGAGCAAAAAGTCGTAGATTACACCAAAATCATCGACACATAGTAAAAGATTTACCTTGGGGAGAAATGCCAGTGTTTTTAGAAATAAACAGACGACAATTTAAGTGTGAAAAGTGTGAGAAACCGTTTAGTGAACAGTTAGAATTTGTCAGTTCAAGAAGAACGTACACAAAACGGTTGGCTAATCAAATAATTCAAGACGTTTTAGAAAACGATATCCACAGCGTAGCGAAAAAAGGAGTGGTAACAACGGCGGAAATAGAAAGGATGTTAAAAGACGCATCAAAAGACCTGTTAAAAATCAAACCTATAGACTTAAAAAGATTAGGAATTGATGAAATAGCACTGATTAAAGGGAAGGGGAATTATTGTGCAGTATTAGTAGATTTAATAAAAACCGCAAAATGCCGGGAAGAAAAAGCAGAACATTCGCCAGTATTAGAGGGATTAAAGAAAAGTAAATATGTCTTGCTCAAGAACGAATCCGACCTAAGTGAACAGCAAAAAGTTAAACTGATTCAAGTCAAGAATGTATCTCTTACTCTCAAGAGAATGCATGAATTAAAAGAGCAAATTCGCCAAATTTTCACTCAGACCCAGCATTGGTTAGCCGGATTATTTCACTTGGGAGGATGGCTGAAGCAAGCGAAAAGCTATTTTCCTGATAGCCAGAAGACTATCATCCGTTGGTTGGATGAGATCATTGCTTACTTTGATAACAGAACGACTAGCGGTGTTGTGGAGGGGATTAACAACAAACTTAAGTTGATTAAGCGCTCGGCTTATGGGTTTCGGAACTTTGACAATTATCGAATTAGATGTTTGCTTAACTGGCATTTCATTTGTTAGTTTAGCATACTACATCCTGAAGAACCATAAATAACTTGGTATTAGATTTTCATTTTTGGGAATAATTGCAGCACAGGCTTGGTTCGTGGTCGCTTCAATTCCCAATATTCCAACTTTACCCCTTGTGAGTCCTTGCCCATACATAGCTACAAGAACCGTACCAACTGGGTAAACTGTGACAGATGTTTCATTAAGTGCTTTTTGAGTTATTTTTTCTTCAGCACTTTTAATAACCGTATAATTTATTTCACCCGTTTTAACCCAAGGTATTGTCCCATCCTGCCAATACGCAGCAATACTTCTATTTGGTGTTGAGCCTGAACTGATAAATGCCAACTCCTCAATTTTGCTGACTTCCCAATCTTCTGGCTTTCTATCCAGAGATGAATTCTCAAAGTTCTCAGATTTAATTAAAATTTCACGCATACCCAAACCTTTTATCCTATTGCTGCGCTCTTATTCTTCATCTTCCTCAACGACTTCTAACATCACATCCTCATAAACCAACTCAATCGGACAGCGAAAATCAATGCTCTTTAATTCAACTTCATCCCCTTCTGAATAGGTATAAAGTTCCCAAACCCCCTTCTCATTCAATCGAAAACACTCAATAACCTTCTGCTCAGCACTTATTAGCACGTATTCCTTCAACGTAGAAATACGGCGATAATTTTGAAACTTCTTCCCTCTATCTTTAGCTTCAGTACTAGGAGAAAGAACCTCAACAATCAAACACGGGTAATAGATAACTCGAATCGCCCGTCTATCCCGTTCGTCACACGTTACCATCACATCGGGATAGTGAAAGGGTCCGCGTTCCGATACCCCAACCTTGGCATCTGCCATTGAAACTTTACACCCTTTCCCTCGCAGGTGATTTTTTAACGCCGTTGTTAGGTTAACTGCAAGATCGTTATGGGGAATTGTTCCCCCGGTCATCGCAAAAACTTCACCATCGATATATTCATATTTAATCGATTGTTGTTCTTCCCAATCTAAATACTCTTGGGGAGTAAAGTATTGCCGATCTGAAACTGCAACCATAACAACCTCCTCATCATTGCCATTTCAACTAAAACCTATATTCAAACCTGAATACTTTTAAATAAAATTCCTAGAATCTTATCCACATCTTTAATATAATAATTGCTCAAATCAATAAACACATCAGAATCCTCTAGTTTCAGAAACCTCCAAATATCTCCCGTCGTCACCGCTCCGTAAATCGTCTTAATATCATTTCCTTCCTGCTGGTTAAACAACTGTGCCGCTAACATCGCCGCCGCACACTGCCCCAATCCGCCTTTAATATCCTCATTTTTAGCTTCTACAACAATCGCCACCGGAGCATTAATTGTTAATTGCTCCTTAGAACGACTAATTATAAAATCACAATACCCATTTAACCCCTTTTCAAAATCAACATTAAAATCTGAACCAGAAAATAAACTAATCTGATAGTTTGCCCGTCTTCTCACCTCCAATAACATCGGCGTAATCATCATTTCCGACCGAGCTTTTTCTGTATTAATCGCCAGAGCAAGCTCAACCGTTTCCTCTAAAGTATTGGCTAAAGATTCACTCGGCTGTACAGCTTCTACAGTTGCAAATAAATCAGATTCTTCATCAATCCGTAAGTTAAACGCCTTCTTGAATTTACTTAATGTAGAAAAGTCACTATAAGCCATTTGCCTATCCTTGCTTGTAATTGACTGATAAATCTCTCGATTACCAACCACGCCAGCTAGTGAATTAATTCCCACAGCGAGTAGCTCAAGTCCTCTGAAGAGGATTAATTATTAAGTAAGGCTTTCAGTCCATTTTAATGGACTTTTGCTATTAGCCCGGAACTTAAGTTCCGGGCGGGATAACTGCTCAATTTGCATACCCCAACCCACTCAAAAACTCACTCAACTGCTTCGCTGCCGCATCCCGTTCCCCTTCAATATCCTGCAACGTCACCCGATACTTATCCCACCAATTCTCAACCGCCACAATTACCTGCTGACGGTGAGCCGTGACATATCGCTCCAGTTGGGCCGTCAAGCCATCCTGGAAAATCGCCAACACCAACCCCTGACACTCCTCATCCGTCAACGCCGCACGTTTAGCCTCCAAACGCTTCACCAACTCATTCTTGAGCGTCCTCAGAATCCCCTTCGCTTGAGCCAGTTGCTTTTTAATTTCCTTATAGGGTTCCAGTTGTTTCTCAATCTCGGCAATTTCCGCTTCCATCGGCTCAACCATCGCCTCAAGTTCTGCGATTTTAGCCGCATTCAACAACGGCGAATTCTTCCTTAAATCCTTAATATCCTTCTTCGGCTCCTTAATCGAACCCTTCAGAGTCTTGAGCCTTGTCTCCAACTCCTTCGCAAAATTAACCGCCTCCGACTCCTCCTCAGTAGCTTCTCCCTCCTCAGCCTCCGCCTCTTCCCCCCGTTCAAACGCTTCCTTTTGCTGCTCTAACTCAGCAATTCTCGCCTCAGCCTCAGCAATTTCCTCCAGATAGTCCGGCATCAACCGCACCACCAGCTTATGATTGAGCGGGTCGAATTTCGTCTGATTGTTCTGCGTCTCCTCATCTTGCTCTAGAGCATCCCGAATCGTATCCACCCAACTATCCACCAACCCGCCAAAATCTGATTCCGAGAGCGTTCTGAGTTCATACTTCACCTCATCCCACCAACTCGCCACCACACCCGCCACCTTGAAGCGATCGAGTAAACCCACAGATTGGAGGCTATCGACAAACGAACTCAAAAACTCCGCCCTCAGTTCCATCACCTTCTTCGTCTTCGGCAACTCCCCCAAACCTGGGGCGTGCAACTGCCACCAAGCCGAAAAGACGCCGTAAAGCTTCGCTTCAGTCGCTTGAACTCCGGCGTCAGATTCGATAAAGGCTTTGATTTGCCCTCTCTGGGTAATTGCAGGGACAAAATCCAAATAATCCATCTATGCAAAAATAGGTTGCAAATCTAATACAAATCCAGGTAAAACATCCTCACCCGATAACGTCGCAGGAGACTGTAAAACTTCAACCACTTGATTCGGTCGATAAATTTCCACTTGCCGAGTTCTAGGATTAATCAACCACCCCAATCGCAGCCCATTATTAATGTACTCCTGCATTTTTGAGCGCGTTTCTTCCACATCGTCCGTTTCCGAAACCACTTCTACGGCAAAATCAGGACATAAAGGCAAAAATTTCTTGCGTTGCTCCTCACTAAGAGCATTCCATCGTTCTATCCTCACCCAAGACGCATCGGGCGAACGAGTACCACCTTTAGGCAATCGAAACCCTGTAGAAGAATCAAAGGCTTTTCCCAAACGAGTTTGACGGTTCCAAATTCCCAAGTCAATGTAAACCTCAAAATTCCGATTTCCCGTGTCTCCCCCCGTGGGGGGCATAATAATTAATTCTCCCTTAGCCGTGAGTTCTAGCTGCAAGTCTTGGTTAGCAGCAGCAAGTTGTTCAAACTGCTCATCAGTCAGTTTGAGAACCGGGGGTAATTGTAAAGTTACGCTCATCATTAATTCCGCTCCACTAAAATCCTAGTCGGGTTAAACCCATGCGCCTCTAACAGCGATCGCTTTGCCTCTACCTTTCCCCGCAGGATATCCGCCGCCGAGAAGAGATGACGTTCCAGTTGGGGTAGAGTCAGTTTGCCCATAGATAATGCTTACTTTTCCTCAAAATGTTCTTCTGTAAGGCGATACTTACCCCGCCAACTTGCTTGACAACCGTTGATGAATTGCATCCAACCATACCGGAATTACAGGCTGACCTGCTTTTAAAAGATGCGATCGCCTCTTCCCAATCGAACTCCACAAGTTCAAGCGATCGCGTCTTCCCATTCCACCACAACATCAAGCGCCTTGGCCTCTCTGGGTTAAAAAACTCCGGCTCTTTCTCTTTTAGCGCCTTGAGAGTTTCACGAGCCACCTCAAAACTCAGCCCGACAGATAACCAATATTCCACCACCGCCAACTCAACCAAATCAGAGCGAGAGTAATAAATACTTCGCCCCGTCCCCGTTGCACTCACCGTAGGTACAACTACCCCCTTCTCCCGCCAATACTGCAACTGGCGCAGGGTACAGCCCGTCATTTCAGCCGCTTGCTTACTCGTAAAAAATGGTTCTCGCATTAATTACGATTCTACAAAGACAAGGCATTATACATATATGTTTTTATTAAACGGATTAATGAGTTACTGTACAAAGCTTAAAAAAGCTGTTGATAACGCCACAATAGAAAAATGATTGAATTACACTGTCACACCACCTGCTCTGACGGCACCCTGACTCCAACCCAACTCGTCCAAGCGGCGGTTCAAGCTGGAGTCTTTGCCCTAGCGATTACCGACCACGATACGCTTTCTGGCTGGAATGAAGCGCTCGCTGCTGCCAAACCCTACAACTTGGAAATTGTCCCCGGTGTAGAATTGAGTACCGTACACCGCGATCGCTCTCTGCATATCCTAGGCTTTTACCCCAATGCAGATCAGCTCAAAGCCCCATTAGCGGAACGCATCGAAGGACGTAAACGCCGTGCCCATGAAATGGTCGCTAAACTGGCAGAACTGGGCTATCCCATTTCACTACCCCAACTCGGAGAAGGAGTAGCACCCAGTCGTCCCCATCTAGCCAAAGCGCTGGTGGAGGCGGGATATTTCCCGTCCATGGAGAAAGCTTTTGACCGTTTGCTGGGTGATAACCAACCAGCCTACGTTCAGTACGAGAAATTTTCAATTTCTGAGGGTATTGCTCTGCTACGTGACTGTGGCGCTGTCCCCGTGTGGGCACATCCCTACTTATTCCGAGGTGGTGCTGTAGAGGACGTGCTCAAGGAACTGGTTGAGGTGGGTTTAATGGGAATCGAGGTTTACCATCCCAGCCATACCTCCAAGCAGACGAAAAATCTTGAAGCGTTGTGTGTCGAATATGGCTTATTAATGACAGGTGGTAGCGATTATCATGGGCCTAGTCCTGACGGCAAAGCACAAAGTATCAGCCTAAATATGATGCAATTGCCGTTAGGCTTACTCGACCCCATTAAACACGCCGCTCATCGTTTAAAATAAAAATTTTCTTGCGGTCATAAGTTGCTGGCTATAGAGATATATTCATCTCCTAGTGACCCGTTTTTCAAAAGCTTATACCCATTTTGTTTAATGATGTTACCGATGATATCTCCCTCCGCTCCTGCTTAAAAATGGGGGAGAATCTACTGATATGGTATTACCTACGGTCAGTTAAAATATTGACACAGACTTGGCGCGGCTATTCTTGAGAGATTTCTACAGTAGTGACTAGGCAAACTAATCAGATGAAAAAAAAATGCTTCACAATCGCCAGTCAATTTTACTAGGTTCTAGTCTTTTATCCGCACTCATGTTCTTGGGTACCTTTGGAGATGGAAGAGTAGAGAGCGCCCAGTTTTCAAAGTTATCAAAATTTGCAACAATATCAACTACACAGTCCATCCAATCCCAATCCATAACACCATCATCTGCCGAGTTAACTATCAGCCAATCACCAATAGGACAACTATATTCACAGGCGAATACGGCGACTCTAAATAAAGTCAAAGTATTTTTTCCCAGGAATCCAAAAAGCAATAATAATCTTAACTATGTTGAGCCAGTGATTCGGACAACTCGCAATCAAAATTTAGCCCGGTTTGCTGTAGAACAATTAATTGCAGGGCCAACTCGTGCTGAAAGGCAAAAAGGTTGGGTACCTGCGATTCAGTTACAAGGTAGCTCTAACTGCGGTTCTGATTTTAAGCTATCGATGTCCAAGGGAGTCGCCAAACTGCAATTTTGTCGAATCATGCCATCGGCAGGCATTGGAGATGATGCCCGTGCCACTAGTTCTTTAACGGCTACACTCAAGCAATTTACTAATGTTAAGTCCGTGATTATTCTAGACAAAAATGGTAATTGTTTGGGGGATATGAGTGGAGATAATAGATGTTTGAGCAATCAACGATAAAGTAACTCTCCCCTTTAAGAGGGTCAATTCAGAGATTGACACAAACTGGCACGGCTTAGCCCTTTTGTTTTCTACCATTGGCACTATAGACAGTCGTTTAAAACCCAAGGGATAAACATGTTGAGTTCGCGCCAGTCAACTCTGCTACTTTTTAGTCTTGCATCCACAATCTTGTGTTTAGGTGCTTGTGCGAGTGGAGGCGTCAGTGTTGCTGAATCCTCTGAGTCAGTGCAACCCGCCGCTACTCAAGTAACGTCCTCACCGACACAAACCCCATCAATTGCACCCGAATCCAAGTCAGAAAACACCTCAGCCAAGCAGCAAGCCAAACTAACAGCACAGTCAAAACTATCTATTAATAGCATTGGGCCGATTCGAGTGGGGATGAGTGTGGCTCAAGCTGAGGCGGCGGCGGGGGTTAAGCTGACTCGACCTGATAATAGAGAATGTTCTTATATCAGACCTCAAGGGAGCAACTATGATTTCCTGATGATGGTGACAAATAACCGCATCGCCCGGATTGATGTTCGAGGCAAAAGCCGCATCACGACGATTAGTGGTGCACGAATCGGCGATACTGAATCTAAAATCAAATCACTCTATCCAGGACAAATTACAGTCACTCCTCATAAGTATCAGCCAAAGGGTCATTACCTAATATTTACACCCAAAGACCGCAACGAGGCTAACTATCGCATCGTATTCGAGACGGATGGGACTCGCGTCACGAGTTTTCGAGGTGGAAAACGCCCTGAAGTGGAGTGGGTTGAAGGATGCTCTTAAGCGATGAATTAATCAGGAACCGTGAGGGGTTTTCCGTTATCAGAAGGACTCAACTGGAGTAAAAAAGGAACGGCATGATCGACCCAATTTTGGATTGAGGTGTAATTGGCGGCATCTTCTCCATAGCAAACTTCCAGCATCTTGGTATGAATAATGCCAGGATTGAGGGGAATTGCTGCCATCCCATTGGGTAGTTCTTGAGCGAGCGATCGCGTCAATCCTTCAATCGCCCATTTAGAAGCGCAATAGGATGCAACTTGGGGAGAGGTAGAACGACCCCAGCCTGAACTAAAGTTAACAATAATACCAGTTCCTTTTTCGATCATGGCTGGAACCCAGTGGCGAATGACATGGGCGACGCCCTTGATATTGACATCAATTAAGCGAGAAAAATCTTCACTGGGGATTTCCCAAAGGGGTGCTAAATGGTTGATCATGGCAGCATTGTTAATCAGTAAATCCGGAGGTTCATAGTCACTGAGCATTTGCTTTGCCCAATTCATCACCTGCGCTTCATCCGCAACATCCAGTGCTGTAAACTTGTGGGGCGAACCAAACTTCTCGTTCAGTTGTTCCACCGCTGCCTGTGAACGAGCACAACCCACAACCGTATGCCCTAACTGAATAAATTGCTCAGTCATAGCTTGACCGAGTCCCCGACTAACACCTGTAATCACGATTAGTTTTGTCATTGTCACCTCTTACTTCTTAATTCTCCAGCAGTATAGCTTCTGATTAATTTATCGGCTGGAAAAAGCCATAGGACATCTATAAACTGGATGAGATGCAATAGGGCTTACCTGGAATGTCATACTCACAATACTGGATCGAGAGCCTGAATTAATCGGTCAACTTCCTCTGTCGTGTTGTAATGCACCATACTCACTCGTACCACTCCTCCCTGCTTGTCTAACCCTAAGGATTCAATCAATCGCTTCGCGTAGAAGTCTCCAAAGCGAATGCCGATATTGTAGTTGTCAACGTGTAACGGAATTGTCTCGCTATGGGTTTCCTTTACCACAAACGAGATGGTTGGAACTCGTGAAGCGCGATTAGCTTGGGGTTGACCAATGATGCGAATATTGGGTTTACTGGTGAGGTACTTTAGGAAGCGATCGCCAATTTCTTCCTCGTGAAGGCTTATCGCCTCAAACGCTTGCTCTATCTGGCTTCTTAAGCTAGGTGCCGCTTGTTCACCGTAGGCATGTTGTGCCAGTTCACTTAAATAATCGCACAAACCCAGCATCCCATAACTCAGTTCAAAATTAACATTTCCTGGCTGGAATTTATAGGGAATAGTAGTTTGCCCAATAAAGTAATGGTTGATTCCAGGTATGGCTAATAAATGCTCTTGTTTCCCATAGAGTAATGCATAATGAGAGCCATAAACTTTGTAGAAGCTAAACACGTAGAAATCTACATCCCAATCCTGGACATCGATTAACCGGTGAGGCGCATACGCCACACCATCAATACATACCTTGGCACCATAACTGTGGACGAGTTGAGTAATCTCTTTAATTGGATTAATTGTTCCTAGTATATTAGAGGCATGAGTGAAGGCAACCAGGCGAGTTTTGTCGCTCAGCAATGACTCTAAATCTTCTAATTCTAACTGTAAACTTTCCGGGTTAATCCGCCAAATTTTAATCTTAATTCCCTGTCTTTCTAAATCAACCCAAGGGCCTATATTCGCTTCATGGTCACAGTTGGTTACGATAACTTCATCACCCGCATTCCAAGTCTTGCTAATACATAACGAAAGAATCCGCAGCATCAACGTGGTGGATGAACCCATGACCACTTCTGAGGGTGACTTGGCATTAATTAAAGTTGCCATGGCTTGAGCGGATTTCGCGACGCGATCGCCTGCGAGTTGCGAAATACCATAAGAGGCTCCCAATTGCACATCGGATGTTAGGAGATATTCGCTAATCCGATCCACCACTTGCTTAAGGGTTTGTGAACCTCCAGCATTATCAAAAAAAGTCCAGTCACCAGCCAGAGAGGGAAATTGTTGGCGAACAAATTCGATGGGAAAAGAGGGTTGATAATTTATTGTCGGATTCATACAGAAGATATTCCTGCACAGATAGCTTTGAGAACTTGCAGCAGCTCGATAGAACGTTCCGGGTAAATTACATTCAAGTCTGGAAAGAGCTGATAGCTTGAAGGATTTCCTTTTTCGAGATAAACAAATTGGTAACTCATGCCGTTGGTTGTTAATCCCCAAACAGATGCTTGATTCTCTAATCCTTTATAGGCATAAGTGAGCAACTGAGGTAAACCTTCAAAGGCATTAACCGTAGCATTCTTGGTTTCAATAACCAGAATCCAAAAGGGAGTTAATGTTGTTGTTGGTTGAATTTTATGGACAGCTAAAATGTCCATCCGCCCTTTAATTAAGGTGTCTTCATCTTCAATGTAAATATCATCAATTTTTTCTTCGAGCGTAATTTTGATTGTAGAATTATAAAAACCAGCCAACCACATCAAGGGAGAAATAGTTAAAAATTTAACTTCGCCTTCAGAAATTTTTCTTTCGGTATAGTAGTCATAAAAATTGGTACAGATTTCATCGAGGTCTTGCTGTTCCACCTCTGTCAAAGGACTTAAGGATAATAATGAGGTGAAGGAATGATTGACTTGCCTCTCTAGGCTCAAAAGACGCTGAACATCTTTTAAGGAAAGATTACTGGCTTCAAGAATTGTTGTCATTAATTTCTTGCTCCCTCTGACGACGTAGACGGGGTAAGTGTTGGTGCCTCCCGTGGTTAATTCCTCCATTGCCCTTATTCTTTTTATTATCAACGGAAAACTCAGGGGTAAACTTTTCTCTCCAGCCAACGTCTACTTTTGCTAAGCTGACCGATGGTCAGTAAACATTAGGTGGTTGAGGAGTAAGCTCTAAATATGAGAAAACGCTTCGGGCTGGCTATGGTAGGCTTTGCGATCGCATTCGGTGTCGCTTCCCATGTTGCCTCTCACGCCAAGGACAATCAACGTCTTCTGGTTCCTTCTGCGTCGGCTAAACCGCAAATCCTGACGAACCCCAAACAGCTTAAGGCGACAACCTCCAGCTTGCCATCTTCTGTGAACCCCACTCAATCCACCGATCATCTTAACGCCCAAACCCTAAGCGAGGATATCCCTCAAACCAAAGATGGAGAACGTTTCCGGCGCGTCATGCAATCTGCAAGGGCACAAAAACTCCATCAGCGCCCCATGGGGGAAATTCTACAAGCGATCGCACAGTCATTTCTCGGTAGTGCCTATAAAGCCAATTTATTAGATCAATCCAAAGAAGAAACCCTTGTTGTCAATCTTAATCAGTTCGATTGCGTGCTATTGGTCGAAACCGTACTGGCGATCGCACGAGGTGTTGCAGTAGAGGATTATTCCTACACAACCTTCGTCAATCACCTGCGCGATCAACGTTATTGGGATGGTCAAATCAATGGTTATTGCAGCCGCCTCCATTACTTTTCCCAATGGATTTATGACAACCAAAAACGGGGAACAATTCAAAACATTGGTCAGAATTTAGGCGGTTTATCTCTCAAGAAGAAACTGAACTTTATGAGTATGCATCGCCAGAATTACCCCCCGATGGCCAGTAACGATACTGCTTATCAGTGTATGGTCGAACGAGAATCCCAGCTTGATGGTGTAGCCATCCAATACATTCCCACCCAACAGATTCGTCGCCTGTACTCGAAACTGCAACCGGGGGATATTATTGCCGTTGCAACTAACATTTCGGGTTTGGATGTTACCCATACTGGATTGGTTTACCGCCAACCCAACGGCAACATGGGTTTTATTCACGCCTCCCCGGCTGGACAAGTAACCATTGCACGGGATTTAGAGCAGTATGTCAGTCGGGTGAAATATGCGATCGGTATCCTGGTGGCTCGACCCATTGACCCTCGACAAACCCAAAAGACCGACAATATTCCACATCATTTTTGAATTTTTGGGATGCCTGTATCAATTGATCTGGATTATACCAAATCGGACTTCTAAGCTAACGCACATTTAAATTGTATCTTCTGAAAACAGGATAAAAGTGTATTTTTTTATCTCATCAATGCTTAAGCTGGAAAACGTGAGTTAGGATAAGAGTAATTAATCAATTCTTTATTTGAAAATTAGGTAATAAAGTTTTTTATCTGCAATTCTTATATATCAATACTCAAGGCACCCCTGCAATGAGAATTCTCCTCGTAGAAGATGATCCTTGCCTTGCTGAAGCGTTAGGCGAAGCCCTTAGCGACCAACGTTATGTAGTTGATCAAGCCAGAGACGGAGAAGCGGCTTGGGAGCAAATCAGAAGCTTTGAGTATGACTTAATTTTGCTAGATGTAATGCTGCCCAAGCTAGATGGAATTACTTTATGTAAGCGCTTGCGTTCCTATGGCTATGTTGTGCCAATTTTAATGGTAACAGCTCTGGATATGAGTACTGACAAAGTCATCGGCTTAGATGCTGGGGCTGATGATTATATGGTTAAACCCCTTGATTTACCGGAATTACTCGCGAGGATACGTTCCTTGTTACGCCGGAACAGTTCTTCATCGTCTCCGATTCTGGAGTGGGGGCAGTTGCAGCTCGATCCAGCAACCTATGAGGTCAGTTATAATAACGAACTGCTGCGTTTGACACCCAAAGAATACAGTATTTTAGAATTACTGCTACGCAACGGACGACGTATACTCAGCCGCAGCACTATCATTGAACACATTTGGTCACTCGAAAATCCTCCAGAAGAAGACACCGTCAAGGCTCATATTAAGAGTTTGCGTCAAAAACTTAGAGCGGCGAAGGCTCCCGATGATTTGCTTGAAACGGTTCACAGCGTAGGTTATCGCCTCAAATCACTGAACTAAGGAAAGAAACTAACTTTGAGTCGAGTATTTCTGGTTGTCAACTTTTTTTCTTCTTCTCGATTTATTCCCGATTTATCCCCCAATTTTTTCACCCAAATATTATATATTCTGACCTAGAATAAGTGATGAGCTGATTAGCAAGGTCTTGTGTTTTAGCGTGTTAATACATCGAGTTTATCACCCCTCAAACAACTCACAAGTCCTACTCAATATCAGTATCAATGGCTACTGTTCTGGATATTTTCTTTAACAACTGAGGCGTTTTATGAATACTTGTCCTTGTTGCTCCGAGCAGTTACTCCGTCATATTCGCCAAAGCAGCATTTATTGGTTTTGCGCTCGTTGTAAACAAGAAATGCCAGCGCTTGAACTGATTAATCCTAAGCTGATCCAGAAAATTCCGAGGGTTAATCTCAGAAAAAATTCCTCATCCAATCAAATTTGGATGACCGTTAAGTAATGAGCGCATCCGTTTGTTCTCGGCGGATGTTCAAACAAAAGTTTTTGCATAAAAGGGGTATATCATCAAGCCATCAATGCTCCGCTTGAATTCAGTGACCCGACTCCCCTAGTGAGTTCAATCTAAACTTCAGAGTTTTTACCTCTTACCAGACTTATACATTGGCATCACTACCCGGGATGTGATTTGAATCACTGCTTAGTGTCAATGTGTAAGTCTTTTTCTGTGGCAACTTCCCAAATACGGCTTTGGATACAAACTTGCAGATGCAGCAGCGTATAATCAGGTATCGGTTTAGACGCCTTCTAGCTGTGATAGATAAACTGAAGATATATCCAGTACAATGGACAATTTGCAAGAGCGGCACAAGCCATCTTGATTTTAAAATCATACTCGCTGACACTCAACAAGGATGAGTGCTGCTAGAACTGACTCAATGTTGTTTACGAAAAAACGAGGCCTGGGTGATTTCAGCTCAATTGGGTTAAACCGCCCTGACAGGGGAACTATCCTTGCCAAGGGGGTAGAAATGGTATATCAGTCAGGGCAACGGCGCTTTCAGGCTCTTAAAGCGGTTGATTGGGAAATCGCAAGTGGTGATATCCAAATCTTAATGGGGCCATCGGGTTCTGGGAAAACGACTCTTCTCTCTATTTTGGCGGGACTACTGACCCCTTCTGCGGGACAGGTATACTTACTTGGAGAAGAGATTACCCAGATGTCTCGCTCCAAGCTGGCTCACTTTAGACGGCAAAACATTGGCTTTATTTTTCAGAACTTTAACCTATTTCCAGCGCTGAGTGCCGCTGAAAATGTAGAGGTTGTACTCAATATCAAAGGCATTAAGGGCAAAAAAGCACGCTATCAAGCGCAAGTTCTCTTAGAACAGGTTGGGTTAGGGTTTCAAGCCAATCAAAAACCGGCTGATTTATCCGGAGGACAGAAACAACGGGTTGCGATCGCTCGCGCCTTAGCCGGCAACCCGCAAATCATCATGGCGGATGAACCAACCGCTGCCTTAGACTCCCATAGTGGACATAAGGTGATTGAACTGCTGCGTCGGTTGGCGAAAGAAGGCGGTTGCACGGTGCTGATGGTAACACACGACCCGCGCATTATCGATGTTGCCGATCGCGTCACTTATCTGGAAGATGGCATATTAAGGGATGGCACGACGTTGCAGTAGTTTACGGTGATTCCTGCTCCTGCTTGAGCAATTGCTCCTTAGAATCGCCCCAGTATGCGCTGTAAGTCCAGATTTCGTTAAAACCCTTCGTCTCTAATGACCATCGATAAATCGCGGAGTTGGGGTTAACCCCAACCTCGATCAGTTTTGCCCCCATATAATATTCAATCTGGCGTTTTGTCAAATCTTTAAAGGCGTCAGTTTTGTTCTTGCCGATTGTGCGAGACATGTGGGCTTGTGTGGGTCTGGTCATGCTTCTATTGATTGATTGTTAATGTTTTTCTTTGTATGATTACATACTTGTCTGGTTGTTATTTCACCTCGGCGTTGCTGAATAGGGGTATGAGTTTGAGCAGCTCCCCGAATTCTGAATTAAGTTCATCCAGTGGTAATCAGGGTTTTAACAAAGAAGTCGGGGATCTTGGTTGCCTGTTTATACTTCTAAATCAGTCATGCCCCTTCACCTGTGTGGTGGCTATCTTCTGGAAAAAGTTGACCGCCTTTCATTTCACGCCAATCCATGGCTATGCTGTGGGGCTTTCCGGCGATTAAGCTAAAAATTTATGCCCACTCAAAACTCAACTCCTCTCACCCTGCAAGAAGCGCAAGAACTGCTTAAGCCGTTCAACTGCATCGAAAACAAATCCATTACCTCGGAATCTGAAAAAGCTCTCATCCGTCAAGCACTACTTTTGCTCACCGAACACTCAGATTACCAAATTTTAGGAATTTGCGCGGATACCGCAGCTCAAGGATTATCTGCCCTCAAAAGCTACGCAGAGGCTTTAGGTTATCCATCCCTTTTTGACCTTCAGCCGATTGAGGGGTCAGTTTATATCAAATTCAACCCGAAAACTGGCCTGTGTTATCTCGATTCCTACACCGGCATCCATCGCGGCGTTTTGGTGTCTTGTCAATCGGCTTACGAAGACGGCATTAATGAAATGTACGGTCATTTACCTCTTGATTTGTTTCACGTATCCTAGTACACCCAGGCAGAAATAACTATCCAGCTAAATCGCTCCCTTGCATGATCAAGAGGTGGTGACTAACTTCTGCCAACCGGGTCTAAGCTGATCCGCGTCGCCTTAGGATCGCATCTGCTGTTCACTCACTCAGCAAGCGATCAAATTCCTGTTTAACAATCCGATAACACTCACAGGAAGTGCCTTCTAAACCAAGGCGATCGCAAATCTTCATCCTGCCCCGACTGTAGCGGATTAGCCCTGCCTTTTGCAGAATCGCCGCCACCACACTCACGCTGGCACGGCGCACTCCCAGCATTTGCGAGAGGAACTCCTTGCAGGCTGAATTTATTGTAAAGAAGTTATGTATTTTAAATTACATCCTAGCGTCCAGCATGAGCAAGAATGACTGTACGCTATAGGACAGACAGAGAATTAGCCAAACTATAACGTAGAGAAAGCGAAAGTAGAAAGGTGCCTACTGAATCAGTGGTATAGATCTGATGCCAAACTATCAAAATCAGAATCAGATAATTTCTCAGCGAACAAAAGACCTCATTGAAAAGCTTCTGTTCGGGAAAGTTTCTTTGAAAGAGATTGCCAAAATTACAGGTATTTCAGAGCAATATCTACGGAGCTATGTGAATGATCAGTATGATTTTATCCCTGAATAAGTGCTGTTTATAAAAAAGAATTCAATAAACATACATCCTTAATGCGACAGTAGGCCAAGCCAAATAAAGGCTGACGTTAAGGATGTTTTTGCATTTTTAGCTAAAATAACTGATAAGACTATCCGAAGATATATTTTCCCCTTCAGAATATTAGATTTTCTTATATTTTTTATATTAAATACTAATGCAATTTAAGTGAAAACTAATTTACTTATGTCCAGAGATTGAGTTTTTTTGGTCTAATAATCTATAAAATGAATCACAGATAACAAATAAGAGATAAGGTCGCGATAGAAGAGGAGAGAGGACTTCTCTAAGTTTACAGCGTCATTATTAATCTCAACGTTTGCTTGGTTTCCAATTCCTTCAACGGAATTACTGGGGCTGAACTGGATCTAAATTCTGAACCTTCATTTAATCAATAAGTCACTGCGTATACCCAAATAAGTCACTGCGTATACCCATGAAATTGTTCAATCCTTAAGTCATTGAGGCTGTTTCAGGCTTGAAAAATTAGACGCGGCGAACCCTTATAAGACAGGTACTCAGCAATCGTTGATTCTAACCCAATATTAGTTTTCCCCGAAACTTAACCTATGTACATTGCAACACTCTGGCCCGGTAAAGTCTATCCTCTAGGTGCAACTTGGGATGGTAAAGGCACAAACTTCGCTCTGTTCAGTGAAAACGCAACAGGCGTCGAGCTTTGTTTATTTGATAAAGATGATGAAGAGACGCGTCTAGAGCTGACTGAGGTCAGCAACTTCGTCTGGCATGGCTATGTGCCCGGAGTGGGACCGGGTCAACGCTACGGCTACCGAGTGCATGGCCCTTATGACCCTCAGAATGGTCATCGCTTCAACCCCAACAAACTGCTGATTGACCCCTATGCAAAGGCAATTGATGGCGATATTGGCAATGGGCCAGAACTGTTTGGCTACTCTTGGGAGGCTGCGGAAGAAGACCTATCTTTTTCTGATCTAGATAGCGCCCATCTGATGCCCAAGTGTGTTGTCGTCGATCAGTCCTTTGATTGGGGCGATGACCAACTGCTGAAAACACCCTGGCACGAAACGGTTATTTATGAAACCCACGTCAAGGGTTTTACCAAGCTGCACCCGGATATCCCGGAAGAGTTGCAGGGTACCTATGCGGGACTCGCCCATCCAGCTGCGATCGAGCATCTTCAGGCGATCGGGATTACAGCCGTTGAGTTGCTACCCGTTCATCACTTCCTCGCCCGTCCCGGACATCTGGTTGATAAAGGGCTAAGCAATTACTGGGGCTACGATTCCATCAACTATTTGGCCCCCTATTCCGGCTACAGTGCAGACAAAGTGCCGGGGGGGCAGGTCAAAGAGTTCAAGGAGATGGTCAAGGCATTACACTTTGCCGGGATCGAAGTGATTCTGGATGTGGTCTACAACCACACGGGGGAAGGCAATCACATGGGGCCGACTCTGTCGCTTCGAGGCATCGACAATGCCATTTACTACCGTCTGGTAGAAGATGATCCCCGTTACTACATGGACTTTACAGGCTGCGGAAATTCTCTAAACGTGCGCCAAGCCCAAGTCCTGAAGTTAATCATGGATAGTCTTCGCTATTGGGTGACGGAGATGCATGTCGATGGCTTCCGCTTCGATCTGGCTTCGGCATTAGCGCGAGAGCTATTTGCGGTGGATAACCTGTCAGCATTCTTTGACATCATTCACCAAGACCCAGTCTTAGCCGATGTGAAGCTGATTGCGGAACCTTGGGACGTGGGAGAAGGTGGCTATCAAGTGGGGAACTTCCCAGTTCTTTGGTCGGAGTGGAATGGCAGGTATCGCGATACAGTGCGGGACTTCTGGCGCGGGGAGGAGAGTGGATTAGGGCAATTTGCTTACTGTTTCACCGGCAGCCCCGATTTGTATGAGATTAATGGGCGCAGACCGAATGCGAGTATTAACTTCCTCACCGCCCACGATGGCTTCACCCTGAACGACTTGGTGAGTTACAACGAGAAGCACAATGAAGGAAACGGGGAAAACAACTGTGATGGAGAAAGCCACAACCGTTCTTGGAATTGTGGGGCGGAAGGTGAAACAGACGACCCAGGAGTGTTGCAGTTGCGGGAGCAGCAGCGGCGAAACATGCTCGCCACCCTAATGCTGTCCCAAGGCATCCCCATGTTGCTGGGGGGCGATGAAATGGGGCGCACCCAACGAGGCAACAATAACGGCTACTGCCAGGATAATGAACTCTCCTGGTTTGATTGGAACTTGCCAGAGGGAAATGCGGATCTGTTGAAGTTTACCAGTCAGCTCATCTACTTCCGCCGTCAGCATCGGGTATTTCATCGGCGTAAGTGGTTTCAAGGTCGAGCAATTCATGGCTCAGGCATCACAGATATCGCTTGGTTCAATGCCGATGGCGGTGAGATGACAGATGAGCAGTGGGAAGTGGGTTATGCCAAGACTCTTGCAGTGTTCTTGAATGGACAAGAGATTCCTGCACGCGGTCCTAAAGGGGAGCGCATCATTGATGATGATTTTCTCTTGTTCTTTAATGCCCACTATGAAACGGTTGAATTTACTCTACCAGAGGGGCTGCGGGATAAGCAGTGGGCGGTTGTGATTGACACCAAAGAGCCTCGCTTCCTCAATGAGGAGCAAGTGTTCACCGACACTCAAGCGGTGCCAGTTACGGCGCGATCGCTCGTAGTATTACGCCGTGTGAGTTAACTTATATGCATACATGGGGCGATCGCGGTTTCTCAAGCCATGATCGCCCTTTCAATGAGAATTGATTGATTCCTTATACGGCGAGGGAAAAATATTTTCGCTGTTCAGGCTCATAGCCAGTAGAGTAAACGTCAACAATCCTAGAGCGAAAACGTTGACCACTGGCACCAAGGATGAATCACGTCTCTAGAAAACTCACTAGTTGGACTGCAACCCTGACTCTACTCGCCCTCGTCACGGCGTGTTCTTCCACCAAGCCACCGCAGGACACTACGAAATCGACGCCTACTTCTACACAAAGCTCCAGTCGTAACCCTTCAGCTCAGGAGTCTAGCGTACAACCTTCAGCCGTCCCCCTGCCCAAATCCACTCATAACATGGGGGACGTTGTTTCAATAAAAGATAAAAACCTGAGTTTGCAATTTAAAGTTAACGGAATCCGCGAACACCCAGGAAAAGGAGTAATTCAGCCCAGTTCAGGTCATAAATGGATTGTGGTATCGACGACCATTGCTAACAAAGGACAGGAAGCCAAAACCTTGTCGGTTGTATCCTTTGAACTGATGGATAGTCAAAATAATCCCTATGAGGTTGCTCTATTGGCAGGGGCGTTGGAAGATGTGAAAAGCCCTACCGGTTCAATCCAACCGGGGGATCAGCGACGCGGTGAGGTTGCGTTTGAAGTCCCAGAGCGTGCTCAAGGGCTGAAGCTGCTTTTTCAACCCAATCGGGATGCTTGCGAAGCCCTGGCTGGGCAGCCCAAGGCCGCAGAAACAGTCAATTGTGAGCCAGTTGCCATCAAGCTCAAATAACCCCCTGATCTAGTATTGAGTCGTTTGGAAGATACAGATATGACGGCTCGACGGTTTTAATTTTTAGCAAACGATGAGGGAGAACTGCGATGAGAAACGTAATACTGGTGACATTACTTTTAGGGAGTCTCGCCGCTGGATGCCAGGATGGAGGGGTGACAGGAACCTCTCAGCCAGGTAGCACATCCTCCAGTTTAAATGCGATCGGTTCGCCTGCGATCGCACAAACCTCAAAATCTTCAACCCAGTCTGAGGCTCCGCAGAGTTTGGCTCAGGCACAGCAGACTTGTGATATTACTGCCTTTGTGATTGATAAAGACCCAAAAGGTGTTAATGTGCGTTCTGGAGCTGGTGAGAGCCAGAAGGTTATTGGGAATTTGCCGACCACAACGATTGGTGTCATTGTCGATATTACAGGGTCTAAAGGGAACTGGGTACAGATCTCTAAAGCGGAAAGCCCTGATAAAGTCGAATTCCAGGGAACTGGCTGGGTTCACTCTCAACTGTTGGGCACCAGTACTCGTGGTTATGGGACTCAAGGTGTCTCCGTGTACAAGAGTGCCAATACGCAAAGCTCTGTTATGGGACGGATTCCACCCGCAACCGGGGTTAAACTTTTAGGGTGTAGCCAATCTTGGGCTTTGGTTGAACATGAAGGGCTAAAAGGATGGATTGAACCGGAAGCTCAGTGTGGGAATCCCTTATCCACCTGCCCGTAATTCGGTAAATGAGGCTCTTCCGTACCTAGTATGCTAATTCGCCTCATGCGATGCCCAAAATTCTTGCCCTGCAAGAATTTTGGGCATTATTTAGAATTCATTGGGGCGGCGGAGGCACTAAATTGCGGAAAATTGCGGGGTATCACGTTTATCATCGGTTTCAACTGATAGTTTGGCATACTAAGTCCTGGAAGAGCCATATCTTCAAATTGCAAACCTAAAGACAGCAATCACGTCCAACGCCGCGTTCGCAAATAGGCTATTTTTCTCCTCTTCCTGCAATTTCAACTCCCTCATTACCCTCGCTATTCGTTACTTAATCATGCAGCAACGCCTAACCGCACTGCGAGCCTCCCAACCAGAGATAAATGCGATCGCACTTTCCGATCAAATCGCCCGAATGCGAAACACAAAGATTGCTGCATTAGTAGTAACAAGTTTAGTCCTAGGACTGTCAGTACAAAACCTCAAAATTATCCCAACCCGCGCTCAAGACGCCGGAACGACACGCACCCTGACAGAACCCCGTCGCATTCGCGTCCCCAAAATTGCCACCCAACGCAGCACCAAAGCAAACCCAAACTGCCCCTGTCCTTATGATGTCGCCTTCGGTGGTAATGCTTGTAAAGGACGCTCAGCCTATGCCCAGGAAGGTGGGGATGAACCCGCTTGCTATGTGGGCGAGACAACAGCTAGGCAGCTTTGGTGGAATAGCCCCAATAACAAGTTTGTGGATCGCCAGCGAACGGGGCAGTAATACCAATTCACTAAATGCTTGCTACAGATAGTTTTCTTGTTCCCCCCTTGATAAGGGGGGCTAGGGGGGTCGATGTGTAACGGATTAAAAGTGAAATGGTATAAGAAGTAGTAATCCTGACATCTTGCACCAGTCGCAATAACCCGCCAGGGGTTTAAACCCCTGGCTAATAGTTAAAGTCGTCTAAAGACGACTGGATAAAAATTTCAGTCCATTTCAATAGACTTGAGCTATGACGCAAGAAATTAATTTCTTGGCGGGGGTGACTAAACTACAAGCATGGGGGATGCGACGACGATTCAAGGATTCAGGATAGGAGCCAAATCTAGGACGAACCCAGGCAGCACGTCTTCGCCAGAAAGAATAGGCGGTTCGTTCAAGGAAAAATGGAGCGTTTCTACCTCAACCGCAGGTCGATAAATTTCCACTAACGGCGTCTGGGGGTCAATCAGCCACCCCAAGCGAGCACCATTATTCCGGTATTCACCCATTTTTGAGCGCAATTGCTCCAGAGAATCTGTCTCAGAACGCAGTTCGACCACAAAATCTGGGCAGAGGGGAGGGAAGCGCTTCCTATCGTCACGAGGTAAGGCTTCCCATCGTTCGCGCAGCACCCAAGAGGCATCGGGACAACGTTTGGCACCATTGGGTAATCGGAACTCCGTTGAAGAGTCAAAGACTTTCCCCAGCTTGGTTTGCTCGTTCCAGTTGTAAAGTTTCGCCGTTAGCCCAGCATTGCTGATGCCGCTTTCTCCGCCAGTTGGGGGCATAATAATCAATTCTCCATTTGCTGTTAGCTCCAACCGCCACTCTTCATTTGCCACACATAGCTGATAAAATTGCTCGTCTGTCAGACCAACAGCAGGGGGTACATTCAGCGTTAGAGTTTCCATCGGTGATGTTCTGCCAACAGGGTTAATTTTATTATGGGCGAAGGACTCTGCGGCGTTGCACCGTATGACGTTACGGTAGGATTTGCCAATCACTCAGCGTCAGCCTCCATTAAGGCTTCGCTACAGTGACAATAGGTTTGGCGCTCTGCTCCTACACTGAAATTATGAGAGTTTTTGCCCCTATTCCTGCACCTTGGCGTCACTGGCTAGCGGTCATGCTAGTGATGTTCAGCGCGATCGCATTTTCCTCCTGTAGATTAGCAGACTACAAAACTCAAGCCGCGCAGATTCCGCGATTAGTGGTGAGTACCCTGAGTGACCCCAAGACCTTTAATTATGCCCTCAGCAGTGAATCGCCTAATGTGTTTAGCTATATCTATGAGGGATTAATTACTGAAAATGGACTCACCGGAGCCATTGAGCCTGCCCTTGCAGAACGTTGGCAGATTTCTGAGGACAAGCAACGCATTGTATTTACCCTGCGGCAGGGATTGAAGTGGTCTGATGGCGAACCCCTAACCGTGGATGATGTGGTTTTCACCTACAATGAAATCTACTTCAATGAATTGATTCCCACCCCTGTGAGAGATGTCCTAAAAATTGGAGAAAGTGAAGCATTGCCGACGGTACGAAAACTCAGCGATCGCCAAGTCGAATTTACTGTACCAGAACCCTTTGCTCCTTTTTTACGGATTACTAGTCTTCCTATTTTACCTGCCCATTCCTTGCAGGAATCAATTACCACCAAAGACGCTCAAGGTAAGCCCAAATTTCTCACAATGCTGGGCACTTCTACTGACCCTAGCACGATTATTGTCAATGGCCCTTACCAACTCGCTAGTTATGTTCCTAACGAGCGTGTAATCTTCCAGAAAAATCCTTATTACTGGCGGCAGCCTCAACCTTATATTGAACAATTCATTTGGCAAATTGTAGAATCAACCGATACATCCTTAATTCAGTTTCGCTCTGGAGGATTAGATGTTTTAAGTATCTCTCCCGACTATTTTTCTTTGCTCAAACGCGAAGAAAAGCGGAGTAACTTCTCAATTCACGAAGATGGGCCAGCACCAGGAACTAGTTTTATTGCTTTTAATCTAAATAAAGGTCGAAGGAACGGGAAATCCCTGATCGATCCGATTAAATCTCGTTGGTTTAATACTGTAGCCTTTAGACAAGCCGTAGCGCACGCGATTAATCGTGAGCAAATGAACAACAATATCTTTCGGGGACTGGGAGAATTACAAAATTCACCTATTTCTGTACAAAGCCCCTACTATCTTTCGTCCCAAGAGGGTCTTAAAATCTATGATTACAATCCAGCACGAGCCAAAGAATTACTCCTAGGAGCAGGCTTCAAGTACAACAAGCAAGGTCAACTTTTCGATGCCGATGGCAATCGCGTACACTTTACCCTAATCACCAATGCGGGCAATAAAATTCGCGAGGCTATGGCAGCCCAAATTCAGGCAGACTTGAGCCAAATCGGTATGCAAGTTGATCTCTTTCCCTTAGCGTTTAACACACTTCTCGACAAGCTCAACAATACAATCAATTGGGAATGTTATTTGCTAGGATTTACAGGGGGTATTGAGCCAAATGATGGGGCGAATGTCTGGTCTGTAAATGGTGGATCGCATCGCTTCAATCAACCCGCTAAACCTGGACAACCGCCAATTGAAGGACGGGAAATTTCAGACTGGGAGCGGGAAATTGGTCGCCTCTACATCCTGGGAGCTAAGGAGTTAGATGAAGCCAAACGTAAAGCTATTTATGCGGAAACCCAACGAATTACGCAGGATTATTTACCCTTTATTTACCTGGTTAGCCCACTCTCAATGTCTGCGGTACGTAATCGCGTTCAAGGCATTCAATTTTCTGCTCTTGGAGGAACACTCTGGAACATTTACGAACTTAAAACTGTAGAGAAATAGTCACTGATTAAGTTGTAAAATCAAGCGATTTTGTTGTCTAAATACTCAAAAATATCTCTCATTTATTTTATGTCTTCGACTTTCTTCTCTTTCCTTACTCGCTGTCGGTGGTTCTTGGTTTCATTGACCTCTATGCTGGTAGTGACAATGACCAGTTGTAGCTTAGCGAAATTAAAAACGGCATCGGCTCAAGTGCCTCAAATTGTTGTCGCTGTTCTCAGTGAACCTTCAACCTTTAACTATGCTCTCAACCAGTCTGCCTACAGTGTTTTTGGTTTTCTCTACGACGGATTAATCAATGAGAACCCCCTAACGAGTAAACTAGAACCGGGTTTAGCGGAGTCCTGGACAGAAGACAAGCAGAGGATTGTGGTTACGTTACGGGAAGGATTAAAGTGGTCAGATGGGAAACCTTTCACAACAGATGATGTGGTTTTTACTTATAACGAAATCTACCTCAATCCCAAAATTCCTGCACCAACCCAAGATGCTCTAAGAATTGGTCAAAGCCGTGCATTCCCCACTGTGAAAAAACTTGATGATCGACGGGTTGAATTCACCGTCCCAGAACCGTTTGCTCCCTTCCTGAGATATGTGGGTGGCATCCCCATTATGCCAGCTCATATTTTACAGGAATCTGTCCGCACCACTGGTTCAGATGGCAAGCTTAAGTTTCTTTCCACTTGGGGAACTGAAACCGATCCTCAAAAAATTGTCGGTAATGGCCCCTATGTGATGGAAAGCTACACCCCCAGCCAGCGTGTAATCTTCCGGCGCAATCCTTACTATTGGCGCAAAGATACTCAAGGGAATCCTCTGCCTTATATTGAGCGGATTGTTTGGCAAATTATCGAAAATACCGACACTCAACTCATCAGTTTCCGTTCAGGGCAATTGGATGATTTGGAAGTAGCACCGGAGGCTTTTAGCTTGCTCAAACAAGAGGCAAAGCGAGTTGGCTTTAAAATTTATAACGGTGGGATTGATACAAGCACAACATTTATTGCTTTCAATCTGAATAAAGCCAAAAATTCTAAAAATCAACCCCTAGTCGATCCCATCAAATCTCGCTGGTTTAATACCAAAGAATTCAGGCAAGCGGTTGCCTATGCCATTGACCGCGAAACCATGAAAACTAATGTTTTTCGGGGATTGGGTGAACTTCAATATTCATTTGTTTATCCCACAAGCCCCTTCTACCTATCACCCGAAGAGGGTTTAAAGGTTTACAATTACGACCCCGAAAAAGCCAAGCAATTATTGCTAGGAGCCGGATTTAAATACAATGCTCAAAATCGGCTTCTGGATGCTGAAGGAAATCCAGTAAAATTTACTCTCCTCACGAATTCAGAACGAAAAGTCAGAGGAGACATGGCTGTGCAGATTAAACGAGATCTAGACAAAATTGGGATACAAGTTGATCTACGAATTCTCAGCTTTAATGCTTACCTAGCAAAACTGAAAAATACGCAGGATTGGGAATGTTATCTTGGGGGATTTGCGGGAGGAGGCATTGAACCTCATAGCGCTAGCAATATATGGACAATTGCGGGAACCTCACACGCCTTTAATCAAGGACCAAAACCAGGCACTTCTAATCTCATTGGTTGGGAAACTTCCGATTGGGAAAGAGAGATTGATCGTCTTTATCTCCAAGGTGTACAGGAACTGGACGAGGAAAAACGCAAGGCCATTTATGCTGAATATCAGAGAATTGCCGCCGAACAATTGCCATTCATCCATTTGGTAGAACGACTGAATCTGCAAGCCGTGCGCGATCGCTTTCAAGGCATTCAATACACGGCTTTAGGTGGCCCTTTCTGGAACCTTTATGAACTAAAGGTGACTGATTGAATAGGAAAACACAGCAACTGAACTCTGACATTCCCTTTGATACCATTGCCGAAAGAGTAGTCCTTAAACAAGGCGTTAATTCCTGTAGAGATTTTTTGTAGAATGACCCAACCTGAAGCCTTACAATCCTTGTTAGAATCCGTTGCCGCTGGTCAAGTCAGCCCTGCTAATGCCCTCGATAAACTGAAGAATTTTACCTATGAATCCGTGGGGGATTTTGCCAAAGTTGACCATCATCGCACGTTGAGAACGGGCTTTCCCGAAGTAATTTGGGGCCCAGGCAAAACACCGGACCAAATTGCTCAGATTATGGAAGCAATGCGGCTGCATAATCCGGTGGTGATGGCAACACGAATTGAGCCAGATGTTTTTGCCCAGTTGCAAGAAAAAGTCCCTGATGTTCAATATTATTCAACAGCTCGAATCTGTGCGTTAGCACCTGCCGCACCCCAACCCACCTATGCGGGACTGATTAGTCTCATCTCTGCCGGAACCTCTGACTTACCCGTAGCAGAAGAAGCCGCTGTCACCGCTGAACTTTGCGGGTTTCAAGTGCAGCGCCTCTGGGATGTTGGGGTTGCAGGTATCCACCGCTTGCTGAATAATCGAGATGCGATCGCACAAGCCGATGTTCTAATTGTTGTGGCTGGGATGGAAGGCGCATTACCCAGCGTCGTGGCTGGGTTAGCCGATTGTCCAGTGGTGGCAGTCCCTACCAGTGTGGGTTACGGCGCAAGCTTCGGTGGTCTTGCTCCCCTCTTGACAATGTTGAACTCTTGTGCTGCGGGTATAGGCGTTGTTAATATTGATAATGGCTTTGGTGCGGCTATCCTAGCGGGGCAAATTCTGAGGACAGCCCACAAGTTGCAACTTCGTCAATCAATTTAGAACACGATAGTCCAACCCTGTTTCTTCGCCTCTTCCTTGGTGTAAGAAACGCCATCAATCTTAATCCCTTGGGCATCGAGAAGGGTGATAATCCCGCCATCATTGGCAAGTTGGACATCAGTTCCACTCAACGGTACTCTCATACAAGCACCCGACTCGATGATTCCTGTGAGCGTATACTTACGCTTCAACCGATCTGCTAACGCCCAACCCGTCAAATCTACTGGTGCAGGCGAGGCATTCAGCAAGGTAACTGACTCCTTACCTGGATCTTCACCCATGGGATTAACCAAAGCCGCGATGATTCTTACCTGTGCTGCTACCGTAGGAGTGGTCGGATCTAAGGGCAGTGGCGGTTTATCAGGAGTGGTTACCAAGGGGTTGCCCTTCACATCATCAGTATGGAACGACTGCGACTGGAAGGCAAAGAAAGCCGCAACCCACTGATTCCGTTCTGGGAAGTGAATCAGCAGCCCCCCATCTTGATAAACCCCGTTATATTTTTGAAACGTACCTGAACTGCCCTGATTCATGTGTATGTCATGAACCCCATTCCCAGGACGGAAGCCGAAAATCTTATCCGCCTTAGTCTCTGGCCCCCATTTTTCACCGAAGGCATACACAACGGCTTTGTCAGATTTAATCGCCCGTTGAATGTATAAATCAATCAGTTCATTCAGGTCATTATCTGGCCCAGGCACGTTGTACGGCAACGGCTTCATTTGGGTAACATCAAATAGGTTCCCCCGGATGTAGTCTAAAGCCAACTCTCCTGGCTTGCTCGGCAATAGATGAAAACCCAAATCTAACGCAGTCAGCTTGTCAGTAATGGAGTGATCAAAATCGTCGTCTACGAAGTACAACAAATCGACGGGAGCCAGCACTGACTGAACATTGATGGCAAGGCGGTAGCTCTGTTGATTATCTTTGACATGTACTTGATAATGTGGGCTTTTGTCATCATTTTCCATCTTGCCAGCCACAGCCCGACCTTTCAAAACACCGTAATTTTTGATAGGCATTTTCTTTTGTCTCCTTGGGTTAATTAATTCACTCAATTCAATTCGGTCATGAATCTGCTAAGAGTTCAGCAAATTACCATCTGGCAGCTCAAATTGAGCAATCACGGGTGCGTGATCGGATTCGGGATACAGCATATCAGTGGCAAAGGCGAGGGATTCGTCGTGCAGCAGCTCATTATGAATTTCTGCCCCCCGGTAGTACGCTAGTAACCTCCGCGAAATCAGCACATGGTCTAACATTCTCCCCTTACCGTGGTGTAACAAGGAGAACCGCGCAGGCTCAGGAATACTACGTTCACAAGCCACCATTACCCGCTTCGAGAGCTTGCCATTTCCTGTATTCTCAACATCTCCCCGAATGGCTTCCATTGCAACTTCGTCGATTTCTGCATTAAAATCCCCACAGACTACAACTAGCGCCTCTTCATCGGCATCAAACAACTGATCGATGAAAATCCGTGTCTCTAGCGCCTGTCCCACTCGCTTCATCGACGACAGGAAGAATCCCTCCGCCCACCCAGAGGGGGTTTTCCAAGTATAATTGTTGAGCTTTTGCCCTGGAATCGGGCTGGGTAGTTTAGATTTCAGGTGGACGTTAATGATATTGAGAATCTGACTATCGGGGAGTTTGATGGTAGCGTGTAAGAACGGTCGCTCCCAGGTTACTTCCTTCGCTTCTTTATCCCCTGGAGTCGCGGTCACCGTGCGGTACAAAGGAGGTGGGGCAAATTTGTGTTTGTACTGTTGGTGTCCGAGAATCTCAAAGCGACTAAGAATGACGAGGTTGCGTTCATCGTAGACTTGCTTCTTATCCTCGGTCATGGTACTCACAGAGGCGAAGTTAGCGTAAGGTGTTCCCTCAATGAGTTTTTGTAACGCCAAAAGCTGGCGAGGTTGCCCCACCTGTTCCTGTCCGTTAACCTCCTGTAAGCATAGGATATCGGCATTGAGCCGTTGAAGTTGAGGTCGCATGACGGCGATGCGTTCCTCCAGAGTGGGCTTTTCTCCCGGTTTGTCGTCCAGGTTTTCTAAGTTGAATGTAGCAATGCGTAACTTGATGGGCATCAGGCTGCCTCCTGAAGTGCTCGTAGGCTACTTCAAGGGGAGAATGGGTGGTTCCGGAGATGCTGTGTCATATCGAATCCGTTTGCATTGGAATCATTTTTTTTAACGCAGAGGGCGCAGTGGGAGACGCTGAGGGACGCTGAGGTTTTTGCAGAATTCCGATGCAATCTGAGTCAATCTAAATTCAGCGATTGAGCCAAATCTTCGATCAAATCGTCTGGATGTTCAAGACCTACCGAAACACGCAATAAATTCTCTGGGGTTTTTGTTCCAGCACCTTCGATTGAGGCACGATGTTCGATTAAACTTTCTACACCGCCTAAGCTGGTTGCCCTCTTAAAAAGCTTTACCTTTGCCACAACGGCAAAAGCCTTCTCTCGTCCTCCTTTTACTTGAAATGACAGCATTCCCCCAAACAGTTGCATCTGTTGCTGAGCAATCTCATGTCCTGGATGGTGTTGAAGTCCTGGATAATGCACTGTCTCCACTTGGGGGTGTTCACTCAAAAACCTTGCCACTTTCAGCGCATTTTCTGAGTGGCCTCTCATGCGGTAGGGTAAGGTTTGAATCCCGCGCAAGACAAGCCAAGCATCGAAGGGAGAAGCGACCGCACCACCAAGGGTTTGAATGCTGCGAATCTTTTGAAAAAAGTCATCTGCCGCCTTGGTAATCGCGACACCTCCCATCACATCACTATGCCCACTCAGATATTTGGTCGTAGAATGCACGACTAAGTCGGCACCCCATTGAAAGGGATTTTGTCCCATTGGTGTTGCCCAGGTATTATCGCAAACACAACAGGCATTGACTTGATGAGTGATGTCTGCAATCTTGGCAATATCGATTATTTTGAGCATGGGATTAGAGGGGGTTTCCACCCAAATCAGCTTGGTGTTAGGCTCAAGCGCTTGCTCGACAGCGCTAGGATCGGTCATATCCACAAACGTGACGGACAAATTCCACGGGATAAAAATTTCTCGCAACAGAGAGGTGGTTCCAGAGTATGCATCTAAAGGTGCAATCAGATGGCTTCCAGGTTGTAGCGCTTGGAATACACTCATCGTTGCGGCTGAACCTGAAGAAAAGGCGGCGGCGGCCACTCCTCCCTCTAGTTGACATAAACATTGTTCTAAGGCTTCTCGATTGGGATTATTGTCTCGAATGTATTTATATCCATGAGGATAGCTGCCATCGACCTGACGCTCAAAGGTGGTGGATAAATAGATGGGGGGTGCAATCGCTCCTGTTGCCGCATCGACGTGATGACCTGCATGTACAGCTAGTGTCTCAATTTTCATGGATTAGCCCTTACCGTTTTTTTTAATAATTTTTAAGAAGCAATTTGTAATACATTGATGGAAAAACGTATTACACCGAAATCTTACTTGTACTGTATGACAAAAATCACTGATCCCCAAAAATATTTACTTCTCCACTCAGATACAACAGGTTGAGTCGTTTGAGCAGGACTGTTGTTAGTGTATTACCTGGACTTAGAGTCATGATAGTTAGAGTCAGGTTTTTGTCAAAAATTTTAATAGCGATTAAAGACTGATCAAGATTACATCACACCAGATTTGGGAGAATTAGAATATTATCCAATTCAGCCGTAAAATCATTAAGACTGTTACTATGATTAAACTTCCCGGTTATTTAATAATAAACTTACTTTACGACGGCTCCCGAACCCAAGTTTATCACGGACGGCAGAACTTAACCCAGCAATCTGTCGCTATCAAAATCCTTAAGAGCGAATATCCTACCTTTTCGGAACTGCTGCATTTCCGCAATCAGTACACTATCGCTAAAAATCTCAGATTACCCGGCGTCATTCAATTTTATAGTGTAGAGACTTATCGCAACGGGTTGGCTCTGGTGATGGAAGATATGGGAGGTGTTTCTCTCCAAGACTATATTCGAGGGCAACCGTTAGCTTTAGGTGAATTTTTACCTCTGGCGATGCAGCTTGCTCAAACCTTGGAAGGTCTATATCAAAATGGTGTAATTCACAAAGATATTAAACCGCAGAATATTCTCATTAATCCTGAAACTAAGCAGATTAAAATCATTGATTTTAGTATTTCTTCTCTCTTGCCGAAGGAAAATCCAATCCTACAAAATCCCAATGGAATCGAAGGCACTCTTGCCTATATGTCCCCAGAACAAACGGGAAGGATGAATCGAGGGATTGACTACCGCACAGACTTTTATTCCTTAGGGGTAACATTTTATCAACTTCTAACAGGCCAATTGCCTTTCTGGAGTACTGACCCCATAGAGCTAGTTCATTCTCATATTGCTAAGGTAACCATTCCTCCGATCGAGGTCAATCCAGCCATCCCCAAAATGGTAAATGATATTGTCCTAAAGTTAATGGCTAAAACGCCAGAAGAGCGCTATCAGAGTGCTTATGGGCTTAGACATGATTTAGAAAATTGCTGGCAACAATGGCAAACGCAGGAAAGTATTTTATCCTTTGAGCTGGCAAAAAGAGATATTTGCGATCGCTTCGTGATTCCCGAAAAACTTTATGGTCGAGAAACTGAAGTGGCAACTTTACTCGCTGCCTTTGATCGAGTGAGCAAAGGTACAACAGAAATGATGCTGGTGTCAGGATTTTCCGGCGTTGGTAAAACGGCTGTTGTCAATGAAATTCATAAACCGATTGTCCGGCAACGCGGTTATTTTATTGCAGGTAAATTTGACCAATTCAAACGAAATATTCCCTTTTCTGCTTTAGTACAAGCTTTCCAAACTTTGATGCAACAGTTGCTCACAGAAAGTGATGTTCAATTACATCAATGGAAAGCGAAAATTTTAGCGGCCTTGGGAGAAAATTCTCAAGTTCTTGTCGATGTTATTCCTGAACTGGAACGCATTATTGGCAAACAGCCTCCTGTCCCTGAATTATCGGGTAGTGCGGCTCAAAATCGCTTCAATCTGCTTTTGCAAAAATTTATTGCTGTTTTTACGAATCAAGAACATCTCTCAACTTCGTCCCGCTATCCTATCATTCACACACCGTTGGTGATCTTTCTGGATGATTTGCAATGGGCAGACTCAGCCTCTTTGAGATTAATCCAACTATTGATGAGTGAAACTCAAAATTCTTATCTACTCATTATTGGGGCTTATCGGGATAACGAAGTCAATTTGGCTCATCCTCTCAAGGTCACTTTAGAAGAAATTCGTAAAGCTAATGAGGATAGACAAACAGCTTATCTTAGGGTCAACCAAATTACTTTAACTCCCCTCGGCCAACCTGACCTAAATCGTCTGATTGCTGACACTCTTTCCTGTCCGTTAGAACGAGCAAAACCTCTTACAGAACTGGTGAGTCAAAAAACAAAAGGTAATCCTTTTTTTACGAATCAATTCCTAAATTTTTTGTATAAAGAAGGATTGATTACCTTTGATTTTAATCATAAATATTGGCAATGTGATATTGCCTTGTTGAGGACAGTTGCCGCCAGTGACAATATTGTTGAGTTCATGGCAAGCCAATTACAAAGACTGCCCTTAAAGACCCAATGCGTCCTGAAATTAGCGGCTTGTATCGGCAACTCCTTTGATTTGCAAACTCTCTCTATTGTTTATGAGAAATCTCAACTTGAAACGGCGGCTGATTTGTGGACAGCGATGCAAGAAGGCGTCATTATTCCCATCAGCGAAGTTTATAAGTTTTTTCACTCAGAGGATAATCAGCAAGACTCAAATCTATTACCCATTACCCATTATCCATTACCCAGGTACAAATTTTTACATGACCGAGTGCAGCAAGCCGCTTATTCTTTAATTCCCCCGAACCAAAAACAGCACACTCACCTCAAAATCGGTCAACGACTATTACACAATACTTCAGAAGTAGAACGAGAAGAGAAAATTTTTGAGATTGTCAATTCGTTGAATTATGGGGTGGAATTAATCTGTGATTGCCACGAACGAGAGGAACTGGCACAGTTAAACCTGATAGCGGGTCGCAAAGCGTTAAGTGCAACGGCTTATGCAGCGGCTAGAGGATATTTTACGGTCGGGAGGGAACTCTTAGCCGACGATGGCTGGCAGACTCAGTATGACCTGACACTGGCGCTGTCTGTCGCAGCAGTGGAAGCCGCCTACCTGAACACAGATTTTCAGCAGATGGAGGAATTGGCGGATGTGGTACTACATCAAGCGAGAACACTGCTAGATAAGGTAAAGGTTTATGAAGTGCAACTAGCAGCCTGTACGGCGCAGGTTAAACCGAAACAAGCTGTGGAGATGGGACTCGAAGTTCTCAATCTATTGGAGGTTAGTTTTCCGAGACAACCAAGTTCCTTAGATATTCAGCAAAAACTCCAAGAAATGGCATCCCTTTTTAAGGGGAGAAAAATCGAAGATTTGATTAATCTGCCAGCAATGGTAGCGCCAGATAAACTAGCCAGTTTAAGAATTTTATCAAGTTTAGTTTCTCCTGCCTATATTACAGCTCCAGCACTGCTGCCCTTGATTGTGTTGAAAATGGTTCATCTGTCCATTCATTATGGTAATGCTCCCTTATCTTGCTTTGCCTACTCATTGTATGGGCTGATTTTAAACGGTGTTCTTCTAGAAATTGACTTAGGTGATGAATTTGGTAAGTTGGCACTCAAATTAGTGGATCAACTCAACGCCAATGCACTGAAAACCAAAGTATTTTATACCGTTGCGGCTCATGTTTTATATGGAAAAAATCCTATCAAAAACTGCTTGCCTCTTTTACAAGAAGGTTATTCTAGGGGATTAGAAACTGGAGAGTTAGAATGTGGTTACTCAGCCAAAGAAAAATCTCAAATTTCTTATTTTTCAGGTCTGGAATTAACAGAACTTGAACCGAAAATCGCATCTTTTAGTCAAAGCCTTATTCAACTCCGACAAGAAGCGGCATTGAATTACAATCAAATTATTCATCAAGCTGTCTTGAATCTGCTGGGACGGTCGGAAAATCCCTGCTTGTTTATGGGTGAAGCCTACAATGAACAGACCATGCTACCATTTCATCAAAATGCTAATGATCGAAACGGACTTCATTATTTTCATTTCCACAAATTGATTATCTGTTATCTATTTGGAGAAGTCCAACAAGCCTTACACAATGCAATTCAAGCGGAACAGTATTTAGATGGAGTGATTGGGATGCTTAATGTACCCCTATTCTACTTCTATGATTCTTTAGTGCGGCTGGCAGTATATCCAAATGTCTTAAAATCGGAACAAGAACAGCATCTGGTTAAAATCAATAGTAATCAAGAAAAAATTCAGTTGTGGGCACATCATGCCCCCATGAATTTTTTACATAAATTTCACCTTGTAGAAGCTGAAAAATTTAAAGTTTTAAATCAAAATTTTGAAGCTATAGACTCTTATGATAAAGCGATTAGCCTCGCTAAAGAGTATGAGTACGTTAATGAAGAAGCACTTGCTCATGAACTTGCGGCAAAATTTTACCTGGCTTGGGGAAAAGAAACCATTGCTCAAGCTTATTTGATTCATGCTTATTATGCTTATGCCCGGTGGGGAGCTAAGGCAAAAGTGCATGATTTAGAAAAACGCTATTCTCAATTAATGACTCCCATTTTACAAAGAGAAAAAATTAGCAAAGGCATGAGTAGTACACTCAGTCATTTAACGACAGAAACACTCTCTACCAGCAGTAATCCTGTTTCTCAATTCTTGGATTTATCTTCAGTCCTGAAAGCCTCACAAGCCATTTCTGGAGAAATTGTTCTCGATCAATTGCTATCTACTTTAATGCAAGTCATTATCGAAAATGCAGGTGCTCAAAAAGGAGTTTTCATTTTACAGAAACAAGACCACTTAGTGATTGAAGTGGTAGCTCAAAGCAGTCCAACGAAAGTGAGTGTTTTACCCTCTGTTCCGGTTGAATCTAGCACCGACATTCCTCTACGTGCGATTAATTATGTACAACATACAAGAGAAACGTTGGTACTCGATAATGCCACGAGCCAAGCCTATTTAGCAGCCGAACCTTACATCATTCAACATCAAACTAAGTCGCTTTTGTGTACTCCTATTATCCATCAAAACAAGCTGATAGGAATTCTTTATTTAGAAAATAATTTAATGATCGGTGCTTTTACCAGAAATCGAATAGAAATTCTAGGATTACTTTGTTCCCAAGCGGCTATTTCTTTAGAAAATGCTGGACTTTATCAAAAATCTCAACGATATGCTCAGCAGTTAGAACAGTCTCTGCAACAACTCAAACAGACTCAATTAAGATTGATTCAAAGTGAAAGAATGTCTACTTTAGGTCAGTTGGTTGCCGTTGTGGCACACGAAATTAATAATCCGGTTGGTTTTATTACCAGTAATCTAGGCTACGCTCAAAAATATGTACAGGATATGTTAAGTATTTTGCAATTATACCAACATAAATTTACTCAACCTGGAGAAGAAATTGAGCAAGAAATCGCCTCTATTGAGTTGGAATATTTGATGGAAGATTTACCCAATATTCTATCTTCAATGAAGGAAGGAGCAGAGCGAATTAGTCATATTAGCACTAGCTTAAAAACCTTCTCTCGTTCCGATACATTTGATAAAGTGGATTTTAATATTCATGAGGGGATTAATAGCACGTTGACAATTTTGAAATATCGATTGAAAGCGAATGATAAACGTCCAGCCATTGAAATTATTCAAGAATATGGGAATTTACCCCTAGTCAAGTGCTACCCTGGACAAATCAATCAAGTGTTTATGAATATCATCGCCAATGCCATTGACGCTTTAGATGAATTGAATCAAGGATACTCCTATGAGGAAATTCAAGCCCATCCTAATAGAATTACAATTCACACGGCACTGTCGGTAGATCATCAAAACATTGTAATTCGGATTCAAGATAATGGGGCAGGGATGTCAGAAGAAGTTAAACAGCTCGTATTAGACCAATCATTTACAACAAAACCCGTGGGTCAAGGAACAGGATTAGGGCTATCAATTTCACGTCAAATTGTGGAAGAAGCACATGGTGGACAGCTAACCTATAGTTCAAACGTGGGGCAGGGCACGGAGTTTGTCATTACTCTTCCACTCCATTAACTCAATCCTGATCCATGCTATATTTTCACGTTGATATAAGCCGATTCACTTAAGGTGCGACGGAACTCCCCCGGAGTTGTCCCCGTCCAACGTTTGAAGGCTCGATGAAAAGCGCTGGTTTCCGAAAACCCTAAAAGAAACGCAACTTCGTACACCGCCATTTGGCGTTCTTGCAGATAGTGAATGGAAAGTTCTCGCCGCATCTCATCCAGGAGTTCTTGATGAGAAGTACCCGCTTCCTTGAGCTTACGCTGTAGAGTCCGAGGGGCAAATTTCAGCTTTTTTGCGATCGCATCCAACCCCGGATCGCCACCCCGTAAGCCCACACTAATTTCTTGACGCACACTATCGACAATATTTTCGGTTCGAGGCAACTTGGCTAATAATTCTTCCGCATATCGGTCTAGCAGCGCACAAAGTCCAGGGTCTGATTTTAACAGGGGTTGATTGAGCCATGCCGCATCAAAGGTAAAGGAGTTAACCGCTTGCTCAAACGCCACAGGAGCTTGAAACAGCTCACGATAATAAGAAATATCGTCTGGTTGTTGGTGTTGAAAACCGACCTGAAGCGGTACCAAATTCAAACCCGTCATTCTGCGAACATTCACAATAATCGTTGCCAAAACCCACTGGCATAGCACTCCGGGTAGGGGAAGATGACTTCCTGGAACTGAATGAGTAATTTGCGTTACATTACCCTTTGTCTCCAACGTCCACTTTGCCCCTTCGTGGATTAACCGACTGTAGCGTATAAACCGGGACAACGCCTCGCCTACGTTAGAACTGCTGTAAGCCGCATAGCCCACCACATCCAAGACTTCAGGTTCAACTAACTGGACTAAACGCAATCCAATCGCCTCATCACCCGAAAGTCGGGTAATTTCCCGCCAGAGGGCATAGACTTTTTCATGGGGAATTCGCGCATCGGTAGCCTCAAGGATGGAGGAGTCGAGTCCAACCGCGCCGAGCAAAGTTTGAGTCTCTAAATTGGCCTTGGCGGCAGCATGTAGAACGACTTTGACGTACCTGAACCATACGGTATACGGCATTTGAGTTCTTTTCCACACCTAAGTGATGCCAGTTGTGAAATTGACACTTGCGGTCAATGTTTTGACGCCGTGGGTCACTGTGGAGAGGGCTTTATATCTCTTAAATTACAACTAAGAGCTAAAAGCGCACAGGAGCGACAGGCTTTCCTACATCAAGTATCCCCTAAAGGAAATTAACTTGGGTGGCGCGTGAACGGGAGAGCGCGTCTAAACGAAGGAGCTAAAAACCATGCAACTCACCAATCAAGAAAACCTCTCGAAGGGTGTAAAGCCGAAATTTCAACAGACAACAATTTTAGCGGCGATCGCTGCTCTAGCCGCTGGCGGAACCCTAATCTACGGTTTAAAAACCTTTCAATCCACTCAGAAAAGTTCCTTACCCCCTCCCGCCGCTACTGTTCCGGAAATCACCCAGGTAACTGCCTTGGGGCGTTTAGAGCCTCGCGGAGAGGTGATTCAACTGTCTGCACCCACTTCAGTCGAAGGAAGTCGAGTCGCTCAACTGCTGGTGAAACAAGGAGAAAAAGTTCGTTCTGGGCAAGTTGTGGCAATTCTGGATTCACACGATCGCCTCCTCGCTTCCTTAACACAAGCGCAAGAACAGGTTGATGTTGCCCAAGCCAAACTCGCTCAAGTGAAAGCTGGGGCAAAAACCGGAGAAATTAATGCCCAAAAAGCCGCGATCGCACGTTTAGAGGCAGAACAACAGGGAGATACGACGGCTCAACAAGCCACCGTTGCCCGCTTAGAAGCCGAGTTACGCAATGCCCAAACCGAATATCAACGCTATCAATCCTTATACCAAGCCGGTGCAATTTCTGCCTCGAACCGCGATAGTAAGCGCTTAGTTTTAGACACCGTTCAACAGCAACTCAACGAAGCCAAAGCCAACCTGAATCGAATCCAACAAGCCAAGCGAGAGCAAATAAACGAAGCGCAAGCCACCCTGACACAGATTGCTGAAGTGCGTCCGGTCGATGTGCAAGCCGCGCAAGCCGAGGTGAATAATGCGATCGCAGCCGTTAAACGCGCACAAGCTGACCTCGATCTCGCTTATGTGAAAGCGCCTAGAGACGGTCAAATCCTCAAAATTCACACCTGGCCTGGGGAAGTCGTCAAAACAGACGGAATTGCCGACTTGGGTCAAACCGACCAAATGTACGTCGTTGCAGAAGTTTATGAAAGCGATGTGAGTAAAGTGCATCCGGGTCAAATCGCCCAAATTACCAGCAGTTCATTTAGTGACGAATTGCTGGGAACAGTAGACGAGGTTGGTTTGCAAGTTCGCAAAAAAGATGTCCTCAACACCGACCCCGTTGCAGACATCGATTCTAGAGTGGTTGAAGTGAAAATCCGTCTCGATGACAGCGCCACGCCAAAAGTGGCGGGTTTAACCAACGCACAAGTCAAGGTTGCGATAGCGAAGCGCTGCTGCGAAGCGCAGATCGAACTCAACAAATCACAAACCGATGGGGGTACTCGCTGATGTTCCACCGCAAAATTCCCCTATCCTGGCTTCAACTAACTCGCGAAAAACCCCGCCTCATGGTGGCGCTGGCAGGAATTGCCTTTGCCGATATTCTCATGTTTATGCAATTGGGTTTCCAAGCGGCGCTTTACGACAGCACCACGCGATTACATCAAAGTATCCGCGCTGACTTGGTGTTAATTAGCCCCCAAGGCCGCAACCTGATGAATATGGCAACCTTTCCTCGCCGTCGCCTCTACCAATCCATGAGTTTGACGGGGGTAAAATCAGCCGATGCCCTATACATCAATGTCGCCGATTGGAAGAATCCCCAAACTCGTCACAAAACTGGAATTTTAGTCGTGGGTTTTGACCCTGACAAACCAGTATTTAATTTACCGGGAGTCAACGAAAATCTGAATACCATCAAACTTCCGGATGCGGTGTTATTTGACCGCTCATCTAGAGGGGATTATAAAGTAACCATCGCCCAAGTGGTTCAAGGCAAATCCGTCAGCACAGAAGTGGGCGATCGCAAAATTAACATCAGTGGTTTATTTAGCATCGGCGCTTCCTTTGGTGCAGATGGCAGCTTAATTACCAGTGACCTCAATTTTCTCCGGATATTTCCCCGACGTAATCCAGAAAGTGTCAGCGTGGGTTTAATTACCCTGCAACCGGGTACCGACCCCCGCCTCACAGCAGACGCATTGCAAGCCAAACTCCCTGAAGATATCAAAGTTCTCACTAAGCCAGAATTTATTGAATTTGAAAAGAATTACTGGCAAACCAATACAGCGATCGGGTTTATTTTCACCCTAGGGACAATGATGGGATTTATCGTCGGCGTGATTATTGTCTACCAAATCCTATACACCGATGTTGCCGATCACATGGCTGAATACGCCACCCTCAAAGCAATGGGTTACAGAAACTTCTACCTGCTGAGTGTCGTGTTTCAAGAAGCTTTAATTTTGTCACTTCTCGGCTATCTCCCTGGAATTTCCCTATCCGTTGGGCTGTATGCCCTAACCCGCAATGCCACCAATCTTCCCCTATTTATGGCTACTCTCAGAGCTTTACAAGTACTCATTATGACAATGGTCATGTGTGCCATTTCCGGAGCGATCGCCATGCGTAAGCTACAGTCAGCCGACCCAGCAGACATCTTCTAGCCAACACATTATATTCCCTTTCCCTACATTTATACAGGTCAAAAAATCAACCTATCTTTCCCCACTTTTCTCCTCTCTTCTCTGTGTTCTATGTGCCTGGAGTTGTTCGTTCTATTTCAACAAAACCACCCATTTAAAACAAAAAGAAGAGATTGATATCAATATGCAAAAAGCGAACAAAGGAAACTCCAAGTCCAACCCCAAAAAGCCCATGTTACCAAAACCCGTCATTGCCATTCAAAATCTCAACCACTACTTTGGTCAGGGAAAATTACGCAAGCAAGCATTATTTAACATCAACCTAGAAATTTATCCCGGTGAAATTGTGATTATGACCGGGCCATCAGGTTCAGGAAAAACCACCCTACTCACGATGGCAGGTGGTTTGCGAGCAGCCCAAGAAGGTAGCCTTCAAGTATTAGGTCAAGAGCTATGTGGAGCCACCCAAAATCAACTTGTGCAGGTGCGTCGTAACATTGGGTACATTTTTCAAGCACACAATTTACTAAAGAGCCTAACCGCGCAACAAAACGTACAAATGGCTCTTGAACTGCATAATGACATTCCCGTGAAGGATATGCCAGCCTTAGCGGCTCAAATGCTAGAGGCAGTGGGGTTAGGGCACCGAATCAATTACTACCCAGAAGACTTATCTGGAGGGCAAAAACAACGAGTTGCGATCGCACGCGCTCTAGTCAGCCATCCCAAATTAGTATTAGCCGACGAACCCACCGCCGCACTCGATAAAAAATCCGGTCGCGATGTCGTTGAACTGATGCAGCATCTAGCCAAAGAACAAGGCTGCACCATTTTAATGGTGACTCACGATAATCGGATTCTGGATGTAGCCGATCGCATTGTCCACATGGAAGATGGGTATCTGGCTTCGGATTCTAGCTTAGAGCGATCGAATCAGGAGAGTCTAGCGGTGGCATAAAGTTAATACCATATCGGGGTGATGACCCCATTTTTTATATGAACCACACAGACACAGAGTTCGCACAGCTTAGAACAAGAAACCGAATACTAAAGGGTGAATTGACCTTGCATTTGACGAAGAGCCTTTATGCAGGCCGTGCAGTTGCATCCCATTTGGTCTAAAATCGGGTTGCTCTGTTGTGCAACCAAGTTGAGCATTGGATTGGTGCGGTGCTTCTTAACAATCTGTACAGCTGGTGCTTCCATCACAGAATCTATATTTGGGGCTACTACTGGAGCAGCATCTGCGGGATTGGCAATTAGTACCATAATCGCTAAGCTTCCAGCGGAGGCAAGTAAAGTCAGCGTAGCTCTGTGCATAAAAATTCCTCGGCAATGGTTCTTGGGGGAATAATCAATGTAAGAAATTATAGCCTTTTCCTTCCCGCCAGACTCGTACCTGCCTCAGACAGGAGAACGAGAACGCTTTCAAGCGAAACAAGACAAACTGAGCTACGACAGTACAGAAACCAGAGGACAAATTCAGCACCACTGAGGACACAATCCCAATCAACGTCAACTTAACTGACGGCACAGAGCTTTTCCAATTTTCGGACAGGTCTAATGGCTCTTGAGAGGATTAGGGATTAGAGATTTCCCTCCTCACCAGCCGCCAATCCCCTCAATGGCAGTCCCTATTTGTTTGGTCACTGTCCTCCAAACCCTTTGCCTCGCATAGATTTCGACCAAATCAGCAATTCACCATTTTGACCACCAGCAGCAAGTTGATGCCCTTGGGGATGCCAAGCCAGACAGGAAAAACCGTCGGGTGCGCCTTCCAAAATTTGTGCGACTTTTTTGGCTTTGTGCCAAAGACAAATTTGACCGTCGTCAGCGGCTGATGATAAAAGAAAGGTGTCAGGTTGAAAGGCTAAAGCCTGTACCATGCCGTCATGAGCCTCCAGCACCCGACCGTCCCAACCGCCTAACTCCTGAGCCTGCTTTTCCCAAACCACAACACCCTCCACGCTAGACATGGCTAATAGGGGCGCACCTACCGCCGTCAGTGGCTTCGACCACACCAGATTGCGGATTTTCCCGGGAAAGCCGCGCATCACCCAGGGGTCGAGGTTGCCCCATTCCCAAACCGTCAGGGTGTTGTCGAGATTGCCAGCAGCCAGGTACTTGCCATCAGGCGACCAAGCGAGCGCAACACTAGCGGTAGGCAGAGCGAAGAAACAGGGGTCATCATGCCAATCAGCAGCATTCCAAACCTTAACTCCTTTGTCGCCACAGATGGCTAGGTGCTGTCCCGATGGATGCCAGGATATGCCCAGTACAGACGACTCCTCAAAATTAAGTGTCGCTGCCACTTCAGCCGCATCAGCCTCCCACACTTGGACGTGACGCTTTAAACAAAAGGCAAGCTGGTTGCTTGTGGGACTCCAACTGAGCTTGTCAACCCAAGCCGGGGCATTTTCTAGAGTGTGCAAGGGTCTACATCTGTATACTCCTGCATTTGGATGCAAACGCCAAATTTTCACCCGTCCATCCTGACCGCCAGCAGCGAGAAATTCTCCATCCTTCGAGAAAGCAAGGCAGTCTACCGATTGACCCTCACCGACTTGTAGGGGAAACAAAGGCCATGCCACCTCGCCTTGACTGGGTAAATCTCGCCAAAGCATGACCTCCCCTGACGCAGAACTGGCAGCTAGGATTTTTCCATCCGGTGACCAGGCGATCGCGGTTACATATTCTGAAAGTGTCCCCGAAAAGTGTCGGTCGAATAACTTTTTGCCCGTAGCATTTAAGCCATACACGCTACAAAGTCCTCTCTGAGTTGAGCTTTGTCCAAATTGCGACCAATGAACACGAGTTCATTTTTGCGAGTTTCCCCAGGCTTCCAGGGGCGATCGCGTGTCCCATCAAACAACATGTGCACACCTTGGAAGACAAATCGATGGTCTTCTCCTTTGATGGTGAGAATGCCCTTCATACGGAAGATATCGGGTCCTTGCGTTTGCAACAGCCGCGACAGCCAATCGTTCAGCTTTTGACCGTCCAGTTCACCTGACTCAACTAGAGCGACAGACCCCACGGTTTCGTCATGTTCGTGAGCCGTTTCGCTCAAAAATTCTGGGTCAATTTCTAGAGCTCGTTGCAGGTCAAAGGCTTTGACTCCCAACAGGGCATCCATCCCTAACTCTGCGTTGCGGGTGTGGTGGATTTTTGCCATCGCATTCATCGCTCGAATCCGCTTTTCTAGCTCCGAAAGCTGTTCGGGTGTCACCAAATCCGTCTTGTTGATTAAAATCACGTCAGCAAAGGCGATTTGTTCTTGCGCTTCATCTGCCTCCCAGTGTTCCCAAATATGTTTGGCATCCACCACCGTCACGACGGCATCGAGAGAAAGTTGCTCCCGCATATCTTCATCGACAAAAAAGGTTTGAATGACGGGTGCAGGGTCAGCTAACCCAGTGGTTTCAATCACCAGATGGTCGAATTTGTTGCGCCGCCGCATCAAGTTGCCGATAATCCGAATCAAGTCACCTCTCACGGTGCAGCAGATACAGCCGTTGTTCATCTCAAAGATTTCTTCATCGGCATCGATGACGAGCTGGTTGTCAATGCCGACTTCCCCGAACTCATTGACAATCACGGCAACCTTTTTACCGTGTTCGTGGGTGAGGATGCGATTCAGGAGCGTTGTTTTCCCCGCTCCCAGGTAGCCTGTGAGAACCGTAACCGGAACTGAGCTGGATGTTTTGGCAGTAACCATAGAATAATAATAATTCTCTGTTTTCCATAATGATAATCACTCTCATGGCAGTAGGGAAGGTTTTCACCCATTCAAGTCAAAATTTAGTTATGACACTAAACATTGATTGAGCTGTTGGAGGATTTCATCGGTATCCAGATTGCGACCAATAAATACCAATTGGGTTTTGGGCGAACTGAGCCATACATCATCCTGTAAGTCGTAACGAGAACCACTCAGTTGAAAGATATGCCGTAATGGACTATCACTAAACCAGAGGATGCCTTTTGCCCGGAAGACATTGTTGGACATCTGTTGTGTCAGAAATTTCTCGAATTTGTGGACATCAAAGGGGCGATCGCTCACAAAAGAAACTGAAACAAATCCATCATTTTCTAAGTGATGCGAATGATGTCCATGGTGATGATGGTGATGCTCATGGTCATGTTCATGATGGAAATGATGCTCGTGAGCGTCGTGCTGCTTTGTCTCCAGCTCTTTATTATATTCCTCGATCTGCGTCAATCCTACATCCAAAATTAATGGTAATGGCACTTGACCATATTGACAATGTAGAGTTCTAGCACCCTGTTTGACCGTCCTCAGATAAGATTCTAATTCCTCTAACTTGTACCGAATACTTGTTTACAAGAATCTCCTCTCGTTATTTCTAACCGTTGAACGTCATACCATAACGCGATGAACTTCAGTCTGGTGCGTGCCATCGGGATGCAAGTGGAGCAAGCGAAAACCCGGTAGCTTGTCCTTAGGTGTAGCTTGAGGTAAATCTAACTGCAAACAAGTGGAAGGGCTACCGTAAAAATGGGTATTGCCCTGTTGTTGGTGAAACGCGGTGTGAATATGACCAAATACTACGGCTTGTACTTGGGAGGCGCGATCAATCAGGGCAAGGAATTCATCCGCATTTTGAACTTGCATCTGATCTAACCAATCAATCCCAAAAGGTAAAGGATGATGGTGCAAAGCTATCAAAGTAGGAAGTTCAACTTCGAGACTTTTTGCTAAAAATTGCAACGACTGGGGAGATATTTCACCTTCGCCAAAACGGGAATTAGCTAAAGTTGAATCCAATAAAATTAATTGCCAACCCCCTAGAAGTACAGCTTTTGGTGCATGAAAAAGGGAATGAACGAGAACTTCTCTCATTACTGACAAGCGATCGTGATTGCCAGAAAGCCAATAGGTAGGAATTTGCAGCGGACTAATCAAATCAATTAACTGTTGATAGGCAGAGGGAGAACCTCTATCAGCCAGATCTCCCGTCAGCAGAAGATAATCAGGATTGATTTTTGCCACCTGCTGCACTACCGCTTTTAAACTGTGCCAAGGACGAGAACCCCGCAGTTCCGCATCGGGATGACAGCAAAGATGGGTATCAGTTAATTGAGCGATGGTAATGGACATCGACATCAATACTAAATGAGAAATCAAAGTTTTTAATAGTGCTGAGACAGACGCAAGTTATCCCAAACCAGTAAGCTGTGAATTGCAGTTAGGGAAATTCCCCAAATTGCATTACCTTCACTAATCCCCAAGCAAAGGTAGAGATTGTCCAGGGATACTGACGAAAGCCAAATCCTAATACTTGATTGACTAGCCAAACAGTCATTACTGTAGCTAAGGCACGACGACGGGGAAGAGTCGATCCGGCGATCACACCAAATCCCACCAAGGGAACGGTACAAGTATAGATAACATTACTTGCGGTTGCTAAAGCTAAGAGGAGGAAAAACCAAAATTGACTTTTAGCGATCGCTTGACATCCCCGTAACCAATCTTGAGTCAGATTTGGTTTCAATGTCAGATTTGATTCAATGTAACTCATAGTATTGTCTCCTTTGAATTAATTAAAACGGCAAACTTCAAGATTCCACTTTGACTGGTGGATAAAGATGGTCTTTAATCGGTTGACCTTGTACCAAATGTTCTCGGACAATCCGACTAGCAAGATCGGGATTAACGCGGGTATACCAGGTGCGATCGCCCGAATAAAACACTACTGGCCCCATCTTGCAAACCTCCAAACAACCGGAAGTCATGACATACACATCCATTCCGGCATCTTTTACTGCCTGTTGCAGCGCCTCCAAAATCGGCTGCCAGTTGCGCGATGGGTAACAGCGACTTGAGCGGCATACTGCCAGATAAGGGCGCTTAAGTGGGTTATTCTCAAACGGGATGGGGCGGGTACCCAGGACGTAAATCTCGCGCAATTCCTGGTAAAGACTCAACTTTTCCAGTTGAGGTTTGCCCTCCGGTAACAAGTCTTCATCCTCCCCAACAAAGGGATTGGGCAAAAACAGATTCATCATCTTTTCGCCTGCACCGTTCCAGAACTGAATGCCCCAACTGCGGGCTTCTCCTTTTTCATTTAAACGACGATACAGCGATGCCCGATGAATTAACCGTTGCTGTCGCAGTTTGGGGGGTGTTTTTTCCAAAGGGCCGCCCAAATGTTCTTCCAGGCAAAGATGCAGATGCCACGCCTCGGTTACGACAGTGAGATAGCCATCGTAGAGGATGCAAATTTTCGGGGGTTGGGTAAATTCCAGTTCCAGTACACTACCCTCTACCACATGACCAATCTGGGTTTCCTGCCAGCGTTCTTGAAATAGGGTGTACAACAGGGGGCCGGTGACATCAATCGTACAGGGAAAGTCTTCGTACTCAATCTGTCCGCCCGTTGGTAGGGGTTCGGTAAGGCAACAATTGAGCGGTGTAACCAAACGAGAGAATTCACCCATATAAATTTCCTAAAATGTGGTACTGATACCCAGCCGAAAACTACGTCCCACTCCGGGATAACCGGGATATTGTTCGTATTGCTCGTCAAATAAATTATCCAGGATAACGTTGAATACTACATTCCCACCCAAGGGGATATGGAGTTTGAGAGCGACGGCTATTTTATGTTGAACTAATCGCATCATTTTTTCCTTCTCTCTGTTGGGTGTTCTGAGGTTGGAATTCTTCCCATTCTTTGCAGACAATTTCGTGACATTGCGGCGGGGTAATCGGTAAATTTGTCAAGTAAAAAAAGGCAGCTTGATTGGCATATTCCAACAAAAAGACAACATCCTTTTGGGGATTATAGTTATCTACAGCTTGGAGAATGTAAGCGTTCATAAAATGCCTTTGCAGTAGCACTGTATCGGGAGCTGATAACCACGCATTTAGAAAAGCGGCTAGACGACGACGCGGGACAAAGTGTGCTTTGAATGTTTCTCCACAAGCACCAACAGTTGGAGAATTGGTACTACAAATAACCGCACCACGCTCTCCTCCCAAGTAACCAACCCAAGCGTTATAACCAATTGCTAACAGGTTAGTGGCGATAAAATCTTGCTGCCAATCTTGAGTGTTTGTTTCAGTCATCGTCTAGGTTCCTACAATTACGACTTCTGTAAAACTTTGACCTGGAGCCGGTGGAGCCTTATCTGACTTATTGGCAATTGGTGATGTTGTTGTTGCAACTGAAACGGTTGAACATGACTACACCCTGAAATTTGTGAGCCGTCCATTGCCGCGTTTCAAGGGCGATCGTCAAGTCATCAAGACACTGAAAAATCTACCTCAGACGAATTCAGCGTTTTCGATTCATTTTGGTGCTGTTGCGAGCGGTGACGAGGATGTTGTTGATGCTGCAAGAGGACAAGAATTAATGAACTTAACCAATTGTATAGCGGTGGCGTGGGAAGGAGCAGGAGGAGCAAGAGCGTGTAAATTCAATAAGAAAGATTACCTTGAATTGCGTGGAGTAACAGATACAGCAGATTATCAAGCAGCGGCAGATTTTGAAGTGAATTTAGAGAAATCTATGCACAATTTAGCGCAGGTCATCGTCCAATGGAGAGCAACTCTGTGACAAGCAGCGCGGCACAACAATCCCAATGCACCGGAACAATGTCAAATGATCGGTGAGTGGCAAAGGTTATCTGCGGCGGGTGATGGGCAACGTTAGCCGGCTTCACTTACAGCGGTTTTCCCATGAGTAAGCCACCCCCACACCCCCTATCTCATCCCAGTGGGAATCGCTGTAAAGTCTTTAAGATCGCTTGAAGAACACATTTTGTGTTCTATTTATCTATGCCGTCAGGTTGGGTTATTCAATGGGGTTGCGATCGCATAAAAATTGAGTGGGCAGGATAAGCGATGTCCAGATCGCACGCAAACACGCAGTCAATTTTTGATTGGAACGTTTACTAGGGTAAAAAAGTGTTGCGGTAAGCTTTTGGCGTTACTCCAACAGTCTGGTGAAACTGTCGAGTAAAGTGGCTAGGACTGATGAATCCACATTGCAACCCCACCTCTAAAATGCTCAGGTGGGGTTGCTCAAGCAATTTTTTTGCCTTTTCAATGCGCTTCTGGCGAACATACTGAAATGGGGCGATTCCCATCGTTTGTCGAAACATGCGGCAGAAGTAGTACTGACTCATCCCAGCAATGTCGGCTAAATCCTGCAAGCTAATGGAGTGTTGCAGATGGGCATCAATATATTCCAATACAGGGATTAGTCTATATCTGGGTATGCCTCCGGTGTAGACCGGCAACAGAGGTGGCTGCGTTACGTACTGCTTGAGCAAATGGACTATCAAAGCAGTGGCTAGGGAATCTCCATAGAGTGGACCGATGGGATGACCAGACTCTGTATCGGACTTGAGCAGGTGCAAAATTTGGCTGATGAAGGGATCGCCATCGTGCAACCAGCAAAAGTTGAGTTCGATGCGATCACACCCCACCGCCTCATGGACCACCGTCCCCAGTAAAGATGGATCTAACGCCAGCACAATCGCCTGCGATCGATTCTGCCAACGCGAGGCAAAGGGTACTCCAGCCGGAATCATACAGAGGCTCCCTGTAGGTGCCATTTCTGAATGGCGGCGACCGTCGATCCATTGTTCACCGTGCCATGGGCCAAGCATCAAGCCGATGTGATGGTGGGAGACACAATACTCAGGGATTTCCCAAGGCGGAGCGTCGTGGTGCTCCAACACTAACCCCCGCCAGTGCCCCTGACTGAGCAGCAACGGCGGTGATGGCAACAGTTTGTCGTACTCAAGCCCTTGATGATAATCGAGCAAGGAAGGCGACTTCGGCACGATGGATGGCTTAAAGGGTGTAGATGATTTTCTAAAATATCCTAATTTTGCACGATCCCTTTTGAATTTGTAAGATTTGCGCTACCGAAATGAAAATTAATGCTCTTCAACAGTTTTTTAAGGGCAAAAGGCAACTGAAGACAAGTTTGAGCAAGCGTCGGCAAGACAACGCTAAAGGTAGTAGCTAGGGTAGAGAAGTTGTTGAAAATTGATAGCAGTGGCTGGCTGAATTGCTCCATATCAGCAAGCAACTCTGTCAGAAGACAAAGGGACATCGGCTAGAGAGTTGTGACATTGAGGTGCCATGGCTGAGCCATTTCCGTTTTATCAGGGGTATGACCGCTATCGTGCTCGATATCCCAAGGCCGCGATCGCCCAAATCCTCTCCGGCATAACCGCCGATGCCATCCTCGCCGCCGACATCGGTGCCGGGACGGGCATTGGCTCCCGCTTGCTGGCAGACCGGGGAGTGCAGGTGATTGCGGTGGAACCGGGGGCTGAGATGCGGCAGGGGGCGATTCCCCACGACGGGGTAAAGTTCGTGGAGGGCAGCGCTGAACAAGTGCCTCTAGGGACAGCCTCGGTGGATTTAGTCACCTCCTTCCAGGCGTTCCACTGGTTCGACTTTACCCAGAGCCTGAAGGAATTCCACCGCATTCTCAAGCCCGGTGGTCGTCTGGCCCTGGTCTGGAACTTCTGGGACCAGCGGGATGCCGTTTCCCAGACCTATACGAAATATCTCTACCAGGCATCCCAACCGGCGGATAGGTATCTGAAACCGGCGGATAGGTTTTCCCTCAAAGGTGGACTCAACAAACTCCGCTACCAGTTGTTCTGGTCCGGCGTTTACCTGCCCTACTTCAACAATCTACGGCGCTACACCTTTACCTTTGAGCAGTTTCTGAACCTGGAAGGGCTGATCGGGCTGGCCCGTAGCCAGGGTTCCACTCCCCAGTCAGGGATGGAGCTGGAACGGCTGGAGTCAAAGCTTGCGGAACTGTGCGATCGCGACTCTAACCCCCAGGGACAGGTGCGCCTGCTCTACACCACCCGCCTCTATCTGGCCCAGAGGAACTGAGCAATGGAGCAAGAAATCACCCTTCCCGAACCCCTCTGGTCGCTGCTGTGCTGCTGCGAAGTCCACTGCGTGGCAGCCTGCTGCGGCCTCGATGCCTTTGATTTTAGTCCCCACCATGTCCAGAACTGGATAGCTGAAACGGAGGCTAAAACCTTCAGTCAGGTGCGTCTTCAGTTGCGGGAACTGGTCTGTTCCATTGCTGACAAAACCTCTACCTATTCCTCTGACCAGCTCAACTTTTGGGGCGACTACTCCGCCTGGAAAACCTTACTTAAACAATGGGAGACCCTAGCTATGCCGTTGGATCAAGCCATTCCCATCTTGCTGTCGCGGGATATTTCTAAAAGCGTTTATTTTTATCAAAAGCTTGGGTTTGAGAGTAATTCTCCGGTCAATCCAGCCGCCGATTACGCCATTCTGCACCGGGGTTCTCTGGAAATTCACCTCACTTTCTATCCAGATATTGTACCTACAGAATCCTATTTGGCCTGCTACTTGCGAGTTGCCCAGGTGGATGAATTACTCCAGGAATTTCAAACTCTGGGATTGCCTACAGAAGGCATTCCTCGCATTGGCCCCTTAGAAGACAAACCCTGGGGCATGCGGGAGTTCTATATCGTTGATGCGGATGGGAACTTACTGAAGATCGGACAAATTATTTAGTTTTTTCTCTTCGACACCATGAGATTTCGCCTTGGCCCAGTCCCCACCGATCCTCACTTTTCTCCCATAGAAGAGGGTTGGAATCTGGTTCAAACCCCTAACCTCCTGAAATTGCAATTCCTGTCTATTCCATTTATCGTCCTCAGTTTTGTTTTCATTACGGGTTTAGTGTGGATATTTCTTCCCATCCAAATTGACCAGTTTTCATTAATCTACTTCTTGCTTACATTTGTTTTGCTGATTCCTGTACGGGCAGTGATTTTTGTTCTGCTTCACCCCCATCAGGGACGAACCTCCAGAAGCATAGTTAGCTTTACACTCAATCAGTTAATGCTCGTTTATGTTTACTACAATTGCGTGTTGACAAGGGAACGAGTTTTTCTCATTCTCTTAGTTCCTTTCCTGGTTCTTTCCACTATGGCGACTTTCGCGGCCACTGGATCTCAGATCCGGCGGGAGTGGTGCATCTCCTTTCCCAACAGGAGGAGGTACAAACGGTATGAGTAACGGGTTGCCACCGGATTCAAGCGCTGAGGCCTGTTATCATGCCGGGTTAGCTGCACTGGAAGATTGGTCTACCCGCCAGGACGCACTCTCTCTATTTCAGCAGGCCGTTGAGCTAGACCCCGAACACCTCGATGCCTGGTACGAGCTAGCCACACAGCAGAGGGAAACCGGAGATTATGCCGAAGCGCTTGTTTCCTGCGATCGCATCCTGTCCTTTGACCCAGACCACAGCCAGACCTGGGCCTGTAGAGCCGCAGCACGGCATGACCTCCAGCGTTTTACAGAAGCCATTGAAAGCTACGAACGGGCCCTTGAGGGCTTTGCGGATCTGCCTGACGTAGAGGTGCTGGATTACAGCGGTCTGTGGTCAAACCGGGGTAGCCTGTTGGCTCACCTGGGGCGACCAGAAGATGCGATCGCCAGCTACGACGAGGCGATCGCCCTTTTAGAGGCAGAGGACGATCCAGAAAACGACCAGACCCTGGGGTCTTATTACGGAGAAAAGGGCAACATTCTTTTCAGTCTGGGGCGTTATGAAGAGGCCATTGATACCTACAACCAGGCTTTCTTTTTGGAAGCCACAGCCCAGGAAAATCGATTCAAAGCCCATGCCCTTTTAGGCCGAGAACAGGAGCTTCTGGATGCCTATGATCAGCAACTCAGCGAATTTTCTGAAGGTGATAATAGCCCTAACCCCTATGGCGAAACCCCAGATTGGATCTGGAGACGAAAGGGCGACGTTTTGATGCAGTCCGAGCGCTATGAAGAAGCCCTTGCCGCCTATCAAAAAGCCTTTGAGCTAAATCCCGACTGGCACGATCTGGCGGTTAATGATGCCTTAGGAAAGTTGAATTATGCACAGCAGGACATTTTTACTCTGCTATTAGAAAATTATGATCGGGCTTTAGAAAACTATCCAGAAAAGGCTCAACTCTGGTACAAGCGAGCGCTGTTGCTCAGCACTCGCTCGGATAGGGCAGAAGCAGCACTGGCAAGTTTCGATCGTTCCTTAGCCGTTGACCCCAGTGATGTGGGCTGCTGGTATAACCGGGCATTGCTGCTAACCAATCTGCAACGACTGGAAGAGGCTGTCATCAGTTATGGGCGGGCACTGGCAATCGACCCCGACAACGATAGCTGCTGGCACAATCAAGCTCTGCTTCTGGAGCAATTGGGTCGATACGAAGAAGCCTTGAGCAGCTACGACAGCCTCCTCGATATTGACTCCCGCACAAAGCCCCCCAAGGCCGCCCCCTGGGTGCTCGATAAGAAAGCTGAACTGCTAAGACGGCTCCAACGGAGGGAGGAAAATTCATGAATCCTGAACCACCGGACTACCCCACTCTACTGGCCCGCAGCATGGCAGAACTGCGCTTCAAAACCCAAGCCCACAACAACCTCTGGATGCTGGGACAATGCAATTGGGAGGTCGATCAGGACCAGGGCACCATCCTGTTCACCAACCCCCGAGGTCAGAGCATCACCGCCCCGGTGCAAATCATCGGCACCTACAACACCCAGGATGGCACCTGGCTCTGGGGGTGGGATCATCCCTCCGTGGTGCCCGCCCTGCAGAACCATGCCCGCACCCTGCGGGACTACGGCGAAGCCCAAGGGGTAGAACGGCTCACCACCCGCAAACTCCACTGCTCTGAACTGGAAGCCTGGGAACTCACCGCCCTCGCCTGCTGCCTCTGCCACGGCGAAGGAGCCTATCGCGGTCCTGCGGGCACCACCCTGGTGTTCATGACCTTTGGCAAAACTACCATCCGTTCGGAGGGATGAATCTTCCACTCAAACAAGACATTCAGACATTGGATTGGGGTGAGCAGTCGAGAGAAAGGAGGTTCTGATGCTCTGGTTTATCATACTGATGGGGTTACTGCTGCTGATTTTTCTGGTGAATGCCATCAAATTTGAGTGGGACCATTCCGAACCTGACCCCCTGGCTCAGTCGGGCCAGAGTGGGAGCCAGCGGCGCGATCGCACCCGGCGTATTCTGGCTCAGGGTAGTCCCCAAACTCTGGAGGAATACCTGGAGATTTTCCCCGACGCCTGCCCCCGCTGCGGCGGACGCCACATTTACGAAAGCCTCACCCCTCGGCGATCGTTCATCACGCCCCTGCTCAGAAACCGCAAGCCAAAGCGCTCCTGGGTCTGCACCCGCTGCGGGCACAGTAACCTGTCTCAAAAACCTGTGAAGCCCCTGCAAAACCTTCGGTTCGTCCCCTCCCCGTACCTGTCGGCAGAACAGTCCCTGGCTATTCCAGAATGGCCCTGGGAACATTCCCCGGTTGTTCCGGTGTATCTGCATAACGACAACGTAACAACCATGGAGTTTGTGGTGGAAGTACTGGAGCAGGTGTTTGAGCTGCCGAAGGATCTGGCGATTCAGGTCATGATTCACACTCACCAACTAGGACGGAGTTTTGTGGTTGCCCTGCCCCTGGAGGAAGCTCAGGAGAAAGTTGCGATCGCACATCAGCGCAGCAAAGCAAAAAAATACTCCCTACGGTTCACGGTTGAAAGTGAGTGGATGTAAGTTCAAATGTGAGATCGCATGCATCGTGCTTTATTGGCTGGATGGTGGAATTCTACTATCGATATTGATATCATTCAGATTCTGAACCGGCAGGAACTATTGGAGCGTTCTTAATTACGATCTCAGGAGTACTGAAAGCGATCGCCAGCTAACACGTCATGGCAGCGGATTGTCGAGTGTGATCGGTGTGGTGTTTGAGGTGATCTGCAACCGCTGCATTTTGCCGTTAGGTGCCTCATGGAACAAGATGTCTTTGCACGCCTGTTTCGCGGTGAGGAGCAAGTCGGCATTGGACTCGCAGACTTGCCGACACCACCGACGACCGAATCCGAAAAGAGCGACATCGGTGTTTTCAAGCCAACGGCAATCGCTGGTTTCGACATATCCACTTGCGAATTCACGATAGTATTGGACGACGGTAGAACGGGCCGCGTGGTGTTGGACCCTGCCTCTGGTCCGAATTTCAGGTTTCGTATTTGGGGTCCCCTGAACGACGGCACCTAACCAACCGTTGCAGTTGATCGGCGACGCGGGCGTTGGGTAGGGTTCTCTTGCCGTGCGACCCGCTCCCGCCCGCGGCAGGCAACTGAGCGGAGCTACGTTGGGCTCCAAATCACAAGCCAGAATAAATGAAGGAGGTTGAGCATGAAGAGAATAATCGCCATCCTGGCGCTGTTTATTGCCCTGCTACTAGCAGCAGCGAAGTCTGCCGAAACAAAAGGAAATCCCCTTGATGCACCCGAGGCGGCATTTTGGCATGCCGAAAGCCGCACTTGGTTTGTGTCGAACCTGGGTGGTGGCCTTTCTTTGGCGCGTGACGGTTTTGGGTGGCTAACACGATACGATGAGAATGGGAAACTACTCGATGCGCGGTGGGTTGATGGCATGGATGCCCCGACAGGTATCGCTGCAGTTGGTAATCTGCTCTACGTTGCCGATCGTGCCGGTGTCCATGAAATCGATGTTCAGAGGGCAATAATCCTTCGCACAATCGAAATTCCGAATTCCAAATTTCTTAACGATGTGGCAGCCGCACCTAACGGCGACTTGTTTGTCTCGGATTTTGAAGCCAACCGTATCTACCGGCTAAACGGTGAACGCGAAGCTGAAGTATGGCTCGAAGGAGAGGAATTGGAAAATCCCAACGGGCTGATTGTTGAGGGCAATAACCTTATCATCGCGACATGGGGCCCGATGACAGACCCTGCCACATTTGCCGTCAAGCATCCGGGGACCCTTCAAAAGGCAGAGCTAGCTACACGCAAACTGTCTCCTGTTGGTAAAGGCCATCCGATAGCAAGCTTTGATGGAGTTATCGCCATCGGGAAGCACTACTTTGCTACCGATTGGCCGGCCGGAAGATTACTTCGCATCTCGGCGGAGGGTGAGGTGCAAGAGGTCCTGACGGGGTTTCATCAACTTGCCGATCTCGGCTATAACCCTGACAGAAAAACGATCGCCATGCCGGTGATGAGCGACAGTCGTTTGATTTTCCTGCACTTGGAGGCGATCAAGGACGAATAACAGGCCCAACGATCGCTTGCAAATGTAGGGCAAATCAAGCTCTAGGACTTGACGGTATAAAAACAGCAGCGCGCTCAGCGCTACATTCTGGGTCAAAGCAGCAACATTCCGCTCAATAGCAAGATGGGACAAGTAAGCTCGAATCTCCTCTACGCCCATTTCTCTAGGATAACGTTTGTTGTGAAAGAGAATAAAATCTTTAATGTAGTACAGGTAAGACTTTTCGGTTTTGAGACTGAAATGTTTGAGACGGATAGCTTGGCGAACTCGATCCAGCAGGCGAGGAGGTTGAGTCATCTGGTGTTGGGGTGCAACTATAGGCAATCAGGAGCATTAGACATCTCCGAAAATAGCCAAAAGCAGTCTCTGACTGCTTTTGAAGTATTTAACGCAGCCGGGTAATTTGAACCATTTCAACGTTTTTATTAGGGCTACAGCTAATTCAAATCAATAATTATCCCAAATATATCTATTTTTTATCTAAAATGTTTATCGATTTAGTCGCAGACTGAGCTATTTATAAATAACGTCCCAATCCTTAATCTGACTAATCCACACACTAGAAGAATTATTCTCTGATAACTCTTGGCTCTTAGGCGAAACCTTTCTTGGGCTACACGGAAAATCTTTAGTAATCTAATTACGTGTTCAACAAATATTCTCTCACTCGCTTTCTCTCGATTTTTTTGTTTTTCTTCTTGGCTTAATTCCCTGGCTCTCGGCTTTTTTTGAGGAGTTTCTATTTGGACTTCTCCTATATAGCCTTTATCTCCTTTGAATTTTTGTGTTGGAGCTAACTTGGATTGACCTTCTCTCCAAATATTTATGTCGCTAGTCGGCCCTGGCTTTCCCACTATAACATCTACAATCTCTTGTCCATTTGGTGTGACAATTAATTGATTTTTCAAAGTATGGTTTTTCTTTTTGCCTGAATAAAACTTTTTTTGTTCTTGATAGTCCTTGGGTCTCGGTATTGGCTGTTCACAGCTATCCACTATTAACTCCAACTCGGCGAGAATTTCTTGCACCCATTTATACTCACCGGGATTTTTTTTTACTTGTTCCAGCAGACTAGCAGGCAGCAATTCCCTCAATAGCTCTGACCAGTAGTGAAATATGTCATTCGCTGTTGATTCACTAACTCCGAACTGGACTCCTAGCATCTGGAATGTTGGCTCCGGGTGTAGATATACCAAAGTTAATATTATTTGGTCTTTGACTGATAGTTTTGGTCTTCTACCTCCTCCTGCCTTGTTTATCCTTACTTTTCTTTGCTCAATCTCGATATCTTTCTGTTGATGTAATAATTCAGCGGCAGCTATTAATTGCTGTAACTGTTCGTACTCTAGTCCAATTAATCGTTTACTTTCTTGTTGATTTTTTTCAAGGTACTCTGGTATATTACTCATTTTACTGTAAAAATTAAAAAGTAAATTATAATATTACCACTTTATTTTCGGTTTTTAATTATATTTCGGAGATGTCTACTAAGCGTAATGGAGTAAATACTCCACAAAAGACCACTACCCCATAAATGGCTCAGAAAAATCCAGCCACCGACAACACAAATATTGTTAAGCAGTAGATCCCAAAATTCAGCAACAGCCGGTTGAAACTCTTCAAACTCTTGCTGCCAGTCCAGCATATCGGGCGTTTCATTCATGAGTGCCTCCTTTAGGGGGTTAAGTCAGGTTGAATTCTATCCAACGGTGTTGCACCTGTGCATAACAGTCAGCAGGGGAAATCTTGAGGTTGTTTAGCAGGTTGATATCGACTACACCATTACCGATAACCAGAAGCACGATCGCTTGATTCGGATCGTAGGTGGTAATTGCCTTCAATAATGCTGTGACTGCCTCTAGTTGCAGTTCCAGTGCTTGTAGATACGCTTCTACTTGCGCTTGAGGAATGAATTCCTGATGAAAGGTCACGCTATCTACCTCCCAATCGAGCACCGAAGAGATAGTATCTACAACATTGCATACCACTATTCCCTGACCTGTGTTCAGATAACCGTTCCAGGCAGTGTATCCGATCAGCAAGATGTTTTGCTGAATGAATCGATTTTGCCAGTAGCCAAAGTTGCCCTGCCAGACACTACTTTCCGGACGCATTCGTTTCCTCCCGCAGAATTTTTGTCGCTTGCACCATGCTCTTGAGCGAAGGAACCACCTCTTCCCAACGACGGGTTTTCAAACCACAATCTGGATTCACCCAAATCTGTTTTACGGGTAAATTAGCAATTCCAGTCCGCAATTGTGACAATATTTGTTCAGTGTTAGGAATAGCAGGACTATGCACGTCATAAACCCCATTGCCTACCTGTTTTGAGTAGCCGCCATCTGTCAATTCATACAGCGTTTCATTGTTACTACGGCTATTTTCAATCGACAATACATCCGCATCTAACCGTTCGATATCGGTGATAATATCGCCAAACTCTGAGTAGCACATATGGGTATGAATTTGTGTCTCTGGCTTGGCGATTCCTGCACTTAATTTAAATGAATCCACTGCCCAAGATAGATATTCATTCCAACGTTCGGTTTTCAATGGTAAACCTTCACGTAAAGCCGGTTCATCTATTTGAATTATTTTTGCACCTGCAGCTTCCAAATCCGCTACCTCATCTCGCAACGCCAAAGCAATTTGAAAAGCTTGTTCTTGACGAGCAATATCCGTGCGGGGATACGACCAATTTATCATTGTCACCGGACCTGTGAGCATTCCTTTTACAGGTTTTTCTGTCAAAGATTGAGCTACTTTAAACTCTCGTACTGTCATCGGTTCAGTTCGTACAACATCCCCATAAATAATCGGTGGACGAACGCAACGACTGCCATAACTCTGCACCCAGCCATGCTCGGTAAAGGCAAATCCAGACAATTGCTGACCGAAATATTCCACCATATCAGTGCGCTCAAATTCCCCATGCACCAACACATCTAAGCCAATTTCTTCCTGAATTTTGATACATTGGGCAATTTGAGTATCAATGCTCTGGTGATACTGGGCTAAAGTTAATTCCCCACGTTTGTATTTCACCCGCAATTGGCGCACTTCGGACGTTTGAGGGAAAGAACCGATTGTGGTTGTGGGTAAAGGTGGCAGCGGAATTTGCTCAGATAAACGCAAAGAATAGGACAACGAGCGCTGAAAATCGTCCATCTTCAGGTTCTTCAACCTGTCTTGAACAACTTGATTAGCTGGGCTGAATTGCTCAAAAACTTGCCAGCTTGCCTGAATTGATTCTCGCTCTTGTTTCAAATCTTCACCTGCTGCCGTTCGTGCCAGAAATACAACTTCTTGTAGTTTTTGTTCGGCAAAACTCAGCACATTTCGCAACGGTTCCGGTAACTTAGTTTCCCGTGTGGCATCGTAGGGAACAAACTGTAGGGATGCAGAGGGTTGAATCGATAAGTTAGAGGTAATGGGTTGAATTTCTTCTAGGATAGGTAAGAGGCGATCGGGTCGAATTTGCCAGATGTTTCGCGCATCCACAATCCCCACACCGAGGCGTTTATCGGCGGGAAACCCATAGTGTTTGATGAGTTCTAGATTGCGTCCGCGAGTGAAGTCTAAACTGATGCTGGAAACGGGTAATTGCACAACCCAAGGATAATTTTCACCCAAATCGTCAAAATAGGTAACGAGATGCAGAGGTAAACCTACTTTCGCCAGTGAAGCATAAATCGATTCATAGTATTCTTTAAAGTTAGTGGCGTCTCCCAAAACAAGAGCGGGTTCGTGGATTTGCACTTCTTCTACACCCAAGGGTTTGAGTGCTAGCAGTAGGTTTAGGTAGCGATCGCACAAAGGGCTGACAAGCTCTGAAATTGGCACTTCCAACCGACTCAATCGCAAGAGTGTGACCGGTCCTAATATAATCGGAACTGCCCGTTGCCCTAAAATTTGCTGAGCACGATGAACCGTTTCTAAAACGTCACTAAAATCAGCCGATAGCAGTTGTGCTGAAATTTCCGGTACGAGGTAGTGGTAGTTGGTATCAAACCACTTGGTCATTTCTAGGGCGGGAATTCCTTCTTTACCCCGTGCCATTGCAAAGTATTGCTCTAAACCGGATAGATGTTGAAATCGTTCTGGAATTAATCCCAAATAAACTGACCAATCTAGAACAGAGTCGTAGAGTGTAGTGTCGCCTATGCCGATGCGATCGATACCTGCCTGGAGTTGTGTTTGCCAGTTGCTTTCTTCAACTTGGCGCACGGTTTGCAGTAGGGATTCTGAGTCTAATTTTCCACTCCAAAAACCTTCTAATGCTTTTTTAACTTCGCGATTTTTTCCGATGCGAGGATAGCCTAATGTTGCGGTTTGAATGACCATTGTTTTTCTTCCTTTTAATGAGTTGTAAGGGCGAAGGAATGGATGAGGAGCTAATACCAGTTTCCTTTAATGACGCTACAGATCAGATCCCCCCTAGCCCCCCTTTTTAAGGGGGGAACAAATTGGGGATTCAAAGTCCCTTTTTTAAGAGGGGAACAAATTGAGGATTCAAAGTCCCCCTTTTTAAGGGGGATTTAGGGGGATCTTCTAAGTGTTGCACTGTTTTATGAAATTGGTATAAGAGCAGCTCTTCAACATCAATGAATAGCGCAGAAATTGAATTCTCAGGAAATTAACAGGTTCAATCGTGGCAATCAGAGCAATTATCTGCTCCACGAGTTACGCTTAACTTGTCCCACTTACTGATGGTCGGAATCCGTGCCAGAATGCCATTTCTTAGCAGTTTAGGTCGCTCTGACCAAGGCAATGAACCATCGGATTTTGCGTAGTATTGATTGGCACATTTCAGGATAGCAGAGGCACTCTCATCAACGGGTAAATCCCCAAATAAATACGTTGATTTTCCGGCAGCAACAAAAGCAATAACGCAGGGACGATTGCAAGCACTCATGCATTCAACCGCCTGAATTTGAAATTGATTTTGTAAGTCCCAATCTTGTGCGAGGTGCTGAAGCTGTTTGAGGAGTTGTTGACCCCCACTTTCACCAACACGCTTTCCATCTTGCCAAATACTGGCACAAGTTGTGCAAACAAATAAAGTATGCTGTGCGTTCATCATTGAACTTATTGGGTAATCCAAAAAGTGGAGTAAGCCATACGCATTGCGCCGTATTGCCTCAGAGAAATTCTTCGCTGACAGTGCGGCGTAAGGAAACACGACTGCAACACAGCGATTGAAAAATTATTAACGCTATAGCAACTAACGCCTAATCAAACGCGATCGCCAGATGTGATGTGTAGCGTATTTCTGGCACTATGGGGACGTGAAATTGACTGATTGTGAAACTATTCATGAGTTTATTCATCTGTACCTCGCAGATGGACGTAATTTTTTCACCTTCGGCGGGCATTCTGACTTAGAGACATAAATCTCATTACAGTTGCGGGACAGCGCCGGATTTACACCGAACTTTCCCCGTTACCTCTAACGGCTGCTCCCCGTTAGAACCGACAAATTTCCATTAGTATATCACTCAATTGCTGTAATCCCCCTTAATGACTTATTGCTCGACAAACGATTGAATGGTCTTGAGGAAGCGCAATATTCATGGTTCGCAATTTCTCACGCAAGAGCGATCGCGTAGCGTACCGTAGGTAATCGCCTCGATTCCAATCATTCGCCCGTTGCCAGGGGTTTAGCCAATCCAACACCCGACTGCACCCGCCACAATCGGGCATAAATTCCATAAACCTGAGAAAGAGCTTAACAAGGGTACTTTTACCTGACCCGGTTGCCCCGACAATGCCGATGGTTTGACCCGCCGGAACGGATAAAGAAAGATGTTTCAAAACGGGATGGCGACCGTTGTAGGCAACGCTGAGAGCGATCGCCCGTTTATTGCTGCGACGGTAGGCATCGCTTTCTTGAACATCGCTAACCAGGCAATGCCCGGAGCCAGCAGCACAAAGCTGATGCCAACGGCAGACACCCGCGTGAAAAAGCTGATTAAGTACAGAGCACCAAAGTTGAGGAAGCGCTCTAGCTGGTTAATGTCGTCGTTGAGAATCGACAGCAGCGTGCCGGTGCTGCGGTCTTCAAAGTAGGCGAGTTCGAGTTCTTGCAGGTGGTTGTAGGTATCAACGCGCAGTTCGTGCTGGAGGGTTTGACCCAGGTTTTGCCAAAGTTTTTCGGCGGCGTACTGACTGAGAGATTCTAAACCCCAGACGGCGATCGTCAGGATAGACAGCACCAGCAGTTGAGTCAGCGGGTTTTGAATGCCCAATTGAGCGAGCAATGAAGCTTCTCGCTCAACGACAACATCGATGGCAACGCCAATCAGATAGGGGGGGGCGAGGTCGAGCAAGGTGCGAAGGATGGAGCAGACGACTGCCCCCCAAACTTGCACATGATAGGGTTTGGCATAGCGAAGTAGACGCAGAAGGGGCCAATGGGAGCGAGTTATCATAGGTTATGTCAAGAATTCGGTTCTATGGGAAGTAATGACTGAATAGTGGCTAGAGATCGATTTCATCAGATCGTCAAAACTGCTTTAGTAAAAGATGGATGGACTGTGACTCATGATCCGTTGCAGATTATGGAAAAACTAAGCGATAAAATAACTCAATATCAGCAGATTGTGCAGCAGCTTTTACTGAGGTATGCAGAAATTAAACCTGCCTACGGAGAAATTGAGGTAGAGACAATTTTTGATACTGCCCGTAATCACTATCAAATTGTGCATTTGGGTTGGCAGCATAAGCGATGGGTTCATCATTGTGTGATGCATTTAGATATTCGTAACGAGAAGATTTGGATTTTCTACAACTCAACTGAGCATGATATTGCGGCTGATTTGGTCAATTTAGGTGTGCCGAAACATGATATTGTTTTGGGATTTCATCCTCCTTTTGTGCGGGAGATGAGTGATTATGCGATCGGTTAAAGTAGGGTAGTGAAATATCGCGCAGCGTGTGCTGCACACAATCACCTCTTCCTCGTCTACTCATCTACTCACTCACCGACTGCTGGAATCTTGGCAATACTCACCGACTGCAATGCTTCAGGAAACTGCTTCCAGGGAATGTCGCCTGTGTTGCTATCGAGATAGCGATCGCCAAATTCGAGCAGGGCAGGAGCCGTTTCATCGGTTGGTAAGGTGGTGAATAGATAGGTAGGTTTTTGGGGAGCACAGAAGGCAACAGCACAGGGTTTGTCGCAGGTCCATAAACAGCCGACGGGCTGAATTTCAAATTCGTTGGACTGGATGTGTTCCGTACCTAATGTATTGAGTTGTTCGAGTAAACGTGTGCCATCAGCAGGTTGCTCTTTGGGCTGTTCTTTGGAGGAGTGATGGCAAGATTGGCAGACAAAGAGAGTGTGTTTCATCTCGTTAGCAAGTGATGTTTGGAGCATCTAGAAACTTGATGGGAAGGCATCATTCTTGATAGGGCTGCATTTAGAGGATGTTTGAAAAGTACCACTGTTGGTAGCAAAACATTTTAGATCCCCCTCGCATCCCCCTTAAAAAGGGCTGGGGGAATCGACAGGTGCTTAAAATTACAGCCGACCACTTTTCAAACCCACATTCCGCCCTTTGACTGTCACAAGTAGATAATTTAGTGGAGGCAATCGAGGCAAACGCAACGTAAGTGGAGTTAAAGATAGCCTAGCCAGCTTTTTGGCCGAAACAGGATAATTGAACGGGAGTGGAAGGGCTAAGTCTTGGGGAGGGGGTGTGAAAGCAGCAGAAATGCAGGTAATGAACCTCGACCACTTGGGTCTGGTGGCAGGTATTATTGACGAAATCGGGCTGGTGGAACAAATAGACCTGCGGTTGGGGCAAGACAGCCGAGAAAAAGTCAGTGCAGGTCTTGTGGTCAAAGCAATGATTCTCAACGGACTGGGCTTTGTGTCAGCCCCACTGTACTTATTTAGTCGATTTTTTGAAGGGAAAGCTACAGAACACCTGATTGGAACCGGAGTCAAGCCAGAACATCTCAATGATGACCGCCTGGGACGAGTGCTTGATGAACTGTTCCTGGCAGGACTAACCCGTTGCTTCGTCAGCATTGCCATGAAAGCTATCGCCAAGTTTGGAGTGAGTATTGAGACAGCGCACTTAGACTCGACCTCATTTCATCTGCATGGCGAGTATGAAACAGCCAATGACGAAGTGGTAGTCACTCAAAAGACAGAAGATGGCACAAGAGTAGAAATTGAGGTAGCGCCGAAAGCGATTCACCTAACGTATGGATATTCTCGTGACCATAGAAGTGACCTCAAACAATTCGTGATGAATCTGATATGTGGTGGAGAGGGTGGTATACCGTTATTTTTAGAGATGGCAGATGGCAATCAAGACGACAAGACAAAGTTTGCCCATCTGTTTGAGGAGTTTCAGAAACAGTGGACTTTTGAGGGAATACACATAGCAGATAGTGCTTTGTACACTGCCGACAACCTCAAGCGGATGAAGCAGTTGAAATATCACACCCTAGAAGCAGTAGAAATCATTGAGCAAGACCATTACTCCCAACCGGGAAGACCAGCAAAGCAAACTCGACCCACTCACAAAACCTATCACATTCAAGCCACATTGGTAGTCAATGAAACTGTCCTAGAACAACAAAGACAGCAAGCGGGACGATTCATTCTCGCCACCAATGTCCTAGACAAGGAACAATTGAATAATGATGCAGTCCTGAGTGAGTACAAAGAGCAGCAGAGTACGGAACGGGGCTTTAGCTTTCTCAAAGACCCTCTGTTTTTTGCTGATAGTGTTTTCCTGAAAGACCCAGGTCGCATTGCTGCTGTAGGGATGGTTATGGGATTGTGTCTGTTGGTCTACAACTTGGGACAGGCAGCTTTACGTCAAGCCTTAGTTCAAGCTGATGAAAGCCTCCCTAATCAATTAAAAAAGCCGACTCAGCGTCCCACCCTCCGCTGGATATTTCAGTGTTTCCAAGCGGTGCATTTGTTAGTGATTGATGGGGTTGAGCAAATTGCCAATCTTACCGATGAACGCTTAAAGATTTTGCGCTTTTTCTCTCAAGCTTGCCGGGACTACTATCTATTGTGCTGAGTTCTTCAAGTCATTGAAATACTTCAACAATTATTTCAGCAAAGTGATGCGTAGACGAGCTTTTTAGTTAACGCATCAGGCTTTTCCTGATAGGAAACAGTTCACTTTATGTTGCCAGTTACTTGACTTTTTATTGCTACTTGCTGCTTTTTGAGAACAAGCACCCGAAAAAAGTTAGCATCTCTCATCTCTAGAACGTTTCACTCGATTGAACTGGCCTGTGTTAGCCTTCAGTTCCACACAATTATCCGCTTGTGACAGTCAAAGGGCGGAATGTGGGTTCAAACCCCCTCTTACACTTAGTGAGTAAAACTCCAGTTAACCTCGGTGTCATTCAGAAACTCTGCTGATTCCAGTCTGGGCGAGAGCGGTTGAACTCAAGCAAGCTGAACCTATTATTACTGACTTCAAATCGGCTCAAATTCTTGAGGCAATTGATTACAATTTTGATAAATTTGCGCCTGCAAAAGGCTCTCAGGTGGGGTGCTGTTTGCGGGGAATGATACTCGACAACTGGGTACGCAGCTACCTCAAGGAGCATCCCTTTGGAACAGTTATCGAGATTGGTGCAGGACTGAATACGCGCTTTGAGCGGGTGGATAATGGTCAAGTACACTGGTTCGATCTAGACTTGCCAGATGTTATGGAAGTACGGCAGCAGTTTTTTCAAGCAAGCGATCGCTTGACAATCAACACAGTTGCTACAGCTTGCTTGCGCTCGGTTCCTATGAAGTGCGATCGCATCCAACGCAGTCATAGCTCTCATAAAGCAGAATGGCGATTTCGAGTGGTTCTATCTATAACATCTGTCTTCATTACGTCCGCACAGTGTCTTTGTATACTTTGGGAATCCATAGCAAACTCGATAAACTCACAACTACACCGATGATTAACGTGGCTGTATATCCGATCGCATCAGCCACCATTCCACCCAGAATTGTGGTAGCAACCACACCCACAAACGCCACGGAAATTTGAGTCGTATAATCAGTACCTGCGGTAGTAGGATTGCTGCGATCCATCATGGCGGTGAGGAGGGCGGTGTATGCCATACTTTGTAACCCACTGACGAGAATGCACACCGTATACAGGATGGACGGACTCGCAACACCAGCAGCCGGTAAGATGTACAACAGCGCAGCAACGTTGGCAATAACACCAAAGGTAATAAGCGATCGCTTACGCCCCCACTGTGCGATTAGCACTCCTGCAATCAACGCAGCGATGATTCTAGCAACGTAGCTGACTACACCCAGTAACCAACCAATGTCAGATAAAGACAAGCCGCGATCAACCAGCAGTGGACGAATTAACGTACCCGAAACATTTTCGCTAATCATATACAGCAGCACCACCAGTAGCCATAACCCCATGTTTGGACGAGAAAAGAAGCGGATGAATGGCTGAAAGTACGATTTCAGGGTAAAAGATTTTACAGGGGAAATACTGTGTTCTTGATAGAACAGCGTAGGCACTAAACACAGCAGCAAGGCGATCGCCATTGTCAGCAGCGTAGTCTGAAATCCGGCTTTCTCCAGTAAAATCAGAGCTGTACCGCCACCAATAATAGCTCCCAAAAAATTGCCACTAGATTGAATCGCGTTGCCAATGCCACGCTCTTGAGGTTGGAGTAAATTAACTGCTAAAGCATCCGTAGCAATATCTTGGCTGGAAGAAAATAAGAAAGCTAAAAACATACAGACAAGTAATCCGGTAATGTTTGTCTGCACATCCAGAGAAGCTGTCACCAGCAGCGTTACAATCAACAAACTTTGCAAAACAATAATCCAACCCCGATAATGTCCTAATTTAGGCAGGCGGTAGCGATCGACCAGCGGCGACCAGAGAAACTTCAAGGCAGACGGAATAATTAGGAAACCCAAAAAACCGATCGCGCCTAGTGACATATTCTGTTGTCGCATCAACACCGGAACGGTTTGGATGAAGAACGTTGTTGGAATGTACTGGGAGATATAAAGACTGGCAAGCAGAATTAGTTTATTTCTCATAACAATAGCGATTCTTAGACTTAATGAGATACACCTATTTCTCCTTCCCCATTCCTATTGATGGGGAGTAGGGAGTAGGGAAGAATCAAGATATTTCCCCATTCCCCATTCCCCATTCCCCATTCCCCATTCCCCCTAAAAATTGGCGCGAACTTGAAATCCATAGGTGACTGGTTCACCAAATCCTGCTGTTACATTAGGCGGTGGAAATTGGAATCCAGAGGTAATGTAGCGAGTGTCAAATAAGTTGTTGGCAAAGACATAAATACCATAATTTGGCCATTCATAACCTAGACGTAAATTGACGATCGCATAAGGGTCTTGCTTCACCTGATTAGCATCATCAAAATACGTTGTGCCATAGCCGCGCAACTCAGCACGGGCAAAAATACCGCCAGGACTGCGATACTGCAACGCTAAGTTGTACGTCAAGTCCGGTGCAAAGGGAACGCGATTGTCGCTGAAGTCGCTTCCTAGTAGGGGATTTCTGTACCTTGCAAATTGGCTATCGACGTAACCCACTCCAGCAGTAATATCCAATCCTCTTGCCACTTGTGCGCCCAGTTCAAATTCCAGTCCGGTTGCGTTCACATCAGCACTGGCAATATTTCTAAAGAAGCCAAAATCGTCAACCAGCAAAACCTGATAGCCGTCAACATCATTGTGAAAAAACGAGAGGTTGGCGGTTAGGCGATCGCCAAACCAGGAAGATTTCATCCCAACTTCGTAAGTCCAAGTCTTTTCTTCCTGATAGCGCCGGATGTCTTCCGTATCGGCGCGATAGTTGAATCCACTCGGTCGGTAGCCTTTGGCGACGGTAGCATACGCCATCGCATTCGGACTAAAGCGATATTGCAGCCCAAACCGGGGAATCACTTCACTGCTACTGTCTTCTGTCTGAATTCTTGGATTTAAGATTGTAACACTGTCTGCCGCTTCAAAAATGCGACGGCGATCCAAGTCATAATTAGATGTCTCATACCGCAACCCAACAAATAGAGTCAAGGGATCGATTGGCTTGTAGTCAATCTGTCCAAACACCGCGTATGTATTGCGATCCTGTTCGGCAATTACTCGATTCTGTCCAGCAGACGGCAAGCCAAACTGGGCTGCGCCAAGAGCGGTATATTCAAAGGCATCATTCTCAACATTAAATGCACGAGACTCGTAATATCCACCGATTAACCACTTGAATCGGTCGGCATTTGCAGGTGACTGAAGTCGAATTTCTTGCGTCCATACTGTGGAGTCGAAGTCAATCACCGAACGGGCCAAATCAAGCGGTGGAGCAAAACTATCCCCCGACAAGACTTCTTGGTTGCTGAAGCGCCGTGCGGTAATTGAGGTTGCCCGAAAGTCAGTGCCGTTGTAGCCAACTCTCAATGCTTGAGTATTGCTGTTGAGTCGAACGAATCCATCAACCGCTTTAAAGGTTTCAAAGGGATCGTCAGCGTCCTGCCGTGTAAATACAGGATCGCCGTCGTTAGTGTCATTAACATAAGTGTTGAATGAAACATTCCATTCCCGTGAGGGAGTCCACAAGAGTTGTGCCCGTCCCAAAAGTTCTTCGCGTTCACCCACTGTGCGATCGAGGGTTTCATTCTCAAATACACCATCCCGTGCTCGATAGGCTCCTGCTAATCGAAATGCTAGGCGATCGGGAATAATGGCATTACTGTAAGAGAGTTGTGCTTCCCGGAAGTTATAGTTACCATAACCTCCTGCGATGCGAAGCTCTGGAAAATTGGTTGGCCCACGAGAAACGATGTTGACAACCCCAGCAGGGCTACTTCTACCATACAGCGTACTCTGCGGTCCTCGCAGCACCTCAACTCGCTCCAAGTCCAGCAATCCCAAGTCTAAGAAAGCACCGAAATCAAAGGGGACATCATCAATGTAGAAGCCAGCACTATCCTGACTAACTAAAAAGTTAAAGTTGTTCAGACCCCGAATGCTGTAATAGCTGAAGTCAGAACCTCCAGCATTGGTTGGGAAAAAGCTGAAGTTGGGCGTGTTGTTAGCAATTTCTTGAAGCGAATCAATCTGGGCATCTTCTAAAGTTTGTTGAGGAATGACTGTCAGGCTAAGGGGTACTTCTTGAGCCAGTTCAGGTCGTTTTTGTGCTGTTACGACGATTTCAATTTCTTCTTCTAGTTCTGGCTGCTGCGTCAGACTCAAAATCAAACCTTGTTGGCTGGCAACCACCGAAGCCGTTGGTACGCCTGTGGTTCCGGTGACTGTGACTCGCACGCTGCCAGAAGTTGTATTAACCACCTCGATTGAAGTAATGCCCTCGACAGGGTTTTCTTGACGAAACACTTCACCCTCTGGCAACTGCAACTGTGCATTGGGAATGTCAACAATCAGGTTGTTTCCTTCAGTGAAGGTAGAACCATCAATCGCTTTGCCTTCAGCCGTTTCTAGGATGACATCAATGCCATCTGCTGTTGCATTGAGCCGCACACCCGTTATCTGAATTGGGGATTGGGAATCGGGAACGGGAGTTGAAGATTGAGACAACCACTCTTTAATATTAATAGTGGTAGCAGGGCGATCGATTTCGTTGAGTCGGGGAATTTGGGTTATGGGAAATTGGGAGTTGGAAGTGTTAGGCTGCATAGCTTCTGGCTGTGATGGAGTGAGTCCCAGAAGCCGACCTTTTTGACGTTGAACCACGTTCTGTGTGGGTGTCCCGTCAATTCCCGTGACAGTCGTAGTGGCAGATGTAGCAATTTCGTTGAGTCGGGGGCTTTCGGTTAGGGGAGATTGAGAGTTGGAAGTATTGGGCGGCTTTAGTCTGTGTTGGCTCTCTTGTACCACGTCAGCCTTGGCGGGGAAAGCTACAAGGACTGACACGGCAAAACTCAACCGCATCCAATGGGATAACTTCTGTTGGTTCACTCAAATTCCTCACACCCTTAATCGCAGACTGCACCCAGTGCAAAGCCCTTGAAAATACCAGTAGTCAACTTATGTCAACTAGCTGTTCGTGTCAAAAGACAAGCTGTCAAACTTCTACAACGCTAGTCACGACGAACAAGGCTTACGGAAAAACTTGACTATTCCCTGCCTTTTTATAAAAAATGATTAAGCTTTTAACACTCGCTAAAACTGTCTTATAAACAAAGTTTCGCAACGTTACATTTCTCGATGCAATGCCTTTATCCGATCGCACCTTCTTCGTCCGATGAGGACTGCTGCTGTATCTTTTTAATTAAGTTCAAAGTTTGTTGGTAAGCCACCATCTGTCTTTGAGTACAAAAGCATTCAGCTCCCTTTCGCAAATCTTCCAAGGCGGTTTGCAGATACCCCAACTGGTAACGAGCAATACCACGGTTGATATAGGCTTGGGCTTGATTAGGGTTGCGTTGCAGCGACGCTGTGAAGTCTCGAATCGCTCCTGTGTAGTCTCCTTGTCGATGACTAATGCAACCTCGATTATAGTAAGCTCTGGCATCGTTTGAATCGAGATGAATCGCTTGGGAAAAGTCGAGCATTGCATTCTCGATGTCCTCTAGCTGAAAGTAAGTTAGCCCTCGGTCGTTGTAAACTGTTGCCATCGCTTGGCTGTGCTGAGTTGGGGTGTGGCTCAAAGCTTGGTTGTAATCGGCGATCGCTTCAGAGTAATCCTTTTGCTCGAAACGTGCTAGTCCCCGGTTATAGTAGGCTCGGTAGTCAGTGGGATCGAGCTGAATCACTTGATTGTAATCGGTGATCGCATCAAGATAACGCCCTTGTCGGTAGTAAGCCAATCCTCGATTGAGATAAGTTTCAGTATTATTAGGATTAAGTTTCAGTGCTTCGGTACAATCTTCAGTCGCTTTTGAGTAATCTCCCAACTGGATGTATACTAGACAGCGATTGCTGTAAGCCCCTGCCATTTGGGAATCAAGGGCGATCGCTTGCGTGAAATCTCCAACGGCTTGCTTTAAGTCCCCACTTTGAGTCTTTTCTACACCCGACTTAAAGAAGTCAAAAGCATTCATTCCAGCGATAGATATTGATGCAGCGAAAGCTTGTGTTGTCATTGTTTGGATTAGGAGAATGACAACAACACTAAAGAAAATTAGAATTCTTTGTAAGCGACTCATCAATTCATTTGAATGTTCTACAAAACGCTTTTATCCAGGAAAGAAAGGGGAAAGTTAGCCACTTTCTTTCCTGAATTCCAAATCGACTACAGTCAGTAACTTTTCAGTCCCAGTCCGCTACCTTTACCAAGTTTTTGGTCAAGAACAGCTACCAGTTAACAGAACGCTGTCTGTAAATCGTAGAGTTTGCGAGTTTGCTCTATCCAAGACTTAAGTTGTCTTTGCTTAAAGTCATTGTCATTATTTAGTCCAGCCCTTTTCAGATTGACCTAGTACATAAGAAGCAACATCTTCAATCTGCGCTGGGGTTAAACGCCCTTTGAAAGCTGGCATGGCATTTTTTCCATTCGTTACTTGGTTAATAATTGCATCTGCTGAGTTCATGCCGTACTTTTCCAGAGCCTCTTTCTTCAACGTCTTATCCGCCATAACGACATTACGACCACCGGCATGACAGGCAGCACAATTGGCACTAAAGATTTTGGCACCGCTGGCTGCGTCAACGGCTAAGGCTGGGCGAGTCAGGGAAAGACTCAACACGGCGAACATCACCAAAAGGATTGACAGTAGCTTTTTCAAGATGATTCTCCTCTTTTTTTGCACAAACCTTCGTCGCACAAAGGTTTTACTCCATTTTGAGAGGAGCAACGGCATTGCGTCAAAAGACAAGCTGTCAAACTTTATTTTGAGCTTTTTCTGAGAATTTGCTCCTAAAAAATTCAGTATAATTTAATATAAATACCTCCTAAGAGGGAAGTTTGACTGTTATGATACCTCTGCCCAATTACCGTCCCAAACAACTCTCACTAGGTTCATTGGAGGCAGAGGTTTTGAACATTGTTTGGGAACTCGGTTCGGTCACGGTCAAAGAGGTACACGAACGCATAATGGCTGACCCAGAGCGAGAGTTAACGTATTCCTCAGTCACGACGGTACTACGTCGCCTCACCTCCAAAGGTTGGCTTGCTTGCAATAAAACAAAGCGCTCATTCTCATGGCGACCCGTACTTTCTCGCCATGAGACGCAGATATTAGCGGCTTACGAACAATTGCAGCGATTTCTGGAAGTGGGCAACTCTGACATCGTAGCAGCTTTTGCTGACACTCTTGACTCTGCAAGCTTAGAGCAACTAGAAACAATTGCCCTTCGTTTAATTGCCGCCCGTAAAGCTAGGGAGGAGCAACAGTGATGCACCTAATCATGGTTTTTGTCGCACTCTCGTCGGCATGGTATCTCAGATTAAAATGGTCTTGTCCTCACGGCAGTTGGTCAGAACGCTGGCAGCGAGCGCTCTTGTTATTGCTGTTTCCCCCGTTGCTGTTGATGATGACAGTCGCTTCCGTGCTTTGCATGGGACCCAAAGGACACATGGTAGGGTTTTGGGATGGATGGTTGTCGCACTCAGTCGCCTTGGTTTTTTTTGGGTGGGCAGGCGTTTCATACCTGAAACTGGCAATTCAGGGATATCGTTCCGTACAGCAAGTTCGTACCTATCCTGAAATTAACCTTGGGGATAAACCCGCCCGTCTTCTCAACACACCAGGTTTATTTATTGCCCAAGTTGGGTTCTGGCAGCCGGAACTGATTGTCAGCCAAGGGTTGTTGCAAACTCTCGATCGCTCTCATCTTGAGGCAGTACTCGTCCACGAGCAAGGACATTACCATTACCGGGACACGTTTTGGTTTTTCTGGTTCGGCTGGCTGCGCGCCTACACGGCTTGGTTGCCGAATACGGAAGCGCTGTGGGAAGAACTGCTGCTTTTGCGGGAACTCCGTGCCGACCGTTGGGCAGCAACTCAGGTTGATTCTCTGCTATTAGCGGAATCCCTACTGTTAGTAGTGAGCGAAAAGCCGATGGTGTCGGAAGTCGTTTGTGCGGCGTTTAGCTGTGTCGTCCCGCGAAATCGCTTATTAGAAAGGATAGAAGCGCTTTTAGCAGAGCCAGCGGAAGCACATCAGCTTAGTTTGTGGTTTTGGATGGGGTTGCTCTTAGCCATCTTACCTCTACTCACTGTACCGTTCCATACTTGATAGCTGATTAATCAAACGTACTAGCTTCTATTGTCATTCCGTCAGAATAACTCCTAGCCAATTTCTGAAGAAGTTAATCTCAGCATAAATAGGGCTTGCTGAATAAGTCAGAGAAAAACCACCAATGGATTAATTAGTTATGTAATGTTGAAGCAATGATGAGGTATTGTTGTTGGCAATTCTCCCAAACATCAGCTTTAATAATAGTTAGCTTCACCCAAAGATGTGGTTTTGCTGAAAGCACAAAAAAAGGCAAAAAAACCTGCCGTATCCAGTATTAATTTCCCTTTATTTTGGACTTCATTAATGCTGCTTATTTGCTCTTCGATGGAGAACGACGTTGATGAGCAGGGTGGGAGCTTGCCTGATGTCAGCCGAAGTGGGAACAGCGCCAGACTCGCAACTGTTCGTTAGAGGCAGCGGCGTACTCTTGACGTAACTGCTGATAGATGGGGTAGCCAAACCGAGAGCAGGCAACATCAACGAGGAAATTAAGTAATTGCAACAGTCTATTGTTCGTTCTGCTCATTCAAAAAAGATTATAGGGTGAGGGTCAGTTTGAAGAAAGCAATTGCTCTTTGAGTTCTTCCAGATACAGTTCAGTGCCAATCGGACCTGGTAATCCATAACAAATATAAGCAGGGACAAAGTACACCCGATCGCTCTTACTGGCTGTCAAAGACTGAGCGATCGCGCTTTTCTCCCACTTCTGCTGCACCTGCCGCAGTTGCCCTTCACTAAAATTTTGGGTAGATTGATTGGGTGCAAAGTTGATTCCCAACAAAACAATTAGACATCTCCGAAATATAATTAAAAACCGAAAATAAAGTGGTAATATTATAATTTACTTTTTAATTTTTACAGTAAAATGAGTAATATACCAGAGTACCTTGAAAAAAATCAACAAGAAAGTAAACGATTAATTGGACTAGAGTACGAACAGTTACAGCAATTAATAGCTGCCGCTGAATTATTACATCAACAGAAAGATATCGAGATTGAGCAAAGAAAAGTAAGGATAAACAAGGCAGGAGGAGGTAGAAGACCAAAACTATCAGTCAAAGACCAAATAATATTAACTTTGGTATATCTACACCCGGAGCCAACATTCCAGATGCTAGGAGTCCAGTTCGGAGTTAGTGAATCAACAGCGAATGACATATTTCACTACTGGTCAGAGCTATTGAGGGAATTGCTGCCTGCTAGTCTGCTGGAACAAGTAAAAAAAAATCCCGGTGAGTATAAATGGGTGCAAGAAATTCTCGCCGAGTTGGAGTTAATAGTGGATAGCTGTGAACAGCCAATACCGAGACCCAAGGACTATCAAGAACAAAAAAAGTTTTATTCAGGCAAAAAGAAAAACCATACTTTGAAAAATCAATTAATTGTCACACCAAATGGACAAGAGATTGTAGATGTTATAGTGGGAAAGCCAGGGCCGACTAGCGACATAAATATTTGGAGAGAAGGTCAATCCAAGTTAGCTCCAACACAAAAATTCAAAGGAGATAAAGGCTATATAGGAGAAGTCCAAATAGAAACTCCTCAAAAAAAGCCGAGAGCCAGGGAATTAAGCCAAGAAGAAAAACAAAAAAATCGAGAGAAAGCGAGTGAGAGAATATTTGTTGAACACGTAATTAGATTACTAAAGATTTTCCGTGTAGCCCAAGAAAGGTTTCGCCTAAGAGCCAAGAGTTATCAGAGAATAATTCTTCTAGTGTGTGGATTAGTCAGATTAAGGATTGGGACGTTATTTATAAATAGCTCAGTCTGCGACTAAATCGATAAACATTTTAGATAAAAAATAGATATATTTGGGATAATTATTGATTTGAATTAGCTGTAGCCCTAATAAAAACGTTGAAATGGTTCAAATTACCCGGCTGCGTTAAATACTTCAAAAGCAGTCAGAGACTGCTTTTGGCTATTTTCGGAGATGTCTAATCAGGCACGCCCATTTTGCAAGGGTGAGAATCTCCAGATCGTTGATGGCATATTTACCTCGCTCACTTGGCGGTACTGGCACGTTTTTCGTCTGCTTACCACCACCGAGGTCGTACACCATTTTGATTTCTTTACTGCCCAAGCGTTTCTCTAGAATCGGGCGGAACCCTGCTTGGAGCGTAGGCTTAAAAAGAAAGTATTTATCGGGGTTGACAGCCCCTTGAACAACGTTTTCGCCCAAACCATAGGCAGCGGTCACTAAGGCGGCATTCTTAAAGCCGGTTTCGGTGTCGATGGAGAACATCACGCCCGATGCCGCCAAGTCGGAGCGTACCATCTTCTGGACGCCGACAGAGAGGGCAACCTCGAAGTGGTCGAAGCTTTTGATCGTGCGATAGGAGATGGCGCGGTCAGTAAATAGGGAAGCGAAGCACTTGTGGCAAGCTTCAGGCTCCGATGCAACCTTTGTCCTACAGTTCTAGTTGTAGGAAAACAATTTGAGGAAATTGTGAGGAACTGAACAATTAGGTTCCTCTTTCTAAAAAATTTATACTATAGACTGATGTGTCTAGTCTTTTACTTGCTCAAAAGCTAGCTATTAGTGGAACACGCCAATAGCAGCTACACTTTATATTTGCCTTCAAGACTAATAAGTAGGTAGGCATAAATAAATGAAGGTATGTTAACAAATATTTGGAAAGTAAAACCCTCTTCCCTTCTGCCTTCTGCCCCCTGCCTTGCCCCAACGACAAATATAAATGCCGACCTACTTACACAACAGCAAAGTAACTCACGCCTAAATTTTCCGGTTAGGACACTGTAGCGTCAAGGAATGAGTTCCGATGAAAATTCTGCTAGTAGAAGACGATGAGATTACAGCTAACGTCCTGGCACAAGAACTCACCACCCATCGCTATACTGTCGAGATAACAGCGGATGGTCAAACGGCTTTGGAACTGGCTCAAGCCTTTCACTACGATCTGCTCCTGCTGGATATCATTCTCCCTCATCTAGATGGAATGACGCTTTGTCGCCAACTGCGATCGCACGGGTTACAGATGCCGATTTTGCTGTTGAGTGCCAAAGACAGCAGCGCCGACCGGGTCATGGGTTTAGAGGCAGGAGCCGATGATTATGTGGTTAAGCCCTATGAACTTAATGAATTAATCGCTCGGATTCAGGCTTTACTGCGACGGGGTAGTTCTACCTTACCTACGGTGTTGACCTGGGAGAAGCTTCAGCTTGACCCAGATGCTTGCCAAGTGACTTATGGGGGAGAACTGTTACACCTGACTCCAAAAGAGTACAGCATACTAGAGCTTTTCCTCCGGAACCCCCAGCGCATCTTCAGCCGGAGTGCCATACTAGACCACATCTGGCATAGTGGCGAATTTCCACAAGAGGAAGCTGTCTCCACTCAAATAAAGGGTCTGCGGCACAAGCTAAAAGTAGTCGGAATGACTACAGATTTGATTGAGACAGTGTATGGATTGGGCTATCGGCTGAAAGCACCACCGCAAGATTCCCCCTCTCGAAGCGTGTCTCAAGAGGAGACAGGACATGTAGGAGCGCGATCGCGTGCTGTGAGCGTCAATAAAGCAGACAAGGGTCAAGCTCAAGCCAAAGTGCTGGCAGTCGTGCAACAGATGTGGGGTAACTTCAAAGAGAGTTTGGAGTCACACATGGCGCTGTTCGAGCAAGCGATCGCTCAAATCTCCACCGGAACCTTGGACGGCGAACTGCACTCAAAAGCCCAGGCCCAAGCTCACCGCTTGATTGGCTCATTGGGTTCATTTGGCTTACCGAAAGGTTCAGAGGTGGCGCGGCAGATCGAACAGTTGCTACGCTTAGAGCCTCTGGGTCAGAATGAGGCACGGCAACTTGAAAAATTGGTTGGGCAGCTCAAACAAGTTGTGGAAAACAAGCCATCTACAACGACCGCTGCTCCCGATCTAAAGATGGCTTCGGGTCGATTGCTGGTTGTGGATGATGATGTGGTGCTGACCCAACAGGTCAAACGGGAGGCGATCGCTTGGGGTTTGCAGGTAGAAGTGGCAATCGACCCGACAGCCGCAAGGAGAGCGATTTCGCAGCATCATCCTGATGTCATCGTGTTAGACCTCACCTTTCCCCAAACAACAGAGAACGGGCTGACCCTACTAGCTGAACTGGCACAGCGCACTCCGAGCATCCCAGTATTGGTAATGACTGGACGAAATCAATTAAGCGATCGCGTTGAAGTGGCACGTCTGGGCGGAGATGCGTTTTTACACAAACCTATTGCCCCAGAGGAGATTCTCAAAGCCGTTACTCAGGAACTCAATCGCACCCAGAAAGCAGAAGCCAAAGTGCTGATTGTCGATGACGATCCCCAGGTGCTAACTGCTTTGTCTACTCTGCTGGAACCTTGGGGACTTCATGTCACGACTTTGTCCCAACCCCAACAATTCTGGCAGGTACTGGAAGCCACTGCACCTGATATGCTGATTTTAGATATAGAGATGCCTGGTTTTAGCGGTATTGAACTCTGTCAGGTCGTTCGCAATGACCCTCGCTGGAGTGAGCTACCCGTGCTGTTTCTATCTGCCCATAACGATGCTGAAATCGTGCATCAAGTGTTTGCTGTAGGCGCAGATGATTACGTGCCCAAACCGATTGTTGAACCCGAACTGATTGCCCGTATCCTGAATCGGCTTGAGCGAACCCGATTCCTACACAGATTCACCGAAACCGACGAGCTAACTGGCGTGAGTACTCGGCGCAAATCTATGCAAGACCTAGAGCGGTTGCTACCTCTAGCAGAGCGTCATTGTTATTCTGACATACAGCATCGAAACTAGAACGATTCAGCCTGCCCAAGGAACCCGGCAATCAGGCGATCGCACCACTCGACAAGCACAACCCCATCTGCGTCTCATCCACGACCTATAGTGCAAACTGCTCAACCAGTCATCAGGCTCCTAACCATCGACAAAGGGCTAGAGCTAAAGTGATATTAAGCAATCCAGCCTCAGACCGAAGCCGAGTTGACTGCACTCAAAGAAGTACTTGCCGGGAGCATCCCAATTTTGTTTGCAAAAATACCAGGCGATTAGAAATCGCAGCTACACAAACCAAGCCTGCCTCCGCAGGCTAAAGATTAGTCCGCGCTAGCGGACTTCGTTTGTATAGCCCCAGACTTCTAGTCTGAGGGGCAGTTTACACATTTGGGATGCTCCCTACTTGCCACCATGACCGATGCCCAAAAGCAGCAGGCACGTCAACAAATGTTAATGGGCGACTGTTTGTTCGTCAACCCTCGCTGACTGTGGTTTTGTCTGTCCTGTGTTAGACGTGGCACACCAATCTTGCCATCCTCAAAATTTCCTCAAATTTATTCTCTAAGCTTTCAAGTATTGCAGTACACCTTAGTTCCTCCTTCAGGACAGAGCAATCAATGAAAAAATTGCAAGCATTTATCCAAAAAACTTTCTCTTGGTCATTCATATTAATAAGGGCATTTTTTGCGATTCTTTTATTAGTCATTTCGCTGCCTATAATGACTGTAATGTTAATAATTCCTGTAATGTTAATAATTCAGAATCCTTATTGCAAAAAAAAGAAAATAGAAACTATGTCTTTTCCCAAAAATACTTGTCAGTCAAAAATCCAACAGATTAAACTAATATTATGAAAATCTCCCTCTCACCCCTCTCTTAAATGAGAGAACTGATGGAAAACGTCTGTCAGTCATTAGTGGGGCGTCAAGGTAGGTTTGAGGGGTAAATTAATAAAACTTCTCCCTTGTTCTCCTTGTCTCCCTTCTCCTCTTTCAACCCATCAATTTAAGGTTGACAGACCACTAGCCTTGGTGATAGCAAAGACTGTGTCCGCAATCACATCCCGGTCATTCCTCAAAATTTCCTCATTTTGTTTGCTTAATCCAAAAATAGAAACACCTCAATATTAGAGCAGAATATTCAACTAATTTGCAGATAAAAAAAGAAATTCAAGTGTCAGAATTATATCAAAATCATTGCCGATCAATTGATTATATAACAAACCTTTACTACTAATGTAATGGGAGTAATAATTATGGTAAATTTAAACGAATGTTTTCTCCCATTGAGCAATCTACCAGAAGTATCAATGGAATCTGTAGCTACCAAACAAATCCTGATTATTGAAGATGAAGCAAATTTGCGAACAGTAGTGCAAACTTGTCTGGAAACGTTGGCAGGGTGGGACGTAGTACAGGCGAGTTCTGGTCAGGAGGGGCTACTTGTGGCAGAGAGGGAAAGACCTGATGCCATTCTCTTGGATGTGATGATGCCTGGAATGGATGGCATTACCTTTCTGCAAAAAATGCTTGCAAATCCTGAACTACAAGCCATTCCGGTGATTTTTCTAACCGCTAAGGTGGAGTTGACGGAGCCTCGCAAGTTTTTAAGGTTGGGAGTAAGAGGAGCGATCGCTAAACCCTTCAATCCCCTAACATTACACTATCAGGTCGCAACTACTCTAGGTTGGGATTCGGAGTTGGGGTGAAGCAGTCTCTACCTGCCATCTAGTTTGCTAGAAATGATTGTAAGACTTCGAGAAACAGTCGCTCCTTCGTTAAGCTTGGTTGCTTCTCGGACATCCTCAAAATTTCCTCATTTTTATCCGATAGCTTGAGCAAAACGACCTCTTGCCCCTCCTACTGCATGGGGGGGATTTATTCAGTTATGTCGAGACGAATAGGTCTAGAGGAGTTGGAGGTAGTGTGAAGTTTATCCACTAACCCTCAAAAGAAAAGTAGATTGATATTCACCGTCTTTCAAAACATCTTTTAAGCAGTAGGAGATAACGATATGCTCTGTAGTTACCCTCAGCTGGCTCAACAGTATACTGACAAATTTGCTACTTTTTATCCCACCCCTAACAGCAGTAAAACCAAGGGAACACTTACAGAACTTAAGCTTCAACAGGCAATTTCTCAACTTTGTCTGCGAGCATTGGCAGAACCTAATCTATCGACCTTCATGGTTGAAGCTGTTGCGCTAATCTCCCAAACTCTAGACGTAAAATATTGCAGTGTTTTAGAGCTCCTGCCCGATCGCAAAAGTCTAGTGCTGAGGGCTGGCATCGGCTTTCCAAAGGAAGCAATAGGAGCAGAAACAGTCGGCGAACAGAATTCTCTGACAGGATATACACTGCGATCGCGTCAGCCAGTGATTGTTGAAGATTGGCAGCAAGAAACGCGGTTGTGCAGTTTGCCCCTACTGCAAGAATACGACACGATCGGCAGTATCAGTACTGTAATTGAGGGGATAGAAAAACCTTTTGGTGTTTTGAGCATCCACGCAACCGAACCAAGCAGGTTTACCCAAAATGAGGTTAATTTTATCCAGACGAGCGCCCGAATATTGGCAGCGGCGATCGCACGTCAGCAGGCAGAAGCGCAGCTTGTAACGGAAAAACTCAATCGGCTGCAAAACAGCTTCCTCAATGCTGTTTCGGATGAACTACGCGCCCCCATTTTTAACATAAAGATGGCGCTGCAAATGTTAGCAAAAGCCCTCAATCGAAACCAAAATCTTTCAGCAGAATTCTCTCAGCAAAATGCCCCAACGAGCAAAGCTGCGCGTTGCTTTGAAGTTTTACAGAATGAGTGTAAACGAGAACTTAAGCTAATTAATGACTTACTGGATTTGCGGCAACTAGAAGCTGGTACTTACCCAAACTTTCTCTATGAATCGATTAGCTTACTAGAGTGGATACCGCCAATTCTAGAGTCACTGCATCTACGAGTTGAGCAGCAACGACAAATTCTGAACGTTAATCTTTCTGCTGAACTTCCACCCCTGATTACGGAGCCGACAATGCTCAAGCGTATCCTGCTAGAGCTGCTCGACAATGCCTGTAAGTATACTCCATCAGGCGAGACTATTACGGTTGCGGCTGATGTTGTAGGAGAGAAAATACGAGTGAGTGTGAGCAACTCTGGCGTTGAGATTCCTGCACAAGAGTGCGATCGCATTTTCGACAAGTTCTACCGCATTCCCAGCAATGACTTCTGCAAACAGGGTGGCATGGGCTTAGGACTAGCGCTAGTCAAACAGCTAGTTGAACGACTCGGCAGTACAATTCAGCTAGACAATGGTGTAGGTCAAACTACCTTTGTAATGGAATTGCCTGTGGGAGCATCCCCATTTTACAAATTGCCTACAGACTAAATTCTATAGAGGTTCGAGGTTCAGCTCCCCGATTTCTCGGAGAAGCCGGGGATTTCCTCTTCATTTAGAACTGCTATACATACAAAGTCAAAAAAATAGAATCTACGATGAATCACAATGATTTGTTATTGTCACAATCGGTCGATCTAACCAACTGTGACAAAGAGCCGATTCACCTTCCTGGCTTGATTCAGCCGCATGGAATTCTTTTTGTCTTACAAGAACCTCAGCTAAAAATATTACAAGTTAGCAACAATACTTTTAATCTTCTCGGTATTCACCCTCATGAAATTTTGGGGAAGAACTTCAAAGACTTCCTCAACTCATACCTAGTTCATTCGATTGAGAAACAATTAACTGAAAAATTTGAAAGTATTAATCCTATCAATTTATCCATCAATACTCAGAAAGGAGAGTTGTTCTTTGATGGCATTCTCCATCGTTCTGATGGAATGCTAATTCTTGAATTAGAACCCGTTACCTCAAAAGAATTTAGTAATTTTTTTAGTTTCTATCATTTACTTCAAGCACCCATTACCAAAATCCAAAAAACACTCACCTTGAACGAGCTATGTCAAGCGATTGTCAAGGAAGTGCGAAAACTCACGGGGTTTGACCGAGTGATGGTGTATCAATTCGACGCCCAAGATGCGGGTACAGTCATAGCCGAAGATAAGTTAGAGGGATTGAGTCCTTATCTTGGCTTACACTATCCAGCTTCAGACATTCCCCGGCAAGCAAGGCATTTATATGCGCTTAATTTACTGCGGTTAATTCCTGATGTGAATTACCAACCTGTAGAACTATTTCCTGTTGATAATCCAGCTACCAATCAGCCCCTCGATCTCAGTTTCAGTGTTTTAAGAAGCGTTTCTCCCATACATATTGACTATCTCAAAAATATGGGTGTTAGGGCTTCGATGTCAATCTCGTTAATTCGGAACCAAAAACTCTGGGGATTAATTGCTTGTCATCATCACTCAGCGAAGTATATTTCCTATGAGGTACGTACTGCTTGCGAACTGTTAGGAAAAGTCATGGCTTTAGAATTGACTTCTAAAGCAGACAATGAGAAATTGGATTACCGAATAAAATTAAACTCGATTCAGTCTAAATTTGTCGAAGCAATCTCCCAAGAAGAGAGTTTTGTAGACGGATTACTGAAGGAGAGAACTAATTTACTAGACTTGGTAGGCGCTCAAGGGGTAGCCATCTGTACTAGTGAAAATTTAACCCTCATTGGTCAGACCCCTAAGTTAACCGACATTCAAGAGTTAATAAATTGGTTAACTAAAACCATTAATCAAAATATTTTTTATACAGATTCTTTACCTAAACTATATCCAACCGCAGAGAAATTCAAGGAAGTTGGTAGTGGGCTGCTGGCACTTTCTATATCTAAGATTCAAAAGTATTATGTTTTGTGGTTTCGTCCTGAAGTCATTCAAACCGTAAACTGGGCAGGCAATCCTAATAAACCCGTTGAAGTTGAACAAGATGGAACTTTACGTATAACGCCTCGCAAATCGTTTGAGCTGTGGCAAGAAACGGTTCGGTTGAAGTCTTTACCTTGGAAGTCGTGTGAAATTGAAATTGCTTTAGAACTCAGAAGCGCGATTGTCGGGATTGCGTTACGTAAGGCTGATGAACTTTCTAAAGTCAATCAGCAACTCACGCTAGCCTTGTCCGCTGCCCAAATGGGAATTTGGGATTGGGATTTACTGACGAATCAGATTACTTGGTCAAGCGGTCACGAACAGTTATTTGGATTGGAACCGGGAACGTTTGAGGGGACTTATGAAGCGTTTGAAGCCTGCGTTTATCCAGAAGACCGAGAAGCGATCGCTTTAGCCGTAGAACAGGCACGCCTTGAAGGGCAGGATTATCATCACCAATTCCGAGTAGTTTGGGCAGATGGTAGCATCCACTGGATTGAGGGGAAGGGAAAATTTTTCTATGATGCCGATGGTAACGCGGTACGGATGCTGGGAACGGTGCGGGAAATTAGCGATCGCATTGCAAGAGTTGCACAACTGCGCCTCTTGGAATCCGTTGTCATCACGACGAATGATGCCGTAGTGATTACCGAGGCAGAACCCATTGACGAACCCGGCCCCCGAATTGTTTACGTCAATCCTGCCTTTACCCGCATGACGGGTTATACCCTAGAGGACGTTTTAGGCAAGACACCGCGTATCTTGCAAGGTGAAAAAACAGACCGAACAGTTTTAAATCGCATTCGTACAGCCTTGCAAACTTGGCAACTTAGCCAGGTTGAGCTGATTAATTATCGCAAAGATGGCTCCCAATTTTGGGTGGAACTGAGTATCGTGCCTGTTGCAGATGAAAAAGGCTGGTATACGCATTGGGTTGCCGTGCAGCGAGATATTACAGAACGTAAACTCACCGAGATTGCTCTACAAGAAAGTCAGCGCTTCATTCAACAGATTGCCGATACCGCTCCAAATTTGATCTACATCATGGATATCGTGCAACAGCGTAATGTCTACCTTAATCGTTTTGGCAGCCGATTTTTTGGTTGTCCCTCCGAAGAAATCCAACACTTAGGGTCAGCATTTTTTGCAGACGTGCTGCACCCAGATGATTTTCGTCAGCTTAATGAACTCCCAGAACGATGTGCTACAGCAAAGGATGGTGAAGTCCTGGAAAATGAGTTTCGCATGAAAAATGCAGATGGGGAGTGGCGCTGGTTTCACACTTGGGATGTTGTCTTTTCTAGAACGGCTGAAGGTTTACCCCAACAAATCTTGGGAACGGCTATCGATATTACCCAAGCCAAGCAACTTGAACAAGCACGACAACAGGCTGAGCAACAAATCCGCTTTCAAGCTGGGTTGCTGGATGCCGTAGAACAATCGGTCATTGCTACAGATTTAGCAGGCAACATCATTTACTGGAATCGCTATGCAGAAGTTCTCTATGGCTGGAGGGTAACAGAAGTATTGGGTCGCTCAATTGTAGACGTAACACCCGCCTCAACTACCCAAGAGCAAGCTGTAGAAATTATGGTTCGCTTGCAAGCTGGGGAAAGTTGGTCGGGAGAATTTTGGGTACAGCGACGGGATGGCACTACTTTTCCAGTCCTAGTGATTGACTCTCCGATTCACGATGAGCAAGGGGAGTTGATTGGCATTATTGGCGTTTCCGTAGACATCACTCAACGCAAACAAACCGAAGCCTTTTTACAGCACCTTAATGAGGAATTAGAAATTCGAGTTAGAGAGCGAACTCAGGAGTTAGAACGCTCTCAAGCTGCCTTACAACAGCAAATGGAACGAGAACGGTTGATGATGGCGATCGCTCAACAAATTCGCCAGTCCCTAGACTTGCAAGAAATCCTCGATACCACCGTTACCGAAGTGCAAAAATTGCTCTGGGCGGATCGGGTTTTGGTCTACCGAGTTTGGTCTAATGGTGCTGGCAGAGTCATCGCCGAAGCTGTTGCGCCGGGATGCATCAAGGTTTTAGACATCCCCTTACCCACAGAGACTTTTCCCGAAGAATATCGCCAGCGCTATGCTGAGGGACGAATCTACACCCTCACTGACCTCGATCACGAGGAAGTCTCGCCCTGTCTGGCGAACTGTCTGAAACAGATTCAAGTCAGGGCGAAGGTAGTCGTTCCGATTATCCAACAAGACACCCTTTGGGGATTGCTGATTGCCCATCAGTGTTCTCAACCCAGAGAGTGGCAACCTTGGGAAATCGAGTTGCTGGTCTCATTAGCCAATCAAATGGCGATCGCAACTCAGCAATCGGAACTCTACCAACAACTTCAGGACGAACTGAGGGAACGTCAGCAGATGGCGGCAGCATTGCGGCAGAGTGAAGCCGAATTCCGCTCTTTAAGTGAGAATTCACCGGTCGGTATCTTCCGCATGGATGCACAGGGGCGCTGTACTTATACCAATCCACGCTGTCAGGTTATCTGTGGCTACACGTTTGAAGAGGCGTTGGGAGAGGGTTGGTTAAAGTTCGTTCACCCAGAAGACCGAGAGTGGTTAATAGAGCAGTGGTCACAAACCCTATCTGAACAACAGGAATTCTCAGCTGAGGTTCGCTATATCCATCAAGATGGAACCATTCGTTTTGCTCAGATGAGAACATCTCCCTTGTTTAGCGCTAGCAGCCAATTAATGGGTCATGTGGGAACAGTGGAAGATGTCACTGAACGTCGAGCCATTGAACAGATGAAAAACGAGTTTATCTCGATTGTCAGTCACGAACTGCGAACGCCCCTTTCCTCCATTCGTGGTTCTCTGGGGTTACTCGCTGCCGGAGTCTTTAAACATAAGCCAGAATCTGCTCAACAGATGTTAGACATCGCCGCTCATGATACCGAACGCTTAGTGCGTTTGGTTAATGACATTCTCGATTTAGAGCGACTCGAATCACATAAAGTCAATCTCGTCAAGCAGTGGTGCGATGCAGCGACACTCCTGCAACAGTCGGTTGAAACGGTGCAATCGTTGGCAGTAGAAGGCAACATTATGTTATGTGTTGAACCGACTTCTGTTCAAGTCTGGGCAGATCGCGATCGCATTCTTCAAACTCTCGTTAATCTGGTCAGTAATGCGATTAAATTTTCACCCCCACAGAGTACGGTTACGCTGAGTGTTCAAGACCAAGCCGACCAGGTTTTATTTCAAGTGAAAGACCAAGGGCGCGGTATTCCTGCCGATAAGTTAAACACTATCTTTGGACGGTTTCAACAGGTGGATGCTTCTGACTCCCGCCAAAAAGGGGGAACAGGTCTGGGTTTAGCCATCTGTAAAAGCATCGTACAACAGCATGGCGGCAAAATTTGGGTGGAAAGTGTGGTCGGAGAGGGCAGTAACTTCTATTTCACTTTGCCAAAACCACTCGATTAGCCGTGCAATGGTAGAATTTCAAGTTATACATCCTCAACTACAATTACTGCTAATGCCAGAAAAGCGCATTCTGGTGATTGATGATGAAATAAATCTCTGTACCGTGATTCAGGCTTGTCTGGAAAACTTAGGGGGTTGGGAGACGCTGACTGCTTTATCAGGTAAAGAAGGACTGGCTATCGCCCAAACTCAACAGCTTGATGCCATCTTACTAGACGTAATGATGCCTGACATGGACGGGCTTACGCTGTTTGAGAAGTTACAAAATGATTCAACGACTCAAGCGATTCCAGTCATTTTATTCACCGCTAAGGTGCAGTCCACTGATATAGCCCAATTTGCGAAACTCGGCGTCGCTGGAGTGATTGCGAAACCGTTTGACCCTTTGACATTGGCAGAGCAAGTGGCTTCCATGCTGGGGTGGTAGGTGGTAGGTAAGTGATATCCCCTTTCCTCAAAATTTCCTCAATTTGTTGATTTAACTTGAGGGTGAGGTAAAACCACTTCAGTCATTTTATATTTATAGTTTCATTTCTAACGATGACCTTCCAGAAGCTGCGGGTTGCGTCGGTAGGTAGAGTCAAGCTGTATGGTCAACATTTATGAGAGGGTTCCTGCTTCTAGAACACCCTATTGATGAGTGCCGCCAAGCTTGGAGGTGATTGTATTTTAGTCCGATATCTCTCCAGTGATACAGAAGGGTAAAGCAGAAGTAATGGAAACAGCTATAGCTACAAAACGAATTTTATTTATTGATGACGAACTCCACGTCCGACAGGTTGTGAAAGCTTGCCTGGAAGCACTAGGGGGTTGGAATGTGTTACTAGCGGCGTCGGGTCAAGAGGGTTTAGTTAAGGCAGCTTCTGAGAAGCCTGATGCCATTCTACTTGATGTGATGATGCCGGAAATGGATGGTCTGGCTCTATTGCAACAACTAAAAGCCAATCCTGTAACTGGGTCAATCCCAGTCGTGTTTTTAACGGCAAGGCTAAGTTTAACTGAACCCCAACGGTTTCATGAGTTAGGAGTTCAAGGTGCGATCGCTAAACCCTTCAATTCTCTCACCCTGGTTCCCCAAATCGCCAACGCTCTCGGCTGGAAGGTGGAAATTCAGTACTAATACCGTTTTAGATATTTCAAAAGAACAGACTCTTTGCTCTCCAGCAAAAGCTCATACCTATTGCCTTATCTAGGGTTGAGATTTTTGGTATTTCTTTACAAACAATTCTTAACAAAAAAATGGAAGAAAGTTTTTCTTCCTCAAGATTTCCTCAAAATTGTTTTCTAATCTTTCAAGTGTTGCAGTCAAAAAAGAAGTGAATCTGATTCACGTACAACCTGATATCGCCTAGCATTTTCTCAAATGGCTGTAGTTTCGTTAGATTGTTGCAGTTTCAAGAATTTGTAAGGAGTGAAAAATGAGCAAACAACTTGTCAACCTTACCTTACCTGTAGTCACTGAGGAAATTGAAAATATTTTGGAAACTTATCCAGCGCATCCCTATCAACAAGTCTTTTCTGCTGCTGGATTACGCCAAGATTTAATTGCTTATGTTCTGAGCCGTGTTCCCAATACATATACTGTAATAGAAGAAACGCAGTCTTCCTTAAATCCAACACTATTACCTCACTACTCAAGTGAACGACTACTCAATATAGAACATTGGATTCATCTAGGAATCCGTGATGTCCTGCACGTCTATAACAGGAGTAACTGTTATATGCCTCAAACAGTTAGTGTCAATCCTACTACCTCTTCTCTAGTTGGTTAAGGGATTAAATTCACCCCTAACTCTGAAGTAGAAAGCTTGCCATCCTAGCATAAACTTACGCCTCGCGTTGCTAACGGCTTCTACTTTACAGTAGTGCTTCTCCATTCAAACCCAAGTTTTTAATAGATTTATTGTCTAGGGACAAAGTTCAGAGAGATAACTCTGGTTACTGAGTGATGAAAGCTGATTTTTTTAGGAAATCTCATCAGAAGTAGTCTCTTGAAATACTTTTTCCTACTGCATTGATTAGGAAAAAAATCTATGACTTCAATCCGCGATTTAGTCCAGGAGGCTCTAGCCGCAGGTCACCTTAGTGTTACCGCAGAAGAGCAACTGCGCTGGCTGCTCAGAAGTAAGTATTCCACAGAGGATTTGAGGGCTTTCATGGACTTGCAACTAGCAGCTATGAATGGTCTAGTTAAGCAAGAATCTCGTGAATTACTTTTGTATCAACAAGAATCTAAATAAAGAATTTCACCCAGATCTGATTATTTGTGATATTAAGCTGTCGATTATTTACTTTTCCTGCTGGAATGCCTCACCATAAGGACTCTAGCGGACAAAAAATGCAAGTTAAATGCGCGACAGCTTAATACGTATCATTTTGATGGGTATAGCAAATCCAAATAAGTGATTTAAATGCTGAACAGCTTACGCAACTTCTCATACCTGGGTAGCTAACCGCTTCTGCATTGCCTTTGCGATCGCACTACAGTGGTCAGTTGGCGAAAGTGTATGGTTTTACCGACCTGGATGGTTCTCAACCCGATGCGTTTCGCTACATTTGGGAAGTCCAGGAAGCTGGGAAACCGGCTGATGTGACTGGATACCGATGACAGGAACCATCTGCTTCCCCATCATAGGATTTCTACATACCCTTCTGTTCCATGCACGCGAATTCGTTGCCCATCTTTTATCAGTTTGGTAGCATTATCCACTCCGACAACTGCTGGTAAGCCATATTCCCGTGCGATAACTGCTCCGTGGGTCATCAGTCCACCCACTTCGGTGACGAGACCTTTTATAGATACAAACAAGGGTGTCCAGCTAGGGTCAGTAAAGGAGGTGACTAATATATCTCCATCTTCCAGATCGGCATCTTCCATGTTTAAGACGATACGTGCTCGTCCCTCTATCACTCCGGAGGAAACAGGTAAACCGACAATCGCTTCGGCTGGGAGATTTTCTCGTTTGTACTCACCTGCAATGATTTCACCATCAGACGTGATCACACGTGGCGGAGTTAGTTTTTCATAAAATTTGTACTCGTCTTTTCGTTTGCTGATGATCGGGTAATCCAGTTTATTTGTGCGGACGACTTCGCGAAGTTCTTCAAAAGTGAGATAGTATATATCTTCTTTTTCATGAATAACGCCCGCTTGTACGAGTTGTTCGACTTCTTTAAGTAAAGCCTGCTTATAAACGAAGTAGCGACTCACGATGCCGTATTTGGGATATTCACGATAGCCGATGAAATTCCGGATCAAGCTTATCATTCGTTTTGTTTCATTGACCTTTTGTTCGCCATCCGGTAGTTGCTTCAATCGCTCTAATAGCTCTTGTTCTTTCTTTAAAGCTTCCTGTTGCCCTTGCTCAAATTTTCGATCGCACTCACCAGGCTCTAAGTTTCTGATGTTACTGAGAATCGTAGGAACAAGTGTGGTTGGTTTTTCGCTCCAACGAGTTCTCGTAATATCGATTTCTCCAACACATCGCATTCCGTATTTGTGAAGAAAAGTAGCGATCGCGTTCTGGGCTTCCTGTCCACCCTCAAGCTTCACCAATTCACCGAGAAAGTTATCCTCTTTTACCTGTTGCAAATACTCAATGACTTCCGGGTAAGGACGAATCACATCCGCAACATCCAATAGTTCCAGACCCATGGACGAAGTAATATTGTTGGGTACTGATTGAGAAAGCGTGTCCGCTGCGTTTTTTTCGCCTAACCACTCGTTCATTTTTTCATTAATCCAGGAGGAAGCATTCATACCCGTCATCAGCACACCAAAACTCTGTGAATCAGAGTGGGTCTTCTTTAATTGCTGGATATCTTCCAGGATAAAATCAAACAAATCCGATCCTGATTTCGTTTGGATGGTTTGTTTTAACGCTTCGATCGAAGTTTGGCTCTGTTGAATCAAATCAGCAACAATCGCCGGATCACAGTCGTTTAGGGTTTGAAAATCCGCAAGCGATCGCCCTTTCCTGCTTTTGCCGGGACTTGGATCATCAGGTAACGATTTTACAAAATCTCCCCGCTCTAAGATGGTTGTCAGTGCGTCTTTCATGAGCGGATCAGATTTCCCCAATGTGACGTTTAATATAGTTTCTCTGCCGACAGGTGAAGCCAGCGTCGCTGTAACATCAACAAACAACCTTCCACCAGCAGTGTGCATGGGTGCATGGGTCGTTAAAAGGAAAAAAGACAATCCCAATGGTTTCATGGCATCGGTCATCATTTGGTTGTGACCGACAGAAACAAAGACGTGATTTTCCTGATCATTTGTTTCAGGAATCGGGAATAAAGTCGTGATTGGACGACTCTGGACAATGTAAAACGTATCATCAACCAAGCACCATTCAATGTCTTGGGGACTGCCGAAATGTGCTTCGATCGTCCTACCGATGCGCTCAAGCTGCAAAATCTGCTCATCCGTCAGCGCTTGCCGATTCTGCCTCTCAGGCTCAATCTCCTGTTCTTTCGTACCGCCATCTTTCAGGGCATAAATTGCCAGTTTCTTGGTGGATATCTTTTTGTCGATCACCATGCCGTTCCGCACTTTATAGCTATCCGCATTCACCAGTCCGGAAACCAACGCCTCACCAAGTCCGAAGCTGGCCTCAATGGATAAAACCTTTCGATTAGACGTGACGGGATCGGCAGTAAACAAAATTCCTGCCGCCTGCGGGAAGACCATCTTCTGAACCACCACAGATAGGTAGACTTTACGATGGTCAAAGCCGTTTTGCAGGCGGTAAATGACTGCCCTCTCGGTAAATAGCGATGCCCAGCACTTGTGGATATGCTTTAGGATTGCTTCCTTGCCGATAATGTTCAAATAGGTATCCTGCTGGCCTGCAAAGGAGGCGGTTGGTAAATCCTCTGCGGTCGCGCTCGATCGGACTGCATAAGCATTCTGTTCTCCAAGTCTGGAGAGAAAGTGGGCGATCGCTTCACTAATTTCTTCAGGAATGGCTATCCCTTCGATGATCCTGCGAATCTTACTGCTAAGTTCATGGATTTTATCTCGATCATTCACCTTCAGAAACGATAACTGATCCAGTAATTCGTGAATCGACGGTGTTTTCTCAATGACTCTTTGAAAGGCTTCAGTAGAAATACAAAAGCCATCGGGTACACATATTCCTTCAATTTTGGATAATTCCCCCAGGTTCGCGCCTTTCCCTCCAACAACGGTGAGTTTTGTTTGATCAATATCTTGAAAACCAACCACCAATGAACTCATTTACTTACCTCATAGCGCAACTCGACCATGCCACTTCCAAGCTACTGGACAGACATTAAGCACAGATTTGGACTCAGCACCCTACGAAGAAATAGCTGCTTACCTTTGCCAAGAGTAACCGACCCAATTTGGATGATGAGTTCGTCTAAAAGACCAACATCGTAGAACTGACCTGCAAGATCTCCTCCCCCAACAATCCAGATATTCTTACCTCCTGCGGCAGTTCGCATTTCAGCATGGATGTCGCGCACATCGCCTTTGACAAGCAGAAAGCTCTTTACCCGATCGCCATTTATGATGACACCTGCTCACTAATCCATTGCACCAGTTGCAACACAACCCCGTTTGGATCGGTCACTTGGAAGAATCGCTCATTCCAGGGTTCTGTCTCAATCGGAGTTGTAATTGTGACTCCTTCAGATTGCAAGCGGATATACTCGCGATCGATGTCATCCACAACAAAAACAACGAGCAAGCCATCCGCTCGATGACCGCGTAGATGGGCTGGCTTAAAGCTTTTCAGCCCAGTTTGTAGAAAGATTAAATTAAATCCTGCATCGGGTCGAGAGAGTGATACAAAACCCTCGGCTGACATCTCTTCCTTGAAGCCAAAATGTTGCTTGACGAACTCAGCCGACGTGGTGACATCATCAACGTTGAGTGAAATCGCTGAAGCGGTAATTTCCATAGATAACTATTTCTCCATTTCTTCTCAATGTTTCAACTGATAGTGCAGCAACATGAATCCGAGTCCCAGAAGCCCCATGTAAACAGCAGTGGTACTAAGCAATAGCTTTTTCATGAGATAGTCGTCTCTCCGAAATAGTTGGCGACCCGGATTGGGTCATATCACTCCGACCGCACGGCTCGGTAGGCATCAGCTTGCTACTCCGTTCGCCGAGATGGAGCAGGATGGCACCACTCTCAAAGATAGAGATGTCTCCATCGGTCAACCACGGCACCTGTCCGAAGGGTTGGTGCGAGAAATGATCGCTCCCTCGATCGCGAAATGGCACACTGTTTACGCGATAGGGTAACCCAGCCTCTTCCAATGCCCAACGCACCCGTAAGTCGCGCACATAGCCTCGCGGAGCTTCGGGAACCCAATCGAAAGTGGTGAGAATCAGATCGGTCATTCAGTGAACCCTCACTCCTAAATACTTAAATAACTGTATGTTGTGTCGTCCAACAACAGATTGAGTCTCATCAGATAGTCCTCTCTCCGGAAACGCTGTTTCTGCGGGTCATAGCCAAGAGCCATTAGCGTTGTTGCAGGACCACAACCTGGCATCTCACCCTGTCCTTCTGCCAATATCCAGAGTCCACCTAGTGAGCGAACTGTTTCTGTTCCCGTTGATTTGACGGGAGGTTGCTCGGGCTCCATCAGCCCTTCGGTTTCATACGTCCACTCACCGACAAGTTTCTGGAGCCACTGATGTTCTTTTTGAGGTTGAACAGGCATGTGTGAGGTTTGTCCGGTTTGGTTCGTTTCCATTGTTTATCTCCTTGAAAGTGTTGGTGAAACCTGCTGGTTCCCACCACCGCGCCAAACGTTCTGAATCGCTGATGGCGGCAAAGACTTGTTCCATGGTCGCCGGGATTTCACGGGATGTTTTGAATGTAGTCATCGCATTCTCTGCTTAAGAGGTACAAGTCCAAAGGATGTTCGTTTAATCCAACAAGCTCAAACGACCTGCTCACAGTTGACCATCCACGGTGTACCAAACTGATCAATCAACATGCCAAAGCGGACTGACCAGAACGTTTGAGCGATCGGCATTTTCACTTTGCCATTTTCTGCCAGAGCATGAAAAATTCGTTCTGCCTCGTCTGGTTCGGGTGCGCTGATCTGCACGTAAAAGCCTTGAGGGGGTTCAAAATATTCTGGTGGACAGTCAGATCCCATGAGCAGGCGATCCTCTAATTCAAGGCAAGCGTGCATGATTTTGTCATGCAATTCAGGTGAAACATTTTCTGCCGAAGGTGCCTCTTTATGAGTCATCATCATGGTGATTTTGCCACCGAGGCATTGTTCGTAAAACTTGAATGCTGCTTCACAGTTACCGTTGAACATCAGGTAAGGATTGAGTTTCATTGATTTTTCCTTGAGTTATCGATTCTGCGTTGTGATGAGCCGATCGGTTGCAGATGAAGTTACTCTTGCTGTCGCGTTTCTACTTGGGCGCGAATGCGGTCTTCCTGCTCCCTTAATTCGGGTGTCAGGAGTTCACCAAAATCCTCTGCCTCGAATACAGGACGGATCTCAATCTCGGAGTCTCCTGGCATTGGGTTGGGGCAGCGTTTCACCCAGGCGATCGCCTCTTTCATGGAGTCCACCTGCCACAGCCAGTACCCTGCCACTAGCTCCTGCGCTGGAGTGAAGGGTCCTTTGGTGACGGTGCGTTCCGTGCCCGAAAACTTCACCCGCACCCCTTTTGAGCTAGGATGAAGCCCCTCACCAGCGAGCAAGATACCTGCCTTGGCTAATTCTTCGTTGAACTGCCCCATTTCAGTCAAAAGCTGTTCACTTGGTATGACCCCAGTTTCGGAGTTTTGGGTTGCTTTAACAAAGACCATGACTTTCATTGTGAAATCTCCTATTGAGTGGTTTTGAGTTGAATTGTTAGGGATTGGGTGTGCTGATCGCTAACTCGCAGCGACACGCTTGAGTTCATCAAGTTCAATATGCCGGTAGTCTTGCAATTTCAAGGACAGGGCGAATTTCGACAGTACCGGCTCGCGCTCCCGGAATTCGGGCGGCGATCGCAATGGCTTCATCCAAATCCTGAGCATTGATTAGGAAAAATCCGCCCAACTGTTCGCGGGTTTCGGCAAAGGGGCCATCTGTTACCAGGGATTTGCCCTCACGTACCCGGACACTGGTTGCCGTTGCCACAGGATGGAGAGGAGCAGATGCCACAAATTGTCCCTGGGTATGGAGATCCTGAGCGACTTGGGCAGATTCCACATAGCAATGCTCCCGCTCAGTTTCGCTCAGGGCGTTTTCGTCCATGTAAATCAGCAGCATGTATTTCATTGGATTACCTCCTTTGTGATTGAGTCGAATGGAAATTGCTCAAATCGACATCTCGTTGAAAAATTTTTGTTGAGTATGAGCGAGCTTTGCCTTCTTTGCAAGTGAGTCGAACGGCAACTGTCCAAATCGACACCTCTCCAAAATTCAGCTTATAGTACAATTGTTCTAAATTGTCGTTGTATTTCTTTTGCAAGTGAGTCGAACGGCAACTGCCCAAATCGACACTTTACCCAAAATTCTTTGTGTCTTTTTATGACAGGTATGGCTTCAACCGCAAAATCAGATGTTGCACAGACGATCGCCGCTGTCTATCGAACCGAATGGGGGCGCATCGTCGCCATCCTGATTCGCCTGGTAAGAGATTTTGATCTGGCTGAAGAAGCAGCACAGGAGGCGTTTGCAGCGGCAGTCAATCAGTGGGAAAGCAGCGGTATTCCCGATCTTCCCCGTGCCTGGATCATCCGAACTGCCCGATACAAAGCGATCGATCGCCTGCGACGACGGACACGACTAACCGAAAAGCTGGAATGGTACGCCGCATCGGGGTTAATTCCATCCACCGAAGAACCAACCTACGACAGTGATGAAATTGGAGACGATCACCTGCGATTAATCTTTACTTGTTGTCATCCAGCACTGGCGATCGAGACTCAGGTGGCATTGACGCTGCGAATGTTAGGTGGACTGGAAACCGACGAAATTGCCCGCGCCTTTCTCGTCCCAACCGCAACGATGGCACAACGGCTGGTACGTGCCAAGCGCAAGATTCGCGATGCAGGCATTCCTTACAAGGTGCCAGACCTAGGTGATTTGCCTTCAAGAATAGAGGCAGTGCTGACAGTAATCTATCTCATCTTCAATGAAGGCTATGCCGCAACGAAAGGAGATTCGATTGTGCGGGCAGACCTCTGCACTGAAGCGATTCGACTGGGGCAACTGGTGCGGCAATTGCTGGCACCCCAACCCCCCTCTGAAGTTACTGCACTGGTGGCATTGATGTTACTTCATGATTCGAGGCGAGATGCTCGTTTAGATGAAGCAGGCGATCTGATTTTGCTAGAAGACCAGGATCGGAGCCGTTGGAATCATCCACAAATTGCTGAAGCGTTGCCTCTGGTGGAAGAGGCGTTGCGGAGTGGAACAGGGGTTTATGCTCTGCAAGCAGCAATCGCCGCCCTCCATTGTCAGGCAGCCCGCGCCGAAGAAACAGACTGGGCACAAATTGTGCGGCTCTATAAGGTGTTGGAACGCTTACAGCCCTCGCCCGTTGTGACCTTGAATCGAGCAGTAGCGACCGCAATGGCAGAAGGTCCTCAAGCCGCATTTAGACTGATTGATCAACTTGCCCCAGAACTGGACAGCTATCATCTATTTCACGCCATCCGTGCGGATTTATTACGGCGTGTTGGAGTATTAGAGGAGGCAACTCAGAGCTACAGGCGAGCACTAGAATTGGTGACAAATGACAGTGAGCGCCGTTTCCTGGAGCGCCGATTGCGCGAAGTTCAGCCCTAACATCTTCACGTTCAACTTAACTCATGGAGAATTCAGACATGGATAACAATCCCAGCATTCTCTCGCACGTTTCGATTGGCACCAATGATTTTGAACGAGCGATCGCCTTCTATGATGCTGTGTTGCCAACGTTGGGCTGTAAGCGACTGATGGAGCATCCGGGAGCAATCGCCTACGGCAAACAGTATCCCGAATTTTGGGTGGGAACTCCATTCGACGGGCAACCTGCAACAGTTGGTAATGGTACTCACATTGGTTTTATTGCTCTTACCAAAGAAGCTGTCCACGCCTTCTATGAGGCAGCATTAGCGGCAGGAGGCAAAGACGAAGGTGCTCCCGGTGGCAGACCCGACTATAGTGAGCCATACTACGGCTGCTTTGTACGCGATCTGGATGGACACAAAATAGAAGCTGCCTTCTGGGATGAGCAGCTTGAGCAAGAACTCAACCAGAACAATGATTGACCAAAAAATGAGTCATTTTTAGATGCAGGATAACGCTATGGAATTTCAACGGGGTCACTCGATTGACCATGTTCATCTTCGGGTTACTGATGTAGCTGCCAGCAAAACACTATTTGGCGGCACATTACGAGCAGCAGTGGATTGAATTGAAGCGGTTAAATCTGCCAGGACTTACGCAACTGGCACATAGCTACAGAAAATGCCACTGCCAAACAGAACATTTGTACTATACTACAGGGAGAGGCTCTGTTTGGTAAAAATTCAGGACTCTCCGAGGAGACGAAGCGAGTTCTAAAGCAGCAAGGAGCAGTCTTTGATGAGTTGCTCTAGATTATTTTTTCTGAATCAAAGCCTTTAAAGCTCTATTACAAGTAATTTGGGCGATCGCATTTCACAGCAGATGAACCTTTTTTTCAGCTTGCAAGTTCTGAATCAAGCTAAAACATCCCCAACATAAATACCCAAGGCTTGTGCAGTTTTGACTAAATAACCATTAGGATCTACAGGTAAGGGACTATGAGCAAGAACCTCCGCCAGAGGAACAGCTACAACTCGTCCGTTTTGCCAAGCTACCATTTGTCTGAGTTGTCCTTGAGCAACTAAATCTACGGCTGCCTTGCCAAAAGTTGTCGCCACCAGACGGTCTAGTGCTGAAGGAATGCCGCCTCGCTGGATGTGCCCCAGAACAGAAACCCGCGTATCAATTGGCATCGTACTGTAGCGAGAAATTTGCTCCGCTATGTATTGACCGATGCCGCACTGAGGGGTAAGACTGGGTAGAGCTGGGTCACAACTCAATACTTCGTTCGTTGTTTTAGCGCCTTCTGCTACTACAACAATGGCAAACTTATGCGCCCAGCGATCGCGCAGTTCGGCAAGAGTCCGGCAAACCCCCTGAATTGAATAGGGAATTTCGGGAAGCAAAATCACATCCGCTCCACCTGCAATGCCTGCATGTAGTGCTAAGTGTCCTGTTGAGCGACCCATAACTTCTACAATCATTACCCGGTCGTGACTGGCAGCCGTAAAGGTCAAACGATTGAGGGCATCGGTGATGGTATTGACCGCCGTATCGAAGCCAATGGAGCGTTCCGTTAGTGCCACATCATTATCAATCGTCTTCGGGACAGCGACGAGTTGCCAATTTCCCCGACAAGCAAGGTCATTGAGAATGGATAAGCTACCATCTCCACCAACGGCGATTAGGGCATCGAGTGCTAATGCCTGATAACTGGCAATAATTTCATCGGCATGCTCTAGCGTGTTTCCTTTGTTGATGCTGCCTAAGATCGTTCCACCCATGCTAAGTAAGGGATCGATGCCACGCAGATCTAGACCGTGCCGACTAAGAGCGATCGCTTTTTGTTCCAGCAGACCCTGCGTAGCATAAGGAATACCAATCACTTCCCAATCATAGGTGAGAGTTGCATGGCTGACGACTGCCCGAATCACGGCATTGAGTCCCGGACAGTCTCCACCACTGGTGAGAATACCAATCCGTTTTTGCGTTTTCATAAGCTGGAGGTTGGGAATTAGGAGTTGAGAACTGAAGAAATAAGGATTGAGGATTGAAGATGGCAGATTGTTCTAGTACTTAGCAGTATCCCTGTTCAGGTGGCAGGTTTTAGGTGTTAGGTGGTAGGTTGACAGGCATGCCTTGTGAGTCACAATCTTCATGGGGCGACAATCGGCTCAAAAGATTGGCAGAGATTGCTTTTCATCCAGTTGGGTCTTCAAAAAATAACAGCTTATTGACAGGTTTATTGAGAATGAACTTTTGAGCTACCCACTTCTCGATAATGATAATCATTTGAGGACTTTCTGTTTTCTGCTGCCTAGAGTGACAGAAGAGCGTTAGATTGCTCACATTTTTGGTACTAATACCAGTGAACGTCCCCTCTCAACTTCACTGGAATCAGCAAATTCTAGGAAGCTGTTCACCGCTCAACATTTCCAGGAGGTGATCGACTCCAATTTTGCTGTTCACAATGACAGATTTAGCAGGTTGCTCTCTTACCTGACCGATCGCACAAGCCGTTTTTACGTCTCCCATCTTTTCCTGATAAGCTTTTATAACTCCCAATGCCCGTTCTGCATCGGAAGATGGGACAAATGCGATGAATCGTCCTTCATTTGCAATATATAGCGGGTCGAGTCCCAAGAGTTCACAGGCTCCCCGAACATCCTCACGCACGGGAATTTTTTGTTCGTCAATGTTAATTGCTACATTCGCGGCTGAGGCAATTTCATTCAGCGCGCTGGCTAGCCCACCTCGTGTTAAATCCCGCAAGCAGTGAACTTCGATGTTCGCACTTAGAAGTTCACCTACCAAATCAGCTAGAGGAGCTGAATCACTTTCAATAGTTGTTTCAAACTCCAATCCTTCACGCACTGCCATAATGGCAATTCCATGTCTGCCAATATCTCCACTCAAGAGAATGATATCCCCAGGTTGAACTGAGGTGGGATTAATTCTCTGGTTGTGTTCAAGAATGCCAACACCTGCGGTGTTGATAAAAATACCGTCTCCTTTTCCGCGATCGACCACTTTAGTGTCACCTGTCACAATCTTGACGTTGGCGCGATCGGCAGCTTGTTTGATGGATTGGACAACGCGCCATAGCGTTTCCATTGGCAGTCCTTCTTCTAGAATGAAACCCACGCTGAGATAGAGTGGGCGTGCGCCTGCCATTGCCAGATCGTTGACTGTGCCATGAACGGCTAGCGAACCAATATCACCACCAGGAAAGAATAGAGGACGCACCACATAGGAATCAGTGGTGAAGGCGATTCGATGACTAGAGATTGACAAAACAGCCGCATCATGTTGAACATCATTCGGTGAGCCGAAAATCGGCAGAAACATCTGCTCAATTAACTGATGCATCAATCGTCCACCGCCCCCGTGAGCGAGGAGTACGGTTGGGTACTGCTGAATAGGAATCGGACAGGATAGGGTAAAGTTTTTAAGACCAGTCATGGTGAACGTATGCCGAAGCTAGCTAACGGTTATTGGCGATCGCTGTCGGTAGCGGTAGTAGGCAGCGCAGGCTCCTTCTGAAGAAACCATCGGTGCCCCTAAGGGATGTTCTGGAGTACAGCGACTGCCAAATGCTGGACAATCATGCGGTTTGCGGATGCCTTGCAGGATGAGTCCGCTGATGCATTCCGAGGACATGGGGGGATGGGGAGATGGCGAGATGGGGAGGAGTCCTTTGTTGTGAACATCGAAGGGGGCATACTGTTCGCGCAGTCCTAACCCGCTTTGAGAAATCTCACCCAAGCCGCGCCAGCAGCGGGGGACTACTTCAAACACGTCCTGGATGAGATGCTGTGCTGCTTCATTGCCCTGTCTGCGAACCGATCGCGCATACTGATTTTCGACTTCTGCTCTGCCCTCTTCCAGTTGTTTAAGACAAAAGTATATTCCTTGCAAAATGTCAATAGGTTCAAATCCTGTGACTACAATTGGAACCCGATACTTGGGCGCGATCGCTTCATACTCTCGATACCCCATTACCGTGCAGACGTGTCCTGCCGCCAGAAAGCCCTGTACCTGGCACGTTGGAGAGGATAAAATCGCTTCCATTGCTGGAGGAACCAGCACATGAGACACCAGCAGTGAAAAGTTGGTTACACCCTGTTGGTACGCCTGATAGACTGCCATTGCGGTTGCTGGGGCAGTTGTTTCAAACCCAACTGCAAAAAACACAACTTGCTTGTCAGGATTGTTTTGGGCGATTTTCAGCGCATCCAATGGAGAATAAACCATGCGGACATCCCCACCCGATGCTTTAACGGTGAGTAAATCGGAGGGAGTAGAGGCGGCATCACTAATCGCCGAGCCAGGTACGCGCAGCATGTCCCCAAACGAGCAGAAGATAACGTTCGGTAGGGCAGCTAGTGCGATCGCTTCATCAATAATCTCAGCCGATGTGACGCATACGGGACACCCCGGCCCATGAATTAAGGTAATTGTTTTGGGTAAAAGAGTATCAATGCCAAATTTAACAATTGAGTGAGTTTGTCCCCCACAGATTTCCATGATGCTCCAGGGACGGGTGGCGATGGAGGCGATCGCTTCAGCATACTGCTGAGCTAGTTGGGCGTCCCGATATTCGTCAACAAATTTCATCCGTTCTAATCCTCCTGCTGATAAACAACATAAGCCGTCTCAGCCAGTACAGGAGGTTTAGGTGTGTAGGTTTGAATCGCTTTCATGTATTGCACCCGTTCAAACTCACTAGGATTCGGGCAGGAACGCTGGCTCATGATGCCTTGTAGTTCACTGACACAGCTGTAATCGTGTTCTTGCATCCAGTGCCGTAGTTCCTGTTCAATCTCCTGGAGATGGTTAATTCCATGCCGCAGCAGAGAACTCACAATCATTGTTACTTTTGCTCCTGCCATGAGCATTCGCACCACATCAACCCCTTTCTGAATGCCGCCAGTTGCCGCTAAATCAGCACCAATGCGCCTATACAGGATGGCAATCCACCGCATCGGCAAACGCATCGCTTGAGGGGTACTCAGAAGAACGTTGGGTCGCACTTCCAATTCTTCCACATCAATGTCCGGCTGGTAGAAGCGATTAAATAACACCAGCGCATCTGCTCCTTCCCTCGTCAACTGATGCGCCATATTCGCTAAATTGGTGAAATAAGGGCTGAGTTTCACAGCAACCGGAATTGTCACACTTGCTTTCACTGCCTTGAGAATATCCAAATATTGCTGCTCGATCGCTGCACCGGTTAGATGAATTTCGGTAGGAATATAGTAGATGTTGATTTCCAGTGCATCCGCTCCAGCTTGCTCAATTTGACGGGCGTAGTTTGTCCAACCTCCTAAAGTCGAGCCGTTGAGACTGGCAATAATAGGAATATTCACTCTCTCTTTGGCTTTGCGAATATGCTCTAGATAAAGCGAAGGCCCTACATGAAAAATTTCGGGTTCAGGAAAGAAGGTCAGTGATTCAGCATAGCTTTCGGTACCCTGTTCTAGATGGTGGTGGATTGTCAACATTTCCTGCTCAATTTGCTCCTCGAAGAGTGAGTGCAGGACGACGGCAGCAGCTCCAGCATCTTCCATTCGCTTGATATTATCGATATCTTCGGTGAGAGGAGCGGCTGCACCAACCACGAGGGGCGATCGCAATTCCAATCCCATATAAGTTGTGGTTAAATTCATGCCCATTGTCTCCTTCAGATAGAGTTGTGAACTAGGGTGTGTTTTCAATCCCTTAGATCCCCCCCAGCCCCCCTTAAAAAGGGGGGAGAACTACAGGAAACTGCGCTGTTAACATCACGAGGGGAACCGGAGTTAAAGTCCCCCTTTTTAAGGGGGATTTAGGGGGATCGAACAGCCTTTCGCATCCTGTGTAGAGATGTGTGTACACAGTAGCCCGAGCAAGAAAAGTATCTATTGTGCAGTGGAAGGTTCGGATTGCTTGCTCGAAGTGGCACCAGCATCGGTGTGCCCGTCATGATGCCCGTTGGGTTTGCCCAGGTGCTGTGCAGCCAAGTACTGATACATTTGCCAACGAGTATTGACATCAGCTTGGGCGAGTTCTACTAATCGCTTCGCATCTTCTGGTTTAGTGCGGGTTAGCATCTTGAAGCGGTTTTCGCTGTACATCGCCTGCTCAACCGATATCTTGGGCGATCGCGAATCCAAAATCAGTGGATTTTCACCCCGTTCAGTCCGACGCGGATCGTAACGGTAGAGCAACCACCGCCCCGATTCAACTACCGCCTTCTGCTGCTGCATTCCCGTTGTCATATCAATGCCGTGAGCTACACAGTGCGAGTAGGCAATGATTAACGAAGGGCCATTGTAAGATTCCGCTTCCAGGAATGCTTTGAGCGTGTGTTCATCCCGCGCTCCCATTGCGACACTGGCAACATAGACATTGCCATACGTCATTGCCATGAGTCCCAAATCTTTCTTGGGTGCAGGCTTACCTCCGGCGGCGAACTTCGCAACCGCACCTCTGGGTGTGGCTTTGGACATCTGCCCACCGGTATTGGAATACACTTCTGTATCCAGCACCAGAATGTTGACATTGCGACCACTGGCAATGACGTGATCGAGTCCACCATAGCCGATGTCATAAGCCCAACCGTCACCACCAATCAACCAGACGCTCTTCTTGACTAGGTAATCGGCGAGGGATTTTAGAGTTTGGATTTTAGATTTTAGATTTTGGTCTCCCTCTAACTGATTGCACCACTCTTCTAGGTGTTGCTTGAGGATAGCTACCCGTTCGCGTTGCTCGACGATATCGGCTTCGTCCTTTTGTTCTGCATTGAGAATGGCCGATGCTAAGTCAACCGGAATTGGGGAACTGCCATTCATACTGCTTGATAGCTCTTGCAGGAGTTCTCTGGCATACTCCATTTGCTTGTCGATCGCTACCCGGAAGCCTAAGCCAAATTCGGCATTATCTTCAAATAGGGAGTTTGACCATGCCGGCCCGCGCCCTTCTGCATTGTGCGTCCAGGGCGTTGTCGGCAAGTTACCACCATAGATAGATGAACATCCGGTCGCATTTGCCACTAACATACGATCGCCAAACAGTTGCGATACCAGTTTGACGTAGGGCGTTTCACCACAACCCGCACAGGCACCGGAGAACTCAAACAACGGTTCCTGCATCTGTTGCTGAGCAATCTTGTGCAATTTCAGTTTGCTGCGATCAGGATTCGGTAAGTTGAGGAAGAAGTCCCAGTTTTCCCGTTCCTGTTCTCGCAAGGGTAACTGGGGAGCCATGTTAATCGCTTTCTTCCTGGGTTCGGCTCTATTTTTTGCCGGACAAATATCCACACAAAGCCCGCAACCCGTACAGTCTTCAGCCGCCACTTGAATCGTAAATTTCAGATTCGTCCAGTCATGGTCTTTGGCATTGGCACTCTTAAACGTTTCCGGTGCATTTTCGAGTGCTTCTGGTTCATACACTTTGGAGCGTATCACGGCATGAGGACACATCATCACGCATTTGCCGCACTGCACGCACACATCAGCATCCCACACTGGAATTTCCTGGGCAATGTTGCGCTTCTCCCATTTCGAGGTACCACTGGGATAAGTGCCATCAATCGGCAACGCACTCACGGGAAGATCATCTCCCTGCCGTGCCATCATCTTGCCGAGTACGTCTCGAACAAAGGCTGGGGCCGTATCGGGAACGGGGGAGGGCGCTTCTCCTACCTGACTGGGAATGGCAGCTTGTTGATAATTCTGATACTCCACTTCGTATAGATTATCCAGGGTGCGATCGACCGCTTTCAAGTTCATTTCCACAATCGTCTCACCCTTCTTGCCGTAAGTCTTGCGGATGGATTGCTTGATACGTGCGATCGCTTCTTCACGAGGCAACACGCCTGCAATGGCAAAGAAACACACCTGCATCACGGTGTTGATGTGCCGGCCCATCCCTACCTCGCGTGCCACCTGAGACGCATTAATAACGTAGAATTTCAACTGCTTCTCAAGAATTTGCGCCCTCAGACGCTCTGGTAACCGCCTCCAGGTTTCTTCTGAATTGTAGGGACTGTTGAGCAAAAAGACAGCTTCGGGTTTTGCAGTTCCCAGCAGATCGAATTTCTCGACGAATTCCCATTGGTGACAAGCCACAAAATTCGCACTATCCACTAGGTAGATCGAACGAATCAGTTGTGGACCAAAACGCAAATGGGAAACTGTAACAGAACCGGATTTCTTGGAATCATAGACGAAGTAACCTTGAGCATAGTTGTCTGTTTCTTCGCCAATGATTTTGATTGAGTTCTTATTTGCACCAACTGTCCCATCGGAACCCAAACCATAGAAAATGGCTCGTACTACGTTATCAGGTTCAATGGAGAAGCTGGGATCGTAGTTTAATGACGTATGAGTAACATCGTCGTAAATGCCAACCGTGAAATGATTGAGTGGCTGGTCAACTGTCAAATTATCAAAGACAGCCTTCACCATTGCTGGGGTAAATTCTTTAGACGATAAACCGTAGCGACCTCCAACTACCTGAATCGTCTGACGGTTGCTTTCAACTAGCGCACTCAGGACATCGAGATACAAGGGTTCACCCGTACTGCCTGGTTCTTTGGCGCGATCAAGTACAGCGATCGCTTTCACACTTTCAGGCAGTGCAGCAACCAATCGAGTACCATCAAATGGTCTGTATAACCGAACTTTCAGTACTCCTACTTTTGCACCGCGAGCATTCAGGTAATCTACCGTTTCATGCACGGTTTCACAACCCGAACCCATCAATATAATGACTTGTTCCGCTGCTGGATCGCCGTGGTATTCGTAGAGTTGATACTGTCGTCCTGTGAGTTGTGCGAATTCATCCATCGCCTGCTGTACGATACCAGGACAGGCGTTATAGAATCGGTTAACCGTTTCTCGCGCTTGGAAATAAACATCCGGATTTTGAGCTGTACCGCGAATCACTGGGCGATCGGGTGTCAAGGCGCGATCGCGATGCGCCAAAATCAGTTCATTCGGAATGAAAGCGCGTAAATCGTCATCCGATAGCAGTTCCACTTTTTGAATTTCGTGGGACGTGCGGAAACCATCGAAGAAGTGGAGGAAGGGAATGCGAGATTCCAGTGTGGCACGAGTGGCGATCGCTGCCAAATCTTGCGCCTCTTGCACCGAGGCTGAACAAAGCAACCCGCAACCCGTTCCTCGGACTGCCATTACATCACTGTGATCGCCAAAAATTGAAAGTCCCTGTGCTGCTAGCGATCGCGCGGCAATGTGAATTACCGCAGGCGTTAGTTCACCCGCAATCTTGTATAAATTGGGAATCATTAATAGCAAGCCTTGGGAAGCCGTAAACGTTGTAGTTAACGTTCCAGCCTGCAATGCTCCATGAACCGTTCCGGCTGCGCCTGCCTCACTTTGCATTTCCACAACAGAGGGAACAGTTCCCCACAGGTTGGGCTGTGCGGCAGATGCCCATGCATCGGCCCATTCACCCATCGGTGAAGCTGGTGTAATGGGATAAATCGCGATAACTTCACTGAGTCGGTAGGCAACGCGAGCAACAGCTTCGTTACCGTCTATGGTGGCAAAATTTTTTAATGGCATTGCCTCATCCTCTTTTCGTGATTACAAAAGTTCAGTTTGTTCATGCTTGGCAAGCCCGTTTCATCTCCATGCTAGAGATAAATATTGAGGCTATTGTGAGGATTAAAATAAATATTCACAAAGATGAATGGATTGAAATTGAAATAGAAAATCCTAGATTTTGCGTAGGTTGGGTTGAGCAACGCAAAACCCAACGAAATCCAATTTACTGTTAGGTTTCACTGCGTACCACTACTTGGCGTGCAAGCTACAACCCAACCTACAATAAATTTGTCAATCAACTAGAGGAGACTTCTCCAAGTACTGCATTAATTGGCGATGGTTTAACTTCAAGCTGCTCCAAATAATTTAAGGTTTCTTCTGCTTCTTCGGGGTCAACAATACTGAGCGCAAAACCCACATGCACGATGACGTAATCCCCAATTTTTACGTCTGGTACATAGGCGAGGCTAACTTCTTTGATAATGCCGCCAAAACTAACTTTACCTGTGCGCCAGAGCGAGGAGTTTCCATTGCGCTCGGAATTTTCCTCAATACCGATCACTTTACCGGGTACAGCAAGACACATTTTCATTCACCTCATGATTGATTTTGCAATACTCGTAACGCCGCCATAATTTGTCCAGCCGCAATGCCTCCGTCATTGGTGGGAATTCGGTGATGCCAATAAATTGAGAAACCTTCTCTATTGAGTCGAGCGATCGCACATTCTAGTAGATAACAATTTTGAAAACAACCGCCCGTTAACACAATTTGTTCAACACCGACTCGCTTAGCGATCGCCACCATTCCCTCAATTAAAGTATTGTGAAACTTGGCCGCCACGATCTCTTGAGAAATCTGCTCGTGAATGTCATCGAGAATGGCATTGAGCATCGGTGAATAATCGAGAATCATAGGAGAGTCCACAGGACACAGCAGCTCATACGGATAGGTTTCATTCGTCTTGAAGCCATTAGGCGCAAACTCCAGTTGCATTGCGGCTTGTCCTTCAAAACTCGCTTGCTGACATAGCCCCAACAAGGCAGCGATCGCATCAAACAAGCGTCCGGCACTGGATGTTTTTGGAGTATTCAGCCCTCGTTGTAACATGGTCTGCAAGACTTTAAGTTCTTGCGGCGAAAAGGCTTGGAGAGGGGCTAACTCCACCATTTCAAACGCCCGATTTCCAAAGCATTCGTAGAGCAATCCCAAAGCGCATCGTCGAGGTTCTTTGACTGCCTGTTCCCCTCCAGGTAATGGGAACGATCGCAGATGAGCCGTTCGTTCAAATCCGTTAGCTGGAATGTTGAGAAACTCACCTCCCCAAATCGTGCCGTCTAAGCCATAACCCGTTCCATCCCAAGCAATTCCCAACACGGGGGGTTCCAGTTGATTGTCCACCATGCAAGAAAGGACATGAGCATAGTGATGCTGCACTGGAATTACAGGTGTAGAAGTACGAAAGGCAGATGGCAGAGGGCAGAGGGCAGAAGGAAAGCGTTTCTGTTCAGTTGCCTGCTTGCTCTGTGCATTCAGTTCAATCAAAGCATTGGCAAATTGAGTCGAGTAGTAGTCTGGATGAGCATCAGTTGCGATCGCAACGGGCTGAACCTCATAGATATTAAGTAGATGGTGAATTGCTTCTTGAAAGCGATCGATTGTTGATAAATTATCAAGATCGCCGAGATGCTGGCTCATCAAAATTTGATGATTGAGATACAGGGCAACGGTATTTTTTAAATGAGCGCCAACAGCGAGGATGATGGATGAATCATGAGAGGTTAATTTCGATGGCGGTGTAATTGGAAAGGGAGCATAGCCTCTGGCACGACGCAGAACGATTAAGCCTCCTGCGCGAATCGAGCTAACCCCCCTTAATCCCCCCTTAGTAAGGGGGGAAACTTCTTGCTCCCTCCCCTTAGTAAGGGGAGGGCTGGGGTGGGGTTTAAAGTGTTCATGCAGAACAATGGGTTGCTCGCCAACCACCCGCACGATGGAATCATCAACAGGACGAGCAATCGGGCGATCGTGAACTAAGAACAAATCGGCAATATTCTGTAATCGGTTCAGTGCATCCAATTCATCCGTACAAATCGGTTCGCTAGAAAGATTTCCACTCGTCGCGACAATCGGAAAACCGAGTTCCGACAGCAAGAGATGATGCAACGGCGTGTACGGTAGCATCACCCCTAAATCGGGATTGCCGGGAGCAACAGAGGGAGCAATTTTGGATTTTAGATTTTGGATTTTAGATTGAAGAAGAACAATCGGTGCTTCTGAAGAACACAGTAATTTTTCTTCCTCTTCCGAAACCTGACAGTGTTCGCGGATTAGCTCTAATGAAGGATACATTAACGCGAGTGGCTTATCAGGTCGCCGTTTGCGATCGCGCAGCGTTCTCACGGCAGTCTCATTGCCAGCATCCACAACCAGATGGAATCCGCCTAATCCCTTAATTGCCAGAATTTTACCCTGACGAATTGCATTGGCCGTTTGCAGTAATGCCTGATCATGGCTTGCTAATGTCTTACCTTGACGATCCCAAAGTTCTAAATGGGGGCCACAAGTTGGGCAAGCATTGGGTTGAGCATGAAAGCGTCGATCTAACGGGTTCTGGTACTCTGCACGACACTCCGGACACATCTGAAATTGCTGCATCGTGGTGTTGGGGCGATCGTAAGGGAGCGATCGCAAGATGCTGAAGCGAGGGCCGCAGTGCGTACAATTGGTGAAAGGATAGCGATAGCGACGGTTGGCAGGATCGTAAATTTCGTGCAGACAGGCTGGACAGGTTGCCAGATCGGGCAGAATCAGTGCAGATTTAGGAGTTGAGATTGAGGAATCAGCCGCATCTGATGGACGAATGTCAAAATCGGTGTATCCCGCAAGACTCATCCACTCAGTTTCTATGTGCTGTAAAAATGCATGAGGCGGTTTGTCTTGCTCCAGTCGTTTCTGGAAAACCTGAAGCTGTTCGATAGTCCCCTCAATATCGATCGAGACTCCGCGATCGGTATTTTTCACCCAACCCACAACCCCCACGTCTTTTGCCAAGCCGTAAACGAATGGGCGAAAGCCGACTCCCTGCACGATGCCTTCTACAGCCAAGCACAGCCGACGTTTGGTTGAGTTTTGTATAAATCCTGATGCTGTCGTCACCATAGCCCCTTCTCCTGATAACTTGCACAGGCTATTGAATGGCAGTTCCCAGGTAGCTATACCAAGCTTCCATTCCCTGTCCAGTTCGAGCAGAAACTTCAAAGAGAATTGCCTGGGGTGCGACGCGCTGAATGTTAGCAATAGCCCGTTCCCTGTCGAACCCCACGGCTTCTGCAATGTCGATTTTGTTAATCAGAACGACATTTGCCGTTTTGAACATTGTGGGATACTTCAAAGGTTTATCCTCTCCTTCCGTCACGGATAGCAACACAACTCGCATCGCTTCGCCTAAGTCATAGCTAGCCGGACAGACTAAGTTACCCACATTTTCAATAATCAACACCTCCAGAGCATCCAGATCGAGCTTCTGCATTGCCCGTGACACCATATCCGCTTCTAGATGACAGGCATTCCCCGTGGTGATTTGTACGGCTGGCGCACCAGCACGGCGTAAGCGCTGAGCATCATTATCTGTTTCTAAATCACCCACAATGACACCAATCCGTAACGGGTGTTGCAGGGATGCCAGTATGCGACTGTTCAAATCCTGCACCATTCGCTCAATCAGTGCTGTTTTCCCCGAACCCGGCGAGGACAGAATGTTGAGTGCTAGCACCCTTTTTGCCTGGAAATATCCCCGATTGCGCTCTGCTAAGCGATCATTTTTCGACAGTAGAGATTCATGAATGGTAAGGGTTTGTGAAACATGCGATCGCTCATGCAGATCGCTAACAGCATCGGGATAAATTCCTTCTGCCCTCTGCCCTCTCCCCTCTGCCTTTCTTTGTTGATGCTCATCTGGATGATCGTGAGAATGAGAATGTTCATGCAGATGGGAATGTTCGTGATGAGTAACCCCATCAATCGCTACTGCTCCAACCTGGCTGCAACCACAATCTTCACACATACTAAGAAACCTCCAGTGAAGCAAGTTCAAGTTCCCTACCCTGACGGATTTCAGTGCAGAATTCATGGCACTCAGGACACTCGTAAATCCAATCAGAAGGCTGAAATTCACGTTGGCAATTTGGGCAATAGCAAATGGCTGGAATGGAATCAATGTTGAGTTGGGCGCGTTCGGCAATGGTTCCCCGCGTCACAACATCAAACGCAAACGCTAACGCTTCTGGCTCCACTCCCGACAATTGACCGATGCGTAATGTCATGCGGTGAATTTGAGCTGCACCCTGACGGTTCGCGTACTCCAGAGCAATATCTAGCGTATTTTGCATGATGCCAACTTCGTGCATAGCAATTAGGAAGTGAAGGGGAAAGTACTACTGATTTCAAAAAAGAATGCAAGACATGGAAGATCCCCCTAAATCCCCCTTAAAAAGGGGGACTTTAAGAGTTTTCTCGCCCCTTGTTAAGGGGGGCTGGGGGAGATCTGAAATGAAACTGTTGTAAAAACGTAACATTCATGTTGATTTTCCTTTGTGGATAATTAATCTACGTGTCGTACACTCTGGCTTCCAGCGCATCTGGAAATTCCTCGCAGTAATCTGTGAATCCTGTTTTGCCTAAGCATGCTATCTTTTGATGAGCCGCTTCTGCTTGCAACTCTTCCACAATGTCCCAGGCAGCACCACATTCAGGAGATTCTGAAGCATATCGAGCGGAGATTGCGTGAGCTTCTGCGATTGCGTCATGAATGCGTTGCTCTAAAGAGATGGAATGGGATAAGCGATCGGAAGTTTTCATATAACTCTCCTTTTGAGTTAGTTGAGATTCAGTTTTCACAGGGTTTTCTCATAAGCAGTCCTCATTGTGCTGTTCTGTTGAGAAACCAGTTTTTTTATCTTGACTAAAGCCAAGTCAACACTCTTTCGGGTGACGGGAGAAAGGGTTTCACCAAAGGAAAAATTAACGGCTGGAATCAAAATCCGGTAAGCAGTAGGAATAGCTTTATACAGGGCACGGGTTAAAGCAAGCAGCGATCGCGGATCGGCATAATGTCCCGTAAAGCTGGCGGCATAATTCGGTCTGAGTTGTTCGATTTTGACCTCTGATAATGTAGCCACCGCATCTACAAAAATGACGGTTTTAGCCTGTGCGATCGCTTCAGCTAAGTCTGGCGTCAGTTGATGCACCGCCAGCGATCGCACATGATCCAAATTCCACTGAGCAATGGATTCGGCAATCTGATAACCCGCTCCATCATCACCCCGAATTGTGTTGCCATAGCCAATGATCAGATAGCTAATTTTTTTGTTATCAGTAATCTTCAAGGATTACCTCCTTTGCTTACTCAGCGGTTTAGATTCCCGACTTCTCTAAAGAAGCCGGGAATCTCATCTTCAGTCCCGATAAATCTCGTTCACTATCGTTCCATCGGGTGCAACTAGTTGAACGTGTAAAGGCATTTGTCCTGCTGCATGGGTAGAGCATGATAAACACGGATCGTAGCAGCGAATTCCTGCTTCAACACGGTTTAGAAAGCCTTCGGGAATTGCATGGCCGTTGCCATCCCCATGAATATATTGCTTAGCGATTTGAGCAACGGTTTTGTTCATTGCCAGGTTATTTTGTCCAGTGGCAATGATGAGATTGACCTTCTCAATTAAGCCATTTTCATCCACTTTGTAATGATGGAACAGGGTACCGCGTGGTGCTTCGCTGACTCCGATCGCTTCCAGTTGATTCACTCCACCCTGAGCGCGAATTCGATTGGATAAAATATCTGGATCGTCCATGAGAGTTTGGATTTTCTCCAAACATGCCAGGATTTCAATCAATCGAGCATAGTGGTAAAGGAATGAAGATGTGGGAACTCCACCAGCGCGATCGCGAAATTCTCTTAACTCCCGATCGGCAGCTTCTGAACCAATGTGATTACACACATTCAGTCGAGCCAGTGGCCCCACTCGATAAATACCATCAGGATAACCTAATGGTTTGTAGTACGGGAATTTTAGATATGACCAGTGCTCAACGGCTTCCCCTAAGAAATCCTGATAGTTATCTTCGCTCAAGTTGTCAGCAATAATATTGCCTTGACTATCACTAAAGCGGAGATGTCCACCATAATGTTCCCATTCGCCATCCTTGCCAACGAGTCCCATAAACAGCGAAGGGAATTCACCAAAGATATTAACTTCATCTTTGAGTTGACCATCAATCATACCTTTGAATAGCCCCAAAGCCAGATTGACGGTTGCCAATGATTCGGGCAAGCGATCGCAAATCCACTGTCTGCCTTCTTCCGAAAGCGGCGATCGCACCCCTCCCGGCACCGTCCAAGCCGAGTGAATCTTGCGTGCGCCCAACAGTTCGATTATATTTTGTCCAAATTGCCGTAGCCGAATTCCAGCTCGTGCCAGATCGGGATTCGCTTCAATTAACCCAAACACATTCCGTTTTGCCGGATCGCTATCCCAACCCAGCAAGAAATCCGGACTACTGAGGTGAAAGAATGAAAGTGCATGAGATTGAGTAATCTGTGCCAGATTCATCAATCGCCGCAATTTCTCTGCCGCAGGCGGAATTTTTACTGCCAGAATTTTGTCCCCAGTCTTCGAGGATGCTAGCAAGTGACTCACCGGACAAATGCCGCAAATCCGGGCAGTAATGCCTGCCATATCTGTGAAAGGTCTGCCTTCACAAAACTTTTCAAATCCCCGATATTCTACGACATGAAACCGAGCATCTGAGACTTCACCCGCGTCGTCTAGAAAGATTGAGATTTTAGCGTGTCCCTCAATGCGTGTAACAGGATCGATGACAACAGTCTTCATAGCGCCTCTCTCTTCTCATTAGCTGTCATTTGTCACATGACCTGTCTGTTTTCAATTAGCCAGTAACCCGCAACTAATAACCAATGACTAATGACTAATGACCAATTATCCAAACTTAATCATGTCTCGCCCTTCCATGTGGGGTTTTTCCCCTTTGAGGAGAGGTTCAAGCGTTGCTTGAATTCGCTCAGCCGATGGCGGACATCCCGGCATATAGATATCAACTGGAACAACCTGATGCACGGGCAATACGCGATCGAGCAATTCCGGTACAATTCCTGGCTCATGAGGCAGTTGCCGTCCGGTATCTGCCAATTCCATGTAAGCGCGTTTGAGGACGGGTTCAGCAGTCCCCAACATATTTCGCATAGCAGGAATGTTGGCTGTCACGGCACAATCCCCAAATGAAATTAGGATTTTGGTGCGTTGTCGGACTTGGTGGATCAGTTCCAGATTGTCTTCGTTGGCAACGCCTCCCTCAACCAGACAAATATCGACGTTTTCGGGATAGTCCTTCAGATCTGAGCCAACGGGACTGTATACCACATCCACCTGCCTAGCGAGTTCAATCAACCACTCGTCTAAATCCAAAAACGACATATGGCAACCGGAACAGCCTGCTAACCAAACGGTGGCAAATCTTATCTTGTCCATTCTCTCTTCTCCCGCGCCCTTACCAAAAATTCCAGCTTGTTGCGATCGCGTTCTTTCTCTCCAGTCGTTTCGCCTTTACGGAAAATTGCTCCCGTAGGACAGGCATCGACACACTTACCGCAGGAGGTACAAGCATCCACTGCACCCCAAGGCTGATTCAATCCAGACACGATGTAGCAATTCTCGCCCCGTTGTGCCACATCCCAAACATGCGCTCCCTCAATCTCATCGCAGACGCGCACGCAACGAGTACAGAGAATGCAACGGTTGTGGTCAATACTAAATCGCTGATGCGAATTATCGACTTTGCGATCGGGGTAACGATACGGGAAGCGAGAATGATCCATTCCAACTTCAATAGCGACATCTTGCAACTCGCAATTACCATTCGCCACGCAAAAGGCGCAGACATGGTTTCCTTCAGCAAACAGCAACTCAACAACCATGCGGCGGTATTCTTGCAGCTTGGGCGTGTTGGTAGAAATGTCCATCCCCTCAGCCACCTGAGTGACACATGCAGGAAACAGCCTAGGTGTTCCAGCAATTTCTACCATGCACAGACGGCAAGCGCCGATATCTGTGACACCATCAAGGTGACATAGCGTAGGAATCGTGACTCCAGCCTCTCTTGCCGCTTGCAGGATGCTTGCGCCCTCTTCGATCGCTACATCAATTCCATCAATTTTGAGCGTTTTGACAGACATACAAACCTCACGAAGATTGCGAAACGGTGACTTTGCCGTTGTGTTCGACTGGAGATTGCAGCAACTCTAAATACTCCTGCTTGAAGTATTTCAACGTGCTGAGTACCGGATTTGGAGCCGTTTGACCTAACCCACAGAGGCTCATTTCCTTAACCATGTAGCAGAGGGCTTCTAGCTGCTCCAAGTCTTTCTGCGTCGCCTGACGGTTCGCGATCTTATTCAACAGCTCATAAAGCTGAACCGTTCCCGCACGGCATGGAATGCATTTGCCACACGATTCATCCCGGCAGAATTCCATGTAGAACTGAGCAACTTCCACCATGCTGGTGTCTTGATCCATCACCACCATCCCGCCCGATCCCATCATGGAACCAACCGCCATGAGCGAATCATAGTCAACTGGAGTATCCAGCAACGCGGCAGGAATACAACCACCGGAGGGGCCGCCTGTTTGTACCGTCTTGACGACTCCATCGGGAACGCAGCCGCCCATTTCTTCCACAATTTCTCGCAGAGTGATTCCCATCGGGACTTCAATCAATCCGTTGTTACGAATCTTCCCAGTCAGGGCAAAAATCTTGGTTCCTTTACTTTTTTCAGTGCCGATACTGGCATACCAATCTGCTCCCTCACGAATGATAGGAGCAATATTGGCAAAGCTTTCTACGTTGTTAATTAATGTTGGACAGCCCCACAAGCCTTTTTGAGCTGGGTAGGGGGGGCGAGGACGTGGATTACCTCGTCCGCCTTCAATCGATTGGATCAGGGCTGTTTCCTCACCGCAGACAAATGCTCCCGCACCAATGCGAATATCAACTTTGAAATCGAAGGGAGAGTCAAAAATTTGTGTGCCGAGGAGATTGTACTTCTTGGCTTGTTGAATTGCCTTTTGCAGGCGTTGAATGGCGAGAGGATATTCCGCTCGAACGTAGATATATCCATGATTTGCGCCAACGGCATAACCAGCGATCGCCATGCCTTCTAAGACTAAATGGGGATCGCTCTCCAAAACGCTGCGATCCATAAATGCACCGGGGTCGCCTTCGTCACCATTGCAGATAACATATTTCTGATCTGCCGATACTTTGGCCACCGTTGCCCACTTCAGCCCTGTGGGATAGCCACCACCACCCCGTCCCCGCAAACCACTCTTCGTGATTTCCTCTACAACTTGGGCAGGGGTCATGTCATAGAGTGCTTTATACAAGGACTGATAACCGCCAACAGCAATATATTCCTCAATCCGTTCTGGATCAATTTTGCCGCTGTGTTCCCGCACAATCCGCATTTGTCGAGCAAAAAAAGGATGCTGGGTATCGCCTTGGATGGGTTTGGCAGTCCCGCCATTAAGAGCATCAATGATACTGGCAGCTTCTTCTGGCTTAACTTCTTCGTAGAGCAAGTTATTGGGATCAACTTCTACTAGGGGGCCTCGTCCGCAGAACCCCATGCAACCTACGCCAATAACTTCAACGCGATCGCTTAATCCGTGTTCTTTCACTGCGCTTTGCATATTGGCTTGCACATCCAGAGAATTAGCCGCACGGCATCCCGTCGATGTACAGCAGTGGATACGAATGCTCTTTTGGTGCGATCGTTCCTGCTCAGCAACTTCTAATAATTCGGTTAAATTCATACTGAACCTATCTCCTCTCCGTTACGGCTTACCTGCGTTAGGTTATTCTTCCAATTCCAAGAGGCTAGGATATTGGGGCTTTAGGTCAGGTTTCCCAGGTACGAATACGCTCCAGTGCAGTTTCCGGCTCCAGTTTCCCTGCCACAGTGCCATCGAAGACAACTGCCGGAGCAATCCCACAGGCTCCCAAACAGCGAGCGCCTACTAGTGAAACGTTGCCATCTGGAGTTGTCTTGCCCCTCTCGATCCCCAGTTCTTTTTCCAATGTTTCCATCACTTTGTTGCCACCTTTGACGTAGCACGCTGTTCCCAAGCAAACGACGCAGGTATGAGCACCACTGGGTTTGAGAGAAAACAGGTGGTAGAACGTTGCAACTCCGTATACTCGACTCAACGGCAGTTTGAGTCCCTTAGCGATGTAGACCAGGACATCTTCTTCCAGATAGCCAAAGGCTTCCTGTGCCTTATGCAGCACTTCAATTAAGGCATCTGGTTTGTACTGATTCCGCTTCATGGTCATATCCAATGCTTTAAAGCGGCGATCTGCGCTAGCCTTCGGCAACGCCAAGGGCGAACGCAGCAGCGCTTCGCTATCGCCACTGGCATGACCCTTGGCAGAAGGTGATCTGGACGGGGATGCAACGCTATCATCTGCCGAACGTTGTTTGTTTTGAAGAGGTGGGGAAGACATATTAATTAACACTCAACTACAGCAATTTAAACTCTTTTTTGCTGATTACTGAATAAGATTAATCAACACTAAATTGCGTCATTTGTAAGAATCGATCATTAAATTTTAAGCTCCTTAGAGGCTGGCTATTTTTGCAACAGTTGTATTGCTTAAGTCTCTTCAATACAAGCTTTCAGCCTTCTACACCTATCTTAGGAGTTTACAATTGTAAATTGACAAAGCCACTAAATTTCTTCACAGCCTGTTATGACTTAGCATTGGGTAACACTTCATACCAAATTTGCTCTAATAGCCCCCCTTTCTCCAGTCGTAAAGATTCTTTACCGGATAGCGAAAATGATGTCGTAGCAGTTCTCAATGGGTTTTTCCGTCTCTATAAGCTGTTACGCATTTAATTTGTATACCTTCACACCCCACACCCTACACCCCACACCCCTTTCAAAAATTTTCATATTCAATTTAGATGCGCCGCAGCTTATGAGGTTGCCTCCTTATATTTGGGGAAACGCTCGCATCTTGAACTTCTCAAGTACTCTCTTAAGAGGAATGGCACTGACTTAAGCAGCGATCGCACAATCACCTAAACGTGGTAAAAAAGTCTCCCAGGCTGGGTTTGAGTAACTCACCACCTAGGAGATTGACTTATCAGTGCCTCTACTATGCCCAATCGCGTTGAAATTCTCAAGCAGAAGTTTGCTAACAGTGTAGGACTACCATTTGGGGAGATATTGCCAGAAGATAGTATCAGGGAAGCTTTAGAAGCCGAAAAGGTAAAGTATCGTAGCCGCCTGTTCAACCCCATCGTCACCTTATGGGCGTTCCTATCTCAAGTGTTGGATACAGACAAAAGCCTACAAAATGCAGTTAGTCGGGTGATTGCTTGGCTAGCGGCGGCTGGAGAAGCCATTCCTGCTGCTGACACAGGGGGATACTCAAAAGCCAGAAAAAGACTGCCAGAGAAATTCCTGTTGAGACTATTGGGCAAAACGGCTCAAGGACTAGAAAAGCAGCTCGAAACCGAAGACCTGTGGTAGTGAGCGAATTTACGAGCCAGACGGAGATGGAAAAAGTAAGCTAGAGCATGTGTTAGACATGCTGCAAAGCCTGATCTACTCTAAAGGGCTGCCTTTCCACACAGTCTTGATGGATAGTTGGTATGCGACCAAGAGCTTAATGCAATATATTGATAACTTGGGCAAGTATTACTACTGTCCTTTAAAGAAAAACCGCCTAGTTGACGATACAGGAGGCAGGGAAGAGTATAAACGCATTGAGTCTCTCAACTGGAGTCTAAGCGAGCTTGAACAGGGTAAAATTATTAAAATAAAAACTTTTCCGAAAGACAAAAAAGTGAAGCTATTCCGGGTAACTGTCTCTACCGACTTGCACGGAATTTGTCGCCACTAATGACTTAACTCAAGATTCTACGGATATTGTACAAGAGGTGTGTGATATTCGTTGGAAAATTGAGGAGTTTCACAGAGAAATCAAACAATTGACTGTCATTGAATCTTGCCAGTGCCGCAACGCTCGTATCCAGAGAAATCATATTAACTGTGCCATGCTCGTCTGGACACGACTAAAGCAACTGGCTTACTCTACAGGTCAAACTGTTTATCAGCTCAAGCACGGCTTACTCTCCAATTACCTAATTGAGCAACTCAAACGTCCGGTACTTACCATGACCTTAGCTTAAGTTTGGTAGGCGATCGCATATGACAGTTGCGTAAGTCCTGTTTCTGTCTTTATCAGCTCACAGAGCTGCTATCAAATCTCTTGTAATTGAGCCGAAAGATGATGAAAAACCGTCAAGAGGGTGGGCGAGGTACACCTCGCCCACCCTCTCCCTCCCCCAATGATTATCATTATCGAGAACAGGTCGGCTCCCCAGTCTATTCTCAATAAACTTGTCAATAAGCTAAGATTTTTTGAGAACTCAAGTGGATGAAAACTAATCTCTACCAATCTTTTGAGCCGATTGTCACCCCCTGAAGGCGGCAAAACAGGTAAAACTATGAAGGCATTTGGCTTTGGGGGCGCTTGTCGCCCCCTGAAGTCCCAATCTTGTGCGAGGTGCTGAAACGGTATCTGGTGCTGCTAACCCCTCAATCATTGGCTTTTCTGGCTAGCGCTAAAACACCCAACTCAAGAGTGCGTATAATCGAGGGACAGCGATCGCTACGCCACTCCTACGGAGTATCGCGCAAGCGTGCTCCTTATAAGTTCGCCAAATTTTTCTTTCTTGTTTACTTTTATATTATCTTTTGAAAGTTACAAACTAAGCGCGTTTCACCATAACCGAATCCCCCTCTATTTTGGTCACGTAAGTTGAGAGTGGTTTTGTGGCTGGGCCATTTTGCACTTTACCATCGCCTCCAAATTCTGAAGCGTGACAAGGACATAAAAATATTTTTTCATCACTCAGCCATTCCACCGTACAACCCAGATGAGTGCAGGTGGGATTAACAGCTATCAGGTTTTCACTTTTAGAAGTACCAATCACCAGAATAGAACCAAAAGGCGATTTTTCTTTTAACATTTGACCCGTTTTATCTAACTCCTCTACCGTCCCTACATCAAACCAATTTTCAGATGTAGACGATTGTTTAAGTTTGGGTTTGGTTTTAGGTTGTATCGCATAGGTGGTATTTGTGAATACTACAGAGAAGTAACTTACAAACCAACTCACACCAAATAAAACAATAAAATTACGGCGATTCATAAAATTTGAGGTATTTTCAAAAGTAATTTAGGAGACAAATTTTAGTTATTTCATTCAGTAAAGCCTGATTTAAGTAAGTATATTTACTCATAAATTGGGAGAGGAAAGAGAGAAAAATTACTTCCCTGCTTCCCAATTTTTATCACTGTAAAAAACTAAGGAAAATCAATTTTACGGAAGGCTATTCCGCAAACGGCGCAAGCAATTTATCGATGCAACGCAATCACAACCAAACATACTTACAGCAGCATCGCTTTCCTCATCTGTAACCCCAAGCAAAGCATCCTCGTTATTCACGTCAGTAGCATCAATTTCTGGTGCGCCCTTCTTCAACTGAGACAATTGTTGAGCATTAGCGCAGAAAAATTTACCTAGTTTTGGATGTTTTACACAAGCTTTTTGGCTTTCTGCTGATACTGGAGTAATAGTCGCGTCTGTACGGTTTACAGGTTGCGGATTTACTGGTTGATTAGCGGTGCTAATTTTACCAGTCATTAACAAGGAAGCTACAGAAATTAAAGCTGTGGGTTTAGAAGTCAAAGCTACGAGTAATTTTTTCACTCATTCCTCCTAGGAATAAATTGACTGTCTAGATAGGTTTTATCGTCATGCACCAACTGTATAATTCATCACAAATAGAGGAGAAATTCTTCCCATCTTCGACAAACACACTTATAGCATTCAAGTGGAGAAATGACAAGATTTTGCAAAATATTAACTTCAACACCGGAGTTAATATTTGTAAACAAAATAATGTCTTTTTGCGGATTATAGCTATCAACTGCTTGAAGAATTTGTGTGATTTCTTTGGTTTGCAAAATCCACTCACTCAAATAGGCTGTTAATCTAGCTTTAGCAATAATGACTCAATGCCAACTCGATCAAGTTCCCGACCAATTAACACTAATTTTGTTTGACGGGTTTCGTTGGGTTGCCAAGTCCGGTCATAAAAGTAGTCAAATCGATTACCCACACCCTGTAATACCAAACGCATGGCTTTGTTCGGAACTGCTACAAATCCCTTAATTCGATAAATTTCTTGCTGTTGCACTAATGTTTGCAAACGTTTAACCAAGACAGACGGCTCAAATGCCTGGTCTAGTAGTAGTTGCACTGCATTAATGTCGTCATCATGTTCGTGTTCGGCTTCAGTATCGTGGTGACTGGGACGACTATCTAAATTGTCTTCTACCGCAGCGTTGAAACCGAGTAACAAATCGCCACTAATTTTACCGTCCTGACAAGAAATGACTTTTACGCCAGGGGATAAGTTCTGCCTGAGCCAATCCTGCACCCTCACTTGCGTTTGTTCGTCAACGCGATCGCATTTAGTCAGCAACACTAAGTCAGCACAAGCGAGCTGATCTTCAAACAGTTCCTCAATCGGTGTTTCGTGTTCTAGGCTAGAGTCGGCTTGTCGCTGTGCTAAGAGTGCTTCTAAATCACCCACAAATTGATTGCTTGCCAAGGCTTCACAATCCACCACAGTGATGACGCCGTCCACTGTAGCGCCTGTGCGAATTTCAGGCCAGCGAAATGCTTGCACCAATGGTTTTGGGAGTGCGAGTCCAGAGGTTTCAATCAACATACAGTCAAGGCGATCGCGCCGCTGAAGCAATTCTTGCATTGCTGGTAAGAATTCCTCTTGCACAGTGCAGCATAAGCAGCCGTTGGTAAGTTCAACAATGTTGCTGTTGGGGTCTTCTTCATCTTCACAGACACGGCAGTCACGCAAAAGTTCCCCATCAATTCCAATTTCTCCAAATTCATTGACAAAAACAGCAATACGTCGTCCTTCATTGTTTTGCAGTAAATGGCGAATTAACGTGGTTTTGCCTGCGCCAAGAAATCCTGTAATGACTGTGACGGGAATTTTATGCATATAAAGTACGTTGTTTGTTGATTAATTTTGCAATCACAAGAAAGAAGTTTTAACCGCAAATATCATGCAGTGTTGCCAGCGTTAAAATCCAGATATTTATAAACTAGCTGCGATCGCTACCTAACCAAGCTGGAGGGATTTTCCTGAACAAAGTTTCTGTCCAGCAAGTCTGTACTCTTGTTCGCCCGCACAGCGCGAAACATTCCAAATCGGCACAGTCCTGCACTAAACGCCAAACGCATCAGCAAAAACGTTGGCACTTCGCGCACAGATTTGATAAAACCAGACAGTCCAAAACGTAGAAATCCGCTTGGGCGAACCACTCCTTGCCAAATCGAATCTAACCAAGAAGGAAGGGTTTCTTGCGTCCAATCAGTCGTAATTACCTCCCCTTCCACTAATCCTGTAGCTGCCAAAAGTTCGGAGAATCCCTCTATGCTAGAAAAAGCTGGATGAGACCACTGATCTAGCAGTTGTCGCATTACTGGTTTCTCCCAAAAATTTAGCGGCTTCTGGCGGTCATCCCTTTGATTCCAGTCAGCTACAACCAATACTCCACCAGGCTTTAGCACCCGCATTAATTCTCTTGCAAAAATAGCTTTATCCGGCATGTGTGGGCCTGCTTCGATTGACCACACCACATCAAAACTGGCATCTGGAAACGACAATGCCATTGCATCATCAACTGCAAACTGGGCATTTATAGCAATCCTAAATGATTCGTGAACATGAGTTATACATAAAGATTTTCGGAAAATCGAAGACTTGATGATGAGTAATGAGTTCAAATAATCTCTTGACTGCCGCGAAGGATTTACATAAGTGGTAAAACTCTCTCACAAATCTTTTGGCATACAGCCAAATGTCTTCCACAGGATTTTGTTCTGGGTCATTGGGAGCAAACTGAATACAAGTAACTTTCCATTCGTTCTCATCAAGTCCTTGATTTACGGAATCTAAGTACGCTCTAAATTCAACCGAACGATGATAGCTGGCTCCATCCCTCTCTCAAGGCAATACGGCTTTGAGGATACTGCCTGAGTAAGTATTGCACGAAGGCAATCGCGCTCTGTGAATTCCCCTGTTTATAAGGCTTAACCCAAAATTCCTGTGTGTAATAGTTAAGCGCACCAAAATACGTCTGTCTTTGCCGCTCGTTGATTACGGGAACTTCAATTCGTTCTTTTGTATTACCCCAGACATAACCACAGATGTCCCCCCATAACAGATGGCATTCATCCTCAAAAAACACAACGAGTTCCCCAGACACAATCTCACGTTGATTAGTATCTAGCCATTCCGTTATTTCAAGTTTTTTTTCGCTACTAAGTCAGGGTCTTTTTTAGGATTCTTCTTCTGCGTCTTTTTCCAACTGATATCTGCCTGTTTAAACAGTTTGTAGTAGCTCTGGTTTGATTCATACACCACGCCAAAACTATCTTCGACGTGTTCCTTTAGTTCGTCTAAATGCCAGTAATTCTTTTGTTTGAGCCAGCTAATAACTGTTTGTTTTTGCACATCATTAAGATAACCTCTCGACCCTTGATGCTTAAGTCTCAATCCGACAATGCCCTGTGACAAAAACGCATATTTCCACTTATTGACAAATCCTACAGACACGCGCAAAATCTCTCCAATCTGAGCATGAGTGTAGTTTTGCATTACCATCTGCACAGCCAGCGCTCGTTTTAGTTCCCTGGAGTCTGGGTTTCCTTGAATGAAATCCATCAACTCTTCCATTGCTCAACAACGCCTCCTCCTGCTATGGCTTATTTAAGCATATCGATGAGTCTGAGTTTTCACAAATGATTTAGGATTGCTATATCTATGCGTTCAATCCCTGTTTTGACGGTTTATAGTTAATAGGATATGACCTTCTTTGTCAATACTGACAACCACTTGGTTGACTTTCTTTCGCATTTATTCATCTTTATTGACTTATTTAGCTATTGATTTAGCATACTGACTCATGAAGAACCGAAATTCTTAAAATGTCGCACTAATACCAAGGCGAAAACTGCGTCCCACGGCAGGATAACCCGGATATTGCTCATATTGTTCGTCAAATAAATTATCCAAGTTGCTGTTGAATACCACAGTCCTGCCCAGGGGGATGCGAAGTTTGAAATCGACGGTGGTGTATCCCGGTAAGGATTCAGTGTTGGTGTTGTTGACGAAGTAACTACTGAGGTGGCGCAGAATTATACCCGTATAGAGTCCTCCGGGCGTTTCGTATGCCAGTCCAAAATTGAGTGTATCGGCATCTCGGAAACTCAGTTGGTTGTCTTCAATATCGGGGTTGCGATCGCTGCGGCTTGATTCCCTTCGTAAATCATAAATTTCACGGGGGTGAACCCACATTCCGCCCTTTGACTGTCACAAGCGGATAATTGTGTGGAACTGAAGGCTAACACAGGCCAGTTCAATCGAGTGAAACGTTCTAGAGATGAGAGATGCTAACTTTTTTCGGGTGCTTGTTCTCAAAAAGCAGCAAGTAGCAATAAAAAGTCAAGTAACTGGCAACATAAAGTGAACTGTTTCCTATCAGGAAAAGCCTGATGCGTTAACTAAAAAGCTCGTCTACGCATCACTTTGCTGAAATAATTGTTGAAGTATTTCAATGACTTGAAGAACTCAGCACAATAGATAGTAGTCCCGGCAAGCTTGAGAGAAAAAGCGCAAAATCTTTAAGCGTTCATCGGTAAGATTGGCAATTTGCTCAACCCCATCAATCACTAACAAATGCACCGCTTGGAAACACTGAAATATCCAGCGGAGGGTGGGACGCTGAGTCGGCTTTTTTAATTGATTAGGGAGGCTTTCATCAGCTTGAACTAAGGCTTGACGTAAAGCTGCCTGTCCCAAGTTGTAGACCAACAGACACAATCCCATAACCATCCCTACAGCAGCAATGCGACCTGGGTCTTTCAGGAAAACACTATCAGCAAAAAACAGAGGGTCTTTGAGAAAGCTAAAGCCCCGTTCCGTACTCTGCTGCTCTTTGTACTCACTCAGGACTGCATCATTATTCAATTGTTCCTTGTCTAGGACATTGGTGGCGAGAATGAATCGTCCCGCTTGCTGTCTTTGTTGTTCTAGGACAGTTTCATTGACTACCAATGTGGCTTGAATGTGATAGGTTTTGTGAGTGGGTCGAGTTTGCTTTGCTGGTCTTCCCGGTTGGGAGTAATGGTCTTGCTCAATGATTTCTACTGCTTCTAGGGTGTGATATTTCAACTGCTTCATCCGCTTGAGGTTGTCGGCAGTGTACAAAGCACTATCTGCTATGTGTATTCCCTCAAAAGTCCACTGTTTCTGAAACTCCTCAAACAGATGGGCAAACTTTGTCTTGTCGTCTTGATTGCCATCTGCCATCTCTAAAAATAACGGTATACCACCCTCTCCACCACATATCAGATTCATCACGAATTGTTTGAGGTCACTTCTATGGTCACGAGAATATCCATACGTTAGGTGAATCGCTTTCGGCGCTACCTCAATTTCTACTCTTGTGCCATCTTCTGTCTTTTGAGTGACTACCACTTCGTCATTGGCTGTTTCATACTCGCCATGCAGATGAAATGAGGTCGAGTCTAAGTGCGCTGTCTCAATACTCACTCCAAACTTGGCGATAGCTTTCATGGCAATGCTGACGAAGCAACGGGTTAGTCCTGCCAGGAACAGTTCATCAAGCACTCGTCCCAGGCGGTCATCATTGAGATGTTCTGGCTTGACTCCGGTTCCAATCAGGTGTTCTGTAGCTTTCCCTTCAAAAAATCGACTAAATAAGTACAGTGGGGCTGACACAAAGCCCAGTCCGTTGAGAATCATTGCTTTGACCACAAGACCTGCACTGACTTTTTCTCGGCTGTCTTGCCCCAACCGCAGGTCTATTTGTTCCACCAGCCCGATTTCGTCAATAATACCTGCCACCAGACCCAAGTGGTCGAGGTTCATTACCTGCATTTCTGCTGCTTTCACACCCCCTCCCCAAGACTTAGCCCTTCCACTCCCGTTCAATTATCCTGTTTCGGCCAAAAAGCTGGCTAGGCTATCTTTAACTCCACTTACGTTGCGTTTGCCTCGATTGCCTCCACTAAATTATCTACTTGTGACAGTCAAAGGGCGGAATGTGGGATAAATCAGGCGATCATGCGCTTCCACGTTATTGGGGGTGTAGTCGATATACAGTTTGTCCCCTTCGACCCGAACTCGGTGATCAGGATTGGGTAAATCTTCCGTTTGTGCCCACCAGCCGATCGAGTGGGTGGCTAATTGCTTCAGTCCAAAACCGGGCATGAATTTTGCCAGAACCGAGAACATCGGTGGCGCTTCCGCAAAGATGATATCGGTGAGTAGCCCCCCCGCGTTTTGAATGTGTCCCATTGGATACGGAAAATCGCGATCGCCCCCATAAAAATCATTGACGCAAACGGTTTTGGGAAACGCACCAGAATTAGGTTTGGTACTCAGTTGCACTACAACCGTCATCAAGCTTTTCATCAGATTGCGACCGACCAGACCGGAACTATTGGCTAACCCATTGGGGTGGCGATCGCTGCTTGATCGCAACAGCAGCGCCGCCGAGTTAACCGCTCCACAGGATAGCACCACCAGATCCGCCAGAAACAAGTAGCATTGTCCAGCGATCTCGGCTTCTACGCCCTTCACGACCCGCCCCGATGGATTGGTATGCAGGCAAACAACCTTAGCACCTGTTTTCAGATTCACATTCGGATGTTTCAACGCAGGGACAATGCCACTCACTTCAGAATCATTGGTGGGATCATCGGTTTGCCGCGTTAATCCCAGAGGCAGTGGAGCAGGGTGTAAACCTTGCTGGGTTAGCCCTTCTACAATGGACTCAATCTGCGGCTCATGGGAGACGGCAGGGAAGGGATAGTGCTGGCTGTGGGGTGGCTCGGTGGGGTCAGCACCCACCTGACCATGCACCTGGTAAAGCTGCTCGGCTGCTGTGTAATAGGGTTCAAAGTCTGCGTACTTGACTCCCCACTCCGGAGAAACGCCTGACTGATGGTTTACCGTCTCAAAATCCTGTTCACGGAATCGCGTCAGCACGGCTCCATAGATTTTGGTATTACCGCCGATCGCATAATTCATCTGGGGTGAAAACGGTTCTCCAGCACTGTCATACCATTGTTCAGGAGCGTGGTAGCGTTCGCGCTTGAAGATATCCACATTACTGCGATTCTGTTCTTCTAAGGGCATGAAATTACCCCGCTCCAGAATCAAAATTTTCTTGCCAGAAGCAGCCAGTTTATAGGCGAGAGTTCCTCCACCCGCACCTGTGCCGACAATGATCAGATCATAAATTTGGTCATCGATAATCATGAGATCACCTCACTGCCACACGTAGATGAGCACGAACAAAATAATCCAGATGACATCGACGAAGTGCCAGAACAGGGAGGTGGCGGCTACGCCAAACTCACCGCGATCGTAATTACCAGGGATGAGCGATCGCACAAGCATAATCGCCTGCAATAAAATCCCAGTCAGCACATGCAGTCCGTGAAATCCAGTGAGCAGGTAAAAGGTGCCACCAAATACGCCATCGGTAAAGCCAAAGGACAGACTGCGCCATTCCACCGCCTGTCCATAGAGAAAATAGCTGCCCATTGCCATCGTCAACAGCCAGAACAACCGGAATCCCCAGAGATTTTTGACATGCAAGAACCGTTCGGCAATGTAGATCACAAAACTACTGGATACCAGGACAACGGTGTTGATAGCAGGTTCATGGGTTTCCAGCCCTGTCACACCGGGCGGCAACCAGTCCAGAGCATTGGTTTTGTAGACGACATATCCGGTGAAAAAGCTGAGGAAAATCACACTTTCCGACAGCAGAAACACGATGAAGCCAAACATACTGTTGCCTGCTTCGTCATGGTGGTGTTGTGCGCTGACGTGTAGATCGGTCGTGGGAGCCGTGGGAGCCTTTGCGTTTAAAGAAGGATCGACTTCAATGGGATTCATGGGCGACCTCCAACCGATCCGGATTGGCAACCAGTGGTTCAGTCTTGCCGTAGCCGTAGGGTTCTGCCACCACAACTGGCAGTTCCTCAAAGTTTTCAACGGTGGGTGGCGAGGAGACCAGCCATTCCAGCCCGATCGCCCGCCAGGGATTTTTAGGAGCCGCTTCACCCTGCACCCAGGATCCAATCATGTTCAGAATAAAGGGCAAGGTGGACATCCCCAACAGGAACGCCCCTAAACTGGCAACTACATTCCAGAAGGCGAATTCCGGATCGTAGGAGGCAACTCGGCGGGGCATTCCCTGCAAGCCCAGGGGATGCATGGGGAAGAAGTTGAGATTCGTGCCAATAAAGGTCAACACAAAATGCAACTTGCCCAATCCTTCCGAATACATCCGTCCCGTCATTTTGGGAAACCAGTGATACAGCGCTGCATACATCCCCATCACCACCGCACCGTAAATCACGTAGTGAAAATGACCGACAACAAAATAGGTATTGTTAACGTGAATGTCAAAGGGAACCGATGCCAGCATGATGCCTGTCACCCCTGCAAAGACAAACATCACCAATCCACCCAGGGCAAATAACATGGGCGTATTCAGACGCAGCTTACCGCCCCAAATGGTGGCAACCCAGGCAAAGACCTTGATGCCCGTGGGCACGGAAATCAACATCGTTGTTGCCATAAACACCATCCGCATCCAGCCTGGAGTACCACTGGCAAACATGTGATGCACCCAGACAATGCCGCTCAAGCCCGTGATGATCAGGGACGAGATGGCGACGACCTTGTAGCCAAACAGCGGTTTGCGGGCGTAGACCGGGAAGATTTCCGAGAAAATGCCAAAAATCGGCAGGATGATCACATACACAGCGGGATGGGAGTAGAACCAGAAGAAGTGTTGAAACAACACCGGATCGCCACCTTTAGCAGGATCAAAAAAGCTGGTGCCGATGGTCAGATCGAACAGCAACATGACGGCTCCGGCAGTCAGAGCCGGCAAGCCGAAGAGTTGAATGATCTGGGCGGCAAAAACCGTCCAGACAAACACGGGCATCCGAAACCAGGTCATGCCCGGTGCCCGCATCCGCACGATCGTCGTGACAAAATTCACGGCTCCCATGATGGAGGATATGCCAGAGATCGCCACCGCCAGAATCCACAGCACCTGTCCGTTGATCAGATTCCCCGTTGGATTCTGGAGACTGACTGGAGGATACGCCCACCAGCCCGATTGGGAGGGTCCCCCAGGAACGAAGAAACTTGCCATCAAAATCACCCCAAACACAGGCACCATCCAGAATGCCGCCGCATTCAGGCGCGGAAATGCCATATCTTTTGCCCCAATCATCAGGGGCACCAGATAGTTGGATAGCCCTACCAGGGAAGGGAACGTCCACAGAAACAGCATCACCGTGCCGTGCATTGTGAACATGGCGTTGTACACGGCGCGATCGAGCAGATCAGCTTCTGGGGTAATCAGCTCCCCCCGAATAATCATGGCAAAGATGCCGCCCACTAAGAAAAAGAAGAAGGACGTGACCAGGTATTGATATGATGTCCGGCAAATCACCCATAATTAAGCGGCTAGTTCAGACCACCAGCAAAAATTGGTTAAACCACGTACAAATTCAGGCTGGTCAACGATTTGGCGACAACGTTGAATTAGCACCTCTTCTACTTCATCCAAAGTTTCAAAACTCCGATTAGCAATCGGTTCATTCGTGAGTGTCCACAAACGTTCGGCGGGTTGTAATTCTGGAGAGTGAGACGGCAAAAACTCCAAATGTATACCTTCGGGAATTTCTACTTGTTCGCGCTTTTTGCCAACCTGCTTGATCAACAACTAAGACCACCTGTTTTTTTGGTTCTTCAGGATGTAGTATGCTAAACTAACAAATGAAATGCCAGTTAAGCAAACATCTAATTCGATAATTGTCAAAGTTCCGAAACCCATAAGCCGAGCGCTTAATCAACTTAAGTTTGTTGTTAATCCCCTCCACAACACCGCTAGTCGTTCTGTTATCAAAGTAAGCAATGATCTCATCCAACCAACGGATGATAGTCTTCTGGCTATCAGGAAAATAGCTTTTCGCTTGCTTCAGCCATCCTCCCAAGTGAAATAATCCGGCTAACCAATGCTGGGTCTGAGTGAAAATTTGGCGAATTTGCTCTTTTAATTCATGCATTCTCTTGAGAGTAAGAGATACATTCTTGACTTGAATCAGTTTAACTTTTTGCTGTTCACTTAGGTCGGATTCGTTCTTGAGCAAGACATATTTACTTTTCTTTAATCCCTCTAATACTGGCGAATGTTCTGCTTTTTCTTCCCGGCATTTTGCGGTTTTTATTAAATCTTCTACTTGTCTTTTTTCTCGCTTCCTTTGTGCATCTAACTCCTTATTTATTTGTGCCATTACATGAAATAGGTCGGCCACAACCTGAGCCTTTGGCATAAGTTCTATCACAACATTTCTGTACCCCTTCCACAAATCTATACTGACTTCTTCTATTTGCTCTAACGCCTCGCTTCCCCATGACATCAGCACCTCTCTCACTTCTTCTTGTGTCCTTCCTGGTAAAATACCAATTAATTTCGATGTGTCGATGATTTTGGTGTAATCTACGACTTTTTGCTCCACAACGAGGGCAATTACTTTCTTTGCCAATTAATTCCACCTGTAAAATTATTCCAATCCCTTCATGTTGACGATGTGAAATTACTTTTATTCCTTTTATATTCAAGAGTTCTGTCAGCAGCTTTATTCTCTTTTTTGTGGCCATCTCACTATCTATGCGTTCAATCCCTGTTTTGACGGTTTATAGTTAATAGGATATGACCTTCTTTGTCAATACCGACAACCACTTGGTTGACTTTCTTTCGCATTTATTCATCCTTATTGACTTATTTAGCTATTGATTTAGCATACTGACTCATGAAGAACCTCGATCTTTTAACATCCTCTGGCAGCGTTCGAGGACTTGCTGAATATTCCAATCACATTGCCCAATGAAACTACTCGTCAGAAAATTGCAGAAAAAGTGAGGGAATCTCGAAAAGCGCGGGAGCCGTCAAAACAACTGCTAGAAATTGCTAAAACAGGAGTAGAATGGGCGATTCTCTTGCAGAGAGGCTACGCCAACGAAACTGATGAAGCAACGGCAACAACTTGGATTAACGAACAGCTAGAAGCCTTGGGGGTAGAACTGACATGACAATTAGGGCGATCGAATTACCAATGGAGAAAATTGCTGAGTTTTGTCACAAATGGCAAGTGACAGAATTTGCTCTATTTGGCTCTGTCCTGCGCGATGACTTTCGCCCCGACAGCGATATTGATGTGATGGTGCAATTTCACCCAGACGCTCACCCCACTTTCCGTACCCTAGACCACATGGAAGCAGAACTTAAAACCGTTTTTGATCGAGACATTGACTTGATTACCCGTCAAGGGATTGAAACCAGTCGCAACTACTTACGCCGTCACGAAATCCTTTCTTCAGCCCAGGTGATTTATGCAACGGGATCTTCAATTCCTGCTTGATATGCTGCAATCCGCAGAGTTGATCCTGTCCTACACCGCCCAATGCTCGAAGGATGAGTTTGTTGCAAACGTGCAGCTTCAAGATTCAGTAACGGGCAGCTCTACAGTTAAGGTCTGTACAATAAATTGTTAGTTGGGCTAACATCGGCTAATTCAAAGTAGCACTCGCTAGGGGAGAAGGAAATGACAACCAATATTTCTTTGGAGGAACGACTTGCAGCAGTAGAAGCCGCGATCGCCCAGTTGCAGAAGCAAGTTGCGGCTCCTCAGCCGACAAATTGGCTGCAACAAATTACAGGCTCTTTCAAAGATGAACCCGCCTTTGAGGAGGTACTTGCTTACGGACGAGCGATTCGCCAAGGGGATGAGTCGCTTCTTGGTCGTTAAATCATCATAAGCCTATTTAATCGGGTACATATTCTTGCCCTTTCAGCCATGCCAATTCTGCTGGCATAATGCTTTCGCTCGGTTGGGCCAGAATTTTTCCCCAACAAGCGATCGCATTCCTTGGACGACCAAGAACCAAAGCCCCGATTACAAAGATTGGTCAAAAGTGGCGAAAGCAGATCTTAATTCATATTTACAGAACTCGGCGCTAGCGCCCGCAGCACTGCAAGGTTATCTGTGGGTATCTAACGCTCAGGATGTGAATTAGTGTTTAGGTATACTAGGGCTAGATACCTCACTTTGCCGAGAACCTCGAACACATGACAAACCGTGAGCAATTGATTCAGGAACTCGAACAGGCTCCCGATGATTTAGTACAGACAGTGCTAGATTTTTTACATCGGGTTAAAGCTATACGCAAAAAACATCCCCTTGCAAAATTTGCAGGAATCTTAAGTGATTCAGAGGCAGAAGAGCTACAGCGAACAATCACGGCAGAATGTCGGCAGGTAGATTTGAATGAGTGGTGAGATTGCGCTTGATACCTCTGCTGCGGTTCGTTTTGTGAACGGAGATGTGACAATTACTGAAAGGGTATTGGCTTTACCAGAAGTAATTCTGCCAATGATTGTTGTCGGAGAGTTGTTATTTGGTGCAGAAAACTCAACTCGTCCGTTACAAAACTTGCCCCGCTATCTGGAGTTCATAGCAGCTTGTAGAGTTGTGCCATGAGGGAGAGAAACAGCAACAATGTATGCTCAAACCCGGTTGGCATTGAAGCGCAAGGGGCGACCAATTCCAATGAACGATGTATGGATTGCTGCTCAGTGTTTAGAACAGGGTTGGGTATTGGTGACGGATGATACTGATTTTGATTATGTGGATGAATTGATAGTAGAACACTGGTAGCAGAATCAGGTACGTGGTATACGTGACAGTCAGCTAACAAGTTGTTGGAGCCGACCGTCAAGAGGTTATTGGTGAGTATTGAAGCTTATCTGCGGCGGCTCAACTTGGTCGTTAAATCATCACAAGCCTATTGAACCCTTGTACATAGTCTTGCCCTTTCACCCATGCCAATTTTAATCGCATAATGCTTTCGCTCGGCTCAGCCATCATTTTTCCCCACATGCTCGCGCATTCTTTGGACGACCAAAACCACTCCACTATTTTCGCAAAATAACGCCCAGGACAATCGGTACCCCTAAGAGTGCGGTGACGGTATTTAAGGGTAAGGTTGTTTGCTGTCCCGGCAGTTGAGCGACTAAATCCCCGGCTATTGCCAGGTTAGCCCCCAGTACCATAACAGTAGGTATCAGTAATCGATGATCGGTCGTTTTTAACAAAGCACGTCCCAAATGGGGAACGGCAATTCCGAGAAAGGCAATCGGTCCACAAAATGCCGTTACTGTGCCAGCCAAGATGGAGACATTGACAATGATAACGACGCGCATCTGCGAGAGTTTCAGTCCCAATGTGAGAGCTTGAGTTTCCCCCAACAGCAAGAGATTCAGCGCTTTACTACTGCTCAAAGCGATCGCAATTCCCACTAGTACCATCGCCCCGAATAACGGAATCTGCTGCTGTGTCACTGTAGCAAAGCTACCAAACGTCCAGATAATATAGGTTTGAATTTGCTCAGGTACGCTGAAATACAGCAGGAGATTCACAACCGCACTGGTGACATAGCCAAACAACAATCCGACAACTAGCAATGTCACGGAATTTCTGACATAATTCGCCGCCACCACCACGCAGCACATCACGCCGAATGCACCCAAAAGTGCCGCGATTACCGTCGGCTGCTCCCCGTTAGAACCGAATTCTGTTGCCAACTATATCACTGATTGAGCAACTTTTCTCCCCACCTGTTCATCCTGTAGTAATTAACTGGGAATAGGTACGGTTTTTACGACTCACTCACCCCCGTCAAGCTATTGCAATAAATATTTACATTGAGTTACATTTATTTACATGAGACGGAAACAAGGAGAAAGACATGACCTCACGCGGTTACACCATTGACGAGCAAAGCCGACTAAATAGGGTTTGCTGTAAAAACCGGAAACCCTTAGCTATAAATAGTTTGAGCGGTCTTGAAAGTTGTTCAGCTCCCAGGAAATCTGGTAGAATCCCACAAAATCCTTGTACCAAGAGCAGGGAAAATGTACAGAAAAGCTTCCTCAAGCCCGACCCCACCGGAAAACTTTGAGCTGCCCTTTGAGGGAAAGTTATCACAAGATAACCGTTGGGTAATCATGGCAAATCTGATACCCTGGGATGAATTTGAAGAGGAATACGCCAAAATTTTTTCTATTGATATGGGGGCACCTGCGCTGCCATTTCGGATGGCATTGGGTTCATTAATAATCAAAGAAAGATTAGGAATAAGCGATCGGGAAACAGTAGAACAAATAAAAGAAAACCCTTACTTACAATACTTTATAGGGAGAAAGCATTACAGCAACGAAGCCCCTTATGATGCCTCACTTTTGGTAAGATTTAGAGAAAGGATAAATGTTGATTTAGTAAATCAAATAAATCAAAGAATGGTAAAGAAGATTCAGGAAGAAACAGAGGAGGAATCTAAAAAAAAAGCTCACTCTCAGAAAGGCAAGAAACAAGAGAAAGCCCGAATCAAGGGAAATTAATTCTGGATGCTACCTGTGCGCCAGGAGATATCAGCTATCCCAATGACTTGGGTCTATTAAATCAAGCCAGAGTCAAAACGGAAAAGATAATAGATACTCTCTATAAGCCCCTAAAAGGGAGACTAAAGAAAAAGCCAAAAACTTATAGAAACCTCGCTCGGAAAGATTACTTGAAAGTCGCCAAAAAACGGAGATCGTCAAGAAAAGAGAGAAGAAAAGCTATAAAAAAACAACTGAAATATATAAAAAGAAATTTATCACACATTGACCAGCTCCTTCAGACAGGAGAAGCACTTGAGGGTTTGAGCATCTCTCAATATAAGAGCTTGCTGGTGGTGGCGGAAGTTTACCGTCAACAGCAATGGATGTATGAGAATAAAGCCCAGAGAATTGACGACAGAATAGTCAGTTTAAGTCAGCCCCATATCCGTCCAATTGTGAGAGGAAAAGCCGGAAAACCTGTAGAATTTGGAGCTAAACTAGCAGCAAGCGTCAGAGATGGATATGTCTTTTTAGACCGTATAAGCTGGGATAACTTTAATGAAGCCGGAGACTTAAAAGCCCAAATAGAAGCATTTAAACAGCACACAGGAGTCTATCCCGAATCAGTACATGTAGATAGAATTTATCGAAATCGCGAGAATCGAGCATTCTGTAAAGAAAGAGGGATTAGAATAAGTGGCCCCCCCTTAGGCAGACCTCCAGCTAATGTCAGCTCAGACAAAAAGAAACAAGCCTTAGACGACGAGAAGGTTCGCAATGCTATTGAAGGAAAATTTGGCATCTCAAAGCGAAGATTTAGCTTGAATCGCGTCATGGCTAAACTGCCTCATACTTCTCAAACGGCTATTGCTATCACTTTTTTAGTCATGAATCTTTCCACCCTGCTACGGCAGTTTTTTTGTCTTTTTTTGTGCAATACACAACATCACGCCTTTTTTCTCGATAACTATTAATTCGGCTTATGCTTGTGGGAATTAACAACAACAAAAGCTCATTATTATTCCAGGATTAAATAACTGATTAATCCATCGGTTGTTTTTCGCCGACTTATTCAGCAAGCCCTAAATAACTTTGCCATCGAACCCAAAGTCTATGTGGATGAAACGCAGCGTACTGGCTTTACCGACTATGCCGAGAAACTCAATGGGCGTCTGGCTATGATTGGCTTTGTTTCACTCTTAGCTCTCGAAGCCCTCACCGGACACGGCTTGATTGGATGGCTGACAAGCTTGTAAGCAACGTGCTTTTTGCTTGGATTGAGTTCAAGAAAATCGACTATTACAAAAATTCGGAGAAAGGCTATGACACCTAATTTTGACTATCCCACCAATAAAGATTTGTTAGCACCTGTTGTTTTTCGCTCTGACTTCAACAACGGTGAACCCATTACCGCTACTCAAGCTTGGTCATTGTTTTTCACGGCGGGCAAGGAAGATAAGGTACTAGGATTTGAACCGGAATTAGGTCGGTTTTTCACTAACCTGTTAATTGCGGCTGGGGTGACGGGAACGGTTTGGGCGCTCATCTTCAGTAACTTTGCGTAAGTGAGTACGCAATCCGTGCTTTTGTGCGCCAGGTTGTTCACACTCAACAGCAAAAGATTTCTCCCTCTAGTCCTGGAAAAACCCAGGACTTCTTTTTCTATGCCCCTTCCTGGCATTGTTGAGCGATCGCGTTGGTGTTAGTCTAGGTCAGCTAAAGACCTAAAAGCAGCAAGCATGAAAGCAGATGAACTCTTACGGCAATACGCAGCGGGAGAACGGTATTTTCGTGGAGTTTCCCTTCAGGGGATATACCTAAGAGGGGTTTCCTTGAGTGGGGCAGATTTGCGATGGGTTGATTTAAGTCGGGCATCTTTGATGGATGTTGACCTGAGTCAAGCTAATCTGCATGGTGCAAACCTCAGCTCTTCAAATCTTTTGATGGCTAATTTAAATCAGGCTTGTTTGAGTCAAGCCAACTTCCAACAAGCCATTCTAATCAAGGCTGACCTGAGCGAGACTGTCTTGCATACTACCAACTTTCAACGAGCCAATTTGTGTCTCGCCAATCTGATGGGAGCTTCTGACATCTCAACAGCCAACCTCCAAAAAGCAATACTCAATGGCGCAACAATGCCAGATGGAACAGTTTTTGGCAAGCGCAGTTGGTGGTTTAGGCTGCAAGGAGTCTTTGAACGCTTGAATCGAAATGCGATCTGCTTGCAGCAGCGCAACGCTATCGCTACTGAAAAAGAGCGGTTACAGCTTACCCATTTTAACTGGAAGAGTAACCCAGGTAGCGAAGGTTCATTTGATAGATGGCACAGACCCTAAACTATGACTTGCTCCCTGGTTCATCGTAAGGTTCCACGATGTACAGAGAGTCAGCAGGTGCATTCATTACTGCGTCATAGCGCTGGCGTTCGGTCAAACTTTGGTTCCAACTATCAAGTTGAGAGCGAACCGAGTTGGGTAAGGTATAACGTAACGCTTGTCCCGTTTTCTTATTTTTAATAATCGCAACGCCAAAGGTGTTCCGGTCGCGTCTTGTCGGCAGAACGCGCAGCGAGTTTTGTCCGGGTGTGGAGACGGTGGCAATCATGATGCCATCTACAACACAGGGACAAGGGGAGAGCAGTCCCTCTTGGTAAGTTACATCTAAATCGCGTGGTGAAGCTTCCAGACGTTTCATCGCATCAAGACCAATCCGAATCCCCACCACGACATAGGTGCCGAAACCCCCATGAACGCGGCGTCCCAGCCTTACCCATTCTTCTGGTGTTTCAGTTTCAGCACGCACCCCAACAGCAAAGACCGTTAGAAACAAGCACATTAGTAATGTAAGCTGTCTCATGTTTCCCGCCAACTACATTGACTTATCCAAATTCAGGTTACAGTAAGCTTCGATGAAACCAAGCACTCGTTGTCTCTGCTCTTGAGAAAGTTCCTTATTGCAATCAGAAAGCGATCGCATCGCAGTCTAATCCTCAAAAAAATCTGTAGAAATCTCCCTCAAGCGTGTTGAATTTGCCTAATGCAATATCAACGCCATCTCCTTGGCAAAGTAGGTGAGAATCAAGTCAGCACCCGCTCGTTTAATGCTCGTCAGCAACGGTGTTAGATGACGACATGGGCAGTAGTGAGACTTTCTTGGTTACAATAATGATAATCATTATCTAATACTTGAGGGAAACGTTCGCTCAAGTCATGAAACTTTAAGTTGTACCGAATACTCCCTTACAAGCGTTGTCTCTATGCCAGCTCGACAAGCCAGTAGTCAGGAGCGAATCCTCACGCTCCTCAAACAGCTCGATCGCTTTCATCAGCGCTCAAGAACTCTATATTGAGCTGCGCCATCAAAATCAAAGTTTGGGATTAGCAACGATTTATCGCATATTGAAAGCACTCCAAAAAGAGGGAGTGATTCAGGCGAGAACCCTCAACTCAGGTAAGTCTCTCTACAGCCTAGTCAGGGCAGAACAACGACACTACTTAACCTGTGTTCGTTGCGGTCAGTCGATTCCTGTTGAAGATTGCCCTGTCTGCCACATGGCGGCGACTTGGTGTAAGTCGCTATCCTTCAAGGTCTACTATCACACACTCGAATTTTTTGGTTTGTGTCCTGAGTGTTCGCAACAACTCCATTCTTTGTAGTGGTCAATTGACATCCTGGATGAATTAATGGAGATCGAATCCCTCTATGTAGCCTGAACCTAGCCTTTTCTCCTAGAATGAGAATGATTATTATTTTTATATTGATTTATGGTCAGTCAATTAACTCAATCTCCGTCTGAGAACAGCCTCCGCCAAGATGACCCGCAAAAACTAGAGCGAATTCGTCACACCTGCGCTCACATCTTGGCAATGGCAGTGCAAACTCTCCTCCCACAGACAAAAGTAACGATTGGCCCCACCACAGACACCGGATTTTACTACGACTTCGATCGCCAACAACCCTTTACCCCGGATGACTTGAGCCGCATTGAAGCCAAAATGCGTCAGATTATCAACGCTAACTTGCCGATTATCCGCGAAGTTGTAGATCGGGAGGAGGTTCGTGCGGAAATTGAGCAGTTAGGGGAACCCTACAAGCTGGAAATCCTCGACAGTATCCCTGACGGAGAAACCATTACCCGCTACTTTATCGGCAACCCTGACCACGGTAAGGGTGTCATTGATGCTAATCAATCAGAACCGACGCTGTTTGAACAAGTAACAATACCTCCTGAAGCTTACTGGTGGGATTTGTGTTCCGGTCCTCACGTCAACTTCACTGGAGAAATCAATCCCGATGCTTTTGCCTTAGAAACTGTTGCGGGTGCTTACTGGCGAGGAGATGAAACCAAACCTCAGTTGCAACGCATCTATGGTACAGCTTGGGAAACACCCGAACAACTTTCTGCTTACCTTCAACAAAAAGAAGAAGCCAAGCGGCGCGACCATAGAAAAATTGGTCAAGACCTCAAACTCTTTAGTATCCAAGACGATGCTGGCGGTGGTTTAGTTTTTTGGCATCCGCGTGGCGCAGCGATACGCAACATTATTGAAGATTACTGGAAAAAATCTCACCTAGAAGCGGGTTATCAACTCCTTTACACACCCCATATCGCGAATCTGGAACTGTGGAAAACATCGGGACACTTTGATTTTTATCGAGAGAATATGTTTGACTCGATGAAGATTGAAGATGTGGCTTATCAAATTAAGCCGATGAACTGCCCCTTCCATGTTCTAACCTATAAGCACGACCTGCATTCTTACCGCGAGTTTCCCTTGCGCTTTGCTGAATTAGGCACTGTTTACCGCTACGAGCGATCGGGAGTTATGCATGGTTTGATGCGCGTCAGAGGATTCACCCAAGATGATGCTCATATCTTCTGTTTACCGAACCAAATTGCCGATGAAATCTTAGGAGTGCTGAATCTAACCGAGCAAATTTTATCAGATTTTGGCTTTACAGATTATGAAGTAAATTTGTCCACTCGTCCGGCTAAATCTGTTGGCGCCGATGAAGTTTGGGAGTTAGCAACAACAGCTTTAAAACAAGCTTTAACTGCCAAAGGTTGGAATTATATTGAAGATGTGGGGGGTGGCGCGTTCTATGGACCCAAGATTGACCTTAAGATTCGAGATGCCATTGGTCGTTTGTGGCAATGTTCGACCATTCAAGTTGATTTCAATTTACCTGAACGATTCAAACTAGAATATGTGGCGGCTGATGGAACTCGGCAACAACCGATTATGATTCACCGAGCAATTTTTGGCTCTTTGGAACGCTTTTTTGGGATTTTAATTGAGAATTATGCAGGTGATTTCCCCTTGTGGTTAGCCCCCATTCAGGTGCGTCTGTTACCCGTGAGCGATGACCAACGAGAGTATATAGAATCAGTTGCCACCACGCTTAAAAAAACTGGGTATCGGGTTGAGATTGACCGCAGTGGAGAGCGTTTGGGCAAGCAAATTCGCAATGCAGAGTTAGAGAAAATTCCCGTTGTTGCTGTAGTCGGTAAACGGGAAGTAGAAAATCAAACTCTGAGTGTGCGGACAAGGAAGGGGGGAGAGTTAGGAACGCTAACTTTAGCTGAATTGCAAGCTTGTCTGCAAGGAGCGATTGAAGAGAAATCGACGCTTTAACCTGTCAAGTTGGAGAATAGACTTCTAGTTAATAGCTGTAATGAATTCTTCTCAAATCTTGGATGTAGTTATTGTCGGTGCGGGTGCGGCGGGGGTCGGTTGTGGGGTCGTTCTCAAAGATTTAGGACTCCAAAATTTTATCCTGTTAGAGCGCCATGAAGTGGGAGCATCTTTTAATCGCTGGCCCGCACAAATGCGATTTATTACCCCGTCGTTTCCCAGTCACGGCTTTGGGTTACTCGACCTGAATGCGATCGCTCTAAATACCTCCCCAGCTCTAGCTTTTCGACGAGAACACCTAACGGGTAAGGAGTATGCCCTCTATTTACAAACGGTTGTCGAGCATTTTCAGCTTCCGGTAAAAACGGGCATTGAGGTTCACGATATTGAAACACTACCAGGAGAAAAAGGGTTTATCCTCAAAACTTCCCAAGGCGATGTTCAAAGCCGCTTTGTCATTTGGGCGGCAGGAGAATTTCAGTATCCGCGCCTCGATCCCTTTCCCGGTGCCGATTTGTGCATTCATAATACTCAGGTACGCTCCTGGGACGAGATGCAGGGGGATGAGTTTATTGTGATTGGCGGTTATGAAAGCGGAATGGATGCCGCCACCAATTTAGTTGCTTTGGGAAAACGAGTGGGAGTAATCGATCGCGCTAAAAGTTGGGCATCCAATAACCCCGATCCGAGCATCTCTTTGTCTCCTTACACACTACAGCGCTTGGAGTTTGTCTATGCTACAGGTCGCCTTGAACTAATTGGGAATACTGACATTGTGGGAGTCAAGCGCGACAACAACGGTTATGTTGTCGTCGGGGCGCAAGGTAATGAGGGTATTCAGTATCGCCAGTGGATGAGTCCCACGCCTCCTATTCTGTGTACGGGTTTTAAGGGCAGTCTCAGTACCATTGCTCATTTGTTTCATTGGTCTGACGGACATGCTGTACTGAATGAATGCGATGAATCGACCCGGACTCCAGGGTTATTCGTTGCTGGACCTTCTGTGCGTCACGAGGATATCATTTTCTGTTTTATCTATAAATTCCGGCAGCGGTTTGCAGTGGTGGCTGATGCGATCGCACAACGTTTGGGTTTAGATCCCTCACCTTTGCAGGTTTACCGCGAACAGGGTTTATTTCTTGATGACCTTTCTTGCTGTAGCAATGACTGTGTTTGTTAATGGCTGAGTTCTTTTATAGACAGCGATGAACCAAGTTACTGGACAACTCTCTACCCACACTGCCATCGTTGCGATCGGTAAAGAAAGCGTTGGCAAATCCCAGTTAATTGCCTCTCTTACCCAAAAGCCAGCCTATAGCTCGAATTTTCGGGGTACTACCGTGGCTTGTGAAACCTATCGGGACGGCGATCGCACCTTTGTCGATACGCCTGGGATTTTGCGCCAGTCTGATAGCGTGACGACGGCAGTAGTGCTGAACCGTTTGCCAGAAACAGATACCGTGCTGCTTGTAGTGCAAGCTACTCATATCGACGAGGATTTAGCGGAGTTACTCCCATTGGTTCAAGGCAAGCGGGGAGTCGTGGCTGTTACCTTTTGGGATAAGGTACGAGCTAAAGCAGAAGCCATGCAAGTACTCGAACGTCTCCGCCAGAGTTCCGGGATTGGTTTCATCCCTGTGGATGCCCGTCATCTGAGTGCGAGCGATCGCGTCCAGATTCTAGAGGCTCTTTCATCTCCCAGAACCTTTACCCAAGAGTTTACACCAGAACGCATTGACTGGCGGATTGAGCCACCACCAACGTTATTGGAACATCGTTACTGGGGACCGATTGGAGCAATTTTGCTGCTTTTATTGCCTGCCATCATCGCTGTCTGGGGTGCTAACACGTTGGCGGCGCTAGTCGATCCGCCAGTACAGGCTTTGGTGAAGCCATTAGTGGAGCAACTTAGCCTGCTGCCGTCCTTATTACGGGAAATTCTTGTTGGTAGATATGGACTCGTGACGATGGGGCCGTTGCTGTTCGTCTGGGCAATCCCCACGATTGTGCTGTACGCTCTGTTTCTTGGTGCTTACAAAGCGAGTGGCTTGATCGATCGCATCACAGTGGCGATGCACCCGCTAATGCTTCCCTTTGGGCTAAGTGGCCGTGACTTGGTACGGGTGATTATGGGTTTCGGTTGCAACGTCCCGGCAGTAATTAGCACCAGGGCTTGCTCTAGTTGTTCGCGGGGAACTTGTATTTCTGCGATCGCATTTGGTTCAGCTTGCTCCTACCAGTTCGGGGCAACCCTCGGCGTGTTTGCTGCGGCAAAGCTGCCTTATCTGGTTGTCCCCTATTTGCTCTATCTCACGGTGACAACCTTAATTTACACTCGACTGACAGCACCCAAAAAAGCGCGATCGCCGTTAAATAAGTTGCTCGTTGAAGGGCGTAGCTTCCTGGAATTGCCCCGCCCGATTGCCATCTGGCGCGAAGCCCGCAGCACCCTATCTCAATTCTTTCTCCAGGCAATCCCTATCTTCTTGGGAATTACAATTATTGCTTCGCTACTCGACTGGCTGGGCGTTCTTTCTGCCCTCTCTGGTGTCCTTAGTCCTGTAATGGGATTGTTTCGCCTTCCGGCTGAAGCCGCTTTACCCGTAGTGCTTGCCTCCATTCGCAAAGATGGCATTTTGCTCTTTACCCAACCGAATACTTTGGCGGCTTTGACCCCCTTGCAGATTCTCACTGGAGTCTACCTGGCAGGTGTAATTCTGCCTTGCCTTGTCACTCTTTTAACGATTGTGCGCGAGGTATCTTGGCGCTTTGCTCTAAAGCTTTTGAGCCAGCAAGTTGTTGCAGCCGTTAGCTTTTCGCTGCTTCTCGTTTGGGGCAGCGCCCTATTTGAGTACTCAATCAACCACTTCTAGTATCGAGGCAAAACAATAGCAGATGACCATGAATCACACAAAAACTCCCCTTGCTCCAGTACGCGCAGTCAAACCTAAAGGATGGAAATTGGCTTGGTCTACTGTTGCACAAAACCGTCTTTGGGTTCTTCTGCTCACTGTCCTGGGTAGTGCCAGTAGTGTAGTTTATCCGCACCCCCCTTTGGTCAGCTTTGCGACTGTAGCAGGCACGACTCTGAAGCCGACACAGGCAGTGAAAGCAATTTCAATCATCTGGTTGGTCAATCAAATTTGGGGGTACACCCTCCGCAATTATCCTCAGACAACTGATTCTTTTGTTTGGGGTTTAATTATGGGGTTGGGAACGCTTCTAGTAACCTTACTAGCCACCATCAAGCCTCGGTTCAGTCGGGAAAGAATGGGCGGTCATTTCCTCTGGCTAGGAACGGCTTTAATTGCTGGATTCGTCTTGTTTGAAAGCCTGATTTTGCTTTTTGGTACATTACTTGGAAACGAACATAGTATCACCTTATCGATTTTGGCTCATCTCTTTCTTAAGGAGATGATATGGACGATTTCCTTAGCTCTAGGGCATCTAGTTTGGGTTAGGTGTGTAGGCAGCACCAAGTTTCTATCTAACTAACCTATTTATCTTATTACGCTCTTTTAGTCCAGACTTCTCCTATGGCTAAACACACTCTATTTGTCTGTAAATCCTGCTCATTTTTACCAAATGAGCGAAACTATAGAGGTCAGCGAGGCGGTTTTCACTTGCTAAATAACCTGAAAAATTTGTATCAAAAATATTATTCTCTTAAATAAAACTGATTTAGTGACACCTAAGCAAGTTGATGAACTAGAAGCCTATATTCGTTCCTTTAAGCAAGGCGCTAGAGTTATCCAAACACAATATGCACAGGTGCCATTGCCACTAATTTTGAATGTCAACTTTAACGAGTCTAGCCTCTATCAAAGTATTACATCAGCCGCTCACCATCTGGAGCAAGAGCATCACGAGCATCATTCTCACCATCTGGAGAATGATGGGTTTATGGCAGTTTCATTTGAAATCGATCGTCCCTTAAATCTGTCCAAGTTTCAAATTTTTATTGATAATTTATCACCTAATATTTATCGAGCAAAGGGCATTCTCTGGTTTCAGGGGAGTCAGTTACGCCATGTGTTTCAACTTACTGGTAAGCGATGTGACTTGAAAAGCGAACGTTCTCACCTACCAAGTTGTAACCAACTCGTTTTCATTGGACGAACGTTGAATGCAGACGCGATTAGACAACAATTAGCAGAATGCATCGCGAGGTAATTTATATGCCAGGGAGTGGCATACTCCGTCATTCAAGGGTAAACCTTTATGACCTTATCCCTCTTAACGCCATGCTTTGAGAAATGGATAAGTATAGTTCGTTGGGTTCCCCGGTTCAGTTTGAAACTCAAAGTTCATAATTTTCCAACGAGGTTCTGTATGTTGGTCTGGGCTAAATTCCACTGGCACTCCATACAGTCGTTGCTTCACAAAACAAAACTGCTCAAACCAGTCTGCATGATGTTCTAAGCTGTTGCCAAGCATCTCTTTATACCGTTGAGCAACGATCACCTGGGTTGCTCGATATCCATTTTGATAAAGGTGCTCAAGTGCCTCAGCGATTTCAAAGCGCAGGGTATCGGGATGAATATGCTGACGATACCATTGACCTTCCCATTGATGCCAGCATCGCCCCGACTGAACATGAATTAACTCCCCTGTATTGGGATTGGCTTCAAAAGCTCCATGCTTAGGGCAAATGTAAGAGTCTGTGAGTAGCAAGGCTGGAATTGGTTGATGGCACTGAGGACATCGAATCTCTGTGCCGAATATGGGATAGTCCGAGGGGATAGAAGTCATACCAGGTGTAATCACAAAAATTGTTCCTTAAACATCCGTGCAAGTAGACCAGACCAATAATTCACCCCTCTGTCCTCCTGCGGCTAAATACCGTCCCGTGGGATGCCATGCCAAACAAGAAAATCCTTCCTCTGCACCTTCGAGAATCTGAGTTGCTTCCAGGGCAGCTTGCCATAAAATAATCCAGCCATCTTCTGAAACAGAGGCAAGTAAACCACTCTGGGGTTGAAACGCCACATCCAAGACCTTACCACCGTGTAGGTCCAGTACCCAACTTTCCCAGCCTTTCGGCGATTGCATCCACATTGTTACTAGTTCACGGGTTGCCACGGCTAGAATTGGAGGCAAGTCGGCTGAGGGTGGGAGATCTGCCCATGCCAGCTTCCGCACTTTTCCGGGAAAGCCACACAGGATTGCAGGGAGTTCATCTTCATTGAGTGGTTCACGCTGGAGGTGTTGCGCTTTCGACCAGTCCAGAACTCCAACACTAAGGTCATGAATCGCGCTAGCGAGATAGGCAGCATCAGACGACCAAGCGATCGCACTGGCTGGTGAGGTCAACTCCCACTGATACAGCCGTTCATTCCAGTTGTGGGCATTCCAGATGTGGATATTGCTTTTGACAGCGATCGCCAAACGTTTGCCATCCGGCGACCAGCGGATATCTTGGGGACTCGCCACCCCTACCAGACTAGTAACCTCTTCAGTCCGATCTGCATCCCAAATCTGAACAGTTTTCCCTCGATTAAACGCCAAATAATTACAAGTCGGATTCCAATCTAGGCGATCGACCCAGGTAGAACCACATTCAAGCGTATCCGCGATTTTAGGTACATCGGGTTCCATCTGCCACAGCGTAATATTGCCATCTTGCCCACCGCTTGCCAACCACTTGCCATCCCATGAAAAGGCTAAAGCATCGACCGATTGACCTGTTGGCGGACACAAGGACAGACCCACAAAATCCTTCAGTAAGCATATTTCTCCGGCACCAGAAGCAACAGCTAAGAGATTGCCTACGGGCGACCAGGCGATCGCTGTTACATAATCGGATAAAGTTTCTTTTGCGCTCAACTCTACGATAGATTTGAAAGCCATACGGATTACCTTTTCAAGAGCGATGCCAACGGGTTTGTCCATCAGACCCGTCAATCAAGGTAATGCCCACTGCTTGCAGTTCATTACGGATGCGATCGCTCTCGGCATAGCGTTTTTCTTGGCGTGCTTGATGCCGTTGTTGCAGTAGCGATTCAATCCAATTCACATTAATCTCTGGTACAGGTAAGGTTTCGGCTTGAACCTCTAAACCCAACACCCCAGCAAACTGTATCAACGTCTGCGATAAAGCACGTAAGTGTACATCCTCAAGTTCCTGAGACCCTTGATAGCAACGCTGATTAAACTCTCGTTTTAGGGATTTTGCCAACTCAAACAACACCGCTAATCCAGCCGCCGTATTAAAGTCATCATCCATTGCCGCTTGAAAACGGGCGATCAGCGCTTCGCTGCTGCGCTTCGCAATCGCCTGTGAGTCCAATTCATCAAGAATCGTAGCTTGTGGCGATAGATTGCATTTAGCTAAGTCTAAATTCAGCGCATCTTTGAGGGTTTGCCAGCCATGAACAGCGGCGGTAATGGCTGATTCAGTAAAATCTAAGGGCTTACGATAGTGAGCTTGCAAAACGAATAACCTGACGACCATTGGATCAATCGGCTGCGGATACTCTGACCATTTACCGTCTAACAAATCTCGAATGGTCGTAAAGTTCCCTAACGATTTAGACATCTTCTCCCCATTCACTCTCACCATGCCATTGTGTAGCCAGTATCGAGCCAAGGGCTTACCTGTTAGCACTTCTGATTGAGCGATTTCATTTTCATGGTGGGGAAACACCAAATCTCCCCCACCGCCATGAATATCAATTGTCTCACCCAATCGGGCACGAATCATTGCCGAGCATTCAATATGCCACCCAGGTCGTCCTTTGCCCCAAAGAGAATCCCACGCAGGCTCCCCTGGTTTGGCAGCTTTCCACAGTGCAAAATCAAAAGGGTCTTGTTTTTTGTCCTCTGCTTCGCCTGGGTCAATGCGTCCACCTGCCCCAGCTTGCATCTGCTCTCTTTTTCGTCCAGAGAGTTTGCCATACTCCGAAAACTGCTGCACGTTGTAGTAAACATCGCCATTCACAGCGTAAGCATAGCCTTTTGTTTCCAGTGCTTGGATGAGATGAACAATCGCTGGGATATGTTGGGTGACACGGGGATACTCATCCGCATCCATGACGTTCAACCGCCGAATATCCTCAAAGTAGGCATTGATGTAGCGATCGGCAATTTCTGGCATCGAGCTGCCTTCAACTCTAGCCCGATTCAAAATTTTGTCATCAATATCGGTAAAGTTCTGCACATACCGTACTTGATAACCCCGCCATTGCAAATAACGCCGCACTACATCCCAGCCGATATAAGACCGGGCATGACCCAAATGGCAATAGTCGTATACTGTTACCCCACAGCAATACATCGTGACTTTACCGGGTTCAATCGTTTTGAACGGCTCTTTTTGGCGAGTCAATGTGTTGTATAGAGTGAGGCTCATCGCAAATTTTGGATTGTCGAGGTTTGGATCAAGTATTCCAGTAATGCTTAGAATGATAATCACTCTCATTTTAACATGACTATGTACAACATCCCTGCCCCACCAACCCCCTGGTCACAACAACTCGCTGAGCCAACCATAGATGCCACCGTCTATATCCACCCTCTGACCAACGTGATTGGGGATGTGCGGATTGGAGAGCAGGTTCACATTGCTCCCGGTGTCTCGATTCGAGCCGACGAAGGAATGCCGTTTTATATTGGTACGAATGTGAACATTCAAGATGGAGCGGTGATTCACGGATTGGAACAGGGACGAGTCATCGGGGATGATGGACAGCTTTACTCCGTGTGGATTAGCGATAACGCTTCGATTACGCACATGGCTTTAATTCACGGCCCTGCTTACGTGGGAAACGGTTGCTTTATTGGCTTCCGTTCAACTGTATTTAACGCTCGTATTGGGGATGGTTGTATCGTTATGTCCCATGCACTAATCGAGAATGTAGAAATTCCGGCGGGCAAATATATCGCATCTGGCTCAATCATTACCAACCCCCAACAAGCCGATCATTTACCCAATGTGCAAGAAGTAGATTCAGAGTTTGCCCGTCATGTAGTGAGCATTAATCAAAAACTGCGTCAGGGCTATCTCTGTGCCGAAGATGAGGTTTGCATCGCCACCCTTCGCAATGAACCAAACGGACCCCCAACCGTTCAGCCTGGTTCTAGCAATGGACATCGCCCATCCTCGCGCTTCGATGCTCAAGCGATCGCCTGGATTCGAGATGTGTTGAGCCAGAAGTTTTATATTGGGGTGGAACAGGCGGATACACGACGATTTCGAGCAAATTCCTGGTCAGATTGTGGCGTGATTAAAGTGACGCAGGAAGAGGAGGCGATCGCCGCAGTAGCACAACTTCTACAACGTTATCCACATCAATATGTGCGTCTGTTTAGCATCAATCCTGGGACTCGACAGCGAGGTAGTGGTTTAGTGATTCAACAGCCTTTGGAGAAGTGAAGCAGTAAAGCGGTGGAGGAGAAAAGTAGAAGTGAAGGCGTAAAGAAGGAAAGAATTAATTATCTTATCCTTCCATCACCTTGTTATGCTGCCTCAGGTCTTCGGTGGGGGCATAGTCGTTAAGTTATAGGTAGGATGCCCGATCATATACTGATCTTAAAATTTGATGAAGATTTAACAGAAAGGGACTGATTGCCAGCGCGGGACTGGAAACCCCTAAAAAATTATTTTCCTTGTGATGCGTGTTTGCGATGCCTGGTTATAATCGACAGGCTATGACTCATCCAACAACCTTTGACGAATTTTTGACTGCATTCTTTGGCATTTTCACCCAAAGAAGTTTTCGTGGTGCTGATTTTCTGAGTTATCTGAATCGCTCGGATGCTCAACGAAGTGGAGACGAGGCATCGATTGTTGATACAGCGATCGCCAGTCCCCTTTTAGGTCTACTGGGCTTTGAGGCTGGGGAGCGGGTTTATAACCAGCAACATTTGGGCGACCGTCCTGACTTTGCTCCCACTGATCCCGTATATGGGACGTGCTTCATCGTGGAGGACAAGAGTACATCCCTGGCACTAACTCTTGATTTAAGTGATCCCAATAGCCATCTCTCTCAACTTAGAGGCTATATGAGGGGTGTGCGGTTGGGCTGGTTGCTGAATGGTAAGCAGTTAACGGCATGGAAATTTGATGATCCTGATAACCCTCAACGCCTTGTTGATCTTGATATTTCAACAGCAATTCAGGAATGGAATCAGGGAGGAGCACCGACCTTATCAGATGGAATAAACCAGGCACTCCATGATTTATTTGATCTATTTCGTAAAGAAGCTTTCACCAGTCTGCAACGATTAGAAGCAGATCTGGCACTGGATGAGGAAGCATGGCAACGGCAGGCATTGCCTTTAGGAGATGAGAGCGGCAACGAACCTATATTGGTGGAAGCGTTGCAGTCGCTTGTTTTGGAACTTCAGCGCAATGCGAGACGATTGCTGGCGAACCATTTAACTCGTTATGCGGAGTATCAGGATAAGGCAAACCGCATTACTGATGATGCCGTAGAGACGGCAACTCAAGAAATTCAGCGATTGCGAGAGCGGGTTTTAACAAGCCTGAATCAGATTCAAAGCTTGGTTGATTTGAGTTCTGATGATCGAGCCACGATCGAAGCAATCTTCTTACGATTGGAACAGGATGCCAGAGCTTACATCAGCCCCAAAGAGCTATTTACTGAAATTCTGGCAATTTTGACTCAGGCATTTCAGCAGAAACATGCGAACCAGGCAAGACCACCCAGGGCACCATCAACGTTAGAGGGAGGATACACGCCACTCAATGATGCTCTCAAGCCCTACGTTGAGAAGGTGTTTACGTGGCATCAGCGACAGTCCACTCTCCGGCAGACCTATCAGATAGACATTCGAGTGCATGATGACTACACGGTTTGGACTGCTTTGGTGCAGGAAACCATGTTGGGAGGATTAGAGGAAGCTCAACGACAGGATGAATTTGCTTTGCAAGCAGCGTATGTTGTTTTCATTCGGCTGTTGTTGATTCGAGTCTGTGAGGATAAAGGCGTTTTTCCCCATCGGTTTGTGTCAGATGGTGGAGTTAAGAATTGGCAAGAAAATATCGAACGTTACTGGGTGTTTGCGACAGGCAATCCCTACAGCCCGTTGTTAGATATGGCATACAACAATGCCCAAAACATCTACGCCCACTTTTTTACAGGACGAGAGTTATTTAACTGGTTTTTGTTGGATCAACAACAGTTGGTGATGACACTGCACCAACTCAGTCGCTTCAACTTTGCTGGGGTTGATTCGGATATTGTTGGAACCGTTTACAGCACCTATGTCAACCGCAAGGAGAAGAAGGAGAAGGGACAATATTACACCCCTCCAGAAATCGTCAATTATATTTTGGATGAGGTGGGCTATCGGACTGGTGCAGGCATTATTGGAGCTAACAAACGCCTGATTGATCCGGCTTGTGGAAGCGGTTCGTTTTTGGTGGCAGCGGCAAAACGATTAGTCGAAACCTATAAAGGCAATGCTAACCAAATTGACGATCCGGCATCGGTGCTGGATCGTGTGCAAAACAACCTTTATGGGTTCGATCTCAATCCGTTTGCCTGTTACTTATCCGAAGTCAATTTGCTGATTCAGGTCTTAGATCTGGTCAAGCTGGCACATGACAAGGGGCAACGCCCCAAAATTCAACGCTTCCATATTTACAATGTCGATGCTCTGGCGCGACCGACGGGAACCTACCGTTCTCTAATGTTTAATACGTTGATTGCAGAAGAAAGCGATCAGGTGGATCAAATTAAAAGTCGATCGCCCAACACTCCCTATTCCAATGGTTTTGCTTTTGTCGTAGCTAATCCACCTTATGGTGCAAGTTTAAGTGATGAATATAAGGTTGTGCTGAGATCGGATTACTCAGACGTATTCTTTGGTCAACCTGACACTTATGTTTTCTTTCTCAAGCTTGGGATTGAGCTTTTAGGAATTGGAGGCAAGCTTGGTTTCATTACACCGAATACTTATTTAATGGGTACGAATACTGCCACTTTACGCAAGGAGTTATTAGATGCAGGACGTATTGAGCAAATAGTAGACTTACCACAAGGAATATGGTCGGACGCTAATGTTGACTGTGTATTGATATTTATAACAAAGGATAGTGATGAACAGAGACGTATAGAACAACAACCTCAGATTTATATCCTCGAACTGCGCGATACTCTCGATAAGCTGATAGCTAGGGATTGGGATGAAATTATTGTCCAAGAACAATCTCGATGGATAAGCAATCAAAGATGGGAAATCGATATTCGTTATGACTCACTAATGCAGTTAATCGAAGATGCTTGCCGTATCTCTGTTAATAGGAATGGGGCTAGTACAAGAGTGTTGAAATTAGAAGATGTAACAGAAAGTAATCAAGGAATTATTCCTTACAAGGGAAAAGAACAAAGAAGAACAAGCAACCATATTAGAAATCGGCGTAATATTCCACCAAGTGATCCAGATTGGAAACCTTTACTTGATAGCAATAGTTCTATTGGACGTTACTCTTTACGTTGGGGTAGTTTAAAGAACTATATCCATTATGGAAATTGGCTATGGCGTGCTCGTGAATCAAGGTACTTTGAGCAACCAAAAATAATTGTTATAAGATTCCGCAATCGAGCATTAAAACGTCGTTTAGTTGCTGCCTATGATAATCAAGACTTTTATGTAAGGGAGAACTATAACGTAATTATTGCTTCCGATCCAAGTTACAATTTGAAATATATTTTAGCTCTCTTAAACTCATCTCTCTTAAATTTTTGGTATCGAAGAAGAAATGATCAAGTAACGATCAATCCTGCTTATTTTCGACAACTACCTATCTATCCTGCTGATGCTGAAACTCAAGCAGATTTAGTTGAGAAAGTCGATCGCATTCTCTCCAAAAACGCTCAACTCAATGAATTTCGAGAACAGGGTTATGTCATTCGTAAACAACGGGATGGCAATACACTAATTGAGATTCCCTACAATCGCCTTTTAGCCGAAGTTCAACAAGGAAATCCCAACTTTTCAACATTAACTTTGTTTGATGCGAAAGCCGCAGGGTTATTTACCATTCCCGATCGCTGTGATTTGCAAGTTTCGATAAGCAGCAATGTCTATACACCCGATCGCTATCCTACCAGTGTTGTATTACGCCATAACAAACTTTGGCTTGTCATTGAAGATGACAACATTCGTCGTTATCTCCTCGGCTACTTAAAACGTCCCCAATGGCAAGGCAAAACCTGGGATGAGATTAAAAATCAGGTGACTCTGCCCTATGAAGCCCCTGATCTCAACACCTTTTTTACCGCTGAACAGCAACGTCGCACCGAGATTCAAACTCTGCTCGATGAAGTTGCTCAGATCGATGCAGAAATTGACGAGAAGGTGTTGGATTTGTATGGGATTACCGAGCCAAGCGATCGCCAGCGAATTTTAGGTAGTGCATCAAGCTCTGAAGAGGATGAAACCGACGAGATCGAGGATACAGCGGAGAGCGGGAGTGAAGAGGTAGAGTAAGAAAGAAGTTAGCTGAATGAGTTAACACGGAAGTATGACAAATCGTTGCAATGGAACTTAGTGGGCGGATTCACAAGTTTCGGTTAAGTTTCCAAGTCTTCTTCTGCTCGCAAAATCCGCTGAACTCAATCGTTGGAAGTGAAACTGAATTAAAGAAACAGCTTCTTGCCCCTGTATGGCAGGCAACATTACCCACCTGCTCAATTTTCAATAGAAGTGTATCGGCATCACAATCGTAATAAAACGCTTTGACTTTTTGAATGTGTCCAGAAGTTGCACCTTTATGCCACAGTTCTGCACGCGAACGGCTCCAGTAATGAGCTTCTCCTGTTTCTAAGGTTCGCTGAATCGATTCGCGGTTCATCCAAGCCATCATCAAAACGGTATTGTCTTGATAGTCCTGGGCGATCGCCGGAATCAGTCCCCTCTCGTTAAATTTTAATTGCTCTATCCACAGCATAGTCTGGTTCATACCTGTTGGCGAGTTAGACAGTTATTCAGCGTTTGTTGCAAAAAAAGCGGGTCAAGCTTACGTCCAATCAACACGAGTTGATTTTTGGGAGTTTTTGTCCACTCACTGTCATCAATGGTGAATCGCTTGCCACTCAGTTGAAATAAGTGACGTTTTGGGCTTTCGGCAAACCAAAGAACACCCTTTGCTCGAAACACATTATCGGGCAGTCGGTAGTCGAGGAACTGTTGAAATTTTTTCATGGCAAGCGGGCGATCGCTCTGAAACGACACCGACATAAACCCATCGTTTGCCAAATGATTTGATGCTCCTGACTGGGGAGCACTCAGCACTTGCTCAGAGGAACCTGACTCAGAAAAATTAACATCTAAAATTAGCGATAGTGGAACTCTACCATACTCACATCGCAGAATTTTTGCTCCCTGTTTAATAGCACGAGCATGAGTTTCTATGGTGTTGAGATCAGCCTCGGCAACCAAATCAATTTTATTGAGCAAAATCATGTCTCCATACATGAGTTGCCGATTTGCCGCTTCACTGTTTAATGCTTCAGATATAAATGTTTCTGCATCCACAAGCGTTAAAATTGCATCCAACTGAGTTAGGTCTCGCAAGTCTTTTCCTAAAAAGGTCAGCGCAATCGGTAACGGGTCAGCCACACCTGTGGTTTCAACAATCAGATAGTCAATCCGATCGCGTCGTTCTAATACTCGATAAACTGCCTCTGTCAGATTGTCGTTAATTGTACAGCAGATACAGCCATTCGTCAGTTCGATCATGTCTTCTTCAACACCAATCAAGAACTGACTGTCTATGTTGATATCGCCAAACTCATTGACTAAAACAGCAACTTTATAGTTGTCAAAATTTTGCAGGATGTAATTCAACAATGTTGTTTTACCACTGCCGAGAAAGCCTGTAATGATAGTTACGGGTAGTTTATCAGATGAAGTGGCAAGAGTATCTAACATAAATTCAGCTCGGAACTCAGCAATTGAACTGAAAAAAAGAGGCAATGGTGGACTAGAAAACCACTGCCTCGCTTGTGAGGAAAGAGATTAGTGGAAGGATGGTCTGTGACGAATCAAATCCATAAATTCCTGACGGGTTTTGGCATCGTCGGCAAATACGCCTTGCATCGAACTTGTCACTGTCCAAGAACCGGGTTTTTGCACGCCCCGCATCACCATACACATATGAGTAGCTTCAACGACTACGGCAACCCCTTGCGGTTTAAGCAATCCTTGAATAGCATCGGCAATTTGTGCAGTGAGTCGTTCCTGTACTTGCAAGCGACGGGCATACATTTCACAAATTCGGGCAATTTTGGATAAGCCAATCACTTTCCCATTGGGAATATAAGCTACATGAGCACGTCCCAAAATCGGTAGAATGTGATGCTCACAGGAACTAAACAAATCAATGTCGCGCACTAATACCATTTCGTTGGCATCTTCATGGAAAACAGCCCCATTGAGCAACTCATCTAGGGATTGGTGGTAGCCAGAGGTTAAGAATTTGAGCGCTTTGACTACTCGTTTGGGGGTATCACGAAGCCCTTCGCGATCGGGGTCTTCACCCATGCCCAATAGCAATGTGCGAACCGCTTGCCGCATTTCTTCTTCAGAAACGGGAGACTTGGCTTGAGTGCTAATGGTTTGCTTGCGGATATCGTCCGGTGAAATAGATAATGTCATGAGTGAATTAAAGTAAGATGACAACCAGCCGTATGGTGTAGAGACACAGAGTATGCATGGCTCTACCTCCAGCAGACGGCAAAGCTACTGAAAGACTCCGATTAGGCAAGACAATGCTTCAGGTTTTGCCGCAGGTTCTCTGCATCCAGATTGCGCCCAATAAACACAAGTTGATTACTGGGTGAAGTCCGCCACTCTTCTGCCTGAATGTCAAAGCGCGGACCACTCAGTTGAAAGATATGGCGCAACTCGCTGTCAGCAAACCAGAGGATTCCTTTTGCCCGGAAGACTTCCTGGGGCAATTGTTCTTGCAGGAACGATTCAAACTTGTGGACATCAAAAGGGCGATCGCTCTCAAAGGCGATCGACACAAATCCATCATTATCTAGATGATCGGAATGGTGATGATGGTGTTCATGGGGATGATGGGTGTGATCTTCATGATGATCGTGCGAATGGTGATGATGGTGTTCATGGGGATGATGGGTGTGATCTTCATGATGATCGTGCGAATGATGGTCGCGATCGTGCTGAGATTGCTCAATCTCTTCCTGAACTAAATCAGCATAGGCTTCCGGATTGTTGTAACCTACATCCAGAATCAACGGTAGTGGAACCTTTCCATGCTGGCTATGAAGAATTCTGGCACATTCTTTGACGGTGCGAATGTAAGCCTCCAGGTTCTGAATCTGATCTGGATCTGCTAGATCGGTTTTGTTCAAAATCGTGATATCTCCGTAGGCAATCTGCTTGAAGGCGGCTTCACTATCGAAGTGATCGGGCGTAAAGGTTTCGGCATCAACAACAGTAATAATCGAATCGAGTTGGGTCAAGTCGCGTAATTCTGTACCCAAAAACGTCAGAATAATTGGCAGCGGGTCAGCAACGCCTGTGGTTTCAATTACCATGTAATCCACACGATCGTCACGCTCTAGCACGTTATAAACCGCATCCACCAACCCATCATTAATCGTACAACAAATACAGCCATTACTCAGTTCCACCATATCTTCATCCATTGATACGAGTAATTGGCTATCGATGTTAATGTCTCCAAACTCATTCACTAAAATCGCAACTTTTAAATTCTGGCAATTGCTCAGAATATGATTCAGCAAAGTAGTTTTACCACTGCCGAGAAACCCTGTAATGATAGTGACAGGCATTCCTCGCTTGAGGGGCAGTTCTGATAGTGAAGATGTCATTTTATATGAGCCTAAGAAATGGAGTAATTTGGCGTTGTAATCTGTAAACTTTCACATGGAATACGGTCGGAAAGCAATGTCGTGATATCATCACCGCTATAGATTTCAAGTGTTGCCCCTGCAACAGCCTCGAAGAGGAGCAAGTCGCCAGGAAATACGACTCGTTCAAAATACCAATGGGAAATGTTGGAAATTCGAGCAATTTGTAAGTCGGATGAAGGGTTGTGATAGCTGCATTTGCGTTCGCAACGTTAGCCGAATTTTGTAGATACAATCATCTCAGACATGAATCATTCTCCTCACATATCGAAGCACTGAATGAATTTTGGTAGCCCTAACCGCTTTAATACATTTCTGCCTAATCCCAAATCACTTTTGCAAAGTCAATTCACTGGCTCTAATCGCTTGCTCTAACGCAGGTTCGTAGCCATAGCCACCATAGAGAATCAGTTGTGCTTCTTCGATCGCCCGACGATCTGAGGGTGTGAGTTGATAGGTATGGGGGTCTTGCCCTGGCTTCATCAAGCAGGTCAGATCAATGCTCTCCTGGGCAACTTGTCGCGTCAAGTCACAGAGAATGGAGTTGGTGGCAACTACTTTTGGAGTTGCACTAGAAGCAACCGCACTATGCCCCAAAACACTGACTGTGACCGAGGCGATCGCGAGTAACCAACGATGACAGAAAAAACGAACCATTCTGATGTGCTCCAATGATTTGGTTGAGGAACTACCAGGTTTGCGTAAGGCTTGATAATGATTATCATTATATTGTGTGATTCTAGGATTGACCTGCCATCCTGTCAATTCTTCCTGTTCCTGCATTTGCATTGAAACACCAACCGACTCGATTCAAGCCTTCACACCATCTGCCTCTCTGGATATCCCTGGCACTCCATGCGATCGTGTTAATGATTCCAATGCCGACCCCAGACCAGCCCTCAAAAACTTCTGACTTACAGCCTGTGAGAGTTGTCCAGCTTCCTCCCCGACCGCGATCGTCACCTCTAGTCAGTTCCAAACCACAGTCGCCCCAGCCAGATTCAACAGTTTCAAATGCTCAATCATCTCGTCGGCTTGAATCGATTTCCTCATCAGCCATATCTGTGCCACCTTCTGTCAACCAACCCAACGTGACTGAAACGCCGAGCAATCGATCGTCAAAGCTTTCGGAGACAACAGTTCCCAAACCTGAGCCAGCCCCAACCGCTCTTCCTTCAAATCCACCCGTTGCATCGCAGCCAATTCTTGATGCCGAGGCTGCTCAGAGCCAGTTTCAAGTGTTTATTACCGCTGTTAAAACGGACAATAATTTTACAACCTACTCCCTGCTGGAAATTCTAGAGCTATTTGGACAACCAGGGCAGATTGAACTGTTTTTTAATCAGCAAGAAGAGCAGAAACCTGGCATTCTCGAATTTCAAGTGCTGCCTGATAAGTCATTAGAGCAGGTGATTCAGGAAATCGTGCAAATAGAACTGGGCGATCGCCAGGGCTTTACCCTACAAGAACAGCAATCCTACGGCAGTAACAAAGTATTCGCAGCCACTAAACATGGGTTTACTCGCTATATCCATGTTGTTCCACTCAATGCCCGCAGTGGCTCACTCCTCATCATTTGGGATCGCCCACCCTCGATCGCAATACAGTAGGTTCTGCGATCGCCCTTTCATTCCGGAAAGAAAAACTCTGCTGAATCCTCGTCTACGGGCGCACGATTGCGATAGTATGCCTCCAATTCTTCTGAACTGATGGGGTTCTGGGCTGGATTTTCAAAAAAAGCTTTGACCCGAATATAACGCCGCAGCCCCTCTGCTCCGGCATCTTCTCGCGTTGCCTCTTTAAAGTCATCTGGGAAGGTTTCACTCACCTTAATCCAGGCTTCCTGCAAAATATTCTCAATTTCAGAATTGGGAGCATTGTCCAATAAGGCTTCTAAAACCTCCAGAATGTCGATCGTCTTCAGAATTTCGGAAGTGATATTAGAGTCAGCCATCGCGCTTTTACCCATGTCCCAAGACACGCAATCGAGGTAATGCCATTGTTGTTAGAAAAATCGCCAACTGGGTTGCCACAATACTGGGACCGGACGGTAAATTGAAAAGGGCAGAAACCACCATGCCAACCACCGCACTCAACGCTCCTAGCCCCGCCGATAGCACCACGTAGTTGGCAAATGTACGACTCAGCAACCGGGCAGCGCAGGCAGGAATCACCACAAATGCACTCACCAGTAATACCCCGATCGCCTTAATCGAGATTCCCACGACCAGCGACAGCAGCACAATAAATGCTGTGCGATGAGCCGAAACCGATACGCCACGAGCGATCGCCAGTGGTTCATGCAGCGTCAACAACATTTGCGTTCGCAACGTTAGCCCAATAAAGATGGTACAAACCAGCAATAATCCCGCACTAAAGACTAAATCCGGTTCTCGCACTGCCAGAATATCGCCAAACAAAAGATTATTCAGTCCCCCTTTGTACTGTCCAACAAAGCTGAGCGTAATGATGGCGATCGCCAATGACGAGGAATAAATGATGTTGAGTAAAGCATCCGTCCATAAGCGAGTCCGTTCCAGCAGGTACGTCACCACCAAAGCAAATACAACCGCAAAAGGTAGCAATACTACCGAGGGATTTAACCCCAAAAGCAATCCGATGCTAATGCCTAACAATGCCGAGTGACCCAATGCATCGCTGAAGAAAGACAACTGGCGCAAGATTGTAAAACTGCCCAGCATTCCCCCCATCAATCCGGTGAGAATGCCACCCATCATAGCGCGTTGCATGAAGGGAAATTGGAACAGTTCGAGGATTCGGGTGAGTTCAGTCGGCATGGGAGTGGGGGGTAAGGGCTAACAGTGATGGTGATAGCGAACGAATTCAGAGCCATAGGCAGCAGAAAGATTGTCGGGAGAAAGGGCAACTTCTGGCGTTCCCTGACAAAGTAAAGTGCGATTGAGGCAGAGAACGCGATCGCAATGTCGCCGCACCATGTTTAAATCGTGGGAGATTTGCAAAATTGTCCAGCCTTCCTCTTGCTTAAGTTGATAGAGCAGTTGATAAAACTCAGTTTCGCCGCGCATATCCAATCCTGCCGGAGCTTCATCCAGAATCAACAATCGACGTGGGTAAACCAGGCAATATGCTAGCAATACCCGCTTCGTTTCACCCCCAGAAAGCCCACTGATCGGTTGCTGTCTAAGATGGAGTGCATCTACCTTGGCTAAAGCGTCTCGAACAGCATGACGACGTTTTCTACTGTTTACCCAGGGCACCTGGAATCCCAACCTATCCCAGCCCAAGCCCACCAGTTCCTCAACCGTTATGGGAATGCGGCGATCGAACAGGAAGTTTTGCGGCAGGTAGGCAATCTGTTGACGGATTTGCGGCGCGAGTGAACCTTTGCGGCTCAACGGTTGCCCCAGGATGAAAACGTTCCCAGCAAGACGTGGCAGAATGCCCAGAATGGCTTGCACCAGCGTACTTTTGCCCGCCCCATTCGGACCGACGATCGCCGTATCGGTGCCTGCCTCAAGAGAGAAGGAAACATCCTGCACCGCCGCGTAGGTTTCTCGATAAACCGTGAGCCGCTCAACTGCGAGTACAATGTCTTGCAATCTAACCTCCTAAAACCTAAACCCAACTCGCTGTGGCACTACTGCAACAGGCTGAGGCATCCAGATCGGCAACACAGACTGGGTTGAACCACCAAAAGCAGTGACCAAACTCTGCACGTTCTGACGCATGGTTGTGATGTAATAGTTCGGTTCCAGTGCTTCGGAACCACCAGTTTCAATCGGATTAAAAGTGCTGATCTTGACATTTAGATCCTTTGCCAACCCTGCAAACGCATTTTCTCCAGCCTGGGGTTCCGTCAGAATCGCTTTGAGATTAGATTCCTTCACTTCATCCGTCACCCGTTTGACATCATTCGGCGATGGATTTTCTTCCGGCACATCTACCAGAAAATTGGCTTTCAAGTTATAGCTTTGAGCAAAGTACGGGGCAAAGTCATGGAAGGCAACAAAGGTTTTACCCGCATAGGGTTGCAGTTTTTTTGTGATTTCAGCATCTAAATCTCGCAGTTGTTGGATATAAGCTGCTGCGTTTGCCGTGTAGGTTTCCTTTCCACCAGGGTCAGCCGCAATCAGTCCATCTCGAATGTTTTCAACTTGTTCAATGGCACGTTTGGGATCGAGCCAGACATGAGGATTGTATTTTCCATGCTCGTGTCCATGTCCAGCTTCTGCTTTTTCATTTGCGCCATGATTATGGTCATGCCCCTCGGTCGCTTCATTGGCGATCGTTTTCACGCCCTGACTGGAATCAATCACTTTCAGATTAGCATTGCCCGCATTCTTGACCAGATCTTCCAGAAATTCCTCCATCTCCAGCCCGTTCTGCACCAGCACATCGGCTTTAGCCAGCTTTTGGGCATCCTCTGGTCTTGCCTGAAAATCATGGGGGCCGACATTGGTTGGCAGTAGCTGTGTCACTTCGGCGCGATCGCCCGCCACGGCTTTTGTAAACTGAGTGATCGGTAAAAACGTTGTCACCACTTGCAACTCATCCGTTGTTGCGGCAGTCGTCGATTGTGCTTGTGAATCTGTGTTTGTTGTCGGTGCATTCGTTTGGCAACTGCCTAAACTAACGGCGATCGCCGATACAACCGCTACGGAAAACCGACGAACGAAATTGCTGGATGGTTGTAAACTTGTTTTTGAATGAATCATCTGAAGAATATTCACGTATTTACAGCAGTTTTTAGATCGATGCGTAAAGGAGTAAAGAAACTCTTCACCCCATTCCCCATTCCCTATTCCCTATTCCCCACTCCCTCACGACTGCAACATCAACGCCACATCTTTGGCAAAATAAGTCAGAATCAAGTCTGCACCGGCTCGCTTCATGCTCGTCAGCGTCTCTAAAATCACTTTTTTCTCATCAATCCAGCCCTGCTGAGCTGCCGCTTTGACCATCGCGTATTCTCCGCTGACGTTGTAGGCTGCAACAGGTAAATTCGTATGCTGTTTGATTTGACAGATGATATCTAGATAAGCAAGAGCAGGCTTGACCATGACAATATCTGCCCCTTCTGCAATGTCTAGATCGACCTCTTTGATCGCTTCTCTAGCATTTGCAGCATCCATTTGATAAGTTTTCTTATCGCCGAACTTGGGAGCTGAGTCTAGAGCATCTCGGAACGGCCCATAGTATGCCGAGGCATATTTTGCGGAATAGGCGAGAATGCCCACGTTAATCCATCCCTCCGCATCTAGTACCCGACGAATTGCGCCCACCCGACCATCCATCATGTCCGAAGGGGCAACGAAATCAGCTCCGGCTTCTGCCTGCACAAGCGCCTGCTTCACCAGCACCGCAACCGTTTCATCGTTGAGAATCTTGCCATCCTGCACAATGCCATCATGCCCCTCACTGCTGTAGGGATCGAGGGCAACGTCAGTGATGACCAAAATATTGGGGACGGCTTGTTTAATGGCTCGGACAGCACGGGGAATTAAGCCGTCTGGGTTATAGCTCTCAGTGCCAGCATTGTCTTTCTGCTCGTAGGGAATCAGGGGAAATAGGGCGATCGCACCAATTCCCAACTCATACGCCTGCTTTACCTCATCAAGTAGCAGATCCAGCGTGTAGCGGTAGCAACCGGGCATCGATGGTACTTCTTCCCGCTGCCCCTCCCCTTCCATCACAAACAGCGGATAGATCAAATCTTCGACCCGCAGAACATTCTCCCGCACCATACGGCGCAGGGTTTCAGTTCGCCGCAAGCGCCGAGGACGGTGTATGATTGCTGGCACCGTAGAGTTGGCTTGACGACCAGAATCAGAGGGTTCGATTGCTGCCTGTGGAGTTTGAGGTGCGGGCGTTGAGGTTTCAGTCAGGCTCATAGTAAAATGAGAATCGTTATCACTCGCTTATTCTACAGCACTCGCCGTGAAAAGTGACTCTTCATCTCAAGAAAGTGCAACCCACTCACCCCGCCTGACTCGCAATCAGCAAGCGGTACTCGATGTGCTGCACCAGCAAGCGGATGCCCGCTCAGCCCAGGAGTTGTATAGCCTGCTGCGTGAACGACAGGCGATCGGGCTGGCAACGGTGTATCGGGCATTAGAAACCTTGAAGTTGCATGGATTAATCAAAAGTCGGATGAGTGCAAACGGCGAAGCATTCTACAGTCCTGTTGCACCCGATCAGCACTACCTCACCTGCTTGCAATGTGGCCAGTCGTTTCCACTCGACCACTGCCCGGTACAGGAATTAGAAACTCACTTACAGCCCTCCGTTCCGTTCAAAATCTACTATCACACCCTGGAATTTTTCGGACTCTGTGAACCCTGCACCCATCAAATATCTTAGTGATTGCTCGATTTCTTCCACAACAAGCTAGAAACTCATTGAGAAATGCGCCTGTCTACAGTTTGAAATCCTCTTCCAAAGCCATAGCGAACAGTTTTGAATTCAATTTGGTTGGAATTGGGGTTGTAGAGAGTGTACGTGGCTTGACCAGGGATATGTCCAACATTGCCAACACCAACAATCTGCCGAGGTTTTACCAAAGTGGCTTGTGGCGAGGAGGATTGATCTAGGGTTGTGACGCTGGATGTCACAGTACCTTGCTCAATTTTGTACTGAAATGTCAAACCAGAACGACCACAAAATAAGGTGTTGGCATCCATTCTCAGGAGGCGATCGAGCATTTGAATTGGCGATGTATCTGGAGTTAATTCATCACTCACACTGACACTGCTGCCGTGAATCAGTAAGCAATCGAGTTCAAAGAAACCGAAGTCAAGCGATCGCACCCATTCCACCATTTCTCGCGGAATCGCATCCCATAAGGTTTTTACCCTGTCTATGCCATATCGCTCAATCAGTTCAGTCGGTTCTCCCGTTCGTCCCAAGCCATGCAAGATAAGCAACTGTTCTTCCCACCAACCCTGACATACCTGGGGCGCAGGTTCATTGGCACGAGGGGATTGAATTCGTTGGATTACTTTTATACTTGCAGGAGTTGCCGCAATCACATCCCCCAGGATATACATCTCTTCTACCGGGTGTCGTTGCCGCTTGATATCTGCCAACACCGCCTCGTAGGCAGCTATATTCCCTTCAATTCCACTTAAAATTGCCCAGTTTGTCATTGTTTATTAGTTTTCAGGTAACTTGGATAACTAGAATAACTAAAACGTGAATGTAGTCCGAAGTGTGCCAATGACCACATCAGAATTCGTCGTTGTTTGATTAGGTGCTGTTAGCCAAATCACGCCTGGTGTAATCGAGATATTATCCGTCAGTTGATATTTGTAAAAGGCTTCGATGTGCAATGGAATTGCTCGATTAGGAATGAGTTTAACAGCATCATTTGTCCCAAAAAGGTCTTGGAGAGAAGGCGCAATTCCAATTCGGGTGGCATAAGGAGGAACACCCACCACAATTCCACCGAGATTTCCGCGTTTACCTAAATCGGGGAATGCCAGGGAAACCGCATAACTGAACACATCCGCACTCCCGCCTTCGTCCCCTACCGGGGGTTTACCCTTGACGTTGGTATAGACAAACCAACCATTAACCGCAAACCCTGGCGTCACTCGCCACATCCCAGCGACACCAAAGGAATCCGCCGAGTATCGCAACGAAGGGGACGTGAGTGTAATATTGACATTAGCTGACGTTGTACCCACATCATTGAAAAAAAGCGGTAGTCCCGCCGAGTAGCTGTGATTGTAGGTTAGACCCAGCGCTATATTGTCATTAGGTTGAAAAGTTAACTGCGCTAGCGCTCCATATCTACCGCTAAACAAACCGCCCCCACGAAGATTAGCTGCACTCAAACTCTCTGGAATGTTCGCTTCCGCCGCTAGATACCCCAGACTGAGGCTGACACTAGGACTAAAGCTGTAATTTAACCCTGCACCTGCACCCACACCAATGCGGTAAATCGGGCTGTACTGAGCAAAGGTAGAGATGGAACCCGTTCCTCCATCGTCATCTGCCCAAGTGCTGAAGGTAGTGGGAAGATAATCTGGATGTTCACCCAAGTTGCCGAAAATAGCAACGCGGAGATTTTGCCCCACTGAGAATTTGTAGCTGAGAAGACCTAATGCCACACTTCCCGGCGGTTCAGTTGCCCCGATATTGAACGTCTGTCCTCCTTCTGGCGTGCTTCCCAGTATCCCGAAATCACTCAGGATGGGGTCAGCACCGTAGCGAAATGCACGCGGACGCTGGGGATGGGGGAAATTCCCCGATTCCAAACGGGTGTGTAAGACATCGTTACCCGTAAAGCTGGTGAGTAAGTTTAGGCGTACCCGATTAGCAAATACCGTATTGTTGCGGGTGATGCCAACATTAAATGGGTCAGAATCTCCACTCAACACATCAGTAATGGCAAAAATTGCTTCACCGGATAGCTTTGTGGTGGTGGAAAACTGCTGAGTTTCCAGTTGGGTAGTTCGCGCTTCTAACGTATCCACCCGACCTTGCAATGCTCCTAATTCGCTGCGAAATTCGTCAACTAAGCGTTGCAGGGTAGCTAAGTCTTCTTTGGTTACAAAGTTAGCGGTGTTTGCCGCAATTAAACGCTCGATTTGATTCATACAGGCATTCAATCCGGCGGCAAATTCGTAGCGCGTCATTGCCCGGTTGCCTCGAAAGGTACCGTCGGGATACCCTGCAATACAGCCATAGCGTTCAACTAAGCTTCGCAATGCCTCATACGCCCAATCTGTGGGTTGAACATCAGATAGCTGAGACACAGAGGTGACTTGTTCCATTGCCCCATTAGACGACTCTTCCTCAGAGAGATGGAGAGAGTCAACCGAAGGCGCGTTGTCCGGTGTTACTTGCGGTGAGAAGACTTCTGATGGTGCTGGTGCAGTCGGGGTTTCTACTTCAGGATTGGTGATTTCTAACTCTGGGGAAGAAACAGCTAAGGAATCGGAAACCGACGGTTCCTGCACATCGAGACTCTTTGATTCCGCTAAGGGAGAGACAGACACAGGGAATTCTGTACTTTCTACACTCCCTTCTTCCCCCATCAGCACTTCTGGGGTAGTGATGTCGGCGCTGGCAGATAGCGCACAAATCGACACTCCGAAAGCAGCACCCACAAAGGAATCCCACAAGATTTTTGGCATTTTAATTTTTTATCCTCACACCCAATCCGTAAAAAACTCGGCTCATCGGTTTCAGGAGATTGTCGGAATCCGTGATTATCGCGATCGCTGACTCTGACACAACTCAACTCGTTCTCGGCTGTCTAGTTGCTCCCTGCTAAAAACCACTGACTCCACAATGAGAATAATTATCATAATCATTATTGTCGTGTAAAGTAGAGAACTTGGGGCAGCATCCTGAAGAGATCGAAGTAAGTTGGGTGCAGGGGCAAAAAATGATGAGTCAAGACTGTTTTCAAGCTGGGAACTGGTATCAGGCGTTGAAATTGACCGAAAGGGTGGCATCTTTGGGGGTAAGGGGGCGTCAGATTGCCGAAAATGGGTATAACGCAGAATTGGCTGAACGGCGAATTCAACGCTGGCGATCGCAAAAACCCTTGACAAAACCTGTTTTTTTTGATGCCAAGCTCACTCAAGAGGGGATAACGGAACAAGAGTTTCGCTTTCTTTTAGGGGAATCAATGCGATCGCTTGCTGAACGTTTTCCCACTATTCCAGAATGGCTCAGAGAAATTGAGCAGGCTTTTTCTACTGCTGATTGTTCTAATTTAAAATCTGTTATTACGTCCGATAACTTTCTGTGTGCGATCGCCCCACTCATTCATCAAGGGATTAACCGCTTACAGGCAGGACTTCAAGCCATTGAAGTTAACCAAAAATCTAGAAACAATGTGGGGAATGGGGAATGGGGAATGGGGAGTGGGGAAAGAAATGCCTTATTCCCTACTCCCTTACTTTTATCATCCAAACTGCCTTTCGATTCCAACAGCATTTTATCTATATTATTGGCAGATTTACCCCAGCATTTACTCTGGATGTTGACTCCGACGATGGTGCTAGAACTCAACGTAGCACGTCTGCAAGGGCTATTATCTGGTGAAACTGCCCAAGAGCGATACTTAAGCTTTTTACAACGTCTCCAAGAGCAAGACGTAGCAATACAACTGTTACAAGACTATCCGGTTCTTGCTCGTCAACTTGCACTCTGCATTCAGCAACACATTGAGGTAAAGCTTGAATTTATTCAACGGCTTTGTACAGATTGGGCAGCAATTTGCACGGCTTTCAGTCCTGACAAAGAACCGGGGGTATTGGAACAAATTAATTGCAGTATCAGCGATAACCATAATGGTGGGCGTTCTGTAGTTATTGCTAAATTTCAGTCAGGCTTTAAGGTCGTCTATAAGCCAAAACCTTTAGCGGTAGATGTCCATTTTCAAGACCTTCTCTATTGGATTAATCAAAAGGCTGATTTTCTGCCATTAAAACCTTTAAAGATTATTAACTGTGGAACTTATGGTTGGGTAGAATTTATTGAATCATCAAGTTGCAGCCATCAGTCGCAAATCGAGCGTTTTTATCAACGAATGGGAGGATACTTAGCGTTATTGTATGCACTTGATGCGACAGACTTTCACTTAGAAAACTTAATTGCATCGGGGGAACATCCCATGCCCATTGATTTGGAAACCCTATTCCAGCCGCGTAAAGTTGAACCCAACTCCCCCGAAGCAATTTTTATAGCAAATCAGCGAATGGCTCAGTCCGTGTTTCGCGTTGGCTTACTGCCTCAGCGGTTATGGAGACAGGGGGAATCTGCGGGGATTGAAGTGAGTGGAATTGGTGCAACTGATGGTCAAATAATGCCGGAGCGGATTCTTACTTTGGCGGGGAAAGGAACTGATGAAATGCGAATGATTCGGCAGCAAATTCCCCTACCAGAAAGCCAAAATCGACCGCGATTGCATGAGGCACAAGTGAATGTTTTAGACTACAAAGAGGCAATCATCACCGGATTTACAACGATATATCAATTTTTGATGAAACACCGGGATGAACTATTAGCACAGGATGGACTTTTAACTCGTTTTGCCTCGGATGAAGTGCGTGTAGTTTTGCGTGAAAGTCGAACCTATGCTTTATTATTGCGAGAGAGTTTTCATCCCGATGTTTTACGGGATGCTTTAAATCGCGATCGCTTATTCGATCGCCTGTGGGTGGATGTGGAAAATCGCTCTTATCTGACACAGCTAATCAAAGCAGAACAAGAGTCATTATGGCAGGGAGACATTCCTAAATTCACCACTTACCCCAATTCCCGTGAACTTAGGCTGAATGAACAAGAGCAAATTCCTGATTTTTTTGAGACATCAGGGATGGAACAGGTGCGGCATCGTATACAACAGTTGAACCCAGAAGATTTAGCGTGGCAAGTGAGGTTAATCGAGAGTTCTCTCTATACTCTAGGAATGGACGCTGAGGCAGTAGAATGGGTAAGTGTTTCTTTGCCTGAAATTCCGACAATTCCTGAGCAAGAAACCTTAACTTCAGAACTTTTACAAACCGCTTGTACGATTGCTGAATGCTTGGAATCATTGGCGTTACGCGATGGAGAAATGGCGAGTTGGATTGGCATCAGACTTATGGGTAAACACCATTGGGCTGTTGCTCCTTTAGGATGGAGTTTGTTTGATGGTATCCCTGGAATTGCCTTATTTTTTGCCTATTTGGGAGAAATTACTCAAGAATCACGCTATACAAAACTTGCTCAACAGGCTCTCTTTACATTACAACGTCAGGTTGAGTACGATCGCTCTATTATTACCTCCATTGGTGCCTTTGATGGGTGGGGAGGGTTGATTTACACTCTGACGCATTTGGGGAGTTTGTGGCGTCAACCCCAATTGTTGAATCAAGCCTTGGAGTGGGTGGATATCCTGCCTGGATTGATTGAGAATGATAATCAACTGGATATCATCGGCGGGGCTGCGGGTTGTATTGGGGCGTTGGTAGCTCTATATCAGAGTATTCCGGATGAGCGGATTAAAGCGGTTGCGATTCAATGTGGCGATCACCTTTTAGGTGGTGCCAAAGGCAATCGCATAATATCCCAAAATCAAGCAATGGAACAGGGTAGAGCTTGGATGCCTGGAGACGGAACTAACCCCTTAACTGGATTTTCTCACGGTGCCGCAGGGATGGCTTGGGCGCTGTTGGAATTAGCTACATTAACGGGAGAGGAACGTTTTCGCTCTTCAGCAGTTGGTGCAATAACTGATGAGCGCAGTTTATTTTCTCCTGATACTAAAAATTGGTTAAATCAGCCTGGGGAGCGGGATACATTTAGCGTTGCCTGGAGTTATGGTGCCCCTGGAATTGGATTAGCACGGTTACATTCCCTCAAACACTTGGAAGATGCACAAATTCCCCTGGAGATTAATACTGCCTTAGAAACAACGCTTGCTCATGGCTTTTGTGGAAATCATTCGTTGTGTAACGGGATGCTGGGTAATCTGGAATTTCTCTTACAAGTGAGTCAAACTCCTAATTATTCAACTTGGCATTCTCCAGTTACTCGCCTTGCCGCCAGTATCCTAGAAAGCCTTCGCCAGCAGGGTTGGTGTTGCGGAGTACCCTTAGGAGTTGAAACACTAGGGTTAATGACTGGTTTGGCAGGAATCGGTTACGGATTGCTGCGTCTTGCTGCACCTGACAAAATTCCTTCCATCTTGGTACTTTCCCCTCCCAACACCATTTTAGACTGATGGAACAAAATCCAAAATGGAGATGAAATACCAAGTTATTTTACAGCACAACGCAGAAGATTGTGGCGCGGCTTGTAAGGCTTGCGATCGCTAAATATTATGGGCGTTTTTTTTCCATCAATCGGGTTCGGGAAGTGGCAGGAACAGAGCCACTGGGTACTACATTACTCAACCTCCGACAAGGGAAAAATACACTCTCATAGCAGGACTAGCCGCTCTACAGAATATTGTTCCCAACGAGTAATGTGTGAGAGTACGATGACGAGTTTGAAGTTTCCGTAAACAAAGGATGCTAAACGGCGATGTGCGGGATAGCCTGACCTGTATGGGGACGCTTACTGCACATTGCGGCATAATAATAAGTTTTGCTGCTGAAGTTTTTGGTAAGAGCGGTTCTGTCAGGCGATCTGTGAGATGCTTGCTTAAGGTTTTGTAGAATAGATAGCAAAGCCAGCCCGCAGGTTACAACCGATGCCGCAAGCAATTCTGAACCAAATCCTCAACCAGTTGCAGGCGCTGGAGCCATCTGAGCTACAGCAACTTAGTCAAGTACTCCAAGCATACTTGAAAAACAGAGAAGCATCTGCTAGGCGAGTGGCATTCAACCGAGCATTAGTAGAGTCTGGATTGGTTCGGCAGATTAAGAATCCAACTTTTGAACACAGAACACCTCAGCATCTTATTCAGGTTCAGGGGGAGTCTGTTTCTCAAACAATTATCGGGGAACGCCGATAGATGGCAATCTACTTTCTAGATAGTAGTGCGCTGGTTAAGAGATACATCAGTGAAACTGGTTCAGCTTGGGTTTTGGGGTTATTCGATCCGACGCTAGACAATGAATTTTTTGTTGCAGCAATTACAGGGGTTGAAATTGTTGCAGCAATTACACGAAGGACACGTAATGGCAGTATCAGTGCCGCAGATGCAAAGTTAGTCTGTAATCAATTGCGGAATGATTTACAAACAGACTACCAAGTTGTTGAAATTATAGAAGGACTTATTAATTCTGGGATGGCACTGGCTGAGACACACGGATTACGAGGGTATGATGCTGTTCAGTTAGCAGCAGGATATGCAGTGAATGAGCTTTGTATCGCTAATGGTTTGCCATCCATTATTCTTGTATCCGCAGACGATGAATTGAATTTAGCTGCTGTTAACGAAGGGCTATTGGTTGAAAACCCAAATGACCATCCATAGCGCAGCACAACAACCCCAATGAGCGGACGAGAGCGAGCTATTGGTGCTGAGTTCAAGGCTATCTGCCGCCGCTGATTGGGAACATTAGACTGATGGAACCAAATCCAAAATGGGGATGAAATACCAAGTTATTTTACAGCACAACGAAGAAGATTGTGGTGCAGCTTGTAAGGCTTGCGATCGCTAAATATTATGGGCGTTTTTTTTCCATCAATCGGGTTCGGGAAGTGGCAGGAACAGGGCCACTAGGTACTACATTACTCAACCTCCGACAAGGGGCAAAAGCGCTTTTATTCGATGCACGAGGTGTTAAAGCACCCCTAGAACTGATCGATCAAAAAGTTGTGCCATTACCCGGAATTATCCACTGGAAAGGGAATCACTGGGTTGTGTTGTATGGGCGCAAGGGAAACAAGTATGTCATAGCCGATCCAGCCGTAGGGATGCGCTATTTATCTCGCCAAGAATTACTGTCTGGCTGGACTAATAGCGTGATGCTCTTACTAGAACCACGTTCTGACTTTAAAAGCCAACCCGATGATCGAAACAAAGTTGGTAGTTTTAATCGCTTCTTCCAACAATTCTGGAATTATCGGACTCTTCTAGCTGAAGCGTTATTACTGAACTTTTTTTTAGGATTGCTCTCGCTTACCTCTCCCTTCTTACTGCAAGTTCTCACTGATGATGTACTGATTCGAGGAGATACTTACCTGCTCAATAGTGTCATCATTGCTGTCTTGGTGATGCATCTCATTAGCAGTAGCCTTAAATTTATTCAATCCAACTTAGTGGCTCATTTTGCTCAACGACTGGAATTAAATTTAGTTCTAGAATTTGGTCGTACTATTCTGAGTTTACCCCTGCCTTACTACGAATCTCATCGGAGTGGTGAAATTATCAGCCGCTTGCGCGACATTCAAGCCATTAACCAACTTATTTCTCAAGCCGGGATTATTCTGCCCAGTCAGATTTTTATTGCCTTGGTTTCCCTGGGGTTCATGCTTGTTTATAGCCCTCAACTCTTGCTTGTTGCTTTGGCTATTACTGTCATCATGACTCTATCCACTGTCATCTTAATCCCCAAGATTCAGCAAAAAATCCGCAATCTATTAGCCTTAACCGCAGAAAACCAAAGTTTATTAATTGAAACCTTCAAAGGGGCAATCACTCTGAAAACTAAAAATGCAGCCCCTCAATTTTTTGAAGAATTTCAGATTCGCTATGGACGACAAGCAACCCTCACCTTCAATACCCTACAGATGGCTATTGTCAATAATGTATTTTCTGGGTTTGTCTCTCTCAGTGGTGAAACCATTCTGCTATGGTTCGGAAGTAGTTTAGTCTTTGCCCAAACCCTAAGCATCGGGCAATTGTTAGCGTTTAATGCAATGAACCGAAATTGCCTGATTTTAATTACAACAATTCTAAGTTTTGTCAATCAACTCGCCTTCACTCAAACTGCCATTCAGCGCTTGATGGATGTGATTGATTCTACACCTGAAATTCAGGATAACACACCCAAGCCAAGGGTTAAAATTCCCAGTAATGCCACGATTACCTGCACTCATCTCAACTTTCATCACAAGGGGAGAGTGGAGTTACTCCAAGACTTTTCTCTTACCCTTCCTGGGGGTAAAGTGATTGCCTTAATTGGTAAATCTGGCTGTGGGAAAAGTACCCTAGCTAAACTAATTGCAGGGTTATATCTGCCCCAGTCTGGTAATATTCGCATTGATGCTTACAATTTACAAGACCTCTCGCTCGATTGCATTAGAAAGCAGATTATTTTAATTCCCCAAGAAGCTCACTTTTGGAGTCGCTCAATTATTGATAATCTTACTCTGGGAAATCCTCAGATTGGCTTTGAGGAAATTGTTAAAGCCTGTCAGATTGCTCAGGCAGATGAATTTATTAGTAAACTTCCCAACAAATATCAAACTATTTTAGGAGAATTCGGCGCTAATCTTTCAGGAGGACAACGGCAACGATTAGCGATCGCATTAGGTATTGTCACTGACCCATCTATCTTAATTTTAGATGAATCTACGGCAAGTCTCGATCCAGTGAGTGAAACAGAAGTCCTTGATCGACTCCTCTCCCACCGTCAAGGAAAAACCACAATTCTGATTAGTCATCGCCCCAGAGTTATCAACCGTGCCGACTGGATTGTCTTCTTGGAAGAAGGACAGGTAAAACTTCAAGGAAGTCCAGAAGTTCTAGGTTCCAAAGCTGGAGAGCATTTGGTTTTTTTGACTCCTTGAAATCATCACCATCAACGTTAACATTAAGTCCCGGAAATTTGCGCCTCTACTGCTACCTACCTGTTGTTCAATCCAACCGTTAATGGTGAATCGACTATCGGCAAAATTTTGAAAAGGACAATGCACGGGTAAAATTTCATGTAGGTAGCGACTCGGAAAGAAGACAATACTATTGTTTCGAGGTTCTATTAGTTTAAAAGCAAATAAATTTTTCTTAACCTGGTTGTAATAAATTCGTAACTCTCCACCTGTAAAGGGTTTAGGTTCTTTACAAAAATAGTAAACAAAGGTAATTTCTCTCGTTGCCAGACGGATAGAGTTATTATCTTTGTGCAATCTGTAAAAATGTCCATCATTATGAGCCGTTAGGGAGGCATCAATTCCGGAAATAGGAAAAGATGGCAGCAATAATTGATTCCTCACCTCTGGGAGAACTTGGTGAATACGATGGATAACCCCTTCAACTACATCGGAGCATGATGGCAACATTAAAGAGCGACGATGATTTGGTGATAGGTGCAAAGTATCATCAAGGTCAACCGTTAAGCTACTGACAAAATCTGACTCATGTTGTAGGGCATATTCTAGGAGGTGATGATTGTCCTCTGCTGTCAGAAAGTTGTCGAGCTGAATACTAGCATTTTCTACTCCGATCGCAGGTTGGGGTTCGTCTTCCCAGGTTTCGCCTTTTTGCTGGCGTTCCTGAATAGTTTCCCAGAGTTTCTTGCTGGTAAATTTGTATCCATATTTTTCCGCTATATGAGTGGCAACGTTCCAATCGTTTTCTACTCTAAGCGTTTCGGCTAATTCTTCTCGGAGTTTTTGGTCTTGTTTCAGTTGATGTAAGAACTGATGAACGGGTTCCATGCTGATTTGAGCCTGTGATAGTGCGATCGAATTTTACCCATGATGATGTCTCCATTGAGGCTAACATCAGTTTTGATAATCATTCTCATTGGTTTAGATAATGCATTAGAATGATAATCATTCTCGTAAATCGGCTATGCTTACTTACGGCGAAAAGCCAAGTTAAGTTCCATACCCAATGGAGGGTGTATATGTCTAACGCCGATATTATCCGTGCGTGGAAAGATGAAGACTACCGTGCCAGCTTGAGCGATGAACAGAAGGCACTGTTGCCAGAAAATCCAGTTGGACTGATCGAACTGTCGGATGAAGATCTTTCCTCAGTGTCGGGGGGATGTACTCCCTGTGGCAATCCCTTGCACACTCGGATTGCTTGTTTTGCTGACACGATCGCGACTGACATTGCTTAATGCTAGATTGCTTTCGGCATCATCTCTTGTGATGCAATTGCCATAATCAAGGCTGGCTAATTGATTAAATTATTGACCCAGAGAGGACTTGACACTATCTCTTCTGGGTCATTCTTGCAAGATGCTTAACGATTCTAACGAGGCTGTTCTCCCCAAAGCTTCTAGCGATGAATTTCTACCTCCTATCAGCCGATGGACAACCCTCGGTGGCTTATTTATGGTTGGCACGGTTGGAGTTGCATTTATCCTTGCTGCCCTATTTAAGTACAACGTTACGGTAAAAGCCCCAGCCACCGTCCGTCCCTTGGGTGAATTGCGAATTGTCCAAGCGGCGAAAGAAGGCACGGTGGAGCGAATAAAAGTGAAAGAAAATCAGGTGGTGAAGCAGGGAGAGATTATTGCTATCCTCGACGACTCCCGCCTGCAAACCCAAAAACGCCAGTTGCAAGGCAATATCCAGCAGCTTCAGCGACAACTCACTCAAATGAACGCCCAAATTGCTGCCCTCGATCGCCAAATTACCGCAGAAACGAACCGCAATCAACGAGTTATCGCCTCTGCTCAAGCCGATTTAAGCCGCAACCAACGCGATTATCAAGACCGACAAGTTACCACACAAACAGACGTAAAAGAAGCGGAGGCAGCGTTAGGGTTAGCCAATGCTGAGCTAAAAGCCTATCAACAGCTCGTAGAGTCTGGGGCAGTGTCTCAGCTTCAATTTCAGCAAAAACAACAAGCAGTTAAAGCAGCTCTTGCTCGACTCGAAGGTGTCCAAGCCTCTCTTAATCCTAGCGCTGCTAATGTAGCGATCGCATCAGAGCGCATTGCCCAAGAAAAAGCGACGGGAGAAGCCACCACCGCTACATTAAACAAAGAACGGGTTGCCCTGATTCAGCAGCAAATTGAACTTCAGAACCAGCTAGAACGGGATATCCGCCAACTCCAACAAGTGGAAATTGACCTCAAGCAAACCATCATTGCTGCACCCACTGACGGCACAATCCTCAAGTTGAACTTACGAAATTCTAGTCAGACAGTGCAACCTGGTACAGAAATCGCCCAAATTGCTCCCAGTAATACCCAGTTGGTTGTGAAGGCAACAGTGACATCACAAGACATTAGCAAGGTAAAAGGCGGTCAAAACGTACAACTGCGAGTATCCGCCTGTCCTTACCCCGATTACGGCACCCTCCAAGGTGTAGTGAGTACGATTTCCCCAGATGCTATCCCACTTCAACGAGACGGTACGACTGCAACTGTAAGGTCTAATGTCAGTGGTACGCCCTCATTTTATGAGGTCACGATTCAGCCAGAAAGCCTCTCTTTAGGTTATGGTACTCGTCAGTGTCCGATTCAATTAGGGATGGAGGGGAGAGCCGATATTATTTCCAGAGAAGAAACAGTCCTGCAATTTCTGCTAAGGAAGGCAAGGCTGATTACAGACCTATAGTTGTCGAAGTATAGATAATGAAATCCCCCCAAATGTAGAGAACTGCCACCGAATGACTCCTATAAATTGACTCTATCTGCATATTCAACTGAAGTACATCCAGTATTAGGTAGCTTTTTCGATGTAAACATTTTTGAAATCTAGCTCATGATTTCAGGGTTAAGCAAGGGTTTATTAGGAAGCTAAAATTCTAGCTTTTTAGCAAAGATTAACTAGAAAGCTGGAAGATTAATTCTAGCAACGAAGGTGCTTCTAAACGAGGTTGTTTCTAGAGTTTTTTCAAGTGTCTAACCAACCGCAGTTCATAACACTCATTGATATTGAGTGCATCTCTACCGATGATTTAACAGGAGGTGATCAACTAATTGGGCGTTTTGGTAATCTTCAAGCTAAGGTAATTGAGCAATCCTATAAGCTGTAAAGGCTCCAGACTGCTTGGGCATTTGCTACCATATAAGTTAAAAACCGATGGGTAAAGTCTATGGCTCTAGCAATTGCCCTCGAACCTACACCTATAGAGACTGATCCTTATGGAGTTGTACGAGTTGCCAAAACTCGCGTCACCCTAGACACTATTGTTACCGCTTTTCTGGAGGGTTGTACTCCTGAGGAAATAGGAGAGCAGTACCCGTCACTTCAATTGCCAGATATATATCTGGTTATCGGCTACTATCTTAGACACCGAGATGAGGTTCATATCTATCTTGCAGAACGCCAGCATCAGGCAAATATGATTCAGCAGGAGGCTGAACAGCGGTTTAATCCTATTGGAATACGCGATCGCTTACTTGCTAGGCGAGATCAGTCCAGGTGATCTGAAATGGCTCGATTCCTGGCTGATGAAAATTTTAATAATCAAATTGTACGAGGTGTTCTTCGTCAAAGCCCAGATGTTGATATTGCGCGTGTTCAAGATGTTGATCTGTCTGGAGTAGATGACCCAACCGTTTTAGAATGGGCAGCCCAAGAGGAACGAATTGTCTTGACTCATGATGTTGCTACCATGACAACTTTTGCCTATCAACGCATTCAAGCAGGATTGCGTATGCCTGGGTTGTTTGAGGTGAGCCGTCGTGTTCCAGTAGGGGTGGCGATAGAGGAGATTATCCTGATTGCAGAGTGCAGCCTTGAGGGAGAGTGGGAAGGACAAGTAAGATTTCTCCCTCTACGATAGGCAACAGTGATTGTCGCCACCTAACACTACGTTGGTGCGGACGGGACAGAGGTTATCGGTGAGAGTTCAAGCTTGTCTGCCGCCGCACAACTTCACCGTTAAGTTGAATATTCGTTATAACAGCTTTATAGACGGATAAATTACCTTCGATTCCACTTAAAATTGCCCAGTTTGTCATCATTACTACACCACAAATTCTCGTAGTTCAGCCAACTGCAATTACTCTGCAAACGCTAACCAGCCTGTAAAAATAAACCCGGTATAGAAACGGACAACGTTCTTGAATTTAGCTTGAGCCAGTAATTCAAGCGTTCGTTCTTCTGGGATACAGTGGAGATGTTGCCAGATACCATTAGCTAGTTCAGTTAAGCGTTGTGGTTCCATGCCAGCCGTTCTTGCTCGTTGCTGCCAACCGTCTACTAGCCGCTTGAATGACTCAGATTGCTTATCGCCCTGAAAATCGACTAATAAGAAAGGACTACCGGGTTGAAGACGAGAAGCGATCGCTTGTAAGTAATCCAGTTTGGTGCCATCATCCGGCAGGAAATGCATGACTAGCAGACTTGTGGCTGCGCTGAATTGGTGCAATGGAAGTTCCTGAACGAAACCGTTATGAAGGGCGACACGGTTACCTAAATTCAGCGACTCAACTTTTGATTGAGCGACTGCCAGCATTTTTTCAGACGGATCGACACCTGTAAATTGCCAGGTGGGATGAGCTTGTCCTAATACACTGATCTCATTGCCTCCACCCGCTCCAACGATAAGAATATCGGCTGTATCCGTTAGCTCAAGCTGTAACAGAGCCGTTACCATGCTGAGTAAAGCATCATAACCCGGAATACTTTGACGAACCACGATGTCATAATCAGTAACTTGAAAATTGGGATTAGTATCAAAATCGAAAGGGCTTTTAGTCATCGCTTTACCGTTCACACACATGAGTTGGATCATCCGCCATTTCAGCAAACTCTAGTCCTCGTGCTAATCGCCACGCAAAAATAGCAGGTAAGCCTTTATCAATGATCGCAGCACAGGTTTTTTGGTAGTCGTACTCGACCTCTCGCAGAGTTACCTGTTCGGTATCAGTGTCGTAAATCACATAGGTGGCATTCGGCCGCCCATGACGCGGTTCTCCGACCGAACCCACGTTGACAATGCGCTTGAGAGGGGCAGTAAAAGTTTGTTCTTGCTGCTTGCCTGCTGCATTCACTTTGACTTGCAGTTGACTAGCATCTAAGTCGCGGACATAAGGCACATGGGTATGACCGCAGAACAGCACATCAGCACCTGTAGAAATGACTCGTTCAATGGCGAGAAAAGCATCTAATTCGGGTAACAAGTATTCGTGATTGCTATGAGGACTACCGTGAACAAAACACAAGTTCCCTTCTTTTAAACTATGAGGCAATTGAGCTAAAAATTCTCGTGTTTCCGGGTAAATTTCCTCGTTAGTCCATTCATGGGCAAGACGACCCCGTTTTTCGGCTAATACTGAAGGATAGGAGCATTCGCAGGCATTGAGTCCTTCTACGACATCTTCATCCCAGCAGCCTTGAACAGTGGGAATATCTAAGGAGCGAATTTGTTCGACTACGGCATTAGGATAGGGACCGTAACCTACTAAGTCACCCACACAAAAAATTTTGTCAGCGTTTTGGCGATCAATATCCAATAAAACGGCATCTAAGGCTTCGTAATTACCGTGAATGCATGAGATAACAGCAAGTTTCATACTTCCTCTAAGTCTTCTTCTAATGATTCTTGGATTTGTTGTTGGTAGTGATGAATGGCAGCGTCGGCTAAACAACAATCTTTTAAGGTTTGAGAAATTGCTTTTTTATCCAACTCAATCCCGACCACTTCAATCCCACTAAAACGCTGAGGACGCCCTTCTAACCAACGGGGAACAGTTAACTCGGTGTAGGTACTATCAGGAATTCCAGCCACAAAATCAAAGTAAAAGGCTCGTCCGTCAGCTAGGTCAAAAATTCCCTTCACTCGGTTAACGTTGCCATAGGCTCCTTGAGTCAACTCGTACCAAAAGACATTCAGACTTGCTGGGTCTAAAACTTGACCGCTAATCGGCGCACGCCAAAGCTCTGGTTTACCTTCCGTGGGTTCAACTGTAACTCCCGGTACAACCTCGTCCGCCCAAGCGTGCCATCCCGTATTCTGTATGTTTGGTGGCATCAAGGCAACGCGATGAATTGAGAGGTCATCTAACACCGATAATACTGGCTCAACTGACGCTAAATCTACATGAAATCCGAGTTCTATGTAGGTAATCGACTCAAGCCCAGCCAAGTCTGACAATTGATGTTCCTCACCTTCCTTGAGGACTTTGACATCAGGAAATTCAGCAGCAATGCAGGTCATGTCAATGGGAACTGGGTCAGAACCCGGACTGAAATACTGCACGGGTTGGTTGGCAATGGCTAGCTGTTGTCGAATCCAAGTGGTTTTCCCTGCTCCTGGTAAACCAGCGACAGCAATAATCATGGATGGTGTTTTTGGTAATGATTATCATTATACATCTTGGAACAAACGATCGATTGCTCGTGTTTTCTAACACCAAACCTTCTGGAAAGCAGGCTGTAACAGGCAGCGCTAGCTGAAAATGCTTATTCGCCAGCAACGCCTGTTACTCCCCGGAACGTTTTAGAATTCAAAGATGGTACGAAGGGTTCCTACCCAAATGGTGTCGTTATTATTGTTGTGTTCTGGATTGAGAATCACCAGCACACCTGGGTTAAGGGCAATATTATCGGTAAGTTGGTAGCGATACTGAGCCTCCAGATGCCAAGACGTGTCACCATCCTCAAGACCGATATCATTATCAGTCACCTTCGGGGGTTGTCCCACGATGAACCCAAGCAAACTGCCCTCTGAACCCAAGTCTGGTAATGCTAGGGTGACAGCCCAGTTGAAAATAGTGGCATCATCCCCCTTGCTCACCAGGACACCATCGTTGAACCCATCATTTTTAGCGTGAGCTCTTGTCAACCCCGCCCAACCCGAAAGCGAGAAGGCTGGACTGATGCGAAAGCGTGCAGAAACTCCAAAGTGATCGGCTGAAGTGGCTGTATCTTCTCCAAACGGCACATTTGCCAGCTCGCTACCCGTTTCCCCGGAGACAACCACCTGTCCTCCAGGATAGTAGGCTCGCACGTAGGTCAGACCTAACCCCACGCGATCGCTAAGATCGAAACTAAGCTGCCCGATAGCCGCATAGCTACCATCAAACAGTGCATTTTTCTCGCTGGGGTCGCTGGCATTCGGTGCCAGGTAGCCTACAGATAGGCTGAGTGCGTCACTAAAGTTATAAGTAAGACTGGCTCCCGTACCTTCCAATCCCTGGTAGTAAATCGGATTGAACCGCCCAAAACGGGAAATTGCACCCGTGAGTTCTTCCGAGAAAAATTCGTTGAAGTTGGCGAAGTTTTCATTAAACTCACCCCCAACGGCATCGATAACAAATGAGAGCTTCGCACCTTCGGGAGCACCATGTCCGTGTCCGTGTCCGTGTCCGTGTTCCTCTTCTTCCGACTCATGGGACTCTGCCGTTTCACCCACTGAGAACCGATAGAACAACTTCCCAATCCGAACGCTATTGTTAGTCCCCTCATCAAAGGCGAGCCGAGTCATACTCGTTCCAGTTACATTAGGATTATCGTCTTCACCAGGGCCGAAGGGAATGGTATTTAGAGCATCCAAGCGGGTAACTAACAAGTCTTTGCCTGTAAAGCTTGTCTCAAAAAACAGACGTGTTCGGTAGTCGAGAACAATGTTATCCTCTACCTGTTCACCACTGCCATCTGCTTTTTCGTCGCCAAATGCACCACTGGCAGAAAAACTGACTTCTCCCCGAAGCTTGGTAGTCGTGGAAAACTGATGGTCTTCTAAGAACGCCACACGACCTTCCAGCGTATCCACCCGCGTACCCAACGTTGCCAACTCGGTTTGGAACTCTTGCACCAGCCGTTGCAGCGCCTCTAAATCCTGACGAGTAACAAAACCTTCGCCACTGCTGGTCAGTATACGCTCAATTTGTTGCAAACAGGCATTCAATCCAGCCGCAAACTCATACCGGGTTAAGGCGCGGTTGCCGCGATAAGTGCCATCGGGATATCCAGCAATACAACCATAGCGTTCGACCAAATTTCGCAGTGCTTCAAATGCCCAGTCTCCCGGAGAAACATCCCGCAGTTGAGAGACATTGGTGACTTGCTCGAGGGAGTCAGCACCGCCTTCATCGCTATACTGCTCGATTTGTTCCAAAACATTAGCCGTCTCGGATGCTACTAGGTTCTGTATCGGTGTCACTGCTACTGAAGGAGGTTGAGACGCAGCGGGGGATGGTTTTGTAGAGAGCTGACTTATCTCATCTTCTGCGTTTTTTGCATGATTATCCTGTATAGCGGCTACTGAAATTTCTGCCACTGGTCGTTGCACCAGTTTGGTTATTGTTGATGTTTCGCTACCCAGTGCGCTTTCCCCGGCAGCTAGAGTACCCCCAAACAGCACTGGACTCACAAGTAAAGCATTCCACCACGTTTTTGACATCACAATTCCTCACACCCTCGTTCGAGATTCAACAGAAATTCACTCCTGACCTCACAGCACACCCATCACTTAAGGGGTGACTGTGGTTATGATAATCACTATCATATTTGGAATGATAATTATTATCGCAACGAGGTTTGATTTGGCATGGCATATAATTCGGCACCCATACCTACAGGGATTGACATTGCTATCGTTGGTGCTGGTCCTCATGCCCTAACCTTGGTCACCCATCTGCTGCAAAAATGTCAGAAGATGCAGGGCAGGTTTTTAGTGTTTGACAAGAGTGGCAGATGGATGAGCCAGTGGTTTCACGCCTTTGCTGCCTTAGAAATCCCCCATCTCAGGTCGCCTGCGGTTCACCACCCCGACCCCAATCCCTATGCACTGCGGAGCTTTGCCGAATCTCGCCCAACAGAGCTTCATCCCCCTTACGACTTACCGGGTACTCAGCTTTTTCAGGATTTTTGCTTGCATCTCATTAATCGCTGGCAACTGGAGCAGTGCATCGTCCCAGCCCAAGTGACTCACCTTGAACCCCTAACTCAAAGGGGCAAGACTCGCTTTCGCCTTTGGTTAGATAATGGGCATTCAATCCTCGCTCGACGTGTTGTTCTGGCAACGGGGGGCGGTACTCCAAGCTTGCCGGACTGGGTGAGTCACATCAGTACGCCCTATCCACAAGAGCGGCTGTGTCATTCACATGATGTCGATTTGCGCTCATTGCAACTGGCTGGGGAACGAGTGCTGATTGTGGGAGGTGGCTTAACGTCCGGTCACTTGGCAGTGGGAGCAGTGGCTCGTGGTGCTAAGGTAATACTGATGGCACGGCGCGATTTTCAAGAAAAGCTCTTTGATGCCGATCCAGGCTGGCTGGGACCCAAATATTTGAAGGAATTTTGGGCTGAAACGGATTGGCAGAACCGTTGGCAGATGATTCAACAGGCTCGCAATGGGGGTTCTCTCACTCCAGCCATCATGACACAACTGCGACGTGCCTACCACAGTGGGAAAATATCGCTCCACGAGCAGTGCCAAATTGTTGAAGCGATATGGCAGGACAACTATTGGCAGGTTCGCTGCTATGATGGCACAGAGCATCAGTGCGAGCGCATCTGGTTGGCAACGGGAACGAAACTAAATGTTACAGCCAATTCTATGCTGAGCGAGGTTTTGGATGGTTTCCCGACCCCAATTGTTAATGGCTTGCCTGTTCTCGATGCTCATCTTCGCTGGCCTCGTTGCGAACTCTTTGTAATGGGAGGGTTGGCAGCTTTACAGGTTGGACCCGTCGCCCGCAATCTCTCTGGTGCAAGAATGGCTAGCGATCGCATCGTCCCGGCACTGACGAAACCGAGTCTAGCACTTCTTTAGGCAGCTAACATTGAGAAACGTTCAACAAAATCATTCGCGAACAAATTCTGTTTTGTCCGAAGTCCAATACAAACGGAAAAGGCACGATAGCATCGTGCCCTTACGAATAAGCTGTATTACACTTAGCCCAAGACGCTAAAACTGACCTGGATTATCATCTAGCGCCAACAAGAAATTCACCAAATCGGTCTGCTTCGCTGGGTCGTTGACATAGAAATTATGACCCGTACCATCCAGGTTAGCCCGATCTTTACCGAGGGATGGATTTAACGAATTAGCATAAATCACTTTGCTCCGAAGTCCCTGATCCAGAAGAGCGCGTAAGCTATTGGCACTGTCAGCCGATATCCCTTGGCTCAACGTTCCGGTCAATCCCAACCCCGTGGGGTCAACCACCGTAATACCATTAGCCGTAGCTTGAATCGCTCCTGCCCGCACCGCTACCCCACCATCGTGTAAATAAGGCGCACTGAGATAGATTCCCCGTAAGGACGTAGTCTTGTAGCCCCCATCCGGCAAGATGCCATTGGGTAACGTGGTTGGGCTGGCAGAAATGCCTTCCGTTGGCACATTTAAAACTTCTGCATTAGCCGGAACAGGAACGGGAGTATTGAACGTGTAAAGCTTCGGTGCCACCAGCAAATCATTCAGGGCGAGGCGAGATTCGGCACGAGCGGAGTTCGTGCCAATTTCACTCAGGGGGTGAATTTTGTTGTCGGTGAAGAAGGGTGAAGGATGACAAGTAATACATCCCGCCTCTTGAAATACTTTCGCACCACGTTGGACAGAACCATTGGCTAGTGCCTGCTGGTTTTCAGGTGTTTTATTGGGTGGTGGGACGAGACTATTTTCCCAAGCCGCTATAGCATTCATCCCGAATAAAAATGGGCCTTTGGCGCGATCGAGGGAATTGGTGTTAGGGCTGAAAATAAGACCGTTGTAGGTGATTAAGCTGGGTTTCAGTTTGGGGTAAGCACCCGTGCCAGGAGCTGGAATTTGGTCTTCAAGTTCCGCCTGTTTAACATTCGGAGCAACCTTACGCAGCCACTGTGAGGGTTTGACAGGTGATCCCTGTGGTAGACGAATGGTCGGATCGGCGGCATTCTGAAGCACCATACCGAGATAAACTTCGGGATCGACACCAATCGTTTCCGCACTCATTTGAGCTGCGGCTAGCAGGTTAATTTCGGAAGAGTAGACTGAATTAGCCTGTGCACTGAGTCCACCAAAGGAACCGACGGCAAACTGACCATCTGGTAAATAGGGACTACCCTGAAACGTGAAAATACTGGGGATTTGAGTCGTGTTATTGATAATATCGGGTGCACTCTCAAAGTTCCCAAAGGGTACATCCAAGACGGCATCATCAAAAGCTGCTTCAAACTTGTCGGGATCGGGCAATTCGATGATTTGACCCGTACTATCGATGATTTTTTTGCCGTTGCCTTTGTATTTGGGGTCAAAGGGGTTGAGGTTCAAACGCGCAAAACCTGAGGCTGAATTGGGGGCTAGCGCGATAAAAAAGGGAATGGCTAGGTCACCATTCGGGACTCCCTTCAGGGTTTGACCCGTCGGAGAAACCACTGCATGACAAATGGCACAGCTCAGGTCGCCGGTGAGTTTCAATCCTATCGGTAAAACACCTCCCTTTTCCACGTCAAGACCGGTTGGGAAGGCTGTTCCCTTGGGAAATGTGCGACTGCCTATCTTTAAATCTTTTTGCAGAGTTACGATCAAGTTGCTCGTGGGTTGACCGTTTAAGTCAACAATGGCCTTGGCAATCTCTGGCGCAAGGCGAGCCAAACCGACTCCAAAACCAAACACCCTCTGCAAGCCAAATGCGTCGCCAATCTTGCGGTTGAAGAATATATCCTCACCACGAGCCAGTAATTGATCCGTGATTTGGACGGCTCCAATCCGTTGATAGGAGGCTGGCTCTTGGGGGTTGAGTCCTTTCTGGCTGACGAGTTGAGCGGCCTCTTGGGGGGTAATGGATTTCCCAAAATAATCGTAGTTTCCGATTTGCTGGGTTGGGGCAGGCAGGAGAAGAGCCTCCGTGGCTAGCGTTGCTCTAGGTTCCATCAAAATATTCGATAGAACAACTGCCGCTAAACTTGCTACCAGCATCAAGATAAATAGGAAAGCTCTCTGACGCCAACGCATATATGCTTCCTCAATATTTCGGTGTAGAAGAGTGTTAATTTTGTCAGCTCTCGGCTGCGCCGTTCATGGTTCTACCTTGTTATTTCCCAGTAGTTAGGTTAGTGCCATTAATGCCTCGATATATTTAGTCAGGTAGGAGTCAAGGCTCAGAATAACTATTAAAATTCTTAGCCTGTTTAGGCTTAGTTTGATTTGGAATCTGAACTCTCTTCTTCCACCTGTCTTGATTCATACCCATCTACTTCATGTTTAGTTATCATTAAGTAGAGATAGCTAAAACTTTTGGGCAAAAAAAAGTTAAGCCAAAGGCAAAATCTAGAGTCACCTCTCAAAACTAGGCGCTAAAAAATTATCTATCAGGCTTAATTACAGGCATGGTAGTTACTTGATAGGGTTAGCTTAGCTGTCTGTAGTCAAAAAGACTAAGCTAGCACTATAGGAAAGTGTGTATGGGGTTTAAGTGGAATCAGTCGATTGAATTGTGGCTGAATAACGGCTCAGAATGTTGCCAGTTTACTAGAACAATTTTGTTTTTCAATAAACTGATAGGGGGAAGTATAGCGTGATGTGATTACTGATAGAAGTTACAGCTACAATTCTTTAACAATTCCCAGAGAAAAATTTGTTATAGGTAATGGGGAATAGGAATGGATCAGGGGCAACCCCATACCGAAAGTCCGGTTTCATCATGAAGTTCTGTGGGTTCAGGCTTATGAAAGGTACAGTTATTCGGTCTGTAGCTATCCTCTCGCTGGTTGTTCTCCTGCCTGGGGTAGCGATCGCGCAAAGTTTATCATCACCAGCACAGAACTTCCTAGAAGAACCCGATAGTCCCTGTTATGTGCGTCAGTCTGATGGCACAGTGATAGACCTTTCGTCTTGGTGCGTTAAGAATCCCCCAGCAGTGCTGTCTCCTAGCGCTTCATTTGTCTCTAATTTCCGATCGCTGGCGAAGAATTATCCGCCCAATATCAGGCAAGAACTGAATCAGTATAGTGAGAAACACAGAGATAGCGCGATCGCTTCTGCCAAAACCACCTGCCGAGTTCTCCGATATGGCGGATCACAAGCCGAGTTAACCCGCTCTCGTGCCTTAGCCGCTTATCACTCATCCCCTAGTGAGGTCGCCAAACAGCAAATTACTTATGCTTTGGCCATTAACCAGTACTGCCCTGAGTTTGCGAATCGGTAATCTATGGATGAAGTGCTGCGCTTTTGTGCGATCTCAGCCATTCCCGCTAACTCCTGCGAAACCACTGCAAGGCATTCTTGGCGAACTCTAACGGACTCCAAGGTTTCACACCCGTTTGTGCGCTACCCTCGCTCGTTTCACTCACAGAAATTGGCTTCTGAATTAACTCCAGCCACTGTGCGACCCGTTTGGACTTGGGCAAATTGGGGGGCAGTTTGGTGAGAGCTTCTTGCCATAACACGCCCGCCTCCGCTTCATGGCTTTGTTTGAGATGGAAGATGCCCATATTGGCTAACGTTTGAGCTTCTCCGTATAAGTCTCCCAATTCACGGAATATCACCCGACTCTGCTCATAAAATTCACTCGCTTTTTCCCAGTTATCCTGTTGGCAATAAACATTCGCCAGGTTCCCCATGGTCTTCGCCATTCCTGTGCTGTCTCCTAACTCGCCAAAAATAACTAAGCTTTGCTCGTAGCTGTTGCGAGCCTTGTCCCAGGCATTTTGCAAAGCGTACACGTTGCCCAGATTAGTTAAAGTCTGAGCTTCTCCTTGGGGGTCGCCTAATTTGCCACTGGCTTCCAATGCCAACAAGTGAGTGCGTTCCCAATCGGCATGATCGGCATAAATGTTAAAAAAGTTAACTAAGTAGCTCACCAATGGGACAACAATATCCCATGCCTGAGCCTGGTAAGCCCATTCAATCGACGCTAATAGGTTCATCCGCTCTAGCTGAAACCAGTTTAAGGCGGCTAAAAACCAATTTTGCTCTGCGGTTGCTAGGGATTGGTGTTTGTCGTCGCTCAAGACTTGGGCTAAAAGGGGACGAGTCTCCGGCTTGAGAGCCAAGTTGACAATCTCAGAAGCTTCTAGATAGCAGCGAGCGGCCCTCAGACGAGCCGCCTGACGCTCTGAGGCAGGCTCTTCGATCGCTAATTGCTCTTTAGCGAACAGGCGCATCAAATCGTGGAGAAAGTAGCGCCCAACACTTGCTGGCTCCAAGAGTTGCAAATCAACGAGATATTTGACAAACTGCTCGGCGGTGACTGGCTCCAACTCTAGCAGCGCAGCAGCTACCGTTGGCGCAAAGTTTTGTCCTGTGAGTAATCCCAGCAAACGGAACAGACGAGTCGAGATTTCATCGAGCTGCTTAAAGCTAGCCGCAAAGCTGGTGCGGACATCTTGATGATTTAAGCTCAGTTGAGCAATGCGTTGTTGCTCCTGAGTGAGTTCAAGCCAATAGTTTTCTAAGGGGCACTGAGGCTGATTTCTCAGCGTGCCACCTGTAATCCGAATTCCTAGGGGAGACCGACCACAAAGATTGATGATCTGTTGAGCGGCTGCGGGTTCAGCCTGCACTCGTTCTATCCCAACCAATTTCTGCAAGAGTTCTAGAGCTTCCGGTTCTGGGAGTACATCGAGTTCGAGTGGAGCGGCTTCTTCCAGTGCCGCAAGGCGTTTACGGCTAGTAACCAGAACTGCACAAGAAGAACTATCCGGTAGCAAATGGCGAATCTGAGCCGAGTCGTGAGCATTGTCTAATACAACCAAAACCCGTTTGCCTGTCAGAAAGGAACAGTAAAGTTGCGATCGCTCGGTCAGATTGTCAGGCATCGATAGGTCATCGACACCCCAAGCGCGGAGAAAACCAGCTAACACGTCCAACGGATCGAGGGGTTGGCTTTCGGTTCCGCGCAGGTTGACATAGAGTTGAGCATCGGGGAAATCTTGTTTCAACTGATGGGCAACATGAATCGCCAGAGCGGATTTCCCTACGCCTGCCATGCCGATAATCGCTGTAATCCCAAAGCGTGACGTGGGCGTATTCTCGGCGACTTCCCCACTGGGTCTGGTGGTGGTGAGCAAATTAATCGCACGCTCTAGCTCGTCCTGGCGACCTGTAAAATCAGGCAGATCCGCCGGTAGCTGATGCAGAGGATCACAGGTAAAGCGGGCTAAGTTTCCCTGAAAAATTTGTCTAACTTTGTTAGGGTCACGAACGACAGCACTTTGCACACTGACGTGAAAGTGCAGTTCGTACCTTGGTCTATGCTCAACCATTTCTTGCTCCCGTAGCTTGTTGCCACAGTCATCAACACCCGTACTCAGTCACCCTCAAAACTTGTTAAAAGAAGTATGAAGCCTGAAGGGGTAAGTGGACAGATTAACATTTTTTATCCTTGCTCATTCACCCTTCATCGATACTTCACACTTTATCGTTTTTCAGGGGTATGGGATAGTTTCACATTACTGTGGGCAACGACAAGAGCCATTAATACAACCATCGCTTCGAGGACGGTCGTGCGATCATTGGGATTAATATTCACCACAGGGGGTCGATTTTTATCATGAATGTCATAGCCCAGATTCGTCAGAATTTCTTCTGAAGTTAGAGCGCCCGGACAATCTAGATGGGTCAGACCAATAATCATCGGGATTTGGACGCGATCGCTAATAAATGAGACAATTTCACGAGCATAGTTGACATCATTGGGTCGATTAGCTGCGACCAACAGAATATAGCAGTGAGCATTTTGAATTAACAAATCCCACATGAAATCAAAACGAGCCTGACCCGGAGTGCCATAGATATGCAGATCCATATTGGGGCCAAGCACAAGCCTGCCAAAGTCTAAAGCAACGGTGGTTTCTGGTTTAAATAGTGCTGTCCCGTCGGTAGCTGTACGGTCTGTATCTACAACTTCAATTTCACTGAGCGTTCGCACAAACGTAGACTTACCAGCTCCTACAGATCCGGCGACTACTAAACGCATGGTTTTCATTCGATTTTGCTCCGCTAAATCTTACTCAAAAATAGAGAATGAAAGCTGATTCGGGATGGAGTGGAGGAGTGGGAGAGTGGGGAAGAATGAAGATAGACGAGCAATATTGCCCGAATACTCCTCAAGACTGGGGAGACTCTTTATAGCCAGTCATGTTTGAAGCAATAACGCCCTCTTTTACCTGCTTCCTGATGCTTTGGCTTCCCTATCTCTTGGGAGTCAACAAGGCTTGAATTTGGAAATTACTCTAGATAACAAAGTTCAATTTTTGTGACTAAATTCCTCCTACTCAATCCATGAATCCAGGTAGGAGGAATAGTTTCGCGGCACTTACTTAATAGAACTTACAGTAAAAGCAACTTCAGTTCAGCGACAGCACGCTTAATTTCTAACATCAAAACTCCCTGCTTTGCCGCCTTGCTGGCAAGAACGATAAAGACTGCTTCTTCATCGCATTTTGTAAGAATGCTAAAGCCTTCATTGCCCTCTACATAGATGCGGTCAATATCACCTCTAGCCAGTTCTTGACCGATGCGTTCACCCAAAGAAAGCATGGCAGCAGACATAGCTGAAACCCGTTCATCATCCATGCCACTGGGTAAGCTTGACGCCAAGGGTAAGCCGTCAGGAGTAACTAATGCTGCACCTTGAACATCACTGGTTGTTGTCACAAAGTTTTGCAGAATGTGACCAATTTTTTGAGAGTTAATCGCCATTGTTGGATTCCTGATTTAAGTTTATAAAGTATGCTTCGGCAATTTTTTGTTGTTTCTGGTTCCTAAAATTTGTCTAAACTTAGGGCCAGTTTTGACTTGCGTCAAAGGAATGTTTTAGGGAGTCTCAGTTTAACCTAGAACTTTATATTCCAGGACATCATTACTACCACCCCGTAAAATGGATTCCGTCTGTTTTCCCCGTAAGCGCTTACCTAAAAAGGCTTCTAAAAAGCCTTGAATTGCGCCTAAAGTAAAAGTACACTGCCGTGGAGATCCTTCTTCTTCACCTGCTGAGCAAACGGTTTCACGGGTATAGACTTTGTAGGCTTCTCCTTCTTGAATAATCTTGTCCACAATGCACAAACGAGTGCCGTTTGAACCTAGGGCATACTGAACTTTTTCTGTGACTTCCGACAAAGACATTTCTTCACCCTTGTTAGCTAAATTTAACTCTTCCGCTAACTGTTTACCGCGTTGGCGACCGGCCGAAATTAAGGCGATAGCAGCGGCTTTATCTCCGAGAGCTTCTTCTATACCAATCACTACGGCTTTGAAGCAAACGACACTGCTGAACTCGCCGAGTTCTGGACGTAAGGAATTTTTAGTAACTGACATGATGTTGATTGCCTGTATTTGATGTGAACAGATTGAATAAATTACTAAGCGCTTAAACAGTTAGTCCGCTTAGTAATTTCCTGTGTACACCCTGCTGTTGTACTTTCTCCTGATTTAATCTGCTAGACAGTATTAATTACTGACGAATCTGGCTTTAATCAGTATAAATTTTGGGTCTTTATGCCAGAATCAGGTAGTTCTTTATACCCTGTTAGCAGAAAAACTTGATGCAGCTTTTTAAGTCCTTAATTATTTAAGTTGAGCTGCATTCTTAGATAAAACTTATCTTCGCCAACCCAGATATTTTTTCGATAGATTGACTGAGCAGCTAAAAAAACTCAAGTTTATACTTTTCTTTAGCTGTGAGGGGAAATCTATCTCCTTGATTCAGTTTTAGCAAAAATATCTTACTGATGTCTGTAGTCTTATTTAAAATAAACATTAATTTAAAAGCATTTCTTATGAAGTAAACATAAAAAAGGTTTTTGTTGTTTTATATTTATTTCTATATGAATTAACTCATAGATATCTACAATTAAATAAAGCCCAACGGTTAGTTAAGCTTTAAAAGCAGAAAATAATTAATCAATATTCGTCGGTTAGATAATTTTAAATGCAGCCTAAAATTAACAGATTTTTCTGTTTTTGAGAAAAAAACAGAGTGCTGTGAAGTTAATGTTATAAGGTCTACAGCCGCCTAGGGCACAGTACACTGCCTCTTGTACTGTTAAGTAGAGACTGCTATCTCATTTCCTTCCACTTGCTCATCGATTTTTACCGACCTCGTGAGAAGTTCGGCAGAGGGAATTGATAGGGAGTCTTCGCTTTAGCCTGAGGCGCTGGGCTGGGTTCTCCTTTGTTTGTTGATTGAGGTACATTCTGTTGAGCCACCAACAGAGCCATCGACCCCATGACGGCTTCTACGACTGAGCCTCGCTCCGTAGGATTAACGTTCAAGACTGGTGGACGATTTTTATCATTCATAAAGCCCAATCGATTCATAATCTCATCGGTGGTACAGGCACCTGGACAATCGCTATGAGTAATACCAATGAGCATCGGAATCTGTACTCGTTGATTCATAAACAGGAGAATCTGACGAGCATAGTGGAAATCATTGGGTCGATGCGCGGCGACTAAGAGAATATAGGTGTGAGCTCTCTGAATCAAAAAATCCCACATGAAATTAAAGCGAGATTGACCAGGGGTACCGTAAATTTGGACTTCCAAAATGGAACCAAAGACGAATCGACCATAGTCGAAAGCTACAGTGGTTTTTGGCTTTAATAGAGCAGTTTTATCGGTGGCGCTACGGTCTGTGTCTATCACTTCAATATCACTAATTGTCCGTACAAAAGTAGACTTACCTGCCCCTGGTGTTCCTGCTACGACTAAACGTAATGTCTTCATGGAATTTAGCTCCGCAAAAGAAAATTGAAATTAAAGATTGAAAGCTTATCTAGACTTTTGAACCTCGCACCAAGATTAGATTTAAGTGAGATGATACCTCCTGCTCAAGTCTTCAAATTAGCAGGAGGCATGATACTATTCAGAGGAAGTTGAATTAGGACAAAGCTGGCTTTAGTTCCGCAACTGCACGCTTAATTTCTAACATCAAAACTCCCTGCTTCGCCGCCTTGCTGGCGAGGACAAGAAATACCGCATCTTCACCACAACTGGTCAAAATACTAAAGCCTTCGTCTCCTTCTACATAAATGCGATCAATATCACCTCTGACGAGTTCTTTGCCAATACGCTCACCCAAAGAGAGCATAGCAGCCGACATTGCAGAAACCCGTTCATCATCCATCCCTCCGGGTAAGCTTGACGCCAGAGGTAAACCATCAGGAGTGACCATTGCTGCTCCCTGAACATCAGAGGTTTGGGAGACAAAGTTTTGGAGAATATTCCCCAATTTTTGAGAATTGATAGCCATGCTTGTGTTCCTGCTCTAATTTAAAATCATGGAATTGGGTTGATGTTTGGTGCTTGAATTGACCGCAAAGGATTTACATTGAACCGGCACCTGTTGCGATCAAACGTCTGAAGAGACCTTCAGTCCAGCCAGTTTCTTTGAGTACCGCAGCTGAACTAACTTCTACGTAAGCTTGCTCAATGAAGGCTAAATCAATCATACAAATTCGTCCTAAAGCATCTCGTAATTCTTCAGGCTTGCCATCCGCCTTCAGTTGTTTGCTAACTTCATTCACTACCGTTGCCATAGCTGGCACAACATGTTGGGGACCAATTCCAATTTGCACATGCACAAGGCCAATCCGCCAACGACGATCAGCATAGGCATTTCCCCATTCATCCATACCTGTAAACATTTCATAAAACCAGGGAATAAAGGTTTCACGCAAGCGATGAATACGCCCCTCTTTGGCATTCATAATGGCATTCATTTCTGGATCGCGACTTAAGTATTCGTAGAAATGATCTGCCATTGTCGGCGCAATTGCTTTTCCCCATTCAGCATGAAATTTTAGAAGCGCTTTGTCTTCACTTGTAAAATTCACACGTTTTTCCATTGTGGTCATGAAGGTATGGGAATTTAAGCTCATAATTTTCCTTTGGTTTTCCGCCTGAATTGAAATTTTTTTACTTTTCCTTTCTAACAGTTTAAACAGGTGCTTCCTGCCTACTTCAGGATTTTTTTTGTATTTTTTTGATGAAGAACTTTTGGTCTTAGTTGACCATAAAATTTTTCCAAAAAAGTAAAAAAACTTTTGTGATAAGTTCCTGGTTTATTTCCTTGGGCTTGTATTTAAAACCTGATAGATACTGAACACATAAGCATTATACCTATCAAGTATTTACTTCAGTTTCAGCAATTTATTCTAAGTATTTCTATAGATAAGCAGGGTCTAAATTCCTACTTTTGGAGATATTAAGAAATTCTAGATAAATTACTGATAGACTCTCTACCTTGACCTAAGCATTTGGTTTATTAATATCTCTCACAAAGAAAAATTTCTACTGCCGTCGCTGATTGGAGTGTTATATAGAGACCCTGAAAAATGCAAATCCGGTTTTTGTAAAAATACGGTTGGTGGGGGAGCAGGGGGGAATTTAGATATAAACTATCGTCACCCTTCTTTAAAGCGTGCATATTTGGGATGCTCCCTACTGAAAACCCTGTTTACTAACCTTTTCATCCCTTATTGATTAAATCCGGAGGGTTGGAGCGCTAAATTTTCCTCAAAATACCTATATTTATCTTCAGTTACGTAACTCTTACTCTAATTTTTTATCGTTTCGTAAACATAAACAATCTAAAAATTGTTTATGTAGCTTGATGGAGTGCTTAGTAAAAAAGATCGGCTAAATAACCACCAATTTCAAAAAATCTGTCTCAAAAACAACACTTGTACAGACGGGGAACTCCAGCCATAGTGTATCGACCTCTGTTCTCAAAAGGTGAAAGGCTGAGAGTAGTGCGTAACTACTCTCTAATTCGGGAGTATCTCCTCTGGTATGAATATTCTTGGCTGAGGCTTTATTAGGCTACAGGAGAAGGTATTACGGTACTCTCAACATTAAGCTTGAGACCCCGACTTTGAATGGTTTGTTTAAACAATTCAGTCGGAAGAGCCTGTTCAACAGGCCAAACACCTGGTTTCTTAAGTTGATTAGCAAGCATAAGTTCGGCAATGCTACCAGTACCGGCACCCGCCGCCACGGCTGTATTTTCATGCACCAAAGTTGAGCAAATCAGGGTCGGTTGACCATCTTTTTGACCCCGAACTTCAGAGCGAATGGCGACACCAATACCACTGACGCGATCGCTCACACTCGTCATGCGGTGACTGACATGGGACAAAAACTCAATCCCCGCTGGATTTTTGATCCAGGAGGGCGGAAAGATGTGAGCGGCAATCCAAGTGAGATGATTGTAAAAGTCGGGAATAGAGCCAAACTTGGTAATAACTGTTTTTACAGGGAAGGAGTCAACGAGTGTAAAAGCTTCTGGCATATCAAACCAGTAAACTCCTGCTTTACCATAGGGTTCCGGGAATTGAACCGTTTCGCGTGCGCTATAAGGTTTCACCGATTGCCATTGATTATCAATCCAAGCTTCAAACGGTTCTTGTAAACCCAGAAATGTTGTCCGCATGACCGTCACCCCAGCACCACCGGAACCCGCTACCACATAGCTGAGGTGAATTTGTTCCGCCTGATCGAGTTTTTCGACATCGTGACGCACCATGCTATTAGAGATGCCGGGAAAGATGCCCGTGTTAATAATCGCCGTAACGCCCCCTGCCTTAGCGGCATCCCCTAATGCTAGCGCTTTACGAGTGAAGGAGCGGCTATCACTGACATCTAAATAGTTTACACCCTGTTCGATGCAAGCTTTGAGGACACTCGTATCCCGGTAGAGAAACGGCCCTGCACAATGAATCACAAGCTGATGAGAAGCGATCGCTTTTTCTAACCCTTCATAATCTGCTAAATCCAAGGCCAAAAACTCTATTTGCGGCGATTCCTGCCGCTGCACAGAGGCTTCAGATTTCAACGTCCGTCCTGTCACAGTAATCTTGGCCTGAGTATTTGCAACAAGGTCTTGCGCTACACTCCTGCCGATTCTGCCTTGTCCTCCAAGAATTAAAACCTGCTGGTCTGTCATCGCTCCTGCATCAGTAACATTGCGTTCCTTATTTCACCACTTTTGCTTTGTCCAAATCATCATTAGCTCGGAGGACATCTTCTCTGTAAAAAGGTTGATGTTAGTCGTCCTAGGGGAGATGTTTGAACGCAACTTAGATGAACCTATAAAATTAGTCATTAATCAATAGTCAGGAAATTTTGACCAATGAATAATAAACTTTTTGAAAAAACCCCTGTCACCTTAAGTAAGGGCGCACCCTTAGAGCGCCCCTACGGGTACTGATGACCAGACTCCTTAAGTAATCTTGAATACAGACTCTACTGCTGATTTAACAGTATTACCAGCATCTTTCAGCTTTTGGGCAATTGGCTGTTGAGTATTGAGAAACACACGAGCACAGTTACGTCCCGGCATCCCAGAGATCGAACCGCCTGGATGAGTCCCAGCACCTGTGAGATAAAGATCTTCAATCGGCGTCTTGTAGTTAGCAATTTCCGGCAAGGGACGGAAGAAGACCATTTGATCGAGGGTCATGTCCACATGGTAGTAATTGCCTTTGTATGCCCCCAACCGCTCTCCTAATTCTGCTGGGCTTTCTACACGACGAGCCATAATCGCATTTTTGAGATTCGGCGCATAATCTGCCAATTTATCAATTACGCGGTCAGCCACTTTGTTTTTCAGTTCATCCGTCCAACCTGTACCCTTCAAACCTGTCCCCTCAGCACCAGCAATTTGGTAAGGAGCGAAGAACTCAATCCATAACGTATGCTTGCCTTCGGGAGCCATTGATGGGTCTAATACGGTTGGGACATCCAGGTACATTGAGGGATTAGAGTCGGGAATAATTCCCCTCGTTGCTAGGGAGTGGGCTTCTTCTACATGAGCCACAGAGTCAGCAATCAGCACTGAGCCAATCAAGTACTCGTCTTTGTGGTCAAATCGTTCAAAACGTGGCACTTCCGACAGGGCACAGTCAATTTTAAGAATGGTTTCATTGTTATTGACAATACGTCGTTCCAATCGATCTCGTAGGTTGGGATCGGCTGAGTGGGCATCAGCCGGGTCAACCATTTGCAGGAACAAGCGTCGAGCGTCAATATTAGAAATCACACCTTTGTTAGCGCGGTACTCTTGACCTCCACCCACTCTGACACCGACAGCACGACCGTCATCCACTAAAACTTGCTCAACGTGCTGGTCACACAAGACAACGCCACCTTGACTCTTAACCAGATTTAATAAGGCTTTAACCAGTGCGCCTGTCCCGCCACGGGGTCTAGCCATACCAGGGTTATGACGTAATGACATCATCATCGCCCCAATGGCAAGGGTTTTTTGGGAAGGAGGCGCTCCTAATTCTGCGGCGAGTCTTGCTAGGGGGGCTTTGAGGAACTCGGAATCAAACCATTCGTTGAGTAGGTCTTCTGGGCTGGTTAGCATATTACGAACCAAGTCCAGGGCTTTATCAACGCCACCGATGACGGAGAGCAGATCTTTGATATTTTGTGCGCCATAGTTGCCTGCAATATCGATAATCGACTTAGGCGGCGCATTGAACATGGGAGTAATGGCTTTGGTGACGCGCTGCCAGTAGTCGATAAATTCAGCGTATTTTTTAGCATCGCGATCGCTATATCGGGCAATCTCCGCACAAGTCTTCTCAACCGACTTGTGACCCAAAAAATACTTCCCGTCGGGATGAGGGCAGAAGACAACGGGGTCACAGAATAGATATTCTAATCCGTATTTGGTTAGTTCTAATTCTTCAACAACAGGGCCGAGGTGAATAAACTCGTGGTCAATGGCACAGAGGTTGAACTTAAAACCAGGGGCTTCTTCTGGCATGACTTCTTCCGTTGTAGCTGCACCGCCAGGGACGGAACGCTTTTCCAGAAGTAACACACTGTAACCCGCTTTTAGCAGGTAGGCAGCACAGACCAGTCCATTATGACCCGCACCGATAATAACGACATCGTAAGATTGCATGAATAACGCTCTACAAAACAGTAAATCCAATAACTCCCTGATTGTAAAGAAATGAAAATGTTCGCTAGTCTATCACAGGAAGGATATTGGGGGATAGTCCCAAGTGAATAGGGAAGGCTCTAGGAGTAGATTTTTCAGGGTTTTTGCCACAGGAGCATGGCCTAGGATCGAGCATTGAGTGTGGGGGGCAAATCTTAGAATCCCGTGGTGTATGACGCCTGAGAGAAGGTAACCCTAGAGAACTCAGCAATTGCTGAGGAAGCGTTTATCTAGCGCTTCGCTCAGAGAGAGCGGATAATGATGACAGGTGCTACTGCCTCTTACTCTTGGATTGATAGTTCTATCGATCACAAGAGTCTGGCTGAAACTCTTTGCCACAGCTATACTGGCAAAGTCTGGTTCTTTGTGTAACTAATTAAGTCTGCAATAGCCTATGAATCCTGTAGTTAAAGTTGTTCAACCCTCTGGAATCTTAGACGGCACTAAAGCCGGTCAATTTCGTCAAGAGATTGCTAACCTGGTGGATTCTGGTGTCGATATGGTGTTGGTTGATTTCCAAGACGTTACTTTCATGGACAGCTCAGGGTTAGGGGCGCTAGTTTTGGCGCTGAAAACGGTTCGGGCTGCTGGTGGCAAGCTCTTTATTTGCTCGGTTAACGAGCAAATAAAAATGTTATTTGAACTAACGAGCATGGATCGCGTTTTTGAAATCTTTGCAAATCGAGAAGAATTTGAAAACGCTATTGTTTCTACCCACTAAGGCAAGAGAATCTCTTGCCTGAAGACCGTGTTAATCGAAGTTGATTTCCAGTAAAGACAAATCATCATCAAAATAGTCTTTGGGGTTCACGGCTTTAATAGCCTCCAAAATCTGATCTAAGTCACGAGTATTTTTACTCCTACATTCCGTCAGAAGCTGGACGAACGGATCAAGTCCCCAGATGGTGCCGTCTGATTGGTTAATCTCGTAGATCCCATCGCTGAAAATATACAGGGTGCTGGGTTCGACGATTTCACAGCATTCATCAATATAATCGGCATCAGGGAACATCCCAGCAGGTAAGCTTGGAGTCTTCAAGCGTTGCACCTGGATGAACGAATCTGACCTTCCAGAAAGCAATAGGGCAGGTGGGTGTCCTGCACTGGAGTAAACCAGTTGACGCTTGACTCGGTTATAGACCGCGTACCAGATGGTAAAGTACTTATCATTCTTGTGGGTCATCTGGAAGGTTTCGTTCAGTCCTCGTAAAACATCGCTGGGTTGATAGTAATTAATTTTAGGAAGCGCTCGCGACCTGAGAAGATTCAAAACTTGAAGCGTCGGTAAGGCAGCTCGTAAACCATGTCCAGAGGCGTCCAAAAGATAAACGGCTAAATGCTCTGAATCGAGCCAATAATAATCAAAGCCATCACCTCCCAGTTGCCGAGAAGGAATAAAGCGAGCATCGATTGTTACAGGTGGCTCTGTCAGTCGCTCGGGCAGAATCGAACTCACATATTCAGCCGCTTCGGCTAATTCTTCCTCCAACAACTGCTTCTGATGTTGCAAGTCGCGGTTAGCTTCATGTAACCTCAATCCGGCCCGGACTCGTGCCTTCAATTCAGCCATTTCCACTGGCTTGGTCAAAAAGTCATCCGCGCCCGCATCCAGCCCTTCAACCCGATCCTCAAGTGCATTTCGAGATGTCAGCAAAATGAAGATAGTCGTTGAAAGGTCAGGTGTTGCCTTAACTTGGCGACAGACCTGTAGTCCGTTCATCTTTGGCATATTCCAGTCACAAAGGACAAGTCCCGGACGTAGCTTGCGTGCCAGTACTAGACCGTCTTCACCGTTACTGGCAACTGAAACCTCGTAACCTTGGCTGTGCAGTGTCCGCTTCAGCAAGATTTGAATCGCCGGATCGTCATCAATAATCAAAATTTGGTTCATGGCATCGAGGTACTACAAGTCATGCTTAGAAGATTGCAGATGCACAGATTTAGAAGGTCGATAATTACTAGGTTCAGTTCGAGTGTAGTCTAATGAGAAAGTCAGATAAAACTGCACAGCAAGTTAATCAATGGTAGAGCATGGGTTAAATCCAGGCTAGACTAGATTTTTCAACAGGGAGTATCGGCATCTTGACAACCACGATGAAAGTGTTGTTGATTTAAAAGGCTTTGAGCAATTGAAAGACTTTCACCAATCTAGCAAGCAAGTAAAGAGTGACCTCAAGGTATTAGAAGAGGTTTTGTTGTGGTTTGACCAACTTAACCGACCTTCTATCCCCAAAAAAGTTTGGTTACAGTGCCAATTAGCCTTAGCCGAGGGGTTCACCAACGCCGTCCGTCATGCTCACAAAGGTCTCCCGACCAATATATCCGTAGATCTTGAAGTTACTATATTCCCCCAACATTTAGAACTGCGAATCTGGGATCATGGGCCGCCGTTTGATTTAGAACAGTGGCTCCAGGCTCACGAGCATAAGATAGATGCTAGCGCTGGGGGTGGGCGTGGGCTGGCAATTTTACAACAAATTGCCGACCAGCTCAGTTATACGCGCACGGATGACAACCGCAACTGTTTATTGCTCGTGAAACATTATTAAGAGACGCCATCCTATTGGGTCTAGGCAAGGCTTTCTGGCCCTCGCGCCCAGACTCAGGGTCACCTAAAAGAGGCGAATCAGGCTGAAATAGATCGGGTCGCCTGCCAGGGGCTTTCTTCCAAGCGGGACGAACTCCTGCTTCTACCAGAAATTTATCCTTCATACTTCATAATCTTGTTTCGTCAAATTGTTGATTAGCCGCATTAATGGTTACTCGTGAGCTTATAATCCCAGACTTTAATCGCCGGAAAGGGCTTAGTAGTTCGCTCGTGCTTGACCACAACCGGAACCCCTCCCGAAGGAACTAGGGTAATGCCCCGACGAACGGGTCGCACAGGACGGGGATCGGCTAACGCCAGCTGATAACGGGATAGAATTGTTGCCAGCACGAGTTTCATCTCTAACATTGAAAAGGCCATTCCAATACAGCCACGAGCGCCACCCCCAAAAGGGAGATACTCATAAGGCGAGAATTTTTGGTTGAGGAACCGCTCTGGTTGGAACTGCTTGGCATCTGGGAAGACTTCTGGACGGCGATGAGCCAGATAAATACAAGGAATCAGAATTGTTCCCGTATCAAAATGGTAGCCTGCCACTTGCACCGATTCCAAGACTCTTCGTGGTGTACAAATCAAGGCAATGGGATTGACTCGCAGGGTTTCGGCGCAGACGGCTGTCAGATAAGGGAGTTGGGCGATCGCTTCTGGCTGGATGTCATCCCCTAAAGCCTCAAGTTCTTTTCGTAATTTCTCATCCCCTGAGGCGGTAGAGTAAATCCAGTAAACAGCCCAAGCCAAGACAGCGGCTGTCGTTTCGTAACCGAGGAGCAAGAGTGAAACGAGTTGATCACGCAGCTCAACATCACTCATCGGTTGACCGTTCTCATCTCGCGCTGATATCAACATTGAGAGGATATCTGTGCGAGAGGCATCAGCTTGCTCACGGCGTTCTTTAATCTCGTCGTAAATTAGGCTGTCAATTTGTTGACGGCGTCTCAGAAAGTGCCCCCAAGGACTCCATGCTCCTAAATCCCGCTGTAGGGGGGGGAAGAAAAACAAACTGGAGTACCAAGGAGTCGTAACGTCATCTAAGAGTGAACTCAGCCTTTGTTCGAGATCTTGATAACGAGGGCCGGGATCGATGCCAAACACAACCCTTAAGATAATCTGGAGGGTAATTTGGGGCATGACCTCCTGCATGGATACAGTAGAGCCAATACTCCAGCCTTCTATCGCCTGCTGAGTAATTTCGCAAATCAGTTGACTATAACTTCTCATGCGTTCGCCATGAAAGGGAGGCATCATCAACTGACGCAAGCGATTATGGCTACGTCCCTCCTGCAAAATGATCGACTGCTCTCCCATCAGAGGTTCAAAGACATGGGTGGCTTTGCGAAAATCTAACTTGGAGGAAGGCAACGCAAAAATTTCTTGAATGGCGTCAGGATTGCCGAAAAATACAACCGGCGGAGAATTTAAACCCAGTACTCGTGTGGTGAAGGTGTCTCCATAGTGTTCTCGACAGTTATCCAAAAATTGAGTTGGTTGTGCAATTAATTGAACTGTCTGTAATAAAGAAGGGGTCTGCGGACCGTCAGGCAATTTCATGAGTAGGTTTTTGTCAGGAATAATCGTTGTTGACTTCAGTCAAATAACCAAAATCAACAACAAGAGTTGTTTTTTGGGTTTAACATACTCACCCAGAATTTCCGCCATCGACAATAGCAAAGCGGCATTAGGGCTTAACAGCTCAGGATAGATTCATCTCATGTTCAGGTTCATCTGTCCATAGCGAAGTTAGAGAGGACTTCATCCCACGCTGGCAACGGTTTGGGACACGGGCATTTTCTCCTGACGCTGACCCATCATAACCAGTCGGATGCTACTATCGGGGGCGGTAACCAAACCCCGGCGCGTCGGTCGTACCTCACGATTATCCGCCAGTTTCAGTTGAACGCGGGACAGTATCTTCGCCAGTACCACTTTCATTTCAAACTGGGCAAACGCTAAACCAATGCAGCGCCGACTGCCGCCCCCAAAAGGTAAATATTCATAGGCAGAAAATTGACGTTCTAAAAAGCGCTCTGGCTTAAACTGCTCCGGTTCAGGGTATAAATCTTCTCGGCGGTGGGTGAGATAAATCGAGCCAATCACGACTGTACCCGGCTTAAGGTCGTAACCCATTAGCGATAGAGGGACTTTCACCACCCGTGGGAAGGTCAGCATGGCAACGGGATAAATCCGCAGGGTTTCCGCGCAAACGGCGCTCAGATAGGGCAGTCGGAAAATGGTGTTAGGGTCTGGGTCATCACCCAAGCTATCCAGTTCCTCTAGCAGTCTCTCGCGCACCGATGGTAGCTTGTGAATCCAGTACAACGCCCAAGCTAATGCCGTCGCCGTAGTCTCATGACCGGCGACCAATAGGGTCATCAATTCATCATGTAACTCTACATCCGTCATTGACTCACCGGCTTCATCCTGAGCCGCCATCAGCAAGCTGAGGATGTCTGTGCGAGTGGGATCGGGGTGTTCTCGACGTTCCTGAATTTCCTCGTAGATCAGTTTGTCCGTCTCTCGCTGGCGGCGTAGAAAGTTCCCCCAAGGAGTCAGTGGGCCTAAATCCCGTTGTAGGATGGGAAAATAAAGAATACCGGCGCTGAAGGGAGAACTGGTCTCATCCAGCAGGGCAGCCAGAAGGTGTTCGAGTTGTTGACCGCGTGGGCCTTCATCTAGACCAAATACGGCTTTCAAGATCACCCGCAGTGCGATCGCTTGTGTGGAAGACCGGACACAGAACGGTTCATCTTGCCTCCACTGCGACATGACTTGCTCGGTCACCTTCTCAATGAGCTGACTATAAGCTCGCATTCGTTCTCCATGGAAGGGAGGCATTAACAGTTGCCGCTGACGCTGGTGACGTGCGCCGCTCACTGTGATCACCGAATGTTTTCCGAGTATAGGCGCAAAAATTTCGTTAAATTCACCCGGAGCCTCCCAATGCTTGGAGTCGCTCAAAATCTCCTGCATTGCCTGGGGATGGCTCACAAAAACTACAGAGCCAAAATTTCTACCTACAGGTAATGTGAAGCAATCGCCATACCTTCGGGTATAGTCTTCCATTAAGGCCATAGGGCGAGCAATCCACTGGAGCATCTGCACTAAGGGTGGTGTGGATGGACTAGGAGGTAATGTCATACTGCAATTCCTAATTCAACAGCGAGAAATTCAACGGCGGCAACCTTCTTGGCTACTTCCTTTGTGCCAATTAGATGCAAAGGCAATTGAGCCAGTTCTGAGCAGGTCGTAAAGTGGAACTTACTTACACAGAAAGTATGAACGATCCAACAAAAAAGATGTAGTTAAAAAAAGAGACAAAGGCTTGGACGCTCTAGCCAGTAGTCCTGGTAGCTAGGTGATTTAGAACTCTCTATCCAATCAATAAGATATTTCATCGCTTAGAATCCTTGAATTGACCCCCTTAAAAGCGCTATTTCCGGGGTTGCCAGATTGTACGATCTACCTAGTAAGGTCAACCCGTTACAGGGACGCAGTTGTTAAAAGAGGGATCTAAGATTATGACCGTTGCCACTCAAGCCCCTAGTTTTTGCGAGGGGATTCAGTATTTTGGTGAAGCGTTGCCCGGTTTTGACAAGCTTGGTAAGGAACCTGCGATCGCACAAGGACAAAAAGCGATCGCTCAACCCAATGACCCAAAAGCTGTATTTCAGACTCTGCTAGCGGCTGATGCCCTGCGTTACCTGACCTTGCAAGTCACGGCGAGTAAAGCTTCTGGACACCCTGGCGGCTTTGCCAGTCAAGCGGAAGCCTATGCAGCTCTAGTGATGCTAGGGCATAAAAATATCTTGACAGAAGTCGGACATCATGCTCCGGGTTTCTATAGCGCCATGTTCCTCGATCGCTCCTTAGAGGATATGGGGATTTCTACCGTGCAGCAATTGCGCGATCGCTTCCGGGAAAAACACGGCCTTTTAGGTCATTTATCTGGTTATATTCCTGGCATTCTGGCACCGGCTGGCCCTTTGGGACAAGGGCAACACTTCGCTATGGCAGCCGCACTCTTGCATCGTGATAAATTGTTTGCCTTTACCCTCGGTGATGGGGGGATGGGTGAACCTTATCCAATGAGCAGTATGGCGCATTTCCATACGGCTTATCCCGAAGTGACGAACTTCCTACCGGTGCTGGTGTGGAATGGTTACAGCCAGGAACATCACAGCATGGTGTCCACCAAATCCAACGAGGAGATGGTGGAGTACTGGCGGGGTAATGGGTTTGAAGAAGTGATCTTAGTCAATGCGAAGGACTTTGACGACCAAAACCAGCCAGGGGATTATGTGGATAGCACGGCTTTCTCCCTGGAGAAGCGCTTAGAATTTACCCAAGCGGTGTTGGTGGCGATGGATAAAGCCGCGAAGTCTGCCCTGGGTGGGAAGCTGACGGTGTTTATCATTAAACAGCTCAAAGGGGCGGGTGTCCACGCACGGGGGGCGAAGTCTCACAATCTGTATCCTAAAGACACGCTGGATAGTCCCCATATTATGGAAGCGCTGAAAACGCGATCGCTGCCGATTGAAGCGTGGGAGTTGGTAAGAACTAATTGCGAACGCGCAGGAGGTGGCCCGGCTGCGAAGACGGTGGTAACGGAATTTGAGTTATCCTTACCAGAATTGGGGGAATTACCCCTGGAAGAGTTTGCGGTAGGAGGCGATCCAAAAGTTTCCACGACAGCGATGGGGCGGTTGGTTGGTAAGGTGGGAGAGAGCGATCGCAATTTCCTCGTCACCAACGCCGACGGTAATGAAGCCTCTGGTATTGCCAACATTAACCAAGCCCTCAAGATTATCCACCCCACAGCGGATACTCTCTACAACCAAGCGCCTAAAGGACAAGTTTATGAACCGTTGAGTGAGGATGCTTGTGCGGGATTGGCTGCGGGTTTATCCCTGATGGGTGCTCGTACTCTTTGGTGTTCTTACGAATCCTTTGCGATTAACGGTTTACCGATTTGGCAAACGGTAACGCAGGCGATGGCAGAATTACGCCGTCCCACTCCTTCTACGATTACCCTATATACCGCAGGGGCATTAGAGCAAGGGCGCAACGGTTGGACTCACCAGCGTCCGGAAATTGAGGCATATTTTGCCGCCATGATGCGGAATGGTAATGTCTTCCCCCTGTTTCCCCCGGATGCGAATAGTATCCAAGCCTGTTATGAGTGGGCGCTGACAACGAAGAATAAGGGAATTGTGATTACTGCAAGTAAGTCACCCTTGCCGATTCGCACCACATTTGCACAAACTCGTGAAGGCTTGCAAAATGGTGCGGTGGTGTTGCACGAAGTCGAGGGCGGTAAGCAGGTTGTATTTGCCGTAATTGGTGATATGACGCTGATTCCAGTGTTTGAAGCCGCTGCCCATTTGGAAACCGAAGGAATTGGCGTGCGGATTGTCTCGGTGATTAATCCTCGCCGTTTGTACCGTCCTCACGATGTTGCTTGGGATACTTGTTCTGAATCGGATAGTGGGTTTTTGGATGATGCTGGGTTTGCAGGGTTGTTTGATGGTGATGCGTTGATTGGAGTCACAGGTGGTGCTTCTTTGATGCTGGAACCGATCATGTTGCGGAGTAATTGTAAGCGGGATACCTTTGCTTGGAAACGAGGAGAAACAACTGCAAGTGCTGGGGAGTTGATGGCGTTTAATGGGATAACGGCTGAGGCGCTGACTAAAAGAGCGATCGAGTTAGTACATTAAACTGGGTTAGTACACAGGATACGTAAAGCACCGCATTAGTTTAGAGCCTGAAAACATGGTAAGGGGTGTGTTCGCAAAGGCGATCGCACCCCTTACTTATTACTTGGTTAGCATATTTGCGCTCGCACAAATTTACACCGTCCGATGTTCAATCTTGTACTCTATGCCAGCTAAAGTATTAGCAACAGCAACAGCATCTTCTATCGTTCGATAATAGCAATAAAAGACACGTTCACTGATTTCCACTTGCTCTAAACAGCCTTTCGTAGTCTGTCTAGTCCTTAAAGCTTTACGGATTTGAGCAATGGTGTCTTCTGTTAGGTCTATTTGGTTTGTAGAAAAACCTTCAACGACATCTAAAAGAACAGTATAAGGATAGCTCCCTTTACGGCGCTCAATATAGATAACAGGTCTTTCAGTCTTTCTTATCTTGGTCAGGTAAGCTGTGTCTCCGCCTGCCATAATCGAGCCAAATTTAGACGGTAGGAAAAAAACAAACTCTGATAGTTCTTTGGGACGTTTATTAGCTGTTGTTGAAGTTGCCATATTTCTGTCATCTCTCCAGTGAGACTCATGTCCATGAAGGCGGTATACTTAAGTCGCGCGATCGCATCCTAAAATCTGAGGAGCGAGTGCAATCAAACAATTATAATAACAACAACAAACCTAGAGAAAATACAGTGAATCGTCAAGTCTGACTCCAGTTTTGCTGAATGTAAGCCTCTGGTTGGTTACAGCTAGGTGGGGGTTGGTCATCCTAGAGTAGGGGGTAGTACACCTATGACAACACAATCTATAAAAGAAATTATCCCAGTTAAAGAACAACGGCTAGTTTTACCAGGTCGTCAAAGTTGGCAGCAATTCAAGGCGATTCAAGCTTTGATGGCAGAAGTACCAGGTGTACGAGTATCTTATCTTGATGGGCGTGTGGAACTGATGACGATTGGGGAACAGCATGAAATTATTAAAACTATTATTGGTTTATTGCTAGGACTTTATTTTTTAGAGAAGCGGATTGAATTTATTCCTGTAGGCAGTGCAACTCGTGAGTCAGAAGTTAAAGGGACTTCATTTGAACCAGACCAGTCCTATTACATAGGAGAAAGAAAAGAGCATCCTGACCTGGCTATTGAAGTAGCCTTTACAAGTGGCGATACTAAAAAACTAGAACGATACAAGCGATTTAAGATTGCTGAAGTTTGGTTTTGGGAAAATAACAAGCTTTCTCTCTACTGTTTTCGTGGAGAAGATTATGAACTGATTCCGCATAGTGAGTTTCTGCCACATTTAGATTTAGACTTGCTGGTACGCTGTGTGCTAATGCCTTCCCAGCTTGAGGCGATGACTGAGTTTCTTAATGCGATTCGAGAACAAGGTAGATAGACGAGGATTAATCTTATCTACTAGAGACCAATAATTTTATTAAAAATAATTACGTTATTTATTTGAAATAGATAAAATTTAAACTAATCATCCTAATAATATAACGTCAAAGGAAAATCTTTATAATATGGTTCAAACCTTAAAAGCCAAAGAAATCAGTCTTTACGAGCTAGAAGAGAACTTTGGCTTACAACTAATTACAGAAGCTCAATTTTTTCCAGAGTGGGTAGAAAATTTACCAACATTGAACGAGGCTGAAAAGCAAGCTCTAGCACGAGTGAAAAGTAATTATTTAAATCTGACTAGGCGTCGTCCTATGTCAGAAGAGGCTGTAAAAATGGTAGTGTTGTCTCCTTTGCTAGATTTAGCCGGATTTTATCAGTCTCCTTTTGAGATAGAAACGGAAACTTCCGTCGAGATTTCGGCTGAGGATGATGGAGTTATTGTTAAAGGAAACATTGATGTTTTAGTTTTGCAGAAGCGATTTTGGATGCTCGTCATTGAGTCAAAAAGCACTAAATTTGATGTCATGTCTGCACTCCCTCAAGCTCTAGCCTATATGCTATATGCTCCATCAATTGAACAACCAACTTTTGGCTTACTTGTCAATGGCAGAGAGTGTGTATTCCTCAAACTAATCCATTCAGAAAAACCGCAGTATGCTCGCTCTTACGCATTATCCATTGAACGCGACGACGACTTGCATCAGGTTTTGAGTATATTAAAGCGTCTCACTCAACTGATAAGCCAATAATTAATTGTGACTACAGAGAGAATTGGCGTGCGGATTGTCTCCGTGATACCTTTGGGCGGCTATACTATCCCTACAAGAGGAATTAGCCGACCTTCGCCTGTTAGATAAACTGTTCGTCATTTAAATCCTATTATCAAGAATTGCAAAATCCTTGTAGTGCGACCATCTTAGTCGCTACTGATACCCAATTTAAATGCATGACAGCTTATCAGGGGGATTTTGACTGAATTCTCCTCCCTTTTTAACCGGAGCTTTAGTGATAGCGAAGCGAGACGAAGTCTGGAGAGCTGGAGGGATCTGAATTTAATGGGGAAGTTTGAAAACACGCCCTAGGGGGTGGAGTTCTATTTTCAAAAAAGTTTCATTAACCTTGAGAAAAGTAATACTTATAAGTCTTTACCTCAAGCAAACGTGAAGTGATGTTGAACGCTAGGGCAAAAATTAGAGCGATCGCACCAAATTGTCAGGCACAATTAATCTAGCGGCAATCTTGAGGAGCGATCGCGTTTGAGGTTACCGCATGGCGGCTATCTCTCTACCTTCATCTCCAGCAAAGGCACTACGCTTTGGCTGGAAAACTAGGAAGGGAAGGGGAGACGAAGGGAGGGAAACTCAGAGGATATAGGGCTATGCGACCAGATTTGCAGGGCTTGGTGATTTCAGAAGAATATCTAACCAATTTAATTGGTGAAAATCCCCATAAAGTTAGATATTTTTATACAGCAGGAAAACCCAGAGAGCCTGGGGATTTGTTGATTAAGCTAGGGATGTCTACAATCCGATGGCTAAAGTTTAAATCTGTCAGACGGCTGGTGAAAGAAGTTGATCGCTACAGTGCCGTGATTAGAGCGGTTGATATCAACGATCAACTCGAAGAAGCAGGTAACCCAGGCGTGGGTTTAAGCGATCGCGAAAAAGTCATTCAAGCCCTAAGTGTGATGAAATCCGATTTAGAGCGGGCATTGAAAACTGAACGAATCCTGAGGGAAAACAAAAATTTTATTGCCAAGCATCCACAATTATTTACAACAAATTTGACCGCTTTGACAGCGCTACAATTAAGCGATAAAGCCAGTGAGTATGGACGGGTACTCGATCAAGCTTTGCAGATTGCCGTCGGTGTGCAAGAAGAAATGAGAAAGTTGCAGAATCGACAGTAGAGGCAACTATCCAAACAGCGATCGCCTTTAACACTTTTACCACGACCTCCAAGAACTGCTCATCATCTGGCTAAAACCTGAAATACCAAAACCATGAACTTTGCTAGCGATAATGTCACCGGCATCTCACCGGAAATCATGGCAGCCTTGAGTGCGGCTAACGCCGGAGTCGCCATGCCCTATGGACAAGATGAATACACTCAGCGCTTAAAGACTCAGTTCAACGATTTATTTGAGACAGACGTAACAGTGTTTCCGGTGGCAACTGGCTCAGCCGCCAACGCCTTGGCACTATCGGTGATGACTCCACCGTTTGGAGCGATTTACTGCCATACCGAATCCCACATTAATGTTGATGAATGCGGCGCACCTGAATTTTACACGGGTGGCGCGAAGTTAGTCACACTTCCGGGTTCTCAGGGAAAAATTTTAGCCACTGATTTAGCTACTGTGCTAGCCCAAGCTGGTGCTGGCGTTGTGCATCACGTCCAACCGGCAGCGGTGAGTCTCACCCAGGCTACTGAAGCCGGCACCGTCTATACTCCCGATGAAATCGGTGCCCTGGCTGAGGTGGCAAAGAGCCATCGTCTTTACCTCCACATCGACGGGGCACGTTTTGCTAATGCCGTCGCTAGCCTAGGTTGTTCTCCTGCGGATTTAACTTGGCGTGCAGGTGTTGATGTTCTCTGTTTTGGCGCAACCAAGAATGGTGCAATGGCAGCAGAAGCGGTGGTCTTTTTTAATCAGACTTTAGCAGAAACGTTTGGCTATCGTCGCAAGCGCAGTGGGCATCTATTTTCTAAGATGCGATTCTTGTCAGCGCAGCTTTTGGCTTATATCGAGCAGGATTTGTGGTTAAACAATGCTAACCATGCTAATCAGATGGCGCAGAAGTTAGCTCAGGGGCTGGTAGAATTACCGGGCGTGGAACTTTGTTACCCCGTGCAGGCTAACGAAATCTTTATTCAGTTGCCTAAGGCTTTGATTTCCAGTCTTCTTGCTGATGGCTTCTATTTCTATCCGTGGGGAGGAGAAAATTCGACAACGGTTCGATTAGTGACGGCTTTTAATACGAGCGAGGCGGATGTTATGGCTTTTATAGAAGCTGCTCGACGTTATTCTTCCGAGGGTTTGCCAGCCGTTGAGGCGACATTCTAAGCTAGGGAGCATCCCAAATGTGCACGGTTTAAAGAAGGGTGAGGAGAGTTTATATCTATAGCAAAAGGCAGAAGGCAGACCGGAGATGAGAGTGAGGACAGAATTCTGAAGGGGTGACAAGCAAGCTGTTCGACATGGAGCTGTGTTTGGCAAATGCCTAGAAGTTCTGCAAGATAATAGTAACTTGAAAAAGAAGTCAAAAGATGTCAAGCGATTTAGTTGCAGTTACTCCCTGTTCCTTTCGGTGCCAGAAAAGCGTATTTTGGTTCGAGTTTAACATTGATAGCATAGAGATAATAGCGAAACCATGCTAGCTGTTTGGGTGTGAAGTCTTTCTTCACAGCCTCAAGAGCCGAAGCTTCAGTAGTGTGGAATCTCATCAATGTAGAAAGGGTGAGGTAGGGCGATGCTGGTGGATATCCTTCGCAGTCAAGGGGCAATTTAAGCTTCTCAAAAACAACTGCCAAATCCTTGCGACTTGCCGAGAAAGCCGCGTGTAAAATAAAGGCAAGGATTGCGTTTTCTGCATCTTGTTTGGGGTGAACTTCTTTTGTTAGTTGCTTAGTATTGATTAGCTGCTCTAGCACCGAATTTTTCTGTTGCAATAAAACACTTGCTTGTTCCCGCCAATGTGTGGGATCTAGCTTTCCCAGATCGGGATGTTCCACCCAAGGAGGCAGTTGGATTGCTTCTAAGTCCGCAGCTTTCAGAGGAGCTACAATCTCCTGAAGTGTTGAAAATTCCAATTTTTGAGCAAAGTAGTGCCAGTTGCGCGTCACTCTGTAGTATCGTGAGAGCAACGTCTCTTGTGCATAATTCAGGAAATCGTGTACATCTGCAATCCCTCCAAAATGTTCTACTAGTTCACGACTGTAGTAGAAAGCTGGATGAATGAGCGTTTTGGGAGTAGCATCATCTTGGGTTACGATAATAGCCTCTTGTTTTGTCTGTTCAGGGAGACCGTCAAGACATTCATAGACTCGCAATGCCGGATAACCTTCTGCTTGATCGTACTTTAAATCAAGTTTCTCCTTGCTAAATATCTCTAAGGTTGTGCGGACAGAATCCAGCGTGGCGTAAGGATTTGCGAGCCATGACCATAAAATCCAGCGGGGTAGACGTCTTGCCTTAAACTCTGGTTCTTCATTCAGTTCTATAAGGTCTTTGATGTGCTGGAGAGCATGTCTTGCTCGATAAGGTTCGCGCATCTGTTTTAGGGTTTCATCGCTCAGATCTGAAAAAGGTCCATTTTGTTCAAGTAACAGACCTGATCTCAAGAGCAACCGCAAATCGTCCTTGTTGAATTTTACAGGTAGAAAATAAGACCGCCAGAAGATAGGGCGCGGTAATACTTCGTTAATCCGAATCACCCGTTCAGCTAACTCCAGAACGTGGTCTTTCGTGAAATTCAGCTCAGAACACACAAACCAGTAATACCTGAGTCCATACCGGAGTAAGTTGTGAATTTCTGCTTCAATAACATCCAAATTTCGTAGCCGCAGGGTCTTTCCTTTTACCTTAGGTTCACAACAGAAAGCACAGGAACAAGGGCAACCACGCGATATTTCAATGGCGATGGAACGTCCTGAATCCTCAGCGGTGCCAAGACCTGGGACATCTGCAAGGTGGCTGTTGCGGAGTTTGCGCTCACCGTGAAAACGGAAGATTTCGTCGATAATGTCTTCTGTATATTCTATATCGTCAAAAGGTCCCCAAAATACGCGCTGATTCTGTTGCCATTGACCATCAGCACGATAGAGCAAGTTTGATATGCCCTCGGTACGACCATTAAGAACTTCGTCAAAGTGCGTGATAAATTCGTCAGGTTCGCCAATAATGCCAAAGTCTGGTTGTAAATACTCCGCAGCAGACACGGGGTTAACAGTGAAAGTAAATCCACCGACAAATATCTTGGCATCGGATAACTCACGAATACGCTTAATGGCAGCCTGAGTGTCTTCGACCGGGAACCAAGGGTTTTTAGGGCTGCCTTTGGGATCTGGGCTGATGTAGTCATCCGAGATAGTGGAATCAGCTTGTCGAATGGTAAAAGCTACGGCGCGGGGCTGATGGTCTTTGACCAGTTTCGTGATACACTCAAGCTGCTGTTGCCGACTAAGACCCAACCCGTCCCAACGGACAACGGACAACCCTGCCCGACGGGCAAGCGCCGACACCTGGACAAAAGCGTAAGGATAAACTGGGCGTCCGGGCCAGTTGCTGAGGTTGAGAAAGAGTATATCAACTGGTTCTGGGTTTGGGGGGCGAATCCCTGTGTATGCGGGCACCATGAGCTTTATTCTCTGGATTCAACATTAATTAATTTAATGAGTAAATTGGTCTTTATTAGACAATACCTTCGCAAATTACGAAGGGTGGACACGGGGCAGCCGTTGGCTGCCCCTTCCCCTTTTTATCGTTTCAAATTCGGAAAAATAAAGAGTTTCTAGAGAACTAATTACTGACTTGATATTAAACCTTTCTTGAACTTCTTGATATCCATTACAAACTAAAGATTCTCTGAGAGAATGGTTTTCTAGAATAGTTTTGATTCCTGTGTATATTTGCTCGCTACTTTGATAATCCACCACGTAAGCATGTTTATTATGAATAACAAATTCATCCACAGGAGCAGCTAGCGTGAACACAGAAGGTATTCCTGCTGCTAGAGATTCTACATACACTTGTCCAGAAGCTTCTTGTGTAGGAGTAATTGGAACATGTACAAATACATCGAAAATCTTATATAGGGAGAAGAGATCATCTTCAAACGGAATCTCCACATATCTGTCATCCGGTATTGATTGGAGTTGCCTATGAATCACGTCGCTGTCGCGACCCCTCGCATTTGCGAGTACAAGAAAGGCAGATGGATAATCTTCAAGCAACCTCTGAAAAGCTGGGATAATGTAATGGACACCCTTCCATTCAACATATCTTGCTATAACGCCGATCACTGGAGCGACGTTTCCGATATTGTATTTATCTCTAATCGTTTGCACATTTTCTTCCGAAACGTTTGTAAAAGCTTCCAGATCAAAACCATAACGTATAAGAACGATCTTGTTTGGGGCAGCTTTATCGCAAGAGACTAGTAGGTTTTTGACATTCTGGCTAGGTGCTATGATTTTTGAAGATAAAAAATTGATAAAACGGTCGTAAACTCCACTCCAAGGAGAACGCAGTGGGAAAGGAAAGGGTCCTCCATGATGTCTGGTTTGTATACGTATTTTCACTCCCGCAAAATAGGCAGCAATAAAACTAGCTATGCAGGGATCTACGCCATGTGCGTGTACGATATCAATCTTATTTCTTCGGCAGTAGTGGTAGATCTGCCAAGTAGCCCAAAACAGGTTCTGTATACCTGAGTATTTGATGCTAAGGCATGGAATATTTTGTGTTACCAGATATTCGACTAGGTTCGTTTTGCCTTGGTCAAATATTATAAATGACAATTCAAACTTCTCTTTGTTTAAGTCACGACAGATCCATTCAAAGGTCTTGGAGCGTAAATTTGTCGCCATGACGTACATTACTCGAATTTTCATTCTCTTACTCACTTGCGTGATTTGGTTTTTTCTGTAGCATGGAGTCTTGTTTTCTTTTGCTTTAAAATAAGAATATTAGGAAATAAACTATGCATTGCCCGAAATCCTTGTAGAGACTAAAATCTTTCCAAGAATTTTGGGAAAGGTCTATTGAGAACTACCAAGCAATTTTAAGCCCAATGCAGGACGGTTTTCGGATCGAGAAATCCCATACTCCAGGAAATCGTTGTACGATTGACTTCATCGTCGGTCTTAGCTCCGACAGCATGAACTTTGGTAACATCAAATAGGTAAATATCACCAGGACAAATAGGTACAGTAATTTTGTCAAAGTCTGCAAGAGCTTCTAGAGGATAACCAAAACTATCGGATTTAAAACCGAGAGCTTCGCGGGTTTCGTCATTCGGAGAAATATTCCAGTAGTGAAGGTCACCACCTTCTCCATTTTCTAGGCAAATCAGCACTCCGACAACTCGATCAATTTGCCCGACCTCAAAACCTTGCAGGTGGTGAGCTTTTAGTACCCCTGAATCATCATGAGGAACAATCACGAAATCGCCTGTATTTAGCCAAGAACGCATTTTATATTTTCCGGCTTGACGTCCGTTATATTCAGCAACTCGAAGCGAACATCCTCGGTCAGCCAGATGCTTCTTAATGTTGTCGAGTAAAAACAGGTAGAAATCGCCCGTATTGTCAAAAAGTGCCTCGATATCTTGACTGGTTCTTTCTACCTCTTCAGAATAAAATTCTAGTGATTTACTAAGTGAAGCGCCAATAAAAGCTTTTGCATGAGCAGGTAGACCATCGCTTTTTTGCTTTAAAGAAACACTGTGCCAGAAATTGTGGCAAATCTGTTGACGTATTTCTTGATTTACAACACCTCGGAAGATTGCGCCAGCTACTTTTCCCCGCAAGACATCAATCCAAAGCTGCCAATCAATCTCGTTTTTTTCCACTATTTGAAAATAGGAGTCAGGGTGAACAATTCCCTGTAGTTGAATTGATGGAGTAGAACTTAAAACGTCGGTCATTTCCAAAACTACCTTTCAAGACTAAATTTTCTCAATCGAAAAGTCGATGATTTCTTCTAACATCGCTTTCTCTTATTTTTGAAGTTCATGCATTTTTCCTTATTGGATTCAGAACACGATACTCACCACGGTTTTCGGCGACCCGTGAACCTTCCGAGAGTGTTCTTGCATGATCAGGATACCGACCAGTCCGTCGGGACTGTAATAGCCACTGAGTTTGGTATAGGCATCTACCGTAACCTCTTGTCCGTCTCTCTCAATGGCCGTCACTGTTTCGGGCCAGGTTCGCGCCTCTTGGACAATCCAGTGATGCCCGACTTGGTAGTCGGCAAGGATTCTGTCGAACATCTGACGACACATTACCCCTGAAAGACTTCCCGTGTAATAGACTGCGCGGCTTCCCCAGTTCAGGTTTGGGTCTGTACCAGCAAACTTAAAGTAGTAGGTGCGTTTTTTCTTGTCCGTCTGGCAATAGTCGTCCAAGCTGACCCAAGAGCCATCCGCCAGATGAAAGCCCTCTGGGGTAATAATATCTGTATGCGGAAACAGCGCCCGGATGTCATCGGAGTAGTATTCCCGCGTCTTGTTCCAAAAGGGCCATGCCATGATCACTTTTGCATCATACAAGGGCGTGGGGGGATGGTCGAACAGCAAACGTCCTTCTTCGCAAGCCTCCATCCACTGGTCAAAAAATCCGTTGTATCTCAGGTCGTAGAACTCATGGGCACGGATAAAGTTGCAGTCTTTCCACTGGACAGCATCCCAGCTAAAAAACCGCAGCCCCTCCTCCCGGCATCGTTGAATAAAGTAACGCCCACCATGCGGGCGTGATGAATTATTAAGAAGATGATGAATAATCGGTTCGTCGCCAACATAGCCGCGCAGAGATTGGGCGAAGCTACTGGCTAGGGAGCGAGAAAATCGAGTCGGCTTGCCGAAGTCATCGGGAAAAGCGAGGTAAATGTCTCTAAGATGATCCGCGATTTCCCATCCAGAACCAGGACACTGCATCTCTACTATTGCTCCTGGCGCTGCTTCGTCGGTGCGGAAGAAAACAGGGAGCTTCAGCTGCTTTTCGGTGAGTTTGAGATGGAACTCTTTGCCACGACAAGGTGGCTGTCCGGCGAGAACTGTATGAGCGATCGCAGGGTCGGCTTCCCCACGCAGACTCGCCACGAAGATGTCGCGGGTGATCTCCTGAAATTTCTTGAGTGTGGTGTATCGCGATCGGTACCCGTCCAATGTTGCATCATCCATCGCATAGGGCTGCTTCGCAATTAGGTTCGTGAAGCCAACGCTTGCTAGGGTTCTAGACTCGATATCTTTGTCGATGAATCGATACCAAGGGACGTCAATCATAATTTGCTGGTTAGACATTACGCTCTCCTTTAAAGTTTCAGAGTCTCAGGCATCAAGTCCATAAAGCTTCGCGCAGTTTTTGTAGACAACTTTGACTCGATCCTCATTGGGACTATTCTGAAAGGACTGCGAGAGAATTTCCCGTGACTTCGGCCAAGTTGACTCATAGTGCGGATAGTCGCTGCCCCACATAAAGTTGTCTGCACCGAGGAGCTGCATGGTCAGGATGCCAACTTCATCCTCCATAAAGGTGGCGTAGACCTGGCGCTTGAAGTACTCGCTGGGTTTCATCGTCAGGGAAGTGGGGGCGATGGGACCAAGCTTGACATGGATACGGTCTGCGTGCAGTAGATGATAAGCGACCCAGCCGATATCGTTCTCCGCCAGCACCAACTTCAGATTGGGAAAGCGCTCCAGCACGCCAGAGAAGATGATATCCGTCAAAGAGTGCTGAATCTCTTCTGGGAAAATCATGTTGCGTTGACACCGCTCCACATTCGTGCTGTAGTCAAAGACCTTTGGGCTTTCTTTGTAGCCTGTCAGGATATGCAAGCTCACCGGCATCTCCAGTTCCTCGGCTGCACGCCAGAATGGGTCATTACAAGTACTTGTGAATGCCCGTTCTTCAGGTGGAGAAGCCCAAATTGCAACTCCCTTTAGTCCCATTTTTTGACAGTGATACAGCTCGTGAACCGCGTCATCCACGTCCCAAAGTGAGATCAGCCCTATTCCAAACAGTTGATTCGGCGCGTAGCTGACAAATTCAGCAAGCCAGTTATTGTATGCCCGAAAACAGGCTTTCTGGAACGCAGCATCCTGAAGCCAGAACAACGACATACCTAAGCTGGTGTAAAGAACCTCCGCCGCAACACCGTCACGCTCCATATCCTTGAGGCGCTCGCCGGGATCATTCCCGCCACGCCGGACAGCCTCAATTCCCACCTTCCGCTGTTTAGCAAACTCTTCTGGAGATTTGTCCACTGCATACAGCGAGTTGACCAATGCAGGTTGCAGCCCTTCGCATACGAAAAACCACCCTTGGCGTTCCTCATTCCAGAAGATGTGCGGTGCTCTGTCCCGGTATTGCTTATCAAGTCTCTCGACCCACAGGTTAGGGGGTTCGATAACGTGGGAGTCTGCGGAGATGATAGGTATTTCCATAATCGTAATTGTTAATGTCTCATTTGGCGTATTTGGTTGGTTAAGTAGTTAGAAAATAGTTACAAGTTTTATCTAATTTGTCAATGCGTAAATCATCAATATTTAATCCATGAAAAATTTATTTACATATATTTCTCGCTATATCTATCTATAGATAGGTAGTTTCTCAGGGATTTCAGACTGAGCCAAGGTTCAATTCATTTTGTATATCTATCTCAAGACATAAAATAAAAAAATCAAGGATATTTTATGTTGCTAATTACAAAGATTAGTTAAAGAACACCAAAAAACATGAATTGTCAAAGTGATGACTTTTTGGTATTCTTACTCAAAGTAAAAATTCAATCTCTCGATTCGCAACAATCAAAAAAGCTAGACTTTAAAATGAAAATGAAAAAAATTACGTGTTTTATTTCTGAATTGATCGGTTGATTAGTCTAACGTCAAAAAAATTTAAACATATCTAACCTATCCCAAGGCTGATTAAGATTTCTTCTCTTGGGACAGCTTGCTAATTGTTTAAAACCCATACAAATGAAAAGGCTACACGATATGGAAAGTCAGGATAAAATTTTGCGTCCCATTTATCTAAGTAAACGTACATTTCTCGGCCTCAAAGATTTGGTAATTGCGTTTTATGCCCAAAAATGTCCATTTCAATGTTCTTATTGTAGTTTGCCAACGAAATCCCATCCTGAACCCCTGCCAGTTAAGAAAATTAAACAACAAATTGATTGGAGTTTTGAGCAATATGCAGATGAATTGAGTAGTTTCCAACAACTTTCAGTCGGTAACGAAGGGTCTATCCTAGATCGGGAACGTTTTCCTAAGGAAGCAATAGTTTACTTACTTGAGCAAGCACGAGCGATTTCTTCTTTGAAAGTCCTATCATTGGAAACTCGCCCAGAATATATTTTACCAGCAACCCTAGAAGACATTTTCCATTTAACCCATGCTGAGATCATTGATGTGACAGTTGGTTTTGAAACACAAGACGATTATTTGCGCGAAGTCATTTTGAATAAAACCATTCGCCGGAAAAATTTTGAAGCCAAGATTAAGCTGCTGGGTGAAATGGGGGTTAGGCTGACAAGCTATGTCTTGTTAAAACCCGGCCCAACAATGACCGAAAAAGAAGGGATTAATGAGGCTATTTTAACAATTGAATATCTGGCAGGAGTTTGTCAAAAATTTGGTACTGATTTGGTGATTTATCTCAATCCCGTATACGTCGCCAAAGGCACACCTTTAGCCAAAGCTTTTTCACTTCATCAGTATAAGCCAGTTCGTATCCAAAGTGTTGTTGAAGTAATTGCCGAAACCCGTGATTTGAACGTACCGATTTATACAGGGTTGTGGTCTGAGAACAATACTGATGGTTATGGCGATTATACTGTCCATAAGGATTATCAACCAGAAACCCGCAATGCCCTGAAACAATTTAATAAAACTCAAGATTTTGCTTTGCTTCAACTTTTTTACCAGAGCAAACTTGATGACAGACAGTATCAATCTCAACTAATTCTGCTGTGAATAACTTTAGGTGAGCAATGTTATTAGACAGCTTTGACTGGGTTACAATCCCCGCAGGTTTCTTTTGGATGGGTACTAATCTGGAGGTAGATCAGGTCGCCGCTGCGGATGATTGGGCGAAACTTGTTGAACTACCACAACACAAAGTTTCTTTGCCCAGCTATCAAATCAGCCGTTTTCCCGTCACCAATGCACAATGGGTACAATTTTTAGCACACAGCAATTATCCTTGGGCTGATCGGGATAAACTGTGGGGACATGGTTTACCAAAAGGTCAAGAAAATCATCCCATTGTGTGGGTGACATGGCATGACGCTGTCGCTTTTTGTAAGTGGACGGGTGTGCGTTTACCCACCGAAGCTGAATGGGAAAAAGCGGCGCGCGGGATAGATAAACGCCTGTATCCTTGGGGGAATCACGCGCCGACCTCCCAATTGGCTAATTATGACAAGCAGGTTGGTAAGACAACAGCAGTAGACGCCTATCCACAAGGGAAAAGTTATTACGGCTTATTTGATATGGCGGGTAATACTTGGGAATGGACAAGTACGATTTGGGGAACAGATACCCATAATCCTGAATTTCGCTATCCTTATCAAGCTGACGATGGGCGGGAAAATATGGATAATCCAGATATTCTGCGCGTTGTACGCAGCGGTGGATGGAAATACACGCCTTCTTTGATTCGCTGTGCTTACCGCGATTGGAACAAACCGCATGTCAGAGGAAGCGGACTTAGCTTTCGTGTCGTCGCATTTTAACAGAGGATACAACGGAGAAGAAAACGGATGGACGCCACCACCATCATCTTAGATTTGCCACCTGCAATAACCAATGATTACCTGCAAAACCAGGCTAATGTGGATACCCTGAGCGATCAGTATCAGAAAACTTATCAGTATATTCGTCGTTCAGCCAAGCCGATCGGCTTTTTAGTCCATGAGAAATTGGTGCTGAAACTCTATCATATGCTACGGGAAGCCGAGCCACTGCCACAACATTTGCAAGATAATTTACAATCTTTTATTCTTGACGAAATTAATCATGGTCGTGTGGATGCAAAACAAGGTGTTGGTTTTGCTATTTTGTCCCAAGGATTCTTGAGCATTAACATTTGGGGACGTGGCAATGTTTTGTTTACCCAAACGTATACAGTTGAAGGCAGTTTTCCTGAGTTATCGCCAAAACCACTGGAAAAGACGGGGGTGGCTTGTACGTGGGAAATTAAAGTTATGAATCATGAATATGCTTTATGGCATCACTATCTCGAAACTAAGATGAGCATTGCTGATAAAAGAGCTTATCTCCAAAGTTTCATTAGAGGTAACTTATTTTAGAAAAATGGACTCATGGAGGCCAAAACATGCATCTCGCTCTTGGTGGAACGCACTTCGGGCGCGATCGGTCACAACCAAGGGGATAAAAGTCGCTTTACCGGGGGTTTGAGTATCATCTGAACTGAAAGTTAGGCGCTTGCTCTCGGCTTCAGGTGTAAGCTAATCGGCATTTAAATTGTATTATCGAGGAGGCAAGGCAAACCGGAGATGAGAGTGATGACAGAAGGCAGAAGGTAGAAGGAATAAGAGTTTTTATCTCCTTACCAAGGTATGCAATTTAGATGCATCACAGCTTACCCGTTGAACGTATTGAAAAAATGTACTCCTACGCCCCCACTCCCCCACTCTCACGTCTAAGAACAAATCATGGATTCTATTGATAAATATAATTAATACTAATTAATAAGGAATTTAGACTGGAGTTAGAAGAGTTCTAAAAGTTGAGAAATTTTCATAATACCTGAGTTTGAGAGCTAATGTTGGGATTAGTTTTGACTCGACAACCTCGTCTGTGCAATATAAGAATAACTAATTTAATACTCATTTCAGAATTTCATTCCTAATCCTGTCTAACCTCTCTAGCTTTTTCTCGTAGTATCAGAAATGAAGCGAACACTGCAAAGGCAATCTTCCTCAAGACGAAGTACGCTCGTGTGAGGTACGCTGTCCCTTGGATTTCTACTGCCGTTTTACATCAACAGAGAGGAACACCCATGGCATCTTTTAAAGTCAGATTGATCAACGAAGCTGAAGGGCTAGACACCACTATTGAAGTTCCCGACGACGAGTACATTCTCGACGCCGCTGAAGAGCAAGGACTTGACTTACCCTATTCCTGTCGCGCTGGTGCCTGCTCAACCTGTGCTGGCAAACTGACTGATGGTACAGTTGACCAATCTGACCAGTCTTTCCTGGATGACGAGCAGATCGAAGCTGGTTACATTCTGACCTGCGTTGCCTATGCAACGAGTGACTGTACAATCCAAACACACCAAGAAGAAGCATTGTATTAAATTAGCGAGAAACCAAACAAACCTGTTTTCACTTCAAAGGCTCTGAGAGCTAGCGATCGCCCAAGGGGTAACAGCGTTCGCGTAGCGTCTCGTAGAGAAGCTGATCGCGCCAAGCGATCCGACAAAGTCGAACAGCGCCTAGCGCTATTTTGCCGCAATCTCATGTTTTTTGGGATAACCCCCATTAAAGTCAGTAATTTTACCTTTTGGCTTGGGTTCGTGGGCTTCAGAGTCAAACAGAATTATAAGCAGGAGCACGGTTTGGGTGTTCCTGCTTCATTTATGAGGAGATAGCTGAAAAGGGGAAGAAGCTTCCGGCGGTTGCCAAAAGACGAGTGAAGGCGATAAGGGTTGAATTTGAGTGCCGGGATAGTAGAAATTCAAAATTTGCTCTCCTGACCAACCAATATTCGCTAAGTTGTAAGCACCGTATTGACTCATACCGACACCATGCCCAAAGCCACCACCGACGAATGCATAGCCTTTCAGGATTTTATTGTCCCCGTAGATTGGCTCTAGGTAATAGAGAGTACTTAAGGGAGGTTCAAAGGCACTACGGGCGTCGTTTTTATGGATTTCAATGTTGCCGATATCGGTTTGTACAACAAGTTTGAGAATCCGTCCGGCTGGCGATCGATTCACGATTTGTATTTGCTGAATGGTCGTAAAGTTAACCAGGGGATGATTCCGATTCTTCAGATAACGCTTTAGATGCTTGGTGATTTGTTCGAGGGTTTTTGTTCTGCGCCAACGGAAGACATCTCGTCCTGTTTCATTGAATCCCTGCTTTAAGTTCAAGAACTGGCGGAGGTTGTTTTCATTGGCTAAAGATTTTTGTGACAAATCCCAGACGGCGTTAGGCGAGTCTACTTTGGCGGTTAAGTAAGGACGTTCTGGCCCATTCCAGACATCACTAAAAGGAGCCGTAACACCGCCAGTGGTAGAAGAATAGAGGGCATCAATCAGCTCATTGTTGTAAGTCAGCACCAACCCCTTTGTTTGTGCGATCGCTTTATCCGCTAGGGGAACTGTATCCGTAAGTCCCTTGTAAACTTGACAGTGGACATCAGCGCAAAGTTGGTAATTGTCAGCGGTAAATCGGCGTAGGTTGCGTAAGGCATAGGTTCGAGCCAAGATCGTCTGGGCGACGACGGCGGCATAAGGTGCCCCCCCACCAATTTCGTGAGGAACAACACCCCGTAAATAGGTTTCTAACGGTACCTGATTCACCAAAGTGTAGGTACCGTAGGCATTCGGCTGAAGTCGCAAACGTCCAGCATAGAGACGAGGGTTTTTATTGTTAGCACCCCGACTGACCTGGATTAAATTTTTCTTCGCAGAAATCTCTAACTCCCGACGATTGTAGCGAAAGCCATTGACCACAAATGAAGCTTTCGGCTCTTTTTCCACCATTTTTGTCGCGAGATAAGCCGTTGTGTCGCCTTGAGCTTTCAGATTTTGCAGAAGCATACGCCGTAGTAAAGGCGTTTGATAAACATCTCGCTTCGCCCAAACCTGCCAACGCTCCGGTTGTACGACTTCTACCTCAATCCCCAGTTGTCGCCATTGATTAGCCTTATCTTCTGCGGTTTCAAACGTCGATTCGTGATTCAGAACTAAATACTCTTCCAGCGCGGGAGTCTGTAGTGGCTGCATCACCGTTTCCAGCTTCAAACTCTCCAGTTGGACCGTTTCGGGTTTCATGTCGCCTGACAAAAAGCGTACCGTTAGGCGATCGCCTGAAGTGGCTTTCAAGGTCACCTGATCTGTGAGTTCCTCGCCGAAGCGTTGCACAATTCCCACCTTTAAATCGACTTCCTGAGCTTTCGCCGCCGGTTCAGGCCCAGTCGTCAGTCCGTATAGGCTCATCACCACCAGCAGGGTACCCAAGGCTTTAGGAATTCGTTTGTTGGTCAGCGTTTGATGTTTCAAAATCTTAGTCATTCGTGATTACGTCATTCGTGATTAAGCTGTCGCGCCAATAAAATTGCATTTACACTTGGTGGACAGGCAATCTTTCCCATCCCACCCATCGTTTCACGCAATAGGGTCGTGCCAAACTGAATCCTGTCAGGTTAGTTATTCATCCGGAGAGGGATTGAAGGTTGACAAGGAAATATGGTTCAAGGTTTTAAGCCTTAACTTTTTAACCTTCAACCTTCAACGGTTCGCCCCATGACCGATGACATCAATCAAGCATTGCTGTTAAACAGGACTTCGCCTTTAATCATGCGCTGAGCGGCATCCAATAGGACTTCTTCCAAATAGGGCTTGGTGAAGTAGCCACTGGCTCCCAACTGAGATGCCATTTGTCGGTGTCGGTCGGCACCGCGTGAGGTGAGCATCGCAATGGGTAGGTTGGCGAGCTTCTCGTCTTTCTGGAGTCGAGACAGCAACTCTAGACCATCCATTCTCGGCATTTCAATGTCACAAAACACAATGTCGCAAGGTAAACCTGAGCGGAGTTTATCCCAAGCCTCCTGACCGTCACGAGCTTGTTCGACCCGATAACCGGATTTACTGAAGGTCATGGAAAGCAGTTCGCGCACGGTAATGGAGTCATCCACAATCAGCACCATCGGTTCAGACTTGGCCTCAATGATTTCTCCTGGCAGTTCAACCTGAGGTTCTTCCCTAGGCCAGAGGGTCACACCACCATCCTTGCGAATCCGTCCGTTCGCCAGGTCAATTAATTCTAGAACATCCGCGATCGCCATAATCCGACCATCCCCTAAAACCGTAGCCCCAGCGATTCCCACGGGCTTAGGCGGTGGGCCTTCGAGTTGCTTAATCACGATTTCTTGTTCACCTAACACTTGATCCACTTGGATGGCGAGGAAGTTCCCCGCACTCCGCAGCACCACAATGGAAATCATGTCATCTTCCCGTTTGCCGCCGTAGACCGTGTTGCGACTGAGTTGACGCTTGTAGGTGAGCAGATCCGAGAGAGAGTGGAAGGGTAGGAGCGTATCTCGCCATTGAATGCAGGATTGACCCTCTGCATTGGTCTGAACGCGATCGTTCAAAATATCCATCATGTCTTCCACCCCATCCATGGGGAAAGCAATGCGGGCGCGATCGCTCAGGCAACAGAGCGCTTTACAAATACTCAGCGTCAGAGGTAGACGAATGGTAAAAGTTGTGCCTTTGCCCACAGTGGAATCAATGTGGATCGTTCCGCGAATTTCACTCAAGCTGGTGCGGACAACATCCATCCCCACACCTCGACCGGAGAAATCGTCGGCTTTGTCTTTGGTACTAAAACCAGGGTGGAACAGACAGTCATATAACTCTACATTCGTCAGAGTTTTGGCGTCATCGGCCTTAATCAGTCTTTGCTGAATGGCCTTAGATCGGACTCGTTCGGCATCGATTCCGGCTCCATCATCGGAGATAGAAATCACCGTCTGGTTCCCTTGGTGGAACGCTCGCAGCGTCACTCTACCAACGGGTGGCTTCCGAGCGGCTTTGCGGACTTCTGGCGACTCAATCCCATGCGTCAGGGCGTTGTTGACCAGGTGTGTCATCGGGTCATAGAGGTGTTCGAGAATCATCTTATCGATCAAAGTTTCCCGACCCTCAACCTGTAACTGAGCCTCTTTGCCTAACTTCCGAGAAATTTCGTGTACGGCACGCAGCAAGCGATCAGCATTCTGGGCAAAGGGCACCATCCGTGCTCGGGTTAATCCTTCTTGGAGTTGGGTGGTGATTTGCCGTAACATCCGAGCCACCTGATCGGTTTCATCCACCAAAAATTCAATGTCAGATGCCGACTCCCGGACTCGAACGATCAGTTCAATCATTTCTTGGGACAGCAAATGGAAGCCGGTGAACCGATCCATTTCTAGGGGATCGTATTCTTCACCGGAGTGATGAAGCGGAAGGGAGAAGAGATCGGACTGTCCTGGGGAACGATGACCCGGACGGCTCGCCAAGAGCGAACTTTCCAAGAGACTGCGCTCATACAAGTCCTGCATCCTCGCCCCCACATCACTCAGAGCTAAAACCTGATGGGATAAATTATCCAAAAATTGCCGCAGGCGTTCTTGGTCTTGCTCTAGGGTATTGCGGTTGACCACCAGTTCTCCCACCAAATTGCTGAGGCTATCTAGATGTTTAACCGGTACCCGCATTGTATGCTCGAACACGCGGGGGGGACGGGGACGCATAGAAGGGCGCGTTCTACTTTGGTCAGGCATGGCACTCGGAGGCCCCCCCAGACTTTTATCGGCTTGCTTTAGTAAGCTCTCCAGGTCTCCAAATTCGTCTGCTAAAGAACTGGCCTTCGAGGTGGCACGATTCACGGGGGCTGGGGCTGGTGAATCCGGTGCTTGGGTCTGGTCTTCTAATAGGGAATCGAGGTCTTGAAACACATCCAAGTCGCTCGATTCGGTAGTTGGGTGACTTGGAGCCTCAGCCAGCATCGCCTCTAAATCGGCAAATTCATCGAGTCCGTCGAATTCACCATTCCCAGATGTGGTATCCCAAGCGTCTAGACCCGAAATCGCTAGTTCTTCGCCCCCACCTAGCATGGATTCTAAATCATCAAATTCCAAGGCTTGAGAATTATCCGCTGCACCCCCATCCAGCATGGATTCTAAATCGTCAAATTCCAAGGATTGAGAATTATCCGCCGCCCCCCCATCCAGCATGGATTCCAAATCGTCAAATTCCAAGGATTGAGAACGATCTGCTGCTGAATCCTGTGCAGCAGTCGCGTCCAGATGCGCGTCCGCCTCGCTCTCGGTGAACAGGTGATCACTCTCCTGTGTTTCCCAATCCAGATTCAGTTCGGTTGTCGTTTCATCCTCTAGGGCCTCAAAGTCAAAGGCTGCTGCCTGAACAGGTGTGTCCACTTCGTCATCGGATAGCGCCGTGAGTTCGGTATCCGGAACATCACTCTCTTGAGTCGCGCTTAACAAATCATCCCAAGTTTCAGCCTCCGGAACCTCATCGGTCTGAGAACTGAAGACATCCTCAAAATTCTCGGACTCAGTCGCGCCTGTACCTTCCCAATCAAAATTGAGGAGATCATCAGCTACGGCTTCCTCTGTCAGCGGCTGCTCCTCACTAACATCTATCTCCGTGTCAAATAAGTGATCCGTTGCACTCTCTGAAACATCGAAGGAATCGCTATCTCCAAAGAGTCCGTCACCCAACAGCCCATCGAAGTCTGACGCGGACGGACTGTCTAATGCCCTGCTCTCAACACTGGCATCCGGAACCGATACTTCTAGCCCCTCTAAGACCGCACTATCCGCTTCGTCCCATTCAAAAAGCGGAGTTTGAGCCTCTGCGGTGGTTTCTTCCCCTGCCTCAAACGCCCAATCTAATGATGACGAATTGTCAGCCCATGAATCCGCATCTGCATTGGAGTCATTGGCGCTCAACGATGACAAATCGAAATCTGATGGCGTTGGAGCCTCTACGGCTGCGCTATCGGTTTCCCCGGAAGATTCATCCCCAAACATAGCCTCGAAATCTGACACGGGTGAGGCGTCTAACGCCGCACTTTCCCTTTCCGCAGAGGAAGCTTCGGTGAATTCCAGGTCAAAGAGGTCATTTTCCGGGGTATCAAAGAAGGCATCTGAGAGTTCTGCACTCTGGTCTTCCTCGGAAGCGCTGGACTCGAAGAGCAAGTCTTCAAACGTTTCTTCTGGCAGCGCTGATTCTTGTAGACTGGCGACGCCGGCGTTGTCCGATGCCTCTGGTATGTCGAAGAGGGAAAAGTCTTCAAAGTTGAGGGGCTGTTCGACCTGCGAGTCGCTTGGCTCGTGTGTTTCCTCCCAAAAAGAGCCATCGTCATCGTCGTTAATCGGCGATCGCGCATCAGCCTCGCTCACGTCCTCTGCATTCAAGAAGCCATTCAGGTCATCTAACTCAGAGTGAGCTTCTATCTGATCTAAGTCGGAGAATTCCAAGCCTTCGCTGGCCTGAGTTGCCGCTTCTTGTGTGGGTGTCTCTAACAAATCCTCGAAAGCTTCTAGAGCTTGCAATGCGGCACTTTGGGCTGCCATGCTGGTAGAAAGGGCTTCATCCTCCAACAAGTCATCCCGATCGCCAATATTATTAACCTCAAAGTTGAAGGCATCGCTGGATGTTTCCTCGAAATCAAAATCGAGGGCAGATGCATCGCCCTCTGCGTCCCTTCCGGCTAACTCAAACTCATTTGAGGTTGACTCTGGCTGATTCACATCCCAAAAAGACTCTTCGGTTGCACTATCCTGCCAGGAAGACAAATCGTCGTCTGCCTCACTCTCTGACTGCCCTAAGCTTTCTGGCATCAGGTCAGTTGTCGTGGGATCGGTCAAATCTCCTCCGAGCTCGAAGGTAGCCGCCTCATCAAGGGGGATTTCATTTTCTTCATCCCAGTTCCAATCATCTACACCGCTCAGCTCATCCGTTGACATAAAGTTTTCCAGAGCCAAATCTGAAAAACTCTCCCTCTCTTGTGCTGGGATGTCAGAGGTAGAGGTATCGAAGAAGCTGTCGTCCAGGGATAGGTCGCTTGGCTGAAATAAATCAGCCGTATCTGCATCGAGGCCAAAATCATCAAATTGGAGACTCTCAACCGGGGTCAGGTCTCCTACTTCTTTGCCTTGATTAAAATCGGCCTGGGTATCAAAATCAAAATCTGCCGTAGATTCGTCTAATTCTTCCCAGCCCAAAACTGTAGCTTGGTTGTCAATGACGGGTTCGTCACTCAACTCTGGATCGGGTGCCGTTCCACTCGCAGGACTCGCGGTATGAGGACGTTCACCCCCAACATTGGCGGAAATTTCCGTCAGTTCGCCAAAGTCCATGTCTGACTGAGTAGGGGCGACTGAGTCCAACCCAATCGCTTCATCCTCCAGGTTTTCCAATGGCTGTGATGAGTCTTCCCAATCAAAAAACTCATTGTCCTGGGTAGGGAAGCTCTCACGGATTAATGCTTCTGTCTCGTTCGAGAACTCCTCTGGCTCTGATGCAAACACATCCGCCATGGGCATGGCAAACAAATCATCGTCCGGATGCTGCAATTGGGAGGTAGGGTCAGCCTCCAAATCAAAATCGTCTAAGTCTTGTTCCAAAAGACTGTTTTCTTCAAAGAAGCTGTCCCCAAATAAATTGCTTAAGTCCTCTGATTCGCGGCTGGAAGCGAACACGGGATCGGGGCTATCTTCCTCAAATAGCAAATCAGAAAAGTCATCCATCCCTGAATCGGTTGTACTGAGGGGTGTTTCAGCGTCTAGACCTCTCCAGTTTGAATCGCTTGATTCTGGAGTATGAGGAACGACTTCTTCTAGGGATTCATCTCCAAACAAATCCATCAAGTCTTCGCTGGTCGAGGCGTCATCGCTGAGGTTTAAGCTATCTAGATCGCTGACGAGGTCAGAAAAATCACTCTGCTCATCTAAACTAAATGAGTTGCCGGAGTAAGATGCCGTCGAGTTGTCGTCTAAATTGATAACTTCTTCGTCTTGCCAGGTTTCATCCAAATCGGGCATTTGACCTTCAAAAATATCCGCCAGAGTGTTCAATTCTGCCACGCCAACTTCGGGTTCGCTAGGGGCTGCAAATCGGTAAATTCTTCTCGTTTTTTGCTGTTCCGACTGGATAAAGGCTGGAGAGGAAGCACTGTCACCTTCTACTAAGGTTTCGGGGATGTAGTCTTGGAGGTCGGATTGAATCTCTGTGTCTGAGCCGTCAAAGAGATGCGTTAATGACGATTCACTCTCGTCTTGAAACGTCTGGCTATGGGATTCTAGGGTTTCGGACTCTTGAGCATCGGGTGCAAAATCCTGGTCAAAACTCCGATCAAATTCTGATTCTTGGGATTGGAGTTCCACGGGAATCTCTGAGGCGTGGGACTCTGGAACGAGGGCGTTGAGCTGTTCGCTGGCGCAAATTTCAACTGAGCGACCGGCGATCACTAATTCTTGAGCTTGTTTGATTTCTTTGATGACAATGTTAGCCAGCAGGCGATAGGAATTGGCCGAACAGGCGATCGCGACCCGTGCCGTCTCCAGTAACTCGTCCCAACCGGGCAAGTCTTGCGGTTCGCCCAAACGAACTAGATTCAGACAATGAGCCTGTAAGGCTTCCCGATGTTCGGGCAGGTCTTGCTGTTTAAACAGCTGTAACATCTCCCGCAGTTCTATCAGGACATCTCGTTTAAAGTTCGCTGGCAGGGGTTTGGGATTTGCTGTATTCATCTGAGAATTTGCCAAGGTTACCTTGGGGGCTTCAACCATTACGGCAGGAGAATCGCTTGCTGTTTGCACCAGCGTTTCTAGATGGGTGTGCAGTTCCTCAAAGACGGGTTCAGCATCCGACATGATTTCCCCAGCGGTGTCGTCGCTTAGGCCAAATGGGCTTTGAAGTTGCTCTACGAGTGCCTGAAGGGTATCAAAGACCCGCAAGAAGAGAGATTCTAACTGATTGTCTGGTTTGACTGACGACTCTTGTAGGGTTTTGAAACAGTCTTCGAGGCGATGGGCTGTCTGCTGAATGCTATTAATTCCCAACATCGCTGCCCCACCTTTGACGGAATGGGCAGCACGGAAGATTTCGTTGAGCATCTCCCTGTCTTCCATGGTGCTTTGCAGACTGAGCAAACCCTGCTCAATGGTATTGAGGTGGTCTTTTGCCTCCTCAATGAAGTAGCCCATGATGCGCTGTTGTTGTTCAGACTGCATACTAATATCCCTATAAGAGTCTTCAGTAATCTGGGGACACCCGCCCCTATATCCACCCGGAACCTCAAAGCTTGAAATTTACTTCCACAGCTTACGGCTCACGTATCATTTATCGTTACCTTAGATAGATTTCAATGTAGCCAATATCTTTAGGATCGACATCAACATCTATATAAATAGTGTCACTGTTCGTTTCCGTGACACAGCTTATCGAAGCCTTCTTCCATGATCGCTCTTTAGGGTCTCTAGCTGAAGCCCCTGCTGTGACTAATTTTCTTGCCCACGCTTTGGCAGAGAGATTTTGAGTGAGTAATGACGCTAAATTTAGATAAATTATCGGTTTTTTCGGGCTATTTCAGGGTTGCGTTTATACCTGGGTTGAGGAGCAAAACGAAGGAGAAAAGATTATAGAGGTATCATGCCCAGGGTCATTAACCAGGAGACTAGATCCTGAGCCAGACTACAATAACCGATATACTCGGTTGCTGCGAGGTGAGCAATGCCAGGTGCAGATTTACCAGATATTGGTGCAAACTGCGAAAATGTCTTTTCGGAGGTTTTACCCCAACCGTCAACACTCTTTAGCGGAAAGACACTATGGAACGGGATGAGTCTGGAACATTACTACCTACCGGCGGGAGAGACTCCTGAGTATTTTCTTGAACAATTTGTTATCACTATTAATCTTGGGCAGAGTGTTCACGTAGAGCGAATTTTGGATCGGCATCTGCAAACCGGGTTAATGTTTACGGGTGCCGTAGGGCTTTGTCCGATGCCTGACTGGAGTGACTCCTAAAACTTTACTCAAGCCATAGCAAGATTGTGCAAAAACTGCAAGAACGTGCAAGACTCTTTGCTTATTTCCTACCACTATTAAGTCAACTAGATCTAATGTTCCTTTGGTGGTGAAAACGTTTGTTTCCCCTCAGGATATTGGTCAAGTCGAAATCGGACAACCCGTAAACATTAAAGTATCAGGATGTCCCTATCCCGACTATGGAACTCTGGCTGGTTCTATCGTGCAAGACAACATTTCCGAGCCTCTGGGCTGGTTTCTTCTGCCTTCTGCCTTCTGCTATATCAATATGGATGTGGCAATCCCCATGGGCTGCCACGCCAAACACAGGAATTCCATCCACTGTCGCCTTCTTGATTCTTGGTTACTTTACATGGAGCTAAGCGGATTCGAACCGCTGACCCCCTCAATGCCATTGAGGTGCTCTACCAACTGAGCTATAACCCCGTACCGCGTATTCTACGATAGCTTGATAATTTTGCTTCGTCAAGCTTTTGGGGAGAAAGATCCATAATTTAGTAAAACAAGCTGGAAGATTGAGCCATGTGAGTCAGATAGCCAACGTAGCTACCCATTAGGAAATAAACCACTAACATGGCAGCAGCAGACATCGCCACTAAAGTACCCGCTAACATGAGAGAGAATTCTTGGGTGTCGAAGGCTTCCTGCATCAGGTGCAGCGACCAAGCCACCAACGCGACATCAAGTATTAAAATAAAAATCAACATAAATTACGAAATGTAACAGTCACCCCCTATTCTAGCAGTCGCTATGACTGCTGCACAGAGTAAAGCTGTATGATCTGTATGACAAAAATTGATGACTTCGGGCGCTTAAAGCCAAATGTATTACGCTAAAATCGCACAGCAACTTGATGTTCTTTCAGATAGGTTTTGATTTGGGAGACGCTGAGTTGCCCGTAATGCAGCAGAGATGCCAGAAGCGCCGCTTCGGCTTTCCCGGCGGTGAGGGCTTCATGAATATGAGCACAATTCCCTGCGCCGCCAGAGGCAATCACGGGAATTTGCACTTGTTCAGCGATGGTACGTGTCAGTTCTAAATCATACCCGGCTTGGGTTCCATCGGCATCCATGCTCGTCACGAGTAGTTCGCCAGCACCGCGTCGCTCAACTTCTTTCGCCCACGAGATGGCGTCCTTGCCTGTATTTTCTCGTCCACCTCGGACGTAGACATCCCATCCTGGATTATTGGGGTCTTGGCGGCGTCGCGCATCAATGGCAACAACAATGCACTGATTGCCGAAGCGATCGCTAGCTTGATTCACAAAGTCTGGATTACGCACCGCCGAGGAATTAATACTAACTTTATCCGCCCCAGCCCTTAACAATTGTTTAATCATTTCTAAGGATTGAATCCCTCCACCCACGGTTAAGGGGATAAAGACCTGTTCTGCGGTGCGATAGACCACATCAATGATAATCTCCCGGTCTTCATGGGTGGCAGTGATATCGAGAAACACCAGTTCATCCGCCCCTGCCTCGTTATAAGCTTGAGCTAACTCCACTGGATCACCGGCATCTTTGAGATCAACGAAGTTAATACCTTTGACAACCCGTCCGGCTTTCACATCTAAGCAAGGTAAGATTCGTTTAGCGAGCATGGCTTGAGTGTCCTTAGTAATCAGTCATTAGTCCTCCATGCTCTCATCATTCTCTGGATCAGAGGAAGCTCACTCAGAACGAATGGTTTAATTATGGCGATAACCTCCTTTAAACAACAGTCTCAAGAACCGGATCGGCAGCCTCAGTCCAGCAAGAAATCCAAGGGTAAGGGTCGCCGTAACAATTTCCGCAAACCTGAGACAGAAGACCCAGACCTTTTGCTGGCAACGGCAATGGCGGACGAAACGGGTAACCAGGAAGAGGGTATCCGACCCCAACGACTGGATGACTATATTGGGCAAAAAGAATTAAAGAGTGTTTTGCATATAGCGATTCAAGCGGCAAAAGGTAGAAACGAATCACTCGATCACCTCCTGTTGTATGGTCCACCCGGATTAGGGAAAACCACCATGTCGCTGATTTTGGCAACGGAGATGGGGGTGAATTGCAAAATTACGGCAGCACCGGCCTTAGAACGTCCGCGAGACATTATGGGCATTCTGTGCAGCCTGAAAGAAGGGGATATCTTATTTATTGACGAAATCCATCGGATGACGAGGATGACGGAGGAATTGCTTTATCCGGCAATGGAGGACTATCGCTTAGATATCACCATTGGTAAGGGTCAAACGGCTAAGACTCGTAGTATCCCCTTGCCCAAGTTTACGCTAGTAGGGGCAACCACACGAGTTGGGTCACTCACTTCGCCTCTGCGCGATCGCTTTGGTTTGATTCAACGCCTACGCTTTTATGAAACTGATGAACTGACTTTAATTGTAAAAAGAACCGCCGACGTTCTCAAAGTATGTGTAACTGAAGAGGGTGCCGAAGAAATTGCTCGTCGTTCTCGTGGAACCCCCCGAATTGCGAACCGACTTTTAAAGCGGGTGCGAGACTATTGCCAGGTCAATAAAGTTGAATCCATTGACCGAAAGTTTGCCGAAGAAGCGTTAGAAGTATTTAATGTAGACCCGATGGGGTTAGATTGGACGGATCGGCTGGTACTGAAGGTGATGATTGAGCAATTCAATGGGGGGCCTGTGGGTTTAGAAGCTGTGGCATCGGCAACCGGGGAAGATGCTCAAACCATTGAGGAGGTGTATGAGCCTTATCTTTTACAGATTGGTTATGTACACCGGACGCCTCGTGGTCGTGTGGCTACAGTGGCAGCTCGAAAGCATTTGAATTATGAGTAGAAGGTCAAAGCGCAGTTGTCTTTTCCGGGTGATCAGGGTAAAAGTTGTAAGAAAACTTTGATCAAACATTGAATTCATGAAAGGACGGTTGGTTAGGGCGCTAGTTCTATATATTCTGCTCACAGTTCTGTTTGGTATCCTCGAACGCTTCTATCCAAGCATTCCCAATCAACCTAAATGGCGGCGTGGTGTCTGGTTAGACTCGTTCTATTGGTTTTTCACCCCCATGGTGATTCAGATCCTGAGCATGATTTCCATCGCATTAGTCGTTCTGCCGCTATACCTGCTGCTGGGGCGATCGCTACAATGGGACAGCGTTTTGGCAGGCTACGGTCCGATCTCACAGTTACCCCTTTGGGTACAAGGTGCGATCGCGATTGTCATTGGCGATTTTATTGGTTACTGGACTCATCGCTGGCACCATACCCGCCAACTCTGGGATTATCATGCTGTCCACCATAGTGCAGAGATCGTGGACTGGCTGACGGCAGTTCGTCTGCATCCGGTCAATGACATCATCTCGCGAGTGATGCAAGCCTCTCCTTTGCTGATTCTAGGCATCTCTCCGATCGCGGTTGAAGTTTATGTACCTTTCTTATCCAGCTACGTGGCTTTGATTCATGCCAATATTTCCTGGACTTATGGGCCTTTTCGCTATGTCCTAGCGAGTCCTGCCTTTCACCGTTGGCACCATACCATGGACGAAGAAGGATGGGGCAAGAACTTTGCAGGACTCTTCCCCATTTATGATGTAATTTTTGGCACGTTTTACATGCCTCGTGGTCGCCAGCCCAAGAATTTTGGACTCTATGGCGAGACAATCACAGAAAACTTTATGGCTCAATTGCTTTACCCCTTCCGTCACTGGAAATTTCTTAGCAAGTGGCTGAATCAGAGCAAGCCTGTAACCGAGTACCAAGAAGAGGAAACCGTTAACCTTTAACGTCCAAATTCTTCAGAATAAAGTCAGCTCGTGGTGCAAACCCATCTCCATATTCGGCTGGATAATGGGTAATTACATAAAATACTTTCCCATTCGCTTCGCCAATATAGAGTGCAGCAAGGATGTTTTGCTCACTTCCAGGTTGTTTGTAAATAATTTTTTCCTTTGCCCAAGAATACGGAACATCTTTCGTCCGATTCTCCATTTGCCACTGATTTTTTTGAACCAGTCCACCCTTTGCCGTTAGTAATCTTTCAAGCTGTTCTGCATTGTTTACCTCGTTAGGAAAGAAAACGGAGACGTAGGCATCGCTATTTTTATTGCCATCTATGTTGAAATAAAATAGGCTTCCTGTCCCTTCCCCAGAACTAACAGATTCGGCAACAAAATCATCTTTAGGGAAATAGGTGGTAAAAATCTGACTGAGCTCATCGTAAAGCTTCAGCGTCACCTCACTCTTTTCCCCTTCAATACTAATCGTGTCAGTTTTCGTGCTGGGTTTTGTTGATACCTGGGTTGTGTCAGGGGTTTGCTCTGGCTGATTATTAGGCGTTGCCGCAGGTGATGGTGCGGTGGATTGTTCGCTTTGAGTGGGGACGTTAGCGCGATCGCTGCCAACGTCTGAATCAACGGTATTATTTGAACCCGATGTACAGGCCGCAATTGTACTTAGGGCTAAAATGGCTCCCAGCAAAGATAAATTTTGAAAACGTTTCATCTCAAATTTCAGATAATCACCTACTCATTCATCGTAAAAAAAGGAAACATGGTTTTGTGGTTGCCTTGTGTAGCATCAAACAATGGCACATATAGCAGAAGGCAGGAGGTAGGAGGCAGGAGGTAGAAGGTAGAGGGTAGACCGGAGCTCATACGAGGACAGAAGGAGCTTATGTTTATTAATAGTACGTGGTCATTTAAGCCGTTAAAGAAAGTCCTAACCTTTATGGCGACAGCTAGACCATTTAATCTCGGAATTAGACATCGTACAGGCTGAAAAGCCATTGTGGGTCAGATACCCAGATGATATCCAAAGCGGACTCGCCATTCTCCAAGCACTGGGTAACCCTCTCAGCCGTGACCAATCGACGTTAAATTTACAAGTAGTATCCGAAAACACCAACTAACCACGCTACTCTAGTCAACTGAGCGCAATAACATACAGGTATCTATGCCCAGAAGTCAACGTAACGATAACTTCATCGACAAAAGCTTTACGGTGATGGCAGATCTAATCCTGAAGCTGATGCCAGCCAACAAGCAAGCCAAAGAAGCCTTTGCCTACTACCGTGACGGGATGTCAGCTCAAGCGGATGGTGAATATGCCGAAGCCTTGGAAAACTATAAAGAAGCTTTGACACTAGAGGAAGACTCCTACGACAAGAGCTATATCCTTTACAATATGGGGCTGATTTACGCCAGTAACGGTGATCATCAGCAAGCGTTGGAACTCTATCATGAGGCGCTCGAACTCAACCCGCGTCTGCCTCAAGCCCTTAACAATATTGCCGTAATCTACCACTACCAGGGGGAACAGGCAAAGGAAGCGGGAAACCCGGATGGGGCTAATGCTTTGTTTGACGAAGCGGCTGAATACTGGAAACGTGCGATTCGCCTTGCCCCGAATAACTACATTGAGGCACAAAACTGGCTGAAAACCACAGGGCGATCGGAGCTGGATGTCTACTTTTAGAAGTGAGCTGGTTGAAAGTTGATAAGTTGATCGATAAAACCTTCAACCTTCAACCTTCAACCCCCAACCTTCAACCTGATAATTACCAACCATGTCTATTATTGATCGAGAACAAGTTCGTAAAGTTGCTAATCTTGCCCGCTTGGAGATGGCAGTGGAGCAAGAAGAGCAAATGACCGCTCAACTGAGTAGCATTTTGGAATATTTTGAACAACTGAGCGAATTAGATACATCGGATGTAGCGCCGACGACGAGGGCGATTGATGTGAGTAACGTTACTCGCCCGGATGAGTTGCAACCTTACCCTGATCGAGATGCACTGCTTGGAGAGGCTCCTGATCAGGATGGTGACTTCTTTAAAGTGCCACAAATTCTACAAGCGGAAGAGTAATTTTGAAGTATGAAGGATGAAAAATGAAATACGGTTTAGGTTAGAGATCATTTTACCAAAGCCCAGAGCAAAGCTTTTGGTATTGAAACTCTTTCTTAGCAGATAAAGTAAGCTGTTTTTCAGACTTCATACTTTATTTTTCATCCTTGATTTGGCAGGGGGTCATTATGGCATTAGGTCAGCTTGTTGAGGGGAAGTGGGTATCCAAACGCGAACAAGAAGATTCCAACGGACGCTTCCTCCGTCCATCGACCACATTCCGCGATCGCATTACTGCCGATGGTGCTAGTGGCTTTAAGGCGGAGTCCGGGCGCTATCATCTCTATATTTCCTGGGCTTGTCCTTGGGCGAATCGAACCGCGATTATGCGGAAACTCAAAGGTTTAGAGGATGCAATCGGTTTGTCTGTGGTCGATCCGGTGATGGGTGAAGAGGGTTGGATGTTCTCCGATTTTCCAGGTTCCATCCCTGATACGGTGAATGGTACGCAATACATTCGAGATATTTATCTCAAAGCTGACCCTAAGTACACAGGACGAGTGACTGTTCCCATTCTCTGGGATAAGCAAACAAACACAATCGTCAATAACGAATCCCGTGAGATCATTCAAATGTTAGATACAGAATTTGACAGCGTTGCCAAGTCTGAGGCTAACTTTTATCAAGAGGACTTGCGGGACAAAATTGATCAGACCATTGATGCCATCTATCAACCCATCAACAATGGTGTCTACCGGGCAGGATTTGCCACGAAACAACAGGCATACGAAGACGCTGTAACCGAATTGTTTGATGCTCTCGATTACTGGGAAAGCGTTTTAGAGAAGCAGCGGTATTTGTGTGGAGACGGTATCACTGAAGCAGATTGGTGTATGTTTACGACGTTATTCCGCTTCGATGCTGTTTATTACGTTCACTTCAAGTGCAACCTGCGCCACATCTATGAATACCCCAATCTCTGGAATTATCTCAAAGACCTTTATCAACAGCCAGGGGTGAAAGAAACCTGCAATCTTGAACATATCAAGTTGCATTATTACAAAAGTCATCCTAATGTAAACCCTCATGGTCTTGTTCCCAAGGGTCCAATTCTTGACTTTGATTCCCCTCATAATCGGCATTAGGCAGGTGAGGAGACTTGTCGTACATTAGGTGTTATTGAGTGGGGGTACAATCGGTTGTGCCCCTACAGTATTTTTTTACCGGAAACGGAATAACTTGCACCTATCTTAAATATGCAATGCAAGAATAACCCAATCTTGATAATAGGCAATCGGATAGAGAATCGCCAGGTATTTGTCCAATATTTATCCCAATCCAAATATGACATTACCCAAGCTAGCAATGGAGAGGAAGCCTTAAAAATTATAGAAAACGGTCTGAAACCCAGCCTAATCTTGTTGGATATGCCTCATAGGGGTGGCTCTAAAGTCACTCAAAAAATCCGTAAAATTTGGCAGGCTGAGCAAGTGCCGATTTTATGGTTAATTGATAAAAACCAAAACCAGAATTGGGAAACGGGTTTAGAAATGGGGGTCAATGATTATCTAACCCAACCCCTCTCCAAAGAGGAACTGATTTTCCGGATCAATACTCAGATAGAGCTTTGCCGGCTCAAAGCTGAAAATCAACGTCTTTCCAGGGAAGGGAAAGCATTGAAGCAGGAAAATACTGACCTCAAAATCTTGCTAGAAACTTCAACTGAACACGGTGATACAGTAGTCAATCAGTTGAAAGACCAAGCCGATGAAGCTGTACGGGAAAGCGAACGTAAGCTGGCTCAATTTTTAGAAGCTGTACCGGTTGGGGTGGGAGTACTTGATGCTAACAGTAAACTTTACTTTTTAAATCAAAAAGCGAAGGAAATTTTTGCTAAAGGAGTCGATCCAGACACACCCGTTGACAGGCTTTCGGAAGCTTATCAAATCTATATCGCAGGTACGAATGAATTATATCCCTCTGAAAACTTGCCCATCGTGCGATCGCTGAAGGGGGAAAATGTAACCGCTGACGATTTGGAAGTCCACCAAGGCAATCAAAGAATTCCTATCGAAGTTTGGGCAACACCTATCTATGATGCAGATGGGAATATTGCTTATAGTATTAACGCTTTGCAAGACATCGCGGAACGCAAACGAACGGAGAAAATATTAGCGGATTACAACCGGAATTTGGAACAAGAAGTTGCCGATCGCACTCAGGAATTAGAAGAAAAAAATCGACAACTCCAACAAGAAATTCGGGCGAGTGAAATAGCCGCCAGACAGCGCCAGTTGTTAGAGGATAAACTGAGAACTTCTGAAAAGAGAATGCGGGCGGTTTTTGAGGCAATGACTGACATTATCTTGGTGATTGATTCCCAAGGAACCAATATAGAAGTCGCACCAACAAATCCAGGTCGTTTATACGAAGGAACAACTTACTTAGTTAACCAGACTATTGAACAATTTATTCAAGGTGAGAGAGCTGAAAATTGGTTAAGCCAAATTCGGCGGGTTATAGAAACCCAGGAAACTATCGATTTCGATTACAGCTTACCCATTAACAAGGATGAAGTAGGAAGTTTCAAATCTGTGGGAAACACGACTCAGGAACGAGGGGAACCCGCCGATCATTCACTTCAGACTTTATCCTTCACCCTTCACCCTTCTGAAGTTTGGTTCACGGCTAGCCTTTCACCTTTGCCCGATGGTTCAGTCCTCTGGGTTGCTCGCAATATCACGGCTCGTAAACGTGCAGAGATGGCACTGCGTCAATCAGAAGAAAAGTTTGCCAAAGCCTTTCGTTCCTGTCCGAGTGCCTTCACAATCACTCGGCAAATCGATGGTTGTCATATCGAAATTAACGATAGTTTCTGTCAGTTTATAGGTTACACCCGTGCAGAAGTGCTGGGTCGTACTGCCGTCGATCTGAACCTTTGGGTGAATTGGGAAGACCGTACCCAACTGTTCCAGATTCTGCAAGAGGAGGGCGTCATTCGCAACTATGAATTCACGTTTAGAACCAAATCCGGTGAAGTGAGGACAGCATTATTATCCGCAGAGATGATTGACTTGGATGGACAAATTCATATTATTTCTGTCAGTCAAGATATCAGCGATCGCAAGCAGGCACAAGCCGCATTGCAACAGGCAAAAGAAGCGGCAGAAACGGCAAATCGCGCCAAAAGCCGATTCCTCGCCAATATGAGTCACGAACTGCGGACTCCCCTCAATGCCATCATCGGATTTACCCAATTACTTACTCGTGACTCATCCCTCAATCCAGAACAGCAGGAGTATCTAGGAATTATTCAGCGTTCGGGTGAGCATTTACTAGAACTAATTAATAATGTTCTGCAAATGTCCAAAATCGAGGTGGGTCGGGTCACGCTGAATAAGAATAATTTTGACCTGTACCATCTGCTGGATACTCTTGAAGCCATGTTCAAGTTGCCCGTCCAAAATAAGAATTTGCAGTTAGTATTTGACCGCACGCCCACCCTTCCTCAATACGTGCAAACTGACGAAAGTAAGTTGCGTCAAGTTTTAATTAACCTCCTAGGAAACGCAATTAAATTTACTACTGAGGGGGGTGTTACCTTGCGAATAGCTAGTAAGTTCAAGAGCGAAGAATCTAATAATTTACCAGTTAAAAGATTGAACGTTGAAGGTTCTCAACCGTCTTCATATCAGCAACATTTGAAGCTTCAACCTGTAACTCTTTATTTTGAGGTAGAAGACACGGGATTCGGCATTGCCCCAGAAGAAATGGACTCCTTATTTGAACCCTTTTTGCAAACACAAACGGGTCGGCAAGCCTTAGAAGGAACAGGTCTAGGTTTACCCATAGCCCGACAATTTGTGCAACTGATGGGGGGAGATATTAGGGTTAGCAGTCATTTAGGTAAGGGAAGTATTTTTCACTTTGAGATCGAGGTCGATATTGCCCAAGAACCTAAAATTGTAACGACCCAAGCCAGCCGTAGGGTGATTGGCTTAGAATCTGGACAACCGAAATATCGCATCCTTGTTGTTGACGATCGCCTGGAAAGTCGTGTTCTGTTAGTTAAACTTCTGGCATCTGTCGGTTTTGAGGTACTCGAAGCGGTGAATGGGCAAGAAGCGATTGAATTGTGGTCAAGCTGGGAACCTCACCTGATCTGGATGGATATGCGGATGCCGGTCATGGATGGGTATGAAGCCACTAAACGCATCAAAGCAGACTTAAAAGGTCAAGCCACGGCAATTGTTGCCTTAACCGCCAGTGCTTTTGAGGAAGAACGTTCCGTTGTTTTGTCAGCAGGCTGTGACGACTTTGTGCGTAAGCCCTTTCGAGAGTCGGTTATCTTTGAAAAGATGACTCAACATTTAGGGGTGCGTTATATTTATGCAGAATCCGCCTCATCCGCGTCAGAAGGTGGAAGGCAAAAGATGGAAAGCGAACCAGGGGATTCATCTTACCCTGCGGATTCTGCTGTGCCCTACATCCTTGAGCCTTCATCCTTCTACGTAATGCCAATTGAGTGGGTTCAGGAACTATACCAGGCGGCTGTCACCATTGATAATGAGCGAATACTTCAGCTCATCGAGCAAATCCCTGCTGCCCATAACCCACTAGCCAAAGTAATAGCTGATTTAGTCAATAATTTCCGTTGCGACAAAATTCTGGATTTAATTGAACAAGCTAAAATCTTGGAACAAGGAACTGATTAAGGATAGCCGACAAATAAATAAAGGTTATTTATACATTCTATTTATTTCTGCATCTTGCAAAAACGTTATCTTAACTATTATTTAAACCTATGAATACTAACCAGCTTGAGGCTATATCAGGAAACATTTTAATCGTTGATGATACACCGGAAAATCTGCAAATATTATCCGCAACTCTCTCAGAGAGGGGATATAAAGTCCGGGGCGTTGTCAAAGGGAAAATGGCGCTAAGAGCCGCTAAATCAGCTCCACCTGATCTGATTTTATTGGATATTAGAATGCCAGAAATGGATGGCTATGAGGTCTGCTCTCAACTCAAAGCTGAACCAAAAACTCGCGAAATTCCAGTTATTTTTATTAGTGCTTTGGATGAAGTATTGGACAAAATTAAAGCCTTTGCAGTTGGTGGAGCTGACTATATTACCAAACCCTTTCAAGTTGCAGAAGTTTTAGCAAGAGTTGAGCATCAACTGACGATTCGCAGACTCTCCCATCAACTCCAAGAACAAAATCAACAATTACAACAGGAAATTCAAGAGCGATTAAAGGCTGAAAAAGCGGCTGAAGCAGCCTCTAAAGCGAAAAGTGAGTTTCTGGCAAATATGAGTCATGAACTCCGGACTCCTCTTAATGCAATTCTCGGTTTTACTCAAGTGATGAGCCGCGATTTACAACTGAGTACCGAGCAGCGAGAATATCTCAGAATCATCAATCGCAGTGGTGAGCATTTACTAGATTTAATCAATGATGTTTTGGATTTGTCTAAAATAGAGGCGGGTTTAAGTACACTTCATGAAAGTAGCTTTGACCTGTATCGCCTCCTTGACTCTTTGGAGGAAATGTTACAAATCAAAGCTGAACAGAAAAAAATCAAACTAATTTTTAATATCCCCTCGAATGTTCCTCAATATATAAAGACAGACCCTAAAAAACTACGAATTTGTTTAATCAATCTTTTAGGAAATGCTATTAAGTTCACGGACAATGGGACTGTTACTTTACGAGTGAATACAGGACTAGAGACGGCAGAAAAAGATACTGAAAAATCTAGATGGACTCTTTGCCCTTCGTCTGATTTCCAATCCTTATTTCCTCATACCATCCATTTTGAAGTAGAAGATACGGGACCTGGAATTGCACCAGCGGAAATGACAGACTTATTTGATGCCTTTGTGCAAACGGAAACAGGTCGAAAATTTTCTGAAGGAACGGGATTGGGTTTAGCCATAACCCGAAAATTTGTGCAACTGATGGGAGGAGAAATTCAGATTAGCAGTGTTTTAGGTGAGGGGGCAATTTTTAAATTTGATATTAAAATTGATGAGCCAGATTCGATTGAACTGATCACCAAACCCCTCCGGCGTGTCATAGGTTTAGAGCCAAATCAAGAGGTGTATCGCCTGCTTGTGGTTGATGATAGCAAAGAAAACCGTTTACTCCTCGTTAAATTGCTCCAACCGATTGGTTTTGAGGTGCGGGAGGCTGAAAATGGTGTTGAAGGATTAGCTCTATGGGAGAGTTGGCAGCCTCATCTGATTTTGATGGATACACGGATGCCTGTAATGGATGGATTAGAGGCGACTAGACAAATTCGAGCTAGGGAAAGACAGAGACACACAGGCAGAGGGACAGATACAAGACGATGGAGTAATGGGGAGAGACAGCCAGTTTTTGCCTCCAATCAGTCTTTGAGTGTTTCCCTATTATCAAACTCTCCCCCGACTACCCGGATTATTGCACTGACAGCGAGTACTTTCGAGGAAAAGCGGGGAGAGCTTTTAGCCATCGGTTCCGATGATTTTGTCCGTAAACCTTTTACTGAAGAAGTAATCTTTGAAAAGCTCGCTGAATACCTGGAAGTGCGTTACATTTATGAAGATTTACCTCCATCCCCTCAGGCATCTCGAAAAGGAGATAAGACGGGCGAAAAATCGGATTCATTTTTTCTCTCAGAATTGGCTAAGATGCCCATACTTTGGGTAAAAGAACTTTATCAGGCTGCGAATGTAGTGAATGAAGACTTAGTTTTTGATTTAATTCAGCAAATTCCCCCAGAAAATACGGCTCTATCTGAAGCTTTAACCGATTTGTTTAATGATTTTCGTCTTGATGTCATTGTGAATGTCACTCAACAAGTGTTAAAGGCTTAAGCGTGGGTAATGGAATATGGGCAAAAAAACATCCATTACAAGTAATAATAAAGAACCGAGAATTTTATTGGTTGATGATAAACCAACAAACCTACGTTTTTTATCCCAAATTCTGATCGAACGGGGGTATAAAGTGCAAAGGGCTATTTCTGGACAACTAGCCTTGAATGCCGCGATCGCATCTCCCCCTGATTTGATTTTGCTTGATATTATCATGCCAGATATGGATGGTAATGAAGTGTGTCGTAGGCTGAAATCTAGGGACGAAACGAAAGAAGTTCCAATTATTTTCCTGACGGCATTAAATGAAACGGTGGAAAAAGTCAAAGCCTTTAAGGGGGGTTGCGTTGACTATATTACTAAGCCATTTCAAGTCGAAGAACTTTTAGCACGAATCGAAAATCAACTGACCATTCAACGCCTCTCTCAGCAGTTAAAACAACAAAATAGCCGACTCCAGCAGGAAATTAGCGATCGCAAACGGGCAGACGAAAAACTACGACGGAGTGAGGCGAACCTGGCAACGGCTCAACGAGTTGCTCATGTCGGGAGTTGGGAATTTGATGTCATCACTCAAAAAATTACTTGGTCAGAAGAATTATTCCGCATTTTTGGTCTTGATCCAAGAGATCCAGAACCAAACCATGCTCAGCTTTTAAAGAAAGTTCATCATGATGACCGAGCTTTATGGAAAAAATTGATTGAGCAAGTGTTGAAATCTGGAAAATCCTACGAATCTGACTTTCGCCTGGTACGCCCTGATTGTTCTATCCGGTATGTTGAGGCCAGAGGGAAAGCCATTTTCAACGAACAAGGACAGGTTATTCGACTGTTTGGCACGATACTCGATATTACTGAACGCAAACTAGTAGAGAAAGCACTGCGAGAATCAGAAGCACGAAAACAAGAAAAGGCGAGAGAAGTAGAACTAACCTTATCACAATTAAAACGCACCCAAGCCCAACTGATTCAAGCCGAAAAAATGTCGAGTTTGGGGCAAATGGTTGCAGGCGTTGCTCATGAAATCAATAATCCTGTCAGCTTTATTTACGGCAATCTTCATGTGGCTAGGGAATACTTTCAAGACCTCAGCCGCTTAATCGAAATTTATCAGCAGACTTACCCTAATCCCACACCTGAAATTCAGCAGATTATTCAGGAAATCGATTGGTTTTTTTTGGTCAACGATTGGCAAAAACTCGTGAACTCAATGGAAGTGGGGGCGGAGCGCATTCACCAAATTGTGCGCTCACTTCGGCTGTTTTCTAGACTGGATGAATCCGAACTCAAATCAGTTGATATTCACGAAGGCATCGACAATACTTTATTACTTTTGCAGCATCGCCTAAGATCCAAAGGTGACACCCCTGAGATTGAAGTGATAAAAAACTATGGTCAACTTCCCCTGATTACTTGTTATGCCAGTCAATTAAATCAGGTGTTTATGAATTTGCTCAGTAATGCAATTGATGCCCTAGAAAATCAAGCAGTTCCGCGCCGAATTACCATATTTACTCAGGTAAGAGATGGGGGCTGGGAACCACAAAAGAGCGGGGACAAGACAGAGCAAAAAACCTCTATCCAGTCTCCCTCATTCCCAGAGGAAATTCCTCATTTTGTTGTGATTCGGATTGCTGACAATGGGACTGGGATGAATCAGAAAGTGCAGCATCAGATCTTTGACCCATTTTTTACTACCAAGCCTGTAGGGAGTGGTACGGGTTTAGGATTAGCCATTAGCTACCAGATTGTGGTAGAAAAACATCAGGGACATATCAGTTGCATTTCTACCCCAGGGCAAGGAGCAGAGTTTATCGTAGAGATTCCAGTAAGAGCGAAAGCCGATCATTGATAGCCTGAGAATACAACTGATAACAAATCCGTATTGACAAAGAATACCTACTCATGCATGAACTCCCCTCACTCACTCCCGATACTATCTGGGCAATATTGAATGAAGAAATTGCCGATGATACCGTCAATAAACTGGTTTGGAACTATCTAGGATATCGCTATGATTCAACCGCAAATCAATGGGATATTACCCAGGTTGCTCCTGAATGGCAAGAGGAATATCCAGAACCACCGAACTTTATTGAAAGCCGTCCTGCAACAGTAAAATTGACTCGCTCGATTCCACCAGCCAATAAACAACTGTTAAAAGAGCAATTGGGTTTTAAAGGTTATAAAATCGGTGAATTTGGTCCCCGGCAGACTCGCCGAGCTACGGCAGCTAATTGGCTGTTGAGTTATATGAAAGATACAGGTTTAACACAATAGCAAGTTGATCGCAATAGCAAAATTTGACTCAGGATGCAACGGTACAAAGCTGAGGGTTGGAATCAGAAAACCCTCTAGGTTGAGTTTCAGTTCATCCCTTAAGATACGAAGAGTTGTTCTGTGGAACCTGACCCTAGATTTGTCCTTTATCTGAGTAAGTAGATGCTATGCAATGGCTAGACGATAGCCCTATCGGGATGCTGACGCTCGTAAACTCACTACCGCTTCGCTATTGCGATAACCCGATCGGGATGCTGCGCGATCGCATCCTCCTGGCAGTCCCCGTCTCAGGCGGCGATAGCAACCTGGCGGAAGTATTAACCGTTCTGATCGTCCTGTTGCTGGTCGCCACAGGGGTTGCCCTCATCTCACGCCGACTTCGTATTCCTTATATTGCAGGTTTGGTGTTGGCAGGGCTAGCCATTACTGAGCTTTTGCCTGAGACCAATCGCATCCGCCTAGACTCTTCCCTAATTTTCAATTTATTCTTGCCGATTCTGCTCTTTGAAGCTGCACTGAATACAGATATCAGTCGTTTGCGAAGTACGATTAAACCCATTGCCCTGCTGGCGGGGCCGGGAATTCTGCTGTGTGCTGGCATTACTTCAGTTTTACTGAGACTAGAGCTCGGTTTAGATTGGATACCCGCCTCATTGGTCGGCGTGATTTTGTCCATTACAGATACAGCCCTAGTGATTGCGGTGTTTAAGGAGGTGTCTGCGCCTCACCGCTTAGTCACCCTCGTTGAGGGTGAAAGTCTGGTTAACGATGATGTGGCTCTCGTTTTATTTAGTCTGATTTTGACCGTTTACAAGACGGGTACATTATCGCCTTTATACGTAGTCCAGGAATTTTTGTTCGTCATCATCGGCGGTGCCTTAGTGGGTGCCGCATTGGGCTACCTCAGTATTGGTTTATTAAGCCAATCCGATGACCCATTGAGTAGCATTCTCCTCACCGTTGCCATTGCCTTGGGAGCTTTCCAAGCGGGTCAGTTTCTCCACGTATCGGGTGTAGTGGCTGTTGTTGTAGCGGGATTGATTGTTGGCAACTTCGAGCATTCTCAAGTAACCTCAGCCTCGACTCAAGTAACGTTGTTTAGCTTCTGGGAATACGCTGGCTTTGGGGTCAATACCTTTATTTTTTTACTCATTGGTTTAGAGATTAATATCAACACTCTCTGGGAGACATTGCCAGCCGTTTTCTTAGCCTTTATTGCCTATCAAGTCGGGAGGGCAATTACCGTTTATCCACTGTTAGCGACGGTTCGGTTTTTTGACCGACCCATTCCGATGCGCTGGCGGCACGTTCTGTTTGTCGGCAATATTAAAGGATCGCTCTCAACCGCCTTGGCTTTGAGCTTACCGCTTGGATTGCCAGGACGAGAGAAACTAATTGCGATCGTCTTGGGCATTGTTTTGGTGTCTCTGGTGGGACAGGGGCTGAGTCTGCCTTGGGTTGTGCGACGCTTAAAGGTCGCTCACCGCTCGGAATCGTACCATCAGATTGAGGAATTGCAAGCCCAACTCATGACAGCTAAGGCAGCTCAGGATGAATTAGATGATCTATTCAAATCGGGAGTTTTGCCCAAAGCCGTCTACGAAGAGATGCGAGCGGCTTATCAGGTGCGGGTGGCTGCGTCTGAGAGAACATTGCGGGATATCTACAATCAGCGTCCGGGGCGAGCGTCTGAAAGTAATGGTGAAAGTCTTTCGGATGCACTTGGCGATAGCGAAGCGCTGCTGCGAAGCGCAGGTCGCACCAAACTAGACGCGATTCGTCGGCAATTGCTCCTCGCCGAAAAAGGGGCACTCACTGATGCTCTCCGCCGACGGATTCTCTCAGAAGAAGTCGTTGAAGAGCGCATCAAAACCCTCAATGAGCAACTCCTGAAGCTGGAGGATGACTAGAGCGAAGAGCCAAATAATCAACCACCTGATGCAACTGTTCAGATTTAGTCACTACTAGAATCGTTGACCCTGCTTCTAGCGTAGTATTGCCATTGGGAATGACAAGATCAGCATGAGGATGGGGTTGATAGCCAATGATCAAAGAACCCTCTGGGAAACGGGAATCCTTAGCGATTAGAGCAACGCTACGACCAGCCACATGGGAATCCGGTGGAAGTGATAGTTTGAAAATTTCTACTTGCCCCTGCTCGTAGTGCATCATCGATTCTACTTGGGGATATTCCAGCACCGTCACCATTGTATTCACTGCCAAGTCAACAGTGCTGATAACATGATGTGCTCCGGCAAGACGATAGGGTTCGGCAAAATCTCGGTTACGCATCCGAGTCACAATATGGGGAGCGCCATAGTGCTTGGCAAGGGTAATCATTGCCAGATTGAGCGGATCATCTCGGAGGGCAGCAACGACGGCATCAGCTTTGCGAATTCCTGCTTCTAGCAGCAATTGCGTATTGACGGCGCTACCGTCAAACGCCATCACCCCCACCTGCTCCCGTGCATATCGGCAGGCAGCCGGGTCAATATCAATCACGGCTATTGTATGCCCCAATGACACTAACTCTTGGGCTAAGTTCAGCCCCACTAAACCTGCTCCACCAATTAATACGTACATCGCTAATCTTTTAATTACTTAATTACTTAATTATTGACTGTTGTGTTGAGGTAATATTCAATCCGTTCCCGCAGTTGTTTATCCGTCAGATTTTGAGTCCAATATTCAACCAAGGCGTGACCAAATGCCCAAGCATTGCGCTCAGGTGAAGCCGGATTTTCCAACAATAAAGGCCAAAGCGATAGCAAATCAAAATTACGAATGTTAGTTTCACCTGAACTCAAGAGCGAAAATAAGTCATAGGCCATCTGGAGTTTACCAATAACCACCGGCAATTGTTCGACCGGAATTTGCTCGGCAAGCAAATAAGCTAAAGTTGGCTGTCCAGTAGTCAGCGTGGAAATAAACTGGAGGACGGGACTTTTGAGCAGTGTTGTGAGTCCCTGAGTGGTTGCCATCTGGAAGGTGTAGCGCTCGATAATTTTAGCGGCGGCAACGGTGCGGGCTTCTAAGTTACGTAAAAAGCGGGCAAGACGCAGTTGTTTAACAGGGTCGATCGCATCCACTAATGCTAACGATAGCGCGTCCACTCCCCAAGCCGTTCGTCCTGTTTTGCTGTCACTGGTTACGACAGGTAGAACAAAATCACAGAAATTATCCAGTAACTGAGCACGATACTCAGTCGCTTCTCGAATCGCTTTTTCCTTGGGACGATCGCCCCATTCCCAATCATAAGGCGGTTCCCACTCGCGGATGGGACGCAAACGATCCACTTGAGTGACAATAGCGATCGCAGGTAAGTCTGCAATATCCGCCTTCATATCCTTAAGAAAGTCCACATCCATTTGCAACGCTGGATCGAGGGCAGGGGTGATGAGTAGCAGCAAATCGGCATTGGTGGCATAATCAAGTACAAGTTCCCGCAAATCACCACGGTTGACTTGTTCGTAACCGGGAGTATCCCAAAGCGTCAAGGTTTCTCCAGATTGGGACTGCCAGTGGTAATTTTGAATCCGATCAGTACTGGGTAAAACATCAACTTCAGCTAAATCTGCCTGAAATAGCGTATTAATTAAGCTACTTTTTCCTGAACCCGTTCGCCCTACCAGTAAAATATTGACAGGTTTTTGCTCAACCGCTTCTGTGGGTTCGGCTTGAGTCAGGATTTCTCGGAGGGTTTGGGTTTTTGCCTTGGGTAACGTCGGTGTAGTAGTGGCAAATTCTGAGGGTAATTGGGTAGTACCTCCGTAAAGTGCGATCGCTTGCCGACATAAGTTTCGCAGCGCCGCTGCCCGTAACGACTGACCTAAATTGACCAACAATTGCTGAGTAGCTTGATTACTAGAACCTTGACTCGCGACTCTTGCGGCGGCTGCCGCCGGATTTAATACCCACTGCGCCCAGTTCCAGACTTGCCAGAGTTTACGGGCGGTTGGCTCTAGTTTGCGGTAGACTTCGTAGGCTTGGTAGGCTTGCCCAACTGTAACCTGATTGAGGGCAGGGGATAACTTTTGCATCCACCGATCCATATCATCCATTGTTCCCCGAATTAGCCCGTAAGCCTGGGGAACGTAGATGGAAAGCAGGGGATACTTGACTTCAGGATGGTAGATGTGTGCGATCGCCACCACAACTTCCTGGCATCGCTTCCAAAAAATTGACCAGTCTTCCCAAATCGGTGGATCGTTTTGTGCGTCTTTTAAGATGTCTTGGATTGCAATTTCGGCTTTACTGGTGGCGTCTGTTCCCGTTGGCTGTACGGTTGTGTCGTCGGCGGTAGATTCCAGTTCTTGATTGACTTCTGCTAATACAGCTTCTAGCTGGTTTACCTCAGATCGAGTCCATTTCACCAGCAACCAACGCCAACCGACTAATAGAAGGGTGAATACAGCCCAAATCCAATTAATGCCCCATTCGTGAATCTGCCTTCCTGCGGAGATTAGTAGGAAGACGATGATAATTGCGATCGGGGTTGCTAATACCACCCACTGCCAAGGTTTTAATCGCACCATTGCCCTATACCTGCCTCGATTAGACTGCTTATACCGTTATTGTCGCTAACATTCCTCGTAACGCTAGACCGTCTATCGGGGGATAACATGACGAATAAGCGCATTCGATTGCTGATTTCTTTGCGCGAAGTAAAGCTACACCCTATAAGGGAAAGGTGAGTCAAGTATGAAACAAAAGTTACCAATCCAACTACCTCCAGCAATGATGGATGCGATCGCGTCCCACATACCAGAGTTTTGCCAGCGATGGAAGATTGCAGAATTTTACTTCTTCGGTTCTGTGTTGCGAGACGATTTTCGACCCGATAGTGATATTGATGTTATGGTGCGATTTGATGCGGAAGCTACTTGGGGATTGTTGGAGTTTGTGCGGATGAAAGACGAGTTAGAAATTCTTCTAAAACGTGAGATTGATTTAGTGACAAAAACGTCAATTGAGCAAAGTCACAATTGGATTCGACGGCAAGAAATTTTAGATACTGCTCAAGTTGCTTATGTCGCGGGATAGTGCATCGCTAATTGATATTGTCAGAGATGGGGAATTGATTTTACAGTTTGCTCAAGGGGTAAGTCGTGAGCAGTTGGAATCAGATGTGATGAGGCAATCCGCAATTCTGTATCAAATTACAATTATGGGAGAGGCGACAAAACGATTGTCCCGTGAGTTTCGATCGCAGCATACAGAAGTACCTTGGGATGATATCGCTGGAATGCGAGACATGATTGCTCACCAATATGATCGGCTTGATATGAATATTGTCTGGCAAGTGATTCAGCGAAATATCCCAGATTTACTTATTATGATTGTGCCTCTATTGCCTGTCCAAGATGATTGAGAGATATACCGCCGATTCTAGTGCTTTGTTGACCTTTATCAATTCGGATTCTAACTAACTAACACAGGTTGATTCCATACGCTGTGAGTTGGTATTAGGATTTTCTCGCCTCCTTAGAGATATTTTAAAAAGTCGAAGCTACAAATTTCTTCCAAAGCTTTATTTTGTTTATGTATAAGTTTTTCTAATTCCTTGTCGTTAATCCTAATTCTCAGGTTTCCATGTTTGTCATAAGGATGAGCGTCCGTCCTCTGATTTCTCTGTGCATTAATTTCAGTGAAATACCTATTGGCAATTGGGAAATGATCTTCGATACACTTAGAATCTAAATTTACACCATATTCCTTGTTTGGCTTGGAAACATTTAAAATTTCGCATATTCTATCATAAATCAAATTGTTGAATAAGTTAAGATTTAGTAATGATTTTGAAGGGTCTATAATTCTATATTTAAAAAAGGAACGAAAAGAGAAATTCAATTCTGTATATATTTCTCTATCAGTCCATATTTTCTCATTAAAAAAACAATCCGGAGCTGAAATTGAAAATTCGCTCATGCTTCCAACAACTCTAGTAGCAAATCTAAAAGTTGTTCATTAATTTTGTAATTTTTATATAAGATCTGTTTAAGAATATAATGATCTATAGTGTCAAAAAATGACGCCATATCGAACTCAGATAGAAACTTGTAACCAGCTTCATAATAATTTCTGGTTTTCTGCTCAAACTTTTTCCATTGCTGCTTCCAAGGCTTGAAGAAAAAAATTCTGTCCTTTTCGCTATCTGTTGAGGTATGATAAACATTCCCAAATATAATATTATTGTAATACGGAGCTATATCATCATAGACAGCATCAGCAATTACGTTGATAATTGCTTGATAAACTAGCAAATCCTTAAATTTCAATAAAGATAATGGCCTTACAAGATTATTTTTTTTAGGTATAAATATTTTATAGGAGCTTTCTGGCTTAAATATTCCTTGTTCTATCTCATTTAATACAAACTTTATATTTTCATCTAAAAACAATCCAAATATTTTCAGGTCTTCATAATAGAGTTCTTTATATAAATCTCTAGTTGCTGTCTGTAAACGGCTAAAAGCTAGATGGAAGTTCTCTAGTGTTAGAAAATTATCAAATTGGTTTACCAAAAACATAAGTAGCTAAAATTAGCTGAAGCCCTTAAATGCACTTCTGTAGGTATTATAGCTTCTTTGATTAGTGTGATCGCCGAAAAAGTAAACCGTTAAACCGTAGGCTACTCACCAGCAAGTTGTAAAGCACGGTTATACAGAGAAGTTTGGTATTCTGAAGTCATTCAATGCAGTTTTAACGTGATGACTCAGGTTGTAATTGTCGGGGCTGGGCCTGCTGGTGCAACGCTTGCACTGCTTCTCGTCAAACGAGGCATCGCCGTCAAACTGATTGAATCCTCCCGTAACTTCCGCAGAGTGTTTCGCGGTGAGGGACTGATGCCTAGTGGGCTAGATGCTCTAGAACAGATGGGATTATCGTCTGTGCTAGAACACATCCCTCATCGACCTTTAGATGCCTGGGAAGTCCTGATCGAGAACCGATTTCTGTTTCGAGTTGATGAGCCGATCGAACCGGGTGGTAAGCCCTGCACCCTTGTCTCACAGCCAGCTTTCCTGGAAGCCGTGATCGACCAGGCAACCACTTATCCCAATTTTGAGTTTATCCCCGGCAGTCCTGTGCAAGATTTGCTGTGGAGCGATCGCCGGGTTTCGGGCGTGAAGCTGGGTGACGATCGCTCTATTTCTGCCAATCTAGTCATTGGCGCAGATGGTCGTAATTCCCTTGTTCGGCAGCGAGTCAACATACCTTTAGAGCAACAGTCTGGAAGCTTTGATATTCTTTGGTTTAAATTGGCGGATAGTCCACGCTTTGAATCCGAAAATGTATTTTATTCGATTGTGCGCGATCGCGATGCATTTGGGCTGTTTTGCTCTTCCGAGGGGAATCTTCAGATAGGCTGGGCACTCCATGAGGATGACCGAATAGACTGGAAACAAGCCGATTGGCCTGATATTTTGGCTTCTGCATCGCCCCCCTGGTTAGCCCAACATATCCGGACTCATGCAGAAATGATGGAGCGACCTGTTCTATTATCCGTTGTCGTTGGGCGTTGTCCGCGTTGGTATGCACCAGGATTACTGTTACTGGGCGATGCGGTTCACCCGATGTCACCGATTCGCGCCCAAGGTATCAATATGGCTTTGCGGGATGTGATTGTTGCAGCCAATCATCTAGTTCCCCTGTTGCGTGAGGGAGCAACAGATGCGGCAATTGATGCCGTCTTGCCACAGATTCAAGTTGAGCGGGAGCCGGAAATTATTCGAGCGCAGCAGCTTCAAAGTCAGGAAGCGGCTCAGGCTGAGCTATTGCGTAAAAACGCACTATTGCGATGGGGGGCGAGTCAGCTAGCGCCCCTACTGGGCAAGGGCGTGAGGCATTCTTGGCTCTCTAGGCAGCGCCAGTTACGCCAAGGGGTAACGCAGATACAGTTAACTGTGTAACGCAAACCGCTGAGCCAAGCGCTATCCTATACAAACCTTTAAAGAAAAGACAGTCATCCCTACCATACGATAAAGTCGATAAGAACCTGGCCTATCACTGACTCTCCATGAGCGGATACCTCGAAGCATCTACCTCTCCCAATGAACCTAACGGTGCTAACCCAATTCGCGCTACCGAAAGGGCATTAAGCGTCGCGGCCGAAAATGCAGACCATCACACGGTGGATCGAACTAAACTGACACCGATGATGCAGCACTTCGTGGAGGTAAAAGAGCAGTATCCTCATGCACTGTTGCTTTATCGGGTTGGGGACTTTTATGAAACCTTCTTTCAGGATGCCCGAAGACTAGCGGAAGAACTGGAACTCGTCTTAACCAGTAAGGATGCTGGGAAAGGGATTGGGCGAGTCTATATGACGGGAGTTCCCCACCACGCCTTGGATCGCTATTGTCGGCTGTTGGTGGAAAAAGGATTTGCGATCGCAATTTGTGACCAAGTCGAAGATGCGGCGGTTGCGGCGAAAGAAGGGCGACAAGTGCGGCGTGAAGTTACGCAAATCCTTACCCCAGGTACGTTGCTGGATGAGGGAATGCTGGCAGCGCGGCGCAATAACTTCCTCGCGGCTATGGTGATGGCGGGAAATCATTGGGGTTTGGCGTATGCCGATATTTCCACAGGAGAATTCCTCACTACGCAATCAACGGAGTTAGAACTGCTGGTGCAGGAGCTCATGCGCTTGCAACCCTCAGAAGTGCTGATTCCCACCAATGCCCCTGATTTAATTAGTATGCTGCGACCGGGCGAGAAATCCCAGCATCTGCCCGAGTGTTTGCCGAATTCATTTTGCTATACCTTTCGTCCCCAATCGCCCTTTTCTCCAGCCGAAGCCAGACAAAGAATTATAGAACGGTTTAGGGTGCGATCGCTCGAAGGGATGGGTTGCGAACATCTTCCCCTAGGTGTCCGTGCGGCTGGGGGTTTGCTGGAATATTTGGAAGATACCCAAAAAGAGAATTATGTCGCGCTTCAGTGCTTACGCACTTATACCATTGCCGATTACTTAATTCTCGACCATCAAAGTCGCCGCAATCTGGAAATTACCGCGACAGTTCGGGATAACACCTTTCATGGTTCCCTACTGTGGGCATTGGATAAAACTCACACCGCCATGGGGGGTAGGGCGTTACGTCGTTGGTTGTTGCAACCCCTTTTGGATATTAAAGGGATTCGGGCGCGGCACGATACGATTCAGGAATTGGTAGAAAATCCTGGACTACGGGAAGATTTGCGGCAATTATTGCGCGGTATCTATGACTTAGAACGGCTGACGGGACGTGCGGGTTCAGGTAAGGCGAATGCGCGAGATTTAGTAGCATTAGCTGATTCTCTTTTAAAATTACCAGAACTGGCAGAGCTTGCCGCCTATGGTTCCTCTCCCTACTTAAAAGCTTTGCAGAAAGTGCCGCCCCAATTGGAACAGTTAGGGCAAAAACTCCGTGCCAATTTGATGGAATCGCCTCCTTTACATTTGATGGAAGGGAACTTGATTCGAGTGGGGATTAATCCTCAGTTGGATGAGATGCGGGAAACGGCAAAAGGTGACCAAGAATGGATTGCCAATTTGGAAGTGACGGAGAGAGAACGCACGGGGATTTCTAACTTGAAGGTGGGGTTTAATAAAGCGTTCGGTTACTACATTAGTATTACTCGGAGTAAGGCAGACCAGGTTCCGATTAATTATATTCGCAAGCAAACGCTAACCAATGAGGAGCGTTTTATTACCCCGGAGTTGAAGGAACGGGAAGCGCGAATTCTGACGGCACGGGAAGATTTAAATCGTTTGGAATACGAGATTTTTGTGGAGTTAAGAACACAGGTAGGGGAACTCTCGGAAGAGATTCGCAATGTGTCTCGTGCGGTGGCGGCTGTTGATGTTTTGTGTGGTTTGGCAGATGTGGCGGTGTATCAAGGATATTGCCGTCCCAATATGGTGGAAGGGCGGGAAATTAGGATTATTGATGGGCGTCATCCGGTGGTGGAACAGTCTTTGCCGACTGGGTTTTTTGTACCAAATTCGGCTTATTTAGGAGGGGAGTCAGTCGATCCCCCCCAACCCCCGATCCCCCCGCCTGCGGCACCCCCCTTAAAAAGGGGGGCAAGGGGGGAGAAGAGTTTAGAACGTCCGGATTTGATTATTTTGACGGGGCCGAATGCCAGTGGGAAGAGTTGTTATTTGCGGCAGGTGGGGTTGATTCAGTTGATGGCACAAACCGGGAGTTTTGTGCCGGCGGCGTCGGCGACTTTAGGAATATGCGATCGCATTTTTACGCGGGTGGGTGCGGTGGATGATTTGGCGACGGGTCAATCGACGTTTATGGTGGAGATGAATGAAACGGCGAATATCCTTAACCATGCGACGGCTAAATCTCTGGTTCTTCTCGATGAAATTGGCAGAGGTACGGCAACCTTTGATGGTCTTTCTATTGCTTGGTCGGTGGCAGAATATTTAGCAACTGAGATTCAATCACGGACAATTTTTGCTACCCATTATCACGAACTGAATGAACTTGCTTCGCTGCTACCCAATGTTGCTAACTATCAGGTAACGGTGAAAGAATTAGCGGATGAAATTGTGTTTTTGCACCAAGTTCAACCCGGTGGGGCGGATAAGTCTTATGGAATTGAAGCAGGGCGTTTAGCGGGGTTACCCACATCTGTGATTCAACGGGCAAAGCAGGTGATGAAGCAAATTGAAAAGCACAGCAAAATTGCAGTTGGGCTGCGTAAAGGAATTCAAAACAAGCCACCTGTGCCGGATGCTGCTCAAGCCGCACCCATGGAACAGTTAGATATTTTTAGTGAATAATGACCGCTAGTGGTAGGGCGGGCTAAGCGCATACTATCTTACTATTGAGTTGCACTATTGAGTTGCCGATTCTTCAGAGGGTCGTGATTCAAGATAGCACGGGTAGCGATCGCGATGTGGTTCAGGCGTTAGTCGATCAACTTCAAGCGGTGGGCTACACAAATTGTCAAGCCCAAACAAAGCCCAAGCTAGCTTTATAAGGTTCAAATATGTCCTAACCACTAAGCGCGTTACGCGACCCAAAAGAATCCTTTGAAATCGGCATAACCAGCACCTTATCGACTCGGTTTCCATCCATATCTACCACTTCAAAACGCAACTGACGCCATTCAAAATAATTGCCGGAAGTGGGAATATGCCCCACCTGCGAAATCACAAAGCCACCCAATGTATGATATCCACCTCCTTCTTCTCCAGGTAGCTTCTCAACATCGAGGCGTTCTTTCAATTCGTATATGGGTAACATTCCATCCAACAACCACGAACCATCGGCGCGTTGCACCACTTGCGGTTCTGTCTGCTCATCAACTGAGGGCACTTCACCCACAATCGCTTCCAAAATATCGTTGAGCGTGACCAATCCCTGAACAATATCGTATTCGTCCACTACCAGTGCTATATGCAGACCTGATTGCTTGAATAGCTCCAAGACCTTCAGAGCATTTATACTTTCGGGTACAACAATTGGCTGTCGCAATGAAGCTGTTAGATTGATCGGCTGACCTTCCGAAGTACAGACAAATAAATCTTTGATTTGCACTACACCAAGGACGTTATCAAGACTGCCAGAGCAAACGGGAAAACGAGAATAGACACTATTATTTATTTTGCGTCGGTTCTCTTCGGGGCTATCGTCAACGTCAAGCCAAGCAAGCCGTCTGCGGGGCGTCATCAATGCATTGACACGCAACTCCTCCAGGTTGAACACCCGTTCTAGCATTTCTTGCTCGGTTGCCTTAAACATCCCAGCTTGGGTACCTTGCTCGATCAAAACTCGGATTTCTTCTTCTGTGATGGGTGGCTCTGTAGAGGTTCGGATGCCTAAGAGCCGAACAACCGCATCAGTCGAGACGCTCAACAGATAGACGACTGGAGCCGTTAGCCTCGACAAGAGACTCATTGGGGAGGCGACAGCCAAGGCGATGCGTTCGGGGCTATTCAATGCCAGCCGCTTAGGCACCAGTTCCCCAATCACCAGTGAAAGATAGGTAATGCACGCAATCACAATACCGAGACTGAGGCTTTCGCTGTAGGGCGCAAGCAACGGCACCAAGTTCAAGATGCCCACCAGTTTTGAAGCGATAGTGGCTCCACCAAAGGCACCAGTCATGATACCGATGAGGGTGATACCAATCTGAACCGTGGAGAGGAAGCGATTCGGCGCATTGGCGACTTCTAGCGCCGTGCGTGCTTTGGCATCACCCTCATTGGCTAATTGTTGCAGCCGTGCTTTGCGTGCTGAAACAAGAGCCGTCTCTGACATGGAAAAGACGCCGTTAGCAATAATCAGGAGGAGAATAAACAGAATTTCAAACGTCACAGCCGTTATTTCTTCGCTTCACTTCATACTCATTTATACAAGCTATGTTACTTTTTTTCCTGAAAATTGAGCTACAGACTGAAAGACAGCACATCAATTACATTTTCATGAATGGATTAAATGTCTTTCCCAGAAAGTAAAATAAAGGTGGAAGCTGCATGGGTGGGAAGTCTTTACGGTAAAAAATGTAATTATCCTTAGTTCCCACTAAATAAAATTGTTCTCCCTTTTTGATGACTTCTATGGCGTAGTAAATTAGGTCTTCTTCCAACTGAAAGATATGACAAAGCCTATAAAAATTAGCTTCTATAATCTTTCTGGATATTAAATCTTGTATAAACTGCTCAGCCTTCTTTTTGTTCTCAATATTAGTAGCCGACTGGGCATGGATAAAAAAAAATTGGATAAACCAACCTACATAGCAATAAACCCATTCTTCCGGAGTTAATGCCATTCTCTCCTTAAAACCAACAAAACTCCAAGTGGTCGGCCCTGTAAAACCAATACCTTCTAACCCACTCTTTAGCCTGTATTTAATCAAAAAAATTCTTACAGGTTTTTCTTCTAAAGGCCAACTGATGTCTCGCTCATCAATAATCTCCTGCTTGATTGGCTTCTCCCCAAAGTTTTTGGATAACCATTCAGCCATTTGATTGAATGCCCATCGCTGCTCTTTCCGTTGTTTCACAGCGTCCTTTTACCATTGTTGATTAGTCTTCTTATTCCATTGTAGTATTTTTGTAATATAATTAGCCAGAATTCTAAAAATTTTTCTCAAGATATGCCCTACTGACCCCAGCATTTTTCCTGACTCCTCTAAAGCAGATTCATTTAATAAATCTAGTAGTTCCCCCTACTCACTTGCCTGAACCGATAGCACAGGATAATTACCTAAAAATAACGCATCAAAAATCGCCCTTCTACTAGTATTTGAAAAGTAAGGTGTAGAAGAGACTGTCTTAGTTTAGACCCAATCTGTGAAGAGATGGTTCAAATTAACTTCAATTCTTCTGTGTGCCAATCCGGATAAATATCCAGGACAAAGGAAAAACATTCATCGCGTTTGAGTAAACGGCTATTACCCAATCCGAATCTATAACCTCCTTAATATCATTGAAGGCTACCGGTACCATCGTCGCCGACGTTGTTCGTCTTGCTTGCCCGTGATCAAGATGTTGCCAGACTCATCACACACCCCAGCTTTACCGACTCCATGAACTCGAATTTGGCTATCGCAAATTCTCCGACTATACTGTTCGTGGTGATGACCATGTACGACTGTTTTGACCCCAAGCGCTAGAGCTAAATGATCAAGTTCTTTAAATCCGTAGCGATGGCAGGAAGGCGCTTCATGGGTCACTAAGATATCCGCTCGTTCGTCCCAAAGTGCCTCATATTGTTGCCAAAATATCGTGACATGATGCTTGCGGGGGATACCATCGCGCCAACGGTCTTTTTTGGCACAGGCAAACAATAGTTCTTTGTGGCTGCGAAATTTCGGTTGAGCGGGTGGCATCCAAATTTTTTCACGAAACACACCACCTAAACCCGCGACTCGCTTGCCATCAATTTCGACAACACGACCATGTAGATTGCGATCGCCTAGTTTTGAAGCAAACAGGTGATCGTACCAACAATCTCGGTCGCCGTCATGATTGCCAGGGATAAACCAAACTTCAGTTTTGTCAATGATGGCGGAAACTTCTTGTTCAAGCGATCGCTCTAAATCGAGATCGCCCAGCAAAATCACCGCTTGTGGAGTATAAGCCTCCACAGCCCTGATAATCGGTTTGAAATCCCCGTGGGGGTCTCCGCCAAAAAGAATCATCTGAAGTATGAACTACGAAGTATAAAGTATAAAAAAATGGGTGTGAGCTAAGAGCCTGAACCTCCAAATTCTGGGCGGGATGAAAATTCATCCTTTCTCCTTTACACTTCATCCTTCATCCTTTATGCCTTGACACGCTTCTGGAAGTATTTAGGCCATGTAAAGCGGAAGGTCGCTCCCGCCCCAAGTTCGGATTCGACCCACACCTGCCCGCCTCGACTCTCGACAATCTTTTTCACGACGGAGAGTCCGATGCCTGTTCCTTCCACTTTATCTCGTGCTTCTAGCCTTTGGAAAATCACCCAAATCTTCTCATGGTACTCTGGTGCAATTCCTGGCCCATTGTCTGCGATCGCAAACTCATAGTACCGTCCCACGTCTCGAACACTAACCTGGATACGGGCATGGGGACACTGAGCATACTTGATGGCATTGCCAATTAAATTGATCAAGACCTGTTCTAGGGGTATCTTTTCCGTCTTCAGTGTCGGCATTCCTGGTTCAACCACCATTAAAATATCTGGGGATGGGGCGATCAGTTCCATCACTTCAGCGATTAAAACCGCGACATCCACCCGTTCCACCTGTTGCACGCGACCTGCACGGGAATATTGCAATATTCCGTCAATTAGGTCTGTCATGCGTTGTACCCGTCCGCGCAACAACCTTAAATGTTCACGGGAGTCGTCCTGAATTTGGTCGCCTAAGTCTTCCTCAATCCACTCCGAGAGGGTTGAGATCGCACGCAAGGGGGCTTTGAGGTCATGAGAGGTGATATAAGCAAACTGATCGAGTTCCTGGTTGGAGCGCTCTAGCGATCGCGTCAGTTCAGCCAGTTCCTCGGCTTTTTTCTCAATTTCTTGCCGCGCCTGCACTTGCTCGGTGACTTCCACCGCATGGGTCATAATTCCATAAACGTTGCCCTCGCCATCAACCAACGGTTGATAAACGAAATTCCAAAAGCTCTCTTCCAATTTGCCATCATCATTGCGGTCAAATACAGCCGGCATTTCCTTACCGATAAACGGTTCACCCGTGGCATAAACCTGATCTAACAACTCAAAAAAGCCCTGCCCTTCCAACTCCGAGAACGCCTCACGGACGGGTTTGCCCACCAAATCCCGCTTCCCCGTCAGTTTGATGTACAGGGAGTTAGCCGTTTCCGTGATATGGTTAGACCCGCGAGTCACTTGAATGGCGGCTGGGGCTTGCATAAACACCCACTGGAGTGCCGCACGGGCGGCTTGCGCTTCACATAACGCGCTATCCCGTGCCGCTTCGACTTGCTTACGTTGGGTAATATCCGTGTGTACGCCCACCCATTCCCGAATGCTGCCGTCGGGTTCCAACACAGGTACAGCACGAGCACTCATATAGCGATACTCACCGTCATTACGCCGCACACGATGCTCGACTTGGTAAAGGGTACGGTTGGCAAGAGCCTCACGCCATGCCTGTGCGGTATGAGTTCGATCGGCGGGATGAATGGCATTGAGCCATCCCCATCCTTGGTATTCTGCATAAGTCTGCCCGGTGAAGGCACTCCATCGAGCCTGTTCGGTGACCAATTCTCCTTCGGCATTCGTGTCCCAGATGATGGGAGAAGTCGCCTCAACCAGGGAACGGTAGCGTTCTTCGCTCTGGCGGAGGGCTTTTTGCACCCTTTCCAGTTCACTACGTTCCTCCCGTTCACGCAACAGTTGCTGAGTTCTCTGTTGTGCTTCTTTCTCTTGGGTGATATCAACCATGACACCTCGCAGCCGCTTAGCGCAACCGTTTTCGTCACACACCACGCGGACTAAATCTTTGAGCCACACTACGCGACCATCTGCGGCGATCGCTCTATACTCGAATTGATGGTCTTTTGCAGCCTGAGTTGCCGTTACGCAGAAATGAATGCACCACTCCCGGTCTTCGGGATGGAGTAATTGGTCTTGCCAAAATTGAGGTTGATCGAACCACTGGCTGATGGGATAACCCAGAATATCTTGGGCGCGATCGCTCACAAACGTGAATTTCCACGTCAAAGCGTCCATCTCCCAGATGATCACATCGAGTCCTTGCACCAAATCAACATAGCTCTCTGGGTGTAGAAGTAACGATGTAGGGGGCGATTCTTCTATATTCTGCATCGTCTCCTTGGCTTGGGCTTGAGTACACACTCTTGTCGCCCAGTTACTGTTTTGTGGTGCGATCGTCAACTCGGTCTCGCACATCCTTACTTTCAGTCTCCTAAGTGGCTTGAGATGACTTCCGGAAGTCTTAAGTTTTTTAGGCTTTAAGAAAAACAGAATTCAAGGCGTCATTGCAAATGATGACGCCTTAATAATTCACAAGCTGAGGCTGCTAACTGGTTAACACGGGCATCGGCTTGCCAGTCAGAGTCAGTTTAGGCAAGACTAACAATTTTGCCGCCGGAATATATCTAGCTCAGGTCTGAAGAATAGACTTCTGGCATAAGTGCTTGACCGAAATTAATGGGACACAAGCTGCGTAACTATTGCTCCGCAGTCGCTGGGAACCAACAAGCCAAAGTTGTTCGGATTGTGGTTATAAATGGGGAAACATTGATTTGTCAGTGCGTTCGATACTTTGCTTAGGCTGTGGTAGCGAACACGATAGAGACGAGAACGCATATATATCATAAAATTAATCAAAAGGCAAACAATCTTGAAGCAGGGTTGTGTAAATTTACTTTTCTCAACAAAGTCATCTAAAAATATTTAAACTTCATTGCAAAGTCAGCGATACGCTAGTAAGGACGTGATAACTTCTATTGATGTTGATCAAGCGTGCAGTGATAAGAAAGGAGGACACTTTGGATTTGCATTCTGCTCAAGCCACCAACGAGTTTTTTCGTGAAGATATTAGTGAGTACGTGGCTCAACTTCAGCTTCACATGGCGTTGCAAGCCCGTAACTTAGTGCCGACCCTCACAAAAGCCAAGGATAGCCGAGAGCAACTATTACAGCAAACCCAAGCCAATATTGAAAAGCTTGTCTCGCGACAGGTCATTTAAAAATCCGTGTGAGAAAGCTCCGCTTCATCCGCGAAGGAAGCGTGAGTGGTAAGCGCGGTAACAGTTTTATGAAGCCAACACACAGTCCCATGCGCTGAAAAACCAAAGAATAGCGCGTGGGACTCTCGTATTTCAAAAGTTAAACTTTTATCATACCGCCGAGAAGACTCCCGCCACAGCAACCGATGAGACGGGTAAGCGCAGGGGAAAATTAGTCGAGTTCAGTCCAAAAATTACTAATACTCCATCGGATAACCGTACTATAGTGACACTTATGTCCAAAATTAAATGGAGAAGTTAAAAAAGACTTGAGCCTGCGAATATCACAACTGTGTTAGCGCAGGAGGATGTCATGCTGAGTTGCGTTCATACGTAGTACTTTCTCTCCCTTGTCCCCCTTGTCCTCCTTGTCCTTCTATCTACTACCTTTGAGTGCAACTTGGTATCACTCTCTTAAATATTGTTCCAGCAAATCCTTTCGGCGCTCACCAATCTGCCGCAACTGCTTCTCGATTTTTTTGATCGCCAAGGGTGAAGGTTTGGCGAGTCCATTTTCCCATCGGCTAACGGTTGGGTAAGTAACACCTAACGCTGCCCCGAATTTGGATTGTGTTAACCCTGTCTCGATACGGAGTTCACGGATGAGCTTGCCAATGGCTGGCTGGTTTGTCACTAAAGGTGTTTTAATTGCCATAAGACTTAGGTAGAGCGAACGTTGGTTAAATAGGCTATATTCTAGGGTTCAAAGAGCAGCCGTGCGATCAGGAAACTTAGGGAGAATACGCCCTGATCAGCCATTGGGCAAAATTGGGGTTCAGGAGCGATCGCTTAATTTCCTTGTTCTCTCTGCCCGCTTAGCTGCCAGGGCGGATTCCGCATACTGTAATCCTTTTTGCCAAACCTCATAGCCCTGATGGCTCAAATGAATGCCATCCGTCGTCAATTCCTGCCGCATCTCGCCTTGCTCATCCGTAAACAAGGGGTGGAGATTGAGAAAACCGGCTCCTTCTCGTTGAGCAATCCCGGCAATTTGTTGGTTGAGGTTACGAATGCGCTCATTACTAATCGCATTTAAGCGGGCGGGAAGAATGGACTGCAAAACCACTTGCCCTCGTGGGTGATTCTGACGCAAGCGTTGCACAATCTGACGTAAGTTATTCAGAATCACATCATCCGCTACACCCTGACGTAAGTCATTAATGCCAGCCAAAACATAAATTGTATCCGGTTGCGTTTGGGCAAAAGCCGATAATCGCCTGCGAATTTGACCGGAATTTTCCCCAGAAATGCCTTGATTCAGCCAAAGTTGACGCCCTGGAAGTCGTTGTGAGGGGAACCACAGAGTGAGTGAATCTCCTAATAAAATCGTCAGACGATTAGCACCCTGTCCTTTGGCAACGGCTTTGGCCTCTTGTTCTAGAAGACGTTTCCACTGCTCATGAGTGGGTGAGGGTAACGGTTGTGCCTTGGTATGAGTTCCCTTTGCCCACAAAGACTGGAAGCTGTCAGCCGGCAAGCGTGTAAATAGTGTACCCGCTTTCAAAGCCGCCAATCGTTGAAGATACAGTTGGCTACCAGAGGTGGGAAATAGAGCCGTGAACTGAGGCTTGGGCAAAACTGGCAGATTCGTCGTATCTTGTTGTGTCGCCTCTTGAGCCTCACTGGGGATGAGGATGGGGGTAAGCGATTGTGAAACGGGTTGTGTACGCCATTGGGCTGGACTGGGCGATGGCGGACTGAACTCAGCAGAGACTGTTTCGACAAGGGGGACAATCTCAGGAGTGACAACCGATTTAAATAGCTTAGCGGTCGTTGACACTAACAAGGTAGACAGCTCATCGAGTTGGCGCAGGGGTAGCGCCGGGGGGGGCGGCGCACAGATGGGTCCCACGCTGATTACACTGGCTGCCAGCAGATAAGGATCGCTCATATCAGTGACTCCATCACACTCTCTTCCCTTTTGACAGGGATTAGGAGTGGTAGTCAGGAAACTTGTACAGAAATGATCGGGAAATCAAGGCGCAGCGATGTGATGGTTGTAGTAGCCACAGCGCTTTTGAATTAATGCGATCGCATTCAGTAAAGTACTCAGCTCATAAGTATCCACCGTAGTTAGGAGCATGGAGGATAGAGCCGGTAATAATTCGGGCCGCCCCATTCTGCCCAAGGCTTCAGCCGCCGTATAACGAACCCGAAAATCTTCATCTCTCAAGGCTTGCTCCAGCGCCAGCGCCGCTGTCTGTGAGCCAATCGTACCTAATGCGGAGGTTGCCATCCAACGCACCCAAGAATCTTGATCGCTCAAGGCGGGCACTAGTGCTTCTACCGCCGTCTTGGAGTGGATCGAGCCTAAGGCATAAGCCGCTCTTCCCCGCAGTTGAGAGTCTTCTTCGGTCAAGGCACTACGGAGTAAGACTACCGCTGTATCTGAGCCGCTTTCCCCTAAGGCTTGAACGGCGATTAAACGCACCTCTGAGTCCTCATCTCTCAAGGCGATTCGTAGTGCGGCTACAGCGGACTCCGTGCCAATTCTTCCTAACCCAGAAGCAGCCCGACAACGTACTTCCGTGTCATTATCTCTTAAAGCCTGCCGCAGGGCAGCGACAGCCGCCTCCGTGCCAATTTTTCCGAGTGCCTCGGCGGCTTTGCGGCGAACTCCAAAGTCTTCATCGTACAGAGATTGTCTCAGTCCTGGCACGCCTGCCTGGGAGCCAATTTTCCCCAACGCCTCGGCGGCTTTTTCTCGAACTTCAAAGTTTTCATCACTCAACGATTGTTGCAAGGCAGCTACACCGAGTTCAGAGCCTACTTTCCCTAAACCATAAGCCGCACTTAAACGCACCCAAGCATCTTGATCATTTAAAGCGAGGCGCAATGCGGTTACGGCGGCTGGACTTAAAGCCGCTTCTGGGTCATCTGTCCTTTCAGAGGTCGCCACAGAGGTACCGATTCGCCCTAACGCCCAAGCTGCTGTTCTCCGAACATAGGCATCTTCATCGCTCAAGGCTCTCTGCAATCCCACCAATCCTACCTCAGAGCCGATATAACCCAATGCTTCGGCGGCGGTTCTGCGAACGTAAGAGTCTTCATCACTTAAAGCTTGCTGCAATGCCACAAGCGCCGCATCAGAATTCGTAGACCCTAAGCCTAAAGCGGCTTTCTCACGCACTCGATAATTTTGATCATTTAAGGCTCGTTGCAGTGCGGCGATGGCTGTCTCAGTCCCAATCGACCCTAATGCTAATGCAGCTCTTCCCCGCACGCGGTAGTCGGGGTGGTCTAAAGCCTCCTGTAAAGCTGCCACGGCTGTTTCTGATCCAATTGCCCCTAAAGCTGAGGTGACGATGCCCCGAAAATCAAAGTTTTCATGGTTAACGGAGCGCCGTAATACCGCAACAGCGGCTTCCGTGCCGATTTTCCCTAAGGCGTGAGCGGCTGTCTCGCGCACTCGATAAACTTCATCGTTGAGGGCTTGCTCCAACACGGCAACGGCTGCCTCTGTGCGGATTTGACCCAAGGCTGAAGCCGCTCTCCCCCGTAAATCAAGGTTGTTATGGTTCAAGGCTTGTGCTAGCGCTGCTACGGATGCCTCAGAGCTGATGGTACCCAGTGCCAAGGCAGCACTTTCTCGCACCTGATACTCTGGGTCATCCAATGCTCGCCTGAGTGCTGCCACTCCTGACTCATTGCCGATTTGCCCTAACTCGTAAGCGGCCTGGGAGCGAACTTCTGTATCTTGATGATTCAACACGGTTGAGAGCGCGGCTACGGCGGCAACAGACGCGATCGCACCTAACGCCTCTGTGGCACTACAGCGCACTCCAGAGTCTTGGGCATTCAACGTTTCCAGTAGAGGTGGAATGGCGATATCCGAACCTGTAAGGCCCAGAAGTTGAGTTTTGAGCAGCACAGGCATATCTAACCCCGCTAACCAGCCTACTGTTGCGGTGTGAAACTCCGATTTCACCGTTCCTGCGAGTCTTGCGCCGAGGCACCCATCCACCTCTAAGGCTAACTTGACCACTCGTAACGCCTGAGACTTCTCCTCCACCTGCTGCAAAGCCAGGATTAAGGGTTCTGTCCATTTCAGGTCGTTTAAATATTCATATTTAAGCTGCTCATCATTTAGATGAGGCAACTGCGCTCGAAGAGTGTTGGCTACTTCGGATAGCTGAAGCCGCTGCTGCTGAGATTCCATCGGGTTGGCGGTTTTCACACGGATAGCTCTAGTATGCGATTGCGCTAAGCGCACCGCCCAAGGGGCGATTGCTTAAATTTTCGTTTTTCCCTGGTAACGGCTCGTTTCTCGATCCTAGCAATGCTTCGCTTACTCTGCGGGAAAGGCTTCTAAAAAACAGGAGTGGAGATATCCACCAAAGCTTTAGTGACCGTGAGGAGGACAGAAGGAGAAATTCTTTTCATGTTTCTTTTATCTATAACGGGTGGATAAGCCCTTGTGAACTGCTCCTGATTTAAAAAATGTATCCCACTGCTAGGGCTCAGTTAGATATTCTTGTTAGAGAACTTACGCGTTTAGGAAAGCAGAGTCGGTACTCAAGCGTAGCAACGCTTTAGGGTATCGCCACAGCCCATCGTACCTTGAGCGCTGTCCAAAAAGAAGTGCTTGGCAACAGTCTGTTAATGATGACACTCCTGTTGAGGCTGACTTTCTCTTTTGATGTTGTGGATAGAAATCAGGGTTAGGGGAAGACGCTGAAACGCCACGGCGCTTGTTGGGTTGTTCACGATGTTTCCCGGATGGGGATAGTGTTTCTTCCTCCATAGTTTATCCTTCATACTTCAGATTAAATAGCAGTAATAACCAAAAAACTATTCAACTTTAGATTATGCAAGACGGTCAAATCAGGCTCAATAAAGTGACGAGAGAATGGGTGATTTATGCACCAGGTCGGCGTAAACGCCCCCAAGATTTTCAGAAAAAAAATAGTCAGACTCCACAACATCCAGTCAACCAGGAGCAAAAATGCCCTTTTTGTAGGGAACCGATGTTAGAGACGATTCTTCTGGAGATACCGAACAAGCAACAAACTTCTTGGCAAACGAGGGTAGTTCCTAACAAGTTTCCTGCCTTAACACCCCATGAACATACTCAGCGTTCCACTGAAGGAATTTATATCGCGATGCCCGGTTATGGTCAACATGAGTTGATTGTTGAAACTCCTGAACACGACAAAGACATCGCTACAATGTCACCAGAAGAAGTGGAGATTGTGATTGAAACTTATCACAAACGCTACCTCGATTTAATGGTAGCCCATGAGAATATGATGGCGATTATTTTTCGCAATCATGGTGAACGGGCGGGTGCTTCTTTAAAGCATCCTCACTCTCAGATTATCGTTACGGGTGTGGTTCCTCAGCATCGTCGATACCGAGAGGAACAGGCTCAGCGCTACTTTGATGTCTGGGGACGGTGTGTGTACTGCGACATTTTGGAGTTTGAATTGCAAAACCGCAGGCGAGTTGTTCAGGAGAATGACTCGTTTTTAGCCTTTGTTCCCTTTTCTGCCGAGGTTCCTTTTGAAACCTGGATTATGCCGAAAAATCATCAAGCTGATTTTGGCAGTATTTCTGAACAGGAAAAATCGGACTTTGCCTTAATTTTGCAGAGCATTCTGCGGAATTTGTACGATAAATTGAATGACCCTGATTACAACTACGTGATCAATACAGCGGCTCGCTACAAAGCGGAGGAACCTCAGGTACACTGGTATTGCCAAATTCAACCTCGCCTAACGACTCCGGCAGGTTTTGAGTTGGCAACAGGTATTAGTATTAACCCCTCTCTTCCAGAAATAGACGCCGATTTTTTAAATGGCTTGTCTTTATGAAAATTTCTATTGTCAAGGAAAAAACGTGGATGATTTAGGTAGTGGACAAGAGAAGAGTTGCTGCCAGCGCTGCTGCCACAATTGTGCAATCGCTCCTACCACCTCTGGCAAATCGGCAAATTCCTGGCTTTGGCGTTTCAGTTCTGGGGCTATATGCTCTAATCCCATACAGTCTCGGCAACAGTACAGAATTTGTTGCCAAGCTTTTTGCCATTCAACTCCTGCCTGCTGATGGGCTTTTACGGGTTTAAGCTGTTCTTCTTCTTGACGCAGGTGTTGCGCTTGTTGCGCCCAGGCGTTGCGCCACGGCTGCACGGCTTCGGGCTGTTTGTGGTTATCGTACCACTCTCGTTCAGTACGCAGTATTTCGCCCAACTGGTCGAGGTTGGCGCGTGAAGTGCAGCGCGCGATCGCTTCTAGCCCCTGTTTGATCCAAAGGGACAAGCGGCGATAACTGACGAATTTAGCACGAGATTCTACTAACTTCACCCAAATTTGGTGAGGCCAACACTCTAGGCGTTCGATTTGGTTCAGGGAAATTTTCAGCAAGGCGGCGACTTCCTCGCGTACTTGCTCTAAGGGTAATTGGGCAGGGTCAACGACCCCAGATGTAATTAAGTTCTGGGACATGGTAGATTGCTGATAGTGGGTGTTAAGGTAAGGCGATGCTCCTACGGAGCCGCTAGCGCTAACGCTGACACGGGCAAGTGAAGCAATCGCCGTACTTGTGACCAAATGGAAGAAGAGACTTGCCTGGTAATTATTGCTTCATAGGCACCCTTTGAACTCAATGGTGAGACACTTTTAGAGGAGACCAGTCAGCCGCGTTGTATCTTGAGGGAGCCAGCGAGACTGGGTGGTCTTTTTTGTGTCTTGATTAGCACTTTAGTGCAGAGTAATAATCCCTGTCAAGTACTAAAGTGCAAGTGCAATAGTGCTATTATGACTCCAGAGAAATCATCAGAAGATAAACCAACGTTAAAAGCACTTCGAGAAAGCGTTAACTTAACTCAGCCGGAGTTAAGTAGGCGAATGAACGTAGGGATAAGAATTATTGGTGATTGGGAAAGCGGGAGAAAAATTCCCCGTTTTGATAATGCGGTTGCTTTAGCGGGTGAGTTAGGGGTTTCCCTCAGGGTTCTGGCTAAAGTAATGGGACTAGACGTGAGCAAGATTCCCAATGATGAACTGTAGTCAGGTAATCTGTCAGGCGTGCGGGATTTATGTGTCGGGTGTACCGGATGATGAGGGTTAGGAGCGATCGCTTCAAATAAGGATTCAGAATAAGGAAGCGTAATGCTCTCCCATAATCTAAGCGATCAAGTCTGGACTTCAGGGGTTTTTGGGCGTGGCTGGGGACGGTGTGAGGGAAACGACTTTAAATTTACGTCCGACGAAGCCAATCAATGTACACGACCCACCCCTAAGCTTAGTTATAGCTTCCCGCCTTCGTTGAGGATGCATCCATTGCTCTACAAAATTCAATTGCTTTAACTTAAGTTCTATTTGGCGTGGATATCCTAGTTGTGGATCGTAGCTAACATCGGCGCTAATCACACCATCACATGAGCAGCCATTGGGGCCGCATTCCGTTTTCGAGCTATACTTTTCGAGTTCATTAAACAAGTCTGTAATAGTCTGTGTCGGCTGTTCCACAAATGACCCTGGTTTTTTGCAATCCTGAACAACGTTAATTACCTTTTCGTTTTTAATTTCAACCTCTTGCCGACAGATTTGAGAAAGCCCGTTATCAGTCTCGACAACCATGCGATAACGCTGAAAGTCACGATTTTCCCAACGGCTTTGTTCTCTGGCTAGTTCTTGTTGTGCTAATAACTGTGGGGCAACACCAACAGCAACGATGCCGCTTATCAATAAAGCAGTACCAATCATGACGCTACGCCACAGGGGTTTCATGGGCAGAACTCTTCCTTTACTTCACGCTGTCTCGGTTATATCAGCGAAAGAGTAGGCGTTCAGGCCATGTATCGAAAACGGCAACGATGAGTTTGGCTGGAATATTGTTATGGCATCAAGCAGGGGGTTGGTTAGTGTTGTTTATGCCACCAATGAAAGCTAATCTGCACTCAGCAAATACAGCGATTTTGAATTAGATAAACTAAGAATAGAGGCACGACATATCGTTCCTCTATGACTCACCCCTACGTCCCTAGACAGCGAATAGCCTCTAATAGTCCCCTAGCTTTATTGAGCGTTTCTTCGTATTCTTTCTCTGGCTCAGAATCTGCAACCAAACCGGCACCGGCTTGAACAGATACGATATGCTGACCCGACTCGGTAGGGCGAACCACCATCGTGCGAATGGTGATCGCACTATTGAGTTGTCCCTCAAAATCATAATAGCCATAGGCACCCGAATAAGGGCCACGCCGTTCGGGTTCGAGTTCGTGAATAATTTCCATCGCCCGAATCTTGGGTGCTCCACTTACCGTCCCCGCCGGGAAACAGGCTTTGAGCAAATCCCAAGCGGTTTTATCCTCATCGAGTTCGCCCACCACATTGCTGACAATGTGCATAACGTGGGAGTAGCGCTCGATCAGCATTAATTCATCCACCTTTACCGTACCCTTTTTGCAGGCGCGACCCAAATCATTACGCCCCAGGTCAACCAGCATGACATGTTCGGCAATTTCTTTGGGGTCTTGCAGCAACTCTTGTGCTAGGGCTTCATCTTCTTGATGGGTTTTACCCCGGGGTCGAGTTCCGGCAATGGGACGTAAGGTTGTAGTAATTCCCCCTTGGGGTGACTTGGTGGCTTTAACCATCACTTCTGGGCTAGAGCCAATAATTTGCCAATCCCTAAAGTTGAAATAGGCCATGTAAGGCGAAGGATTAATCAGGCGCAGAGAGCGATACAGAGCAAAGGGTTCTCCGCTATACTCTGCCGAGAGACGCTGGGAGATAACCACCTGAAAGATATCCCCTGCTTTGATGTATTCTTTGGCTTTTTTGACATTCGCGCAGAACTCGGAGGGTTCTGTGTTGCTGATATAGGATAGTTTTTGGGTCGCACTCTCAGGCGGTGTCCATTCTAAGATGGTGTCTGCTGCATTTAGGGGCAACTGAAGTTTGCTTACCAAGGCACACACGCGATCGCACGCTTTTTGATACGCCTGTTCTAAATCAACCTCCGCATCCCGCAAATCTGCATAGGCGATCGCCCAAATCTTGCGCTTGACTTGATCAAAAATAATCAGGTTATCCACCTGCATCCACAGTCCATCGGGCAAGTCCCCTTCCTGAACTGGATAAACAGGGACACGCGGTTCACAAGCACGAATCAGTTCGTAACCCCAAAACCCGAACAAACCGCCAATCCCCGGTGGGAGTTGAGGTAACTTGACAGGATGATAAGGTTTTAGGCAATTGGCTAACGCCAGAAAGGGGTCGCCCTCAAACACCTGTACGGAAGCATCTCGGTGCGTTTGGGTCGTGTGTTCTCCTCTGGCTTCCAGCACCCATAATGGGTCACAGCCTAAGAAACTGTAGCGTCCGATATTCTCCCCGCCCTCTACCGATTCCAACAGGAAGCTGTAAGGCTGACCTGCACAAACCTTATACCAAGCCGACACTGGCGTTTCTAAGTCCGCTACCCACTCCTGGTAAACCGGCACAAAATTACCCTGGCTTGCCAGTGCACGAAACTGCGAGAAATCCGGGAAAATCATGCTTTTTAAGAGTTGAAGGTGAGCCAAGTCAACAGGTTGAAGGTTTTTAGGTGTTGAAGGATGAAAAGTTGCCAGGTTGAATCTTGACGGTTGAACGGTTAAATGTTAAAGATTATAAGCCGTCACCTATAATCGGCTAACCTTCTAACCGATAAACTACAACCTTCTAAGCTTCAACCTGCAACCTTCTCACCTGTAACCTGCAACCTTCTAACGACGCTACGCGCTACAAGACCAAAGCTACGCAAACGGCAATGGCTACGCCAAACAACCGATTCATCTACACCTCAAAGGGCTTTTTGCTACTGAACTTGAGGGTAGCGGGTTCTGGGTTGCGGCCAATATTGCGGTCTACTTTACCAACATAAGGACGGCCTTTGTTCACTTTTTCAGGGAATACGCCATCAGCCGGATGGAGATACTGGATTTCACCATTCGGGAAAATCCGGTAAATCTTATAGTTGTTGATTTTGAATTTTGCCCGCAGTTGCTGACCGCCTAAAGCAATGCAGTACTCCTTGCGAGAAAGGTACAGCAGGTTGTCGCCTTCGTTCATGACGGCTGCGCCACCTGTCGGCATTTCAAAGACTTGCTGTTTGGGGCTAGTCCAGGTAATGGCATATTTTTCTTCTACTTGAGCCTTGGTCAGCAAGCCGCCAGTGCTGCCGCCAAATATGGGAGCTTGTCCAGTAAGTTCTTCTGCCATAGTTATTTTCTCAACGTTACATAGAGCATCTAGGGAATGCTATCACCGAGGTTGTGCACGGCTAGCGACTCTGTCAAGAACTGTAACAGTTCGCTCAGTTATTTTAGTGAGGGGTCATTGGCTCAGAGCGTTGAAAACAGAAGGTTTCAGGTTGCAGAATAGAGCGCATCAACCCGTTTTTCTGACTAACCCATTACCCATTACCCATTACTAATTCTTCGACCATAGTCCTCTTTCTGTTTTTGACTGAGGTTCTGCGGGACGACTGCTAATCGGCACGGTGAAGTGAAACTGACTTCCCTGATCTTTGCCTCCTGAGTCTGCCCAAATTTTACCGCCCCACCCCTTGACAATTTGACGACAAATTGCTAAACCTAACCCTGTGCCGCCAGCCGTGCGTCGTAGGGCACCTTCTTCCTGATAGAAGCGATCAAATACATCTTCTAAACGGTTGGGTTCAATTCCTCGCCCCGTATCGGCTACAGTGACTTCTAGCATGGAACCCCCGTTAGTCTGGGTGCCAATGATCACTTCCCCTTGCGGATTGGTAAATTTGCAGGCATTGTCTAGAAGTTTGGCTAAAGCTTCGACCAGCCACTCGCCATCAGCACGAACCAGAGGCAGGTCTTCTGGCACTTGGACGGTGATTTGGGGGAGTTCACTCACCGACCGACGAGCACGGATATTACTCAGAGCTAGTTCAACGCATTCTTGCAACGAGAGAGGTTCTGGGTGCCATTGCACGCGACCACTTTCTAAACGCGACAGGGTGAGGAAATCTTGAATCAGTTTCCGCATCCGTTCAGCATCGGTTAAAGCGGTATTGAGCATAATCTGACGCAACTCCGGTGGCATATCCGGTTCGCTAGCAAGACTTTCTAGGCAGACCTGGATGGTAGAAAGAGGGGTGCGTAGTTCGTGACCGGTGATTGCCACTAAGTTGCTGCGAGTCCGGTCAAGCGCTTCGAGTTGTTGATTCAAATCTTCTAAGTTGGCGTAGGCTTGGGCTTGAATTAAAGCAACACCCACTTGAGTGGCAATCGCTTCCACCAATGCCAATTCATCCTCTTGCCATTGATAAGGCTGTTCTCCACAATGATGTAACTCCACCATGCCCAACAACTGACCCTGATACAGCATTGGCACCATCAGCAGAGAGCGAATCGAAAACTGCTGCATCACATCTTTTAAAGAGATACTGGGCAAAGGGCGCTTATTTCCTTTAGACTTCGCCGTTCTTCGTTCAGGCAGCGTTGACCGTGAGGCTTTAGCCTGATTTAAGCGAGGATCGTCTTGAGTATTTTCAACATAAACCGGTTCTTGATGCTGTACCACCTCCTGAAATAGGCCATTGTCTTGTAATGGCCAAGTTTGCCCTCGTGTGGGGGCAAGCTGTACCTCACCCTCTCTCAGCTTTAAGAACTCATGGCTAATGGTGGTAGTCGCATCCGTTGCCTTGCAACAATAAATCACACACCGACAAGACCCCAACGCTTGTCCCAACTCCTGCACCGCGACTTCCAGAATTTCCGTGGGATTTAGACTGCGCCGAATGGCTGCCGTAATTGAATTGACCAGCCGTTCTTTCTGTTCTTGAGCCGAGATGGAACGATAGGCTTTGAGTAATTTGTATTGACCCGCCTGCAAGTAAGTGACCAAGCGATGGACAAAGGGGTCGGGATTGAGAGATTCTGAGAAAGATTGTGCTGCCGAGTCACGCCGGGAAAAATCCCCTAAATACCTGGATTTTGCCTCTAATAGTTTTGCCGCCAGTTCAGGTCGGTACACTTCAATACGATTCAAGAGTAACTCTGCCGCTTTCTGGCTGACCGTTCGGTCAAATGTCCAGATTCCCTCAAAGCGCCGGGAGGTGTCCATCTCCGAATTCGGACTCTCCACGACCTGTGCGAGTCGTTCTCGACAAATCAGGCAATTGGCATAATTCTGCCCAATCACCACTAAATGCCATTCTTGACTCAGGCCATCTTCTGGGTCGAAGGCTACAGTTTCGTAGACATCCGAGCTATTTTTAAAGTCCGTATCCGGTGCCGCTAGTACGTACAATTGAGATGTCCGTTCGGCAATTCGTCGATATCGGTGTGCTTCCTGACGGTAAAATCGCTCTCGTTGAAAGTTAGCAATCACTAAAGGCTGATCGGAGCCAGCCAAAACTTGATCTTCCATCGCATGGGAGAGGGCGGTCAGAGAAGTCTTGAAATATACTTGTTGCCGCAGTTGGGGCATGGCTTGTAGTAAGCTAGCCAGTACGGAAGTCGTAATATTCATTAATAGGTTTTTGGGCTGTATCCAGGCATTATCGAGTTTGTACGGCACCGATGATTGGGGTCGCCGGATTTGCTCTAATGACCGGCTCACCTATCGTTAATCGGATTCTCTTGAGAGTGGTTCAGGAGCGCTTACGCACCTTTTATCGATGTAAACAAACATGATTAGAATTTCTCCCCCTCCCCTTCACTAAAGCTCGGTTCCTCACTATCTCACCCCTGCTTTTTGAAAGAGTAAGAAAAGTGTTTGCGCCGCCTCGTGCATTTATTGAGCATAGCTATCCCCTAGGGCATTGCCCCTGGTCAGGCAGAGTCTCGTATCTGCTCTATCAACTTATCGTACAAAACAAAGGTGTAGTACAAGGCTAAGTTGCAGGGATAATTTGCAAAAAATGACATTGGCTATGGCGTCAAGTGCCGATTTGTAGACTCTTTAAGGTGTTTGGCCTGCACTCAAGAAGATGCAGGGAAATCTTTGATCCCTTGTTCAATTGGTCACAAATCCCTGGATTTATCAGTCAGCACAAGCCAATGCGCCCAATTTAAATCTGCATCATGCCTTCAGAGAGTGGAGGTAACAAATCTCTATATTTAGAGCTTAGACGGCTCTGACCAGTGAGGGGGAGAGGGTGGGGAAATCAGCTTTCAGGGTTTTGGGGTGTGTTCAGGTTCATCGAGTCTGTTGGAAAAGTCATGCGATCGCCCAACACAATTTACACAGAGACAGTCAGCTTATCACGTAAAAGATTATAAATTATACCACAAAAGATAGTTTTATTCGCCATCCCAAATAAGCCAATAGTTAAAGAGCCATTCAACACTAATCCCTATATGTTTGACTACTCCAGCACAACAGCCATGATAATTGAACAAGCTAAAACTCGTGAAGATGCTTTGCCGTTGCGGAACGAAAAATGCCGCTCAAAATTCTTTTTGCAATCCCATATTGCCCCAAAAGTTTTCCTTTTTTTTCACGGTTTTACCGCTGGCCCCTACCAGTTTGAACCACTAGGAGAAGCCTTATTTCAAGCCGGCTACAATGTCATCGCTCCCTTACAACCCGGTCATGGAATCGCAGGAGATTGGAACGGGGATAATCCCCCACCATTAGCAGAAGATGCCCAAGTGTATAAACAGTTTGTATTAGAGTGGTTAAATCAAACTCAATCTCTAGGGAAACAATTGATAGTTGGAGGCTATTCCACAGGGGGTACCTTAGCGGCTTGGTTAGCTCAAGAATATCCACAGCATATTGAAAAAACCCTGCTCTTTGCTCCCTACTTGAGCGGTATGAACAAACTCGTAGATTGGCTGGTAGAAACTCTCCCGTTTTACTATGAGTGGCTGAATAAAGACAACCCAGGAAACTTCGGTTATGAGGGCTTCCGTATCCCTGCCGCCAGGATTTTTCTAGATATGGGACAAGAGATTCTTGATCGCGCTAAAACTACTCCTGCCACACCGATGTTAATTGTTTCCAGTGCCAGCGATCAAGCCACTAACCTGCACGAACACCGGGAATTATTTGAATCTGTACTGGCTTATCAACCGAAATCCTGGTATTACTGCTTTGATAAACAGCTAGATATCCCCCACACCATGATGACCGAACTCGAAGGAAATAAATACCTTGATCAACTCCTCACCCTGGCTAAAACTTATATAGAAAGCGAGTTAACCTGGACGGAAGTACAGGAAACCGGATTATTAAACTAATCTACTTTCTCACAAGCCGTCTTAGGGACATGCATGGCATACTCAGCCGGAGCAATTTCTTTACCACCACTTCTGACATAAACCTGAGTAAATTCGGCACCCAAAAACAGAATTTGAGCGGAATAAAAAACCCAGGTCAGGATAATCACTAAGGAGCCAGCCGCACCATAAGCGGAAGCTAAACTTGTTTTACCCAAATAGAACCCCAGTAGAAACTTACCAATATCAAATAACAAGGCGGTGAGAGCAGCCCCCATCCAAACATCCTTCCAGGCAATTTTGGCATCGGGCAAAATTTTAAAAATCAGCGCAAACAGCAGCGTAACAATGCCAAATGAAACGAGAAAATTGAGCAATTGCCATAAGTAGGTAAAACCTGGGACTAAGTCCCTCAAATAATTACCTAAAATTACCAAAATTGTACTAATAACTAACGACACAAGCAGTAAAAACCCAATCACCAGCACAATAGAGAACGATAACAAGCGTTTGCGAAGGAAGTCGATGATGCCGTTCCCTGGTTTCGGTTCCACGTTCCAAATTCGATTGAGTGACTGTTGGAGTTGACCAAAAATCACACTTGCGCCGGAAAGCAGGAGGACAATATTGATCAGGGTGGGGATAGGGCCTTGACTGGGATCAAGCTGACTGGCATTTTCAATCGCCGTCTGGATGAGTTGAGCACCTTCTTTACCGATCAGTCCTTGCATTTGCATCACAAGTTCACCTTTTGCCGCCTGTTCCCCAAATACCGCCCCTGCGATCGCAATCACAATGATCAACAGGGGTGCTAGAGAAAACACCGTGTAATAGGCTAAGGCAGCTGCCATCAGGGAGGCTTGGTCTTGTCTCCACTGAGAAAATGTTATTTTCAACAGCAGCCAAATTCTTCTGATATTCATCGATACAGGCTCCTAAGGTCACCGTTGACCACCCTAACGTCATTGTTTCGCAATCAGACGTTCTCAGACCAGCCCCACGAGAGATACTTTGAATTGCACCCCTTCAAGCAACGACATCAATGATTCGCGAAAACCAACTTAAGCGCAAACTCCAGCGTGGCGGAGTTGTACTCGGTCTGTTTGTTAACTGTTCTTATCCGGGATTTGTGGAAATCTGCGGACATGCCGGATTTGACTTTGTGATTATCGATCTGGAACATGGCCCGCTTCACCCCTTGGTGGCGGAAGACCTCTGCCGTGCTGCCGATAGTGTGGGCATTTCCCCCCTCGTGCGTGTTGGGAAAAATGACTCTTGGCAAATTCAACGTGCTTTAGATATCGGGAGTGCAGGCGTGCAAGTGCCACAAATTGAAACCCAGACCGATGCCCAATCTTGCGTCAAGAGTGCCAAGTTTAATCCCCTTGGTGCGCGAGGTCTTTCCTTTTACACTCGCGCTGGCGTTTACACGGCAGCAGGGGCGCAAATTACAGACAAACTTAACGAAGAATCCCTGGTTGTGATTCACGTTGAAGGGATACGGGGGGTAGAAAACCTGGCAGAGATTGTCAGTGTGCCTCACATTGATGTGATTTTTCTCGGTCCCTACGATTTGTCCCAATCTCTAGGTATTCCCGGTCAGGTGCGTGACTCTCGTGTGGTTGACCTGATGCATCAATGTATTGACACCATTCGCAGCGCGGGAAAAGTCGTTGGCACCTTTGCCGACAATCCAGAAACGGCTAAACAGTGGATTGACGCCGGGATTCAGTATATCGCCCTGGGTGTAGATGTGGGAATTTTCCTGCGGGCATGTCAGGGATTGGTGAGGGCGGTGCGACCTGAAAGCTAGCCCCAGATTGAGGCAGGAGAAGTTTATCTTAGCTAAAAACTTAGCCCACTTCTAGTTAGTACTCTAAAAATTGCTATATTATCATGAATCGGTGAATTCTGTAGTGTAATTAGCAACACTCTCAAAAATTTACTCTATACTGAGGATATAGACCTCTTTGTGGAGCAAATCGCAATGGGATCAGGGGAAACAGGTGAAAATACCATGCAAAAAGTATGGGGATCGACGGAACTGGAATATGCGTTTATGTTTACCTTCAAAAAGGTAAACGCGCTCAAACTAGAAGACATCAAGCCCTTTTTTAGAACTCTTCCAGTTGACCCCTACATCAAAGGTAACTATCGATTTAGGCGTTTATCACGCTTTACCATCTCTAACGATGAGTTAATTAAGCTACCTCATGGCTATCTGTATCAAAGCAAAAGCTATAACCCATTAGTAGGGGATATCAAGCGAGAGTTTGCTGAACTCGATGAGGAACTGATCAAGCTAGATAGTTTTAGAAAAATGGTCTTAGCTTTCAGTGATTCTTGCAAACTGCACCCAGAAGCCGAAATTGGAATTCATCAGATCAGAACAACTTGTTCACCGAATAATTATGGCAACCCAGCACCAGAAGGAATTCATCGGGATGGGACGGATTTTATCGGTATATTCGCCGTAGATAGAGACAATATTCAAGGTGGAGAAACCCATCTCTATCTAGAAAGAAAAGAAAAGCCTGTCTTTAGGAAAATGCTGAATCCAGGGGAATTGCTCTTAGTCAATGACCATGAATTTCTACATTTTACGACTCCCGTTAAGCCCGAATTAGAGCAGCAAGGGACAAGGGATGTTTTTGTGCTGACTTCTCCCAGCTTAATTTCTGATTAAATGGGAATATGCTCAAGGCAGAGTTAATCAGAAATAGGCTTTATTAAATTTTGATAGGTGATTTGTTAAATAGGTAAGGGAAATTAAAGAGAAGGCTCCCGTTAGTATCTAAAGAATTTAACGGGAGTTTTTTTTGCCAACTTTATCACTAACTTTGAGTGCAATTAGCGTTCCTTAGCAAGTCTGGCTTTAGCTTGCTGCCACAAAGTTTCCAACTCATCCAAGGTATAATCTGAAAGCGGGCGATCAGCAACAGTCTCCATTTTGGATAATCTTTGAATAAAGCGATCATTTGTTCCATGCAACGCTTCCGAAGGGTCGAGGTCGTACCAGCGTGCAATATTAATCAGGGTAAAGAGTAAATCTCCGAGTTCAGCCTCTTGTTCAGCTTGATCTTTATGCTCAAGTGCCTCTTTGAATTCGGCTAATTCTTCGCTAAACTTCTCCCAGACACCCTCAACATTCTCCCACTCAAAGCCAGCCGCCGCTGCTTTTTGGGATATTTTCATCCCTCCCATTAAGGGAGGTAAAGTTCGGGCATAGCGAGTTAGTTTGCGGCTGAGGAAATGAGCATCGGCTGTAGTTTCTCCTTTTTCCGCTGCTTTGATTTGCTCCCAGTTCTGATGGACTTCTGCGGCATTTTGGACTTGGACATCTGCGAAGACATGGGGATGACGCCGGATCAGCTTTTGGGTAATGCCTTGAGCGACTTCTTTAAGGCTAAATTGATCGGTTTCACTGGCAATCTGGGCTTGGAGAACGACTTGTAATAGTAAGTCTCCTAGTTCTTCTGCGATCGCATCTTTATCCTCACTGCGAATCGCATCAACAACCTCATAGGCTTCCTCAATCACGTAAGGAATCAGCGTTTGGGGTGTTTGCTCCAAATCCCAAGGGCAGCCCCCTTCAGGCGATCGCAATTGGGCAACGACATCGATTAACTGTTGCAGTGCTTGTAACACCGACGCTTCAGTCATGAGCTGAGTTTGCTCGTGGGAACCGGACATAAAGGAAAACCAACAACCATTTAACTATTCTTCACGAGATTTTCTAGCTTGCCAATCATAAGGTATGGATTAGGAGTTTAGCGTTCATACCGAGTTGCGTTCAAACGTAGTATTTTCTCTCTCCCTTGTCCCCCTTGTCTTCCTTGTCTCCCTATCTACTATCTTTGACTGCAACTTGGTATCAATCCCGCAAGGAATGCGGCTCAATCTACAACCGTAGGCGATCGCCATGTATCTTTTAAAGTGGTGACAAATTTTGGACATCGTGAAATTAATTGCCCTACTGTTGTCCCTGACGTTATGGTTGGCAGCGCCACTTCCGGCATTGGCTGCCTTCTGCCGCGATTCTCATAACCACTCCATTTGCATCCTGAGTATTAAGCGCAGTGCTAAGAATTATTGGGAGTACAGGGCATCTGTGAGCATTGACGGGGTTAAGAGGCCGGTAGAACTATACAATTGTCGCGATCGCATTAGGGTTCGTCCCGATGGCACCTTTGTCTGGTTCGATGATCATGGTGCAGGTGAGCTGATTTGTAGTTTCTTTCAAAAGTAGTGCTTAATTGACGATAAGCTTTAAAACAATGGCATAGAATTAGCACAAATTAAAGCTAAGTTGGCGATTAGAATAACGGTAATGAAATCGCTAAGGTGAGGGTGCCTGTGGATGACAATTTTTTGATGTTTTCCGAGCATTGGCAAGATTGGGTAACGGTGTTTGGTTATCTAGCCTTTGCTGTTTTCATAGCATGGCGTGTCTTGACTCCAAGGTAAATAGGGTAATGATCCAATCACAAGCCAAACTCCCGGATGGATTTCAATCTCCCCGATGGTTGCAGAAGATACAGTGGATTAATAATTCCCTGGCTTACATGGATGTAGCTGGGCAAAAGTATGGTGACATCTTTAACGCACCCGTCATCGGTAATTATCGCCAACTGTTGCTCGTGAGTCATCCCCAGGCACTTCAGCAGATTTTTTCTAACCCGCATCATTTTATCGCTCCCTCTAATCCACTTTTACACCCGATTGTGGGAGACTATTCTGTGTTTGTGCTGGAAGGCGATCGCCATCGCAAGGAACGCAAACTCTTAATGCCTCCGTTCCACGGCGAACAAATGCTCTCCAATGGACAACTGATTTGTGAACTCACGGAAAAGGTGATGCAATCGTTGCATCCTGGAGAAGTCTTTGTGGCGCGTGATCTGATGCAGAATGTTTCCTTAGAAGTGATTCTAACGGTTGTTTTTGGTCTTCACAAAGGGGAACGGTTTCGTCAACTGAAAGATTGTATTGTTAGTCTGCTCAGTGAATTCAAATCTCCCCTAACATCAGGTTTACTCTTTTTTCCAGCACTTCAGAAGGATTTAGGCCGTTGGAGTCCTTGGGGTTCTTTCCTTCGTAAGCAGCAGCAAATTAATCAGCTTCTGGTTGCAGAAATCCGCGATCGCCGCCAACAGTATGATTCTTCTCGTTCAGACATCCTCTCCCTACTGCTAGAAGCGAGAGATGAAGATGGTGCACCCATGACAGATGAACAATTGCGGGATGAGTTGATGACGCTGTTGTTAGCGGGACACGAAACTACAGCCACAGCGATCGCATGGGCGTTATATTGGGTACACCGATTTCCTAACGTTCACAGCCAATTGCTTCAAGAATTGGATTCTTTAGGGAATACACCAACACCCATAGAGATTTCCCGTCTGCCTTATCTCACAGCCGTTTGCAATGAATCGTTGCGAATTTATCCGGTTGCGATTCTCACCACACCGAGAGCGGTAAAAGAGCCTGTAGAACTCATGGGTTATCAACTAGAACCCGGTACCAAAGTCTATGGTTGCATTTACCTCACCCATCATCGCCCGGATTTATACCCTGAACCAAAACAATTTAAGCCAGAGCGATTTTTACAACGTCAATTCTCTCCCTATGAGTTCTTGCCATTTGGGGGTGGGGTACGTCGCTGTATAGGGGAAGCGTTGGCACTTTTTGAAATGAAGTTAGTGTTAGCGACAATAATTTCGCGATATGAATTGACTTTAGTGCAGCAGGAACCCGAACGTCCCAAGCGGCGGGGAGTAACTTTTTCTCCTCATACAGGAGTAAGGATGATCATGCAAGGGCGGCGTTCAGTTTAGGGAAACTGATGTGTATACAACATCAAACATGGTCTAATTTTACCCCCCATCTCCCCCAGTTCCCCTATCTTCTTACCCTGCCACTTGAATGCCAGTTAGCTGATTAATACGGCCCAAACATCGAATTAGCCGGTGCTTCCGGATCGTTACTATAAAAAAAGTCTCGAATCAATTGTAGGGCTTCCTCTTTACTCACAAAACCGTCCTGATTGGTATCTATTTTGGGAAATACCAACGGCGCATAAACGGGCGATACATTGTACACACTTAACAGTCCCGCCCACTCCTGTTGGCTAATTTTGCCATCCTCATCTCCATCAAACACATCAAAAACTAATTCCATGAAGAATCGAACTTTTTGTTCGTATTTTTTCTCATCACTCAGAATGGCATCATAATAGTTCAACCATTCCTCTAAATTTACTTTTTTATCCTGGCTGGTGTCAGCATCCCCTTTCAAGCTTTTCCAATCATCCATACAGCGATTGAGCATGACTTGATACTTGGGAGAGCGTGAACCCCAGTTTCTTAAATCCGCTAATTTTTTGACAAGATTTTCAAAGTCTTGACAGACTAAAGCCCCATCACAATTGGCATCATACATACTAAAAAATTTAATCAGTTTTCGCTTTTGGAGTTCAGTCAACATGGGTTTCCTACTATAGTTAGAATGAATGGCGATTAAGCCGACACGTCTGGTATCCAGTGTAGATAAGGCGATACTGTTCAGATCATCCGTTTAGTCAGCCGTCTCCACTTATCACTCATAACTTTTCGCAGCTCCTCTGCTCCTAACAGTATGGGTGGGCAGGTTAGCAAGATTAACCACTGCCAGGATGCTAACGGAGCCGTTGCAAAAATCTGTCTGAGCGGCGTGAGAAAAACGATCGCCAAAATCAACGCCCATTCTATGGCAATCCCGAACCAAATCAGTGGATTGGAAAAGAACCCCAAGCGTAAGATCGAGGTACGTTCAGATCGGCAAGCAAAGACATTTCCATCTTGGCAAGCCACAATTGTCGCTAAAGTCATCGTCGTCGCTTGAGCATAGATGGCAACGAGCGTGGCATTGGCGGCATGAGACAAGATCCCAGGAGCAATCGCTTGCAATTGAGTCAGTCCATACCCATAGCTCCACCAGACGAGGAAAAAGCCCGTCATCCCTAATACTGCCTCAATTAATCCCAGGAAACAGTAGGCCCGTAAAAGCAAGGAGCGATCGAGTAGAGGTTTAGACTTGGGACGAGGGGGTTGCTGCATCGTACCTGCTTCCGCTCGTTCTGCACCGAGGGCTAATGCTGGTACCATATCCGTGCCTAAGTCAACCGCGAGAATTTGCATAATGATTAGGGCAGGCGGAATTTTGAGCGCCACCATTGCCAGGAACGGGACGACTTCTGCCACATTCGAGGCGAGAATGTAGGTCATAAACTTGCGGATGTTTTGATAGACAGCTCTACCCTGCTCGATCGCGCTGACAATTGTGGCGAAGTTATCATCCGTTAAAACAATGTCAGCCGCTTCGCGGGCAACATCCGTCCCATTCATGCCCATAGCAATGCCAATGTTAGCCGCCCGCAGTGCTGGAGCATCATTCACGCCATCGCCAGTCACGGCTACAATTTCTCCCAAGTCTTTGTAAGCTTGTACTAGTCGTAGCTTGTGTTCCGGGGACATCCGGGCAAACACTAAGCCGGAGCGATATTTTAAAATTTGTCGCAATTGGGCATCGGATAAATGTCCCATCCCTTCCCCAGTCACGACTCGCACTCGATGGGTTGCCAGTCCGATGCGTCGAGCGATTGCTTCTGCGGTTAACCCGTAATCACCCGTCACCATTGTGACTTGAATCCCGGCTTGATGGCATTGTGCGATCGCATCTTCCACTTCCGGACGAGGTGGATCGAACATCGCCACTAAGCCGATGAAAATCAAGTGCTGTTCTAAGTCTTGCGAGCGCAATTCCAGCAATTCTTCACTTCCCTTACGCGCCGCAACACCCAACAAGCGAAATCCCTGTCGAGCTAAATCGTCGTTTGCTGTGATAACTTCATCGCGATTAAGTTGAGTTAAATCCCGAACCGTTCCCCGTTGCAAAAACGACTGGCAGTGACGCAGCACTTCCAACGGCGCTCCTTTCGTAAATGCTAGATAGGGAAATTCATTCGCCCATAACTCGGACGACTGCCAATCCAGCACCACCGTCATCATACGTCGGCGGGAATCAAACGGCACTTCCCGCCGTCGGGGAAACTGGTGTTGCAACTGTTCTAAATTCAATCCCGCTTTCGCGGCAGCTACCAGTAACGCGGCTTCCGTTGGGTCGCCAATCTCTTGCCAGCGACTGGGGCCAGTAAGATGAATCAGGCGGGCATTGGAACATAGGGCTGACCCGGCTAACAGCAAATGTACCTGCCAGGATGCTTCTAAATCATCCGGGATACGAACTTGCCCCGTTGTCGGATCGTAACCCACTCCCGTCACCTCGATGAGCGTGGGTAATATTGGATTGCCGTTCTTGGGTTTCAACGCCGAATTCGACGCTGGAGGCTGTTCTGAGTTCCCATTCCCGGTGCTGACGGGAATCCAGGCATAACGGACGGTCATTTCATTTTTGGTTAGGGTGCCGGTTTTATCCGTGCAGACAACCGTGGTTGCACTCAGCGTTTCAACGGCAGACAGGCGGCGAACTAGGGCATTCTGACGTGCCATGCGCTGCACGCCCAGCGCTAATGCCAGCGTTACCGTGGGCAGCAAGCCTTCTGGAACCAGCGCCACGATGATGCCAATGGCAAAAATAAAGCTCTCCTTAATCTCCATACCGACTAGCAGAGACGTCAGGAGAAATACGATGACGCCCATGCTGATGGCGATCGCTGTAATAATTCGCACGATACGGGCAACCTGGATTTCTAAGGTGCTGGGTTCTCGCTTCACCATCGTTGTCAGGTGGGCAACATGTCCAAACTCCGTCTGGGCACCCGTAGCATAAACTACCGCTACTGCTCGTCCCGCCGCTACATTCGTTCCAGCCAACACCAAATTGGCAATTTCCGCCGGTTGCACCCGCTCTTGCAAGGGATGTTCTCCAGGATGCAGCAGGGTTTTCCCCCCCCGAATCGGTACCGCTTGACGGGGACGCACAGGGTAGGCATTCCTGGCGACAGGTAACGATTCCCCAGTCATAACGGAGGCATCGACATACAGATTATCCGCAGAAACCAATCGAGCATCTGCCGAAATGCGATCGCCTTCTTCCAGTTGCATCACATCGCCCCGCACTAATTCTCGTGCCTGGATTTGTTTTAACTCCCCGTCTCGATACACCCGCACTTGTACCGGAAGCACGTTTTTCAACGCCGCCAGTGCCCGTTCTGCCTGAAATTCCTGCCAAAAGCTGAACAGGGCATTAATCCAAATAACAGCCCAAATTGCCCAACCTAATTCCGGTGTGCGGGAAATAAAGGCGAGAATACCTGCAACCCACAGCAGTAGTGCCATGAAGTGGGTGAGTTGATCGGTAAATCGTAGCCACATGGGGCGATGAGCGGGTTCCGGCAGTTCGTTGGCACCGTAGCGTTCCAATCGTTGCGCGGCCTCGAATTCAGACAAGCCTCCGACAGAGGCTCCTAATGATTCGTAGACGCCTTCAACGGGCAATGTCCAAAGTGGTTGATGGGTGTTTACCATAACTTCAGCACCCTTGCAATGTATTCACACCCCTGATCATGTCAGAGGTTTGGGGGCGTGGCATATCTGCATGGAAAATCTTTACTAGCCATATATTAGACCTCTCCAGAAATTAGATTTCAGCGCAGGTAAAACAAGGGTTTCAGGTTCTTTTTTGGAGATGTCTAATGAGAAGCTGCCAATTTGAGCGGAGGTTCACCATGAGTCATTCCACTACCCTGGCATCAAAACACCAGCAAAGCTGCTCCCACTGATCACCGCTAAACCTCTCAAAACATCAGATTGAGTCGCTCATACCAAGTTCATTGATACGTCGCCGATTCACTTTCTCCACGTCTGGAGTGTCTGTCTCAACTACTAGGTTGGAACGCAACTTCGTATCAGTCCTGTGAGATTATAAATACGGTCAACGGCGATTTATGAAATTTTAAGAAAATGGCACAAGAGCAGAAACCAACAGTCGTGATCACAGGTGCCTCTTCGGGAGTGGGCTTGTACGCCGCCAAAGCCCTTGCCAAAAGGGGATGGTATGTGGTAATGGCTTGCCGCGATTTAGATAAAGCCCAAAAAGCGGCTCAAACGGTGGAAATACCGCAGGGTAGCTACACTCTAATTCAGATCGACCTGGGTTCCTTGCAGAGCGTTCGAGACTTTGTCAGGGTTTTCAGGGCACGGGGATTGACCCTAGACGCTTTGGTGTGCAACGCCGCCATCTATATGCCTCTATTAAAAGAGCCGTTGCGAAGCCCAGAAGGCTACGAGTTGACGATGACCACAAATCACTTGGGTCATTTCCTGTTGTGCAATCTCATGTTGGAGGATTTGAAAAAGTCCTCGTATCGCGATCGCAGACTGGTGATTTTGGGAACCGTGACGCACAACCCGGATGAGTTGGGCGGCAAGATTCCACCGCAGCCCAATTTAGGCAATCTAGAAGGCTTTGCAGAGGGCTTTAAAGAACCGATTTCTATGATCGACGGCAAGGCGTTTGAACCCGTCAAGGCTTACAAAGACAGCAAAGTCTGCAATATTTTGACCATGCGGGAACTGCATCGGCGCTATCACGAATCCACCGACATCACCTTCAGTTCTCTCTACCCAGGATGTGTGGCAGACACGCCGCTATTTAGAAACCACTATCCTCTGTTCCAAAAAATCTTCCCGTGGTTCCAGAAAAATATCACAGGGGGATATGTATCACAGGAATTAGCCGGTGAACGGGTGGCGCAAGTGGTTGCCGATCCGGAATACCGCCAATCCGGTGCCTATTGGAGTTGGGGCAATCGCCAGAAGAAAAATGGCAAGTCGTTTGTGCAACAAGTCTCTCCCCAAGCCCGCGATGATGAAAGAGGCGTTCGTATGTGGGATTTGAGTGCCCAGTTGGTGAGACCGATGTAATCCTTGTGTAGGGGTGTAGGGTTTGCGCCCTTTGGCGTTCGAGTTCCCTAATGGGCGTAGGCTTACCCCCTACAATGTGGTGGAAGTAATAGGGTGTCCGGCATACAACCATAATATGTGGAGAGTTTGTAGTGAGGACTAAAGTCCTCTTAGAAAGGCACTTTAGTGCCTACTACGAACCGGCTCTCTGTTGCTCAGAAATCGAGTTCAGCCTCGGCAATATCCACGGATCGATTCCATTCCTCCTCAAGGGCACAAACCTTTGCTTCCGACTCAGCCGTCAGCCATTCTTCGCCACTCTCTGTAATAAAATCTAAAGCCAGGATGCGACCCCCATAGGTGCGGGCGATATCCTGAGCTTCCTGCTCACAATTAAAGCAAGTTGCATTATCAAAGGCTTGTTTCGGGTAAAAGCCTTCCCCATCAATTACATAATAATAGGTGGTCTTTAACATAGAATTTAAAAATGAATAAATCCCCTTTCTGCTGCATAAACCTCATTCCAAGAGTTGTAGATTTTTCGCATTTCTTTCCCTACATAACTCTCTTGGTTGCAAATGTTAATAAGAGCCATATTGATCACACACTGATCGAATCGAGTTGCTCCTAAGATTTGCATTGATTTTATACACCCTTTGTTGTTTACTCATATTGGCAATACTCTTTATATAATTTTGTAGTAAAAATTAGCTGAAAACTTCCGTATCAATCAATACGATTCCTAGCTAAAAGGTTATTGATTAAAACAAATAAGTGTTTTGTTTTGTAAAAGGATACTTCGATTTGTTGTTTATTAAATTTAAGAATTGCGGAGATAAACTTAATGATTTAATTTGCCAATTAATTGATAAAAATTAAGTCTGTCGTTACTATTCGAGAGGAGCAAATCGCTCTCTCAACTGTCGCAAAATAGGAATTTGTGTATATTGCTCAGAGCGTATGGTATCCCAATCTAATCCAGTTGGGCGTGGGTAGGCTGTATGGGTTTCAATCACTTCCTCCAAGGTGATAATCCAGTTGAGTGCCCAATCGTGAGCTTGCATCGGTAAACGCTCCGGTTCAACCATCTGCAAAGGATGCACCGTTGTCACAATCGGGGTATGGGGCTGCACCAACCCAAACTCTTGAAGCATGGCAAGTTCCAAGTCGGCAAATCCCGCCCCTTTGCCGGTTCGTCCTCCCTGGCGCGTTACTGCTACACAACCCACCATCACTAAATCAATGGGTTGCATCTCCTCAAAACTGACCAATCGACCATAATTCAGTGCCTTGCGGGCAATTGCCGCGTCTTCCAGCGAGATCTGGCGTTGCTGCAAATCCTCCCTCGTCAATTCCACAAAACAACGGGTATTCGTCAAACGGGGTACCGCCATGTAGAGGCGTTTGCCATCTTGCAGAGCACGCAACCGGACTGGAATTTGTGGTGAATCTGGATTGCACTTAATGGCAAAAGCATCCTGCCAAATGGGTAAAGCTGCCAGTTGTTCAGCCGCCTGCTGTGCCCCGACAAAATTGGGAATGTGACCACAGGGTTCTCCAACCGCTACCCCCTGTTGTTGGAGTAGCGCCCAAATCTCAGCCCTCAATTCATCCTTATCGGGATGGTAACCACTCCAAGAAGTTTTAACCGGGTTAGACATTAATCACATCCATGGTTCAACTTGGCAATTTCTATACACCGCTATTTTCCTAGGTTTGTTACAAAATAATAAAGTGGTAGCGCCACGTCTTGACATTTGTAACGCGCCACAGTCCCTCAATGAGTCGGTTTCCTATGCCTAACTTGGATGTCACCGTTAATCCTGAAGCGAAACACCCTCAAACCGTGCTTGACTCTCAGCAGAATTTATCCTCATCAGTCGTCCCTGCGTCTACCGATTCCTTTGTGTGGCGGCACATCGGCCCCAGCGCCGCTGAAATTGAACAAATGCTAAACCTTTTGGGGTGCTCCAATTTTGACGCCCTAATTGACCAAGCTGTCCCTGCCGCCATCCGTCTCAATCGACCCCTACAATTACCCAGCGCTCAAAGTGAGGAGGCAGCATTAGCTCAGATTAAAGAAATTGCCTCTAAAAATCAAGTGTTTCGGTCGTTTATGGGCATGGGCTACCACGACTGCATCACTCCGCCCGTCATCCAGCGCAACATTCTGGAAAACCCAGGCTGGTACACGGCTTACACCCCTTATCAAGCTGAAATTGCTCAAGGGCGTCTAGAGGCACTCCTGAATTTCCAAACCATGATTATTGACTTAACGGGTTTGGAAATCGCCAATGCTTCCTTACTGGATGAAGGCACCGCCGCCGCTGAAGCGATGACGATGAGTTATGGCTTGTGTAAAACCAAAGCCAATGCCTTTTTTGTCTCCAGCGCCTGTCATCCTCAGACGATTGAAGTGGTACAAACCCGTGCTCAACCTTTAGGGATTGAGGTGATTGTCGGCAACCATCAAACCTTCAAGTTTGAACAACCGATGTTTGGCGCACTCCTCCAGTACCCAGCCACGGATGGCACGATTTACGACTATCGGGAGTTTATCGAAAAAGCTCATGAAGCGGGTGCATTAGTCACCGTTGCCGCCGACCCCTTAAGTCTTACCCTCCTCACCCCCCCTGGAGAATTTGGTGCGGATATCGCGGTAGGAAGCACACAGCGCTTTGGTGTGCCTCTAGGATACGGGGGGCCTCATGCCGCCTACTTTGCCACGCGAGAAGCCTACAAACGGCAAGTTCCAGGGCGGATTGTGGGTGTCTCCAAAGATGCTCAGGGTAAGCCCGCACTGCGTTTAGCCCTGCAAACTCGTGAGCAACATATCCGCCGTGACAAAGCCACGAGTAATATCTGTACCGCGCAGGTACTACTGGCAGTAATGGCTTCGATGTATGCGGTTTATCATGGTTGTGAGGGAATTAAGCGCATTGCCCAGAAGGTACATGGCTTAACGGCAACGTTGGCGGCGGGATTGAAGCGACTGGGCTACAGACTTGGGTCAGAATTATTCTTTGATACGCTGCGGGTGGAATTGGGCATCCACAAGTTGGAAGAGATTTTAACAGCGTCTCAGGTGCGTGGGATTAACCTGCGAATTTTTGACACAACGGCGGTTGGCATCACTTTAAACGAAACCACCACCATTGCAGACTTACTCGACTTGTGGAAGATTTTCGCCGGTGTTGGGGTGCAAGGTCTGGCAGAGTTGCCTTTTGGGGTGGAAGATGTAGCCAAGGGGGTCAATGTTGCGTTTGCAGAACCTTTTGCCCGTAAAAGCAGCTATTTAACTAACCCTGTCTTTAACCGCTATCACTCAGAAACGGAATTGTTGCGTTATCTGCATCGCCTGCAAGCGAAGGATTTGTCGCTGACAACCTCAATGATTCCCTTGGGTTCCTGCACGATGAAGCTAAACGCAACGGCTGAGATGATACCCGTCACTTGGTCGGAGTTTGGTAAGATTCATCCCTTTGCCCCCCTGTCGCAAACCGCTGGGTATCAAGTGTTATTCCAGCAGTTAGAAGAATGGTTGGCAGAAATTACCGGCTTTGCAGGCATTTCTCTCCAGCCGAATGCGGGTTCTCAGGGGGAGTATGCCGGACTTCAGGTGATTCGTCAGTACCATCAACAGCGAGGGGAAGGACATCGCAATATTTGTTTAATTCCAGAGTCGGCGCATGGTACCAATCCCGCAAGTGCTGTCATGTGTGGGATGAAGGTAGTGGCGGTTAAGTGTGATAATCAGGGAAATGTTGACCTGGATGACTTGAAACGCCAAGCTGAAAAGTACAGTAAAGAACTTGCCGCCTTGATGGTGACTTATCCTTCGACTCACGGTGTGTTTGAGGAGTCGATTCGGGATATCTGCGAGATGGTTCATGTCCACGGGGGACAGGTTTACATGGATGGGGCGAATATGAACGCCCAAGTGGGTTTGTGCCGTCCGGGTGATATTGGCGCGGATGTCTGCCACTTGAATTTGCACAAAACCTTCTGTATTCCTCATGGAGGTGGTGGCCCAGGGATGGGGCCAATTGGGGTAATGGCGCATTTGCTCCCATTTTTACCTGGGCATTCTGTGGTGGAGATAGGGGGGAAACAACGGATTGGGGCAATTTCTGCGGCACCTTGGGGGAGTGCGAGTATTCTGCCAATTTCTTGGATGTATGTTGCCATGATGGGGGCAGAAGGATTGACGGCAGCCACGAAGGTGGCGATTTTAAATGCTAACTATATTGCCCGTCGGTTAGAAGCTTATTATCCGGTTTTATATAAGGGGAAATCGGGGTTAGTTGCCCATGAATGTATTTTGGATTTGCGACAGTTGAAAAAGTCGGCGGGGATTGAAGTGGATGATATTGCTAAGCGTTTGATGGATTATGGTTTCCATGCCCCAACGGTTTCATGGCCGGTGGCGGGGACGATGATGGTCGAACCAACGGAAAGCGAATCGAAGGAAGAATTAGACCGTTTTTGTGAGGCGATGATTGCGATTCGTAAGGAAATCGAAGAGATTGAAACGGGTAAGGTGGATGATCAGGATAATGTGTTGAAGAATGCGCCCCATACGGCAGAATTTCTGATGAGTTCGGAATGGATTCATCCTTATTCTCGTGAACAGGCGGCTTATCCTGCACCTTGGACAAGGGAACACAAATTCTGGCCTACGGTGGGTAGGATAGATAATGCATTTGGCGATCGCAATTTAGTCTGTTCTTGTGTGGGAATGGAGGCGTATACGCAGGGGTGATTTGAATATCTAGATCCCTGACTTCTTAAAGAAGTCGGGGATTTGGGCAGCAATCAATCCTCATCTATCATCTGACGCAATTCCTCTTTTGCTTCCTTCGCCAACTGGACACTGTGAAGGCTTGCCAGTACTCCTCCTGTTGTTGTCAGGCTGGCTTCGGGTACTTTGTTGAAATAAAGAAGCCCAACACCAGATAAAGTCATGAGGGCAGATGCTGTGGTGATGGCAAGCGCGAAGTTATAGCTTCGACGAACTTGGCGCAATAATTCTCGCATAATCTCTTGTTTGATATTGCTATTAGCCTCGTTAGAATTTGGCTGATTATCGGATTTGAGCTTTCTGGAAACATTGAAATTCATTTTTTTTTACCCTCTAAACTGTTGAGTTGTTGAATCTCGATACTGGTATCCTACTGAAGGCAAAGAGGTAGTTTCCAGGGCAGATAGATTTTGTTTGGATTGAGTATTTGCCCTAGATTTTGGGGCAGATAGGGCAAAGTAGGAAAACCTATATGCCCTAGACAGCAAAATCCTAAATTAGCTATACCTGATGTATTGCAAACTTTCTGGTAGACCCTAAAACCCGCCCGGAGTTTAAACTCCGGGCTAATAGATCAAGTCCACTAAAGTGGACTGAAATCCTTGTCGAGTCAGTATTTAGTCCTCTTCAGAGGACTTTCGCTATGAGCCAAGGGTTTAAACCCTTGGCGGGTGAGTGGGTAGGTGCAAGATGATTGCTAAAAAATCAAAGGCAAAAAAATCCTACGTCCAAAAAGCGTATCTGGACAGGTTTCCCTATAATCTGGTGAATTCGGGGAATTTAGAAGAGTATTTCCAAACCCTGACTGATTTTAAATTCCTGACGAAAAAGATTAACCTTGGTTGTGTTCCTTGACACTTAGCTTAACTCCCCCTGGTGGACGGTTACTATGCACTCTCACTGGTCATAGCAACTCAGTAAATGCAGTAGCCGTAACCCCGAATGGCAAACAAGTGATTTCAGCTTCATCTGGCTGAGTCAGAGAATATCAAACCTTACCTCGTAACGCCTCTAATTCCTCCCGCAACGATAACGGAGCATACCCTAAATCAAACGCCATTGAACTATCCAAAGAAACATCAGGAGGTCTTGATGCCGCCATTTTTACATCCGCTTGCCCGCAACCTTTCAACCCTTCACTTGGTAATTCAAATACTTCTACTAATGAACGACCAAAATCATAACGCGACATCCGCTCTTTTCCTCCCAAATGAATGCGTCCATTCACCTTCTCCAATGCCAATAAAAGTCCCTTAGCCGCTGTGGAACCACTAGCAGGGGTACGAAATTCATCGGTAAATAAACTTAGCTCTTTACCCTCTCTCAACGTTTGAATAAATGGCTGCATGAAACTTTGAGCAGGAGGTGCAGCTACCCCAAACATTAACGGCATCCGGCAAACAGCCGTCATCGGATAACGCTCTAACATCCCTTCTTCTGCCATGACTTTTTGTTCCCCATATAAGTTGACAGGAGACACGGAATCTGTTTCTTTATAGGGAGCATTTAATCCATTAAAAACTAAGTCAGTTGAAGTAAAAGCACAAGAGATAGAATAATCCGCACAAAGCCCTGCAAGATTACACGATGCCGTTACATTAATCTTATGGGACTCTTCCGGATTACTTTGACAAATATTAGGACTGGATTGCGCGGCTGTATGGATAACGGCATCGGGCTGAATTTCCTGAAAGATGCGCTTGAGTTCCTCAAAATCTCTTAAGTCAACTTTCAGAAGAGTGATACCTGGAATTTCTATAGCGTGTGAAAAAGACGTGCCATAAATATCCCATTCTTGTTTAGCTATCTGGCAAAGATTCCATCCCAAAAAACCACTGGCACCTGTAACTAAGAGCTTTTTCATGGGTGAGTGCTACACAAATCAAGGTTACGATTAAACCACATAGACATAGAGAACACACAGGGTATTTGCACTTTATCAATAAAAATTAAAATACTATTATTGACTAGAAGCTAAAAAAATGCATAGAGCCGAGGATTAAAACTTGATTGTCTGGCACTGTGCTAAATTCTGGCTTCGTTAAAATTTTCTAAGTATATCTATGACGTTGTATTCCGCTTCGCCTAATTGTCTGGGAACACGATGACCAATCAGCCCAATCCTCCTCAGTCCAGTCCGCAGACCGATCATCCGAATGGTTCCAGTGACTATGGTACCGTCTTGAATCCCGTCCCTCTTGACCCCTCTTTGGCAGAAGTAACGCTACCTCAAGAGCCAAGTCCGTTGTCTATCCTGCCGCTATCGGGTCGTAGCAACCAACCCAGTGTGACTCAAAATATGACCCCATCGCTGCTTCCGTTGATTACCTTCATGGCGATCGCAATTCTGATTCTGGGGTTATCGATCAATAACTTCTGGATTGGCATGTCGGGCGCGATTGTCACGTTGTTGCTATCCATCCCCGTGATTTGGCCTCCCGTGAAGCGATCGCTAATTCAGACGCTATCTCCGGAAGAGCGATCGCAATTCGTGGCTGTCTTTGGATTAATCGCTGCGATCATCGGTTTAGCCTCCCTAACGGGTGTCACAAAACGTTTTGATCAAGTCCTCAGAAGCATCGACTCCGACTCCATTGGTTCCTTAGCTGAGTGGATTGGAGCCTTAGGCCAAATCATGATTGCCGTCCTTGCCGTTTATATTGCATGGCGACAATATGTAATTTCTAAAGACTTAACCATCCAACAAAACGTTATTACCCAACAGCAAACCATTGATGCTTACTTTCAAGGTGTCTGTGACTTAGCGTTGGATGATGAAGGCTTGCTCGAAGATTGGCCTCAAGAACGGGCATTTTCCGAAGGACGCACGGCTGCCATCTTGGGTAGTGTCGATCCCTTAGGTAAAGCAAAAGTTCTGCGCTTTTTGTCCCAATCTCGATTATTAACACCCCTAAAGCGGGATACCCACTTAGGACGCCCCATCCTGGATGGAAACGGAGGTTACCAGGAAGATCGCGAAAGAGGGGTGCGCGTGATTGACCTGAATATTATGTTAGCTGGAGCCGATTTGTCTGGAACAGATTTACGCTGGACGGAATTGAGCGAGGCGAATATGGTGAGAGCCAATCTCAGCGGTTGCGATTTGGTCAAAGCCAACCTGTCACGAACCATTTTGTACGAAGCCAACCTTTCGGGTGCGGATCTCAAGGGAGTTCGTCTGTTCTATGGCTCACTGGAAACCGCCAGCCCCCGCAGCCGGAGTAAACCTCCCGACTACAATACAGGGGCACACACGGGCGCGGTGGTGGAAAATGCCAATTTTACAGACGTGCAGCGGCTGGACGAAGAACAGCGCAAATACTGCTGTTACTGGTGTGGGGAGCGTTCTCGTCGGACGATTCCCGGTGGTTGTGACGGACTTCCTAATAAATTGGGTCGTTAGAGATTGTCATGATTTGATGCATCTATCTTGAGTCTTATAGGCTTAAAATTTTCACAGGGCTTGCCGCTGAGTCTGTGATCACAAATCCCACTTCTTTAGCGATGAAAACCATAGAGCCAGGGGAAACAGATGGTTTCAAAGTCAGGCTCAAAACCCAAACATGGGCGGAGGGGTTGATTTTTGTCATTGCCATCTGGCTGCTGAGCCGACTCGTCATCTTCGTAGCGATGCAACTGCTGGCTCCAGTCAGTCCCATCTCACCCGTTACTCATAGCGGCACACTGCCCCTGGATTATACTCCCGACTTTGTTCCCCAAACGAGCTGGAACCTATTTGCTCACTGGGATGGAGCCTGGTATCGGAAAATTGCCACCCTAGGGTACGACTATGCCCAGGATGGAAAATACCACTCGATCGCCTTTTTTCCCCTATTTCCCTTAGCTATTCGGGCGGTGATGAGCCTCGGCTTGCCGTCTCAAATTGCAGGCACTTTGGTCAATAATCTAGCTTTGCTGGGTGCGCTGTGGCTATTGTACCGTTGGGCAGAAGAGCGGTATAGCGTCAGTGTGGCAAGGTGGGCAACAGCCGTGCTGGCTTGGTGTCCCTTTTCCTTATATGGAACGGTTGTTTATTCCGAAGGATTATTTCTGTTAGTCACAACCGCTGCTTTGCGATCGTTCGATCAGGGTCAGTATACCAAAGCGGCTTTGTGGGGAACACTGGCAACTGCCACTCGGTCAACAGGGGTGGCGCTGATTCCGGCCTTTCTCATCGTGGCGTGGCAGGAAAAAAGGCCGAAGATCGCCTACATTGCTGGTTTGGCGGCGATGGGTGGACTGCTGTTATTTAGTTTATATTGCGCGATTGATTTTGCCGACCCATTAGCATTCGTACATGTACAGCAAGCCTGGAAATCGCAGCATCCGAATTGGTTTAGAGTATTGATCAACGCTTTAAAGTTGGACGAGGAAAATTTACTGAGAGTCGTCACGTTTTGGGGTGGAGGTTATTTGTTATGGTACTTACGCGCCAAACTTCCCCCTGTTGCTGTGGCCTATGGTTTTTGTTCCCTAGGAATTATTTTAGCGACTGGCTCTCTCAGTTCCGTCAGCCGCTATGTTTATGGAATTGTATCGATCGCCTTAGCACTCGGCTGGTTGTTCGCCAGTCATCCCCGGTGGGGATACCTGACTCTAGGCTTATTCGCTGTCATCTTAGTACGCTTCGCCCTTCGGTTTGCTTGGTGGTATTGGGTAGCCTAAGGGCGCTCATGGCTGAATTCATCCCAGCACTAGAAGCAGTGGGCGTTCTTGCTTGATATTCTGTAACTCAATACTGATTACCCGATTCCAAGGATAGATGAACTGTGCGCCCCAAGTATTCCCTAGTGATTCCCGTCTATAACGAGGAAAAGATTATTACGGAACTGTACCGACGATTGAGTGCGGTGATCGATCAACTTGGGGAACCGGTGGAAGTCATTTTAATTAATGATGGTAGCCGCGATCGCACCCTTTCCCTGTTGCGAGAACTGCATGAGAAAGACCCACGCATTTGCTACATTAGTCTCGCTCGTAACTTTGGTCATCAAATTGCCGTTACTGCCGGTCTCAATTTTGTGCGCGGTGATGCGATCGTGGTAATGGATGCCGACTTACAAGACCCACCCGAATTAATCCCGGTACTTGTGGAAAAGTGGCAACAAGGTTACCAAGTTGTCTATGCCCAACGCACTCAGCGCAAGAAAGAAAGCTGGCTCAAGCGCCTCCCTGCTTATGTGTTTTATCGTATCCTGCGGCGTCTGGCAGATATCGAAATTCCCCTCGATACGGGGGATTTTTGTTTGATGGATCGGAAGGTGGTGGATGTCCTCAATTCCATGCCAGAACGCAACCGCTTCATTCGGGGACTGCGTTCCTGGGTGGGGTTGCAGCAGACTTGCATTTGCTTTGAACGTGACCCCCGTTTTGCGGGTGAAGTGCAGTACACGTTTCGCAAGTCCCTCTCCCTTGCGGCAATTGGTTTGATTTCTTTTTCTAGAGTGCCGTTACGGATCTCAACTTACCTCGGCTTACTCGCGGCAACGGTGGCGGTTCTGATGGCAATACTCGTCTTTTATTGGCGCATTATTGCCCCATCTTCCCCCTTGACAGGCTTGGCAACCATTATGATTGCCATGTTCTTTCTGGGTGCGGTGCAGTTGGTGAGTATTGGGATTTTGGGTGAGTATGTGGGGCGTATTTATGAAGAGGTAAAGGGAAGACCCCTCTATGTGTTATCGGAGGTGGGAGGGTTTGCTGATCCAGATTCTGCTTACAAAAAGAAATTGACCCCAATCTATCCCCCTGGCCATCCTGATGATTTAAGTGAGTTGAAGTAGAGACACGGCATCTTTAATGATTCTGCTTTAACCAGAGGTTACAGTTGCCGTGCCCTACACGCTGTAAATTGTCGGGGGCACTCTTTGTGCCTACTACAAACAGGATTTTACGATGGGTAATTCACCGGAGATGATATTACTTGTGGCGATTCCCCAGCCACTTAGCCGCTGCCACTCCTAAAACCGCTGCTACCACGGGATTACTGAGAAACTTCATAATTCCCGGTTGCTCGGTGAGTACCTCTTGGAAGATATCAGGGTGGGAATGATAGGCGAAGGAGGCGAGTTTACTGACATCCTCCGCACTCATGCGACTGGCATGGTGGGTGGAAAGTCCCAACTGTTGCTCTAGGTTGCGATCGCTGAGTCCTCGTTGCTTTAAATGTTTGAAAAAGGCACGAGCCACATCATCCCGCTCATTGGGCTTAATTTGAGCGATCGCCTTTTGCAGTTCTGGCTCCATCTGGCTAGGGGGAATTTTGTCGGGATGTAAAGACCGACCAAACAAATGGCGACGTTCAGCCGCTGAGGAACGCTGGGCAAAATCATCAAAATTTTCGTATTCCTGCGCCGTATTGGTCGGGGCATCATCGAGAGATTCAACATTCCCCTGAGCCAAATCATTCAAGATTTGACGCTTGTACTGTTCGCTACTTGTCATTTTAAATTTCTCCTTTTTTATCTCAGCTTTAGGCTTTGAATTCCGTCTAAAGCTCTTTCAAAGTTTGCTAATTTTACTGACTCAGCCGCTTTATTGGTATTCAATCAGCTTGGACTGCTCATCATATTGAGCGGTCAAAATCAATTTTTTGTCCGGTGCGTAAACCAAAACTTTTAAATCTTGATTGGGAAAATTCTTATGGAATCCTTGAACCAAAGATTTAGCTAAGGGCTTCACTTCATTCGGACGAACTTGACGCGTAATCACGACACCTAGCTTATTGTTGTCACGCACATAAGCATCTTGAACCACTCCCTGAGCCGTCTGGACAACCCAATTGCCAAAATCTTGTCCCACAGGACTATTTCCGCGTTCCAATTGAGTATAGTACCCGTTGGAATTTAGGGTTGTCGGTAAACTGTTCGAGGGTTGTTTAGCTTGAACCCCGCCGCTACAGGCAGCCGTTGTCGTCAGAACTAAAATCAAGACGAGAGCCGTCAGAATTTTGCGACAATGCTGAAATAGATTCACGTTGGCCTCCTACGAAAACTACATTTGCTGAATTTGTCTTGTTATCTTTCGATGAGCTTTATTTCAAAACTGGGTAACAATTTTGAAGGGATTTGGTTACTATCTTTACAAATCATCTCTAATTTTTGGGCAACTAACTTCTGCCAGAAGACATAGTAAACACCCCGGCTCAAAGAGTGTTGACACCCCCAGCCATCAAGGCGAGGGGATTTTCACCTTTGTATCTTTTCCTAACGGAAGTGACCAAACGACTTAAAATGTTAAGTTTTATCCAGCAGAGTAGAGTTCTGCTGTTAGTGAGTGTGAATTTCTGCGTGCCCGTGATATTTTTTCCTAATAGCTCAAAGGTCAACATCAAGCTGTTAATTGCTGTCTTTCATCAGCTAGCATCACTGATGGATTTAGGTCTTCATGGGCAACCCAATCGGTTAGGGTCGAGGAGAAATATTACTAAGCTACAGTGCATTAAACTTGTACATTCTAAACACAGCATAAAAATGCTCAGCTCAAATCCTCTCCCCAGCGCCCCCGCAGCCTCAATAGGCAAATTAAATGCGTAACAGCTTATTCCCCCTCTTTCCTACTCAAGGCAACCAGCGAGGATGGAATCCTGGTAACAACTGTTCGGGCTTGATCTGAGATGGGGGGGTTGAGGATGTATCCTCGGTTAAGGGCAACATCCATAACCAACCCGTAGCGATCGCTTGCCCATCATTGGATCTTAAGGTATCGGTCGCGGTGGGGGGACGAGTTACGATTTGATCAAACAGCAAGGCTAAGCCATCGGGAGACAAACTCATTTGAATATCTCGTTGATTGGGTAAGACAACTAATGGCTTGACGGACACCTGCGTACTCTTGGGGTCTGGTGTGAAGTCAATGGTGGCAAAGAAGGGTTCTTCCTCGTATTGTTCCCCTTTAATTAGTTGAGTTAACAAGCAGTAGAGAGTGTTGCGCCCCAGGGCGAATTCGCAGCTTTGGATGGAGCCGGTGGTACGCAGCAGTTCTTTCTGAGTGCCTTGGTTTGTGACCAAATAAAGCGATCGCGTGTAATCCGTATTAAATTTAACCATGGCGGCTGCCGAACCATCCTTGGCAAAGCTCAGTAGAATGCCAAACTTGGGCAGAAAATCTAAGGGTTTGGTCTGTGGTTGTAAGGGTAAAATCGCCACGCCCTGCCCTTGTGCTACAGCCACAGAACCACTATCGGGAGCGATGATAAAGTCCCCTCCGGGCTGGTTTCCCAATGAGCGGGGTTTGGCGTTGGGTTGGATAATCCACAGACCAAAATCGCCGGGATTACGCCGATTCAATCGTTGGACAACAATAGTCTTGCCATCACCTGACAGGTCAAATTTTAGGTTCTGATAGTCTTTGCTATCTAACACTAAATTCAGTCGGCCTTCTGGCGGTAGTTCAGCCGCTGATTGATCGTCCGATTGAAATGAGATTCCTGTGGTTACCGTGTACAATTGCTGATTGAGTAAGCCCTTTTCTTGATATTTGCGATCGCTAGCCGAGAACAAGATTTTTTCACCCTCTGGGTAGGGTTTAAAATCCATGACGACTAAATCAGCCGGCGACAGGATACTTTTTTTCTGAGTCGTGAGGTTGTAAAGAATTAGCCGTCCCTGCTCTTTTCCTTCAACGCCGATATAAGCAAAAGCGCGATCGCGGGTACGAAAGGAAGCCGAAAATGGCTGCATCTGCTTGCCTTCGTTCTCCCTGGCAGAAATTTGGTCTCTCGCTCCCTTGAGTTCGACTTTATACTGGTTCCCATAGGGCACGGGAAACTTTGGGGTATAAGCCATGCGACGCCCCGCCCAGCTAAATTTTCCGGGGATAGGCGGTTCGATTTTTAGGTTGGCCTCTACACTATCGTGGTTCATGGGACGGCTAAAGGTCAGGATAAAGGCCGTATCCTCTGCACTCACTTGTTGATTCTGCCAACTAAAATCGCGCACTCTAGGGGCTGTGCGATCGCCACTCAACAGCAAGATTGAGATCAAAAGACTGAGTACTACCATTACACCCAAAGCGGCACGATCAATGGGCTGGAGGAATTTTTTGGGGGTTACAGTTTGACCGGACATAATGGAAGACCAGAGGCTAAGGACTTGCAGAAGTTCTAAGGCTGACGCCAAATCTCCTATCTAACAGGTTGTTTACTTCCTAGAGTGGCAGGTCTGTCGTCAACTTCACAAACTCTTTGCAAAAAAAAGCCATGAGGTTATGTACAATAACACAATACTTAACAAAGCATCGAGACATCACTTACAGGTTCAACCTTTAACGTGTAAGTCCAAATATCCCAAGAAAAGCGAGAAAAAAGAGCAGCTACCTTTCCAGACGCTTGAGGGATAGACCCGACCGGAAACCTCAACACATAGCGTGAAAGACGGCTTGGACAAACACTGAGTTGCCTTCTATACTGAACTTTTGCGGTTTCTTTCTTTGGATATATTAATCTATTTTTATATTTGTTTAAGGTTAGGACAAGCGTAGGGATAACTAGCGAGGTTCCTCTCTTGTTAATGGGTTTATTGATATGAAAGCCATGGTCGCCAAGAAAGCTAGTTGTAGGGTCTTAGACGCCAATCAATCAGAACCAGTGGATATAGGCAACAAGAGGGTATATGACCGTGCGCTAGCTGCCACAAGCTGTGGCATCGTGATTAGTGATGCTCGCTGTTTCGACAATCCTATAATATATTGCAATCCGGCTTTCCTGAAAATCACAGGCTATTCCCAAGAGGAAGTGATAGGACGGAATTGTCGGTTTTTGCAAGGCCATGATACTGATCCAATTGCTGTTGAGCAAATTCGCCAATCGATCCGGACAGGGCAAGAAGTCAGAGTTGTCTTAAAAAATTATCGCAAAGATGGCACACTGTTCTGGAACGATCTAACGATTTCGCCAGTAAGAGATAGCTCAGGCAAGGTAACGCACTTTATTGGCGTTCAAACCGATATCACTGAGCGCAAGCAGGCGGAAGAAACCCAACAATTAATGCAGTTTTCGATTGATCGCGCTGCCGATGCTGTCTTCTATATTCGACCGGATGGGACATTATTCTATGTTAACGAGACTGCAAGTAAAGCGCTGAAATATTCCCGTGAAGAACTGCTGAGGTTAAGTATCCAGGACATTGACCCCAATTTTTCCCTCTCCGTCTGGCAGTCACATTGGCAACAGGTAAGGGAAGGTGGCTCTTTCTCAATTGAAACTCAGCATCGCGCTAAAGATGGTCAAGTCTTTCCCGTAGAAGTCACATTCAACTATTTAAGATTTAACAATCAGGAGTATAACTGTGCGTTTGCCCGTGACATTAGCGAAGCCTATCGGCAAGCTCAAGCAAGCAAGCAAGCTCAAAAGGCTTTGCAACGCAGTAATGCCTTATTGAAGGCGCAACAAGAATCCGATCCTAATGGTGTTCTGGTAACGGATGAAACAGGAGCAACATTAAGCTACAATCAGCGTTTTTGTGAAATGTGGCAAATCCCTGAGGGGATGCGGCAATTGGGAGAGCACAAAATCATCTTTAACTGGTTGCTGCCCTTAATCCAAGAGCCACAAAGAGTTTTTAGCCAGATGGAATATTTGGAAGAGAATCCCTCCCTAATCAGCCGTGAGGAAATTCATCTGACAAACGGGCGGGTTTTCGATTGTTATTCGGCTCCGGCTCGATCGCCCGAAGGTGAATCTTACGGTAGAATTTGGTCGTTTCAGGACATTACCGAGCAAAAGCAAACGGAAACGAGACTCCGACAGCAAGCCGAAAGAGAGCGGTTAGTCAGCGGGATTAATCAGCGCATCCGTCAGTCGTTGAATCTAGATGAAGTCCTGAACACGGCTGTGGAAGAAGTGCGACAATTTTTAGCTTGCGATCGCACTTTGATTTGTCGCTTTAACCTCGATTGGAGTGGCACAATTGTGGTGGAGTCCGTGGGTGAAGAATGGACGCCAGCTTCAGCCATCAATATTCAGGATACCTGTTTTCAAGAAAGCAAAGCTCATCTCTACCAAAAAGGACGGATTCGAGCGATTAATGATATCTACAATACAGACTTAAGTCCCTGTCATATTCAATTATTAGAGCGATTTCAGGTACGTGCCAACCTCGTGGTTCCTATCCTACAAGGGGATAAACTTTGGGGGTTATTGATTGCTCATCAATGCTCTAAAACACGGGATTGGCAGGACTCGACGATTGAATTACTCAGACAGATTAGTGTACAGTTGAGCGTAGCCATTCAGCAAGCCGCACTCTTCAAGCAGTTAGCCGAAGAATTAGCCGAGCGAAAAGCAGCGGAAGCCGCATTACGACGATCAAAACAAGCTCTGAAAACGCAAGCGACTGAGCTGAAAAAAGCCCTTAACGACCTCAAACAAGCCCAACTCCAACTAATTCAAACCGAAAAAATGTCGGGATTGGGGCAGTTAGTCGCGGGTGTTGCTCATGAAATTAATAATCCAGTGACGTTTATCTCTGGCAATATTACCCATGCAGAAATGTATGCTCAGGATTTGCTGGAATTGGTTGAGCTTTATACCGAAAACTATCCTCAACCGGTACCCGCCATTGCCAAGCAGATAGAGGTGATTGATTTTGATTTCCTCAAAAAGGATTTCCCAAAATTGCTGAAATCAATGGAAATTGGGGCATATCGCATTCGTCAGATTGTCTTGAGTTTAAAAAATTTCTCCCGCGTGGATGAAGCGGAGCGTAAACTCGTAGATATTCATGAGGGAATTGAGAATACCCTATTAATTTTGCAACATCGCTTAAAGCCGGAAGCGGGTAATATTCAGCTAGTGAAGGAGTACGGTAATCTGCCATTTGTAGAGTGTTATCCAGGGCAGCTCAATCAAGTTTTTATGAATCTTTTGAATAATGCGATCGATGCTTTAGAAAAATCGGTTCCAGTCGTTACTACAGAACACCACACAACCCAAGCCACAACTCCCAGCCAGCCCAAAACTAAAATCATTAAAATTTCTACTGAGGTTGCAGACTGTTCCCCCTCCCAAACTTCTAATTCGGATGAAATTGGGACGCCACAAAATGTTATTATTCGGATTGCCGACAATGGTTCTGGCATTCCTAAAGACGTTAAAAAACGAATTTTTGACCCATTTTTCACCACGAAACCGGTGGGAGAGGGGACGGGTTTAGGTTTATCAATTAGCTATCAAATTATTGTCGAAAAACATGGGGGACAACTGGAATGCCTCTCGGTTCCTGGAGAAGGAACAGAGTTTATTGTTCAAATTCCCCTTGCTCCCTCTAAGATTAAAACTCTACAAACCACGACATTGCCTTCGGGTGAAGGGTGACGGTTTTATAGAGTTGTTATCAATAGAGACATCTATTCCCGTTAATCACTTCCTATAGAGCGTCTCTATCTAGTGCTCTTCTTGCATCAGGTTAGCGATAGCTTTATATCCATGCGTCCATGCCCGCTTAACCTCTGGTGTCCATTCCTTTCCTAAAAAAGACTCAAGAGTTTTAAGGAGCGTTCCACCCACCATCGGATAATGTTCCTGAATAGTGCCATACCTTACATGTCTGGTTCCCAAGTCTTTTAGTATGTTCTTCAAGTAAGTGAGTTTACGTAGATTATTGATCACCAACACCAAAGCCGTGATTAACTTCTTCTCTTGAACCTCTATGTGAGTGTAGGCAAATAAGGGCTGAAGCTGGGGATAGTCAGTAAACAGGTTCTTATAGAACTTCGAGGCAAACTCTGTCGCCTGAGGTTGGATTAGAGCAAAACTGACTTCTAAAACTTTTATGTCTGATAACGGGATAAAGTCTTCTAGGGCTTTGTGAGAGTTCCTTCGTTCTCTTTGATGTGCTAGGTACTCCGGTTCTTGCTGATCTGGTCGGTACTCCAGTTCTTGTTCGTCTGGTAGGGACTCTAAATTCTCTGGAAAACCATTGAATTGCCAATAAGCTACGGTGCGGAAGGAACAACCAAGTAAGTCAGTAATTTCTCTAGCCGTCTTTCCATCATTTATTAACAGCAGAATCAAGCATCCTTCTCTTAAATGCGGTTGCTCACTGTCTCGTAAAGTTTGCTGTAACTGCTTTTTTTGCACTGAATTGAGGAAATCTTTGGCAGGCATGACTAGTAAAATCTGATCTTAAGGAAATTTGGGTTTTATACAAGTTAGCTGTATGGCAACTTAAAAGGGTGCAGCAACTCTGGGAGCAGCTACTGAATTTCCCACTCAGACCGTTTCGAGTCGATGTCGCGTGTATGGGTTGTAAAAATAAGTTTGAGCCGGAGCAGAGTGCCCATAATTGTTACTTCCCAGCACTTTAAGCTCAATAACATTAGCTTGTTTGATTTCATCTTCTGTAGGTGCATTTCTTTTTGGCAGCATTACAGACAATTTACACACCGATGTTAGCCTGTCCGGATCTAAAGCTTCGTTTATTTCATACCCAGTTCAGTCGAAATGTAACATAGTGCAGGCGTCTCGTTCATGTAGCCTTTCCAGGCTACGGTTTTACGGCAAGAGGCGCAACTTGGTATCACAGAGATACTCATAGTCTTTGTGTCATTTAATAGGGTGACATGCTCCCCCTCTCTGGGGGTGTGATAGTGGCTAGGGGCTATGTGCAGTCTGCACTGAGCTAATTAAAACAAAATCAATAAAATAAAAAGAAAAAGAATGGATAAAATCTTATAGACTGTTCAAATTTCTCTCAGGTTCCCTAAAGACATAAAAATTTTATTATTTTTTTTGGGTTTAAATTTTTGATGAAGTTTGTTTAAAAATGTGGAAGATTTCAGTAGTTTTAAATACGATCCAAAGTGAAATACGCCCGTGTTGTCTACATCAACTTCACTGGCTATCTTACGGTTTCTATACTCAGGGTTTCTAAGTCTACCTCTTTGCTTCAGTTGTAAACCTGGGCAATGCGGGACATTAAGGATTAAGGTAGGGAAATAACTTGGTCGAGTTTCACGTTTGCACAAATGAGGCTTGAATGCGAATTTGAATTTTCACCCAATTGTTTGATTTTCCCTTTTCAGTAACATAAGGAAAAATAAATGGTAGATCAGTACGCACGGTTAATCGAGGGTATTTCTCCTCTCCGCAATTCCCTAATCAACCATCCAGTTTATACCCAACTATGCGATCTGAAATCTCTGCAAATTTTCATGGAATCTCATTGCTTTGCAGTGTGGGATTTTATGTGCTTGGTGAAAACGCTTCAAGCTAGGCTGACCTGTGTAACTACACCTTGGCTACCACCTTCAGACATTTTTTCAGCTCGACTCATTAACGATATCGTTTTAGCTGAAGAAACGGATGAAGTTGCCCCTGGTTATTTTATTAGTCACTTTGACCTTTATGTCGCTGGAATGAAGGAGGTTAGTGCTAACGTCATTCCGATTCAGAACTTTATTCGCCAGCTTCGCGAAGGAAAATCTGTACAAGTTGCCCTGAATAACGTTGCAACTCTAACTACAACTAAAGCATTTGTTCTCAATACAATAAAAGCAACTCATAAGACAACTCATGAGGTAGCAGCTACCTTTTTGTTAGGTAGAGAAGATGTTATTCCATCTATGTTTCGACGAATTCTTCAGAGTTTAGGGGATTCCAGCATAGATTGTCAGCAGTTATCCCTGTACCTAGAACGCCATACTCATTTGGATGAGGATGTTCATGGACCTATGGGTGAGCAGCTTCTCAGAAATCTCTGTGGGGATGATGATGAAAAATGGAAACAAAGCACCTTTGCTGCACAACAAGCTTTGTTAGCTCGCATTTCTCTTTGGGATGGATTGGTTTTGCAATTGAGGCAAGGCAGGCACTCTACGCCAACTCTAACGAGAAAACCTATGACCTTCGTGTCTAATCTCCCAGAGGGGAAAAACTGGTGGCAAGGAACAAGCGCACAGGGGTCTATCAACATTCCCGACTCCATTCATACCTGGTAATAGGAAATAAGGTTATAGCGGTCGAGAGTTAAATTGACCATACGGTAGAGGAACTACGAATTGAAAGTCTAAAAATTTATAGTGAGAGCCAGAGATTAATCCAAGAAAGTGACAGGCTCTCTTTTCACTCTGGAATTTTACGGCAATTATACATATAGGTGAGTAAATTCACTCATGAGGTCAATTCTTCCCTTACGTAAAATCGCTGGATCAAGTCTTTCTGTGGTATTACAAGTCATCAAAACAACTAATTTTTGCCGATGCTGAATCCCCGATTCATCAACCACACTCTGATACAAAGTTCCATCCAACAAACTTAGAATATGCTCAGTTTTATTACTGGATTGTGCCGCTGTACTCGCTCGATTTTGCGCCAAATTATCTGCCTCATTAATAATAATACAAATCCGCTCCAAGTAATTGGGTGGAACAAAATTTTCCACCGCATCATGATCTAGGATAAAAATGACAAATCCTAACGGCATGAGAATTTCTTTAGCCACGGCTTGTGTCCATGCCGTTTTACCAGTACCCGGTTCCCCACTCACTAAAACAGCCAGTTGGTTTTGGTCAAGAATGGCCTGTTGAACCGTATCTGTAAAGCTTTGAATATCCACTGGAAATGTCCGAATCGGAAACTGACTATGAATTTGCCCCACACGGCTTTGATACCCACTTAGCATCACGGCTAAATTGTAGGTTGCCTTATTAATGAGTGGTGTTATATTTTTGGCAATGATCGTATACCGTCGTTGTCCTCTACCCAGATGATCAATTTGTAACCAAACCTGTTGTTGTGACCAATAAGCGAAAGCCGTTCCAATAATTTCCAGTCGCTCCCAATTGACAAAACGATTCACCGGAAAATAAAAAATCCGCTCCATATAGTACTGAGTGATGAGTTCAGGATTACCCAGTAAATCTAGAACGTTAAAGACCGTAATTTCCTGTAATCGAGTCAGAACATAATCAATAGGAATACTGTTGCGGCTCACAAGTTGATTAACAGGCGTATCAACACTCAAAACATCTCCATAGCGATGATCGGGGACTGGCGGTGTAGGCGTGATATAATCCCAAAATTCATCAAGTTCATACCGCATATTCTCCGAAAAAATATTCAAAATATTTGCCCACCAGGCATACTGATTACGACCGAGCGTATCAGCAATATCACTAGCAAAATCTAGAGTTTTTTGAGTCAATTCCCAAGGGTCTTTAGAGGCAAGATGTAATAAAAAATCTAAATCAAATTGTCGGGACAAAGGCCGCCAACCAGCTCCGAGTAAACCTCGACTTTGCAGGTTATGGCGTGTAGGATTTTCTTCGTTACTAAAATAGCCTGAACTCATGATTTCGATCTATCAATACCTGAGAAATGTTTCAAGAATCAAAGAATGACAAAAATTGATTAATTTAATCAATTTTAAAACCTGATTTCATTTTTGTGAAAATGTTGTTCCAATTCTGCCAACAAAGGGTCAATTGTTTTTTTCTGAATAGCATGAGGTGGCTTCCAGTCCACCCAAATATAAGCATCATGCTCACTGAGTTGTAACTTAACGTCTTGTTTCAACCATCCCAAAAAAATTACCAATGTTTTTTCTGCAATTTCTTGTAGCCCAAACCGCTGCTCAGAAGTTTGATAAATAGTGGTAAAACGAAATGTTTGATCTAAATGTAAACTACTCGCTGCAATTCCAGTCTCCTCATAGAGTTCACGAAAGGCACAGCTTAACTCATTTTCACCCACTTCAATATGACCTTTGGGTAAGTCGTAGCGAGAGGAATGCTTCATCAGCAATAAGAAACTTAATTGGGGTTGAGTCCGCATCACGATGAAGCCGCATGATTTGACCTGTCGCATACTAATAGGTTGTCATTCTTTGCTAAATAAATCAGAGCAGTTGTAGATACTCAGATGGAACATTATCCACTAACCAAACTCCATTTTCGGAACAGTAGAAGGTATAACCGTCCTCATACATGGCGGCAGCATTGACTTGAAAAATAACGGGACGACCGTGCCGTAATCCTACCTTTTCAGCTATCGTGATATCAGTCGATAAATGGACATGGTGCCGCGACATTTTGCAAAGACCCTCCTGAAGAATTGCCTCAACAGCACCATGACCCGTCCCATGGTACAGAATATCAGGCGGAATTGCTGGCTCTAATTGCAAATCGACCTCTACACTATGACCTTGATTAGCTCGAATTAAGCTACCTGTAGAATCAAAAGCAAATCGTTTTTTGTCGTTTTTAGCGACTACTTCATCCAATTCGCTCCGATTGATGACAAAGGAACGCTTTTTACAGGCAGCCAGAAGTTCATCGACAGCCACCCAGCCGCCGGGGGAAAGTTCGATGCCAATTTGTTCAGGTGTGTGTCGAAGATGTTTACTCAGATATTTGCTGATTTTGACTAGGCGAGAATTGTTCATGAGTTCCTCTTATGCCAATAGGACTTGGAAGTCAGACTATTTTGGATGCAAGGTAACTTAACCCGTCATTACTCGTGTCGTCTGATCCTCAGGATTGGGTAACCTATTGTTTAGAAATCTCCTTCAGTAGCGCGTATCATAAACATTGGCGTGACGCTAGCGCAGGATACTAAAAGGAATTGGGGCAGCATACTGAAGCATCTTGGCTTTGGTAGATGGGATGTTTGTATTATATGGTACTACATCGGGTTTGGACAGATTCCTGACGTTTAAGCTGTGTCCATTCCTAAGAGTTGGTGATAACTCATCCAATCCACGTTTTGTGAAGTTGTTTAATCAGGGCGATCGCTCTTCTCGCCTTACAGATTTATACTTGTCCCAGGCTCACTGCACCAAAGTTATACTCGTTGCTCAAACAGGGAGAAAAACTTCACTCCGAGTAAGGAATAAAAAGCCGGTTAGCCGTTAGCCTTAAATCTCAGCTAAAATCAAACCCGACTGTGGTGTTTCGAGGAATATTACCGTGAAATCCTGTCTGAGCTTTGAAAAGACAGCCTCTTCGGCATTGATATTTGCAACCTTGAGTTGCTTCACCGCCAATTTCGCCCCTGCTCATGCTGCCCCCCCTACCCGCCCAGCAACAGTAAGTGAATCGATTGAATCTTCAACACAGGAATTCTCGGCTTCTACAGATTTATTAAAACTCACACAAACAGCCGAACTCGCACCTGCCACCAACCCGCAAACAGGATTAGCACTAGCAAATCCCACCGATGAGTTCGCAATTACTACTCCGACTGAACAGGCAGGGGTTGAGGCTACAGAACCGACAGTGAACGAAATCGCTGTAGTCACGCCAACCCATCCCCTCTTACAGCCGGACACTTCTCTCACCGACTTAAAGACAGCGCGTCGCTCAACCGAGGCATTGGGCGAAACGAACCTCAAGGATTTAACCATTAAACCGCCACTTCAGGCTCAAGTCCTGCCAGCCGATGAGGCAAGCGAATCCCTGTCTCCAGCGATAATGCCCCTAGACCCGCTAGAGGAAGTTGAGGCCGATGCCTCAATGGATCAGGTTACCAATGTTACTCAATTATCTGACGTGAGACCCACAGATTGGGCGTATGAAGCGCTGAGAAGTTTGGTGGAGCGTTACGGCTGTATCGCGGGTTACCCCGATGGCACATTCCGAGGCAATCGAGCCATGACACGCTATGAATTTGCAGCGGGTCTGAATGCTTGTTTGCAACAAATCGAGCGGCTTGTCGGCGGGGGTGGTTCAAATTTCGCTTCCAAGCAAGATTTAGAAGCTCTGCGCCGTCTCACCAATGAGTTTCAGACCGAACTCGCTGCGATCGGCACGCGAGTGGACAACCTAGAAGGCCGCACAGCGCGTTTAGAAGACAATCAATTTTCTACCACAACTAAGCTTTTTGGTCAAGCCATTTTTGGGGTTCAGGGACGCAGTGACAATAGCTTTGATTTCTTCTTGAACCGATTAGAAGACCAAGGCACGAATATTAACGTCGTTGACAACGTACAGTTGAGTTTGTTTACTCAGTTCAGCCCTCGTAGTTTATTGCTGACTGGACTCGCCGCCGGTAATGGCAACAACAGTACCACCCGTTTAGACAAATTTGTGTCACTGGGTTATGAGAGCGGTAATAATAACAACTTAGAGCTGAGTGACCTCAACTTTCGTCACCTGCTCACGAATAAATTAGCCGTCATCTTGGGTCCGGTGGGGGTTAACCCGGTTAACGTTTTCCGAGGTGTCAATCGTGTAGAAAGTGCTGGTTCTGGCCCCCTTTCTCGCTTTGCCCAGCGTAACCCCATCATCAACATTGGTGGTAATGGTGGTGGCATCGGTTTTGACTACCAACTTGCCACACGTGTCAGCTTACAAGGCGTCTACTCCGCCAACCGCTCTAATGATCCCTTTAACGGCGGCATCTTTGGGGGAAATGAAGGGTCAACGACAGCCGGCGCGCAGTTAGTCGTGTCACCTATGGATACTCTGGATGTTTCTCTGCAATACCTCAACAACTACTCACCCTCTGGGGACTTACTCACGGGTGTTGGGGATGATGTTTTAGCCATACAAACGGTTAATGCCGCAGGATTTCTCAGAGCACCGATGCAAACCAATGCCTTTGGTTTGGGTGTGGAATGGCGCTTGTCACCACGCTTTACCATTGGGGGATGGGGTGGTTACACCACGTCCAACTTCAAAGATGGCCCAGGAAGTGTAGAAACCGTTAACTGGATGGCATTTATGAATTTCCCAGACTTGCTGGGTGAAGGGAACTTGGCTGGCATCTATGTTGGTCAACCCCCCAAGATTACCAGTAGTGACCTGCCAACGGGCAGAAATCGCCCCAGCTTCGTGAATCGGGGTGACTTCTCAGCAGGTGAAGGGGATCAGCCCGATACGACACTTCATTTAGAGGGATTCTATCGCATCCGAGTGACCGATAATATCAGTGTGACACCCGGAGTGATTGTGATTCTCAATCCTAATCACAACGACAACAACGACAACATTACGATTGGTGCGCTCCGCACAACCTTTACCTTCTAGGGGTCAAGGCCATTAATGAATGATGGGTTTGTCGTGAGTGCTAAAGCGCTGGAGCGCTGATGACAAACAGACATTCTTACCGAGGCAGGAACATCTGGAGGCGCGACGGCGTCTCTAGACTCAATCGCCAAAAATAAGCTCGGAAAGCTCGTGTCTATAGGCGCGAGCTAACACCATGAGGGAACGCTGTTTGAGAGTCTGGGTGCCTTACACTACTTTTCCTAGTACAGCTCGATTCGAGCGAAATCTGGATAGATTGATAAAAAATTTTGTTCCCCAAAGCTTCTGAAATTGTCCTAAATCGTCTGCTGAGTTGTTCATTCACTAGTGGAGTCTTAACATGATTGCTAAATCTACCCGCTACGCTGTTTGCTTAGGTCTCGCTGGAGGCTTGGCTGTAGCTTTAACTCCTGCTGCTCATGCCCAAATTCAAGTGACTGGCGGTGACTTCAAAGGTCCCGCCGCTTTTTTTGTACCAACGCCAGGAACAGGAGGAGCAACCCCTTCGGGGAAAGTCGAGTTATTTGACCTTACGGTTCAAACCCTTAATCTACAGACTTCTAGGGGAAACACCAGTACGGCTATCTTTGTTCCTACTGCCGCTCTTTTCAATGCTGGAGCGGATAACCAGCCGAATGCGAATGATACGGGTACAGTTAAAGGACTATTATCAGGATTAGCTTTTGTGGGTAATGGTGGTACTCCTATTCCCTTCACTAATAGAACCACCCTCCTGAACTTTAGCGTCAATAGTTTTACTAATAACTCAAGTAATATTAACGGGACGCTGCTAAGTCCTCAAACAGCGGGTCAGGGTTCACTCATCTTTTTACCCAATGTGGAGGCAACAGTTGCCTCCGGCTCTAGCTATCAAGCAACCTCTGGAGACTTACAACTCGGTACCCTCGACGCCAAGTTGACGACGGGTGCGATTGATTTGCCGCAAAGCTATACATTCCAACAGACGGGTAGCACGACTACGACGCCGTCTACAGATACAATATCTCGGCGCATCAAGTTTCAGTTTGAAGGGGAAAATGTTATTCCCGAAAGTGGGACAAATTTTAGCGGAACGAGCAGCAATACTGGAACCAATACAGGTACCAATACTGGAACCAACACAGGTACCAATACTGGAACCAACACAGGTACCAATAATCAACTCAGATTTGTTGGTCAGGCTAACAAGAAATTCACAATTGAGACTATCGGTAATCAGTCAAACGGACAATACAAGATTGACAGTACTTTGGGTGCTGTAGATATCAAGATTGATGGGCCTTTCACGAATGCCACGTCAACGGGAACATTGAGTGATACAGCAAGTACAACTTACAAAATTGAAGGCGAAAGTAATGGCATCCTTTCGCTGTTCGCTCTCAATTCTGTTGGCTTCAGTAGTACTTCTAGTAGCACTTCTCCATCCAACACAAAATTCGAGTTTCAGCAGGGTAGCAATAAATTAACAGGTAGCAGCAGTGGAAACGTTAACTTCTACGCTGTTGCTGGGGTTAACAGCTTCAATTCAGATACCGCATTCACCAACTATCAACCCAGTAGCTCTAATAATTCGACTTCCGGTTCTAACGGAGCTTGTAATCTCTGCGGCACTACGTTAGCTAATAATAGTAATGTATTGCTAGGTACTACCACTATTACGATCGGTGGTCCTATTAGTGTTGGCACGGGTGGTGGCAGCACGGGTGGTGGCAGCACGGGTGGTGGCAGCACAGGTGGTGGCAGCACTTCTGGCAACACGTCTGGTAACACGTCTGGTAACACGGGGGGCGGCAGCACGGGTGGTGGCAGCACGGGTGGTGGCAGCACTTCTGGCAACACGGGTGGTGGCAGCACTTCCGGTAACACGGGTGGCGGCAGCACTTCTGGCAACACGGGTGGTGGCAACACTTCCGGTGGTAGCTGCTCTGGCGGTTGCACTGATAATGATGCGAATGCAGCCAATACGAATGTCTTTGCTTCAGGAGGGACTTCCTATTCCAGCACGGCTCAGAATCAGTATCAGATTCTGGCATCCTCCAACATTCGTATTGTCACAGATGTTAAGTTGACGGGTTCTTCTAAGATTAAAGTCAAGGTAGTGCAACGGGGTAGCGATCGCTACTATGTAGTCTACCGTGAGGGCAGTGGCTCCTCTGGTCAAGGTAGCAGTGGCTCCGGTTCTACTTCCGGTTCGGGCACAGCCTCCGGTTCGGGCACAGCCTCCGGTTCGGGCACAGCCTCCGGTTCGGGCACAGCCTCCGGTTCGGGCACAGCCTCCGGTTCGGGCACAGCCTCCGGTTCGGGCACAGCTTCCGGTTCGGGCACAGCCTCCGGTTCGGGCACAGCCTCCGGTTCTGGCACAGCCTCCGGTTCTGGCTCCGGTCAAGGTAGTGGCACAGGCACAGGTACAGCTTCCGGTTCTGGCTCCGGTCAAGGTCAAGGTACAGCTTCCGGTTCTGGCACAGGCACAGGCACAGGTACAGGTACAGGCACAGGCACAGCTTCCGGTTCTGGCTCCGGTCAAGGTAGTGGCACTGGCACGGCCTCCAATGATGACCAAGATGATGACCAAAATGATGACCAAACGGCCTCCAATGATGACCAAGATGATGACCAAGATGATGACCAAACAGCTTCCAATAATAACCAAGAAGTTGTATATAAGGTCGTTGGCCCATCTAGCCGATGCTTCCCTGGCTTAACCGGTTTGCGGCAACTTTCGGCTGAAGAAGCTGCTAGTGTTAGCAGCAATACCTCTACATCTGACGACAGCAATACCACTACACCCAGTAACACTGGTGAGGGTGGCGCTGGTGCCACAACAGCTCCCCAGTAAGATGATGATGGAGTGATGCTGTAATTGGGTGGGGCAACTCATGAGAAGTTGCCCCACCATCGGTAGAACCCATGAGAGATAAGGGAACCATTGAAGTGTTACTTAGTCATGCATAAAGAAGTAAAACTGTCAAGACAATAAGACATGACGGCTTCCACTGTTCGCATCAAGAGTCGGGATTTTGCCTCAAAATTAAGTCAGCAGGTTTCTGGAGTGTGCCTGCTATTCACTGCTCTCGCACTTTTGATGCCTCAGTCAACATGGGCACAAACATCATCGATACCAACTCCCTCCTTCGAACCCCTAGAGACAAAACTTCTAGACGAGACGACTCTACCCCCATCCAGTGATTGGGTAACAGCCAATACCATCTCGCCCACAAGTTTAACGAACCCTAGTCTGTGGTGGGCAGAAGAACAGTTTGATGAATTTGATGGCAAACTGATTCAAAATTGGATTGCTTATCGCGGCAAGAAGAGAGTAGATTTGGTGGTCAACCGCCAACTCTGGAGTATTCTCGATTATTTAGGACGATACAGTTTCTTGAGCCGATTTGGGGCTGCTGCCAGAGATTATCAGTATAATGTCCGGGTATTTAACGAGCGAGCAGGGCTATTAGCCACCTATACCTGTAATTACAGTACAACTCCACCCGATTGCCAGCTTAAAGTATTCGACTCTTTTGGGAGAGATAGTTTACCTGTTCGTAGCAAATAAGTTGGTAACGGGTTGCTAACTATGCCTAACATTACGGATTTCTGTCCACAGTTTTTCATAGTCTTGAGATATTTCCTGTGGCAAAGGTTCAAGAAATTCACATTTTTTCAGAACTTTACTATCCGGTACAAGTAAGCGGTTTTCTCGAAGAGTTTTCGGTAACTTAGTCGGCTCGACATCGGCAAACATGGGCGAGGCGGCATGGCTCAAGACAGAAATTTGCTGGGCTGGCAGGGGCTTCCAGCAAAACTCAATCCATTGCTTTGTTAAAGGCATGTTGACGCTGGAATCTTGTTGTGGTGTTGAAGAAGCCGATGTCTTTACAGTATTGGATCTAGCAGCTATGGGGGCTGGTTGCACCCAGACATCTGCCCAAAGCGCTGTTCCCGATAAGGGCACGATACTGTCAATTTGGCGATAACCCGATTGCACTGATAATACATCCGTAGACCAACCCAACGCTAACCAAGTATCTCCTAAAAGCAAGGGTTCTAAATATTGGTTAGAACTATAATATTTAACCTGTTGATGCAGCTTCAGCAGTTCTTCCTTGAGGTTAGGTACCTGACTCAAATTTTTGTGATTGTAGGAAAACCCCAATTTTTTCAAGGTCAGACCAATCACTTCGCGAGGCTGATCTAAAAGAGAAATGCGATCGCGTAATTCCGGACGCCACAAATCGCTCCAATCCTTCGGTGTCCAGCCCAACTCTTCAAACTTGTCGCGGCGATAGACAATAACCGTGGTACCCCAACGGTAGGGTGCGCCCCACACTTGACCATTCTTAGCGAGTAGCCCTTGCTGATTGCGCGTGACAATCTCCTGCCAACGAGACGGTAGATTCTTCCATCCCTCTAACTCTTGTACTTCTAGAGGTTTAATCAGTCCTTGCCCAATGGCTGATTCTAGCCAATAATCCCCCAAGGTGACCAAATCCGCAAGTTTTGGCGTTTTTTTGCCAACGAACGGTAAGGAAAATCCTTGCCTATCGTCCTTTTTTTCAGCTAGCTGCTTCCAGGTTTGCAGTCGTTTAAATAAATCTTTTAACTGATTGGCTGGGTCAAAATTAAGCTGAGCAGGTAGCTGTAATTCCTGACGAAATTCATTCAGTATCCGAGCTGGAATTGAACCTTTCAACAACTGCACGTTCAAAGACTGGGGTTGCTCACGAGTACACCCAGACACCAGTTGACCCAGCGCTAGAGCACTGGCACTTACTAAAAAAGAGCGTCGCTTCATTATTAAGGAATTAGGGATAACACAGTAGGAGAGGCGAGAGAGAATGGTTCTTCCCTCATCAGCACCCTCCTCCACTCTACAAATCCTGCCGCCGTTCAACACCAAAGCCCACAAGGTCAATAACTGTGGGTGCCTCGCCTGTTTCCGGACGCTTATAGGTGATAATGGTGCGTAATCGTAAATCGGGTGCGACCAGCCGCATTTGATCAATGGCAACTGAACGCCGATAGTAGGTTGTCATCTCCAACGTTTGACGACTGGGCAGATAGGTAAAGCGACTCTTGACCGCACCAGGTTCGGAGTAACCCTCATCTCGTAGATAATAGCCCTTAATCACCTCTGGGGTTGCGGGAACTTGAGCCGTTAGCGGCAGTGGTGGTACAGCCGCCGATGTTTCTTCTGGGACTCCATCAAAATAAGTATCTGGGATAAACAGAGCCTTAAGACTCATCGACACCTGTTCGCCAGTTTCTGAGAGGGTATCAAAAGCGATCGCAAACCCTGGACAGACAATCTCACCGGACTCAACTTGCGCCAAGTCAAATTGCATCCCTTCCAGGGAGGATAAAGACAAAATTTGCTGTTTTTGGTCACCCGTTAAGGATTCCACCCGAAATTCTGTGAACGAACGTTCAACTTGGCCTTCTATGAGAGAATGATAAATTCTTTCGGTTTTCCATAAACCCGTACAGGCGGTAAAAAATTCCTGAAAATCAAGCATATTTTTGGAAATGGCTTAAATCTGTACTCAAAAGAGGAGGATAAGCTTATTTAAGCAAATTAGCATAATTTTTGTTATCTCTTAGACAGACAGGAGAACTCCACAGAGTAACAATTTCCTTAGCCTAAAAATTGACATTACACAGCCGAGGAAATCCTACGCTTCGACATCAATGGAAAATCACTCTGCTTTCGGTATCAATTTTGCTATTTCTAATGCTCGGAATTGTTTGCCTTTGGGGTTGTTACATGATGAGTACAATAAATTTGGCACAGGTCAGCGATCACAAATAGAATCAAGTATATTTGCTGGTTAGAGGAATCGTCAATTTTTCTTAAAATTCCCTTGCACAAATGAGTCCACGGTTTGAGCCGCTCATTTTTTACAATAGTTAAATCAATCAGCAATCAAGGCCAATTTCGCCATAAATTTAATAGCATAAAAGTGAATCCCATTTCGGACACTAGGAAATCGCATGGATGCCGTTCAAAAGCAAATCGTCGCCCTGAGTCATAAAATCGATGCACTCTACCAAATGATTGATCAGCTGAGTTGCAAAGTCTCAGACTCTCTGACTGAAATCAAACAGATGCCACGTCAGGAAACGAATCCTTTTTCGTCAGCAGGACAGTTCAGGTCGCATGGCTATCAAAGTCCAAGTCTTCTTGACTCAGTCATGGAACATAAAGACGTTCTGATTGATGGCAAAAGCGAGTTTACCAATTCTCATCAAAACAGTGAGAATGCGCTGTCTGCCGACATTCAAGTCCAACGCCTGACCGCTCAACTGACAGCCGCGTATAATCGCATTGCAGCTTTAGAAGAACAGCTACTCGCTCGCAGAATCCATTCTTAACTCCCCCATTGAGGAGCTTTTAACAACAATCCTCAGACGACCTGAAAGGGTACAGCGTTACTTGTCTATAAAGAAGATTAATCTCAAGTTAGTGTAGTATCTGTACGCCAATATAGCCAAATCATCTTTGGTAGGATTGAGGACGGGTGCAACTGTAACTGTATAGCTAGAACTAAAGTGAAGTGTACTTGAACGGGGACAAAAACCCGGCGTTGTACTAGTGCATCGGGTCTTCCTTGATGGGGTTCTTGTCACACTACTTTCACTCACTTCGACACAATAGTATTAACTTCGGCAGTATCGCTCTACTAAGGCTTCAATCGCTTGAAGTAATTGCACAGTATTCCAGCCTTGGTAAAGATGGATTGCGATCGCACATCCCCCTGCTCCCACACCTTCTTTGACATATCCCTGTTCATAAGCTTGTAGCTGTGGATAGCGAGACGTAGCAAAACTGAGCTGTGTTGCCAAAAGCGGTACCCCACCAATGTCTCGTGCTAATCCAACCGTGTCACCTGTGGGGTCTTCCGCAACCCAACGAGTTGTTCCCACGACAATTCGTTCGGGTTGCCAGATCAATGGGGTAATTGGGGGATTAGACGATGGGAGAAAGCCTTCTTTCCCCGTCTCCCCTTCCCCCATGCCTGTTTCGGAGCTGGGAGGTGGAACTGCAAGGTCTGAAGTTGGCTGCTGGCTTAACGCCTGCGCTAGAGCATAAACGGCTAGCATTTGTGTACCACCCGCAAGCAATACACCACAGCGACGTGTCGCCGCAATCACCATCCCGGCTGCGGCAATTTGCATGGGGTCTCCTACTGCCGCTACTAACTGGAATGGGTCACTTTCCAGCCCTGCGCGTCGCAACCCCTGGTGTACAATTTGCCACTTTTGGGCATGATTGCAAGTGGGGTGGCTGCTGTTGACCTTGCCATCTGCCCTAATCCCTAAACCAGTGAGGATACTCAGAGCTGTTGTGGTTCCTCCCACTACACACTCGCTGAGAATCAGATACCCTCCATCCGTCACGTCTGCCAGCTTTTGCCCCCATTTTAAGCCTTGCTCAAACAGATGCTTTACCGTGCCGAGGGGGAGAGCATCCCCAGAACTCAGACATTTGGCTGGAACTCCCCCTAAGTCAATGGCGGGTACGGCGGGAGGTTGGGGTAAACCCGCATTGAACAGATAGACAGGAAGCTCCAATGCCTCAACCACCGCACGGGAAATCAAGACAGGGGAGGCTCCAGCGGTTAGGGGAGGGAGAGGATATTGAGGCTGGGGTGTGACACCATTGACCAAAAATTCTGCATCTGCGATCGCAGTATATCGCCTATCCTCTGGTGTTGCACCGGCGGCTGAAATACCGGGGATCAAAGCGGTGGCAGTAAAGCCTAAAATACAAGCGAGTATGGGGCGGCGTCCCTGATACTGCTGCAACCATTGATTTCCCTGAGGAATTTGGGTATAAATTCGGATCATTTAGTTTAGATGTTGGACGGTTAGAAAGTTCAAGCTAGTGTTCTAACCTGCAACCTGCAACTCTTCTCTTACCAAGTTGCAGTTAAAGATAGCAGACTTTTCCCTTCGTTCCCCGTCTTCGTATAAGCTCCTCAGCACCTCAGCACCCCCGCACCTCAGCACCCCCGCACCTCAGCACCCCCGCACCCCCGCACCCCCGCACCCCCGCTCTATCCCCTGTGAACGCAACTTCGTATCAGCCCTCGTAATCCAGCAACACTTGAACCCAGTTTGGGGGTCGGGGAATGGGGTTACCTAAGCGATCGAGCAGGAGTAAAGCCACAAGATGGACAACGAATAAATAAACCAAGTTACTGATGATAATCATCACCACAGCGAGGGCTTGAATCAGCGTTAGACTCGGCTGAGCGAGCAAGCCTAATCTGGTAAATCCCCACTCCGTCAACTGGGTAATCTGAGTCATCACGTAAACCCACAGGTCTTCTCCTAAGAGCAGGGAGAGCAACCAAAACCGGAAAAAGAAGCCTAATGTCCCCAGCAGCCCTCCTGTCAGGATGGAAAACAGCCAGTTAGATTGGCGTCTCCACATCGCTCCCAACTGCACCCCCATCAAGCCATAGGGGATGACAAACAAAATGCTACGGGTTGGCCCCATCAGGACGGAGAGCAATAACCCCGAAACAATTGCCGCCATCCAAGAGGCTCGGTTTCCCCACCTAAGATAGACTAAGGCGATCGGTATGGGGAAAAACATCCGCAGCACTGGCCCCAAGGGAAAGTAATAATTAATCAGCCAGATTAAGCTAGCGGCACTGGCTAGAAACGCGGTTTCCACCATCGCCAGAGGCGCTTTTGGGACAACTTGGGAGCGCTCTTGCTGGGCATATTTGGGAGGAAAAGTGGCTTCTTCTGGAGAGTCGATCAAATAATCTTCGTCTATCGACATCTCACTCGCCTGTGACTGGGAAAACTCATCGGTTTGGCTTATTGCCGTATTGGGTAAGGTGCTTTGCTCAGCTTCATCGGCTGAGTTAGAATTGCCGCTTAAGGGTTCCGCTTCCGATTTTAAAGGCTTGTTCTTGGTTTCCTCCGAAGGATCGGGACGGGACGCTGGGGCATTATCAAAAGGATCGCTCATGCCAATTTAGTGCCATTAGTCATTAGCCATAGTCTTAAATCATGGGTGATTGGTTTCCCATTGCGGCTTACCCTTGGTAACTTGGGGTCACAGAAGGTTCCACTTACGCCAGATCGGTGACAACCTCCCCATCAATTGCAGACTCTATTTCTTGAATCACCAACACCGAGCAAGGAGCATGGTGTACCACGTGGTTACTCACGCTTCCCAGTAACGCTTCTGCTAATCCTGAAAGACCCCGACGCCCGACCACAATTAAATCGGCCTGCCAATCTTTAGCAACTTGACACAGGAGATGCCCCGCTTCCCCAACGTGATAATCAGCCTCTATGATTACAGCTTGGTTTAATGCTGTTTGACGATAGCGATCCAGTAACGCCTGTGCCGACTCAATCTGCTGTTCCATCAGAAGTTGTTGAGTTTGGTAGCCACCCATCGCCTGGGTTGGCTGTAAACCCGGATCGTAGGACATCGGAACCGTGGGTTCAGCGATCATCTCGGTGGCAATGCAGTGAATCAGCCTGAGTGCGGCGTGATTGGGTTGGGCGAGTTCCATCGCCGCCCTAAAGATATGGGGGCTTAGCGGCGAATGATTAATCGCAACCAGGATTTTCTTAAAACTCATAACGTCTTCCAGTGAGTGCAGGGTGTTCCAGAAATATTGGTGCTCGACGCCCTGATAGCTTGTCCAAAAATAACGTCCTTGTGCTTTCAATTTAATCGTAGGGTGGTCAAGGCTCACCCTCCACCCAAAGAAGTGGTTTCGTCATTTTGGACAAGTCACGACGGTTGTGTTAGGCAATGATCTTTTCCAATGCCCCTACATCCGGGATATACATGATGTCGTTATCACGCTTAATTAACCCCTTCTTTTCGAGTTTGGTCAACACTCGTGTCACCGTCTCCCGCGCCAACCCACTGAGGCTACTCAACTCTCGATGGGGTAGGTTGGGAATTTCAGTTCCTTCTTGTTTCAATTTCCCTTGTCCTTCTGCTAAAAACAATAACGTATCTGCCACTCTCGACGTACTATCCGACTCCCGTAAGCGGAGACGCCGATTGACTTGACGCAGACGTTTTGCCAGCAGCTGAGATAAGCGGACACCGGCTAAGGGTTCACTATGGACTAGCTGGACAAAATCCTGAGCTGGAATACTGCCAATCGTAGTGGGAGTTAGGGTAATCACATCTGTTGAACGCGGCACCTCATCCAGCGCCGCCATTTCGCCAAAAAGTTCTCCTTTTCCTAAGATGTTGAGGGTCACCTCTTTGCCGTCAAGGTTGTAGGTGCGAATCTTTGCCCATCCTTCCAAAATGAAGTAGACAGAGCCACCCCAGTCATTTTCCAACAAGATTACTCGATTGGCAGGATGGCTACGGGTGACAACGTGAGCAGTGGATTGCTCCACAGTAGCCTCTGGTAAGCCAGCAAAAAAAGGTGCCGCGCAAATCAACTCATTAACATTTGAGTTCATTTCGTGTGAGTTGTAACGGTCTTCCATGAAATCACGAGCACATTGTAAACGCGGTGGACAGATAAATTCTCAGCTGTCCTCTAAATTGAAGCAGGAGGCTGTTCGGATATTTAACCAAAGCAATCGCAATAGAACATTTGGGTTCAGGCACCTCACCAATCTTTCTAGACAAGCCACAATGACACCAGTAGAGGTTATTTCCTAACACAGGACGGCTCTACCCCTAAGGGAGGTGCCTGCAATGGTTAATTCTGTCAGAGTTTAAGGCACTTTTCGAGTCATGTGTCCATTATTATCCTCTATATTGATCGACCTCCAAAATTTCCAATGGTGTCAGGGAGCCTCTGGGTTAATCCATTAAGTAGAAGCCGTAATGAGTTTATGATGATTACCAGGAAGTCGAGTATTGCTCAATTTTTTTAAATGACCGGATTTTAATAGAAAAACGGGTAAAAGGATTTTTCTGCCCCGCATTGCCGCTTTAAATCTGAGTTCCTCAGTTCCAACCATCCCCATAGCGTTCGTTGCTCCTGTTTATTTAACATGAAAGACAGGGGAATCATACTCGCTCCTGTATCTGTGAACTTATTCTCGTCAAGGGTTTCACCGTGACTTCTTTGAAGGATATTCAATCTCTGATCGCTGATCTTGACAGCATCCTCCCTAAAGCTGAGACCCGTCTTCCCTGGTCTAAGCCCGGTGATGTCGCTAGAGAACGCCGTGTACTGGAGCGAGTGCGTAGCTATTTAGTTTCCCAACAACAGAATCTGGTCATCGGCTCTAAACAGTCGCCTGTACCGACAACGCCAGCTCAGCCCGAAGCTGTCGTACAGCAGATTGTGCAAGCGGTTACTCAAGAAATGAGTTTTCTACGTGCCGACATAATGCAACCCTTGCAGGCCGACTTAGACGTTCTACGTCAACAAAGAGAGGCTCTGGTTCAAGAAATTCAGCAACTCGAACACCAAAGACGGCAGATTGATTCCATAAACCAGCGTAGTACCCCCCAGCAGCAGATGATTTCAGAGTTGTCCCAAGGGGTAATCGACCGTTGCACCGCAAGCTTAACGCAACATCTAGCTCAAATTCTAGCGAATTTCGAGCGTCGTGTGATAAATGCGGAATCACCCCAGCGCTTGCTTGATACATCTGTTGTTCCTCAATGGGCAATCGCACCCGCGACTGCTGAACAAAATCCAATGGAAGGGGTGATGCAGGCACAAGCAAGCCAGGAACAACTGCGGCAGCTACAAAAGAATTCCGATCAATGGCTGACCACTCTAGAGGCTAACCAACGGGCGATCTTTGAGACCTTAAGTCAAGATCTTCAGGCTTATCAAACCTCTTTGTCTCAGGGATTGGAGAGGATGCACAGTTTAGGCTCTCAAAGCGAAATGGTGTTTACAGCCTGGGTCAATCGTACTCTTGAAGCTTTGGCACGAGAAACCTCAGCACCTCTTTCTTCATCGGTGCCACCCTCTGATTTAGCGAGTCCCACACAGGCGACAGGTATCCGTGCCACAACACCAGAAACGCAGCCGTCCGATCCCCTCCCCGTGGCAGAGCAAGAGCCACGATCGGTACAACCCGAAACAGCCAAGGAAGAGGATAGCTCACCTCTCTCTACCGATGACCCACAGATGATGCCCCAGGCAGATTCTTGGCAATCGCTTCGTGCTCAGCCTTTGGGGCGATCGCATCCCGACACATCTGAGTCACCCTCACCCGACAAGGCTCTGGAAAACCTAATCTCAGAAGATTGGGAAATCGTCGAAGGATTAGACACAGAAAATCTGGACTTAGAACGAGGTGAAAACGACCCTCTAGAGACGTTTATTCAGCTAGACATCAATGAGCAGGGTTTTTTTTCCTCACAAGACGTTGTCAATACACCAAACGCCTTAGATGATCCACAGGCCGATTTCCTTTTGAATTGGCTTAATGAAAGACAGCAAAGTGATTCGGACTTACCCGCCGATGCAGTCACAGAATTAGACAAAACCGAGGTGGCGGCTGAACTCACCCTAAGCCTTGACCGCCGTCGCCAAGAAATCGATGAACTATATCAAAGTTTATTTGGCACAGAGGCTTTAACCGACACATCCCATTTAAATGAATCAGATTTAGTTGAGGGTGAGGCAGATGCCTCAGAGCCGATAGCCGCCTCCCAGGAGGGGGAAGCCATCACCGATCACCACAGCATTAATACTGACTCAGTCATGCCCTTACCGGCTCAGGTTGAAGATGTTTTGTTTGCAGGACTAGGGATGGATTCAGCGGCGGAGCCAGCGCATCCAGCCAGCTTAAGCTCCCCAACTCAACCTGCCATAGAAGCCGTGGGAGAGTTGGCACCGTCCTGGGAGGCTGTCTTGTTTGAGGAGCCAGCGCCTCACACCCCAAACCAAACAGCAAGAGGGCAAGACGCTCAGCTCTCATCCAACACAGACGATTCCCTATTGCATCGCATTGGTATTAATGAGCAAGAAGACATTGAGACCATTGGAGCGTTGACCGATTTATTTGAGGAGATGGGTTTAAATCCCCCGGCAACGGCTACAGAGGCTACAGAAAATCACTCCATGCCCATGCCTGCTCCTCCCCAGTCCGAATGCTCAACCCCAGACCCAGAAGCCAGTTTAGCCGAAGATCATTACATCACCGCCTCACCCGAAGAGGATTTGTTGGAAACAGCTAGCTTAGAAAGCGATCCAGACAGGGCAATTTGCTTAGACCCAAACACCCTTCAGCAGCTCCAGCAAGACCTCTACAGTTTTGAGACATCCTTCGAGCAGAATGCCCCAAGACAGGAGGAGCAGAGTTGGCTCAGCTATGATTTAGAGGAATCAACTTCTGCCCCAGAAACTGTTCCAGATGATGAACACAACCAGCCATTTTTCATGCCACCGCAGGAGTCATTGGCAGAAGATTGGGAGGAGTTTGTCATCCAGCATTGGATAACCCGACACGAGTTGGATGACGAGGCAATCTCGACCGCCCCTGAATTAGTAGCATCAGATTTTGACCCAGATTTGTTTCCCTCAGAAGCCCTCGAACTCGATCAAGAAAGTACGATACAGCGTCGTGAAGCCACATCAGAAGAGTTCGTTCCACCCTCAGAACTGATACAACCGGGGGATGCACCTACGTACTTCGCCGTTGAAGAGGAAAATCTGGTGGATGAGATGCGGTGGGATGAGCCAACGGATAGCATGACGGAGGAAGCGCTAATGGCTCAATGGGACGCTGTCGCTTCCTGTCCCGCACCAGAGTTGGAGTTAGACTCGGATTTCTTTACCCAAGATGCCTTGGACACAGACCTAGAGGGTGAAGGTAGTTCAATGATGCCTGGAGCGTTGAGAGACGAGGAACACTCAGAGTCTTCTAACCCCACACCAGACCTCCTGTTGCCCCAAGATGTTTTAGCCCATGATTTGGAGCCATTACCAAAAGATGAAGTGGACTTAGGGCAACATAAAACTGAACACTTAGAACAATCCACGCCAGAAGATCAGCTCTTACCACCACAGGAGCAAGTTCCACCCCCTGCTCAAGGCTTAACGGAAGATATGCCATCAGAAAACCTGACACCAGAGGAGCAGGCTTCAGGTGAGGCGAATTTTGAGGTAAACTTCCCTGAGACTGAAGCGTCTAACTCAGAACCATCCGACAACCCTCAAAAAATGAACCCTAGTTCAGACTCAGACGCTCAACCGTAAATAGACCAGAACCAGCATCAGCTCTGGGCAGGTTCTAAAAACTCAACAAACCACTACCTCTCTCCAGAATCTGTATCTACCGGCTCAACACTGAATGCCCGAACCATCACAGCAACCAGAAGCGATCGCTAACAACGCTGCCTGGTATTTAGGAATTGACTTGGGTACCACTGGTGTTTCTGCTGTCCTCTTAAACTCTACGACGGGACAGCGATACCCCATCTATTGGTCTTACGAAATTGCCCGACAGCCTGAGGAATTACCAACGGTGAAGCCCCCGTTCACCTTCTATGGTTCTGACAAGCCGATCTTTCGTTTACCCGCACTCACTTACTCGGAACCAGCCACAAATTCGCTCTCTGTTGAGCCGTCGAGTACAGCCATGGTGGTGGGTGCTTTGGCTTCTCCCCTCGCTCATAACCAGCCAGGGGTATTCTTGGAAAAGTTTAAGCCCTATTTGAATCTTGGGATTCCCTACTATTGTCCAAAACGTCATGAGTGGGAACCGACGTTACACTTACCCAATCAGCAGATCATTTCTCTGTATAGGGTGCGGCAGTCTTTGCAGGCATTATTAGCCACACTAACGCCGAATCGTACCCAACCCAATGATCTGATTCAGGTGGGAGCTCAAGGTTTGGGTAGTGAAACTCTTACTGCCGCCTTACAACAACTCCAAGGCGTGATTATGGGAAGTCCAGCGACTTGGGGAGATACTTACCGCCTGAATGTGCGGGAAGCTGTGTTGGCGGCTAAGTTGGTGAAATATCCAGAACAAATTTTCTTTGTGGAGGATGCGATCGCTTCTGTGCTGGCGGGTTTACTCAGTTTGGGGAGCGGGGGAGCGGGGGAGAATTTATCAAATCCAACCCACGAGAAGGAACAATCTTTCACTGCTGAAGTTTCTTCCACGACGCTCTCATCGCCTGAGCTGCTCACTCAAAGTCCGATCGCCTCCTCACCTTCCCCTTGGCGCGGAGGTACCTTGGTACTCAATATCGGTGCGACCACAACGGAACTCACTTTAGTGAATTTGCCCGTTGACTTGCAAGACTTAATCTACAGTGATTTTAGTCTGTGTAGTTTGCCTTATGCGGGTGATGCGATCGAGCAAGATATTTTGTGCCAACTGTTGTATCCCCAACTATCTGCTGAGCAACAGCAGCAGCTTGCACTGCATGAAGAGTTAAAAGCACTGCAACCAGGTCAACCTGAGTCCCAACGACGCGATCGCTTGGCATGGATGTTACAGAGTTCTCCCTTAGGACAGGCGCTTCTCAAAGCGGCGAGTTGCTTGAAGTTAATTTTGCAACATCAAGAGAAATTTAGTTTAGACCTGAGCCAACAGCAGTTTACCCTGACTCGTCTAGATTTAGAAGACCGTGTGCTTCAACCCTTCCTTCAAGTCCTCAATCAACAACTCAATGTCTTGCTGATTGAAACGGGTATATCGGAACACGGTATTGAGCAAATTTTGTTGCTGGGTGGTACGGCGAATCTAATTGCACTGACTCAGTGGCTTCAGAAACGACTCCCTAACGCTACTCTGATTCAGGATATTGATTTACCCCGTGAAAGTTGGCTAGCGGCTGGACTGGCGAGTTTGCCCTTATATCCCCAAGTGTTAAATCGCACTCGCCAACAGTACAGTGACTACTTCCTCTTGTTAGAGCTTTTACGGGCTTTTGCACAAACCACAGGCGAAGCGGCAACTCGTGCTTACAGCTTAGAGGAAATTATGCAACAGCTAGAACGTCGGGGCGTGAATACAGGCGCTTGTTACGAACGAATTGTCCGCTTGGTAGAGGGTCAATTACCAGAGGGTTTGGTGCCTGCTTTGGAAGAGGCGATTCTGTTATCTCCCACTTCCAAGCAAAATTCAATCTACGGTCAGGTTGCTGCGAGTCCAGGACTTTTTTCGAGAGAAGATGATGGCTCAAAGGAGACAGGAAAAGGGAATCGGCTCTATCGTCTCAATCTTAAACAACAATCATTTTTGCACAATTATATGAAAATTATTTTGTCTAGCATCTATCAAAAGTTTGAAGAACCGCTAATTTTAAGATAATAACTTAATAAAGCTTAATCTTACCAAGATAGCAACGTTAAGGTATTTTTTTCAATTAAAAGCCAAGAACTTTACAATAGCTTTAAAAAAAAGATCCCAATTGTGAAGAATTTGTGAAATAGGCAGAACCGACTACCAATCAAGCTCTCAAAAAAGATAAATATTCCGAGGTAGGTAATTACTCAAAAGCCTAACCTGTATCAACAACCGATCGCAAGCCGTGTCTACCACATCCAAGTCTTCTGCTTCCTTGCCGGTTGACTCATCAATTCTGGCGAAACCTAGCCGGGGTTATAAAGTCCGGCAACGTCTACATTACTCAGCGATCAGCAAGCGTAAGCGATTGCTGGATATTATAGGAGCGTTAGTGGGACTAGCCATTACTGCCATCCTAATGATTCCGATCGCGATCGCGATTCAGCTAGACCATCCAGGGCCAATCTTTTATAGTCAAATTCGCTGTGGCGTGAGGGGTAAGCCTTTCCGCCTGTGGAAATTTCGCTCAATGGTTGTGGATGCTCACCGCCTACAGCATCTTGTACACAATCAAGCAAAAGGTAATATTTTCAAAAATAAAAACGACCCTCGTGTGACTCGTGTTGGTCGATTTTTACGCCGCACTAGCTTGGACGAATTGCCGCAATTCTGGAATGTCCTCAGAGGAGATATGAGCTTAGTTGGAACTCGTCCACCGACGCTGGAAGAGGTGATGAATTATCAAAAACATCACTGGGAACGATTAAATATTAAACCTGGAATGACCGGTGAGTGGCAAGCCCATGGGCGCTCTAGCATCACAGATTTTGAAGAAATCGTTCGCATGGATCTTGCTTATCAAAAAAAGTGGTCGCTTGCCTACGACCTCAAGTTGATTCTGAAAACGATTCTGGTTGTTGTGTGCAAAGATGACGCTTATTAAACCTCTTGCAAGCTTGAGGAAGGCAGAAGAAGGAGGGCAGAAGGCAAAAGGTTTCGTTCAGATGGGGATTCAAGTCCTGCCTGAACGAGTGCTTGTAAACTTTGTTCACTGCGGAGTATAAAAGCATAAAAGTCTTTTGTCCTCACGCTTAGCTCTGGTTTGCCTTTTTTGGTCAAAAATGGAGCTTTGGTAGGATTTGAGCTAAGAGTTAAGACAGAAGCATCTTAATTCTTAGCGTTTTCATGAATTTACCGAACTCGATTACCTTTTCTCGTTTACTTGGGTTGCCGTTTCTCCTATACGGCCTTCACAATCCCACAGACCGAATGCGCTGGATCTGTTTAGCCGTCTTTCTGGTTGCAGCCGGAACCGATTGGTTGGATGGTTATTTGGCGCGTAAACTAAATCAAGTGACCGACTTAGGCAAGTTTCTTGACCCATTAGTCGATAAATTTTTAGTATTAGCTCCCTTGTTGGCATTAATTCAGTTGGGTCAGGTACCGGCTTGGGGAGTCTTTCTGATTTTGGCGCGGGAATTGCTGATTGCGGGTTGGCGAATTAACCCTAACCTGACAGGTAGCACGAAAATTAGCGGTGCTAATCTCTGGGGTAAGCTCAAAACCGTGAGTCAGATTTTGGCGATCGCACTTTTAATTGCCCCAACTCCCAACTCCTGGGAAACCCCATCTTTAGTTGCCTTCTGGATATCAGTCATCCTCACTTGGATTTCGGGTGCAATCTATCTTTGGCCTCAAAAAAGTACTCAGCCGGCTGTGAAAACGAGTGGTTTGACGGTTGAATAGCTAGTTGTCCATTTCTCATCCATTAGCCAGAGGAACCAACCTCTTCCAATTCCTAATATGGGCGTACTGGAACATAGATGACGTTGGGGACAGGAGCATGGCTCTTTTCAAAATTGGGGATTTTAATCCAAACTACCGCGAAGAAGCCTTTGAGGGTGAAGATGTCAAGGGACTGGATGTCTATGCTGGGAGAACCCATGAGAAAATTGGCTCCATTCATGATGTGCTAGTGGATGAAAAAGGGAGTTTCCGATATCTTGTCATTGATACAGGCTTCTGGATTTTTGGCAAGAAGGTCTTGCTTCCAGTCGGTCGTTGCCATGTTGATACGGCTGCACGACGCATCTATGCCGTAGGAATTTCCAACAAAGAGCAAGCGGAAAGATTACCTGAATACGATGACAGTATGACGGTTGATTACGATTACGAAGAGCGAGTGCGGCACGTTTATCGCACTCCCACAGTAGAAACCTCAATGCCTGTAGAGGCATCAGGAATTGCCAGGGTACCGGCTCAATCGGCTACCACACATCCGGTTTCCCCTCAACCTAGGTCTGTTCCTGATGACCGCAATCTCTACACATACGAACATGAGCCTGCACTGTACCAAATGAACGAGCAGGAGCATCAAAGCCTTAGACTGTATGAAGAACGGCTAATTGCAAATAAGCGCCGTCGTCAGACGGGTGAAGTTGCGATCGGCAAGCGGGTTGAAACAGAAACGGCACGAGTTTCGGTTCCGGTGGAGAAGGAACGACTGGTGATTGAGCGCAGAACACCGGAAGGCGTTGGGACTACAGTTACTCCCGGTGTTGGGGATTTCCGTGAAGGCGAAGTGGCTCACATAAGTGTCTACGAAGAGACGGCGGAAATCGGAAAGCAGGCTTTTGTGCGAGAGGAAGTCACTGTTAGGAAAGAAATTGAGCGGGATACGGTGGAGGCGACAGAAACACTTCGTCGGGAAGAGTTAGAGGTAGATGTGAACGGGAAGCCAGTTGTGAAGCCATAAAGTTAGTGTTGACTGCTTATGCATCCCCAAGAACGAAAAGTAAGTCATTCGTTAGAGACAACAATGGATAAAGCCCCATACTCGTATTACAAAATACAGCCATTGTAAGTTTACGCCCTTGAAAGTTCGTCAAGTGCATCACCCAAGTGCTATACCCTGGGCCACCGCCACCATGTCCGATTTTTTTACCATACTCAGATTCAGGGTCAAGCATCACACCTAAGCCGTAACAAGGTTTCCTAAAAAAGGAAGATGGAGGCTCATCGGTTAAGATTGGCTGAAGCATATCCCCCAGTTGTTCGGCACTAATCAATTTTTCGCTAAAAATACTGTCATAAAACTGAACAACATCACTGGTTGTGGAGACGATTACACCTGTAGCGCACCAGCCAGGATGATATTTAGGAATAACATTTTCCATTAATCGATTGGAATTTAGCTCTCTAGAAAACCCTGGAACTAAGTCTCCTGTATCTATCTCAGTAGCTACATAAGTTTTTTCAAGCCCTAAAAAATTAAAGATATTATTCTGCAAAACATTAGCAAAAGTATCTCCATTTACGGCTTCGATGACCTTAAGTAGTAACATATAGCCGGTATTGGAATACCTCCAACTTGATCCAGGTTCAAAATCTAGTTTTCTATGGCAAGTTAACTCCAGTACTTTGTTATATGACCAAGGAACAGAGGGGCTTTCTTCGACGGCTGGCAAATAAGTTTCTAAACTTACATAATTGGGTACGCCGCTTGTGTGATTGAGCAATCTCCGTATCGTTACAGAGGGTGGAAACGGTAGATCGGGCAACCAATTTGTAACTGGTTCATCTAACGATAATTTTTGGTTTTGAGCCAGTTGTAATATAGCAATAGCCGTAAATGTTTTGGTAATGCTATATATATAAAACTGCCCATCTACCGACATCGGTGTTCTTGTTTTTGGCTCAGCAAAACCACTGGCTGCCGTCCAATAGCCATGTTTTTCATCTTTCAGGGTAACGTTAATACCTAAGCAGGGAGCGAATAAAAGCGATTGGTTTAGCTGGTCTTGTAGTGCATTTTTGAGCGATTGTTTCATAGATTAATTGTTGAAATTGTCTAGCGTTTCTCAATAGTGCATAATACATAGAATGGTAGGAGCGCAAAGCTTGCGCCCCTACGGATGTACTGCATCCAATTTAGAAGGGCTATATTTGAGCCAAATGAGAATTGCTATATTGCAGGTTGACCCTTTCAAGACAACCAAACTACATCGGCAGTTTAATGAGTTTTACCGTTAAATTCCTTTTAGAATCTCGTCATCCAGGGAGAAATCAACCTCAGATTCATGACGCCCAGATGCCTGGTAATCATTTTGGAAGGAATCTTTAAGACCAGAAATCAGGTCATATTCCGGTTGCCAATTCAACTGAGTCATGGCTTTATTCACATCAGCAAAGAAGTGCTGCACTCGCATTGGGAAAGCTTTACGTTTACCAAAATCGAATTTCTTAGGGTCGTAATGCATAATTTTGATGGAGTCAGCGGACTTACCTGCGGCTTGTGCACAGGCGCGTGCTAGTCCATCAAAAGTCACGTAGCGATCGCCCGATACATTATAAATCTGCCCGATCGCACGATCATTCCCTAAAACCTGAGCCATTGCCCTAGCTAAGTCCTTACAATGACCGAATTGGGTAATATGCATTCCATTTCCAGGGATGGGGATGGGGCGATCGCGTACAATTCGGTCAAAGAACCAAGCTTCTAAGTCATTGTAGTTCTGGGGGCCGTAAATATAGGTCGGGCGAATGGATGTCCAAGGTAGTCCCAACTGTGCCAAGAAAGCTTCCGTTTCATGTTTGCCTTTGTGGCGGCTTTTTGGGTCAACTGGGTCACCCTCAATATGGGGTAATTGGTCAGATTTGAGGTAAACGCCAGCAGAACTCATATAGACAAAGTGTTTCACCCGGTCTTTAAAGATTTCGGCTAGGGGTTGAGTATCGCTGAGTTCCCGACCATTATTGTCAAAGATGGCGTCAAACTGTTCTTGTGATAATTTGTTTTTAAGTTGAGAGGCATCGGTGCGATCGCCATGAATTTGTTGAATGCCTTCTACAGGTGCGGGTTTCTTACCGCGATTGAACAGCACCACATCATGACCTTGTTCTACCAAGAGTTTAGTGAGGTAGACCCCAATAAACCGGGTACCACCCATGATTAAAATTCGCATAATTTCTTAATAAACGACGCCCTAAAGCTATCTTACCGGAGGAGCAAGCCATATTACTGACCAGCCTCTCTCCTGCCTCTTCTGAAGTTAAATGGCCATGAACGCGAGGACACAAGAAGGCATGAAAATTCTTATCCCTTCTGCCTTCTGCCTTCTGCCTTTTGCCTACTCCTGCCCAGAACGCTGCGCGAACTGCCTTCTGCTTTATTTTCAGATTAGAGTCGTAGCATCGTCACGGCGATTTTACCTGAAAAGCAGACATCAACGTCGCTTCCCGGAGTACGTCCACGCTTGGCATATTCCCCGATGTAGTAATAGGAATCTCCCTCGACTCGATACTTGACTGGCAACGGTTGCGTACAGGGTGTACAAAATACCACCTCTGGGTCGGGTTCTCCCGGTAGCAGGTGCGGCAAGTTGACATTCCAGAAGCATCCCGGTTCCAGGGGATGGTTGAATAACTCGTCTAAAACCTTCGCTGTCCATCGCGCTGCCACGTCCCAATCCACATTGACTTTCCCTTTGCGATAGTGGGAAACGGCGATACCGGGGATGCCTTGCATGGCAGCTTCTCGCACGGCGGCTACAGTTCCGGAGATATAAACATCCATCCCTAAGTTGCCACCAGCGTTGATACCTGAGAGTACCCACTTGACATTTTCGCAAAGATGTGAAAGAGCTAGGCGAATACAGTCGGCTGGGGTACTACCAACCGCATACTCGGTATCAGAACGGCGATGGACGTGAATGGGTCGAGTCGTGGTAACTTGATGACCACAGCCTGATTGATGGTCTTTGGGAGCCACAATCACGCCTTTGCCATCTACTGCATTCAGAAGCGCCCGAATGCCGGGAGCATCTATGCCGTCGTCATTCGTGAGAATCAAGGTCATAATTAAGTCGTTAGGGACGCAACAGACAAAACCGAATCTCAAGCATATCCGTAAATTTTAGGCTCAGATAGTTCGATTCAATGTTTCCTACAGATGGAGTTGCTGCTCCCCTTCTCGCGTTCCTAATTCTTAGTCAGGTACTCATTGGCTTGAACTGAGGTTGGTTGCATAATCACAGCTTCAAAAGGTACAACACCCACCTTCTCACTATCAATGCAACGAGCCGCCTCCCGCGATAAATCCAGATGTCTATTAGAGATATAGGGGCCGCGATCATTAATTCGGACAATAACAGACGCGCCATTGTTCAGGTTTTTCACCTTTAGATAGGTATCAAAGGGCAACGAGGGATGAGCGGCTGTCAGTTCATGCTGACTATAAGTTTCTCCTGTCGCCGTCAAGCGTCCATGAAAATAACCACCGTACCAAGAAGCGTTGCCCTTAAACATCCTTGGCGTTTCTACCAAGTTGTACATCTGCTTTTGGGCATCTGCCAGTTTCAAAGACACTTTTCCCAAAGCCATGCGGAGATTGTTCGCCCATTCAATCACCAGCAGTTGTGGATTGCGGTTTAAATCTGCGGCTAAGGCATCATCCATTTTAAACAACAGGCGATCGCCGACCTTGAGAGCGGGTTGTCCTTCCCAGACGGCGGGTAGAACGGGTGAAGCATTCAAATAAGGATCAGAGGGGTTGGACAAAAATTGCTTGAGACGATCAGCCATGAGTTCTGCTGGCTTCTGGCTGGGAAATTCCGCAATTAAGCGCTCCTTGAGCCAAACTTGAAACTTCTCTGGCTCCGGTTTAGAAGACGCTGCAAACGCTCTATTGGTGAGAAGTTGTGAATACCGCCAAAAGCCTCGCTTGACACGCTGTCCCTCCCCCTGGTGCTTGTCCGCGATCGGTTCCGACGAGTGAGTACTAACAACTACAACCGATGACGCGAGAGTTTTGACGGGTTCGCGGCGCTGACGCCAAGGCAACAAATTCTGTATAACCTGAAAAATCTGCTGAGGGAACGTCGCTTTTGAACTCTCACGGGGAGACGTTTCCTCCCAAGAAACGGATGCAGAGGAGAGGGGTGCCATTCGCAGGAAGTCGTTTTCTGACTCTGGCTGGGGATGGCAGAACGTGTTTTGTAGCAAATTGAGTTGGACTGGAGGACGAACGGACGTTTGGGTGGGCTGGGGTCGAAATTGAGAACTGCCTGCACCCATGTGGAAGCCTAGGTTAGGGAAAGTGGCAACCGGGGATTTAGAAGACCAGATTTTTGAGTAAAGGGGTGTCGAAACCAGAGGAGTGGGTAATTCAGTTGGGCTGTTGACCACTGAAAAAAGGTTGGCAGGAAAAGCACTGACAAAGTAATTAGGTACTTTGAATAAACCTTGGCTGGAGGTAAGGATATAGCTGACCCAGGAAGTCACCCAAACAAGTCCGAAAAACTGCATGAGCTGTAATATCTTGAGATAAGTATACTCAGACTAATCAACCGTCATACAGTATACAGAGAAGCGGGATCAAAAGATCCGTCCCTGGAGTGATCCCAGGACCTACATAAATCCTAGAAGGCTCTGAGTGACTGGGTTTTGAAGATAAAAAAAATGCTTCAAATCAATATTAGGTGGCAGTGGCTGTGTTACCATACCAGCCATTAAACCAAGGATAAAAAATTGATTTTTCACTCAGTCGATGTCTTTGGCATTGAGGCATACAGCACTCATCAGCTAACTGTCTTTACGGATGGGGATCGCGCTCCCTGGCGAGTCGATGCAGTGCTTTGCTCACTTGCTAAAGGCTTCAAAGGTCAGATTGAGCAACTCTTGAAGTGACTCAACTTGAGCCTATGCGATTAACATTTTTAAATTTGTACAAAGAATTTATTTGAGTAAATATGCCCCTTAAGATAATGTTTATATTCTCCAAAATTAATTTTTTACAACCCTTTCTTAACCGTTCATTGAAATTCTATTTCTGGGAAGAGTTAGACTGCTTATCATCTTTGATAAAATTAAAAAGTCTTGCAAACGTAACCAAGCAAGCCAATTCTTACTAAAACTATCGATACATATTAACTGGCATATTTAGGATTATAGAGTTAGACATAGAGGTTTTTCATGGCGTATGAGACACCAGATTGTTGGGGCGCACGACGATGCACCCTAGGGGTGTACCGCATCCAATCGAGAAGGACTATAGTTCAATTCAAGAAGCTGTTACAGGCATCGATTGATGATTGTTCCTTCAATTCAGGTGATTGCCTAAAAGGAGAGGGGTTCTGGGCACCAGTCACCACAACTCATCCACAAAAACACTATTGTGCAAAATTGTAGATGCCCCCTCATCGTTTATCTTGAGCGAGTTAGTCATGAATTGATTCCTGTGGACTTTTTGGCATGTACTCAAGGGCATATTTTATTGAGGTGTGGGAAGAATCAATCGCGCCCTAGAGGGCTACTCCCAATATTTTTCCAGAAATATTCCTTTTGTCAGTGGTTTGTTGGGATTAAACTATTTAAACAGAAGAAGGATTAGGTATTCTGATATCAAAAACGATTTCACTTATATTGAGGTGCATAATGTCTCAGGAAATTAGCCAGTCAACATTGCGATTTGTGATTAACAAAATTGAATCTATTCTGGAAGAGTATCCTCAACACCCCTATCAAGTAGCATTTTCGATGCAGGAATTACGGAAAAAGCTGATTGCTCAAGTCCTTAAGAATCTGCCCAGTCGCGATAGCGTTATCGAGGGGAAAAAAGCCTCAGACAGTACCATGGATTCTATTCATCATTCCTTAGAGGAGCGAGTGCGTCTAGAAACTTTGATTCGCGGCAGTATTTATCATGTACTCCGAGAAAATGCTGATTGGATTAGCCGTCATCTTCCTCAAGATGTGAGCAAGCCATAAAACCAGTGAGTACTTAAGAGGGTTCGTGTTGTTCTGGAACAGCTCCCATGGATTTTAGGTAAGTGTTTAGCTTCAAAGAGAGTTCATCTACGATGGGTTTGAGTTTTTTGATTTGTTCTCGTGTCAAGAGATGTCGAGTGTAAGCTCGTCGCAACCAGTACCTTGTTTCATTCAAAGAGCTGAGCGCCTGCCTAATATAACGTTGGTGGTCTGCAAAATTATGCCGCTCAGTACCTTCTGCGATATTGGCACCAATGCTATCTACAGAAAGCACGATTTGTTTTCCGATAGTATCTTTAGCGAATTGCTCCCAATTTCCAGCTATATCCCAAATTTCGTCAGCGAGGCTCTCAGCAAGTTTGTAAATTTGCAAGTGTTCACAATTGGATTTTGCCATTTCCTTCTACTGACAATGGACACCCAGTAAGTTGAGAGTTGCTACATTTGAAATCCTGAAACTACCTATTGGCGATGGTGGCAAAATCCGAAATCTAAAATGCAAAATCAAAAATGGGATGAGTCCTGGCAAGGGGGAAGAAATGATCATGAGCAGCTATCCCGATTTTTTCAACTACGGCAATCAAATTATCCGAGAATTGGGACACAATCGTGCTGAGGGTTGAGTCACCTACCTAGGGAATGAAATTAACAGCCAACGCTTTGTTGTATTAACCTGTAGAAGAAAAGCTGAAAATAAAAGAGGTGGCTGTGGCGCGTAAACGATTGATTATCGAAATGGGTATGGGAGTCGATCAGCACGGACAAGAACCCACTGTTGCTGCCGCAAGGGCTGTACGCAATGCGATCGCACACAATGCCTTGCCCGGTGTTTGGGAAGTTGCCGGTTTGAGCGATCCGGATCAAATGATGGTTGAAGTCCAAGTGGCTGTCCCTTATCCGGAACAAGTGCGGGAAGCTGAAGTATTAGCTGTCCTCCCTTTTGGGCAAAAGACGCTTACCGTTGAGTCGGGTGGAATGGTGGTTCAGGGTCGAGCCATTCCCTCTCTTCATGATAAAAATGATGAGATGCTGGTTGCTGTGGCTGCGGTTACCGTGTGGATTGAGTCCGAGTCAAGGTAATTTTGAGCAATTGAGTTGAAACTGGTACGATGCAACCCCACGCGATCGCCTGTGCAAAGTGATTCAGTTTTATGATGAAACACGCCAAAATATCAAGAGTGAAGCTCGGAAATTTTTATGTGCTTTTCCGCAACCGCTAGTTTTACGGCAGGAATCACTTTATCTGTATTAGGAATTATAACGCTTAAACAAGTTCCCTCAAGACGGGAATTTCTATTGGGAACATTTCCCTTATTATTTGCTATTCAGCAATTCTCTGAAGGGTTGGTATGGTTAACCTTAGGACAGGCTTCTTTAAAACCAATTAATGCTCTAGTTACATACAACTTTTTGTTCTTTGCCACAGTGATATGGCCTATATCGTGCCCTCTCGCTATTTATTTATTGGAGACTCAGGCTGTAAAAAGAAAAATGAGCTTGGGGTTAGCTTTTATTGGTCTTGCATTTGGCATTTATCTTTTTGGCTTTGTATTAATACATGGAGTAGATTCAGCCAAGTTTTCAGGAAATTTGCTTTATGACTTAAATTTTATACCCTTTTATGAGGGCAACAAATACCTTTATCTTATCGTGACTGCTTTTCCTTTTTTGTTGGCGAGTGAACTTCGGCTCAAACTATTTGGTGCGTTTGTTCTTCTTTCTTTTGGTATATCGGAGTTATTCTACAAAGTTACGTTTGTTTCAGTCTGGTGTTTTTTTGCGGCTGTTCTCAGCGCAGGATTATATTTTATTGTCAGGGGGTTTAAGTATAGAGATATCCAAGTAGTAGGAGAATGAGGAACGCACGAAACCTAGACCTCCATGAAAACTGCTATCTTCAACAACAAACCTCTCTACTGGGATTTCCTAGAACTAGAACTCCAACTCCCTCCAAGGGAGCCAACTGAACCTTTAGTAATCGATCTGTTTGCCGGTTGTGGGGGGTTAGCGCTGGGTTTTGAAGTAGCTGGCTTTAAAACAATTGGTTATGAAATGCTAGAGGACGCCTGCGCTACTTATCAGCACAACTTGCACGGCACATGTTATCAGTTAACTTTGACACGCAACCCCAATTTAATGACTGAACCAGATGTGCTCGTTGGAGGCCCCCCATGTCAGCCTTTTAGCGTCAATGGACACCAGTTGGGACTCCAAGATAGTCGCGATGGTTTCCCAATTTTTATCGATGCCGTTGACCGCTATCGCCCAAAAATAGCCTTATTTGAGAATGTGCGCGGAATGCTATTTCGCAACAAAGCCTACTTTGAAGAGATTGTCATAGCTCTAAAAGAACTAGGCTATATCGTGGAGTGGAATATTCTTAATGCTGCCCATTATGGCGTGCCTCAGCGTAGAGAGCGTCTGTTTTGCGTTGCTCATCAAGGAGGATGGCAATGGCCAGAAAAAACCCATTTAAACTCACCTTACACCGCTGGTGAAGCACTCGGAGAATTCGCATTTGTTGCACCTCCTAACTCAAAGTTTCTCACTTCCAGCATGGATGAATATGTCAAGAAATATGAGATAGCCTCCAAATGTATCAAACCCAGAGATTTGCACCTTGATGCTCCCTCTAGAACCGTGACTTGCCGCAACCTGAGTGCTCCGACTGGCGATATGCTGCGGATTCGTTTGCCCGATGGACGCAGGCGTAGGCTGACGGTTCGTGAAGGTGCTCGTTTACAGAGTTTTCCCGATTGGTTTGAATTCCAGGGTTCTGAAGACAGCCAGTATAACCAGATTGGCAATGCAGTTCCTCCTATCTTGGCTCATGCTGTAGCTTGTTCTGTCAAAGCATGTTTACAAGCTCATGAGTCGATATCAAGAACGGAGTTTGAATTATCTTAGGTTAGTGACATTCATCTTAAATCGGTAATAAAAAAAAGCCTGAGAAGAGGGTTAGTACTCAAGGATTGAACCTAGCCAACTCAGTTTTTACGACTGAAACAGGTAAAGCCATGATTGACATATTGAGCGGTTTATCCGTGTCAATGCGATTGGGAACCGCAACATTGTCAGGAAACCACATCACCAAAACCCGTTGCTGGCTGAAATTCACTTCTTTTATCAGATGTTGGAGGTCTGTAACATCTGGCAAATTTGTGTCGCTAGCCTTATAACCCTCAATCCTTATAGGGTTGTTACCATTCATACCGAACTGCTTCTTGTCTTCATCGGTTAAGGCATCTGGGCGCATATTGACAAACACAATGTCTTTGAAAGTCAACATCTGGAAGGCAGCAACAGCTGTTTGAATCGTGTTTGCGGCCAAAAAGGAGTTTAAGGTTTTTGCTATCTCATAAATTAGGTTTCCTTCCCATAGTTTGGGTCTAGTTGCTTTCTGCGTTTGGCTTCGCCCATTATCCATGACTCCTATTTGTTTAATAGCTCGTCGCTGATTTTCATCAAAGTTGAGGGTAAGTGCAAGTTACGATCTGGCATAACATCGGAAAAAGACACATTATCAGGATAGCCAGAAAGCAATCGCTCCGTGCCCCATCCTCATCATTAAGCTATGAAAAAACTCATCAACAACCCCGACGACGTAGTACGCGAAAGTCTCCAAGGCATGGCAGTCGCCCATTCCGACCTGATCAAAGTCCACCTCGACCCCCACTTCATCTATCGCGCTGACGCACCCATTCAAAACAAAGTCGCCCTTATCTCCGGTGGTGGCAGTGGACATGAACCCATGCACGGCGGCTTTGTCGGCATCGGCATGTTAGATGCTGCCTGTCCCGGTGAAGTCTTCACCTCTCCTACTCCTGACCAGATGCTAGAAGCTGCCAATATGGTTAATAGTGGTGCTGGTGTCCTCAATATCGTTAAAAATTACAGTGGTGACGTGATGAACTTCGAGATGGCAGCCGAACTCGCCCACTCTGAGGGCATCCCCATATCCAATATTCTGATTGATGATGATATTGCGGTTAAAGACAGCCTCTACACCCAAGGGCGTAGGGGTGTGGGCACCACTGTACTGGCTGAAAAAATCTGTGGTGCTGCGGCTGAACAGGGATATGACTTGCAGCAACTTGCCAACCTCTGCCGCAAGGTTAACCTCAACGGACGCAGCATGGGGATAGCACTTACTTCCTGCACCGTACCGGCCAATGGTAGCCCCACCTTTGAATTGGGTGAAGATGAAATGGAAGCGGGTATCGGCATTCACGGGGAACCGGGACGGCAACGAATGCCTCTCAAGTCAGCCGATGAAATCACCGAGATGCTGGCAGTTTCTATCATCGAAGACACGAACTACTCACGCACAGTGCGAGAGTGGGATGCAGACACATCACAATGGATAGAGGTAGAACTAACAGACCCTCCCTTGCAAAGCGGTGATTCCGTCCTCGCCTTTGTTAATAGTATGGGTGGCACTCCCCTGTCTGAGTTGTACATCGTTTATCGCAAATTAGCAGAAGTCTGCCAAAAGCATAACCTTCAGATTGTGCGAAACTTAATTGGCCCTTACATCACCTCCCTAGAAATGCAAGGATGCTCAATCACCCTACTCAAACTAGATGAAGAGATGATTAAATTTTGGGATGCACCCGTGAAAACCCCTGCCTTACGATGGGGAATGTGATTCCAATTTCAAAAGAGAGGATACCGTTGCCAATGCTAGGGAAAACAACACCTCAACCCATCCCAATTCCCAAATCTAAAATTCCTCAGCCCCAATTATCGATAAAATAAAGCACTGTCCCGCCCATTGCAAAGTGTTCATGTCCAGCATCTCCTCTGCTCCATTCTCTCCCGAAGAAATTGCCGCTGAAGGCTTGAAGCCTGAAGAATACGAAGACATTGTTCATCGGCTAGGGCGTCATCCCAATAAGGCTGAACTGGGAATGTTTGGCGTGATGTGGTCGGAGCATTGCTGTTACAAAAACTCGCGTCCCTTACTCAAGCAGTTTCCCACAGAAGGCGATCGCATTTTAGTCGGCCCCGGAGAAAATGCCGGAGTTGTAGACTTAGGAGACGGGTTAAGACTGGCGTTTAAAATCGAATCACACAATCACCCCTCCGCCGTTGAACCCTTCCAAGGTGCAGCAACGGGAGTAGGAGGAATCCTGCGGGATATTTTTACAATGGGTGCGCGTCCCATTGCCGTCCTCAACTCTCTGCGCTTCGGTTCCCTGGAGGATGCCAGGACGCGAAGACTGTTTAGTGGTGTCGTCGAAGGAATCTCCCACTATGGTAATTGCGTCGGGGTTCCCACCGTCGGCGGCGAAGTTTACTTTGACCCCGCTTATAGCGACAATCCCTTAGTTAACGTCATGGCACTGGGATTGATGGAAACCCCAGAAATCGTCAAATCTGGGGCGGCGGGTATCGGTAATCCAGTCTTATACGTCGGTTCCACCACGGGGAGAGATGGCATGGGTGGGGCAAGTTTTGCCAGTGCGGAACTCAGCGAACAATCTATGGATGACCGTCCTGCGGTGCAAGTGGGTGACCCATTTTTGGAAAAATCATTAATTGAAGCTTGTCTAGAAGCCTTTAAAACCGGGGCTGTCGTTGCCGCCCAAGATATGGGTGCGGCTGGAATTACCTGTTCCACCTCAGAGATGGCAGCCAAAGGCGGTGTGGGAATTGAGCTGGATTTAGACTTGATTCCAGTACGGGAAAGTGGTATGGTTCCCTATGAATATCTGCTTTCTGAATCCCAGGAACGGATGTTATTTGTTGCTCACAAGGGTCGAGAACAGGAATTAATTGATATTTTCCACCGTTGGGGGCTACAGGCGGTTGTCGCAGGCACAGTTATTGCAGAGCCAATTGTGCGAATTTTGTTCCAAGGCGGAGTGGCAGCGGAAATTCCAGCCACAGCATTAGCCGATAATACGCCGATTTATCATCGGGAACTTTTAGCCCAACCGCCGGAATATGCCCGTCAAGCTTGGGAGTGGACAGCCAACTCTCTCCCAGCTTGCACCTTAGAGGGAATTGACATCCAAGGTAACCACAAAACCTGGAGTGACATCCTTCTGCAACTTCTGGATACTCCCACGATTGCTTCTAAACGTTGGGTTTATCGCCAGTACGACCATCAAGTACAAAATAATACGGTGATGTTGCCCGGTGGTGCTGATGCGGCTGTTGTCAGGTTGCGTCCGTTGGAAGTAGGCATTCCCAATCCCAAATCAGCCGTTGCTGCAACGGTAGATTGCAACTCTCGTTATGTGTATCTTGACCCATACGAAGGGGCTAAAGCCGTTGTTGCCGAAGCGGCGCGGAACCTTAGCTGTGTCGGGGCTGAACCCTTGGCGGTTACCGATAACCTAAATTTTGGCAGTCCCGAAAAGCCAATTGGATACTGGCAGTTGGCGTCGGCATGTCAGGGGATTGCAGAAGCTTGTCGAATTATGGAAACCCCTGTGACTGGGGGGAATGTCTCCCTTTACAACGAAACATTGGATGCCACGGGCACACCTCAACCCATCTACCCAACACCAGTGATTGGGATGGTGGGGTTGATTCCTGATATGACTCGCGTTTGCCGTCAAGGTTGGCAAGCTGAAGGTGATTTAATTTATCTTTTGGGACTGCCTCTGACTGATTCTACGCCTCACGTTTGTTTAGGGGGTTCTGAATACCTCGCCAGTATTCATGGGGTTGTTGCGGGTAAACCACCTGTCGTGGATTTTGATTTGGAACGTCGTGTCCAAGCTGCCACGCGGGAAGGGATTCGTCAAGGCTGGGTACGTTCTGCCCATGATTGTGCGGAAGGCGGCATTGCGGTTGCCCTGGCGGAATCTTGTATTGCCAGTCAGTTGGGTGCCCAAATTAACTTGCGGCTAACGAATATAGAAAGGCGTTGGGATGAGGTTCTCTATGGTGAGAGTGCCAGTCGCATACTCGTATCGGTAAAGCCGGAACACCAAGCCAGGTGGGAATCTTACCTGAAAGAGCAATGGGGCGAGCAGACTCAACACTGGCAAAATCTAGGTTTTGTCAAGAGCCAAAATGCTGGATTAAAACTGTTAATTGATGACAATCAGCCGATAATCGACGTTACGATGATAGAAATGAGCGAACGCTTTTCAAATGCTCTTGAACGACGTTTGAATGTATAACTGGGCGGTAAACGCCTGTATAAAACAGATCAAAGGCTTTAATAGCAACAACTTCAGTCAGCCCAGCGACTGTTATTGGTGCTATTCTTAAAGAGTTGTTAACCCACCTTAACAATTACAGCGCTTTTTTGCTTCGCTCTAAGTCTCACTGACGTTCTGCCGCTATCAGGAACCTATCTTAGTATGATGCATCACGAACCCCTTTCTTCTCAGCAGAATCTGGCTCAATCTGAGGACGGCTATGCACAGCGACCCGATAAACAGGAGGAAGCTTGTGGAGTTTTTGGCATTTACGCACCAGGGGAAGATGTCGCTAAACTAACTTACTTTGGTCTCTATGCGCTACAGCACCGAGGTCAAGAATCAGCAGGGATTGCGGCGTTTCAGGGAGACCAGGTGCATCTATACAAAAATATGGGGCTAGTGTCGCAGGTTTTCAACGAGTCGATCTTAGCCGAGCTACCAGGGGACATGGCTATTGGTCATACCCGTTACTCTACCACAGGTTCTAGTCGGATTGCCAATGCTCAGCCAGCTCTGGTGGAAACTCGCTTGGGGAAACTGGCGCTAGCCCACAATGGCAACTTAGTGAATACAGGAGAGCTACGCGAACATTTGCTCCAGCGTAATTGTAATTTTACGACAACCACGGATTCTGAAATGATTGCGATCGCGATCGGATCAGAAGTCGATAGCGGCAAAGAATGGTTGGAAGCCGCCCTGAGTGCCTTTGGTCACTGTTCAGGCGCTTATAGTTTAGTGATTGGCACTCCGGTTGGGTTGATGGGTGTGCGCGACCCCAATGGCATCCGTCCTCTGGTCATCGGCACCGTAGGCAGTCATCCTCAGCGTTACGTGCTGGCATCCGAAACCTGTGGTTTAGATATTATCGGTGCTGAATATCTGCGGGACGTTGAACCAGGGGAATTGGTTTGGATTACCGAAGAAGGGATGGCATCCTTCCACTGGAGTCCAAAACCAGAGCGCAAGCTTTGCATTTTTGAAATGATATACTTTGCCAGACCCGATAGCATCATGACCGATGAAACCCTGTATAGCTATCGCTTAAAGCTAGGGCGTCAGTTGGCGAAAGAATCATTAGTCGATGCCGACATTGTCATTGGCGTACCCGACTCCGGTATTCCTGCCGCGATTGGATTTTCCCAAGAATCCGGCATTCTCTACGCGGAAGGATTAATCAAAAATCGCTACGTCGGTCGCACCTTCATCCAACCCACCCAATCCATGCGAGAATCGGGCATTCGCATGAAACTCAACCCCCTGAAAGATGTCTTATTAGGGAAACGGGTTGTAATTGTCGATGACTCGATTGTGCGGGGAACAACCAGCCGCAAAATTGTTAAAGCGCTGCGTGATGCCGGTGCCACTGAAGTTCATATGCGAATTTCTTCACCGCCCGTGACACACCCCTGTTTCTATGGCATTGATACGGATAGTCAAGACCAATTAATTGCGGCAACCAAGTCAGTTGAAGACATTGCCATGCAAATTGGTGTCGATAGTTTAGCTTATCTCAGTTGGAAGGGAATGCTGGAATCTACAGGAGAAGACCCCAATAGCTTTTGCAGTGCCTGTTTTACCGGCGATTACCCAATTTTGATTCCAGAAATGGTCAAACGTTCCAAGCTCATGTTGGAAAAAATGCAAAAAGCAGAAAAAGTAGTGACGGTCTAAATATCCTATCCGGTTGAATGCCCATCATTATGGTACCCCCTGTGTCTCGATAATTCCCTTCCTCAACGAGATGGAGAGGGGGCGAGAGGGGGAATAAGACAGTTGGACGCTTCAAAAACCTTAGCGTCCCTCAGCGCCCCCCTCTGCGATCTCTGCGTTAAAAAAAATGATTCCAATGCAAACGTATTCAATATGACATCGAACTCAGGTCAGGTGCGTCTCTCCTAAGTACTTTTTCAAATAAGGTGAAAACACCTCATAAATCAGCGTCAGAGGTTGCCCATGATGCCAAAACAGATAGTGACGACCCCAAAACGGCCCTTTCTCCCCAAACGCTAACTCTAACGCTTCTGAGTGACCGTAATAAATTCCCTGAATATCCCGATAAAGCTCACTCCGTAGGCGAGAAAGGCTAGCCCAAATCGGGATATTGCGATTTTGCAAATATTCATCCACATGGTTCGCATCCCACCAAGAAGCCGCATAAGCCAGCCGCTGCCCCGAAGCCGTGCGTAACCAAACCTGCCGTCTTAATCTGGGCGCAGGTACGGCTTGAATATGCTTCGGTGCCCCATCATCCGCCATCCCAATCAGGGACATATCAATCACATCGACTTCCGTCGGTTCCGTTGTCAGGAGTTGCAGATGGCGAGTGGGAGAGCCATCTCCTAACAGCAATATCTGCCAAGCCGGTGCTAGCTGACTATGGGGTAATCCCTGCTGAACGGTTTCTTCGCCTCCCTCCCAGAGAGGGTCGAGAGCGTGCCAGGTTGTTGATACACTGGCGCTGTTGGTGGGTTTCAAGGTTGCAGTCAAGAGGCTTTACAAAACTTAACTTCTACATCCATAATGATAGCGCCCTTAGCCTATTGCTCCCGCTCCTCTAGGCAACTTACCCAACCTCGTATCTTCCCAAAATGGACTCGGCATTAGACCAAGCGATTGAGTTTTTAACCACCCCATCTGCAATAGCCCCAACTCCAGAGGCGGTGGTTGAAGCACTGCTGATGGCAGAAAAAGCGGCTAAACAGAGCAAACGGCGCTATGCCTATCCACAATTGCTCGGCACCTGGCGATTAGGGTTTATCACAGGGACAAAGAAATCACGCCAACGAGCAGGAATTATGTTAGGTGCGGGACGGTTTTTACCCAAGTGGGTGAAGATTCATCTATCCTACTCCCCATCGGACTCCAATCAAGAGCGAGGCCGGGTGCAAAATTGCGTTGAACTTGGACTATTACAATTCATTCTCACTGGCCCTACCCAGTTCTGGTCAAAAACTAATATACTTGCGTTCGACTTTACCCGGATGAACGTGTCATTATCGGGGCTGAAGGTCTATGAAGGCTACATTCGTGGGGGTAAAGAACGGGAAACCCGCTTTTATGAACAAAGTGTCAAAGAGCAGGCATTTTTCACCTACTTCCTGGTGCAGAACCAAAGCATAGCTGCGAGGGGGCGGGGCGGTGGATTAGCGTTGTGGACAAGGATTAGTTAGGGTTTGACCTTCATTTTTTGGAAGTACGTCGGGACGGGGTGCGCTTGCGTGTCGTCGATTTGCGCTTGGGTTTGCGTTGAGAACGCTTGAGGGCAGTGCTAGTCCAATCACTGACAGAATGAATCATCGCTCCCAGTTCCAAACCCACAAACAGAGCAATCCATTCGGCTTGGTAATTAATGAGCCATTGCTTGATATCTTCACCAAACTGCTGCCAACTCCAAGGCACGTCACGGAATAACTGGACAACGCCCAAAATCAGTATCCCCACCAAGGCTGTCCATGTAGCCAGATAAAGCATCCTGAGAGTAGTGCCGATGAGAGGGCCATGAGAAAAGATTGAGCGATGGCGCATCGCTTTTTGGTAGGGTATCCAAATCCACCGCAGCCACCCCCAGCGCTTGAAGGGTAGCGATTTCAGGTCTAAGTCAGGACTGAGCATCAGCCCACTAAAGAGGAACCCTCCGGAAACGATTAAGGCAAGATTGCCACTCTGTGTTGATGCTATGGTCAAACCGGTGACGACGGGTAAGCTCCATAAAGTTATGCGATCATGTGTTTGACCAGAGGGCATATGTTATTATCATTTTTGTGCTAATCTAATTATGTTATCGGGCGGTTAGCTCAGTTGGTAGAGCGCCTGCCTTACAAGCAGGATGTCACTGGTTCGAGTCCAGTACTGCCCATTTAGTATGTCAATTTACACTTTCTTTGTCGCCGTTAACATGTTGATGTTGCTTGCCCTAACCAATTGACGGTTAACGAATTAGTGCCGCTAATTTGAATTCGATTCAGGTTTTTCCTTGAAAGTGAGCTATGCTCAGTTAGTCCAAATTGTAAAGCAGGCACTCCTTTCAACCCTATTTTGCTAAATTTGTGGCACTTTTCATCAAACCCACATTCCGCCCTTTGACTGTCACAAGCGGATAATTGTGTGGAACTGAAGGCTAACACAGGCCAGTTCAATCGAGTGAAACGTTCTAGAGATGAGAGATGCTAACTTTTTTCGGGTGCTTGTTCTCAAAAAGCAGCAAGTAGCAATAAAAAGTCAAGTAACTGGCAACATAAAGTGAACTGTTTCCTATCAGGAAAAGCCTGATGCGTTAACTAAAAAGCTCGTCTACGCATCACTTTGCTGAAATAATTGTTGAAGTATTTCAATGACTTGAAGAACTCAGCACAATAGATAGTAGTCCCGGCAAGCTTGAGAGAAAAAGCGCAAAATCTTTAAGCGTTCATCGGTAAGATTGGCAATTTGCTCAACCCCATCAATCACTAACAAATGCACCGCTTGGAAACACTGAAATATCCAGCGGAGGGTGGGACGCTGAGTCGGCTTTTTTAATTGATTAGGGAGGCTTTCATCAGCTTGAACTAAGGCTTGACGTAAAGCTGCCTGTCCCAAGTTGTAGACCAACAGACACAATCCCATAACCATCCCTACAGCAGCAATGCGACCTGGGTCTTTCAGGAAAACACTATCAGCAAAAAACAGAGGGTCTTTGAGAAAGCTAAAGCCCCGTTCCGTACTCTGCTGCTCTTTGTACTCACTCAGGACTGCATCATTATTCAATTGTTCCTTGTCTAGGACATTGGTGGCGAGAATGAATCGTCCCGCTTGCTGTCTTTGTTGTTCTAGGACAGTTTCATTGACTACCAATGTGGCTTGAATGTGATAGGTTTTGTGAGTGGGTCGAGTTTGCTTTGCTGGTCTTCCCGGTTGGGAGTAATGGTCTTGCTCAATGATTTCTACTGCTTCTAGGGTGTGATATTTCAACTGCTTCATCCGCTTGAGGTTGTCGGCAGTGTACAAAGCACTATCTGCTATGTGTATTCCCTCAAAAGTCCACTGTTTCTGAAACTCCTCAAACAGATGGGCAAACTTTGTCTTGTCGTCTTGATTGCCATCTGCCATCTCTAAAATAACGGTATACCACCCTCTCCACCACATATCAGATTCATCACGAATTGTTTGAGGTCACTTCTATGGTCACGAGAATATCCATACGTTAGGTGAATCGCTTTCGGCGCTACCTCAATTTCTACTCTTGTGCCATCTTCTGTCTTTTGAGTGACTACCACTTCGTCATTGGCTGTTTCATACTCGCCATGCAGATGAAATGAGGTCGAGTCTAAGTGCGCTGTCTCAATACTCACTCCAAACTTGGCGATAGCTTTCATGGCAATGCTGACGAAGCAACGGGTTAGTCCTGCCAGGAACAGTTCATCAAGCACTCGTCCCAGGCGGTCATCATTGAGATGTTCTGGCTTGACTCCGGTTCCAATCAGGTGTTCTGTAGCTTTCCCTTCAAAAAATCGACTAAATAAGTACAGTGGGGCTGACACAAAGCCCAGTCCGTTGAGAATCATTGCTTTGACCACAAGACCTGCACTGACTTTTTCTCGGCTGTCTTGCCCCAACCGCAGGTCTATTTGTTCCACCAGCCCGATTTCGTCAATAATACCTGCCACCAGACCCAAGTGGTCGAGGTTCATTACCTGCATTTCTGCTGCTTTCACACCCCCTCCCCAAGACTTAGCCCTTCCACTCCCGTTCAATTATCCTGTTTCGGCCAAAAAGCTGGCTAGGCTATCTTTAACTCCACTTACGTTGCGTTTGCCTCGATTGCCTCCACTAAATTATCTACTTGTGACAGTCAAAGGGCGGAATGTGGGATCAAAATTTCCAGACGTGTCTTTCAACCCACCCTATTAAGGGAGGGTTGACAAAACTTGACGGAACGACGAAACACCTTGTAGAAGTCGCGATCTTTCAACCCACTCTATTAAGGGAGGGTTGATGAAACCGCACCCACTGAAACCTGTATCTACACAAGCTGGAAAATACATAGCGGATCGTGATCGTACCACTGAGGTTCATTTCCGCCCCGACTGAAACGCTTCAATCTCTGCCTTTCCTTCAGGAAGGTCAGATCCGACGACATAAAAATCTTGCGGATAGATCCAGTGGCTGCCTAAAGGACCGTGAATTTGAATGCCGGTCATAACGGCATAATTAAATACCGAAGAATCCAGGATGTTTAAGAGGTTTTTGACATCATCAGAAATAATTCGAGAGGCCAATTTCGTAATTTCTATCAAATCGGGTTTGTCCCCATAGGTAAGGGTCGAAAGAATTTTCTGGCGGATAATTGTTTGTTCAATATCCTGCATATCCATTTCTAGTTTCAAGTGACCCGATGCCAGTTCTTGAACCACTGTTTCTAATGCTCCACAAGCATGAGAAGCTTTTTGAAGACCATCTCTATAGACTTTACCCATATCACCATGTCTAGAAATGGCAATGTGGGGCATAGCATAGAAGGCAAAGCGACGAATACCATCAACAATAGGGGTATGGTCTGTGGCGGCAGCTAACCCAGTTTTCCCCATCATGACGAACCCAGCTAAACTACAACAATTAAAGGTTTTCCCCCAGTATCGAATCACTTCAGTGAATAGGGGTTCAGCGATTTCATCTCGACAAATAGCGATCATTCCCATCGTGTTCTCGTCACAAAAACCGTAGGCACTCAAACTTTGGAAAGTTTTTCTCATGTACTTGGTCATGGGTAATGCCCCTGGAAAGTGCGTAGAAAGTGTTTGATGAAATGCTGGAAACACGTTAGGGTCATATCCATTGAGCAATTGCGGGATAGTTTCACCAAGCTGATTGACAGAACCCTGAGTCATCTCCTACATCCTCCTAACTAGCTTGCGAAACTGTTGTTGACTAGCTTAACGTCACCCATCCTTGAGGATTCGAGCAATACTATCAAAGATAGCCATGAGAGCTGAGCAACCACCAGTAGGTGAGGCGATGCTACTCGAAGCGGCGAGTGTTCTGGCTAAGTTACACATGAATTGTGCGATCGCAAAGGCATGGCGGGATTGGTGTCGTCGTGAGTTGCGTCAAGTTGCCAAGAACAATACGAATACTCAGTGGTGGAAAGAGGAGAAACTAGAGGGCATTGGGCCGCTTTCTTTGCAGGGTGTACCGGAGGAAATCAAAGCGGGTTTGCGTCGGTGTAAGCAAAAGCTGATGGAGGCGAATTGGCGATCGCGCCAGTTGGGGTGTGGTGAGAGGCGAGTCGCTTTAGTCTGTTGCTATAACTGGACGAAGTCTTTAAAGTCTGAGCTAGAAGTGGAGTTAGAAAAAGCTGTTAGAGAGAATCAGACGCAGATACAAAAACAACTCCCGCCATCTGATCAGAAGCAGGGACGTTGAATTGCGTTAATGCTCTAATACGCTTTTTTCCCCCACAGGCTGGAAACCTGGGGCTACACAAAACATAGTCCTCACTAAATCTCCGGGCTTACTCGGGCTAAAGAAAAAGGAGTAATACCAACCGGAGTTGGTATTACAGGCTTCTGCGGAGAATTCTTTCAGGAGATTTACTCCATTAACGGAACATACTACTTACAGAGCTGTCCTCATGAATACGCCAAATGGTTTCGCCCAGCAAGTTAGCCACCGAAAGCACCGTTAATTGTGCAAAGCGCTTTTCTTCCGAAACGGGAATTGTATTCGTCACAATGATTTCTTCAAATATCCCACTCGAAAGGCGCTCGATAGCTGGAGGCGAAAAAACGGCATGAGTGGCACAGGCGTAGACTTGGCGTGCACCCTCCTCCCGCAGTATTCTCGCTCCCTCACAAATGGTGCCAGCGGTATCAATCATGTCGTCTACCAAAACGGCGGTTTTGCCTTCGACATCCCCGATGACATTCATCACTTCCGCTACATTGTGCGCCTGCCGACGCTTGTCAATAATCGCCAGGGGAGCATCATTTAGCTTTTTGGCAAATGCCCTAGCTCTAGCCACACCACCCACATCGGGTGAAACAACCACGATGTCAGAGAGTCGTTTACTTGCCAGATAGTCTAGCAATACAGGTGAGCCGTAGACATGGTCAAAGGGAATGTCAAAGTAGCCTTGAATTTGGGCAGAGTGCAAATCCATGGCTAAAACGCGACTGGCACCTGCCTCCGTAATCAAGTTAGCAACCAGCTTCGCCGTAATCGACTCGCGCCCAGCCGTTTTGCGGTCTGCTCTGGCATAACCATAGTAAGGAATTACGGCAGTAATTTGCCGCGCTGATGCCCGACGGCAGGCATCAACCATAATCAGCAATTCCATCAGGTGAGCGTTTACTGGTTGGCACGTTGGCTGAATCAGGTAAACATCACAACCCCGAATGGATTCCTGAATTTGAATATATAACTCTCCATCTGCAAATTGTTTGCGAACCATCGGTCCCAAATCCATCCCCAGATAGCGAGCCACTTCTTGTGCCAGTGGAATATTCGCAGAACCTGAAAACAGTCGGAGACGATTATTGTCCGCAATTGGCGGCAGCATGGGCTGAAGCGTTAAAGTTGCAGAACGGCTCACAGCAAACCCTCGAAGCTCATTTGATTGCAATCTTATCATTCCCAGTTATAAACACTTGTAAGATTTTTTAAAAAAGTTGTACGGATGAGAAGGATAGCCATTCATTGAGATAGATGAAAGCTAATTAATCAGCACAAAGAAATAAACTTTATATTTTTTACATAAATACAGCTTGTAAAAACGGAGGAAGTGAGCATTGCGCCATGATCCCATGGTGATTACCAACAGGTAAAAATCCATTTGGCGGCATAGCCTAGCCCCCAATAAAACAGGTTCTGCCTACTCCTTTTCACTGACTTGGACTCCAACCTAAACAAGTCCTGAGTTAGATTTTTGCTTAGTCAATGGAAATAGAAAATATTAGGGAAAATTCAGCATCTAATCTACCGAAATTTAGACATGAAAAATCGAACCTACTACAAGTCGTAGGTAAAATACCAGAATAGCCATTAGTTTCTAGATTAGGTTGGTCTAGAAAAGCTGATGGCTAGCTAAGCCAAGTTTTTTGAGTCGTGAGTCGCAAACTAGTCTTTCGACACACAGACGAGTGTAGTTAGTTTTTAGGCAGCTTTATAGTGTATCACTACATTTCACGTTTGGGTAGTTGTTGTCCAGCCAGAAGCATAGACCGCTCTGGCAAGCGCTGTTCTAGGTTCAATTTTTTCGCGGCAAAAGCGAGGCGCTTCGAGACGATGCCCGCCTTTTGTGAGTGATCATCCATCTGTCTTTTGGCTTCAGGTCTTTCTCATATTGATTAGAGATTTGATTAGAAAAATCAAAACTTCACTCAAAAGGAATATGCCCTTATGGGGTAAAAATGTCTAACTGACCAAAAATAAATTCTTTCTTTATTATCTTTTAATGGAATAATGAAGAAAATTTCTGATAAATATCTTACTGGCGAGTTGCTTTCATTCACGGTACCCTAAGTAAAGTGAAGACAGCTAGCTGATGCACGGAAAGCAAAACCAACTTGCCGTTAGGCGTCCTTCCTCTTTCTGATCAAAACGGGTAAATACGCTCATGGAACCACCGATTCCCTCAGGAACTATTCTGCAAAATCGTTACCACTTGCTCAGTGTTCTGGGTCAAGGCGGATTTGGTCGGACTTACCTAGCAGAAGACCAAGGGCGCTTTAATGAACGTTGCGCCCTCAAGGAATTAATTCCTCCTGAGACAGGAGCGTATGAACTAGAGAAGTCGAAGGAACTGTTCCAAAGAGAGGCAGAATCTCTCTATAAAATTAACCACCCACAAGTTCCCCAGTTCCGAGCCAACTTTGAGCAGGACGGACGGCTGTTTTTGGTGCAGGACTATGTGGAGGGGAAAACCTATCGCGAACTGCTCAACGATCGCAAAGCCCAGACCTATATTCAAAGTACCAATCCGAGCGGGGGAAGCCCAGAGCCTAGCACTGGCGTCTTCTCAGAAGCCGAGATTCGGCAGTTATTAATTCAATTAGTGCCCGTGTTGGATCACGTCCACAGCAAAGGCATTATTCACCGAGACATTACGCCGGACAATATTATTCGACGCAACTCGGACGGTTTGCCGGTGCTGATCGACTTCGGTGTGGTTAAGGAACTGGCAACCCGAATTTTCACCTCCGTCGCCTCCGCCCCAATCACAACTGTGGGCAAAGTCGGATATGCACCCAGTGAACAAATCCAGACGGGTCGGGCTTATCCTAGCAGTGACCTGTATTCTTTAGCCGCTACAGCCGTGGTATTGCTAACCGGCAAAGAGCCACAAGCCCTATTTGATGATAATCAACTCACTTGGAGCTGGCGGCGATGGGCGAATGTGAGTGATGAATTAGCCAGCGTTTTGAACCGGATGCTAAGTTATAGACCGGGCGATCGCTACCAATCGGCAACGGAAGTGATGCAAGCACTTCAATCCCCCACACCCCAATCACCTGTTTCTCCCCCACCTCCTCAACGACCCGATCCCAACCTCTCACAAGTCGCCACCATGGCGGTGGGACGTCCTCCCGCCGGGGGTGCGGGTGCCAGAACGCCACAACGAGGCAATCCCTCAATCCCTGATCCCAACCGAAACACAATCTGGGATAATCCCATGGCTGTGCTGGGGATTGGCATTACGCTGGCATTGTTAGCAGGATTAGGTTCTTGGGCGCTTTTCAGTTCTCTGAGAAATCAAGGCGACCCTCAAGCCACTTTAACGCCCACCGAGCCGATTGGCGACGAGTTACCCACTCCCCTCGTTATAGAAACATTACCGCCGACACCCATCGAAACACTCTCACCGATACCGACAACAACACTCTCACCAATACCGGCAACACCACTCTCACCCGTACCAACAACACCAACGCCGACTTCCTTTAGTCGAAACCTGAACGTGCCCGTCGGTAAAACGATTACCACAGAAGGGGCTTTAAACGCCAATACAACCGTTAACTACATTATCAAGGGTGAACAAGACCAACGACTGACCGCACGGATTCCGGAAGAAGGAGTCTTGATGACGATACTCGGACCCAATGGAAAGCCAGTGGGTAACCGGGCGACACGGGTGAAGGATTGGGAAGGAACGCTTCCTTTTACAGGAAATTACACCATTCAACTGCGACCCGTCCAAGGTGTGGCGGATAGGGATTACACCCTAGCGCTGACTTTGGCACCGTCACCCTCAGCCTCACCCTCACCGTCACCCTCACCCTCGCCTTCAGCTAAATACGACTCAGAAACAGTCAAGGTGCCAGCAGGTAAAAGTGTGGATGTTTCAGGTAAAACTAGCCCACAACTGATCAAGCGGTATGTGGTGACCGTTCCACAAGGTCAGGCGCTTACGGTGAAGCCTGTAGAAGCTGACGTGAGAATCAATGTTCAATATCCCGATGGAACCGTTCAGCAAAATGCCGCCGGGATCAATTTTGTCCGGCCTGGTCAGTATAGAGTGGATGTGATCGCTGGAAATGAGGCAAGCTTTAAGCTCAATCTCAGTCTTCAGAATGTGGCTCCAACACCGACTCCAACACCGACTCCATCACCGACTCCAACACCAACACCAACTCCAACTCCCACCACGACTCCCTAAAGCAAACTTGATTGACCTTTGAACGCACTACTAATTACTGGCACCGATACGGGAGCAGGAAAAACAGTTTTGACCTGTGCCCTAGTGGCTTATTGGCAGACTTACCGTCCTCAAGAGAGTTTGGGGGTATTCAAACCCATTCAAACGGGGGAAGGAGATTGTGAGTTGTATCAACAGCTTTTTAACCTCAACCAATCCCCAGAAGAAATGACGCCCTTGCGCTTTCAGACACCCGTAGCACCCCCGGTAGCGGCAGAACGGGAAGGACGTACCGTTGACCTCGGTTTAGTGTGGCAGGCGTTTAGTCGCTTGCAGCAGCAGCGTCAGTGGGTGCTGGTGGAAGCCCTCGGCGGACTGGGTTCACCCATCACTCACGAACTCACAGTGGCGGATTTGGCAAGGGATTGGCGGTTACCGGTTGTATTAGTTGTGTCGGTGAAACTCGGTGCGATCGCGCAAGCCGTTGCCAATGTTGCCTTAGCACGCTCGTGTGGGGTTCAGCTTCAAGGCATTGTTCTCAATTGTGTCCAGCCCTGTTCACAGGAGGACATCGCCAATTGGACACCGATTGACTTGATTAAGTCTTTGACCAACGTCCCAGTTTTGGGGATTTTACCTTATTTGACTGACCCCACTGACCTCTCGAAGCTGGCTCAAGTGGCTTCAAGTTTAGACTTGGAGTTGTTAATGCCAAGCTAGAAGCAACACTTACCCCATAGTTGCTTACCCACGTTACTATTAAGCGCGGCAAAACATGGTTTCTACATTCCCCCATCCCCATTCGGTCGATTTCTCTCAGATTAGACTCGCGATTCGCTCATTGCAGCCTCAACTCGTCGAATGGCGCAGACATCTGCATCAGCGTCCCGAATTAGGCTTTAAAGAACAGCTAACGGCGGCATTTATCTCACAGAAGTTGCAGGAATGGGGATTTGAGCAGACACTTAACTCCTCAGTACCGCTTCGTTATCAAACCGGGATTGCCAAAACCGGGATTGTTGCCACAATTTCCAGTAATCGCCCTGGCCCTGTGCTTGGCATTCGGGCGGATATGGATGCCCTACCGATTCAAGAAGCAAATGACGTGCCTTACCGATCGCAGCATGACGGGATCATGCACGCTTGTGGTCATGATGGACATACCGCGATCGCTCTGGGTACTGCTTATTATCTCGCCCACCACCGGGAAGATTTCACTGGGACTGTAAAAATCATCTTCCAACCCGCAGAGGAAGGGCCAGGGGGTGCCAAACCGATGATAGAAGAGGGCGTCTTAAAAAATCCCGATGTTCAAGCCATGATTGGTTTGCATCTGTGGAACAATTTGCCCTTGGGTACCGTGGGTGTACGCAGTGGTGCATTAATGGCAGCCGTAGAAGGCTTTGATTGCACTATTTTTGGCAAAGGGGGACACGGTGCGATGCCCCATCAAACCGTTGACTCCATCGTCGTCAGTGCCCAAATTGTGAATGCTTTACAGACTATTGTCGCTCGGAATGTTGACCCGATTGATTCAGCCGTGGTTACAGTGGGCACACTTCATTCGGGTACAGCACGCAATGTGATTGCCGACACGGCTAAAATGAGTGGTACGGTTAGGTATTTTAACCCGAAACTAGAAGGGTATTTTTCCCAAAGAATTGAACAAGTCATTGCTGGTATTTGCCAGAGTCAGGGCGCTCTTTACGAGTTTAATTATGTACAGCTTTATCCACCCGTAATTAATGATGTCCAAATGGCTGAACTTGTTCGGTCAGTGGCATCCGATGTTGTGGAAACTCCAGCCGGAGTTGTTCCAGAATGTCAGACCATGGGGGGAGAAGATATGTCATTTTTCCTTAAGGAAGTGCCTGGTTGCTATTTCTTCTTGGGGTCAGCCAACCCTAGCCGGGATTTAGCTTATCCCCATCATCATCCCCGATTCGATTTTGATGAAACAGCTTTATTGATGGGTACAGAAATCTTTGTTCGCTGTGTAGAAAAGTTTTGTCGTTGAGGCAGAAAACCTAGGGTAACTGTTTCCTTGCTTATGAATCATGGTTTACATTAGTTTATAATCCTTGGTAATCCTGTACACTTGAGCCAGTATTTCTCAGGAGAGAGAAGCCTACTCTTCCTACTGATAGACGTATTGCATCGACTTCCGCTCTAAATTTAATGTCACGGAGTTATTAGCAGAAAAAACGCTTAGCGGATTAGCAAGCAAGGGAAGGGAGTAGTAGGCTATGACATACACCAATCGACCGGGAGATAATTTGATAACTGAACCTCCCGTTGTGAATCAAGTAGTAGAATATCATGACCGTGTACGGTGGGGACCGATTATTTCAGGTCTTGTGGTTGCTTTAGCCACTCAACTTATTTTGAGTGCTTTAGGTGCTGCGATTGGAGCCAGTTTTTTATCCGGTTCAGGGGCACCGAGATCCAATGCACCAGGCGTTGGCACGGGCGTAGGAATTTGGTCAATTATTAGTTTGTTAATTGCCTTATTTATCGGCAGTTGGGTTGCCGCCCGTGCCAGTGGGCCAATGAACCGCAATACAGCGCTTCTCAATGGTGCAATTCTTTGGGCAACGACTCTAGCACTTGGCTCTTGGTTATTAGCCAGTGGGGTGACGGGAGCTTTTGGAATCGCAGCATCCAATGCTGGGGAAGTTGTCAATCAGGTTCAACAGGGTGGCGTTAATCTACCCGACAATCCGCCGAATGTAACAGCTCAGCAAACGCGTAATATTGCTGGAGATGCTGCGAAGGGATTGTGGTCTTTTGTGATTGGTTCGTTACTGGGTTTAGCTGCATCGATGGGAGGAGCCTCAGTGGGAACTCGGAGTCCTCGTGTGTATCGAGAACGATAATTTTTCTGTTGATTGTTACCTCCTCTTTGAGCACCTTAGCCAAGGTGCTTTTTTGTATGATGAAGTTGACAGCGCTACCCTGTTGGGCATGATGTATCAAACCGACCCTCCTCTTGACCCGAAAAAAGTTTTGCCCACAATGTACGATCTTCCTAGCGAAGACCCAGAGGAACCCGGTTTGCCTGACGAATACCATCTACTACAGCCCCAACTGCTGGGATACACCTTCTGTCCTGCAAACTATCCAGAAGGCGAAATCTTTGTTGCCAGCGATTTAAATCTTTACTACAACGTTCGCCATCCTCTTTGGTATAAACGCCCCGACTGGTTTGCAGTTTTAGGCGTATCTAGGTTGTATGAGCAACGGGAACTACGCTTAAGCTATGTGGTTTGGCAAGAAGGGGTTAATCCTTTCGTCGTCGTCGAACTGCTATCACCGGGAACTGAAAAAGAAGATTTAGGACAAGCTTTGCGGGAAGTTAATCAACCCCCGACGAAATGGGAAGTTTACGAGCGCATTTTGCGGGTTCCCTTTTACATTGTGTTTGACCGTTATAGCGATCAGTTGAGGGCGTTTCAGTTAGTCGGTAGTAGCTATTCAGAATTAGAACTGAGTGAACCGCGAGTGTGGATGAATGACATTCAACTAGGTTTGGGATTGTGGCAAGGTGTTTATCAGGGAATTGATCGCGTCTGGTTGCGTTGGTATGATGCTGCTGGTAACTGGATTCTGACTCCTGAAGAACGAGAACGACAACGAGCTGAGCAAGAAAGTCAACAGCTTGAGCGAGAAAGACGACGGGTAGAAAGATTAACAGAACAATTGCGATCGCTTGGCGTTGAACCTGATTTGGATGATGAGGTTTAGGGGTATGAGGGGAAGATGCGATCGCTTTAACCTTCAATTTAATAGAGAGAAACGGGGAAAAGCGATTGCACGTAAACATAACGTCCCTACGATTCAATGGGTTCAATCTAGCCAAGCCTAATTACCCTAATTTAGGTTAACTCCTTAATTCACATTTTTTTAGTCCCCTTCTGTACCTTTATCCGTGAGCTTTTCTAGTTGTGCCAACACTTTTTCTTGCCATGCTTCTTCGATGCGGTTCTTTAAAAAGTTGTGTAAGTGCTGTTGCTCAGGATTTTTAAACCACGGTCTAAGCTTCCAGATGACCTGTTCTCGAAATCCTGCACCTTCAAGAGCCGCACATTCTGCCCAGATATAAGATTTTACCAGTGTGGGTCGAAAAATTTGTTCACCAATTTGTTCTGCATATTTCAAGAATTCTTCGTGCCATACCTCCCAATTTGCTAAGATTTCACTCAAAAAATTGTACGCAGGTTCTAGCTTAGGTTTATGGTTCATATTTTTGACCAATTCTTTCAATCCGTAGAAAGCAGGACGAGTAGCACTCCAAGCATTCGACCTAGCTTTATTGCCGAGATGTAAATAGACATCGAACTTGTGCCAAGTTCCGTTACGGCGCATGGTTGCTCGTATGGTACTTGCAGGCGTCTTCTCCATCTGTTCTATTAGGCTCGTATATACATTCCACAAGGGCAGTGGTTTGTTTCGGTAATCCTTGAGAAAAATCTTCAAGGACTCGCTGACCTCTTTGTAAGCATCCCGTGCATTTTGTTCCTTTTGATTTTTAATCAAGACGTTGATCGCCTCGACTGTGCTTGACAATTGCTTAACATAGCTATCTCGTAAGTTATCCAGTTTCTTGATTAGCTCATTAGCTATCTTCGCGGGGTTGTCTTCTTCGGATTTGGCGTTAAAAAAGATAATAGGTATATCAATTCCTTCTATACTTTGTAGTAACGGTTGTAGTTTAGTCTGCACTTCTTCACGTTTCAGATTATATGCCTCGTCTGTTGAATTTACTGGGTCGCCAGCATAATTCATCATATTGTCTGCTTCATCATTCTGCGGAAGAGCGAGAATGAGAACACGCTCTTTTAATGTCTTTTTTGCACCGTTCTTAATCAGGTTTTCTAAGAGATCATATATCTCTCGGTCCGGTGCATCTTTGAACCGGGAACACAATACAGTAAGGGTACGCTGATCGTTTAGGTAGCCTAATAGATCACGTCGGATTGCCGTTTTATCTATACCTTGTGTGTCAATAATCTCTAACTCATAGTCAGAGAACTGAAAGACGTTATCCGGAACGATAACATCGATCCGCTGTGGTACAGAAAATTCTTTGTGACGACCATAATTTATAAGCTTAAAGGTTTCTTTAAGCCATTCGATGCCAGTCTGATTAGATGTTTTATCGTACTCAATTTCCTCTCGCGTCCTTTCAGGGAGCTTTAGCAGTTCTAAAAACTTTAAGGGGAGAGTATCTGCATTGTCACACTGTTTAATCAGCTCTGCTAAACTCTCCGGTTGCAACCCTGCCATATTTAGTAGTAGGCGCTGCATTTCTTCAGAGACTACTTCTAACTGATTTTCCTGATTTCCCTTATCGATATTTCTCTTAGCCGCGCAGAAGTCCTCAACTAACTTGTGTATTTCATCTTTAGATTTAAGCTTCACCCGTATCCCGAACTTCGCTCCAGGTCGGATGCAAACTTCGCACACTGTTGTCCTGCCACTTCCTACGGCAAGAATGCTTTGGCGTAGAAAGTTTTTTTCCTGGGGCATTATAAGCCCTGTGAGTTTGCAAACTGCTGTTGTCTTACCAACACCAACGGAACCCACGTAGGCGATCGAGTGTTTGAGAGAAGTCAAATATTCTGCCTCTTCCCGAACCCTCTTGTCATACATCTGAGCTTGAGCTTTGAGTAAATCAGGTGCATCGTTAGAGATTAATTGGTTTAGCTCTCGCAGAGAAGTCTCTGCCTTCCACAACTCGTCGCGCTGCGGATTCCTGAATGAGGGACGCTTCAAAATTTCCCAAGGCTTCAAGAACGCGAGATAATCCCGTGCCTCATCCGTATCAATAGCACTCAAATATCCCTCAATCTCCTCGTTAGTGGGGATGAGTTTCCCCTTCTCAATGCGTGAGACATGGCTTTGAGCTACGTTGAGGCTTTCAGCTATATCCGCTTGCTTCTTTTTCGCTGCCTTTCTCAATTCAGCCAGAGTCTTCCCAATGTCGCCCGAAACATCATATATGCTGATATTCATGTTAGTTTATAGCATTTATGTTTGACAATAAATGCTACTTTAGCATATTTGCTAAAATATATTAGTTATTTATGCATATATTCACCAAGAATGGCTGACCTGTTCTCAGGTAACGAAAACAGCCTGACAGAGCAATTAGTGTAGTAAGGAATGCCAACAGGTGAGCGCACTTTGAGGCAATCTGCTGCGATCGCAATAGGTCGAGTCGAGTGTGGCGATTCATATGATCGCTAAAATATAGCAACGACCCAAAGCGGAGATACAGCAGCATGGTACAACAATTGCCAACTGATACCGCACCAGCCATCATCTACCCTGATAGCGACGGTCAACCAATGGCAGATAACACAAAACAATTTCGCTGGATTGTCGTTATTAAGGAAAATTTAGAACTGTTATTCGCCGCTAACCCTGAAGTATTTGTCGCAGGTGATTTACTTTGGTATCCCGTAGAAGGAGATAACAAGCTTCGCCAAGCACCGGATGCAATGGTTGTCTTTGGTAGACCAAAAGGAGACAGGGGTTCCTACAAGCAATGGGAAGAAGATCATATTCCGCCACAAGTAGTATTTGAAATCTTATCCCCCGGCAATCGCCTCAAAGCAATGGCTCAGAAATTCCAATTCTACAAACGCTATGGCGTAGAAGAATACTATGTTTACGACCCAGATAGCGTGGAGTTAATAGGCTGGCTGCGTTCTGGAGAGGAATTAGAGGTAATTGAGGAAATGAACGGTTGGGTGAGTCCCCGTCTGGAGATAAGGTTTCAGCTAACATCTGACAACCTAGAAATTTTTGGACCCTCAGGAGAACGCTTCCTGTCCTTTGTTGAACTAGCTCAACAGAGGGAACAGGAACGCCAACGCGCTGAACAAGAATACCAACGTGCCGAACAGGAACGCCAACGAGCAGATGAAGCGCTGACTCAGTTGGAACAGGAAAGACAGCGCTATCAAGCCTTAGAGGCGCTCCTGCGAGAACGCGGGATTGACCCAAATCAGTTGTGAAGTCCAGCACTCCTCAAGCGCTGAAATATTTCGCTACTGGGTGATGTGCAATAATCGCCGTTGTCGATTGTTCCGGATATAGTTGCTCGCTTTCATCCATATATAGATTAATGCGATCGCTTCCCAACAACTCCAACTGTTTATACTGGTCTTGTAGATTTGGACAAGCCGGATAGCCAAAACTATACCGGGAACCTCGATAGCGCTGAGCCAAAATATCCCGAATATTATTCGGTTCCTCACTGCCAAAACCCAACTCCCGACGAATTCGAGCGTGCGTCCATTCCGCCACCGCCTCCGCCGTCTGCACCGCTAACCCGTGGAAATACAAATAATCCGTGTACTGATTGGAGTCAAACAACTTCTTCGCATATTCTGTCGCCACCTCCCCAACCGTCACCGCCTGCATCGGGAACACATCCACCACCCCAGACTCCTTCGGCGCATAAAAATCAGCAAGGCACAGACGCCGTAAAGAACGCTGCCGAGGAAAATCAAACCTCACCACCTCCTCTCTCCTCTCTAAACTTTCTGTGTCCTCTTGCCTGGAGTGGTTCGTTCCTTCCGGATTGTAGATATGTAGTGAATTCCCCTCAGATTGACAAGGAAAATAACCATAAATCACCTGAGGATGCAACAACTTCTCCTCAACAATACGCTGCTTCCAATCCTCTAGAAGTGGATAAACCTTCTCTTGCAAAAACGCATCATACTCTTCCCGTGATTGTTCCTTCGGCTTCCGGAACTGCCACTGTCCAGCAATCAACGCTTGCAAATCCAGATACCCAAAGATCTCCTCCAATGGGATATCCTCTGCTTGCAATATCCGAGTTCCCCAGAAGGGAGGCGTGGGACGTTCAATATCAATTGCAACGGCTTCTGAACGTTGGGTATCTATAACTACTGGTTCAGTCAAATCTTTGGCTTCCTTCGCTTCAGTTACAGATTCTTTATGACCATTGGTTGTTGCCGTTGCAATTTCGTCTATTTCATCCAAAAATCCTTTTAAATCATCCCACTTACTAGCCGCTTTCGCAGGCATCAATTTATCCATGAAGTGGAGGTCAGAAAAGGCATCTTTGCCATAAACAACCTTCCCTTTATAGGTATTTTGGCAATCATCATGGACAAATTTAGGAGTCAGCGCCGCTCCCCCTAAAATCACGGGTACGGTGATGCCCCGTTCATTGAATTTTTCCAAATTCTCTTTCATGAAAGCCGTGGATTTCACCAGCAATCCACTCATGGCAATGCAGTCTGCTTTGTGCTGTTCGTAGGCATCAATAATGTTATCGACAGGTTGCTTAATTCCCAAATTAATCACCTGGTAGCCGTTGTTAGAAAGGATGATATCAACTAAGTTTTTCCCAATGTCGTGAACATCCCCTTTAACAGTGGCAATAATCACTTTCCCTTTGGCATTATTGCCCGTATCGGCTTTGTCCAGGAATGGCTCTAAATAAGCCACTGCGGCTTTCATGGTTTCGGCTGATTGCAACACAAAAGGAAGCTGCATTTGCCCAGAACCGAAGAGTTCCCCAACCACTTTCATCCCATCTAATAAGAACGTATTAATGATTTCCAGGGGGGGATACTTTTCTAACGCTTTGGCTAACTGTTCTTCCAAACCAATGCGTTCACCATCAATAATATGGCGCTTGAGACGTTCTTCAACCGGTAAGCTTTCATCTTGGGAGCGATCGCGCTTTGTGGTCTTCCCTTCAAACAGTGTGGTAAGCTCTGCCAAGGGGTCATAAACGCAGACATTCCCCTCAAATTGCCGTTCATCATAAATTAGTTTCCGGCAGACTTCCTGATGTTCGGGTTCAATTTTTGCCAAAGGTAAAATCTTATTCGGGCTGACAATCGCGGCATCCATCCCTGCTGCCATCGCTTCGTGCAGAAACATGGAATTGAGTACCACCCGCGCCGCTGGGTTCAATCCGAAGGAGATATTAGAAACGCCCAGCATCATGTGACATCCTGGCAACTCTTCCCGGATGCGGCGAATGGCTTCAATCGTGGCTTTACCATTGGCTCTATCTTCTTCGATACCAGTAGAAATGGGTAAAGCGAGGGTATCAAAGAAGATTTCGTAGGGGGGAATGCCATATTCTACCGCTTGGCGATAGGCGCGTTGTGCGATCGCAAACTTCTTGTCTGCTGCCCGTGCCATCCCTTCTTCATCAATGGTGCCAATCACAACACCCGCACCGTACTTCTTCGCTAACTCCAGCACCTGGAAGAAACGTTCTTCCCCATCCTCATAGTTCGTGGAGTTCAGCAAACACTTACCCCCCGCAACCTTTAGTCCCGCCTCCATCTTTTGCCATTCTGTGGAGTCCAACATCAGGGGGAGTGTCACATTGGTTACCAAACGCGACACCAATTCGTGCATATCCCGCTCACCGTCACGCCCCACATAATCCACGTTGACATCGAGGACATGGGCACCTTCCCGGACTTGCGCCTTGGCTAAAGACACCAATCCATCCCAGTCTTCAGCAATTAACAACTCGCGGCACTTCTTAGAACCACTGGGATTAATGCGCTCACCCACAATTAGGAACGAGTTATCCTGCTCATAAGGTTGAGCACTGTAAATTGATGCTGCCGATGGCTCAAACTCAGGATGTCGCTCTTTCGGCTTCAGGGTTTTGCCAATTTCTGCTAATTGTTGAATATGGTCGGGGCGCGTACCACAACAGCCGCCAATCACTTGCACACCCATGTCTTCTACAAAATGCATCAACGCCATCCGCAGTTCCATCGGCGTCAGCTTGTAGTGGGCGTGTCCCCCGACGTTTTCCGGTAGTCCAGCATTGGGAATACAGGAGACAACAAAGGGCGAATGTTCACATAAGAACTTAATATGCTCCTGCATTCGGTCTGGCCCTGTGGCACAGTTCAGGCCAAGAATATCAATGGGATAACGCTCTAAAATCGTGAGTGCGGCACCAATTTCTGACCCTAGCAACATGGTACCTTGGACTTCCATTGTCACGGATACCATCAACGGCAATCGTGCACCTTTTTCTTGGAAGACTTGTTCAATCCCATTCAGCGCTGCCTTAATTTGCAGCACATCCTGACAGGTTTCTACAATCAACAAGTCAGCACCACCGTCATACAGTCCCCTGGCTTGTTCGGCAAAGGAGGCTTGCAGGGTGTCGAAGTCAATATGCCCCAGCGTCGGCAGTTTGGTGGTTGGCCCGATTGAACCGGCAACAAAACGGGGTTTCTCTGGTGTGGAGTATTCAGCCGCTACGCGCTTTGCCAGTTCGGCTGCTGTCTTATTCAAACTATACGCTTGGTCTGCCAGGTCATACTCGGCGAGTACAATCGACGCACCGCCAAAGGTATCCGTCTCAATCACATCCGCTCCAGCTTCCAGAAAGCCTCGATGCACTTTCTCCACCGCTTCGGGTTTGGTGACAACGAGGTACTCGTTACAGCCTTCGTAGTGCGCCCCCCCAAAGTCTTCAGCCGTGAGGTTTTGTGTTTGCAGAGAACTTCCCATTGCGCCATCGAAGACGATGACAGGACGTTCCGGGCTATGGAGGCGAGTCAGGAAGGGGCTGTTCATAGACGGCTTCTAAATAGGGATTTGAGATAGGCTGTGGATGATTAGCTTAATCTATATTTGCAAAAATTATAGAGGTTGGGAGCATAAAAGACGATGAACGCACAAACAGCAACTCCATCTACTTTTCCCCAAGCGTCAGTTCCCGCAGAAGCAAGAGTCGTTTTGAGAGGTGTCAGTTGGCAAACCTTCAAGGCATTAATGGCGGATATCGGAGAAGACCGCTCTTGTAGAATTGCCTATGACCAGGGAATGTTAGAAATTATGGTTCCATACGAACAACACGAAGAACCCAAAATATTGATAGCGGAGTTTGTTACAGCTACTGCGGATGAGCTAGAAATCGAGATTAGACAGTTGGGTTCCTTGACTCTGGAACGGGAAGACTTAACTCGTGCTGTAGAACCTGATACTTGTTTCTATATTCAGAATGAATCGCAAGTTAGAGGTAAAGAAATTAAGTTACCCAATGTTCCACCACCCGATTTAGTTGTGGAGTCAGACTATACCCATTCTTCTTTAAATAAATTCAATATTTATGCCGCACTGGGGGTTCCTGAACTTTGGAGATATAGCAAGCAGAGTTTACAGGTTTATCAATTGGTAGATGGAGAATACCAGCCAACGGATAAAAGTTTAGCTTTTCCCTTCATCCCTATTGCAGAAATCCCAGGCTTTATTGAACAAAGTAAAACGATTGGGCAGAGAGCATCTGTACGGTTATTTCGGGCAAGACTTAGAGAGGTTCTGCCCTAAGTCAAGAATTTTTTCCATTTGGGAACCTCCAAATGATTTTTTGCTCTGCCCAGACTGGATATTATTCTTTAATGCTTTCATTTTGAGAGGATAGTGTCAAGATGCGATCGCTCTATTCTTGTTTTCCTGCAATCAAGCTACGGCAAAGCCTGTATGCTGATGCACTTTGGGATGGCGAAAACCAAGTATTATATATATCTTCTTTGGAAACGCCTGCTTCTAGTAAATCGGTAGCAACCCCCTCCTCAGTGTCATCATAAACCCAGCCTATGGCGATTAGCGATCGCGCTGGAGTAATTGGCTAGGACGTGCAGCCTTCACATCAAGATAAAGCTCCGGATGGTGAACGAACATATAGTGTTCATACTCGTACCAATGCATCTCACCCTTTTCTTTGTTACATAATTGGCAAATTACCCATAAATTTTTGAATTCCATTGACAACCAGGGATACTGTGAGCGAGGTAGCTTGTGATCAATCGTTCTACCACCCTTTTCAGAATATTTCTCTCCACAGATTGGACAGTGCCAGTCTGAATTATCTCTCACCCAATCTTTACTTTCCTGGGTCGTTCCACACTCACCATCGCCATTGACATACCGCCAATAATCATATTTTTTATAATTTTCAAAATCTTGTTGAGTTAGTTTGTGATATTGCTTGTTACCAATTTGATTCGCAAGCTGAAATAATTCCTTAAGTCCTTTATCTTCAAGATTCATAGTATCCCTCATAAAAGTTTTAGGTCAATATGATTTTCTATTACTTTTTCTCCCAGAGGAATGATTGGTTTTCTTACTGAAATCAATAACTTCAATCTCTGTATTAGGAAAATGTCTATCGATTTCTTCGGCAATATCATTGACTTCTTTAGATAATTTATGATTAAACTCTTCTATCTCTTGAGTGGAGATTTTTCACGTCAATAGCCAGCCTGAGTTTGATGGCGTCAACGTAATTTTTCAAATCTTTATTATCTTTTTTAAGTTCTTCATTTAAAAAGCAAAGCTTGAATTTCTAATTTGATAGCGTCAACTATATTTTTAAAATTTTTATTATCTTTTTCAAGTTCTTCTTTTACTTTAACTGATTCCAATTTATCTTTTTCAAGTTGCTCATTTACTCGGAGTAATTCATTATTCTGCAAGGCTATAGAGTTGACTTGAGTCTCTAAATCAGTCTTTCTCAAAAGCAAAGCTTGAATCTCTGATTCATATTTCTCTTTTGCCAGTTTCAGAGACTCTTCGTATTGATTAATTTGGATACCATATTCCTCATCCTTTCGCTCAATTTCTTTGGTTTTCTTCGTTACCATACCTTTCTGGGCGGCTTGAAGACGCTGACGCTGAATTAGTTCAGTCCCAGCAAACGACGAAATGGTTCTACGAATGGCAAGTTCGCCTGGATTAGTACTAAAATCAATTCCTGCCAAAGCTCGCTTAGCGTCTGCTTCTGTCCATCCTTCATCCTTAAGGAGCTTAATAGCCTGTGACTTATTCACGGGTACATATCGAAGATTACTAATACTTTTGGATCATAACTAGCCTTATAAGTAGCGTCGAAGCGCCTGTAATTGTTATCGTTGAAGCCAAAAAACAAAATCTCAAGGGAGGTTGGGGACAGTGCATCGCCGAAATGGTTGCTGCCCAACGATTCAACGCCGCCAAAGAGCAACCCATCTCCACTATTTACGGAAGTGTGACTAGTGGGAATTTGTGGACATTCCTCAAGCTAGAAGCACAAACTGTAACTATTGATCTAACCGAGTATCTGATTCCTCCTGTAGAAGAATTGCTGGGAATTCTGGTGTGGTTGGCTAAAGAAGTATAGAAATGCTATGCCAACTGTTCTACAAACATTCCATTCCATTAACGGAAGGGAATAATCTTACTCCCCTCCCCGTTGCGGGGAGGGGCTGGGGGAGGGGTCACACCCCTGACGAACACTCCAGTTCTGTATCTAGCTTCCGACAATCTGAGTCTTACTGGTCAAATCTGATAAATGAGAGTGAGCGAAAATGGCGACTTGAATGCGATCGCGCAAATTCAGGCGACTCAAAATATTTGTAATATGATTTTTTACAGTCTTTTCAGAAATGTAAAGCACTTCTGCAATTTCCCGGTTATTCGCGCCAGTGGCTATTAACCGCACAATTTCCTGTTCTCTAGGAGTCAATTTATTCCATTCCACCGAGGAACTCGCCGTCGGTGCAGGAATTTGAGCCATAATTTTCTTACCCAGTCCCGGCCCTAAATGAGTGTAGCCTCTATAGACCGCTTTAATCGCCAAAGCTAACTCTTCCGGTGGTGTATTCTTCAGCAAATAGCCGGCGGCACCGTATCTAAGTGCTAGGGCGACATATTCATCATCATCATCAACGCTTAAAACTAGCACTTTTGTCTGTTCAAAGCGTTGGCAAATTTCCCTCGTCGCTGCCACACCATCCATGACAGGCATCTGAATATCCATCAGCACAACATCAGGATGCAGCATTTCTACCTGACGAATGGCTGCTTCTCCCTCCGAAGCTTCTCCCACTACTTGCATTGCATCCTCATTCGCCAATAATAACTTCAATGCTTGGCGAATCAGAGGTTGGTCATCTACGATCAAAACGCGAATTGTCATGGGAAATGGTTATAGCCTTGGATAAGGGAAACACTAAAATTCCGCTCCTAATTTGTGCAGACTGGAGTGAGAAAATTCATTTTTTTCTTAACCCTATCTGTTTCTAGCAAGCAATACAAGAACTAAGCGTCCTATTTTAATCTAGGACTTAAGACCTAGATGAATTTGGGACTCTCACCTCATGTCAGATTACTCATGTCAGCTCTACGATTAATACATAGAGTATAAATTAATTGTATCATGAGTAAAATTTTAGTTGTAGAAGACAGCCGTACACAACGTTACATGGTTACCAACATTTTGACGGCAAGTCAGTTTACAGTAACCGCCGCCAAGGATGGAATTGAAGCTTTAGAACAAATTGGTCAGGCTTGCCCTGATGTCGTTGTCTTAGATGTTCTGATGCCTCATCTCAATGGCTACGAAGTTTGCCGTCGCCTCAAATCTAACCCAGCTACCAAGAATATCCCTGTAATTATGTGTTCTTTAAAATGTACCAATGCTGACCGCTATTGGGCTTTTAAGCAAGGTGCAGATGCTTACGTGGGCAAGCCTTTCCAACCTAAAGAGTTGATTGAAACTGTTCAACAGTTGTTAAAATCGTAAGGAATTGAAGGTTGAGAAGATGGCTGCTTCTACACTTGCTTGTTCCAGCTTGAAAGACTTTCCCTAAAAGTTGAGCTTCACGAAGAATGTGATTGCAAGCTCAGATTCTATTCAGGAATAAAGATTGGCGTTGGCAGGCTTCCTGTAATAAGTCTTTGGTCAGAAGTTGCAGAAATTCCAAGGTATCAAGATTAAACTCAAAGGGTATCCGAATTTGGGAGTTTAGACTTACGATTTTATCCTTCTAGCACACCCTATACATACAAATATTATTCTCATGAGAATAGTCTAAACTCCGGGAGATAGGATTAGAATCCCAAAAATTTCTTGAGAGTTTTTTCAATTTCCTCCTTAGTGGGTTGAGGTTGTGATTCTGGTTGTTGAGGTTCAGGGTTTGCTAAAGGTTTAGAACTACCCAAGAAATCCTTTATGTTTGGTTGTCTACTCATTAGATATCCTTTCCTAACTGGGAGAATATACTTCTCTCATTGTTAGAATTTGCGCGATGTTGAGTTGTGAGTTGAATCTATTTTTGAAGTGATTCAGCTCACAAAGCAAGGGATTTAATCGATTCTTTATTCAATTGTAGAAATGCTTCATGAGTTCTTTATGAAACTAACCCACTTATAATAGATTAAGCTTATTCTATCACTCTGATTAGAGAATATTTTAGAAATCAACATAGGCAAATATTCTCTGCCAAAATTATATCAGAGGGATGATTCAGAGCTACTCGAACAGGAAAGCGATCGCGCGTCTAGAAGATCGACTGGGCAAGTACGCCCTAAATATCCAGAATCACCATCGCAGTCCAACCGTCATCCGTTTTTTCCAAAATGCCTAGCCTACTGCAAGAGGGCAGTTCGCGTAGCGTTCTCCGTAGGAGTAGGCAAGAGAGAATAAAGCCTGTACAGTCAGCTTTTTAAGCTTTTTCAACTGGATACTTATTTCCGCCACGCCCTACTACCTACTTAGCCTTAAATCCTGCCAAACCGACAGCTTGAGAAATCGAAGTTAATCCCCGTTCCTCTACCTTGTCCACTAATCCCTGCAAAATCCGCCGTATCATCCAAGGGCCTTCATAAATCCAGCCGGTGTAAACCTGAATCAGACTAGCACCCGCCGTAATTTTCTCCCAAGCATCCTCTGCTGTAAAAATGCCCCCAACCCCAATAATCGGTAATTGCCCTTGAGTTTGCTGGTAGATGAAGCGAATTACCTCCGTAGAACGTTGCCGCACGGGCGCACCACTAATCCCACCCGCTTCTTCTGTGACCGGTTTACCCGTTGCCTCAATTCTCTGAGTTTTGAGTCCATCCCGACGAATGGTCGTATTGGTGGCAACAATCCCCGCTAACTGATAAGTTTGAGCCAATTGGATCACATCGGCGATCGCATCCCACTCCAAATCTGGAGCAATCTTGACTAAAATCGGCTTTTGTGCATTATTTTCCTGTTGCAGTGTCTCCAAGATCACCCGCAGTTGAGCCGAATCTTGGAGCGATCGCAATCCCGGTGTATTGGGAGAACTCACATTCACCACAAAGTAATCCCCCAAATCCTGGAGTTGGCGAAAACTTCCCAAATAGTCAGCCGCCGCCGCTTCCAGGGGTGTTACCTTAGATTTACCCAGATTAATCCCCAACGGAATAATGGAGTGAGAACGTTGAGGGTTATGCTCTAAACTTTCAACTTTCCCCGCCGCCAATCGTTGTGCCAAAGCCTCAGCACCCTGATTATTAAATCCCATACGATTGAGGACAGCTTTATCTTGGAGCAAACGAAACAACCGGGGACGAGGGTTTCCAGGTTGTGCGTGCAGTGTGACAGTGCCCAGTTCAGCAAAACCAAAACCCAAGTGACCCCATAGCCGAGCCGCCATGCCATCCTTATCAAACCCAGCCGCCAAACCGAGGGGATTGGGGAAGTTCAGCCCCCATAACGTTTGCTCCATCGCGGCATGTTTCAGACAATAAGTTTGCTGCAATCGCGATTGCACCCATTGACTGGGTGGGCGATCGCTATTTTGCTCAAACCAACTTAAAATCCGGAACGTCTGGTGATGCAACCATTCTGGGTCTGCCTTCAAAACAGAGAACAAAATGGGACGAATACTAGATTGATAAATATCCATAACAGCAACCGTAAATTAAATAAAAGTGAGCGACCCGTTTGATGCGATAACTACAACAGATTTGACAAATACTCTGAATTTTTTCATCCTCTATCCTTCATACTTCATCCTTCCTTTGAAGGGTTTTGAAAATTATGAGTCAGCAAAATCAACAGCCCCACAACGACGACCAACTCGTTGCATTGGGTCGAGTCCTTCAGACCTTAAGGGAAGAGGAGAATGCTGACGTTCTCATCGAGACGACCCTGGATTACCTCACCCACGAGTTTAACTATGGCCTGATTTGGATTGGTCTTTATGACCGTCTCGAACACCGCTTATTTGGCAAAGGCGGTGTCACTCCCAATGGAGAAACCCTATTTCTCAGGCAATGGTTCAACCTCAATCCCGGCGATCTCCTAGAGCAGGTCGTAATCCAGCAGCGACCCGTGGGCGTCCCGGACTTGCGCCAAGAAATCCGTGCCGGAGAATGGCGTCGAGCCGCTCAAGAGTTTAACATTCAGGGCACGCTCCTGTTCCCGTTGCGTTGCAAGGATCGATGTTTTGGGGTGGTGTTATTGGGATCACACCTGTGGGGCGTTTCCCCACAACCCGATGAAAAAGCTCAGTTGTCGTTGCTCCTAGGCGGATTAGCCGCAGCCTTATATCAAATCGAAGTGGACTGGCAACGTTCTTCGATCAAACGTCCCGAACAGGCTGTCTTTCAAGTCCTCGATGAACTCATGCAAGTGTCTACCGTCGTGCCTCGTCTGGAGGCGTTGATTAAGATGACACAACAATTTATCACCCCCACCCGCACCAATCTCTACTGGTACTCACCCGAACAACGCTACTTTTGGCAGCGAGTCGGCAACCGAGAACGCATTCCTCGCTTAGGAAGCTCCCGAACCAATGCTCCTGGTTTGACGGTAGCCGAAGTTCACGACTTTTATCAAGCCCTTGCCGCTGGTCAATTAGTGACGATTGGTGCAGGTCGCAGCCTGCTAAAATCTGACATTACCGAGCGTTTACTGGGACGATTACGCGCCCGTTCTCTGTTGGCAGCACCCATTCAAGCACAGGGAGAACTCTTAGGTTTTCTGTCGGTGGAAGACAGCGAAGCTCGGATCTGGGAAGAGGCCGAACTCAAATATGTTCGCGCCGCCGCTCAACTGGTGACGCTAGTGGTGGGAACGGAGGAACTCGAAACCACCCTGCAAGAAACTCAAAACAACGCCCAGTTTGCCGCCGAAATTGCCCAAGCCATTGCTCGCAGCCTTGACCTGAATACGGCGCTCAAGGAGTGCGCGAAGCTGCTGTGTACCCGCCTAGATGCCGATCGCTTTTTAGTCCTGCAAGAAGAAGAAAGGGGTGAGTTTACTTTGGTCTTTGGGACACAACCTTTAAATCGCCGTCCTCTCGCCTCTCCCTTTGCGGCTGTTTCTCCCGAAGATCGACAGTGGTTGTTCAATAACGCTGAGGCCGTATTCATTGAAGACTTGGATTTGGATTGGCGACTGCGCCCATGGCGGGAAGCCTTTCAGCTTGTGGGTGTGCGCTCACTTCTGATTTGTCAGACATCCAAGTCCAGCCATTACAACTCGCTCAACCCAGCCAAGGGTTCTCCGTTACTGGTGATTGCGGATCGCAAGCCCCGCACTTGGAACCCCACACAGCGCTCTTTGGTGAGTATTGTCGCCCAACAACTGAATCTTTTGCTCTTGCTGGGTAATTATACCGAAAGCGCTAAAAAGTCGTTGCTTGCCCAAGAGACGCTGCAAGTCGGATTATCCACTCTCTTCCAAGCCCCCCAAGACCCGATCCAATTAGAGCGCATTGGGTTAAATTATTTAGCGAATCTTTTGGAATGCCCTCTGGCGGCTTTAATCACTTGGATACCGGGCAGTGAATGGGGCACGATTGCCGCAACGGTTGTGGCTGATCCCGCTTTTGCCCTGCCTCCAGATCTGGCGATCCCCATCACCAGCGATCGCTTAATCCAAGATACCTTAGCGGCTCGTCATTTCCTCTGTTGTAGTGTGACTGAACTGACGGCATTTACCCGCAACTGGCTCAATAGTCCTGCCATTGGTCAGTTGTTGGCGATCCCGTTGCACGCCGATGCTACACCAACGACCGGGATTGTCCTGTTCGCCGATCAGGAGGAACGGCAGTGGCCCACCCATCTGCTGAGTGCTCTAGAAATTCTCACCCAACAGTTTACCTGGCTTCGCCATTACCAATACACTCTGACGCAGTACACCCAAGGGGTAGAAGATTTACAAACGCTGAACTGGTATAAGCATCGGTGTTTGGATATGCTTCAGCAGTCTGTGCGTGAGAGTGTGAGTGCCTTGCTGGAATTGGACGCTCAGAGGCTGCCACCGCCTAGTACGGAAGAAGGTCAGGATGCCCAACCACAGGAGGCGGGTCAAGGTCATGCACAAGGGGCAATGCCTGGGAGTGCATCATTACAACAGATGCGGCGAAAACAACTCCTGCATCAGATGGAACAAGCTTTGGCGTTGCTCAGGCCAGTCCTCCAGGACGAGCAATGGCAACTAACCGTCAAACCGCGTGCCATACCCCTGGCCAATCTTCTAAAGCGATCGCTCCGTCGTGTTGAACCGTTATACAAGCAGCACCAGCTTGGTTTACAAGTTTATAACTCAGCCAACAAGAGCATTTATGGCGATCGGCTCAAACTGGAATGCATCCTGTTTGAATTGTTAGTCACCTTCTGCATTCATGCTCAACCCGGTAGTCGGATTAACCTTTGGTGCAGTCCTTTTAGTACACAGTTCAAAACCACCCTGATCTCTCCAACTTCCCGTCCGTTTCAAGAATTGTTAATTGCTGAAAGTGGGGTGTTAGATGAGTGCCTCCAAGCCGTTACCTCCTCTGCGCCCCTGCCACCCCCTAGCTTGAATCTGAAGATTTGCCAACGAGTTTTACAGGTGTGGGGGGGGGATTTGCAATTTTACCCACTTGCTTTTCGAGTAGCTTCCGAGGAGTACCGCTACTCCACTCGGTTGCTGATTCCTTTGGCTAAGTGATATCCGTTGAAACGTATGGAACGCTAGGGCGTAACCTCAAACCCAAACCCTCTCGACGCAAGCGTAAGTTATAGTAAATCACAGCTTTTATGACTTGGAAAAAAGGTAGAAGTATGACAGCATTTAATAAAGTGATTGCCCAGGAAAACATCTCAACTAAGATGGAATCCATTAGGGGATACGACGATATCAAATCTGCCATTAATCGAGACGTGGTAAAATTGATTAATTCCACCCCTAAATAAAGTAATATTTCTAAGGGTAAAAACAAAAAAAAGGATACAATAATTATTATTTGAATTTTCCAAAAATATCCTTTTGTCAGTTTCCAGCTCCGGCATAATGTTGTGATTAAATTAATGTTGGTTTCTGAAGCTAATGGTACTTCTGAAATAAAGAATCGTGAATAAAGCCACAGTGTCGGCGCAAACAAACAAGCTAAAAATACTAACAATATTAGCAATAAAATAATCAAGAAAAATATCGCACTCAAAATATTATTTCTGACAAAAACTTCATCAGCAATTGGGTCAAAGGAAGCCATTACTTGTTCCATGCGAGTCATGGCTAAGAATAGGCCAGTCAGAATGAAAGATATGATTAGTGTGAGCAACAGTAAGACAGAAAGTAAAATAGCGGCGAGTAAAAAACTCCAGGTTCGAGGTTTGATATAGCGTCTAGCATCTTTAATACTCTCCGTTTGACTCATTAACTCACAGAAGGCTAAACGCGAAATCAGTGCAGAATTTACTAAAAATTTAGCCCAGCCATAGACAGGAACCAATAGCCATAAATAGGCGAGTAAAGACACTTTTAAATACAATTGTAAATTGGCACGATACAGGTTAATCGTCACATTCACAACGTTGCCAATACTGAGCGGCTGTATCAAAGGAGGAGAGTTAAGGTTTTCAGACATGAGAAAAGATATTTTGTTCAACCAGATTTTAGGGGAAAAAACTGTGGGACATTGACCAACGGATGAAAGTCAAAGCAAATTTCGAGCCTTGAGTTGCAGATACCGATCAACCAGTTGTTCACTAATCTGATTGGCGGGTGCATCCAAAACCAGAACCCCTTTTTGCTTGAGTTGGGCAAACGCAACCTGACGCTGAGTGATTAAATCGAGAGCTACAGCACGAGTATAGGCGGCTGCAATTGTGCGGTTGGCATCTGCATCCCCCCTCTTGATTTTTTTCCCCTCTTGATTCAGGGGAGTATGAGCGATCCGATCCACTTGGGGATCGCGGAGTGCCACACAAAAGGGTAAGTAGCGGGGCGTGAGGCGTCCGAGGGCGGAAAGCAGTTCAACCGAAGCGGTGGCATCCACAATATCTGTAATCAGAACAACCAAGGCGCGGCGGGTTTGTTGATTGACTAACTTAGTGACAGCACCCACATAGTCGGGTTCAAGTAAGACAGGCTGAATCGGGGTGAGGCGTTCAATCAGTTTCGATAGCTGATGTTGACCCCGTTCCGGAGGAATCCAGGAGGTGACTTCGCGATCAAAAACACCAATTCCCACCCGATCGCCTCGATGTAATCCCGCCAACGCCAGGGATAGCGTGGCATTTAAGCCCCAGTCGAAGCGCTTCAGCCCTTGCACTTGTGCCGTCATCAGGCGTCCCCGGTCGAGTAAAATAATCAGGGTTTGCTCCCGTTCTGGTTCCAAGACTCGTATGAGGGGGCGTGAACGACGGGCGGTGGCTTTCCAATCAATCATACGGGTATCGTCCCCAATCCCATATTCCCGGAGTTCAGAAAATTCCGTCCCTGCACCCAATCGTCGCGCTTGGCGCATGGTGCCGGTATTTTCTAAGGTGAGACGAATCGAGAGCGATCGCAACCCGACTAAATCGGGATAAACTGCCACTTTCTGACTGGCTGGAATCTTCCAATCATGCCATGCCAAACCCCACCGTCCCAGTTGCCGCAGCTGAATCGCCCCCCACTGAAACTCCCCGCGACTATCGGGGTGAATGGTATAGGTGAGTTCCTGAGAACTGTTCGGTTCTAGAGTGGCTTCTAATAGGGGTTGAGAAACCTCAAATTCCAAGGGATAGTAATCTCGCAGGCGAATCTTCGCCCCCCGATTTCCCGATTGTACGGAAAGCACAACGGGATTATCCCGCCCGATGGAAAGCCGATGCAAAGGTTGGCGCGTGACTTGCACTCGGTGAGGTTTTACTCCTAGTCCATCCCAAACGGCGACGCCTAACACTAAGGTATCGAATAGAAGGGTAATGAAAATACTGATTTGTGAATCAAAAATGATGGCGACAACGATGGTGAGCGCAATACCGAGCAATAAGAGTAAATAGAGGCGTTGAGCGGGAATCATATTTTTAATCAGTTAATAATTATCTAACTTGCTGATTTCAAGGGCAGAGATTGATTATGAGTTGGGTAGTCTGCCCGTCCTCCTCATGTCAGTTCATGCATCACAGCTTCAGAACGAGAGCAATTTTATTTGAGTTACTTTTCTGAGGCTCTTGGTGTTTCCGAATCATGGAGGAGTGTTATCGATAAAGTAAAGTAAAAACTTGTCCCCAAATCAGGGTCAGATTCTACCCAGATGTGTCCTCCGTGTCGCTCAACAATCTTTTTACAGATGGCTAAACCAATCCCCGTACCAGGGTACTCTTCCGAGGTATGTAAGCGTTGGAATACCAGAAAAATCCGTTCAAAGTCTTCAGGTTTTATGCCAATGCCATTGTCATGAACTCCAAATACCCATTCCCCAACCCGATTGTATTGACAAGTTTGGCGCTCAGCAGGCATCATCAGGGGATTTTGTTCTCCTCCCATATCCGTTGAGCCGGAATTCTCAACTTCCCTGGCAATTCCTGCTCTACAATCTTTGTACTCTAAGGAAATTTTCACCTGAGGCGGGACTTCCGGGCGGCGAAATTTAATCGCATTGCATATCAAGTTTTGGAACAACTGTGTTAGTTGGGTAGCATTTCCCACGACGGTTGGTAGTTCTTCGTGGGTGATTGCAGCACCACTAGACTCGATCTCCGTTTGCAAATTGGTCAGAACCTGTTGGAGGATTTGATTACAGTCAAGCGGTTCAACTTCAAGTGCCTTTGTGCCAATTCGTGAGTAATTCAACAAGTCTTGAATTAGCCGCTCCATCCGATTCCCCGCCTCGACAATGCGAGTGATATATAGCTCAGCCTTTTCGTCGAGAACTCCTTGGTATTTTTGGCTGAGTAAATAGGTAAATGCCTTGATAATTTGCAGTGGCGATCGCAAGTCATGGGCGGCAATATAGGCAAATTCTTCTAAGTCTTTGTTGGAGCGGAGCAGTTCTGTATTGGCTTGCACGAGTTCAATATTCAATTGCTCAAGGCGCAGATTTTGCTGCAAAAGTTGTAGATTTTGCTCGTTAATTCTCTGCTGCTGGCGCACGAGGGTGAGTTGATTCTTGACACGAGCTAAAACTTCTTGAGTTTTAAAGGGTTTAGTGATGTAGTCCACTCCACCCAACTCGAAGGCTTTTAATTTATCGGCTTCATCATCCAAAGCGCTCAAGAAAATCACCGGAATGTCTTTGGTAGGAGTATTGGCTTTCAATTGTTGACACAACTGGTATCCATTCATGTCGGGCATCATGATGTCGAGCAAAATCAGCTCAGGCAAGGCTGTTTGCAGTCCAATTAAAGCCATCTGAGAACTGATCGCACTCTTGACTTTATACCCGGCATCCATCAGCGTGGTAGATAACAGACGCAGGTTATTGGGTTGATCGTCAACAATTAAAATATACTTTGAGCTAGGATCAGCGCTTAGTTCATTCACAGAGCAGTGGGTTGAGTAAGTTCCATCATTCGATCAAAGCGAAAGTCATCGATCAAATCCGTGAGAGCGATCGCTAATGAATGATGAGACTCAGGAATTTGGGCGATGAGCTTATACATGAGTTCCGCATCAAGGCTTCTGGCTGCCTGATGGAGTTGAACGATCCAATCAGCGGGCATAACAGCCAAGGCTTCTGGTGTTAGCGGCGGCTGGGGGACGACTGACTGGGATGAGAAGGTAGAATCTCTATGTTCATATAGATAACACACCCCCAGATGTTGTGATATTTTCTCGAAAATTATTTCCGCCCGGAAAGGCTTGAGGACAAAATCGTCACAGCCAGCGGTTAAAAAGCGTTCGCGTTCCTCTTCAAAAGCACTGGCAGTGATGGCAATAATCACGGTAGCCCAGTAGGAGAAACTCAATTCTCCACAAAGATGATTCAACCCCTGTGCGGCCTGTTGTCTCTCCCTGGCTCTAATTTGTTGGGTTGCCTCATACCCATCCATCACAGGCATCCGGATATCCATCCAAATCAGGTGAGGTTTCCAACTTTCCCACAGGGCAACCCCTTCTTGCCCATTCTGGGCTTCTCGCACCTCAAAGCCTAGGGGTTCTAGCAGATTCGTTAAGAGTTTGCGATTTGTCAACTGATCCTCAACCACTAGAATGCGATACCTGGGTTGGTCAGGTGCGAGGGCAATCACCTGCGCCTTAAGCGGTTGAGGAAAAATCTGGGCAGATGGGGCAACGCTAACTCGAACATCAAATTTAAAAATTGTCCCCCCCCCTACAACACTACTGACTGTAATCTCTCCTCCCATCATCCGCACAAATCGTTGGCTAATGGCTAAACCCAAACCCGTCCCTGATTGAGATTTTCTTCCCGTTTGAGTCTGGACAAAAGGATTAAATAAACTATCAATCTCTTCGGGGGCAATCCCAGTGCCAGTGTCTTCAACTTCAAACCGCAAAGTTGCAGGTTGCAGATGGGGAGATGAGTTTGAAGGTTCAACCGCCCAGCATTCAGCCTGCAATTCTCTAACGACGCGCAGCATTACCTGCCCTGATGGAGTAAATTTAATCGCATTTCCCAATAGGTTAATCAAAACTTGGCGCAATTTACTCTCATCGGTATGAATATATTGAGGAACATCCACTGTACGTTCAAAGATCAGCTTTAAGTGCTGGTTAATGGCCTTGAGTTGAAACATTTTTTCCAAGGTATCGAGTAGGCGATATAGGTCGAAGCTATTTTCATCCAAGGTGAGCCGACCCGCCTCAATTTTAGACATGGACAAAATGTCATTGATCAATGCCAGTAAATGCTCACCCGAACGATTAATGATTCCTAGATATTCCTGTTGTTGGGGGGATAGGGAATGGGTTTCATGCCCAAGGGATGTTCGCTCATGGCTCATCAGTTGGGTGAAACCCAAAATAGTATTGAGGGGGGTGCGGAGTTCATGGCTCATGTTAGCCAAAAATTCGCTTTTGGCCTGGTTGGCGGCTGCGCTTTGCGCCGCTGCACTAACGGCTGCTTCTTTGGCTTGTTGGAGTTGAGCCTGAGCTTGTTTGCGCTCATTGAGTTCAAGTTCTAACTGACGATAAAGTTCAGCTTGCTGAATCGCGATCGCCACTTGGGTTGCTAATTGCTGAAGTAGATTTACTTCCCACGATTGCCAAGACCGAATATGGCTACACTGATGAATAATCAGCAGTCCCCACAACGGAGAATTTTGCATATTTAAGGCTAAATTTTGCCTCGCCTCTAATCCAGCATGGCTGTGCAAAATAGGAACAGCAAGTCGGGATTTTACCCCCAATTCTTGCATGTCTTTCATTAGACAGGAGGCCGTTTCATCGAGGGTAATGTCGGTAATAATTCTCGCCTTGCCTTGACAGTAGCTTTGATAACAATCTACAGGAAATTCTTCATATTTATATTCGTTCCCGACGGTGGAATTCCAACCTGGAGAAACAGATTCGTGGGTGACAATACCGATTTTATCGAGTTCGATGCGGAAGATTAAAGCTCGGTCGGATTGGAGCAGTTGCCGCACTTCATGAACGGTGGTATTCAGAATTTGATCCAGATTTAAAGATTGTCGGATGTGTTGAGAAATCTGCGCGAGTAACCGCTCCCGGTTCATTTGCAGTTGCAGCGCTTCCTCTGCTTGTTTGCGTTCACTAATATCTCGCAGGATGGCAGTAAATATTTTTTCACCTCCCATGGCTAGCATGGAAATTGAGGCTTCAGCGGGAAACTCTGACCCATCTTTACGACGCCCCCAAATCTCCCGCCGGTTTCTCATTCTTCTGGCTTCACCCGCTGATTGGGCAAAGTTGACAACATCTTGACGATGTGTGTCTGCATAACGTGTGGGCATGAGTAAGCTTACGGGTTGACCTAAAACCTCCTGAGGGGTGTAACCAAAAATCTTTTCAGCTCCCTGATTGAACAGGGTAATCTGCTGATGGGCATCAATGGAAATAATCGCATCGTTGGCAATTTCCAGGATACCTGCAAAGCGAGCTTGTGAGGCTCGTAAGGCGTCCTCGACTTGTTTACGCCGCACAATCTCTTGCTGCAACCGCTCGATGGCACTCCCTAAATCTCTGGTTCGCTCTTCTACCCTAATCCCTAGTTCAGCATTGGCCTTTTGCAGCGCCTCTTCAGCCTGTTTACGCTCGGTGAGATCAAAGGAAATGCCAACGAGTCCGATTAACGAACCCGTTTCATCATAAATTGGCGAGTCTGTCACTAAGGCGGGGAAGAGTGTACCATCTCGACGCTGAACCCAAAATTCTCCAGACCAACTTTCCCCCCGACTCAAGCAGGACATAATTTCAGTGGCTTGCTCTTGAGATGCCTCAGAGGGGGTAATTTCTAAGATATTACATCCGATCGCTTCTGTTGCTGACCAGCCATAGAGCTGTTCGGCAAATCGGTTCCAATAAATAATCACTCCGGACAAATCCGTGGCAATGATAGCATGTTCAACGACATCTAAGAGACGTGCCTGAAAATGAATGGCTGACTCAGCTCGTTGGCGTTCAATGATTTCCTGTTGCAGTTGGGCGGTGCGCTGTTCGACCAACTCTTCTAGGCGATCGCGGTATTGTTGTAATTGTGCCTCGACTTGTTTGCGCTCTGTGATATCTTCAATCAGACCCACGGCAAACTGAAACTGTCCAGCGGTATCCCAAATGATAGAAACGGTGAGGTTTCCCCAGATGATTTCCCCATCTTTACGGATAAATCGTTTCTCGATGCAATAACCGTTACGGATTCCAGCCATACACTCTTGCGCTAGAGCTTGCTCAATCAGCGAATCCTCTATATAAGTGATATCGGTGTAGTCTAGGCTTGCCAATTCTTGTGAATTATATCCAATGAATTGTTGAAAGAATGGATTCGTCTGCACGAGTTTGAGGTCGGTGCCAACCACCGCAATCCCTATTCCTGCATTTTCAAAGATGGCACGGAAACGTTCCTCACTCTGGCGTAGTGCCTCTTGAGCCTGTTTGCGATCGGTGATATCCTCGGCAATTCCGGCAATTCGGTAGACTTCATGCCGTTCGTTTTTAATGGGAAAGGTACGAGCCAAAATCCAGCGGATTTGACCATCCGGGCGAATAATCCGATACTCTACATGGGTTGAGTGTCCCTGTAATTGTTGAGCGAAAGATGCAGACGCAATTTCCCGATCTTCGGGATAAAGGGTATTCACCCAGTTGGACGCAGTGGCGTAAGCACTCTCACAAGTGCGTCCCCAAAGAGTTTCATAGGCTGGACTGATGTAAAGTAGCTCCTCTGTATAGGGGTTAAACAGCCAAAACACCGTTTCAATATTGTCGGCTAACTGACGAAACCGCTCTTCACTTTCTCGCAGCGCCTCCTCCGCTTGTCGCCGCTCGGTGATATCCCGTAACGAGACAATATAGACGGGGTTCCCTTGCCATTCGGTTTGGGCAACGCTCATTTCCCCAATCCCGATTTCCCCGCCAGAGCGAATAATGCTCAACTCCGCTACGTCACCGACCAAAACCGGCTCTCCGAAATCATAGTTCATCAAATGTTCTAGGGTTCTGCCAAACAGCTTGGCGGCAGATGGGTTAGCAAAGCGCACAATTCCCTGTTTATCAATAATTAGGATGCCATCGGAGGTACTATTGACAATGGTATTCAGTCGTAATTCGCTTTCTTTGAGCTGCAATTCCACTTGCTGACGTTGCGCCGTTTGCCGATCGCGATCTATTTCGGCTTGCTTGCGTTCTGTGATATCGTCGCTGATACCCGCCACGCGATAGACAGTTCCAGCGTCGTCGCGGATGGGAAAAGCACGAGCACGTATCCAACGAATACTGCCATCGGGTCGCACAATTCGATACTCTATTTCTAGTTCGGCTTGGTGATAGTCCGATAGAGCCGCTTGTTCAGCATTGGCACGTATCCGTTCACGATCTTCGGGATGCATGGTTTCAAACCAAGAATAAGGATTTTGGTAAAAACTCTCGCAGCTACGTCCCCAAATTTGCTCGTACATCGGACTGACATAGAGGAGTTCGCTCAGATCAGGTTTAACCATCCAGAAAACGGATTCGATTTTTTCTGCCAACTGACGGAATTGTGCTTCGCTTTCCCGGAGGGCATCCTCTACCCGTTGACGTTCCTGAATTTCTTGGGTGAATTGGGCATAAATCTGATGTAACTCAGCGGTGCGATCGCTCACTTGTTCTTCGAGTTGAGCATTGAGAAAGCTAATTCGGGCTTTAGCCTGTTGGTGTTCGGTGATATCGCGGCAGGTGTAAAGCACTGCGCCCTCTTGGATAGACACACGCTTGATATTCACCAGCAAATGGTGGGATTTACCTAACTTGTCTGTAATTTCCTGCTGAATATTTCGCAGTTCCCCACAGCTTTCGAGTTGGTGCATCTCGAATAGGTTCTCTCCCAAAAGATGGCGAATGTTGCCGAATTGCTGGATTTCTTGGCGGGAGTAACCAAATATTACATTGGCATTGGAACAAACAAAGGTAAATGTTCCGTTACTATCTGTGATGAAGACGGCATCAGAGATATGGCTCAGAATGAGTTCGTGTAAAGCGTCTGACTTCTGTTCTGCATCCATAGCGCCCTCAACATCCAAAGCTGGAGTAGCACTATCATATCTACTGAACAGGGGTTTCTAAATCTGTGTAAATGTATCGATATATTCCTAAATCCCCCTTGGGAAGGGGGATTAGAAAGAGCCTCTGAAGCCATGAAAATTTAATCTAAATCCACCTACAACTCAGTTGGAGATTTCAAAAGTTCCTTCTCAAATTCCTCTTCTAGGGTTTGGTCAATAAAGTTAGGATATACGATGTCGTGAAATAAGTTATGGAGCGTTAGAGATTTCTTTTTCATCAATAAATGGTCATAGTCGAGCTGGATAGAAGCCTCTCGTTTTTGGCGTCGTTCCTCCTCTGAGTACTGTCGTCCCTGATGCAAATCGCGTAGCCAAATTGAATGCAGGGCTAGTGCTAAATTCAGAGGTTTTTTAGTGGCAGGAGCGCTCAATCGATAGATGGGTTTGTTGTTGAAGTCATCTGCGTGGAAGATCCAAAACTCATCTTGGCATTGATCAGGTTGCTCCGGATTATCTGTTAAAACAATACACACGATATAACCATGGGTTGACTCATCTTTTCCCTCTGGACAAGGTAGAGAACTGGGGATGAATTGAGGTGAGCAAGCAAAATGGCGATCGGGAAAATGGAAACGGTCAACAATTTCCATTGTTTCTGTGTTGAGACGGAGTAAGGTTACGGGTTTGTGATCTTGTTTTTCCAAATCTTCAATAGCCAAAATCCGATTTTTATCGGCTTTGTAAGCCTCGTAAATTCGCTGCGGAATTAACTCCCAAGTGAATCCCCAAGACATCCAATAAATATTTTTGATTGTTCGGGAAGATGACTCTTTGCAGTCACGGCTAAGGTCTCGATGAGTGTAAACTGACAGTGACCAAGTTGATTCAGGGTCAGGAAGTAATTCAGTACTTTCGATTTCTCCCGTTTCCCCATCAATAACATAGCGTCCGAGAGAACCCAAATCTGTTGTACCTGACATCATCCCTTCCAAATCATGCCGCAATGATTTTCCAGGTACAGGTTTGTCGTAGCGACTAATTCCCTCAGTTACATCCCAACAGTTACTATGACCGATATGAACGGTGATTTGGTTATTGGGATTCGCATAATCTGCGGCAAAATGAGAAATTTCAATGGGAATAATAACCTTCTTAACCGTAACTTCTGCGGCTTCCGGGTTTTCCTCTAAATCTTGCCGTTTGACAATGTACAAAGTTCCATAAGGCAGGGGCTTACATTGGCTGAGGAAGACTGAATAAATCCAAATTTTTAAACAATCAAATATCTTTGGACTAAAGAGAGGTAATCGCAGAAAACCAAAAGTGAAAGGGGAGAATATTTGAGAAAATTCCATTCTGAAGTTAATATCAGACAGAATTAAATACTTTTCTGTCAAGGCAATCTGATGAAGAGATTGTTCGACCAAAACAGGCTTACCATCGGGTAAGACCATTCGCCAAGACTTCATTTTTGGTTCTATTCCTGCTTCTTTGTCGCCAAATTGATAGCGAAGTAAGTAGGTGAAACGTCCGAACTCTTCCTGCCCGAACTTTTTATCTTTGAATAAGCTTTTGAGGTTGACACTGAGAATATCTAAGATACGATTAACACACTTTTTATACTTTCCGTTATATCCAGTAGAGTAATTGGTGGTAAAAAGTTCATCGGGGCGTCCGTCTGAATGACTCAAATCAGCAACAGGGTGTGCTGAATTAGCATAGACATCAAACATATTATTTTGGAAAAGCTTAGCCATCACAGGGAAAATCCCTTTCCAATCATTGGTGGAACCTATGGGTTCTATAAGTTCTAAGCTGTCGGGATCGACGATATAAGGACGACCTGCATCAATCGTAACTAACAGATGCTCTCTGGTTTGTAAAAATGCGGTATTTAATTGATTTCTGCCACCTAAAATAAGGCTATATCGACTCTGACCTCCATTCCGAAAGGCACTAATAAAAGAAAAAAGTGAATTGTTTCTCGCGAACTGTGCTTTATGTTTTGTCGCTTTATGGAATAAATAGAATTGCGTTGGATAGTCGGCATAATAACAAGGCGTTTTGGCAATTCTCGTTTTAAGTGTTGCTTTGCCATTTTCAAAACCTAGGCGGTAAATCATGCCATCGCCTGTATACAGTAGCGTTCCATCTTCTTGAGAGCAGTTTTCAGATTGAAATAAAGCCCCAACAATAAAAGCGTAGCCTTGTAAATCTTCGGGGAGTTTATCTACAGGAACAGGTTCTGCGTCCTGGTTCTCCTGTTGGTGAATTTGCAGTTCTGCAATATCTAGTTCTTTGCGGATTGTTTTAATAATTGATTTGGGAATGTAGTAGTTTTGGGAATCTGGATTAGTCATTTAAGAAGCGTCTAGAAGTTATTCTTTGGTTATTGAACAAGATGTCAGTTATAGATACACCCATACCATTGATCCAACCGGAAGGAATGGCCTATGCGATCGCTCATCAGCGATCCATCAGGTAGTTCACAATACTTGCTGTTCTATTGCTCCACGCTACATCAGGAGCGTTGCATATCCTTCTGCTAATCAGAGTTAAGTTACTTCGGAAACCTACCTCATTAGACCGCATCGTTACAACTGAGATAGCAACTTGTCATAGTCTGTGTGTGAGCCAACCCAAAACCAAACGATGGTATCTCTATCTCGCTCACCAACTACTCGATAGCTTCGGCTGATTCTAGCCGAGTAAATGGGTAACTCCGGATGCACTTGCTTAAAACGCAAGCTTGGATGCCAGGGGTCTTCCTTGAATTGGCGGTATGCCTCGCGAGTTTGTGCCTGAACCTGCTCCGGTAAGTTAGCGAAGGCTTTACGGAACTGAGCAGTTGTGCGTGACTTCACAATGTTTCTGGATCGAGTTCTTGAGTTTTACCTGCACGGTACTCTGCTCTTGCCTCGGCTGCAAGTTTAGCAAGGGCATCATGGGAACGTGCAAATGCTGCATCCCACCGGATTTCATCTTCAAGTTCTTCCAGAATTATTGCTGCGATCGCATCTTGCTCGTCAGCAGGCAGCGTTTTCAATTGGGCGATCGCTTTTTCAAGTAGTTCGGTCATACCTACCGGATCTAAAAAAGGCTACTCTAAGTATCGCTTACTGAATGTTGTAGTGTAAATTTGGTAGCTGCACCCATATCATTTGCTCGACAGGAGAGAGTGGTTTATGCGATCGCTCACCAGCAATGCATCAGGTCGTCTGCAACCTAACATAGTACTAAGCTGGTAGATTACGGCGCAAAACTCAATTTGTTCAAGCATTCCAAAGCTCGTTGCCACACCTAACGCACCCCACCACTTGACTAGGTTACTTACGTTGAGATTGCTAAAAATCATGGTTATTTGCATTTAGAACTCTTCAACTGCGCCTAAGACTGTTAGCATGGTTCTCTGAGCTGGAGTCAAACCTGTAGCACCTTCTAATCTCATGCCCTCATAAGGTCTTCTGGCTCTCAGTGTTGCAAGGCTAGTCTGTGTTTGCGTACTCCAAATCCGGATGGTTTCATCTTCACTAGCGGAGGCAAGCTTTAAACCATCAGGACTCATGGCAACTGTCCAAATCCAATTAGTATGTCCTTTCAAGGTATTCAGGCAAATTCCCTCGAAAATATCCCAGATTTTGATCGTTTGGTCGCAGCTACCACTGGCAATCTTCCGCCCATCTGGGTAGAATGCAACCGACATGACCCAACCCGTATGTCCCTCTAGAGTGCGAATACACTTGCCTGCTGTGACGTCCCAAATTTTGAGTGTTTGATCCGAACTGGCACTCGCGAGTAGTTGACTATCTGGATTAAACGCGATCGCACCGACTCTAGCTGAGTGTTCTTTTAAGGTTTGGATGCACTCACCGCGATGGATATCCCACAGTTTAATCGTGTTGTCTTCACTGCCACTTGCTAATATTGTTCCTTGAGGATTATAGCTGACTGCCCCTACGCGATCGCGATGCCCCTCTAGTGTTTGCAGACACTTACCTGTACTCACATCCCAAAGCTTGATGGTGTGGTCAAAACTGCTGCTGGCGAGAGTCGTTCCATCCGGGCTGAAGCTGAGCGACCAAACTTCATTTCTGTGTTCTTTAAGGACATGAATGCAACTACTATCAACAAGACTCCAGATTTTGATGGTTGTATCCTCACTACCACTGGCAAGAATTTCGCCATTGGGATGGAAAGCGACGGCTGGTAAACCTCTGGTGTGTGCCTTGATCTCCCGAAGACACGTCCCACTATTCGCATCCCAGACTCGTAGGGTTCGGTCTTTGTGTCCAGTTGAGATCGCCTGACTATTTGGACTGAAAGCGACTGTTTTAACCCAATTGGTATAACCCTGAATATTAGCAATGCAGTGACCGTTACTGACTTGCCATAACCGAATCGTTTGGTCTTCACTGCAACTGGCTAGGGTTTGACCGTTTGGACTGAAGGATATGCCCCAAACTCTACTACTATGTCCTTGAAGGGTATGGAGACAAGTACGAGTTTCGACATCCCAAATTCTAATCGTTTGGTCTTCTGAACAACTGGCAACTTGCCTACCGTCAGGACTCCAAAACGCTTTCCAAATCCATTGACTATGACCTTTGAGGACACAAAGACATTTCCCATCTGCAAGACGCCAAATTCTGATCGTGCGATCGCAGCTAGCACTGACTAATCGTTCTCCATCAGGACTAAACTGAACCGATCCGACCCAATTTTTATGGGCTGTAATCGTTTGCAAACACTCTCTTGTCTCCCAATCCCAAATTCGGATCGTGTTGTCGAAGCCGCAGCTGGCGAGGTACTTTCCATCAGGACTGAAATGAACACATAGAATCGCACCCGTATGCCCTTGTAGAACTTGCAAGCAATTGCCATTAACTGCATCCCAAATCCTAATCATGCAGTCTTTGCTACCATTGGCGAGTAACTGTCCATCGGGACTGAAAGTAACTCCATACACGCTATCGGTAGATTCACACAGCGTGGATTGGTATTCCCCTGAAGGCAAATTCCAAAGTTTAATCGTTCCATCTTCACTAGAACTGACGAGAGTCTGACCATCTGGACTAAATGCAACCTTGCGAACCCAACCTGTATGTCCTTGTAAGGTTAGCAAGCGCTGGCGATCACTAACTCGCCACAGATGAATTTCAAAGTTGGCGTTGCCTGTTGCGAAAAGTTGACCATCGGGACTAAAAGCGATCGCTAAAACTCCGCCAAAGGATTGGGCAAACACCGATTTAGAAAAATGGCAATGAGAAAAATTGACATCGTATAAACTGACATCTTGCAGATATGCCTGACAGATGGTTAAGTAGGAGAAATCATAACCGCTTAAGTCAATTGGCATTTGCACCAGCAGATTGAGAATATTACCTCCTACATATCCAGGTTGCAGGGGAGCCTCTACTCTCAACTGGCTTGCAATTACTTTGAGTTGCTGTTGAATTTTGTTGTAGCTGCCTAGAGATAGCAACAAAGTGTCGATGACTGGCTGTAGGATGAGACGAATCTGTGTTTGCCTAATGTAGTCCTTACTCTGAGCTTTAATTAAGGCGTAGTCCTTTAAAAATTCCTGTAGCTGGTCAATAATATCTTCACAGGCCGCTGTGATGAATCGGGTGGTTGCGTACTCCATGACTACGGGTTGCAATGACCAGCGTTTCTCAGTGCGTTCTACTAAGGAACGCTGAGTCAGCGATCGCAATGCCCCTAGTAATTGCTTGGTAATTACCTCTGATACGACATCTGTTTCTAGTTCTGGCAGTGAAACTGGCTCTCGATTCACGGCTAACCAGTTCATCACTTGTTGCTCTGCTTCTGACAAACGATCGAACTGTCGCTCTAGCAGTTCGTTGATGTCTGCAAACCCAACCTTCCCCTGCCTTATATACGGAAGTAACTCCTCTACATCGCCATCAAATAGTTCTTGTACCCCTGAGGCAACCATTTTTAAGGCTAGGGGATTGCCTGCATAGTGTTCAAATATTTCCAGCCATTCCTGGCGATCGCTACTAAAACAGCCTTTATCTGTAAAGATGGGCTGTCCTTCTACGGGTGTCAGTCCTTGTAGTTGAAGCGATCGCACCGGCAGCGTCACCCCTTCTAGAAATCCAATCTCCTTCGGTTTTTCTCGACTGGTTAGGATGACGCTGCTTTGGTGGCGCACTTCTCCTATAGACTTCAACAGGTGTCCGTACCCTTCGTAGTCCTTGAGGTATTGTCCAGTCTGGCTGCCACCTTGAAGAACGGACTCGAAGTTGTCCAAGATGAGAAGACAGCGGGAGGAGCGAAGATAGTGCAACAGGCGTGCTGTTTTTCCCTCTAATGTCTCAGGTAGCTGGAGTTCTTGCTGATTGGAGAGGAACTGAACCAACTCGGTTGCAAGCTCTTCAAAGGGAGGAGCAGAAGAGAGCGATCGCCAGAACAAAAACTCAAACTGATGCTGAACCTGTTCTCCTAGCTTCACGGAGAGGGCTGTTTTCCCCATGCCGCCCATACCCAGAATGGCTACGAGTCGGCAGCGATCGCATAGAAGCCATTGTTCGAGTAGCGCGAGTTCGTGGTTGCGTCCGTAGAAAACGGAAACATCGATCGCCTCTCCCCAGTCTTGTTGAGTTATAGTGGCGGGATCGCAAGGGAGCGACTGTTCTAATTGTTGATTTCTTTGCTTGGCTGCTCGCTGCAAAACCTTTTGAACGCTATGTTTCGTGACTTTTTCACCCAAGGCGAGTGAAAGCGACTGCCACAATTTAGAACCAACATCTTTGACGTAACCAGGGTCATAACTAGAGGCTTTGGCAATGTCTTCGTAAGACTGTCCTTGCCAAGATTCACGGAACACAAGTTCCTGAACTTTATTCAAGCATCCTTTATCTAGGGCTTTCTCTACAAGCTCTAGTGCTTCTTCTAATGTCATTGTTGCGTATTGGTTTTGAGCAGTGGCGATCAGGAATGTCATCACGGGAGATGGCTGTGCTTTGTTTAGAAGCTATGAAATGCCTGTAGGGGTAGGGCTGAGAGCCTTCTACACCTGCTGTACTTTTCCCAGGAGATTTAGCAAAGACAAGTGGAGTTCAACCTGAAAAGAAGCTCCTGAGTTCTACCTCCAGCTATCTCGCATCATCCATTAGAATGAATTTTTTCATAGATCTGACTTTTGTCTGACTTTTTTAGGACTTCTTTACATCTTCTGCTGACTTTTACCGACTCTCACCGATGGGCTTGGGTGGTTAGAGTGTAGCAATCACGAAGGGTAACCCCTTGGGAAAGGGCGATAGCGTAGCGCTGCCGCCAAAGGCAGATCGCAGTTGTGCTTATAGGGAAGAAAGGGGGCATCGCCTTACCAACCTCAACGTTACTGGTTTCAGAGATTCTGGAGTCCGGTAGAGCGATCGCAAAAGGTTGCAAATATTTCTCACAGGTAGCATCTATAACCAACAATCATCTCGAACTTGAATCGTTTCTCACGCAGATGAGCGATGTTAAGAGAGCCTGCTGTCCAGAATTTGGGCAGAAACAAGCTTGACTAACACGGCTATTTATGCAGTCAATTTGAGTTTTTATGTTTCAGTGAAGGGGAATAGGTTCAGTCAGTGACTGAGGTGTTTGCCGCCATTCAGAAGAATCAGACCAAAAGTGAAAACCTCTTACTCAGGAAAACAACATGGAGAGTCAGGAAAGCCTACAGTTCTCTGGTACAAACATTCTTGAAGTAGCTGTGCAAAGCGCTTACAGCTACCTCATGGCTGCCTCGAAAAGTGACAATTTTTTTCCTACGATAGCGCCAGTCTTTAATGGAAGTGGAGATTTAAGTAGCCTGCAAGCATTGTCAGAGAGTTGGGCATCGGGTGACTTCAGCCAGTTGCCGACTATTGAGATTCTGTCAAGCAATTTGATGAACGGTGCGAATGGCGCTTTTTCTGAAGTGACCCGCACAATTTATTTGTCTTCAGATTATCTTGTCCAAGGTTCAAGCAATCCCGATCTTCTCACGGGTGCTACTGGCGTCTTATTAGAAGAGATTGGACACTTTGTGGATACCCTTATCAATCCAGGGAGTGATACACCTGGAGATGAGGGAGCATTATTCGCCGTAACTTTGATGGGACTTCCTCTAAGTAATGCAGAGAAGTTACTGATTCATCAAGAGAATGACCATAGCTTCGTTACTATTGACAATCAGGCAATTGCTGTCGAACAGTCTGATGATATAGATCCAAGGGAACTTGCTGACTTGCTCTGGGATACAGGGGCGACAGTAAGCCAAATTGGAGTCAATCTAAAAAATCTTGGCTTTGATTTACCAACAATCGCCGATGCACTTGATGATGGTGTTACGAAGAGTGATGGCACTAAGCTAAACTACACAGACGTAGCCATTGGTTTGTGGAATAGCGGACATAGTATTGATACAAAAGTCCTCGCTGACTTGCTTTGGGATGAAGGGGCGACGGAAACTGAAATAGCTCAGGCTCTGAATTATGGAATTGGTCGCAACTTAGCAGAGATTGCGAGTGACATGAAGTATGGAGTTACCAAGAGTGATGGGACAGCTCTTAACTACACGAGCGTCGCAGTAGGTCTGTGGAATAGCGGGCATAGTATTGATGCAAGGAAACTAGCAGATTTACTCTGGGATGAAGGGGCCAGCCAGCAACAAATTGGGCAGGCAATGAACTATCTAGGGTTGAGCTTAGAAACAATCGCTGATAGCGTTAAGCGGGGCGTTACAAAGAGTGATGGAACTGGGCCTAATGATATTGACGTAGCCATAGCTCTCTGGAACAGTGGCTATAGCCTTGATGCGAGGAAGCTTGCTGATTTACTTTGGGATCAGGGTGCTAATCCCATAGAGATTGGGCAGGCAATGAAGTATCTTGGCTTAAGTTTGGAAACTATTGCCGATAGCCTTAAATGGGGTATTACAAAGGCTGATGGCACAAATCTTGACTACCATCAAGTAGCTGAAGGTTTGTGGAATAGTGGCTACACTGGTGCTGATGGTCTTAACTCCAGAAAGCTTGCTGATTTACTCTGGGATAATAGTGCTAGCCAAGAAAAAATTGGTCAAGCATTTGAGTATTTGGATCTAAGCCTAGAAACTATTGCTGATGCTGTTAAATGGGGAATTACACAGATTGATGGTACTAATCTAAACTACATTGATGCTGCCTTAGCTGTTTGGAATAGCGGTCATGGGCTTGATACAAGAAAGCTGGCCGATCTGTTATGGGATGGAGGCGCAAGCCAACAACAGATTGGTCAGATATTTAAGTATTTTAATTGGGATTTAGAAACTATCGCTGATGCTATGGATGATGGCGTTACCAAAAGTGATGGAACTAAACTGAATTACACTGATGTAGCCATAGCTTTATGGAATAGTGGCTATGGCTTTACATACAGGAAACTCGCCGATTTACTTTGGGATGAAGGCGCAAGTCAACAACAAGTTGGTCAAGCATTTAAGTATCTTGGATTGAGTCTGGAAGATATTGCTGATAGCGTTAAATGGGGAATTACCAAAGCTGATGGCACTAATGCTAATTACACTGATGCAGCCATAGCTTTGTGGAATAGTGGCTATAATGCTGCTGATGGTCTTACCTCCAGAAAGCTTGCTGATTTACTCTGGGATGAAGGAGGAGATCAAAAAGCCATTGGTCAAGCAATGAAGTATTTGGGCTTGAGTCTAGAAACCATTGCTGACGCTATGGATGATGGTGTTACCAAGACTGACGGCACTAATCTCAACTATTTTGATGTAGCTCTAGCTCTCTGGAATAGCGGACATAGTATTGATTCAAGAAAATTAGCTGACTTGTTGTGGGATGAAGGAGCAAGCCAACAACAAATTGGTCAAGCGATGAAATACTTGGGGCTGAGTTTAGAAGCCATTGCTGATGCTATGGATAATGGTGTTACAAACAGTGATGGAACTAAACTTAATTACATTGACGTAGCGATAGCTATTTGGAATAGTGGCTATGGCTTTACCTATAGGAAGCTGGCAGACTTACTGTGGGATGAAGGAGCAACTCAACAACAAGTTGGTCAAGCTTTTAAGTACCTTGGTTTAAGCTTAGAAGACATTGCTGATAGCATCAAATGGGGTATTACACAAAGTAATGGAGCTAATCTTAACTGGAACAGTGTAGCTAGTGCTATTTGGGGCAGCGGTTATGGTTTTACGTATAGAAAGCTGGCAGATCTACTCTGGGATGAGGGAGCAAACCAAAAGCAAATTGGTCAGGCATTTAAATATCTTGGCTTGAGTTTGGAAGATATTGCTGATAGCGTAAAATGGGGTATTACCCAAAGTAATGGAGCTAATCTGAATGACATTGATACAGCAATAGCTCTGTGGAATAGTGGCTATAGCTTTGATGCGAGAAAACTTGCAGATTTGCTTTGGGATGAGGGAGCAAGTCAGCAAAAAATTGGTCAGGCTTTTAAGTATCTAGGTTTAAGTCTAGAAACTATTGCCGATAGTGTTAAATGGGGAGTTAAGAATAGTAATGGAACTTATACTCTTAATTACACTGACGCAGCTCTAGCTATTTGGGACAGCGGCTATGGCTTTACCTATAGGAAGCTGGCAGATTTGCTTTGGGATGAGGGGGCAAGCCAACAGCAAATTGGTCAAGCAATGAAGTATCTAGGCTTGAGCTTAGAAACCATTGCTGATAGCGTAAAATGGGGAGTTACGCAAAGTAATGGAGCTAATCTTAATTACATTGATGCAGCGATTGCTTTGTGGAATAGTGGATATAAATTTGATACTAGAAAGCTTGCCGATCTACTGTGGGATGAGGGGGCAGACCAATCAACAATTGGTCAGACATTGCGCTCTCTTGGCATGAGTAATGAAGTCATTGGTGATGCCGTTAAATGGGGGGTGACACACAACGGATATTATCTTAATTATGTTGATGCAGCGATCGCTGTTTGGAATAGTGGAAATGCCGTCAGTGATTACCGAATCGCTGTCATAACCTATTCTTTAGGGGGTGGCTATAGTGAAGTCTATAGTGCACTTAAGGGGATTGGAGCTAGTGACGCTCGAGCTCATTGGTTGGCTATACAGTCTTATGTCAAAGAAAATATCATTAATCCTTTCTTTCAAGCTGTTTTCGGAGCCGTGCCAGGAGCAGCAGCCGTTATTGATACTATTTCCGACAAAGGCAACTCTCTGATCGACTCTACAGGTCAAATTATTGATAGCACTGCTGATAGCTTAAAAGATTTCTACGAAGACAACCAAAAAGTAGTTGATCTTGTTCTATTACCATACACTCTTCCTAATTCAATCGTTGTTAATACCGTTGAAGCAGCCTTAAAGGGAGACGTTGAAGTAATTGTTGATGGATTGAAAAAGATTCCGGTTCTGGGTACTGCTGTAGGTGTGATAGATGGAGTCATTAAAGCTGCTCAAGGGGACGAAAAAGGAATTCTTGAAGAATCAATCAATTCAGCCCTAGCTTTCTATGGAGCATCAAACGTGATCACTCCCAACATGGTAGAGTTTGCGGTTGATATTTTCTGGGAACTTAAAGAGCCAGATTATCAAGGGGCTATTTCAGCATCTCTTGAAAATCTTGGGATGCAAAAAACAGTAGCCGATCTTTTCGTCACTGTAGCTTGGTCAATGGCAGTAGATAATAATTGGGAAACTGCCATTAATGCTGCTCTGACTAAAGTCGGTTTTAATAATGCCAATTCCTTTGTTAATATGGCATGGGATATTATCGACGGAAACTACAAAGAAGCTCTGAAAACTGGACTCCAATTGGTTGGATTTACAAATCTTGGTATTGATCAATCTAAGGCAGATGCTTTCCTTAACCTTACAGTTGCTATTCGGGACGGAAATCCTAATCAAGCCGCAGATATTCTCATAGCTCTCTCTGGTAATGATCCACAAGTTATTCAGAGCAATTGGATTAAAGATTTGAAAGATGGAAACCTAGCTAATGACCGTCAAGCGATTCAATTGGGATTGTCCAATTTAGGTTTTAAGGATGTCACGCAATGGGTTGATTCCATTTGGGCTGTTAAAGAAGGGAAATATCTTGATGCTCTATCTGCTGTTTTGACTTTAGGAAGCTTTGCTGATACTCAGGATTGGGTGAAAATTATTGGCAATCTACAGAAAGAGAACTACGGAGAGGCTTTATCTACTGCCTTTAAATTGGCTGACTTCCCAGATGGTCAATCCTTAGCTGATGCAGTTCTAGCAGTCAAAAAAGGAGATTATATAACAGCATTCTATGAAAGCCTTAACTTAATTGAAGGAGGACGGGACTTGGCTGATGCTTTCAAATACTTGATAGAGTTTGATCTTCAAGAGTTTGTAACCTCAATGATTGGTGCGGCTCCTCTTTTATTGAAAGTCTTGATTTAAGAGCCTATCCGAATTCTCTAGAGCATCGGTTTATTGAAGCTGGGGCAATCTCCCATGATTGCCCCAAGCATTTACCTCGGCACCGGCACTTGACTCAGCAAGGAAGAAATCACCGCATCCATTTGCACTCCATCCAGTTGTGATTCGGCTTTCAGAATCAGACGGTGACGTAACAACGGAGGTGCCACAGCCTTGACATCATCGGGGGTGGCATAGTTGCGACCTTCTAACCATGCGTGAGCTTTACTCGTTTGTAACCAAGCCACAGCCGCTCTCGGAGAAGCACCCAAAGCCAAGTCAGGATGTTGTCGTGTGCGCTGTACCAACGCCAGGAGGTAATCTAGCAACTTGTCCTCAATCTCAACCGCTTGCACGGCTTTTCTCGCGCTCAGAATCTGCGCTACTGTAGCGATCGGTTTGAGCCGAGCTAAGTCCAGGCGCTTGGCGCGAAACCCCGCCTGAGAATTTAACAACATTTGCTTTTCTGCCACTGAGTCCGGGTAATCGACCACCAATTTAAACAAAAAGCGGTCTAACTGAGCTTCCGGCAAGGGGTAAGTACCTTCAAATTCTAGGGAGTTTTGGGTGGCAATCACCCAAAACAGTTCAGACAGGGGTAACGTCTCGCCATCCAGCGTCACCTGCTGTTCTTCCATCGCTTCTAGCAATGCCGCTTGAGTTTTGGGAGGTGTGCGGTTAATTTCATCCGCGAGCAAAACTTCCGTAAACACAGGCCCTTTTTTCAGGGTGAAACTGCGGCTATTCAGGTCAAAAATGTTCGTCCCCAAAATGTCGGAGGGTAAAATATCTGGTGTGAGCTGAATCCTGCGAAAATCCGATTGAATCAGCCTTGCCAGCACCTTTACCAGTAGGGTTTTTCCTGTTCCGGGGACTCCTTCGACAATTACATGCCCTCCACTCAGAAGCGCCACCAGCATCTGCTGCACTAGAGTTGATTGACCCACAACAACTTTGCAAAGGGTCTGTGCTAGGCGGTCAAATATAGCGTTCGGTTCGCTCATGTGGTGTCAGCATTGGAGTGGATAGGGCTTGAACTCTCATTCTGAACGATTAAGGTTCGAGGAGGAGAGATAACGATGAATTTTCTGCCATTTTCCCAACCAGCTTAGCAATTCTGTTTCCCTAATTCGAGCTTTTTGACATTGCATTTGCAGCATGGATTCCAGTTCTGCGGCTGGACGCCCTGTTTGCTGCACCCAGGCGTTAACGAGGGCTTGAGAGTCGAGTTGCTCCTGTCCTAAAAATAGGGCTTTTTGCAGTTGTACTTGTTCTTCTTTGCCCACAACTTCCAACACAAACTCACTGCTTTCGGCTTTTTGCAAGACGGCGGCTAAAGCCTGAATGTACGCTTCGCTGTTGTTGACAATGGGTGTGGGTAAGGTTTCGGGTTTGCCAAAGCGGTGATTCCCAGCCCAGATGGCGACGAGGAGGAGAATTGCCACCTGAATCAAAGCTGGAAAGACGGGAGTTTTACCTAAGTAACTAAATATACCTTGTTCTTGTTTACGTTTCGGGGCGTCTGTATCTCTGTAACCGTGGAGGTATTCGTCTACCCAGATAGAATTGGAGCTGGAAGAGTTTTCTTCCTCTCCGGATTGGGTTACTAGTTGGGCGAGAAATTCATAGTTACCCCGGAAATCTTGATAGGCGTTGGCTGCCAAATCGGGTGTTGTTGCGAAGATCAGATGTCCTTTGCCGATATTTTCTTGCCAAACAATTGAACCAAAACGATCGCCTAACGGTTTTTGCTTTGCTGACAAATTCCGACGCGCCGTATTAATCTTAACCTGCCCCATTTCCGTTTCGTGCAGGGTATTAAAAGGGGCTTTGGTTACAGGCTGGCGGATGCCCAAAATAACCAAATTATTGCCCTTTTCTACCCAATTTTGCTCATCTTTATCAATGCCTAGAGTAGACAATTGACTGTTGACGCGCAACAAGGTAGCCGGAGTTTTGATTGTCCCGTTATTGGCTAAATTCTCAAATGGTTTTTGCCAACGCTTGACTGGGGTTCCCCGTTCATCCATGAAAGCATACCAAGCACCGTAGCCATTGGGGGCACGGGTGTAAGTAGAACCACTACTCAGTTTATTATTAGCAGGAGCTGCAAAAAAGGTGAGAAGAATTAGGGCGGCAATTGCGATCGCGCCAAATAACCATAACCGCCGATTTGACCCATTCATCATGAAGTATGAAGTGTGAAGGATGAACTGTGAAGTATGTTGTTTATAGAGCTTTTTGTTTAATCAAAAAGAGAACCAGGGGACAGGAGCATTCTGTTCATACTTCATCTTTAAGTTCTTGGTAAGCTTGTTGACACTGCTCAAAGTCTGAACTTGAAGCTTCCGTATTACTAAAGCATAGTTGTTGGTGGGTCATGAGCAAGGTTCGGTATGGTTTGGGTTGGGGTAGCTGCTGAACTAATTTTAAGTATTCCCCATCGGTGCGGCTAGATTCGTGGGGTGCAATTCCGTTGTCATTTAACTGTTGCAACATTGCCATATACAAACATCGACAAGCTTCGCGATAATTACCCTGCTGCTGGAATTTTTGCGATCGCTGTAACCATCCCGCAACGGATAATGATTGGGCAGGTGTTTGGGTCACTTTTTGAGTCGGCTGATTGAACGACTGCCTGAGGGAATAAAGATAAGGACGCAACCATCGCCAAATCTGCAAACCAATCCAGATTAGGAGTAAACCGGCTATCAGCCAAAAAGTGGCTTTAGCTAGCCACTGTATGATTGGCGAATTCCACCACGATGGCAGCGATGCCTGGGATGGATTAGATGCAAATCGGGAGAGTTGCAGTTCCCACCACTCCCCAAACCGTTGTTGCAGTTGAGATAGCTGCCAACCCCAACTATCTTTCTCAAAGGAACCGTTAGACATGAATGAATCTCGCACAGCGCAGGACTATTTCTATTTAGCCATGTCTGCATCACGAATCTGTACAAATCCAGCAACTGGAGGCTAAAACTGAAGGGGAGACCAAGGGTAGAATACCGCTAATAGGCGCGGGGGATCTGCTGAATTCGGCACACCCAATCACTCAATGTTCTTGTATCACCCAAACTTCACTTTGCCTCAAAGCTCAACGGAAGAAGCATGGAATTTCCCAATAAGGCTGAATTAACTATAGATAACTATCAAGATTGTGAAATAAAAAAAGTTTCAGGGATTGTCTATATTTCTAACTACCTGAATAAGGATGAACAAGATAATTTAATTAGGATTATCGATCAACAAGATTGGTCAATTAAAGACCAAAGAAGAATTCAAGAATATGGATATAAATATGACTATAAAGATGGCTCTTTTGTGGCATCAACCCACTTAGGGAATTTACCCGATTGGGCACAAAATGTTGCTGTCAGGCTGGCTGAGGATGGCTTCATGGTAAACGTTCCCGAACAAGTTATCGTTAATGAATATCAACCCGGTCAAGGAATTGTTAGCCATACTGACTGTATTCCTTGTTTTGGTAATACGATTATTACTCTAAGTTTGGGCAGTGAGTGTGTTATGAATTTTACTCATTCTCAAACTCAAAAGGAAGTAGGAATCCTCTTACAAGCGGGAAGCTTATTGATTTTTAAAGGAGAAGCTAGATATATTTGGAAACATGGAATTGTTCCCCGTAAACGAGATAATTATAAGGGTAGAATTTTTATGAGAACCAGACGAATCTCTATGACTTTTAGGGAAGTTCTATTTCCTTACAAGTAGTGATTTATGGAACTAATTAAGTCACCTTTTAGGATGATAAACTATTGTGAGATATTATGAGATAAAAGATGAGTTTTACACGCCAGTAGCGAACGCGGTTAAGGCTAACAGCAATCGATCATGCTTCAAAAATATTCAAGAGTTTCGTATTCTGAGCAGCTATGTGAAGGGGGCCACATCTATTAATATATTGCTAAGTAATTGATTGTCTGGGACACTACCCACCCTAAAATAAGAATGCCTGTTAAGAAGGGTGCAAGATATCCGTTGAATGGCATTCTCCAAACAAATGAGCAACGTCCCCGGTATGGTTTACTGCATGTCTATTGACCGAGACTGGACATGCCAATTTGTAAGTGAGGGTTCTTACGACCTCACGGGTTATCAACCAGAGGATTTAATTAATAATCGCCGAGTCTCTTACAGGCAGATCATTCACCCTGAAGACCAAAATCTGGTTCAGCTTGAGCGACAATCCGCCTTAGCCGATCGCCGCCCTTTTCAGATTGTCTATCGAATACTGACTGCAACGGAAGAACTCAAGTGGGTTTGGGAGCAAGGAAGAGGCACTTTCGACTCCAATGGAGAAATCTTGGCAATCGAGGGCTTTGTTTTGGATATCACAGTTCGCAAGCGGGCGGAGCAAAAAGTTGAGCTATTACTAGCAATTAGCCAAGCGATTAATTCTGCTCCTGATTTTCTCACCGCTTTGGAAGTAGCGCTGCGTCTGGTGTGCGAAACGACGGGTTGGATTTATAGCGAAGTTTGGGTGCCGGCGGCGGATGGTACAGCCTTAGAATGTAGCCGTAGTTGGTATCGTAAACGCACAGATATTGATGGTACCCTAGCCTCAGCTTTAGACCACTTCCGAGACTATAGCGAAGTACTGACTTTTTTACCCAATGAAGAATTACCAGGACGAGTATGGTATCGAGGTGAGCCGGAGTGGATTTCCGATCTTTCAGCGGAATCAGACGACATTTTTTTGAGACTCAAACTGGCTTCAGACTCCGGATTAAAAGCGGCGTTTGCGGTGCCGATTGTCGCTCCTTCTAGCACATCAATGGCGACAACTCAAGATTCATCGTCTGTCTTAGCCGTGTTGGCTTTCTTTATGTTAGAAGGACATCAACAGAATCAATATTGGATGGAGTTAGTTTCAGTGGTATCTGCTCAGTTGGGAACGGCTCTGCAACAAAAGAAAGCTGAAGCAGAAATGAGCGCCCTGTTCGCCGCCATGAATGACGTTGTGTTGGTGATCGATGCTTCCGGACGATGTCGTAAAATAGCCCCAACTAACCCAGTGAGTGTCTACAAACCGCCTGCTAACTTGTTGGGTAAAACCTTACACGAACATTTCCCGCCAGCCCAAGCCGAACTCTTACTCAGTAGTATCCGAGAAGCACTTTTATCCGAACAAACCATCAGTATTGAGTACAGTTTGACGATTAGCCAACAAGAAGTTTGGTTATCAACTAGCATTTCACCTCTTTCCGAAGATTCTGTGATTTGCGTAGTACGTGACATCAGCACCCAAAAATTATTGGAAGATAATCTACGTACTTCTGAGAAGAAAATGCGCGTGTTTTTTGAGGCAATGACTAGCATTGTCCTTATCCTCGATATTCAAGAAAATGAAATCGGAAATATAGAAATTGCACCCACAAATCCCGATCGGTTATACGAACCCGGTGTTGACGCAATCGGTCAAACGATTGAACAATTTTTTTCAGATGAGAGAGCAGAAGAGTGGTTGAAAAGAATCCGGTTAGCTTTAGATACTCAACAGACGATCAATTTTGATTACAGCTTATTCTTAGGAGAAAAAGAAGTTTGGTTTTCTGCTGGTATTTCGCCTATTGCAGAAACCTCAATTTTATGGGTTGCGCGTGACATCACCGATCGCAAACAGGCAGAAGAGGCATTACGTTTAGAACAAGACAAATCTGAGCGTTTATTACTCAATATTCTACCCAAACTAATTGCTAATCGCTTGAAACAAGAGCAACCGACGTTAGAAAAGCAGAGTGGTGCGGCACCGATTGCGGAGAGTTTTGAGGATGTCACTATTCTATTTGCTGATATTGTTGGTTTTACTCCTCTTTCCACTCGTCTGCCACCCATTGAACTGGTGAATTTACTCAATCAGATTTTTTCTAAATTTGACCATATTGCTCAGAAATATAAGGTAGAAAAAATTAAAACTATAGGAGATGCCTACATGGTAGTGGGGGGTTTACCGGTACCCAGCGATTATCATGCTGAGGCGATCGCACACATGGCGTTGGATATGCAACAAGCTATTGATCGTTTCCAAATCGAGCAAGGTGAATCCTTCCAAATCCGTATTGGTATTAATACCGGTCCTGTGGTGGCTGGAGTGATTGGGATCAACAAGTTTATTTATGACTTATGGGGCGATGCTGTGAATGTGGCATCCCGGATGGAATCGTCTGGAATTCCAGGAAAAATTCAAGTGACTGATCAGACTTATCAGCGCTTGAAAGACCAGTTTGAGTTAGAGGAACGGGGTTCTATTATAATCAAAGGCAAGGGAAAAATGATGACTTATTGGCTCACAGGAAGAAAGGTAAACTAAACTTTTTAAATTGAGCCATTTTTACGGTTTTTGAGAGTCAGACTCAAAATCATTCAATCTTCAAAAACGGTGAGACAATAACGGTCTTTATAATTAGATTCTTGAAGGGGGAATCGATTGTGAGTGGTACCCGTTTGACCGCTGACAGGAATCTCTACAATCAACTCTGTCCCTTTTCCTGGAACAGAAAGGCATTTGAGTTGACCCTGGTGTTTTTCTACGATAATTTGATGGCTGATTGATAATCCTAATCCCGTCCCCTTTCCTACAGACTTCGTTGTAAAAAATGGGTCAAATATTTTTTGCTGCACTTCTTTGTGCATCCCAGAACCATTGTCAGTAATCCGAATCATCACCCATTGATTATTAGAACTTAAAGCTTGGGAATTGGGGGAATTTTTGCGTAAAGGATGGGTTAAATTACCCCCTTTTCTTGTGCCTGAATCCCCACCCATCAAGGAAGTGTGGATGGTAATTACTCGTGGCGAAGGTTGGTTTTCTAGAGCGTCAATTGCATTATCTATCAGATTCATGAACACCTGATTCAACTGACTGGCATAACAAGTGACTTTGGGCAGGGAACCGTAGTCTTTAATCACCTTAATTTCGGGGCGATCGCCTTCTGCCCTCAGTCGAGATTGCAAAATCAGTAAAGTATTGTCAATGCCTTCATGGATATCTACAGGTTTTAATTCTGATTCATTCAATCTAGAGAACGTCTTGAGCGATCGCACAATGGCTTCAATCCGTTCAGCCCCCACTTGCATAGAATGCATCAGTTTTGACCAATCTTCTCTGAGAAATTGTAAGTCGATCTCATACGCCAATTCTTGAATAGCTGGTGTAGGATTCGGGTACGTTTCCTGGTAAAGTTGAATCAGTCTTAGCGCATCTTGAAAGTATTCTTTAGCAGGAGCAAGATTACCTAAGATAAAGCAGACAGGATTGTTAATTTCGTGGGCAACTCCCGCCACCATTTGCCCCAAACTTGACATTTTTTCAGTTTGAATTAATTGAGATTGGGTGTGTCTCAATTCCTCTAAAGTCAATTTAAGTTGAGTGGCTTTGTCTCGCTCTCGCTGGGTTGATTGTTGTAGAGCTTCTGACTGCTTTTGCACCTTCGCTAATAATTCAGCTTGCTGCAAGGCGACCCCCAACTGATTGCCAATCTCGACTACCACATTGGTTTCTGTTGTTTTCCATTGGCGGGAGCCAGAGTTTTGATAAGTTGCCAGCAATCCCCAAAGTTTAGAGCCACAGAAAATAGGGACAATGATATAGGCTCTAGCTTGAAATTGCTCTAACAGGTTGATGTAACAATCGTGAAACCCGGCTTGGTAAATGTCTTGGACTACGGCATAACTTGCACCTTGACTGTATGCACCACCTTGGGTTTCTTGAAGATAAGTATCCTGCACTGGGCAAGCATGACTAAGAACGCTTTCGCGTCCTGCGGCACTATCGAATTTTTTCACAGCACAGCGATCATCTTCTAGAGTCTTCTGTGCCAGATGGGGGTGATGAACTTGCTCCTGCAACAGCGAAATCCACTCACTCCCCACAGACTCGGAGACAATCTCTCCACTCCAATCAGGATTGAAACGATAGATCAAAACGCGATCGCAGTTCATTAACTGCCGCAATTCCTCGGTTGTGGCACTAAAAATCGCTTCAATATCTAATGTTTGGCGCATTCTTTGAATCGCTCTGGCGATCGCTCGTTCTCGCTGTACGCTCTCCTGCAAGGCTTCTTCTACCCGTTTGCGATCGGTGATATCCAAGGCGGTTCCAAACAGTCGAATCACCTGCCCTTGCTCATTAACAACCGCTTCTCCTCTTCCCTCGATGTACCGGACTTGACCATCAGGGCGCACAACTCGATAGTCAAGTTCGTAGCCTGTCCCGAATGCCAGCGCTTGTGAGGTCGCTTGTTGAAATAACTTTCGGTCATCGGGATGAATCTTTTCGAGCAGTTCGGCGTACTGGGGTTCGGGTTGGGTTGGGTCAAGACCCAGAATGCGAAATTTCTCTTCTGACCAGGTAATTTCCCCACTGACTACATCAAATTCCCAGTTGCCGATATGGGCAATTTTTTGGGCTGTTGCCAGGTTAGCTTCACTATGCCTGAGTCGTTCCTGTGCCAATTTGCGATCGCTGATATCTTTTTGGGTACCGAGCATTCGCACAGGCGCACCTGATTCATCGCGCTCGAAAACCTTACCGTGAATCAGAATCCACTTCCACTGCCCAGACTTGGAGCGCATCCGAAATTCTACTTCGTAAAGCGGAAGTGTCTCTCGAAGATAGGCATGTAAAACCTCCATTACCCTCGGCTTATCCTGGGGATGCATTAGCTGCTTCCAGGATTCGTAATTATTGTCAATCTCCTCTACCTCGTACCCCAGCATTCTCTTCCAAGAGGAGTCAAAATAGGTTTGCCCCGTGGTGATATTCCAATCCCACCACCCCAAAGCACTACCTTCTAAAGCTAGCTGTAAGCGTTCTTCACTCTCTCGCAGTGCCTTCTCTGCCTGCTGACGCTCAGCCATTTCTTGCTTCAGTTTGACAATTGCCTGCTGAAGTTCGGCTTCGGCTCGCAGGCGTTCTTTAATTTCGCTTTTCACCGCTTCAAATTGAGCAGCGCTGGGCATTGCCAGGGCTTGGGGAAGTAAGGAAACGAGTTCAAACGCTGTATATAATGAGACGACAGCCGCAAAGGCTTTGATCCACCCCGATAGCCAATAGTCCGGATGCCACAGTGTCCAAATTTCCATAATGTGGGTTGTGCCACAAGAAACGATGAACGCACCAAACAGCAGGAAAATCCAGTTGAAAGGTACATCTTGTCTCTTGAGTACGAAATAGCTGAGGGTCAACGGGATTGAGTAATAAGCCACCGCTGTCAAGGCATCTGACACAATGTGTAAGCTGACCAGCTCAGATTTCCAAAGATAGCAATGCCCGTGAGGAATAAAAAATTCCGCTAATACCATGGTGATGATGTTAAAAGTTTTTAACTTATGTCAGAAGGCAGATACCCCTACAGAAACTAATAATAGTTTGCATTCATCGGAAGAGGTTTTCAACGAAAGATTGCAACTTAACAAGTCAACTTAACAAGTCAACTTAAGCTAGTCCCCAAATAACAGCGCACTTTGGGCTGGAAAACACGGCAAAAATGGCGGAGGTATTTTTGTCGGCTTCCTGAATCAAGATTACTCTACCCTCTAATGGGTGGGACAATAAATCAACTAAGAAAGATTTGTTTGATTTTAAGCAGGCTGAGCAATTTACGATGAAAAGTCAACTCCCCAAGCGTAAGCGAGGTGTCATTCTCACGTATCGAGGTTGGCAGCGCTTACAGAGGGCACAGCGCCAGTCGGAAATGGAAGACAACAATGGCGTTCCCTACACTTTAGAACAAATCGGTGAACGGACACAAATGAGTCCCAATACCATTGCTAAGGTACAACGCCGCCAAGCTGCTGTAGATCGACAAAGCTTGGAGTCCTACTTCAGCACGTTTAATCTGACGCTGAATGTTGATGATTATACTCAACCTGATTCCAATGAGAGTGAGAGTCGCTCCAGTATCATGGTCAAAGGTTACGTTCCTCTCAATTCTCCTTTTTATATAGAGCGTCCTCCCATTGAGCAACTTTGCGATGAAGCCATCTTACAACCGGGAGCTTTGATTCGGATTAAAGCGCCTAAGCAAATGGGCAAAACTTCTTTGATGGTCAGGATTCTCGATGAGGCAATTACACAAGATTTTAAAACAGTAACGTTAAGCTTGCAACTGGCTGATGCCGATCTTTTCACGACTTTAAGCCAATTTTTGCGGTGGTTTTGTGCCGTTGTCACTCGGCGTTTGGAACTCCCCAATCGATTAAACGAGTATTGGGATGAGGTATTTGGCAGTAATTACAACTGCACCGATTATTTCGAGAATTATTTGTTAGCCGAAATTGATCGTCCGGTCGTTTTGGCATTAGATGAAGTGGATGTAGTGTTCAATTACCCCAAAATTGCTACCGATTTTTTTGGATTGCTCCGAACTTGGTATCAGAAAGCTAAATATCCAGAGCAAAGTAGCATGATTTGGCAAAAGTTACGGTTAATCATCGTTCATTCCACAGAAGTTTATATCCCCCTTAACGTTAATCAATCCCCCTTTAATGTAGGGTTATCCATTGATTTGCCAGAGTTTACTCCACTGCAAGTCCAAGATTTAGCAACTCGGCATCAACTCGATTGGAAAACTGAGGAAGTAGAACGCCTAATGGAGTTGATTGGAGGAAATCCTTATCTGGTGCATATAGCGCTGTATCACATTAGCGGCAAAGACATCACCCTAGAACAGTTATTAGCAACCGCCACCTCTGAAAATGGCATTTATAGAGACTATTTGCGACGACAATTGTGGAATGTTCAACAGTATCCCGATCTCGTAACCGCATTGACACGGGTTGTGATGTCACCCACTCCTGTGAAATTAGATCCCATACAGGGGTTTAAATTGCACAGTATGGGACTGGTGCGGTTTGTCAATGGGCAGGTTGTACCTAGTTGGGATTTGTACCGTCGATATTTTAGCGAACACCTCAGCCAATTGCAGTTAAATTTACTCCAAGAACATCGCCTCGCCACGATTGTTTCCATCAATGTGGTAGAATTGGCGGAAATGATGGGTACTGACCCAGAAGAAACGCAGAATTTACTCTACCAAAACTTTCAGTTCATAACTCAGTTAGGTCAACAATATGAAGGCCAAATTCTTAAATCTACTGGAGATGGGTTATTAATTTATTTTCCCAGTACCATTAATGCTGTCAACTGCGCCCAAGAAATTCAACTAGCCTTCAGGAAAATTGCTGAAGGTACCACTGAACCCATCCTCACTTATCGAATTGGCATTCATCTAGGAGATGTTATTTTCAATTGCATCGATGTTACTGGGCCTGGAGTGAATATTGCTACTCGTCTACAAGCTGAAATTGCTCCGGGTGATATTTGTATTTCTCAGGTTGTTTATGATGCCGTCAAAAGTTATCTTCCCTTACTACCCATTGAAATAAAACAAGAGCAATTCGAGGGAATTGAAGAACCGATGCCACTTTATCAACTGACGTTCTAAAACGCGGACAAATGCCGACGTGAAGGAAGAGGACAGACATCTGTTGTGATGGAATGGGCAATTACTCTTTAAGCTTTTAACTCTATAAAAATGATATCAATCACCAGATTTTTGCCATCCGCAAGACTAATCCTGGTAACTCTGGATCGCCACTCACTGTTTCGGGATTATCCAAGATTTCCGGTTCTTGATTGGGACGGTAGAGATAAACTTTTCGGTTCTTGCGGTCAATCAACAATCCCAGTGATGCACCGTTGTCAATATATTCCTGCATCTTCTTTTGCAATCCACTAAGAGTATCGCTAGAAGACCGTAATTCAATCACAAAGTCTGGACAAATCGGAGCAAATGAGGCTTTTTGTTCTTCAGTTAAAGCATTCCATCGCTCTAGTTTAATCCACGAGGCATCAGGGGAGCGAGTTGCCCCATTCGGCAGAGTAAAGCCTGCACTGGAGTCAAACGTTTCGCCTGTGCCATCTTGTTCTGCCCAGTTCGCAAGTTGCTGAGCAATTTTAAGGTTTCGATTACCTGTATCTGAAAAAGCTGGCGGCATAATGATAACTTCCCCACTGGCAGTACGCTCAATTCTCAAATCGCGATTGGCTAGACAGAATTCGTAAAATTGTTCAACACTCATCGATTTGATAGCAGGAAGATTGACCGTCAGTGGGACACTCATCGTTTGAATTAGCAGCGTCGTCATTGTTTTTCCTCAGTTGGTGTAGGCGTGAAGTAGTGACAGAATACCCAAAGCTTATCCGCTTCTAGTTGTAGCGACTAAACCGATCTTACACTATGTAAAAAATTTCTTATTTTGAATAACTAGAAATAACCCTGATGTTAGATTGAATTGACTGTCATTTCCAATCGCCAGTGTAAGATTTGACTTTTACTTTTTACCTTTTGCGTCATCATGCTCACCGCTCAAAGTCCATCTTATGAGTATCAAGTTGGTGGGAGTTTACCGCTTGATGCGCCTAGTTATGTCAGGCGTCAAGCTGATGATCAGTTGTACGAGGCATTACTTAGGGGTGAATTTTGTTACGTCCTCAACTCCCGGCAAATGGGTAAATCATCGCTTTGGGTACAGACGATGCACCGTTTGCAAGCGGAAGGTATTCGCTGCGGAGTCATTGATATCACAGCCATTGGCACTCAAGAGGTGACGCCAGAACAATGGTATGCCTCAGTGATTGGTTCTCTCACCAATAGCTTCCAACTCCAATTTAATTTACGAGCTTGGTGGCGCGATCGCACTCACTTATCCCTAGTCAGCCGCCTAAGTGAATTTATCGAAACCATCTTACTCCTAGAAATTCAGCAAAATGTCGTAATTTTTATTGATGAAATCGATAGTCTACTCAGCTTAGACTTCCCGATGGACGATTTTTTTGCGCTGATTAGAGCTTGCTATAACAAACGCGCTCAAAAGTCAACATACAAACGGCTGACGTTTGCCTTGTTGGGAGTAGCAACACCGCCAGATTTGATGGCAGACAAAAATCGTACACCGTTTAATATCGGACGGGCAATAGAACTCAAAGGATTTGAGTTACACGAAGCCATGCCCCTCCTGGGTGGATTAAAGGAGATTGCCAGCCAACCCGAAGTCTTATTAACTGAGATTTTGCACTGGACGGGGGGACAACCGTTTTTAACTCAAAAGTTGTGTCGGTTAGTAGTTGAGGCGGGAAGAGAGGGAAACATTCCCAATCCCAAATCATACCCCCCCACCCCCCCCTTATCAAGGGAGGGACAAAATCGAAAATTCATTGAGCAGTTGGTGCAAGAGCGCATCATCAATAATTGGGAAACTCAAGATGAACCAGAGCATTTGAGGACAATACGCGATCGCATTTTGAGCAACTCCCAACGTGCGGCTCGATTACTCGGCATCTATCAACAAATCTTGCAACGAGGGGAAATTCCCACCGATGACTCGCCAGAGCAAATGGAACTGCTGCTGTCGGGTTTGGTGGAGAAACAGCAGGGTTTCCTGAAGGTGAAAAACCTCATTTATCAGAAGGTATTCGATTATTCATGGCTAGAAGAACAATTAGCGTCCCTGCGTCCCTACTCTCAAGCCTTGGATGCTTGGATAGCTTCCCAAAGGCAGGATGCTTCGCGCCTTCTGAGGGGACAAGCCCTAAAAGATGCCCTGGAGTGGGCGCAGGGAAAAAGTTTAAGCGATTTGGACTATCAATTTTTAGCCGCTTCTCAAGAATTAGACAGGCTGGAAGTGCAGCAAACGCTGGAAGCAGCGAGGCTAAGAGAGGTGGAAGCAAGACTTGCAGAGGAGCGCAAGCGGCTAGTCTTTGAGCGAGAGACAGCAAAGCGACAGCGAAGGTTTATTGGGGCATTGAGTGGGGTATTAATGGTTGCGATCGCATCCGCCATTTTCGCCCTCTGGCAATATCACCGCGCCGCCCAGAGCGAAATTCAAGCCCTCACTTCCTCCTCCACAGGGCAATTCGCCTCCCAACAGCGATTAGACGCCCTCGTAACTGCCATCAAAGCCAGACGCAGGCTCGACAGCCTCCCTAATTCCAGCTCTCAGTTGCAATCTCAAGTTCGGCAAGCGCTGCAACAAGCCATCTACGGAACCGCAGAATTCAATCGCCTATCGGGACATGCCAGCATGGTTCTGGGCCTTGATGTCAGCCCAGACGCCCAACTCATCGCCACCGGAGGCAGTGACCGAACAGTCAAGCTGTGGCAACGCGACGGTGCGCTGCTCCACAACCTGCAACACCCAGCTGCTGTCTTCGGGCTTAAATTCAGTCCCGACAGCCAGCGCCTAGTCACATCCAGCATGGACGGCAACATTTATCTGTGGAGTCGGGACGGCAAGCTGCTCAAAACCTTTCAGGCACACAGCGCTGCGATATGGGACATAGCCGTCAGTCCCGGCGGCAATCGCATTGCCACCAGCAGCGAAGACAGCACGATTCGCCTGTGGGACTTTGATGGCAAACTGATCGAGACACTAAGGGGACATCAAGGTGGGGTTTGGGGTCTTGCTTTCAGTCCGAATGGAAACCTGCTCGCCTCTGGCAGTACAGACGGTACGGTCAAGGTCTGGACAAAAGACGGCAAACTGGTGAGAACTCTGAAAGGACACGCGGGTGCTGTTTGGGACGTTAAGTTCGCCTTCCTTGCAGATAGTGACGGCACAAAACGTCTCGCTATGCTCTCTGCCAGCGCTGACAACACAGTTAAAATCTGGCAACTCGACGGAACGCTGCTCTCTACTCTCAGGGGTCACAGTTCAGAAGTGTTGGAAATTGCCGTCAGCGATTCAGGCAATGTCATTGCTTCCGCCAGCGCCGACGGAACCATCAACCTCTGGAAGCCGGACGGGACGCTTTTGAAAATCCTCAAAGGGCATCAATCTGGAATTCGCGGCCTTACCTTTATTCCCAACACTCAAATCGCTGTCTCAGTCAGCGACGACAGTACCGTCCGGCTCTGGAACCCGACAAACCCTTTCTCGAAAGTCCTACACGGACATAGCGGTGTCGTTTGGGATGTGGACTTCTCCCCCAAAGGTCAGATGATCGCTTCAGCCAGTTCGGATGGCAGCTTCAAACTGTGGGCACAAGACGGTACGTTGCTGAAGTCTTTTGCGGGATACAAGGCTCCCGTTTACTCCGTTGCTTTCGTCTCCCCTACGAACTTTGCCAAAGAAGATATCTCGCCTGTACTCGCTTCCGCAGGTACAGATAAAACCATTAAACTCTGGCAGTTTGACGGGACGCTGCTGAAAACTATAACAGGACATGGGGCGAACGTTTGGGATATCTCCGCCAGTCCAGACGGTCAGCTACTCGCTTCTGCAAGTGACGACAGTACTGTGAAACTGTGGAACAAAGACGGCACGAGCTTGAGAACGTTCGCAGGTCATCAGGCTAGGGTTTACGATGTGGACTTTACCCCCGACGGAAAGAGGCTGGTTTCCGTCAGTGCAGATGGTACAGCTCGGTTGTGGAGTTTGGACGGTCGCTTTTCCAAGACTTTGAAAGGTCATGGCAGTGGGGTTTGGGAAGTGGCTGTCAGTCCAGACGGTCGCACTTTGGCAACTGCCAGCATGGATGACACGATTAAACTTTGGACAAGCGATGGCGCGTTGATCAAAACCATCAAGGGAAATACTAGAGGCATGATGGCAGTTGATTTCAGTCTAGACGGTCAAATGCTGGTGGCGGGAGGCGCATCTGGCGCAGTCAAACTCTGGAAAATTGACGGTACAGAAATAACCGCGCTAACTGGACATGAAGGAAACGTTTGGGGGGTGGCGTTTAGTCCCGATGGGAAACAGATTGCCTCTGTTGGGGACGATCGCACCATTATTTTGTGGGATGTGCAGCGAATTCTCAAACTCGATGAACTCGCTTATGCTTGCGATCGCGTTCGGGATTATCTGCGAACAAATGCTGAAGTCAAGGAGGAGGACAGGCATCTGTGCGATAAAGTTAAAACTCACAGGGCGACACAATCAAAGAAATGAAATTTAACCTCAGCGAGGTAGGGAGCGCATTTACAACCAACCTTTAAGTTTTTAAGGCGTGACTTTTATCTTTTACCTTTTGTCTCATCATGCTCACCGCCCAAAGTCCATTCTATGAATATCAAGTCGGCGGGAGTCTACCGCTTGATGCCCCAAGTTATGTCAGGCGTCAAGCTGATGAAGAGCTATACCAGGCACTTTTAAGAAGTGAGTTTTGCTACGTCCTCAACTCGCGGCAGATGGGCAAGTCTTCTCTGTGGGTGCAGGCGATGCACCGTTTGCAGGCTGTCGGCGTTTGCTGTGGCGCGATTGATTTAACAGCGATTGGTACTCAAGAGATAACGCCAGAACAGTGGTATGCCTCGGTTATCGGTTCTTTAGCCAGCAGTTTCCAGCTTAATTTTAATTTACGAGCTTGGTGGCGCGATCGCACCCACTTATCCCTTGTTAATCGCTTCAGTGAGTTTATCGAAACCATCTTACTGGAGGAAATTCAGCAAAATGTCGTAATTTTTATTGATGAAATTGACAGTTTAATCAGCTTAGACTTTCCAACGGACGATTTTTTTGCGTTCATCCGAGTCTGCTATAACAAACGCGCTCAAAAGTCAAGCTATAAACGCGTCACCTTTGCCCTGTTAGGAGTAGCAACACCGTCAGATTTAATTGCCGACAAAAATCGCACACCATTTAACATTGGACGGGCAATAGAACTCAAGGGATTTTCGTTACATGAAGCCATGCCCCTAATGGGTGGATTAAAGGATATTACCAGTCAGCCAGAAGCCTTGTTAGCTGAAATTTTGCGCTGGACAGGGGGACAGCCGTTTCTGACACAAAAGTTGTGTCGGTTAGTGGTTGAGGCGGGGGAGAAGGGGGACATTCCCAATCTAAAATCCGCCCTTAAAAAAGAGGGCATCCCAAATCGAAAATTCATTGAGCAGTTAGTGCAAGAGCGCATCATTGAGAACTGGGAATCTCAAGATGAACCAGAGCATTTGAGGACAATACGCGATCGCATTTTAAGAAGTGAGCAACGCGCTGCTAGATTACTCGGCATTTATCAACAAATCTTACAACGGGGGGAAATTCCCACCGATGACTCACGAGAGCAAATGGAACTGCTGCTGTCGGGTTTGGTGGAGAAACAGCAGGGTTTCCTGAAGGTGAAAAACCCCATTTATCAGAAGGTATTCGATTGTTCATGGCTAGAAGAACAATTAGCTTCTCTACGTCCCTACTCTCAAGCCATCAATGCTTGGATTGCTACTAAACAAACTGATGAATCGCGGCTATTACGGGGACAAGCTCTCAAAGATGCTCAAGTCTGGGCGCGGGGAAAAAGTTTGAGCGATTTGGATTATCAGTTTTTAGCGGCTTCTGAAGAATTAGACAGAACAGAAGTGCAGCTAGCATTGGAAGCAGAACGGGCTAAAGAAGTTGAAGCCAGACTAACAGAGGAACAAAAAAGATTAGCACTAGAGAAAAAAAGTTCCAGGCGGCAACGGTTTTTGCTTGTTGTGGAAAGTATGACATTAATTCTAGCCTGTGCATTGGGGCTAGGGGTTTATGTTCAGTATCGGCAAACTGCTGTAAGCGAGATAAAAGCGATCGCCAAATCTTCCGAAGCTCTATTCGCCTCCAATCAAAAGTTAGACGCACTAGTACAAGCCATCACAGCACAGCGACGATTGCAAAAGTTAGGTGTTGCAGACGCAGATATCCAGAACTCAGTTAAGGAGTCTCTGCATCAGGCTGTTTATGGAGCGGTTGAATATAACCAGTTATCCGGGCATAACAATGTAGTTAATGATGTAACGTTCAGTCCTGATGGCGAACTCATTGCCTCAGCGTCTGCCGACAAAACCATCGATCTTTGGAAAAAAGACGGTACAAAGTTGGGAACGCTTAAAGGGCACGACAAGGCGGTTTGGGGAGTTGGATTTAGCCCCAGAGGGGATCTAATTGCTTCGGGTTCTGGGGATAACACCGTTAAACTTTGGCGCAAAAAGAGTACACAATCACTAAACCCAAAGCCGAGTTATACCTTGTGGCACACCTTAAAAGGACATACCAAAGAGGTTACACAAGTAGCGATCGCTCCCAACAATCAAATTATTGCATCTGCTTCTAAAGATAAAACCATTAAACTCTGGAGTACAGACGGCAAACTGCTCTTCACTCTTACCGGACATACAGATGAAGTTGACAGCGTTGCCTTTAGCCCGGACAGTCAAATTATTGCATCTGCTTCTAAAGATAAAACCATTAAACTCTGGAGTACAGACGGTCAACTGATAAGAACCCTGACGGGACATACGGATAGAGTTAAAAATGTTGCCTTCAGCCCTCAAGGAAATCTCATCGCCTCGGCGAGTTGGGATAAAACAGTCAAACTTTGGCACCTTGACGGCACGTTAGTCCAAACCCTAACTGGACACAGCGATGCAGTAGGCAAAATCGCTTTTAACCCTCAAGGTCATTTGCTTGCCTCGGCAAGTCTAGACAGAACAGTTAAACTTTGGCAGCTTGACGGGACTCTGGTAAAAACCCTGCTAGTCGCCAAGGATGTTGTCTCTGGAGTGACTTGGAGTCCTGACGGGCAAATTCTCGCCTCATCTAGTTGGGATGGCCCGATCGCACTCTGGAAACTTGATGATAGTTTGCTCCAGACTCTCAACGGACATCAAGCATCAATTTACACCGTAAAATTTAGTCCTGATGGTAAGACCATTGCCACTGCTAGTCGTGACAATACCGTTAAACTTTGGCGGCTGGATGGTAGCTTAATTCGCACGTTCCCCAAACAAGCCGATAAACTTTTCGGAGTAGATTTCAGCCCAAAGGGAGACACCATTGCTACAGGCGGGTATGACAGCACTGTTCGGTTGTGGCGGCTGGATGGAACCTTACTCCACACGTTTACTGGACATCAAGGTAGAGTCTTCGCCGTTGATTTCCATCCAGATGGACAGTCACTCGCCTCGGCGGGTGAGGACAGAACCGTCAAAGTCTGGAAGATTGACGGCACCCAATTGGCAACTCTCCAAGGGCATACCGATCACGTTAACGGAGTTATCTTTAGCCCTGACGGCAAGCTCATTGCTTCAGCTAGCGTGGACGGCACAGTCAAACTTTGGCAGTGGGATAATGCCATCGCATCTGGAAAGCCCAGCTACAGGCTTCTTTCCACGTTAAAAAGTCATCGCCGTCAGGTGGCTGGAGTGGCATTGACGCCTGATGGCAAGACGCTAGCTTCAGCAGGTATGGATAACATGGTGAGACTTTGGCGGCGCGACGGTACAGAAATCAGAACCTTGAAGGGACACAAAAATGGGGTGTTCGCAGTAGCATTTAGTCCTGATGGCAAGATGATCGCTTCAGCCAGTTTCGACGGCACAGTCAAACTTTGGAGCTACGACGGTAAAGAGCTTGAAACCTTAAAGGGGCATAGCGATGGGGTGTTCGGAGTTGCGTTTAGCCCTGATGGGACGTTAATCGCCTCAGCAAGTCAGGATAGAACCGCAATTTTGTGGAATTTAGAGCGAATTTTCCAGCTCAATTTCCTCCAGTATGGATGTGATTGGGTGCGGGATTATTTGCAAACGAATGCAGATGTGGAGGAAAGCGATCGCCACCTGTGTGATGGAGTCAAAACTCACAACGCTGCACAGTAGTTAAAAACGTTCCGTTTCCCCTTTCTCCCATCATGCTCACTGCCCAAAGCCCATCCTATGAATATCAAGTTGGCGGGAGTTTACCGCTTGATGCGCCTAGTTATGTCAGGCGTCAAGCTGATGATCAGTTGTATGAGGCGCTACTTAGAGGTGAGTTTTGCTATGTCCTCAACTCCCGGCAAATGGGTAAATCATCGCTTTGGGTACAGACGATGCACCGTTTGCAAGCGGAAGGTATTCGCTGCGGAGTCATTGATATCACAGCCATTGGTACTCAAGAGGTGACGCCAGAACAATGGTATGCCTCTGTTGTCGGTTCTCTGGGCAGCAGTTTCCAGCTTGACTTTAATTTACGAGCTTGGTGGCGCGATCGCACCCACTTATCCTTAGTCAATCGCCTGAGTGAATTTCTCGAAACCGTCTTGCTCGTTGAAATTCAGCAAAATGTCGTAATTTTTATCGATGAAATTGATAGTCTACTCAGTTTAGACTTCCCGACGGACGATTTCTTTGCCCTAATTAGGGCTATATACAACAAACGCGCTCAAAAGTCAAGCTACAAACGGCTGACGTTTGCCCTGTTGGGAGTAGCAACACCGCCAGATTTAATTGCCGACAAAAATCGTACACCGTTTAATATCGGACGGGCAATAGAACTCAAGGGATTTTCGTTAGACGAAGCCATCCCCCTGATGCCGGGATTAAAGAAGATTGCCAGTCAGCCAGATGCCTTGTTAGCTGAAATTTTGCGCTGGACAGGGGGACAACCGTTTTTAACACAAAAGTTGTGCCAGCTTACCTTGATGGCAACCAATCGCGTCAGCGTAATTCTTGCTGGGGATGAGGCACGTTGGGTGGAACAGTTGGTAGTCCGGCGCATCATTGACAACTGGGAATCTCAAGATGAGCCGGAGCATTTGAGGACAATACGCGATCGCATTTTGAGCAACTCTCAACGTGCGGCTCGATTACTCGGCATCTATCAACAAATCTTACAACGAGGGGAAATTGGCAGCGATGACTCGCCAGAGCAAATGGAACTGCTGCTGTCGGGTTTGGTGGAGAAACAGCAAGGTTTCCTCAAGGTGAAAAACCCCATTTATCAGAAGGTATTCGATTGGGAATGGGTAAAAGAACAATTAGCGTCTGTGCGCCCTTACTCTCAAGCTTTCGATGCTTGGATTGCTTCAAAACAACAGGATGCTTCACGTCTTCTCAGGGGACAAGCCCTCAAAGATGCTCAAACTTGGGCACAGGGCAAAAGTTTAAGCAATTTGGATTATCAATTTTTAGCCGCTTCTCAAGAATTAGACAGGCTGGAAGTACAACTGGCATTGGAGGCAGAACGAGCTAAGGAAGTAGAAGCCCGACTGGCAGAAGAACACAAGCGGTTAGTGTTAGAGCGAAAAACAGCAAAGCGACAGCGAAGGTTTATTGGGGCGTTGAGTGGGTTATTAATCGTTGCGATCGCATCTAGCCTTCTCGCCCTCTGGCAATATCATCGCGCCCTCACGAGTGAGCAGCAAGCCCGTATCAGCGAAATTCAAGCCCTCACCACCTCCTCCACAGGGCAATTTGCTTCTCAACAGCGATTAGATGCTCTCGTAACTGCCATCAAAGCAAGACGCAGGCTCGACAGTCTCCCTAATTCCAGCCCCCAGTTGCAATCTCAAGTGCAACAAGTGCTGCAACAAGCCATCTATGGAACAGCCGAATTCAATCGCCTGTCGGGGCATTCCAGCCCGGTTCTGGCCGTTGATGCTAGCCCAGATGGACAACTCATCGCCACCGGCGGCGGCGACCAAACAGCTAAGCTTTGGCAACGAGATGGTACCTTGTTGTATACTCTTGAGCACAAAGTTAGCAGCGTCTACGCCCTCCGTTTTACTCCCGACAGCCAGCGCCTAATAACATCCAGTGTGGATGGCAGCATTTATCTGTGGAGTCGGGAAGGCAAACTGCTCAAAACTTTTCAGGGACATAATGCGGCGATATGGGCGATTGCTGTGAGTCCTGACGGTAAGCGTATCGCCTCCGCCAGCGAAGACAGCACCATTCGTTTGTGGAGTATTGATGGCAAATTGCTCAAAACTCTAGCAGGACATCAAGGAGGGGTTTGGGGTGTTGCCTTTAGTCCGGATGGCAACCTGTTCGCCTCTAGCAGCGCAGACGGTACAGTCAAAGTCTGGACTCTCGATGGTGAACTGTTGAGAACCCTGGAAGGACACAGCGCCACCGTTTGGGACGTTGAGTTCGCCTTACTTGCCGACAAAAACGGCACAAAACGACCCACCCTTGTCTCTGCCAGCGCTGACAATACGGTTAAACTCTGGCAACCTGATGGAACGCTGCTACGTACTCTTAGCAGTCACAGTTCGGAAGTGTTTGAAATTGCTGTCAGCACAGCAGGCGATATGATTGCTTCGACTGGTGCTGACCAAATCATCAACCTTTGGAATCCGGATGGGACGTTGTTGAAAACCCTCAAAGGGCATCAATCGGGAATTCGAGCCGTTACCTTTATTCCTAACAGTAAAATCGTTGTCTCCGTTAGCGATGACAATACCGCTCGACTGTGGAACCCAATCAGTCCTTTCTCGAAAGTCCTTTACGGACATGGCGGAACCATTTGGGATGTGGGTTTCAGTCCCGAAGGTAAGATACTAGTTTCAGCGAGTTCAGATGGCAGCTTCAAACTGTGGGCGCGAGATGGCACGTTGCTGAAAACGTTTGCCGGAAACAAGGCTACCGTTTACGGCACTGCTTTCCTCCAAGGGGCGAGTTCTGCCAATGCTGCGCCCATCCTCGCTGCGGCTAGTGAAGACAAAACACTGAAATTCTGGCAGTTCGACGGGAAGCTGCTGAAAACCATAACAGGGCATAGCGCGGGAGTTTGGGATATCGCTGCAAGTCCAGATGGTCGCCTACTTGCTTCTGCCAGCAACGATAAAACCGTGAAACTGTGGAAGCCAGACGGCACTTTGTTGAAAACGTTCCAAGGACATCAAGCTAGGGTTTACGATGTAGACTTTACCCCTGACGGACAGAGGCTGGTTTCAGCCAGTAGCGACACTACTGCTCGGTTGTGGAGTCTTGACGGTCGGTTTTCCAAGATTCTCAAAGGTCATCGCAGCCCGATTTGGAAAGTTGCCATCAGTCCAGACGGTCGCACCTTGGCAACTGCCAGCAGGGATGACACGATTAAACTCTGGACAAGCGATGGCACGTTGCTCAAAACCCTCAAGGGAAATACGAGAGGTGTGATGGCAGTTGATTTCAGTCCAGACGGTCAAATGCTGGTGACTGGAGGCTCCACTGGCGTACTCAAGCTCTGGAAGATAGACGGAACAGAAATAACAACGCTAACCGGACATGAGGGAAACGTTTGGGGGGTGGCGTTTAGTCCCGATGGTAAACAAATTGCCTCTGCTGGAGACGATCGCACGGTGATTTTGTGGGATATGGAGCGAATTCTCAAACTCGATGAACTCGCTTATGCTTGCGATCGCGTGCGGGATTATCTCAAGATGAATGCTCAAGTTGACCCAGTTGAGCGCGATCTTTGCGATGGAGTCACAGCTCAATCTAAGATTAACTGACTGTCACTGGTGCCGATTCCAAAGTTGCCACTAACTTAACACCAAATTCCTCTTCAAAAACGCCTTTTTTGTAATTCAAACTCCACAGTTCCAACGCGCAATCATCTTCGGGTTGAGCAGGAAATAGACGCAGATGAAGTTCTTTTTCATGCGGACGATACTCACACTGCACTCGTGCGATCGCGCCAATTTGTCGGCGGTCAAGAGCCACCGCTAAACGTAACAACGCACTGAGCTGACACACGAGTTGCCGATGCTTTTTACTGGATAAATTGCTATAATTTTCGTGCTTTTTCTTGGGTGTACTCCGTCGATGATAACGCGCTAGATTGGCAATGATTTCAATTTCGGTTTCCAGAAAACCCAAAAGTTCAGCGTGGCGAATTAGATAATAAGAGTGCTTATGGTGAGCCGAATGATTCACATATAATCCACAGTTGTGCAAAATCGCTGCCGCCCACAGCAGTTCCCGTTCTTCACAATCCCAGTCATGGAGATGGCCTTTGGTTTGATTAAACAAACTCAAAACCAAGTTAGCAACTCGCTGGCTATATTCCGAATTCACCTGATATTTTTGAGCAATTTTCAAAACGCTCCGTTCGCGTACTGAACCTTGATAGCGCAGTCGGTCTTCAATCAATCCGTGGCTGAGCATCCAGTCAACAATCATCCCTTCTCGGAGTGCCCGTTCACCAATCATCAAGCACTCAACCCCCAGCATTGTCATCGCTTCCACTAAAATTATTGCCCCTGCCACAATAATTTCTGAGCGTCGATCTGACATCCCTGAGATGGCTCCCCGTTCCGCGCAACTCATTGAGGCTAAGCGCTTGACCATTTCTTTGAGGTCTTTGCGACTCATTTGGTAGCCGTTGAGGGTATTTGGCACCGTTCCCAGCTTTTCTCTCGCGTGCAGGGTTGCCAGGGTTTCAATCGTGCCAGAGGTTCCCACCAAACGAAGCTCTTCGCCCGGTTGCCGATGAGACAGTAACTCTTCAACCGGTCGCTCTAACATCCCCCGGATATAAGCTTGCAAGTATTGAAACTCGCCCAGACTGATGGGGTCAGTGGTGATAAACTCAGCCGTGAGACGAACCGCCCCTATTTTCGTACTGCTCAGGTAACGGGGTTCATGACTATCCCCCAAAATCAATTCCGTCGAACCACCACCAATATCAATAATGGCATGGGGCTGGTTGTTGAATTCCATCCCCGACAGAACACCCAAATAAATCCGTCGGGCTTCTTCGGGACCTGAAATGAGGTTGACAAATAACCCTAAGTCTGATTGGATTTGCTTTAAAAAGGCTCGTCCGTTCGGTGCCTCACGCACAGCACTCGTGGCAACAGCAACAATTTGTTCGGCATTGCAGCTTTTTGCCAAGTCTTGGCAACGTTGCAAAGCACCGAGCGATCGTTCCATGGCTTCTGGTGTCAACTCCCCTGTTTTGGGATGGCGATCGCCTAAGCGTACTGTCTCTTTCTCTCTGGCGATAATCGTAAATGACGGTAGCGTTGGCTCAATCTCCACAACCACCATGTGAATCGAATTTGTCCCAATGTCGATCGCTGCCAGAATGCAGTTTTGATCAAGATTAGGAGTGCAATCTGTGATAGAACTTTCTTTCGTTAAGGAATCAACCATGCCCTTGTATTCCAGCTAAAAACACCAGCCCAGCCTCTAGGAATAACAGTCCTGTTTAAAGGGAATAAAGTAAATAGGCACTATATCCTAGATAGAAATCCCCCATCGGGAAGAATCAACCATCCTGAATTTATTCCATGCTGACTCAACCCCAACAAAACCCTGTACCAAGCTGGCTAAGGATTATTCGACTCCTGCGATGGGATAAGCCAGCAGGACGCCTGATTTTGATGGTACCTGCATTGTGGGCTGTCTTTCTAGCTGCTAATGGCATACCTCCTGTCCCCTTAGTCGGGGTGATTATCCTGGGAACCTTAGCCACCAGTGGTGCCGGTTGTGTGATTAATGATTTGTGGGATAGAGATATTGACCCTCAAGTGGAACGCACACGCGATCGCCCCCTCGCCTCTCGTGCGCTCTCGATCCAAGTGGGTATCATTGTGACCTTAGTGGCAATGTGTTGTGCGGGCGTCCTCGCTCTTTATCTCAATTCTTATACCTTCTGGCTGTGCGTTGCTGCTGTCCCCGTCATCGTCTTTTACCCATCCGCCAAGCGAGTCTTTCCCATTCCCCAGTTAGTCCTTTCCATCGCTTGGGGTTTTGCGGTTCTCATCAGTTGGAGTGCCGTAACCGCTAATCTGCAACCCGCAACTTGGATACTGTGGGGGGCAACCGTGCTTTGGACATTGGGCTTTGATACGGTTTATGCTATGTCCGATCGCGAAGATGATCAGCGGATTGGGATTAACTCTAGCGCTATCTTTTTTGGTGATTATGCGGCTGAAGCTGTGGGTGTTTTTTTTGTGGGTACTGCTGGATTACTCGCTTGGTTAGGTGTGGTGATGCAGTTGCATCTTGGTTTTTGGCTAGGATTGGGAATTGCGATCGCACTTTGGGCTTGGCAATATACCCGACTGTGCCAAAAAGACCTTCCCAGACCGGCTTATGGTGAGATTTTTCGGCAAAATGTTTGGATTGGCTTTATTATCCTGGCTGGGATGATTACTGGCTCTATTTTTTAGCGTCTTATTTATAGCAGTTCTCGATTGAGTGGAGTACATCTAACTTCTGCCTTTTGCCTTCTGCCTTTTGCCTTTTGCTATAACTATCGCTAACGTATGAGAAAAATTATCATTGGGGTGATGGGGCCAGGAACTGGAGCCTCAGAGACTGACTGGGAAAATGCCTATACAATAGGTACCTTGATTGCTCAAGAAGGATGGGTACTCCTGACGGGGGGCAGAAATGTGGGTGTGATGGACGCTGCCAATCGTGGGGCAAAATCTGCCAATGGCCTGACGGTTGGTATTCTGCCTGATGCTGGCGATAGCGGTGTCTCTGACGCCGTTCATATTGCCATTTTTACAGACATGGGTAGTGCTCGAAATAATATCAATGTCCTCTCCAGTGATGGGGTGATTGCCTGCGGGATGGGGGCTGGCACCGCCTCTGAAGTGGCACTGGCTTTAAAAGCCAATAAACCCATTGTTTTATTGACACAAGACCGAGAAAGTCAACGATTTTTTCAACACTTGTCGCACCATCATATTTGGATAGCGACAAGTCCAAAAGATGCGATCGCATTCCTTAAACAAGCCTTAACCCGTCGTGGTAAAACTCCGTAATATTGATTCGATGAGATTAACCTTATTGCCCAAAGTTTGATTAACGATTAACAGCACGAATGCCTTAAATAAGTCTTCTACCTTTGGATATAGAAGGATTATGTTCAGAGCAATACAGCCTTTGGGCTACAATGATATTGTTAAATTTTATGGCATCAGCTATAGGAAATTTAAGCTGATTATCGTGAAGTTTGCAATGAGTCTAGCTTCGCGATTCGCTTTAAGCTAGAAGGCAGTTTTGAGAGGATTGAACCGAAATGGGATACGAACTTCCCCCTTTACCATACGCTTACGATGCGCTTGACCCTTACATCACTGCTAAGACGTTTGAGTTCCATCACGACAAGCATCACGCGGCTTACGTGACCAATTACAATAACATGATCAAGGACACGGATTTAGCCGATAAGTCGATTGAGGAAGTGATCAAGGCAACCTACAATGACTCGTCCAAGGGTGGCATCTTCAACAATGCAGCACAAGCTTGGAACCACACATTCTTCTGGAATGGCATGAAGCAGGGTGGCGGCGGTGCCCCAACCGGTGCGATCGCAGCGAAGATTGATTCGGACTTAGGTGGCTACGATAAGTTCAAAGAAGAGTTTAAAAAAGCCGCCGCTACCCAGTTCGGCAGTGGCTGGGCTTGGCTCGTACTCGACAATGGTACGCTAAAAATCACCAACTCTCCCAATGCCGTCAACCCATTAGCATTAGGGCTAACTCCTTTGCTAACTCTGGATGTTTGGGAACACGCTTACTACTTGGATTACCAAAACAAGCGTCCCGACTTCATCGACGCTTTCATCAACCACTTGATTAATTGGGACTTTGTTAACGAGAATATGGCTGCCACCTAAGAAACGTTAACTACAAGGGGACACTCAGCGATCGCGTGTGGGCTACGGCAACATCCAGTGTACTAGGAGCGATCGCGATTCCCTCTCACATTGAGCAAGCGATCAAATCAAAAGACAGTCATGGGAAAAAATCGTGGCTGTCTTTTATGATCAATGAGTTACATCCAAAGAGTTATGGATAGTAAAGATTTAGCCCAATACATCGAAAGCACAAATAGCATTTCCAAGCCTTGGCTACTGGTGCAACTCCGATTGAAGAAACTCCAAGAGCAACGAGAAACACTTTCACCCGAAGAATATGCCACAGGACTCGCTGATATTCATCAGGATCTAATGAAATTAGGTGAATGGTGGCACGGTATCGAAGACGAGGTTTTTTGAAGTCACCAGGAATAAACATTCTTAACCTGCAACCTTACCTTCTAACCTTCCCACTCATTTTCAAAATAAGTTCTAGAACGCTTCAGTTCAGGGTACTATGAAGTCGCAACCCCTAGTGAACCCACTAGGAGATCAGGCGTTGTGGCGCGCTATCTGGTGCAGCGTACTCTGGCACACCCTCCTCAACAACTGACTGATGCGGCAAGCGATCAATCTGGGACAGGACAAAGCCAACTCAAAATTATGGCTAAATCATCGAAAACGACCATCACGGACATTAATCTAGGTGACCCGCAATATTACTTTAATCGGGAACTCAGTTGGCTAGAGTTTAATGATCGGGTGTTGCATGAAGCCACAGACCCCCGGACGCCTCTGTTGGAGCGTCTCAAGTTCATGAGCATTTTTAGCTCGAATCTGGATGAATTCTTCATGGTTCGTGTTGCGGGTTTAAAGCAACAGCTAGAGGCAAATGTGAGAAAGTTGACGCCGGATGGTCGAACACCAAGCCAACAGTTGGAGGCCATTAGTGATCGATTACGTCCCCTGATCAATGAACAGCATCAACACTTTGAGAAAGTCCTGCGCTCGCAACTGGCACGAGAAGGCGTCCATTTTTTAGATTACATGGACTTGAATCAGGAACAACGGACTTACCTGCAAAACTACTTTGAAGAGCAAATTTTTCCGGTTCTCACCCCCCTCGCCGTTGACCCCAGCCATCCATTTCCTTACATTTCCAATCTCAGTTTGAATCTGGCTGCGGTTGTAAAAGATCCAGACACGGGAGAAGAGTTATTTGCACGGGTGAAAGTGCCTAAAGTTTTGCCTCGGTTTGTGCCTTTGCCTGACTCGTTACGTCACCGCAAAAAAGAGCGATCCGCCGTGTGGACAGGTGTGCCTCTAGAACAAGTCATTGCTCATAACTTGGAATCTCTATTTCCAGGAATGAATATTCTGGAGTATCATCCCTTTCGGATTACCCGCAATGCAGACCTAGCCGTCGAAGAAGATGAAGCGGACGACCTGCTGTTGGCGATTGAGCAGGAACTTAGGAAACGACGTGTTAGCGGTTCTGTCGTGCGGATGGAAATTCATGTCACAATGCCCGATACCGTGCGGGAGATGCTGATGCGGGAGTTAAAGCTCCAGAAGAGCGATATCTATGAGGTAGACAGTTTACTGGGTTTGGGCGATTTGATGGGTTTGATGGATTTGCCACTCCCGGAACTCAAAGACCCCCCTTGGACCCCCGTCGTACCCTCCCGGTTGCGAACCCCCTCAGCAGAAGAGGAAGAGGAAGATTTATTCAGCGTGATTTGCCGTGCGGATTTACTGCTACACCATCCCTATCAGTCCTTTTCCGGAACGGTGCTGCGGTTTATTACCCAGGCGGCTCACGATCCGGGGGTGCTCGCCATCAAGATGACACTCTACCGGACATCCGGTGATTCACCCATTCTCAACGCCTTGATTTCGGCGGCAGAAAATGGTAAACAAGTGGCGGTACTTGTAGAGCTAAAAGCCCGTTTTGATGAAGAGAACAATATTCTCTGGGCACGCAAGTTAGAACAAGCAGGGGTGCATGTTGTTTATGGTTTGGTGGGGTTGAAGACTCACACCAAAGTCGTCCTAGTTGTGCGTCGGCACGACAACAAAATAAAACGCTATGTTCACATCGGTACGGGCAACTATAATCCTAAAACCGCCAGAATTTATACTGATTTGGGTATATTGAGCTGTCGGGATGATTTGGGGGCAGATTTAACCGATTTGTTTAACTTTTTGACGGGTTACTCACGGCAACGGTCTTATCGGAAGTTATTGGTCGCGCCAGTGAATTTGCGCGATCGCTTCCTGGCTTTGATTAACCGCGAGATCGAAAATTGCCGACAGGGTGGAACGGGTCGTATCGTTGCCAAAATGAATGCTCTGGTTGACCCACAAATTATTACCACTCTCTATGAGGCTTCCCGTGCAGGGGTTCAAATTGACTTAATTGTCCGAGGCATTTGCTGTCTGCGTCCCGGACTTCCAGGAGTCAGTGAAAATATTCGTGTGATTAGTGTGGTCGGTCGCTTTTTAGAACACTCACGGATTTATTACTTTCACAATCAAGGTAAAGAGGAGGTGTATATTGGCAGTGCAGACTGGATGCGTCGTAATCTGGATCGACGAGTAGAGGCCGTTGTGCCCATTGAAGACCCAGAGATTGTCAAAGACCTGCAAGAGATTTTGGCAATCATGATGGCAGATAACCGTCAAGCTTGGGAACTCCAACCCGACGGTAGCTACATCCAACGACATCCGGCTGACGGAACCAACGAGCAATGCGCCCAGAAGATATTAATGGAAATGGCAAACTAACCCGTTAAGAGTCTTGAATTCATTTCTAACTCTTGACTAAACAAGTCTGAAGTGTACAAGCTGAACTTCAGCCTTTTATCCCCTGTTCCCCCTTGCCATCTGTTACTTAGAATCGCACACTAAACTTAACAATTTACTTGCAGTCGAGAGGTTATTTGTGAAAAGAGTCTTAGGAATTATTCTCGGAGGTGGTGCAGGGACACGCCTTTATCCCCTAACCAAACTGCGGGCTAAACCGGCTGTACCCTTAGCCGGGAAGTATCGCCTGATTGATATTCCAGTCAGTAACTGTATTAACTCAGATATCCTGAAAATCTACGTTCTGACCCAATTTAACTCAGCTTCCCTGAATCGCCACCTAGCCCGTACCTACAACTTTGCTGGCTTCAGTGACGGGTTTGTTGAAGTCCTCGCCGCTCAACAGACGGCAGAAAATCCCAGTTGGTTCCAAGGTACTGCCGACGCCGTGCGTCAATACCTTTGGCTGATGGAGGAGTGGGAAGTTGATGAGTTCCTGATTTTATCCGGTGATCATCTCTACCGGATGGACTATCGCTTATTTGTCGAACGTCATCGCGACACGAACGCAGATATCACCCTCTCCGTTGTCCCCATTGACGAGAAACGGGCATCAGATTTTGGTCTGATGAAAATTGATCATACAGGTCGAATCGTTGATTTTAGCGAAAAGCCCAAAGGGGATGCCCTGAAAAAAATGCAGGTGGATACAACCACACTGGGCTTAGACGCTGAACAGGCACAAAAAATGCCCTACATCGCTTCAATGGGGATTTATGTCTTCAAAAGAGATGTTTTAATCGATTTGCTGAATAAATCTCCCGATCAAACCGATTTTGGTAAAGAAATTATCCCGGCTTCAGCCAAGGACTATAACGTTCAAGCCTATCTCTATAACGGTTATTGGGAAGACATTGGAACAATTGAGTCCTTCTACGAGGCGAACCTAGCACTGACTCAGCAACCGCGCCCACCCTTTAGCTTTTATGAGGAGCGAGCTCCTATCTACACTCGCGCCCGTTACTTGCCTCCGACTAAGCTTTTAGATTGCCAAGTAACGGAATCCATGATTGGGGAAGGCTGCATTCTCAAACAATGTCGGATTAACCATTCTGTGCTGGGAATTCGTTCGCGGGTTGAAGCGGGTTGCATCATTGAAGATACCTTGATTATGGGGGCAGACTTCTATGAACCGTTCGCCGAGCGGCAATCTGACTGTGACACCACCAGAGTTCCCCTAGGGATTGGTTCCAACTCAACGATTCGCCGTGCGATTATTGATAAAAACGCTCGCATTGGCTGCGATGTGCAAATTATCAATAAAGATAGAGTGGAGGAAGCAGAGCGGGAGAATCAAGGCTTTTTCATCCGTAACGGCATTATTGTCGTGTTCAAAAATGCTGTAATTCCGGATGGGACAATCATTTAGCCCTGAGTCTTCAATGAATGGGTATTACAGGTTGTAAGGTCAATCCGTTGAACGTTAAAAGAGCGGTTGGAACTTTTACAAGTTCAATTGACTCAGATCTGGCACCAAGTCCTTTTACCCTCCCCAGCCCTCTCCTTAATTAGGGGAGGGAGCTAGATTCGAGGATGAGGAGCGTCGGGGGGTGATGCAAGATGTGAATGGATTCCTTCAACCTGTCAATTTTTCCTTTAGGGAACGCTAGGCGAACCATCTGAATCAATTTCAACTCAATGACCAAGCTGATTCTGCTGATAGGGCTTCCTGGGAGCGGTAAATCTACGCTGGCTCGTAAACTATTGGTTGAATGTCCTGAACGTCATCTAATTTCGACCGATTCTATCCGCGCTCAATTGTTCGGGTCTGAAGAGGTTCAAGGCTCCTGGTTATTGGTATGGCATCAGGTACAAGAGCAAATGCGTCAGGCTGTGGCTGTTTCGCCCCTGACGATTTATGATGCGACTCATGCGGTGCAACGTTACCGAAAAGAAGCGATCGCCCTAGCGCGTGAGGTCGGTTTTACCCGTCTGATTGGTGTATGGTTAGATACACCCCTAGTACTGTGTTTGGAACGAAATCAAAGGCGAAAGCGCCAGGTTCCAGAAGAAGTGATTTTGCAGATGCACGCCTCACTGCTGAGCGCTCCGCCCACACAGGAAGAAGGATTTGATTACCTAATGTGTTACTCATCGGCAAGGTGTGGAAATTGCGATCGCCTGGATGAGAAAGAACCGAACTCAATACCTTTGACAGCTTTGTTACCCTAGCTTTGAGGTATATCAACCCTATTCTACCTGGACAATTTGCTGACTTGAATGGTTGCAGCGCCCTGAGGTCAGGATAGGACAAAACTTAAACTAAATTATTAAGAGTAAAGGAGAAACCCTTCATGGCTGCGACCGACTTTAAAGACTATTACGCCATCCTCGGACTCACTAAAACCGCCAGTGCGGATGAAATCAAAAAGTCCTATCGACGGCTCGCTCGAAAGTACCACCCGGACATGAACCCTGGTGATAAACAAGCAGAGGCTCGCTTTAAAGAAGTTAGTGAAGCCTACGAGGTATTATCGGATACAGAAAAACGCCAAAAATATGATCAATTTGGTCAGTATTGGAGGCAAGCCGGACAAGGATGGCCTAGTGGTGGTGGTGGAGTCGGAGTAGATCCCAACGGCTTTGACTTTAGCCAGTATGGCAGCTTTGATGAGTTTATCAACGAATTGCTGGGTCGCTTTAACACGGGCGCAGGTGGAAGCAACCGTCGGACTTATACCTATCGCACAGGCACAGGTGGCTCTACCGGGTTTAACGATTTTGGTGGCTTCGGTGGATTTAATGACTACTCAGGTGTTGAGAATAACACAACGGGAGCCGGTGGCGATCGGCAAGCAACCCTCTCTCTGAGCTGGTCTGAGGCGTTCCACGGGGTTCAGAAACGTTTGAACTTGGGGACTGAAGTGATCGATGTTCGCATTCCGCCTGGGGCGAAACTAGGCAGCCGGATTCGAGTTCGAGGCAAAGGACAGGTCAATTCTTACAACCAGCAACGGGGCGATTTGTACCTGGATGTAGAACTCAAACCTCACTCTTTCTTCCAGTTCGATGGCGATAATCTGATTTGTGAAGTGCCTGTGACGCCAGATGAAGCTGTCTTAGGAGCATCTATTGAAGTACCAACACCCGATGGCACAGTGAATGTGAATGTTCCTGCGGGCATCCGTTCGGGTCAATCCTTACGGCTGCGTGGGAAAGGCTGGCCTCGTCCTAAGGGCGGACGGAGTGACCAGCTAGTGCGGATTGTGATTGTACCGCCGAAAGATCTGACGCCCATAGAGCGAGATTACTACGAAAAAATTCGCGCCAACCGCAGCTATAATCCTCGCAAGGATTTGCCACAAGTTCGGCTTTAAGAAATTAACTGAAGGCGGAGGTAAGTAATATCCATGATGAAACGACCCCCTAGATGAATCTAGGGGTTTAAAGCTAATGGTCACACGATTCGACAATCACTGCCGAAGATAGGCCAAAATAGCCTGAGTTCCTTGCTGAATAATTTCAGATGGAGGTGAAGTGAGTGGATTATTGTCGAGAGATAGACTGGTTAGATTCGTCAAAATTCCAATTTCTTTAGGGAGTGCTGTTAATTGATTACTGTAGAGAGAGAGTTTGGTTAAATGGGTAAGATTACCAATGGCTGTAGGTAATGAACTCAGTTGATTTTTGTAGAGAGATAGAGTCGTCAAATTGATGAGTTGACCCATCTCTTCAGGCAGGGATTTGAGTTGATTGCTGTCGATCGCTAAGGCCGTTAAATGGGTGAGATTGCCAATTTCTTTGAGCAGTTCTGTGAGTTTATTGTTATCCAGAGATAGCTGGGTCAGATTAGTGAGATTACCAATTTCTTTGGGCAGCGATGTGAGTTTATTGTTATCGATCGATAATCGGGTGAGATTGGTGAGATTGCCAATGTCTTGGGGTAGTTCTCTAAGTTGATTGTTATCCAGAGATAGACCTGTTAAATTGATGAAATTCCCAATTTCCTTGGGCAAAGTCATCAATTGATTATTATCGCAGGATAAACGGTTTAAATGGGTGAGATTGCCAATTTCTTTGGGGAGTCCTGTCAGTCGATTGCTATAAAGAGATAGCCGGGTGAGATTGATGAGTTTGCCAATCTCTTCGGGCAAGGCTGTTAGTTGATTGCTGTCCAAAGATAGCCCTGTCAGATTAGTGAGATTGCCAATTTCTTTGGGTAGTGCGGTGAGTTGATTGTTATCGAGGCATAGATCAGTCAGATTAGTGAGATTGCCAATTTCTTCGGGCAGTGCTTTGAGTTGATTGCCGCTGAGATCTAGCTCTTTGAGATTGGTGAGTTGACCGATTTCGGGTGGTAGCATCCCTAGTTGGTTTCCGTAGAGGGATAGTCTGGTGAGATGGGTGAGATTGCCAATTTCTGCGGGTAGTGTCGTCAGTTGATGGTTGTGGAGGTCAAGTGATGTTACTTTGTCGTTGGCGGCTTGTTCAATCAGTACGAGTAATTCTTCGTGTGTCATCCGTAAACCTTACAAATATACGTTTGTCCTGATGGGACATGAGGACTTGGAATAGTGACGTTCAGTTGCCATCTTAAGTTCTGGGCTGGGATAATGCGATCGCGCCTGTAATTCAGTTGTAAAGTCTCTGTAGGGAACAGGGGTAACGACGCTTACGGGTGGTTGGGTATTTGAGGAGAGGAATGCGATCTGTTGATAGCAGTAGTGCTTCACTATCGCACGGTTCAATTGTTAGGGGGATAAAACTTGGGTAAAAGCCGATGAACACGCAACTGGTTAATTCACTGGTGCAGATTATCGAATCCCTCACCCCAGAGGAACGCACCTTGCTGTTTGAACAACTAAGAAGCAAGTCAATCCAAGTGACGGCAGGTGTATGTGGTGGACAACCCCGCATTCGCAACACGCGCATCCCTGTCTGGACGTTGGTTGCTTTCCGCCAGCAGGGAGCAGATGATGAGGAATTATTGCGAAACTATCCCAGCCTTACGTCTAGCGATCTATCTGCTGCCTGGGCATACTACGAACAGCACCGAGAGGAAGGCGATCGCGCTATTGCTGCTCTTGATGAGGACGGGGATGGTTAAGTTCTACTCCAATGAGAACTGTCCAATGGATGTCGTGATGGAACTGAGCAGACTGGGCTATGATGTCCTCACTTCCTATGTCAAATTTATACCTCAACTTCTTTCTTTCATAAGTCCTTAGTTAGGGAATCTCATTATGCTTACAGCAACAGAAGATTCAATCAGGTCACTCTCAGAGAAGAATAGCGAAAACATTATTAACAGTTTGGATTCCGCAAAGATACTATTAGAACAGTTGTATGAATCTGGCGAAGGTCAATTCTCTAGAGAGGAAATTCTAGATGACTTAATGAAACTCGTAGAGATTTCCGAGCGTATAAAGTCAACAGGAAATCTTGGAGAGAAGATCGAAATCTTCTTTGGGGAGTATCAAACGCTCTCTAACCAACTCAAAACCAAATACAATGATTTCCTCCCCAGTAGAGTAGTTAAAAAGCTGGAAACTGAGGAAAAATATATGGAGGGATTTAAAAGACTGCTCATCGCTCAGGAGTATATGCTTCAGGCATTTGATGATAAATATCTAGTAGACCAAGCGGGGAAACTGTATACGGGAATGGTTAAGTTGTCAGAAGTCTTAGAACAGTATATTTTCTTCTCTCCTGACTGGTTGATAGAGATTGTCAAAAAAATACCATTAGCAATTCTTTCCGATCCAACTCTTCAGCCTGAGCAACCTGGCATTTCGCAAGAGGTAGTCAACTACCTAACGGCTCTTAAGAATACCTCAAGGGGTGTACTATGGCAGATTTATAATTACAAAAAGGAGAAAAAACACACTGTTGGAGAGTTATTAAATTGGCTCGAAATCGCACCTAGTTGGGCGGGGAATGATTTTGAGGAGTGCTTGGAATATGTCAATCGGACTAGGAAATAAGAACGTTTAATTTAGGTAAAATTCCGGTGTATCTGCTAGACACAAATCACTGTAGCTTCGTTCTTGTTCAAAGGGATGTACGGGTTATTCAAAAGCTAGAGTCACTCATGGTAGACAGTGAGATTGCTATAAATACAATCGTCTATGGTGAACTGATGACAATGATCGAAAAATCTCAAAGGAAGCAAGAAAATCTAGCCTTGCTTGAGGCATTTGTAAAAAGATTGAGAATTTATCCCATAGACGAAGAAACATCTAGAATTTACGGTAAATTCCACGCTGATATATTCGATACGTTTGCACCAAGAGAAAGAGTAAAACGCAGGAATTTTGACATTAAAGAGGCAGGTGTACGAATTAACGATTTGTGGATAGCCTGCACAGCAATACAACACAATCTAATAATTGTTTCAGAAGATGGAGATTTTCGAGTGATGAATCAAGTAAGAAATCTGAAACTAGAATGCTGGAAGGCGAATGAATAGTGCTACTCATCTCCAGCGGATTCTCGTTGATTCGCCTGTTAGAGCTGTATTACCTGCGATCGCATGATTGTAGTGGGCGGAGGATGTCAGAGTTTTTCGTTGGGACACTCGAACCTGATAAACCCCATTGAACAGTTTTCTTACTACTAGGGAACTAAGCTTTATGGATATGCATACCTGTAAAAAGTTAATATCCGAAATGGTATATGAAGACGATGTTCGCCAACCCCCCGATAATCTCCGTCGAGGCCAATTTAAAGCGGGATGGGAAGATGCTACAGTAAGGGACAAAATCTATACAGAAAATACCCTCAAAAAACTAACTTGGCATAATCTAGGATATCGGCTAGGAAAAAAATTTGGCGATAAGCATATCGATGAAATAAATGAGATATTTGATTGTTTTGCTAGCTATTATTACTGAGGATTCTGTCGTGTGAAGCGTGCAACTGGCAAAGTCTCGGAGGCGATCGCACCTTCCCCAATTACCCCACTAGCGGCGTATGCCCTTGGCGTTGCTGTGAAGATACCCTTACAGTGGACACAAAGCGCAAAAACCAGCCATAAAGACCATAATATAGCTAATATGCTTCACATCGACGGCTCCTACGGTGAGGGCGGCGGTCAAATCTTACGTACCTCCCTCAGCCTAGCTGCTATTACAGGCCAACCCATTCGCATCGATCGCATCCGTGCAGGTCGCAAAAAGCCAGGATTAGCCATTCAACACTTAACCGGTGTAAGGGCAGCAGCTACCATCTGCCAAGCCGAAGTGCAGGGAGATGCCCTCGGTTCCATGACACTGGAATTTATTCCCAGTTGTCCCGCCGTGGCTGGATATTACACCTTTGATGTTACCGAAACCACAGGCGCAGGCTCAGCGGGTGCCGTCACATTGATTTTGCAAACCATCCTGCTACCCCTCGCACTCGCCAAGGGTAACTCAGTGGTAACTCTCAAGGGAGGAACTCATGTGTCCTGGAGTCCACCCATCACCTATATCGAACAAGTTTATCTGCCCACCCTGAAACAGATGGGGGTGCAAGCACAGGTGCAGGTTCGTGCTTGGGGTTGGTATCCGCGAGGGGGTGGTGAGGTGGAATTGCGGGTAACTGGCGCTGGCGATAACCCCACATCGCCTCTAAGGGGTCTTCACTTACTCAAGCGAGGAGACTTGCAGCAGGTGCGGGGGTTAGCCGTCGTGACAGAACTTCCTTCCCATATCCCCCAACGGATGGCGATGCGGGCGGAAAATTTGTTGCAACAAGCCCATCTAAAAGGTAAAGTGCAGCCTGTGCGAGAGCGAGGTGTGGGGCCAGGAGCAGGCATCTTTCTGACGGCTGAATACGAGTACAGTCAGTCTGGATTTGGTGCTGTGGGAGAAATCGGACTGCCTGCCGAACGTGTGGCAGAAATCGCGACTGAAGAGTTGCTAGATTTTCATGCCAATGGGGCACCCGTCGATCAGTTTCTAGGCGATCAATTACTCTTACCAGCGGCTTTGGCATCAGAGGCAAGTCAGTACCAAGTGGCTGAAATTACCACGCACCTGACAACAAATGCTTGGGTGATCGAGCAATTTGGATTAGCCAAAGTCACTATCAATCAAGAGAATCAGATTGTTACTGTTGCACCTGTCGTGAAGTGATGCGATCGCTCTACTCTATAAAGTTAATTTTAAATCTGTAGAGTGCGTTAACGAAGTGTAACGCACCCGCTAATACTTTAAGTTAATGTTTATTTCAGAAATGACTTAAAATCATCATTTTTACAGGAGTATGCCATTGAAAACTAAAGTCTCATTTTGGCTGATTCCATCCGAAGAGGACAAAGCGTTTTTCCAGGACATCATAGATAATCTTGCCCAAGAATATGACGCTCCCGTGTTTACGCCCCATGTCACCATTTATTCGGGTGAATATACCCCCGAAGAATCTCCGGCTGAACTGCTGGGAAATGCCATACAGGGGATTCAGAGTTTTAGTTTAAGAGTCGATCAACTCCTCTATACAGACCAATTTACCAAGACATTATTCGTACAATTTTACCAAAATCCCCTTCTCACTCAGATATCAGAAACTATCCATAATTGTTCAAAACATCCATCTGAGTTTGCGCTTAATCCTCATTTGAGCTTAATTTATCAATATCTCAGCGAAGAAATCAAGAAAAAGTTAATAACCCGGTTAAGTCTACCCAAATCTGAAGTATGTTTTAACGAAGTGAGAGCCATCTCCACTCAAAATCAAGTGAAAGGATGGGAGGATGTGGTACAATGGGAAGTTATCGATATCAAAAAGCTTCAACAGCCATAGTGCTTGCTGATGAATCTTTGTATCCTGAATAACAAAGAAATGTCACATAAACTCTTTCTTCCGATATAAGTCACTGTTAATACTAGCCGCTAATCTGACTGTATAGATTGTATTACCGATAAGAGTATTGCTTAAAAGAGAACAGTGTTGAGCAATGCGTAGGGCTGGTGCTGTGACTAAAGCCATAAGACTCCTGACCTGATTGGTGGGGCGATCGCTTCCGAGTTTAACTTGTGCGATCGCCTTTTATTTAAGATGAATTTGAAAGTCCCACTGTGCAGCTTTACTGCCAGCCATTGCATATATTTTGATACCTTTATTATTAAGGAGAACTATCAATGGAAGAAGAACGTCATACTACAGTGCTTACGGCTGCTATTGTCAGCGGCTGTTTGGTGATTGGTTTATTGGCGGGCTACCCTTTAGGTAACATTGCTCGTCATGCCATGTCGGGAGAAAATATCGCTTTACCACAACAGGAATGAGCCGAGATTCCTGAGCAATGTCCCTTAGACTATACAGGAATGGCACTTGCATTAAACGCGAGTGCCATTCCCCTACACCATGACGCTTAGTAATATCGTTGACACAAATAATTAATACAGATAGGTACGGGGTGACTTTTTTTGTTTTCCCCTTAAAAATTTGTCATCATGGTGTCAGCGAACTCAAAAACGTTTTTACATACATACTTTTGAAAAAATATTGCTGTGATTTGAATCACATATAATGTAAATTTAAATCACAAGCACGACAGATAACCGTCACTAGCTAGGGATGTTAAATGTCACAAAATGTAGATGTACTGCATCACCCAGCAGGTGACCGAAAGGTTGAATGATGTTGGAGGTGGGCTAGAGACTTCAGCAAATGAGCCATGTTCCTAAGCCGTGACAATTTGTCAGCTAGCTCTGCCAACCGGGTAGAGTACTATGAGAAAGTCCACAACAACCTTGTCGAGCGGACAAAGCAATTGAAACGCGCTAATCACGAACTAGCTCATCAAATTGCTGAGCGTCAACGGGTGGAAGAGGCTCTGCGGCAAGCGGAACAGAAGTATCGCAGTATCTTTGAAAACGCAGTTGAAGGAATCTTTCAAACAACGCCTGAGGGATACTACTTAGCCTGTAACCCGGCGCTAGCACGTATTTACGGCTACGAATCAGCCGACGCATTGCTCAAAAATTTAACGAATATCGGGCAGCAGCTTTACACTGATCCGAACCGCCGTCAGGAATTTATTGAGCAACTCTACACGTGTGATGTGGTATCTGACTTTGAGTCTCAGGTTTATCGAAAAGACGGCAGTATCATCTGGATTTCGGAAAATGCACGAGCTGTGCGTGCTGAGGATGGTACGTTGCTATACTACGAGGGCTTTGTTACAGATATCACTCAGCGAAAGTTAGCGGAGGAAGCTTCGCAGCGAGCAGAAGCTCAACTGAGAGCCAAAGCTGAACAATTGAAACAGACGTTGACAAAGCTACAACAAACTCAAGCCCAGTTGATTCACAACGAAAAAATGTGCAACTTAGGGCAGTTAGTAGCAGGTGTTGCTCATGAAATTAACAATCCAGTTAACTTTGTTTGTGGTAACCTGATTCCTGCGACTCAATATGTTGATGATTTATTAGATCTGCTCCGATTGTACGTCAAGCACTATCCCCAGCCAGAACCTGAAATTCAAGCCAGAGCAGAGGCGATCGATTTAGAGTTCTTGGTTGAAGATTTCCCCAAAACCTTATCCTCAATGCAGTTGGGAGCCGATCGCATTCGTCAGATTGTTCAGTCTTTGCGAAGCTTTTCCCGGATTGATGAATCCCAGATGACGCAGGTGGATATTCACAAAGGAATTGATAGCACACTGTTAATTATCAACAATCGGCTCAAGCCCAAAGGGGACAATCCGGGAATTGCCGTTGTTAAAGAATACGGGGAATTGCCCCCAATCAAGGGCTACGCCGGTCTTTTGAACCAAGTGTTTATGAATTTGCTGTGCAATGCGGTTGATGCCTTGGAAGATTGCCCCCCAACGCTGTGTGCACAAACAGATACAGATGTTGAAGAACATTACAAGCCGATAAAGGGCAATAGCTCTAGCAATAACCAAGCTTATTCTCTGAAGAACTGCTCTGGCACGCCAATGTGGCGACATGGGTGTATTGGGGTTAGCGATCGCGAAACACGAGCGAGTGCGTCTAGCCCAACTCCAGCCTCAGCCTGTACCCAGGAGACGGACATTGTGTCGATGTTCTCCCCAAGGGAATCCCCCAAAGTCATCCGAATTTGTACAGAACTGCTCGAGAGTGATGCACGAGACGGGAAAGTGACTGAGCCACGGGTTGTTATCCGGATTATCGACAATGGCTCTGGGATGCAAGAAGAGGTTAGGAGCCAGATCTTTCACCCCTTCTTCACTACAAAACCCGTAGGCAAAGGTACGGGTTTAGGGCTATCCATCAGTTATCAAATTGTCGTTGAAAAACATGGAGGTCAGTTGCAATGTATCTCCGTACCCAACCAAGGAACGGAATTTAGGATAGAAATTCCGATTCAACTGTGAAGACGTGCCCGTGCACGTCTTCATCATCGTAAACCCTAAATGTTTTCTTTTGTCGGATGGCATCGACCTAGTAATCTACCAGGTTCGTGCCTCTCTAAGACCCCCTCCTGCCGCAGCAATATCCAACACAGCACGGAACAAAAACCGTTTTCATAATCCATCAACGAGCTAACGCCAGCGCTTCTTCCGGCGTGCAATTTCCTTGCGCTTACGTTTTTCAATGGGAGTTTCAAAATGGCGATGCCGCCTGATTTCTGTCAAAATCCCAGCTTTGGAGACTTGACGCTTAAATCGACGCAATGCTGAATCAATACCTTCGTTTTGACCAACAAGTACCTGAGTCATCTACTTACTTATCAACATTCAAGACTGACAGCGATCTTTTGATTAACAAGAGTGTTAATCGGAGGAAATGGGCAGAACAACAAGCCAAATGGGGACTTTGATTCGGTGAGAAGCCTGTCAATAAGGTACAACATGGCCTTCAGGCGAATCCATTGCTCGATAAATACCCTAGCATAATTGTTTTCACGAATCCCAGCCCCACATAACCGGATTATTGTCTAGATGGTCAGTAACCAGCCGTCCGATCTCGTCAATTTCCTGGAGTTCCTCACCCGATAGCTATGGAGATATTATTTTCCACACAATAAGGCATTGCCTCTGTTTCCACTTGACGCCAAAACAGGGAGTAAGGCGGGCAGACTTTTATGAAGTTTTTGTAAATTCTTTATGAAGTTTTTATAAATTACTGAACCTCCCTGAAGCGCAGGATACAGTTCGCTCCTTCGGTTCAGGATACATCCTCAATACCTTATGCCGTCAGCTCCTCTCTAGAGACAAATGGCTACTTTTTGTAATATCATCCATTAGATAGATGACAAAAAATTGACGCTCTTCACTCCAAGACATTTTCCGAATTATGGATAATCAGACCCTGACAGCCCAACTAGACCATCGAGTAATTGCATTATGGCTTGATTCCCTAGATGGGCTTCACAGAGAAGCGATGAAGCCATGCGACATCATCATCGACACTTACAAAGTAAGAAATAGCTTGGGAGTTTTGTTGCAATATCGTGCCCTCCGGATTGAATGTTTCAGCGAAGCCTTACGCAATGCCTTGATGATTGGGTATCGCTACTATGCCGTCAAAGCCCATAACTTAGGTCTAGATCTGTGTTTCAGTGTGAATGGCGAGTGGTCAATTGCTTACAATGGGGGAGCGATCGTGCAAAAACCTTTTCATGGTGAAGCATCCTGAGTGAATCAATTGTAACTCTTATCCCTCTGGGTTATGGGTCTGGGGTCATAGGTCATAGCGGAAAGATTTCCCATTCCTCAAGTGACACCTCCGACACCAACCGAGAAAACCCATTCAAATGCCTATTAATATCAGCAAACTCCCCATTGTGATTGGGCATCGAGGAGCCTGTGGCTACTGCCCAGAGCATACCCTCGCGTCCTATGAGTTGGCGATTCAGATGGGAGCTGACTATATTGAACCCGATATCGTCTCCACCAAAGACGGTGTCCTAGTCGCTCGTCATGAAAATGATATTTCTGAGACAACGAATGTCAGCGACGCGAGAGAGTTTGCTAACCGCAAAACGACTAAAATCATTGATGGTCAAGAAGTCATCGGTTGGTTCACAGAAGATTTCACCCTGGCAGAACTTAAAACGCTGCGAACAAAAGAGCGCTTGCCTTTCCGGAATCGTGCCTTCGATGGTGACTTGGAAATCCCAACGCTACAAGAGATAATTGATTTAGTCAAAAAAAGCAGTACCGAGACAGGACGTGCGATCGGTATCTATCCAGAAACGAAGCATCCTACCTACTTCAAATCCATCAATCTTTCACTCGAAGAGCCTTTAGTCGCGCTTCTAGAAGCCAACGGTTACACCAGCCAACACGACCCCATCTTCATTCAATCCTTTGAAGTAGAAAACCTCAAACAGTTGAATCAGATGACCCATTTACCTTTGGTACAGTTACTGGCTCACGGTGAGCAGCAACCGTATGATTTGATGGTGAAGGGTGACTCTCGCACCTATGCTGATTTAACCACTCCGGAAGAATTAGCGAAGATTGCCCAATATGCTGATGCAATTGGTCCCGATAAAAGGTTAGTTGTACCCACGAATCAGAAAAAACGGCTGCAACCGCCTACCTCTTTAATTGACGATGCTCATGCCGTTGGGTTAAAGGTGCATCCCTGGACATTTCGGAATGAACAGCAGTATCTTGCTCCCGACTACAATGGAAACAGTGAGGCAGAATATGAGCAGTTTTTCAAGTTGGGCATTGACGGCCTATTTAGCGACTTTCCCGATACGGCTGTTAGTGTGCGTAACCGGATATTGTCAGGCTCCACTTGATCAAAAAACCAGGACGAGGGTTGAGTATTTCCTGCCAGGAAGAAATTTGAGGGTGACTACTAATTGAAACACTGACGATTTCGTGCCAGTCTGACTGAATTAAGTAAGTGACCCAATCTAAAAACATGAAACTCAAACTTCTGATTACTGGTTTGCTTTTAGCTCCCTTATGGATGGCGACGGGGACACCCACTCACGCTGAAAACCCCTACCAATTGAGCATTCTCCGCTCCAGCAGGTCATGCCTGAGATGCAACCTCCGAGGGATTAACCTCAGCGGTGCAGATTTTTCTGGGGGAATGCTGAAACATAGCGACTTGACCCGTTCCAACCTATCGAATATTAATCTGACCAATGCCGACCTAACCCGTGCTAACTTGACCGATTCTAGCCTAGAGGGTGCGACGCTAACGGGCGCAACGCTTTGGGGTGCCGCCTTCAGAGCCGCTAGTATGGACGGTGCCAGCTTGAGAAATGCCGATCTAAAGTATGCAACTTTGGACTCTGCCGACTTGACCAATGCCGACCTGAGTGGTGCCAATATGACTGTAGCTCAACTCAGAAAAGCTAATCTTTCAGGTGCCAATTTTTCAGGTGCCAACTTAAGGGACGCTGACCTTTCTGATGCCATTTTCAAAGGTGCCAACTTTTCAGGTGCTGACCTAAGAGGCGCTAAAATTAAGGGCATCAAGTGGGACGAAGTTACCGTGTGTAGGACGATTGGCTGGAATGGAAAAGTGTCGAATCGCGATTGTCCAGGAACGCCTAAGTAACAAAAATTTCAACACTAGAATTCAATCGGTAAGGTGAGCCACTCTCACCCGACTCTGGTTGTTTTCAATTGAGTAAAATTCCATCTTTTGTAGGGGCACGATAATATCGTGCCTTTGCTGTATCATACAGGCAAAACTTCACCATCTTTTTACCGATTTCATCTCTCTTTAGCCTGATGACGTTAGCTATTGATGTAGTAGGAGTCAGAGTACTCTCCACGACATCTTTAATTTATGAAAAAGTCAGCACAGGCGATCTGCGTCGGGTTAATGCTTTCTCAAACATTAACCTCTCCTGTGGTTGCACAAACGAGTGATACTGAAACTACCACTCCATTACCTTCATCAAGTGGTCAAGCGGCTGATCTAAAAATTCGCCCCCGCGTCGGCGCAGGCTTTACGACCACGGGTGCTGGTTACCAAGAGCCATTTTTTAGTCTGGAAGGCTTTTTCCCAATCCAACAAAATCCGGGAAATAATCTCACTTTCTTGGAAGGAAAAGTACTCTTTTTTACTGACTCCAATATTGGCACTAACCTAATACTAGGGAAGCGATTTTATAGCTCAGATCAAAACAAAATTCTGGGCGGTTACCTCTCTTATGATGTCCGCGACACGGGTAACACTCTGTTTCACCAAATCGGTGGGGGTTTTGAACGACTCAGTGACGCTTGGGATTTGCGAATCAATGGATACCTTCCTATCGGTAATACCCGTGAAAAGATGGCTGAATCCATATCCAATCCCTTCTTCCAGCAAAACTTTTTGCTCTTGAATCGGACGACGCAGTTTGAGGCGGCAATGGCTGGAGTTGATGTGGAAGCGGGTGGACGATTGCTACGCCTCGGCGACGGAGACTTGCGAGGCTACGCCGGGGTATATTACTACAGCGCACAGGGGAGTGATAGCGGTTTCGGCGTCAGAGGACGGTTGGAAGCACGTCCTACCGATACCTTGAGATTGGGTTTATCGATACAACATGACCCAACCTTCGACACCAAGGTGGTTCTGAGTTTAGGAGTCAACGTTCCAGGAACCCGACCTCGTGGTGTAGATAAATCCAGTGTACTGGCTCGCCTAGGAGAATCGGTCGAACGCAAGGCCGCGATTACGGTGGATGAGCAAGCCAAGAATGATACCGTTGTTGCCACCAATCCCAAGACAGGTGCCCCTTTTGTGTTTCGACACGTCACCTTGGGAACAGGGGCGGGGGATGGTACGTTTGAAAATCCTTCGGGGACGGTACAGGATGGACTGAACCTGGCTCAGTCGGGTGAGATTGTGTATGTGCAGGCTGGGACAAATCCGGGAATTGAGGCGTTCAAAATTCCGGATGGTGTATCTGTGCTATCCACCGCCGTAGCGCAAAGGATTGATACGGTAGGATTCAGTACTTTACAGTTGCCGTTGTCGGGGAGTGGGGGGTTTCCTGTGGTGAATGGAACTGTCACTTTGGGGAATAATACAACGCTGTCAGGATTTGCAATTACCAATGCAACGGGTAGCGCCATCCAAGGCATCAGTATCCAAAATGTCACGGTTCGAGACAACCGCATCACCAATCCCAGCGAACAGGGAATTAACCTCACCGATGTCGCTGGCACCAGTTTAATTGCCAACAATACCGTCACAGGAAGCCGTCTTGGGGGTATTTTTGTTTCCGCTTCTGGCAATACACAACAAGAATTAAATGTCAATAGCAACACAATTAGTGATAGTGGTCGCCAGGGGATTTTCGTCCAAGCCTCTGAGAATGCTCAACAGAAATTCACCGCCAACAGTAACACGGTAAGCAATAGCGTTGGTCAGGGCATTTTCCTTCAGACCAATAACAATAGCCGGCAAAATGTTGCGATCGCTAATAGCACGATTAGCCGTACAACGGTTGACAGCCAAGGTGAGGGAGGACAGGGACTATTCGCCCAGGCTAATAGCGGTGCCCAACAAACTGTGAAACTTGAGAATACTCAAGTTAGTGACAGTGCCAATCAGGGGATTTTTGTTTCTGCATTTAGCAAAGTGGATGAACCCCAAAGCCGACAAAATGTTACTCTCACTGGTACGAGTGTAAGTAATAGCATCAGTCAGGGTATTTTCCTGCAAGGGAATAACAATAGCCGACAGGATGTTGCGATCGCTAACGGCACCATTAACGGCACAACCCGTGACAGCAAAGGTGAGGGGGGACAAGGACTGTTCGCCCAAGCCAATAGCGGCGCACAACAAACGGTACAACTTGACAGCACCAAAGTCAGTGAGAGTGCGGGGCAAGGCATTTTTGTTTCCGCGTTTAGCAAAGTGGATGAACCCCAAAGCCGACAAACTGTTACCCTGAATGGCACGAGTGTAAGCAATAGCACGGGTCAGGGTGTTTTCCTTCAGGCGAATAACAATAGCCAACAGCAATTTGCGATCGCTAATGGCACGATTAACGGTACGACTCGCGATAGCAAAGGTGAAGGAGGACAAGGTTTGTTCGCCCAAGCCAATAGCGGTGCACAGCAGCAAATAACCGTTGACAACAGCCAAGTCAGCAACAGTGCGGGTCAAGGTGTCTTCTTCTCCACCTCTAGCCAAGCTTCAGAACCCCAAAGCCGACAGAATATTACCCTCAACGGCACCAATGTGAGTAATAGTGCGGGTCAGGCTGTCTTTTTACAGGCGAATAACAATAGTCAACAAATTGTTGCGATCGCAAATGGCACGATTAAAAGCACAGCGCTTGACAGCAAAGGCGAAGGGGGGCAAGGACTATTTGCTCAAACCAATGGCGGTGCACAGCAGCAGTTGACGGTGAACAGCACGCAAGTCAGTGATAGTGCGGGTCAGGGTATGTTCTTTTCCACCTCTAGCACAGCAGAGGAACCCACCAGCCAACAAACCGTTAACCTCAATGGCAACAGTGTCACTAATAGCAAAGGTCAGGGCGTATTCTTTCAGGCCAATGGCAATAGCACGCAGCAATTTGCCATTACCAACAGCACGCAGCAATTTGCCATTACCAACAGCACGATTAACGGCACAACGGTTGACAGCAAAGGTAACGGAGGACAGGGCATTTTCACCCAAGCCAATGGCGGCGCACAGCAGAACTTTAATATTGAGGGTACTCAAGTCAGTAACAGTGCAGGACAGGGGATTTTCGTTTCCGCTTCAAGCCAACTCACAGAACCGACCACCCGACAAACATTCATCATCAACAACACCAGTGTCAATAACAGTGCAGGACAGGGCATTTTCGTGCAAGCCAGTAACAATAGCACTCAACAAGTTGCCATTACCAACAGCACGATTAACGGCACAACGGTTGATAGTCAAGGTCAGGGAGGTCAGGGCATTTTCACCCAAGCCAATGGAATTGCTCAACAGAACATCAACATTAACAAAAACACTGTGAGTAATAGTGCGGGTCAGGGCATTTTTATGCAAGCCAATAGCGATAGTCAGGTTAGCGCTGATGTTCAGTTCAACATCCTGCAAAACAACATGATTCCTGGTTTCTATGCCGTAATGAACGCCACTAAAACCTTCTGCGTCAGGCTCAATGGCAATAACAGCAACACAAATTTCGTGTTACAGCGAAATGCTGGAACCTTCCAAGTTAGCGATCGCGATAGTGTCAGTACGAACAACACCGGTACCGTCGATTTTGCGCCAGCGATCGAGAGCTTTACAAATGTAACCACCTGTCCTTAAGAGACGATATTGAAAGTTAGGTTAACAGGTTCAAAGTTACCCTTTTGAAGGGAGATTTATACCAAGTTGCGTTCAAACGCAGTATTTTCTCTCCCCCTTGTCTTCCTTGTCTTCCTTGTCTCCCTATCTACTATCTTTGACTGCAACTTGGTATTAGATGCATCTCCAAGCATTGAGCTCATTTCCACTGGCATCGGATTCTTCAAAAACCTCTGCGTACCTCTGCGTCTCCCACTGCGCCCTCTGCGTTAAAAAAATCATTCTAATGCAAATAGATTCGAGATTCCCTCTTCCCCTATGAAGTCCTATCAAGGGGAAGAAGCTAGATTCTGCCATTAACCACGTCCCACCAAACGAGCGATCGCTCTAACCAGTTCTTCCGGTTCCACCGGTTTAGAAATGTGAAGTTGAAACCCAGCTTGCAATGCCTGCTGCTGATTATATTCTCCCGCATAGGCCGTTAGCGCGATCGCCGGAATCTGCCCTCCCTGTTGGGCGGAAAACGTCCTCACCTGACGCATCAGCATATAGCCATCGAGATCTGGCATCCCAATATCCGAGAGCAAGACATCGGGCACAGATTGATTTAAGGCAGCAAGAGCCTCTTCGGCAGATGCTGCAACCGTCACTTCAGCCCCCGACTGCTGTAAAATAAAAGCCACTAACTCTCGGATATCGGTTTCATCATCCACCATTAAGATCCGCAATCCATCAAGGTCAGCCGCACCCCGTGATGGCATCGGTTCTGGGATGACTTCCGCCTGCGTCCCCATCAAGGGCAGCGTCACCGTAAAAGTTGACCCCAACCCCTCTCCTAAACTTTCAGCATGGACAGACCCACCATGCAACTCAGTAAGATAGCGCACGATCGCAAGTCCTAACCCTAGTCCGCCAAACTGTCGGGTAGTGCTGCTGTTCTCTTGACGGAAGTACTCAAAGACATAGGGCAAAAACTCTGGACTAATGCCTTTTCCTGTATCCTGAACATGGATTTGCACCTGTGAGCCAACTTGCTCGACGCGCACCTCCACCCGTCCCCCGGACGGTGTAAACTTAATCGCGTTGGAGAGCAGATTCCAAATTACTTGCTGTAAACGATTGGCATCCCCTGACACCTGACCCGCATTCGCCTCGAACACAGTCTGAATTTGAATTTCCTTGGTTTGGGCGGCTAATCGCACCGTTTCCAGTGCCGCTTCAATGGTGGAAACCAAATTGACGGGACTCTCATTCAAGACCAATTTACCGCGCAAAATCCGAGACACATCCAACAAATCTTCAATCAGTTGGGTTTGTAACTTAGCATTGCGCTCAATGATTTCCAAGGCTCGATCCGTGGCTTTTTCATCAAACTTGCGTGACCGTAGTAACCTTGTCCAGCCTAGAATGGGGTTCAGGGGCGATCGCAACTCATGGGAGAGAATCGCCAGAAACTCATCCTTAATCCGATTCGCCGCTTCAGCCTCCGTCCTAGCACGTTGCTCCGCTTCATAAAGGCGTGCCCTGGCAATGGCCTGACCACACAAGTGTCCTAATGTCAACATAAAGGCACGGTCTTCTGGACTAAAAGAGGTCGCACAGGCAAAGCTAAAACTCATTCCCCCTAACGTCCGTCCCTCGACCGTCAAGGGGATGCAAGCGAAAGCTTGATATCCTGTACTCTTGGCGACACAAGCCACAATCGGATACTGGGTGGGACAAGCTGCAATATTCTCCAGGAAAATGGGTTGCCCCGTCCGTGCCAGTTCTGCCATGGGCACGGGGGCAGTAATCGAAAAAGACTTCCAATCCTCTATAACATGTTCAGGCAAACCGACACTTTTCACAATTTCCAGAGACGTATCGTTGTCCGTGAGCAGTGCTACAAAACCAGCGCTCACCCCCAGAGCCGCTATGCCTTGATTCACAACGACTTCAGCGACTTGATCCAGAGTCAGGGCTTCTGAGAACGCAGCGGTGATGGATTGGAGACGTGCAGTGACATCAGCCGCTTGTTCAGCCGTTTGGCGTGCCTGCTGCGCTTGTTGATAGAGTCGGGCATTTTCTACGGCGAGAGCGGCACGACGCGCCAGTTCTTCGGCTAGTGCCAGATCCGTTGAGTCATATTGACGACCCGATTCAGCCGCCACAAAAGAGATCGTGCCTACAGTTCGTCCACGAGTCAACAAGGGTACAATCATCACCGACTTGAAGCCGACCTCCCGGAGAATTTGCAAGTGTTCCTGATCACGGGCGGCTTCCACCAACAGGTGATCGGGAATATCAGGGTAGAATTCCGATTGCCCTGTGCGTAACACCTGAGCTACACCACGCACGTCATTAGGATCAACAGGATACTTTTGATTATTTTGGTTCGCCCAGGCGATTTTGGCAGGATTGACGTGAGCCGTTACCAGTGGTTGTAGGGAGCCATCTTCTGCAATTAAGTGGACAGTACACCAGTCCGCTAACTCAGGAACCGTCAGTTGGGCAATACTTGCTAGAGTCGTTTGATAATCGAGTGAACTAGAAAGAACGCGACTCGCTTCTGCCAGATAATGCTGTGCTTTTTCAGTTTGCCGGCGCTCCGTAATATCGATGCCAGAGCCAATGTAACCCGCAAATCTGCCCTCTTCATTAAATAAAGGCACTCCCTCATCCAACAGCCAACGATATTCACCATCTTGGCGTCGGTGGCGATACTCGATCTGGAAACGCTGGCGGGCGTTAAAGGCCGAGAGATAAGTTTCTAAACAATACTCTGTATCATCAGGATGAATACCATCAGGCCAGCCCAGGGTTACAGCCTCCTCCAACGTTTGCCCCACAAAGTCCAACCAAGGCTGATTGAAATAGGTACAATGCCCATCCAAGCCGGACATCCAGATAAATACCGGAGCACCATCTGCCATCCGACGAAACAGCGACTCACTCTCGCGCAATGCCTGCTCAACCCGCTTGCTCTGTGTCACATCCATGGAGGTAACACCAACACCCAAGACTTGACCATCGGGTAAACAGACAGGATAGTAGCTTACTAAACAATGTCGGTGTACTCCAGGTTGATTGAGTTCGCCACTGATCTCCTGGTTTAACAAAGGCTCTTGAGTCTGCATTACTCTGTGCAAGATCGGTGCCAGTTGGGGTGCCCATTGGGGCAGAACGTCCCCTAGGGTGCGACCCAAGTGTTCGCTCAACGGTATACCGTTAATGGCGGCAAGCGCCTGATTGGCATGAATGTAACGCAGGTCGCGATCCAAAAAAGCCAGACCGACCGGCGAACTGGCCAGAAAGGCATGGAGGACGGTTTCACTCTTTTGCAGTTTCATCTGTGCCTGCTTGCGCTCGGAAATGTCGATCGCGGCACAAGTGATGCCGATGATTTGGTTCTTGGCATCCCGCAAAGGCTCCACCGTCAGGTCATAATACCAGTCTTGCCCGTGTAGGCTAATCTTGACCTCTTGACGCGTGCCCATGCCCGTTTCCAGGACTTGGCGTTTGATTTGGGTCAGAATCTCGGCGTCAGCGCCAGTGAGTAAGTCGATATCGCGTTTACCGAGTATATCTTCAACCTCGTCCTCAAAATCGGAGCCATATTTCCAGGTATAGCGTAACTCTCGGTCTTGGTTAAATACACTGATGGGTGAGTGCTTCAGGGCGACGCGCAGTCGCTCTTCACTCTGGCTGAGTGCCTCTTCGGTTTGTTTGCGCTCGTGAATGTCTGTCGTAACGCCAATCCATTTGAGGATGTTTCCTTGTGCGTCTTTCAGGGGTACGGCACGAACCATAAACCATCGATACACCCCATCCTTGCCTCGAAATCGAGACTCGGTTTCAAAGGGTTCTCCCTGGTATATCGCTTGGTTCCATTGTTCCATTGCTCCTGATAAATCCTCTGGGTGATAAACCTGCTCGAAGCCCCCTGTATTCATGTCTTCAACGGTCATCCCCGCATACTCTAACCAGCGCGAGTTGACGAAGTCGAGTTGACCTTGAGCATTGCAAGACCAAATAAAGTCTGGTACCGCTTCGCTTAAGGTACGATACAGATTCTCACTGGCACGTAGAGATTCTTCCGCTTGCTTGCGCTCGCTGATGTCGAGAAAGGCTCCGACGCATCCTCTCACCTGCCCCTCTTCATCCAACAAGGGTGCCGCGTTCGCCAACAGATGCAAGACTCTTCCGTCATCATGTACAATCTCAATCTCTACATTCCGAACGATGACACCATGAGCTGCCGCATATTGGATTGGTTGCTCTTGGGGAGGAAGTTCTTGACCTTGACGGTACACTCGATAGGGAAGTTGTTCGGCGTTGGGTTGGCTGGTCGAGCCATTGGTGTAACTCGGTAACTTCAACCATTCAGCAAAAGCCGGGTTCATCCGAATATCCCGACAGTCTGGCTTTAGGGCAATCCCAATCCCCATTGGAATCACATCCAGCAACGTTTGCAGCTCATTAACACGGCGATTTAAATCTTTGTTAAGTGTTCCAATCTGGTCTTCGGCTCGTTGGCGATCGCTGATGTCAAAGGACATGCCTGCAAGCCTCTGCTTTCCAGAGCCATCTTTGAAGGGAAACCTCAAGGACATCCAATAATGTATGCCATCCTCCTGGGGTAATGCTTCCACGATTTCCTTGGGTTCGTCAGCGGCAAGAACCGCCCGATCGTTCTCTCGTACCTGCTGTGCCACTTCGGTGGGCAAAATGTCGAAATCGGTCTTGCCGACCAGTGCCTGTGGCGGACAATTGACCAGTTTCTCTGCGACCGGATTGGTATAGAGATAACGCCCCTGCTCGTCTTTGATGAAGGCGGTTCCAGGGATGTTATTCATGAAGCTCAAAAATAATGCTTGGTTTTCAGCGAGTGCCTCCTCGGAACGTTTGCGTTCCATAAACTGACCCATCTGGCTACCAATACTCATCATCATCTGAAGCAAGTCTTGATCCGGCTCCTGCACGGTGTCGCTGAAGCACTCGATTACCCCTACAATTTCGTGATCCAACCGGATGGGAAACCCTAATGCCCCCTGTAATCCGGCTTTAGCCGCCAATTCGACTCTAGGAAAGTTATTATCTTCAACGAGATGAGAAATCCAGGCCGGTTGACCACTGGCCCAAATGCGACCGGGTAAGCCAATTCCAGGGGCAAATGTCGCCTGTTGATTGATTTGGGTAAACTCTTCTACATTAATTGTCGGTGTATGCCAACTCTCGACGAAACGCAGCAAATTCCCTTGACGGTCTAGACTCCAAATCATACCCACTTGCCATCCCAAACTTTCACACAAAGATTGCAGGATGGTGGGCAGGGCATCTGCCAGGGTGGTGGCTTCGGCTAGGATGCGAGTCACTGCATACTGTACACGTTGGCGCTTTTCCGTGCGCTTGCGCTCAGTTACATCAGTCACCATAGCCAGCATGGCAAAGCATTTACCGTTGTCACTGAGCATGGAGTTTACATTGCAGTTGACCCAGATGGGGGAGCCGTCTTGGCAACGCAGACAAAACTCAAGTTCCTCAGAAATGCCCTGTCTACGTCGCTCCATCAGACGTTCCGCTTCCGCCCTGTCTTTCTCGTAGATATAGTCGAAGGCGGAACGTCCCAGCATGTCTTGAATACTGTAGCCTAGTAGCCGAGCCATCTGGGCGTTAACATAAGTGGTTCGGGCTTGTTCATCAACCAACCAAACGCCTTCGTTGGTTGTCTCGACAATCAGGCGGTATTGCTCCTCGCTGCGGCGTAGTCTCGACAAACTCAGCTCCATGCGTTGCTTTGCCCTGAGAAGCTCCGTACTCACTAAACTGATCATCAGCGCCACCAGTAGGAGTACCGTAAACCGGAACAGGTTACTCGCGCTGGTAAAAGCCAGGGAATATAAGGGTGGCAGAAAAAAGTATTTAGTGGCTAACGCCGCCAACAGGATCGATAGCAGTCCGGATGGCAAACCTCCATACAGAGAGCTAACCATCACGGCGGGGTAAAACAAGGCGAAAATAGTCGGTGACATCAGGGGTTCGAGCACCCAAGTCAGTCCGAGTGCGATCGCCCAAGCCAAGAAGGCGATCACATAGGCACGCGGTTGGGAACGGATTACTTTCAACATATTTGGTTCTCCTCGCTCCTTCCATAAGAAGCGATCACCAGCCACTCAATCTTCATTTGGGAAATACTCAATTCATCAATCCTGACGGTTCAAACTTAGGCAACGCTTTGGCTTGTCCCACTCTATCTACAAACCAACCCCCACACCCACAGCCAATGCTTGCCGTCGATCACCCACGAGCTTTTTTGTCTTTAGCTGTTCTACCACCCGCATGTTTAGCTGTTAAACAGTTTGAGCCATCAAACAGAGGATAGAACGTGCTATATGGCTTTCGGTATATGTCTTGAGTGTGATATTTTTTTAGATTCTCACATAAAAAGCCCTAGCACGCGGAGCTAGAGCTTGTGAATGGTCAAGAAGGAGCAATAGTACTATTCATCAGTACGTTACAAAAATACTCACTATCCAGTTCTTGCTTCCTCTACCTGTAGTCAGTAATCGAACTCAGTAATGGGAACGATGACATGGAAAAAACTCAAAAGAAACAAGCAAAATACGGGTTTCCTTTTCCTTTAGAAGTTGCTGTGCGCCGCAATCGCCTCTTGCATTCTCTCCATCACCTCGACAACAGAGATAGCGCCTAAATCTTTAGATTGTCCCCCTGCACCACGGACACGAATACTGAGGGTATTAGACTCTACCTCCTTCTCACCCACAACAGCCATGACGGGAATTTTTTCCTTCTCTGCATTGCGAATTTGTTTGGGTAAGCGATCGCCACTCGTATCAACTTCCGCACGAATCCCCACGCTTCGCATCTTGCTCACCACGTCTTTGGCATAGGATAAAAAGGCATCACTCACTTGGACAATTCGCACCTGCACCGGCGCTAACCAGAAGGGGAAATCACCGGCATACTCCTCAATTAAAATCCCAATCAGTCGTTCCAGTGAACCAAAGGGTGCACGGTGAATCATCACAGGACGTTTGCGAGTCCCATCTTCGGCAACATACTCTAAATCAAAGCGCTCTGGCAGGTTGTAATCCACTTGAACTGTACCCAGTTGCCATTCGCGATCCAGAGCATCCCGGAAGATAAAATCGAGTTTTGGCCCATAGAAAGCCGCTTCCCCGATGCCTTCAAAGTGCTCCATTCCCAAGGTTTCTACAGCACGACGGATGGCATTTTCTGCCTTGCTCCACGCCTCATCCGAGCCAATATATTTATCAGAATTGGGGTCGCGGAAACTTAAACGCGCTCTAAAATTGGACAATTTTAACGTTTTGAATACGGACAGGGTTAAATCCACCACACTCAAAAATTCCGCATCCAACTGTTCTGGCATGACAAACAAATGGGAGTCATCCTGAGTGAATCCTCGTACCCGTGTTAAGCCTCCTAGTTCCCCCGATTGCTCATAGCGATAAACCGTACCAAATTCCGCAAGGCGCATTGGCAGCTCTCGGTAAGAGCGCAACTCATTCTTATAAATTTGGATATGGAAGGGACAATTCATCGCCTTGAGCACAAACCCCTCATCTTCCGACTCTCCCATCATTGGGAACAAGTCTTCTTTGTATTTTTGCCAGTGTCCAGAGGTTTTAAACAGATCAACTCTGCCGATATGGGGGGTTACGACTTGCTGATAGCCCCGTTTGAGCTGTTCTTGCTTCAAAAAGTCTTCCAGAAGACTGCGGAGTACCGTCCCTTTGGGCGTCCACAGGGGTAATCCCGGCCCCACTTGATCGGAAAAGATAAACAGTCCCAGTTCTTTACCCAGTTTACGGTGATCGCGTTTGAGAGCCTCTTCTTTACGGCGCTTATATTCTGTTAATTGCTGTGGTGTTTCCCAAGCAGTGCCATAAATTCGCTGCAACTGGGCTTTGGTGGCATCGCCTCGCCAGTAAGCACCTGCCACACTTTCTAAGTCAAAAGCTTTTGGGTGCAACTCTTGGGTATTTTCCAGATGGGGGCCAGCACATAAATCCCACCATTGGTCACCTAAGTGATAAATCGTAATGGGTTCTTGGAGTCCTTCGAGGATTTCCAGTTTGTAAGGCTCATTAATTTCCTGAATGCGACGTTGAGCTTCCTCCCGACTGACTTCTTCCCGAATCACCGGCAACTTACGATTGATGATTTTGATCATCTCTTTTTTGATCGCCTTCAGGTCTTGCTCGGTAAACGACTCTGGGATATCGAAGTCGTAATAAAAGCCATTCTCAATCCAAGGCCCGATCGTCACCTGTGCCTTGGGAAAGAGCTTCTGCACCGCCATCGCCATGATATGGGAGGTTGTGTGGCGAATCTTTTTTAAGGACTCGGATTCGCTGGTGCGGGGCAGATGAATTTTTTCAGGCTGCTCTGGAGCTTCTATGTTGGGCATGGATGACTGTTCCATTGAATAGCTTTTCTGTCTTTAAAAAAATGATTAATTCTCTCTGCCTCTATGATACAGAGCTTACTTTTCCAATGGCGCTTACTGGGAGTCTCAAGAAATCTGTTCAGCTTGTAAAGAAATGTAAAGAGCGTTAAGATAAGATTTACATGAAAAATTTTGTTAAATTTATGCATCAATCTCAACCATCCGAACAGGAATTACTGAAGTCGGTATTGCAACCTCTATTAGAAGATTTCCAGTATTGGTTTTCGCGATCGCGCTCGTTATTAGAAACGGAAGATTTGCCTTTTTTGAGTGAGGAGCAACAATCCGAACTCCTGGCACGAGTCAGAACAGCTCAGCAGGAAGTGAGTACCGCTCAGATGCTGTTTCAAGCCACTGATGGTCAAGTGGGGATTGAAACTGCCACACTGGTACCCTGGCATCGGTTGGTGAGCGAGTGCTGGCAAGTGGGAACGCAGTGGCGTGCTAGCCGCCTCACCTCAGCCCCGACGGATATTGCAGATGAGAGCCAACCTTGATCCCCAGGATTGAGCAAAAATCTAGCTGACCAGTGATAAGCTGAACTAACTACAGATTAAAAAAATCATTTCTTATCCACTATCTAGTCAAGAGCTTTACAGGAAAACTATTTAGTTTGGAGGACGAAACTATGTTACACCTGCTTTATCTTGTCGCCTTTACAGTCATAGCGTTTTTGGCGATTGGGAATTTACTTCGCAGCCTATTCACTGTAAGTATGGATTCTCAACGCCGTTATTCGCATCCAGGATCGTCATCTACAGATTGGGGTCAATCGCCCCTGATGGCTTCTCGCTCTCGATATAAAAGTGTGCCACACCCGGAACTATTAGATGAAACCGGCAATCCCATCAATGAACCGCTGTTGGTGATGCGTTCCATGTCTGTTGACGACGCCCGTGAACGGTTAGACGCCTTATTTAATTCGTCTCCAGGAACCCCGACGGAGAGACAGGAAGAAGGTTGAGTGAACAGCCGCCCCGCCCTGATCTTGCTGACTGGGGCTGAAGTGAGGACGGGGCTTTCGTCAATCCAGATGGAAAACCTCCAAACTTTTTAAGGATTGAATTACCGCCTGCGATAGCGATTGCGAATTTCGTTGCGGATACTCCAGCGCAAGTTATTCAAGTTTTCCCATAAAGCTTTGAGCATAAGCAAGGTAAAGGCAAAAGCCGCAACACTAATCGCGGCTGATTTCGTAGTAGATTGTGGAGCACGTGCGACATAAAAAATACCATAAGACGCCGCACCAACAACAGCAGAAATAACCGCAGCTTTTAGGGCTTCAACCAGGAGAACGCCCAGGGCAAACAGGACTGATTGACCTCCCGTACAGAAAATACCTAGGGCTTTATTTAGTTCCCCGCCATAGCTCCAAAGCAGCCAACCCATAACAGCGATCGCCGTCAGAATTAAAATAACATTAACGACCCACATTCAGCATCTCCACGAAAGAATACTAAGCTAGCAGCCGCTACTTAGTTTTGAGAAAGAGAAATACACTCTTTCAGTATTACCGTCAGTTCGTCTTACCGTCCAAACGACTGCGTCAGCAAAAAGTTGCAGCCTATACCAAAACATATTGTTAAGAAATCTAACTGTAAGCTGATGTAGAGTGAAAAGCCCAGGCGATAAGCTCACAAGAGAATACCCATCAACGCTCAGGAAATTAGCCCTGCGGTTTCTGAGTTTCCCTCCCACACTTGTGAATATTTACATTCTCGATCTGCTTGTAATTGGCTTACTGTTGCTTGGCGTCACTTTAGGTTCTGGTTGGATTTCTCGTTTACCTTTGTCCTACGCTCTCATCTACCTGGTTGTGGGAATTTTCCTCGGCCCCTACGGCGTTAAACTGATTCAATTACGCCCGGATGCTGAATTTTTGGAACGTCTCACAGAGTTAGTGGTAATTATCTCAGTCTTTGGCTGTGGTCTCAAGATGAATCGCCCCTTCAAGCTATGGGCATGGCAGACGACAGCGCGGCTAATTGGCTTTTTGATGCCGATTTCGATTTTCGCCATTGCTGCCTTCTGTCATTGGCTAATGGGTTTCGACTGGGGAGCCGCTGTTTTGCTGGGAGCAATTCTAGCACCCACTGACCCTGTCTTAGCTTCCGAAGTACAGCTTGCCAATGTTAAGGATCAGGATGAATTGCGATTTGGACTGACTTCCGAAGGGGGTTTAAATGATGCGTTGGCGTTCCCCTTTGTCTATTTCGGGATTTATTGGCTCAAAGATAGCAACTGGGACAATTGGTTTAAACAATGGGTAGCGGTGGACTTGGTTTGGGCAATTGCATCGGGTATTGTGATGGGAATTTTAGTTGCCAAAGCAATTGTCTGGGTTGACAAACAAGTCCAACGCTTCCGAGAAGTTGATAATTTGATGGAGGATTTTGTTGCCCTCAGTACGATTTTACTCACTTACTCCTTAACCGAATTAGTCAACGGTTATGGATTTCTTGCCGTTTTTGTAGCCGGAGTAACGGTTCAAGCGAGTTATTACCACAACCCCAAAAAGCGCATTGCTCAATTGGAATTTACGGAGCGAGTTGAAAAGCTACTAGAGGTAGGAACCATTTTGATTTTGGGTTCTCTGCTGCTAGTTGCCCCTATGATTAAGTATGCGGGTGAAGCCCTATTAGTAGCTGGCTTATTGCTATTTGTGATTCGACCTATTGGTGTGTGGATAAGTATGCTAGGCAGTCGCATCCCACCCCCAACCCGTTGGCTATTTGGATGGTTTGGAATTCGTGGCGTAGGTTCTCTGTATTACTTAACCTATGCATTTGGTAAAGGTTTAGAAGGAGAAATTGGAGAACGGCTTGCTTGGATTACTTACATTATTGTCGTCATTTCCGTCATTTTGCATGGGATTAGTGCCACACCTTTGATTAATTGGTACGAACGCCACATTAAGGGCACTAGCCAAGATGTGAGTCCAGACTCCTAAGAGGCAGATGGCAGTCTTTCTGGCATGGGGCACTCCTGGCTAGTTGGAGGCTCAAATCCTGCTCAACTTTAATTCCACATAATGGTATTCTCAGGGATTGTTGACTGACTTCTACGGATTGGAATCAATTATGTCCCTTGTCTCTTCTGTCTCCGTTACGGTTCCCGCCACTACCTCTAACCTGGGGCCAGGATTTGACTGTATTGGGGCAGCATTGACACTGTATAACCAATTCAAATTTACCCGCCTCGATGCCGCCGATGCAGGGAGTGGTGCAACACCTCGAATTACTGTTACAGGTGCTGAACAAGAGCGAGTGATTACGGATGAGAATAACCTGGTTTACCAATCATTGCTCCATTTTTACCAGCACTTGAGTCAAACCCCCCCACCTGTAACCATCGAAATTGAGCTGGGTGTGCCACTGGCGCGGGGATTGGGAAGTTCAGCCACGGCAATTGTGGCGGGGTTAGTTGCGGCTAACCAACTGGCAGGGGAACCTCTGAATCAGATGGAAGTGATGCAATTAGCGATCGCCATGGAAGGACACCCAGATAATGCCGTCCCTGCGTTTTTGGGAGGATGCTGTCTTGCCGTGGAGGGGAAAGAAGCGATGAAAGCATGGGAGATTTGTGACATTCCCTGGCACTCCAATCTAGTGCCGGTGGTGGCGATTCCCGATTTTGAACTCTCTACGGCACAGGCGCGTCGGGTATTGCCATCTGATTACAGCCGTGCCGATGCGATTTTTAATACCGCCCATCTGGGTTTACTGGTGCGGGGATTGGAGACGGGGCGAGGCGATTGGTTGCAAGTTGCTCTTCACGATCGCATCCATCAACCTTATCGTAAGGCGTTAATTCCCGGCTATGATGCTGTCCAGTCTGCCGCTTTAGCCGCTGGGGCTTATGGCATGGTGATTAGTGGTGCCGGTCCTACCCTTTTGGCTGTTGCTGATGCCGCCTCGGCCCCAACGGTTGCCACCGCCATGACAACGGCTTGGCAGGAAGAGGGAATTGCCGCCCAAGTGCGATCGCTCTCGCTGGACACCCAAGGTGTAAGAATTATGACCAATGCTTAATGTTACTAAGAACGGTCTTGTGCCACAGACAAGACCGTTTTCACACTTAGACTCACTCACAAGCCACTTCATTCAATTTCGCTAAATTGAGACTGATGGAGGACTATTTCGCCATAGTCTGGAACCCAAGCCATCCATTCAGTGTCCGAGTGCTGACACAATAGCAACGCTTCGTCATGGCTATAGGGACTAGGGCATTCTTGAAGTTTCACCCAAGTTGAAGATGGGCATTCTGACTCTATGGTGTTCACTTCAGGCTTGCTAGACCAATACTGTGGATACAAGCGCTGCGGTAGTCTCACTTCTGGTTGATAACAATCGAGCTTCATCACGGTTTTTCCTTAAATTATCTTCTGATGGGGCGGGCAGCTTTGCCCGTGAGCGCAACGTCAGCGAGCCAGCGAAGAGACAAAGTCTAGGGGAATCTGGCTGTCACGTTTAGCTTGGCTCAGGCAAGTCCCACGTGAAATACGAAAAGATAAGATTATTTCTGTATCTAACACTACAAAATTTACTTTTGTGGAGCAAGAAAATGTTTAATAACTTTACAGACCTTGGGGCAGGTATTGTATAAATGCGATGGCTCAACGTCATCATTGATCGGATCAATCGGCCTCTAAAGATTGATCGGTGCAAGATCTGAGGCTAATTTCGTCCAAAAGCGAACGATTCGAGCTGTCTCACGAGAGAACTACTATTACTTCCTGCTCAGTTAGGGAAGTCATGGAATAGTAAAGTAGGACGCTGGGCGTCCTCACTCGTACTTCATCAACCTTCGTCGGCATCCCCATCCCAACTTAGGGAATACAGGATTAAGACCCAACTGCTCGTTTTTGTGTAAGGAAATCAGTGACCAGTCAGAAAATTGACCATAAAAACTCTAAAGTGTCAACAGCCCCTCATGCACGAAATTGGTTCTGGCTCGGATGTGGCTTCAGTGGAGTGGCAATGTTGTCAGCGACAGTCGGTGCCCTGTTAGCCGTATCGTTTTCCTTAACACCTTTGCTGCAAAAGCATTTGACTCAAGACGAAGCAGCAATTTTTAGTAAAACTGGCAGCCTAACCCGTAGCAATTTACGATTGCCAGAGTTGACCCGACCCGTCAATGTTTTAGTGATGGGAATGAGCGTTTTGACCACTGACGTTCGCAATCCTCCTACCGATGCCCAAAATCTGAGTTATCAGGCGCAGGTTAACTCTTTCGACGGTTTATCGGATGTAATGCTTTTAGTCCGGTTTGACCCCAAAACTGAAAAAATGACCGTGCTCTCAATTCCTCGCGATACCCGTGTGGAGATGGATGGGGTCGGTGTGATTAAGATTAATGCGTCCAATATTAACGGTGGCCCAGCCGCTAGCGCTAAATTAGTCAGTCAGTTGCTCGATGGGGTGCAAATTGACCGCTATCTGCGCGTGAACGTTGAGGGTGTGGAAAAACTGGTAGATGCTTTAGGGGGCGTTATGGTTGATGTGCCTAAGGACATGAAGTACAAAGATGACGCTCAACACCTGTATATCAACCTGAAGAAAGGAAAACAGCACCTCAATGGAGATCAGACCCTACAATTGCTGCGCTTTCGTCAGGATGGGTTAGGAGATATTGGTCGGATTGAGCGACAGCATCTGGTGATGCGTGCGTTGATGGAACAGGCGCTCAATCCTGTAACGGTGACCCGATTTCCCCAAATCCTCTCGGTGGTTCAATCGAATTTAGACAGCAATTTAAGCGTCGAGGAATTACTGGCGCTGGTGGGTTTTTCCGTCAAAATAGACCGCTCAAACGTACAAATGTTAACGGTACCCGGTGAGGCTAATAGCCTGGGGCGGAACCATATCAGTTATTGGATACCCGATTACAGCCGCATTCAGGAATTGATGTCACAATATTTTGATCAAAGTTAATCGCTGATCCACAAACCACTACTGACGGTTGCGAAACTGTTCTGTATCCGGTGTACCGTTACGGTTACGATGATCCTGACTTCCGATCGTTGACTGATATTCTAGCCACTTAGCCAAATTGTGAGAGAGCAGGGCGAAGGATTCTGCTAACTGGGGAGGGACTTCCAAGGGCAAGCTGCCAGAACGGACGTGTAAATCTCGCTGAGGAAAGGGAATTTCAACGTTACGATGGCGCAGAATCGCCTCAATCCGAAAGTAAATATCACTCTTAATGCGGAACTGCTGACGGGGTTCGGAAATCCAAATTAACAACTCAAAATTGAGCGAGTTATCGCCAAATCCCTTAAAGAAAACTCTGGGAGTCGGTTCAGCGAGTACATCCGCATGTTCTTTGGCGGCATCAATCAAAGCGCTGCGAACTACAGTCAGGTTTGAGCCATAAGCGACACCCACGGGTACTTTTAACCGTGATACAGGACTGTGATGAGTCCAGTTGATGACTTCGGCTTCGAGAAAGCGGGAATTGGGAATGATGATTGAGAGTTCATCAAGAGTCCGAAGTTCCGTGCTGCGAACGCTGATGCGTTCTACCGTTCCCATCAATTCACCGACATTGACAAAGTCTCCCACTCGAATCGGACGCTCAAAAATCAGTACCAACCCACTGATAAATTCCTTGGCAATTCCCTGCAATCCCAAACCAATCCCCACACCCACGACGCTAGCGACGATGGTGAGAGAACTTAAGTCCAATCCCCACAGTTGCAGCACGACAATCGTGCCGAGGAAAATCAGACCATAGGTTGCGACTTGAGCGACGGTTTCCTGAGCGGCGCGATTTAAGCCAGTAAACCGTAAAACACGCGATCGCAGTAGCTTTTTGGTTGTTCCCGCCAGCAGCACGACACCTGTAAATAGCCCAACCAGAATGAATACATCTAAAACGGAATAGGATGTGTTTCCTAGAGGAATCAGCTTCGAGACGACACTCCCAACCAGAGTCTGGGTAATCTTGCGGCTCAAGTCCCGTGTGTGGGGAAATAAATCCGTGATGTAAAGAACTGTAAAAGCCAACAGCGCGAGGCGGATGCCAGCGAGGATAATTTGTACGCCAAGCTCTGCATTCAGGCGCGGATGAGTATCTTCTGAATTGGTCATCTCCGTAGGAAGCCTTGGCTGTAGCCAGCGATGCCAAATCCAACCCAAGGCATAACTGCAAGCGATTGCAAAGAAAATTGACCCCACCGAGAGCACAATAGCATTGCGGATATAGGCAAAACTCCGTTGTTCTTGTGCTTCCTTAATCGCCTGCTCTAAACTTCCCGCCCAAATGGCAGCTTGCTCCTTCGCTGAACGTCCAGGGGGTGCATCTTCAGGGGTAACCGTCAGCAAGTGAGCGCCATCTATTTTAATAATCGGTAAATTTTGACTTTCATCGATCGTCACCGGGACTCGCGGTTCAGCATTTTTAACTTTTTGTTGCAGGACGCGATTGGCGTCATCGGCTCGTTCCTGGGCGCTATATCGTCCAGATTGACTCACTTCCAAAAGTCGCCGTCCATCCAGAACAATGGCAGCAGATGGAGGCTCTTTATCCTGAGATTGAGCTAAAACAGGGACGATCCATAATAGACACCCGATGGCGATCGCCACCGCAGCAATCCGGGCAACTAGAGTGACTAGAGACGGGAAGCGTAAGAAGCGATTCATAAATTAGAAATGTGAAAATTAAACGTCAAACGTCAAAGGTAGAATCCTAACGAGACACTGTTGAACCAGAATGCAATGAGCGATTCATCAACATCGGATTGGAGAGTTAGGCATGAAGCCCCACTCAACTGCCTCCTCATCAGGGGTTTTTGTTCGGTCAATTTTTGCAGATTCTTTACCTTGGTACCTCAGCTATTAGAATGAGCTTTACTCTTATGCAGCTTGATCCTATACCAAACCCCCACGAACGTAAAGTTTCTTTAAGCGTTTACAGGGCTGCTGTGAAGCCATCTTCACGGGTATCTAGTGCAAGGAAGGCAGAAGACAGGAGGCAGACGGCAGAAGGGATATTGCCTGTACAGTAAGCTTTTTGAGCTTTTTCAACTGGTCACTTATTTCTGCCAATATGGTCTAGGGACTAAACGCGGAATATATACAACCTTCAGCCCGTTAAAAGTAATATTGAATGATGATCACTGACTTATCTTTACTCTTTACTTCCTGTAAAAGTAACTCCTTGGATAAAATAGCGATTAAAAAATGCATAAATAACTAAGGCCGGCAGCGTTAGCACCATCGAAGCTGCCATAATATAGTTCCAATAACTGATATATTGCCCCTTGAATGTGTTTAATCCTAGAGGAAGAGGGAACATTTCGGGGTCAGATAAAATAATTAATGGCATTAAAAAATTATTCCAAGCCCCCATAAAAATAAAAATGGCTTGTGCAGCTAAAGCTGGTTTAGCTAAAGGCAAAACAATAGATAAGAAGGTTTCCCAACGATTTAATCCATCCAGTGCGGCAGCTTCTTCTAACTCTTTTGGGAAATTAATAAAAAATTGTCTCATCATAAAAATAAAGGTAGCATTGACAACATTAGGAATAATTAAACCTTGGTAAGAATTGAGCCATCCTAAATTTTTCAGAATCAAATAGCTAGGAATCAAAGTAATTTGACCCGGAACCATTAAAACCGCCAGAATTAGAAAAAACAGCAAACTATTCCCTGGGAAACGGATGCGTGCCAAGGCATAGCCTGCCATTGAGTTAAATAAGAGATTAAATCCTGTAATAAAAGCGGCAACAATAATACTATTAATTAACCAACGTCCGAATAACGGTTCTTTAAAAAAGATAGTTCTATAATTATCCCAAGTTAAATTATGAGGAATAAACTGACTACCGCCTGCCATGATTTCTGAAAGCGGTTTGAATGAAGCAGAAAGTGCCCAAGCAAAAGGTAAAAAGGTAATAATAGCGTATAAAATTAGCCCGACATAAAGTAATCCTCTGACCCGATTAAAAATTTTCATTTAATTAGACTCCCTGATTTAGTTCTGTTCTTTAAAGAAATAACGCTGAATCAGGGTGACTAGCATAATAACACCGGCTAGCATCAAAGCTAAGGCAGCGGCATAACCCATATCCAGGCTCTTAAAAGCATATTGATAGATTAAAAGTACAACTGTTAACGTTGAGTTATTGGGTCCACCCGATCCAGCGGAAAAAATGTAAGATTGGTCAAACAACTGAAAGGTTCCGATTACACCCATCACAACAATAAAAAAGGTTACAGGTTTAAGTAATGGCAGTGTAATTGAAACAAACTGATCAAAGGGGTTTGCTCCGTCAAGAGTTGCTGCTTCATAAAGGGACTCTGGAATATCTTGCAACGCTGCTAAGTAAATCACCATATAAAAAGGTGCTGTTGACCAAATATTCATTAACATAATGGATTTTAGGGCAACAGAGGGGTCGCCGAGCCAGTTGTACGTTGGTAGATGGAAAAAAGCAAGAAGGTTATTGAGTAAGCCATTAGAGTTATAAATCCACATAAAAATTAAAGTTAAAACGGCTGACGACGTGACTGTAGGAAGAAAAAAGATAATCCGGAAAAAATTCTTGCCTTTAATCGGAGAATTGAGAATTAAGGCTAAAACAAGAGCTAAAATGGTTTGAATTGGAACAACAATAGATACATATTCAGCCGTATTCTTTAAAGCAATCCAAACCCGCTCATCGGATGCCATGCGAATGAAATTTTTAAATCCAATAAAACGGTAGCTAAAATCTCCTAATATCCGTATTTTGTTAAAAGCTAAAAATAAGGCATAAGTAATGGGTAAAATGACAAAAATACCCATCACAATAATCGTTGGAGCCATAAAGGAGTAGCCCGCGATCGCTTCTCTGACACCCTGCTTCTTCCAAACCCCCCTCATGACCGACTCCCCTGTATGTTAGACACTTACATTACCTAGCAGCTTGAATTTCTTTATTTGCTGATCGCTGTGCTTTTTTCATCGCTTGTCGTAATGATTGTTCGCCAATTAAAGCACTAATAAATTGATTATTAAAGTGAGTTAAAATTGTGGGCAATGTCTCTCCGGCTTGCCAAATTGTTGCATAATCGGCACCTTTGACAAAGGGAACATAAAGAGAATTATTAACATATCCAAGTTCTTCTAAAACGGATTTACGCGCTGGTAGGGCAAGTCCTTCTTTTGCCCAAGCCTTCATACCTTCTTGATTAGTCAAATAAGCAATGAGTTTCCAAGCGGCCTCCTTATGCTTAGTTTTTTTATTCATAACATACGCCACTGTATAGGCCATGGTTCCTTTTTCGCCGTTAACCGTAGGAACTTCAGTGGTGGCAAAATCTAGCTGAGGGAATGTTTCTTGCAAGTAAGGAATCGCCCAAGTTCCTTCGATTACCATTGCAGCTTTACCTTGACCAAACATTTCACTTCCTGTGCTAGCGCCCACATCTGAAGGTTGAGCAGAAGACTGATCTTTACGATACTGCTCAATGATTAATTGCAGACCTTTTAAGCTCTCTGATGTAAAAAATGCTGCGTTTTCCTGCCGATCAATTAATCGACCGCCAAAAGCAGTCATCATAAAGTATTGGCGCGAAAGTTCGGGAGCAATCCCAAATCCATATTGTTCCTTTCTACCATCTCGATTTTGATCGAGAGTCAGTTTTTGAGAAGCCTCACGTAACTCATTCCAGGTTTTGGGAGCTTGATCGATTCCTGCGGATTGGAAGGCTTTCTTGTTGTAAAATAGAGCCAGCGTGGAGAAATCTTTAGGTAAGCCATAAATTCGATCTTCTAGCTGAAACGCTTTCAGTAAGGTAGGCTCGAAGTCATTTAGATTAAACTCTGGATTAATATAAGAGTTGAGAGGCTCAAGCACCCCATATTGCATTAATAAGGGAGCTTCAAATGCGTCTAAATAAAAAACATCAGGTGCCGCGTCACCAATTAATCGAGTTTTAATCACATCCATATATTGGTCATTAATTGTTTCATGCTTGACCTTAATATTGGGATGCTGAATTTCAAATTGATTGAAAACCTGCTCTAGTAACTGTTTTTCGTTGGGGTTGCTTTGCCAACCACTTAACCTTACGGTAATACCTTCCTGTGAATTCCTAAATCCACAGCTTGTTAACGCGAGGAGGAAAAAAAGTAAGCAAACCCAAAACGAGAGGGTTTTTTTCATGTGTTCGATCTTCATCAACGGTAGCGAGTACGAGATGAATTCCTAGTTGATGGGCACGTCAAATATTCTGCTTAGTCTCAGCCCATGCTGTGAACTCTATCTCAAGCAGAAAAATTCAACTTTTAAAAAAATATTTACAAAAAAAACGTATATGAAGAGTAAAAGCTATTACATTGGCTTATTAGTTCATGGTGAACATTTTAGCCTTTTTCCTACTAATTGTCTTGGTCAGACCGAATGTGGTCACATACCTTCATATCAGTTAATTTAATTTAAGACTTCGCGATCGCTCTTAAATTTACCACCTACCTCTGATCAAGAAACGGGCTAAATCATCGCAGATTTAGCCCGTCACAAGTCAACTATTAAGTTTGGCAAGGTTTCCTCTATAACCAATCTACGATGTATCAATCAAACGCAATTTTTTAGAGTAAATACTTCACCCAAACCACAGATAGGCTTTAACGCAGAGCCAGATCAGACCTTAATTTCACCGCCAAGTCTTGTTCTGGATAAACAGCCACCATCTTGACGGTTTTCCGGTTTAACAACCACCCGCCAATTGTACCCAAACCGGCACCACCTATAACTTCTAAAGCTGAAATCGAGCGATTTCCTGTGAGCGCTGCCAGTGCTGCCGCCGCACCTGCACCAATCGCGGTACCGGTCAAAATTGAAGTGGTGTTGGCTCCCTTCTTCACTTCTTCGGTTCTCGTCACCACATTGGAAGTGACATTAATATAATAAGGTCTGACTTGCGTATTACCCAGATCGCGATACAGCGTCAGCTCTTTACCAACAAACTGGGTACCTCGATAAGCCGGTCTGAGCTCGCCCTTAATCTCACTTCCTCTAGGAATTAAAACTCTGCGGTCATTGCCTACGACATCTTCTGCCACTGTTAACGTTAATGGCACCTTTTCATCCGGCATGAGCAGGACTTTGTCTTTTTCGTATCGAACTTTAATGGCAGTGCCAGAGGGAACAAATCGATTATAAGATTCTGAGTCAGGATAACGAGTCTGAGCCAAAGCAGGTGCAGTTGTGATCAAGGGAGTAACAGCACTGCTAGTAATAGTTAGTGCCAAGAAAGCAGCCGTTCCAGTTTTCCAAGACTTAAGGTTTAACATGGGAAATTCTCTCTAACTTGAACAAAAGGGGATACCCAATGACATCCTTTCAGAGTCACTTGGGTCATGAATATTGGGCAAGGCGTAAGGGAAAATAAGGTTGGGTAAGCTCAGCGATTGCCAATGACTAATTGGTAAGAATTGCCGATAAACCGCAACTTGGTAGAAGTGTTCACATTGATCGACTTAAAGGAAACAAAAAGGTTCCTTTTTGGTAGAAGTTATTTTTAAGATAACTGGGTATAAGGCACACAGACTTCATCCGATTGAGTCACCCAATTGGGTGAAGGAGGGGGAGAGTGAGGAGACGAGATTTTTTATGCACTTAAAAAAGAGGTCTACAAGTCAGATTTGGTATAAAACCTCAATAATGAACTAAAACAAAAAATATCGCTGCGCCATGGGTAAAACCGTCGCGGGTTCACAGGTGAGTAATTCCCCATCCGCCCTCACTTCGTAAGTTTCCGGGTCTACTTCCATCTGGGGCAACGCATCATTCAGCTTCATATCTCGCTTACTCAATTGCCGCGTATTAGACACCGCCACCGCTGATTTTTGCAATCCGAGTTGTTCGGGAATTCCCTGTTCTAATGCTGCCTTGGAAACAAAAGTGAGAGAGGTTGCTGCGATCGCACCGCCAAAACTACCAAACATCGGACGCATGTGCACCGGTTGGGGTGTGGGAATACTAGCATTGGCATCGCCCATTTGCGCCCATGCGATCGCACCCCCTTTAATCACAATCTCTGGTTTCACCCCAAAAAACGCCGGACGCCACAGACACAAATCCGCCAACTTGCCCTCTTCCACCGAACCCACATACTCAGCAATCCCATGGGCGATCGCAGGGTTAATCGTGTACTTGGCAATGTACCGCTTCGCCCGGAAATTATCCGACCTCTCCCCCTGCCCCTCTCCTATAAGGAGAGGGGAGTTGAACTCCCCCCTTCCCTGGTAGGGAACCGGAGCTTTAGTGAGGAGGGTTGGGGGGGTTAGGTTCCCCCGTTGCACCTTCATCTTGTGCGCCGTCTGCCAAGTGCGAATAATCACCTCGCCCACTCGTCCCATTGCCTGGGAATCCGACGAAATCATGCTAAATGCACCCAAATCATGCAAAATATCTTCCGCCGCAATCGTCTCCCGACGAATTCTCGATTCTGCAAACGCTACATCCTCTGGAATTCCCCGATCTAAGTGGTGGCACACCATCAACATATCCAGGTGTTCTTCCAGGGTATTGAGGGTGTAGGGACGAGTTGGGTTGGTGGAAGACGGCAACACATTCGCTTCACCGCATACCTTGATAATGTCTGGCGCGTGACCCCCGCCTGCACCTTCTGTATGGTAGGTATGGATCACACGGTTTTTGAAGGCTGCGATCGTCGCTTCCACAAACCCGGCTTCGTTCAGGGTGTCGGTGTGAATTGCCACCTGCACATCATACTCATCGGCAACACTCAGACAGGTATCAATCGTGGCTGGTGTCGTTCCCCAATCTTCGTGTAGCTTCAACCCCATCGCCCCCGCCCTGACTTGTTCCACTAATCCTTGAGGTTGGCTACTATTACCCTTACCCAAAAAACCGAGATTCACAGGGAAAGCATCAGCCGCTTGTAGCATCCGATACATATTCCAAGGGCCAGGGGTGCAGGTGGTGGCGTTTGTGCCGGTGGCTGGACCCGTTCCACCGCCAATCATGGTTGTGATACCGGATGCGATCGCCACTTCAATTTGCTGAGGACAGATAAAGTGAATGTGGCTATCAATTCCCCCAGCCGTAAGAATCATCCCTTCTCCCGCCACCGCTTCGGTACCCGGGCCAATAATGATATCAACGTTGTCCTGAATATAGGGATTCCCCGCTTTGCCAATTTTGAAAATCTTGCCGTCTTTAATCCCAATATCTGCCTTAACAATGCCCCACCAATCGAGAATCAGGGCATTCGTAATCACCAGATCAACGGCACCATCGGCGTTGGATATGGGGGATTGTCCCATCCCATCCCGAATTACCTTACCGCCGCCAAACTTCACCTCATCGCCGTAGGTGGTGTAGTCCCGTTCCACTTCGATGAACAGTTCCGTATCCGCCAGACGGATGCGATCGCCTACTGTTGGCCCAAATGTTTCTGCATAAGCGCGGCGATCCATTCTATAACTCATCAATATCTCCTCACACCCATTTGGATTTTCGCTATTCTTTCCAGTTTCTTAAAGCTTATAAATGATGAATTTTGAATCCCTCAAATGTCATCGAGAAACCATTCCCGTCCGGAGAGGCGCACATTAACCCTACATTAAGGGTTTCAACTGGGGTGAGATAGGCAAGACGTAGCATCGTATATTGTTCCCCATCCAACGAGTATTGCACCTCTATCGCCGTACCCCGGCGAGTAACATGCATCCAAAGCGAATCTGGATTCTGTGGCATGGGTACGACAGACCAATCCGAGTAATCTCTAGTTACCACAGCGCTAACTTGTTGTACACCATTCACATACTCAATACCACACTTTAACCAGTTGGCTTGATCCAAACGCAGCATGATTCCCGCCTGATCGTACAACTCCTGATACTCGCCACTCACCTTTACCTCAACGATGAAATTTCCCTTGACTGGCTGATAAAAAAAGTGCCCATTATCACGAATGAAGCCGTAGTGAGTTTCGCGCCAAAAGTCTGTTTTTGCGCCCGAAGTAATTTGGATTGTATTCTCTTGGACATTCCAAACGGGTGGTTTATTATACCATTCCATTTTTCAGATTTACTACTTAGATTAATGATTTTCTTGTCGATGAAACTCAGCGGTAAAAAGTAATCGCCCACTTAGCAAAAAGACCCTATACACAACGAAAAAAGTTTCTAACAACCTCCTATTCATTCCCTGGTAATTCGCCAAACTGTTCTTGATAACGTGCTAACAATTCCTCTGGTGTTAAAATCCGATTTCCTCGCTGGTCAAACCAATATAACCACTCGCGCTGTAATCCTTGGTGAATACCAATTCCCCGTCCAATTCCTAACCCGATTTCAGGCATCCAAAATGGCTCACCAATTTGACGTTGATAACTCCCATTAACTAACTGATAAATCTCAAACGGCTCTTGTTGGTCTCTGCGCCAAAAGTCGGGATTATAGATGACGTAATATAACACTTTTAGTTTGGCATAAATTGATATTTTTTGGTCATACTCTCCCCCTGGCGTTTGGGAGACGATTTCTAAAACAAAAATGGGAACGATCTCCTTTTCTTCCCATACCACGTAACTTTTGCGTAACTGATTTCCGCGAATACGATCAACGCCCAAACTTAAGAAACCATCCGGCACAATCGGAACTCTAGTATTGATACCAGTGGTATGGTAAATTCCCATATTGACCCCAAAAAACCAATCAAAGCGCTGACCCCAAATGAAACCGAGAATCAAGCCTAATAAATTGGGGACGAGAGTATGAAGTTCATTATCCACTGGCAACCCATCAGAGTCAGGCAATTCATCGCTTGTTGGTAAGCGGAGCTTGGGGTCAAATTGTACCATACCAATATCCCTCTCAACTCTGGTTTAATCTTAACTTAAAGGCACATACCCCTTACATATTGGTGCTATCTATGCCAATAAATTTCTATTAACAACTCTCGTCAACTCAATGGTAGCAACTGGGAAAAAAGTAACGGCAACGGCAAAAGTTTCATCCTTTAACAAAGCCTGAATCGCTACAATACCCTGCCAATGCCAGAATAGAGCCGTTATGACGCACCGACTTTATCGGCTACGCTGTTGAAACCACTGGCAGCATCGAAACAGCCAGTGCATGAGAGCCAATAATTAGCAGGATTAAGAGCAAGTATGGCACGTGGCGATCAAATTTACGTAATGCAAGAGTTTCTCAGCCTTGAAGGTGTCTATGAGCATCATGGCATTGACTGTGGCGATGGCACCGTGATTCACCAACGCAAGCGAACGGAGACAATTGAGCGCACGTCTTTTGCTACCTTTATGAATCACTCCAAGTCTAAGGTGTATGTCAGGAACTATCGAACCTGTTTTATCCCAGATGCGGTAGTGCAACGGGCAGAAAGCCGATTAGGTGAAAAGAATTACAATCTGCTGTTTAATAACTGCGAACACTTTGCGACTTGGTGTAAGACGGGTATTAGCGAGAGTCGGCAGGTGAAAAACTTTATCCCCATAATTGCAAACCTTGATACTGATAGTTTGTCTGCCCCTATTTTCCTCGCGCTCAAACACTCTGATCGGGGTGACGCAATGCGATCGCTCAATGAAGCTTTAGCCACGATTAAGGGAACTTGGGATAATATCCAACCAGAATATAAGCAAGCTGTTCAGGAAATTGACGCTTGGCAGCGAGTCGCCCAGCAAGCACTGAAACAAGGCAGAGAAGACTTGGCGCGTGAGGCTTTGAAAAAGAAACTTTTCTACAAAAAACGGGCGACTGAAGATCAAGCGAAGCTGGACAAACTTGCAACGATGACGGAAACGCTCATCCGTAATCAGACGGCTTTGCAACAGATTCTCTGAATTCGCTTTCAGGCTTAAGTATCCAGCCGACTATTAATTCTGCCGTTGAATCCGTAAACTTCACGCGTCCCCGTAAACGGTACTAACTTCACATCCCGTTCATCTCCCGGTTCAAAGCGGACGGCTGTTCCGGCGGGAATGTCTAACCGCATTCCTTTGGCTTGTTCTCGATCAAAATGGAGTGCTTCATTAACTTCGTAAAAATGAAAATGAGAACCCACTTGAATCGGGCGATCGCCTGTATTCGCCACCTGCAATTGCACGGTGGGACGCCCTGCATTGAGTTCAATGTCTCCCTCCTGGGTGATGATTTCTCCGGGAATCATGCTATTCTCCGTCTCAACAAAGTGACTCTAACAATCCGATTTGAAAGGTGAGTTTTTGACTCAATCACAAAACTCACTCAAAGCTCCGATCAACCAGAGTATGTTGTGCCAATTCTCAGATTGTCCAATCACCTTCAAGTTGAGCAAATAGGAATTTATCTCCTATTTACACAATCTTTATTATCTCTCTACGATGCATTGTAAAAACATGTGTTAATAATTGTATACAACTTTATTAAGTTTTATTGCAATGGATATTCTCAAAAGCCTGGTCGGTAATTTAGCTGTCGTTAGATATTTAGTCGTTAACGGCAGAAAATACAGACCCTGTGATCTGGAAAGGCTCTTAGATACGATTGATGAATGTTTGGAAAAACTGGAAAATCTCTCAATTGAGGAAATCCAAGCTTTTCAGCAGTCTGTGACGGATTGTATCAACAGCATTGAGGCTCTCAGAGAGCAGGACGCAAAATCTCAAGTACACAGACAAGAGATTGACACTCTGATCGAACGACTCCATCAAATTATTGACCGATGTAGGCGACTTCAAGAAGTAGAGCAGTTAGTCTTACGAATTATGCTAAGTGTGAAATTATATGGATAAAATCTAACGAATTGGGTCATGCACTGTCACCAGTTTAGTGCCATCGGGAAATGTCGCTTCTACCTGGACTTCATGCACCATTTCTGGCACGCCTTCCATCACCTCATCCCGCGTTAGTAAGGTAGTTCCATAACTCATTAAATCCGCCACAGTCCGTCCATCCCTCGCGCCTTCTAAAATCGCCGCAGAAATGTAGGCAATGGCTTCTGGATAGTTGAGTTTTAAGCCTCTGTTTTTGCGTCGTTCTGCTACGAGGGCGGCGGTAAAAATGAGTAATTTATCTTTTTCTTGGGGCGTCAATTGCATAGGGATTGAAGGTTAAAGGTTAAAGGTTTGAACGTTCAACTCTTTTGCCAGACTCGTGGTGGACAACCGGGGCGTCCCAAAAAAGACAGGCGAAGCAGTTGCCAAACCTCCGTAAACCAGTTTCTCACCTCTGAGGTGGAAGAACCCCGATATCGGCACAATAATCCTGACATGAGTTGAGTTACACCAGCTTCTCCCTGACGTTCCTGGGTTGCCCAAATTAATCTGGCTTTCTCGATCATCTCTGGAGAAACCGCTTGCCCCACCCAAGCCAGACTTGCCACAATTGGTTTTCCGGCTAAACCATGAGGACTATCCAGGACTTGTTCCTCCCCAGGTAGCCATTGCCGATCAATCCATAACGGGCGTCCTTGCTGCCAGACTTCAGTATGCGATCGCCATTCTCCTTGCAAGAACCTTTCCCCCCTAGCACTGCGCCCAAAGCGTGTAATCTCCCATCCCAGCCAACTGGCTCCCGGTGCTAATTCTACCCGCAAATCTTGCTGATAAATGGCACCATTGAACACAATGGTTTCCTGAGGTAACCACTCTAAACAAGCCGCTTGATCGATTTGAATCTGAATCGTTTGTTTGGCGGGTTGTCCTTGGGGACAGGCACGAGATTTACCTTTACTGCCATAGATTTTACTCGCCGCAGCCGTTGTAATTAAGGCATGGGCGTGAGGAGAGAGGTGGATGGTTTGGGAGAGGCGATCGCCCCCCACTATTCCCCCAGCCGTATGCAACACCACACTATGACAAACCGCTGACCCCTCTGGATAAAACGATCGCTGCACCTTTAACGGCGCTTGCACTTGGGCGTGAGTCAACTGAGTGCCGTTGTGATCATGGGCATAGACTAACTGCAAGCTGCCATGCCACCCTGATGAGCTGTTGTGCATTTTATTATGAGGTTTGCGGGGGAGCGGGGGTGCTGGGGTGCGGGGGTGCGGGGGTGCTGGGGTGCTGGGGTGCGGGGGAGTGGAATTGAGTGCTTTTATCTTGTTTTCAACAGATACAATTTAAATGCGCGTTAGCTTACACATACTTTTTCCTTTGCGCTCATCCGTTTCAGCTCTAACTTATCTACATCCTAAAGACTCACGAGTCGCCATACCGGTTTTGGAATTGACACCCGTTGCCCTAGCGCAGAGTTTTTTGATCTGAACACCATCTAAAACCGCATCTGTGAAGTCAGCCCCGGTGATGTCTGCCTCATCAAAGCGAGAACGCAGCATAATCGCTTCTGTCAACACCGCATCGCTCAAATCGGCACCTGTGAAGTCGGACAGATAAGCAATTCCACTGGTAAAATCTGCCCCGTGCAGAGAAGCCTGTTTTAGGGTTGAACTGCTAAATACCACATTCCGTAAATCTGCATTATTAAAGTTGGTTTGCTCCAGATTGACGCTGGTAAACTCTTGCCCAATCAAGCTTTGATTGGAAAAATCCTTGCCAGTGAGTTCCCCTTTGCCCACGGAGCGAGAAATTGAAGAAGAGCTGGCGGCTTGTGCCGATAAAGGGAAGAACAGCAGAATGAGTGCCAACAGGAATGCCGCTAGTGGCTGAAAGTACCTCATGATCATCTGAATTTTAGCGATCGCTTTACTTTTTTTCAGGATTCTTCAGGAATCTTCAGCTTCTTAGCTTACCTTATTCCAGGCTGGAGTAACTCCATTGCCCATTAAAATGCACATCTATTTAAAACGGTTCTAGGAGACAGCACATTGCTTTAATTTAGGGCAATAAATCCACACCTGGTTGCTACTAGAGACGACAAGATATCTTCTTCCTCATGAGTAGAATCAGCTTGGGACAAGTCGTTAAGTAATCGGAATCAGGCGAGCTCTCACCTGAGCCTGCTTGAGCGATCGCACTAGGCGTTGAGCTTGGTGTTTATACAAAGAGACTTCCAATACCCCTGGTAAATTGTGCATCAAAGCTCTAGCGGTGCTGAGTTCACAAGCGGAAATTCGCGCAATCGCATTAGCCCCCTCAAAAATCGCTTCTGGGTTCATCGCTTTCTCTACCAACACTCGCCAGCGTTTGGGCAGAATGCTCTTAAACCCTTCTTCAATGCGTCGTAAACCCATACTGGTGGCTAAAACCACCATGCGATCGCCAATCGCTAAACGAATATCATCCGATGGCATAAACGTAGGTGTGTCTTGCCCTTTTTGGTAAAGCACCGGCACCACGCCGTAGCCATAAGCCACCTCTGCCAACAGCAACCCATTGAGGGTATCACCGATTTCAATTTTGTACTCCGTCACCAAAATGGTTTGGTTATCCAGGCGAAACAGATTATCAATATTTTCCCCAAACGCCGCTCCCGCAAACGCTTCTGCTGCCAATGCATAAGCACACAAAACTTGAGCATCGGGCAACAACTGTGCCAAATTCTTACTCAATCCTTCCTCAAAAGTCCGGATGACTAAACCCCCTGCCGGATTCGCTGCATGTGCCATCAACCCAACTTCTAGATTCAGCATCTCATCATCCGTGGCGACCAAAACACTTTTTGCTGTGGGTAGATGCGCCATTTTCAAAGCTTCGGCAAAATTTCCGGTAATCACGGGTAGTTCCGGTAGGATATTGGGGTCAAGCTCGGTATTGGTAATCCCTACCACCGATTGCTTAAATTCTTGCAACATCGCTGCCACTCCCTGACCGACGCGACCTAATCCAATCACCACCACATGGTCTTGTTGCGGCACGGGTGGACGGCGCTTTAAAAACTGGAATCTAGCACTTAAAAGCATTTCCGTAAGCAATGCATACAACACGCCCACAAAAGCGGTGCCTGCTAAACCGAGTCCCAGACTAACCAACTGCAACCACCAAGGAACCGGAATCTGGATGTCGAATCCGCCATATAAATCTCCAAATCCGCCCAACAGCAGGATTGCCGTTGTGTAAAAGGCGTTTCCTACGCTGATTTTGGGATAATTTAATAGATACAACAGTGTGCCCAACAGCCATAGAACCAGCACACCAATCCCACTGACAATTGCTACACGCTGCACCTGACGCTGATAGGTGGATTGCCAGAATTGATGAAGCCTGCGTTTGAGATTGCGCCAATTACAACCTTGAACAATGTCTTGCCAAATGGGCTTGCGTTCTCGCTTCGTCTCCGTGACGGGTTTCTCAGAACGGCTCAAAGATTCTTCGGTAACTTCAACGTAGACCAGAGCGTCTCCTGCTTGCACGCAAGCATTCGGTTCCCACTGATGAAATCCTGTCACCACTCTGGATGAGTTGGGTGTGTGGCTCAGAACCCGGCGTGTGGAACTGTTGAAATCATGTACCAACCTTCTGCCAAGCAGGTCGCCCGGTTGGATGCGACGCTTCACCACCCGGAGTTGATGTCCTTCTAGGTTGAAAAATCCCAAGGTCATGGTGCCCATCGCCGCTAGGGCAAACGTCGTTACGGGGAGTTGAGTTGGCTCAAAGGAGACAAAATTCCCCAAGTGTTGACTCAACAGTTCATTGAGATTTTCTTTGGCGGAACGCACCACTAAGCGCGTGTGGGGATTCAAGAGCCGTGCGGTAAAGGCGGCTTCTGTATTGATGCGTTCGCTACTGGTAACCAGGAGGACAGCCCGACACTGCTGTATTTTGGCCTGTTTTAAAACACTCTCTTGGCGGCAATCGCCGATCACTAAGTCTTCTAATAAGTTGGGTATATCAGGAATCTCCCAGGTTCTGGGTTGCACTTCCTCAATGGCAATGATACTCACCCCAAATCCCTTAAGCGCGACAACACACTGCTGACCCAAACTGCCTAGCCCACAAACCAAAAAACGGTCTAGTTTTATTGGAGAGGCATGGGATCGCTGCTGGGAATTCGCAGCCGTTTGCATTTTTCCCGCCATTTGTCAAGCTAATTTAGCTTCGATTATAGGCGAGGGTGTGGTATAAAACCTAGCTTTCAGGGCTTTTTTTGGGGCATGTTGATGAAGAGTTGGGGTGCAGGGGCGGCTCATCGGACTGACACCCATTTACCGTTGAGTCCTGAACTGATGTTGCTTGCTCAGTCAACGTTGAGAACGATCAGCATCCTCTGTCATTCGAGACGCGATCGCTCTTAAAACGTAAGCCAATCCCTCATGAGACAAAAGGCTCATCTGTGCAATTATATAATCGACAAGGTGGCTATTTGTAGATACCAACACCAAACCAGATTCTTGGCCCAACAGCCTCCTGACAATTTCAGCTTTTTCTTGTTTAGATAGCTGTTTAACCTGTTGCCACACAGGCTCTACACTGTTGTGAGGCTCATCTACCTGCACTAAATCACGGTCGTACATCGCCCTAGCTCCTGAAATAACGGCGAAACTGGACGGATTATAAGGGGGCAGGCTCTCTCCATGTAACCGTGTATTTACGGAAAGAACAAATTTTCCAGAGCATTCGCACTGAGTCCGTAAGTTGTATTAGTGTGCAACGCCCTGATGCCTGAGCCAGAATAGGTTGAGAACGGAAGAAACCAACAGAGGCATCAGGGGTAGATACCAGTTCAGATTGAACAACAGCAAGACAAATGGCAATTAACTATCCAATCATTGAAACCCAGCTGAGACTGATCCGAGCCTTACAAAAGGGATATGCTGAAGCCCTCGAAGCAGGAGATTGGCAAGCTGCCGATTACAGAGCTGCTCACTTACATAAATTGTGTGAAGGGCTGCACCATCTGAGTCAGTTGCTCGATAAGGGACGCAGTGTCCCGGATACGGGAACGCTCAAAAATAGGGATAGCTGGCTCAACAGTATTCGTTCTGCCCCAACAAATCTCTCCCTCGAACAACCTCTGATTGGGGGTAATCCACCTGTGGGTTCACCGCCTTCATTGCCAGAGATAGAGCCTGACCAGCTAAACGATGAATGGCGCAATAGTTTTCAGCGTTCAATGTCAACATCGGTTGATGATCTCTAGTCTTGATATTGCTGATGTTGAAGTCGTTAGTCAACAACCTCACCGCATAGGCGGATGGGGTTTATAATTCTCCATCGGTTTTGCCAGTAGGATGGTATCTCTGCTTATGAATAAAGCACCAAAACTAGATTTAATCGTATTAGTTGGGTAAAAATTTAAGTCTTGTTTAATCCATATTTCATCCTTAATACTTTAACGATTTTGTATCGGCAAAGTAACTACAAACTCTGTGCCCTGATCTAACTGCGAAATCACCTGGATTTTGCCCTGATGTTTCTCTACAATTTGGTAACAAATTGCCAGCCCCATTCCTGTTCCTTCCCCCACCTGTTTAGTGGTGAAAAACGGGTCAAATATTTTCTCTTGGATGCTTGGGCTAATTCCCTTGCCATTATCGCGGATTCTCACCTCTACTTGCTGACCATTGACAAGTTTTGTCTGAATCAAAATCTGGGGATCGCAGAGTAATTGATGATGCGATATAAGTTCATCAATAGCATTAGTAATGATATGCCAAAAGACTTGATTAAGTTGAGCGGGATAGCACTCCACTAAGGGTAATTTTTCATACTGATTGATGACTTCAATACCCGGATTGAGTCGGTGGTTCAAAAGCAACAAAGTATTGTTAATACCTTCATTGATATCCACCTGTTTCATTTCAGATTCGTCCAGGTGGCAAAAATTACGCAACGATAGAATAATTTGTCGGATGCGCTCCGCTCCGGTGTGCATGGATGAGATAATTTTGGGCAAATCTTCCCCAATAAAATCAAGTTCAGCGTCCTCTATCCTGTTCTTAATTTCAGGCTCAGGTTGGGGATAGTACTGCTGATACAATTGTAGGATTTCTAATAACTCTTGGGTGTAGTCGTTGGCGTGGCTCAGGTTTGCGTAAATAAAGTTAACGGGGTTGTTGATTTCATGGGCAATTCCGGCAACCATCTGACCCAAACTAGACATTTTTTCGCCCTGAATCAGTTGGGCTTGGGCTTGCTTCAATTCCCTGATTTGTGTGGCTACCTGCTGAATCAGTTGATTGAGAGAGGTGGCTAAAACTCCAATTTCATCGTCGCTGGTAACAGGGGCTTGTAGCTCAAAATTACTCTCTTGAGTGGCTTGCTTAGCAACCTTCGTGACGGCTTTAATGGGACGAGCGATCGCACGACTGGTATAGAGGGCTAAAGTCATAGCGATCGCCATAGATAGCACCATACTCATAATAATGATGGTCAATCGTAAAACCTTAGCTCTTCTAAAGGTCGCTCCAGCTTGCTTTTCTTGAACGCCTGTGGAATCAACGAGTTTCTCTAATGTTTGAGAGAGTTGTTCAACCCTTGCACCTTGCTTACCATTGACAATTTCCTGTAAAATCTGCTCTCTTGCTGCAATATCTTTTTTTGTTGGATTAGGGATAGTTACTTTTTGTAAGAGTGACTCCAGTAGCTGCGTATACGAGTCTACTTCCCGATCGCAAACCTGCAAAAATGTTTTTAAGTCTGTTGCATAGTCTTCGGGAAGAGTGTGATAATCTTTTAAATTATATTTGAGTAAAAAAAGTTGGTTGTTGGCTTCCGCAATGCTTGCTTGTAATTGCTTAATGTCTTGAGGTTGAAGTTCATTTTTTTGAGAGGAAATAATCAGTTTTTGCTGATTAAACTTTACCTGCCAAACTGCTTTTTCTAAATGATCGATTCTCGTATATCTTTGCTGGGCAATTCTAAATTGCTCCACACCTTTGTCATCATAATACTCACCCACCATTAGTCCTACTCCAGTTCCCAGGATGGCAATACCAATGGATAAGATATAGCCGGAGCCAATCTTTTTGTGAATACTCCAATGATGAGTGATGTAATTGAACCAGTTTCCAGTTTCTGCTATAATCTTGAACCTTCGCTTTGACTGAGCTTTAAGAGACTTGCTTTTATGAGTTGGGTAGATACCAGAATCTGAGTAGTGCATAAAAGACCGTAGCTCCAATAGGTTCATTTGTATTATTCGATGCCAAACACCAACCAGGAAAACCTTATTGGAAGAACTGATGTTGAGTTGGCCTCTCGAACGGGTGGGGAAACGGTGGGATGTCTTTCCATCGCGTCGTCAACTCTGAAGAGAGAAACCCGGTTATTTCTAAATCCTATCAAGCCTGAGTATACTTCCCCGGTTATTGACAATCACCACCCAACAGCATGGTTTACTGCTTAAATTAACATCTTGCACTAGACAACTGTAAAGATCCTGTTACCTGAACTGCATATAAAAGGACTTCAGCCCACTAACGTAGACTGAATCATAGGACGCCGGAGTATAGACTCCAAGCGAATTTTGGCATTTACGGAAAATACTGCAAGACTGGTGTTTAATGCTTAATGGTAGAAATCGAGAGCGATAATTTCAAGATTCCGATATCTGAATCCAGATGGAACTGAAGTCCCTGATTGCCTGAGGACTTGAATTTTACTTTGCGCCGATTGGAATCAAACCGCTAAAAATCGTTGAATAACTTCATTGCTCAGTTCGCTAGTGGCTCCAGAGGCAACAATTCCACCTTTCTGCATGGCGTAGTATTTATCGGCTTGTCGCACAAAGTGTAGATGTTGTTCGACTAAAAGTACAGAAATTCCCGTGGATTCAATAATGCGGCGGACAGCCGCTTCAATTTCTAGAATAATTGAAGGTTGAATGCCTTCAGTAGGTTCATCTAACACCAGTAATTGAGGGCGTCCCATTAACGCACGGGCAATTGCAAGTTGTTGTTGTTGTCCGCCACTCAAGTCGCCCCCCATCCGGGAGAGCATGGTTTTTAAAACTGGAAACAGAGCAAAGATATCTTCGGGAATTTCCTCTTTTCCATTTCTGCCGTGCCGTCGTGCTTCCAAACCCAACAACAGATTTTCTTTTACCGTCAATCGAGGAATAATCTCCCGTCCTTGAGGAACATAACCAATTCCCAATCTTGCTCGTTTATCCGGTGATTTATCTGTAATGGTTTCCCCTGTCAAGGTAATCGTTCCCGTGCGAGGTTTGAGTAATCCCATAATGGTTTTTAGCAACGTGGTTTTGCCCACCCCATTGCGTCCAATGAGGCAAACCATTTGCCCTGATGGAACACTTAAATCGACATCCCGGAGGATGTGACTTTCACCGTAGTAGACATTGAGTCCAGAGACTTGCAACATAATAATTTTTCAACGCAAAGGAACGCCAAATTAAATAACAATTATTATTACTTTCAATGAACCATATTTCAATCACCCTCTGCGTTCCTTTGCGATTTCCTTAGCGTTCTCTGCGTTAATCATTAACTTGAGTTTACTCCTCAAGCAATTTTTTGTTGATTTTCCAGAGGTTCTCCCAAATACACCTCAATCACACGCGGCTCATTTTGAACTTCTTCGATACTGCCTTCATATAAAACTGAACCCTCGTGCAATACTGTTACCTTCCGCGCAATCTGGCGCACAAATTCCATATCATGTTCAATCACCAAAATAGAGTGGCTTTCTGCTAGTGCTAAGAGTAAATTTCCAATATTTTCCGTTTCCTCATCCGTCAAACCCGCAACCGGTTCATCTACCAGCAATAAATCTGGCGATTGAGCCACTAACATCCCAATTTCTAAACGTTGCTTTTCCCCATGAGATAGCAATGCCGCCGCCAAGTCAGCTTTAATCGTTAATCCAATTGTTTCCAATAAACCTTTAACCGTATTTCGTTCAGCGGATGAAGGACGACCAAACAGCGCGGAAAAGACATTTTTCTGGCGATTACAAGCAATTTGTAAGTTTTCACGAACCGTTAGATTGAGGTAAACACGCGGCGTCTGGAACTTACGACCAATACCTAAAAGAGCGATTTGATGTTCAGACAAACGCCGTAAATTCCGCCCTTTAAATAGCACCCGCCCTTGTGTCGGTTGCACCTTACCGGTAATCACATCTAAGAACGTCGTCTTTCCAGCACCATTAGGCCCAATCACTACCCGCAATTCCCCAACATCCATACTGAAATTCAGGTTATTGATCGCCTTAAAGCCATCAAAACTAACGGTTACATTCTCAGTTTCAATAATTTTTCCACTCATATCATACCCAATCCCTTCTTCCCTCAAAAATTACCAACTCAAATAACTTTTTTCTCTTCTCTCTGTGCCTTCTGTGCTCTTTGTGGGACGCTGCGGCAAGCCCTACGCATCCACGTTAAAGCCTACTCCCTCCCCAAAGTCTCCCGTTCATGCTGCACCTCCGGACTTTCTTCCAGACTCGGATAAGTAAAGACAGGCTTCGGGCGTCCCAGGCGTGCTAACCAATCCATGCCTTGTTCACGCAACCACCCCACTACCCCATTCGGGAGTACCATCACCACCAACAAAAACAATCCACCCTGGAAAAATAGCCAAATTTCCGGGAATTTCTCACTCAACAAACTCTTGGCAAAATTCACAACTAGCGCCCCTAAAATCGCTCCCACCAAAGAGGCGCGTCCTCCCACAGCGACCCAAATTACCATCTCAATGGAAAAAGCAATATCCATCGCCTTCGGTGAAATAATCCCAGTTTGTAGCGTATACATCGCCCCTGCCAAACCGGCTAAACCCGCAGAAATGGCAAATACTAAAACCTTAAAACTCGTGGGGTTATAACCTGTAAACCGAACACGGCTTTCATCATCCCGAATGGCAATCAGCAAATTTCCGAAGCGTCCTCTAGTCAACCAACGACAAAGGGTATAAGCAGCGACGAGAAACAATATAGTGAGGGTGTAGAAGACAAACTGTGTTTTCGGAGCATTCACATCTGCTCCCAATAAGGTTTTGTAGTTCGTCAGACCATTTGTACCATTGAAAAGCTTCTGCTGACCATTAAAAAAGTTAAAAAATACAATGGTTGCGGCTTGGGTGAGGATGGAAAAGTAAACGCCTCGGATGCGATTACGGAAGACTAAATAACCTAGGACAGCCCCTAATAACGAGGGAATTAAGAGAACAGCGATCGCCGCCAAACCAAAGGAATCAAACGGAGTCCAAAACCAGGGCAATTTATCCACCCCGTAGAGATTCATGAACTCCGGCAACGTCCCAGCTTCTACCGGTGCTAGCTGAAGATGCATGGCTAGGGCGTAACCCCCAAAAGCAAAAAAGATGCCATGTCCGAGACTTAAAAGTCCCGTGTAACCCCAAATTAGGTCAATGCCGAGGGCTGCGATCGCTAAGGCTAAAAAACGCCCCATTTGGTTGAGGCGTACGCTGGTGAGGACAACTGGCATAACGAAGATCAACATCAGCGCCACAAGGGCAACAACACCTACCTCAATTAGCAGTAACCGACGGCGGCGATGTCGTCGGTCAATTCCTGGCATTTCCATTACTGAATCATTAACCATTACTGAATAGTTATAAGTTATGAATTATTAGCTAATAGAAAAAGGAAATTAGACGAGATAGAGGCGAAACCTTGGCAAATCCTTCTTTCACTCCCCGTCCCTAAATCCTTAATTAAGCATCAACCGTGCGTCCTTTTTGAGGGAAAATTCCTCCCGGTCGCACCTGAAGAAACACAATAATTAGAGCAAATACGATGACCTTAGCCATGCTGGTGGAAGAAAAGAATGTTAACAAATCAGCCAAGGATTTGAATGGTTCTATTGCCAACAGGGGTGCCGGGATAATTGTGACCATTACGCCTGAACCGATTAGGTAGTTTGCCGTACCGATAGCCAGCGCCGCCACAATACTCCCCACTAACTTGCCAACGCCACCCACCACTACGACCATGAACGTATCAACCACATAATTCTGACCGGTATTTGGACCGACAGAACCCAGGAAACTAATCGCACAACCCGCCACACCAGCCAACCCAGAACCGAGGGCAAACGTCAAAGCATCCACCTTTTGAGTGGGAATCCCCAGGCAAGAGCTCATACTCCGGTTTTGCGTCACCGCCCGAATTCGCAACCCCCATGGGGAACGCTGCAAAAACAAGTAAATCGCCGCCACACAAAGAATCGTAAGGCCAATGATAAACAGTCGGGTGTAGGGCAGTGTCAGACCAAACACAGGCAAGTTACCTTGTAGCCAACGAGGTGCTGTGACATTCACATTTTGTGCACCAAACCAAGGCTGAGTGACAGTGAGTTTGTAAGTTTGAGCCAAGAATGCGCCAGTCGCCCAGGCAATACCGAGTGATAGCGGTAGCATCACCGCTACCACCCAGTTACGCATCCTCTCTATCTCCGGGCGACGAGATAGAATCCAGAGTGCACCAAAAAAGAGCAGACAAAACACAGCTAGACTAATTGCCAATACCCAGTTCACGCTTCGCACAAACTGTTGCAAAATGAGGCTGACTCCCCAAGTCGCTAAGAGAGTCTCTAAGGGGCGTCCATAAAGATATCGAATCACCCCCCGTTCCAAAATCAAACCCATCACCGCCGCCACCATAAAAGCCATTGGCAGGGCAACAAAGATATAGGTTTCAAACCACGGCTTTCCCAGCAAGTTGAAGCCATTTTGCACAATAAAGGTCGTGTAAGCCCCCAGCATCATCAACTCACCATGAGCCATGTTAATCACGCCCATCAGTCCAAAAACAATGGCTAATCCTAGCGCTGCAATTAATAAAACAGCGCCAATACTTAGTCCATTAAATAGGCTATCAAACAGTGCTGCGATCACGCCCTTTCTCCAAGCAGTTTAAATTTTAGATTTTGGATTTTAGATGGAGTTCACATCCAAAATCCAAATCTTTGACAAATTCATGATTCTAAATTTTGTACTTGCCCCCTTTATTTAGATCTGACCAATCACAGCCAAAGCCTTTCGTTTCCGCCACAAATTGATTCCAGGGCACAGGTTCAACTGCTTTTTCTGTAGAATAAACAATCTTAAATAGACCATCGTCCCCAACTTCACCAATCCGCACAAACTTGGCAAGGTGATGGTTATTTTCCATCGTCACTTTCCCCTGGGGAGCCTCAAAGGTTTGACCCAAAGCCGCTTTCCGCACGGCCTCGATATCTGTTGTCTTTGCTTTTTCAACGGCCTGCTTCCAGATGTAAACCGCTATGTACGCAGATTCCATTGGGTCATTGGTGACTCGGCTTTCTCCGTACTTTTTCTTAAACGCTTCAACAAACTTTTTATTGACCGGATTATCTACAGTTTGGAAGTAATTCCAAGCCGCGTACTGACCTTTGAGATATTCTGGACCAATGGCTTTGACTTCTTCTTCGGCAATACTCACAGACATGGTGGGATATTTGTCTGGAGTTAAGCCAGCCCCTTTAAGCTGTTTAAAGAAAGCTACATTACTATCCCCATTTAGGGTGTTGTAAATCACGCCACCGTTGGGTAAAGCGGCTTTGATTTTGCTAATGATCGGTGTAACTTCCGTATTCCCCAGAGGTAAGTAATCTTCACCGACTGTTCTACCACCTTTAGCCTCCAATTGTGCCTTAATAATGGTGTTGGCAGTTCGGGGAAAAACGTAGTCTGAACCCACGAGGAAAAACTCTTTACCCTTATTTTGCAAAAGCCAATCCACTGACGGCTCAATTTGCTGGTTCGGGGCAGCACCGGTGTAAAAAATGCTCTTGGAACACTCTTGACCCTCATACTGGACAGGGTACCAGAGCATGTGGTTTTTCTCTTCAAACACCGGCAGCACGGCTTTACGGCTAGCCGAAGTCCAGCAGCCGAAGATCGACACAACCTTATCTTGATCAATGAGTTTTTTGGCTTTCTCGGCAAAGGTGGGCCAGTCAGAAGCGCCATCTTCTTTGATGAACTCGATCTGTTTACCGAGGACTCCACCCGCTGCGTTGATTTCATCAATCGCTAGTAATTCAGCATCCACGACGCTTTGTTCACTAATCGCCATCGTGCCGCTCAGGGAGTGTAAAATCCCGACCTTGATTGTATCGCCGCTACTCCCGGCAGCTACCACCGGCGATCCAGAAGCCGCTGGACTTGCTGCCGTTGTTGTGGGTTCATTGCTAGCGCAAGCTTTCAGGAGAATGCTGGTTCCCAAAGTTGCAGAGCCGTAGAGCAGAAATTTCCGTCGCCCAAATCTCCTCACCATACTTTATCTATAACCCCCTATTAATTCTGCTTACTGATAGAGAGACACTTGCAGATAAGGTGTGATATTAGAGCGAGGTTAACCCACTAATTGTTACCAATGATACAGAACAGCAATATCTTGACGTGACACCCTAACCATTTTCAAGTCTTGATGCTTTATGGCATGGGGTTTCTGGCGAATTAGCGAACAGGCAGAAATCTGTGCTTTCATCCCCAACTTCCGCTACGCTACACATGGGGACTTCTCGCACGGAAAAGTTAAAGGAAAAAGCATTCAATGATTCGCTGGTTTTTGAGACTTCTGAGTGCACTGCTTGTTGTTGTAATCACGGGTTTAGTGATGATATCGCCAGTGATGGCGCAGGAAATACAGGCATCTGACTTGACGGAGGTTCAGGTGCAACAATTTAATGAACTCAGGCAGCAAGCGTTTGCCGCGACCAATAGAGGTGACTTTCCGACGGCTGAAGGGTATTGGACTCAGTTAATTGAGCTGTTGCCCGATAATCCCGTCGGCTGGAGCAATCGAGGAAATTCTAGAGTCAGTCAGAATAAGTTAAAGGAGGCGATCGCAGATTTCAACCAATCAATTGAGTTAGCCCCCAATGCACCTGACCCCTATCTCAATCGGGGTACGGCTTATGAAGGATTGGGAGAGTGGGAAGATGCGATCGCCGATTACCAACGGGTACTAGAAATCGACCCTCTTGATGCCATGGCTTACAACAACTTGGGGAATGCCAAAGCCGGACAGGGAAAATGGGACGAGGCGATTGCAGGCTATGAAAAAGCTGCCGAATTAGCCCCCAATTTTGCTTTTGCTCGTGCCAACTACGCCCTTGCCCTTTATCAAACGGGTCAAAAAGAAGAAGCCCTTCGCACCCTACGTAATATTATCCGCAAATATCCACAATTCCCTGATGTACGAGCTGCCCTCACGGCTGCGTTGTGGGAAGACGGAAAACGGGGCGAAGCGGAGAGCAATTGGGCGGCAGTGGTTGGTCTTGACAATCGCTATAAAGACTTAGAGTGGGTCAAAACAATTCGTCGTTGGCCTCCTGTCATGGTTGCCGCGTTGGAGAAGTTTCTAACTTTGAGATAAAGACTATTTAGAGGTAAAGCCTAGGAAGAATAGTTATAAGATTATTCCTTAAGGTTGTCAGCTCTAGCTCACGATAGAAATTAGAAATTGGGGATTGGGGATTGGGGATTGAGGAACTCACGACCAATGACCCATATCCAATGACCCATATCCAAATTGAGTGAGAATTACTCATCTACCACCTTCAATCTGCCTCGGCGCACCGCGTGCAATAACCGATTAATCAAGATTTCTTCTTCTTGGCAAAGGGAATTATTGACCAGTGCGGTCATTAACACACAGCGATCTGTTAGAGTGAGCTTCCCTTTTTGAAGGACATGAGCAAATAACTGAGCGATTGTTGATTCGAGGAAGTAAACTTGGCACAAATTAGCAGTCCTCCCTCGAACTACTATTCAGGTAAATATTTTTTACTTTTCTGTTCGTGCCCTCAAGATTTTTGAACAACATTGAATTAAACCTTAATGAGCTTTACAGAAAATCATAAGGGTAATTCACTAAGGCATAGGCAGAATAACCTCTCCTTTCATCTACTCTTTAATTATTAGAGTTCTGTAAAAGCTTATGATTGTAAACAATCATAAAGTCAAAATTCTTTAAAAATAGAGAGTTCTGCCGATCAATGTAACAAAACATTTAAGTTTATAACAATTACTTAAAAAGATCTGAGTAGAAAATTTTAAAATTCGTTATATGTATAAGTTTAGTTTATGCTGACCTCAAAGTTTAATCCGAATTAGCTTATTGATAACTTTAAAAAAGTAATTAATCGCAACATTCAGTTTCACCTACTGGTGAAATCCAGTCAATTTTATGGGATGAGTACAGATTGGCCAAGAGGAGTTGTTTTAAGAAAAAATATCTATCTCTGAGAAGATAAAAACTAAATATTAAAATGGTATTTCTATTACACAAAACAGCACCTACGCACTAACTATATGTTATTTGGGGAAGGGCAACTAAAGTACAAAGACAGCACTAGCTCCTGTCGGCTGCCGGAGCTATTTGCTAAGGTGATTCATACTCATGAAATCAGCTTTGCTGACTGGTATGACTTGATGACGGCTCCTCTAGAGCATTCCTTCACACAAGAAGATGAAGATTTATTAACACGACTCATTTATGCTGTGCGGCAAGGCTGGGTAAAAATTGTGGATGAAATTGAGGTAAGCGAAGCATCCTCTAAAGATAAAGAGGCATCCTCTAAAAGTAGGTGTTAAGACCAGAGATTTCTGGTGGGAGGGTTAGGATAGCTTGTTTGAATCACCGGATTTTAGCCTTGAAGCACAAGTTGCTGAATTCGTTCTGGAGTCAACTGCTCAACATGACTCAATACCACTGCTGCACCCGCTGATTGAAGAGTCTGTTGATAAGCCTCGCAGCGTTCTGGTATGGCTTGAACGTGAGGCGGTAGAATGCCAACCCCAATCCAAGTGCGTTTGGGATAAAGGGTTTTAGCTTTCTGGATGGTGTACATATCGGCAACCGTGTCTCCGGCGTAGAGTACAGGCGTGTTCAGCTCAAGATTGTGCCGTTGTCCTAATTGCTCAATCGTTGCTAACAGCCCTGTAGGGTCAGGCTTGCCGGGAGCATCTTCCATGGCAATCAGCACGGGGTTAACCAGGCCCAGACGTGTTGTGAGTGCATATAGAGCTTCGCGTCTGGGGGCACCACTAAAAAACCCCCAGGAAATTCCGGCGGCAGTTAGACGTTCGAGAGAGCTGGATTGGATGAGTAAGGGTTCGGTGCAGATATACCCCGTCCAATGTTCTGGGTCTGTGCCTTGGTAACGAGACTGAAAAAAGGCAATCAGGGCATCGTAATTCAGATCCACTTGCATCCGCGTCTGACCCTGACGCTCAAAGTAGCGGTAAACGATCTCTTGTGACGCTTCCCAATCGTTGTTCCAAAATCCTTCTGATTTGAGCTGGTCAATTTCTACCCCAGAAGGTCGGTGAACGCCATTGGTGAAATGCTCTACCGTATCTGCGATCGCCCGTCGATAAGACCCAGCCACATCTCGCACGACGCCATCAATATCAAAAATCACAATAGCTGTGCTTTGGGAAGTGAATGTTTGGGATTGTGGATGAGTCATCACTCAGGTGGATACACCGTGGGTTAAGATAGAAAATTGTACAATAATTTCAGAACGCCTGAAGTATCGCTGGAGGTGCGATTGGCCAAATTTATTCTAAAAGTGCTCTGGTTGGAAGAAAACGTAGCTCTAGCTGTAGATCAAGTGGTGGGTAAAGGGACTAGTCCTTTGACCTCATACTTTTTCTGGCCCCGGAATGATGCCTGGGAACAGCTCAAAAATGAATTGGAAGCCAAACACTGGATTTCCGAAAGCGATCGCATTGACCTGCTCAACAAGGCAACGGAAGTCATTAACTACTGGCAAGAAGAAGGTAGACGCCGCCCGATGACGGAAGCTCAGTCGAAGTTTCCCGAAGTAACTTTTACTGGCAGCGCTTAATCCAGCGAAGTTGGTTTAACTCAAAGGCAAAAGAAAGGACTCACGCCTTCTCTTTTGCCTTTTTTATGGCTCAATGGCTCACACCAAGCCACCAGCCGCTTGATAACGAGCGCGTGCTCGCTTAAAGGCTTGAGTCGCCTGAATTTGTTCCTGTCGATTTTCAGTGCCTTGAACTTGGTTGAGACGTTCTTCAGCTTTGGTGTAGGCTTCGAGAGCCACTGCTTTATCGATCGCATCTCCGCGCTCAGCGCCGTTAACGAGAATCGTCACTTCGTTGTTTTCAACTTCTGCAAAGCCACCCATGAGCGCGATGGGCAACCAATCTTTACCAGGGCGGACTCGCATCACACCCACATCTAAAGCGGTCAACAGAGGTGCGTGACCGGACAATATACCCAGTTGTCCAGTGGTGCTGGGGAGAATTACTTCCTCAGCCTCGGAATCCCAAACAGTTTTGTCGGGAGAAATTACACGAACAGTTAAAGTCATCCGTTGGTGAGTAGGGGTTAGGGTTAGAAAGGGTCTAGGACGATAAATTTATCCAGGGCATAAAGCCTTACGCCCATACAGTAGGGCAAGCTCTCGCCCACCCTACTGCGGTAAATTTTAGCTACCTGACTTGATTTTCTCGGCTTTGGCGATCGCTTCGTTAATATTGCCCACCAGGTAGAAGGCTTGCTCTGGTAAGTCATCCAGTTCACCAGAGAGAATCTTCTTGAAGCCATCAATCGTTTCTTCCAGCTTCACGTACTTACCCGGAGAACCGGTGAAGACTTCTGCCACAAAGAACGGCTGAGACAAGAAGCGCTCAATCTTACGAGCACGAGCCACAATCAGTCGGTCATCTTCAGACAATTCATCCAAGCCCAAAATTGCAATGATGTCTTGGAGTTCCTTGTAACGCTGAAGCGTGGATTGGACGGCACGGGCGGTGTTGTAGTGTTCTTCACCAACCACAGCCGGTTGCAGCATGGTGGAAGCTGAATCCAGGGGGTCTACCGCCGGATAAATCCCTTTGGCTGCCAATCCACGAGATAACACCGTTGTTCCATCCAAGTGAGCAAAGGTGGTGGCGGGTGCGGGGTCGGTCAAGTCATCCGCTGGCACGTAAACCGCTTGCACTGAGGTAATGGAGCCTTCCGTTGTGGAAGTAATCCGTTCTTGCAAATCTCCCATGTCTGTACCCAAAGTCGGCTGATATCCCACAGCAGAAGGCATCCGACCTAAGAGCGCAGATACTTCTGAACCCGCTTGCACAAACCGGAAGATGTTGTCGATGAACAGCAACACGTCCTGCTTGTTTACATCCCGGAAGTACTCAGCCATCGTCAGAGCAGAAAGACCCACCCGCATTCTGGCTCCGGGGGGTTCGTTCATCTGACCGTAGACTAAAGCAATCTTGGATTCGTTGAGATTATCTTTATTAATAACCCCTGACTCGATCATTTCATTGTAGAGGTCATTTCCCTCACGGGTGCGTTCACCCACACCGCCGAACACCGACACACCACCATGATTGGTAGCAATGTTGTTGATCAGCTCCATCATAATTACGGTCTTACCAACACCCGCACCGCCGAATAGACCGATTTTGCCGCCGCGCCGATAGGGCGTCAGCAAGTCAATCACTTTAATGCCGGTTTCAAAAACCGAAGGTTTGGTTTCCAGATCCGTGAATTGGGGAGCCGGTCGGTGAATGGGGAAGGTTTCCTCAGCATTGACGTCACCTTTGTTGTCTACAGGTTCACCCAGCACGTTGAAAATCCGACCCAGGGTTGCCTTGCCGACTGGCACGTTAATGGGGGCACCTGTGTCCACCACTTCCATGCCGCGTACCAGTCCATCAGTGGTACTCATCGCAACAGCTCGTACCTGGTTGCCTCCCAATAGCTGCTGCACTTCGCAGGTGACGGAGACATCTTGTCCGGCTTCGTTCTTGCCTGCAATTTTCAAGGCATTGTAAATCTGCGGCATCTTGCCGGTGGAAAACTCAACATCGACAACGGGACCGATGATTTGGATAATTACGCCAGTGTTTGTCTTTTCTGTGGTGGTGACCATGCTGCGCCTATGTTTTGAAGCTACCTTTTCAGATTCTGAAAAACGGTCTTTACATTTAGAAATGTCATTTTCCAGGTTACCATCAAAGATCCCACGAGAGTGCTGTAACCATACCGCTTTCTTTGGTTAGTCGGATGGAGCCTATTCCCGTGCGGGATCGCCTGATTTGCTCCCCCCTAGTGTACAAAGGACTGGAGACTGAAAACATGACCAAAAAAGGCAGTAGGCAGAAGTAATGTTTTCGACATCAAACCCACGATTCTCGCTTGTGTAAGGCTATCAAGCCTCCTGTGAACATTGTTCATCCTTGATTGTTGCTTTTGGGTGGCTGCTTACGCTTCCATAAGGCAGCGGCACCACCAGCACTAAACAGGAATACACCCAGCGCCGAACTCGGTTCAGGAACGCTTTCTACGTCAAAGGAACCGTAAGCATAACCGCCATCCCCATCCGAGACTCGTACTGCCACTTTATAGTTACCGTAGTCGGGAAAAGTCCACTGCCCAGCCGCACCGACAAAGTCATCAAATAAGCCATCTCCATTCAAATCCCACTCGTAGGTGAGAACCGTACTATCCTTACCGGGATCAACGGCGGATACTGCAAAATCAAAGAAATCGTTGGCTTTTGCCACTAAGTTCTGAGTGACTTGAGTGATGGTTGGAGCAACATTTGAAACGATTAGCGTTCTTTCAATGGGATTACTCCAAGCCCCATCTTTATCTTGTGCTAAACCCGTGAAGGTATAGGTACCCGTGGCAAAGGAGCCGAGGTTTGTTGTCGCTGCACGAGTGCCGGAAATTTGCAAATCAGTGCCGATATTAACCCCATTAATAAAAAATGTTTGCGCGTCTGCGCCTGGATCAGTAGCCGTCAATAGGGCAGTTACCGATTGACCTTCATTAATCACATACTCTGCCAGGTCGAAACTCGTTAGGGTTGGAGCTACATTTAAGACACTCAGTCCACTGGCAACTGGCTCGCTCCAAGCTCCATCTTTATCTAAAGCGCTAGCTGTATAGGGAATGTAACCATTATCCGCAAAGTATCCTAAGTTGGTACTAACGGCGCGAGTTCCTGAAGTATTAAAGTCAGTACCGACATAATTCCCGTTCAGGTAAAAGTTGACGGCGTCAGCACCTGGATCAGTGGCAGAGATATACGCTAACGCTGATTGGCCTTCATAAATAGTCGGGATGTTAACACCGGTGATGGTGGGAGGCAGGTTTAAGACGCTGAGCGTACTCGTCACAGGCAGGCTGTAATTGCCGCCCTCATCCCTCGCTTGAGCTGTATAAGTGTAATTGCCATTATCGAGAAAGGTGCCAAAATTAACGCCAACTTGACGGACGCCTGCCTGGGTGTAGTCCGTGCCAATATTGCCACCGTTGAGTAAAAATGTAATGGCCTCTGCACCAGGATCGGTCGCCTGTACCACAGTTGATGCAGATTGACCTTCGTAGATGGTAGGTGCCGCGAAATAGACCGTTGGCGGAGAATTGTACTCGACTGGGTCTCTGGGTCTAACGGGGTCACTGCTAGTACCGCTATCGGCATCGGCAAAAAATCTCAGGATTCCTGTAAATCCAGTGTTCCAATAGAGTGACAGTTTTCCAAACAAGTCTCCATAGGAGATATCGATGGGGGTTGAGAAATTAAAGGAACTTGGGCCTAATCCAGAAACAACCTGAAAAGGCCAACCCCTTTCTGAACCAGGTGTTTGTAGGGGAGTGTTCACTTCATACACATTATCAAAAACGGTGTTTCCCGGAATGGCATCAATCACCAAAGAGGTAATCCCTGCACCATAATTGGTTAAAATCCAGGCCGCTGCCTCTGGATTGGAATTATCGGGTGCGTAGGTATTACCGGATTGAGTTAAAGACCAGGTATTGCTAAAAACTCCTCCTGATATTGCATCAGTAGCACCCCAAGTTAGAGTTTGGGAAGAGCCATCCAAGAAATTAGCCGTTACCCGCATCCCGCTCATCATATTGCCGTAAGTGGCATAGCCCGTCAGGGTTGTTGCTTGTGAGGCAGCGGCTGATCCTAGGAGGATGAACATCGTCCCAACTAGACGGGTTGATTGTTTTTTTAAGCAAGAGCTATGCATTGAATCTGTCTCCCCTGTAAGGTTTTTTATCTTTTGAAAAGAGAAAAACATCTTTAATAGGAATAGGTATGTTTTTATAATTTACGGTATGATAATAGTATATCTATTCTTAAAATACCCAGCTTTAGTAAGTGGCAAAAGCTTGCCCAGCTAATAGTGCCAACCATTAATTCTTATATGAATTTTTTTCATAATTAAATAGGCGAAATTAACCCAATGGGCATTAGAGATGGGAGTGAAATTTGACAGCCCAAAAGCCAATGGGTAGAACGTAGCCCAAGTGAGAAATAAAAAATTAAAGTTAAACTGATTAACTCGGTAAACTGGATATAGGCGACGGACTCCGCTTGCCCATCAGCAGATAAGTGGTCATCTCGCCTTTACCTTTAACTTGAATAATTCCTCGTTTTTGAAAGAAATAATGCTCTTTTAAACACTCATAGGTCGCTTCTGAAACCTGGATAACACCAGCGATTCCTTGAGATTCCATACGGCTGGCAATATTGACCGTGTCTCCCCACAAATCATAGATAAAGCGTTTGATCCCAATCACCCCAGCGACAACGGGGCCAGTGTTAATCCCAATCCGAATACTCAAAGATTGGTTCAGCTCGACATTAAAACGAGCCACGGCATGTTGCATATCAATCGCGAGATTAGCGATCGCTTGAGCATGGTCGATCCGGGGGGTGGGCAAACCTGCCACGACCATATAGGCATCCCCAATTGTTTTGATCTTTTCCACCCGATGCTGTTCAGCCAGTTGGTCAAACATGGAGAACAATCTGTTGAGCAATACCACTAATTCAGCCGCCGAGATTTCGGAAGCTAACTGAGTAAAGCCCACAACATCGGCAAACAAAACCGTTGCTTCCGGAAACTGATCAGCAATAGTTTGCTCTTCATGCTTCAATCGTTCGGCAATCGGTTGGGGTAAGATATTGAGCAACAATCGCTCGGTTCTTTCCCGCTCGGCTTCTAGTTTTTGATAAGCCACTTCAATTTCCCGACGACCATTAAACTCAGAACGTTGTAGACGTTCGTATAGAAATACAGAAAGGTCACAGATAAAGCAAAACCAGAACAGATACAAATTCAGTGGCAGATTCAAGTAAATCTGTCGATCCACGTTCAAATTGAAGGCAATATTCACACCCAAATAAAAGATAGGTGCACTCAACTGGGACAGCAAGTGAAGAGGCCAGCGCACCGGCATGAGTGTGGCTTGTGTCAAAAACGCAAACGTTCCGTTAAACAAATTCAGATCGGTATTCCCTAAGAGGGAAGATCCAATTTGTGGCACTAAGATGATCGACCAAGAGAATCCGAGAAAGATCAGTCCTGGATAACGGTAACTGAGGGGAGTCTTGAGCAGCGCTAAGCAGGCTAGGAGACAAAGTTCCACGGCGAAACCGATCAACAGTTGGGGCCATGCAAACCTCTGATTTAAGGCCGCCATCGCTAAAATCAGGAGGATAACGGTAAACACAGCACCCAGCGAAATCCACAAGGTGAGGCGCAAGCGGTTCCTCAAGAAGCTGTTGCGCCACACTTCGTAGTCAGCCGACCAAGAGGCAGACAAACTGGCTCTCAAGAAAGCGAGTCCTTGTTTGACGGGTACGATTAGCTCTTTTATATCTCCCCAGGCTGGCATGATTACTCGTTTCCCTTGCACAGGTGCATCAATTGAGTGATAAAGCTAATCGGCATTTAAGTAACAGCAATTGAACTGGCAATTCTTCCCTTCCCACCAGAAAAAGGCTGAACCCTAACTTCCAAATTAAATGCACAACAGCTTAGTGGTTCTAGCTGGAAGGAGAGTGGTACAAAAACACGGCTAGTAGATGCACAAGCAGACTGGGAATTGAGACATTCTCAATGCACAAGGCATTAATTGTCTATAGATTGACTGCTAATTCCTGTCGTTTTAAAATTACCATATTCGACCCGACGACTGGGTTACGAGCAACTAGCGTCCCTTGGAGATCGGTGATTTCCAATCTACTAAAATCCAGTTCTCTAGAGCGGCGCAAGATTTCGTCAGCTAACTTATTTTGCTGAGACTCTTTGAGTTCATACCAGCGATCGCTAACTTTGACCATGAGACGACTCGCCATAAAGTTGGCTTCGATGGACTGAATCAGTCCATTGCCGTAGCGATCCGTAATTTCAGCGACTTGCTGTTGAATCGAGGCGACTAGGCTTTGCTCTGGAGTGAGTTCTGGCTCAGGAGGGGGTATCACTTCCACGGGTTGCGCTGGTTTGGGGGCTTTCAATTCAGGAGGTGCATCAATGGTATTAGGAGGTGCTTTCGCCTCTTGTGCGGGTGTTTCTGGGAGTAGTGCGGCTGTTGCCACCATAATAACCACAACAATGCCTGCGATCGCACTGGTTAATGCCCAATCGGATAGCTTTTGATTCCAAACGGCGGGCAGTAAAGAGCGAACTTTCGTTAAGGTTGCATCCCAAAATGCCTGAAGTTTGTCAAACGTGGGCAGGATGCGATCAAGCAGCCTCGTCGGCGCTGCTTGGATGACTGGTTCAGAAACGGATTCCTGTGTTAAGACTTCTGGCGTGACGGTTGGAGTATCGGAACTGACAACTTCTGGCGTAACACTTGGGGTATCAGAACCCACTACCTCTGGTGTAACGCTGGGAGTATCGGAACTGACAACTTCTGGTGTAACACTTGGGGTATCAGAACCCACTACCTCTGGTGTAACGCTTGGGGTATCATCCGCGATCAATTCTGAGGCACGACTCACCGACTCCGTTTCCGGTGTCGCCGTCGTGGTGTCTAACACGGGTGCGGACACGGTTGTTGTGGCAGGAGAGGTTGCCTGAGGAGGAATTTCCCGGACAGGTTCTGCCTCTAGTTTTTGCACAACCCCTTCTAGTAGTCCAATAGTTCCTCGCAAGACTTTAAGGGTTTGAGCCTTGAGAAACGGCTTATTTTGGTTTTCAGTACGCCCAACCGTCTTGCCTGTTGCTTGACCTGTCGCAGAAGATATTGGCAGTGTTCGAGGTGGGGAACTTTTTGATTGTGGCTGCTTCTGTTGATCGTCTGACATTAGAACCTCCTCCCAGGCAGCGCCTTTGGACTCAAATGCGATAGATTCTTACCCAAAGCTGCCATTACAGCACAACTCTATCATTTCTCACAAACTTGCCCTCAGTCTACAGATAAAGGTCTATGAGTCTTAACCGTCGTAAATTTCTGTTTTTGACTAGTTTGAGTGTTTTTGGTGTGGCGATTTTCAGTAAACTCCTCCGCAGTCAAACTCCTGAAGTTACAAATATCAGTCCGACAAATACCGACAATCTCGCGTCAGATAAGGCAGATGCCCTGATCCAACCTGTAGAAGGGCCGCCTCTACTACGCTTTGTCTCTGTTGCCGACACAGGCACGGGTGCCGTTGGACAATATGCGGTAGCGGCGGCAATGACTCGCTATCATCAGCTCAATCCTTACGATTTAGTGATTTTGGCGGGTGACAATATTTATAACAACGGCGAAATGGAAAAGATTGGTGCCGTATTTGAGAAGCCCTATCAAGGGTTACTCCAACAGGGGGTCAAATTTCAAGCTTGCCTCGGTAACCATGACATTCGTACCGGCAATGGTGACGATCAAGTCCGTTATCCTGGCTTTAATATGTCGGGGCGTTACTACACGTTTCGGCGGGGGGATGTGCAATTTTTTGCCTTGGATACGAATCACAATGCCGATTGGAAGGCTCAACTTCCTTGGTTAGAGGAAGAACTCAGCCGCAGTAATGCACCTTGGAAAGTGGTATTTGGACATCATCAGATTTACTCGTCCGGTCAGTATGGGCTGAATCAACCTTTCATTAAAACCCTAACGCCCCTATTCCAAAAATATCGCGTACAGGTTTATATCAATGGTCATGAACACAATTATGAGCGTACTCGTCCCATTGATGGCACGACCTATTTGATTTGTGGAGGTGGGGCTGGGACTCGTCCTGTAGGGCGATCAAAATGGACAGCGACTGCGGCTGAACGGCTGAGTTTTGCGGCGTATGAGGTGTATCGCGATCGCATCCTCATCAGTGGTATTGACACGAATAACCAAGTGTTTGACAAGGGAATTATTCCGTTGCAAGCGACGTGATTTATTTTAAATCGCTCAATTTATGATGTCTTAAAAATTAAAGTATTTCTGTTGTAGCTTGCCCAATATCCTCTTGATTCTTGATTTGGCAATATGCCTTGATGTCAAGCTCTTGATATTGGGTTGATGCTGTTTTTTGTGATCAAAAAATTCATTGATATCCTCCATAATCACTTTAAATCGCTGAATTATATTTCCTGTCCGATATTCTTCAATAAAATGTTCCGAGAGAGGAATTAATACTGATTGTTCAACGACTTTCATCATGCGCTGCACATCATACTCTTTTGAATAAGCAGCAATTTTATAGCTATTAAATCCAGGGTCTAAATAATCCGACAGTCCACCATTGACACTAGAGAAAACTTGACAACCACAGGCAAGAGCTTCCAGCGGTTGCAAACCGAACCCTTCACTCACCCTTTGTTGTGCCCAATACTCAGCCGAGTCATAAAGATAAACCTTAGCTCGATTAAACAGTCCGGGCAAGTCCTCTACATAAGAATCAATCACCCTAACATTACAGTGCTGCTGCAACGCTGGAATTAATTCTTGGAGTAAATATTCAGAGGACTTTCGAGCCTGAACTAAAACATCAATATCCCGCTCAAGATGTAAATTACGAAACTCATCTGCAATCTGATTCGGCAAATAGTAAATTAGGGAATTGGGTGACTTTTGTCCCCAGTATCCCATGGTATTTCGGCTAACGGTAATGATGGGAATACTGGAAGGGAGACTGAATCCATACCCAGCGCTGTGAGCATGGTAAACAACATTGTAGGGCTTTAACTTAGTGGCGAGTTTGGCAACATCAAATCCCCAGCTAATGATAAAAATTACATCCTCTAAATGGTTTTGCTTCAGCAAGTCATCGAGGAAAAGTACGTCTTTTTCCCGTTGGCGGTAAGTCACCACATCCGCACTGCAAACCTGTTGAGCGAGATTCAGGGTTTTTAACTCTGCCCAAAGACCACCACAGGCAAATTTACCACCGGTTCCAGGGACTAAAAAATAAAGCTTTCTCACAACATCCTCTCTTCAGTGAAATTGCCTGTAGGTTAGCCTATCCGATCGCATTCACCTAACCCTACACAGAAATCAACTTCTCTAAAGCCTTTTGCAAATCTTGCGTTAAGTCAGTAACTGATTGCCTTGCAGCTTGACGACTGCTGTGATAAGTTGACCAGCGATCGTTCACACAAATCGGTTCCCCTACTGTCATCCTGACTTGCCGCCAACCCAACCGAGGACGACGGGGTATTTTTTTCTCCTTAATCCGGGAAATGAAATCAAACATTAAAAGTGTCGTTTCTGCAAAGCGTTCAGCCGTTGGCTTTTCCTGGACATAGGTACTCGTGACTGCCACAAAACTTTCCACCAAACGCATGTGCCGCATGTGCCGTTCGGATTCTTGGGCCACCCAGTCGGCTAAACCCCGTTTGAAGGGGGCTAACGTATTTAAATCCGGTATATCTTCGCGATAGATATTACTCCAACCCGCCTCCTCCAAGCGGCGACAGCGATCAATCACAGTTCCCTGCGACTTGAGTCCAAAATACTCTTCAGCCACTTGTAACGCTGTATCCAGTAAGCGCTGAAGTCGCGCCAACAGCAACTGATTGGAATGAGTGGAGGGGTTACTCTCCATCCCTGTCAGTTCTGGCAGATTTTGATGGTAGAACCGCCGATAAAACTCTTCCATCTCGGACAGGAGATATTCACCGAGGCGCAAGAGGCGCTGATAGTAAATTTTTTCTCGGTTATCAACGGCTGACGGATCGATTTGCTGCACCGACAAACCGCTATCTGCTTCCATTTGACTCAACAGCTTATCCAGGTTTGACCAAGGCGGTTCAGCATAATGATAGCGAATGCCGATCGGCACAATAAAAACTTGCTCAGGACGATTCGCTTTGTGCAAACTTTCCGCACACCAAAATCCCAATTGGGCAACACCGGGTTCTAAGGGACTAATAATTTCACTATGACCATTAGTGGCTCCTTCTGGGGCTATTCCGATCGGTAATGTGCCATTCACAAACACGTCCCGGGCTGTTCGCATCCCACTCCAATCGAGATGCTTGCCTCGATGAATGGGAATCCCTCCAATCCGAGAAAACATCCAACCAAGCCAGTCTCCCGCCCACAGCGTCATACCCCGTTCATAAACAAAGTAACTATGAGTTGGGTATTGTAGCCGAATCCCTAACTGACGTGCAGCCCGTGGCACGGCACGATTAATCAGGTAAAACATAGACAGTGGGTCTTCAACTTCAGGATGGTGAAATGCCATCAAAAAGCGAATTTTGCCAGCTTGAAATTGTTGGTAAAGATCGACCAAAACCTTGACATTTTCCGCTTCAATGTGTGAAATACCAGCCGGTAACCAGCGCCGAAGCCGGAACCTCAGCAAGATGGGCAGCAACCACTGAACAATCCGCAGGACAAGTGGGTTCAAGCGTGGTGGAATAAATGCTAGTGGGGGTTGAGCGTGCTGAATCGAATCGGACAAAATTAGTCTCCAAGTTGCATTGCCAAAAATATTAAATAGATCTGAGTGTACAACGTTGAGTTGCTCAACCTATGAGGCTTGGGGAGGTAGGTGGCGCTCCAGCCAATTGTCCAGGTCGGTTAGCATTTCTTGGTAATTGCGATCGTTTTGAATCTCGTGATACACCCCAGGATACTCCCGTCGTTCCTTATCCAGGATGGTCACTCGTTGGAAAAAAGCACACCCTCCCTCCGGTAGAGCCACTTGGTCTGCTCCACCGTGGAGAATCAGGAGCGGCACTTGCAAATCCGCCGCATGTTCTTGAATCCAGGCAACTGTGGCTAAATACTCTGTAGCGAAACGAGCATTGCCTTGAGTATGCCGCCATGGATCTTGAGTATATGCCGCAATCACCGCCGGATCGCTTGACGCTGTACTCAGGTCAATGCTGGTACTCAGGCTAAAACGAGGGCACACTCGTGACAGTAGTCGTCCGAGAGCAAGTTTAAACGGTGGAACCCCAATCTTCCCTAGGGCTGGTGCTAAGGCTATCACACCCTGGAAATCATTGGCTTCTGAGGGAGAACGCAGGACGTAGTCCAAAACAATCACCGCCCCCACGCTATGCCCCAGCAGAAATAAGGGTTGTTCTGGATACTGGGTTCTAATCAACTGCACAAAGGCTTGCAAGTCTTCTCGAAACTCAGCCCAAGCTTTGATATAGCCTCGCTGACCCGGTGAGCGTCCATTCCCCCGTAGGTCACAGGCGTAGACTGCATAGTTCTTAGGAATCAGGTGCTGAACTATATTACCGTACAGTCCGCTATGTCCTCCGAGTCCATGCACAATGACTAATATGGCTCGAACCTGACCCTCTGGATGCCAGCTTTGGTAATACAGCTCTAGCCCGTCCGTACTCTTGAATGTTCCTTGGCGAGAGCATTCCATCCAATTCATAATTCATCGTTCATAGTTAATACTTCAGTTTGGCACTCCTATGAGACATGAACTTTAGGCAACAAGACGATCGCCTCCTCAACGTTAGACACACAGTAGGGAATTATCATATCAACTCAATAAGGGGTTGGGGATTCAACAGGGTCAGACCCGAAAACAGGAGATCGGTTTTCCGTCCATCACTTTATGGCTATTGAACTCAGAAATTCGCCAAGATGAGAATAGAGTTAGATGAGCATGAAGGTCAATTATGTTTCCTTTCTGGAATTGGAATAGCACTTGCTGCGGTGGAGAACCTGTTTCTCGGAAAACTAACTTAGAACGTAAGCTCCAGTTTCTTAAATCGATGCGGGGCGATATGGAAATTCGGTTAGCTGGACTTAATGCCGCGATTAGCACCATTGAACAGCAATTAAACCAAGAAGATACAACCCCAACGGTTTAATTAACATTCTCCCCGACCGACCTCCCTAATCAGAGGTTGAAGTCGGGGTTTCCTGTTTTCCTAACCATCTGGAGTTAAGGTGGACAGGATTAATAAAGGGAACCACACAATGCCTTAAGTTCAGCTTCAGGTTGACCGAGATGCTGCTGACGACAAAGTAACACCTGACCTGCTCTCTGCTGATAAAAAACTCGATGACCAAACCAACCAATAGGCGCACCGGCAATAATGCCCATTACCAGACCTGTAGCTAAGCTAGAAACCAGATTTTTCCGGGTAATTCTGTTGTGTTCTGCTCGGGTAATGTGGTCGTGTTCTGTTCTCGTAGCATGATCGTGAGCCATTGAAACCTTCTCCTTTTGATAAGCCTTCCCTAAGGAAAGCAAAACTCAGCAGAAGCGGCTTCCCTCTTTCTGCTTATTCATTAGGAACATGTTGAATTGCCTCCCACCCAGGAACGTGAAGCCAGAAACGGAAGAAAGAGCGATCGCCTCTCAACTAACTGGTATGATCACTCTCTCAATTTATCCCCTAAACTAATTGCAGCTTAACGATGCATGTGTTCCTCTAAAATCTGCTTCGCCCGTGGTTTGTAAATTAGATAAAACAATGTCTCAATGTAACGTAGCATATCTTCCCGGTTTTCCTTAGAGGTATAGTTCCAGAAACCATAAATCCGCGCCAAGGACAACAGCCGTGTCGTGTGGATTTTCCAGGTATAAGTGGTATAAACTCGCTCCATCCCCTTATTAGAAATTTCTTCCCAATAGTTGGGATTCTGGTCACACTTCGAGACAAAATCGAGAATCTTCTCAGCCGTCCCTTCATGGTCAGTGGGGTTAATCAAAAACCCATTTACCTTATTTTGAATAATCTCCAAAGGTCCACCGAACTGAGTTGCCAGAGTAGGCAGACCCGTAATCATTGATTCCAAAATGGTCAAACCGAAGGCTTCAAACAAGGCAGGTTGGACAAAAATCCCTCGGTGGTCAGCAATCACCCGATAAATCTCACCGGAATCTCCCTTGGGCAGGCGCACGCCCAACCAGCGGATTTTACCGTGTAAATTGTACTCGTCGATAATCCGGTAGAGCTTGACAATTTCGTCTTTTTCTTCGTTGTCGTCAGATTCTTCAACGCGCAACTTCCCTGCCACTAAAATTAGGTTACACCGCTCTTGTAACTCCTTACTCTTACCAAAGATTTCCGCTAAACCGGTCATGTTCTTAATCCGGTCAAGACGCGCCATGGAGAACAGGGGGCGCTTCGTCGGGTCATCCAGTTTGCCAAAAATATGGGCGGGGTCTTCTTGAGTGAACAGCATTTCTTCCAGCCGTTCGATTGCACTAGGAACTCGATCTTCGGTGCGGGTATAGGGAAAGTAGACATTCTCATTCACCCCTGGCGGTACCACGTTGAACTTAGGAGAGAATAGCTCAATCCCATTCACAACGTGATATAAATCGGGCATCGTGAAGCACTTATAAGATTCATACTGACCGACACTATCCGGTGTCCCGACAATCTCCTGATAGGTACTACTAATTACGAAATTCGTCGCATTCATGGCAATCAAATCTGCCGTGAATTGCAAGGAGAAGTGGTACTTGTCCTCTAACTCTTGCCAGTAGAGGTTACTAAACAAGTATTTGGATTTTTCCAGGGCGTGGGCAACGATACACTGAGTAACTTGTAGCTTTCGGGCCAGCAAGAAAGCCACCAAATTTCCATCAGTGTAGTTACCAACAATTAAGTCTGGACGACCTTGGAACTCTGCCAAAAGTTCTTTTTCCGCATCAATGGCATAAGTTTCCAAGTAAGGCCAAATTTCAAACCGTGAGATCCAGTTTTGGGTGACGTTGGGATTGAATTCCCGGAACGGCACCCGCAAAATCCAAGCATTATCCGTGCCGTGAACTTTTTCCAGGCGTTCGTTGCACCGTGTACCATCACTATTCTGAATTAGGCGACTGAGGATGATGACTTTGGGCTGAACGCCCAATCCTTCTAATCCCGCCAGTTTAATATCTTCTTGTAACTGCTTCTCTAAACTCCTGGCTTGGTCGAGGACGTATACAACTTGACCGCCAGTATCAGGACGCCCTAAAACGCCTTCTTGCCCAAACCAACCGTGGATAGAGACAAGGACGATGCGAAAGATCATCGGGATGCGAGAGATGAACTTTTCGAGTCCCTCATCATTGGGAGAGTCCAGCAGTTCATCGAGAATTTCTAGCGTATCCCGCACACGAGAGGCTGTATTACCCCATCCCGCTTCAAAGCCCATTTCTTGGAGTTTAAAGCGAAATTCTGCAAAAGACTCATCATCGGGGCGATCGCTCACAAATTGTAGCGCCCGCTTCACCTGATCTGAAAGTTGTTGTTGGTTTTGAATTCGCCCATTAATCAGCAGTTGTGTGCCCTGGAACTGATGCACCCTCAGGAACGTATACAACGACTCCAACCACTGCCGGGGGTCTTGAAACAGCTTACTCGACAGGTAGCGGTTGAGGAAGCGAACGCCCTTACCGATGTTTTTGGGGTCGCGAATGGTTGGACTGTAGTCATAGAAAGGCTGGAAATCGAGTTCGAGAACGTCCCCTTCCGTGGGATGGTAGTGATTGACGAAGCGATCGCGCAGATCCAGCAGTTCTTGTACCGTGACCGACTCAACCGTCAAGTCTTCTAAAACCCGGTAGACCTCTTGAGAAGCAATCTTCGGTCGGATCAGCAGGTAGAGGCTCTCACTATCGAGAATGATTTCCTGGGTATAATACACCAGCTGTCCTAGCTGGGAATGCTGAAAAAAATGTTCCGGTTTTTTGTGGCTAGCGCAGTATTCACTAAAAGCAGCAAGAATATCGTTTCGCAGTAGATACCGTTTATCTGAGGCACGTAACTGGCTAGCGAACTGCCTGAGATCGCTTCTCTCGTCACTTTCAAGAACGTCCTGGATCAGATTGATCATCGCAACTCCCAAAGCGCAAAATAGAACAGTGATAACAACAATTTACAAATTGCTGTCCAGAAAGCTTATTCCCTGAGATAGATCAACACATATTCAAGAGGGCAACGATCAGAGGGTGTAAAGTTGTCCATACTTTCGTCGGATATAACGAATAAATGGTTCGATGCGTAAAGACGCACCGGTCACGCCCCTGATCAGTTCAGTGGCTGTATATTTGCAACCGTGTTGATAGATTTTATCTTTCAACCAATTATGTAGTGTAATACACTGTCCTTGCTCTATGTCTATTAAGATTTCTGGATGGTCAAGGATGGCGGCCTCAAAAAACTGAGCGCTGAGTAAATTACCTAGGGTGTAGCCTTGAAACATCCCACCAATTTGACCCGTGTACCAATGAACGTCCTGTAATACACCATCGGTATCCGTTTTTGGGATAATCCCCAAATCGGAGCGGTAGCGTTCGTTCCAAGCTTCGGGAAGGTCTTTCACGTCCAGACTCCCTTCCAGCATTTGTAATTCTAAGTCGAAGCGAATCATGACGTGGAGATTGTACGTGACTTCATCGGCGTCAGTCCGAATCAGCGATCGCCCCACTTTATTAATCGCCCGGTAAAATGTATCCAGGGAAATCTCACCCAACTGAGCGGGAAAAGCAGCCTGCAACTGGGGATAATAATAGTTCCAGAACCCTAGACTCCGTCCCACTAGATTTTCCCATAGTCGGGATTGGCTCTCGTGGACGCCGGAGGATGTCCCCGCCGCTAAGGGTGTGCCTTCATACTCCAGGTTGATGCCTTGCTCGTAGAGAGCATGACCCATCTCGTGGATTGTACTAAACAACGCTTGACCTAGGTCGTTCTCATAGACGCGGGTGGTAATTCGCACGTCGCCAATGGAGAAGTTGGTCATAAACGGGTGGTGAGTTTTGTCTTGACGCCCCCGATGAAAGTCATAACCCAACTGTTCAAGTATCTTGAGCGTAAAATCTAACTGTTGAGCTTCTGGGTATAACTGATGTAAACAGCTATCATTAATAGGGGGTTGGGACGTAATCGCTTCCACAATGGGTACGAGTTCGTTTCGCAAATCGGCAAACAGCGATCGCAAAAACGATGCCTTCATGCCGTAGTCAGCAAAGTCAATCAGGGGATCGGCGATATGTTCGTACCCAGGGAAAAAGTTAGCCAACTCGCGGCTCAAGTCCAGAGTTTTTTCCAGGTAAGGTTCTACCGTCGCAAAACTATTCGTGGGTCGCGCTACCACCCAAGCTTCGTAAGTTTGTGTCCGATGCATCGAGAGTTGTGCCATAAATTTCGCTGGCACCCGCACCGCGATTTCGTAATTGCGTCGAGCGACGCGGATCAGGCTCGCTTCATCCGAATCGTAGGCTAAACTTTCTTCGTAGGGGCGCAAATCTTCCAGCAGTTCGCCCACCGCCGGATCAGTAAATTTACTGTGGGAAATTTGTTGCAACGTGGCTAGCTGGCGTCCACGAGCTGCCGCCCCTCCAGGAGGCATATAAGTTGCCTGATCCCAGTAAAGTAGAGAAGCTGCTGCTTCAATATCATGGATTTCGGCGAGGCGTGCTTTGAGTTCTAAGAGTTTCGGTTCGGTCTTTTCGATAGTCTGCATGGTTGGGGGGTTGATGCTGAATTAATCGTTTTTTTCGTTGATGCGTTGCTTCGCAGATTAGGTAAATGTACACCTGACGACCGAAATGTCAAATCATCCCACACTGGAGAGGTTTGCAGCGATTGAAAGCACGAAGCGCCAACATGCTGCGCTTGACCTTAAAGACGGCTGTACTGCCAATGCTTCATCCAGCAGGGAGATGCCTAACCCTGACAAGGCTTGAGACTAGGAACTGACCTTTAAGCCAGTTCCTCCCAACAGCAAACGCACTCTAAGCGTGAGGGTTTGGGAGATCTAGAAACTATTATTGTGCCACCTCTACGAGAAATACGGCACAATTGCTTTGGTAATCACTCTCACCCTGAATCAAAACCTGAAATTGTTCGTGACACTGAAGGCTTGCCAATTCTGCGTCACTTCTTGCCATTTCTTGGTATTCGCCAGGATTTAAATGGGAGGCTAGTTGCTATGAATAAGAGGTTGCTAGATTAACCCTACTATGCCAAGCATAACAGGAAGCCCTGTCCGAGTCCGTTGATTGATCGCCGTGGGAAGTTGGCACCGAACAGAGTAGTCTCCTCTCCCAATCTCCCAATCTCCCTCTCCCCCCTCCTCCACTTCTGCCAAAATCGACTACTCCTCAGATTGGAGAACTTCCTGCAAAAAAGGTGAGAGTTCGTTGTTTAGTTGACCGGCCCGAACAAATTCGGCGTAGGTATCGGCTTCGATTGCTAGCAGTTCGTCTCGTAACTGTTCAATGGCATATTCCTGCATTTGAGGATATTCTCGCTTTAACTGGTTAATTTCTGCTTGCAAGCTATCCAGTTGCCCTTTCACTAAAGCCGTTTGATAGCGATAAAACTCTGGCTCAATTTCTGGGCGTTTGTCTACCTGCTTGAGACGATCGAGGACGCGCAACAGAGCCGCTCGACGTGCGAGCGCTTCTGTATACTTTTGGCGTAGGGGTTCATTCCCTAAAAGATTCAATCGTTCTAGCAACGTCTTAGTGGTTAAACCCTGTACGAGCAAGGTAAACAGCACTACACCAAACACCGTGGCAATAATCTCTTCTCGTCCCTGTAAAGCGGTGGGTAGACTCAACGCGAGGGCGATGGACACTGAACCCCTTAAGCCACCCCACCACAGAACGGTTTGTTCTCGCCAATTAATTTCAGATTTGACAAGCCAGTTACTCAAGCTGCCTAAGCTATAAATCGCGATCGCTCTCGTGACAATAACCGCTGCGATCGTTACAGCAATCGAATCCAAATTCTCTCCCAAACTGGCAAAGCGAATCTGATCGCCAATCAGTAAAAAGACAATTGAATTCACAAAAAAAGCTAGGAATTCCCAGAACTCCGTGACGATCACCCGTGTTCGCGGGTTCATGCCAATTCGAGAGCCAAAGTTACCTAAGATTAAGCCGCAAGTCACGACCCCAATGACCCCAGATCCCCCGAATTCTTCTGTAATAATATAGGCACCATAGGCAGAAACGAGGGTTAACGACTGTTCGACTAACGGCAAGTCAAAGCGCTGGGTGAGATAGGAGATGCCAAAACCAATTAACCCTCCGACTCCCAAACCAATGCCAACAAAGACAAAAAATCGAATAATGCTGAGTTGAAGATCGAATTGTTCGATTCCCAACGGAATCCCTACCAACAAGCTAAAGGCGACAACCGCTACACCATCATTGAACAGACTCTCACCTTCCATCAATGTCGTGAGACGTTTGGGTGCGCCGAGTTCCCGGAACAGGGCAATGACAGAAACGGGGTCGGTTGCTGAGAGGGTTGCACCCAGTAACAACGCCGTTGGGAGTGATACGCCAACCAATTGATTGACGCCAAAGGCTACACCCACCACAGAAATCATCACCCCCAAGATGGCAAATAAACTAATCGGGACTAAATTTTCCTTCAAACCCGACCATTTCAAATTCCACGCGGCTTCAAATAATAGGGGGGGTAAGAAAATTGACAAAATGAGTTCCGGGGAGAGGTTCACCAGCCGTACATCGACTAATGCCAAACCCAAACCAACAATCACCAATAGCAAGGTGTAGGGGATGTGACGAAACCAGCTAATCACTTGTGGTAGCGTGGCAACACTAAGAGAAACGGAAAGCACGAGCAGGAATTGCCTGAGATTGGCTTCTATTGCATTGTGTTCCGCAAGGGCTTCTATCGCCATACGCTAACTCCTGATGTTTGATTCTGACAAAACTAAGTTGAGGCGACTCAAAACGCTGAAAATTCATCCTATCTAGAATTAGTTGAGGCGACTCAAAACGCTGAAAATTCATCCTATCTAGAATTAAAGGAAGCGCATCAAGATCGCCTCTAATTGTGCAATACCAATGGGCTTACTGAGATATTCATTCGCACCGGCCTCTAAACAACGTTCGCGATCGCCGGCCATCGCCATGGCTGTCACCATCACCACTTTCAGGTTCTTTGTGTCGGGTTCTCGGCGGAGTGCAGCTAATAAATCAAATCCTGTATACTCCCCCCTAAGCTGCACATCCATCAAAATTAAGCTGGGCTTGAACTGCCGCACCTTGTGCAAAAAGTCTTGACCATCGATTAAATGCTCAACTCTGTGACCAATGACCTGAAGGTAGTCTTTCAATATCAAGGCGCTACGCTCATCCGTTTCAACCAAAAGAATACGGGATTTCGCCCACAGGGGACAGCTTTGTCCTTGAATAACTCCTGGATCTTGGGGCAATGAGGGCAGAATACATTCTTCTAGAAGCCGATCTGGCAGACACAGGGTAAATTGACTCCCCTCGCCGAGGTTGGATTGGACGATAACCTCCCCCCCATGTAACCGTGCCAAACTGCGGGTGAGAGCCAACCCCAAACCGGTGCCAGTAAACTGCCGATTTAGGCCACTATCTAATTGGCGAAATGGCTCAAACAACAGAGGGAGATGATGGGAGGCAATCCCAATCCCTGTATCTTTGACGGTAAAGCAAATCTCCTGGACACTCGTAGACTCCGCTATGCCGCTTACGCTACTGCTAATGGGTCGTTTGGTCACACTTAATAAAACTTCACCCATGGGTGTAAATTTCACCGCATTGGATAGGAGATTGAGCAACATTTGCTTGCAGCGTCGCTCATCCGCAATCAGAATTCGGGCTTGCGGATCGATTTGCAGCTTTAGTTTTAACCCTTGCTCATGAGCTTGCTCCCGTACCATGGCTAGGCAGTAGTCGCACAAATCCTGGATATCCAATGGCACAAACGTGAGTTGCTCTTTACCGGCTTCCACCTTCGAGAGGTCGAGAATATCGTTAATCAGCGCCAGCAAATGTTCCCCACTACTCTGTATACAGCTCACATATTCTTTTTGCTTTTCATTCAGCGTGCCGAAGATTTCTTGGCGCATCAATTGGGAAAGTCCTAGCACGGCATTGAGCGGGGTTCGCAGTTCGTGGCTCATCATGGCGAGAAACTCACTTTTAGCACGACTTCCGGCTTCTGCGGCTTCTTTGGCTTGGAGTAACTGTCTTTCCGTGGCTTTGCGATCGCTAATATCGTAGATTGTAGCTTGCAGTATTTTGCGCTTCCCCAGCTCAATTCGGGTCAATGTTACCTCGGCGGGAAACTCTTCTCCATTCTGTTTGCAGTACATCCAGTCAAATCGGCAACTGCCCTGAGCGATCGCCTTCGTTATATACTCATTAGCCAGGGAGTATGAATCTTCACCGTTGGGCTGCACGGCAGGTGAAAAGCCAATCAGGGGAACACAGGACTTGAGGAGAGAGGAGGCAACGACAGGGTGATACCGTGACTGAGAGCATGGAAAATTCCCTACCTCTTCACGTCCCTGCCTGTGTATGCTTTCTCCCACTCTCCCACTTTCCATCGGTTCGCCTTCGCCACAAAGCTGTTCGCGATGGGTACAACCAAAAAGACGTAAGGCGGCACTATTGCCATCAAAAATTCCCTTTTCATCCAGCAAAATCACCGCCGTACTCGTTGATTCATACAGCGTGCGAAACTTAGCCTCCGACTCTCGTAACGATTGCTCCTGCTGTGTACGGATATGGGAAACACACCGCTTGGAGAGATTCGCCTTCTCTCTGGCGATCGCATGGCGGATGGAGCGCACCAGTCGCTTCGAGTCCGTTTGATGTTTGACTAAGTAATCCTGGGCACCTGTTTGTAAAGCTTGAAGCGCAATTGCTTCATCCTCCCAGTCATTGATCACCAAAATTGGGGTATCCAGCGACACTCGGCGCAACTGCGTGATCATGCCTGCTCCTTGGGCATCTGGCAGTGACCAATCTAACAAGATTACCGAAATTGATGAGCTTCGGCTCAGGCAAGTTAAAGCTTCTTCCAGTCTCGAAACCTGTATCAGTTGAAAGGGGAATGTCTTAGCTGCTTGTAACATTTCTTGCACAAGACAAGCATCTTGGGGGTTATCCTCTACCAGCAAAATCGTGAGGGTTTCAGTCGGCATGAGAGTTACTCGGCGAGCAGCAGGACGATAATTAGCCAGAAATCTTAGAACGATTTCTCTATAGTTTTGGAGCTGCTCTCGGTGACCCAAACAGATTGTTCTAGGAGTTAGCGTTTACAGCCTGGGTATTGACTCGGTATCCTGGCTAACTCCTGATGTTTTAAGGCTACCACAGGAAGCGGACGTGCGCCTTTTCCTTCTTCTGATTAACGAAGCCATACCAAGGCATGGCTCCCACTGTGTGCCCATCCAGACTTGTCACGACTGATCTAGAGTTTAGATTTTTTCTGGGTTGCCTAACTCGATTAAACCCAGTTGTTTCCTGTCTTAATGGAAAGTGTATTTAGATTTTGTATCCTAGTTCACCGCCCGTTCTTAACAGATCAGGTTAAGGTATGTCAGGGATAAAAAGAAACCACACACAAACAGAGATACTGTTGCCTTGTAACCTTAGTGATTTCTTGGTGATCCCAAGCTTCCTTGGACTTTAAGTCAGAAGTTTAAACAATTTCATCCTTTCCCGTGTTCCCCTGTGAAAATGGCTAAGAAAACCGAGCTTCAGTTATCATGGCAAGTTGCCAAATCTAGATGGGACGAGGGATAGAGTGTAAAGCCGCATCGTTATCGTTTCTCATTTTTTTTAAGATTTATAACGCATTGAGGTTTTAAGAAAATGCTTGCTCAATCTACTTAGCGACTGCACTGTAGTGGGTCAATTTCTCCAGCTTAAATAACTATAAAGATTAGGAGTTGAAGGGCGAAAAAGGGGTGTACTTCCCCTTTAAAATTAGATGCTGATGTGCTAGGGATCAATGAGAACGTGCCCAAGTTGGGATCGATTGGGTATACCTACTTCTTGAGATAGATGAGGAGGGAAGCCATAAGGATTTAACTTAAGAAAGCTACGGAATGTGCCAAACCGATGGGAAGGCAGAACAATGAATAAAACGTAATCCAGTCCGATGGATTCGATAGCAACAATTAGTATCAAGTGGCTTAGTGGAAAGGGCAGTTCTTTAGCGCAAAAATCAGCGTTTTAAGTAACTAGATTTTAAAATCAGGAGATAACAAAGTATGCTGGTCAACACTTGTCCTTGTTGTGGTAGTGTCTTACTGCGCCATGCGCGACGGAAGGGTGTCTATTGGTATTGCACCTCCTGCCATGAAGAAATGGTGCCTTTGATGATGGGTCAGTTACCGATGTGTTCTGAACCGAGGAAAAAGCGATCGCAAATTTTACAGTCGGTCAATTCATAGGCATGTTGACAGGGCTGATTTAGGCAAGGGCGACAGGGGTTGAATGGCTTACGTATGGATTCTTTGTTTAGGGTAGAGTCATGCGTAATTGTCCTCGAATCAGTTCATTTAATCCCGCTCTAAAAAAAATCCCTAACCACTGAGACTCAATCTCAATACTTAAAAATAGCGACAGGGCAAACGTTCATTCCTTGTCGCTTTTGTTGTTGTTCGGTTTCCAGCCAAAAGGCAGTCTGAACGAAAACACCCCATAAAATCTCTTGCTTCCCCCATCTCCCTCAACCCCCAGGAAGCGACCCTGCTAAAATCAGGTGAATCAAGCTGAGGAGACAAAACTCCATTGCTCGCTGCATTACTCTACGGTCAGGAAGATTTACGTTTGGAAGAGGTTGCCATACCCACCCCGGCGGCGGGTGAAGTTGTGATTAAAGTAGGCACCGCCACCACCTGTGGCACTGACTTGAAAGTTTGGCGGCGTGGGGGTCATGCCAGAATGTTAAAACCACCGACCTTATTTGGTCATGAGGTGGTGGGTGAAATTGTCGCCACAGGCGTTGGGGTGACAGGATGGAATATCGGCGATCGCGTCGTGGCGAACAACTCCGCCCCCTGTATGTCCTGCTTTTTTTGCCAGCGTCGCGAGTATTCTTTGTGTCCCAACTTGCTATTCAACAACGGCACGTTTGCTGAGTATCTCAAAATCCCAGCCCCTATCGTGCAACACAACCTGTTAGCCGTCCCTCCCGATTTACCCAACGCCCTAGCCGCGATGACGGAACCCTTGGCTTGTGTCCTGCATGGGATATCCTGTTCTAATGTCCAAGCAGGCGATCGGGTTGTGGTGATTGGAGATGGTGCCATTGGGCTGATGTTCGTGGCGGTACTCGCCCATCAGTGTGGTAGCCAAGTGTTTCTGTTTGGGGGAAATGACAGCCGATTGCAAATTGGGGAACAATTAGGGGCATCTAGGACGTTTAATTATCATCAGTTGTCGGATGTACCCGCACAGGTGGGAGACTTAACCCAAGGATGGGGGGCGGATGTGGTGATTGAAGCGACAGGTATTCCAGCCGTGTGGGAAATTGCGATCGCTTGTGGTCGTCCGGGTGGCACCATTAACCTATTTGGTGGCTGTCCTCGCGATACCACCATTACTGTGAGTACCGAACAGTTACATTACAACGCCCTAACTCTCAAAGGAGTGTTCCACAATACACCCGCCCATGTGCGCCAAGCCTTGGAGTTGTTGGCAAGTCGAGTCATCCCCTTTGAACAGCTAATCACAGACTATCGACCACTCAAAGATTTGGAGCAAGCGCTGGAAGAGATGAAAAATCGTAAAGCCATTAAGGTGGCTATTGAACCGGGGAGGCCGTGATGTTCACTCAAAAGTCAAACGTCAATCGATTTGGGAGTTGGGAATTGGGATGGGGAAAGGCAAATCCTCCACAAAGCCGAAGGACTAAACTCCTGTTCCCGCTTACCGTTTTCCTTGTGCTTTTTCCTTCTATTGCCAACGCCCTACCCGGTCAAAGAACAGAAGCGGTTGTCGCCTGGATTAACGCCAACCCAACTCTACGACCGGCTATTGGAAATGGGTTGCGGGTGACCAGAAGCAGCACCCCCGCCCAGCGATTTACCTTCCAAGCCTCTGTACTGCCTCCCGGTCGCTTCACGCTGGCGAAAGACCAAGGTACCATCCGCAGTGAGCGCATGACTTTCTATGACATGATTAACGGCGTAACCCTTGAGCGGTTGAGGGAATCGCTACGGGTAATTTATGGCCCGACCATTTATGAAGATTACGAACGCGCTCAACTCATTTACGATTATCCCGTCCCCGCAACCATAGATTTAGCACGGCGACAGAATCGCCCGTTATTAGAGCAACAGCAAGGCGAACTCCGCTTAGGAGATCGTTTCGCTTATTGGCTGGAGATTACCAATACCGAAAGTGGTAAGGCTTTCAACGGGCAAATTACGGTATTTCTTAAAGAAGACCTCAAAAAGATAGAAACCGAAGTGCGTGCTCGCTAAGCGGCAAAAGACTGAGGCGAACCGATCTTAAAGCCGTTTTCATCTGACCCAACTTTACGAGACTGACCGCGACACCGCTGCTGCAATGGTAGTGATGCAACGTGGACTTGCAGCCGTAGGACCTACGGTCAAGATGCTTGGAGAGGGGTTAAGCGTTGGCTCCCCACTGACCCAAGAATCCCCCCTTTTCTAAAGGGGGGAGTGTCAATCACTATGCCAAACACCCGCAAAAATACTCTTGACCGCTCTTGAAATTCGCTTCAAATCTTCTTTGAGTAGAGGTGGCCAGTCAACCCCAGCCTGAATTCCAGCCTCAAAATGCTGTCGTCCTTCAAACGATAATAGATAAAGGGAGTAAACAAGTTCCCGGTCAAGGGCGGAAGCGGTTCGTAGACCCTCAAACACAACTTTTAGGGCTAACAAAATAGTCGTCACCTGGCCCGGAATGGGTGGCTTTCTCTGCTTTAGACGCATGAGGAAAGCATCAGTATTGGAGTCAGAGGACGTTCCCTGGTGAATTAGAAAGCTACGGGCTGTTTTGTAGTCCATTGATTGTCAAGTGCCACCTCAAGAGCGTGTATGCGACTGGAGCTGATGCCTACAATTTTGACATCGCTGGGGTCAAATCGAACACACCCTCTTGAGGGCTATTTGCTCAAAATTCTTCTTGAGACTCTTGACAGGCTGCCAAACTTTATCTTAGTTATTTTATTACAAGGAGTCATGCTGTTAATGTCAAGTTCTTTAATAATCTTTGCACTTGCCCTCTTGTTGTTCTGAGTTAGGGAATGTGCTATAAATGAAATCTTTGAGACCTTATCGGGTGGAGTACGAAAATAAGAATGAAACAAGTGGGAACTCATCTGGTCGTTGACGCATGGGGAGCACCGGAAGACCTTCTCAATGACCCTGAGGGAATTCGCCGCGCCATTATGGATGCAATTGAAGCTGGAGAAGCTACCCTTATCGATTTGTGTGTACACCAGTTTAGTCCCCACGGAGTGACAGCAACGGCAACATTGGCAGAGTCTCATATCGCTATCCACACTTGGCCTGAACACGGCTATTTTGCAGCTGATTTATTCTTTTGCGGTCGTGGCAAGCCAGCGGAGGCAATGAAACTTCTACAAACAGCGCTGAAAGCCAAGCAAGTCAGGCAGAGAGAAATCCCCCGTGGCTTTGATACAGCCGCACACAGCAATGGGCGATTGGAAGATCTTGCTTACCAGACGATTGGGTAATCTGTGACTTCGTGACTGAATAATGAAGCAGTAATTAAGGGCAAGGTGTCGTTATCCTTGCCCTTTGTGATTTATATGATGAACGACTGCCCGTAGCTAACGACTTCGGTGATTTCCTACTCGCGTCTGTGAAATCGGGTGTATTTGAGCTCTTGCATCAGTTGCAACAACCGCCAGTGGTTAAAACCGCTGTCTAATAGCTCGCATTCGTCTTCATACGACAGGATTTGAGTTTCAGTCCATTTCAATGGACTTGAGCTACTCGCTGTAGAAATTAATTTCTTGGCAGTGTGGAGGCTTACTGACAAAGGTGCAAGATGTCAGGTGTATCCTTATTTTTGTCGATAATACAAGTAGTACGGGAGTCTTTGGCTCCTTAACGTGATTAAAACCGGACTCCTTGACTCGTACTAAAAACTTACAGCGAAAAGCAAGGCTTTACTACTTCTTCAAAAATGCTGCAAAGGATTTAGCGCAATTGCTGAGTAACTGAGCAACAATATAGGCAAAGTTGCCCCAAAGGAGATTGAGGATGTTAGATACCATCTTAATTTTTGTCTTGGGTTTGACACCACCAATCCTTTCTCTGTGGATGATGCGAAGAGCAAAGGAACGGATGGAAGCAAGGCTTTTAGCCGTGAGGCAACAGTCTTTTGTCAGGGTACCACCCAGAAACCACCTGCCTCCAGATCAATATTACCTTGACGGTGTTGGCTATTTAATTGGTGATATTACCTGCCAATTCAACGCCCGTTCAGCTTACATCCGATGTGCAATTAACCCATCCGGTCCCTGTGAACAGTGTTGTCATTATCAACCCAAAGAAGAAATATTAGAGAATTAATTTCGATTAGGGACTATTACCAGGAAAGGACGACGAAGCCAGAACGTTTAACCCTAAAAATAAAGCCGTAACCGTGCCACAAACGCAAATTTCTCCCGTTGAGATTTTGCCTAAAACCTCTTTAATAGGGACTAGGACAATTTCAACTTCTTCGGTAACATCGAGCTGTTGAATACTGGAGGGATGGGCATTTTCTGCCAAAAATAAATGAATTTTATTGGTATCCTTGACCGGATTATCATATAAAGTTGCCAGAAGCCTCATTTGTTCAGCCACATATCCGGTTTCCTCTTCGAGTTCTCGATGTGCCGCTGACAGACTCGTCTCTCGTTGTGGGTGAAAGCCACCGCCAGGAAGTTCTAATAAAATATCCTGGACACCATGACGGTATTGACGCACAAACACAATCTCTTGCTGCTGAGTTACTGCAAGGATGAGAACGATATCGGGTCTAACATTGACAAAAAAGTCATCAATGACTTGACCACTGGGTAACTCGACCTCATCTCGCCTGACTTTACACCATGGGTTGTTTAAGACAAGCTGTGAGTTGAGAATTTTCCAAGGCTGTATAGAAGTCATGTTAGATGGATCATTGGCAAAGAATGCTTAAATTGTGACAAAAAAATCGAGCCAGGGAAAATCATCACCTGACTCAATTTTTTACCCAGTCTAACGCCTTGCTCCCATTTGGGTTGAGACGGCTTACATTCGACCCTCTAAAACTGGCTACGACCAAAATTTTTAAAATCCAAAATCTAAAAGTATCGCATCCAAAATAGTAGGAAGGGTATTATATTTTTTTCTCAAATCATTTATAGGGTTGTCAACAATCCAATCAAACCTTGCCCACTGATGGCTTCTAAAGCCAGCAAAGAAATAAACCCAATCATGGCGAGACGACCATTGAGTACTTCAGCGTAGGATGTAAAGCCAGTGCGAGGATTTTCGTCCACATACATCTTCGGTTCAATCGCAAAGTTGTTCAATTTGCCTTGCTCGTCCACAATAGCTCCACTACGGGTCATGTCAATCTCCTGATTTATCTGTGTTTGTTCTTGTTACTTAACTTAACAAACATATTAAATTTTGTAAAGACAACGCTCACAACCCTAAAAATTATGCATTTTGTTTTGGAAACCTTCACGGTACATAAGCGGTTCCCCTTAACCATCAGCCGGGGAACAACCTCCCAAACCACCAATATTTGGCTGAGGGTAGAGCAGCAAGGAATCGAAGGCTGGGGTGAAGCGTCTCCTTTTTCCATCCGTGGAGATGACAAGGCAGGTATCTCTGGGGTTCGGCAAAGCGCGGAGGAACTGTGGGAAGCCTTACAGATGGTTGCATCTAGGCTGGAAACGTTTAGCCCGTGGGAACGGCAGAAAATTGAACAGGTGTTAAGGGAGACAGAGGTGCCGTCTGCCGCTTGTGCGGCGATTGATTTAGCCTTGCACGATTGGATGGGGAAGTTGACAGGAGTGCCCCTATGGCGTCAGTGGGGATTGAACCGCCGTCGGATTGTGCCAATTTCGGTCACCGTTGGGATTAATTCCCCAGAAGGAGCGAGGCAGCGAGTGCGCGATTGGCTGCCGTTGACCGGTGGAGGGGTGTTGAAAATCAAACTCGGTTCTCCAGCAGGAATTGAGGCGGATCGGGAGATGCTGCTGGCGGTGCGAGACGAAGCCCCCCAAGCGCAGCTTTTGGTAGATGCTAATGGAGGTTGGAGTTTGGAGGCGGCGATACAAATGTGCGACTGGCTGGCGAGTCAGGGGGTAAAGTATGTGGAACAACCACTAGCCGCAGGGGAAGAGAACCAATTGCCGATATTGTATGAGCGATCGCCTTTACCGATTTTTGTGGATGAAAGTTGTTTCACCAGCCACGATATCCCCAAGTTAGCTGATCGGGTGCATGGGATTAACATCAAATTAATGAAGTCGGGCGGTTTAACCGAGGCGATGCGGATGGTGCATACCGCAAGGGCTTGTGGGTTACAAGTGATGTTCGGTTGCTATTCCGACAGCACCCTGGCTAATACAGCGGCATCTCACCTCGCACCGTTAGCGGATTATTTGGATTTAGACAGTCATCTAAACTTAGTGGATGACCCCTTTACAGGAGCAACCGTGCAAGATGGGCGTCTGATTCCTAACGATTTACCAGGACTGGGAGTGCAATATCGTGCGTCTAACCCCTAATCATCGTGTTGCCATTTTGCTCCATGAGGGAATTCGTGGTTCTCATGGGAAAACAGGACTGACGTTTTTACGCTATGGCGAAACCCCGATTGTCGCCGTAATTGATAGTCAGTGTGCTGGGGAGTCTTTATCTCAACTCACGGGTATCTCCTGTGATGCGCCGATTGTGGATTCAGTCACCTCCGCTTTAGTTTATCAACCGGATGTTTTGTTGATTGGCATTGCCCCCTCCGGAGGGGCGTTACCCGATGTCTGGTGGCAGGAGGTGAAGCAAGCGGTTGCGGCTGGGTTGTCGGTGGTGAATGGGTTACATACTCAGATGGACTCTGATGCTGAGTTACGCGGGTTACTGCGCCCCCATCAATGGATTTGGGATATTCGTCGGGAGCCAGAGGGATTAGCTGTAGGAAGTGGGAAGGCGCGATCGCTTTCCTGTCAGCGCCTATTGACGGTAGGGACGGATATGAGTGTGGGCAAGATGTCTGCAAGTTTGGAGTTGCATCGAGCGGCGCGGTTTCAAGGCATACGCTCCAAGTTTTTAGCCACCGGTCAAGCGGGGGTGATGATTGCCGGGGAGGGAATTCCTTTAGATGCGATACGGGTAGATTTTGCTGCCGGAGCTGTAGAGCAACTGGTGATGCGTGCTGGTGATGATTACGATTTGTTGATTGTGGAAGGGCAGGGTTCGCTGTTACATCCGGGTTCAACGGCAACCTTACCTCTGATGCGCGGAACCCAGCCAACGGGATTGGTATTAGTACATCGAGCCGGACAGGCTCATATCCGCAATCACGAGCATGTGCCGATTCCTCCCTTGCCGGAGGTGATTGGGCTGTATGAAACGGTGGCGAGGGCAGGGGGGGCCTTTGCGGCGGTGAGAGTGGTGGCGATCGCATTGAATACGGGTCATTTGGATGGGGAAGCCGCCCAACGGGCGATCGCACAGGTACAGGAAGAAACCGGATTACCTTGCACCGATGCCGTTCGGTTTGGAGGGGATTCGCTGGTGGATGCTGTTATTGCTGAGTAATAAACCTGCATGAAACCGAGAGAATTTGTATTAGCTGATTGCCCAAGGATATCTTCATAAGTTCTTCATTATTTCCTTATAACTTTTAAGAGGCTGCTTCTAAAGTCCTATGAGCTGTCTATGTTGCCTAATATGGGATAGATTCTTTTTAGACAGGTTAATTAGGCTGAGTTTCGTGCATTTACACTTCTTGAGAAACAGCCTCTAAGATAGAAGCAGATTTAGTTGACCGCTACCCTCCAGACCAACTTGCTACCACTTTCCCAAAATACAGATCATTTCATTTCCAATGATGGAATGAAAAAACTTCAACTCCCAATGCTCCCTAGGGCAAAAGGCGCTTTTTACAAGCTGGGGATTAAGACATTAATCTGCAATAAACTATGAACCGCTGGATTGACATCGTCATCTTTATGCTAGTGATTGCTTTTCCTGTCGTCATGACTTGGCTGTTGGTCACAGATCGTCTAGAGCTTTGGTTCTACTTGTCCCTGCACGGCACAATTTTATGTGCCCTAGAAATTGTCAAAAAACTAGAGCATTGACTAGATGTCAACATATAGATAGCTAAACCCAGCCGACAACCCCTCTGATTTGAGAAACAGCTAGTTCGCGGTCAATGTGAGCTTTCGCTTTAGCCAAAGCTGTGTCAGGGTGTTTGTACCAACGTTGTGACCTGACACAGAAGCCATTAGCGGTGGTGAGTTCCCAGGTATAGCGAGTTCGGTCAATGACCACCCAAAGCTCATAAGTGCGGTAAAGTTCCTCAGGGAACTTGAGTAGACCAATTTCAGCCAGGACGCTGAGGCGCATCCGTGAGCGCTCCAATCGCTTCATCAGTTCCAGAAAACAATAGGCGGCTCGTTTGGCATCGTCGTGGCTGGGGTAATAATAGCGGTCACGGGGTTCAAATTTAAAGTCTCTGCCAGAAAGTGAGAATCGATACTTGCCAGAAGCGTCTTCCACAAAGTTGACACGCCACTGTGTCTTGGGATACTGAACGCTGAAGCCAATCGGTTGAATTTTGACGGCGGCTGTCATTCCAAAGCTGCTCATTAGACTGGGCGAACAACATCTTAACCGCCTTTTGCCGAAACCATTCCTGAAAACATCAAATCAATGGTGTAAAAGGCTACAGGTCGTCAGATTCATCGTTACGAACCAGAACACTGATTGATCCAACCAGTTGACGGATTGTCCACTCCAATCGCCTCGATACAGGATGGGGATTCATCCCCCGAAAAATGGCTCAAATCTTGGCACAGTGAGCAATTGAGAGCAGCCGACCCTGCCAATCAACCTTTGAGACAATTCGCCTTACACCAACCATATTGGGGAGCCTGCACACGCAGAGCACAAACCTTATCAGAAGCGCTTTACAGTCGAATTGTGGACGAAAAGAAAAGAGGTGAACCCAACACCAATCTTCTTAAATCGTCGCCGCTGTAACTCAACTCTAATAGGGCTTTTACCATGAACACTACAACCAGCAACTCCTTACCCCAATCTTCCGTCACCACTGACAACGCTCCGGACAATATCACCAACCAAGACACTATGGCGTTGATTGAGTTGTTGAAAGAAGAACTGACCCGTCAACTGGGTTCCTTACCTAGCAACGCTGTAACGGTCATCCAGCGCATCGTGACCGAAGTCGAACGGATTTGTGATAAAAGTGACCGCATCCAACAGGGCGGTGACATTCGCTCCTGGCAGTTAACCTTGGCACGTCATCGTCTCTCGAAGTGTGTTGAGTACTATAAGCTGGGTTCTAAGCAAGGTCGTGTGGAACTACACAGCAACCTGAGCGTGATGATATATCGCCAAGTGGCACCCGCTCAAGCTCAGTTAAGCTTTGCCGCTCGCCGTCTGTTGATTGAAGACTTCTTGCAAGACTTTTATGCTGATTCCCTCAAAGCGTTTCGACGGGAAAATCAGGTTGCTGACAACTACACCCCTCGCACCAAAATTGAATTAGCCGAATACATGGCGTTTACCGAGCAATACGCCAAGCGGCGGGTGATGACGGGTTATGGTGCTGTGCAATTACTGGTACTCAGAGCTAAAAGCTTTGCCAAGCGCCAACCCACTGATACTGTCATGGATATTGAACAGGTAACCGAGTTTGCTAAAGGTGAAGAGGCACAGATGCAAAGCCGTTCACCGATGATCCAGCAAGTACGAGAGCGTTTAGTGGCTGAAACCAAAGACCCTCATGACGCAGTTCTGCGCGATCGCGTTGTGGGTGAGCTGGTACAATACCTGGAAAGTCAGGGTCACAAAGATTGTGCCGATTACTTAATCTTAAAGCTGCAAGACTTTGCCGCCCCCGAAATTGACAACATCATGGGTTTAACCCCACGCCAACGGGACTATCTGCAACAGCGCTTTAAGTACCATGTAGAAAAATTTGCCCGCACGTCTCAGTGGCAACTGGTACATCAATGGTTAGGTGCTGACTTGGATCAAAAACTGGGACTTTCTTCTAAGCAGTGGGATGCTTTTGTCGGTCAACTTGACCCCATGCAACAGCAATTGTTAGAACTCAAGCGGGCGAAAATGAGCGATTTTGAGATTGTCAAAGCTCTGAAAATTACACCGAAACAAGTGCAAAAGCGCTGGACTCAAGTGTTAGAGATGGCAAGTTTGGTTCGTAACAATGGAGTAGAGACGGTTCAGGAGGGTAATAACCAGTCCGTGGCGGCCTAAGCTGGCTGCACAGGGATGGGAAAAGCATGAATCAGATCATTTTGAGGGCTGCGATCGATAATGGGGTCACTATGATTTCGGAAAAAATGCTTCAATTTCAACCAGATGCAGAAGAGGTTTTCGATATCCTAGACCCCGTTACAGGTTATCCTACAGGACAGACAAAAGCTCGCTCTTTAGTTCATGCAGAAGGGGATTGGCACGGAGCATTTCATCTTTGGCTGGTTAGTCATAGTAAAGAGCCGATGATGTATTTACAACGTCGCAAGGAAGATAAAGATGTGGCTCCGGGATATCTGGATGTGCCGGTTGGGGGTCATTACCGTTCGGGCGAAAAGATGGCGGATGGGGTACGGGAAGTTGAAGAAGAGATTGGTTTAACGGTTAAATTGGAAGACTTGACACCCTTGGGGAAGCGCTTGGTGGTTTATCGAGAACAAGGGGTTAAAAATAATGAGCTTATTGATGTTTTTTTATATGAAACTGATTTAACTATTGAGGCGTTTAAACTTCAGCCTGAAGAGTTGGCGGGTTTCTATGAGATACCAGTGAGGGAAATGTTGAAGTTATTTACCTTGGAGGGCTATAGTTATGAAGCTCAAGGGGTGGAGTTGCTGAATCGGTTGCCTCAAGCGCATCAGATGAATGTAACGAAAAAAAGTTTTGTGCCCTCAATTGATGCTTATCCGTATAAAGTAGCGATTCAGGTTGAGAGATATTTTGAAGGAAAACAATATCTGTCAATTTGAGGATGCGGAAGTTTTAGGAAAGAATTATGGAAACAACACATTTAATGGATTTGGTCGCCGGTGGGGTAGCACTGGCTATCTTAGTGGGCGGTTTGTTGATGTTATTTAAGGGTGTATTGGCATTTGGGGAGAAGGATAAATGAGTTCTAGGGATGCACCTGAAGCTAGGATGGAACTTTTCTCGATTTATCCGGAAATGGTTCGAGGGATGACGGATAAGGAAATAAGTAGATACACCCTGATGACTCCCCCAGTGCTTTCACGAGCTCTGGGGTTTTTTCTTGGGGATGTTGCCTTTGGAGGGCAGAAGAATAGGTCTTCTCAGATCTTGCACTAGTCGCAATAACTCGCTAAGGGTTTAAACCCCTGGCTAATAGCTCGCATTCGTCTAAAGACGACTCCGGAAGAAATAAGCCCTGGCGAATGGAATTCGCGGCTATAAAACCGAAGTCCGCCGCCGGAGCTTTAGTGAGGACGGACTGGAGAAAAATCAACCGGAGCCGAGATAGGGATTAAGTGGAATTTAAACCGAAGAGATTAGTTTGTTGTTTAGGTGTAAGCTTGTTTCAATCCCTGATAGGGATTAAGTGGAATTTAAACGTGAAGTAAAAATGAATGCACCTTACGTACTTAAAAGTTTCAATCCCTGATAGGGATTAAGTGGAATTTAAACTGAATCCGTCTTTGTTTTTCTCTTCCTATTCAATGTGTTTCAATCCCTGATAGGGATTAAGTGGAATTTAAACAAATACAAGCTTGATAAGTCAGAGATAACATTATGTTTCAATCCCTGATAGGGATTAAGTGGAATTTAAACTAGCTGAGTATAATTACTCAATATCCCTTACAGTCTTTAGTTTCAATCCCTGATAGGGATTAAGTGGAATTTAAACCTAACAATTTGCCTCTGATGAACTACTTAAACCAGTAAAGTTTCAATCCCTGATAGGGATTAAGTGGAATTTAAACTCAACATCGGCGCGAGGCACCTGCTTATAGAGCAAGTTTCAATCCCTGATAGGGATTAAGTGGAATTTAAACCGCAGGCATCCAGAACCCTTACTATATTTAGTTTTCAAGGTACGTTGGTGACGGACACCTCTTATAGTAGCATTCCAGAGCCAAAGGATGACAAGAGTAAAATAAAAAATCCGCTGAAATCTAGCCATATCAAAGGTTTCAGAAACCGTGACACACCCCTGAGAAGGGCAAAGACTTAAAACCCTTGTGGGATAAGGAATACAGCCCCAATTTTGAACCCCCTCCAAAAAACACCTACTGGTTGTCACCAAAACAGCCAAAAAACCTAAAAATCCCGATGAGTGAACGGCTTAGCATCCTTACCCGCGTAAGGAGCAACAATGTGACCATTCCCTGTCACCTTATACTTATAAGTAATCAACCCTTCTAACCCCACCGGCCCACGCGGCGGCATCTTTTGGGTACTAATTCCCACTTCTGCGCCAAAACCATAGCGGAAACCATCCGCAAAACGGGTAGAACAGTTGTGAAACACATTCGCCGAATCCACCTGATTGAGAAACGTATCCGCTATATTTGGGTCTTCGGTAACAATTGCATCCGTATGCCGAGAACCGTATGTATTGATATGTGCGATCGCCTCTTCCAGAGAATCTACCACCTTAATCGACAAAACTAAATCGTTGTACTCCGTAGACCAATCTTCCTCAGTGGCAGCCGCCATCTCCAAAATCTGGCAAGTTACCTCATCCCCGCGCAACTCCACATTCCGTTTTTGTAAAGCCGCCGCCGCTAGGGGTAGGAAAGTTGGTGCGATCGCAGAATGCACCAGCAGCGTTTCAATCGCATTACAAACCGCTGGATATTGCGTCTTCGCATCCACCGTAATCTCAACCGCTTTCTGAAGTTCCGCCGCCCGATCTATATATAGATGACAAATACCATCCGCATGACCTAAAACCGGAATGCGCGTATTTTCCTGCACATACCTGACAAATTCATTCGATCCCCTAGGAATAATTAAATCCACATACTCATCAAGCTGCAACAACGCCCGGATTTCTTCTCGGGTTGTCAGCAATTGCACCGCCGCCGCATCTACCGCCGTTGTCGATAATCCTTGATGAATCGCTTTCACCAACGTTTCACAAGAACGAATCGCTTCTTTGCCCCCTTTAAGAATCACCCCATTCCCCGACTTAATCGCCAAGGAGGTAATTTGAATCAAGGCATCGGGACGCGCTTCAAAAATAATCCCCAAAACCCCCACCGGACAGGTAATCCGCTTCAGGATTAATCCTTCATCCAGTTCCCGCTGAATTTGCACCGTACCCACGGGATCAGCCAACTTCCCCACATCGCGCACCCCCTCAATCGCCGCTTTCAACTTCGTCTCATCCAGCTTCAGGCGATTATACAAAGGTTTCGCAATCCCCTCCGCCTGTGCCGCTTGGCAATCCGCCGCATTTGCCGCCAAAATTTCTGGAGTCGCGGCTTCTAAGGCTTGGGCGATCGCTTCCACCGCTTGATTCCTCGCCTCAGTGGGGAGTACCGCCAACTGCCGTGCAGCTTGACGAGTAGCTTTAGCGATCGCGGTTAGGGGGAGGGAAGCAACAGGAGAAGCGGTCATGGCTTTAGAGCAGATACCGACATGTAACCCCCAATTTTAGCACCATGCCGACCCTTCTTAATAACCTACTTTTCGTTCGATCCCCCCCAGCCCCCCTCACTAAAGCTCCGGTTATTAAGGGGGGAGAATCCAATCAAAGTCCCCGTTAAATCAAAAGCGAAGCATCCTCTGGCTTCCCCCTTTTTAAGGGGGACGGGAGGGGGATCTACAAGGGGGATTTAGGGGGATCTAAATCTGACAGAGAAATTTGAAAACACGCCCTAGCCCCCCTTATCAAGGGGGGAACAAGAAAACTATCTGTAGCAAGCATTGAGTGAATTAGTATTACTCCCTCCCGGTTGCGGGGAGGGATGGGGAGGGGTTACGAGTCTAACCGTGAAAGCAAAGACCACCAACCCAAAAACAACACCCCACACTTAATCCCCCCAAAACAAAACGAAACACACCACCGTCCCCAAGGTTGTTGTTCTTCCCCCTCATTGCCATTGCAAGGAGTGGCAAAACTAGGTGAAGGCAGGTGTCCTTCCGGTGCACAGGTGTCAAACATCAGGTCGCGAAAGTTCAACCAATTTCCCGCCATGCGCCATCCTACCTGTTCACCAAACTCATTGATGTGTACTTTAAAGTCTTCAGCAACGCGACGGCGTTCTGACGTTTCTGGGTTGACATTCTCCTCTCCCACCAGACGCTGCAAAATCTGCTTTTGCACGCTAAATCCGAAGCGCCCTTTTGAGAACTTAACCCATAACTGGTCAATGGTACGAAGGTCTACGATGGGAAAATTTTCACTCGCTTCTCTGTCGAGTAAACCTTCCTTCTCGCGTCCTGCTGCTTTGAGCATGACCTTTTTGGTTTCCCCTTCCGCCTCTTTCCACTGACCGGCTGCCAACAAGTCCCGCAGGCGGGTGTAGTCTACCCCAACTTCTGAATGCAAAGGCCAATAGGGCAATAACTTTTGTCGAGTACTCTCATTGGCACTATCCCAAAGCACATCATACGCGCCCCACTGCACAGGGCCAGTCTCATGCTTGAGAATCTGAAAAATCCAATTTTTTCCAGGCTGACCGCATTTAAGCGCCTCGGAGAGTACAGCAATTCGAGTTTCCTTGGATTTACTGCTCAAATGCGACTTTAATTCTTCCAGTCCCATTAAGCAACTCATTTCTGTTGATGAGGATTGCTCACGAAGAAGGAAGTTGCCGGGACGAGGTTGGTTGAGATGATTTGTCATGGGTCTTTATTTTGTCCTCTCCATCCTTGTGTGTTCCTATGCGATCCCCTTGCTCTCGACTCAAGAGCAATGATGCGTGCAGCGCAATCGCACCTTTTGAGAGCTAGCAATAGTGTACTTTTTTCAACGTTTCCCTAACAGTCTCACGATTGCCTGATTATCTTTAAGAATTAACTCAACCAGTCGCCCTTCTAACTTTACAAACCACAATTTATTAGTTAATCATGAGCGCTAGATCTAAGCAATGCCAATGCTCTAAAAATCTGAGCTGACACTCACTTCTGTGCAAAAGTCTAATTAATAGTGGTTCTCAACCACGCCCCTCATCTATCGAACCAAGCCGTATCTTAAATCTCGGTAGTGGTCAATTTCAATTGGACTGACTCTACTGATGGGCAATCTTTTTCTAATTCTTACGTTTATTTTTACCAAGAATTGTAGCTCTTTTTACCAAAGCGTTTTCTTGGCGATTCCATTTTAATTTTTGTTAAATAGTTTAAAGATTTGAGAGAAAGATAGCTTCCAATTTTAATGATTAATTGGCATCAGCTTGGGTTAATGATAAGTAATTTTGCTTGACTTTTTGGGGAGTCTCCATTCCATCCGGTGAAAAACTCAATCATCAGGAACAAAGACCATCCCCGACCAGTTCTCTAGCTGGAGGTTCAAGATATTTTTGAATTTTTACGAATTCTCCGTGACGACGCTTGTATTACTAAGTATTGATTGACTCAATACCCATTTTTTTGAACGGAGAGGTCTATGTCACTCCAAGCTGGATTAGATGCCCTAAATGAAGGACGTTATCGAGATGCCGTTCAAATCCTGCAAGATTTCTGTCAGTATTACACCCAACGAGGCTCTAAAGGGTATATTCAAGCTCAGGTAGGATTGGTGAAAGCCTATCATCGTCTGGGCGATACAGAACAAGCGATCGCACTTGCCAAAGATTTGAGTACGAATGAAAACCCCCAAGTCAGCAGTTGGGCGATGAATGCTCTCAATTCCCTCAGTAGTACTCAAACAGCCGAATCAGCACCTTCTCCCTCACCCATACCACAGCCGTCCCATGCCATCCAAAAAGCCAGCCGCGCCACTCAAGTGGGTGTGAAGCTAACAATGGCGAGTGTGGCAGGCAATCTCGCCTTGGCTTCTGGCGTCACCGTTTCCTTGCTAATCGGCATGGTGTTGGTCTTATCCTTAGCTCTGGTGTTTATCCTGGATAGTCACGACCCTACCACCGGCTTAGCGATCGCCTTAGGGATTACCGTCATCTTTAACATTGCGGGTTTTTTCCTCTCTCCCTTCCTGATGGACTTAACCCAGAGATGGCTATACAACACCCGTTGGGTTTCCCTCGACGAGGTGGCGCGTCAAAGTCCGGAAGCGGCGCGAGTCATTGGGCGGGTTTGTCAACAGAAAAAACTCAAAACCCCCCGACTGGGAATCATCGACGACCAGAACCCCACCGCCTTTACCTATGGCGCATTACCCAACAGCGCCCGTCTCGTGGTGAGTCAGGGATTATTTACCTACCTGGATGATGATGAAATTGCCACCGTCTACGCCCACGAACTAGGACACATCGTCCATTGGGACTTTGCGGTGATGACGTTAGCCTCCACATTAGTGCAAATCACCTACCTGATTTACAACTTTGCGAGACGCTTCGGTCGGGGCGGCAACGATAAGCTGAAAGATGCGGCGGGGACGGCTGCCTTGGTTGCCTATCCGTTTTATATCATTGGGACTTACTTAGTTCTCTACCTGTCCCGGACACGAGAGTATTTTGCCGACCACTTTGCAGCAGAAACCACGGGTAATCCTAACGCCCTTTCTCGTGCCTTGGTGAAGATTGCTTACGGGATTTTAGAAGAAGGCAAACACTCCTCAGAACCCAGCCGTCTGATTGAAGGCACTCGCGCCTTAGGAATTTATGACCACAAAGCCGCCGCTAGTACGGGTACTGCTTACCGGGTTGCCGCTAAACCCTACCAACTCGGTCGAGTCTTTTTGTGGGATTTGTTTAACCCTTGGGGTTGGTGGATGGAGTTGAATTCGACTCACCCCCTAACCGGCAAGCGGGTTCGTGCCTTGAGTACCTATGCCGAACAGTTGGGTTTACCCACGGAGTTTGACATGGGGCGCGTGGTGGGAGAGGGGAAAAGCCTGAGTAAGAAAAAGCTCTATGGTAGCTTTGTCCTGGATTTAGTCATCTTCTCGGCGATGCCGATTGGGTTGTTTGTGGGTTTGGCAGTGGGGATTGTGCTAACGGGAACGATACCTATGGCACTGGTGGCTTTGCCAATCTTGGGATTGGGATTAGGAACCTTAATCCGCACCTTTGTGATGTTCCCCAACTTCAAAGAAGCACCGGAATCGGATGTGTTGAAGTTAATGTCTGACCCCTACGCGAGTCCGTTGCGGGGTAAGCCGGTCAAGCTACAAGGTGAGTTGATGGGGCGCGGCGATGCCGGGTATGAGTTTGGGTCTGACTTGAAACTCCAAGACCGCACGGGTCTGATTTTCCTGCATTATGCCTCTCGCTTTGGCCCTTTGGGGAATTTCTGGTTTGGCATGAAGCGGGTGAAAAATCTATTAGGGGCGCAGGTTGGTGTGACAGGTTGGTTTCGGCGCGGTGTTGGGCCTTGGGTGGATTTGACTCAGTTCACTACCGAAAGTGGAACCGTTGTCAATAGTTTCCACCGTCTCTGGTCGTTTATCTTTGGCGGGGCGGCGATGCTATTGGGTGTAGTTTTACTGGTGATTGGTCTACCCGGATAGAGTTAGGGGAAGGGGCGAAGCATTTAGTGAGAAAATCTTCTTTATTAATTTATCGGTTATCGCCCAACTGCTTCGCCCCTACAGATGTACTCTAAGATTGTGCTTAGAGAGATTACAAGGAAACAGGTTCGTGACCGGAAACCACGGGTGCGATCGCACTCAGCTTTAACTCTGGATGGTCTTCCATCACTTGGTTCAAATTCCATTCATTCTTAAATAACAGCACCGGACGCCCCCAGTTGTCTTTGACAATCACGGTGTTGAACAAACGCCCCACTTTATCCAAGGCATCCCAGCCGCCAGTGACCCAACGGGCGACACTATAAGGTAATGCCTCCAAACGAGTCTCGACGCCGTACTCATTTTGCATCCGGAACTGCACCACTTCAAATTGCAGTTGTCCCACGGCAGCCAAAATCGGGTCACGCTTGGCTTCATCCACGGAGTACATAATTTGCACCGCCCCTTCTTCCCGCAACTCGGTAACCCCTTTGTGGAATTGCTTGAACTTAGACGGGTTGGGATTTCTCAGATAGGCAAACAGTTCTGGAGAAAAGCAGGGAATCCCTTCGTACTCTAATTTCTTCCCGTTGTAGATGGTATCCCCGATTGCAAACACGCCCGGATTATTGAGACCAATCACATCACCCGGATAAGCCACATCAATGGATTCTCGGTCTTGGGCAAACAGTTTTTGCGGTCTGGATAAGCGCACAATCTTACCCGTGCGGGCATGATTCACGGTCATGTCTTTTTCAAACTTACCCGTGCAAACGCGGACAAATGCCACTCGGTCTCGGTGCTTCGAGTCCATGTTCGCTTGTAATTTGAACACAAAACCGGTAAACTCTGGGTATTCTAGGGGAATTGTGCCTTCTGAGGAGTTGCGGGCATAGGGTTTAAGGGCATAATCCAAAAAGGAATCCAAAAACAGTTGCACGCCAAAGTTGGTCATCGCACTGCCAAAGAACACCGGCGTCATCTGACCTTGATGAACTTGCTCTAAATCCAGTTCGGGGCCAATGCCTTCAATGAGTTCTAATTCTTCTTTGAGTTGGTAGTAAAGGTCTTGCTCTAGCAGCGCTTCGATCCGGGGGTCACCTAAATTGATCACGGTATCTTTCGCCTCCCGCGACCCGTGAGCACTGCGTTCAAACAGGTGAATTTGCTGATGGCAGCGGTCAAAGACACCCTTGAAGCGATCGCCCATGCCAATCGGCCAGTTGACGGCATAAGTCTGCAATCCCAATTCCTGTTCAATCTCATCCAGCAGTTCCAACGGTTCACGCCCTGGACGGTCGAGTTTGTTGACAAAGGTGAAGATGGGCAGTCTCCGCAGTCGGCAGACTTCAAACAGTTTCCGGGTTTGGGGTTCTAAACCTTTAGCGGCGTCAATCAGCATCACGGCATTATCGGCTGCTGCTAAGGTGCGATAGGTATCTTCACTAAAATCTTGGTGACCGGGCGTATCGAGTAAATTGATTTGACATCCCTGATACTCGAATTGCAACACCGTCGAGGTAATCGAAATTCCCCGTTGTTGCTCCATTTCCATCCAGTCAGACGTTGCCTTACGCTGTGATCGACGTGCCTTGACTGCACCGGCTTCGTGAATTGCACCTCCGTAAAGCAACAGCTTTTCGGTCAGCGTTGTTTTACCCGCGTCGGGGTGGGAAATAATTGCAAAGTTGCGCCGACGTTCAACAGCAGCTTGCAGTTCAGTCTGAAGTTCAGTGGACATCAAAAAAGCACAATGAAGGAACTACCAACACATATTATAGAAGTCCGTCGCCAAGCCAGTCCTTAAAACTCTCGGAGGATTCCCTCCCCCAGGCAGGACGGCATTTACCACCTCTTTGAATCAAGGTGCGTGATAAAGTCGTGATGAGAAGTCAGCCAGCTTTGATGGAATTAGGGAGTGAGTGTTATGGAATTTGACCCGGACAAACGCAAGCTTTTATCAGCACTGTGTCATGGTTCAATCTTTTTTAGTTCGGTGGTGGTGTCGGTGGCGATTCCGATCGCAATCTTGTTTGTATCCGAAGATCCAGTTGTTAAGGACAACGCCAAAGAAGCCATTAATTTTCACTTGAATGTGTGGGTTTATGAAGCGATTATTGGCGTATTAGCATTCCTGACCTTGGGATTGTTGGGATTCATCCTGGGGCCGATATTCTTTTTGTTCCATTGGGTTCCACCCATTTTTGCAATCATCCAAGCTTTAGGCAATCCAATTCAGGCTTACCGCTATCCGTTTATCTTTCATGTAATTTGAGGCGGTAAGTAGCAAGCGCCGAAGCCAGATGAACAGATAACAAATAATCTCATAGAACCTCCTAAATCCTGCTGACATCTATGCATAGGGATTTAGGAGGTTTTAATGAAATGGTATGAATCACCCATAAAGATTGTAAAGCTCCTTTTTAAATCCTCAGGTGATGAGCTTTCCTCATTGCGAAGCGGAGCGCCTATTCAGTTTGAACTTACATTACCTTTTACATGGCATCTATCATAAGACATAGATTAATAATCAATCTTATGGCAGATGTCACTTAATTTGATATAGATAGCCAGTCCCATGGGTGATCAGGATTACTCTTGACTGTTTATTCTGGCTGACCCAAAAATATTTAGAAACTATTTTCTACGCAAACACTATAAATAATTAATGAAACTTTCTAAAATGTATTGCTTATCTCTATTAATTGAAATAGCATTTATACAGGTGTAATACGCGTCATACATAAGGTATAGCGCATGGGATGACATCCTTAGGAAAAAAGAAGTAGGCTGGCAGCCACAGTTGTCTTAATTCATTCGTCCTAGGGATTGTATACACCAGGGTTATCTATTTTTTTAACTTCAATTTCATCAGTGATGGATTCTGCTTAGATCTTCTCTAACGTTTCATTCCAACTAGAGAAAAATCTAGGACAAATTTTGATAACTGATCAAACGTTGGATGCCAATCTGACTCTAGCCTCTACTATTCCCTTTTCTGCAAGCTAGCAAAATCCTGTAAGAGAGTTTTGCAGCCATTAGAGAAATAGGGCTAGTTGTTGCTGCCAACAATTAGGCAAATTGAGACACATTTTTCATGGTGAGAGCCGTATTTTTCTCAACAGAAATATGGCAAATCTTTAGGGAGACAGTTTTTATAATGCTAAATGCATCATCGTATCAAGCGGGTCAATTAGTAAATTTTCTAAAAAATTTAAAAGATGAGTATGTTAGTGGAACTGTTTATATTAAAACAATCGTAAATCCTGACCAAAAACCAAGAACTCGTGTTTTTGTGGTGAATAATGGAGAGATTATTTACGGTGGTTTAAAAATTCCCCATAATAATCAAGAATTTGCCCGGATGATTGGGATTAAACTGAATCATAGCTTTGCTGATACGGCGATTAAATATACGATGCAAAAGTTACGAAATCCCTCATCGTTTCAAGAACTTTTAGAACGAATTGTGCGGATACGGGTGTTCAAATGGGAAGAAATTGAAGCCATTGTTCATACTCAAGTTGTGCAAGTATTAGAGCAAGCCTTGCCTCATCCTGGACAGTTAAAGTTAGAAACCACGGTGCCATTTGACCTCAGTTATGGCGAAGATAATCGCGGCTTGGACTGGGCTAAGTTGATGCATGATGTCACGACGCGCCAACAAGAATGGGCTACATTAACTCCTATTATCCCTTCGATGGACGCTGTTCCTAAGCTTATACCCATCAGTTGGCAAGCTATTACAGATAGTAAAGTGCAGCAGCATTTACGGCAGTGGGTGAATGGAGTGCGATCGCTCATTGATATTGCCGAACAATTGGAGGAAGATCCTCTACAATTGGCACGTTCTTATATGGCATGGGCTATATCAGGTTGGGTTAGTTTGAGAAACGAGATACCTGAAACTCAAGTTATTTCTGCAACCCAAAAACAACGCCCAATTGTTTTAAGTGTTGATGACAGTTTGGTGGTGCAAACCATGATTAAACGGGCGTTGGACGATAACTATCAAGTGTTATTGGTTAGTAATGCCGTGGATGCCTTGAAGGTGATTAATACTAATCCCATTGCCTTATTACTGCTGGATGTTACGATGCCTGGAATTGATGGATTAGAATTTTGTCGCACGGTACGCAGCATTCCTAAATTCAAACATTTGCCCATTATTATGCTGACAGCAAGAGATAAGTTTTCCGATAAACTGCGAGGGCAAATGGTCGGTGCAACCCATTATTTGACTAAACCGATTGAACCCAAACAGCTACTTCAAACTGTGGCTAAATGTGTTGACCCAAAAGCTCTGAGTTTGCAGCCTTGAATGCCAAGTCTTGTGAGGCTATCTGCAAACTGTTACAGACTGTCTTTATTGTGATTTGCAACAAGATGTTGCATTATTCATGAATAGCTAAAAGAATTTTGCTCAAGTTATTTTTTCAGCCCTTCCACTCTTCAAAAATACCCTAATGGAAAATAAGCAATACTTAACATTTCGCTGGCATGAGCAGCAATACGCAATTGAAGCCCCGCTGGTTCAAGAGCTCTTCCCTCTGCCGGAAATAACACTTATCCCCAAAGCTCCCATCGAACTGATTGGAATGCTGAATTTACGGGGACAACTTTTGCCGATGATGCATCTTGATTTAATTCAAGGAAATTCATTAAAAGGTTGCAAGTTTAGCGATTATGTTATCACTGTGCAGTGGGAAGGATTGCATTTTGGTCTTGTCGTTCACCAAGTCCTTGAAGTATTAGAACTCAATCCGGAAAATATCACCACTGAAATTCAGGATGAGTTACTGAGTAATATCAATCCCGTATTTATTTCTGGGTTTGCTCAGGTAGAAAACGAGCAGATATTACTGCTCAATATCAAAACTTTGATGAGTGAATCAGATGACCTCTTGGCCTTGATTTGGGATGCACAAACTCAGCTAGATATCATAGCTACATCTCCGACTAATGCTCTCGAAGATTCTGCTCAAATTGTCCCAAATCAGGATAAAAGTCATGAGCAAAAACAAAGCGTAAATAAAGAAGAATTCAATGAATTACTTCAACCCCCAAAAGAAATCCAAGAAATCCAAAATCACAATGCAATCCCTAGCTTTTATGACCTGTACTTCCCCAATGCAACTCCCGAAGAAAGGAATATTTTCCGACAGCGGGCTGATCATCTCAAGTCACCCCTAGAAAACGTACAAGTTATCAACGACATCATACCTCTGGCAGTCATTGGATTTGGCAATGAATACTTTGGACTGGACTTAGAACTAGTGAGAGAATTCATCGATATTACAAATTTAACTCCCATTCCTGGCTGCCCAAGCCATATCGTTGGCAATATGAATTTACGGGGAGAAATTGTTACTTTAGTCGATATTCGGAAGGTATTAAATCTCCCTCTCGCCCCAATCAAGATTGACTCTCAGGCTGTTGTGGTTCAGGTTAACGATATTGTTGCCGGGTTGCCTGTCGATCAAGTTTTAGAAATGGTCTATCTGAACTCAGATGATATGACACTGCCACCCAATATTTCGTGTGATTTGGGTGAATCTTACATCCGGGGAGCGGCTGTATTGGAGGAAAAAAACCTAAAGATTTTGGACATGGTCAAACTTTTTACACAGGGAGAGTTAGTTGTAAATGAAGAAGCTTAACCAAAAATGAAACGGAAAGAATAATTTTACTTTTTCATTTTTTCTGCTGAAGTACCAAGAGCCAGTCTTGGAAAAAACCATCATTGAATTACCTTGGAGAAACAAACATGTTGCAAGCAATCCAAATTCCCCAAAAGCAAGAAATCGTACAAGCGGAACACAAAAAGAAACGCCGCTTGACCGTAAGTCAAATTGTACCGATCGGTTTTGGAATTGTACTCGCCCTAGCGGGTATCTCAACAATTCTGACTCAAATTGCGAAGTCTAACTCGGCAGACACTCAGCAAACCGTAAACCAAGGATATCAAGTAAAAGAGCTACTGAGGCAGGTAGAAAAAGACTTGGTTGATGCTGAAACGGGTCAGCGCGGTTATCTAATTACGGGTGTACTCAACTATCTGGAACCCTATGATTCTGGACGAAAAAATTCGCAAGAGAATATTGCAGAATTGAAAAAGCTCATTATCGACCCTGCCCAGCGGACACGGGTTGAGAAAATAGAACCCCTCATCCAACAAAAATTCACTGAATTGGAAGAAACGATTAATCTGAAAAAAGCGGGCAAAGAAAAAGAAGCGGTTTCCTATGTATTGACCAATAAAGGGAAGCAGGTTCAGGATGAGCTCCGAGCCAAGCTTGTAGAAATGGCTGATGCTCAAGACAAACTTGTAGCAGAAAGACAAAAAGCAACAGATCAACTTCAGCAATTATCATCCATTGTGGGTTGGGGTGGATTAATCCTGGAAATCAGTGCCGGACTTTTCGTTTCGTATTACGTGGCGAATTATGTGGTCAGTTTGATTATTAAACCGATTACCAACGCCGCTCAAGAGGTAGCCTCGTCTTCCGCCGGAATTGCCGATACGGTAGAGAAGCAGGAACGCACCGTTTTGGATCAAACCGCATCCGTGAATGAAACCACGGGTACCATTGAAGAATTGGGCATGTTTACGCTTCAATCCGCCGAACAAGCAGAAAATGCGGCGACCGGTGCCAGACAAGCCTTAATCCTTGCCGAAGGTGGCACTCAAACCGTGGGTCGCACGATTGAAGGGATTTCGGGTTTGAGAGACCAGGTAACGGCGATCGCTAATCAAATTATCCGCCTTTCAGAACAAACCGCGCAAATCTCCACCGTATCCGACCTCGTAGCCGATTTGGCGAACCAAACCAACATGCTAGCGCTCAACGCTGGGGTAGAAGCCGCCCGTGCGGGTGAACAGGGGAAAGGTTTTGCCGTGGTAGCGGGTGAAATTCGCAAACTAGCAGACCAAAGTAAGAAATCTGCTAACCGAATTAACTCCCTGGTAAACGAAGTACAAGCCGCAATTAACTCCACTGTTATGGTGACCGATGAAGGAACCAAGAAAGCCACGGTGGGTATTGAACTGGCGGAAGATACAGGAGACGTGTTCGCCAGTATCGCTGACTCGGTTAACCAAGTGTTCTTGAACACCCAACAAATTGCCCAAAGTGCGAAACAGCAAGCGGTTTCTGTGCAGCAAGTCGTCGCCTCGATGAACGTCATTAACTTAGGCGCGAAAGAAACTGCCGCAGGCATTATCCAAGTCAAAGACGCCACCCACAACCTCAACAAAGCGGCAGAAAATCTGGAGGCTGTGGTTTAAACCCGAAGAATCCAGGAATCAAGGGCGGTAGGGTCATGATGATAGACGACGAAGAACTACGCAATCTTTATAAAGTAGCCAGTGCAGACCATATCCAGAAAATTGAAACTGGATTACTTCATCTGGAAAAGAATCCCCAAGATGGAACTCAACTCGAACAATTACTCCGAGAAATGCACTCTCTCAAAGGGGATTCCCGCATGTTGGGAGTTACCGATGTAGAAACCCTCACCCACCAAATGGAAGACATTCTAGGGGGAGTCAAGCGGAGTGAGCGAGTTCTAACCCCCCCAGTGTTTGAATGTCTTTATCAAGGGCTGGATGCGGTGCGTCAAATTGCCACCGAAGCCGTGACTGGACAAGCGGCAGGCGTGAGTGTTTTCCATGTCTTAGCACTGCTGATGGGGGCTGCCTCGGAAGATGCCTCGGAGGATGCCTTAACCCTGATGGCAGAAACCGTCGGTGAAGTTCAGGGTGAGGCTTCAAGCCAGCCCCATGAGCGACCGGTTGTGTTCAATGATAGCGTTCAAACCCAAGAACCTATCTTACCTGCCGCAGACACTCTGGCACAGGTCAGTGATTACCAAATTGATACCATCCGGGTTGCCGCCCAAAAGCTGGATAAGTTATTGACTCAAGCCAGTGAATTGGCGGTGACGAAAGGTCAAATTAGTGACCGACTCAGTGACATTGACCAACTCATGACCTTGTGGGAAGAGTGGAACCGGGAAGCGTTTGTCAGCCGTCTCACCTATGACGAACTCGAACGACGCTTGCAAACCCCTGAACTGCAACCCCTGCAAAATTTCTACAACCTGGTGGAAGCCCGCTTAGAACAGTTGGGCACTTTGCTCAATCGACTCCGCAATATCACGTTTGAAGATAACGCCAAACTGGAAACCGTTGCCAGTGAACTAGAGTCGGGAATTCACGCCCTACGACTGCTGCCCTTTTCTACAATTTTTAATTTGTTTCCTCGTACCGTGCGAGATTTAGCCAAACAGCAAGGCAAAGACGTGAATCTCGTCCTCGAAGGGGGAGACATCAGCGTAGACAAGCGGATTCTTGAAGAAATGAAAGACCCCTTGTTGCATCTGCTCCGCAATGCGATCGATCATGGCATTGAAACGCCCCAAGAGCGTCAAAGTCTGGGCAAGCCTGCCATTGCCACGATTCGCCTGCGGGGTTATCAGGTGGGCAGCACCGTGAGTATTGAAATCATCGACGATGGGCGCGGTTTGGATGTCCCAGCCATTAAACAAGCGGCGATGAGTCGTGGAATTCGCTCGCCTCAAGAACTGGCAGCCATGTCCACGGCTGAAGTTCAGGCATTAATTTTTGCCCCCGGTTTCTCCACCCGCACGGCTGTCACAGAGATTTCCGGACGGGGTGTGGGTTTGGATGTTGTGCGTGCCAACGTTGAGCGTCTCAAGGGCAGCATCCAGGTTGAATTTACACCGGGCAGAGGGTGTTTGTTTCGGATCATGCTCAACAGCTCTCTGGCGACAACCGATGCTTTAATTGTCCAGGTTAGTGAGCATCCCTATGCCATTCCAGTGGGCTATGTGGAAGCGATGCAACTGGTGTCTCCCCAGGAAATCTTTGCCCATGCCAGCGAGGCGGTAGCGACGTTAGAAGTGTCAGGTTGCCAAACTCTCCCATTCCAAGGAGAGTCTGTGTCTGTGGTTTGGTTAGCCGATTTATTAGGCTTGCCCGTCAAAGCGCCGGCTTCCACCAAAGCGCTACGGGCTGCGACAAAAACCATCCCCTGCATTATTTTACGGATTGGCTCCGAACGATTGGCGGTGCTGGTGGACACCATTTTGGAGCAACAGGACATTGTTTTGAAGCCCCAAAGTCAGTTGCTCAAAAGAATTCGCAATATTTCGGGTGCCACCATACTGGGGACTGGAGACGTGTGCATGGTACTCCATCCGCCCGATTTATTTAAGTCGGCGAAGAAAGCCATTGTATCTGTCACGGTTAAGGAGTTAACCGAACAAGCCCAAGTCAAACAAAAGATTCTCTTGGTGGAAGACTCCATTCCCATTCGTACCCAGATGAAGCGAATTTTGGAAAGTGCGGGTTACGACGTGACAGCCGCTGTAGACGGTGAGGATGGCTTCAAAAAACTGAAGACGGGAATGTTTAAGGCGGTGGTTTCGGATGTGCAAATGCCCCATCTGGATGGGCTGGGACTCACTACTAGAATTCGCCAATTCAGGGAGTACCAAGATTTGCCAGTGATTCTGGTCACAACTCTAGCCTCGGAGGAAGACAAACACCAGGGAAAACAGGCTGGAGCAAACGCCTATATCACAAAAGGCGACTTCGAGCAAGGTATTTTGTTAGATACATTAAGGAGATTGATTTAAATGGCAACCAACAAAGTGGTTCTAATTGAAGATTCCCCTGTAGCGTTGGAAATTCTGCAACGATTACTGAATTCTTCTCCAGATGTGGATGTCGTTGGCGTCGCACGCGATGGGGCGGAGGGGCTGGAGGTGATTACCAAGACGAAGCCGGATGTGATTTGTACAGACTTTATGATGGAAAACATGGATGGTCTGGAATTGACCAAGCGGGTCATGGCTGATGACCCCCGACCCATTTTGGTCATCAGCAATTTTGTGCAAAAAACCGATGTAGATAATGTCTTTCGCTTGCTGCAAGCTGGCGCGGCGGATGTTTTCCCCAAACCAACCACCGATTCTCCGACTGATTACGAGAGACTCAAAAGCTCGCTGGTCGCTAAGATCAAAGTTCTTTCTAGTATGAAAGTGACAGCCCGACGGTCACAACAGCCGCTGAGTGGTTCGGTCAAGCCCATCACCTCTGGGGCATTTTCCGGAACTCAACCGCTGATGAGAAATGTCAGTTCTCGCGTCAAGGTTATCGCCATTGGTGCTTCCACAGGTGGTCTACAATCCATCCAGAAGATTCTGGGTCAATTGCCGTCAAATTTCCCCTTGCCGATTATTTGTACGGTACACGTCAGTACAGGTGTTTTGTCTGGATTGGTTAATTGGCTATCTTCGGAGTGTCCCTTGAAGGTGAAAATTGCCGAAGTCGGCGAGACTCCTGCACCCGGAACCGTTTATTTTGCTCCAGAAAAATGTGATTTAGAAGTCGATTTCCGGGGTAAGTTTATTTATTCCAACTGTCCCGTGGAAAACAAGCATTGTCCCTCAATTAACGTCGCCTTTAAATCCCTTGCCCAGTTTTATGGCAAGGCAATGGCTGGAGTGTTATTAACTGGGCTTGGTCGTGACGGTGCAGAAGGCTTACAGGCGATTGTCCAAGCCGGAGGCATCACCGTTGCCCAAGACGAGAAAGGCGGTGGAGCCTTTGGCATGGTCAAAGAGGCCATCACGATGGAGGCTGTACAACAGGTGCTGACTATTGAAAAAATTGCCCCCTTCTTGCTGAAGACCCTATCCGAATAACCAGCAGACTCGGATTGACCCATTGACTTGATCGCTCTTGTTAATCATCCCTAAACCCTGATTTTGTAGAGGCGTTAACGTTAGTCTAGCGGTAGCGCCGTTTTTTCATTCCATACCGTTTCAAGCTCACATGCACTTAAATTGCATCGACTGAAAACAGGAGCAAATCGCTCAATCCCACTCCTCCAGTTAATCCCCCCACTCAATTTCATGCTCGTAAAATGCCTTGAAGGATTTGGGACAGGAAAGTTGAAATCGGGTGTGTTTGGCCTCCACACCCTCTTGCAATCGATTGTGAATGGTTTCGGATCGCTTATACAGCCGCTTGTATATTGCTAGGTTGGGGCAAACCACCACCAGTTCGGTTAAGCCGTTCTTGTGACTGGTGATTCTCCATTCACAATGGCTAAATAGGGCTTTGAGAGAACTGTCTAGCTGTTCATAGAGGCGTTGTCGTTGCTCTCTGACTGCGGTTAGCTCTCTGGCTAGAGCCAAATCTTCTGGTGAGAGAGGAGACGGTTGATCGGGGTTGTCTTGACTCATGACTTTTCTTACCAGTTGGGCAGGGTGCTAAATCCTCCAAGCCGATCATAGAAAAGATAAGAATCTGCAATTCGGAAGAATCCTTGGCTCAAGTTGGAGAATTGTTACAGAATGCAAACTATAATGAGACCCAGAGAACACTTATCAGCACCTAACTAAGAGTATTACCATCACATGCGAGTTGCGATCGCTGGAGCAGGTCTAGCAGGACTTGCCTGCGCCAAATACCTTACCGATGCGGGTCATACCCCGATTGTTCTAGAACGCCGAGACGTTCTGGGCGGAAAAGTGGCAGCGTGGAAAGACGAAGACGGGGACTGGTACGAAACCGGTTTACACATTTTCTTCGGTGCTTATCCCAATATGCTGCAACTGTTCAAGGAGCTGGATATTGAAGATCGATTGCAGTGGAAAGAACACACGATGATCTTCAACCAACCGGAAACACCCGGTACCTACTCCCGATTCGACTTTCCGGATTTACCTGCACCGATCAATGGCATTGTGGCGATTCTTCGCAACAACGACATGCTGACTTGGCCGGAAAAAATTCGTTTCGGTTTGGGTCTGATTCCCGCCATCATCAACGGGCAGAAGTACGTGGAGGAGATGGATCAGTACTCTTTCTCCGAGTGGCTCAAAAAACAAAACGTGCCGCCACGGGTGGAGAAGGAAGTCTTCATCGCCATGTCCAAGGCGCTGAATTTCATCAACCCCGATGAAATTTCCTCAACCGTCATTCTCACCGCCCTGAATCGCTTCCTTCAAGAAAAGAACGGTTCTAAGATGGCGTTTTTAGATGGTTCTCCCACAGAGCGACTTTGCCAACCGTTGGTTGATTACATCACCGAGCGGGGTGGGGAAGTGCGATTGAATTCTCCGATTAAAGAATTTTTACTGAACTCGGATGGCTCCGTGCGGGGGTTCTTGATTCGCGGTTTGAATGGGGCGGAGGATGAAGTGATCACGGCGGATACCTATGTGTCGGCAATGCCTGTTGATCCCTTGAAGGTCATGCTACCTGAGCCTTGGCGAGGAATGGATTTCTTCAAGCAGCTGGATGGATTAGAGGGCGTTCCTGTGATCAACTTGCATCTGTGGTTTGACCGCAAGCTGACGGATATCGACCATCTGCTATTTTCGCGATCGCCCCTGCTCAGCGTCTATGCCGATATGAGCAACACCTGTAAGGAATATGCCAATCCCAACCGCTCCATGTTGGAACTGGTGTTAGCACCTGCCAAAGATTGGATTAATAAATCTGACGACGAAATTGTAGCAGCGACCATGGCTGAGTTGGAAAAACTCTTTCCCCAGCACTTTGGCAGCGAAGACTCCGCTAAACTGCTAAAATATCACGTCATCAAAACACCGCGATCGGTCTACAAGGCAACACCAGGACGCCAACAGTATCGACCCTCGCAAGTGACGCCGATTGCCAATTTCTATTTAACTGGCGATTACACCATGCAACGTTACCTGGCGAGTATGGAGGGTGCCGTACTTTCTGGTAAGCTGACAGCGCAGGCTATTGCGAGAAGTCAGGAGAAAGGCGTCAGTCGTCAGGAGTCAGAAGTTCAACTCGCTCCTACACCCTAGTCCTTCAACCTTAGCCCTTAGCTCGCCGTCTGCTACGAATGCTCCAACTGTCTTACTCTCCACGCATGAGAACGCTGGCCTCCCAGTCGGAAGCTTACGAATATTGCCGCCAAATTACGGCAAAATACTCCAAGACGTTTTATCTGGGCACACTGCTGATGCCCGAAGAAAAACGTCGCGCGATTTGGGCGATATACGTCTGGTGTCGTCGGACTGACGAACTGGTGGATGGTCCCCAAGCTCGCTTAACGACACCTGAAACCCTTGATCGCTGGGAACAACAGCTAGAATCCGTTTTCGCGGGACAGGCAATAGACGACCCCGATGTGGCTTTAGTCGATACGTTGCAACGCTTCCCACTGGATATTCAGCCGTTTCGGGATATGATTGCCGGTCAGCGGATGGATCTGTACCGAAGTCGCTATGAGACGTTTGAGGAACTCAAGCTTTACTGTTACCGCGTAGCAGGAACCGTGGGTTTAATGACCAGCCCAGTTTTGGGTGTGGATAGCTCAGTTGGTAGAGCGCCCTGGGATTGGCAGCAAGCGGCTTGTAATCCAGCAGAAGAAGCGATCGCGTTAGGAATTGCCAATCAGCTCACCAACATTCTGCGGGATGTGGGAGAAGATGCTCAACGGGGTCGGATTTATCTTCCTTTGGAAGAACTGGCGCTGTTTGACTACACCGAAGAAGACTTACTCAATGGCGTTGTTGATGACCGTTGGCGCGAACTCATGCGCTTCCAAATTCAACGGGCACGTAAGTTCTTTACCGAGTCAGAAAAAGGCATCCGCTCACTTAGTCCTGACTCCCGTTGGCCTGTTTGGGCAGCATTGATGCTCTATCAAGGCATTCTCGATGTGATTGAACAGAATCAATACGATGTCTTTAGTACAAGAGCTTACGTTCCCAAACCTCAGAAACTGCTGACCTTGCCAATTGCATGGCTCAGAGCCCAAGCCCTTTAGGCTGGGTTCAAGTGGCTTGTATGAATCAAGGAACACTTAACTAGAAAGACTTGGCACTCAGCAGCAGATTTTATAGCCCTACACCGACAGGGATATGAGAAAGTTTGCTCTCTTGCCAAGCTTTCTGAGTCCAAATTTCCTGATTGGAGGAAACATTGGACGGTTTGAAATAAAACGGATGGGGCGGCTCTGGTGAATAGGAAGCAGAACCATTTTCCTGGGACTTCACCAAGCTCACTAACCAAGGTAAAAAGTCCAAAATTTCTTCAGGTAGTACAGTTAACTCGAAGTCCCAACCCTGATTCATACCTCGACAACCTCTTCTCCACTTGGCGGCTGTGGCTATACCGCCCCCCTTGTTCACAGAAACTCGCAGAATAAAGGGGCGTTCGGGGAGTAATTCATCAGGGGCTTTATAAGCAAAAACACGTAAATAGTTGAACTGTTGTCGGTCATCTAGCCAAAATGCGATGGGGGGATTACCTGTAGATGGATGACTAGTTGTAATACTCACGGACATATTCATCGCTGCGGCGAAGCCAGAGTAGAACTCCCGTCTAAGCTGAGAAATCACACGTATTGCTTCTGGAGTCATAATTAAACCTTTGAGAAATATCGCCTCAATCACTCTGTTTTGAGTTTCTGATGAATAGATTGATTCATCTAGCTTCGTTGAAAACGGATTTTATTTGAATCGATAATTTCTCTTACTCTGCTTATGTCTGGCAATTTCTTTACGCTTACGCTTTTGAAGAGGTGTTTCAAAGTGACGATTCTTCCTCATATCTGGAAATATTCCAGCTTTGGAAACTTGTCGCTTAAATCGACGGAGGGCTGATTCAATCCCTTCGTTTTCGCCAAGAATAACTTGGGTCATCTTCTCTCCTTGTGTAATTAACAATCTAAAATTCTTAAGGGCAACCCCCACGGGGCTTTATTCATAGCGTTAGCGGAGCCACTTGGGATAACGTCGCAAGAGCGTCACCCTTGGGTCTAGCCAGCGAGAGCTTAGTGAAGTGTAGAACATCCATTCGGAGTTTTGGAGCGAACGGAGCGTTAGCGTAATACGAAAGTTTGAGCGAAAACTAAGCCACTCCAAAAGTGTGATCCATCCAAAATCTGTTTCACTGAACACTTAGGGTAGGAAGATGGCAAGAAATCGGCTCTCTTTCTCACTTGAGAAGAGTTCGCGCTCCTAAAACACCTGCTATAAACCATCCAGTAAGCCTGAGCTGAAAAAAGGGTAGAATTTTTGCCTACCCTTAAGACCTCAGAGTTAAATTTTGAATCTTGAAGCTTAATTGTAGTTGCGTCTTGAAGATCTGCCTGAATTCCCCCAGTTTCCCCCCCCACCAGAGGATCTTCTGTCTTCCCGAGGCTTAGCCTTATTCACTTTCAGGTCACGACCCATCCACTCCGCGCCATCAAGAGCTTCAATCGCTGCTGTTTCTTCTGCTTCTGTTCCCATTTCTACAAAAGCAAACCCTCTGGGTCTTCCGGTTTCTCGGTCAGTAGGCAATTGAACTCTACCGACAGTTCCATATTCTTTAAAGATTTCGCCGAGGTCTTCTGCTGTAACCTCATACGATAAATTGCCGACATAAATTGACATGGAGGTTCTCCAGAATCAAGGGTGTAGAGAACTAGATTCGGAGAGTGGCTTGTCTGTACAAAGAGTGCAAACTACGCAGCCGAATTTAATGTTCTGTCGGGATTGTAACACAGATGCGAACGAACGACCGTGAAGCGTTTGTGGAGCATAGGCTTCCATCGCGTCGAGGTAGACACACTACACTAGGCCAACTGGGCAGGAGTTTATGAACACTGTTAAGAGGAGTGGGAGAGTGGGTTATCAAACGACTAGCTCATAAATCGCCACAGGCTCATTCTTGCCTTTGACCTTAACAGAGTCATCGACTAATCGTAGATTGAATACCTCTGGATGCTGAAGCGCCACGACCACTGACTCGGTCACTAATATACAACAGTCATATTTCCGGGTTAGACCCTCGACTCGTGCTGCCACATTCACAGCATCTCCAATGACTGTAGACTCAATCCGGGATGTAAAGCCGATAGTGCCTAGTACGACTTCGCCTCGGTGAATACCAATGCCAATTTTGATCGTGGGTTGTTTTTGAGGGAGGCGTTGTTCATTAAAGGCTTCCAGTACCTGCTGCATCGCGACTGCCGCCCTCAAGGCAGAACCTGTTGTCTCATCTTCAAAAAGAGCCATTATTGCATCACCGATATACTTATCAATAAAACCTCCTGCATCGTTAATCACTTGCCCCATCAGGGCTAAGTACTCATTTAAGAGCGCAAAGGTTTCTAAGGGCGTCATCTGTTCCGACATTGAGGTGTAGCCGCGAATATCGGCAAACAAAATCGTAATCTTGCGAGTCGAAGCCACACCCACCTGGATATTCTCAATCCCGTCAGAGGCAATAACCTTGAGAAATTTCTCTGGTACAAAGCGCTCAAAAGATTCAAGTGTTTTCTGAAGTCGATTAAAGGATTTTTGTAGGGCAGTCGCCATGTCATTAAAAGCCTCTGCCAACGCTCCCAGTTCGTCAGCACGGTTGATATCGGCACGATGCTGCAAATCCCCAGCCGCAATCTTCGTCGCACTAATTTGTAAACGTTGCACTGGGTGACTTAACTGCCGTGCCAGGATGTAGGCACCTGCCAAACCAAATGCCCATCCCATCGCCCCAACCATGAGGGCTTTGTTAATCGCCTCCCTCACGGCGCGGTTCACTTGCCGCAGGGATATGCCAATTCGGAGAGTCCCAATTCTTTCCCCAGTCGCGTTACGAATATCTGAGGCGACTTCTATCACTTGTTCGCCGCGACGCGCCCGCATTTCTCCTTTAGGAAACTCAACATTTCGTAGAAGGTAGGGTTCGACTAAGCGGGTTCCATCATAAACTTTCCAAGCCGACTTTGTATCTTCCACGGGCACGATGTCAGGAATATACTGCTCCATGAAATCATCGGGTGCTGCGGCAACAATCTGGTTCGACAATCGAGTGTCTGAAACTAAGATATAGATAAACTCCGGATTTCGTCTCAGCATCAGATTGAGTCCGAGGCGAATTTGACTCCAATTCTGGTCTACTAATTCGTTTGTCCAAGCGTTGGATAGGGAGACAGCCAGAGTTTGAGCTCCCTGACGCTCTGAAAATCGGTAGACCTCGCTCTCGTTTTTAGCCCAACTCCACACTACAGCCGTGACAATCACCAAAATTAAAAAAGTGGTGGCAGCCATAATCTGTCTGCGAATTGAGTGGAAGACATGCAGCTTCATAGAGTTTTGAATTGTTTGGGAAATGTCTGGGAATTGGAAATTGGCGAGTGGATTGTCGTGATTCCTGCTAGCCAATTATGTCTAGCCAAAGTGATTGATGACCCATTACCGATGACCCATTACCGATTACCAAACCACTCCGAATCATTGTGTCACCTCAAGCTCCTCTACGAAGGTAACCCAGCGCCGAGCATCAGACGGGGTTTGGCAGGCCGAAGAGAAGGCAAGAGTCATAGGCCCCCCCATGCTTGCAGGAATAGGCATCTGCTCGTCGCCCCAGTGGGTTGCCAGTAAAATATCGCACCGCTTGAGATCAGCCGCCTCAAGGCGGATTGGATTAGCGCGGCTGCGATCAATGGGAGCTTTGCCCCGCACAATAACGACACTCCGTCGAGAAAGTTTCAGTTCTGCGGCGTCAAGAACGTCGCTCAAACGCACGCCATAGAGTTTGACTTTATTGGCAGGCCAACCAATGCGATATCCAACAGTCTCTTCAATAGTAATGTGTGGCAGTTTGCTAATGGCAGCGGCATCTAAAATTTGCTTGCCTACTTGGAGTTGGATTGGCTCAGTACCAACAACCATATCGGTGATGTAAAAGACCCAAAAGCGATCAAAATATTTCTGCCGAAGCTGCGGGAATTTAGTCTGAGGAAAGACTAAGTAAAGGGGGCCTCCATCACTCCGAGAAATTTTTTTATGATTGCGCTCTAGGGCAAGGATAATGGGGTATTGGCGTACATCGTTGAGCGTCACGGTTGAGCGGTAGGCGTCATAGGCAACAAAGGTAATATCTTTGACATTGGGTGCAACCCCAAACTCATCGAGCAGTGTGGAGACGGCGACGCCACGAAAGTGGAAAATTGCCTGGGAATCGCTGGTATGGTGAGGATCGGTTGTCCAGACGGACGTCATCGCTAGGGTTTTCACTTTTGACCAGCTCAACGGTATGGGTTGACCAAGTGCAGTTCGACCGTGAACCGTGAATTGCCAATTCGGCTTGGCTTGCTGTTTCTCGTGGAGTGCTGCGATCTGATAATTTTCTGCGATCGCTTCTTGCCGTAATCTCTCCAGTTCGGTATGGGTGGGTTGTTCACTACACCCGCTCAAGTAAGCCAACATTGTGCACAAGACAACGGCAACCAGTATGCCGAGAAAGGTTGTCTTCGTTTTTGCCTTTTTATGTTTTCCTTTTTTCTTTCCCATGGGTAATAAGGCAGAAGCCAGTTCGCGCAGCGTTCTCCGCAGGAGTAGGCAGTAGGCAGTAGGCTGGTACATGCTCGTTTCAGCCGTTAAAGAAAGTCCTAAACTTTATGGCGACAGCTAAAAAAAACTAACGCAGAAAACCTGCAATTCCGCAAGCTGTGATGGAACAATTGCGACAATAATTAGACAATTCAGACCCATTTAGAAGCCACGTAACTGTTAAAAGTTGGTCAAAATATCAGGATAGAATTAATGCTTCCGACCAAGTTTTTCATGAATCACTGCGTTACAAACTTAATGTTAAGTTAAAGTCCTCTAAACTTTGAAATGGACAAAAATATGTCAACTGAATGCTGAAAGTTAAACGATGAAATATCAAGGATATAACCAAGGATAAACCGACTTCATACTTTATTTTCCTGGCTTCCACTTGATGTTGCAGCCAATACTGGGCTTTTGGTCAAGGTTAACAGGTTGAGAAGCCAGTACGGCATCAAGGGCAGAACGTAGATCTTGACCTGTGACAGGTTTATTGTTGCTGGGACGGCTGTCATCTAGCTGACCTCGATAGACTAGCTGGCGATCCCCATCAAACAGAAAGAAATCTGGAGTACAAGCAGCCGTATAAGCTTTGGCGGTTTCCTGGCTTTCGTCGTAACAAAACGGGAAAGTGAATCCTAGTTCGTTTGCCATTTGTTTGAGCTTCTCAGGGGCGTCATCGGGGTAATTTTCAGCATCATTGGCGCTAATTGCCACAATACCGACATTCGCATTCACATAATCTTGGCCAATCTTCGCTAGTTCCGCTTGTACATGCTTCACGAAGGGGCAGTGGCGGCAAATGAACATGACTAATAATGCCTGCTTACCCGTAAAGGTATCCAAGGAGATGGTTTTGCCAGATACAACATCTGACAATTGAAAATTTGGGGCTGTGGTGCCTAGGGGCAACATGGTTGAGGGGGTAAGCGCCATCGGTTTAGGAGTTCGTTTCTCTTTCATTGTTGACCCCCCTAGCTTCCTGGAGCAAGGGGGAAAGGCGGAATTGGGAACTTCTTTGCTATTTTGGCTATTTTATAGTACAAATGTACTGATTAAGAGCCTGAGCCACGTACCCCCTTTCTCGCCATGAAAGAACTAAAAGCCGGAATTCAACTTGTTCGGACTAAGTGCATTCAACTGAATCGGCATCCTGTGTTTAAAAAGAAAGCATTGCAGCCCGTAGCTGTGGAATCGTTGCCACAAAAGGCTAAGGTTTACCAAAAATCGTTGTTGTCTTTTCCAATTAGTTCACCTCCAGAAGGGCTACGGCAGCGAACAACTCAGGGGTTGAGGCAGTTGAAGAATCAGGCAGAACGGATCAATCAGCTTGCAGCCGAGTTAGAAGCGGCGGCATTTGAGTTTAAAGCGATCGCGTCTGAAGTGAACCAAGATTGGAAAGCCTTTCAGGCCATGCAGGAACCAACGAGTGCGATCGCGGATATTTGTCAGTACCAAGCTGTACATATCCCGCTCATTCAACAAAAATCCTCTGGGTCATTTGTGATCACATCACGAACGGTGGATTTATTCCAAGCGGAACGGGAAGCCGAATTACTAGCGCAAACACTGCGATGTCGAGCGAAGAAAAAACGGCACAAGGGTTAGCGCAACAATTTGTAGTTCGCGAAAGATGGAGAGTCCTGTAAAGTTTAGTAACCCTCCTCTGTCACTTTCCGGGTATGCAGTTCGATTTGAAAGGTGGAGCCTTGTCCAACAACGCTGGTAACGCTAATCTGACCGCCATGAGCTTCAACAAGCTGTTTTGCGATCGCTAACCCCAAACCAAAACCCCCCGCTTGCCGCGATTGCTTTGTATCCACCCGATAGAACCGTTCAAAAATATGGGGCAAATCGGCTTGAGGAATCCCAATACCACTGTCTGATACTTGAATCACCGCCTGCCGGGATTGGGTAAACAGACGCAACTGCACTGAACCGCCTGCTGGTGTATATTTATAGGCATTGCTGAGCAAATTCTCGACTGCCTGACGCAAAAGGTCTGGCTCTGCTTCCAATTTAACTGGTTGCTCAGGTAAATCGCTCTTCAAACTCAATTGTTTTTCGGCAGCTTGACTGGAGTAAAAGTCTGCTTGCTCCTTGAGCAAGCTGGTTAAGTCAACCTCTTTTAAGGATTCAGGGGCTAGTCGTCCTGAATGACGAGCAAGAAGCAGCAGATTGCTAACCAAGGTACTCATAGACTTAGCTGCCTCTACAATCTGCTCCAAGTGATTGCGTTGCTGCTGTGGGTCGAGAGGAACCAGTAACCCAACCTGAGCATTACTGAGAACTGCCGCTAAGGGAGTACGCAACTCATGGGATGCATTAGACGTGAAGCGCTGGAGTTGATTGTAGCTGTCGCGAATTGGCTGCATCGCCAATCCTCCTAACACCCAACCTGTAAGCCCAATCATTCCTAAAGCTACAGGCACCAAGAGCGTCAAGGATAGCAGGAACTCTCTTAGAGATTCTTGGACGGGAGTCATCGGCATCGCTACCTGAAGATAACCAATGACTGACCCCGCTTGCTCGACAGGTAGCGTGACTTGACGGAGCCAAACTTCTGAAGGCATTGTCCCTATTGGCTCGTTGGTGGTCTTGATGGTTTGAAATTCATCTGCCACTGTTAGCCGCTCTGGGGGAGTCGTGCCAAAAAATTGCATTAATTTCCTTTTGGGACTGTACCAACGCGCATACACTATCTCAGTCGTCGGTAACGGTGGATTACTCCCCAAAAGTGGCACATTTTCCAGATTCACCTGCCACTGACCCTGACGAACTTCAGACTCTACGCCTGCTGCCATCACGCGAGTTTTGGTGTAGAGCAATCGATCTAGTTCTTCTAGCTCGTCGGCAGCTTTCTGGTAATAGATTACGCCTGCAAAGACGACCAGGATACTTCCCATCGAAAGGGTAAACCAACGAGCAAGATTGCGACGGCTCTGATTAAACATGGGGGGCAGGCAAAGTCAAAAGTCAAAAGTCAAAAGTCAAAATGATGGCAGGGGCAGCTAAGGTAAATTAAAAACACCGTGCCCGTAAGGGTCGGTGTTTAGTAGTTCACTATGATATCTCAGTCAATGTCATTTACTGGACTTTAGACTAAATGAAGTGGGGTAATTAAAGAATCAGGGCGTTTGTACTCGTATAAAAAGAAGAGAAAACTGCATTTGAAATGTTATGTCGTAACCACTCCAGTAAGCATCAATCCTCAGCAGATTGCTTGCTGCTCCAAAAAAGTTGAAGTGCTGACTCATCAACTATGTAAGCTGACTCACTATCGCTAATCACCCGTTTACCAAGCCGAGGAAAAACGCCAACATCTAAGCGTCCTGCTTCTCCACCTATGAGGTATACAAGGTCTTCATCAAATGGATTACGAAGATGATGGGGTTGTTGGGGTAGCCCAAATCCCATGAAGTCTCCTGGTTCAACTTCGTATTCCATATCTCCAATTTCCGCAATACCTCGACCTGACAAGATGTAAACCCATTCTTCTTCATTCTGGTGAGCGTGGAAGATGAAAGATTCCTTACCCGGAGGTACACGAGCAATCGTCACACCAATGCGTTTAAGACCGACAGCACGCCCAAGGAACCGTAAATAAATTTCTGAATTGGGATTGAGCGGATGATGAAACTCAAACGTATCCATTGAATTAATGTCTGCTGCTTTCAGCAGAGAATGTTGTTCATCAGTCACGTTGATGTCCTTCTATCAAGTTGGCAAACGGTCTGAACACCACAATAAAGCATCTAAACTAAACATAGGACAGATGCTGGATTTGACGTTATTTTCAGCTTACTACCTGTCCCTTTCCTTATCCCGAACTCAGGTTAAGGTAGAAGTCTTTACTGTTATTCACAAGAAAATTCTTCTCCTGCTTTCCCTGTTTCAAAAAAACACCTCCTTAGTCCAAAGCGCAACGGCTACTCAGGCGGATTGATGGAATATCCCCTGCCGTAAACAGTTTCAATCCAATCCGCGGCACCCACTACCTGCAAACGCTGCCGCAGGCGGCGTACTAGGGCAGTTATCGCATTGCTTTCGGGTTCTGTGCCCCACTCCCATAAAGCTTGTTCGATCTGGTCACGGGTTAAGATTTGGCGGGGGTGACGCATGAGGTACTCTAGCAACTGAAATTCCTGGTTGGATAGTTGAACGGTTGCCTGTCCTCGCTCAACCATAAGCCGAGTCAGGTGCAGTTGTAGATCGGCGACGCGCAGAGTGTCTCCTTGCCATACGGGAGAACGCCGTCCCAGCGCTCGTACCCGCGCCAGAAGTTCCACCATGTCTGCGGGTTTAACCAAATAGTCATCCGCTCCAGCATCCAACCCTGTCACTCGATCCGGGATGGCGTCTTTGGCAGTCAAAATTAGTACAGGTGCGCTTTTGCCGGATTGTCGATACTGGCGACAGAGGCTTAATCCGCTAATTTCAGGCAACATCCAGTCCAGAATCAACAAGTCATATTCTTTCTGAGACAGGAGCCATTGGGCGGTTTCTCCATCTTCAACGCCATCGACAACATATCCAGCTTGCGACAAAACCATCTGGATTGGTTTCAATTGTGCTGGGTCGTCTTCCACCAGTAATATCCGCATAAATGGCGTTTGTGAATCGTCTGTGTGGGAAAATCGCTTTCCCTCTTAAAATAGAGAGTTAGACTTAGGAGAACGTCTTTCCCCAGTACGATTTTAGAGTTGCGATCGCTCATCGCTTTATGTCCTTACCTCGCTGGTTGCAAGCCTTGCGTCCTCTGTGGCTAGAATTCTGGCTACCCTTACCCCTATTGGGAATTATCTTCTGGCTTGGAGGTAACGTTGTAACCAGCCAGGTATTAAGCCGACCCTACAGCACAGTCAGTAAGCTGCAAGCGGATGCACAACAAGAGGTGCAACTGTCAGTCACTGTGCTAGTCATCAAAGCTGAAATTGAAAAGAATAAGGGACTCACTTCTGTTGAAGTGAAAACGGCAGATCCCGAACTCAAAACGTTGGAATTCGAGTTTCCAGTTACAGAAGTCAGCCAAGTGGAAGCGAGGATTGCTCAAAAACTAGGATTGTCTCGTGAAGATACCAAAAAGCTAGTACGATATCAGTTGAAAAACTGAACGTTTGATGACAGATAAACTGACTAAGTAAGCATGACATAAACAAAGACCCGCCCAAAGTAAACGAGCGGGTTTTAACTTGTTTGGTGTGTATGAGTGAGGCTAACTTGTAATCCTCTCGCTCTAAGCTTAATGAGTGAATGTGACACAAAAATGATAATTAGTTGATTAGTTGTACGGCAAGACCATCGCAGCACTAGCGCCTAGTGTTCTCAATTTCTCTGTTCATCATCAACAGACAGTCGTTTATATTCGCCTACTGTATCTATTAGTTGTTTGTACCTGGCAGCGGCATCGATGACAAACCACGCTGATAAACCAGCTCCTACAGTCGTTAAAAAAGCACTGCTGGCGAGAAGAACTCCAATTAAATCAAACTTAGTCGTGTCTTGGAGCTGTTCTCTTCCGTAAACACGTTCAGACACGTCCACAACAAGAACGATGCAAATTACTGTTAAGAAACAACTCAAAATAGAAACAGTAGCTACACGTATTCCTCTTGTTAAAAATTCCAATTGTATTATCGGTTTTTCAATTCTGTTTTCTGACATACTTTACCTTTATTTTCCTACACACTCTGGTTTCTATTCCTTCATGTCGAAGTCAGGCGAAAGGCACACATCAACCTTACGTTTTTGAGTTGGTATATTGGGTGTGGGTTGATGAGGAGAGAGGAGTAGGTTCAACTTCATCGAAGTTGCGTTGTCGGCTACACCCAGCACACAGTAAGCTACTGGCGCTCACGCTTGCAATCAGCAACCCCATCATTCGTCGTAACTGCATAGCACATTTCTCTAATTGGAGCTATAAAAACACTTCCGTCTATTTCCAGCAGCAGAAACATTTGAACTTTAGGTGCTGCCTTCCCGCCTGCTCTTGAAGTCGCTGCTTTCCAGTTTGACTAGAGAACCTGAATTATCAGTGCGATAAACAAAGCTTTGTTGCTCGGCATTCACTGTCACTTGCCAACCGGAAACTACCGCCTGAGAGCAGAAGATGCCAGAGAGAGCTAGTCCCAAACAACCATCAGGCCAATCTCGCTGTTGTACGCGGACAATGTTCAACTCCTGACTCGGCAAATTCGATCGCCTGGAAGCGTCTTGTAAGACCGCCTGAACAACGGAATCTGGTAAACTCCCATCCCGTAGCGGCTGAGTCGCTATTGCTTCATGCTGCTTGTTGTTGAGAACTTTCGCTGTGCCAGATAAATTGGGATAGACCGCATTGGCAACTAAAAAGGTTATACCTGCACCCAAAGGTAGAATGACGGTTAAAACCAAAGCGGCCAAAAGCTGCTGCCGTTGATGAGTTATATGACCGGAGTGTTTCACAATAGTGCTTCTCCTTCGTTCATTTCCTGAACCTACTGTCTTCAGTGTCTACAACAAATGTGATCAAAAAGTGACAGCGTTATCAAAAATTTGCCTCAACTGAATTCTTGAGAGTTTTGTAGATTTAGTGCTGTTTTATAGGAATCCTATTTGAGTTGTGAGATGCCAGCAATTCAGATACTCGACTTCTCGCTTGTAGTCGGGTATCTCGCCTTCAGTAAGAAAAAAATGCATCTGCAATAGGTGAGAAATCTGAAAAATGATTCCCGTTGTTTCAGTAGGTATTTGAGCAATATTTAAAAGTAGTATTTGTCATTTTCTCATCACATTTGTTTTCCAGACTGGATGGATATAGAAACTTTCCTGCCTGTTAAACAACCCCTGAAGGAGCTTTAGTTTTTAGCTCACCTGTCAGGGTTAAGACTTGGAGCGAACAACATGACAGCAGCGGCAAACGAAAAAAGTCAGTCACAGCAATGGCACCATCTGTCTGTACGGGAAGTTCCTCGGCATTTAGACAGCAATCTAGAAACAGGATTAACATCGGCTGAAGCAGCAAAGCGACAGGAACGTTATGGTTCTAACGAACTCAAGGGCAAACCGGGGAAAAGTCCTTTGATGCGGTTTCTCCTGCAATTTAACCAACCGCTCTTGTACATCTTACTGATTGCGGGTGCAATCAAAGCGTTTTTGGGAGAATGGGTGAACGCCTGGGTGATTTGGGGCGTGACGCTGATTAACGCCATCATCGGGTTTGTTCAAGAATCAAAAGCTGAGAGTGCGATCGCAGCTTTAGCCTCCTCCGTCCAAACCGATGCCACCCTCCTGCGCGATGGTCAAAAGGTAAAAATTCCTTCGACTGAATTAGTACCGGGCGATTTGGTACTTCTTACTTCTGGGGACAAAGTACCCGCCGATTTGCGACTCGTCAGTGCGCGTAACTTGCAGGTAAATGAATCAGCCCTTACAGGTGAGTCGCTTGCTGTAGAAAAGGACACGCAACCGCTCGATCCAAAGGCTCCCCTAGCCGAACGAACTAACATGGCTTATGGGGGTAGCTTTGTCACGTTTGGGCAGGGAAGGGGTATGGTTGTTGCAATTGGAGAAGCGACCGAAACGGGACGGATTTCCCAATTAATGGAGCAACACGCGAATCTCTCAACCCCGTTAACCCGTAAATTTGATAAATTCAGTCGCACGTTGCTCTACATCATTCTGGGGGTAGCCGCGCTGACGTTTGCCGTTGGTTTGGGGTACGGCAACTCCTGGGTGACGATGTTTGAGGCGGCTGTTGCCTTGGCAGTTAGTGCAATTCCCGAAGGTTTGCCCGCCGTCGTTACCATAACGCTAGCCATTGGCGTTTCCCGGATGGCGCGTCGCCATGCCATTGTTCGCAAATTACCCGCCGTTGAGACTCTAGGTGGTGCAACAGTCATTTGTTCGGACAAAACGGGTACGCTGACAGAAAATCAAATGACCGTGCAAGCGATTTATGCAGGGGGTCAGCACTATACTGCCAGTGGTGCGGGTTATGCTCCACAAGGAGAAATCCTACAAAATGAACAACCAGTTGAGCCGAACAGTTCCCCCATCCTTCTGGAATGTCTGAAAGCTGGATTGTTGTGTAACGATTCTCACTTGGAAGAAAAGGACGGTCAATGGCAGGTCGTTGGCGATCCAACTGAGGGAGGGTTAATTGCGGTTGCCAACAAAGTGGGATTGACTCAGCCAAATTTAGAACGGGAGATGCCTAGACTAGATGGTATTCCCTTTGAATCTGAGTTTCAGTACATGGCAACGTTGCATGAACAAGGCAAAAAGCAAGAGGGAAAATTTGCCTCTTCGCCACTGGCATACCAGGATTCAGAACACAGGATTATCTATGTTAAAGGTTCGGTAGAGGCATTGATCTCTCGTTGTCAGCAGATGTTGGATGAACAGGGGGAACTGATACCTGTAGAGCAAGAAGTGGTGCATCGGGAAGTTGATGCGATGGCTCATCAAGGGTTGCGGGTGTTGGCTTTTGCCATGAAATCTGCACCCGATACTCAGAACTCGCTAGATCATCGAGATATTGAAGCAGGTCTAATTTTAATCGGGTTGCAGGGCATGATCGATCCCCCGCGAGAAGAAGCGATTAGGGCTGTGCAAGCCTGCCAAGATGCGGGTATCCAGGTGAAGATGATTACGGGCGATCATGCGGTTACGGCACGAGCGATCGCATCTCGGATGGGATTTAACAAAAATCAGGAAGTTTTGGCCTTCACAGGACAAGAACTCACCCAAATGGATAAACAGGAACTTGCCACCGCAGTAGAAAATGGTTCTGTGTTTGCCCGTGTTGCCCCGGAACAGAAATTGCGTTTGGTTGAAGCCCTGCAATCCAAAGGCGAAGTTGTCGCTATGACGGGAGACGGGGTTAATGATGCACCGGCTCTCAAGCAAGCTGATATCGGCATTGCGATGGGACAGGGGGGGACGGAGGTGGCGAAAGAAGCCTCTGACATGATTTTGACGAATGATAACTTTGCCTCTATCGAAGCGGCAGTTGAGGAAGGACGTACCGTTTATCGAAATTTGCAAAAAGCGATCGCGTTTATTCTCCCCGTAAACGGTGGGGAATCGATGACGATTTTGATTAGCGTACTGTTAGCTAGAGCCTTGCCCATCTTATCGTTACAAGTTCTCTGGCTGAATATGGTTAATTCCATCACCATGACCGTTCCCCTAGCCTTTGAGCCGAAGTCGCAGCGAGAGATGCAACGCCCCCCACGTAAGCCAAATGAACCCTTGCTTTCTGGGAGGTTGCTCAAGCGCATTGTGGTCATTTCTGTTTTTAACTGGATTTTGATTTTCGGCGTATTTGAATGGATAAAAGCCACTACAGGAAATATCGATTTAGCTCGCACGATGGCCATTCAAGCCTTAGTAGCAGGACGAATTTTTTACCTTTTGAGTATTAGCCAACTAGGAAGTGCAATCGTTAATAAACTTCGAGGTAGAATCGAACAAATTAGTGATGCCAGAGCCATTGGTATTGGTATTGCCTGTACTGTACTTTTGCAGGTCAGCTTCAGTCAATGGAGCTTGATGAATAACTTGTTTTCCACGGCACCACTGGACGTTAATCAATGGTTGCTCTGCCTACTCATTGGGTTACCAATGGTTGCAGTGTCTGCCTTAGTCAATCGCTTCGATCCACCTAACTAATAGGTTGAGTTAGCTCATACTATTTCACTAACATTCGGCTACAGATAGACCCTCCAGAATAAAATTCCATCCGGTTACAGAAGCGATGTTAGAAGCCTGCAAGATTTAGCCAATATCCACTTAGTTGTCCTGTCGGCTTGCGAAACGGCTTTGGGTGGCCCCGATCGCGATGGTGTTGAGATGGCAGGCATCAGTTACTATTTTCTCAATGCTGGAGCTAAGTCCGTCATTGCCACCTTATGGTTAGTCAACGATGCGGTATAGCGTTTCCTAGTCTCGTATTGTGTTAATGTTTTTAGCTTCTTTAGTCGTTGCTTACCTGATGGCGATTACCTATTACTTCATAACTTGGTTAGAGCGCTTCACTCCAGATAGCCCATTATCTCTGCAAGAGGCTTCCGCTGTTGTAATAGATATTTTTATCGCCGCTTTGTTATGGCCTTTGGTCGCCCCGATCGCGAATGTACATTATTTTGAATAGAGAGCTTAAACGCCTGACTTCCTGATTGAGACCTTCTTATCCCCAGCTTTAGGGAGTAAAATAGTTAGGATAAGGAGGTTTTCAATTGATAAATTTCCATTAAATGCTATCAATTACCGCCGACCACTAGAATAAAAAACTTACGTTATTTTAACTTAATTTATTAGGGATAATCCAAGTTGGCAACCATTAGAATGCCCGTCTGAGAAGTATTTTTAAACCCCTACCTAATTTGGGGAGTTTGATTGTATCGAAATTCATACTGACTCTTACAAAAAATCCATTCAAAGACCACTGATATCAGTGTTTTTTATCCTGCCATAAACCCACATCATTCGGCCTTTTTTCTGTGAGACTTACTCCTGAATCCCTCTATGAACTCGAAGTTTTAACTCCGAGCCAGTTTTTTTACCTACTGAGAATGGTGCAAGATTGGAGTAATAACCTAAATAGCCGCCAACATGTTTACTAACAAGAGCAAATTCCTGTTGGATAACCCGATTCAGATGAATTACGGCCTTGCTATAACAGATGTCGATGGGGATGGCTCCTTCGAGTTATTTGTGGCAGGGTTTAATGGCCCGAATCTGGTGCTGAAATACAATGGGCAGGGATTGGTCAATATTGCAGATGAAATTCTAGCTGATGCTGGACGACAAGCCATTGGTGTTGCCGCGGGTGACATTGATGGCGATGGACGGGAAGAAATCTATGTCCTCAATACAGATACGTTTGCTGGGCGAAAGGGATTTGGCGATTGCTTATTTGACTACCGAGATGGCAAGTGGGTGGATCTATTTTCCTTACCCGAAAATCAAAACGCTATCAATTTCACTGCCGGTCGTTCCGTCGTTTGTGTAGACCGAAAGGGAACTGGACAATATGGATTCTTCGTCGCCAATTACGGCGGCCCAATGCGGTTGTATGAACTCAATGAAAAGGGTCACTTGGTTGATGTTGCACCAGAAGTGGGACTGGACTTAACCACAGGTGGACGTTCCGTTATTTCCCTGCCCTTGGTTTCCGATCACATGGATATTTTCGCCGTCAATGAACATGGACGGAATTTTTTGTTTCGCAACCAAGGTGATGGCACATTTAAAGAGATGGCCCAAATGGCAGGTATTGATGACCCTGATCAAAATGGTCGCGGTTTAGTGGCGTTAGATGCGGATGGGGATGGTCGATTCGATCTGGTTTACGGCAACTGGTTAGGCCCGCACCGGATGTATTTACAAGGAGTACCGGGGCATTTTAAAGATGTTGCCCCTCCTGACATGGCAATTCCCTCTCCGATCCGCACGGTGATTAGCGCCGATTTCGATAATGATGGGTATGAGGAGTTGTTTTTCAACAACATGGGTGAACCCAATCGCCTGTTTGCTTATCGGGCGGGGACTTGGAAAGCGATCGATACAGGGGAAGCTTGGGAACCAGACGGTGCCGGTACAGGTGCGGCGGTGGGCGATTTAGATGAGGATGGTCAACTTACACTTTTCATTGCTCATGGAGAAGCCACAGTCCAACCCATCACCTTATATTCCCCACCCGAAAATGGTCATGCATGGTTTAGGGTACTCCCCTTAACAGAGCGAGGAGCACCCGCACGGGGATCGATTGTTACCTTAATTGGGGAACAACAAACCCAACGCCGAGTCATTGATGCGGGTAGTGGTTATCTCTGCCAAATGGAACCCATCGCCCATTTCGGTTTGGGTGAGAATCCGGTTATTAAACAAATTGAAGTGCGTTGGCCGGATGGGAAAATTGCCAAAATCTCCTCACCCAAGGCGAATCAGCTCATCCGAGTGCCATATCCTTCTGCCTAAGCCGATTTCGTCACCATCTTTGGGGGAGGGGAGAAAAATCGATAAAAAAACGGGTCAATTATTTCTGCCTGGGTTTACTAGCGAAAAAAGACAGGTAGGCAAAACCGAAGAACCTCCTCTTTGAGCCTGACTTTGAGAGGTCTCAACTGAAAATCAAGTCCTAGTCGTCAAGGTTTCCAGACTTATCCGTAAGGCAGAGAAGAAGGTAGCTCAAAACCGACTAAAATATTTAGTCCTAGACGAGCCTCACAAGTGGTAAGTTATTTGAAGCTATCTTCGGCTTATTTTTGTTGGCATTCTTATCGCTCCTTCAAGCTATGAGTGAAGAAAAATATAGAGGAGGATCGATCTTTGAACAAACTAGCTCTGAAATTCTTTTTGAAGAACTTCCTCCAGATACAAAACAATGGGCTGAAAGTTTGCCTTGGGAGCAACGCCGTCATCTTTTGTTATTGTGTCATCTCATCTGTGTATCCCCTCCAGAGGTACAAGCTGAGTTTTTAGATAATTATACGGCGGATGGGTTAGTCTCAAGAAAACTTCAGGATAGAAATACCCAATATAGAGTCAAACAATATTTAGATAAATTTGAGGTTGAAAGCGAACTTGATGAATTGGTACTCCGGGGTTATATTAAACAATTTTATATTCATTCGGCTCAAGAGCTACGTAACCAACCTGAACTTTATTTTAAAGTAGTCTTTCGTTTGGTAATTAGTACCGAAGAACAAAATAATATTTTGAATTATATTTTGGGTTTTGAACTCCTAAAGCTGATGTTTCAAATGAGTTGGTTACAGCATGAGAGGTTATATCAGCTTCAGAGAAATCAAGAAGAATTCATTAAACTCTATATTAAACCCATTCAATTAGCGCATCAAATCAACGGAATAATTATACCAGAACACCGAAGGGAATTCTTTTCTAAACGGGATTATTTTGTGAAAAAGCCCATACTCAGCCCGAAAAAATTAGTTCAGCTAGTTATGGCAACTTTCCCTACAGATATAGTGATAGATTTGGGATTTGCCATTATTCGTGACCCCAATTTTTTAGGGTTTGATTATGAGTACATTTTTCATCCTGAACCTGAAGGGATTTTTCCGGATTGACCCTTCCACAAGGAATGGGTAGAGAAGAACTGTATCTTGGGTGATACTATTTGAGTTGAAACAAGCTAGATTTTAATTACTAAAACTCTTTAACAGCAGCGTGTTCAAAATCCTTGGATGCAAAAGGTATCAAGAACAACAAAGAGAGCACTAATAATTTTATTAATAGTTCATTAATATAGAAACACTATAACTTCCGGAAAAAGTATAATAGAAGTTTGGGTTAATTCACCAAAAAAGGGGTATTCCGTTGTTGGCGTCAGTGGTACAGACCAACGAGAAACCCCAACTTCCACATCAGTTTTATCCAGGGAGTCATATTAGCTGTGGTCTTAGAAGTATCCGAGCGCCCCTACGAAGCCAAAACCCAAGAAATTGCTAAACAACTTTTGGCAGCCACACGAGAAAAGCGCTCCTTTTTTGCCCAGGTGCGCGACCAAATCCGCTGGGATGATAAGTTGCTGGATTGGGCGATGAGTAACCCTGGTTTGCGGGTGCAGCTATTTCGCTTCATTGACACTTTACCCGCATTGCGGAGCAAGCCAGAAATTGCCCGTCATTTGCAGGAATATCTAGGCGATGAATCGGTTGAACTGCCATCCGCCCTCAAAGGGATGCTCAACTTTGCCCAAGCGGATTCGCTGCCGGGGCAAGTGGCGGCAACAACCGTGGCAACTGCCGTGGAAACGTTAGCGCATAAATATATTGCCGGGGAAAATATTAAACAAACCCTCAAGACCATTGAACGCTTACGCAAAGATAAGATGGGATTTACCCTTGACCTATTGGGAGAGGCGGTGATTACAGAAGCCGAGGCGCAATCTTACCTGCAAAGCTATCTTGATTTGATGGAAAAACTGACGCAGGAAGCGCAAAACTGGTCATCGGTGCCAGAAATTGATGTTGCCGATGGAGAACCGTTGCCACGAGTTCAAGTGTCCGTTAAGTTAACGGCATTTTACTCCCAATTTGACCCCCTCGATCCTCAGGGTAGCCGAGAACGAGTGTGCGATCGCATCCGCACCCTGCTGCGTCGTGCTCAGGAACTCGGTGCTGCGGTTCACTTTGACATGGAACAGTATGTCTACAAAGACATGACCTTTGCCATCCTCAAAGACTTGTTGATGGAAGAAGAATTCCGGACTCGCACCGATATCGGCATGACAGTGCAAGCTTATCTGCGGGATAGCGAGAACGATGCCAAAGCCTTGATAGATTGGGCTAAACAGCGGGGATATCCCATCACCGTGCGCTTAGTTAAAGGGGCGTATTGGGATCAGGAGACGATTAAAGCCGCCCAAAAAGATTGGCCTCAGCCGGTATATAACGATAAAGCCGAAACCGATGCCAATTATGAGAAGATTACCCAACTTTTGTTGGAAAATCACGAGTATGTTTATTCTGCCATTGGGAGTCATAATGTGCGATCGCAAGCACGAGCCATCGCCATAGCCGAAAGCCTCAACATCCCCCGCCGCCGCTTCGAGATGCAAGTGCTTTACGGCATGGGGGATCAACTGGCAAAAGCCTTAGTCAAGCGCGGGCATCGGGTGCGGGTGTATGCGCCCTATGGGGACTTGCTGCCAGGGATGGCTTACTTGATCCGGCGATTGTTGGAAAATACCGCTAATAGTTCCTTCTTGCGCCAAAACTTGGAAGAACGTCCGATTGAGGAACTGTTGGCAGCACCCGTGGTGGCATCTCCTCAACACTCCCCTGAACGGAGAACGGGGTTTCCCAATGTGGCAGATACCGACTATGCCGGGGAGGATGCCCGCAAGAAGGCGCAATCAGCTTTGAAGAGCGTTCGTCAACGGCTGGGTAAAACGTACTTACCTCTGATCAACGGTGAGTATCAAACCACAGCAGATATCGTTGATTCTGTCAACCCCTCCAACCCCAGTGAAGTGATTGGGAAAATTGGACTGATTAGTGTAGAACAAGCCGAACAAGCCCTGCAAGCGGCGAAAGCAGCATTCCCAAGTTGGCGGAAAACCCCCGTCCGACAACGGGCTGGGGTGTTGCGGAAAGCCGCAGAGTTGATGGAACAACGCCGGGACGAACTCTGCGCGTGGGTGGTGTTGGAAGTTGGCAAACCCCTGCGGGAAGCGGATGCGGAAGTTTCGGAAGCGATTGATTTTTGCCGCTATTATGCCGACGAGGTAGAACGTCTCGATCAAGGACATAACTACGACATTCCGGGGGAGAATAATCGCTATGTTTATCAACCTAGAGGCATTGCGGTAGTCATTTCTCCCTGGAACTTCCCGTTTGCCATTGCTACGGGGATGACGGTTGCCGCATTGGTGGCGGGGAATTGCACCTTACTCAAACCAGCGGAAGTCTCTACGGTGATTGCCGCCAAATTGGCAGAGATTTTGGTGGATGCAGGGATACCGAAGGGCGTTTTTCAATACGTCCCCGGCAAGGGTTCCAAGGTGGGTGCTTACATGGTGAATCATCCGGATGTGCATCTGATTGCCTTTACCGGTTCCCAGGAAGTGGGATGCCGGATTTTCTCGGATGCTGCTACCGTACAACCGGGGCAAAAGCACTTGAAGCGGGTGATTGCAGAGATGGGCGGCAAGAATGCCCTCATTGTGGATGAAAGTGCAGACCTGGATCAAGCGGTGGCGGGTGCGGTGCAGTCGGCGTTTGGCTATAGCGGTCAGAAGTGTTCTGCCTGTTCGCGAGTGGTGGTGTTGGAACCGGTGTATGATGCCTTTGTGGAACGGTTCGTGGAAGCCACGCGATCGCTCAATATTGGTCCAGCAGAAGCCCCCAGTACTCAAGTTGGCCCGGTGATTGATGCCACGGCACGCGATCGGATTCGAGAGTATATTGAAACGGGGCGTCAAGAGGCTAAAGTGGCTCTGGAAATGTCCGCACCCGATACGGGTTATTTTATTGGCCCGGTGATTTTTAAGGATGTTTCACCCAATGCCAAGATTGCCCAAGAAGAAATTTTTGGCCCTGTTGTGGCTGTGATTCCGGCGAAGAATTTTCAAGAAGCCCTGGATATTGCCAATGGTACCAACTATGCACTGACGGGGGGATTGTACTCTCGCACGCCGTCCCATATTGAGCAAGCTTCGGTGGATTTTGAAGTGGGCAACCTTTACATCAACCGTACCATTACAGGGGCGATCGTGTCGCGACAACCCTTCGGCGGCTTTAAGATGTCTGGCGTGGGTTCCAAAGCGGGTGGCCCCGACTATTTGTTGCAATTCCTCGAACCGCGCACGATTACGGAGAACATTCAGCGTCAAGGCTTTGCGCCTATTGAAGGAGCGGATTAAAGGTAAAGGGTTTGATCAACTGAGAATTAATAGTTGAAAGGGCGAACGGTTTGTTCGCCCTTTCTTGGGTCAAGAATCTGTTTAACGAGAATCAGTTCCTTGATTAGGAGCACCAATCACCTTGACTTCACCTCCAGGTGCTTCCGGTTCGGCACCTGATTGGACATCAGTACCGGCTTCTTGACCGGTCATGCGATATCTCTCATCCAGTGAAGTGTTCCCCTCCTCTACAGTAGATGCATTTTTTCATTCTCAATTTTTTCCTCAATGAGAATTGGGGGTACTTCGGCTGAGCTAGTTACTTGTACTCACAATACGTTCTACTGCCGTTAGCTATCCTACTAATTGCTCTCGAAGATATGCCAAAATTGCCTGCGTTCCTTGCTTGACAATCTCAGGCGACGGTGAAATCAGTTGGTTATTGTAGAAACTTAGCTGTGTCAGATTGGTGAGATTACCAATTTCCGGTGGTAGCGCTGTCAGTTGATTGTAGTCGAGGTATAGCTCTATCAGGTTGGTTAGTCTTCCCATTTCGGGGGGCAGCGCCATCAGTTTATTTTTGTAAAGGTGGAGCTTTGTCAAATTGGTGAGGTTGCCAATTTCCTTTGGCAGCGCTGTCAGTTGGTTGTCGTAGAGGTATAGCTCTGTCAGATTAGTAAGATTCCCAATTTCGGGTGGCAGTTGCCTCAGTTGATTTTTGTTTATATCTAACCATTTTAGCTGAGTAAGCTTGCCAATTTCAGGGGGTAGCGCTATCAGTTGATTATCTTTTAGGGATAGCGTTTTCAGATTGGTAAGATTCCCAATTTCCGGTACCAGCACTGTCAGTTGCTTGCGATTGAGGTATAGCCTTCTTAGATTAGTAAGATTGCCAATTTCTGCTGGCAGCACATTTTCGTTTTCACTGAGGTCTAGCTCGGTCAAATTAGTGAGATTGCCGATTTCTTTTGGCAAGGCTGTCAGTTGATTGCGGCTGAGGTATAGCACTTCCAGATTGGTAAGATTGCCGATTTCCGGTGGCAGTTCCGTCAGTTGATTGCCGTTGAGGTCTAACAGCGTCAAGTTGGTGAGATTGCCGATTTCTTTTGGCAGCACCTTCAGTTGATTAGAGCTGAGGTTTAGCTGTGTTAAATTGGTGAGATTGCCGATTTCTTTCGGCAGCACCTTCAGTTGATTAGAGCTGAGGTTTAGCTGTGTTAAATTGGTGAGATTACTGATTTTTTTTGGCAGCACCTTCAGTTGATAGTTCCCACTAAGGTATAGTCCTCTCAAATGGGAGAGATTGCCAATTTCTTTTGGTAGCTTTGTCAGTCTATTATTCTCAAGGGATAGCACTCTCAGATTAATGAGATTACCGATTTCCGGTGGCAGCGTCGCTAGTTGATTACGGTTGAGGTATAGCCATGTCAGATCGGTAAGATTGCCGATTTCTTTTGGAAGCTCCGTTAGTTGCTTACCAGCAAGGTTTAGGCTTGTTTGATTGGTGAGCTGAAAAATTTCTTTAGGTGCAAGATAGCTGTTCGTCCAGTTCGGTCGGGGTGGAACCTTAGCAATTTTAAGATTATTGAGCCATTCAGAATCTGATAGGCGTGAGACTCCTGGCATCTCAAACTCATAGTGACTCAGAACGGGGCCTGCATAGACCATCTTGTTCTCACCATTGTCCACGGCAATCATCAGCAGATCGACATTACCCACACCCTGGTGAAGCACACAGCCTGGATCTCCTGGTGCAGGCACATTTGTGTGTACATCGGCAACAATTGCATCCTGTTTTTTAGAATCCTCATGACCCTTATAGAAAAGACCAAAATACCAACCGCTGTATGTTGGTTGCATGGACCCGTGACCGATTATCTCGACAATCTTCCTCAAAAATTCGGTTTCCGCTTCAGTGAATTTCTCCTGTGCAACTTGCTTCACCGCAATCCCTTTGAGGATAGATAACTTCTCGGCGAAGTTTTTGAAGAACGTAGTTTGTCTTTCCTGTACGTATTGGAGTGGAAACTTTATTTTATTGCCCCATCCGTCAGATGCCTTAACTAAACGCTCTGAGAAAGGAATTTTCTCTATCAGATCAGCAGCTAGCAACGCCATTTTCTCAAAGCGCTTCCAGAATTCGACCTTTGGTTCCACGAAACCCGCTGGGTAGTAACAAGAGATACTAGAGGTGTAGGACTGTTTGACATAAAGGATTGTGTCGTGACGCAATTGTGTCCACGAAGCCAATTGCGTATTAAGTGTCTTCATTGCCCATCCACGGGTACTCATGGCTTCAGGATACTTGCGGTCTGTAGTGGGTGCAGAGAGTTCGCGCAAGGTAGCAAGCCAGCTCATATAAATGTTCTCTTCCCAGACGGCTGGATTTTGCTCATCAATTACACTCTTAACTGCTGCTAAGTTGTGCTGATAGTTGAATCCATCTCTGAACGGTCGTCCTGCTTTGTCAGTCATGCGTGCCACGAGTTCTGGCACCACCTGGTCATTCCCTAAAGCAGCAAAAGCGACATCTAGACAGGTAGGAACACGACGCTGTACTTTCTGTCCATCCCACTCTATATCGTCGAATACAACTTTAGATGTGACCCAGCTATCTACCACAAACTTTTGACCCAGGATAGTGAACGATCTCGGCAGTTTAATCTTTTCCAGTCCAAATGGGGAAACGTAGGAGTGACTGCGAATGTGCTGAACGCCGATTTTACTTGCCAAAATGTCAGCTTCCAGTTGCAATAGCACTCCCCAATTCTTGACATCTGTTGGGGATTTAATCTTAGCCTTGTCTAAAATGTCACCCAGTTGGGCAAAGGTCATAGAATCAGTTCGACCCACAAAGGTCTGAAGCAATTGGTCGAATTTCTGCCATTGTTCAAATTTGCCGGATTGTTTCAGGAGATCGTAGAGAATTACAGCTGCGCCGAGTTCTCGCGGTGAGGATTCGTCCAATGAACCAGCAATGCGGAGGTCAATTCTACCGCACCACATCATGGCACGGAAGTATCGCTTCAGGAGTTCGGAGTTCTCATAATGTCCGCACACTTTAAATTGAGAAAAATCCACCTTGCGCTCGCGTCCAAACAGCTCAAATTCTTGAAGTTTCTGACCTTTTATTGCTTCGAGTGTTTCGGCTACGCGGGCATCCTGTTTTAAGTAAGTCTTGAGAGTCTTATCTGCAAGCAGAGAACGCGCTACAGCAAGGAAGTAGTCAGCATCCTTCACGCTCTCACTCAGCACCCCGCTGCCATACTGGTTCCAAGTATCAGGAATCCCCTTTTGCATACCTTCAAGAATCTCAGAGAGCGAACTAGACAGGTAAGTCTCTTCTAGTTCTTCGAGAATCGCATCGTAGGAACGATGCCAAGCATGAAGCAGCGCATCGGCAGAAACGAACACTGGCAGATCGTGGCTGTAGATACGATAGAATAGATCGGCAAAATTCTGCCCTCCCAGCCGTTCGCTAACTACGAAGCCGTTTTTCTTAAAGATTGCCAGTTCTTCTGCATTAAGTCGAAACTTTTCTTTCTTATGAAAATCGTCCCAGAACTCGGCAGTTGTTGGGTCGAAGCTGATTTGAGGCAGATATTTAGCCTTGCTGGTATATCGTCTCGCAAATTCTTGCGGTGAAATCTGCCCAATTTCTTTTAGCGCTTCCTCAAATGCCGTTGTGTACCCAAAAACGTCAGCAGAGTCTTTGGCAATGGGTGCGATCGTCATTGACGTTTCTCCTTGAGCAAACTGACTTATGCAAGTTGGTTTAATCAGATCTAGTTCTGAGTAGCGGGCAGGTATGCAGATCGGAGGCGATCGCTACTCAATATTTACTCAACGTTATATTCTCTTTTTTATGCAACAAGACTGTTAAGTTTTATGAGGTCAATTTCGTCAGATGTTTTTCCAGTTCTCTAACCCGGGAGGTTGGGGTGTGTTTTCAAAGTATCGAATTTGTCATACTGAACAGTGATCGCGCAGAGTGAAGGCATCTCTGACTCAACGAAAAATCTGGAGTCTTCCCTCCACTTGGTTGCGCTCAGAATGACACCTACGAGGCAAGAAAACAGACCACTAGGGGGTGGTGCAAGATCTGAGTTCAACCGTCCAATGTCGATCAGAAGATTGATAAACGTTAACACCTTCCAGACCCACTGTTTCCATCATTTGATTCACTTCATCTAGCGTGAAAGCCGCGTGAAGAGAATCACGAAATAACTGCGTTTGATGAGTATTGCAATCAGCCGCAACTCGATTAACGATCGCCTCTAAAGTTTCCTGAGAATCCGGTCGAAGTAAATCCCGCAGAAGAATCGCTCCATTCGATTTGAGGACTCGCTTGAGTTCCAATAAAAAAGGTAATGGGTTTGGCAGATGATGGATCAGGCTATTGGAGACGACCATATCAAAGTGTTCATTGGGATAAGGTAGCTGCTTCGCGTCCACCCATTCCAATTGAATTTGTTGTTGCAAACCAGATTGCTCAACATTCTTTTGCCCAATATCCAGCATGGATTGTGCCAGATCAATCCCAATAATCTGCCACTGGGGACGCTTTTGGCTCATGAGAATGGGAATTCGGGCAGTGCCAGTCCCGGCATCAAGAATCAGCCCCTCTTGTGGCCCCAGTTCAACAGCCAGTTCGGCAAAAGCTGTATTAACCTCCAAGAAATCCATGGCATCATACTCAATTGCTTCTTGTACACTATCCATGACTTCCGGTTCAGTAACTCGTTCCATTACTCATCTCCTCCAATTGATATTTGGAATTTCTCTTCTCTAAAGAACTTCCCAAAAAAATTTTAAAGTAAAATTACTACTTCTTTAGGGAGAGCGGAGAATTCTTCCTCACGAAAGAGGGAATAGATCACTCCGTCCTTAGAGCAAAAAAAGTCACTCCACAGATAGAGTTAAATTTAGTAGAACCAACATAATCTCGAAACAGTACCTTCCAAGTCGCAACGATATAGAATTTGGATGGCTGAGGTTGATACTTGGAAAAAAGCATTAGCTTTTGTTGTGAAGTGAATAGGTAGAAAAAGTAAATCAAGTTGCCTGATTAGCCGTCTCAATGATTGTTGTGCAGAGGTTCCAATATAACTTACCTTGCATCACCTAGATAGATGCAAAGCGTTAATTTCTTGACGAAATTAACCTGTAAGGATTTTAGTTGAGTACGAAGAGAATCATGCCGAATCAAGTTTACTCGTTCCTCTACGAGAACAAAAGAACAGGGGCTTACCTGGGAGCGATCGCTCTTGGACTATCCACTTTATTGCTTCCCAGTTGCACTAATCTTACCCGTAACGAGGAGATCCAGCAGGAAAAAACTAACGTTACGGCTAATGAAGTTTCACAACTGTCAGGCGATGCTGCAAATTCCCTGGGAAAAATGGTAACAGTGAGAAGCACAGTCACAAAAGCAGTGGGAAAGAGCGGCTTTGTGATGACGCCACCGGATGGGAAACCCATTTTAGTGATTAATGCTAGTGGCGCTACCTTTACATTGCCTGGTGCAAATGTACCCGTTCAAGCAACAGGTCAAGTTGAGCAGTTGAGAGTTGCCGACATCGACAAGAAATATAATCTGGGTTTAGAACCGAATCTCTATGTAGATTACGAAAATCAACCTGCTATTGTTGCCCAATCTCTAGCGCTTGCTCCTACTCCCGAAAACCTCTATAAAGCTCCCGCAGGCTACTTTAATAAGGAAATTGCCATCAAGGGTAAGGTCAGAAAATTACCAAACACGACCAATGGGTTCGCTGTATTTGAAGATGGTTGGGTTGATGATATCGGAATAATGGTTGTTGGCGTTGATCGCAATCTTCAAGGCGGTCCAATTCAAGAAGGTGAATATGTCGTAGTGACTGGCGTAGCGCGTCAGCCTGATGCCCAAGTGTTACAAACAGCTAATCTAGGCTGGGATGCCAATAAAACCAAAGAGTTTTTGGCTAGATACACCAATCGACCTGTCATTGTAGCCGACCGCGTTTATCCGTCTGCCGTAGAGACCAAGTAGCTACTTCATGACAACCCAAATTTTTCAAATTCAGTAAAGAGAAAAGGTTAACCATCCCTTAAGTTGTTGAACTAAATCAAAGGAAAAAAATCATGCGAAACGAAAACGAAAAGTTTGTTAATGTACACGGTTACGACAAACGTGCTGTAGGTGTTTTCAAACAGCACGAAGACCTTGAAGCAACACTTCGTGACCTCAAGAAGTCGGCTTTTGATATGGAGAGAGTCTCCTTAATAACGCGGCATATCGAGGATATCGAGGGCGCGAAGGAAGTCACAGAGAAACACGGAAACGAAGCCAAGGAAGGAGCGGCGGCAGGCGCAACGGCTGGTACTATCTTGGGTGGTGTTGGCGGTTTCTTAGTCGGTGTCGGTGTATTAGCTATTCCTGGTGTTGGTCCACTATTGGCAGCAGGAGTAGGAATCCCTGCTTTTGCCTCTACTCTGGCAGGGGCTGGAATTGGTGCGGCAGCCGGCGGTATCATTGGCGGCTTGGTTGGTCTGGGCATTCCTGAAGAAAGAGCCAAGGTGTACAATGAGCGCGTCAAAGGTGGCGAACATTTATTGATGGTCAATGGAACGGAAGATGACCTTCATCGCGCCCGAGATATCATGCGTAGGCATAATGTTGATGAATTCGGAATCTATGATGCTCCCGATCTTATAAAAGCGAAGCCTGCTCGAACAGAGGTCAAAGCTGAATCGGCTCCAAGGAGCGAACGGGTGGTAACGAGAGAAGTGCTGACTGACACTCGCGACATAGATCGGGATGGCGAGCCAGAGGTCTTTATCGTTGAGGAGCGAAAAGAAGTTCGATAAGGTAGGCAGCTATTTCAGCCATTGTCTTCCTAGAGCCTCGGTTCAGTAGAAATATGGGTCAAGTAAGCACGGATAAGTTCTTTCGTGCTTATTTGTATTTGGCGTAAATTGTGGGAGAAGGAGAACCGGAAATAGCATCAAACATCAATTTTTCTTCTCGCGCTCTTTGTACTCTTTAAGAAGTTGTGCAACTCGTTTTTGAATTTCGACGTGTCGCGATACTCCCTCGTAGGTATAGCGATTGTAGCCATTGCGCTGAATCAACGTTTCGATATTGCGAGTTCTTTCCCTCGTATCAGGGTGAGTGGAAAGCCATGCAAACAAAGGGCGATCGCGTTCTTCCTTCTCCAGTGTTCCCATCAGGTTATGCAATCCATCAGCAGCATAGCCACTCGCTGCTAGAATGCGTGTGCCGAGGGCATCCGCCTGACGTTCCATATCCCGGCTATAGTCGAGGACGATGAGATTCGCCGCCGTGCCGCCTAAAGGGATATATTGCGTAATGTTGGCTATCAGGTTGCCTTGAGTCACCAACTGAAAACCATGAGACAACACGGCATGAGCTAACTCGTGGGCTAATAATCCCGCTAATTCCGCCTCAGAGCGGGTTTTCAAGATAGTACCCGCGTTAACAAATACCTTACCTCCCGGCAAGGCAAAAGCATTGAGCCGATCATCCATCACTACATGAAACTCGTATTCAAAATCCTTCCTTCCTGCTACTAAGGTGAGTTTATTCCCTACCTCACGCACGTAGTTGAGAACTTCTTCGTCTTCCATTAGGGGCAGTTGCCGTTTAGCTTGGTTAGCAACCGATTCTCCCACCGCTGATTCTCCACGTAGCAACATGACTGTCGAGTCAATCGCGGAAATGGGGCCAAACAAATTGCCCGTGAACACAAGGCCCAGTGCACCTGTGATGGCATTGGCGATCGCATTTCCGCGTAACTCCCGACGCATATAATTGCGATATCGCTCTAGATTTTCATCCGCCAACTGAGAAAACTCGTTACTTTGGGGATGATCTGGATACAGTAAGGCAAATTGTCTCGCCGTCAGGGATGCCTCCAGCCACTTCTTCTGTTCACCCATAGCGGTAATTGTCGCTTTGAGTAACTCCGGTTCTTTGGGATACAGAGAACTGGCTCGCTCTAAGACTTGTAACGCTTTTTCTGACTGCTCATACTCTTTCAGGGCTTGGGCGTAGCGCAAATGCCCAGGAATAAATTGCGGAAACCGCTCAACTAAAGACTCCAGGGGCACAAAAATCTTGGTTTTCAGCTTTTGTTCTAACCCCTCTCCAGACATGCGCCAGTACACCGCACCAGCAGCGGGTAACTGGGCAGCGTCGTAAATCGGCTCAGGTTGCGCTGTTTCCTCGGCTAGTTCGCCTGTGGGAAAAGGTTCTTTAGCGGCACGATACAATTTCTGGGCGGCACTCACCTGCCCATTCATAAACAATTGATCGGCTTGGATGAGCTTTTCCTGGCGTGCGAGTTCTTCCGGACTGAGTTCTGGTGCTTGGGCATCGGCAGATTCTTCAGTACTGGATTTGTCTTCGGAACTCTCCGTTTGGGTAGATGCTGGCGTTTCCTCGGCGGTTGGTGCGACAGGTGTGGAGTTAGGAGTGGTGTTGGGAATGACAGGGGTTTCTGGACTCTCGCCTGAACTCTCCACTGCTGTTCCTGCGGGGCGAGTTTCCGGTGTGGTTTCCAGCACAGGAACCACAAGGGTGGGCGGAGGCTGGGCAGGAGACAGCTTTTCGGCTACAACAATACCTGTGGATGCGATTGCTACTGGTTCCTCAATTGTCTTGCTCAGAGACTGCGCTAAAACAACGACGGTTGAGTTTGGTAATAACAGACCGATTGAGATGAGCAAGGTGTTCCAGAGAGTTTTCATCAGAAAATGGTGGGGATATTCAGATAGGCAGAGGGTTTAGACGCTTAACAACGGGGTATACCCGTCGGATTTGGTATCAATACCTATTACTAATTAGCTATTACCAACTAGCTTTTTTATCTATGACTACCTCAAAGGGGACAGCACATTTTTCTATTTTCTTCGGAAATGTCACCAATGACATAAGTATGGAGGGGGACGTAATTATTTTTTTTTTTGATTTCATTAAGATAGGACGAACAGTTGAAGAGGACGCTTTTCATGTTGAATAGAAATGCTACAGCGAATGTTACCTCTATTTTGATGGCTGCTTTAATCTTCGGCTTAGCAGCAGGATTACCGCTTGGCTACTTTGGCCGTCAGTTGTATGGAGCCTCGCCTAATCCAAATTTAGCGACGTTACAAAGAGAATAAAAAACAAGAATACAACAATAGTGGATACACTTGTAGCTCATTCAACTTGGGTTTCATTATATAAAAATAGGTGAAAAAAGATGAAAAAATCAGATACCTTTTTAAATCTAGTCTTTTGGGTGATTGCCGGAGCCACTTTTGCTACAGGAGCTGTCGTTTTTAGTCCGAGAGCCGATAGAGAGCCAGAAAGAGCAGCCGTTGTTCAGCCGGTAGCTCCCATCGCTTTAGACGGAAGTTCCTCCTCAATGGGGACTTCCAATTAGCTCAAAGCCTTGCTCTCAGATGGATAGAGCCATTTTAAATGTTCTGATTGTAGTCATGTAAATTCTGCCCACTTTGGCGGTTCGCCAGCTCAGACAAGGGCTTAAGGCTACCGGAAGTTCCCCCACGTGGGGGAACTTCCGTTTATAAACCAATTCTAACTTTCACTGGAAAGTCAACAAAATCTTTTATACAGTTTCAACGCTATCTTTGAGAAGATCTAAAGTCTGGAGACTTTAGCTGAATGGTGTATGCAATTCTATTACATTTCAGCTCAATTTCCTCTGGAGAAAGAGTTACATGTCAGCGCCCACGACTGACTTGGTAAAAATCGGCTAAGGTAGGCAAGTGCATCTCACCAATGGAAAATTTCACTTCACACTTTACCCCCACTCTTAGCTGAGTCATTAAACCTTGACAGAAATTGCCTTAGTCTATCTGGCAATGTCCCAATTTTCTCAAGTTTTCATATCCATCCTGCCTCATGGAGTATTCTTAACTTACAACACTCCAACGGGAGGTCCTTTAAAATTTGCCAACCTTCAGCCAGCCAGGAAACAACATCTCTTGTTTCTCCGGAAACTGGCGAGAAGAGCTAGGAGGGTTGAGGTGGAATCCATTGAGATTAAGTTTCTTTCCTACAACAGTTGGCGGGTAGGCGGTTTTAACCGCTCCCACGTGTTCCTCTCTGGTCTGTCATAGACGGAGTTTCCCACGATGAAGGATTTCTTATGAGCAACAATTTTGTCACACTGACCGGATATCGCATTCTTGACAAAATCTATTCCGGCTCTAGAACCCAGGTTTATCGAGGGGTGCGATCTCATGACCAAAAACCGGTCGTGCTGAAATTGCTGTTAAGTGAATATCCTACGTTCAAGGAATTGGTACAGTTTCGCAATCAGTACACTATTGCTAAAAACCTTGATTTATCTGGGATTGTAAAACCCTTAGCTCTGGAAAACTACCGCAATGGTTATGCCTTAGTCATGGAAGACTATGGCTGCGTTTCCCTCAAGCAGAAGATGGGAAATACAGAGGGTATGGGAAGGAATGCTGATTCTCTCAAAGAATTTCTCAACATTGCGATTCAGATTGTCCAAACCTTAGAAGGATTAATCCACCATCGAATTATCCATAAAGATATAAAGCCAGATAACATTTTAATTCATCCAGATAATAACCAAATAAAACTGATTGATTTTAGTATTGCCTCTTTACTGCCTAGAGAAAGTCAAGAAATTCAAAACCCCAATGTTCTAGAAGGAACCCTTGCTTATATGTCTCCGGAACAAACCGGAAGGATGAATCGAGGAATCGACTACCGCACGGATTTTTACTCATTGGGTGTTACCTTCTACGAACTGCTAACCGGACAACTGCCTTTTCAAGCGAGCGACCCCATTGAGTTAGTTCACTGCCATATTGCCAAAATTCCAACTCCGCCCATCGAACTAATTTCCTCTATACCTCAGGAGGTGAATGATATCGTGATGAAGTTGATGGCAAAAACGGCGGAAGAACGCTATCAGAGTGCGTTTGGATTGCGAGCGGACTTGGAAACCTGTTTGCAAAGATATTCAGAAAATTGCAGTATTCAAACTTTTCGATTAGGCGAAAAGGATATCTGCGATCGCTTTGCGATTCCCGAAAAACTTTACGGTCGAGAAGCCGAAGTTGCCACGCTGTTAGCCGCCTTTGATCGGGTCAGTGGCAAGGGAGAAATGTCTAACGAAATTTTCGGATTAATCTCTCCTTTGTCTTCCCAATTTAACATCCAAAACCCTACCACCGAACAAAGTTTGAAGGTGCAAAAATCCCAAATCGAACTGATGTTAGTGGCAGGCTTTTCGGGTATTGGGAAAACGGCTGTCGTGAATGAAGTCCAAAAACCTATTGTGCGCCAACGAGGCTACTTCATCAAAGGAAAATTTGACCAATTCAAGCGGGATATTCCCTTTTCAGCTTGGGTGCAAGCCTTGCAAAATTTGATGCGGCAACTGCTAACCGAAAGTACTACTGAGGTGGATACATGGAAAGCTAAAATCTTGGATGCCTTGGGTGAAAATGGTCAGGTCATTGTTGAGGTAATTCCAGAATTAGAACTGTTAATTGGCAAGCAACCAAAAGTGCCAGAATTAGAGGGGAGTGCGGCTCGAAAACGCTTCAATCTTTTATTTAGAAAGTTTATTCGAGTGTTCGCCACCCAAAAACATCCTCTAGTGATTTTCCTGGATGATTTGCAGTGGGCTGACTCGGCTTCTTTGAAACTGATGCAATTGCTAATGAGCGAGGCAGATACTGGCTATTTGTTACTGATTGGAGCGTATCGAGATAACGAAGTCTCTGCTGCACATCCCCTGATGTTGACATTAGATGAAATTCGCGAAGCGGATGCGACAGTCAATCAAATTACTTTAGCGCCTTTAGACCAACCTTCTCTCAATCGATTGATTGCTGATACCCTTTCGTGTTCCTTAGAACGAGCCGCTCCTTTGGCAGAATTGGTTCTTACCAAAACCAAAGGAAATCCTTTTTTTACTAATCAATTCTTAAAGTCCCTGCATGAAGATGGACTCATCACATTTAATCCCCCAACCTCCCTTAGTAAGGGGGGAGAAAATAGCTTAGTTCTTGAGGGAAGTACAGGAGGGTGGCAATGCGATATTGCCCAAGTAAGAACTCTTGTCTTGACAGATGATGTAGTCGAATTTATGGCACTTCAGTTGCAAAAACTGCCCATTAATACCCAAAGGGTCTTGCAACTAGCCGCCTGTATTGGCAACCAATTTGATTTAGCAACCCTGGCAACTGTACATGAAAAATCTCAAACTGAAACGGCAGCTGACTTGTGGAGGGCATTGCAAGAAGGGCTGATTATTCCAATTACTGAAGTCTACAAATTTTTTCAAGATACCGAATCAATTAAAGTTGCCCAGTCTCAAGAGTTATTTGTTTCTTATCGATTTTTGCATGACCGAGTGCAGCAAGCGGCTTATTTTTTGATTCCTGAACAAGACAAGCCATCAACTCACCTTAAAATTGGGCGATTGTTGTTCAGTAAGGGCAAACACGGAGGTAGCGCCCCTACTGTAGAGAATTGGGAAGAGAAGTATTTTGATATTGTCAACCAGTTGAATAGAGGGGTAGGGTTAATTGATGAGCGCACAGAACGTGATCAACTTGCTCAGTTAAATCTAACTGCTGGACATAAAGCAAAAGCTTCCACCGCGTATGCAGCGGCTATTCGGTATTTAAACGTAGGCATGGAATTATTAGAGGCTCAAGGGTGGCAACGTCAGTATGAACTAACCTTAGCCTTGCATAATGAAGCAGCGGAGGCGGCATACCTGAGTGGTGATTTTGAGGAGATGGAAAGACTTGCGGAGATAGTGCGAAACTCTGCTACGACGCTGGTGGATAAGGTGAAAACTTATGAAGTTAATATCCAAGCCAATATCGCGCAAAACAAGATTTTGGAAGCCGTCAATATCGCCCTACAAGTTCTCAAATTATTGGGGGTGGAATTTCCTCAGAAGCCAAGCCAGTTAGATATTCAGTGCGGACTAGAAGAAATCACATCAAATTTGGCATCCCAACAAATTTCTGACTTAATTGACTTGCCAAAAATGACTGATCCAACCACGTTTGCAGCCATGCGTCTCCTCTCCAGTATATTTTCTGCCTCCTTTATTGCCGTCCCCGAATTAATGCCTTTGATTGTATTTAAACAAGTCATCTTATCAGCTCAATATGGCAATACCTCTTTATCGGCTTTTGCCTATGTTAATTACGGACTCATTCTCTGTGGAATAGTAGGAGATATTGAGACAGGCTATCAATTTGGTCAACTGGCTTTAAGGCTTTTAGATAAACTTCAAGCTAAAGAACTCAAGACTAAGATATTGACCGTCTTTCATGCAACGGTAGGGATTTGGAAAGAGCATGTTAGGGAATCCTTGCCGGCGTTTCGAGCCGCTTACTCGAATGGGCTGGAAACTGGAGATTTAGAATTTGCTAGCAATTGTGCTTATCTATACTCCTTTCATTCATCTTTTGCTGGCAAGCAGCTAGCGAGCCTTGAACCAGAGATGGCAGCTTACAGTGAGGTATTAGCTCAACTCAAGCAAGAAACTTATCTCAATTACAATAAAATCTATCGACAGGCCGTTCTCAACTTAATAAAAAAGGCTGAAGATCCATGTCGTTTAATGGGTGAATCCTATAATGAAGAGACAATGTTGCCGATTCACCAACAAGCGAATGATCGCTATGCAATTTGTAACCTGTCCGTCAATAAACTCAGACTATGCTGTCTGTTTGATAATTCCCGCTTAGCCATTGAAACGGCCATACTTGCAGAGCAGTATTTAGATGGTGCAACCGCGACTTTACTGATTCCTTTATTTTATTTTTATGATTCTTTAACTCGATTGGCTGTGTTTCCTGATTCTCCTCAAACTGAACAACAGAGTCTTTTGGAGAAGGTAACCACAAATCAGGAAAAAATGCAGAAATGGGCTGACCATGCTCCAATGAATTATTTGCATAAATTTTATTTAGTAGAAGCAGAACGGCATCGGGTTTTGGGTCAATGGATTGAGGCCATGGATTGTTACGATAAGGCCATTCAAGGAGCCAACGAAAATGAATATATCCAAGAAGAAGCTTTAGCTTACGAATTGGCGGCTAAATTTTACCTCGCCTGGGGCAAAAATATTATTGCTCAAACTTACCTGACGAATGCTTACTATGCCTATGCTCGTTGGGGAGCAAAAGCTAAAGTTGAGGATTTAGAACAGCGTTATCCTCAATTACTGGCTTCCCTTCTTAACCAGAAAATAAACTGTCAGGTAGACGATACCATTACTCAGCTAACCACGGGAACCATTACATCTACCAGTAGAGGAGGTTCAGACGTTCTGGACTTGGCAACTGTCATGAAAGCTTCTCAAACTCTATCTGGGGAAATTCAGATCGAACAGTTGCTCTCAACCTTGATGCAAGTGGTGATGGAAAATGCAGGAGCCGAAAAAGGAACACTGATTTTACTAGAAGGAGATTCATTAGCGATCGCGGCTCAAACCGTGATTGGTCAAGTTTGTAATCTACAATCGATTCCCGTTTTTGGTTCTCAGGACATTCCCGTTTCCCTAATTAATTATGTCTGGCGCACGCAAGAAATTCTGGTGATTCATGATGCTACTGTCCCTCAACATTTTGCGGCTGACCCTTATATTATTCAGCAAAAACCTAAATCCGTATTGTGTAGTCCGATTAAAAATCAAGGTAAATTAATTGGTATTCTTTACCTGGAAAATAATCTCACTCCGGGAGCCTTTACGCCCAAGCGATTGGAAGTCTTAAACCTTTTATCCTCTCAAGCCGCCATTTCAATTAAAAATGCCAAACTCTATGCAGAAGTAGTCGAACGAGAAAAAGAATTAGGAGAAAGTGAAAAAAGGCTCGCTCAATTTTTAGAAGCCATGCCAGTAGGCGTAGCTGTTCACGATGCCACAGGAAAACTCTATTACACTAATCAGACAGGGCAACAATTATTGGGCAAATGTGTTGTTAAAGAAGCTACCGCCGAGCAATTAACAAACATTTATCAAGTTTATCGTGCGGGAACTGACCAACTCTATCCTACCGATCGCCTGCCGATTGTGCGTGCCTTAAAAGGTGAACGGGTAACCCTTGATGATCTGGAGATTCGTCGAGGCGAAACGGTTATTCCTTTAGAGGTAGAAACAACTCCTGTTTTTGATGAACAAGGCAATATTATTTACGCGATCGCCACCATGCAAGATATTAGCGATCGCAAGCAAGCAGAAGCCGATCGCCTGCGTCTGGCTCAAGAACGAGAAGCCAAGAATGTCGCCTTACAGATGAATCAAGAAATTGAGGCAAAAAATCAAGAATTAGCTGCTGCTTTAGAACAATTAAAAACCACCCAGCAACAATTAATCGAGTCAGAAAAAATGGCGGCGCTTGGACAATTAGTGGCTGGCATTGCCCATGAAATTAATACGCCTTTAGGAGCTATTCGCTCTTCCGCAGGAAATATTTATAAGTTCTTAGGTCAAACCCTAGAACAATTACCTACCCTATTTCAATCCCTCACCCCAGAGGAAGGGCAAGATTTCTTAACCTTACTCCAACGCTCACTTCAACAAGAATCAACGTTCTCAACCAAAGAAGAGCGACAATTCAAAAGAGCTTTAAGACGACAACTCGAAGAGGCAGCCATTGAAAACGCCGATGTAATTGCTGATCGCCTCGTTATTATGGGGATTTCTCAAGACATTGAGCCGTTTTTACCCCTGTTAAGAAAACCTGATAGTTCGCAAATCTTAGCCCTCGCTTATAAACTGTCAGAATTAAAACGAGGCACAATGACCATTAATACAGCCACAGAACGGGCTTCCAAAGTTGTGTTTGCTCTAAAAACCTATGCTCGTTATGATCAGACGGGTGAAATGACTCCAGCCAATCTGACTGAAGGGATTGAAACTGTCCTAACCCTCTATCATAATCAGTTAAAGAAGGGGGTTGAGGTGGTACGTAATTATGGCAACTTACCGACGATGTTATGTTATCCTGATGAACTCAATCAGGTTTGGACAAACCTGATTCATAATGCCTTACAAGCCATGGATTATCAAGGCATTTTAACCCTTAGTGTCATGGTGGATGAGCAGCAAGCTAAAATTAGTATTGGCGATACCGGAAAAGGAATACCCGAAGAAATTCAAGCGAAAATATTTGAACCTTTTTTTACAACAAAACCCGCAGGAGAGGGTAGTGGTTTGGGACTTGATATCGTCAAGAAAATTATTGAAAAGCATGACGGTAAAATTATGGTAGAAAGCGAACCGGGCTGCACGACCTTCAAGGTGTTTCTACCGATTCATCCAATCCAGGAGGCAGCGAATGGCTAAACCCGTAATTCTGTGCGTTGATGATGAGAGAGTGGTTTTGCAGAGCCTGAGGGCACAACTTCAAGAAGCTTTTGGGGATTCTTACCTCTATGAAGTTGCGGAAGATGCTGATGAAGCGCTGGATGTAATTAATGAACTCAATGAAGATGAACTCAGCATTATTTTGATTGTTTCCGATTGGTTAATGCCCGGTATGAATGGTGATGAATTTCTCATTCGTGTTCATCAGAGATTTCCCAAAATTATTACCATCATGCTAACGGGTCAAGCTGATGAAGTATCCATTAAACGGGCACAAGAGGAGGCTAATCTCCATAGCTGCTTGTTTAAACCTTGGTCAGAAGAAGAATTAGTAGAAACGATCAAATCTGGCTTAGCCCAACTATGACGACTAAACAGGTAATTATCTGTGTCGATGATGAGACAACGGTACTCAGAAGCCTCAGAACAGAGCTTCAAGAGGCGATCGGCGATGATTACCTAATTGAAATTGCAGAAGGTGGAGAGGAGGCATTAGAGTTAATTGCAGAATTAGTAGCGGATGGTTATGAATTCCCTGTCATTATTTCTGACCATCTAATGCCCAAAATGAAAGGGGATGAGCTATTAAAGCGTGTCCACCTTATCTTACCTAAAACTCTCAAAATCATGCTGACCGGTCAAGCAGATTTGGAAGCGATTGGAAATGCCATCAAAGATGCAAAATTATATCGCTATATTGCCAAACCCTGGCAGACAGATGACCTTTGTTTAACTGTAAAAGAAGCGGTTAACAGCTATTCTCAGGATAAAAAACTAGCACAACAGAACGCCCAGCTCCAGGAAATGAATCAATCGCTGGCTCACATGAATATCCAACTTCAAGAAATGAATCAGACGTTGGCAAAATTTAACCGTGAGCAGTCTATGCTGATTGACCAACTTCACCAAAAAGAGAGTCGTTTGTTGAAAGCCGAACAAAAGTATCGTCAAATATTTGAAAATGCCCTGGAAGGTATCTTTCAAATTACTCCTGATGGACGTTTCTTGAGTGCAAATCAGGCCACGGCGCAATTATATGGTTACGAATCTCCTGAAGAGTTGATGACAACCATTACCGACATCAACCATCAACTTTATGTCGATCCGCACCATCGAGTTGAGTTTCTCACCTTAATGCAGCAGTATGGAGCAGTATCTGAGTTTGAGTCTCAGGTTTATCGCAAAGATGGGAGCATCATTTGGATTAATGAAAATGCTCGTGCTGTCTTCGATTTTAATAGTTCATTACTCTATTATCAGGGATTTGTGGAAGATATTACGGAACGAAAGAAAGCCGAAGTCGATCGGCTTCAGTTTACCAAAGAACTCTTTCAACTTAACCAAGCATTCTCCCGCTTTGTCCCCCGTCAATTTCTGCAATGTTTAAACAAACAAAGTATTGCTGATGTGCAATTAGGCGACCAAGTCCATCAGGAAATGTCGGTGCTGTTTGCAGATATTCGCGACTTCACCACCCTCGCTGAAACCATGACTCCCCAAAATATTTTTAAATTAATTAATGCCTATCTTTCTCGCATGGAACCCGCCATCATCGAGAATCAGGGGTTTATTGATAAATATATGGGGGATGGAATTATGGCACTGTTTAGCGGCGATGCGGATGACGCCCTCAAAGCCGGAATTTCCATGTTGCATCGCCTCACGGAATATAACCAACACCGCGCTCAATCAAATTATACGCCACTGCGGATTGGGATTGGCATCAATACGGGCCCTTTAATGCTCGGTACAGTTGGGGGAGAACACCGCATGGATAGTACGGTGATTAGTGATTCAGTTAACTTAGCTTCCCGCCTGGAAAGTTTGACGAAAGAATATGGCGTATCACTGTTAATTACGCATCATACTTTTGCGCGTTTAAATCACCCAGGCGAGTATAGTATTCGCTTTATTGAGCAAGTTAAAGTTAAGGGAAAATCAAAAGCCGTTGCTGTTTTTGAAGCTTTTGATGGAGACGAACCGACAATAAGACAGGGGAAATTAGCGACGCTTAAAGTTTTTGAAAGCGGTTTATGGCTCTACTATAAGCGGTCTTTCAGTGAAGCCGCCAAAATGTTTGAAGCCGTATTGACCATGAATCCATACGATACCGTCGCTCAAATTTATCTCCAACGTTGCCAGTTTCAGAAGACTAAGGTTTTACCGCTTTCTCCATCAATACCGAATCAAGAACAGCGCTTTTAATCAATCATATAGCTAATCTATATTTGATGAAAAAATTATCGGTAATCTCGAATCACTCGCTCACCCAAGCCCAGTGGTTCTTATTCTTTTTTATAGCCGCCCTCGTGCTTTGGGGAATTTCTCTAGGAAACGTACCTTTACGAGATTGGGATGAGGGAACTCGTGCTTTAGTTGCTAGAGAAATTTACCGCACTGGTAACTGGCTTTATCCCACGCTTCAGGGAAAATCCTACCTCCTGAAACCGCCTTTGATGGATTGGGCGATCGCATTAAGCTACAGTATGGGGGGCGTTCATGAATTCACCACACGCCTACCCGGTGCTTTCTTTTCAGCGTGCGGCGTACCTCTACTTTATGGGGTAGGGCAAGAACTTTTTCGTCAACGTTTACCAGCCGTTTTGGCTGCCAGTGTTTACTTAACCCTCTTGCCTGTTGTGCGTCACGGACGTTTGGCAATGCTCGATGGTACAGCCGTTTCTTTCTTCTTATTGCTGCTATTTTGCCTGCTCAAATCCCGTCAAGATCGACGTTGGGCTGTCGGGGTGGGATTGGGTGTAGGACTGATTGGTTTAACCAAAGGCTTATTAGTGGTACCTCTTGGCGCGATCGCAGGAGCATTTCTCCTGGTAGATCGGCAGTTTAATCTATTAACAAGTCCCTATCTTTGGCTTGGATTATTATTAGGAAATGCGCCAGCATTCGCCTGGTATATAGCCCAATGGCAACATTACGGAACCAGCTTTTTACAAGTGCATTTTCAGTCTCAAGGTTTAGAACGCCTGTCTCAAACTGTTGAAAATCATGGGGGCGCACCTTGGTATTACTTCCTAGAGTTACTCAAATATACTTGGCCTTGGATGATATTTTGGCCTGGGGGTTTGTATCTGGCTTGGCAAAAACGCCGGAGCAGTTGGGGCTGTTTGGTTCTCATCGGCACGATTGGTTATTTGCTCATAATTTCTGTAATGAATACCAAGCTTCCCTGGTATATCATGCCGGTGTATCCCTTTTTTGCTCTTGCTGTTGCCGCTCAACTCGCTGAGTTTTGGCAAAATCATCAGCGCTATCCTCGATTTTTAATCGTAATGTTTGGATTTTTGGCAGTTGCAGGCTTGGCAGGATGCGTTTACTTTATCTTGGCAGACCCTCAGCCTGTCTTAATCCTTATGGGTGGTGTTGTAGCCCTGACAATGGGAGTAGTGGCTTGGTTCATTCAACAGAATAATCCAAGATTTATGCTCATGTTATTCCTGGGAATGTATTTAATTTTGGGGCTGTTAATGACATCTAAATCCTGGGTTTGGGAATTAAACGAAGCTTTTCCCGTTAAACCAGTGGCAGCTTTAATTCGAGAGAAAACTAATCCTACTCAAGTGGTTTATACGTCGTTTGGGTATGGGCGTCCCAGTTTAAATTTTTATAGCGATCGCCAAGTCATTCCCGCTGATACCGCTACTTTGCAACGAGTATGGTCAAAGCAACCTTACCTTTTATTAGATAGCGCCACATTAGCCGCGTTATCCTTACCCGATAGTGTTTCTTTGGGTACGGCAGAAGGCTTTACTTTAGTGACACCAAAACCTAATTTTGTTGCCCCTCTTTAAAGTTAGTCTCATTTTCAATTAATTCAAAAAATTGCGAAATCTGCTGAGTCGAGCGAATGTGATAAACACTTTTGATGCTTTGAGCCTGCTCGATATATTCACGATATTTTGGGGTCAAATGTTTGTGACATAACCAAAGCACGCGGTAGCTAGTAAGCGAACTTTTCAAGATTGGACTCTTTTGCGGCCAGCCTTCTGGCGGAGAAAAGCCTCCTGTGATGAGTCGTTTAGTTACCCACCAGAAATGCACATATAGCGGTAGATCGACAAAAACCAGACTATCCGCCTCGTTCAGTCGTAGCCAGAGGGTTTCCATGCAACCAAAGCCGTCAATAATCCATCGGTCAGTCCCTAAAATTTGCTGATGGGCACGCTTATAGTCTTCATGAGGAACCTCACGACCTCCTGATTGATATTGAATCTTGTCCAAGACGTGAAGTGGCAAACCAGTGATTTGGGATAATCTCTTGCTTAGAGTTGATTTACCGCCTCCAGTATTGCCAAAGACCGCTACTTTTTTCATCGCCACTCTGCTTTTAAGAAATCAAAGATTGTTTATCTTCTTGCTTTAACCTGAGTGTAATCTTCCATATCATCCCTACTGTAATTCATAAACATGCAATCTGCTCTAATACCGTTGTCAGTTGCATACTCAACACAAGAAGGGCACGATCTGAACGCGCCCCTACTTATACTTCTTTCTTCCTTTTTAATACTTCCGCTCTTTCGGTTCAAACCTCGTAATCGCCACAGGGAGATAGTTTAAATCAATGCCAGCAGGAGAATAAAAGGCCATTGTATGTTTAAGGAAATTGGTATCATCTCGCTCGGTATAATCTTCGCGGCAGTGAGCACCTCGACTTTCTTTCCGGTTCAGGGCAGAGGTGAGGATAATTTCTCCCACCACCATTAAACTCCGGAGTTCCAAGGCTTCAATGAGTTCCGTATTCCAAGTAGTGCCTTTATCATCCAAGTAAATTTGTTCGTATTGCTGTTGCAGTTGTTTGAGCTGATTTAATCCTTCTTGCATTAACTCTTCTGTACGGAAAACCCCACAATGTTGCGTCATGCAGTCTTGGAAGTTTTGGCGCAACGCCCCAATCCGAATGGTTCCCGATTGGTTCATCAGGGTATTAATTTGTTCTTGGGTGGAACGGATGTAAGATTGTTCATTAATATCGGGTAATTTTCGGTCTTGAATGTAACGTGCGATCGCCGCCCCAGTTCGCCTGCCATAAACGATACATTCCAACAGCGAATTACTCCCCAATCGGTTCGCCCCATGCACAGAAACACAGGCGGCTTCTCCCGCCGCAAAGAAGCCCTCAATCAGTCCATCGGGGCCGCTACGCACCTGTCCATCTGTGTTCACCGGTATCCCCCCCATGGAATAGTGAACCGTAGGGCGCACGGGGATGGGTTCATGGACAGCATCAATCCCTAACAGGCGATGAGCTTCTTCCCAACAAAAGGGAATTCGGCTCATAATCTTCTCACGCCCCATGTGGCGCAGGTCAAGATAGATAAAGGGGCCACCTGCACTGCCATCGGGGTGAATCCCACGTCCTGCCCGAATTTCCCGAACAATCGCCCTGGAGGTAATATCACGGGGAGCGAGTTCCATGCGACTGGGGGCGTAGGTTGCCATAAAGCGATCGCCATTGGCATTAATTAAATAGGCACCTTCACCGCGTACCGCTTCCGACAGCAAGACACCCACCGGATACATCCCCGTGGGGTGAAACTGTACAAACTCCATATCCTCTAACGGCACACCCGCAAAGGCAGACATGGCAAGACCGTCCCCCGTCGAGGCATAATCATTGGACGTGGTATTATAAACACGCCCATAGCCGCCCGTGGCAAACATCACTACCTTCGCCCGTACCACTTGAACCTTACTGTCCCGAATCCGGAACATCACCACTCCTTTAGCCTGACCCTGCTCCACAATGAGCTGCATCACGTACCACTCATCGTAGAGGCGCACCCCGTTACGTTTCAGGTTGTTGACCAGTTCGTGGAGAATGGCGTGACCGGTTTTATCCGCCGCATAGCAGGTACGTCGGTTGGAATGTCCACCAAATGCCCGTTGAGCAATCCGACCATCGGGCAAGCGGGAAAACAGTACCCCCATGTGTTCTAAGTCAATCACCACATCGGCAGCCTCGCGGGTGAGGATTTCCACCGCGTCTTGGTCGGCTAGATAATCAGAACCCTTAACGGTATCAAAGGCATGGGCTTCCCAGGTATCTTCCACATCCACATTTTTTAGGGTGGCAGCCATTCCTCCTTGTGCAGCGACGGAGTGAGAACGAATGGGGTGAGTTTTGGCAACGAGAGCGACATCCAAATTGGGGTCAGTCCGTTTAATTTCCAAAGCGGCGCGACACCCAGCTAATCCGCCCCCCACAATAATGACATCGTGTTCTAGCATCTGTATTTTTCGTCAACGTTATTTAGCAAAATTTCTTGACTTACATCTTGCACCTTTGTCAGTAAGCCTCCACACCTGCCAAGAAATTAATTTCTTGGCTTATAGATCAAGTCCATTGAAATGGACTGAAACTCCTAATCAGTCGTATGAAGACAAATACGAGCTGTGAGTCAGGGATTTAAACTCTTGGCGGGTTATTGTAACTGGTGCAAGACTCTCCATGAACTGTTGCTCACAGCAAACAATGAAAGTCATTCTTCTTCACTTTTACCTTTTGCCTTTTACCTTCTGCCTTCTGCCTTGGAGCCTTCTGCCTTTCAAGACAGATGTCAGTTGAGCCATTAAAGCTTGTACACCAAAAAACTCCCCACCCAAAGGCGGGGAAATTTTGCTTGTTTATCGGTTACTACTGAGCTAATGATAATAACGATTCTTTAACTCGTTGCTTCTAGCGGTTTCTGGTTCGGTGTGTTACCACGAACGGTCTCAGTGGTTTGGCCTTCCGACATCGGCAGAAACTCAATATGGTTGAGCAGAGTCGTCACGAAGGCAAAGAGCAAGAAGGGTAAAGACAATACCAAGATTAACCCAACAGTGGCTAAGGCGTATATTTGGCGTTCAGCGCTCCACAGTGCCAGTGCTGAAGCAAGGCTGAGAAAAATCACAATTAACCAAATGATGATTTGTCCATAGATATCGCCAAAGCTCAAGGTGCAGATCATGCGATACTTACCGAATTTATCCATGTGATCCCTCGAAATATTTCTTTAAAATTTAAGGATAAGCGCCTCACTCACAATTGGCTCATTTCTCAATATATTTTTAAAGATACTCTGGAAATTCATGGCTCCCTGACTTTACAAATCTTGACTTATCCAGAATTAAGTCCTTGGCATTAATTACAAGGGAACAACAGCCTATCTTTGGTTGAATTCACGCTACCAGATGCTTAAGCCTCAAAAAAGTAGACTAGGTTTGTTAAGGGTTGTGCGATTACGCATAGCGTAGCACCAAGGGCGATCGAACTTAAGACAATGGGAGGAAAGATTACGGATGAATAAGACAGCTTTGTTAACCCTCAATCTTTCTCCTCACAAAACTCCGCAATCATCTGTGCCTTGAGCGCTTCTAACGGATAGGTTTTGAAGTAGGTTGAGAACATTAAACATTTTCCTTACCCTTGAAGCCGATCATCCAGCCCTGCTAATCATCTCTGCCACAATCTTGCCTGAACTCATAACCCCTGGTAATCCCGCTCCTGGGTGGGTTCCGGCTCCTACACAATAAAGATTTGGAATGTCCTCGCTAATGTTATGAGGACGGAACCAGGCAGACTGGAACAAAGTAGGCTCCACTGAAAATGCAGTGCCTTTGTAGCTATTTAACTCATCCCGGAAATGTACTGGATCGATATGGTGTTCGGTAACAATATGACTTGACAAATCTGGTAAATAGTGCTGCTCTAGATACTGCATGATCGCATCTCGGTAGGGCTTCGCCATCTCTTTCCAATCTGTTGCAGCATCCAGGTTTGGAACTGGAGCCAGCACATACCAGCAGTCACAACCCGGTGGCGCAAGGGTGGGGTCAGTTGCAGTAGGGCGATGAAGATACAGCGAAAAGTCTGATGCTAGGTGCTTGCGATCGAACAAATCCACCATCCACTCCCGGTAGCGTGGCCCCATCAAAATTTCATGGTGCGCCATGTCGTTGTAGCGCCGATTCGTGCCAAAGTAAACGACGAACAGTGACATCGAATATCGCAGATTTTGCAGGTAGCGATCACTATATTTGCGGCGAAACTGGGCTGGAACCAAATTGAGATAGGTCAGGGCAACATCGGCATTACTCACAACAGCATCTGCCTGGAGCAATTCGCCATCCTTGAGTGCAACCCCAGTTGCTCGTTTCGTCTTACCCTCAATCAAAATCTCTGCAACTTCTGTATTGAGCCGTAATTCTCCACCCAACTCTTGAAACAATTGCACCAAACCTTGCACTAATGCGCCCGTGCCGCCCATTGCAAACCAGACGCCGAACGCCTGCTCCAGTTTATGAATCATGGCGTAGACTGACGTACTCTGAAAGGGATTGCCGCCAATCAGGAGGGGATGGAAGCTAAACACCTGCCGTAATCGCTCATCCTGAATGTACTGATTTACAAATCCTGCTACTGATTTGAAGGATTGCAATTGCAGCATATCGGGAGCGACTTTGAGCATATCGGTGAAGTGGCTAAACGGCTTGGTCATCAGGGGTAATCCCTTTTGAAACACCTGTTCAGATGCCCGGTAAAACCGATGGTAGCCTTCCACATCAGCCGGGTTGAATTGCCGAATTTGTTCGAGCAGGTAATTGCGATCGCCGTTATAGTGAAATACCGAGCCATCTTCAAACCGCACGTTGTAGAACGGGTCAAGCGGCACCAGCGTCAGGTAATCCTCAGTTTTGCGGTTACTCAATTCAAACAGTTCATGAATCAGGTAGGGAGCGGTAATAATGGTGGGGCCAGCATCGAAGGTGAAGCCATCCTGCTGATAGACATAAGCACGACCACCGGGTTTATCCCGTTTTTCTGCGATCGTCACTTGATGCCCCTGTGCCTGTAGTCGGATGGCAGCCGATAGCCCACCAAAGCCACTGCCAATTACAACAATCTTCATGAACTGCTCTCAAAGCCTCTCAGATTTATTAAATCAGAAGGAGCTTGACTGATGTCTTGCGCCAAGCCCTCAGAATGGAATTCTGGGGCTATACAAACCAAGTCCGCCGCCGGAGCTTTAGTGAGGACGGACTAACGGAATATCAAGGGTTTTATAACCTGCGGAGGCAGGTTAGCCTCCGGCAAGCCGCTTCGCGTCTACGTTTGTATAGCTGCGGTTTCAACCGCCAGGTGCAAGCGCTAACATTACCAAATATGAAAACTGCGATCGCTAGCTCGTCAGCTATTTCTGGAGCGCCTGTTGAAAGGTCTTGATGGCATCAACGTGATTCACCATATTGATGCAACGTAACTTCTTTTATAGTAAGAAGCCTGGTATTAGAGAGCGATCGCTTTTTTAACGAAGTAGAGCAATGAAGCCAGCTTGTTCAAAGTGTCTGTCATGGATCAGGGCTTCAAGGATATTTCGTGGCTGCATGATGCAAAATGAAGCACAGTCAGTATGGCTCCAAGCTTTGTCGGCTCTTTGTTCGTAAAGGTTCAGTGATTGATGAAATAAATCGCTGGTCTGAGGAACAACTTCGATTTTAGGATTATCAATTGATTGCTTTACGAATTGAACCAAAGCTTGTTTGAAAACGCTCTCTCGTTTAGAAAATGAATTCAATACTTCAGTGAATATCATTTCACTGGTCACTATCCCAAAAGAATTGAGGGCATTGGAAACACTGACTGCTTTAACATGAAGGTCATCGGCAGGATTGAGAATGGCAATCCAGTAACCCGCATCGGCAAAAACTGTTTTCATTCCTCGTCCCTTGGTGAGCCATACAAATAATGCTCTAGGTTCTTAGAAAGGTCTTTGGGTAGCTTTTCCCATTCTTCTTTGGGAATTTGGGCACTAATTTCTTCAACAAACTGTAGAAAGGGTGGGAGACTGGGAGCTTGCTGCAAATCAGCGGTTTGGTCTTCTCTGATTCTGTGCTTTAGACGAACTTTGATGAATAAGAGAAAGTCTAAGACTTCCTGAATAACGAAATCAGGAGTTTGGTCAAGTTCTTCAATGAGTTTCTCTCTGACGCTAGTCATGATTTTTCTTCGCTAAGGACATTCGCTATATAAGTAATACTTGGTAATAAAAGCTCCTCTTTGATTTCTTCTCTAAGAACAAGCTCAATTGAGGTTTCATTCGCACAGTCTATAAGAAGTTCATTAGCGTCTATATAATTCATCAATAATTCCAATTCTCTTCGACTAAAATTCCAATTCCAACCAATATCACGATGCTCTGTAATCAATTTAAGAAAATTTTGAATCCACGCCTTGTGATTTATCTGCCACCATTTATAAAGACGAAGCATACTATTTTCATCCTGCCTACTCTCTAACTCCACTAATAATACTTCTAGTTTTTCTTTAAACTTTGTATCAGAGGAAAGGTTCATAGAAAGCTTGACATAATAATCAGGATAGGTGGCTATATAGTCATTATCGATATTTCTTCCTACATCTTCAAGTCTTTGATAAGCATAATCAAGAGCTATCATAAGATAAACATCTAAGACCAGCTCCTTACAGGGATCAGAATTGTAGTCAGAGGAATTTGTATTCCAATCTTCTGCAAATTGAGCGTCAATTTTGCTAATTAATTGTGTGGATAAAAACAATCTTACAAATCTCGGTGACAGAAATTGAAGATAAAACGCTCTAATCGCAGCAGGTTTATATTTAATGTCAGGAGAAAGCTTAATGATTGAAAATGACTTATTATCTGCCCATACTAAAAAATCCTGTAATTTGTCATTTTCTACTAGAAACTTATCAATCCTTCCTTTTAATTCTCGCAAGAAATCAATAGGGTTATTTATTATTCCTGCCGCTATAAGAATAACTTCTTTCCAATGAGGTTCAAAAATATGATGAGTTAGAACAAGTGGATTTGAATATTTAGAGAGTGCTAAGGCTGCGAAATATTCCTGAAATGTGGGATGCAAGAAAGCATAAACAGGTTCATCTGGGTTTTCTACAGCACTACCCAGCTTATTAATCCAACCTAGTTCACACGCTATACCGAATAATGAGGAATCAAACTTATCAAGTTCTTGTCGGATAAATGTCTCTCGTAAACGAAATCGAAAGTCTTCTCGATCAATTGCATTTTTTGCTAATTCTCCCAATGCCCGTTCTAGCAGTGGACGTTTTTCTTCAGGAAGGTAAAGTTTATCCTTCCAGTCATAAAATGTTTTAGTAAATCTTTGATAGAGTTCTGCTTTAGTGGCAGGTAACTTCCCTTGTTGTTGTTTCCAGGTACGGCAAAGTAGGGTAATCCATAAAGGATTTTTTATCAAATCTTTTAGTCTTGGAGGAGCATTCTTTAACTTGCCAATTAGTTTGCTACCCGTTTCTACTTGATTTGCTTTCTTAAAAAAGTTTTGGATAAAGATGAGTTGCTCTTCATCTCTAAATCCTCGACTCCGATAGACTTCAAACTTTGATCTCAATTCGTTTTTGTTTGCTTCCCAGACATTGACCCGACAGGTCAAGACAATACGGGTATCGCCAACCCATCCTCGAAATTCCTTAGCAAGGGTAGATAGGGATTGATTTGACTGCGCCATCTCATCTACGCCATCCAGCAGCAGCCATACTTGACCAGTATTGCACTGTTCTATCAAATCATCCTGAAGTTGCTCTGGAGCTTTCCGTTTACGAATCGCATTTCTCAACCAAGTTTCCAGTAGATAAGGCTCCAAGCCAGCTTCTAAATCTTGAAGGGAAATAAAAATTGGCAATTCACCCTGTTTCATGAGCCAGTCTGCGATCGCACACAACAGAGTTGTTTTGCCTGCTCCCGGTTCTCCTATGATTGCCACGCCCTTACCTTGTTGGTTCAGGCTTCTACATTGTGTCAAAACGCGATCAAAAAACTGATTGTAGCGCAGTGGCATTTCTTGATCTTCTAGAGCTTGTTGAGAGTTTTCAGGTGAAGAATCACGAGTTGGTTTAGGGCGTTCTTTCCGTTCCACCAAGTCTAATGGCACGATGTCTTCAATACCGAGCGTTACCCCATCTCCAGAAATGAGCGGATTGGCATCCAACTCGATTGGCAGCATTCCCCGACATATATCCTTCCAGTTGATTTCATGTTCCTGACTGTTAGTGAGGAGAGCAGGTATTTGCTTTATCTTGGCTGTTGATGAAGGAGGTAATCCTAAAATTTCATTTCTTTGCTCAACGCTTAAACCACGAGTTATTTCCCAGAGATCATCATTGCTCAAATGATCAATCTTGATATTGGGATAGTGTTTCTGTTTCTCTCGCAAAGTTCCCAGAATATCAGGTGGAACTCCTCGTCTCACGTTATACACAAAAAACCACGTTTTTAAGGCATCTCCCCAGTGTGCAACTGCACCATCAAGATCCTTATCTATCTTCTTCTGAACTTCTGACTGCTTCAGTTCATCGGGTGAGTAGACTTGGAAAATCGTACCTTCAGCTTGGATAAGACCATCGCACTTGCGATCGCCAAACTTTCCATAGGGACGAACCCGCTCAAATTCTCCTGGTCTAGCACGCACCATGATGTCTTCAAAAAGCTGTTGAAAGTCATCACCAGATCCCCTAAGACACCGATTCTGAAATTTGAGATGATGATAGTCGGTAATCGGGTCATATTCGTCAGGTCTGCTCTTTGAAGATTCGCTCATATCAGCGTAATAATGAGTTACCTCGTTCTCTCCGACAAGCCAGCGCTTACGCGATACTCCAGAGGAGTCGCTACGCGAACGCAAATTCAGTATATTGTCTGACATGAGGTGGATGAAACGCTAAAACAATCTCCTCTCGTGCAATCCCTTTGTGCAACAAATCTGTCGCCACCCCATCCTCTGTCCAGTCTTCCTCAATCCAAATTTTTTCATCTTTCAAACGGATATGAATTATCACACTCTTAATCCGCTCATCTTTGTGCCAACCCATCAACAGCAAAAGGTACTGCTCGTGTACCTCACCAAAGGCTAAAGCACTTTCAGTTGTAGAACCAGATTTTTCATTGAGCTGATGATATTCTGTTAAAACTTCTTTGATGATTTTACGATGATGCTTTAATCTATCCATTCTACAATTACCTCATTTTCTGCATCAACTATTAACAATTGAACTTGGTTTCGATTAATAATCATCTGGGCTAACTGGCGTTGAAAATAATTTTTATAGGTTCCTTGTGTAATCGCCAAATACAGCTCAAAATCTAATGCCGTCTCTACCAAAACATCTCGACAAACAACATACTGACCCACAGCTTGCTCTAAGTCATTAATAAACGAGCGACCTAAGAAGCTTTTGACCTCTACAAGAATTCTTTGACCCTGTTTTTCTGCTGCAATCGATTTTTCCGCTGCAATATCCACATATAAGCGATCGCCCCCATACTCCAAAGTATAATCTTCTGTTAAAATCTCCCAGCCATCCTTGACCAATGCAAATCTCACAGCATTATGGTAAATATCATGATTCAGGCATCTATATTGTTGAGGTATATACCACCTTCAATTTTAACCAGATATTGAAGGCGATCGCTCAAATCTATCTTTCCACACCTTAACCAACTGCATAACGAGTAAATTGGCGTTTAAAAGAGGAATGAAAACCCAGAACAATATCTGAAGTGGGTACACCCATTTCAACTAACCTTTCGGCAACAGAGTCTTCGGTACCATTATATTGAATCCAAATTTTGCCGTCTTGAATATCAAAGTGCATCACAGGACCAAATACCCGTTTATCTCCTTGCCAACCCACATAAGCAAGTTGATAATGGTCATGTTCGTTATCAAATATTAGCTGTGCTTTTACCGTATCAGTAGTGGTAGAAATTTGGGCGTGTTCCGTCAAAATTTGTTTAACAAATTGTCTATATTGTTCTAGCTTACCCATTGCTTAATCTCCTCTAATTTAGGGTCATAAATTATCAACTTGACTTGGTAACGTTGAAGAGCGCGTTGGATGAAGGGAAGCTGAAAAAAATCTTGATAGGTTTCTGAGGGAATAGCTAAGTAAACCAATCGATCTGGTTCTTGCTCTTCAAGTGCTTGGCAATAGTTAAGATATTGCCCCAAGGCAGTATGAAATGCACTAATGTCTGAGTCCCCAACAAAGCTTTTAATTTCAACAGCAATTTTTTCGGAGTCTCGTTCTGCTGCGATTGTAGTTTCAGCCGCCAAGTCAATTTGTAATTTGACCGCTTCACTGATGCGGATTGTGAGAGGGTCATGGGTGATATTCCATCCGTCTTTGATTAAGGCATTTTTAACCTGTTGATGGAAAACATCTTTAGCCATCGTAGATGCTCTTCATCCTGATTATGGTTAAGCTGTTACGCATTTAATTTGTATACTTTCACACCCCACACCCTACACCCCACACCCCTTTCAAAAATTTTCATATCCAATTTAGATGCGCCGCAGCTTAACTCTATTTTATTACTTCTGCTTTTACTCCAAAATTAAAGCTCAGAACTTGCAGCTCCAATGCTCCATTTGGGGGATTTAGGGGACATTCCAGGATTTATGCAAGAGACTGCCATGAGCGTAAGTACCTGGACAGGAATATTTACACATATACATTCCTGTGAGCCTCACAAGGAAAAAATGTCAGGCTATATCTTGTGTAATTAAATTTGTCCAACTACTTATCACTTACACTCCAGGATGAAAGAGTCAAAATGCATACCTTGGGAAGCACATTTGTACCGGAAGGCATTCATGCGGGTGGCTTACGTTATCACGGGATGGCTGCGCTCGTCAGCCATGTGGTTAACCTGGGACTCGCACAACCCCGCTGGGAATATCAGTTAGGTTGTTTCGCAGCAGGATTGACCTTTGCTCGTGTCGAAGGTGCAATGCCAGCTCCCGAAGCTAACCATGCTGTTAAGGGAGCGATCGACGAGGCATTAAAATGCAAAGAGTCTGGAGAGAGCAAGGTGATTTTGTTTAACCTATGCGGTCATGGACACTTTGATATGCAGGCGTACATGGATTATCAGGCAGGAAAATTAGTAGATACGGAGTACAGTGCAGAGGAAGTAGCGATGGCTCTGGCAGGATTACCTGTTGTCGGTTAGGGCTGATGAGAGCTGATTTTTTACCGCCCTCAGTTGTTGATATTCAAGACAAAGAAGCGATCGCTCTTCTTCAACAGCTTCAGCGTCAAGTAGTTCATGTTCCCTTCGAGCAGGGCACAACCGCGTTAGCGAAGCTTTCCGTAGGAATCGCAACTGCCTACGTTCACCACTCTCCCGATCGCTCAGCTTCCCAACCTAACACTGCTCCAATTCTGTTATTACATGGATTTGACAGTTCCCTGCTGGAGTTCCGGCGTTTGCTCCCCTTATTAACAACCCAGCACGAAATTTGGGCAGTGGATCTGTTTGGTTCTGGATTTACAGAGTACGTTCCCACCCTGCCAGTCAATCCTCAAACCATCCGGCAGCATCTCCTTAGCGTTGTAGAAACCTGGATTGGGCAACCTGTCATGCTGGTTGGTGCATCGTTAGGGGGTGCAGTAGCAATCGACTTTGCCTTACATTATCCCAACTGGGTGCGATCGCTCGTCTTGATTGACTCTGTTGGCTTTTCTGGCAGCTTTCCGGTTGGGCAATTTCTGCCGCATCCTGTGATTGAATTGGGGGCCAATTGGTTGCACTTCCGCAAACAGGCTGCCCTCACTGCCGCTTTAGCGTTCCCAATAATTGACCTAACGCTAATTGATGCGCTGCGTTGTTCTCTGCTGCATCAGGAGATGCCAGGATGGAAAGCAGCGATCGCTTCCTTCACCCAAAGTGGAGGCTATGCTAATTTGAGCGATCGCATCGTTCAGGTGAACCATCCCACCCTGATTTTGTGGGGAGAAGCCGATGATGTATTAGGAACCGCCGATGCCACCAAGTTTGAACAGTCAATTTCAGACAGTCAACTCATTTGGATTCGAGAAGCAGGTCATGTGCCTCACTTTGATCGGCCTCAATCTGTTGCAGCGCATGTGCTGACATTTGCGCGATGCCTTAGACACTGATTCCTGATTCTTCAGCGTATGCTTTTTCTCTCTAAGCGCCCCAACCCCCATCTACACGCAGGGTTGCGCCAGTAATATTACTAGCTTCAGGAGAGGCAATAAATGCCACAAGGGCTGCTACCTCATCAGGTTTGCCATAGCGCCCTAGTGCGGTTCGTTGTTTCTGAAAATCAGCTTGAGGCCCATCGGCTGGGTTGAGTTCAGTATCAATTGGCCCAGGTTCAACGCAGTTGACGGTAATGTTCTGTGGCCCCAAATCCCGTGCCCAACCGCGTGTTAACCCTGCTACGGCGAACTTGGTCGCACAGTAAATGGACATATTAGGCATCGGAACGGCTTCACCTAGCGAGCTGCCAATATTGATAATTCGCCCTCCTGCCTTCATGCGTCGAGCCGCTTCACGACTGGCAATAAATACAGACCGAACGTTGAGATTCATCTGCCTATCGAACGACTCATCGGTAATCTCAGCGAGAGTTCCGTACTCTGCTGTTCCGGCATTGTTAACCAAAATATCAACTGTGCCCAGTCTATCTTCAGTTTGGTTGAACAGGTCAAGGATTTGCGCTGAATCGGTTACATCAGCCCGTAGCGCAATTGCGGTGCCTCCATTGGATTGAATCTGCTCAACGACCTGATTCGCTGCATCCGGACTACTGGAATAGTTAACAACCACTCGCGCACCTTGTGCCGCCAGTTTTTTACAGATAGCGGCTCCAATTCCTCGCGATCCGCCTGTGACGATCGCCACCTTATCTGTGAGAGGTAAATTCATAATCACTTGGGAAGCTCCATCACGCTTTGTGTGTATCTGAATAAACTGTTTACTGTCTCTCTCGGACTAGCTGACACCGATATGTATTCTAGCTACATTTTCTAGATGAGCTTCACTGATTCACTTCAACAGGTCGATGCTTTCTTTCAGTTGTTGTAGGAAACGTAATGAGTTTGTAGTTTTGCTGGCAGGGAAAGGGGCGATCGATGAACCAGTGTTCGCTTTGTTGAGTTGACAATCTGCGATTAAAAAAGAGTTGTGGTAGGTGAAGGAAAAATGTTCAGCACAATTTCCACCTTGCCCGTACTGTTGCAACAGGTTAATGATGACGTGTAAGGCAGCCAGAGCCGTTTCACCTCGCTCTAACCCTAGCCTCACTAAATCCATTCCCAGTAATCCAGTTGCCTGACAGGACACAGTTGTCCAGACGGCTTCATTCCCAATCGCGACCCCACACTCATTGGCACCCATCTCGGCTCCCCACATCCACCGAGGTTTGGAGAGAATCACCGCATAGGTGCGTTCAACCTGTGGGATTTCAATATAGGTGCATTGAACTCGTTGTCCCTTGGAGTAAGTTTGAGCCGCAAATGTGACAACATCTTGAATCTCACCCGCAGGGCGATCGCTATTCTTGCCGAAAATCACTGAGCGATCGACCGTCGCATCCGGCAGGGCAACAAAGGTATCGCACATCAGGACTCTCCTCTATTCCAAGTAATAATTGTTATTCTAAGGGTCGGATAGTGGAAGATTACTTCTGGGCGGAAGTTGTCCTGCGGGTAGTATAAGCAGCAATGCGATCAACGCACCCAGGTGCAATCAACTTTACCCAAGGTGTCACTTTGCCTTTCAACGTCATTAGGTGTTCCCGTTTGCGGTGTTCCATCGCCCAGACAATTTGACGCACACACTCATCAACTGGCATATTGCCTTTGCTCTCATCACGAGGACTCCGACCCAAGGGTTGCCCATTCGCTCCTAGAGCACGTTGCCGGATGTCAGTTGCCACAAACCCCGGTGAGACAACCAGCACATCTACCCCAGTTCCCCGTAGCTCAATACGGAGGGTATCGAAGAACCCTTGCATCGCGTGCTTACTGGCAACGTAACCGGTGCGAGTGGGTACGGCCGTTTTGCCGCACAGTGAAGAGATAGCCACCACAAGTCCTCGACTGGCTTTGAGATAAGGTAAGGCGTAGTGGGTGCAGTAGACGGCACCGAGATAGTTAACCTGCATAACCTGCTCGAAAATGGATAGGTCTGTAATCTCATCAAAGCGGCTCAGCATTGAGATTCCGGCGTTATTAATCAAACTATCAATCTGCCCAAATGCTGCGATCGCTTTCTCGATCAAATGCTGACAGGCTTCAGGTTGAGTCACATCAGTGGGAATTGCGATCGCAGTTCCTGGCTGATTCGTGCAGGCAGCAACGGTTTCTTCTAATGCTGCTTGATTACGGGCAGCTAAAACTAAATTTGCACCCTGCTGAGCCAAGAAGAGTGCTAGCGATCGTCCAATTCCGGCGGACGCACCTGTAAGAATAATGGTTTTGTTCGCAAAACTCATGGTTTGGGTCTCAAAATCGGGCGATGTCGAGAGTTAATGCGAGTTCGGAAGCTCCGAGTGTAGCGTAGCGCAACCCGGAGTACTTCCTCAATCAGGTTCCCAACATTTGCAACTGATATAAACTTGCATACAGTCCATTCTGCTGCAACAGTTCATCGTGACTGCCTGACTCAATCAATTCTCCCCGTTTCAATACCAGAATTCGGTCTACATTCCGAATCGTCGAGAGGCGGTGAGCAATAATAATCGCCGTGCGTTTTTCCATTACCCGATCCAAGGCTTGTTGAATCAGGGCTTCTGTACCCACATCCAAACTGGCTGTTGCCTCATCCAGTACTAGGATACTAGGGTCACGAATCGCCGCACGCGCAAACGCCAACAATTGCTTTTGTCCTCCAGAGAGATTCGTGCCTCGCTCTCGCAGTTGGGTATCATAGCCTTGGGGTAGCTGTTCGATGAAATCCGCAACGTTCGTCACTTCAGCCGCCGCTTGAACTTGCTCAATCGGGTAAGTTTCTCCTAAGGTGATGTTCCCCTTGACATCTCCAGCAAACAAAAATCCTTCTTGCAAGATGACACCCAAATAGCGCCGGAGTTCGGCTTGGGAGATGTCGCGAATATCGATGCCATCAATCAGAATTCGTCCTTGTGTCGGTTCATAGAGGCGGCACAAAAGACGGATAATCGAACTCTTGCCAGCCCCCGTCGGCCCTACTAATGCCACTTTTTCACCGGGACGGATGGTGAAGTGCAAATCTTTGAGCACGTATTCATCTGGCTTGTAGGCAAACCAGACATGCTCAAAGCGGATTTCTCCAGTGCCAGAGGCGGGGGAGAAAGTAGAGCCAAGTTTGCCCTGTTCCCCTGTCAGAACGGGGTCACGGATTTCAATTGGCTCATTCATGATATCGCTGATGCGCTCAACTGCCGTGAATCCGGCTTGAAGCATGGTGAATTTTTCGGCAAACCGACGCAAGGGGTCAAATAAACGCTGTGCGTACAGAACAAAGGCTGACAAAGCCCCAAAACTCAGCGTTTTTCCCAGAACCAGCCAACCCCCTAACCCCAACACACCAGCGATCGCCATAAAGCTAATCCACTCTAGTGTTGCCGAAACCGCTGAATCGTGAAAGATAGTTTTGTCTACTTCTTTGATGTAGCGATTGTTCACTTCACGAAACACTTCCGCATTGAATTGCTCCCGACGGAACAGTTGCACAATATTAATGCCACTGATGTTTTCTTGCAGCATCGAGTTGAGGGCGGACAGTTCTTCCCTGGCTTTGTAGTTGGCTTTGCGATATTCCTGCTGGAAGTAAATAATTAACCCCGTGATGGGTACCAGCATTAACACTAGCATCAAGGCGAGTTGCCATTGCAGAAAGAACATGGTGATGGCAATCACCAGGATGGAGAGGACATCCCCAATAATGCCAATTGCCCCTGTGGAAAATACATCACCCAAGGCTTCCACATCGCTGGTGAGTCGAGTAATTAACCGCCCGACGGGAGTTCGGTCAAAAAATCGCACGGCCAAGGCGGTAACATGGTCAAATAGGTCTTCGCGTATCCAAGCGGTCATCTGTTGCCCTAACTTCACCACGAGGAAGCCCTGCACCGCCACAAACACCAATCGGATCACGATGGTTAACAGCAGTAGAAGGATGAGAAGGCTGAGTCCATCGGATAGCGATCGCTCTTTCAGAAAAGACCAGGTTTGATCTTCAGAACGGATCAAGGAGATAGCCTGTCCAATGATTAAGGGTTGAACGGCACTTGCTATAGACAAGGGCAGCAATAACGTCATGGAAATCCATAACAGGTGTCCCGTGCGACGGGCATAAGGCACAAGTCGCAGAAACAGTCGCCAGTCGTTCTCGCGAGGGCGCTGATTTGTCTGCGAGATCCGTGAGGAGTGAGTCATCTAAAACCTAAGTCGTAATTTCTGTAACAAAAGAACCAAAAAGTACAAAAAAAAGCACAAGCTTTAATAATCTAGCTTAGGAGATTACACCGTCATCATGCGTGAGAGTGAAGCATTACGACTGCAACTTCGGCAGTTTGTGGCGCGTGAGATAGAAACCCCCCGATTGCAACTTAGACAGTTCAAGCCCGATGATGCAAAAGAGCTGCATCGCATCTACAGCCATCCCGATTCCCTAAAATATATGTCGAATGAAAAACCCCTACTTTGGGAACAGACTAGGGCGGTGATTGATTCCTTTACGGAACACTGGAAAAATCACAACTTCGGAGTGTGGGCAATTGTTTACAAGAACAATCAAACACTCATTGGTCATTGTGGGCTTAAATTTCTCGCCAATACGACCGAAATTCAAATCGGCTATTTGCTATTCAAGTCCTACTGGAGTATAGGGTTAGGAACAGAAGCCGCGTCAGCCGTCCTCAAGTATGGTTTTGAGATCGCACAGTTGGAAAAGATTGTGGCGATCGCTAAACCCGAAAACATCGCTTCGCGTCGAGTGATGGAAAAAATAGGGATGAAATACGAAAAGGAAGCTCATTACTACGACAATGATGTCGTGTATTATTCTATTGGACGAGAAGCTTACCAGTTAGAGTCAATGCGCTTAAGGTTCGCGACTCAAAAAGCTAATATTTCTAGTTCGATTCCCTTGTTTCTCTGCTTAGGCTGAAGTGGGATGGAAAAGAGTTTAATGTTTTCAAGCATTTTACTTTTAAAGGTGTGTTAATGCCTATCCCGTCAACCGCTAATTTTTGAAGTCCAAGCTTATAAATCAAGTCCTCTGGTAATAGGACTTAATGATGAACCTAGAAGGATTGCAGTCCGCTTTTATTGGCAGTTTAAACTAAGACAAAAGAAACCGTAGCTTAATGCAAAAACAAGTGAAAGTTAAGCCTAACGCTAAAAAACAGGCTATAGAAGAATTAGCCGATGGGAGTCTTACGGTATATTTGAAGTCTTCACCTGTGGATGGGAAAGCGAATAAGGAGTTGATTGAACTACTAGCTGATCAGTTTGAGGTACCGAAGTCACAAATCCGAATTAAGTCGGGTTTATCATCAAGAACGAAGTGGGTGGAAATTGATACGGATTCGTAGAGGAAACTTTGCCGAATTCTATCAAGATGTTTGTTGTACAGTACACGCGATCGCTCTTCAAGTTAGCAGCAATACCTCAATAAAGTGATTCCAAGTCAACGGCTGCCCTCCTGTTTGCTTTTGCAGGAATATGATTTCCTCCTCAGACAGAGGTGGCTCTCTGAAACTGGCCAGTGCCGTATTCATCTCCTGCATACTGATGGTATTATCTTCATTGGCATCAATGGATAGGAAATAGGTGACAAATTCTGTGTATCTCGACATTAGCCGTTGATGACGCAACATCAATTCGCCAAATTCCTCAAAGTCGATCGCGCCATTGCCATCTCTATCCATGCACTTGAACAGATAGGTCAGTTCATCCTCAGAAACAACTTTTCCTGCCTGATTTAGGTGATCTGCAAGTTCCTGAGTTGAGAGGAACCCGCTGCGATCGCGATCAATTGCATCGAAGATGTAGCGTAAATCGCCTTTAATCGCAGAAGTTGCCTGCTCAAACAAGATGTTGCGTTGCTGCCCTTGAATCGTGGCTCTAAGGTTTTGCCGGAAGCTGCTAACAATTTCCTTTGCTACCTTGAACCGCTGTCGATGTTCCTCTGGACTCGTCACTGTATGCAGCACTACGGGGACAAGGGACGGTAGCGATCGCTGCAAAATCAGACAACACGCAATCGTCACAATTACAAACGGTACGGACAGAACGGGTAGCTTGAGCAGCGAGAACAGGGGAGCTAAGAGAATGCTGGCGATCGATACTAAGAAAGCACAGATGACACCAAGCAAAATGCTCAGACGATTTGGCGTGTAAAACATTCCACCAATTGCCATCGCTGTGACAGCTGCATTGTAGCCCCACAATCCTGTATACAATTCATCAGGCTTGGCTCCCAGCAGCAAACCAGCTAGCAGGTACATAGCACAACCCAGCAATCCTAGCACTGCACCAATCGGGGTACTGATGGCAACGGCTAAAATGACTAGCAAAACGGAAACAAGCTTATCTACGAAAAAGACCTGGCCCAGACTGATCGGCAGTGATTGTACCAAACGAAATCCGTCAATTGATCCCGATGGAAAAGGGGGGCGGGGCGGGCCCAGATCGAAGAAGGGTTGGGGCACAAATGCAAGCAGGAGTAAAAATGTCAGTATCACTCCATTAAATGGGATGGCCAGTGGAGCTACTCTGAACCGGATGGCAAACCACGTCCCTAGCGTCTCCATCACCACGGCTGTGAGAGCAGAGAGGATAATGGCAGCGATCGCCCAGACAGGATTCCAGGCTCCATTGCCAAACGCCCCTAAAAATGCCATTGTCGCACTAACAAGCATTCCATTGAACCCAAAGATACCATTCTGGATCGCGCCTCGATTAGACTTGAGGGCGATCGCCGTTAGCGTTGCGCTGGCAGTCCCGACTAAGCTCATGCTTCCTAACCAGGGCGACTGAATGAACATGGCAGCGAGGATGAGCAATCCACTCAAGGGATTGTTAACGAAAATAACCTGACTAATTCCCCGCAAAGTGGCGTTGATAAAATCGAGCAGAGGTTGATTGGTGAGGCGCTGATTGAGGGCTTGCATCGTCCCCAGCTCCGCAAGAAGTCCTTTTGGCTTCTGGTAAGAGGGTTCCGGTGCCAGAATCCGGGAAATAATTTCGTGTAAGGCTAATGGCTCGTCGCTTTTAGTCGCCATAGAATGGTCGTTGTTTATTGATTTGAATGGCTTTTTCTAAACTTGCAAGCTTTAACTTGTCACCAATTTTCTTTTGTATTTGAAAATATCATCTTTAGAGGAAAAACTACGGGTCTCAAAGTAGACAGGGTTTAGAAGCGAGTTGAGAAACAGACAAATTACTAATTGACAAATGCAATTGTCCATGCACTACATTGATAAATGTCTCAATGAGTGAGTCCTTAAGTTGCGTTCCTAACTTGCGATCTTCAATTCCCCTGAAAGCTCTTTGATTCTCTATAGCGTACTTGATAAGTGTCTCAACGAGTGAGTCCTTAAGTTGTGTTCCTAACTTGTGATCTTCAATTGCCCTGAAAGCTCGTTTACTGTAAAAATATGAAACATACTGATGTTATGGATAGATTGTTTTAGGAAGCCTTTCCTATATATTTCCTATATATATAGTCGTTTGCGCCATACACCCCCATAATTTTGAGAAAAATTGCTATTGACAAATGCTTTAAAAGGATAGCTGCTTTCACTTCCAAAACTTAGACTATTAGACGATAATCACCATTTATCATTTTTGTCGAGATTTAGATGTGTTGGAGAAAATAATCATAGTTTGGGTATGAGCTTTTTTGATAATTCTGTACCGCCTCTTTGTTGCAAGCCAACTAATCTCGATATATCCCCCCAGCAAAAAGTTCTTTATTTATCTTGGGGTAGAGGTAAACATAGGTTTTATTTAAGGATTTATACCCGTGTTGACTTAGCTTGCCTGCTGTGGGCTTTAGTGCTAATACCGATATTTGTCACACCTCAGTTTTTCGCCCTAAGTTGGACAGTTCAAGCTGGTTTATGGTCAAGTTTGAGCTTGATTGGGCTGGCAGCGATGGTAGCCATGTCGCATGAATGGGTGAAAGTAGAGCGCGTCAGTTGGGTGCTTTATTGCTGGGTCATTCTGATCCTTATTGGACTTCTCGTTACCGACTTAGGGATCATTCTGATTTGGAGCGGAGTGATAGCTAACCTTTGCTCGTTGTGGTTGGGGTTAAGCGCTCTTGGCTATTGGTGTACTGGGCTAGCCCTGCATTCGCGTGCCATCATTGCTGCTGGTTTCTTCCAGCTGCTCTCGATCGGGGTTTTGCCTTACGTCAGATCTTGGCAGTTTCTATTCACCGGTTCTGTCATGGTGCTTGCCCTCATTCTATTGGCTGAATTTCGGTGGGATATCCTCCCTTCACAGTTAAGAAATAAAGCTAGTAATTCTAGCTACAGCCAGTTGCAGATAAGAACAAAACATAACTGAGCCTTTTAAATTATTTTCTACCTCTGTATTATCTGTGGAAGTAACTACCGATGGAAAAAATAATCATTGCTGCCAAAACCGTCAATAACGTAATTGGTAAAGATAATTCTCTGCCTTGGCATTTACCTGCTGACCTAGATTTTTTCCTGCGAACAATCGAAGGACAATTTCTCATCGCTGGTCGTAAGTTTTTTGAATCAGTCCAGGGTAGAGAAGTCTTTCACAAAGGCGTAGAAGGTATCGTAATCAGCCGACAAAAAGATTATAAATCCTCTACCCATCCAGTAGCTCACTCTATTGAAGAAGCTTTCCAAATGGCGGAAAAAATAGGCGTGCCAAAGGTATATATTCTTGGTGGTGGGGAAATATATCAGCAAATAATCAATCTAGTTGATCGCTTAATTATTACAGAAATTCACGAAAATTTTGCCGGAGATACTTTTTTTCCGGAAATCCATCAATCTCAATGGCAAGAAGTGAGCCGCATTGATTGTCAAAAAGATGCTGTCAATCCTTATAACTATTCCTTTGTAGTCTACGAACCTGCAAGTTGATGTTATTCGATCAGTCTTAGCATTCCAAAATTTTCAAGATCTTTGCTATGTTAGGCTTGGTATTATTTGCTTTAATTCCCATCGGGGTCAATAATTTCAATTCAACACATAGCCCAAGAGCTATGCTCAGCCAGCAGTAGAAAAGGAAAGCTTAAGCAAAAATGAACGCAGATCATAGCAAAGTAGTTGAAGAAAAACAATTTCCCTTTGAGCCAAAACGTGGGATTTTAGCAGAGGTCAACCAAACATTCCACGAAGACTATGACAAACTAATTGCTCAAATCACCTCTACATTCGGAAAGCCTGAAGGACCAACGGTACTTCTTTTTACAATGAAAAACCTAATCATATACCATAACGGGATTAGGGAAGAAGAAGAATTTATTCCGGCTCTTTATCACCAACTCAAAGCTATTGAGCATCACCCGGCTACCCTTTATGCGACTTTACAGACGTTTGAAGGTTACAGACTCACAGATTCTCTGAGGGATTTTTTGAGAGAGCGCTCCAACTTATTACAACAAGCCTTAAGCAGTCTGAATGAACAAAATTGGGCGGCAAATGTCATCGATAACCAGAAATCACTAATCGCGTACTCGATAGAATATATCAATCAAGTATTAAGTGAGGGGTGCATCAAGAGTGAGCAACTAAGCAACTACGTCCAAAAAGTTACTCCCAAAATTATCCAAGGTGTGAATGAGGCGGCCGCTGCCCAATTAGAATTTATTAATGAAAAGATGAAAAATCTGCTAGCAAAGGAGAAATGCCGATCTCTCTATGTAGTGATTTGTCAGGTTCATCAAGCGCGACACGGTGAGGTTGTCACTCAATATTTCGAGCGTGTCTTTAATGAATTTCAGGGCGACGCAGGGGCGCGAGAAGATCGCATCGTCTTTAGAGAATCTGCTGTTGACGATGAACCAGCAGCACTGAGATTATTGGCCACCCATATTCTAGATCAGAAAATTTCTTCAGCTTTTTTCAGAGAGCCAAGGCGGCTGCAAAGCGATGTGCTCAAGGATGCTGCCAACTTCTGGTTGTGGGAACATACAATGGATATCCCCAAATGGCCCTAAATTACACAAATTCAAAGTGAATTTACAGGAGATACTTTTTTCGAGAAATCGATAGCTCTCAGTGGCAAGAAGTTAGCCGCATCACTGATACAAAAGATGCCTCAATCCCTATGATTATTCTTCTATAGTTTATGAACCTCAGCATCTCGCACATAAGAAAGCACAAAGGGCTTGAGCTTTTCTAAAACCTGATGAATGAAAGATCGGTCAAATTCGTCCCACACTCTGGGATGTCCGAAAATACAAGGCTGTAGAATTGCCCAGAGTAACCCGTCTTGACAGAGGTGAGCATGAATTAATGCTCGATGTCCAAAGTATTTCCGCTCAAAATCAATGTTTAATACATCTGCGCCGGCTAGCTCAACGTCTTCTACAAAGATAGAGGGAGCTGCACGGAGGGCTGCTGCAAACATTGGATCTTCTCGTTCCCACTCGATTTCTGCCTCCCAGCCATTCGTACTCGTATCAGGAATTTCAGGGCTACGCCGCCAACAAAGATTTTGATACATCCTAGTGCGTGGATTTCGCAGGTGAAGAAAACAGCGATTGGTGTGCAACACGTCGCACACTGCTGGTAGTAATGCAGCAAACACATCCTGTGGTTTACTGTTGGCTACAAACACGTTTTCTATAACTTCCGGTAGGACTGTCTCTGGTATCATAGATGGCGTTGATGATAGTAATAACTGTAATTTTTTTGAATCAGCCTAGGGAAAATTGCTGATGTTAACCAATCAATATTATTATTCCAAGTTTTACAAATTTTTGGCAACCTCTTGCTTAGTATTATTGGCTGTTATCGGCATTTTTGCGGGGAGTACAAGTTGGGCAATGGCTCAGGAACTTTCTCAGGCAAGTGGCATGGCGGGAAAGATTCAGCCAAATTTCTCCGAAGACCGTAGCCAAGCCGTTGAAGAAACACAATTTACCTTTGAGCCAAAAAGCGGCATATTGGCAGAGGTTAACCAAAAATTCCACGAAGATTATGACAGACTAATTGCTCAAATAACCTCTACATTCGGAAAATCAGGAGGTCCAACGGTACTTGTCTTTACAATGAACAAACTAATCCTATACCACGACGGGAAGAGGGAAGAACAACAATTTATCCCTTCTCTTTATCACCAGCTCAAAGCTATTGAGCATCACCCTCTAACCCTTTATGCTACTTTACAAGCCTATGAAGGTCAGAAACTCACAAATTCTCTTAGAGATTTTTTGGGAGAGCGCTCCAACTTATTACAAAAAGCATTAAGGAGTCTGAATGAAGAAAGTTGGCCTCAAAATATCGTTAATAATCAGAAAGCACTTCTCACAGACTCGATAGAATACATCAATCAAGTCTTAGCCGAAAAACACATAAATAGTGATAAGCTAAACAACTATGTTCAACGGGTGATTCCTAATATTGTAAAAGGGGTAAATTCGGCAGCAGCCGAAGAATTGGAATTGATAAATGAGAAAATGAAAAAATTACTTGCTAAGGAAAAATGGCAATCTCCCTATGTAGTAATTTGTAGTGTTCATCAAGCACGACATGGTGAGGTTGTCACTCAATATTTCGAGCGTGTATTCAACGAATTTCAGGGCGATGCAGCGGAACGAGAAGATCGAATCGTCTATGCCGAGTCGATTTTGGACGACGAACCTAAAGCACTCAGATTACTGGCAACCCACATCCTAGATCGGAAACTTGGTTCGGCTTTCTTCAGAGATCCAAGGCGACTGCAAAGCGATGCTCTGAGGGATGCTGCTAACTTCTGGCTGTGGGAAAATACAATGAATATACCCAAATGGGACAAAAAATACTAGCATCCCCCCTCTGAGAAAAGGGGCAATGAATTAATCTAAGGCGTTTTCAGCCCAGCGATCGCTCTACCTTCAAGTCTTTCTTCAACTCTCGTCTTTCTTGGATGGACTCAAGAATAGATTTGAGCGCCCCACCCCAACTCTTGGACTGGTCATAAAATTGTTCTTGCAAACCCAGGCAGCTTTGATGCTTTTGTTCGTAGAATTGGCGATCATCACATAACTTGAGCAGAGCATTGGAATACCCCATTATGTCATCGGGGGGAACTTCCACCACAGCATCTCTGACATAAGATAGTGCTGGGCAAACAGCCGAGGTAATGACAGGACGAGCGGATAAGATGCCTTCTGCGACAACTTTGTTAAATCCTTCAGCGAACCCGGTTTTGGTCGGCACGATGACAGCATGAGAGCGGTTAAACATCCGACGCATTTTTTGTTTATTGCAGTGACCGTGGCAGACAAAACGAGCTTCCACTCCTGCAAGCTTTGCAGCGTGACGTAATGATTCCAACATCGACCCATTGCCGCAAAGATCAAAGGTAATATCCTTTCTGCCCTGCGCCGCCAAATGCTTTGCCATTTCTAGCAAATCGAGAACGCCCTTATTTTCTTCAATGCGACCCACGTACAGTACCCTAAAGGGTAAATGTCTCTCAGAGGGCGGAGTAATTTCTGCAAACTCCTCTCGACGATAGATGGGAGTAAATCTCCGCACCAGTTTATTCTTACTTTCTGTGAGCTGTGTTACTTGAGCGGCAATTTCGTCCGAAACGGTCAAGATAGCGGCACAATCACGACTTAAGAAAGGACGGCTGAGATTTAAAAACAAGCGTTGTACTTTGCTAGGGGCAACATATTTCCGCCATAATCCGCAGTGTATGGATGGAATCACTTGCACTCCCAACCAAGAAAGTAGCGATAAAACAAACCAGTGTGCTGTGCCATCAGCCACTACAGCAACATTGGCTCGAAAGCGAATGGCAGAAGCAATTAATCGCAACCCATTCCACACTTGACCTAAGTGATAGAAAAGTGCCGATGACGATAGAAACGGAATCGGACGGTGCTGAATCTTGAATTGACCATCATCATAAAATTTCCTCTGGCTTGAAGAGGAAATCACATAGGATTCTGCATCCATTTCGCGGCACACTTCATAAAACTGACTGGAATAGGTAATTGAAACTTGGGATGGATCATCTTGTCCTGTAACCCAATAATGATATGTTCCAACTACATCTCCCGGTCCGGCAGCGTATAGAATGCGAAGTCTTTTAGTCATTGGTTTAGTCGTTATATTGCTAGATTTTTAGTTCTTAATAGAACTAAAACTTGACTTCTAGTTCAGTAGCGCACCGTTTATTACTATGGCAAACTCTAGCGGTTAATGAACCTCGTTTGAGTTTCCCCATTTCACCCTAACAACTGTCACACCCACTCTTTGTCTAAACTAGTTTGTCTAAACTAGACTGTGTCAAAAACCGCACTGGAGGGAATCTCCTGGTTCGGCAATCAGGCTAGTTTCTTTCTTTCATCAGGTTAATCCCTGATTAAGTTAGCTCTGTTTTAGTAGAGTCAACCCTGCTACTTTCATTGGTTCATATTTTCAGAGTATCCTATGAAACCTAATCCAAGATTCCTCCCAGAGAGAGAAGTCTCATTCTTATAAACTATCCCCAAGGTAGATAATAAAAATAAGTTTTAATATACAGAGCGTAAAGCATTTTTAGCTGAAAAAGGCACGACACTGTCGTACCTTTTTCAGCTTATATTCGATTCAATTAGATAGTGAGCAGGATTGGCTCGAACTGAGGGAATTATATTCAATTCAAGGGCTAAACCATCAGCATTCCACTAGCAGGGCTTGCACCCATCGCACCGGAATAAACTAATCCTCGCGGGGTATCCATCGTTAAAATTGCCCCATCCCGAATCATTTGCGTGGCATTTTTAACCCCCACAATTACCGGCACACCCAAACGCATACCGATGACTGCCGCATGGCTGGTTAAACTTCCTTCTTCTGTAATAATTCCTGCTGCCTTGCGGATGGCTTCGACAAAATCAGCATTCGTTGATGATGCCACCAGAATTTCTCCAGGGTTGAAGTTCCCAATATCCATAGCGCTGTGGGCGACGCGGGCGAGTCCGCTGACAGAACCTTGACCGATGCCAATGCCTTGACCGAGAACGGCAGTCACGACCTCGACTTTGATCAAATCTGTTGACCCCGGAACGCCTTGGAGTGTTCCCGCCGTCATCACCACTAAATCACCTTCTGCCAGCAGCAGCTTTTCTTGAGCGACATTAATCGCCGCTTGGAAGGTCTGACCCGTTGAGGGTAAATCCAGCACCAACAAGGGTTTGACACCCCATACCAGTTGGAGCTGTCGCGCTACATCCACATGAGGGGTGATGGCGAGAATCGGTGTAGTGGGTCGGAACTTCGAGACGTTGCGTGCCGTTGACCCAGTCTTGGTCAAGGTCATAATCGCTGCCGCCTGCAACTGTTCGGCAATTTGACCCACTGCCTGAGAAATGGCGTTAGGAATGGAACGCTTGGTATCCTTGATATTGCTAGAAATTTGTTCTTGCTCAATCCGCACGGCAATCCGCGCCATTGTCTCCACCGCTTCAACGGGGTATTTTCCGACAGCCGCTTCATTGGAGAGCATCACAGCATCAGTACCATCGAGAATCGCATTGGCGACATCAGAAATCTCAGCACGGGTGGGTCGAGGCGAGTTCACCATGCTGTCTAGCATCTGGGTGGCGGTGATCACCGGAATTCCCAGTCGGTTAGCCGTGGCAATCAGCCGCTTTTGCAAAATCGGGACATCTTCCGCAGGCAGTTCAACGCCTAAGTCACCTCTAGCAACCATAACGCCATCTGAAAGCGAGAGAATCGCCTCCATTTGCTCAATGGCTTCGTGCTTTTCAATCTTGACAATGACGGGGGTTTGCTTGCCCGCACTGGCAATCAGTTCTTTAATTTCCAGCACGTCTTGGGGGTTGCGGACAAAGCTGAGAGCAACCCAATCTACCCCTTGATCCAGACCAAACATTAAATCCTGTCGGTCTTTATCCGTCATCGCTTTAATCGAGAGGTAGACGCCGGGAAAGTTGACGCCTTTGTTATTGGAAAGGGGTCCACCCACAACAACGCGACAGTGCAAGGCACGGTTTTTGCGGTCTACTTCTTCGACTCGCATCTCGACTCTGCCATCGTCTAAGAGAATGTTGGCCCCGCAGGGAACTTCGTCGGCGAGGGGTTCGTAGGTGACCGAACTGATTTCCTGGTTACCTGGGACAGGAAGGCTGGTTAAGGTAAAGCAATCGCCTTTGTTGAGGACAATCGAACCGTTCTCAAACCGCCCCAGGCGAATTTTCGGCCCTTGCAAGTCTTGTAAAATGCCGACGGGTTGATTGAGTTCAAAGGCGGTTTGGCGAATCAGACGGATACTACGCTGGTGATCTTCATGAGTGCCATGAGAAAAGTTGAGCCGTAGTGTGGTGGCACCGGCTTTAATCAGGGCTTTCAGCACATCAGGTTGGCTGGAGGCGGGGCCAATCGTGGCAACAATCTTTGTCCGACGCAAGGAATTTCGCAATTGCATAGAATGGAGATGCGATGGGTGAGCATGGGTTTATGACCGGGACACGCACAATGGGACAGCTCGTGCGAGGGGTCAGCTAGCGTCAAGATCATAGAGGAAGACGCTTGGCTATAGTCTCACAGATTTTCCCCTGTCGCTATTAACGGCCAAAGTCTACTCCCTTCTTCTCGTTGTGGATGGTGTCATCCGGCACTTTCCCTGCGTGGGGATTGTAAGAGTTGTGTGAAGATCAAGACGTGAACATACAGTAGATGTGGTGCCCAAGGACTCGTCAGGGATGTTTAACGACAGCATAGTCAATGTACCATTCTGATGGCGATTGGTCTAACCACCGGACTATGCGATCGCCCATCAAGGCAACGCAGAGGGAGGGAGTCCGATCGCATCTTCAATCTTGGCGTTACTCAAATTTGCACCCGTCAGATTGGCGTTCGCTAGGGTGGCAAGCTCTAAATCTGCTTGAGTTAGGTTGGCATTGCTTAGGTTAGCGTTGGTTAAATTCGCCCCTCTCAAATCGCACTGAGTCAAGTTGCTATACGTTAAATTGGCTTGAGTTAACTGGGTACTGATCAGATTGGCATTTTCCAGAGTAGCACCCACCAAGGTGGCATTCGTTAAATCAGCGGAACGGAGTAAAGCTTGACGCAGATCAACGCCGTTCAAGTTGGCTTTGGTCAGGTTAGCACTAAACAGGTAGGAGGAAGGGAGTTTAGCCCCCGTCAGTTGAGCCTCCGTCAGGTTCGTACTGGCAAGTTTGGCATTCGTTAAGTCAGCATTCTCCAGATTCGCCCCACTTAGATTCGCCCGACTCAAATCAGCACCCTTCAATGTCGCCCCCTGAAGCTTACTACCACTCATCTCAGAATTTCGCAGGGTAGCCGCAATCAACACCCCATCTTGAAGGGAGGCTCCTTTGAGATTAGCATGGTCTAAATTAGCTTCACTTAAATTCGCCTGACGCAAATCTGCGCCGCTCAAATTAACACTATCAGCGCTAATGGTCTGCAAACTAGCCCCAATCAATTGAGCACTGGTGAGATTCGCACCATTGAGGGTAGCAATATTAAGTTGCGCTTCTTTTAAATTGGCTCCGCTTAAATTTGCCGCCCCTAATTGACTGCGGGTAAGGTCAGCTTTTTCCAAGTTGGCACTCGAAAGCTGTGCATAATTGAGCTTTGCTTCTCTTAAATTGGCACCCATCAACTTAGCTTTTGTCAAGTCAGCAGACCCCAGATCCGCGCCCTGAAGGTCAGCATTTTGTAAATTAGTAGGAACTGTTTCTTTTTCTTTTTCCTGTTGCCTTGCTCCCAGTTTTGCCTGTCTCAAATTAGCTCCCGCTAGAATTGCGCCCGAAAGTTTAGCCCCCTGCAACTGAGTACGGTTCAACTTAGCATTACTCAGGTTGGCACCCTCCAGATTAGCACCCTCCAGATTAGCATCACTCAGGTCGGCCTTTTGCAGATTCACCCTGGTTAGCTGAGCATCTCTCAAGTCACACTTAGAACAAGAATTCGTAGTTCGTAGTTGTTCCAAATGTCTAGAATTAGCGGCATTAGCAGGGGCGACTAATCCTTGAGTCATTAAGCCAATGAACACCAATAAACCCATCATGTTGCTCATCATAGGAAATGTCTGCCACTCTCCCTTATCTTTCCCAGCCCCTATCACCTTAATTAAGACAGAAATTAAAAAACAAATCCATCTTAGATTATTTACAGTCCGCATTCTTCTAATAATATTGTTTCCTACATAACAGAAATGAACAGAATATTATCTCCATAAACTCTGCGCTCCTTTGCGAAAAACTCTGCGCTCCTCTGCGTTAAAAAATAATATTCCCAAACTCCCGAATGCAATTTTTCATCATCCTTGATATTGAATGCGATAAATCCGATTATTCGCTTCTTCAGTCACTAACAAACTACCATCCGGTAAGACCAGTAACCCAACCGGACGCCCCCAAGTGGTAGGCCCCGAGGGATTCACGAGAAAACCGGTCAGAAAGTCTTCGTAATAGCCTTGAGGCCGCCCTTGAGCATCAAAGGGGACAAAAACCACTTTGTAACCCGTTCCCTGGTTGCGGTTCCAAGAACCCCGAAAAGCCACAAAGGCACCATTACGATACTTTTCCGGAAAGGTGTTTCCATCATAAAATTGCAATCCCAAGGCCGCTGAGTGAGCTTGAAACAGCACATCAGGCGTTTGAGTTTTAGCCACTAAATCAGGACGTTTGCTTTGTCCGTTGACTGTTTGACGAGGTTCGATCAGATTTGGTGCCAGGTAAGCATAAGGCCAACCGTAAAATTCCCCTTGGCGGATACGGGTAAAGTAATCGGGTACAAGATCATCTCCAATCCCGTCCCGTTCGTTGACAGTAGTATAGAGTTCCCCAGTGGTAGGGTGAAAGTCGATACCGACGGGATTTCGCAAACCGTAGGCGAAGGTTTGTTGATTGGAACCGTCGAGGTTCATCACTTGCACAGAGGCGCGGGGTAGAGGTTCTTCATCCACGTTGGATTTGGAGCCAATCGTAACGTAAAGTTTTGTGCCATCAGGTGAAGCGAGGACGTTGCGTGTCCAGTGCTGATTGTAGCCACCGGGGGTGAGTTCAGTAATTTTTTGCCCTTTGCCAGTTAGCTGTTGTTGTCCTTGGGTGTAAGGAAATCGCAAAACAGCACCGGTGTTAGCCAGGAAAAAGGAATCTCCGGCAAACGTCATGCCAAAGGGGATATTGACCCCATTCTCCGCTGTGGCAAAAGTTTTGTTGACATCGGCAACCCCATCGCCGTTGGTGTCGCGCAGCAGGCGAATGCGATTTTCCCTGGTTTCTGTCACTAAAACATCACCACTTGGAGTTAAGCTAAGCCAGCGCGGCGCGTCCAAATTATCGGCGTAGACGTTTACCTGGAAGCCAGCAGGCAGATTTAGTGTTGGGTTTTGCGGGACTGGAATGACGTTGGGTGACTGGGAAGCGCTATTGGTGGCGAAGGGTTTGGGTAAACTATCGAGTGTGATTTTAATGGGTTGAGAGGTTAGCGTCTCGGTAGGCACAAGGTTTTTTGTGGCTACGGTAGCCGATTGCTGTTGCGCTGTTTGGGTTGATTGCTCCACCTCAGGCGCTGCAGTTTCTGGATTGGAGGTTCTCGGTGCACTACAGGCAGTGGCTGTAGCCAGGAACAGCAGGGGTATCAGAAAACGCAAGGATTGCATAATTTATGGATAGATACAAAATTGCGACTGATCTCCAGGGTAGTTGTTGAGGCAATGAATCGCTGCCGCCTTACGACGGATTGCTTCTGGCTGCTGATACGAAGTTGCACTCAAAGATAGGTTTATTTACACCTACCTGCTTATTTTCAAGATAGCTGATGAACATTGACGCGGGTTCGTTTTCTGACCAATCAAGTGCTGAAAAGAGGACTGAGGAATTGCGATCGCATGGCATAAAAGTACATGTCGTCGATTTTCAGTAAGAGGAAAAGGGGCAAGGCTAATTATCTAGATGCTTTTTCAGATGTCATTGCATCGCCTGGACTACTGCCGCAGCGACAGCAGACATCACGCTTTCGCGTTGCTCTAAAGGCGCTTTTGAACCGGCAATGAAGACTGCGATCGCAATATTCCTTCCGCTTGGGGAACTAATCAGGCCAACATCATTGGTAGCGATGCCGATTCCTACCACATCCTCTCCGGTGCCAGTCTTATGAGCGATCGACCAACCCTGCGGTAAACCAGCTTTAAGCCGTTTTTGTCCGGTTGGAGAGTCGGTCATAATCTTGAGTAATAGAGCGGTTGAATCCTCGGATAATAGTTGACGCGATTGCAGTAGAGCAAGCAAATCAATCATCCCTTCGGGTGTTGCGGTATCTCGCGGATCGACCAAATATCGTTCCATGGCAGCCTTCTTAACAGCATCGGGAATCTGCTGCACCGCCTCTTCATATTTCTGCTTGTCCACTAATTCAGGACGAAAGTTAGTGAGTCCCACAGTATCAGGCTGTAGTTGTTGTTCCAAGCGATCGACACGAATATCACGCAGGTTGAGTCTTTCCAAGTTAGCTGTGACTTGCTCAGGCCCACCCACCAACCGAACTAACGCATCTGCCGCCGTGTTATCACTATCGCCAACGGCTCGCTGCAAAAGATACTGGACTGTAAACTGACCGCGATCGCCTTTGATTTCTTTGAGAATCGGACTCCAGGCTGGCACGAACTGTTCGCGAGTAATGGTAACCGTTTGGTTGAGCGAAAGTTTACCTTCGTCTACAAGCTTTAATACAACGATGCCAAGGGGAAGCTTGAATACGCTTTGCATCGGAAACCGTTGCTTGCCATTGCGAAACCAACGTTCACCTGTATCAAGGTCTAAAACCCCAATGCCAACATCACCTTGAGCGCTGGAGAGATCGAGATTGTTGAGTTGCTCTTGTAGCTGTGTCGTGTTGGATTGTGTGGTGACAACCTGTGCCTTTCTCAGCCTTCCATCTGCCACCAATTTCCCGGAATCCATTGTAGGGGTAGACGCGGCGATAGCTACAGATTCGCGGGACGGAGCGGGCGAGTGTACCCACCCCGGCAGTACACTACCACTCACTAGAAGAAGCGTTAATAGAATTTGTTTGTTCATTGATACTGTTTTTGTTTAACATAAATTCTATTTTTGATCAATTAATTCAGAAGTCAACGTCAGTGCACTTCTCTCCGTAATTTCTCGGACTCGCATCTCGCCAGTCACAATTGGTGAGAGTTGCAATTCCCGGATATTTGCGGATTCTTTTTTTATCGTCAGCAAATATTATCGAAGTACGACGAAAGGATAGAGCCTCTGAGTTGTACAAGCGAAGTCTAGGTCGTAGTCTCTAAGGAGATTTTTTAAAGAATTCTTAAGCCATCTGGCTCAATCAGTTATGCAAAGTCTTTTAGATGCTCCCCGTCCTAATCTATGTGCAACGATTAACGTGTGTGCAAAAATTAAATGCCCTTATTTTCAAAATGATTGTACTGCCTCCCAGGGCTGTGCTAGATATGGCAATCCGGGTCATTGTTATCTGACCAGCGTTTTTGCGTTTGCCTCTGAGCCGCATGGCTTGTTTTCGGCAAATGAGAGCGCCCTTCACTCGGTAAAAAGGGCTAACGATGGTTGGATTGCTAAGGATAAAGCTAGCCAATTGTCTATTAGGCATGGCGGCAGAAATAATAAGTCTGGTTCGCCCAAAAAGAGAAAAACTAAGACGTTTGATGCCCAAATCTTAGCTGCCGATAATGATGGCGTTCCTCTGATTAACTTTCCTGGCGATGAAATGAGTTTTAAACCCATTAGTCTGAGTCTTTTACATTCCATCCATTTTGAAGAGTATTAAAGCTAATTACTCCAGGAAATCTGCAATCTCTAAATTGAACTGTAAGCTCATCTTTACTTACTCAATCGCCTTGAAAGCGGATAAAAATTACTGTTTGCTGCATACCCAAGCTCTCAATACAGGAGTTTCAGGAACTTCGTTAATAGAGCAACTCGACCCCGTCAAATCACTCTGGGACTCCGTCAAGGTAACAGCCTGCTGGGTATCTAGATCGTTTGGCTGACAAGAACATTTGTAAGATGATGCCACCGCTTCTTGTTCTGGCTTGGCTGTAGCTTGTTGTTGCCACTGAGCGATCGCGTTTTGAGCCTCTCTAGAGATCTTATGATCGGGGGAAACTTGTGCGATCGCTTCTTCCGCGATTCTAATCGCTGTTTTCATGTCTGTTTCCTCTCCTTGGTTTGCCACATCTCTGGCTTTAGCCAGCAGTGTTCGTGCCCGAATTTCAGCCTGCTGTTTGATTCGCTGCTGCCGCTGTTCTCCTTGCCACTGGGCAATCTCATTTAACGATTGCTGGTATACAGAACTTTTGGAGGATATTTGTTCCGCTAGGGCGATCGCTCTTTTAAAATTCCCCTCACGAGCTGCTTTTTTGGCGTTTTTAAGCTGGCTCGAACCATTATCAGAAAATGATTCGCTGGCATCAGGCTGATTGCTTGATTGAGATATTTTAACTAAGTTAGGTGTTGTATCCGAGTTAGTGATTAAGGTGCCTTTTTTCACCAAGTTAGGTGTTGTATCCGAGTTAGTGATTAGTGAGACTGTTCTCACTAAGTTAGGGGTTGCATCCGAGCTAGGAATTAATGTATCTGTTCTAACTAAGTTATCGGTTGTATTCGAGTTAGTGATTAATGTATCCGTTCTAACTAAGTTAGGGGTTGCATTCGAGTTAGCAGTGGATAGAGCCGTTGGTTTTGAGTGAACCGTTGAATCTGATTGAGGGGTTGGGGTGCCTATTGGGATCGAATTAGCAGTGGATGTACTCGTTAAGCCTAAGTTACTTAAGTATCCTTGTCGGTAAGCGTAACCTCCCCCAACACTCACCAGCATAACTACCCCTATTTTCATCAGTAGAGATAGTCTGTGACGAGAGGTACAAGAAGAGTGAGTTTGTCCTCGGACTTGTAGTCGTGTTGGGTTTCCCGAAAAACTTGAGGTCGTGTTTAGCCTTGTGGTTGGGACGGCTGACGGTTGTACGGTAGGCGCAATGCGACTTAAAAGCGGTTCAGGTACATCATGGCTCACCTGATCCATCACGTTATCATGAACCGTCAGGGAGGGATGGGACAATTGCTGTAAGGCTTGCAGGGCTTCGGTGGCGCTTTGGTAGCGGTCTTTGAAGTGATAGCGCACCATTTTGGTTAAAATCGTGGCAACGCCTGAACTCACCTCGGTTTGGTGTTGCCAGAACAGTTCTCCTGTCTCATCGTCTTCTGGAAATTGGTGGGGATACAAGCCAGTTAGCGCTTGAATCGCAACAATGCCCAAGGCATATAGGTCACTATTGTGACGTGGCTTGCCCCAATCCTGCTCGGTTGGCGTATAACCTGGAGTACCAATGCGAATGCTAGTCGCTACTGACGGTTCTTGTCCCGGCTGATTGAGGGGTTGAATCTGCACTTGCTTAATCGCACCAAAGTCAATCAGGACTAATTTCTGATCACAGGCGCGACGCATAATATTGTCCGGCTTGATGTCTCGATGGATGACGCCGTAACTATGCACAAATTCCAGAATCTCCAAGACTTCTGAAAGCAGTGGAATAACCTGAGTTTCTGACCAACGTTGACCGGGTTGCAATTCATGGGATAAAGTATGCCCTTCAATAAACTCTTGCACCAAGTAAAACTCTTGGTCTTCTTCAAAGTAAGCCAGCAACTGAGGAATCTGCTCATGTTTGCCCAGTTTGACGAGGGTTTCGGCTTCTCTCTGGAAGAGTTCTCGAGCGGTTTCTAGTAGTTTGGGGGAGTTTGTCGCCGGTTTGAGGTGTTTGACTACACAAGTCGGGTTGCCGGGGATGTGTGTGTCTTGGGCTACATAGGTTTGACCGAATGCACCAGCCCCCAAAACTCTCAGGATTTGGTATCGTCTGGCTAGGAGCTGACCGATCATATCTACCATGCTGTTATTTTCCACGGTTTTTTGGGATGTCACCGATGGCTCCATTGTCTGAGCAACCTCGATGAAACCGCCACTTAAAACCGCCTCTTCATTAAAAATTTAGAAAACTCTGGGGAAAAATGTTTGATGGGTGTGGGGGAATCGAGATCCCTCTCCTTGATCACTTCCCTTTTCTCTACAGCAGTTGCGCTCTTTTACTGTCAAGCTACCGTGTTATAGCAAAAGGCAAAAGGCAGGAGGTAGAAGGTAGAAGGTAGAAGGTAGAAGGTAGAAGGTAGAAGGTAGAAGGTAGAAGGTAGAAGGTAGAAGGTAGAAGGTAGAAGGTAGAAGGTAGAAGGTAGAAGGTAGAAGGTAGAAGGCAGGAGGTAGAAGGTTTTTTACTGGTACGTGGTCGTTTACAGCCGTTCAATCTGTCCTAAGCTTTATGGCGACAGCTACAAAACAGGAACGAAGGAGTGGAGAGGTTGAGCAATGTACAAGGAAATTCTCTCTCTTCATACTCTTGCCGCTTAGAGGTGAGAACGCTTACCGTGGAAAAAACTGAATTCCGGAGGGTGAGCGATGAATGATAAGGGTAATGAGCCGCTCAAAGCCTGGGAAGAACAGGAAAAACATCCCCTATTTCCGAGTGGAGAGTGGGAAGGCTTTTACACTTATAGCTTTGGACCTGATTCCCAGCGCCATATTATGTCGTTTGCTCTAACCTTTAAAAACAACAGCGTTAGTGGCAGTGGCATTGATAATGTCAGTCGCTTCATTTGGCGCGGACATTACGATACAGAGAAACTACGCTGCTGGATGCAAAAGCGGTATCCTAGCCATACTGTCTCTTACGACGGTTATGTTGACCAAAATGGGATATGGGGCAGTTGGGAAATCCCTCCCCATTACCGAGGGGGTTTCCATATTTGGCCAAAAGGAATTTCGGAGAATCTCACGGTTGAGGACACAGAAACGGTTCCAGACACGGCGAAGCTTCCCCAATTATCGATACCCACTAGCATTTAGATTTAGCAGGAATGGAAAAGACCTTCCAATTACCCATTACCCATTACCGTCTTTTGTCGTTTTCACAACGGATTTAGACGGGCTATCGTTCTACATAAATCGTGTGAGTTGTACGCGGTATCGGTCTTTTTTAGTGACGGCAACTTCCCCAATTTCCAAGCGTCCTTTACCACGAATGGCGATTAAGTCTCCCGATTTGACAATATGACTGGCTTGGCTAATATCTTTCCAATTGACCCGGACATCGCCACCGGTAATCAAGTCAGCCATTTTGTTGCGGGACATGCCAAAACCTGCCGAGGCGATCGCATCGAGACGCATCGACGCCTCTACCGTGGTCATCTCTTTTTTCTTCGGTTCTCGAATCTTCAGTTCCGAGAGGTCAATGGGTCGGGTTTTCACGGGTACAGAACGCACTTGAGTTAACTGGGTTTCCAGAAATCCCATGATTTCAGGTACCACAATCACCTGACCTCCTCGTTCTCCCAAAACGATGATGTCGCCAATCTTATCTCGCACCAAACCGGTGCCCAGAATGGCACCCAAAAAGTCTCGGTGGGTTGCAGGGTCAAACAAAAAGTTACCGGCAATATCTAATGCGGCTACTGCAACTTGGGCGCGATCGAGGGGGAGTTCGGATCGTGCGATCGCAATCCGTTGTCGTTCAGCCTGAGGATAACCGCCCCAAGCCAGCAATTGCACTTCCGTCAACCGTTGAAACTGCTGCTGAATTTGTGCCACTTCCGGCGGCGAGAGAAAATCGGTAAAGACCACTTCCCAGGTCTTAATCGCCTGTTCAGCGAGGTCAATCACACGGGCAATACTTTCTCGATTTTCGACTCCTTTGAGTAGCTCTTCTCTAGGCAACATTCGCGATCGCTTTTAGACAACACCTCCTTGATTCTAGCGGTGGGTTATCGCAAAAGGCAGTTCGCGCAGCGTTCTGGGCAGGAGTAGGTAGAAGGCAGAAGGTAGAAGGCAGAAGATTATTACTGATAAGCGATCGCAAGAGCGGTTAAAGAAAGTCCTAGCCTTTATGGCGACAGCTATAGCCAGTTGGTTGGCGTCGCCTTGAATTAGCCTTTTTGATTAGGGCTGAAGCTGTTTGAGTTTATTTTGTGCCGATAGCAGCAGGGATTGTGCTTTCAAATAAGCCGTTGTGCCGTTTTGAACTTTTTCGAGTTCATAAATAATGCCTTGAAGTTCGCTAATGGTGTAGTTACGATTCACTGATTGGGCATCAGCGGGGATGGAGGCAAGTAATCTTTCAATTTTGCTTTGCGATTGTTGTAAGGCTTCCACCGAAGCTTGCTCAGCTTGCTGTCGGATCTTAACTTGTCCCAAATTCCTGTTGTACTGGGCGAGTAACTTTTGCGCTTCTGCATAGCCTGTTAAGTCGTCTGAGCGAATCTGTTGAAGCTGTGCGATCGCTTGTTCCCACAAATTTTCTACCTGCTCCCACTCAGCAACCGTGTGTGGTGGATTTTGACCCGCTTTAGCCGCTTCCCAAGAAAACTGCCGCGCTGCTGTGATTAAGGTGCTAACACGCTCATTACCCGCCGCAAGACCTACAATTTCTTGGACATCACGCTGGTAATCCTCTAGTTTGGCTTTAGCTGTTTTTCCCGCTAGGGTGATGGAGGGGACTTGCTCTAGCTGGTTGATGGCTGAACGCCAGGAAGAAATTGCAGCTTGTTTATCGATTGGGGTTGAGGCTTGTTGATATTGCTGTTTGGCTTTCAGGATGTCCTGTTCGCTTTGGGTGAGCGAAGTTTGAGCATTCTTTTCTTGAAAGACTTTAGCATCTAATTGCCCAACTTTTGTGCGAGCGGCATTAAATCCGTAGATGCTAAACCGCCAATCGTACCACCAAGCTCTGTACTCTGGCCAATCGTTTAAAAACCAAACTGGCAAAGCATCGAGATTTTTTTGTGCCTCTTTGACTTTTTGTTCCCCTCGATGCAAGTCGGCTGGACTGGTAGGGTTTTCAATCAATTGTTCGGCTTGTTCCACTGAGGTAATGGCTTGCCGATAGTTCGCTTCCATATTCATGTAGCTGGGTAACAAGAGTATGGGAGCTTTTTGTGCCACGGGGCGACGAATCACTGGATAAGGCAAGTTGGCCACCCAAACCACACCAACAGGAATCCCCAGAAGTATCCCCATCCAGATGATTTTGCTCAGTACACCCCGCTTGGCTTTTTGAGGTACGGGTTGCTTATGAGGATAGGTGGCGTGGTACTGTGCCTCTACTTCTCTCTCCAGCTCGGCAAATGATTTTGAGGCTGGCGGAGATGGTATCGATGGCTTGAGTATTACTGGCTGCTTACTTTTAAGCGATGGATCGATTCCAGAGATGTTCTGAGCTTTTCGGAACGGGAATTTGAAAGGCAAATTGAAACCAGCCATAAAATTTACCACAATACTATTTCTAGTATTCCCGTAGATAGATGAGATCTAACAGTGCTTAAGCACTTCTCGGTTCAACATAGCCTTGAATCGTCTCCGGTTCAAATTGACGGAGAATCGGGGTTGCTTGCTCTGTCAACTTGGCAGCACCTCGGACAACAATCAGATATTTGCCTTCATTGAGCCGATTGCGGTAAGGCAAGGCATCTCCACCACCGAGGACTAAACCAACACCGCCACCGACAAAAAAGCTACCCATGGCACCGGCGATCGCACCAAATATCCCACCAATAATATGGTTACCCAGGCTACCCGCCCACTCCACGATTTCTATCCCCGTTTGCAGATTAAAGGCAAAACCGGCGAAGAATCCAAAAGGAATCGTCCAGATAGCAAGCCTCAGCGCTTGCTTTTTTGCCTCTGAGTTGGGGTCAATTAAACCCAATTCATCAGCACTTTTGTACCCTTTACCCAAAATAGAGACTTTATCCATCGGTAAACCTTCGCGCTCTAAGGCGAAGTAAGCTTCTTCGGCCTCAATGCGATTTTTTAGTACAGCGATTAGATAGTTCATGGGTTTATGAATAATTCCATACAATTTTGCCTCATAGGTAGGATAACAGTACTACTGCCTTTTGCCTTTTGCCTTTTGCCTTTTGCCTACTCCTGCCTAGAACGCTGCGCGAACTGCCTTCTGCTATAAGTTAAGCCCCTGGTTGATGGAAATTGAAAAACTTTAAGACGAATAGCCTTGCATCGACAGCTTTACAGTTACAATGACCTTCGTCAGTTAATTCTCCTCCTTTGTGGGAGAATTGCAGGGTTGTATCAACAGACTGCCCTTCAATTTAACCGTTAACCGCTATTCCAGGTCTGTTGTCTGTAGCGCTCATTGTTTTGGATGGGGTTCGCTTATGAGAATAGCGGTGTGTCCTTGTTCTTGTGTAGCCCACTTTCCTCCATCTGCTGGTAATGTCTAAGGTTCTTGTCTCTGACCCAATTGACCAAGCTGGTATTGATATCCTCTCTCAAGTTGCTCAGGTTGATGTCAAAACCAATCTCTCGCCTGAGGAACTGATTGGGATTATTCCAGACTATGATGCCCTAATGATTCGCTCTGGCACCCGTGTGACTCAGGAGATCATTGAGGCGGGCAAACAACTCAAGATTATTGGACGTGCTGGCGTTGGGGTGGATAATGTCGATGTCCCAGCCGCCACTCGTCAAGGTATCGTTGTCGTTAACTCTCCAGAAGGAAACACGATCGCGGCGGCTGAACATGCCCTGGCGATGATGCTGTCTCTTTCGCGCCACATCCCGGATGCCAATCAGTCGGTTAAAAACCATCAGTGGGATCGTAAGAGCTTCATTGGAGCCGAAGTTTATAAGAAAACCTTGGGCGTAGTTGGCTTAGGGAAAATTGGCTCTCATGTGGCGACGGTAGCTAGAGCCATGGGCATGAAGTTACTCGCTTATGATCCCTTCATTTCTATCGAACGAGCCGAGCAACTCGGTTGTCGGATTGTAGAGTTGGATGTCTTGCTGCGGGAAGCCGATTACATTACCCTGCACATGCCGAAGACAGCGGAAACGACCCATTTAATCAATGCTGAAGCGCTGGCAAAGATGAAGCCTACAGCTAGGGTGATCAACTGTGCTAGAGGTGGCATTGTTGACGAACAGGCTCTTTATGAAGCCTTGAAAGCGGGTCAAATTGCAGGAGCCGCCTTGGATGTGTTTGAGTCGGAACCCATCGGAGAATCGCCTCTCTTGTCGCTGGGAAAAGAGATGATTCTCACCCCCCATTTGGGAGCCTCCACCGCCGAAGCGCAAGTGAATGTCGCCATTGATGTGGCGGAACAAATTCGTGATGTTCTGTTGGGCTTACCCGCACGCTCAGCGGTGAACATTCCAGGGTTGTCCCCCAACGTTTTGGAAGAACTCAGACCCTACATGCAGTTGGCGGAAACCCTCGGTAACTTGGTCGGTCAACTGGCAGGGGGACGAATTGAGATGCTAAACGTGCGATTGCAAGGCGAATTAGCGACCAATAATAGTCAACCTTTAGTTGTCGCGGCTCTCAAAGGTTTGCTGTCCCAAGCTCTGCGGGAGCGGGTAAACTATGTGAATGCCACCATTGAGGCCAAGGAACGGGGAATTCGCGTGATTGAAACGCGGGATGCCTCGATTCGGGACTATTCAGGGGGTTCGCTCCAGCTATCGGCTATTGGCACGTTGGGCGAACATTCTGTCACTGGGGCGTTGTTGGGTGATGGGGAAATTCACATTACCAGTATTGATGGATTCCCGATCAATGTTCCTCCCAATCGCTACATGGTGTTCACGTTGCACCGAGATATGCCCGGAATTATTGGGAAAATCGGTTCTCTGCTGGGTAGTTTTAACGTCAACATTGCCAGTATGCAGGTAGGTCGCAAAATTGTGCGCGGGGATGCGGTCATGGTTTTGAGCATTGATGACCCCCTACCGGAAGGAGTGCTGGATGAGATTACCAAGGTGCCTGGTATTCGCGATGCTTACACGGTAGCTCTTTGATGGATTTTAGGTTTGGGATTTTAGATGTTGGCAAAACTGATCTTATTTAGCAATTTTTGGTTCCTAAATTAGCTAACCCCCATCTAAAATCTAAAATCTGAAATCTAAAATTGTATGGCAAATAGCTGGTGGGAAATTCAAATTCTCTGCGACCCCGCTCTAGAAGATTCAATCTTCTGGCGATTGGAAAAGTTTGGCTGTCGTGGAATGGCGTCTGCACTCAAGGGGCACTCTCTGTTGGTGACGGCTCACTTACCTCAAGTACAAGCACAATTGTTGGATGTGGCGGCGCTGGCGCTTTGGCTGCGGCAAGATGCCCTAACGATGGAACTGCCGATGCCGGTGGCGCACTGGAAGCTGATTGATGAGGAAGACTGGTCGAGCAGTTGGAAGCAGCACTGGGAACCTCAAGAAATTGGCGATCGCATTTTGATTTACCCCGCTTGGTTACCTATCCCCAAACCCTCAGAACGCCTTCTGTTACGTCTTGATCCAGGAGCGGCTTTTGGCACGGGTACCCACCCCACCACTCAGTTGTGCCTCGAAGCATTGGAAATGCGGTTAGGGGATGGCAGTGGTGAGTTGGTGATTGGTGATATTGGTTGTGGTTCAGGTATCCTCTCTATTGGAGCCGTCTTGTTAGGGGCGAAAAAAGTCTATGGAGTGGATCTGGACCCCTTAGCGGTGGGTGCGGCGCGAAGCAACCGTGAGCTGAATCAGATTAGCGCTCAGCGCATGATTGTAGCCAAGGGGAGTGTAGACCAACTTTCCAAGCTCACCGGTGGTAAACCTGTTGATGGGATTCTCTGTAATATTTTGGCAGAGGTGATTATCGACTTAATTCCAGCCATGACGGCAATCACCTCGCTCAGTAGTTGGGGAATCTTGAGCGGTATTTTGTTAGAGCAGGCCAAACCCATTGCGGATACGTTGGAACAATACAATTGGGTGGTTGCGGCGCTTTGGAAACGTCAAGATTGGTGTTGTTTTAACATCCGACGCTCTTGAAGTATGAAGGACGAGAATCCCCGGAATGAGAGCGAAAGCGGAGTCCGGGGAGTTTCAGTTTCCAGCGATTCCCTGTCCTCAAGATTTAAAATTAAGCAGCTACTTTCTCGTCGAGTTGCAATTCGCACTGTCGGAAAATATAGTTAACAGCGGCAAAGAGTTTATCTAGCTCCTGAATGCTGTAAAGGGTAATGTTTCGGGTAAACGTATCGGTTTCTAGTTTGCCAAATTGCCAGCGATCGCCGTTAGAAACAATACCGAAAACTGTCAGTTGTGGGTCTTCATTCAGCGGAAGTTCCCCCGTACAGATGAACTACAAAGGGAGAAAAAGCTTGAGTGACGGGAACTAGAGCCATTTACTCCCAGAAAGCCGTACCCATGTTTTTAAGAATTTTTTAAGATTTTGGCGGGGAGATTTCTGGGACAATAGTAGCCATGTATATTGAACGAGTCCCTAACAGAAATTCACCCCCCGCTGTCCTCCTACGAGAGTCCTATCGTGAAGGGGGTAAAATCCGTAAAAGAACTTTAGCTAACCTGTCAAAATTACCGGATACTGTCATTGATAACTTGAGAATAGTGCTCAAAGGCGGCGCAGCTATTGAAAATCTCTCCGAATCATTCTCTGTAGAAAGAAGTCTACCTCATGGTCATGTAGCTGCGGTTTTAGGAACAATCAAAAAACTGTCTTTGCACCATCTAATCTCACCCTCAAATTCGAGAAAACGAGCTCTAGTTTTGGCGATGATCGTGGCGCGTCTCCTTGACCCTCGTTCCAAGTTAGCCACAGCGAGAGGATTGCACAGCGAAACGTGCAATTCATCGTTAAGTGAACTGTTGGGCTTAGAAAAAGCCGATGAGGATGAATTGTATGAAGCAATGGATTGGCTGGTATCCAAACAAGAATTAATCGAAAATGAGTTAGCCCTAAGACATCTATCCGAAGGAGCTTCGGAAACTTCTTGAACAAGAAGCTGTTCAACTCTCATTATTTGATGAAACTGACTTAGTAGAATTTTCTTGTTCTGATTACCCCAGTGAGCGGCTAATTGCTTGTCGCAACCCGATGCTTGCTCAAGAAAAGTCTTTGACTAGAATTGCTTTATTACAGGCGACACAGCAGGAACTCAATAAGATTGTTATCGCCACTTCACGAGATAAACGCGCCCTCAAAGGAGCCGACCAGATTGGACTGAGAGTGGGGCGAGTTCTCAATGCTACATGTGTGGGGAAATACTTTAATATTGCCATCACTGAGACAAGTTTTTCTTACTCATTGAATGAAGCGGCTATCGCCAATGATTCGGCTTTGGATGGAGTCTATATTATTCGGAATTTGTACCCAGTAACAGCCGAGGAGTTGAGTCTCTCCCTCTCTCACAGCATAGGTTGTAGTTTTTTGTCAAAGGGGAACTTCCGATTCAGCCGTTGTGCGGCAATCATTTCCGCGAGACACTGACCCCACCCCTCTTCAAATTTATCTTGCTTGGCTTCGACTAAAAGTAAATACGGCTTATCAAAGACAACCTTTCCCAATGGAGAGCGTTTCGCCAAGATATATTCGGGAAATCCTGAAAGATTTTCATCATAGGTAAGTGATTCGTGACTCCACAACAGGAACTTGCTGCGATAGCACTTCCAGACTTCTTTCAAGACGGGATAAATTAAGTTTTCACAAATGGCAAATTCTGAGTTATCAACGACTCCTTCCCGCATGACGGTTTGTAAGTCTTCTCGGAAGTAGTCGGGGATGTTAAACTCTAGTTCACTGATGAAATCTGCTTCGGTGTATTTAGTCTGAAATTCTTTGACAACTGCACCAATACTCTTATAACTACTGAAAGCCATATTGACCTCACTATGAGAATATGTCAGTGGTTGAAGATGAGAGGCGATCGCACTTTAATTTTTCGGTCTTGGTGGTCTTTGAGTTGCGCGGTTAGTATTATCTCCTCCTTTTGCTCGATCTGGATTAGATTTTTTTTTAGGTTTAGGTTTAGGTTTAGGCTTTGGCTTAGAGGAAATAACTTTCTTCTTTGGATTATCGATAGACTTATTCTCTCCTGTACCTCCTGAAGAATAGACATCTCCAGAAATTAGGTTTTCACCAAGACAGGATAAGGTTTTCAGATTTTTTTTCGGAGATGTCTAATGATTAATATCAGGAAATCTGCGATTATCTGGTATTCCCCTAATATCCAATGGAGTAGGTAGAACCCGACGTTCTGCGTACTCACTTGGCTTAGGCTCAATTCTCATATATCGAGTTTTATCTACATCTGGAATTTTATTGCACTGTAGCATTGCCAAAAGCATTTCAATACGTGGCAACTCTTTTAAATGTTGCAATTGTTCTCTACTTTTATTTATTGGATAGTCTTGACAACAAATCCTATCAAGCACGTACTCCTCAAATGTTTTTACAGATTCTTCCTCTTCTTTAGCTGTTTGAGATTGGTCTTCTTCCCCAGTTTTCCATTGAGCGTCATTGAATAGTCTGCTATAGCGTTCGTTACGCTTGCTTAAATGCAAGTTATAGTCAATCTTTACTGCTCCCATTCCTAGGGGTTTACCCATACCCAGGGAAAAACAGTATTTTTCGTCAGATTTACAAGTTCCTAATGTTTGTGATTTTTCACTACTGAGACTTAGCACCCACAAAAATGTACCTAGTTCAACTTTGCTTAAATTCTCGAAGTAAATATCAAAGGTAAACTGGAGTTCCGAATCAATAGGTTTAATTAGGCTAGTTTGAGTATCTGAATTTTTGGGAACTTCAATTTTACAGGGTTTATGCCAGTACAGCTTATGTCCGCGAATAACAGTTTCTCCTGCTTCGGTTTCTGTTGGTGGTTTACTAGCATAGTGCTTGAGGTTGCTTTTGTCTGCGTCTGGTTGAACTAGATAATGCTGAAATGTTGTAAGTTTTGGACTGGATAGAAGAATTTCTTGAGCTTGTCGTTGTTGACTTTGCTTTACTTTTTCTATTTGGCTTTTCTCAAGGATTGCATCAGTGATAAAGACTCGACCCGATCTTTGCTTTTTGTCTTTTGGTAGCTTTTCGTTTTCTGAGTCTTGCTTTACCCAACCAAAGATTGCATCGGCTAAATCGATTAGCACAATCTTTTTCAAATTTGGTGGAATAAAATCTGCCACAGTTGTTGCATGACCATTACCTTCAGGAGAATAAGGGATACGAAAGTTAGGACTTTGACCAAAAAATCCGACTGTTTCGCTCTTGCCGTCATGATAGTAAAACACTGGACGACCTTTTTCTAATACTCCCCAATCTTTATCAAAAGGTAATTTTTTCTGAAAATCAGTCAAGGCATTGCGATAATGCTCAATTGCTATATTATCTATTGGTAATGGATCTACTTCTTCATTTTCAGGGAAAACTATACAGTGGTTACAGCGAAGTGAATTGTCATCTTCTTTTTGTTTCATGTTTCCACTTGTGACAAACACGCCTTTTTTAAGATGGGTGTCTGGCAACTCGACATTATGGGCAAATAATCGTTTAGCTCTATCTGTTTGATCTACCGCTACATTTTGATAGCTTACATTAATATACTGGGGTTCATAACCATCATCATCAAAATTTATAAATCCTGGCAAGCTTATATCAGCTTGCCTAACCCAGGCAAAAGTTGCTTTTTCGATAATTTTAGCAGGTTGGATATACCAACCTTGATTATCTTTTTTCAGATAACCTGCTTCAACTTTTTTAGGAGAAACATACTGTTTATACTCTTCCCCCCAAGACTCCTTCTTAGGATTTGAGGTAACTGCGCGGAAAAATAAGCGTTGGTTGTCAGATACTCGCTCAATCTTACTAAAACTAACAATCTCTACTAAAGTTCGCAGCATTCCTCGTATGCTACTTCCAGGAATTATTGGTTGCTGAGTTGCTGGATTAATAAAAAAGTTAGCTCTTTTTTGCTGTAGCTCATCTGGCAAGTCTTTAAATGATGTATCTCCGTACTTGGCAAAATCTTCTGGACTCCAACCACAACGAGTGTAGAGTTTAGATTTCGTTGTTAAAGTGCATTCGATTCTGCCAGTGTGACGCGGTAATTCAACCTTTTCATGAGGATGATATCGATTGCCACTCGGCAAAGGTTGCTCTGCTTCAACAACCTTTGCTGGTAATTCTACAAAGTTATAAGGTGCAACAGCTATCCTGTTTAGATCTTCAATTTTAGAAATATGCTTAAGATTCATTTATTACTCCTTACTCTTATTTAATTACTCAACAAAACTTCTTAAAATTCCCATTATTTTGCCCACATTATTCAAGAAATACTCATTAGGCTCAATTTCAACTACTGTATCAATCAATCTCATAAATTTCCAGTTAGTTCCAGTCGTCACACAACCATAAACTGTTTCATTGTTATTATCCTGCCGCCGATTAAGTATCTGTGCTGCTACCATCTCTGCAATACACTGACCTAAGCCAGATTGAATATTGTCATTCTTAGCTTCCACAATTACCGCTACAGGTGATTTAATCAACAATTGAGATGGAGATTTACTAATTATGAAATCACAATAACCCATCAAACCTTGTTGACTATCAACATTAAATTCTCTACCAGAGAATAGACTTATTTTAGACTGAAATTGCTGTTTAAGTTCAATCAGAATTGGCGTGATTATCATTTCTGACCTCGCTTTTTCAGTAGCAATCTCTAATGCCAAAGGAGTATTGTATTCCAAACACTGCTTCAAGAAATCACTAATAGACACTTCTGGCACAGTGGCGAAAATACCAAGCTTTTCAATTATACTCAGCCCAAAGGCTTGTTCTACAGTTTCTAGGGTAAACTGACTATAAGACATTTTACTAGCTCCCCTTATCAGCAAATAAATTCACAACCCGACTCAGATAAATCCGAGCAACCCCATCACAGCTATATTCAATATAGTGACGAACCGTTAAACGCAAAAGGCGTTTACCATTTTTAAATTTATCTCTAATATTAGATAGAGGTACACCATGTCTGAGTCCTTGAGAGCCATCGGAAACTAAAGTAAATCCATTGGATTCCTTCTCGGCTTTAGTTCCCCAAAGAATTTGATCTTCAGGGATATAGTCTTTTTCTGATAGATGGGAATCCTGAATAGAACGAGCTTTCCAATCGTCTTGACCAACTTTCCAGAGCATCACTTCAGCATTTTTGCCAAAAGTGCGGCACTGTTGTAGAGTGCTGAAGCGCAACTGAGTTAGCTGTGGAAAGGCTTCTCCAGAAGTCGCTAGCTCGTAGTTTTGACCTCTAAACTCTCCCCAAATAACGCCATCTTCTGCATGAGCTAATAAATTTTTTAGCTGATATTCTCTAGCTTGTATTTCTAGCCAGCTTTTTAAGTCATCTGTAGCTTTATCAAAGTGTAAATGCTGACACCGTGGTTTATTCATTTTCATGATAGCTGTTTTAACTTCACTCTTTATCAAAGCTAACCCCTTCATACAAAACTTCAATCGCACACTCAAAATCAATACTTTCTAAAGCGATTAACTCTCCAGATTCATACTCATAGTAAAGCCACATTTTTCCTTCGCCTCGATGATAAACCTCAACAGCCATTTCTTCTGAATTAACTAAGACATATTCTTGCAAGCTTGGAATTTGGCGATAATATTTTAGTTTCTTTGTGCGATCATAATTTGCTGTACTAGAAGAAAGAACCTCAACAATGATTTTAGGGCGTTGAATAAAGTCGCGGGATTTTAAGTCATCAGGATCGCAAGTAACAACTAAATCAGGATAGAAGTAACGACTGCTTTTATTAGCCTGAACTTTCACATCCGATACATTAACTCGGCAGCCCCTGTGATGTAAATGAGAGTACAAAGCCCTGTAGAAGTTAAGGGCAATGTCATTATGAGGAATAGTTCCCCCTGTCATAGCCATAATTTCGCCGTCAATATATTCATGACGAAATTCTTGGTGTTGTTCCCATTTTAGGTATTCTTCTACCGTAATTTTTTGATGGTTTTGAGGATTAGCAATCATAATTCGCTCCTTGATTTAATCTATTCTTTTTTTGACTGCTGATTGTCACTGAATACAATAGTCTGCTAAGGATTGAACATAGTTTTCCATTTCCTTTTGGTCGTCCTTGCTCACGTCAAGCTTTTGTTCATTTAAATCTGGTTGAGAAATGTGCCAAGTTTGGGGCTGCATCTTATTTTTATTTTTATCAAATTCATACCGAGTTAATGTTGCTGTTTTTCCTTGTAACCTTCCCCGCCCAACGCTACTTGCACCTCCTACAGGTAAATCCTGCGTCCACAAATCTTTCAGCAACAGCAAAAGTAAACCAATTTCATAGTTTTTTGGGTCGCGCAATTCTAGTTCTATTTTTAAATTGTCATCACCTTGACCAAAAATAGGCTGTTCTTGAAACAAAGCTCCCTGATATGTTCCACCTGTAAACCGATCAATGGCAATACGGGTTTGTACTAGGTCAGCTGTATCTTTAACAATGCTCTCTCCTACAACTAAGCGACTAGCTTTTGCTTCCTTACTCTTATCCTTGCTAAAGTCAAAACCAAATATTTCATCAATAATGGTTGTTGGTTTGTTTAGAGTATTGATAATTCGCTCGGCTCTATGACGCAGCACTCCTGCTAAACTGGTACCAGATAATACGGGGACTGGATCTGTTTCACCAGGTCGATGAGACTTTAAATGAACCACATCAGGTGCTAGTCCAGGTGTATCTTGACCGGAACGGATTAGGAGAGAACCCACTAATTTGAAAGTGGCATGGATGAGGAAGCGATCGCGCCTATCTTCCTCTTCATCTAAAGACACCCCAAGAGCAGTAGCAATAGATTGATGTGTCGGGTAATCAGATAATAAACCTGTAGACCAATGCTCAAAATTCAACCAGTTTATTCGTTCTTTAGGATCTTGCAGGTTGAATTGCCAAACTTGCCAGTTTTCGACATAGCAGCGACCAAAGCCACGCCGCTTTTTCATCCCGATGCAAATTTCGCCGCTTTTTGAACGGTTACTAGATTCCAAGCCATGTAGTGCTAACGCGATCGCTTTGACCAGTTCAGCTTCATCAGTCTCCTTATCAATCAGCAATTCTAAGCAGAGAGGAAACTGGGTTCCTGCTTCTAACAATTCCAAGTCATACTTCGCTTTATCTTGTGCTGTACGGGTTACGCTATTAATTTTGACACCATCCCTCAATTCAGCCTTAATGGGAGCAACGCTGAGAGCATCGTTGATGATTAAAGAGCTTTGGGTGTCATTGCTCCTTAGCTCTATCTTTTCTGCTTCTGTCAGAGTCTTTTCATTCTCGTAAGCAAACAAATCGCCGAACAGTTTTGTAGTGAGGTCATGACGGCGATCGCTCACGTTATATCCTTTATTGCACTCTCGCAGATAATTGCGTAAAGCTCCAGCAATAGATGAACCTGTCAGTAAGGCATGGTTACTGATGCTATCCCGTAACAATGGCAAATCCGTTGGACTATCTGCGTCACCGTTTCCCAAGCAGGTAGGAGTATCTAATACCAGAGTGCCGCGTACAATAATTCGCTTGATAATATGACGATTTGACTTATGACGCCTTTCAGTCATTACTTTTCTCCTTTATCGTCTTTTTCGCAACTGCCATAATCAAGCGGAGTGAGTATTCTAGTGCTACATAATTATCAAAACCTTGCGGTACACCAGCAATGCTCACAGTTGGTTTACCAGAAGTCATAAAACTTTTAGTTTGTGAATCGCTACGCCAAGAGTTATTAAGCCAGCTATCTGGAGAATCTAGCCAATTCTGGATTTTCTCATCCAGTCTTTCACCTGTACTTAGTCTGATACTCTCAAATTGATTGCGAGCATTAGACGGCAAATTGCTTAGTAAATCGCGCACAGGCTTGGCTAGTTCTAGAATAGTCTTACGTTCAGCTTCCGGCTTCTCATTCTCGATATCAAGCTCAGATAATGCTTTTCTCGTTACAATCATTAACCGAGCAAGTTGACTATTGGAAATTTTATCTTTCTTGAGCAATTCGATACTACTAATTTGCTTTGACAGCAGTTCGTCAAGTTTTTTCCGTACTATTCTAGTAGCTATATTTGTAGCAATTTTTAATGATGCTGGTGCTAATGGTTCAGTGGTGCTAACCGCTCTAGCTTCTGACTGTGGCAGTTTGGCATTATATTCGGTCTGTTCATCATCTAACCAATTTACAACAAATCGTCCAAAACCATCTACTTTACGCTCTCCAATCCCGTGTTCTTCAAGTGTTTTAATTTTTTGTAAATCTAGCTCAACTTTGTTAACAACAAATACACTTCCTGCTGCCAAAGCTGGAATTTGAGGTAAAGGTAGTCCCCATTTACGATTGAATCCTCCAACAATCGTACTACTAGTATAAATGCCATCTTCTATTTCTTTTTCTTCTCCAGATTCATTTCTATATTTAATTTTTTTGAACTGAATATCGACAGCTAGAACTTTTGAAAGTAACTGACATAATACTTCTGGATCGGCCACTACTTGTCCGCAGTCATTGCGTACAATCGTATCACTGAGGAGTGTAATCGTTAAATCTTCATTTCGTTTTATTCGCTCTTCAATAGGAACCCCTGTTTCGTGCCAATCACCATTATTTTGAACTAGCTCTATTATGGTGTGACCATAACCTGCACTTTGGGAACCACCTAACCAAATATCTTGTGGTTGCAGTAAAGATTCAATAATGCTTTTATCGTTTTCAGAGTCACATAATACAACTGCATGAAATGTCTGTTTTGCATCTATGGCATCGTAGGAAAATACAGCGCCGTTCCCCTCTGTGCCTCTGCCTTTTTTGCGATCTCTTTGATTGTGAATATTGATCCGTCGTTTAACTTTGTACAAAAGTACATCTTCATCGTCTACTGTACATAATTTTTCATCTAACAACTTTGGAGATAAGTCTTCCTCTCGCTCATCAACGGGAATCTTGCTGAAATCATATACCTTTACCTTTTTATCTTCTGTTTCAGAAAATTCCACCCCTTTATCCTTGTACCAAGAACGCGGTACAGGTAAAGTTCGTTTGCGGTTGATACCAGTAGGATAAGCATTCAAATAACGGGTTTTCTCATCGTCAAAAAACAATCGAGTTACGTCTGGGAAACGCTGAGTATCTAGAATGTCATCAGTTTCTTGTAGTCCATGACGCTTGAGAGCGTTGAGATAGCGACTAATCAGTACTCCACGAATCATGCTACCGGGTATATAGGGATAAGATACATCACTGTTTGGATCTCCCTGAAGAGATGTAGCAAGAATTGGTTGCTGAGTATGTAATAAAAAAGTAACTGCTTTCATCTAATTCTCCCAAAGCGCTGGATAGAATCCATATCTTTTGTTAGCTCATTGCTATAGTTATACAGGCTATACTGTACGTGACCTCGACCTCGATTGCGTCCACTTCCAATCCGTCGCAGTGCTAATGTACCCACTGCTAAGAGTGCCAGCATATCCTGGTCATCTTCAGAATCTTTGTTTAGTTCAGTTTCAAATAAAAGTTTTGACTCAAAAGGTAATTCTCGTAGAATTACGCGGGCTGAACGCAAGCTATGTTCAGCAGGTGCACCGTTTTCTGGAGCGATAGCTGTCTGACGGCGAATTGTAGTGAGAGATTCCAGAATATCTGTGGAACTTAGAGCAGGTTTGTATTTGGGGTTCTTTCGCTTTTTTTCCTGCTCTGAATCTAGCTGTGCTGCGATCGCCCCTCGTAAGTCACTGGGCAAACAGGCATCTCCAACATGGATTTTTGCTTGAGTATCAAGGGTGCTTCCCGGTACACCAAATAAACGATCAGCAATTGCTTGCCAGTGCTGACGCTGATTATCATCTGATAACACAGCTATTAAGTTATCGCATTCTTCACTCAGCAAACCCTTAAGAGTGCGTCCCCGTAAATAGGGAAATCCATAGCAATCGTGTTCTACCTCTTGGTCAACCAAACCCGCTACTCCATCACCACGTCCAAAGGTAGTATCGCTTAGAAGCTTGATTTTGAGGGTGTAGGTACTCATTTGATTATTCTTCTAGAGGAGTGTAAAAATTCATCGCTTCAATCGCGTCAAAATAACCACAAATCTCTTTATTTTCACCATACGTACACCAACCTTCTTTTGAAAGATTAGGGTTTGCTTCGGGGAAAACTGGTAGTCTCTCTAAACAGTAAGCTTGTCTAAATTGCGCTGTTGCTTTCTTGCCTTGTCGTAATACTTCGCGTAGTGCCATGATTTTATTGCGACGATCCTTCCAGTCCTCATGTGTTTTAAAATCATTAACTGCCTTAGAAAAGCCAGCCCAAGTACGCCATTCGTTTTTGTAGGGGTGCGATCGCATTGGTCGCATGGTCAAAGAAGCAGGTTTATCGAGTTCGGGAATTTGGACGCGGTACTCGCGATCACGGATTTCACCAATACTTCCCAAAAGACCGCTAGCTGCAATATGCCAATCAAGAGCAGAAAACAATGGTTTTTCATAGTTCTGTGTTTCTTGTTTCATCCATTGTTTAGCTTGAGTGCATAATGCTTCACTCAACGCATAAGCTCGTGAAAAAGGATAGTGAGTTTTAACAATCGCAATTCCTGCACAAGCTGTTGCTTTACCTTCTCCATCAGGTAAATCTTGGGTGAATTCCTCAAATTTTTCTAAGAACTTAACTGCTAAGGATAAACCCAGTCGTCCATCACACACAAAAGTAACATCATCACCACCATAGACAATTGGGCGAAATGGTAAGTAGTTATTTTTAATCTCAAATTTCTCTTCATCAACTAACTTAATAACTGCATGACCAACAGCTTCCAATGCTTGGCTACTAGCTTCACTGACTCCCCAAGAAAGCTTACGCATTGCCATGATAAATTCTCTGTTATCAGATTGGCTTTTTCCATAGTCCTCAAATCGTTTACCCATTCGATTGCCATCAATATGAACCACAGCAATATAGCTGCTTTCGTTTTCTGACCGCCCTAAATCGTCAACATCCAGTGGGATATCATACTGTTCGCTATGCCTTCTCAGTTTGCGATCATCAAATAGTATTTTTCTCAATTCCCCATTAGCGTCATTAACTTTATCCAGCTTTTTAACGGAAGTTCCCCCGTACAGATGAACTACAAAGGGAGAAAAAGCTTGAGTGACGGGAACTAGAGCCATTTACTCCCAGAAAGCCGTACCCATGTTTTTAAGAATTTTTTAAGATTTTGGCGGGGAGATTTCTGGGACAATAGTAGCCATGTATATTGAACGAGTCCCTAACAGAAATTCACCCCCCGCTGTCCTCCTACGAGAGTCCTATCGTGAAGGGGGTAAAATCCGTAAAAGAACTTTAGCTAACCTGTCAAAATTACCGGATACTGTCATTGATAACTTGAGAATAGTGCTCAAAGGCGGCGCAGCTATTGAAAATCTCTCCGAATCATTCTCTGTAGAAAGAAGTCTACCTCATGGTCATGTAGCTGCGGTTTTAGGAACAATCAAAAAACTGTCTTTGCACCATCTAATCTCACCCTCAAATTCGAGAAAACGAGCTCTAGTTTTGGCGATGATCGTGGCGCGTCTCATTGAGCCTCGTTCCAAGTTAGCCACAGCGAGAGGATTGCACAGCGAAACGTGCAATTCATCGTTAAGTGAACTGTTGGGCTTAGAAAAAGCCGATGAAGATGAATTGTATGAAGCAATGGATTGGCTGGTATCCAAACAAGAATTAATCGAAAATGAGTTAGCCCTAAGACATCTATCCGAAGGAGCTTCGGAAACTTCTTGAACAAGAAGCTGTTCAACTCTCATTATTTGATGAAACTGACTTAGTAGAATTTTCTTGTTCTGATTACCCCAGTGAGCGGCTAATTGCTTGTCGCAACCCGATGCTTGCTCAAGAAAAGTCTTTGACTAGAATTGCTTTATTACAGGCGACACAGCAGGAACTCAATAAGATTGTTATCGCCACTTCACGAGATAAACGCGCCCTCAAAGGAGCCGACCAGATTGGACTGAGAGTGGGGCGAGTTCTCAATGCTACATGTGTGGGGAAATACTTTAATATTGCCATCACTGAGACAAGTTTTTCTTACTCATTGAATGAAGCGGCTATCGCCAATGATTCGGCTTTGGATGGAGTCTATATTATTCGGACTTCAGTCAAACCGGAGACTTTAGATGCGGCTCAAACGGTGAGAACCTATAAAAGCCTTTCTACTGTCGAACAAGCTTTCCGCAGTTATAAAACTATCGATTTGAAAGTACGTCCAATTTATCACCGTTTAGAACAGCGCGTCAAAGCTCACGTCTTCTTGTGTATGCTGGCTTATTATGTGGAGTGGCACATGAGGAAAGCTTTAGCTCCACTGCTGTTTGACGATGAAAAAGTCACAGTTGAACCGGAGGGAAAAAGTTCAATTGTTGCTCCATCTAAGCGTTCAAAGAAAGCCCGCGCTAAGGCAGCGACTAAAAAGACACCTGAAAAGCTTCCTGTCCATAGTTTTCGGACTTTAATGACTGATTTAGCAACGATTGTCAAAAATAAATTCCAGTCTAGTGGTCTGGAGACTTCTCTAATGTTTGAGAAAATTACTCAACCGACTCCACTCCAACAAAAAGCGTTAGATTTGTTAGAAGTTTCCTTAATTTGTACCCAGTAACAGCCGAGGAGTTGAGTCTCTCCCTCTCTCACAGCATAGGTTGTAGTTTTTTGTCAAAGGGGAACTTCCGTTTTAACAACCTCTCTAGATATTGGTCTTGTTTGTCCATCAATTTCTTGTGTTTTCACTGCGACTAATCCAGTAGAAACACAGCTAGCTGTCACTCCTAAGCCCAATAAAGGAGCCGAGGCTCTTGGTTTTCTTTTTTGAATATCTAGCTTGCCTTTGATTAGGTCGTTGTCAATGACATCTCGCAATAATCTCTGATTCCAGTCAAAGAGTTGATGAGCAATTTCAACATTGAGTCCTGGCGCTTCAACTAGTATCCTTTTGCTCCAAGCTTCAGTAAACTTTCTGGCATAGTTATCTTCGGTATCTCGGAATAATAAAAATGTATTTCCTCCACCAGAGTAGATTAACTCAGCAATAATTTCAGGATTTTCGTTAATGCGCGGTTCAGTCTGACTGGGATTGCGAGCGGGAATGTAAACATTACCAATATCTGTCAAACATTCTTTCACCCAATCATCCGTAGCTAACTTCACCAAGTAAGAACCAGCCACATTTTCCTTTAATCTGTTGCTACCGAAGATATATTTCTGAATACCAGTAGTATCAATTACTGTAGCAATGTATTGACTCATTATTTATCTACCTCCCAAATCCATATTTTTAGTTTTTCCGATAAGTTAGCAAGGTCGCCAGAACCAAAAACATTTACCTTGTCATCTGGAATTTGCGACATAAAACCTTTTTTTATTTTCTCAGGCTTGTCATAGCAGCATATTAAAGCAACTCGTGCCTCATCTCCTCCCATTTGTCGCGCTCGACGATAAGCTTCAAATAGTTTTAACTTGCATAATCCAGGCTCAGTATCAGTTGTACAGGATAAGGCAAAAAGTTGATATCCTCGTAAAAATGCAACATCAAATTCAAAATGGCCAATATCCTCTTTTTCAGGAAAATTAAATGACATTCCTAGTTCATCTATCAATCTTTGTTCCTCTTTTTTTACTTTTTCATCAATTTTTTTTTGCTCTTGCTGTTGAATATCTTTTAACTTCTGCAAGACATAATCTTCTAGCCAAACTCCCTCAAGCCATTTGCTAATTTCTTTAGGATATTTCTTTTTTTTATCTTTAGAGGGTTCTGGTATTATTCTGGATTGTTCTAACTTTTGAATAGATAAACAACCACTATCATCTAGTAATTCATTTTGTTTCAAAAGCTGATTAATTTCTTCAGGCAATTCTTGAATAGAAAAGGAGACTTTCCTGAGTTCATCAGCGCTTTTCCACTCACCCAATTCAAAAATATTTTCTATTTGGTTATGGGTATTTTTGACTTGTCCTAACTCTCTTTTCTGTCTGGCTTCTAAGCGTAATACCTTGCGACACCAATTTTGCCACTCAGATTTGTGCTTAACTATAGCCTCTACTAATTCACGAAATGTAACCTCTGTTTTGATCTGTTTTGATTTTAACTTTGCCTTCAGAAGTCTTATTGAGATTAAAGCAATGTAATTTAAAGAGCGTGTCTAACGAAAAATCAAGTTTATCTTTAGGTATATCTAAAGGGATGGGATTAGTTGGCTGGTCAATCAGTATCTTTAAGTTACGGGAATCTAAGTAACTGAAGATAGGTTCAGGATTAAGCTTGTATTTAGGCTCTTCAAGTCTAGGCTGAAGTAATGCTTGATAAGCATGGACAGCCATTGCTTTTGTTCCGCCTGTGTAGTTCAGTCCAAATTTATTCTTCTGTGTATTATCTGAATCTTCTTGAATTATTTTCACTATCTCTCGAATCTTTTTCTTGATTTCAGCAGCATTAGATTCATTGTTATCCAGTGACCACATCTGTTTGTCACTCAAATCTAATATGTCTTTAAGACGTTCAGCAGGTTTTTGGGTGTGTTCGGTGAAGACTAAATAGGGTTTACCACCGTTCGCTAGCAAAGTTTTCGCGGCTACATAATTAGGCAACGGATTTTCCCCGATGAGCAAAAAGAGGTGATCGACTTTGTACTTATCAAACTCAGATGTATTCATATTTGCTTGCGTTTAAAGTGTGTATGAGATTCCTGCTGCTTTAGGAGAAGCGATCGCTCCTTTCGCTACCGCAGGTAATCGCTCCTCCTTAAACGACAAAATTCAATCAGCCCATCTTTAAAGTTCCCGAAATTGGGCAGAATGTACCAATGGGCGAAATCAACATTTGAATTTTTCCCAAAAGTCTGACTAGCAAAGGGATTGAAGACTTTTGTCAATCGCTCAGGCGATCGCCTCTCCTTCAGGTACAGGCAGTGAGTTTATCCATCTCCTGCAAATCCCACCCTAATATGGCACACCATCGGAAATACCCCCTTCCGATGCCTGATACGCTAGAGCACACACCCTACACTGCACGAATTAATGTCCGATGTACTCTTTCGCCATCCTCCACAGCCCACCCTCCTGCAAAAGTTAGCCAAAGGACTTTTAGAACAAAATCACCATCTCACCCGTGCTGTGAGATTATGGGTCTGGTTACGCTGGCTCTACGGCGATAAAGGATACACAGTTCTACCAGACTGCTTTACCTACGCTGACTGGCGTCAAGCTTTCTTCAGCGAAACTCACCAGGATGAAAAGCGGGAAGACGTTTTTAGCCATCAAGACCCCAACTGCGCCTGTACTAAAACAACCAGACAATGGCTTTATGAGCTAGATATACCTGTGGATGAATGGCAACAGTCTTTGCAAAAACAAATCCCTATCTCCGACTCTGACCTAAAGGACTTCCTGCAAGAACGGCTATTTGCCCAAGTCCGCAAATCCCTTCAAAGTGACCTCGACTTACTCGTTACTTGGGGCTGGCTCCAACAAGTACCTAGTCAGACTGGCAGGAGCAAGCACTACCGTCGAGTGGAAGTACTGCCCATTTCCCATAAACTAGAAAACCTTGAGTCCGAAGGCAGCTTAACAACCAAAGAACAAGTTTACGTGGCTGAAACACTAGAAATGCTTGGGTTTCTCGACCCCAATATACCTCTATTAGCCGAGCAAATCTTTGAACAGCCGCACGAAGATACTCGTCGTGTCTCTTTGTATATTGACTACTTGGTGCCAGAGTCTACCCAAAAGCAAGATGATGTTGATCAGATCCAAGGGGAATTGCAGGAAATCTGGAACTCCGGACAAATTCAGCCTCTGCTGCTAACGTATCACAGCGCTCATCTCGGTTTGGTCAAAGAGTGCGTTGTCTATCCCGTCTGCATCTATTACATGGAACGGGCAAAATACCTATGTGCCTATGGCAGCACTCCCAACGGTGAAATCAACTGGCACAATTATCGCCTCGATCGCATTTGCTCAAAACGCCTAGTGTCATTGGACTGGGAAGACCCGCGTGTACCTCAGTTATTGCGGGAGAAATACGAAGACGGGCAACTGCCAACCCAAAAGACAGTCCAGACGCAGCTAAAACAAGCTTGGGGTTTTGACTTCTATAAACCATCAGCCCTGATGCTACTGCGGTTTAACCAAAAGTTTCACGATCGCTATATTCGAGGGACTTTCCTGCATCACACCTTTGAACCCATTGACTACCAGCAAGCAGACAGCCTCATCAAACAGCACACCCAAAACCCTGAACATCGACAAGCTCTTTTAGAAATTCTCCAGTCTCGCTCTCCCGCCGATGCCTACTACCAAGCCCAATACCGTGTTACAGACTACCACGTACTCAGGCGCTTGCGAGCTTTGGGGCCAGAAGTAGAAGTCTTGTTGCCTTGGGACTTACGGGAAAAGATAGCTTTGCATATCCAACAAACTTGGAACCACTACAAATAGCTTTTGCCAAACCAAATGAATACCATCCACTTAAGCCATTGTTCCCATCAGACTCAAGATGGGCTTCCTTACCAACACCTCCGCGTCCAAATTACTAATGATGACGGCATCATTGAGCCAGAAGACCTGAAGGGATTAAAGCTTCCATCTGGCATTGATTTCAGTCAGGGAATTGTCATTGAAGGCAAAGGCCCGATTTGGCTGTACGCCTATTTAGTCCATGAATGTCACGCCGCCGCTTGGGTTGGATGTTACGACCCTCGATATAAAGGAGCCATTGTTGTGGAAACCCATACTCGTGCTGTATCTGTTGGTCAAGTCTGCAAAATATTTACGGATCTTTGTAAGCTTTGCCCAAAAAATAAACAAGAGAGCCGCATAACGTGACTCTCTCGATCATCAGGGTGCATCTAATAACCTTATTATTGCGTTTATAGGTGAGGGGCGTCACCCCCTATTGGTAAATTGTTGATGAAGGGTGAGATTCGCGATCGCCTGGAGAGGGGAAATCGGTTTGTCCCAAAAACGATCAATTGATGCTGCTCTTCCCCACCTTCTTTTGGAACACCCCTTTACTGTCGAAAATCTCTACCAAAAACTCGTCGCTTTATTTCTGAAAAAGGCGTTGACGCTCTTGTTTGGCTACATCACCTAACCCCACTTGGTTGAAGAGCGAAAACAAATCGTCTTGTACTAAAACATCTTTGGGATACTGTTTAATCGCTGTTGTGAGGGCGGCAACGGCATCATACCAAAGTCCCGATTCCGCATACAGTGAAGCGTAATCGCGTATTTCCAAACTACTGCCTGAAGGGATAGTCTTGGGCAAAGAATTGCGATTGAAACCCGTCGCTGACAGTTTTTGCTCTAAAGCTGGTGTGATTGGCACACGCTCAATATAGCTGATGAAATAACGATTTGCAGAGGGTTGTACAGAGTTACAAACTAAGCTAATCGTCCATCTGTAGGTTTTTCCGGGAAGGAGTTCGGGTCGATCTTTGGGAATTTCTACGTGAATCATTCCCTGTTGGGGTGAATCGATTTTTTTCTCCCAAATTGTCTTGCCTCCACCACCCCTTTTATCTTCCACTAACGTAAACTGCATGGGCACTTCGACAGGTTGTGACAAGTACCAAGAAAAAGTGGGATGGCTAGATATGGTTTGTCCGATATAATCCCGGGAGGGAATTAGCAACGTTACTAAGTTTTGCCCTAGGGTTTCCTCCCCACAGCCTCGTGAGCCTGCCCCCTGACTTTGTCTAGGGTTTTTAGTCACGGGTGGAACAAAGCGAATACGTGAACCCGTGGCTTGACTCACTAGGAAACTTTGGTTATTGTTCGCAACATCAACAGCATTTCGGGCAGTAGTCGGCAGAGGATAGAGAACACCAAGCAACTGCAAAGAAACGATAGATGTTGTGCCTAGGAAAGCAGTAGCGAAACTAGATTGAGTTTTCATCAGATTAAGTCCTATTTATGAGTTGTTTTTCTAAGATGTTCTTGGCAATTTTAATGATTCAAATACGGAATTAAAGTAAAGATTCCTAACAATTATACTTATGAATGCGGCTCTGATTTCTGGTTTTTACACAGCTACTTCGGTTTAATTGTATCAAGTCATTGGTAGAAATTGATTATAATATTTGTTAGGACTTAATGAAGTTTTGCTTTATTTAAAATGACGATAAATTAACCAATTTAGAAGCTAGAGACCAGGCCATTTTCCCCATCTAGAGGCGTCTTCGCTCTGTGGTAGAGAGCTTCTAGTAAAACTTCTATATCAGTAGGTTTGGCGGTGAAATGGATGTAAAAACTGCCCGGTTCCGCCGATTTGTCCAAAACCTTGGCATAGATATCCCGGTTGTCTTCCACGGAGTTCCTTGGTCTTAATAAAGTGAGTTTGATATTACTCAGGGGCTGCGGCACAGCATGTCCGTCTTCCCGTTCAGCGCGGACTAGAGCACCTTTAGCTGAAAGCTTGATTAACCTGCCTTTAAACAGGGAATCACCAATATGCTTGCCATCCAAAAGGGCGTAATGAAATTCCAGCCAAATTTCTTCGGGCAGGGGAAAAAACGTCTCTTCTTCTTGAGGTAAAAAGAGATTATGTTTTCCTCCCAAGCCGCCAACATCGTAAATGGTAATCGGTCGTTTGACGCCTTTGGGTTTGACTTGCTTATGCCCATTGATTCTTAAGAGTGGCTTGACCTCCTTTAAGGTGGATTCAGAAACTAGAATTTGACCGCCTACGGTGTAGGATTCGATGCGGAAAGCTAGATTGACCGGTCCCCCAATCACACTGTACTTGGTGCGTTTCTCGGAGCCAATGTTCCCCTCCACGACTTCACCTGTATTGATGCCGATGCCCATTTCCAGTTTGGGGAAGCCTAACTGTTTCATCTTTTGGTTAACCGAAATCATGGCTAACTGCATGGCAATCGCACAAGCCACTGCCCTCTCGGCGTCATCCTCTCTGGTAGTGGGAGTGCCAAACAAAACTAAAATTCCATCCCCGATAAACTCATCAATACTGCCTTGGTAGTAGGTGATGACATCCGCCATGCATTCCAGATAGATATTCAGGACTTTAACCACTTCTTGCGGTTTTAACTGTTCGGATAGGGCGGTAAATCCTCGTAAGTCGGAGGTGAGGATGGTAATTTTCCGGCATTCGCCACCGATTTTTAAGCCGTTGGGGTTTTCCAGTACTTCGGCAACAACCGAATCATTCAGGTAACGTCCCAGGATGTGGCGAATTTGTCGGGCAGTGTGAGCCATGTAAGTGGTGATGATAATTGATCCCAGGGAGAGTGCCAGCAAGGGGGGTACTACGGGTATCCACCAGCCTCGTAAAAAGGCGATATATGTGACACCCACCAACATCCCGGCAGCGAGGAATGGACTGGCGGCATTGTGGAAGGAGAGCGATCGCACTCCACCGACATATCGCCACCGCCACGTTAGGGTAGCACCGATAGTAGACCAGAGCAAAATCCATAATCCTTCCACGGGTTCTGGCCAAGTTTGGATAGCAGAACGTCCTGCCAAAACGGCGCTGAGGATGTGGCTGATGATGTTGGCGTGAATTTCAACCCCAGCGGTACGCTGTGAGGTGCTAATGTGTTCGCCACTGTAGGGGGTGTAAAAAAAATCATTTAGGCTGGTGGCGGTTGAACCAATTAAAACAATGCGATCGCGCATTAAGTCTGCTGGGATTTCCCCCTGCAAAACTTGGGATAAGGATACGGTGGTAAAGCGGTTGGCAGGGCCTCGATAGTTTAATACAAACTGGTAACCGCCATCATCGGCACCAACATAGCCGCCGTCGTTGGGTTTAAAAGGGCGAAAGATGGTCTTACCCCACTGAATAAATTGGGGATTATGGGGGGTTGGTTGGGGGCTAATTCCTTGAGCATTAAGATACATCCAAGCCAGAACCAAGCCAAAGGAATCCGTGTTTTGCCCGTCTTTTGTGGCAAACAGCAAGGCTCGGCGCAGCTTACCATCAGCGTCTACAATCACGTTATTCACACCCACTTGCTGCTTTTTGGCGAGGATAGGGGGAGGTGCAACCGCTGCATCGGAGTCTTGTTCATTCACTTTCTCGATGCCAATCAGGTTGGGGGTGGTTTTAAAGACCTCCACTAAGGCGGAATGACCGGGTTTGACGGGTAAATCTCGGTAAAGGTCAAGACCGATCGCTCTAGGGTTTTGGGCTTTGATTTTCTCGATTAATTGAGCCAATAGGGTATCTGGAATCGGCCATTGTCGAACTTTTCTTAAATCGGCTTCATTAATCCCAACAATGACGATACGAGGGTCTTTGGGTTCTAGGGGACGAGTGCGAATATAGTGGTCAAAGGCCATCCATTCCCAGGGTTGCAACCAACCGAGCAATCGTAGGGTGATGACTATACCGGTGACTGTGGGGGTAACAATCCAAACACCACGCCATTCCCAGAACAGATTTTTGCGGCGCAGGGTTCTGGAAGCGGAAGGGGGGTGCACTGGATGCATCGGCGAAGGTACAATCGGTTCGGCTTCCGGTTTGCCATCGCCTGCTCTCTGCGCTCTCGATTGAGAAAGCGGCAGTCGTGAGAATACAACCGATAAAGCAGACCGGATGCGATGGAAATCCATAAGGCGTGTACTTATCGTGGTTGTAGCCGATGCAGTTTTGAGCGGGAGCCACTGCCGCTCGTTAGGAGGTTGTGCCCACAATGATAGGTCTATCTTGGATAATCGTCACTCTCAGGGAGTCACTTACCTTATCTTATTCTTCAACCTGGGTGGGATGACAAATTAAACGTTGTGGGTCTTTGAGCGCGGCTAATTGGGGATGGGTTCCGACCAGGATTCGTCCATCGGGGGTAACGCTGATGCCTTGTGCTTCTTGGATGGGATCGCCGAGTTTCCAGGTAGATGGGGTTTTGGGGGCGGGAGAAGAGGTTTGTGGCGTTGCTGGATGGGGAAGGGCTTGAACTTGGGTGACGGGATAGCGACCTCCCTGAGCATCATAGGGTGTGGTGGGTAAACCTCCGGTTCCTGTGGAGGTAAAGCTGCCTTGTTCGACGTTGCGACGGGCGAAACAACTGGAGGCGATCGCTTGTTCGGTGCTGAAGAAATTGGTGTTGAGCTGGTTGAGGGCGTCCTGCACGTTGATCTCTGGGGTATTAACTTGCACGATGCCGTTGAATTCAGGGGTTTTCCCGACAGCGATGATGTCACTTTCGGGAGTTTGCTGATCGCGAACTTGTGTGCCGAAGATGCCTTGAGTGTTAATGGTGATTCTGCCTCCGGTTCCTTGGGGCGCACTGGCGGTGATATCGCTATTTTCTTCGGGGACAGCTGCGATCGCACCTGCATTAATAATGATGTTACCGCCCCTCTGATCGCCGCGAGCTTCGGCGGAAATTATACTGTTGTGACGCATCTGTAAGGAATCCCGGACATTGAGGGTAATACTGCCCTCTTGAGCGGATTCACCAGCGTTGGTTGATGCTGTGATGCCTCCTTGATTGTCCAGAAGGATGGAGTCAGCATTGATGATGAGTGTTCCTGCTTTGCCTGTGCCATCATTCCTTACTGTGACTTGAGCTCCATCGGTAACGCTTAAATGAGGCGTGTTAATCGTCACGTTGCCGGAGTCTCCAGTCGGCACAGGTGGCAATCCGAAGAATGCTTGTGTGAGCGGGTCAACAATATTAGCAGAAGAGATGATCAGGCTGGGATTTACAAACCCTGGAGCCTTGCCACTTACCTCTACAGACTCTGAGGCGTTGACGATAATACTTCCGGCATTACCATAAGCTAGGGTGGAAGAATCTACTCTACCCCCATCTCGAACGACTAACTTTCGAGTATTGATAATTACGCTTTCAGCGTTTCCCTCATTGCCACTAGCAGAACCCACAGTACTTGCAACTAATCTGCTTGTTTGTGCCCCAGCGACTTCGATGGATTGAGTGGCATTTAACCTTACAGTTCCGGTAGAACCCGTGCTAAAGGTTGCAGATACAATGGCTCCTCCATCCAGAACCCTCAACTGTCCTGTTGACACACTCAGATCTCCTGCACGTCCAGAACCGTAAGTTTCAGAATTGAGAAAGCTGAGTAAAGAGGGATTAAATGCAGAAGCTCCACTGACTTGCACGGATTCAGTTGCATTCACCCTCACCTCGCCACCGTTACCTGAACCAAGGGTTCTATTATCGACATATCCGCCATCCCGAATAATCAATCGTTGAGTTGAAAGCTCAATGTCTCCTCCCTGTCCAGCTCCCACAGTTTGATTGACTAAGCGGCTAGGAAGCAGTCCATCTGGGGAACTTCCACTGATTTCCAGAGACTCAGAGGCGTTGACGTTGATGCTCCCTCCAGGTTGATCGCCTTGGCTTTGAATCAAAATGAATGAACCATCAGTCAGAGCCACATTAGCACCCTGTAAATGAATTGAGCCACCCCCATTGCCTGTAGTAGCTTCACTGGCATCTACTAATGCCTGCGATAAGAGCTGAATATTCTGAAAACTCTGCACATTCTGATAACCTAAAGCCCAGCCTTGGGTAGTGGGGCTAAGGCTGACAATACCAGAACCAACACTGCCTAACTCAATTCGTCCTCCTTCTGCCGTCAGAAGAGCGCCGTCTAAGGTGACATCACCTCCAACTAAGGCCAAAGTTTTTCCTGGGCTAACCCGTAGACCCGTTACGATACTACTTCTATCAAGAAGTGGGAACAATGGATCTTCAATGAGTCTTTGACCTGTACCTTGCACACGAATTGCTGCCTGATTACTTCCAAATCCCAAGCCAACTGGAACGTTCACCATTAAAAGTGAAGGGGTCTGGGGGTTGGTAGTGCTGAACTGGGTGTTATCAGCAAAGATGATGCGATTGGCGGTAGTACCTAAAAATGAGCCACCAATATCAAGTGAGGCATTAGGCCCGAAAATAATTCCATTCGGATTGAGTAAAAACAGATTAGCATCGTTGGCTCTAATTAAACCATCAATATTAGAGATGGAGCTACCTGTAACACGACTAAAAATGTTCTGAATAGCTGAACTATTGTTAAAGTAAGCTGTGCCACCTGTGGGGACAGAAAACTGGCTAAAGCTGTGAAATAAATTACTCCCTGCTGGAGTACCGCCAGTGATAATGCTGGTGTTGCCAGACTGTGTGGTGAGAGAATTGAAGAGTAACGTGTTATCCGGGACAATCTGTGCCTGAAGTGGGTAGTTTAGACATAAAGATGATAAAATAATTGCACTTGTCAAGAGATGATTTCTGTAGTGACAATCCTTATTAAGAGAGTGAGACATTTTATTGAATTTCCTTAATCCTTACAACAGCTTTAGAGATGGCTGACTTGAAGTGATAAGAGCTTTAACTAAAAATAGGCAGTCTAGGATTTGACATTAAACCAATCATGAATAATACCTAAATAGGCTTTAGCTTCTAGAAGACAACCTGGTTGATAAACGATTTTTATATGATTAATTGTTCTCTGAAAAAGACTTATTGCCTCTGAACGAAGTAATAGATCGCCTCCGGTCAGATTTTCAGGCCATAATTCTGGATGCTCTGCTTTTTGCGAGTACCCTGACCAAGCAAGAAGGGCATTTTTTTTTGCCAAGGTAGATAGATCCATTTCAACGAGACGATTGAGAAATAATAGTTCCGGGCGATTAAGTCGGGGCTGCTGCTTCGGATAAAATTCTAAGCCAATTCTTGGATAGATAGTATCGCCAATATCGAGATTCAACAAAAGAAAATCGCTCTCATCTAAAAAGGTAGATAAAGTCAGGATAATGGTTGAGAGTGTATTAGTCGGATCTTTCCAGCCTATTTGCCTGAGATAATCTGCCACCTGCTGTAAGAGCAAACCACATACTGTTATTCTTAAAGGTTGGTTTGGTCGAGACAGCATCGCTCCAACCTGATCGCTTCTGGCATTGCTGGGTAGGGAATCAATGCAAAGCTGTAAATTCGATTGTTGTTTTGGGGAGACTTGATAATTAGGTATCCTGAGTGCTGCCTCAATTAGTGCTTGAGCGTCACTAAAAGTTTCCTGAAGGGCATTAAAGAAAATACATGGGATTGGCAATTGTGAGGGCGGCTTATCCAGATCGAATTCCAGCCAGATATGTTTCACATTTTGGTGTAGTAAAGATGTTGTGTCAACGCATTCTAGGCAAAAGTTCTGTATGCCTTGCCAAATGGGATGGGTCAGCAAATTTTTCGGTAGATTGAGCGTGTGACAAGGGTAACAGGTAAAAAAGTCCACTTGAGGCTGATTCGCACCTAAACGGACTTCTAATACCGTCCTAGAGCAAGGAGGTAAGATTTGAGTTAATGATTGAAGGCGAGACATGGCTTCGGCTGAAACTAGGGCAGAGTGAAGGTGGGAAGTAACCACTTTCAGATAATCTGCCATTGAGCTATTCATAGATCGAACTGACGTAGTTGAAAGGTATCAATGTAGTTTCAATACAAATTATGTAAGAGCGACCTCTAAGACCGCTCTTACACAGCAAAAGCAGGCTTAGGCTCACCAAACTACTACGCTTGGAATCTCATCTAGATTAGCTAGAGGATAACTGATCTCTACCTCATCACTCACGAGATCTAAATAGTTGACTACATCTTGCTCACTGAAGGTATAACCGTTCTCTTCTCCCATTGCCACCAAAAGACGTACAAGGCTTCCCTGATCGGAAACCCCTGATAGCCGTTCTCTAAGTTCCTGATTCTCCATAACGACTCGGGCAAATTGCTTTAAGTTTCGTAGCGACATAATGTGCCTCAAAAAAGTCTTTAGATAAGTTTATCCGGGTAGTTCTCCAATTAATCTAAAACGGATGGCACTGACTTAAGCCCTGAACTAAAGTTCGGGCTAAAAGCTGAAACCCGTTTTAACGGGTTGAAATGCTTATTTAGTAAGCTAAAGCTTACTTAAGCTTTGAGCCTGAAATTTATTTCAAGGCTCTTATGTCAGTGACATTCAATCTAAAACTGTGAAACAGGTTACTTCAAGTGCCTGATTTTCTCTTAACTAATTGGCAGAACCGCTCTAAGTTGTCTTGAGACATATAGTTTTCCCAAAAGTTATCGCAAAAGTATAGCAGGTTCTTAGATTTTTCATTTGTAGCAGCAAAAAATCTTCAAGAATCAGCTAAATAGCCTTATCCGGCTTGAGCCTAAGTTGAATTGCTGGGGATTTCTAGCGTGCAGGCTCAAATTCAGCTATGTTGCGGAGCAATCGCACCCAGTCTATGTCCAGTAAGCTAACCTTTTTAGGGTATTTTTCTTAAGCTGTCATCCAGGGCGAGTATCGATTGTTTATGGTTGATTGAATTCTTGGATTAACAGCTAGTAGTTAGGGTTCTGGCATCGATCCACTGATGACTAAACGTTAAATATCCCTTAGCTTCCAAAGGACTGTCTGTTTGATAGACAATTTTTATATGGTTGATTGTTCTCCAAAAAACGCTAGATGCCCTGGAACTTAGTAAACGATCTCCCCTACTCAGATTCTGAGGCCATAATTCTGGATTGTCGGCTTTTTGAGAAATGCCAGACCACGCTAGAAGGGCATTTTTTTTAGCTGGCGTACATAATCCCATTTCAATCAAACGGTCTAAAAATAATTCCCATCTAGGTTCATGCTCAGGCTGCTTTTTTAGAAAAAATTCTAAACCTACTCTGGGATAAATAACATCACCAATATCGAAGGACAAAAAACGTATTTCATCTACCAAGCCATATAAATTAGAGACGAGAGTAGAGATAGTCTCTGTGGATTCACACCAGCCTATTTGCATCAGATAATCTGAAAACTGCTGTGGAGGGATACCCCCCACTATTAGTCTCAACACCTCACCCGGACGAGACAACATTGCCCCAATATGCTCGACTTTAGCACCCTGAGGAAGCGAATTAACACAAAGCTGAAGATTAGACTGTAATTTTGAAGAGACTAAATAATTAGGTAACCTGAAGAGAATTTCAATCAGTGCTTGAGCATCATTAACATTTCCCTCATTCCAGAATAGAAAAATAGAAGGGATTGGTACTTGTGATTGCTGTTCATCCAAATCAAATTCAAGTGCTATTTTTTTCACGTAACGATGCTCTAGAGATGTTGGCTCAACGCAATTCTGGCAAAAATCCTGTAAAGCTTGCCAAACACCATGATTGAGCAACGTCTCTGATAAATTTAGGATACGAGGGGTAAAAAAAACTGACATGTCAGTCTGAGACTGATCAGCGCCTAAGCGAAACTCCAACATGGCTGAAGAGAAGGGGGGTAAGATTTGAGCCAAGCTTTGGAGGTGAAGACTTGAGTTAGGAGAGAGCAACTCAGAGGGAAGGTAGGAAGTAACCACTTTCAAGTAATCTGCCATTGAGCTGTCCATAGACTTACCCCTTTTATCGTGGACTTCAACTTTGCCTACCTTGTACAACTTGCTGTTATGGCTCTAAAGCTGCTTCACAACTACTGCAATTTCCCAAACAGAATGTTGCAAAGTCTGCCTGTAGAGTGTGAGCTAGGCTAATAAAAGTAAAGAATTTGAGGTGGTACATCACTTAGTGGGTATGTAAATTCGTGCTCTTCTCTTATTTGCGCTAGCTTCTCTCGAACTTCTTCATCAGTGAATCTGTATCCCTTCTCTTGACCTAGTTGAACGACACAGGAAACAAGGCTTTCTTCATCAGGGCAGGCTTGGAGTTTATCTTGCAGCACCTGATCTTCCAGCACTAATTGCATAAAGTCTTCTAAGCCTGAAATCGTTAAGGTGCTTTGGCTCATGATTGCTATACCCAATTCAACTATGTGGATTATACCTCGTTCGCTTTTCCAGTTGACAACCTATCCAAACTTAAGTTGGCACCTTTTTTCTGAATAACTCCCAAAAGGCTTTCCGGCTATCGCTGACATAACCCTGCACATCTACATATCCTGCTGGCTGTTCTCTAACATCCAACAGAGGCACAATCGGTTCCCTAACTGCAAGGCTCAGCAATCTCCCGTTGAGTTCCAATACAATTTGGCGTTGAAGCAACTCCTCCACAACAGGCTGAATCTCATCCCAGGAAACCTCATATCCGTACTTCTTATTTAGGACATCCAACAGTTCTCGATAAGTCAAAGTCCGATCGCATTCCACATACACTTGATAGGCTAACCCATCTAAACTAATTTCCTGCTCAATTGCACAAGGTCGAGTATCAACTAGCTTCATGCGATCGCCATTATCCTCCATGACACTCAACATCGGCGGCGACTCCGACTTAAACAGCCTTTGCCATTCACTCACCCACTCTTTGAGCCTTTGATGCTCCGGAATCTTCCTCTCTTCCCCCACTTCATCAAACGAGTACGCTAAATCCTTCAGCCTCTCGGCATCCAAGGGATAGAGATAGGAATAGGTGCGCTGAGGGACAAGGGTTAACCCATACTCCTCTTGTCGCTCATAATAGGGACTGAAGCGATCAAAACGCATGAGTCTAGTCTCTTCAGTTGGCGGCTGCAAGTGAACCATTAACGGTAGCCATTCCAACATCTGGATGTACCACTCCCCACACTCCCCCGGCAACCCCACCAAAAAATTCCAAAACACCTGAATCCCAAACTCCCGCGCCCACTTGAGCAACTGGACATTCATCAACGCCGTATTACCCTTCTTCATCAGCCCCAGCAGCGAATCATGCATACTTTCAATTCCCGGTTGCAGCCAGCGCACCCCCGCCTGTGCCAACTGCTGCACCTGCTGGCGCTTCAGATTCGCCTTCGTTTCATAAAAAATTGAATAAGGCTCCTCCAACGCCGCAAACATCGGCAGCACCGTATCAATGTGCTTTAAATCCAGAATGCTATCCACCACAAAGAACTTCCGCTGCCCGTAGCGCCTAGATAGCCAACTAAACTCCCGCACCACTCGTTCCGGCGACTTCGAGCGATACGTCATCCCCGCACCATTCAGCCCACAAAACGTACAATGTTGCTTTTGCCCCCACCAACAACCCCGTGACGTTTCCACAAACATCCCAGGCGTAATGTAAGGGGCAAGTTTTGGGCAATTTTCCAGCGTTTGAAAATAATCGTCGTAGTCCGGAATCGCAATTTGATCCAAATCCTGCACCGATGCACGAGGAGCCAAAGCCATTACGACTTCCTTGTCCCGATGAGCAGAGCCAACTACACCAAAGGGTAACTCTGTCAAGTCCAAATCCCGACCCCGTTCCAGAACCTTGCCGCATAACTGGGCAAAGATTTCATCCCCTTCCCCCGAACAAACAAAATCCACCCAAGGAAACGCCTGGAGAGTCGCCAAACCCATTACCCCTTCACAGTTCGCCCCCCCCATCACCGTTATCACCTCCGGCGCTAACTCCCGAATTCGCCGCAGCAAGGCTAATGAAGCACAGTTTTGGTGAAAGGTGGAGCTACAACTGACAATCCGAGGCTGTAAGTCCAGAATCGATTCAGCCATGCGCTCAATGAACGCCGCCGCCTTCTGGCGCACTCGCCAAAGTTCCTTGATTGTATCTTCTTTAAGATTCGGGATAGTCCTGAAATAGTCTGAGTGGTTCGGCTCAAAGTCGGGGAACGCTACCCCTGAGAACGTCCATTCACCCACGAAATAGGCTGCCAGCCCTTCACTGATTATCTTGTAGTTATAGATTCCAACTTCTTGGGCAAACCAGAGATTGGGGTAGAGCACCGTCGAGTTAATTCCACTCTCCGTGAGGCTGGCTTTCAACAAACCCAGAGCGAGAGAGGGGCGCTCCATTGCAGCGTAAGGCATCAAAACCAAGCATACATCCGTCATAGGATTATTAATTGGTAATTAAAGCTAAATTACCATCCCTCATTCCTAAAAGATGAAATAAGTTGCTTCCGACGGTTGTACCGTCATCTATTGCGAAGGCGTTGAAAATTGCTGTATGTAGAATGCGACTGATGCCCGTGAGTGCTGGAGATAGTGAGTCAATTACTTTAGCCCATCGTTATAATATGCGTCTGGGTTGTAACGGTGGCATTCCTGCGAGATGTTAATTAAAGTACGAGATGTTAATTAAAGTACGGGAAGGTTAAGTAAGTTTTCTATTGGGTAGCGTATTTCGTACTTTATCCATTCTTCCTCCATGCGTTGCCTCACCTCCTCAACAGTGAAATCGTAGCCGTTTTCTTGTCCCAACCGAACCATTAGCCTGACCAGGCTTTCCTGACTAGTCGCCCGTCGCACTCGCTCTTGCAGCGCTGGGTCTTCAAGTACTCGTTGGTAAAATTGTTGCAAGCTTTCTAGAGACATGAGTTTTTCCCAAAATCTATCGCAAGAGTATATCAGGTTTTTAAATAATTCAGCGACGAGTCAAGATTTTCCAAGGTTAGCAGGAGAGTTTTATTGTTTTAATACACGATCTTCGTAAGAGCAAGGCATACCTTCCTCCTACATTTAGCGAATAACTACAACCAATTCCCAATCAGAACAAACGGCGACCAAACCGCAGGATGATTGTAATTTGCATCCGCAATCATCTTCACCTGTGCCCGTCTCAACGCTTCCGCCTTGGTCACATTCGGTTGACGCAATTGGCTATAAAATTCCTTAATCAGGGGCACTGTGGCTTCGTCGTTGATATACCACAGCGTTGCTAGGGCACTCTCAACCCCAGCACGAACCGCAACCCCCGCAATTCCCAAGGCTGAACGGTTATCCCCAGCAGCGGTTTGACAAGCACTCAGTGTCAGCAATTCTACCGCCTCTCGACTGCGACGAGAACGCAACAAGTTATCCAGGGTTTCAATACTCAGCCGCTGGTCAAATCCTACCAAAAATGTACTCTCCGCATCCACACCAAACTTACCGTGAGTGGCGATATGTACAATGGGGTAACTTTTTTTCTGCAATTGGGTTTGCAAGTTGGGCAGGGTAAACCCTTCATCAATGAGTTTCGTGCCGCCTAAAATCTGGTTTACCGCTTCTACCTCCGCCCTGACATTGGAGAGGGAAGCAAAGGGCGATCGCTCCACGGTTAATCCTAAACTGAGAGCTGATAAATTGTTATTGTGTACAGGTTGGCGAGTCGTTAGGCTCAGACTCGGTGTTGTGGCAATGGGATACTTCTGAATTAAAAATTCCTTGCCATCATGTAATGCTGCCATCGGGACTTTCCGCAGCACTCCATCGTTAATAAAAACCACAGTATTGGGCTTGAACGTCGTTAAGTTTGCTTCTAAGGGACGAATCAGCCAATCGTATATTTTCTGCGCTTGGGATAGATAATCTTCCGTTGCCCGTAATTCCAAGAAATAGCGCAATTGGTCAATTTTTTGCTCAATTGCCTGCCGTCCCATTGCAATGGGATAATGGGTAAGTGAACCATCCGGCGATCGCAAAATTAGGTGCGTCTGCTTGTCCAAAATCACCGAGTAAACCACAACGGTATTGGTATCCGTCAACGCTGCCTCACCCTCACTCTCAGCCAAGGCTACCTGCACACACTCATCCCCAAAGAAGTTTTGCAATTCAGCCAGTTTGAGTAATTCCAAAATATCCACAACTTGCTCTACAGAAGACTTGGCACGATTGGATTTTGTCGTTTTCAAACTTACCTGAATATACGGATTGGGGAGCAAAGATTTTGGCGTGGGGATAACACTTTTCACCTTCGCGGATGGGGGAGATTCCAGTAATAATGTCATCAATTCCCGATAGACTGGCTCCACCTGTTCGCGGAAATCGAGTTGCAAATCTTTGTTCGCGCCAACAATATCCCCTCGAATGCTTTGCAACGTTGCGATCGCTTGTTCATAAGCGGCGATCGCTTGTTCGGTTTCACCCAACGCTTTGAGCATTCGCCCCACATGCCACTGCCAGCGATACAAGCTATCCGGTGCATTGATTTGCTGAGCCGCAAACTGCGCTTTGCGATTCAATGCCAGGGCACGATTCAAGTCTCCTGCCGCCTCGTGTAACTCGGCGAAGCTTCCTAAAGCAAAGGATTCCGCTCTAGCATCCCCAATCTTTCTCGCCACCGTCAGCGCTTGTTCTAAAAGAGTTGCAGGTTGTAGATTTGAACCCTCAACCTTTGAAATTTGTTCTGCCAGATTAATTAACGCATAGGCTTTGTCTCGCGAATCCGGTGCGGTTTGCAGTAACTCGCTGGCTCGGTTAAAATTTTTTAGGATTAAATTTCCGTCATGCTGGGTAATTTGTGTCTGGGCGTTCCCACTGGCTCCCGAACGCTGACTCCGAACCAGCAAACGATTCCAATTCATCAAGGCTCTTGCTTCCTCTAACCCTGAAACCCCTTGAGCTGCTTGCCAACTTTGCTCAAAGTAAGTTTTGCCCTGGGTTCGATCTTGTGTTGCGGCTTGGGATAGGCGCGAAAATTCTCGATTATTGCCCTCTAATTGAGCTAACTCAGCCTGATAAGTATAGCGATCGCCCCGGCTCGCGTAGACATTGCCCAGGTTATTCAACGCGGTTGTGATGTAAGGGGGATAATTCAATTCACGGGCAATTTTTAAACTGGTTTGGTGCGCTGCCAATGCTTGATCATAGTCCCCTAATGCCCAGTAGGCACTGCCTAAGGCTCCTTGAGCTGCCGCTTCTGTGAGTCGATTGGGAGTGTTTTGAGTAATTTTAACCGCTGATTGCAATAGGGTAATCGCTCGTTTGTGTTGTCCCAAATCGCTGTAAGCCTGTCCTTGCTCGGTGAACAATCTCGCCTGTGCTGAGCGTGCCGCCTCATCTTTTTGGGCGCGATAAATTTGGATGGCTTGTTCCCAATGAGCGATTGCTCGATCCAATTGACCGATTTGTCGATAGGCGATCGCTAAATTACTGTAAATGATCGCTCTCTCTGGGGCGGCGGAAATTTGGGTTAAGGCTTGTTGCCAGAGTGCGATCGCTTCAGCATATTGCCCCCCTTGATAGCGTTCAATCCCCTGCTGTATCGCTTGGGAATAGGGTTGTTGACTCCCACTCGCAGGAGGAGAGGGGAGAGATGGCTGCTCTACAGGAGCCGAAGACTGAGCTTGTCCTATTGCTCCCACGTGAAATACGCTGCAAAAAACAAGACTCGCGAAGAAGATAAGACTGAATCGACGCCAATCTTGGCAAATTTGAAACATTTCAGTCAACTATCCAGAGACAGATAAGTGTATTTTATTGAGTAGACTGGGGAGTGTCCGTAAATCCACCGACATTTCTTAACTCCTAGATTTACGGTTAACTCATTCATGCATTTGAGACAAATTCTGCTCGGTACGGGTTTGTTATACTTCAGTTGCCATTGTGTGACCTTAGCACAACAGGCTCCTGAGTCGGAAGAAAATCAACAGACGCCAACCCCCTCAATCGTTTTACAGTTAGCACAAACCAATCCTAATCTGCCACCTGGAATTCTCGAACCGACTCGTCCAGGATTACCCCCTTTACCCTCCACCTCTCCCGACACGCCTACGCCACCCTCTCCACTCACACCCCCACCGGAGATACCCCTGACACCACCCACCGAATTGGGGGTGAAGGTGAAGGTGAAACGAGTAGAAGTTTTAGGCAGTACAGTCTTTTCACCCCAAGAATTAGAAGCTGCCGTGGCGTCTTTTATCGGAAAAGAAGCCACGTTTGAAGATTTGTTGGCGATTCGGGCTGCTATTACTCAGTTATATACCAATCAGGGTTACACCACTTCGGGTGCATTTTTGCCCGCCCAAGATTTAACCGATGGTGTGGTGAAGATTCAGGTGGTAGAAGGTGCGATTGAAAAGATTGAGATTGAGGGATTGACACGTTTGAGAAGCGCTTATGTGCGATCGCGCATTAACCTCGCAACTCTTGCCCCCGTTAATCTTCCCCGTCTGGAAGAAGCCTTACAACTCTTGCAACTTAATCCTTTAATCAAGACAGTACAAGCTGAACTTGCCGCAGGTACCGCCCCCGGTTTGAGTGTATTAACGCTCAATGTAAAAGAAGCACAACCCTATACCGCCGCATTCACCGTCGAAAATCGGGATTCCCCCAGTGTGGGTGAGATTCGGGGAACAGCCGAAATTGCCCATAACAACTTGCTGGGTTTTGGCGATCGCTTTACTTTCGATTATGGAGTCAGTCCAGGGATCAATACTTATAACTTGGGCTATGAATTTCCCGTCAATCCTCGTGATGGCACGGTGAATATTAGCTATGGCAGTAGTAGCAGCCGGATTGTGGAACAACCCTTTGCAGATTTAGATATTAACGCGGATTCTTACAACGTTTCACTGGGTTTTCGTCAGCCTATTGTTCGCACTCCCAAGAGTGAATTTACCGTTGGTGTCTCTTTGGATTTGCGTCAAAGTCAGACTTATTTATTTGAAAATGTACCCTATTCTTTTTCTCCAGGGCCAGAAAATGGTAAGTCTAAGTTGACGGTTCTGCGGTTGAATCAGGACTGGATTAATCGCTCGACAACGAGAGTTTTAGCGGCGCGATCGCAGTTGAGTTTGGGATTGAATGCTTTGGGAGCTACGTCTAATGAAACTGGCGTTGATGGGCAGTTTGCGAGTTGGTTGGGACAGTTTCAATGGGTTGAGGCTTTAGGTGGAAATACCATCTTCTTGGCTCGCGCCGCCGCTCAATTTTCCTTAGATTCTCTCTTACCCATTGAACAGTTTAGTATGGGGGGAGTCGAGACGGTGCGGGGCTATCGGCAAAATCAAAGAGTAGCGGATAATGGGATTGTGGGTTCTCTGGAATTGCACTATCCGATTATTCGCCAACCGGATGGTATGGGAACCTTGCTGTTGACTCCTTTTTTTGATGTGGGTACGGTTTGGAATAATCAGGGCGAAATCCCCAGTTCCAGTACTTTAGCTAGCATTGGTTTAGGATTACGTTGGCAACGTAATCCTCATTTTTCTGCTCGTTTGGATTGGGGAATTCCTCTGATTTCGGTTACTGAAGATGGTAATTCTCTGCAAGATAATGGGATTTCGTTTTCAATTCGTTTTCAGCCTTTTTAAACTAAAAAAATACAAGGAATAGAGCTTATAGGTTAGGCATTTCTGCAAGAGGTGCGAGATCTGAGTGGAGAAAGAGTTAATCATCATCGTCATTCAATCGGCAACGCCCGGTGGTGTTACACTCAATCCGCTTCTGGCGATCGCTCATAATAGTAGCTAAGTCTGGTCGTCCCGTGAGAGCCAGTCGCCAGTCCGCCCAGATTTCGTATAGGGTATCCACAATCCAACCAATCACAGGTAGCTTGGTGGCAGCATAAATCCACCCCATCCCCAGGATTTCGTAGACTCGACGAAAAACCTCGACATTTTTGATCACAGTGCCGTCGGGGAGTACCGCGTGAATTCGCCCCATTGCTGTCTCAAAGTCTACCCCGCCATGCGAAGAGGGAGTGTAGTCATCCTCGGCAATGTCCACAAACGCCACTTTTCTTCGGCCTGCATCGCGTTTTCTCAAGAAGTTGACTTCTCGCACGCACAACGGACATTCACCGTCGTACAGCAATTTGATTTGCCAGGACGGCTGTTCAGGCACAGTGGCGACTTCAACGGATTCGTGGAGTTGGGTATTTGATGAGGGCATAGGGGGTTGCAGAATCAATTAGCGTTGGAAGCGTTGTTAACATTCTCCCCAGCAAGGAGATGGAGATTTTACTGGCTTATTTGTTACTAATTGTAACGATGTTTATTGCTAATTGTAACGAGTTGAGGATGCCATTCAGCACACAAGGCGTTGAGCGTGCGATCGAGTACACAAGGCAATCGTACTAAAAATCCCTTCAAATGCTTGAGGCTAGAATCATTCCATGAATTTTGAATGGGACGAAAACAAGGCGGCAAGGAATCTGTCAAAGCACAGAGTTTCGTTCGAGGAAGCCAAAACCGTTTTCGATGATCCACTCTATGTTGACTTCTACGATCCAGACCACTCTAAGGATGAGGAGCGTTACCTTATTGTTGGAGAGTCAAACCGGGGACGTTTACTGATTGTGTCCTATACAGAAAGAGGAGATGTTATTCGCCTGATTAGCGCAAGAGAAGTAACACGATCCGAACGAGAAGTTTATGAAGAGGGTTAAGCCAGACATGGAAGATGATCTGCGGTCAGAATATGACTTAAAGAGCCTACGAGTCAGAAAGTTAGGCTCTGGACGGAAGAGTTTTGGTGGGACAACTGTACGCTTAGAGCCTGATGTTGCAGAGATGTTTCCTAATGCTGATGCAGTCAATGAGGCTCTACGGTTTCTGATCAGGATTATGCAAGAAAATCAAGCTCTTGCTCCCAAAATGCAGCCGAGTACTTCGTTGGAGCAAAAGGACGAAAGTCCAAAATGATTGATTTTAAGCTTGCTTGCTACCGCTCAAGTATGCTGTTAGCTGCTCCAGTGCTATCACACTATACCGCGATTGAGAACTCCCTGCTGCTTTGAGATCCCTTGGATTACGATGTATGAGATGTTTGCTGTCGTAAACTCTGCTGTTAAGCTACACTAGGCAGTCAAGTATGGGAAATAGGAAGCCGATTCCGCCACAAGTGGAAATAAATATACTCCTTGCATCTGCACGGAGATGTGCATTATGTTTTGGTTTTGAAGGGGATTTCACTCGCAAGAAGGGGCAGATTGCCCATATCGATCAGGATTCATCGAATCCCGATGAGGCTAACCTAGTGTATCTGTGCTTTGAGCATCATGACGAATATGACAGTAGTACAAGCCAAAGTAAAGGCATTACTCAATCAGAGCTACGGGAGTATAAGAAATCACTATTAGCTGCGATTTCTAGGGGTGAACACACACGTTCCGATGAACCTGTTCAGGGTATTGGTACTGTTCAAGAATTCAAAAATGATAATTCTGGAGTACAGGTAAACAGTGGTAATACAGCCATCGGTCATCAAACTGTATACAATCAGCAAGCATCAGAGTTTTTCGATGAAGTAAAGAATGGTGTACGAACCACTTATCGAAGAGATCCTGTAACTGGAGCGCTTATAGTTGTTAGTATGTCGCTTGCATAAATAATTGCGAACTGGTTTAACACCAGTGCGATTCCGTATAAACACGGAATTTTTTGAGCTTTCTTGAAAATAAATTCCGTGTTTTTGCCGTAGCGCTTGTAAGCATCAGCCGTTGATACTCGGAGTAGAAGCGTTAATGAACAAAGAAAAGATATGGCAACAACGACACTTGTCCTAACCACTAGTTATATTGCTTCACTCGTGTTAGCTTTTTGTTTTGGGGGTCCGCCTGCTGAAATAGTAGTCGCTATACCTGGAATATTTTACTTGATCCATCGCTGGAAACATTAGCATTTGATATTTACTGTTCAATAATTTTAGGATGGTAGAAATCATAGTGAAAGCCGACGATCCAGATATTGCTACAAATACGGTCAGACAAATAGTGGGTAATCGGGGCAAACTGCTGGAAGCTACGAAAGCTTAACAAAAAAGTGACCTTACTAACTAAGAGCCACGGCTATAAGGAAAACCTCAGTAGCCGTGGCTTTTCTGACGCTGAATTATAAAGAAATTGTACGTCAGTGCGATCGCCTTTGCTAGTATCGGAGGCGATCGCTAATGTCCTTCTCACTCCAACCTCTCTGCACCTTCGTTGGTTAATCTACCAGCTCATCTAAGGAAAGCTTCAGGAGGTCACACAACGCTTTAGTCTGTGGTAAATAGAGCTTTGGAATATATCTACCAGCTTCCCAATTTTTCACAGTAGTTACAGTCACACCCAATTCATCAGCGATTTGCTGCTGCGTCAAATTGAGCAATTTGCGCCGTTGTTTGAGCTTTTCCCCCACACTAGCCATTAACTGTCTTATTCCAGAACTAGAATAGTTAAGTTGACTTAACTATTATTTGCCCGTAGTATGAAGGCATAACTTCACACGGTCAGAAAGCCAGTGCGTCCGGGCTACCAACCAATCAGCACTGGCTCTGGCTCCAATTACACATGGAGACAAGTTAATTATGCCTTACAAAGAACGCCTTCACCCTTGGATACTGGTTCGCCTGCTGTTCAAGATGCAAAGATTGACACTAAACATAGATATCTCAAGAAGGGCAGCGCTCCTTGAACTGATCAGAGCGCTCTAGATTATCGCTGCCTTTTCTTAACCAGTTTGTCATTTTACGCAGTCGTGCGCTCAAATACGCGATCGCAGTACCACCCTTCTTCAAGACATTACCCAGAATTTGACAATGAAACACTCCGACTGGCTGCGCCTTCAAGCAGAAGGCGAGAGCATCTGTGCAACCTTGCGCCAACAGGGATACCAATGCCGCAAACAAACCAAACGCCTATCCTGGAAACTTTGCTCATTGGGTCAGGGCGATTACATTCTCACGATCACACCAACACCTGTCAGCGACTGGACATTGATACCCCACAATACCAGCCCACAACGCGAACAGCTTTGGCAACTCATTGAACATACCTTAACCAGCATCAGAGAAGAAGTCATGAAAACTCAGCCAAAACGCGCTTCACAAGCTGAAGACTACTCCCGCCCTTGGGCGATTGTCCGACTCCTACCTGATGCCAGACGGTATACAGTGGCGAGATTCGTTAACCGCCAAGACGCCGAAGATCACCGACGGTTTCTCAACCGCTTCATGCCTGCTGCTGAATTTGAAGTCCTCTTTGATGTTCCTGACGCGCAGCTTCAACGCGCAACTGAAGAAGAAGATTAGACTTCTCGCAAAAATGCTAGACCCCTCCCCAACCCTCCCCTTGGTAAGGGGAGGGAGTAAGATTTCTTTCTACTCCCAGGATAAAAGTTTCTCATATTCCCCCCTTAATAAGGGGGGCTAGGGGGGTGAGATTTTGACTTTTACAAGAAGTTTATTAAACACAGAATCAAGCGACCATGACAACCCTATTTCGCCGCATCAACCCCGCACAAAAATTCCGCATCACCAAGCATCAAATTGCCAAATTATTGAGAATTCCCTCTTCACTGATTGTCAAAATCGAATCCTGGCTCTAAGAGAACATCAAACCGATGAGGCAGTGGGTCGTCGTTTCCGAGCCGGAGTCCCTGATTTTATGGGCTTTTGGGTGCGGGTGGGTTTGGATGGTGTCTGGGACTTTGCACGATTACTGCGACGTTGATTCGATCGCTGAGGCTTCGTCGGCTGGTCTGCCCCAGGCTGGGATTTTGAGGTTGGCTCGTATCCTGGAATCACTTCCTTGGCAAGGGTTTGATTGAGCAACCGTTCGATATCCTTTAAGAATGGATATTCATCGCCACAGACCAGGGAAACGGCTCGCCCTTCGTTTCCAGCGCGACCTGTGCGACCAATGCGATGCACGTAGTCTTCTGGGACATTGGGCAGTTCATAGTTAACTACGTGAGGGAGCTGATCGATATCTAGACCCCGTGAGGCTACGTCGGTGGCGACTAATACCCGCACTTTCCCTTGCTTAAAGTCTTGCAGGGCGCGGGTGCGGGCGGCTTGACTTTTGTTGCCATGAATGGCAGTGCTTTTCAGCCCATCTTTAGCAAGCTGCTCGGCAAGACGGTTGGCTCCGTGTTTTGTGCGGGTGAAGACTAGCACCTGTTTCCAGTTATGGAAGCCGATCATATAAGAAAGCAGTTCTCGCTTGCGATCGCGATCGACAGGATGAACCACCTGTTCCACTTGCTGTGCGGCAGTATTACGGGGAGCCACTTCGATCTGAGTGGGAGACTTGAGCAGGGTGTTGGCAAGCTGCTGAATCGGTTTAGAGAATGTGGCAGAGAACATCAGCGTTTGCCGGGATGAGGGGAGAATTGCCAATATTTTGCGGATGTCGCGGATGAAGCCCATGTCTAACATGCGATCGCATTCATCCAGCACCAGTATCTCCACTTGAGAGAGATCGACAGTCTTTTGCCCAACGTGGTCGAGTAACCGTCCCGGCGTGGCGACTAGAATATCAACTCCCCGGCGCAGTGTTTGAATTTGTGCTTTAATTCCGACGCCACCATAAACGACTGCCGAGCGCAGGGACAGGTATTTGCCATAGGTTTTGACGCTATCGTTAACCTGATCTGCCAGTTCACGAGTGGGGGTGAGGATGAGGGCGCGAGGCGTGCGATGTACCTTGTTGGGGTTGGTGGTGTTCAGGAGTTGCAGTAGAGGCAGGGTAAAGCCTGCTGTCTTACCTGTTCCAGTTTGGGCACTGGCGAAAACGTCTTTTCCTTGCAGGACGGCGGGAATGGCCTGCTGCTGAATCGGGGTTGGCTCCGTGTAGCCAGAGTCAGCAACAGCACGAAGCAAGTCGGTCGAAAGACCGAGGTTACGAAATGTCATGGATGTAGTTACTCCTAGTGGTGCCCCTATCCCAAATCAAATGCCTGGGGCCAGTCTAAGAGCAGGAAATTGGTGTTCAGTTGGATCGCTTGAATGAGCTTTCTCCAATGCGCCAGCAACAGACCGGAATGTACTGGCTTTTGATTCATCTTAGCAGAGCTAGTTGAGAATAATGCAAAATATCAGTATAAAAACTCTCAACGGACAGCCTGCTAGTGCAGCGCGGCAGAAATAACCCACCAGTCCAAAAAGGTGTAAAAAGCTTAGTGTACAAGCGTCCTTACCTTCTGCCTTCTGCCTTCTTGCACTAGTATCCTTGGCGTAAGCTGTTACGCATTAGACATCTCCGGAAATTAAGTTTCAACTACCGTAGTACAAGGATTTCAGATTAATTATCGGAGATGTCTATTTAATTTGTATACCTTCACACCCCACACCCTACACCCCACACCCCTTTCAAAAATTTTCATATCCAATTTAGATGCGCCGCAGCTTAGTCACTCTTGTTCCGCTACTTCCGTTAATCCAGCCCGATCAAGTAAAGAGAGAAAAGCTTCATGTATCGATCGATCAGTGGAGTTGGTAGATTGAGCCTTTAAAAGGATATTTATAGCGTCGTACCAGAGTCCAGCTTCGGCATAAATTGAAGCACGATCGCGATCGCTTTTTGCCGTGGCTAGCTGTTGCTTGAGTGCTGGTGTTTCTGCTACGCGCTTAATCCAGCTTTGGGCAACGGTGTCTGAGGAGCGCCGATTAGCATTGCTGACTAAGCTCACAGACCAACGGTATTCTTTCCCTGGAACCAATGCGGGCAGATTTTTTGGCATTTTCAAGCGAATAATACCCGCTTTTTCGAGTTGTAGTTGCTGCACAAAAATTGGCTGGGCAACGCCCGATTCTACTAAGGCAAATTCTACGGGTTCCTCTGGTATTTCTGAGACATACCAGAAAAAGGTAGGATGACCCGATAACGTTTGTCCTGTGTGATCGTCCGGAACTAATAGTTTCAGTGTCACCTCTCCAGACTCATCACCGCCTCGTGTACCCGCTCCTTGGGTGCGTCTGGGTGTGCCGCGATAGGGAGGCACATAGTTAAATTTATAGGCTGGTTGTTCCGCAAAGCTGGCTAAAGCAGGGCTGGATAATTTTTGAAGTGGAGAACCATCCACCCAACGGATCACAGGCATGAGGAATAGAGATGCGGTAGCCGTAACCACACTCATCATTAGTCGAGTATTCACCATAATAAAGACGCAATGTTTTAAAGTTTTTTACTATGAGTAGAGCGCCCTGATTTACCCTAATTTGGAGAATCGTGCAGTAGAAATTCTAAGATTTCACAGAGTCATCTATCTGTTTAGGATAAAATACTCCAAGACATATTTCCTCTCTATTTAGATAGAAAATCCGCTTAATTTTTATTAGATTTAGATAGTAAAACTTGATAAATTTCAGTGGGCTGCTTACGTCCTTTGAGTTGTTCCTCCCCAATAAACTTTGTGGGGAACTGTCCCTGTATATGCAAATAAGTTTCTTTATTAATCAAAATGCGACAAATCCCGCCGTTGAGAGATTTATCATAACTTTCTAACCGCGATGCCACATTCACACTGTCCCCAATTGTTGTGTAATCGAGTCTTTGGGAACTACCAAGACTGCCGGTGACCACAAGACCGGTGGCAATCCCGACTCGCATTCCAGCCGTGGGGCGTCCTTGAAGTTGCCATTTTTGATTGAGCGCCTGAAGGGTGGATGCCATAACTTTGGCGCAATGCACAGCGGCGATCGCATCTTTGGCAATGTCTTCTAGTGCCGTGTGTGGAATGGGGACGCCGAAAACAGCCATGATTGCATCCCCAATAAACTTATCCACAGTGCCTCCATGGGCGTGAATCACCCCGACCATTGCACTCATATATTCGTTGAGCCAAGACATGAGTGTCTCTGGATCAGTTTGCTCTGCAATAGAAGTAAAACCTTTTAAGTCTGCAAAGAGTACCGTTGCTGTCATCTGACGCCCCAACAAGCGTCCTTTTTTTAGAAGCTGACGGCGATTGTGCCAGATGGTTCTGGCAATAGCTGGACTGACGTGACGCCCAAATAGATTCATCACAGTTCGTCTATCTTGCCGCTCTAATTGAGCAATATAACCAACCAAGACAGTGGCAGACCCAAATAAAGCGATCAGAGGTGGCACCACTGGAATCCACCAGTGGTTCAAAAACAGCAGATACGCGATAATAATTAGTGCGATCGCCACAATCACTAAACCCATCACTGTGCGTAACAGAGAGTAATTTTTATAACCTTGAAAACGCACAGCCCATGTTAAAGCCGTACCCGCACTCGACCAGAGGAAAATCCACAAAACTTCTACCGATTCTGACCACGTCCGAAGCACGGGACGCCCTTCTAAAGCAGCACTTAAGACGACGGAGGTAAGATGGGCTTGAATCTCGACACCAGGACTTTGCTTGGGCGACGGGAGCAGATCGTTGCTATAGGGGGTATAAAATAAATCTTTCAAGCTCGGTGCAACCGACCCAATTAAGACAATGCGATCGCGCACCAACGAGGGCGGGACTTGGTCGAGCAAAACCTCAGTCATCGAAACCTGATCAAAAGGGGCATTTCCTTTAAAATTCAACAAGATTTGATACCCACCGGCATCTGCCCGAACATAGCCGCCATCATTCTTTTCAAAGGGAACCAAGACAGTCTTCCCTAACTTCATAAAACCGTTTACATCCGCTGTTGGGGTAATGCCTTGACGCTCTAGATAAATCAACGCCAATCTTAGCCCCAAGCTAGGTAAAGCGGGTTCGGATTGAGGCGTGAGAAACAACATGCCACGACGAATTCTGCCATCTGCATCAGGCACGACATCATTGGCACCCACCTGACCCAACTCTTTTAACACGGGTGGTGGTGCGGTGGCATTGCCGATGCTATCCTCAACTTTTTTTTCAATACCAATCAGATTCGGTGTAGATTTAAACACGCTTTCCAAGGTTTGGGTACCGGGTGGCACTGGCAAATTTCGATACAGGTCTAAACCAATCGCTCTTGGCTTTAAGGCTTTCAGTTTGTTGATCAGTTGAGCTAGAACAGCATCACTGACAGGCCACTGTCCCACATAACGAAGGTCTGACTCATTAATCCCAACAACCAAAATGCGCTGATCAGGTAGCTTTGCCGGACGATTGCGAAAGAATTGATCAAGTGCCGCCCACTCCCATGACTGCAACAGACCTGAAAGGCGTAGGACAACCACAAGGCTAGCGACCGTAATCGCTCCAATCCCAACTCCACGCCGTTGCCAAATTGTCTGTCTCAGTCGCTTCAATTTCATGTCATTGGTAGTCCTAAAAGTCAAGGACGATAGTAAAAAAAGCTGGGGATTTGCACCCTTTTCAGTAAGCGACCAAACCCGCCCGGAGATTAATTTCCGGCGTCAACTGAAGGCTGAAATATAAAGTCTGTAGGAAGCATTGAATTCTGTTTAAAGCAGTTCACGGGCGCTTACCTCCCGTTATAGATGAAAGAAACGACTTCTTTTACTCCCTGATGTCTTCTATTTCCTACTTCCTAGATGCTGACTGTGTTTGAAAGTAGCAGATTAAGTCCTCTGCCTGGGCGAGAGCTGCCAATTGTGGGATAGTACCGAGAACCACACGACCATCAGCCGTGATAAACATTCCTTGCGCCTCTTGGAGGGGAAGGACGATGCGGCGGTCGGAGTGTTCCGCGATCGCTTCTGGACTCACGCGCCACCCCGTGGTGCTGTTCTCAGCAATCTGCTGTACATCAGTTATAGGATAAGAAGTCGTGAAGGCACCATCTGGTGTCGCCGGTAACCCACCCGTACCAGTGACGGTAAAGCTGCGACCTTGAGCATTTGGGCGTCCCAGACAACTATCGGCAATCACTTGTTCGGAACTGACAAAATCTTCTTCTAGGGGCGGCAGAGACGCTTCAACGCTATTCACTTCGGTATTGATATCTACCACGCCGCTAATTCCCAGAGTGGAACTAGCCGTGATTTTGCTTGTTGGAGCAACAAATAAACCTTGGGTGTTAATTGTAATATTTCCCCCAGTCCCTTGGAAGGCGTTAGCGGTAATGCTGCTATTTTTCAGAGCAACTAAGATGTCTGTGTCAATCGTGATGTTGCCGCCATTTCCACTACCACCCGCTTCGGCGTTGATGATGCTGTTGCGGCGTAGTTGCAAAGAATGGGTTTGTAACTTAATATTCCCGCCCTCTCCAGCTACGGTTGTGGCGGCGGCAATGCTGCCTTGATTGTCAAGATTAATCGAATCAGCAATGACTTCCAAGTTACCTGCATCTCCCGTTCCGCGACTGCGGACGCTGAGTCTTCCCTCATCCTCAAGCCTCAATTCTCCAGTTTGGACGGTTAAGTTTCCGCCTTGACCGGTCGAACCCGCCTCCGCTGTAGCCGCCACAGCACTTTGAGCCGAACCATCGCCAGACTTGCCGATGATTTCCACAAACTCAGACGCCGTCACTGTAAGATTTCCCCCCTTTCCCAGACTCGCGGTACTCGCCCCGATTGCCGCCCCATCCCGTACCGACAAGCGCGGTGTCATCACCTGTACGTCTCCCGCATCTCCACCCCCGAAGGTTGTGCTAAACAAGCCCGTCAAAAAGCGAGTACCTGAACCCAACACAATCGGATTGTTGCCGAGGAGTTCCACGGATTGGGAGGCATTCACGGTTAACTCTCCCCCCCTACCGCTTCCCAGGGTACTCGTTCCCAAAACGCCATACTCTTGCACTAAAAAGCGTCCTGTATTCACGGTTAAGTTTCCAGCCTGACCGCTATCCCCCAGTCCACTACCTGTGATTAAAGCAGAAGTGGTGAGTTCGACGTTATCCGAGGCGTTGACGGTTAAATCTCCACCTTCACCCGCTCCCAGGGTAGATGTGGCAACAAACGCTCCATTACGGGCAACAAAGGAAGGCGTATTAATCACCACATCGCCCGCCGCACCCGAACCGTAACTTAGGGTAAACAAGCCATTGCGTAGATTAGCCGGTTTAATTTGTCCGGTTAAAAACAGTTGTATGTCCTGGAGATAGGTTCCTGTTCCGGTGAGTTCTACTGAGTTGGATGCGTTGACGTTAATTTTTCCTCCGCGTTGGGAACCCAGGGTTAATGCTTCAAGGCGTGACTCTTCACCGAGTCGTAGCGATCGCGCCCAAACCAGAATATCACCTCCCCCGTCACCACTGGCATTGACGACCGCCCGATTCGATAGCTGTATATCTTGGAAGTTCTGCACACCCTCATAGCCCAATTGCCAATCATTATTAATCGGTTTTAGACTGACAAAACTATGATCTGCAACGCTACCGAGTTCAATTCGTCCGCCCGGTGCTGCCACTGTGCCACCTTGCAGCCTCACTTCACCGCCCACAAGTGCCAAGGTTCTTCCCAACGGCACCTGTAGAGTTGATTCTTGCACCTGTACCGTTGCGGGTGTTGCCCCGAATTGCACTCCCAAGGGAACGCTGACGGTTAAAAGTGAGGGGTTTTGAGGCGTTGTCGCACTGAATGAGTTGCTATCGGCAAACACCATGCTGCTAGCCGTCGTTGCGAAAAAGGAACCCTTTATATCCAGACGCGCATTAGAGCCAAATAGAATGCCATTCGGATTCATTAAAAATAAATTAGCCGAACCATTAACACCTAGCGTTCCTAATATATTAGAAGGATTAGCCCCTGTTACCCGCGTAATAATAGTTTCAATTCCAGTTGGTGAGGCAAAATAAAGCCGCTGTCCGTCGTTAAGATTAAATTCTAAAAAACTGTGAAATAGGTTTGCACCTCTCAATGCTCCACCATCGATGCGATCGGCGGGTTGATTATTGATGAGAACGCTAGGAGTAATGATAGAACTTTCGCTGCCTAAAGTAGTATCCGGGGTTAACTGAGCGAATGCCCGACCTTGAGGAAGTAAAACGTAAAAAAGTAACAGAAAAGTGTAATTAATTAATGTTTTTGATTTCTTGACGGGAATGCTTAGGATAAGCTTCTCTAACACTTCCCTGATCAGCAGGCAACCGTTAAGTCGGATACGAAGTTTCGACTCATCGCACCCATTCTCTATATCTTGTGCCAACGTTATTTCCCACGACTTCAACCTAGTTTGAATTTTTTTGAGAGAATTTTTATCTACCAAAAGGTAATAATTATCCTCTCTGGTCTAGGCTTAGGGAAAGCCTGAGAATAATCTACGAGAAGTTGCTTTTATTGTTGAGTAATATTATTTCCGTTAGCATCAGAATGAACTGAGATTGGACTCCTTTTAGTAGAGTGACGGGACAGCAACCAAACCCTTGCCCCAAGTGGCTAGCTTAAAGTAAGCTGAGAATCATTTTGACGAGTTCATTCGGTTCGACTGGCTTGGCGAGATGGTGTTGAAATCCGGCAAATAGTGCCTGTTGCCGATCAATTTCCCCAGCATAAGCCGTTAGGGCAATCGCTAAAATCTGTCCGCCTTGCTCTGGTGGCATTGCCCGGATTTGGCGCATCAGCATATAGCCGTCCATGTCAGGCATACCAATGTCACTCAACAGAATATTTGGCTGCGATTGCTCCAGGAAAGCGATCGCTTCTTCTGCTGATGTCACCGTGCTGACTTGTGCCCCCAACTGTTCGAGGGCGAAGGCAATAAACTCGCGGCTATCTGTGTCATCATCAACGACCAGTACCCGTATCCCTGTAAGCGGTGAAGGCTCAGGAGTCAGAGGTGAGGAATTCCCCTCTGCTTTCTGCTTACTGCTTTTATCCTTGATTAGAGGCAGCCTAACTGTAAATGTGGCTCCCTGTCCTTCCCCAGGACTGTCTACTTGAACAGTACCACCATGCAGTTCCACCAGATGCCGTACAATCGCCAACCCTAACCCCAATCCGCCAAACGTTCGAGTTGTAGTCGCATCCGCCTGACGGAAGTATTCAAACACATGCGGCAGGAAATCAGGAGAAATGCCTTTCCCTGTATCCCTCACTTGAATTTGAGCCTGTGAGCCAATGAGCTGCAACTGGATTTCTACTCGTCCTCCCTCAGGAGTAAACTTAACGGCATTGGTGAGTAAATTCCAAATCACCTGCTGTAGGCGAGCGGCATCTCCCAACACTTGCCCGATTGTTGGGTCAAACATGGTCTGAATTTGAATGGACTTCGCTTCTGCCGCTAACCGCACAGTTTCTAATGCGGCTTTAATCGTAGAGGCTAGATTCACCGGAACCATATTCAGGCTAAGTTTGCCCCGCAAGATGCGAGAGACATCCAACAAATCCTCAATCAGTTGTGATTGGAGTTTGGCATTGCGCTCAATTATTTCCAAAGCCTGAGCCGTTTTTGCAGCATTTAATTTGCCGCTACGGAGTAGCTTAGACCAACCCAGAATCGGGTTGAGGGGTGATCGCAATTCATGGGAGAGTACCGCCAGAAATTCATCCTTGATGCGGTTTGCTGCCTCAGCTTGCTCGCGGGCTTCCTGTTCGCGGGCTAGCATCTGAATGCGTTTCTCCTCCGCCCACTGCCGCTCTAGTTCAGCCGCGATTCGCATGGAAAAGATAGAAAGCAGGGTTTCTGTGAGTTGGGCATTTTCTAACGGTTTGCGATCCATCACACCCAGTAATCCTAATGGTGTGCCAGTTGAGTCAAAAAACGGAACCGCGATATAGCTTTCTATTTGCAGCGGAGCGAGTAGGGGAGCGTGGGGAAATAGAGCTTGCACACTAGAAGGGTAGCAACAAATTTTTCGGTGCTTCAGTACGGCTTGACAAGGGGTATCTCGCAGTAAGTACTCGAAGTTGTCTACAATTTGACCCTGGGCACAGGTGGCGATCGTTTGAATCAGTTCTTCTGAGTCGCGCTCGACAAGTAGACCAATGTAGGTGTAATCCACTGCCAAAACATTGGCAAAATGTTGTACCAGGGAATAGAAGAATGCTTCACCCGTTGCGGCTGAAACCCCCTGCGTTACGGCTAGCAGTGCCTGATCGATTTGAGTAATGCGATTAGCTGAATAGCGGAGTTCCAGTTCGTCCACCACCATCGCGGCTAAATCAGCCAGAATGGTTTGCTGCTCTGCACTCAAAGCATCACGGGGCTTGCTGTCTAGCAGACAGAGGGTACCCAGATTAAAGCCATCGTGGGTGACTAGAGGAGCGCCTGCATAGAAACGAACGCCCGGTTCACTTTGCACAAACGGATTACACGCGAATCGCTCATCTTGTCGGGTATCTGGAACGACTAAAACCTGATTGTATAAAAGCGCAAAGCTGCAAATCGTGGCATCTCGCGGAACTTCACTCAAATTGAAGCCGTGGCAAGACTTGAACCAGGCTCGCGATTTGTCCACTAGCGAAACGAGAGCGATCGGCATATCAAATAGCCGCGCTGCCAATGTGGTAAGGCGATCGAAAGCTGCTTCAGGAGGAGTATCGAGAATGCGATACCGATAGAGAGCCGCTAAGCGTTCAACTTCGTTTGCAGGTATCGGAGCCATGGGCATTGCTTCAGCCATCAGGTTGGTCATAAGATTTGGGTTAATCCATAGGTCAGGATTTGCAGACGAGGATGAACAGCATTATCGAGTTTGTTGAGCCAGCTCGGCAATTACTTTCATCAGTGCCTCTGGCTCAACAGGTTTGGCAAGATGCCGCTGAAATCCTGCCGCGATCGCTTGTTGCTGATTGATTTCCCCAGCATAAGCGGTGAGGGCGACTGCTGGAGTCTGCCCGCCCTGGTGATGTTGAGGGCGGTTCCCAAGAACCCAACGGGTCGTCGGGCTAGCCCCTCTCCCTCGAATTGTGCCTGCCCGTTGGCGAATACATTTCGGACAACAATCGTGAACCTTGGAGAATCCGGTGTCAGCACTAAATACGCACCGGATACTGACTCAAAGAGCAAGCGAAAATCCAATGTCGAACCCGCCAAATTTGCTTCACCGAGCACAATCCCTACCTTTGTTCGAGAAATATTGCGCTAAAAGCCCTTTGCTTCTATCTTGAATTTGCCTTAATGCCAGGGGGGAAGGCTGAATATGTCCATTTTCCAATGGTTAATCCTACCGGTAAGCAACATCAACTGCCTCCGCCAGTTGCACTTTATAAGTGTAAAACTTAAATCAAAGCCAATTGCCAATCAAAATAAAAGGCGACCAAACTGCTGGATGAGAGTATTCTAAATGATTAATCATCTTCAACTGCGCTGTTTGAAGTGCTTTGGCTTTTGTGACATAGGGTTGTTCTAACTGAGTGTAAAATTCTTCAATCAGGGGAACTGTAGCTTCATCATTAATATTCCATAAGCTAGCAAGAGCACTCCTAACCCCTGCCCGAACAGCTACACCCGCAATTCCCAAAGCGGCTCGGTTATCGCCGGCTGCTGTTTGACAAGCACTTAAAGTTAGTAATTCTACGGGTTGTTGGTTTCGTTGCGATCGCTTTTGGGATAACTTGGCTTCTCGCAAAACTTCGTCAAATTGCTCCAACGTCATGCGTGAGTCGAACGTTAATAAAAAGGTACTCGCGGCATCCACTCCAAATTTCCCATGAGTTGCAATGTGAACCACGGGATAACTTTTGTTTTGCAATTGCTCTTGCAGATTTGCCAAGGTAAAGTCTTGATCTAAAAGTTGAGTACCGCCCAGAAGTTTTTGCACACTCGCGACTTCAGTACGGACATTCGTTAAGGCGATAAAAGGCGGACGCTCTACGGTTAAGCCCATAATTAAAGCACTAGAGTAGTGTTCTGGAGCACGAGTGCGAGTGGTGAGTGCCAAACTAGGTGTTGTGGCGATCGCATAGTTCTCAATCAAAAACTGTTGACCATTATGCAACGCTGCCATCGGTACTTGCCGCAACATGGCATCTTGGATGAAAATCAGCGTCTTAACTTTGGCTGCTGCTAAGTCTGCCTCCAAGGGACGAATCAAGGCGTTATAGATTTTTTGGGCAGCTAATAAGTACTCGTTTGTTGAGCGTTTTTCGAGTAACTTGCGTAATTGGTCAATTTCTTGCTGCATTTGCTCTTGATTAAGAGAGACGGAATAGCTGGTTAATAGACCGTCCGGCAAGCGGAGAATCATTTCAGTGCGATCATGGAGAATCACTGAGTAAATAATGGCGCTATTGGCATCAAGCAGACTCGCCTCGCTTTTGGCATCTGCCTGGGCAACTTCTACACACTCATCGCCAAAATAATTTTGCAGTTCTGCTAATTTGAGCAATTCTAGAGTATCAATCACTTTACTCAAATTGGTTTTTCGTTGCTCTAGATTCCTGAGCATGGATGGTTCTAGTAATAGTTGCATCAACTCGCGATAAACGGGTTCAACGGAGTCGCGGAAGTCAAATTGCAAATTAGTGTTAATTGCTAGTAGATTGTTGCGAATGCTCTGGAGGGTTGCGATCGCTTGTTCGTAAGAGGCGATCGCTTCTTTTGTCTTCCCGCCTGCCTTCAACAACCGCCCAGTTTGCCACTGCCAGCGATAAGCACTATCAGGCGCATTGGCTTGCATGGCTACCCATTGTGCTTGTTGGGTTAACTCCATCGCCTCTGAGGTTTGACCGGCTGACTTGTAAATCTGCCCTAAACTACCCAGAGCAAAGGATTCTGCTCGCTGATCTCCTATGTTTCTGGCTATACTAACGGCTTTTTTCAACACAAGTGAAGCGTCTAAAGCATTTCTCCCTGGCTCTGGATCGCTAAAATGCTGTGCAAGGTTGATCAAAATGTAGGCTTTATCCCGTGAGTCGGGTAGTGTTTCCACCCTTACTAACAACTTTTCGCGGTTCCTGGCAATAGCTGCCCAGTCAGGTGATGGCAATTGCTCTAGTAGACGATTGAGATTGAGTAACGTCTTGACGTAGGTGATACCGCCTACAGCTTGAGTCTCCCGCAAGCTTTCGTTAAAGGCTGATTGTGCAGCCGTCATCTCTTGTTCTGCCAACTGCATGAGCCGAATTTTTTCGGGTTCATCCCCTTCGACACGAGCAACGTTTGCTTGATAGCGATACCGCTCAGAACGGCTGATGTAGAGATTACCTAAATTATTCAGGGAACTTGCAATATAGTCTGGAGTGTTGAGCTGACGGGCAATTTTTAAACTTGCTTGATGAGAAAAGAGAGCTTTTTCGTAGTTCCCCACCGCCCAATAGGCATTAGCTAATGCTCCTAAGGTTGCCGCCTGGGTTTGTAAGTCTGGGATTTGTTTGGCACGTTCTAGCGCCGACTGTAAAATTTTAATCGCCTGTCGATTCTGCCCCAGTTCGTTGTAAGCTTGTGCTTGCTCGGTCAGGAGTTTGGGTAGCTGGCTACGTGCTGCCTGATCGTCTTGATGCTGGTAAATTTGAATCGCTTGCTGCCAATGGGCGATCGCTTTCCCTGATTGTCCAATTTGCCGATAAGCCAGTGCCAGATTACTATAAAGGGCGGCTCGCTCTTTCGGGCTTGTAATTTGTGATAGGACTTTTTGCCACAGTGCGATCGCTTCCGTAAATTTGCCAGCTTGATAGCGTTCAACTCCTTGCTGCACTACTTGAGAGTAGGGTTCTTGACTGGGTATTGATGCAGTGAATTGCCTCTGTGGCGTTGCTGAGTGAGCGACTTGTCTTAGTGACCCAAAGTGGAAGACACAGCAAAAGACAAGACTGGCTAAGAACAAAAGACTGAATCGATGCCAATGCTGCCACATCTGGAATTTTTTAGGCAACGTGCCAGGATAAGATAAGCCCATTTTAGGAAAAGTCTTTCTTTCCTGTCGTCTAACGGCAAGTGGATCAAGCAATCATCCCCCGGTAATCGAGGGCGTGGGAGTGTCAATCCTTGTGCAGTTGATCCAACGCCAGTTGAACGCGGGCGCGAACGGCTAAATCAGATTCTGTCTTCAGCATTTGCTCAAAATGCTCACTTACGGTTGGGCGAATATCTGTCTGACTCTCTGCGACAGAGGTTGTCAGCCCTTGTAATCCCACAACGCCAGCATAGCGAACCACCCATTCCGGGTCTTGGGCTGTCAAGCGCAGGGTTTTGAGAGCTTGTGCTTGAGCGGCTGAAACGTCTTGAGCGGGTAAAGCCGACCAACGCAGATTGCCCAAACCTTTGGCAGCGGAGCGACGCACACTCATGGCAAAGTCAGTTTCTGCGGCTTCTCGCAATGTTTCTAGCGCTCTTGGGTCGCCGATTCCCGCTAAGGCTCGAATCGCCCAGGCTCTACCACTGTAGTTGTAATCATCCAACAGGGTGAGCAGCTTTGGCACGGCTACTTCTCCTAATTGCACCAACCCATCCACAGCGGCTACGGCGGCACCAGGATTGTTGTAGCTCAGAGCTGCAATCAAGGTCGGAATTCCTTCCTCTAAACGGGCAGCGGCTAATGATTGCACAGCATCTAGCAATTTCTGTGAAGAATCCGCCTGCTCAACGGATTGAATCAGTTTGAGTCCTCTGTCATTCGTCATTGGTCACTTCGATACACAGGCGAGAGGGTGTGGGAGGGTCGGCTCGTTCTCTGTCTTGGGGGAGAGTTGAGGACTGTTCCCCATCTCCCCTCCTCCGCTTGGCTGGAGTCTCTCACTTCCCCTCTTCTTCTGATGGACTATAGCAGATTATCCATCAAAGTCATTACCTGAATCGCCGCTTCCGATATCGATGAGGACTCTGTGGAGTTGTTTTTCACTTGGTACTCTAAAAGTCCTTTGAGAGAAATCAGCTTCAGGCTATTTTCTGCCAACGTTTCTGCGATCGCTTCTGCTGCCGGTAAATAACCAATGGCTCCCAGATCGCCCAGCGCTGCCCGTCGCAGTTGTAGCTTTTGTCCACCTAAAGCCTGGATTAATTTATTTGCATATATTGGATTTTTTGTCAACTGATACATCCCTCGTGCAGCGGCGTATTGTACCCGCTCTATCGGATGATCCAGAAAGGGTTGAATTAGGTCAATAGCGGCGGTGGCACCCAGGGAACCTAAGGCTTCAATCGTTGCATTATAAGGTTGCGCCAAATGGGGACAGCCCGGTATCGGTTGAGCGGCTTCTAACCCACCTTCTAGTAGTTTCATCAATTCTGGGATACAGACCGGATCGCCCAACATTCCTAATGACTCAGCTGCGGCATCACGCACGTAGAAATCTGAGCAGTTTAAACAACGAATGAGTGCAGGCACAGCTTTTCGGTCTCCCAGTTTGCCCAATGCCCTCGCTGAATTCCGCCGTAGGGGGTAACCGCCTTCAGGCGTCCGGTCTGTCTCATCCTCCAACGTGGCGATTAGCGCATCAATCGCTGCCGATTCGCGAACTCTGAATCTACCCAGCCACCAAGCTGCGTAATAGCGAAGTCCTTGGTCTTGGCCTTGTAGATTAGCGATCGCCTGCTCTACAGTTAAAGACTCACTACCTTCCGGTGACTGTTCCGGTGATAAAGATTCAAAATTCCCAAAACTCGACTCTCGCATGGAGGCTTAGTTAGCTTTCTGATTCGGTAACGGGTTCAGCGTCAGAATTTAATGGCTGAATGCTGACAATTTTGCCTCCCAACCGCGTAATCCGTTGCATTTCTTCATTCATCCGGTTGTAAGGCACCGTGATAAACACACTGGCACTAGAGCGAATTGGATAATCGGTATTATCTGTGTCTACGCTTTGACGCATACCGACGACTTCATAGCGAAAGCAGCGATTGCTAGAAGGTGAACTACCTGTTCTTCCGGCGACAATTGAACCCAACATACCTTTATATCCTCATCAAAATACAGAATTCAGAATTCACAAGGTTCATGGGTCACGAGATGATTCGCCAAAATCCAATCATCTCGTGACCCATGACTCATTCCAACTAGAGAGGAGTAACGCTGGCGATTTTGGCACCTTGGCGTAGAACTCTCTGCATTTGCGTGGATAGCTCTTCATAAGGCACGATGAAGGCTTGGTTGATCCGGCGCACGTTAGGATATCTGGGCTGATTGAGTCCAGCAACTTCGACGCGGTAGAGTCGGCCGGACTTGCCAAAGGTGGCTGATCCACCAAAACCACTGCTGGGAGTAACACCTCTCAAGGAAGGTAGGTAGGCAAAGCTACCATTGCTACTAGAGGGATTAATCACGGTGGAAGCACCATTCTGAGCTAACTCACTGGCAAGGCGAGAAGAAGTGCCTTTGAGTTGGGCGCGATCGCTGTTGGCATAGCCGCGATAAAGCTGGAACATGCGGCTAAACCCTACAGTTTTTTGCCCGGTTTGGGTCTCGAAACCCCGATAGTAGGGCACGATATTTTCACCGAAGTTGCCCTGATACTCTGGCGAATCAATGTAGGAATCAATGTCGGCATCGTACCCTTTGGTTTCGTACAAGTCCAAGTGATAAATCACCTCAGCCTCGTCATAGGGTGCTCTACCCAACAAATGCTTATAATTTAGTTCTATGACTCGCGTTTGGAAACTGTTATAGAAAAACTTAGATTTGTACAGTTCCGATTTCGCCACCTGACGCACAAAGTCTTGCACTGTAATCTTCCGATCACGCAGGAGTGATTCAGCACTAGTCAGACGCTCAGATTTCATTAAATAGTCATTGCCCAATAGCTGACGGTAGACAGCGCGAATCACGGCTTCAACGTCTTCTCTACTTGCATTCGGGCGCAATTCTACCGGATTGGCATTGCTAAAAGCTGATGTTCCGAGTCTAGATGCTGCTGTCGTAATGGCCATTCAATCTTCTCCTTTGTTAATAGGTAAGCAGGTAGGTGTAACTCTACATAACACCCAAACCGTTCCATCTCTGGTTTTAATTATTTAGATCTGAAATTGATTTTGAGTCGATTCACACCGACCTGCTTAATCGTAGGGAATAGGTTACAGGTAATCATTTTTTACCCTTCCCCATTTTCCATTCCCCATTTATGCAGGTGAGATGCTCATCACTTTACTGCCCTGACGATTCAATTGCTGTAACTTACTAGACAACTGAGCGTAGGGGACGAGCACTTCTGTGGTAGTCCGCCGCACTACAGGCGAGTTCAGGGAAGCGGATTGCATCACCCTCACCCGATAAATATCCCCGCGACGACCACCTGAGGTGCCGGCTAGAGCTGACGAAGAGGGGGCGTGGATGGGTGAGGCTACATTTTTCGCCACTTCCCAGGTTAGTTTTGCTTGTTTTGGGCTGGGTGCGCGATCGCTACTGGCATAACCCCGATATAACTGGAATATCCGGCTAAACCCCACGGTTTTCTGCCCAGTTTGGGTTTGAAATCCGCGAGGGTAGGGTACTGTATTTTCGCCAAAATTTTGTTGATATTCTGCTGAATCAATATAAGAGTTGATCTCAGCTTCGTACCCTTTTGAGTTGTAAAGCTCAACGTGGTAAGAAATCTCCGATTCATCGTAGGGTGCCCGACCCAATAAATGCTTATAATTAAGCTCGATAAACCGAGGTTGTGAATTGGAGTAAAAAAACTTCTTCCGATACAGTTCTGATTGGGTGATTGAGCGCACAAAATCCCGAACTGTGATTTGTCCTTGGCGCAATAGTGACTCAGCGCTGACGAGGCGCTCCGATTCCATTAGGTACTCATTACCGAGAACCTGTCGATAGGTCGCCCGGATCACGGCTTGCACATTGGCTTCGGTTCTATCAGAACGGAGTTCTACCAATCCTGATTCTTCAAAAGGTTTAATTCCTAAACGTCCGGCTTCTCCTAACGCTGTCATATTTTTATCTCCCCCCTCAATGACCTAACACAAAATGTTTTTTCAAGTCTTTTATCAGAATGGTGAGAATAAAACTGCCCGGTAAGATGAACAACTCTGACTCGCTTTCTTTGCTGGTAGAGCTGATTACCTTACCGGGCTACACGCGCCTGTTAGCTCAGGGCGTTAATTGCATAGTCGATGTAAGAGTTGGCTTCGGTAGCCGCATCACCAGTGATACCGTGATTAGCCTTGATGTACTTCAGGGCTTCAACGTACCAGCTAGGAGACAGTTCAAAGGTGCTGTTGATTTCATCCAAGCCAGCGATCAGGTACTCATCTAGAGGGCCTGTGCCACCAGCAACCAAGCAGTAGGTCACAATCCGCAGGTAGTAGCCGATGTCACGAACACACTTGTCCTTACCACGCTGATCCGCTGCATAGTTGTTACCTTGCATTTGGGTGGTGTAAGGGAACTTGTTGTACACCGCTTGAGCCGCGCCTTGAGCCAGACGGTCAGCATTAGAACTCAAGCTTTTTGCAGCTTCTAAGCTAGCTGTAGCTTGACGGAAGCGACCAAAAGCCACTTGGAGTTCTGTGCTGGAAAGAAAACGGCCTTGAGAATCAGCTGCTGAAACCGCTTCGGTTAGAGGTGTCTTCATCGTTGAGGTATCTCCCTAGTGTTTTACAAAGTTCTGGTTGAAATTTTTTTTGTCCAACTGACAAGTGTTAGCGAATATCGCTTAGCACTTAATTAGGAAACAGCAGCAGCAGCACGATCAAAGTAGCTAGCCAGTTCAGACATCAGAGCGCTGCAATCACCTTGGGTGATACCGCTACGGTCATTGGCAATTCCAATCGCAGCTTCCTTCATCTTTTGAACACCTGCGGCTACAGAAGCGCCAGGAACACCTAGAGCTAAGTAGGTTTCACGCAGACCGTTCAGGCAGCGATCATCCAGAACACTGGCATCACCTGCAAACATGGCGTAGGTCACATAACGCAGGATGATTTCCATATCGCGCAAGCAAGCCGCCATACGACGGTTGGTGTAAGCATTTCCACCAGGAGCAATCAACTGGGGTTGCTCAGCAAACAGAGAACGAGCGGCGTTAGCAACAATGCTGGAAGCGTTGCCTGTGATACGGTTAACGGTATCGATCCGCTTGTTGCCTTCCTTGACCATGGAGATCAAAGCATCCAATTGACCAGAGTTCAGGTATTCACCGCGTGTATCAGCTTGTGAAACAACCTTTGTGAAAGCGTCGAACATGAAAGATAACTCCTACTTACTGGGTGGTTAGTTTTGGGTTTTGCTTGAGAACTGGATGAAGCCAGTTCTGAGCAGTTCGAGCAGCTAGGGATGTCAACTACAGACAGCCAATAAAATTTTAGTTCAACTTGCTCTTTAGTTCCGGATGTTCTGTATACCAGGCAACAATATGGAGCTTTTGAGAAATCTGAGAAATTTTTAGGCTTTTATGAGAAACCTAAAAACTTGCTGAACTAGTGTTTTACTTAGCTTTTGCCTGTCGTCGATTCCCTCACCGTTTTTTTATACACCGTCCTTGGGTCTTAGATCTATTACAAATTGTTAAGATGATTAAACCCGCTCACCCAGGCAATATTGAACTCAAACCCTTCTACATCAAGGCTTAGCCGGGTTCGCACGCGTATAACAAGTTAACAAAAACTTAACAAATTGCATTTTTAGCGGAATTTAGGGTAATACGATGCCCGCAGGATACCCAATTCGGTCAGGAAACCCCTTGATGCCTGGACAGGCGGAGAAGAGGGGAGCAGGGGAGCAGGGGAGCAGGGGAGCGGGGGAGATTTTAGCTGGTCAGTTATTTGTGCCATGCTGCACTAGAAATTAATTTCTACAGCGAGTAGCTCAAGTCCAGTTAAGTGTTAAGTAGACTCAAAGGCTCATCCCAGTCGTCTAAAGACGACTTTAGCTATTAGCTAAGACAGTGGTTAAAACCACTAGCGGTTATTACAACGGTTGCAAGATCTGAATTGACAAAAATGCTCACAAAAACAACAGTTTTGCTCCTTCATGGGGAAGTCGCCTCATCCTTAACGCTTCAGCCTTCAATTGACATTCATTGAATCAATTTTTGTGGTATTTTTGTATCCATTCTCTGACGGCATGTTCCCATCGAGAGTGTTTTACTCTAGCCCTCTCGAAAGCATCGTTAATATTTTTTCTTTCGGGAAAATTGTTTCTAGATTTGGAGAAAACTGGCTTTAGCGGAAGCGTTGGCGGCGGCGACTTATGTGCGAAATTCTTGATTTTTTAGAGATACTTGTTGTTTGGGTTGTAAAAAATCTCGTTTCCAATCGAGTTGCACTAACGCGATACTCCAGGCTAACTCTACGTTTACCAGATCCGCTAATCCTGCTCCCGTAATGATTAGAATTTGCGCTTGCCATTGACTGGCAACTCTAGGATTAAATAAAGATAACAAGCCTGGAGTTACAAAACAGGTTTCAAACATAACGAATGTTACCGTAAGCCACAGCACAGAATGACACTGTTTAAAACGCTAATACCAGGGGAAATCTAACTTTTCGAGTATGAGTATAGCTGCAAATATTAAGGATTAAACTAATCAATGAAGAGTTAATTTTTTGACTACTATTGATGCAGGCAGCACCCGTACTTCCTCCCCCGTAACCCTCTCAGCACCCGAACCTCAGTAACCCACACCCCAACGCTTCAAACCCATTCCCAAAACCCGCTTTTTAGGTGAAGAAGTTGCCAAGAGGCTAGGAGTCACGCCCTATTTGGGCAGCGAAGCGAAACAGCCTCACCTGACTACTCGCCAATCGCCCAGCATCCTGTTAATTGTCACTCACGGCTTTTGCCATCCCGACTCTGTGCACTCACCCCTCGGTATCAGCTTTGAGCTGGCAGAGGTTGTAATTGTCTGGATGTAATTGTCTGGAGTTGAACGACTGTCAGTGCCTTACGAATCAGACGGTTTCTGACGCTTCTTCTTTAGTTTTGGTGCAGATAGATCTATACTGAAGGCCAGTCAATCATCAGAAAATCATCGGAAAAAAATGCCAATGCCAAAGAAGAGGCGTGGCGCTCCCAACTTGCACTCAAAAACACCAGTCAAGATGGGGGAGTCCCTTACACCTAAAGGGCTTCATTTCTTGAGTACGCTGGCTGAAAAAGCAGGACTATCTCCGTCTGAGCTGTGTGAGGCTATGGCGGCAGGCCGGATCGCACTCTATAGTGATTCGGCAGAAATCAAACTTGCCATCCAGGCAGCAGCTAATGAATCTGCAAAAGGCAGCGAGCTTCAGGGGGTGACTATAGAGAAGCAACCCAAAAATCAGGTTGCCAAACCAAAAGATCAGAGCTTGTCATCAGAGAAAGACGAATCCCAGCAAAAGCAGTCGGCAGAGCAAGCCCATATCATTACCGATTTACAGCAACAAATTACTCAATTGCAAGGTCAATTAGAGAGTCAGGTTGCCGATCAAGCCTCTGTACAATCAAGTTACGACTCCCTACAACAGCAGTCACAACAGCAGCTTGCCGAAAAAGAACAACAAATCGGTCAACTGCAAGAACAACTGCAAAGTCGGATGAGTGAGCAGACACAACTGCAATCAAGTTACGACTCCCTGCAACAGCAGTCACAACAGCAGCTTGCCGAAAAAGAACAACAAATCGGTCAACTGCAAGAACAACTGCAAAGTCGGATGAGTGAGCAGACACAACTGCAATCAAGTTACGACTCCCTACAACAGCAGTCACAACAGCAGCTTGCCGAAAAAGAACAGCAAATCGGTCAACTGCAAGAACAACTGCAAAGTCGGATGAGTGAGCAGACACAACTGCAATCAAGTTACGACTCCCTACAACAGCAGTCACAACAGCAGCTTGCCGAAAAAGAACAACAAATCGGTCAACTGCAAGAACAACTGCAAAGTCGGATGAGTGAGCAGACACAACTGCAATCAAGTTACGACTCCCTGCAACAGCAATCACAACAGCAGCTTGCCGAAAAAGAACAGCAAATCGGTCAACTGCAAGAACAACTGCAAAGTCGGATGAGTGAGCAGACACAACTGCAATCAAGTTACGACTCCCTGCAACAGCAATCACAACAGCAGCTTGCCGAAAAAGAACAACAAATCGGTCAACTGCAAGGTCGATTAGAGAGTCAGGTTGTATTACAAACAAGTCAGAATTCAACCTACGAATCTCTGAAGCAACAATCCCAAGAGCAAGCGACTGAACTTGCTACGTTACGGCAACAAATCGCCCAGTTGCGCTCCTTGGCGGCAGTTGGAGAAACTCGATTGAACAAGTGGCAAAGCCGCAATGCTTCTAGATAGACCAAACCCACATTTACGGTAGAGGCTGTCTTTGGTGTTAAAGGCGATCGCAAATAACTTCAGGCGATACAGTGACTCTATAATCAGGGAATGTAAAAAAAGCCAAAACGGTGAGCAATCCTCCGCAGGAGATACATATAGATGGATGGAATGGAATTTTTTCAGTTAAGTGCTGGCAAGTGGCGTTCGCAGCGCACAACCCATCACCTTGCTTTTAGGCGAGCGGAGACAGGAGAATCAGAAATCAATGTGGCAACGTTAGCTGCCGATCATCCCCAAGTGGTAGAGATTTGCCGATTGCACCAAGTTGAACCGAGTAAGGCTGCGGGAGGAGCACTGGTGAGTTGGCAGGGGACGATGGCTTGGGATAGAAGCGAAGAAGAAAATCACACCGGCTCCACCGTCATGGTGATTGTCCCTGATCAGGATAACCCCAGACAGGGCCGCTTACTCCGAGAAAGAGGCTATGCCGAGATTGTGCCAGTGGCGGGTCGCTATCTGATCGATGATGAGGATGCCCTGGTTCTGTTAACCGAATATGAAACGATGAGTTCTGAAGAGCGATTCTGCTTCGTCAGCTCAGATGTGCGGATGCGAACCAGTACCGTAAAGCGCTTTGGTGGATTTAGCACAGCCTCCTTGTGTGTCGAAACTCGCATTGGCTCTGATTTGGATGATGAACGCCGTGAAACTTTAGTACCTCAACAAGCACAGGATGTCTTGGCCGTCAGACAGTTTCAGTCCTCCTTGGGTTGGTGAATCAACAATTAGTGCAATTCCATTTGTGCGTGGTTATCAGTATTTGACTGCTGTGCGTCAGCTTGCCTTAGAGCCAGAAATGCTGGACGTGACTGATGATTTAAGGGAAAGTGAGCGCATTTATACCTGGATTGGCAATCATATCGATGCCATCAATGCTGAACTCAATACCTATCTAGAAGCCTGTCATGGCTGCTTTCATCCTGAACAACGTCGCCCTATGCATATTCTGGCAACCCCTCTAGCGACTGAGTATGGTATAGACGGCTTGTGCAATATTATGGTCTATCCCGCTGTCATCCTGATCGATGTAGGGCGAACAGCACGTCAAGATTGGTTAAGTATTGTTGTGCATGAATACGCTCATGCCCATTTAGGCTCTCCTGGTCACGATTGGCAGTTTTTTAATATTATTTCTCATCTTTGCTTGGGATTAGGATTAGCACCTCCGCATTGGCAGCCAAATATGGAGAATTACTTGCGAAATTGGCCTCATTGTGCTTCGTTAGCAAACCCACTAACTTTCTGGATGGGATATTCCTGAAACTGCCACTAGACAACGATTAGCAATTTCATCAGGTGTCATTTAATCAAATAAATACCTACTTTTTTAGGGATTGGTACAGGATTTGCTATATATTTAAAATTTAAGCTTTGTAAGATTTTCTAAGATTACGGAGATTGCCAACGTGGCCTTACCTTTATTAAGCTACTCACCTAAAAGCCAAAATCAGCGCGTAGCTGCATATGAAATTCCTGGTGATGAACAACCTAGAATTTTTACAACAGATAACCTGCTCTCCTCTGGAGATATGGATAATCTGATTGAAGCCGCCTACCGCCAGATCTTCTTCCATGCCTTTGCTTGGGATCGAGAGCCGGCTCTTGAATCTCAGCTCCGGAATGGTCAAAGCACTGTTCGGGACTTCATTCGTGGATTGCTGCTTTCTAAGACTTTCAGAAACAGCTTCTATGAGAAAAACAGCAACTACCGCTTTGTTGAGCAATGCGTACAACGGGTGCTGGGACGTGATGTCTACAGCGAACGTGAAAAAATCGCTTGGTCAATTGTAGTTGCTACCAAGGGTATTACAGGCTTTGTCGATCAACTGCTCAATAGCGACGAGTACCTGAGCAATTTCGGGTACAACACCGTCCCCTATCAGCGGCGTCGAGTTTTACATAGCCGGAATGAGGGTGAACGACCCTTCAACATCAAATCTCCCCGTTACGACGCTTATTACCGCTCGCAACTGGGCTTTCCTCAAATTATCTGGCAGAACGAGATTCGCAGCTACATCCCACAAGAGAGGAAGGCAAGAGCAGGCGACCCATCTCTGTATGCAGAGATGGCACGGTCTATCGCTCCCCAATCCAACCCAGTCCCACGGGTGTCAGCGCAGAACATCGATTATTTATCAAGGGTGCCTCGGCGTTAGTGCAGCAGTACGTCGCCGCAGCACATCCAGGAGTGTGATGAAGGCGGGTGGCAGAGGGGCAATTGCCTCAATCCACTCTCCAGAAACTGGATGCTGCAAGCGAAGTCGCCAAGCGTGGAGTGCCTGACCTGGTAAATTCACCCCTACAGAGCGACCACTGCCATAAACAGAGTCGCCGACGAGACAATGCCCAATATGGGCGCTGTGAACACGAATCTGGTGAGTACGACCGGTTTCGAGTTGAAAATAGATTAGGGTGTAATTCCCCAATCGTTCTCTAACTTGCCAGTGGGTGATAGCGGTACGTCCGCCTTTATCCACTGGCAAGATTGTCATTTTTTTACGGTCAACAGGATGGCGTCCGATGGGTTGGTCAATGGTGCCACTCTCTGCTGATGGCGAACCGTGGGCAACACCTAAGTATTCCCGTTGGGCAGTTTTGGCTTTAAGTTGGGCTTGTAGGTGTTGATGAGCTTGATCGGTTTTGGCGATCGCAATCGCACCCGTTGTATCCTTATCTAATCGGTGGACGATTCCCGGACGTTGAACGCCACCAATCCCCGCAAGATTTGTGCAGTGTGCCAGGAGAGCGTTGACGAGAGTGCCGCTTTCATGACCGGCAGCCGGATGGACAACTAAGCCGGCGGGTTTGTTAATAATGATCAGGGAGTCATCTTCGTACAGAACGTCTAGAGGAATGGCTTCAGGTTGTAAATCCAGGGGTTTGGCTTCGGGGATGGTGATGGAAATGCGATCGCCCGATTGCACAGTTACTTTTTTCGAGGTACAGAGTTTATCGTTAACCTGCACTTGCCCTTGTTCGAGCAGTTGTTGAATACGCGATCGCGAGAGATCCCGAAGGTGTTGGGAAAGGTAGCGATCGATGCGATCGTCCTTTTCTTCGACTTGTAAATTAATTTCTGTCACTATTGTTCTGGGTTGATGCCGAGTTCTCGTAGTTTAGCTTCTAAGGCTTGCGCTTTCAGTCGTTCTTGCTCTAGTAGTGCTTCTGTCTGCTCTGCCCTAGCTTCAGCTTGCTCTGCCCGTTGTTGCTCTTGTTCTTTTTCTTGCCGTTCCTGTTCTAGCCGTTGAGCTAGTTCCACATAAGTGGCAAACCGTTCTCCATCCGGTCGATAAATGATGAGTTCACCTTCAGAGAGTTCAAACCGTATCCCTAAGCGTGGACTAATCCAACCCATCATCTCTTCAATGGCTTCTAACTCATTGCTAGAACGTAGCCAGCCGGTCAACTCACCCCCATCGGGGTTATAGAGATAATATTCGTCAACGCCATAGCGTTGGTAAAACTTGTATTTTTCAATCATCTCTTTGACAGTATTGCCAGGAGAGAGAATTTCAAACACCACTTGCGGGGGAATGTTATCTTCTCGCCACTGTTGGTAAGAACCCCTGTCTCCTTTTGGTCTGCCAAAGATGACCATGACATCTGGGGCGCATCTGGTTTTGTTACTGCCTTCTAGGGGATACCAGAGTAAGTTGCCAGCAACGAATATATTGGAGTCGTTGGTAAACAAGAGTTCTAAGCCTAACTTGATGGCAACAATCCAGTTAAATTGCTTGGTGTTATCTGCCATTGGTTGCCCGTCGCTTTCGGGGTAGATGATGTCTTTTGGGGTGGAAGATTGTAGCTGTGTGACCATCGCTTTAATTCCAAATCCGCTAGCAGCTTTATTAATTTTAGATAAACGGCTCAGGGGGCATGGGAGAGCCGATTGATGGCTCTCATCCCCTCTCCCTTTTGTGCTGCTACACATTGACCCCCCCAACCCCCCTTATTAAGGGGGGAGCTTGAGTGAAGAGCTAGGGGGACTAAGCGTCTATTGCTTGCGATCGCTCACATCAAAAACAACCTTAAATTGGATATTGGGGACACGCTGACGCAAGAGCAGGAGATGTCCATCTGCATCGGAGCGAGAGCGATAGCGACCAATGATTAACCATTTCAGGCTGGGAAGTTGACGCGCCACTGCCCAAGGATTAAGACACTGTTTTTTCGTCATAATGAATTTAACTCCTTCGTTTGTTGGAGCCAGAGCCAACCCTTGACTTTCCACGGTGCGGGGTTGGCTCCTGACTTGTTGCTGTTGCAACATTATTATTGTAGTAACTTGTCTACGTTTAGGCAAGTGTTTTTTGCTACGAAATTAAAAATAATTGCTGAGAAATTAGAGCTTTAAATCACTACAAAAGTATGGGCAGATGACAAAAACCGCCCGAAAATCAATGATTTTCTGACGGGTGAGTGGCGGGTACTAAATCTAAGCTAAAACTAATTGATGTTATTTTTTAGGCTTAGCGGTTCGTTGAACAGGCAGGTTTGTCTTGTTGTCTGGCTTTTGACCTATCAAAGGCACAAAAACCTTGCTAAATTGAGTTAAAGCAACAACAAGAATAGTACTCCCATGAATAATTGTGCTTAAAGCATCTACATATTGCAAAAATGTCGATGGATCTAATGGTTTGGCTGCTGTGGGGGTTACGGGTTGAATGGTACAGATGAATTGTTCGGGTTTATTTACTGCTTTTTGACAGTTCAATAACTGATTTTTTTGCTGTTGCTGTTCAACTGATTTTTTTGCTGTTGCTGTTCAATAGATTGCTGAGTTTCTGATTGTTGGTTAATCATGGTCTTAAAGTTCTTGTATTGGTTGATAAGACCATGATGGCTTTCGGCTCATAAGGTTTAGGTTGGCTTAAGTAGGAAGCTTGACTATCCTGGTTTTGTAGGCAAAAGTAGGTTAATGTTGGTTTGTAGGGAGAAGTAGTCTCTAATTGGTTGGTTTGAAAATCCGCTTATGAACGTAAATTTCCTCTAATGGACTCCAAAGAAGCATTAGAATTTATAAATTCGCTTTTTAATGAACAAACAAAGCCTATTTTAAATGAATTAGAGGAAAATATTTTTTTATGGGTATGGTCAGGTGAGACTTAGGCTGTCATTAGTGCTAAGACTGATTATACTGAGCAATATATAAGAGAGGTTGGTACAAAATTATATAATAGGCTTAAAAAAGATTTAGGGATAAACGTTACTAAGAAAAATTTTAAAAACCCCACACAATATCGATATCAACAGCAGATATTAAAGCAAGATTCTCCGGTACAGCTAAACCCCGATAATCTGCGGATGACCTCTCCCCCAACCCCTCCCCTGCAAGGGGAGGGGAGCAATTTCAACCCCTTTGTTCCCCAACAAGGCAGAGTGGACGATGTGCAACAGTTCTTTAACAGAGAACGCGAAATCCGTCGCATATTCGAGGTTCTGAATAGCGGTAGTAGTGTTGCTCTAATCGGAGAGGAAGGTATCGGCAAATCCTCTGTGCTATGGAAAATTTGCCAACTGGCGGAAAGTTGCCTCAATTCGCCGCGTCAGTCAGTCTTCCTAGATTTGAATTGGGTTAATGATGAAAATGACTTCTACAGTGCTTTGTGTCACGAGGTTGGTATCCCTGAAAGCAAGGACTATAGCCTAACTCGCAATTTGCGCGATCGCAGAATTTTATTAGCGATAGATAATGTGGGGAAGATGACATGGGTTGGGTTTACTCGTGGAGTACGCGATCGCTTGCGTGGTTTAGCCGAGGGAAGCAATGCTCCTTTAAAGCTGATTTTAGCGGCTAGTGAACCTCTGGAGCGTCTGTTTAACGATAGTCAGGATGAAGGGAAGACATCTCCGCTTGCAGGCATTTGCCAAGAGGAGAACCTAAAACATTGGGATGAAACTACTGTCCGTGCTTTTATTGATGCGCGTCTTGCTATGACTTCGGTGCGTTTTACTGACGAGGAAATTATTCAGCTAGTGCAGGAAAGTAGCGGACATCCTCGGCGACTGATGCAGTTGTGTTATCAAACTTATTCTCGGTATCTGGAGGGTGGGGAATGAACCTCTTGCAATCGTCAATCTGCGCCCACAGACTGAAGTCTGGGGCTACACAAACAAAACCTGCCTATGCAGATTTCAATCACAATTTGCTCTTAGTCCGCGTAGGCGGACTTGGTTTGTATAGCCGCGAATTCATTCGCCAGGTATTTTTACCAGAAGTCTATTACCTGGAAGGTGTGCAATGAGCCAGCAGCACCCTGTTCCCCGCTTAGACTTAGCCCCCAAGCTAAAGCGACCCCTATCGTTGTGGAATCCACTGGATTACCTGCGGTTGTTGTACTGGGTCTTTTTCTTCCCCCAGGCTTTGAGGTGGTATGTGGAAACCTTTGGGGGTGGGTATATTCCTGAAGGGGAAATCAATGGGCGAAAGGAAGGGGAGTTAGAGCGTCAACACCGAGATCAGCTACTCCTACAAGGACTTGTATTAACTGTCGCTATTGCCCTAGCTTGGGTGGCTCTGGGTGTAATTTTTCAGAAAATAGTCGTTCTTCTTAATTGGTTCGACATGCGAGTTTCGCCTAATTGGTTCAGTGTGGCGTTGGTCGTAGCATCCATCGGGGAGTTCGGCATGACATTGGTTGTGATGTTAGTTGTGGCCTCTGTTGTAGGGTTCGACCTAATGCAGCTGATGATGCTGGGCATGGTGTTAGTTGTGGCCTCCGTTGTAGGGTTCGACCTGGTGCAGGGTATGACAATGGGAGTGGTAGGGGGTACAGTATTGTACGTAACATTAGGCGTGGCATGGGGTGTAGTTTGGGGTGTAGTATTACGTGGGGCAGTCGGCGTGTCATCTGGCTTGCTGTTGGGTGGAGTAGTTGGTGTGGCGTCTGTGCTGGTGTTGGGGATGGTGTGGGGCGTGACGTGGAGTGTGGCATGGCTCGTGGTGTTAAGCATGGCAAAACTCCGTCCAGTGAATTGGCTTTTGGGTATATCTGTCGCCCTGTGTTCACCTCGGAGTGAATACTGGCAAATTCCCCATGTCACTTCGCTTCCCATTCCCTTCCTCTCTTCTCGATTAACACATTGGCTACGTCAGGATTGGGAAAGCGGTGTGCATAATGTTAATCAATTGCTGAGCTATACTCTTCAGTTCAGCCCTGTTGTCCAGGCAATAAATCATGTGTTTGCTGAGACGCCTCTGGAGCAAGCCATCCTTCGTGTAGTCAAGCTGGTTGAAGACCCTTTCAATTGGGAGCTAGTGCATTCTGTCTCAGATTTTGTAGTAGAAGAAGATGATGAGAAAACCCAATTACATAAACCTACCCCTGCTAGTACCCCTTCCGGTATTGCTGCCGCTGGTTTCTGGCATCTCTATAAAAAAGAACCTGAGAAAGCGAAGAAACATTTTGCAGAAGTGCGTTCTCTTTTCTACGGTGAAGAAATGTTCACCCTTGCCCAAACGCTAGTAACTTTAAACGAAGCTAAAGAGCAAAACACTATTGCTGCACGTCAAGTGCTTACTTTCCGAAAGGAACCTCTTCTGCGTCCAGCAACCTGGGAAGCGATCGCATCTCTACGTCGCGTTGTTGAGGATGTCCAGCTTGTTCAAGGCAGCGTGTCTCGTTCTGCCAAAGCCTTCGCCCTCGCTCGCGCCCAAGGAGAACTCACAAAGATCCTGAACAATGCCGACACTGTACCGCAAGCGGAGCGATCCCTAATCGTAGACATTGCTCAAACTTGGAAAGAAGCCCTGTTGCAAGTAGCTGGTGAAGTCGGAGAAATTTCCATCACCAAACCTGTAACTAATCCGTATGTAGTAGGCGATCCTGTTGAGGGGAATCTCTTTGTCGGGCGAGAAGACATACTCAGACAGCTAGAAGAACTCTGGGTTATGGGTCATCAACTGCAATCTGTAGTTCTCTACGGACACCGACGCATGGGCAAAACCTCCATCCTCCGTAACGTCGCCAACTGTTCAGGCTCAGGGGTAAAGGTAGCCTATATCAACCTACTAAACATGGGAGCTACTTCTCAAGGAGTCGGGGAAGTACTGATGGCGATTAGTGATGCTATTTCCGATGCGACAGGCTGCACACCTCCATCTGATGCAGATTTGCTGAACCTTCCCTACCGTACCTTTGAACGCTATTTGAAACAGGTCGAAGCACTTCTTAGCGGTGGGTTAATCGTCGCCCTAGACGAGTTCGAGAAAATCGAAGAACTGATAGAAGCTGAGAAAATCCCCAAAGACTTTATGGGATACCTGCGGGGATTGGTGCAAATGAGTTCCAAAGTCGCCTTCGCCTTTGCAGGTTTGCACACCTTGGAAGAAATGACAGCCGATTACTTCCAACCCTTCTTCGCCAGCGTCATCCCCATCCACGTTGGCTTCCTGCAACCTGGGGCTACCCGCCAGATTCTCGCAAACCCAAGTGATGAAAATTCTTCCTCTGCCATCCCTCCTGTAGGGGGGAAAGAGGGGGGTGACTTCCCCCTCGACTACACCCCCGAAGCCCTAGACCAAATCTACACCCTCACCGCAGGTCAACCCTACTTAGTTCAGCTCGTAGGATTCCAGCTCGTTCGCCGCTACAATGACTATGTTTTCGAGCAAGGACGCTCCCGCAACCCAGTATTCACCGTAGAGGATGTGGAAGCCGTCATCAACGACCCTGAATTCTTCAAGCGAGGGCGCTACTACTTCGATGGCGTTTGGGGACAGGCAGCACGAGGCGCTTCTGGGCAGCAGGCAATACTAAAAGCATTGGTACCTCATCCAAACGGGTTAAACTTCGACGAATTAAGGACAGAATTAGACGAGTTGGTAGGGGCGCAAGGCCTTACGCCCCTACAGGAGGAAACGTTGCAGGAAGCCCTCAAGACTCTGATACGTCACGATGTGATTCAAGAAAGAGAAGGACATTGGCAGATTATTGTGGAACTGTTTCGTCGTTGGGTTGTGCAAAATTAGGCCGCCTAAACCTGCTGGGAGAATTCAGGCAACAAGGAGCAAGCGATTGCCTTTGGCACCAGCGAAGCTGATCGCACAATTTAAGCATCTGACAAAATGTGAGTAAGCCAGTACCCATCCCACTAGCCATGAACCACATCACCCTCACCATCCCCAACCTCACCAGCAAAGACTTTGTGAAACTGTGCGAAGTGAACCGAGACTTACGGTTAGAACGCGCCGCTACTGGAGAAGTAATCATTATGCCCCCAACAACCCCTTGGACAGGTAAGAAAAACGGTGAAGTATATGGTCAACTCTGGTTGTGGAATCGACAGACAGGCTTGGGTAAAACCTTCGACTCCTCCACTGGCTTTACGTTACCTAATGGTGCCGTCAAGTCGCCAGATGCTACTTGGGTGAGCAATGAACGCTGGAATACCTTAACCGAAGACGAACAACAAGAGTTTTCACGACTTTCTCCTGATTTTGTGGTCGAGTTACGCTCCAAAAACGATACATTGAAAGAACTTCAAGAGAAAATGCGAGAGTACATCGATAACGGTGTGCGTTTGGGATGGTTGATTGACCCGAAAACCAACAAAGTAGAAATCTACAAACCTGGGCAAGATGTTGTCGTACTGAACTCGCCAAGCACAATTTCAGGGGAAGATGTACTGCCAGGATTTGTCTTAGATTTGACTCAGATTTGGTAAATGATATCATTTCCATCTGCATCGGAATTATTCAAAAACCTCGGTGTCCCTCCGCGTCCCCCTCTGCGCTCTCTGCGTTAAAAAATATGATTCAAAAGGTGAACTCGCTAAACTTGCGTAATTTGTCTCGATCTGCGTGAAGTCTAAAATAGAAGACTTCTAGAGGTAAGTGCGTGGTTAAACACACTCAAGCTAAAGTCCTCCTAACTGCAATACTCAAAGTTGCCATCCTCTGCCTGTTCCTGTTCTTGCAGGTAAGCGGCAAAGCTCTAGCGCAACCTGTCCCATACGCCCCAGTTGCCCCCCTAATTGAGAAACTCACCGATACTGATTTTCGGGTACGCCATGATGCTGCCGATGCGATCGCAAAAATTGGCTCCCCCGCTGTTCCCTTTCTGATTAATGCGCTCAAAGCTGAAAATCAGCAAGTTCGTTGGCGTGCTGCCTCTGCCCTTGCAGACATCGGTGCCGAAGCCTCAACGGCCGTCCCCACGTTGCTGACGACCTTGCACGATCAGGATGAATACATTCGCCGGATTGCCGCCTATGCACTTGGAAAAATTGGCCCAGAAGCCTCCACAGCCGTCCCTGACCTGATTGAAGCTCTGCACGATTCTGATCGAAACCTGCGCTTAGTTGCTGCCTATGCTTTAGGAAAAATCGGTTCTGCCGCCTCCAGCGCCACCCCTGCTTTAATCGTCACCCTACAGGACACGAATGCAGAAGTTCGCTGGAATGCGGCAATGGCTTTGGGACGCATTGGTGCGGATGCCAATACCGTAGTGCCGGCTCTCATTGCCGCCTTGCAAGACAAGACGAAACATGTTCGCCAAGGTGCTGCGGATGCTTTAGGGCAATTTGGTGCTAAAGCGAAAACTGCTGTACCAGCCCTGATTACCACCTTAAAGGATGAGAATAAATACGTTCGCTTGAATGCGGCTTCTGCGTTGGGGCGAATTGGTTTAGAAGCCAAACCCGCCATTCCTGCACTAATTGCCGCTTTACAAGATGACAAGGTGGAAGTTCGTCGCAATGCTGCCAACGGACTGGGAGGAATTGCCGGTGTGTTTCAAGATAAAGCCAAGAAGCTATCCAACACCGAGTTGGACAAAGACATCTCGGACTTAGAGAAAGCTCTCAAAATTGTAGAAGACCCCGAAGCCAAGTTTCCAGAGGAATACATCGCTGTTGTTCGCCGTCCTCTTCTAGCACTGCAAGCTGAAAAACAAACCCGCCTATTTGATCGCACTTTGGAATGGATACTTCAGCATAAATGGTGGTTAGGTGCGATCGCTTACATTCTCTTTGTCCCCCTCATCTGGTTCATTCTCCTCCGCGTGCGTCCGTTGTGGTTGCTACAAATTAACAACGCCCTCAAGCCTTACACTGATGTTCCCCTGCCCGTGATCGGTATCAGCGTACCCATTCGATATGCCTTATTTGTCGGGTTCTTCCACTACCACCCGAAAGTGTTAGATGGTTGGGTGGCATCACATGTAAAATCTGTGCGAGAGGAATTCCAACAAAAGGATACAGTACGCGATCGCAACGTGTACATTCCTGTCCCCGTCGTTCTTGATGGCGAAACTGTCCCCCAACTTACCGCCCAAGATTTACAGCCCAAGTTCCAAAAACAGCGTAGTTGTCTACTCATCTGGGGTGAAGGAGGTGCAGGAAAAACCAGCTTAGCTTGTCAAATTGCCAAGTGGGCAACCTCTGATGATCCGGCAGAACGCCTGTGTGAACACCAGATGCTGCCTGTATTGATTGAGGAAGAATTGGACTTTGAAGCCACGGACAAACCACCGTTCATTGCTGCTATCCGAGGGCAGTTGCAAGATTTAACCAATGAGGCTGATCCAATCTCTGAGGAATTGCTGGAACGTCTGCTGCGACAACGACGTATTCTCGTGATTGTCGATCACCTTTCGGAAATGAGTGAGGCGACGCGCAAAGCGATTCGTCCGGAGTTACCGGATTTTTGTGTCAATGCGTTGGTTATCACCTCCCGCACCGAGGAAACCCTGGGCAAAGTTACCAAAACCACGCTCAAACCTTTGCGGATTGAAGGCAATCGACTCTCATCCTTTATGGAAGCGTATCTGACGCAACGAGGAAAACGCGATCGCTTTACAGATACGGAGTTCTTCGATGCCTGTAGCCGACTGTCCACGATGGTGGGAACACGCAACATCACCGTGTTGCTGGCGAAACTGTATGCGGAACAGTTGATTGCCCGTCAAGACGGCACAGCATCGGCTACAGGGACACAAAGTCTTGCACCCCTACCGGATAACATCCCCGATTTGATGCTGAGTTACCTCAACGAACTTAACCGTGATGTAAACGCAGATAAGCTGGATGATCGCATGATTCAGGAGGATGCTAAAGCCCTAGCCTGGGAATGCTTGAAGGGAACCTATCGTCCTGCTGCTGCCAAACGCAAAGATGCGTTAGCTCTATTAAACGGAGACGATGCAGAAGCTCGCCTAAAATATTTAGAAGACCGTCTGCGTCTAATCCAAACTATTGGCCCTGCTCAAGACCAAATCCGCTTCGCCCTCGACCCTCTCGCCGAATATCTCGCCGCTTTGCAGTTGATTGAGAATTACGGCAAAAATCAGGGACAGTGGCGCAAATTCCTCAACCAAGCTGCAACCATGCCGGGAGCACCCGCGGCTATTCAAGGCTTCCTACTTGCCGTACACGATTGCTGTTTGCGTCAGGGGGCAGATGTTAAGGTGCCTGACTTTGTTGCTCAGGAACTCAGGAAACAGGCAGGTTTAGCTAGTCCATCAGGACAAACTCAGATGGCACAACAGCCTTAAAAATCTAACGAGTCTCAGCTTTAGCAAAGCTGCCAATTTTTTGCAGGCAATACTTGTGGTTCTGAACTATCTTGACGGCTAGGAGAAAACTTGCGATGGCACTGCCGAATGGGAATCTCAATAATAAACTCAGTGCCCTGTCCGGGTGCGGATACACATCGTATTTGCCCCCCGTGTTTTGCCACAATAATTTGATAACTAATGGACAACCCCAGACCCGTTCCCTGACCTATAGGTTTGGTTGTAAAAAAAGGATCAAAAAGCAGAAGCCTAACTCGTTCGGTCATGCCGGGGCCATTGTCGATAATTCGGATAACGACACTCGGTAAGTTAGAAATAGATTCCCTCGCGTCTATCAGCTCTGTATAAATCTGAATCTGAGGCGAAGGGTGAGCCACCATCGTCTCACTTTCGATATGTTCACTGCTAATAATCATCGACTCCAAAGCATCAATCGCATTCGCCAAAATATTCATAAAGACTTGATTGATCTGTCCCGAATAACACTCGACAGAAGTGATTCTTCCGTACTTTTTTATCACCTCAATAGCAGGGCGTCCCGGCTTTTTCTTCAGCCGATGCTGCAAAATTTGTAAGGTCGTATCGAGACCTTCGTGAATATTCACTCGCTTCATTTGCGATTGATCGGTGCGCGAGAATGTCCGCAGAGAGGCGACAATATCACGAATTCGCTCGGCTCCCACTTTCATCGATTGCAATAGCTTCGGCAAATCATCCATGATAAAGTCTAAGTCTATCGTCTCTTCATACTCCTGAATGACAGGTACTGGATTTGGATAGTGCTGCCGATAAAGATTGACCAGTGTCAGCAGGTCTTGGATCGATTCGCTGGCTGGGGTAATATTCCCATAAACAAAACCGACTGGATTATTAATTTCATGGGCAATGCCAGCTACCATCATGCCCAAGCTATACATTTTTTCACTTTGTACTAGCTGGGTTTGGGTTTGCTTAATCTTATTCAGCGCTTGCTCTAGTTGAGTCGCTTGTTCTCTAAGCTGAGCTTCTGAGTGCCGCAGCGCCACCTCTGCTTTAAAACGCTCGTGCTGAAGTGAGAGTGCCGCCGCCGCCGCCCTTAACAAGTCCACTGCCGATGCTGACCATACCTTTGCCTTTGTACAGTTATCGAAGACAATGAACCCAAAGAACTGATCGTTCACGCATAGGGGCAAAACTAATAGTGATAAAATCCCCATTTGCTCTAGAGTAAAACGCTCTTCTTCAGGAAATTCGCTGACGAGTCCCATAATGGTTTCACCCCGTGCCAAAATCTCAGTCCATCGGGGTAAGCAGGTTTCATAAGGCAAATAAGGACATTTGGCACTATCACCTTCACTGTAGAGGTGAGGAACATACCACTGGGCACAGGGACGGCTCCACAACTCACCCCTAGTATCGTAAAAATTCTCAAACACATAAACATGACTGGCTTTAGCCGATTGCCCCAGCAGCTCCAAAATTGAGGTGTAGTAGTTTTTATCCCCTTTGAGTGACAACAAGCTGTGCTGTACTTCGGCTAAAGCCGCCAAATATCGTTCACGCTCTGCCAATGCTAACTCGGCTAACTCCCGCTCAATGATTTCAGATTGCAACACTTGATTGGCTCTTGCTAGCTCTCTGGTTCGTTCCTCTACCCGTTGTTCTAACTCTTGTTTCGCTTGGCGTAAGGCATTCTCCGCTTCCTTGCGCTCAACAATTTCTTTTTCCAGAGCTATGTTTGCGGCTTCAAGTTGGGCTGGACTGGGTAATGCTAACGCCTGTGGGATTAGAGGCACTAATTCTGAAGCCGTATATAGAGAAACTATTGCAGTAATGGCTTTCATCAAACCCGATAGCCAATAAACCGGATGCCAAAGCGTCAATATTTCCAGTAAATGACCCGTGCCACAGGACAAAATAAAGGCACTAAACAGCAGAAAAATTCCTTGGAAAGGCACATCCTGACGCTGACGCACAAAATAGAGCAGCATCAGAGGAATTGAGTAGTAGGCAAGACCAATCAAAAAGTCCGAGCCGGCGTGCAACCACACTAATTCCGGCTTCCAGAGGAAGCAGTAGCCGTGTGCCATGAAATTTCCGGAGAAAAAGTCTTGTATCGATTGCAGCATGGGCTATTCAAAAGTAGCAGAATTGCAAAGGAGCAAATTACTGATTATTGAGGTTGCAAGCTAAGGAGAGGGGGAAAGTTAGGGTAACTCACATCTTGCATCACCCCCCTAACCCCCCTGATCCAGGGGGGAATCTAGCTCCCTCCCCTTGATCAGGGAAGGGCTGGGGAGGGGTACAAGGGCTTGGTGCAAGATCTGAGGTAACCTAGTTTTTGAAGTTTTGTTAAGTCCTTTTGAAGAAAGATTAAGTTTGTTTGATGGACTGTTTAGAATGCAAAGGATTACACCTATTGTTCTCGAATTTTTGCGTCAGGGGATCGGAATAAATACGGAACTTTTCCAGATCTGAGGAATTACGGAAGCTTTATGAACTTTTGATAAAGATTAAAGTGCGATCGCCCCTGAAAAATTCCTACCCCAAGGGTGCATGAGATCAACTTTTCTACCCTATACACCGGATTGAGGTCTAAAATCTTTGAAACGTCTCATGCTTAACAGAAGCATCTGTTTTCGTCAGCGACCATTGCGACGGTTCTAACTTGTTCACATAGTCCATATACTGAACCAAGGGCGTATCAATACCCAGGAGTACCTTCGGATTAAATCGAATATTGTCATAAATCTCGCCGTCTTCATCTCTGAGCATGTAGTAAGCCAAGCGAGTACACAATAGCAAGAACTGACTCAGCAGCCACCCCCCGATGCCTCGGCGCTTTTCGGTCACATAAATGGGTTGAATTCGCGTTCTTCCCGGTGTGATGGGGGTGTAGGCAAAAATCATCTGTAGTGGAGAAAAAAACCGTACATTTTTCATCATCGTTAGCAAGCCGATGCAGCCATGAGCATACCGCATTGAATATTCATAGGTAGAACCTAAAAATCTCTGCCCTAAGCGTTCCCGAAAAGTTGTTTGAGGAAACTGCCCCCGCATTGTGAAATCCATTTGTGTCCCTGATTCATCTCGATCCAAAGACAATTCCATTTTGATGTCGAGATGATGAATCGTCTTTAAATGTTGAGCATCAATCCCATTCATCATGCAAATGTGGTGATGGCAACTCCGCTCAAAGGCTCGATCATATTGAATAGCGATCGCTTTGTTTTTAAGTTCATCAAAATCAGCGACTTTCTCTGGTGCTGATGCGTCTGGATAAATCCAAATAAACCCATACTTTTCTTCCGTTGCATAAGCTTGTAATTTAGCTTTAGCAGGAATTTCCGGCTGACAGGGAATGTTCTGACAATGCCCTGTTTCATCAAATGCCCAATGATGAAACGCACAACGAATCCAATTGCCATCAACCTGTCCAATTCCCAAATCTGTCCCAAGATGAGGGCAATAAGCATCCATTGCCCGCACTTGCCCATCCTCACCCCGAAATATCACAATTCTTTGCCCACAAACCTCTAAAGATTTTACTTTTCCCTTCAGTAATTCATGACTGGGACAGGCAATATACCAACCCTTAGCAACGACATTCCAGTTGTTGAAGATTTGCATGGCTTAAAACCTGGTATTTTTTCTCTCTGTGATTTGCTTTATGACTGATATCGTTCAGCCGTTGGTTGAATTCACATCTTGCACCACCCCCCTTGTTAAGGGGGGAATTTAACTCCCTCCCCTTGATAACCGGAGGGCTGGGGAGGGGTAAAAATGCTTGGTGCAAGACTTCCCATGAGCTAGCGCTCACAACAAACAATGAAAATCTCTCTACCCCATTACCCATTACCCATTTTCAAGACAGATGTCAGTTGAATCTCCTTTTGACTGATACTGCTGTAATACCTCTTGCCGTTGGCGGATATCCTCTCCATATTTGCCTAAAAGAATCCTTAATAGCATTCGACCTAAACAGCAAGAAGCTCGCCAAGAAAATACAGCATCTTGTCGATCGATATGACTCTGCTCAAACAGAAAATGCCCCGTTAATCCTATTAACTGAGTGAGCGGCAAGCCCAAGAGGAACCAGAAATTTTGCAACTTCCAAGTCCAAAAAAGCAAGCTGTAAAAGAAGATTATCCCCACTATATGGAGAGCAACATTAATGGGGTGCTGGTGTTTGAGGACAAAGATATCCCAGTAGTCTGTAAACGGATGCTCCAAAATTTGGTCGTTAATTCGATTGCTCAACGTCTGCCGGAGAGTAGGATTGAGGTTACTCATAAGGTATCTTCAGCTAAAGTATGGGAGATAAAACAGTTCCCAGTTGTTCGCGCCCCAATTGTTCACAAACTTGACCTTGATGAACAGCCTGAATCCCATTAATATAAACAGCTTGCACGATATCATCTGACCCACGTTTGACCCTACGAAGTTCGCCATCTAAGACTGGATCTGATATTTCTACTTGTGGGCTGATGGGCTGGTTCAAAGCTTGCGGATTGAGTAAAACCAGATCGGCTTTAGCGCCAATTTTCAGAACTCCGGTATCGAGACGAAACCATTGAGCAGGTTCTCCGGTGACGCGATGAATAGCGGTTTCAGGAGAGAGGAAATGAGTGGTAACAGCTTGTTTAAGCAACGATAAAGCTCCATCATAGTAGCCGAGGTTACGGACATGGGCACCCGCATCCGTAAAACCGGGCAAGATATAGGGGTGCTGCATCATAGCTAGACGGGGTTCTAAGCGATCGTTGGCTCCCGTTGCCACCCAGCCTAGATCGGTGTCGTAGTGATGCAACGCCTGGATGAAGAAATCCACCGGATCTTGTTGCTTTTGGCGGGCAATTTCGGCAAAACTCAACCCTTGCCAACTCACTTCAGGACACCGGACAATTTCCATCAATTCCAACTGACGATGGAATGACTTACGCCACGGATTGCTCCATTCTTGTCGAAACTGACGACGGAAACGTTCAGATTGCCACAATTTTTGCCGTTCTTGTCGTGACTCACAGCTATTAAGTTGTGCGCCTGTGGAGAATTCTTCAAATAATGGCGTGACTGGGCCATCGGAGTATATCGTGAAGGGTTCGGTGAGGGTTTGAAAGCGCACATTGCCCCTGAGAATCCGGTTCCAGATGAACAGGAGAGGGGAAAATATTCGCCATAGTTTGCGATCGTGTACGGCATCTAAAGCGGAGAGTACGGTTAGGCGCAGGGGTCGTTGTCCAATGCCTAAACCCATGCGGAGAATATCTAGAAAGGAAGCCAGTCGCTGTAAATTCGGAGTGACTTGAAAAACCCGATCGCGTTGCCGACACAGATTGGCTAACATAGCGTATTCACCCAGTTTGGCATGTTGCGACGGAATGGAGCAGCCCCGCCATTCTCCACTCATCCGATGCCAGGGAAACATGTCAATTGAAATGCCAAAAAATCCCGCATCTAAAGCATCTGCGGCTATTTGTTGCATGGTTTTTAGTTCAGTTTTTGAGGGCTGAACTGTCAGACTACGTTCCAATCCCATGACGTGGGCGCGTAAAGCACTATGCCCAAACAAAGGGGCAACATTGGGGCCAAGTGGCAACTGCTGCAAATGGTTCAAATATTCGGCTGGTGTATGCCAAGAAAGCGACTGTTTTAACCATTTCTCAATCAGTCGATGGGAAAGCGTCTCTACTCTCTGAAAAATATCCGCCAGCATTTGGGGTTTCCCAACAGCAACAGACAAGCTACAGTTGCCAATCACAACGCTGGTAACGCCATGACGAACGGATTCACTCAATCCCGGTGCAATCTCTAACTCTAGATCATAGTGGGTGTGGATATCGATAAATCCTGGCGTAACCCACAATCCGGAAGCATCCACCACTTCACGGGCATTGTTAGGTAAAGATGGAGATATGGCAATAATTCGACCCTTTTGAATGCCAATATCCCCGCGAATCGGCGCAGAGCCTAAACCGTCGAAAATTAACCCGTTTTGAATCAGTAAATCCAGCATTATTCGCAATTTTTCTAATTTCAGCCAATTTCATTTCTTTCTTGATGGAACCGAACAGAGATTTTGTGCTTTTTGTGTTTTGATTTTTTAATTTCAAATAAATTGCATGTTTTGATTATTTCCAGAATAGTGTTAAACCCATAATCATCAGGTTTTATGTCAGGACATTCTGTTTTCAACCGTTGTTCACAAACAGATAAGGCAATCCATCCATCTTGATTGGCTATATCTGCCGCAATCCGACTCAATGCCTGAATAATTTTAGTTTTTTTCCATAACTTCTTTTTCTCTTTTTGTGGGTTCAATGCAGACGAATCATTTTTATTCAAATGATTTTTAATTAACGAATCAAAACGATCATCAATATTATTATTGTCATGAAACTCTATTTCAAGAGAGCCGCCTGCTCTTTTTAATGAGTCATTTAAGAGTAAATAAAGTTCATTCAGTTTTTCTTGATATAATTTGATGTCATCAGTGTTAGCATTTTCGCATAATACAATATGTACTGAGATTAGAATTGGGTCAAAAATATCATTAATTACTTGTATCGTTTTTCTATATTCATCTAAAAATTTTATTCCTCTATCGATTCCTTCCTCTGTGTTAACATTAAATCCTGGTAGTTTCACAAGGTGATGAACAACAGTATTTCTTTCAATCACAAATTTGTTAATTAAAAATTCTGCATCATCATTTAACGTAAATGACCTTTTTTTTAATTCATTAATGACAAAACCAAGTGTTTTTTTGTCAAGGGATGTTTCTCTTGACAAAAACTCTTCTTTGGTACTATGAAATTTATCATAGGGAAGAGGCATAAACTTACTCAGCATTTTTAGCTTATGTTCAATGCATTGACTTTCATAAACGGTTAACCCAATTAACGTAAAGTATTTTTTCTGTTTTTCTAAAAGATTATCTGCTTCCTCATTCATAATTCATTCCACCGCGATGCTCCGTCTTAATCCAATTCAATTTCTGTGGTTTGATACACAGCTTTAAGGTGGTCACAATCATCACTGGAATCCAATGCACCATGTAGAAAGAACCTTGGATGGTCGCCCACAGTAAAGACCCTCCTCGTAATTTTTGATATTGGTAAAGTCCGGCGATAAAAGCAACTGTCAGAATGATGCTCAGTAGTGTCTGGAGTGGAAATAAGACTGGATGATGACTATAAAAGATTGTCCAGAGTAAGTCAGGAATAAGTCCAATTGGGAGAATAAACTGTAGTAGAAAAAACAATAGTAAATCGATTTCTTTAGCCCATCCCAAGGTCAGGATTTGGGGAAAATAATCCAGGTAACGCTGATATCCACCTTCTGCCCAACGACAGTGTTGATGCCAAAACTCTCTCCAGGTTGTCACTCCTTCTTCCTGAATCGCTGGAACTATGACAAACTCAATTTCTGTGCCTGTCAGATAAAGCTTGAAGCAGAGATCCAAATCATCGGTGACGGTGTCCTCACTCCAACCGTTGCACTTTTCTAGCAGTTCCCGACGAACTAACATACCATTGCCCCGAAGCTCAGTCATTCCTCCTATTGCAATTCGATGGGTTTGCAGAAAAACATCACAGCTCATTTCCATCTGCTGGCAACGAGTTAAGAAATTGGTATCTGCATTCAAGATCGCTTTTCGCACTTGCACTGCACCAATCGCCCTCTTCTGAAACAGAGGTACGGTTTGCCGGAGAAAATTGGCAGGAAGTTGAGCATCGGCATCGCAAACGAGTACAATATCGCCTTGTGTGAAGGGAAAAACTGCATTGAGTGCTCCTGATTTACCTCCTTTGGATTCCCGTTGATGAACCTGTAACCCCGGAAATTCAGTTTGTAATTTCCTCAAAATTTGGGGGGTTTCATCAGTACTGCCGTCATCCACAATCCAGATATCCAGATGAGTGCTGGGATAGTTCAGGTGGAATAGGCTATGAACCACATCGGGCAAGACAACACTTTCATTTTTGGCGGGAACCAGAATCGAGACTGTGGGCAAATCGGCATCACCCTCTACCCTGGGAGGGTTCGCTTTTGCCATGAGCATTCGTACCGTTTGAATCGTCAGAACTGCCGTTAATCCCACCATCAGCCACTGTGTCTGGGGTTGCCAGTGGAGTAAACTGACGAAACCCCAGACAAATAGAACCATGAGGGTGGCTTTGAGGCGGCGATCGCGATCAACGCTGACATTGTTACTGAAGTGACAAGTACTTCGTTCCACTGGATTTTTTAAACTCTCTCTATCGTTCGCTTAGGCTTGCGACGCCACAACAGCATCGCGACTGCCCCCAGCAGGATACCGCCCACTCCTGCCGCAACTGCCCAAACACGACTAGCTAGCTGGGCACCATTTAGTACTGGATTATCCAGCAGGTTGGAAGAAAAATGCAGCGATTGAATGGTCCATCTATCCTGGAACTTTTGCAGCACGGCTGTCCATCGCATTGCCATTGTGGGTTTATTGCCATCTTTAAAATAGAAGGTTGCAAGCGCATCTCCGTAGGAAATGGCCGTTTCCGGGGAGAGAAACGTTCTAGGAGTATCCACCTTCGCCTCCATTTTGATGTCTTTAATTGAACTGGAGAACTGTTGATTCCAATACTGCTCAAATTCAGGCACTTTATGAAAAACCCGGTTATCAACTGTGGTAATCGTGAAGCTTGGATGCAAGTAAGGTTCAATTTTGGAAAAATTGCGAGTGTTAAGTGCTTGCAGCGCCATCTCTCGCGTGCGGATAATCGCATTAACCTCCTGTTGGTTGACATCCGCTAGAGCGCATTGGGGTACATTCCAAATTGCTAGCACAAGTAAAATAGCCCCAAGTCGCTGACTCCATTTATATCTGCTTAAGCGTCTCTGTTCTCTCATGTATTCCTTGTTTTCCTGCTTAGAATCAGGAATGAAATAACCTTCAATTATACCAATAGGTTAAATATTTGTTATATACAGATAACTCCAGAAATTTCTCAAAGCAGATACTATCAAGATAAGGCAACTCCAGTAAAAAACCTTTTCCTAATGACAGCTTATAAAGCTGCACATGATTTGACGGCTGATAGTCTAGAGAAACCTAGATTGGAACAATACTATGCACAAAGCAGACATCAATGCCTATGCAGGCGCGACTGGTTGAAGTTCAACAATTGCTGAAAAGCGATCGCATTGCGATGTACTCCCTTCTAAATACCCATTTTCAGGGAGTCAAGCCAGAACGATTTGAGGCTGACCTAGAGCAGAAAAACTGGGTTATTCTCTTAGAAGATCGGGAGACAAAAACGCTCAAAGGCTTTTCCACCTTATTGGTTTACGAAACCCAGTTTGAGGGAGAAGTCGTGAGTGTCGTCTATTCTGGAGATACCATTGTAGACCCCAGTGCTTGGTCGAGTTCGCTCTTGCCTCGTGCTTGGATTGCCTCAATTCATTTTTTACGGGACAAGTATCCCAACGGTAAACTCTACTGGTTGCTTATTTCTTCCGGTTATCGCACTTACCGCTTTTTACCGATTTTTTGGAAAGAGTTTTATCCCTGCTATGATACCCCCACCCCGCCCCGCATCCAGGTACTCATGCAATTCCTCGCTCACACCCGTTTCGACAATTACTACGACAAACAGGCTGGAGTCGTTCGCTTTCCCCATCCCCAGGTACTCCGAGAAAAATTGTGTGGCATCCCTCAAGAACGGCTGAAAGATTCCCATATCTGTTTCTTTCAAACCCAAAATCCAGGCTATGAACAGGGAGATGAATTAGTCTGTTTAACAGAAATTAAGGAAGAAAATCTAACTCCGGCAGGTAGGCGCATGTGGTTTGCTAAAGCTTCCTTAGGGGTTGCGTCATGACGGTAAATTCACACAGGGTTCGTTCAACTCGTAAAACCCAGATTTTTAACCATGCAGGCTGCTTTATCGAAGGGTGGTACTGGGCGATTCCCTCTAGTAAGCTTAAAGCTGGTCAGGTCAAACCCGTAACCTTGCTCGGACGAGAATTAGCAATTTACCGGGGAACGGATGGGAAGGTAGTCGCGCTAGATGCTTACTGTCCGCATATGGGCGCACACTTGGCAGAAGGCAAGGTTGAAGGGTGCCGAATCCGCTGTTTTTTTCACAATTGGCAGTTTGACGAGCAAGGAAAGTGCATTGATACGCCATCTTTGGGTAAACCCGTCCTAGTTAGCGTGCGAACTTGGCCTACAGCGGAGCAGTACGGTATGGTTTGGGTATGGACGGGGGAAACGCCACAACAACCCGTACCTTTTGTACCCGAACTTCAGGATGAAGAGTGCAATATTGCTTTTGGTTCTCGCTTTGTGAAGAACTGTCACCCCAATGTGTTGCTGATTAATGCGATTGATGCTCATCACTTCAATACTGTTCACAATCTGCCTCTACAGATTGTGTTTGAGAAGCGAGAATTGAATCAAAACGCAATTACTTTTAGCAACACAACAAGGGGTGGGGAAGAGTCTTTTTTAATCAAACTCCTTCGCCCGTTCTACAAAAATGCAGTCACTTACAGTATGTGCTATTGGTACGGCAGCACAGGTACAGTCACCTTGGGACCAGATTTCCTGCACTTTCATATTATGTTTGCCCTGCGACTAATTGAGGATGGTAAGACTGAAGGTCAAACTATTATGATTACCCGCAAGCGTTCTGGATTGGGTGGGTGGATTTTTAACCGAATTGTACTCTGGTTAACTCAGCAGGTCGGGAATTACTTTGCTAAGGGGGATTCTCAAGTTTTTCAGACAATTAAGTTTGATTTGAAGACTCCCACTCCAGCCGATCGGTCAATTTTACAGTTTATTGAACACGTAGAGGGGCAAAAACCCTTGCTATGGGGTACGTGGGAAAGCGCGAAGGATTAAAGATGAACACTAAAAACTACGGGGTAAGGTCAGAACCCATCGATCAGACAACAGGCGAGAATGTACATTTCAACATTCCCTTGCAACCATTACCCTTTGAAACGGCAGGATTAGACTTACCCCACGTCGGGGAAGCGGATAAGTTAGGATGCATCCTGTCTGCGGCGCTAGGAAATCGGTTCGGCGATTCCTTATCTTCAAAGCGTAGCAGCGCCCTATATTGGGATGCGGACTACTTCGGATTGCACAAGGTAAAGATTTTTCAGGATTCCAGCTTAGAGGAACAGGCCGCCATTTTGCAAATTGCTAATCGCGGATTGCTGGAAGAGGCGTATTTTGTCGAAAAAGCTGGCATGGGCTATATGGCAAAAATGGCGTTGCTGGCAGAGACAACAGAAGAACGGATGCTTTACAGTTTGTTCGCCGCGAATGAAGCTACCCATCTCAGACAGATTAGCGCTTTCCTGCCCGATCGCCCTGTTGGTTCGGACGATACATTTTTGCGCTTCCTCGCAGATTTAGTCGAGAGTCAGGATAAAACGGTGTTGTTGTTTACGATCCAGCTAGTACTGGAGGGGTGGGGGTTGAGTCATTATCGCAGTCTGGCTAAAGGTTGTTGCGATCGCACCCTAAGTCAAGTCTTAACCGGATTCCTGCAAGACGAAGCACGACATCACGGGACTGGATTAATTCTATTTGAGCAAACATCGGTTTCTTCGCAAAGTCGAGCCGTCATTGTCGAGACACTCTTCTCTTTCTTGCAGATGATTCGCGTCGGCCCTCAGCGAGTGGTGGGAGCAATTGCTCAAGTTAAAGGGGATTTGACGCGATCGCAAAAAATCCACATCTTGGAAGAACTCGACACCGAAACCCACAGTGGCACTCGGTTAAATCTGCTGCGTTCTCTGATGCGAGGGGAAGCCTCAGAAGCGATCGTGCAAGCACTCTCAGTAAGAGGAGCTTTTGAACCTCTTCCGGCAAGTCAGTGTTTATAGCTAAGGCTTGGAATAAACAACAGAAATTAGCTGTATTGACCCGTCCAAATAGAGATTGGCAATGGATTAATTAACCCATAAAACTCAAATTAAATGATTAATAATACTATATCAGAAAATCAGAAGATTTATAAAAAAATCTATCTCAACTATACGCGCAACAAGCAACAAGACCACACGATTTTAATGGATGAAGCATCCCAAGCTTTCCGTTATGAAGATTGTAAGGACGAATATTGGAATCCGGAAGAATTCTCCCTGCTTTACGGAACTCCTGTTTGGGAACAGGCAACTCCCAGCCAGCGAATCATTTTAAATCAACTCTATTGGGTAGCTTACTATTCCCAAATTGTTTCTGCTGAAATTGCTACTATCTTCTTTAACCAAACCAGTGCCGCCGGACTCTACGCGCAGGAGGATTTTCGCCTAGTTTGCGACATGCTGGATTTAGAATCGATGCAAGAACGCGCTCACATTCACGCATTTAGAACGATTTCCAGCCAAGTCGAAATAGCTTTATTTGGTCGGCATATTTTTACTTATGCCATGCGTGGCCCTTTTACCGAAACAATGATTTATGCCGATACCAATGATCTAAAAACTTGGTGGAAAAAACTGCAACTCCATTGCTTTGGGTTATTGTCGTCAGATAATGCATTTCTCGCCTGTCAATACTTTACCGTGCGGGGAATACGAACACTCAATGGCAAGTTAGTACAGCATAAGTTAAGTAATTATTACCAAAAACATCCTCACCCGGAAAAAGCTCCTATTCCCGCCAAAATTTCCTACTATCACTTTATGGATGAGAGCTTTCATTTTAATAGTTCAACAATTCTTTCCCATGAAGTCGTAAAGTGCCTCAAGCCTCCGACAGTTTTTGAACAATTTGTAGCTAATTTGGGATTGCGGGGTTGTCAGCGAGATCATTACCATTTTTCCGCCGCAATCAATGGGATTTTTTGGTATGATCCAGCACTTTACTCAGCAATTTATCAAATCTTGCGATCGTCTATTTTTAATATGGACGATCATGAAGCCAAAGAGATGATGCAATTGTGCTTTAGCCAAGAGTCGGAAGGCTTACAACGAAGTTACCAAACCCATCGAGAAGCGATCGCATCTTATAAGGTTTATCTAGAAAAAGTAGATTACGCCTGGAAGATTAATCGAGAAATGTCCTTAATGGCTTCTAATTCAATACCCCAATATCTTGCCACGCAAAAGAAAGCATTGGCGTTATTTAACAGGAAGAAAACCTATGAATGAGAAACAATACATCATCTCTTTTCCAGGCACTAACTATCCATCCATCATCCTAGACGCGCATCAAAAACTATCAGAACACCTTACAATCCAAAATTCTCCGGTATTGTTTGGTTGTCGCACTGGCATTTGTGGAACTTGCCTCGTCTTAGTCAACGGTGAAACCTCACCACCAAGCGCAGAAGAACGGGAAGTGCTAGAAGTACTAGCACCAGAACATCCTAATGCCAGACTTTCCTGCCAGCTAGAACTTACAAGCCATTTAGAAATTACACACTTAAAAGAATGAAAAAACCAGTATAAACCCCAAAACATTATTACCATTTTCATCTACAAATCCCCTCATAAACTCTGCGCTCCTCCGCGCATTCCTCCGCGTTCCTCTGCGTTAAAAAAACCTTATTTCTAACTCAAACACAATGAAATTTGAGGATTTCTGGTACATCATAGCACTCAGCAAACAACTCCCACCCAATAAAATTTTACAACGCACCCTATTAGGGGAATGGCTAGCAATATTTAGAGACGAAAACGGTAAAGCCGTAGCATTACGCGATCGCTGTATGCATCGCAACAGCCGCCTCTCTTGTGGTAAAGTCCGCCAAGGAAAAATTCAATGTCCCTATCATGGATGGATATACGATAATACTGGAAAAATTATGGCAGTTCCTTCAGAAGGGAAAGATTTCCAACCACTCTCTACCCGTCAAGTTAAATCCTACCAAACTAAGGAACAAGACGGGTATATTTACGTACAACTCAGCGATAACAAGAGCGAAGAATTTGCACCCTTTGCCATGCCGTATTATCAGGAACCCGGATGGGAAACGGTACGAGTTATTAACCGCTTTCGCAACAATGTAACGAACTGTGCCGAGAATTTTATCGATATTCCGCACACCGCTTTTGTCCATCCTGGTGTATTTCGTACTTCTCGTCAGCAACCGCTCAAAATGAGCGTAGAACGTCGCAATGGTTCGACGTTTGTGGAATATTACAACGAAACAACTAATTTGGGGTGGTACTCTCGCTTTCTGAATTGGAAAGGCTATGAAATTCGGCATACAGATAGTTTCCACATGCCAAATATTACCAGTGTGGAGTACGATATGGGGCCGCATCGACGACTTTTCATCACCAGTCAATCCATTCCGGAAACAGAGAATTCAACACTGGTTTATACAGATGTAACCTATAACTATGGCATCTGGAATAAAATTGCTCGTCCCTTTGTACACTGGACGGCGCAGCATATTATTCGTCAGGATATCAAAATTTTGGATATTCAAGGCGAAGCGATCGCTAAATACGGTTCCCACTTTACCAACACTCCCGCCGATACCATCCACGTTTTTGTCGAGTCTATCCGCAACAAAATCGCGGCAGGAGAAGACCCTAGAGAACTTCCTGAGCGCTCGGTTGAAATCACATTTTGGGTATAAAAACAGTGGAAAATATATTAATTTTTGCGACCTTTATAGTATTAATAGGATTCACTATTACTCATCAACCCAGTTGGGCAAAGTTACAGACAAAAAGCCGTGAAGATTGGATTTTAGATAGTGTGGGTTTGCTGGTTCAGGGTTTACTGATTCCCATCCTTCAAATTGCCGTAGTTTACCAACTATATCGCTACTTTCTACCCTTGCCGCAAGGATGCTTGCATTTGCCTCACGTCGCAACCTTCCTACTCAGTTTCATCTGGGTAGATTACCTCTACTACTGGAACCATCGCTGTTTACATAGTCGCTGGTTCTGGTCTTTGCATCAGGTTCATCATACTGTCACGGATATGGATGTCCTGGGAACCTCCCGCAATTGTCTTTGGACAAGCTTTCTGATTATTTACCTGTGGATACATGCGTTTTTTCTCTACTTATTAAACGACTCCACTGGATACCTGATAGGAGTCAGTCTCACCGCAGCGCTAGATCTATGGCGGCACAGTCAATTAGCGATCGCACCTCAAAGCTGGCTTTTTCGCTTCCTGTCACCCTGGCTAATTTTGCCTCAAGATCATGCTTGGCATCATGCCAGTGATTCAGGTTCCAGGAATTACGGGGCAAATTTGAAAATCTGGGACAAATTACATGGAACTTACTATAACTGTGATGCCCCCCCTGCTTCTCTGGGTATTCCGACTACGCTGACCCTAACTCAAAAACTACTTTATCCCGTAATACCAATTTCCTTTAATGATGTTACAGATTAGATCCCCCCTAGCCCCCCTTTTTAAGGGGGGAAAATCTTGAGTATTCAAAGTCCCCATTTTCAATACGCCATACAAACAGAAACCAAAGTCATGGACTGCGGGTAAAATCTTGAGCCTTCAAAGTCCCCCTTTTTAAGGGGGATTTAGGGGGATCTTCCAAGTGTTGGATTATTCTTTGAAATTGGTACTATATGACGCTCTTGAGTAAAATCCTTGCCTACTTTCCTACCCTAATCATCTTGCTAGCCATAGCTTCTTTCATCTATTTGTGCACTCATCCGGGGTTCGTCGGCGTTGGACTATTGCTGTTTTCCTTATACGGATTTCCCGTGTTAATTTATCGCCTCCATCAGCGGTTCTATCCTATCAAGGAAGGCATTAGCTATCTGTGCGGTAACGAGTATAGCCCTTGGTGGGGTAGCCATCAAATTCAGGCAATTTATATCGCCGTTCCGACATTGGAAGCCTTACTGAGACTCATTCCTGGTGCTTTCTCCCTGTGGTTGCGCCTTTGGGGAGCAAAAGTCGGTAAAAACGTATACTGGACGCCTGGACTGGAAATTGCGGATCGGGGATTGTTGGAAATTGGCGATCGCACTGTCTTCGGTCATCACATTGGCATCTACCCCCACGCCATCAAACCCCGCAAACAAGACTTAATGTTGTACGTCAAAAAAGTCAAGATTGGCAGTGATGTTTTCCTGGGGGCAGGTTCTCATTTTGGCCCCGGCGTCGTCGTCCCAGATGGCACTTATCTACCTGTCGCCACTAACCTTTATCCTAATCAAGAAGCGAAATCATGCGTTGGTTCATCAAACTCTTTGAGCAACTTCTCACCCCAAGCGCTGCACACTTCCGAGACGCTTTGAAACATCCTCAAAAAGCGCAGAAGCGAGTACAGCAGGAAATTTGCGATCGCCTCATCAAGAGCGAATACGGCAAGTTCCTGGGCATTCGCTCTCTCCAAGATTGGCAACAAGTTCCGATTGTTGACTACGAAGACCTCAAACCCTGGATTGATGGAGTCGGGGGACATAGCAGTAGGGGGATAGAGGGGAAACCCATCACTCATCCATTACAAGCGCAACTCACAACCGAACCCATCCTTTTCTACGAAAAAACCTCTGGAAGTCGCAGTGCCGCCAAATGCATACCCTACACCAAATCTCTGCGGCGTTCCTTTAATCAGATGTTTTGCGTTTGGGCGCACGACCTAATCCGCAATGGCCCTGCTTTTTCAACGGGTAAAATTTACTTCTGCATTTCTCCCCAGTTCCAGTACTGTTCGGATAAGACTGACCTAACCCCCTTAGCCTTCCTTCCCTACCAGGGAAGGGGGGAGTTAGACGCCCCTCTCCTTGTAGGAGAGGGGTTAGGGGAGAGGTTAACCGAGGATGCCCCTAATCCCGATCATTCATCCTTACAAGATGACTCCGAATACCTCGATCGCTGGTTAAGATGGCTGCTTCATCCCTTTCTCATTTCTCCTGCTAACCTGCATCACTTGAGAACGCCAGAAGAGTTTAAGCGGCAGTTATGTCTTGCCTTACTACAAGCCGAACAGCTAGAAACTATTTCCATTTGGAGTCCTACTTTTCTCAAGATTCATCTCGATTACATCCAAACGCACCGGACAGAGTTGCGGCAGTCGTTGAAACTACCCGCAGAACGCGATCGCTTCCTGTGCGAACCTGAAATTCCCTGGACGAAACTTTGGCCTGAGTTAAAGCTAATTTCCTGCTGGGACAGTGCCTGCGCCGCCGATCCAGCTCAAGTTCTACGCGATTTATTTCCTGGGGTTATGGTGCAGGGTAAAGGACTTTTAGCCACAGAAGCGCCGATCACCATTCCTCTAATTGCGGCACAGGGATGCGTTCCTGTACTGGATGAAGTGTTCTTTGAGTTTGAGGATGAATCGGGAAAAATTTATCTGCTGCAAGACCTGCAAATTGGACAGGAATACAATATCATTCTTTCACAAAAGGGAGGGCTTTACCGCTATCGAATTGGCGATCGCGTGCGCGTTACTCATTACTACCTCAATACCCCTTGTCTGGAATTTTTAGGACGCGATCGCTCTATCAGTGATTTAGTCGGTGAAAAGCTACACGAAGAATTTGTCAGCTTGGCGTTGAAACAATTAGCGTTAGAAGGAACATCGTTTCAGTGCTTAGTGCCTGCGACAACTCCGGAAGCGCACTATATTCTGTTACTGGATAAGGTGAATGCACCGACTAGTGCGATTGCCCGAAGGGCAGTGCCAAAGGCAATTGCTCAGCAGTTAGAACAATTCCTAAATCAGTCTCCCCACTATCGCCATGCCCGACTCCTCGGTCAACTTTCTCCAGTTCAGGTTTTAGTCTCTCAGCAAATTCCTGAAATCTTGACCAGCCAACGCATAGCATCTGGGAAAAAGTGGGGAGATATTAAACACTCGCTCCTGTGCAATCGACCGATTGAAGAAGAATTACTGGCTAGGTTGCAGCAAGCCGACTGTTTGCGAACACTTGACATCAGTTCTGTGAGGTGAAAACGGACAAACCTGATGATCGGGTAGCTGTTAAAACTGAATGGAGCAAGTGAATGCAAATAAACTTAAGATATGCAAAGCAGACTCCTCCATGACCCTCTGGGTAAGGCGGAGCACAAGGGTGCATCAGGCTTCGGATCTTGACAGTAAATATACTCATTCGACTGTTGTCAATCAGAACACAACAGGTATAAAGCCATGAATCCTGATGAACTCTTGAGCAAATATGCAGCGGGAGAAAGAGACTTTTCTCTAGCCAACCTGGGTGGAATCAATCTCAAACAAACGAACCTCAGGGGAATCGATTTCTCTCACGCCAACCTGAGCCAAGCCAACCTATCACAGGTAAATTTAATCCGCGCTACTTTGGGGACAGCGGATTTACAAGGCTCAGACCTAGAGGGTGCGAACCTGCAAAACTCAGACCTGAGTGGGGCTGATTTGATGGGTGCTAACCTGAATGCCGCTAACCTAAGTTTTGCGGATTTAACAGGTGCAGATTTAAGGGGAGCCAATTTGATGATTGCTGGATTGGTAGGCACAGATCTTAATGGAGCCAATTTGTATGAAGCGAAATTAATTGGTGCTCACCTCCAGGGCGCGACGCTGATCGGAGCCAATCTGTCTCGAACCAATCTCTGTGCCAGCTATCTATATGAAACAGACTTGAGTGAAGCCAACCTCGATCAGGTCAACTTGCAACGAGCTCTCTATAACCCAAGAACCCAGTTTCCCCCGTCGTTTGACCCAGTTGAGGCGGGAGGCTACTTAATTGCGCCTCAGGTATCGCTGTCAGGGGTAAATTTGAGAGGGGTGTTGCTTTCTGGCGTTAACCTTCATCGAGCCAATCTGAGTCGAACAGACCTAAGTGAGGCCAACTTAATTTGGGCTGACTTGAGTGAGGCGGACTTGAGTGGAGCCAACTTGAGTGGAGCCAACTTGAGTGGAGCCAACTTGAGTGGAGCCAACTTGAGTGGAGCCAACCTTGATGGTGCTAACCTGAGCGGTACAACCATGCCCAATGGTGAATTACACAACGTTCAAAGAATCGGGCGAGCCGCGACAAATTCTTCCTCTAAGTGCAGTTAGAATATCGGTTCAGAGCGATCGCCATCTCTGGGACAATATTCTTTCTAACAACCGAAAAGATAGCTGACGATCATTTCAGGTTAACGCTTTACACTAACCTGTGTTCGACCTAGGAAACTAATGGACAAAGCCTTTTAAGTGATCCGCTTCATGCTGCATAAATCAGGCATTGATGCAACTCCCTAGGAGAAGGTCTCATAAAAATAGATACTTAACTGTTATTGAAATTTTCTATTTTTTCCCATCAAGAAATCAATACCAGAGGCTCCAAAACTTTTATCTTAGAGATTAGGACTCAAACAATCGTAAATTATGGTGTATCCTTTTGACCCGGATAAAGACGAATTACCTTTTGATGAAGCAAATGACCCCTTTGGTCGTACATTGGAAGACTTTACCTTGACGGGTAAATTACGTCGCTTTCACGAATCGTTTGACAGTAGCATCCGTGCCATTTTGCAGGATTGCTTATTCCGTATTAGTGATGAAGGGGGTATCCTCACGTTCCAAATTCTTTGCCCCAACGAAGCTGTGCAAAAACGTCTCTACGTCAAGCGAGAAAAAGTTCGCAATACGCTCAATTGGCTTTGGAGAGACTTGGATTACTACGCCTTTTGCATTGAGAAAGATGGACTACAGTGTCATGTGCTGAGTATGAAGTCATACAGAGGGGGTGCTTGAGCCAATCTTGGTGACCATGGCTTGCCGTTCCACACATCAAGCGTCAGCCTAATACAAGACTTAATTGATCGGCTTTCAGCTTCTAGGTTCAGAGGGTAGGGGAAATTTCCAACAGCCCAGTGGCTGATCGGTTGCTGGGTGATAGAAATTTATACTTAAAAATTTGTCAGTGCGATCGCCTTGGTTGCTTCATATAGAGATTTTCAAATGAATAGAGGATACGTAGACCTCTCTCCTCAGAGGAGAGAGGCTTTGCATATCCCCCTTCCATACAGGTAGTTAATAGATTTGAAGATTGTAATTGCTCCTCTAAAACTTATTGTTTTTTTACAAACAACCTTACTTCGCCAGTCGAACCCCCGATCCCTCTCTCCGTCATACCTCTAGCTTCGATCCTCCCCCTAATCTGCTTCACTTCGTTACTGGGAAGTGCCATAGCCAAGCTGCTAAGGAAAATGACTGCAAACCCTTGAGGCAAGAGCCGTCTACCCTCTGAGATGACCCTGAATTAGATTTGTTCCACTTGGCTGATGAGTCGGGATTCAGGAAGATTTAAGATGTTTTTTGTTTTTTGTTTCTATTTACTTTTAAGTAATACACAAATATAATAAAAACAGTTTATTTAGGGATAAAAGCTTTTTCGATTGATAATTAAGAAAAATATTAATTTATAAGCTTATTTACAATCGTTTACTACCCTCTTCATTAAAAACAGCCCTTTCCTTTCCTGTGGAGTTAGTCAATAATTCAATCAACGCCCCAAAACAAGTAATCAACGGCTGGCTGTAGGGGCAAGCCTTAGGTGCCGACCCGACCAACGGGCAAAGACAATACTCAAGTTTTAATCCGAAAGATAGGAGAAGACGAAGCGTGAAACTCTCAGTTTATGGAAAAGGCGGCATTGGGAAATCCACGACGAGCTGTAATATCTCTGTTGCCCTAGCAAAGCGTGGTAAGAAGGTACTGCAAATTGGTTGTGATCCGAAGCACGACAGCACCTTCACCCTCACAGGCTTTTTAATTCCTACAATTATCGATACGCTTCAGGAAAAGGATTACCACTACGAAGATGTTTGGCCTGAAGATGTCATCTACAAAGGCTATGGTGGCGTTGATTGCGTAGAAGCGGGTGGTCCCCCTGCTGGTGCAGGTTGCGGTGGCTATGTGGTTGGTGAGACAGTGAAGCTGCTCAAAGAACTCAACGCTTTTGATGAGTATGATGTGATTTTGTTTGACGTTCTCGGTGACGTAGTCTGTGGCGGTTTTGCCGCACCCCTCAACTACTCCGACTACTGCATGATTGTCACAGATAACGGGTTTGACGCCTTGTTTGCCGCCAATAGAATTGCTGCCTCCGTGCGTGAAAAAGCTCGCACCCACCCTCTGCGTCTGGCGGGACTCATTGGCAATCGCACCTCGAAGCGCGACTTGATCGACAAGTATATTAGCTCAGTGCCGATGCCAGTGCTGGAGATTTTACCTCTGATTGAGGATATTCGCGTCTCCCGCGTTAAGGGCAAAACCTTATTTGAGATGGCAGAGACAGACTCCTCACTCAACTATGTCTGTGACTACTATCTGAACATTGCTGACCAAATTTTGGGTCGTCCAGAGGGTGTTGTCCCCAATGATGCTCCCGATCGCGAATTGTTCTCCTTATTGTCTGATTTCTACCTCAATCCGCAGCAGCCACCAGCAACAACTGAGGAAGAAAAACTCGATCTGATGATGGTTTAACGAAGAGTAGAAAGTTGGAAGGTTGAAAGTTGCAAGTTTTTTGAACAACCTGCTAACCTTCAACCTTTTATCTTCACCCGAATAAACCTTCAAGTTTTAAAATTACTGCCCGATTCTTAGCAACTTCCCTTAAAAACGAGGAGAGGATAATTTTTCATGACCCTTGCAGCACCTGAACCTTTAAATTTTGAGTGTGAAACCGGTAATTATCACACATTTTGCCCCATTAGCTGCGTAGCTTGGCTTTATCAGAAGATTGAAGATAGTTTTTTCTTGGTCATTGGCACTAAAACCTGTGGCTATTTCCTCCAAAATGCAATGGGGGTGATGATTTTTGCAGAACCGCGCTACGCGATGGCGGAGTTGGAAGAGGGGGATATTTCGGCACAACTGAATGATTACGAAGAACTGAAGCGGTTGTGCTTGCAAATTAAGCGCGATCGCAACCCCAGTGTAATTGTCTGGATTGGCACCTGCACCACCGAAATCATCAAGATGGATTTGGAAGGCTTGGCTCCTAAACTGGAAGCTGAGCTTGGGATTCCCATTGTTACCGCTCGTGCTAACGGTTTGGATTACGCCTTCACCCAAGGGGAAGACACCGTACTCGCCTCAATGGTACACAAATGTCCCGATAAGGCTCCTGTGGTGGAAGCGGATAAAGAGGAGCGTAATGCCATTTCCAAACTCCTCAACTTCGGACGCAAGAAAGAAGAAGTAGTTGCTGAACAATCAGAATATGTTGATCATCCACCATTGGTGTTGTTTGGCTCTTTGCCTGACCCCGTTGTCACCAACCTCACTCTAGAACTGAAGAAGCAGGGAATTAAAGTTTCCGGTTGGCTACCCGCCAAGCGTTATACTGAATTGCCGGTGATTGAAGAAGGGTATTATGTCGCAGGTGTCAACCCCTTCCTTTCCCGTACTGCCACCACCTTAATGCGTCGCCGTAAGTGCAAACTGATTGGCGCACCCTTCCCAATTGGGCCGGATGGCACCCGCGCTTGGATTGAAAAGATTTGCTCGGTGTTCGGAATTGAACCGAAAGGATTGGATGAGCGGGAAGCCCAAATCTGGGAAAACCTGGAAGACTACATCAAGTTGATTCGTGGTAAATCTGTCTTCTTCATGGGAGACAACTTGCTGGAAATCTCTCTGGCACGTTTCCTGATTCGTTGCGGTATGACGTGCCATGAAATTGGCATTCCTTATATGGATAAGCGCTATCAAGCAGCTGAGTTGGCATTACTTGAAAAGACTTGCCAAGAAATGGGTGTTCCAACTCCGAGGATTGTGGAAAAGCCGGATAACTACAATCAGATTCAACGAATTAAAGAGTTGAAAACTGATTTGGTCATTACGGGTATGGCTCATGCGAATCCGTTGGAGGCGAGGGGTATTAATACCAAGTGGTCGGTTGAATTTACCTTTGCTCAAATTCACGGCTTTACGAATGCGCGGGACATTCTAGAATTGGCAACTCGTCCGCTACGTCGAAATAACAACCTCAAGGAATTGGGTTGGGAGAAGTTGGTCAAGGAAGAAGCGAAGGTTTAACCTCTCCCCCTACCCCTCTCGACCTCTCCCTAACCCTCTCCTGCAAGGAGAGGGAATAGGAGGAAATTTTTGAGTTGAGAGGGGGGTAAGAAAAAAGTCTCTTCCCAAAGGTAATAGGCAACTTTATAGGGGCGATCGGATGTGCGATAGCGTAGCGCGTCGTAGATGATCGCTCTTTTTTTTCTTTCAACATGGTCTACTAACTGCTGTTAGTTAGAATACAAGATCTACATCTATGGAGTTCCATCATGAGTCAGACGGTCAATGAGGGAGTACGCTGGACTATTCATGACCTAGAACTTCTACCAGAAAATGAAGGAACGCAGTACGAAATCATTGATGGAGAGTTAGTTGTGACCAGAGCGCCTCATTCCAAGCATCAGCAAACCTGTGGCAAAATTTTCCGGCAACTCGATGTTTGGTCTGAAGAAAGTGGTTTGGGGGAGGCAATTCCTGCCCCTGGTGTCCTGTTTTCAGAATCAGATAATGTGATCCCTGATGTCGTTTGGGTGAGCAACGAAACCTATGCATCAACATTGGACGAAGCCGGACATTTAACGGGTGCGCCGGAGTTAGCGGTTGAAGTTTTATCTCCTGGTAAGGAAGACCAAAGACGCGATCGGGAAGCTAAACTCAAACTCTACTCTTCACGCGGGGTAAGAGAGTATTGGATTGCAGATTGGCGATCGCGCAAGCTTGAAGTTTATCGGCGGGAAAACAGTCAGCTCAAGTTGGTAGTAACTCTCTTGAGTAACGACACTGTAACCTCCCCCCTCCTACCTGGTTTTAGTTGTACTTTAGATAAGTTTTTTCCTAAGTTAAAAAGCTGAACCGTTGCTACAGGATGGGACAGATGAGGAGTATAGGCGAGAGCTCTAGATTCAGAGTGCAGGTTTCAGACAAAGTATCCAATATTGAAAAATTATTTAAGATATACGCTGATTGCGTAATTTCTAACGCACCCTACAAACTGTCACATTTGGGAAGAAGCGAGCGCAAGTGCCAAATCCTCACGAGTTGCCCCCATAGCCAAAAACGTTCGCACCATCAAATCAAGAGAAACCGATGGATCGCCCGCCTCCATCTTTGCCACCCGCGACTGACTTGAGTTGATTTTCTTCGCCAAACCCTGCTGAGAGAGCTTCTGATTTAGGCGAAGCTCCCTCAAGCGCTTACTGAGAGACAGCTTCATCTCGATAAAAGCCGCCTCCTCCGGTGAAAGTTCTAGAAAATCTGCTGCATTTCCAACACGCCAACCCGCCGCTTCTAGACGTTGACGCTTAATTGTGTTCATCGTCAGCCCTCCATGGCTTCTAATATGTCAAATTTGACATGTATACTGTAGCGCAAGGTGAATAAAACGCGATCGCTTCCTCTGAGCATCAACGCTGGATAAGGAGCGATCGCATCTCGTGTCTGTAGCCAAACGCCGCCCCCCCTTCAACAGGAGAGACGCGATTAATCGTAATCGCGTCTCTAGTAGAGATAGGTTGTGAGTCTTTCAATAGACTGGACTGCGTATCAGGAGTTCACACCTGTACTAAACACAACTCCTGGGAATCCCCAGCACCGCACAGGGGAAATCAGAGCCTAATTTCTCGACTAGAGGATGCTCAACGGAATGACAACCCAAGAAAAGGAGCGTCGCCGCTTCGGCTTCAACAACAGCTCTCAACTCGGTTGCAATGTCACCAAACCGCAGATGAGCCTTGAAGGAACCCCGCCATTCTTCCGCCATACAACGAGCCTGCCATAAAATCCGATCAGCTTGCTCAAACCAGTCCGCTTGGGAAAATGTAGCTTTAGCGCGGCGTGACTTTTTCGAGGTTACCTTAGAACTAACTTTTATCTCCTGAGGGCTTGGTTTCGTCAAGACAGATGTGATACAATTTCGTGGCTCTGATGAATTGAACGATTTTAATGGCAGTCGATAGATCGATGAGCTACTAACATCAGCAAAGTTAAAGGCATCTGGACAAGGGCTACTTTGCTTTTCATCAACAACGTAGACAACCTGAACAGTCACTTGCTGTTGAGTTGCCACACGCGTTTGATGAGCGATCCACATGGTCAAATCTAAAGCTGTTTGACTTCTGGGTGAGGCGTTATAGCCAACAACAAAGTTGATCGGTTGGCTGGCATTACCCTCTGGGGAAGCAATGGCGGCTGGTTCAGGCCGCAACACCATTTGCTCCATTAAGTCATTGCGATCCATTGCGCCTTCAAGACGTACTATTATTGGCTTGATGTTCACAGCTTGAATCTCTCTCAAAGACAACAAGTAACAGAAGAAATGTGGGTCAGCAACGGATACCAATATGTGTTATGTGTCCAAATTTGGTCAAAGCCAAAGAATGAGTGATACCCGTAAGGAGACTTCAACAACCAGTGACCAAAAGCCAAGATTTTAGCTTTACTGACAGCGCTGACAAACTGATCTGACAGGCTGGGACTCGAAGATGTCTCTCTCACGTTAGAACTTACGCCGAAAATTGGTTTTTCCATTCAAAATCAAGGGATTACAGGCTTTGACTGCTCCCCTGAATTAGATTAGGCTGCCCACTTCATAACTTAAAGTAACAATTTGTAATTTATTCGTCCTGGTTGGAATGCGATCCGGGAAATTCCGAGTGTAGTTACGAAAATCAACAGAATATTGTGATTCTCGTAGTTCCTGGCGATCGCACGGATGCGGAAAAGGTACCTCTAATACTTCCCCAATTTTAGCACTGGGGTTAGTGGTCATCATCTTACTGCGTCTAATAGGTAGAAAGCTTCATTGAGAATTCATCGATTATTCATCGATTATTCATCTCTCATCAGAGGTAATCCTCATCTGATGGCTAACCCTCCTGTAAGAGGGTAGACCTAATCAGTTGTTTTGTCCATAGACTCCAACGCATCAAACCGGAAAATCGCGCTTAAATCTTCTTAACTCTGAACGCCACCGTAACGCTCAAAGCTAGTCTCAGGGTTCATTGCAAAGTTCACAATCCTTAACTAACGCTGTAATTTTTTGTTATTTATAGTGTTCGCCGAGATAAGAAAAAGAAACCTGTAGAATTTTCCAAATTGTAGCGACGGAGACATTGGTTATGAGCTAGAAAAGCCCAAACTTTAGGTTTTGAAAAATCAAAATGGAGTAGGGCGCAGGGTGAACAGTGTAATCTCTGATACTTTTTGTCAAATCTTTACCAAACTCTTGCGACCACTACAACCCAAGACAATTAAATTTACATACCTTTTGAACCGATTCACCCATCCAAAAACTAGGTGAATTCACCAGGAACACCTGTTACAAATTCAAACCTCTAGGAACACCCAGTACTGAACAAGGGAAATTAAAATTCAATTGTTGGACAATGGGGTGATTGACGGAATTACAGCCTAAGAACAGTAGAGTCGCCGCTTCTGAGTCAACAACTTCTCTCAATTCAGTAGCCACGTCACCCAACCGGAGATGAGCTTTAAATGAACCCCGCCACTCTTCTGCCAAACATCGTGCTTGCCATAAAATATGGTCGGCTTGCTCAAACCAATCGGATTGATTAGCTGTTGCCTTGGGGCAGCATTTTCTTGCCAATTTTCGCTGGTTTTCTAAGGCTAATTCTTGCTGTTTGGGTTTAGTTAAGACGGATGTGGCAGACATTGTTGCAGTCGATGTTTTTGGCAGTCCTGATGGAAACGGATGAATAGATGAGCGCTTAACATCAGCTAAGTTAAACAAATCTGGACACTTACGGCTTTGAATCTCATCGACGACGTAAACAACTTGAACTGTAACATGATTTTGTGTCGCCAAACGCGTTTGATGGGCAATCCACATCGTTAAATCCAGGGCCGTTTGACTGCTGAGTGAGGCGTTATAACCAACGACTAAGTTGACTGATTGTGTAGAGTTAGTCCACTTGGAATCGGCTGAAGCTGGTTCAGGCAGCAACACCAATTGTTCCATCAAATCATTACGATTCAGTGTACTTTCAAGTCGCGCTATCATTGACTTGATATTCATTGCTTTAACCTCTCTCAAAAAAATAAGTAACGGCTAGAGAGGTGGGTCAAAAACAGATATCACGATTAAAAGCTGAAGGATGAAGAATGAACTAGGATTTTTTTATCCTTCAGTTTCATAACTCATCCTATTTAGTGATATCTATCAGGAGGCTCCAAAGACAACTGCTATGAAAGCCAAGTCTTGGTGTTCCTCCCATTGCCGACGAAGTTAGCTGACGGGCTAAGACGGGAAGGTGTCTCTCTCGCATTGGAGATTAGCCCCAAAAATTGGTTCCTCCGCTCTCACCCAGACTGACTGTAATTGCCAGCCGGGATTAGATTAAGCTACCCACTCAATAAATGAAGTAACGATTTTCTCGCTACTTTGATCGGGCGAATTAGCTATCTAAGAAGTTCAGAATATGATTGCGGAGATCGTAATATTCTTGTGATTCCCGCATGGCATGGCGATCGCGCGGACGGGAGAACGGAATGTTCAACGTTCCCCCAATCGTGGCTGCCGGTCCGTTTGTCATCATAACAACGCGATCGGACATAAAAATCGCTTCGTCCACATCATGGGTAATCATCATTACTGCTTGGCGGTGGCTTTCCCAGATGTCGAGTACTTGCTGCTGCAATCTCGGCTTAGTCAAGGCATCCAGTGCCCCAAACGGCTCGTCTAGCAGTAACATTTTTGGGCGAGTCGCCAAGGCACGGGCAACTCCCACGCGCTGTTTCATCCCTCCAGAAAGCTCATCGGGGTACTTGTCTGCGGCTTCCGTTAACTTCACCATTGCCAGGTGTTCGTTAACAATGTCGTTCTTTTCAACACGAGTGGCCTTTTTGAGGACTTCATCTACGGCTAGCCGCACGTTTTCTCGCACCGTCAGCCAAGGAAGCAGAGAATAATTCTGAAATACCATCATGCGATCGGCACCGGGTTTGCGAATTTCCTTGCCGTCGAGTCGCACTGAGCCAGACGTTGGTTTTTCCAAACCCGCCACAATTTTAATCAAGGTTGTTTTGCCACATCCCGAGTGACCAATTACCGAGATAAATTCTTCCTCTCCAACGGTGAGGTTGACTCCATCGAGAACGACAAACCGACTGCCATCCGGTTTTGGGTAAGACTTGAAAACATCTTCAATCTCTAGAAATCCCGTGCCAGCATTGGATTCCCGATTGGCATTCGCTGTAAATGAAGTGGATTGAGACATGGTAGACTCCCGAATTCTGTAGACTGGTCTAGTAGAAGACGAATCGCTTTTATGACAAGAAGAAGGATTGGGGGCGATCGGCTCGAATTTCAAAGCCTTTGAGATAACCCACCGGATCGCTAGGGTCAAAGGCTTTGTTGTCAATAAATGCTTCCGCAGGCTCCACTTTGTAATCCTCCTTAGGACAGGCAATTCCCATTTCGGCGGCAATCTCCCGATATAGATCAGTCTTCCAGCCCTGACGAGCAATTTCTAAAGCATTTTTGGGAATTTCGGGAATCTGTTGCCAACGTGCTGCCTGAGTCATTAACCAGAGGCTTTCGGACTGCCAGAGAAATGTCGAATGATCTCCCGGCACTTTGGCAAGATGGGGGGGGAGGTCAAAGAAGATTGTGGTTTCTGGGGCGTTGGTAATACGGTCTTGACCGTCAAATCCTCCGTAGTTATAGTCCCCGACAATGCCCGGTTTTGTAAATTTGGGGGCAGCTCCTGTAAAAGAGCGTTGCGAGATAATTTGGGCAACTTCTTCTCGGTTTTCGGGTTTGCCGCAATACTGGCACGCTTCGATCATGGCTTTGACCAGAGAGCGATACGTTTTGGGATTTTCCTTGATGAAGGATTCCATCACTCCCAAGAGCCTATCTGGGTGTCCCTGCCAAATTTCTCTACCCTGAGCAAAGGTAAAACCAACTCCCTCGTTGCCAGAAATCGCCCTCGTGTTCCAAGGTTCGGCAACCATGTAGGCTTGCATCGCTCCAATCCGCACGTTGCTCACCATTTGAGGCGGTGGCGTGATAATGATGCGAAATTCATCTAGGGGATTTACGCCCGACGCTGCGGCTAAGTAACGGATGAAGTATTCGTAGATCGCCGAACTCAGCACGACTGCCAACACTCGCTCGTCTAGGGGTAGCTTGTCAAAATAGGAGCGAAAATCTTTACCAAAAGCTTCCAAGTTTCCCTGGTATTCTTGCCAGGGACGCACTCCCGCTTCCCACATCTTCCGATTCATGGTGATGGCGTTGCCGTGGCGGTGAATCGTCATCGCAGCACATAAGGGGACGTGACGTGCACCTTCTGCTCCAGTCCTGGCATTGGTTACCGCTCCAGACACGACAGGAGCAGCATCGAGGCGTCCAAAGATAATGCCATCGCGAGCATTTCCCCAACTCGCCTCTCGTGAGAGGTTGACGTTTAGCCCGTACTTGCGGAAAAATCCTTTTTCCCACGCTACGGCAAACGGAGCGCAATCATTTACCGGAACGAAACCAATAGTTAAATTAGGTTTTTCTAAGGTTTTGGGGTCAACGACTGGCTCTACAGCTAGGGCAGTTTTTGTCATGCCTTTGGGAGAGCGATCGCCACTAATTCCACAAGACGAAAATGCTATCCCTGCCGCCGTTGCGCCCATTCCGATCAGGAACGTGCGCCGATTCTTCTTGTTATACATCATGGTCAGCTACTCCTCCTATCCTTGTTTGGCAGCTGGACGGTGAGTAACCCAAGCTTGCAGTCTGGCAAGGGCACTATCAAGCACTAAACCGGTTAAACCAATCACGACGACGGCTAGGAATACCGAACTTAAGTTTAAGCGGTTCCACTCATCCCAAACGAAAAAGCCGATACCAATTCCGCCGGTAAGCATTTCTACGGCAACGATTACCAGCCAAGCAATTCCCAAACTGATCCGCAAGCCTGTGAAAATGTAGGGCAAACTGGCGGGCAAGATAATCTTGAGAATTTGCCTCGACCGTGGCATTTCCAGAACTTGAGCGACTTCTAGGTAATCTTTGGAAACGCTGGAAACGCCCAGAGCGGTGTTCGTAATGGTTGACCACAAGGAGGTAATAAAGATGACAAAAACCGCCGAGGGTTCCGCCGAGTTGAAGATGGCTAAGGCAATGGGCAACCAAACCAGCGGCGATACCGGTCGAAAGATTTGAATCAGTGGATTCAGAGCGAGCAGGGCAGCTCTGGACATCCCAATCAGAAATCCCAAGGGAATTGCCACGACAGCTCCTAGCCCAAATCCCAAGCCGACTCGGCGCAGACTTGCCAACAGTAACCAACCAATCCCCAAGTCGCCAGGACCGCGTCGATAAAACGGGTTCAAGATGTAGTCCCAATTTTTGGCGAGTGCTTCGGGTGGGGTGGGCATTAGTTCGTGTCGGAAGAGGGCAATAACCCACCACAAAATGATTACCCCTGCAAAACCTGCAAGCGGTAGCAAGACCACATCTCGCACAATCAGGGGCTTTGCCCGTTTCCAGGTAGCTTGAGTTGCGACTGCGAACATCGCAGCCAAATTAAGTTGACATACCATTGGCAATGCCTCCTGTCAATATCAGGTACAAACAACCTGAGCAGTACCAGCCAGGATACTGACGAGATCGAGACATTACCAAGAATGCTGACTCTTCAGTCTCCCCTCAATGCCTACGAAGTTAGCTGACGGGCTAGGACTGAGAGATGTCCTTCTCTGCTCTGTTGCTTACACAATGAAACAGAGTTGAGAGATACGCCCCAAATGTTGGTTCCTCCGCTCCAGCTTTACCTGTTGTTTGGGTTACTACCCTGGTGAGCCGCTGGATTAGGCTGACTTACTCTAGTTAAAGAGAAAGAATAGCATAAATTTTCAAGATCGTTTCTCTTTCTGAAGAAATAGCTAGACAAATCACCGGTGTCGGTTGTTCCGGTTCTTTTTCCGGCCAGTGAGGCGGGCAAGGCTTTGGTACATACCCATGAGTCCACCTAGTGCAGTAGCGGCTGGGTTTCTCTTTTCACGCCGATTCCTCTGTGGTGATGGCAGTGTCTGTTGCGCGGATCTATTTGGGTTCCTCTCCTGATCTGCCATGGATTCAACGTGGCTGCTGTGAGGGATTCCTTGTTGTACTCTATCTTCTTCGGTCAGTCGTACCGCATTTTCAGTGGGTACGATGTGGGAGCCATATTTATTAGCGTAAACTTGGGTCAATTCAGCACCGAAAAACAGGATTTGAGCCGAATAATTCACCCACAGAAGCAGCACGACAAAGGAACCGGCTGCACCATAGGTTGACCCGACACTGCTATTACCGAGATACAGCCCAATCAGAGTCTTACCAATCGTAAACAGTAAGGCGGTAATAATCGCTCCAAACCATACATCACCCCAGGCAATTTTAGCATCGGGCAGGACTCTATAAATTAAGGCGAACAACAGGGTAATAACGCCGAAGGAGATGAGAAAGTTGAGGATTTCCCAGAGAAAACTCAAACCGGGCATCATGCCGCCCAAGATGTTGTTCAGTCCCGCCAAAACGGCACTCAAGACGAGAGATACCAACAGCAAAAAACCAATACCTAACACCATCGAGAAGGACAAAAAGCGGTCTTTAATAAAGCCCATTACGCCTCGTCCTGGCTTGGGTGCTACTTCCCAGATAGTATTAAGGGAATCTTGGAGCTGAGCAAAAACACCAGAGGCACCAAACAGGAGAAAGCCAACGCTAATAATGGTAGCGATTGTGCCCTCCGCTGGTTTGCTGGAATTTTTAATCATCTCTTCGATGGCTTCTGCACCCTGTTGACCAATCAAGCCCCGAAGTTGATCTTCAATTCCCCCCCTAGCCGCTTCTTCCCCAAACACCAGGGCGGCGATCGCAATTGCAATAATAAGCAGAGGTGCGATCGAGAAGGCGGTGTAATAAGCTAACGCCGCTGCCAACCTCGATGCCTTATCTTCCTGCCATTCCTTAAAGGTTTCTTTGAGTAGTTCTACAATAACTTTGGGTTTCATGGACTCAAAACTTCGCTGGAAAGTGTGTATGCATATTTCTTTCAGTTTTGAGCGTTGAGCTTTAGGTTTCAAGACCCTTAAGTTAGAACTGTATTTCTATGAGAGCGATTCTCATCCTTCACCCTGTCCCAGTCCCCCATCCCTTCGCTGGCTTGAGTTTTTCCTTCAACATTTTTGCCGCTAGAGCATAACCGCCATCTGCGCCGTCGATAAAGGCCGTGTGGCGACCCTGTGCCTTATAGACCAAACACGTCATTAATGCCCGATCTGAAACATGAAACCCATATACTAATTTCCCAGCCTTATATTGAGTTTCCAAATAGCGAATTAATTTTTCTCGTTGCCCCGAATTTCCCGAAATTACCATGCGAAGAATGTCATCAAATTTTTGATAATCACTATCGGATATAAGAGTTTTTTTATTAGTTTGCCAATCTATTAAGCCCAATTTAATGCTAACCTTGATAGCTATGATTCCCAGTAATTTTTGCCACAAACTTAATTGTTTATACCACCAGTTTTGGGATTGATGAACAACCTGTGTTTCTTTATATAAGATTTGACGGTTCAAGGAGAGCCGGATACGTTCAAAATCGACAGGATGAAAATTATTAGCTCCGCCATAAATTTTATATATTTTTTTGATAGCCTCTTTATAAATAGATGTCTCCTCCTGGCCTTGATGAGCGGTTGCCATGACAATCAAGCTCAAAATTTCTCCATGTTGACTCGGAATATCTTGCCACGGACAAACTAATCCTGAAAAATCAGCTTGAGGAATAATTCCTGATGAACTTAAACTATACAGCTCGCTTGTTTCAGGATTTTTGACTAACTCAGTGGCGTAGGTTAATCCACCACCCGTAAAAACGGCTTGAGTATACTTGGCTGATACTCTAACTTTGGCAACTCTTACATCATAATTAGCGTCTCGAACCGTGGCAACCGGAACAATACCAACCCGCAATCCTAAATTAAATTCCCGCTTAGCCATGTCTTGAGTTGCCAATAATGCCTGCTTGGTATCCAAAAATAGCGAAGGTGGAATTAATAGGGAAGCACCATCCCCACCAAAAACAAAAGGAATCTCCAGGTGTTTGGCTCGATTTAAGATAGCAATTATCGAGGAAACACCTAAAATATTGACATCTTTATATCGACCTGCTTCTATGGCTTGGGTCGAACCCATGATATCCGTAATCACAATGTACCAGTCAGGATGAACAGGGAGGAAATTTTGAGAATTCGTAATCTCAACAAAATGTTCTAAGGTGGGTAATTCCGAATAAAAGGTATCGGTGAACATGTTGGGTCTATTTTGGAGTTAGTAGAATTTTTGACTCACGGAACAGCACCCTAACTGATACAATAAGCTTGATTTAAATAAGTCTCATTGTAAGCTTCAACTTGAGTACAATGAGTTCCGCATCACTGACAACGTTTTGGCATGACAATTTCTTGTAGAGATTGAGATGCCTTGAAACATGGACTCGCCAAGATTGAACTAATGCCTGCGCCTACTATCTCCTCTACTGTCTCTACCTTCCCCCTAACGGCTGTTGTTGGACAAGAAGCCATTAAACTCGCGCTGCTATTGGCGGCGGTTGATCCTGGGCTGGGAGGAGTGGCGATCGCAGGGCGTCGGGGAACCGCTAAATCTGTGATGGCACGCGCCCTCCATGCCTTACTCCCCCCCATTGAAGTCGTCAAAGATTCCATCTGTAACTGCAATCCCAGTTACCCCAATGAGTGGGATGACTATCTCTTGGCTCAGTATCTGTCTGGTAAAGATGGGACAACCCCTATTTCTACTATCGCTGAACTGCCCACCGAAATCATCCCTGCCCCCTTCGTGCAAATTCCGCTTGGGGTAACCGAAGATCGGCTGTTGGGTTCGGTGGATGTGGAGCAGTCGGTGAAGCAGGGAGAAACGGTGTTTCAGCCGGGATTGCTGGCGCAGGCGCATCGAGGCGTCCTGTATGTGGATGAGATTAACCTGCTCGATGACCAAATTGCCAATCAGTTGCTGAGTGTCCTAACCGAAGGGCGCAACATTATTGAGCGGGAGGGGATTAGTTTTCAACATCCCTGCAAACCGCTGTTGATTGCGACTTATAACCCCGAAGAAGGGCCACTGCGGGAACATTTATTAGATAGAATTGCGATTACACTTTCGGCTGATGGGGTGTTGTCATTAGATCAACGAGTCGAGGCAGTGGATCAGGCGATCGCATACGCCAAATCTGCCCAAGCCTTTCTTGAACAGTACAACGCAGACACGGATGACCTGAAAACCCAAATCATCCTAGCGCGAGAGTGGCTCAAAGAGGTCAACGTCACCCACGACCAAATTGCCTATCTGGTTAACGAAGCGATTCGAGGGGTTGTCCAAGGGCATCGGGCGGAACTGTTTGCGCTAAGAGTAGCCAAAGCCTGTGCCGCTTTGGATGGGCGGCAGAATGTGATTGCAGACGATTTGCGCCGTGCCGTGGAATTGGTGATTGTGCCTCGCGCCACCCAAATCCAGACGCCACCCGAAGAACAACAACCCCCCCCTCCTCCCCCACCCCCTCAAGATGATTCTCAACAAGAACAGGAGGAACAGGAGGAGAAAGAAGAAGAGGAAGACCAAGAACAGGAGCAAGAACCACCTAGCATCCCGGAAGAGTTTGTTTTTGACCCAGAAGGCGTGCTGCTCGACCCTAGCGTGCTGTATTTTGCTCAAATGGCACAGCGTCAGGGTAAATCGGGGAGTCGTAGCATCATCTTCTCGGATGATCGGGGGCGTTATGTCAAGCCCATGTTGCCCAAAGGAAAGGTGCGACGAATTGCAGTGGATGCCACACTGAGAGCAGCAGCACCCTACCAGGTGAGTCGGCGCAAGCGTCAACCGGGACGTAAGGTGATTGTGGAATCAGGGGATATTCGCTCCAAGCGGTTAGCGAGAAAAGCAGGAGCACTGGTGGTTTTTGTCGTGGATGCTTCGGGTTCGATGGCGCTAAACCGAATGCAGTCAGCGAAGGGTGCGGTGATGCAGCTATTGACGGAGGCGTATCAAAACCGCGATCAGGTATCGCTGATTCCTTTCCGGGGGGAACAGGCAGAAGTCTTGTTACCCCCAACCCGTTCCATCGCCTTGGCACGAGGACGTTTAGAACGCTTGCCTTGTGGTGGCGGTTCACCTCTGGCACATGGATTGACTCAGGCGGTAAGAGTGGGGATGAATGCCAAGATGTCAGGGGATATCGGGCAAGTGGTAATTGTAGCCATTACTGATGGACGGGGGAATATTCCCTTGGCGCGTTCCTTGGGTGAACCAATGGCAGAAGGGGAAAAGCCGGATATTAAGGCAGAATTGTTGGATATTGCGGCGCGAATTCGGGCGCTAGGGATTCAACTGTTGGTGATTGATACGGAAAATAAGTTTGTTTCGACGGGTTTTGCCAAGGAATTGGCGAAAAACGCGGGAGGGAAGTACTACCACTTACCGAAGGCGACGGATCGAGCAATTGCCGCAATGGCAAAAGGTGCGATCGCAGATATGAAGTCTCGGTAAAAATGTCTTCACCCATTATTTTAAGTGGCTTCTAAAGGGTGCGATTTATTAAAAAAAAGGCATCGATAACAATATCCTCCTCATAAAGAGGAGGATACAAGCTTAAAACAAATCCTGGATTTAAATGGACAACAAAACTCCGGAGATAGAACAATAAAGTGATGAGCATTCTGCACTTTGTAGCTTAGCACCCTGGTTTGCAAACGCAGCAATGTTCGCTATTGTTTAGCGTTAAAGCTTGCGTTTAAGCTTGAGCAATAATCAACAGATCACTTAACTAGCCCTACGTTGATCTATGTTCTGATTGGATAATGAGAGCGCTTGTAAAGCCCGCTCACTGGGTATTAAAGTCCACTTTTGCTGCATCAATTTTTGGTAAGTTGCCCATCCTTTAGTTCCTTTCGGGATTTCGTAGTCTGGAACCGAAAACTGGGGATAGGCGGTGTAGGGTTGCCAAGGTTGACCAGGATTCGTTCTCAAGTGCAGGATTTTGTCTCCATCAGTACCCAACAAAGGTAGCCAGCACATTTCTCCGAGCATTTCAATCTCCTTACAATTGCATATATTCAGTTATAGAAATCCCTTTAGGCTTCCTTGAATTCAACGCTCAAGAATTACAGGAATTGCTTACTCTTGTTATAGCAAACCAGACACTTCAATAACTCTCTCTTGGGATTTACTATTACCTCTAATTCATGCACCTACAGATATAATCCACCAGAAAATAGCTAATTTTTGTATATAAAAATACCTCTTTATGAAATCTTATTTAAGAGTTTTAAAAATTTCATTACATTAACCAGACCCTAGAATTCTTAAATCAAAGGACATCATTGAGATTCGGGTAATCTTGAAATCGTGAGACGATAACCCTCTGTGATGAAGTCAATTACTAACAGGATGTTTAAAAAGTTCCAAGTGCCTCTACCCTAACCTAGTAGAGGCACAGCACTATACATCTTTTCAGTTTTGTACGAAATGTTGTTGATGCTGTGAGCCTATTTTTCCAACACACTCTCAGATGAATGCCAGAGACACAAAGCTGAGAAATGTAAACAATCCTAACTCGTGCATGAGAAATGGAAGGGAAACTTTCGCCGTACACTACTAAGGTGTTGTGGGAATTTCCAACAGACGAAACGCGGGTTGATCTGGAAAAGCTTTCTTCAAAAGCGGCATAGACACGTTGTACACTGGAATATTACTCCTCGTTCGCCCCTCTAGATGACCGTGGTGAGCATGACCATGAAAAGCCGCCGTCACTCCATAGCGAGTTAAGGGTTCCTCCAAACGACTAGAACCCAGGAAGGGAAAAATTTCTGGTGGTTCTCCCTCCACAGTTGCCTGGATGGGGGAATAGTGAAGTACAGCGATACGCTGGGGTGTTTCTAACTTGGCTAAAGCGGCTTCGAGCTTCAAGGCTTCATTCACGGCTTCATGCACGAAATTCTTGATGATGTCCTCACCCCAAGCACCTAAAGCCTTGGAGCCAAAGCCTCCAGCAAATCCCTTAACACCGGCAAAGCCGATACCCTGAACTTCACAGGTATCGCCATTAAGGATTGTTACACCTGAATCACACAGGATTTGCTCGATTGCCTCTGGGTTTCCAGATTCATAATCATGGTTGCCAAACACGGCAATGGTGGGAATTTTGACGGCGGCTAATTCTTTGACTAGCACATGGGCTTCTTCAGGCAGTCCATAGTCTGTTAAATCGCCACATAGCAGGAGTACATCGGCACTCTCTGTGATTTTTGAGAACAGGGGTTGTAAATTACCCTGAGAGGTCTTAGTGCAATGGATATCTCCAACTGCCGCCAAACGCACTACCTCTGGTGTGTCTGCCATCCGTTTCTCCCTCTAAAGTCCTTTTATCTTTATATGGTGTAGGGGGATGGATGGCTTTCATGCCTCATTGGGAGTATTTTTCAGGGCTGAGTTTTATTGGGTTTCGGTCTCTAGATTGAGGCTAGGCTCTGGCTTCTGGGTCACTATTAACCATTATGAAACCAAGCTTTCGGTTGCCCAACGGTTTTCAGGATGTAAGGGTACCCAAAAGCCAGAAAAGCCTCTGGGACAAACAAATTATATGATGCAATCTTACAAAATCAGCCAAGATGATCTCGATCCTCAAACCCGTGCCTTTTACTGTCGCTCATTTGATGTTTTAAGCCAAGCTCAAATCCCGTTTCTTGTTGGTGGTGGGTATGCGTTCAAGCGTTACACGAAAATTGCACGTCAAACGAAGGATTTAGACTTGTTTGTTCATCCCAGGGATTGTTCACGCATCTTAGAGGTATTTTCTCAACAGGGTTATCATACTGAATTCCCCGCGTCTCACTGGTTGGCAAAAGTTTTCTGTGGTGAGGACTTTGTCGATATTATTTTCAACTGTGCTAATGGCAATGGTGAGGTTGATGATATTTGGTTTGAATATGCCATTGAGGAAGAAGTTCTAGGTCAGTCGGTTCGGCTATGTCCCCCAGAGGAAATGATCTGGTCAAAAGCGTTCATTATGGCACGCGATCGCTTTGATGGTGCCGATATCGCACACCTGATCCGCGCCTGTAGTGAAAACTTGGATTGGTCGCGTTTACTTCAGCGCTTCGGTTCCCAGTGGCGAGTGTTGTTCAGCCATCTGATTTTGTTTGGCTTCATCTATCCTGGAGAGCGATCGCGGATTCCGAATTGGGTGATGAATGAACTGTCCCAGCGCTTACAGCAGGAGGTAAGCACTCCCACGAAGGAAGAAAAACTGTGTCAAGGCACGCTACTATCACCGTTGCAGTATGAGATTGATGTGGAGCAATGGGGATATGAGGATGCGCGACTTTTTCCCAAAGGGAGTATGACAACCGCCGAACTCTGTGAGTGGACAGCGCACTTAAAGACGGATAAGGCAAAAGACTAAGTCTTGTCTCAGACCCGGTTCCGAATCAAAAGTTGTACTCGCCATGCCTAAGGTTCAGATCGTTGGTTGTCAAAACTGTAACGTCAGTCCTGTGTAGTTCACGTCCTAGCCAAAGCGAAGGGTTGCCAGCGTCAAAAGTAGGAAATGACGACAATTTATTAACGGCGACACTAATTTGCGAATGTACAATGGAGGTTAGCGGACTCGAACCGCTGACATCCTGCTTGCAAAGCAGGCGCTCTACCAACTGAGCTAAACCCCCATAACGAGGAGTGAACTGTTTAGTCACTTTTGTTATTATAGCCTCTACAGTTCAAATAAAAAAGGGGTCAACCCAAAAATTTCTAAATCCCTCGAAAAGTTGGCGTTTGTCAGGTTAAGTTGGAAACCAGAGTAAAACCTTGCTACACATCGAGTTGAGTGGGGAAATGACCCAAGTTGTTGCAACATTCTATAAATTCGTCAAGTTCCCGGATTTCGCACAGAAGCAAGCCCCCCTGTTGGCCTATTGCCAAGCGCAGGGTATTCGAGGCACAATTTTGCTTGCCGCAGAGGGCATTAATGGCACGATCGCAGGTTCCCGTCAGGCGATTGACTCCGTATTATCCTTTTTGCGCTCCGATCCACGTCTAATTGACCTAGAACATAAAGAATCCCAAGCCGACTCTCCCCCGTTTGATCGCCTAAAAGTGCGGTTGAAGAAAGAAATCGTCACTCTAGGATTGCCCGAAATCGATCCGAGCGATCGCGTTGGCACCTACGTTAGTCCTCAGGAGTGGAATGCACTAATTTCCGATCCCGAAGTCACCCTCATCGACACCCGCAACAATTATGAGGTGAGTATTGGCACCTTTAAAGGAGCGCAAAATCCCCAAACGACCTCCTTCCGCCAATTTCCCGACTATGTTCGCACCCACCTTGACCCCAGCAAGCATAAAAAGGTGGCGATGTTCTGCACAGGTGGTATTCGCTGTGAAAAAGCGACATCATTAATGATGGCTCAAGGATTCCAAGAGGTTTATCACCTCCAAGGCGGCATTCTCAAATATTTAGAAGAAGTTCCACCCGAAGAAAGCCTGTGGCAAGGAGAATGTTTTGTCTTCGATCAACGAGTCGCTGTAGAGCATGGGTTAGAGGCAGGAACTCATGAGATGTGCCGCAGTTGTGGGCATCCGATCGCTGAAGCTGATAAAACCTCACCCCATTATCAGGAAGGCATTTCCTGTCCCTACTGCTTTGATCACCTCACGGAGGAGAAACGGGCACGACAAGAGGCGAGGCAACAACAGATGCAGTCTCGGAAGGTGGACAATAAAAGCGTTTCAATCCCTGATAGGGATTAAGTGGAATTTAAACTTAGCCGAATAACTTGGTTGCCCTAGGCAATGTTTCAATCCCTGATAGGGATTAAGTGGAATTTAAACCTTGGAGCCTGACAACCCTTGTCCAATGGGTGCAGCAGTTTCAATCCCTGATAGGGATTAAGTGGAATTTAAACTTAAAGCCCGACGAAGTAATCGACATTGTCCTTGCGTTTCAATCCCTGATAGGGATTAAGTGGAATTTAAACCACCTACAGAAGTGATGGAGGTGTCGGAAAAGTATGTTTCAATCCCTGATAGGGATTAAGTGGAATTTAAACCCATGTCTCGGGGTCTACTGCCGCTCACCGGCTTTTTTCGTTTCAATCCCTGATAGGGATTAAGTGGAATTTAAACTTTTGCAATTCCTTTGTGTTTTGCTTGTTTTTTGTTTCAATCCCTGATAGGGATTAAGTGGAATTTAAACTTGTAGTATGTCGCCGATATCTGGTCCGAGCAGCCGTTTCAATCCCTGATAGGGATTAAGTGGAATTTAAACCCCCGGCTGGTTCTCCCCCCAACTGATTTAAAGTGTTTAGTTTCAATCCCTGATAGGGATTAAGTGGAATTTAAACATGAGGTGGCACGAGCCACCGGCATCAACTGGCAGTTTCAATCCCTGATAGGGATTAAGTGGAATTTAAACGATAACCTTTTTTACCAAGTCTTCAATGGTTTGAAGTTTCAATCCCTGATAGGGATTAAGTGGAATTTAAACCCATGTATTTTGTCCAGTCGGTTTCTACTGAAGCGTTTCAATCCCTGATAGGGATTAAGTGGAATTTAAACAATCTCAAAGGTATTTCCACCCTTGAACACCTGCACGTTTCAATCCCTGATAGGGATTAAGTGGAATTTAAACCGCAGGCATCCAGAACCCTTACTGTATTTAGTTTTCAAGGTACGTTGGTGACAGTCTCCCCTAATCATATCATTCCAGAGCCAAAGACGGACAAGAGGAAAATAAAAAATCGGCTGAAATCTAACCACAGCAAGCTTTTCAGAAGCGGTGACACCCTCCTGAAAAGAGCAAAAGCTGCAAACCCTTGTGGAGTAAGGAATGCAGCCCCGAAAACAGATCAACCTCCGAAAACACCTACCGACTGTCACCATCAAGCCAAAAAAATCGAATTATCTCGCAATTGCTCACCAGCGATTTATACCAATTCACTAAATGCTTGCTACAGATAGTTTTCTTGTTCCCCCCTTGATAAGGGGGGCTAGGGGGGTCGATGTGTAACGGATTAAAAGTGAAATGGTATTACTCCACCTTACCCTGGCAGCAAGCACAATGGGAGTAAAAGCGGATACTATCCTGCTTAGGTTTGATAATCTTAACCCAGGCGCGATCGCAACTTGGCATAGCACCACGGCTTATAAATTAGCCCCATTCCCAACGACACTCACTTCTACTGCTTTCGTTGAATTTTTCTTCCCTTCATAAAATTGGCAGGCAACCTGTCCTAGGGAGTACAGCAAAGCAGCGTTGCTCGACGCACCAACCCCAGCACCAATGATAGGTAGGAGTTCCACAAAACTCAGTCCACCTTTGAGTACTCCTGAGCCTCCCACCGATAACCCAAAAATCGCGAGAACTTCGCCCCGTCGTGCTGGATCTTTCAGCGAAAATCCGTAGGCGGCGGCAATACGATAGACCATCTCAGCTTGGAGTGCTGTAACCGCCGCAAGCTCAACCCCAAACAGAGCGAGTGCTAAAGGAGGGACAAAGTTAGTGAGTAATCCAATACCTCCACCCTTCATCGCCGTATCAACAATGATCCGGTGAGCAATCTGAGCGGGTGATTCTAGAGGATAGTCCTGCCGCAGCTTGTCTACCTCAGCCTGAGCCTTGTCCACATCAACCTGACCGAGTGCAGCCATGAGTACGTTGATGCCTGGAACTTTAGAAGCATATTTAACCAGGGGATTTTCGGCAATGGGAGTAACAATTTTTCCTACGGTTTCCGTTCCCTGTTCTACAAATTGCTGAGCCGCAGGTACCACTGTCTTACCTACAGCAGCCGTTGTATTGGCAACGTTATCAGCCGCAACCTGTGCTACCGCCGTAGCCCATTGATGTGCAGAAACAGCAATTTGATTGGCTGTCGCCATTGCTTCACGCATGGAGTCTGTGCCTGAACGTTCTTTACTTTGTACTGCCATCGGTCTTTCTTGACTTCTACAGGGGTGATTCACTTAACCTTTACTGTAAAAGAGCAAAAATTTTATATCCTCTATCCACTGACAGTGATTGACTCAGATGAAAGTTAGAGGCTCATCTCCTTTGTGGTTTCGTTCAAGGTGCATTTGTACCCTCTATATAAGATGTAGGGAATAGATGTAAAAACTTATGATTGAGTAAAAGCTTTCTATGAATCTAATATTGCTCGTGCTCGTGAATGCAAAAATGGGCGGTGTCCGGATTGGTAAGCTATTGGTAGCCTGTCATTGCCTAAAAATCAAAAACCACCTCATACATTGAAGTGTGAGGTGGTATTGACGGAATTCCAAGTGGAGCCTACGGGAATTGAACCCGTGTCCGCCCTGGGTATTAACCTACCGCTCATTCACAGGCTTAGCCCATCTGACCCTCTGGGCGGGAACCATCCATTATCCCGGATGACAGGATGCTTTGGTGAAGTCTTTGCCAATAAACCGACCAAAGGCAATTTATTAGCGCATCCGTTGGGGTTTGTCCATAGTCCTTAACGGAGTCAAACTATAGACGAGCGTACCTTTGTGAGAGGGTTTTAAGCAGCGACAGCTGCACGCTCAAACTTAACGATGTTATTCGCAGTTACTTTTTTGTTTGAGCCGATATTAACGAGAGGAGACTCACTCTCGACCTGTATCACGGGGCAGCTTTCGCCAACACGTCGAAACCTTTAAGGCCCCATGTCTTATATTTTTCATTATAGTCACTGATTGTAGTCAGCGTCACTAAAGTTTAGCTGCCAGAAGTCGTAATCACCCTACTTCTGTGGGAGTACAACCGAACCGGCTTGAACAAGAAGCTGTGTGTTTAGTTAATCCCTCCCGAAGCATCTTCTCCACTCCGACTCTGGTTGTCACCACTAGGATTATCCGGTGCGGATTTCTTGGGCTGTACGGCTTCGGGTGGAGGTAACGGCACTGAGTTTTCCACGGGTTTAGGTTTACTGATGGGTTCCGGTGGTAATAAAGGTGCCTCAGAGGCTGGGGCTTGTGTTTTCCCCGATGGCCTTTGGACTTGTGGCTGCGGTGCTGGGGGTGAGGACACCGGAGTCGGCTTGGATACCGGGGGAGACGAATTATTCGTAGGATTGGACGGTGATTGTATCCGCTTGCGACGAGAACTCTGAGAAGGGGAGGATGACGACGAATCAGGTGTAGACTGCGATTCCTTTGGTGGGTCTGATTTTTGGCGGTAAGTTTTTCTGGGGTAAGTTCTGCGAATGGGTTTTTCTTCGGAAGAAGCAGAGGAAGATGATGATGAGCGGTTCTGCTTCACAGAGGATTGAGATTGAATTGGAGAGGGGGATTGAGTAGATTTCTCCGAAGTCTCTTCACTATTACGAGTAGAAGTCTCCTCCTTATTCGCCTCCGTACTGGGGAGAGGAATGGGTGAGGCGGAAGGTTCTACAGTGGGCGTCGGTGTGGCGGTGGGGGGTTTAGGCTGAGACTGATGTCGAACAGCGCCCACGGCGACTAAACCTGTTGCGATCGCAGCTACTCCTCCAATCGCCATACCCCGAACCCCCAACCGCTTAAATAGGGGGAGAGGAGGAGAAGACAGGGCTGTTTTCTTTAATTGAGCCAGTTGCTGGGCATTAATAGGAGCTGTTGTGCCAGTGTGAGTGGAGCTGGCAATTGGGGTACCATTAACCTGAGCTAGCTGCGGGTTGGGTAACAGCGACAGCCATTCCTCGACATTGGCTGGTCGAAAACGCGCTTCTACAGCCATGCCGCGCATAATGGCTTGATTCACCGCCGCACTCATCTGGGGTTGGAGTTCGCGGGGTGCAGGCATGGGTTGGCGATCGCGAATCACGGAGGGAGTTGGGACTTGTGCGGTTAACAGGGCATAGAGAGTTGCGGCTAAACCGTAAACATCCGATGCTGGGGTACGTTTTTCTTTTACTAAATACTGTTCCAACGGGGCATAGCCATCCGACACCAGATTGGTGTGAGTCTGAGTGGAGTCGGTATTAAACCCCCGTGCAATCCCGAAGTCAATCAACACTACTTCCTGAGTGCCTTGACGGAGGATAATGTTTGCCGGTTTGATGTCTCGATGCAGCAAGCCCTTTTGATGCACAACTTTTAACGCTTCGCCCACTTGTCGGATGTAATAAATCGCTGTGGCTTCATCCAATGGGCGTCCTGGAAACACAAGGGCTTGCAACGTTAAGCCTGCCACATAGTCCATCACCATGTAGGGCCATTCCGCTTCCACGAAGAAGTCGCTGACGCGGACAATATTGGGATGGACACACAACGCTAAAGCTTTTGCTTCATCCTGGAATCGGTGCTGGAACCGAGGAAACTCTGGGTGTAGCTGAAGGGACTCGTTGAGGGTTTTAATCACCACCACCTGCTCGAGGTAGTGATGGGTAGCTTTATACGTGACGCCGAAGCCGCCGCGTCCCAGTTCTTGCTCTAGAGTATATTTGCCACCCTGTAAGGTTTTACCGACTAACAAGTTCATACCTCTCACACCGTTTTTTGTTATTGGTTGTTAGTTTAGCGAGAGAGTCTAACAACTAAGATATAGACGACGCACTCGTACCTAAGTTGCCATTAAACTCTCGGTTTTGTGCACATATACTCAGCCTGTGGCAATTAACTTTTCACTCTAGCTCAGAATGGAGGGAGATGTTCAAGGTTGTGTGCAGGAAGTTGGTTGATGCCAATATTGCCACTATCGAGGGAGACAAAGTTGTACAAAGACTTTACAAGACTCAAAAAGCCCCATCCGGCAAAGTCACCAGACAGGGATAATTAATTTACTCAGAGTATAAAGGTCGCGTCGCCAAAATCGACACAAAGCAAGCTCTTGCCTACAGCGAAACACAGGGATTGACGGAAAATGGGCAGATATAAAGTTATACGAGAATTGGGACGCAACCAAGAAGGGGGGCGCATTACCTACCTGGCTACTGATACCAGTCTCAATCCACCGCAACAGGTAGTCATCAAAGAATTTCGTTTTGCCGCTTTGGGTGCCAATTGGTCGGGTTTTAAAGCTTATGAACGGGAGATATCCATTCTGCAACAGCTGGAACATCCCCGCATCCCTCGCTACTTGGATTCGTTTGAAACGAAATCAGGCTTTTGCTTGGTGCAGGAATATAAAAATGCGCTATCTCTGGCGGTAAGATGCAGTTTTACGCCTGAAGATATTAAGAAAATAGCTGAATCAGTATTAGAAATTTTAGTTTATTTACAGAAGCTTACTCCTCCAGTCATTCATCGGGATATCAAACCAGAGAATATTGTGGTTGACAAGCAATTGAATGCTTATCTGGTTGATTTTGGTTTTGCTCGGATTCGGAGTGGGGAACTGGCTGTGAGTAGCGTTGCAGCTGGAACTCCAGGATTTATGCCGCCGGAAGAACAGTTTGGTCGTTCTCTTACGAAGGCATCCGATCTTTATAGTTTAGGGGCAACGCTGATTTGCTTGCTTACGGGGACGCGATCACAGGATGTGGGGAACTTAATTGATGATTACTATCGCTTTAATTTCAAGAAATTAGTTCCCAAACTCAATCCCCGCTTTATCTCCTGTTTAGAAAAGATGGTGGAACCCAACGTCAAACAGCGCTATGCCAATGCATTGGATGCCTTGCAAGCCTTGAAACCAATTCAGGTGCTGGGCGGTGCCACTGGGTTAGAAAGTTTAGTTACTGCTGTAAAATCCAGGATGAGTACTACGGGAATAGGGCTAGCTACTCTGGGTATTTTTGCCCTTTTTATGATAAATTTGATAGATTTCAATCGTGAAAATTCTGTAAAAATTGAGAATTCGACGCTGCTTCTCAGCCCAGTAAGAAGTAGCCAATCATCCCTAGTAGGATACTGGAACTTTGACCAATGCAGTAGTGCGGGTAAACCGATGCTGGCTAATGAGTTAGGTAGTCAAATACAGGGAACAATGCTCCAAGGTGTCACTTGCGAACAGGGGCGTTTCGGGTATGCAGCATTCTTTGATGGTGTCGATGACTTGATTGAAATTCCCGACCAGCCCAGCTTTCACTTCACTAACCAAATGACCGTCGCAGCTTGGGTCAAACCATTACGAGTCTCCGGCCTGCAAACCATTGTGAATAAATGGTACGCAATGGATTCGTATATGCTTCTAATTGAAAACGGCAATTTTGTATTTACAGTAGCAATTCCTGGTGGACAGTGGGGAACTTCAATCAAGGTTTCGGCCAAAGTTACCCCAGATGTGTGGACTCAGTGGACTCATATCGCTGGAGTCTATGACGGTCAGATGCTCTTGCTTTACATTAACGGTCAACTGGTGGCATCGACGGCAGCTAGTGGTAGGCTTCAAGATTCCGATCGCCCCATCTCCATCGGCAACCATCCGTCTTGGAACGCTTTTAAGGGAAGCATTGATGAAGTTCGGCTCTATAATGTTGCACTGAACGCATCACAAGTCTCGCAGTTGTTATCCAATCCATAGAAGAGTTTTTATCTCCTCACAAAGGTATGCAATTTAGATGCATCACAGCTTAACACTAGCTGAATTTCGTTCCTAATACCCATCGCTGGATTCACTCCGGTCTAGAGGGCACAGCGTTAAGATCATTAAGCACTGTTTCGCTTGCCTCCTATGCCTGAGCCTATCGATCTATCTGATGCCCTACCCGGTGAGACCTTGCCTGCAACCTCTATGCACACCAATGGGCGGCATCATTCCACCAGCAACAACCTCAACGAGATTCGGATTCGGGGCGCGAGGCAGCACAACCTGAAGAATGTTGACTTGGAACTGCCGCGCGATCGCCTCATCGTTTTCACGGGTGTCTCCGGTTCCGGTAAGTCCTCCCTTGCCTTTGACACCATCTTTGCCGAAGGGCAGCGCCGCTACGTCGAGTCCCTTAGTGCCTATGCGCGGCAATTCTTGGGGCAGTTGGATAAGCCGGATGTGGATGTGATTGAGGGTTTAAGTCCCGCTATCTCGATAGACCAGAAATCTACCTCCAATAACCCCCGCTCTACCGTGGGTACGGTTACCGAGATTTACGACTACTTGCGCTTGTTGTTCGGACGGGCAGGAGAACCCCATTGCCCAATTTGCGATCGCAATATTGCCCCCCAAACCATCGACCAGATGTGCGATCGCATCCTGGAACTTCCCGACCGCACTCGTTTCCAAATCCTCGCTCCCGTTGTCCGGGGTAAAAAAGGCACCCACAAGAAACTACTATCCAGTCTTGCCTCGGAAGGATTTGTGCGCGTGAGGGTCAATGGCGAGGTTCGAGAGCTCAGTGATTCGATTGAATTAGATAAAAATTATACCCACAACATTGAAGTCGTGGTTGACCGACTGATCAAGAAGCCTGATTTGCAGGAACGTCTGACGGATTCTCTCTCCACTTGCCTGAAGCGTACTGGTGGAATTGCGGTGGTGGAGGTATTAAATGATACTTCCGTAGAGTCAGAGGATGCAGTAAACCATGGGAGTACCATAACAGAAAATCCTACAAATAGCGAGGATTCCCATCACAAATCAGCCAAAGAATTAGTCTTTTCCGAGAATTTTGCTTGCCCAGAACACGGGGCGGTAATGGAGGAATTATCGCCTCGACTGTTTTCCTTCAACTCTCCCTATGGGGCTTGCCCTCACTGTCACGGATTAGGGAGTTTGCGTACTTTCTCACCTGAATTGGTTGTACCTGACCCAGAGGCACCCGTCTATGCTGCGATCGCACCTTGGTCGGATAAAGATAATTCCTATTACCTCTCCCTGCTTTATAGTGTGGGGCAAGCGTATGGTTTTGAAATCCAAACCCGCTGGAACCACCTAACGGATGAACAGAAACAGGTGCTTCTGTATGGTGCTGAAAAAGCAATTTGGATCGAAGAACGGAACGATTACCGACACTATGCCGGAGTAATTAAGATTCTGCAAAAACAGTACGATGAAACGGGTTCTGACTTGCAAAAACAGAAACTGGAACAATATTTAATTGACCAACCTTGTGAAGTTTGCCAGGGAAAACGCTTAAAACCAGAAGCCTTGGCTGTGAGGTTAGGACAATTTCGCATTCGGGATTTAACTAGCGTTTCCATTCAAGAAAGTCGGGAACGAATCGAGCAGTTGCAATTGAGCGATCGCCAAGCGCAAATCGGTGACTTAGCACTGCGAGAAATTAAAGCGCGTTTGCAATTTCTCCTGGATGTCGGTTTAGATTACCTCACCCTTGACCGTGCTGCCATGACGCTTTCCGGTGGAGAAGCGCAGCGGATTCGTCTTGCCACGCAAATTGGTGCAGGTCTAACGGGCGTGCTTTATGTATTAGATGAACCGAGCATTGGATTGCATCAACGAGATAATGGGCGCTTGCTCCAAACCCTAACTAAATTGCGGGATTTGGGAAATACTTTAATTGTGGTGGAACACGATGAAGATACGATTCGTGCGGCTGACTACTTGGTTGATATTGGCCCTGGTGCGGGGATTCATGGGGGGCAGATTGTCGCGCAGGGGAATTTGGAGACATTGTTAGGGGCTGAGGAATCCTTAACGGGTGCTTATTTATCCGGGCGCAGGGTGATTGAAACACCAGCAGAGAGGAGAAAGGGAAATGGGCGATCGCTGGTAATTAAAGATGCCCACCGCAACAACCTGCAACACATAACGGTGGAAATTCCCTTGGGTAAGCTGGTTTGCATTACGGGAGTTTCGGGTTCGGGGAAATCGACGTTGGTGAATGAATTGCTTTATCCGGCTTTGCAGCATCACTTGACGCGGAAGGTTCCCTTTCCCAAAGAATTAGAGAAGATTAAAGGGCTGAATGCAATTGATAAAGCGATTGTCATTGACCAATCTCCTATCGGTCGTACTCCCCGTTCTAACCCAGCAACGTATACCGGTATTTTTGATGCAATTCGGGAAATCTTTGCCCAAACCATTGAAGCGAAAGCTAGAGGTTACAAAGCAGGGCAATTTTCCTTTAATGTCAAAGGCGGGCGCTGCGAAGCTTGTGGTGGGCAGGGGGTAAATGTAATTGAGATGAATTTCCTGCCCGATGTTTATGTGCAGTGTGAAGTTTGTAAGGGGGCGCGATACAACCGAGAAACGTTGCAGGTGAAATATAAGGGACATTCCATCGCCGATGTTCTGAATATGACGGTAGAAGAAGCACTGGAAGTATTTAAAAACATCCCCAGAGCGTCCACGCGACTACAAACTTTATTAGATGTTGGGTTAGGTTACATTCATTTAGGACAACCGGCACCCACGTTATCAGGAGGTGAGGCGCAGCGAGTGAAATTAGCTTCGGAACTTGCTCGTCGTGCTACAGGGAAGACGCTTTATTTAATTGATGAACCGACGACGGGTTTATCGTTTTACGATGTCCATCATTTACTCAATGTGTTGCAGCGATTGGTAGATAAGGGGAATTCAATTTTGGTGATTGAACATAATTTAGATGTGATTCGCTGTGCGGATTGGGTGATTGATTTAGGGCCAGAAGGAGGGGATAAAGGGGGAGAGGTAATTGTGGTGGGAACGCCGGAGGATGTGGCTCAGAATCAGAGGTCGTATACGGGACAGTATTTGCAGGGGGTGTTGCAGCAGCATCCACCAGTAGTTTGTAAGGTTTGAGGTGAAGCAAATTTAGAATACGGATAGGCACTCATACAGCGTCGGAGATTAGACCTCTTGCATAAATACGAAAATAACGGCTGAAAGTATTGGTTTTGCCTGTCAAAATTCGACTTTTGCAAGAGGTCTATTGTCTCATGGGAATGATGACCGTTAAAGACTTGGAAAAGCTGTAAGCTACCCTCAACCAAGCAGGTTATGATTACCCGCTAGAACTAGAAATCTGTGCTGTTACAACAAAAGTTATCAATCGTCTGCTAAATGATTTTGAGCAATGTCGCCCTCCCCAAAGCCCCTGGCTACCAATACCGTAAATGCCAATATCTGACCCTAGTTGAATCAAACTCGCCGCTACTAATAAAACAGATAAGCAGCGTCCTACTATGACCCAATCAGAAGAAACACACATTCCGCTAGACAAGATTTGCACTGATGATGGTTTTGCGTCTAGGGAAGAAGAGAACCCAAGTATCATTCAACGCTTTGCCCAAGATATTCGAGAGGGCTATAACTATCCATCAATAATGTGCTTTTGGGATGGCAAAGACTACAAGCTTGTTTATGGACTTAATCTTTTGAAAGCTGCTATAGAAGCTAGACAAGATACTATTCTGGTAGATAAGCATCCCGATCCTTCTGGCCAGCTCAACAATATTCAGAAAGATCGAATAGTAAAGAAGATGCTATCGTTACTTGATTCAATGGGTGAAGAGGAGAAGACGAATTGGCCTTGGTGTAAGATTGCCGAAAGATGCGGCGTTGATGAGGGCACTGTGCGTAACAAAGCGAAGGAAGTAGGGTATAAGGCTCCCAAGATAATTAAAAGAGCGGCAAAAAACGGCAGTTTACACCTGGTTGATACATCTAGACTTGGTCAGAGTAGTAAATTAAAGTCAAAAGGATTCAATTGGACTGCAATTGATGACAAGCAATTTGAAGAACTTGTATACGAAATAGTAAATGCTAAGAAGCCAATTAAAATTGACTGGAGAAGTGGGCCTGGAGGTAAAGGCAGAGATATTGAAGCTAGATTTACAATTACAGGAAGTTTAGGTGAATTTCGAGAAGAGCGTTACTTTCTTGAAGCCAAGCACTTTAAAAAACAAGGTGTGAATTCTGGACATATTAGTGATGCATTTACTTGGTCGCAGGCGGAAAGACCTACAGTTTTAGTTATTGCTGTTTCAAGTCATTTGACACCTGATTGTCGAGATATTTATATACCAAGCTGGAAAAAAAATCATCCAGGCATTGAAGTTGTTGTTTGGGAAAGGAAAGATATCGAAGAAAGGATTTTATCTCAAAAATCTACAAAAGAACTAGCTATTAGGTTCAAACTAATACCTAAATCTATGCGATGATAGGTTCCTCAAGCTGTTGGTGGATTAAGTGGGATGTCTTCTCGCCGCTATACGAAATAATAGACTGATCGCTCAAACCTCATCTCCTGAACAACCCAAGCAGTACACTTTAGAGCTAGAGAACGAGGGACGCTTGACCTTGCCTGATGAGGTGCTAAGACAGCTAGACCTCAAACAGTACGATTCCCTACGGGATAGCTACGCTTCCTGTTCATGAAGCCGTTACAACATTAGATACATCTCCCGATTTCGCTTCTCATAGAATACGGATAGCACTCATATCACATCGGAGATTGTACTCATGCCAATGATGACCGTTACAGACTTGGAGCAACTGCAAGCTACCCTGAACCAAGCAGGTTATGATTACCAGCTAGAACTAGAAGATGGGAAGATTATCGTAGTGGGGCCATCAGATATTGATTCGAGCGAAATCGGTGTCTTATTTAGTCGGTTACTTGCCAACTGGGTTTATCCTCGTCGTTTAGGGCGAGTATTTGACTCCGCCGGTGGTTTTATCCTACCTAACACTGACCTAAAAGCACCAGACGTTTCTTTTGTTCGCGCTTCTCGTCTCCGACAACGTCGGCGCTACTTTGCCGAAATGGTTCCCGATTTAGTCGTAGAAATTAAATCTCAAAGCGACAGAATCAAACCTCTAGAAGAAAAGATTCAGATGTTTTTGTCACTGGGAGCTATAGTAGGAATTCTCATTGACCCTGATAAAGAAACGGTAACTGTTTATCGCCCTACTGATGAATCAACTGTGCTGGGTAATGGAGAAATATTAACCATACCCGAACTATTTCCAGGTTGGGAACTGCCGATCGCTGAAGTATGGCCTCCAGTCTTTGATGAAGAGGAATAATTCGCCAGAAAAGTGGATGGCCAGTCAAGCTAAAATCAAGGCACTCTACCTACTACTTTCCCTATGATCGACCCTCTGCGCCGCTTACAATATTTACCCTGGCGATCGCTACTTCAGGTTTCTGGTCTTACCGTCATTCTTGTTACCCTTGCCGAATTCTTACTATCCTTAGGAACCCTACACTCTTCTCTCATCCGCAACACCCTATCTCTACTATTTGCACCCCCATTGGGTATTGTCATCTTCATGGCGGCGGCAGTGGGTGTCGGTACTCTCGCGGTTTACTTACTCGAACGCTTTTATCCCCAAGTCTTAATTAACACCGCTATTTTGTGGGCATTAATTCCTTGTTTACTGCTCTTTGTGTTGATCAAATCACTTCTACCCATACCGGGACTTGTAAATTTAACCTATCCTCAGTTGTTCGGTATTATTGTTGGAGTTTTTTGGAAAGGTCGCCCCTACTGGCGGTAGCTTAAACAACGGAGAGGGAGTAAGATTTATTCCCCGCCCGTGAATTCCTATGACTGAAAAACCCTTAAAATCCAGGGTCATCGCTGAAATTAAACAATACCTGATTCTTGCCATTCCCCTCGCTGGAGCACAACTATCTCAAGCGGCAACAACCTTTGTCGATACCATCATGATGGGGATTTTGGGCAGCCAAATTATTGCAGCGGGGGCACTGGGAGCCATCACCTTTCATTTGCTCATTACAATCGGTTCTGCCATTATCTCCGCCGTCAGTCCACTCGTCGCAGAAGCTTATGGAGCGGGACGAATTGAACAAGTGGGTCGAGTCGTGGGACAAGGCTTGTGGTTATCCATTATCTTGGCAATTCCCGCCACCCTACTGATTTGGCATAGCGGCTCATTGTTGCGCTTACTGGGACAAGAACCGGAGAATGTCATCTTAGCAGCAGCCTACCTGAGAGCGATCGCATGGGGCTATCTTCCCGCATTAGGCTTTGCGGTGTTGAGAAGTTTTGTCTCATCACTCTCACGCCCCCGTCCTGTGATTGTCACCATGATTGGCGGTACCCTATTGAATGTTGTCGCTAACTATATCCTGGCGTTTGGTAAATTTGGGTTCCCTGCACTGGGATTAGTCGGACTCGGTTGGGCAAGTGCTCTATCACTTTGGGCGATGTTTGCCAGCTTAGCCATCTATATCCTCTATCAACCTCAGCTTCGAGTCTACGGCGCATTCTCTAATTTGCATCAGTTTGAAGCCAAAGTCTTTGGGGAACTGTTGCGAGTGGGTATGCCTATTGGTGTGTTAGCCGGAGTCGAAGGTGGATTCTTTACCTGTGTCACTTTTTTAATGGGACAATTGGGAACTACCACATTAGCCGCTCATCAAATTGCCTTGCAAACAGCGGTTGTCACCTTTATGATTCCTGTCGGGATTTCCATTGCAACTACAGTCCGAGTGGGACAGTGCATGGGACAAGGCAATCCTAACGGCGCACGACTGGCGGGATTTGTGGGGATTGGCATGGCAGCGTTGTGTATGATGCTGACGGGTATCCTATTCTGGACGATTCCCGGAAAAATTGTATCCCTTTACCTCGATACTGCCAATCCAGCCAATGCAGTGGTTGTGAATTTAGCGAAGACTATGTTGGCAGTGGCGGCAATGTTCCAAATCGTGGATGGTATTCAAGTAGCGGCGGCGGGTGCATTGCGAGGATTGAAAGATACGCAAGTTCCTCTGCTAATTGGTACCCTGGCATATTGGGGAATTGGCTTACCTTGTGGCTACACCTTGGGGATGGTATGGGGATTGGGTGGTGTTGGGTTGTGGTGGGGATTTGCCATTGGTTTGGCGGTTGCGGCTGGGATTTTGACGTGGCGATTTAGCATAGCGCGGGCATGGCGATAGCTTGGCTGCAACTTCATGAGTTCGATAGCATCGATTCAGCTTGTTCACTATTAAGCTACAAAAATCTACTTTATAGCTATCCCCATAAAGCTTAGGACAGATTGAACGGCTGTAAACGACCACGTACCAGTAAAAAACCTCCTGCCATCTGCCATCTGCCATCTGCCATCTGCCTCCTGCCCCCTGCCTCCTGCCATCTGCCTCCTGCCTCCTGCCTCCTGCCCCCTGCCCCCTGCCCCCTGCCCCCTGCCTCCTGTCTCCTGCCATCTGCCTTCTGCCTTCTGCCTCCTGCCTTCTGCCCCCTGCCTTCTGCCTCCTGCCTTTTGCTATAAATGTATATTTATCAATAATCAATGAGGAAAAATGATAATATCTGCCTAGCAACAGCATGACTCAAAAGTGAGCAGTTAAACAGTGATTCACTGGAAATTGGCAGTAGTAATGGCTGAGCGCAACATCAGCAATAAGGAACTCGCTCTCTTAATTGGCATGAATCCTAAGTCTGTGTCTCGACTCAAGGTTCGTCGTCGCCTGACTAGGATTGACGAATCTACACTGAATTCGCTTTGCAAAGCTCTCAATTGTCAACCAGGAGATTTGATGGTTTATGAAGAGGAAGAAGCTGCTTCTGAACCTAATTCTTGGAACTTTTAAACAGGTTAATATCCTCGCGACTTCTTATCTTTTAGGGTGTAGGGTATAGGTTAATTGTCCGCCTAAATGTAGCGCGGCTAATGTTTCCTAACCCAAAAAAGAGACTCATGTATACCTATTGAATATGACTCTAAGCTTTTGACTGTAAGGCACCACAAGTCGGTACTGATTATCCACGCTCATCAGTAAAGTCCCTTCAGTAATACAAGCTGAAACACCCAGAATCAGGTTAAGTAATGTAAAGTTTCAGTAAATTAATGGTGGTTCGGGAAATCTCGCAAGAGTCATCCCAATTTGGATACGAGGAATTTGGCAAGCGCAGCGGGACGCGATCGCGCCCAAGCTTTGCTAATAGCTAGTTTTGAGAATTCCAATCTGTCAAGCTTAAGCCCCACTGATACCACAGACAAAGGAGTTTCATCTGTCAGCCGATATTGGAATAGGTTCATTGCTAAAAAGCCAGGATATCATAGTACATATAAGACCTTAAATCTTTGATCAACTTCTTTGTTTCAATCCGGGTGCAAATAAAATAGGACGAAGAAAAAATTATTATAGCGATTCTCAAATAAGTGGAGTACACTCAACTTCTGCCCTTTGCCCTCTGCCTTCTACCTTAAAGCCAACTACGTTGTACCTCACCAAATAGAGAAACGCTATAGCACATCCCGAAAAAATTCGGCAAAACTCTTACCCCCTCAAGAGCGTATGGTTTTACATCAAAACAGGCTGATCAAAAAACTTCGGGGTAAGAAGTTCAGAAATGTTGTCACTTCCTCAAAAAAACTGGCAGTGTCTCAAGCGCATTGGCGACTCAGATCGTCCTTCGTGTTGGCTGTTTTGATTCTCGCTGGATACGCAGGTAATTATTTCAATCTATCCCTATTTTTTGGAGTAGATTTTTTGTTTGGCAGTATTGCCGTCTTAATGGTGGTATGGCTTTATGGGATAGGGTGGGGTGCTGTTGCCGCCATGCTGGCCGGTTCCCATACCTTTTTGTTATGGGGGCATCCTTATGCAGGAATCATCCTCATCGGTGAAGCATTGTTCGTCGGTTGGTGGCGACGCAAGTGTCCTAATCTCTTGCTGCTGGATGGATTTTACTGGATTTTTGTGGGTATGCCATTGGTATGGCTGTTCTACTCAATCCCACTGGGTGTGCCATCTCAAACCGTCTTCCTAGTGATGTTCAAGCAGGGTATCAATGGCATCTTCAATGCCCTGATTGCCAGTTTGTTACTCACCCACTCACCTATCCCAACCTGGGCAGATCGTCCCAAAATTGCCAAAACTCTCTCCCTTCAACAAACCTTATTTAACCTCTTAGTAGCTTTTGTCTTATTTCCAGCTTTAACACTCTTGGTTTTGAATAGCCGAAGTGCCATAAGTAATATGGAAAAAACAATTCAAGCCAATCTGGAAACCGTATCCACAGACTTGGCGATTGAAGTGCGCTTTTGGCATCAACAAAATCTAAACGCACTGAAGCAACTCGCGGAAGTTGCTGTACATTCTGACATAAAATCATCGATAAAGTTGCAGGAAAGCACGGAACTCTTGCAACGCACATTTTCAACCATTGATCAACTTTTTGTAATGAATCGAGAGGGTCAAACCCTCAGCTTTGCGGGTATAGGTAGCACCATTGCTTCTTACTCAGAGCTAGAAAAAACGATCACAGAAAGTATTGGAATGAAGGCATCAGACCTCACCCAACCGTCTATAACGTCACAAGTTTTACTCATCGATGACCATCACGCCCCTCCCAGGCTCGTCCAAATTGTACCAATTATCCGTAACTATCGCTTGGTCGGTAGTGTTGTTAGTGAAATCGATTTGAGCCATCTTGCTCAACTGCTTAAATCATTCACGACTCTCAGAGAAATGGAAATCACCCTCTTAGATCGCCAAGATCGCGTGATTACGAGCACCCGTCTTGACATGCCAACCCTAAGCAAATTTAAGCAGCGTCAAGGTGGAGAAATTCGTCCCCTCAATGACAAAGTTTATCAATGGCTACCGTTGGGGGAAATGCCAATTATGATGCGTTGGAAAAAATCTTTTTATGTACAAAAAACTTCTGCTGGGGAGAAGCTTCCTTTTCAGGTAATTGTTGCTGTTCCCACTCAGCCCCACTTCATCTACCTGGAAAATCTTTATATTAAAAGCCTATCCATCCTGCTTTTGATTACAGCATTAGCTCTAGCCATGGCGAATGTCATTAGTCGCTGGTTAGCTCAACCGCTTTTACAACTCGCTGAATTGACGACTGACCTACCGGATAAATTGTTAAACCAAAAAGCTATTCATTGGCCTAATAGCTGGATAACCGAGATGAATACGCTCGTCTCCAACTCTCAATTTATGGCTGAATTGCTGGAGCAAAAATTTCACGAAATTAACGCGGCTAAGGAACAACTCGAACAACGAGTTCAAGAACGCACACGAGAACTATCAACCGCTAATCAAGAATTAGAACTGGAAGTGTCGAAGCGCCAACGAGTGGCGGAAGCATTACAAGAATCAGAAGCTTTATTAAGAACACAGGCCAAAGATTTAGAGACAGCGTTGTACGAACTACAACACACTCAAGCTCAACTAATTCAGACTGAAAAAATGTCAAGTCTGGGTCAGTTGGTGGCGGGTGTAGCGCATGAAATCAACAACCCGATCAATTTTATTTATGGCAATCTAATTCACGCTCAGGATTATACTCAAGATTTATTGAGATTGGTGGAACTTTACCAACAGCACTGTCCTAATTTTCTCTCGATCATGCAAGAGGAAATAGAAGCCATCGATTTAGATTTTCTGAAGGATGACTTGCCTAAGCTCATGGATTCAATGCAGGTAGGCGCAGAGCGCATTCATGAGATTGTCCAATCACTCCGAAGTTTCTCTCGACTGGATGAAGCTGAAGTGAAAGCCGTCGATATCCATGAGGGGATTGACAGTACCTTGATGATTTTGAAAAGTCGCTTAAAAGCTACGCTTAAACATCCCGGTATCGAAGTCATCAAGGAATATGGTCAGTTGCCTTTGGTCGAATGTTACCCAGGTCAACTGAACCAAGTATTTATGAATATTTTGGTTAATTCAATTGATTCTTTAGAGGATAAATTCACCTACAATGCAGAGGAGAATAGACCATCTTTAGACAGCTTACCCTGGATTCGGATTTATACCGAAATAGTTAAGGAAGACTGGGTGGCAATTCGTATTAGTGATAATGGAATGGGTATCAAGAAAGACCAATCTTGTAAGTTATTTGACCCCTTTTTTACTACAAAACCCATTGGTAAAGGGACAGGTCTAGGGTTATCAATTAGTTATCAAATTATTGTAGAAAAGCATGGCGGTAAATTGTACTGTGTTGCAGAACCCAAGCAGGGAGCGGAGTTTATGATTGAGATTCCGCTGCGGCAGACTAGGGGCTAAGAGCAAGTTGGGTTCAAAGATAGTGGAGCTGAGGTGCTGAGGTGCTGAGGTGATGAGGTGCTGAGGAGCAAGCTTTTACTTTAATCTTATTGAAGTGGTGGAAAACTTTTGCTGCATTGCACTAGAACTTGAATGGCACATTAGAGCTTAAATCAAGAAAACTACATATAATTAAATAAAAATATATATTCAACCCTTTTAGGTTGGAGATTAGCCATGAAAAATGTACCGTACAGCTTCGTACTTCGGCGATTGGCTACTATTCTGGCTATCGCTATTCTGGCTTTGAGCCTACTGGCAGCTATCACAGGAATTCTTTTATCCTTCTATTACGAACCTACAGCAGGCGGAGCTTATAATTCCCTGAAGATGATCAAATTTGAGATTCCCAATGGTTGGCTGATTCAGCGTATTCATGAAATAGCTGGAAATGGCTTAATTGGAGTTTCTTTGATAGAAATTGTGGTGATGTTTCTGGGTGAAAAATTTCGCCCTAGCTGGCTCACGGCTTGGATCAGCGGAATTTTGTTAACTTTAACCGCGATCGCCTTAAGCTGGACAGCCATGCTGCTCGATTGGACACAGGTGGGATATTGGCGTTTTCAAATCGAGTTAGGGACATTAGAAGCCATCCCAATTATCGGTTCCCTGCTGCGAACCATCCTAACCGGCGGTGGAGCCGTGAATACCGTAACCGTCGCGCACCTGTACACGTTGCATAGTTATGTTCTATCCATTGGGGCGCTGATTCTGGCGATTATTCATTTGGGGGGTTTACTGATACAGGAGAAAGAGGAAAAGCAGGTACTTCAAGAAACACAGGCTAATCTCTCGTTATCGGAATAACGGCTCCAAGTATACACCATACTCCTAAAGCAACCTCTCTTCCTGCTAGCCTCATGGAAGGGTGGTTGCTTTACAGTTTCTTTGTCAAAGGTCAGTTGTCAGTGTACAGAAAGATCACAGACAATGAGGAATGGGCAAGGTCGGATTAACTTGTATACGACTTTTTAGAATGAGCGAATAGCCCTTTTCTCAAGACTCCCATTTGGAAAAATGGGGTTCAGGAGCATCTAAGTTACAGCCTATATATCTGCCAAAAAAATCCGGACAGATGGATTCTTCAGCGGTAAGTACTAGAAGTGTATCTCTGCAATTGTGAGATGCATCCATCTCAGTTCACCCCGCTTCGATTCAAGTGTCCAACAAACTGGCAGTAAAAGCACAACTGCACATCGCCGCTCCGGCTCGTCAAATTGGGCAGTGGCGGAGACTAACTCAGGAGACGTTTCCAAACCCTCTTGGGAGGAGCTAAAAAGTGAACCACTCTTGAGGCTAATCAGGCCCAGGTATCGACAAACAGATATGGACAAACAAACGCTAGAGATTTCCGAATATGTCGCCCTTGCTGGCTCCGCTTTAGGTAGCGTCGTAGCTGCGGTATCTGGGCAGGCGATTTTTGCCGCCGCGCCGTTGACCTTGGCACTCTCGCTGAACTTGGCTAATCGGCGTCGAGTGGATCAAGAAATACAGCAGTACACCACCGAGGCGCTGACCCAAGCGTATCAAGTGGTTCAATCTTTACAGCAAGAAGTCCAGGCACTACCGGCGATCAATCGTCGGCTCAGCGACTTGGATCAACAGTTCTACACTCGACCGGAAGCTCAATCAGTCGGGGCGTTGGAAGGAACGATCGCACAGCTTAAAGAACAGCTAAACGATATGACTTCGCGCCTTGCTCAGTCATCAACTTCGCCAGAAATTGACTTAAGCGGGGTAGAGCAAGCGATCGGTTACATTAATAATCAACTAGAGGATTTAACACTCCGTTTCGATCAATTGCCGACAGCAACAGGATTTGACCTACCTGAGATCGAGCAAGCGATCAATTATATTAATAGTCAATTGGAGACTTTGACCTTCCGTCTCGATCAGCTATCTACGCCACAAGAAGCTGACCTGAGTGGAGTTGAACAGGCAATTGCAGACATCCAAAATCAACTGAATGCAGTCACACTACGTCTGGATGAGGTGGCGACACCCCAAGCGTTTGACTTGGGTACCATTGAGCAGATGATTGGCGATTTGCAGGGACAACTGGAAACCCTCAACCAGCAGTTCAACTCGCGACCCGAACTTCAAGGGTTAGAGCAATCACAAGCTGCGATCGCACAACTGAGTGAGCAGCTAGAAGCCATCACATTCCATCTGAATAATGCCCCAACTGTATCAGAAGTAGACCTGAGTGGAGTTGAACAGGCAATTGCAGACATCCAAGGTCAACTTCATGCAGTTACACTGCGTCTGGATGAGGTGGCGACACCCCAAGCGTTTGACTTGGGTAGCATTGAGCAGATGATTGGTGAATTCCAAGGTCAATTGGAAACCCTCAACCAGCAGTTCAACTCGCGACCCGAACTTCAAGGGTTAGAGCAATCACAAGCTGCGATCGCACAACTGAGTGAGCAGCTAGAAGCCATCACATTCCATCTGAATAATGCCCCAACTGTATCAGAAGTAGACCTGAGTGGAGTTGAACAGGCAATTGCAGACATCCAAGGTCAACTTCATGCAGTTACACTGCGTCTGGATGAGGTGGCGACACCCCAAGCGTTTGACTTGGGTGGCATAGAGCAGGTAATTGGTGAATTCCAAGGTCAATTGGAAACCCTCAACCGGCAGTTTAACTCCCGACCCGAACTTCAAGGGTTGGAGCAATCCCAAAATGCGATCGCACAACTAAGTGAACAGCTAGAAGCGATTACACAGCGCTTAGAGCAAGCCCCAACCCTCCAACCGGCTGACATCAGTGGTCTAGAATGGGCGATTTTAGATATTAATCGTCAGCTAGATGGCCTCAACCAACAGTTCAATACTCGACCTGAAACGCAATCCATTGAGGAATCACAAACCGCGATCGCACGGCTGAGTGAGCAACTAGAGGCCGTAACCCAACGTTTAGATCATCTCCCAACGGCATCAGAACCTGACCTGAGTGCAGTAGAACAGGAAATCGATACAATTCAGGGTCAGCTAAGAGCGCTCACACTCTTGCTAGATCATTCCTCGGCACCCCAAGCCGTTGACCTAAGTGGTGTAGAAGAGGCGATCGCAAATATCCAAGAACAGTTAGAGGACTTAACGCAGCAGTTCAACACTCGACCTGAACTCCAAGCGATTCAGCAATCAGAAATCGCAATTGCAAGGCTGACAGAGCAGTTGTTAAGACTGCGTTTGGATAGTAGCTCAGCACATCAAACGCTTGACCTGACTGAAGTAGAACAAGCGATCGCTACAATCCAAGGTCAAATAGAGAGCTTGAACCAACAGTTTAATGCTCGACCTGAAGCTCAAGCCATTGAACAATCACAAGCTGCGATCGCACAACTGGCTGAACAGTTAGAAACTGTAACCGTGCGTCTGGAGAATACTCCGACTGCTCAAGCGGTTGACCTGACTGGAGTGGAACAAGCCATCTCTACAATCCAAGGTCAAATAGAGAGCTTGAACCAACAGCTCAATGCTCGACCTGAAGCTCAAGCCATTGAACAATCACAAGCTGCGATCTCACAACTGGCTGAACAGTTAGAAACTGTCACACTGCGCCTAGAGAATACTCCGACTGCTCAAGCGGTTGACCTGACTGGAGTGGAACAAGCCATCTCTACAATCCAAGGTCAAATAGAGAGCTTGAACCAACAGCTCAATGCTCGACCTGAAGCTCAAGCCATTGAACAATCACAAGCTGCGATCTCACAACTGGCTGAACAGTTAGAAACTGTCACACTGCGCCTAGAGAATACTCCGACTGCTCAAGCGGTTGACCTGACTGGAGTGGAACAAGCCATCTCTACAATCCAAGGTCAAATAGAGAGCTTGAACCAACAGCTCAATGCTCGACCTGAAGCTCAAGCCATTGAACAATCACAAGCTGCGATCTCACAACTGGCTGAACAGTTAGAAACTGTAACCGTGCGTCTGGAGAATACTCCGACTGCTCAAGCGGTTGACCTGACTGGAGTGGAACAAGCCATCTCTACAATCCAAGGTCAAATAGGGAGCTTGAACCAACAGTTTAATGCTCGACCTGAGGCTCAAGCCATTGAACAATCACAAGCTGCGATCTCACAACTGGCTGAACAGTTAGAAACTGTCACACTGCGCCTAGAGAATACTCCGACTGCTCAAGCGGTTGACCTGACTGGAGTGGAACAAGCCATCTCTACAATCCAAGGTCAAATAGAGAGCTTGAACCAACAGTTTAATGCTCGACCTGAGGCTCAAGCCATTGAACAATCACAAGCTGCGATCTCACAACTGTCTGAACAGTTAGAAACTGTCACACTGTTTCTGGAGAATATTCCGACCGCTCAAGCGATCACTACGATCCAAGGTCAACTTGATAGCTTGAACCAACAGTTCAATGAGCGACCTGAGGCTCAAGCGATTGAGCAGTTGGAAGGGGCGATCGCACAACTGGCGGAGTACGTCGAAACTTTAGCACAGCCTGTTGATAGCACCTCAGCACCTCAATCTGTTGATAATACAGGATTTGACGAGGCGATCTTAGAGCTGAGTGTACAGTTAGACGCCCTGAAACAGCGTGTGGATCATCTATCAATTCCACAAGTAATTCCACAAGCGGTTCAACTTCATGAGGAAGAGGTAGCTAGCCAAAATACTCTGGCTCAACAGGATATCATCGCGTCACCTTTTGATGAGCTGCCTCTCTCAACCGTGTTTGATGAGGTACCTCTACCCGTCCCTGAAAAGGTTAAACCCATTGGGCAAGAAGTAGCGAGTACAGATATTCCAGGGCCATTAGGCGAACTGATTCAACGGTTTCAAGATCGACCTGAAACACAAGCCATTAAGCAGATAGAAACGACGATTGAGCAGCTCACAGAGCAGCTAGTTGCTGTTGCCTTGCATCTTGGTCAGTTAAAGACTGGCTCAGATGTTAATGTCAGTGGTCTAAAGCAAGCGATCGCAGATACTCAAGGTCAAATGGATGTTCTATCTCAACATTTCAAGGCTCGACCAGAAACCGAAGCAATTGAACAGTTGGAAGCTGCGATCGCTCAGTTTGGAGAGATTGACCTGAATGGGGACGAAGAAGCAGTCGAGGACTTCAGTTTTCAGGTGGATGCTATGAGCTTGTGTCTAGAAAATCTACCAGCTCCCCTAGCGTTTGATCTGGATGGGGTAGAGCAAGCGATGGCAAACCTTGATAGTGAGCTAAAAGCCTTAAATTCTCTCAAAAATGGGGCGACTGCCTCAAGTGTTGACCCTTGGGACGACACGAAAGGGCAAAACCTTGAGCCATTAGCAACAGCGATCGTACTGCTTCAGGAAGAACTAAAGGCTTCGATCTCCTATCTTGAGAATTTACCCGATCCCCAAGGCGATCTCTGGGGGGACGAGGATGAGATTGCTAACCTGCAATGGTAAGCCATTGACGATAGTAGTTTTCAATTGAGTTACAGCATAGTTACGGGTAGGGGCACGCTAAGCATCGTGTCCCTATTTTGTCGTTTTATAACTTTTGATGAACACCCATTCTGCATTTGTAAACGACTTCAGAAGCAACACATATTCCGCCGATTAATTATAACATTATCACTATATGGTAATATTTTAACTATACATGAGTTGATAAAAATTCAGGATTGATGTCACAGATTTCCCCAACAGCCCTTACCCAGATGGCTGACTATTTTAAGGTTTTGTCTGAGGTCAGTCGGCTTCAGATTTTATGCTGCCTCAAAGATGGCACCAAAAATGTTACCGATATTATCGAAGCCACAGGACTAGGACAGGCGAATGTCTCGAAACACTTGAAAATTTTGACTCAAGCGGGGATTGTGGTTCGTCAACCTCAGGGAGTCAGCGTATTTTATCAGATTGCTGACTTGACCATTTTTGAGTTGTGTAGGGTCGTCTGCGATCAATTGGCTGTAAAACTAGAGGAAAAATCTCAACAGTTAGAACTACTCGATACCTTCAAAAAATTTTAGCTATGTAGATGATTTTAAATTCCCGATGGAGGCATTACAGGTACATAAGGCATCGCAAAAAAACCGCGTACATTCTTGTTTAGACTACCTATTTTTTGGCAACATTTAAAACCTAAAACAGTTCTTTTACGGGGGGGGACACCAGGAATAAACGTAGTGCCAACGGGTATTCTTTCCATCCGAATGATCACATCATCCCTTTGGGGATAATTCGGATCGTAGATATTGATATCGATGGTGGTCGCTGAAACTTCTGAGTAACTATAGGCTAAAACTTGATGATTGTTCCAAATTTTTAAACTATCGAGACCAGTCATATAAACCAGCCCCAATACTACCGCATTACCGTCATCCAGCTTGGCATGAATTTCCTCAAATTCATCATAGGTTCGCTTATAAACGCCAAGAATTGTACCGTCAGGTAACGCCATCCATTGAGCAAACTTTGCAATATATTCACCTAATGCTCCAAATGTGTCAACCTGTCGTCGATAGAGATATTGATGTAAAGGTGAGCCTTGAACGGGTGTGTTGATGTCCGCAGGAATATGCCGATTCGTCAGGACAAAGTCATACACCGCCGAAGACATTCCTCCACAAAGTCCATAGGCTTTACCAACCGACGAAAGCTCTGGTAAATTAGGAATGGAAAAAGGGATTGGATAGCCGGAAAAGTTGTTGATAAACTTGAACCCATGCAGAGAGGGTTTAAAGTCAAATGCCGGGATTTCAGGTAAACGAAACTCGGTTTGAAATGGCCCCATAAAGGCAGTATGAACGCAACGCCGACCGTTAAAGGTGTAGCGAAATTCTAAATACGGCAGATAAATATCCGTGATATCAGCGATGCGTCGTGGGCGCGTAGTCAGTGTCAAGTCCCAAGGAATGTTAATGGGTTCTTTTGTCGTTACTATGTGGTAATCAAGGTAACGAGAGGGTTCAAAATAAACAGTGAACTTACCTTCGCGATCAGAACGACCTGGGTCAATCGTGAGATCGTCATCTCCTGTTCCTGGTTCATCCTTATCGAAAACGCGAACAAGAACGTTTTGAGCTGGGAAACCATTAGCAAAAAGAATTACCCCTGTAAAATTTTCAGCCATCGTTTACTGATTTTAACTCAGAGCTTTTTGCACTTAAATACACCAACAACACAGGTATTTCCGCAGTAAGCCACGTTCTTGAATAGATTATTTTATCAGGACTTACGCAAATTGATGATTTAAGTACTACATGTAGAGTTATGGTGGGCAATGCCCACCCTACAGATAGAGGTTCTGCGTAAGTCCTGTTTATGTCTCATAGTACAACGGTGCTTAATTGTGTGTGATACACAGAACTCTAGAGGCTCACAGCCGTGCGCCCCTAGAAAGATACTGTATCCAATTAAGAGAAGGATATAAAGAAGCCTCTATTAACCGTAGAGGTTCCTGTACTTCATAATCTAGGCGTTCACGACTTCACCACCATTGGGATGGAGAATTTGACCTGACATATAGGAAGAGTCATCCGAAGCCAAGAATACATAACAAGGGGCAACTTCTTCAGGTTGTCCAGCACGGTGCATGGGTACTTGTGCGCCAAAGCTCTCCACCTTTTCCTCAGGAAATGTGGAGGGAATTAAGGGAGTCCAGATGGGGCCGGGAGCCACACCATTCACGCGAATTTTCTTCTCAACTAAGGATTTTGATAGAGAACGAGTAAAGGCAACAATTGCACCCTTAGTAGAAGAGTAGTCCAACAGTTGAGGATTGCCTTTGTAGGCAGTGACAGACGTGGTATTGATGATGGCACTACCTTCCTTCAGGTGGGGTAGAGCCGCTTTGGCCATAAAAAACATACCAAAAATATTGGTTCGGAAGGTGCGCTCTAGTTGCTCGGCAGTAATCTTCTCAATGCTCTCTTGGGGATGCTGTTCTGCTGCGTTGTTAATCAGGATATCTAGCTGTCCCAACTCCTGAACCGTTTGCTGCACCGCTTGTTGGCAGAACTGCTCGTCTCCTACATCCCCCTTGAGCATCACACAGCGCTTGCCTTCAGCTTCCACCAGTCGCTTCGTTTCCTCTGCATCCTTGTCTTCGCTGAGGTACATGATTGCTACATCGGCTCCTTCTTTAGCGTAAAGGATTGCGACTGAACGACCAATTCCGCTATCGCCACCCGTAATCAGTGCCACTTTGCCTTCTAATTTCCCCGCTGCCCGGTAATTAGAACCCTGTGCCTGGGGTTTGGGTGTCATTTTAGATTCGCTACCCGGTCGCTGATCTTGGTGTTGCGGTGGTTGTAATTCCTGTTTTTGTTTAGCTTGAGTCATAGTTTTTTACTTTTTTTGCCTATTAATTTTCAGGGTCTGTATGGTTTTTTCAAACCTCTAACACGTTAGAAAGAAGTGGCGCTTAGTTCTTGCGTCATTAGAAAGAAGTTTGAGCTATGCCTTTAGGCTAGGTTTTTATTAACAACCTCAGTAATGACCCTTACAATTTAATGTCATGAAATATTTCCAAAATCCTAAAAGATGTCGGGTATTCAGTAGACAGATGGGGTATCAGATGACTCAATATAAATCTAACAAGAGATAAGAAATAAAAAATCACCCACAGATTGAGTGGGTGTAGCTTTACTGTGTCAGTTATTTTTTAGGGATAGTTTCTAAATTAGAACACAAGAATTTGCCAGGAAAAGCCGATTAACAGGGCATACTTTGGGTAAACAGTACTTGACCTGCCATGTAAGAAGCCTCCTCTGAGGCTAAAAAGACCACACTTTGGGCAATTTCTTCGGGGTGACTCTCTACTCCCATTGGCATCTTATCGCCGATTGATTTAACTCTATCAGCGGATAAATTAGAAGGAACCAGCATTGTCCAGACAGGGCCAGGTGCAACACCGTTAACTCGAATTCCTTTATCTTGCAATGATTGAGATAAGGAACGAGTAAAGGTCAGAATGGCTCCCTTGTTAGAGGTATAGTTTAAGGATTGTTGGTTACCTTGGGATGCAGTTACAGAGGTGGTGTTGATGATAGTACTTCCCTCTTGGAGGTAAGGAAGTGCGGCATTAGTCATATAAAACATCGGGCAGAGATTACTTTGTAAAGTACGCTCTAGCTCGTCAATGCTGATGTTTTCTGGACTTTTTGGCGACTGCTGTTCAGCGGCATTATTCACCAAAATATCAATTTTGCCAAACTGATCAATAGCTTTTTGTACGGCCTGCTGGCAGAATTGTTCATCTTCAACATCACCGCCAATCAAAAGGCAGGAGCGCCCCTGTTCCTCTACCATTGTTTGGGTTTTTTTGGCATCTTCCCTAGCATTGCGGTAGATGATCGCGATATCAGCTTCTTCTTTGGCAAATGCGATAGCCACTGCACGCCCTATCCCACTATCTCCACCAACAATCAACGCTACCTTGTTACATAACTTGCCCCTCCCCTGAGCTGTTAATGTATCCTTCAACTCATCAATGTGTTTTTGCTGCATCATGTCCGATTTACTGCCAGAACTTTGCTTCTGTTTCGGTGTTGGCTTCGTTGTTTTTGCTAATGTCATCTCTTTCTGTTGATATTTTATTAAAGCAAGAAACCCACGCAGAAAAGGCAAACTTTGAAAAAGTAGCCTAAAAATACGCCTAACTCAAGCTTTTTTAACTTTTTGTAGGTTTTATTCAAGTACTATATATCTTTATATAGTTTAACCACTAATTAACGTCCCCTGCTATATCTGGCGATAGAAAGAAAAAGATACCCTTATACCAATTCTCCGGGATGTTACTCTCTATTTGCTCCCCCTGTAGTTCCTCCCTTGGTAAGAGGGGACAGCAGCCATGGGGGGTTTAATCATTGCAAGATTAAAAAGAATTGATATCAGAGCTAACAAAGCACATTTAATTCACATTTTAGTTTTTTTGTCAATTATTCCTTAGAAATAAGTTTAATCTCAGGTTTGCCCCTGATGGGGATGCACCAGCCGAAAGGTGCCCCAAATTGAATCATTAACGTCTATAAATTAAATAATAACTAAATAACAACAGAGCAAGTATTACTACTTGCTCCTCAACTGAATCTATGGATTGAGTATTTCTTGATAGCTCAGATTATGCTTCAACTTTGTTAGGATTTTTCTGAGCCACTTCCATCTTAACTTCAGAATTCCGTGCCGCGTCCAACTGATTAGTGTTGCTTGAAACACCACCAATCTTGAGTTCGGGGTTCTTTTCAGCAAAGTAATTGCTCAAGAACGTGTTCACAAAAGACAAGATGATGGGGCCTAGGATAAACGCTAATAAACCACTCACCCTAAATCCAGGTACGAAGAGTGACGCTAGCCAAAAGCAGAGTCCGTTAACAACTATTGAAAATGCTCCCAGGCTGACAAAGTTTAATGGCATTGATAGCGCTGACAGAATCGGCTTAACAGAAGAGTTAACTCCTCCAAGCACCGCAGCAGCAATCAACGCAGCGGGAAACGTTGCCAGATCAACTCCCGGAACAACTAAATCAACAACCAGTAAGCTAAGCGCCGTTGCTAATAATGTAAAAAATGTTCCAAGCATAGTTTTTTCCTCAAATTTACAGACAGTAAGTTTCTAATTAAAGTTGGACTATTTCGATTCTCGATGATTAGATAGGCTCAGTCCTCTCTACAGAGATAGATTTCCTAGGAAATAATTGAATTGTTACTTTGTTTAACAAAATCACCTAACTCAACATTAAACTAACGTAGTGCAACAGTTGATTGAGGTGTAAAACAGAACCTGTATTAGTAAAGAAAACCGAACAATTGAACTCAAACCTAAGAGAAGAGGTGATAACCCTTGAAAAGAAGGAAGCTACTTAGAGCTATCCGATCTATGATTCAATCATGCACATAGACGTTTCGCTGATTTTTATCTGTAAATCCCAATACTCATCCTACAAAATTGCTCTTCAACAAATAATCTAGTTGTTCTCAAATTTCTTAATTCGCGAATAATCCTTAGGGTGGAGGTTATCACCTAGTTTATTTAGCATAATTGAGATAAAGTAAACAGCAGGTTGAAAAATGAAGGATAAAATCTGAATCTATGACTCCGGATTTATTGCATTTGTATTCCAAATCTGGAGAGCAATTTTTTCAGCCTTCACACCTCCTACTTTTTCGTCAGTTTAGTAAAACCCCAGAGAAACAATATGAATTTACTCAGAATTATCATTGCTTTATTTCTTCCCCCGGTAGCTGTTTTCACGACAGTTGGAGTGGGACCGACGTTGCTGATTAATATCTTGCTGACTCTGCTAGGAGTCCTGCCTGGTAGCATTCATGCCATTTGGGTGATTGTCAAACATGAAGAACAAGTCGCAAGAGAAACAGGTTTTCAGTAAGGTAACTAAAGTAACGCGGTAGCATCGAGTAAAGACGGTCTCCTTTCCTTAGCGGCAGCTTCAGCTTAATTCTTTCTGTTTTGTTTTGTAGAGATAGCGATAATAGCTGCCGCCTCACTGTCAGTCCACTTTACCCAACTGTAACTGTAACTGTAGTTTTATTTACGTTCACTGAAATAAACTCCCAGTCCACCAAGTAAGTAATGTGTGACTGGGAGTTTATTTTTATTTCGATTCCATTCCAAAGGGAATAATATTATTTTTTAGCCTCAGGCGACTCAGTGATAGATTGCCATAGTTCCTTCAGGAGTTGTTTGACACGTTGTTCTCTCCTAGCCAGAGCGGCACCCGCTTCACCCAGTTTGTCCTCAAACTCTATTCGCTTGTGCTTGACTTGTTCAGCGGCGGCTTCTGCTTTAGGTTGAGAACGTTCGTACCATGTTCTTGCATCATCTAGATGCTTTTTCACCTCGTCGTAGCGCTCCCCATATCGTGCAGATAAATTAGCTTGAACAACAGCTAGTTGTGCTTGCAATTGGGCATAACGCTTTTTCATTAAAGATACTTCCTCACTGTCCTGAAGGACATTGATTGCCGATTCAATGGAAGCCTTAATATCAGGAGGTGTGTCTTTACCTGTTTCTCCGATATCAGCTAGAGCGTGATCGATTTGAGTTTGGAGTTCATTTTCTTCAGCATCGATGTGAGCTTGTAGCCGCTTGATTTCGGATTGAGTTTTAGCAATTGATTGGCGCTTAGCCTGAGTCATGCCTTCAATCGCTCCTTCAATCGAAGCGGTAATCTCGTCTTTCAGTTCTCCTCCCTTTTCTCTCAGACTTTCAATAACGGTAGAGATAGCGTCTCTAACCGTTGCGCGAATTTCGGTAGAACCTTCTTTAAACTCAGAAGTTGTTTGCGATACGGCGGATTGGACAATTTCCCGAATGCGCTCAGCACGCAACTTCCCTTCTTCTTGGGCTTTTTGAAGGTCGTTATTGATTTTAGTTTTGATGGAGTCAGGTGTTTTGATGGAGTCAGGCATTGTTAAATCCTAGTTTATAGAAGTAGAAGTAAATAAAGCCCAATGGATTTATTGGGTTTAGATGTTTAGATAGAGATGTTCTATCCCAAAGATAGAGTGACTTTCACACAAAGATATCTATATCTATCATGAGGTAAACTTGCCTATATTCGTTCTTCCTTTAGACAGAAAAATACTTTTTAAACTGCACTAGGGCGGAAAAAATGTTAAGAAATCTTAATTAAATTGAGGTTTAGGGTTAAGATGTTGGATTAAGTGTTATTCACCTTCTATAAAATGACCTGTCAGAATGGAATTTCAAGATGTACACAAGGAATATAGGTCAATTTGTGACAATAATCATTTTTCCATTAGGTATTTTTCAAGAAAGCAACAGATTATGAGATATAATTCAATCATGCTTAAACTTTATACCTATATTTAATAGGAAAAGTGTATTTTTAATGATGCGCCAAACCAAAATCATCAAAGAAACCTTTGGAAATCCTGAGCAAGCAGGCTACTACAGTGGAGCTTATATCTTCTCGGACGGCACAGCCGAGTTTGTCTGTGGGTACGAAGCTCCTATCGGTAAGAGAAACGGTAGCGAAGAATACTGCAACGTCATGCCCGCCACCCCTCAGCAGGTTTACGCCAAATACGGTAAACCTTCAGAAGGCTTTTGAGTCAATGACTTTTCAAGAAATAGTCGATTTGTTGACAGAAAAGAAAGTGATTCGGATTTTAGGTTGTTCCTCCCGAATTTTTTATACAAAGCTGAAAAATTTTCCCGCTCCCAAATCTCCAGAGGACTGGGGGGCGATTGAGGACATCAGTACTCGGTTGGGGATAGACAGAGATGACCTGAAAATCTTACTAGAAATGACTCAGACCAAAAAAGCTGCCTTAGCGCGGGTTAAGCGGGATGAAAAGGAACAGAAGCAATGGCTGGCTAACAGAAGAAAGAGTCTATAACCCACGTCATATGTAGTGGTAAGGGTTAGAGTTAAGTTATAAAGTTTTTCTTTCGGCAGTAAACGCCTAACGGCTGATTCTCATACTCAAATCTAGCCAGGGTGATCGTGTAATCGGTGCACTACTGGAAATGTAATCCACTCCAGTCTCTGCCACGGCTCGGATGGTTTCCAAGGTAATATTACCCGATGCTTCGATTTTGATGCGATTGTTATTTTCTCGAATGATTTGCACAGCTTGTCGCATCATTTCTAGTGGCATATTATCCAGCATGATAATGTCAGCCTGATGCTCCAACGCTTCTCGAACCTGAGCGAGAGTTTCTGTCTCTACTTCGATGGTGAGTGGGTAGGGAATGCGATCGCGAATTTGGGTAATAGCGTTCCCAATTCCTCCGGCAGCGGCAATGTGGTTGTCTTTAATCATGACCCCATCATCCAACCCCATCCGGTGATTCACTGCACCGCCTACTTGAGTGGCATATTTTTCCAGTAACCTCAACCCTGGCGTTGTCTTGCGCGTGTCTACCAATTGAGTGGGTAAATCGGCAATCTGAGCGACGTATTTGTGAGTCAGCGTGGCAATTCCGCTCAGTCCCATGGCTAAATTTAGCGCGACTCGCTCTCCCGTTAACAGCGCATCCAGAGGCCCTTCAATCGTTGCAATAACGGGTCTGCGTTCGGATGGCATTTCTGGTAAGCTCTCACACCATGAACCCTCTTCGATTAAGGGTATGAATTGCACCTGTGGGTTAAGCAACTGAAACACCCGTGCAGCGATCGGCAGTCCTGCAATTACCCCAGATTCTTTAGCAATCCATTGAGCCTTTGCAGTTTGAGAACCAGAGGCAAAAAGGCTTGCCGTCGTGCGATCGCCCCGTCCAATATCTTCTAATAACCAGCCGTTCAACAATCCATCGAGTACTAAAAACGGTGGCAGTACAGCCGTTGAAGTCTTCATCTTATTCACACCCTTAGAGAGCAACCTCGTGCAAGTCTTAAATTATGAAATTTACCCTTCTGCCTCAACTTACATCTTGCAGCAGTTGCAATAACCAGCCAGGGAATTAATTCCCTGGCTAATAGATCAAGTCGTCTTCATACGACTGAGTCGGAATTTCAGTCCATTTTAATGGACTTTCGCTATTAGCCAAGGGTTTAAACCCTTGGCGGGTTAAGGCGACAGGTGCAAGATGTCCGTCAACAGAAGGGATTACCCCGCATCTCAAAGTCTCCGCGTCAGGAGCATTCCTTAAACAGCAGCCATTTCTTGATGTTCAATCTTAGTCCCTAGAACATTGAGAAACGCGGCTAACCACTTAGGGTGTGCAGGCCATGCGGGTGCAGTTACCAAATTACCATCAACCATTGCCTCATCCGGTGGAATATGGGTATACAGTCCCCCAGCACGAGTTACATCTGGCCCACAAGCAGGGTAAGCGGTGCAACTTTTACCTTCTAGGACACCCGCCGCCGCTAAAACTTGTAATCCGTGACAAATGGATGCGATCGGCTTATTCGTCGAGGCAAAGTGACGGGTAATTTCTAACACCTTCTCATTCAGGCGAATATATTCCGGTGCCCTCCCACCCGGAATCACCAATGCATCATAATTGTCGGCAACCACTTCATCAAAAGTGGCGTTGAGTTGAAAGTTGTGTCCCGGTTTTTCACTATAAGTCTGGTCACCTTCAAAATCATGAACCGCTGTCTTTACCGTCTCCCCAGCTTTCTTCTCCGGACAAACCGCATGAACCGTGTGACCCACCATCTGCAAGGCTTGGAAGGGTACCATCACCTCATAGTCTTCCACAAAGTCACCGACGATCATTAAAATTTTCTTTCCAGTCATCTCGGAACTCCTGATTTGTATTAATTTCATCTTTAAATTAACTAAAGCCTATCTAGCGCCTTGCGGTAAACGATCTTGTCATCGTCCGCTTTGTAGAAGTCGCAGATTCGCGCTTCCTCTTCGTAACCGCACTTGCGGTAGAACACCCGCGTGCGCTCAAAACTCGCCAGCCCCGATGTTTCCACCAGCAGCACGCGCCCGCCTCGCACCCGAAGCATTGTGTTTGACTCTATTTGCTGGGGGGACGATTTTGGGATCGATAAAAAGGTTTTTTGACGACGACGCCTGGATAGGTTTTACCCCGAATTTCGACTTCGAGTTGTTGACCCATCTTCGACAAGGGAGTGGGAACATAAGCCAGTGCGATCGCTTTTCCTATTGTGGGTGATAGTGTCCCACTCGTCACTTCTCCTACCACTTGCCCTTCATGTTTGACCGGGTAACCATGACGCGCAATGTGACGCCCCTGCATCTCGATCCCGACTAAGCGTTTTTCGACTCCATTCGTTTTTTGTTGCTCTAGTACCGAACGTCCGATAAAATCACCTTTTGTATCCAGGTGAACGACCCAACCTAAGCCAGCTTCTAAAGGAGTTGTGGTTTCGGTAATATCTTGTCCATAGAGTGCCATCGCCGCTTCCAATCGTAGAGTATCTCTGGCTCCTAAACCACAAGGCGTGACACCCGCACTCAGGAGGCTGCGCCACAGTTCTACCCCAACTTCTGGGTCTACCATGACTTCAAACCCATCCTCGCCGGTGTAGCCTGTTCTAGCCAGAAAAGCAGGCTGACCCAGTACTGTTCCCTCTAAATGCCCAAAGGCTTTGATTGGGGTTAATTTTTCTTTGACAAATTGCTGAAGTTGTGAAACAGATTGCGGCCCCTGCACAGCAATCAAGACTTTTTCTTTGGAGAGGTCTTCTAAACTAACGGGAGTCCCTTCCAGATTAGCGACTAACCACGCTTTGTCTCTGGTTCGGGTTGCGGCGTTAACAATGATCATGCCCCGTTGCTCACCCGCTTCATTTTCACCCTGGTAATAAACAATGATGTCATCAATGATGCCAGCTTGGGGATTCAACAAAACCGTATACTGAGCTTCACCCGGTTGCAAGCGTTTTAGGTCGGAAGGGACAAAAGGCTGCAAAGATTCCAGCACTTGCCTACCCTTAAAGGCAAATTTTCCCATGTGGGAGATATCGAACATCCCCGCCGAAGTGCGAACCGCCTCATGTTCGGCGGTAATTCCACTAAACTGCACAGGCATTTCCCAACCGGAAAAGGCAGTGAGTCGGGCTTTTTGTTCTACGGCGAGTGGATAGAGGGGGGTGCGGAGTAGGGTGGGCGATGTTTCGGGTTTGGATGCTTCGGATTGAGCCACAGTTTGTCTTCAGTCGCAGGTGGTATCTTTAATATCTTAACCAGGTGCGATCGCTTGACATCTGTCTTGAAAGGCAGAAGGCAGAAGGCAGAAGGCAGAAGGCAGAAGGCAGAAGTGAAGAAGAATCACTTTCATTGTTTGCTGTGAGCAACAGTTTATGGAGAGTCTTGCATCTACTTTGCTCACCCACCAAGGACTTAAGTCCTACAGCGAGTAGCGAATTCGAGAGTGCGGCAAAATGTGCGATCGCACTCCGATACAGAACCCATACATATATCTCTGTGTACAGAAATCTGTTTAAACGTCCTGATAACTTACAAATGAGGATGGAACAAATACAACAGGAGATATCCAAAACTCAAACCGGAGAGTTACCCATGTCTAAGGCAAGAAAACAGCAGATTGAGGAAGCAAGACAACAAGAAATAGTCAAGCACATGGCTATTTTCACCAATAGCATGATTGCCCCACAATTAAAAGAGAGTTCCAAGCGTAGGCTGATTGAACTGAATGTTTTAGATGAGAGTGGAATCGCAGCCAAGGCTAAGGCAGCACTTGTTTGAGCGTTAACCCATTAATAACAAACTTAGACCACAAAGTTAGGGCACTATATAATATAATCGTGCCCTAACCCAAATTTGCGCGATCGCGTTTATTAAACAGAAAGTAAGATAAAAATAAATCCTGTCACCCCTAAAATTGACCCGGAAAAGTAATTAAAGCCCAAAATTGTAATGCATAGTACACTATAGAACACCAAAATCCTTAATACTGGCACTCTAGAGTTAGATCAACTGGGTGTGCGTTTACCAAACGTGCGTTGAGCGCAATCCCATTGCCATGATTGAGGATTGGGAAAGTTGGATTTTAAATTATGTGAGATTCCAACTCCCAATCCTATTTTTCTGTGTTAATAAATGAATCTTTAATTTCCGTACCTTTAACCGTTCGATCTACTTAATGGTCGTTTAGGCTTTGATAACGATAGAAAGCATAAGTATCAAATAAGGCTCCCACAATACTACAGGCGGAACTAATCGTCATGACACCTTGGACGGGACACCCACTGCCAAAGGTGGCGAGAAACTGCAATGTTTGGGTGGTGCCTGATTGACCGATAGTTTCTAAGCCGGGAACACAGCTAATAACCCCCAGTGAGGTAAATACCAGAGCCACCACTAGGATTGGAGCCACAAAACACAGAAGGACAGTCAGGAAGAGGGAACGGAGATAGTTGGGGAGAATACTCATAAATCAACCAAATTGCAGAGAAGGGATCTCAAGTACGGAATTTAGCTTGGTCACTTTCCACGATAGGGGCGATCGCTCATTTCCGACAAAGATGTCAAAAATCTTAAATCTTCATTAAATATCTTGGTGAAAGTCCGTGAATCTTACTCATAAACCCATAGAAATCTCAGATTTGTCTGATGGGTACAGGGCCTGTTCCCAAAAATGCGGGACAAAGCGGACAAATCCAGCCAGCATCAACCGTTCGGAAATACCCATCTGTTGTATGTCGCACAAAATCGGGTAAAGTGTCAACACTGGACACTCGCTATACTCACTCTCCATAAACTCCTTCAAAAGGCAATAAGGGTCAAGCTCAGCTAGAGTATCCCGCTCACGGCGAGCACTATGGAGCTTATGGAGACTGAATTACATTCCTACCTTGCCAGCAAACTGTGCAATTCCTGAGAATCTGCGAATCAAAAGTTTTCATTGTTAAGAACAAGATGGCTTTGTCTGGGTATTTGAAGCGCTACATTAAAGAGCAAAGCCGCCTTGGAAGGGCGGGGCTTGTATCCCATTAATTCTGGTCAATCGAGGTGGACGAGCTTCCCTTCCACCTGAAAACCTGCTTCCAAGCCTCCATTGAAGACTGTTATAGGAGCCATGTAACGTGACCGAGATTCAGTGTTTAAAAATTAAATTTCGTAGGGATAAAGCTGAGGAAGCCGTGCGTTGGGTACACTCTCTGAAAGAGCGCCAAGAAGAAGTTGCAGAATTACTTGATGCCGAAGGAATTCGGGTCGAGTCGTTGTTTCTCGAACGTTCTGGTCAAGACGTATATTTATATCAATACGTTCGAGCGAATAGTTTAGAACATGCCTACGAAGCCTTTATGAAATCGCAAATCTCCATCAGTGAAGAAACTCGACAATTTATTGATGAAATGTGGGAGGATGGTCAAAGTCTTGAACTAGTGGTAGATTTTGAACGTCCTTAATCAATCCGTCCGATAGAGTTTTGATGAAATAAGGTAGAGAGGTTATGTCTAACACTAGGGTTAGAGTCGTAGCTCGTGTTGTCGCTCTTCCCGACCAAGTAGAAGAAGTTAAAACCATTTTGCTAGGACTCATCGAGCCAACACGCCAGGAGGACGGTTGCATTGTTTATGAGCTTTTGCAAAATCAAAAAGACCCAAGCGATTTTACATTCGTCGAGGAGTGGGAAAGTCAGGAACTGTTGAATACTCATCTGGCTACACCACACCTAACAAAAGCCGCTTCACAACTACAGGGTTTAATTACGGCTGAACCCGATATCCGCGTTTATCAGTTACTACGGTAGGCAGTAAGGTGACGGAATAGATGTGCCAAGTTAGACGGCTACTTTTATCGTTAAAACGGCTTATAAATTGGATGATTGTCGCTGATAAGCCAGATATACGGCCTCTAGAAATTGGTTAGCCGTGACTCCTTTTGGCACCTTTTCTAAGGCAATTACCTCTTTGCTTTGATGAGCCAATTGTCGGCTCAATTCGGCTCTCGCCGCAGGAATCATCGCCGCTCGTCGCTGTAAATATTCTCGAATTACAGCAAAGTCTTCGGGTAACATCCCCGAAAAATCAGCGTCAATTAGGAGCTGGGTTACCAAAGTTTCGGCCTCTTTAGAGACGGGAAAGCTTGAAGAGGTAATGGGTTGTTCTTCTTGAATCACAAGAGTTCCCGCCACCCAATCTCCCAATCGTTTTTCTCGCCTGCCTAACACAATGAAAAAGACACCTAGAAAAAAGATATCATCAACAGGTCGTAGTAATGAACGCAGTGTAGATTGTTGTAGCCTAATCGGTTTCCCATCATCGCAAATGACACGAATTTTGGCCAAGCGTTTACCGGGAGTTTGACCCTGCCATAGGGTCTCAAAAACAACAAAGTAACCAACATAAATAAAGAAAGTAATTAATAATTGAATAGCTACCAACCACAGTTCTAGTTGCCTGTTCGTGCCGACTAAGTTTTCGAGAACCTCTAGGAGTTGAGTCGAGAATATTGCCCAAGTAACGAGAAATCCAAATAAAAATAAACCCCAAACCAAATAATCGATTAACAGGGCATAAGCTCGATTTCCAATTCCTGCTAGGGTAAATTCTAGTTCAACGCTTTCTGGAGTTTGGAGTGTGACTCGGTTGAAAAATCGCATGACAGTTAAGCAAAGCTTGAGGAAGGCATTGGATTACTCTTTAAGCTTCGCATTTCCCAGCGAGTGTGTCAGCTAGTCAACTGCTGCGGGGACAAGCCCACGCAGCTTGTAACTAACCAGAAGAACTGGTCGAAACATACGGGTTATTGACTGAACCCTGCTCTACCGACTCACGCTTGAGTAGTAGAGAGAATGTAATCATCTTTGATGTTCGTCGCGGCATTGATATCGGCGTGAGCCTTGAATCCACAGGTTTTACAGTGGAATCGAGACTTGTGCCGATTCGTGCTGTGACGCTGTTTGCATCGGCTGCACTTCTGGGAAGTGTATCGAGCATCCACGTAACCAACTTGCCTACCTTTGGCTTCAGCCTTGTAAGTCAGAAATTGCTCAAGTTGGTAGAAGCTCCAAGAAGATATCCACTTGTTAACCTTCTTGTTTCTGCGTTGATTGCGGATACCTGACAAGTCCTCTAGAACGTAAGTTTTCACGTCATTCAGTGCGACCAGTTTTTTACTTAGGGTTTGCTGTAAAAACCGGAAACCCTTAGCTATAAATAGTTTGAGCGGTCTTGAAAGTTGTTCAGCTCCCAGGAAATCTGGTAGAATCCCACAAAATCCTTGTACCAAGAGCAGGGAAAATGTACAGAAAAGCTTCCTCAAGCCCGACCCCACCGGAAAACTTTGAGCTGCCCTTTGAGGGAAAGTTATCACAAGATAACCGTTGGGTAATCATGGCAAATCTGATACCCTGGGATGAATTTGAAGAGGAATACGCCAAAATTTTTTCTATTGATATGGGGGCACCTGCGCTGCCATTTCGGATGGCATTGGGTTCATTAATAATCAAAGAAAGATTAGGAATAAGCGATCGGGAAACAGTAGAACAAATAAAAGAAAACCCTTACTTACAATACTTTATAGGGAGAAAGCATTACAGCAACGAAGCCCCTTATGATGCCTCACTTTTGGTAAGATTTAGAGAAAGGATAAATGTTGATTTAGTAAATCAAATAAATCAAAGAATGGTAAAGAAGATTCAGGAAGAAACAGAGGAGGAATCTAAAAAAAAAGCTCACTCTCAGAAAGGCAAGAAACAAGAGAAAGCCCGAATCAAGGGAAATTAATTCTGGATGCTACCTGTGCGCCAGGAGATATCAGCTATCCCAATGACTTGGGTCTATTAAATCAAGCCAGAGTCAAAACGGAAAAGATAATAGATACTCTCTATAAGCCCCTAAAAGGGAGACTAAAGAAAAAGCCAAAAACTTATAGAAACCTCGCTCGGAAAGATTACTTGAAAGTCGCCAAAAAACGGAGATCGTCAAGAAAAGAGAGAAGAAAAGCTATAAAAAAACAACTGAAATATATAAAAAGAAATTTATCACACATTGACCAGCTCCTTCAGACAGGAGAAGCACTTGAGGGTTTGAGCATCTCTCAATATAAGAGCTTGCTGGTGGTGACGGAAGTTTACCGTCAACAGCAATGGATGTATGAGAATAAAGCCCAGAGAATTGACGACAGAATAGTCAGTTTAAGTCAGCCCCATATCCGTCCAATTGTGAGAGGAAAAGCCGGAAAACCTGTAGAATTTGGAGCTAAACTAGCAGCAAGCGTCAGAGATGGATATGTCTTTTTAGACCGTATAAGCTGGGATAACTTTAATGAAGCCGGAGACTTAAAAGCCCAAATAGAAACATTTAAACAGCACACAGGAGTCTATCCCGAATCAGTACATGTAGATAGAATTTATCGAAATCGCGAGAATCGAGCATTCTGTAAAGAAAGAGGGATTAGAATAAGTGGCCCCCCCTTAGGCAGACCTCCAGCTAATGTCAGCTCAGACAAAAAGAAACAAGCCTTAGACGACGAGAAGGTTCGCAATGCTATTGAAGGAAAATTTGGCATCTCAAAGCGAAGATTTAGCTTGAATCGCGTCATGGCTAAACTGCCTCATACTTCTCAAACGGCTATTGCTATCACTTTTTTAGTCATGAATCTTTCCACCCTGCTACGGCAGTTTTTTTGTCTTTTTTTGTGCAATACACAACATCACGCCTTTTTTCTCGATAACTATTAATTCGGCTTATGCTTGTGGGAATTAACAACAACAAAAGCTCATTATTATTCCAGGATTAAATAACTGATTAATCCATCGGTTGTTTTTCGCCGACTTATTCAGCAAGCCCTAACTAATGCCCAGTCAATGTGTGCGTTGAATATTTCTGCACACTCGCTCATGAGTGGCAGAAAACGTTCACCTGGAAGATTAATTGGAATGCTAACAGTGCGCTTCATTTATATGTTCTGTATTCAACTGAGATCCGTTCAGTAATCGTCAAACCGTTGATTTTTCGTAAGAGCAGTGCCCCTGTGCCGATACCGAACCTGTGCTCGCTGAGTTCCTCTAGGGTGATTGCCAATCCCGTAACTGCAACCCCAATCCTTCGCGACGACTGCGAACATCATAGTAAACAACAGCTTTAATCGCCTGCCAGAACGGCATAGTCACAGCTCCACCTGCAAAACTGAGTACTAGGGAAATGATATACAAAGTCCAGTAAGCCGCAGAACCCTGTTCCATAGAGATAAGGGGTATTTGAGGCAGATAGCCAGTGACTAGCACAATGGGAAGTGTCACCAAAAAAGTAACTAAAAATACGCCTTGGATGCGAAATGCTGAGGTTTGTGTTAACTCCCAGCTTCTGCCAATGCTGGGAATAACTTGACTTCCCTCTTCAACGGCTAATACCACCTCCGCTAACCATAAGCGGGAGTAGAACCAACTCATACCTAGCAAGATGATGAAAACGCTAATAACAACAGAAACAATTGTCCCAAATACAGGATTTACAAAGGTTAATGCAATTCCTAATATGCCGGCGATTATAAAAGAAATAATTCCACATATTATATAAAATGCAAATAATAAAATACTTACCACAATACCCTGAAATAAAAAAGACCAATTTCTTCGATTGAGTTGACTACGACCTGTATTAGCTGTTTCTGGTTTATCGATTAATTCACCAAAACCTAAGCGGGAAATCAAGGCAGAATTGGTCAGGTATTGGGACAAACAATACAGGAAAATGAGCAACCACAGGGGAATAATCAACCACAAAGCCGATAAACCCAATGTTTGAGTAACAAACAAAAAGATAAGGGGAATGAATAGTAGAAAGGGAAGTACTATCCACAATGTGGCAAACACAGCCACGCTGAAATAGGGTTTTAAGTGAGAACGATAGAGACGTAAACCCGTACTGACGACATTCCCAACAGTGAGCGGTTCGATAGGTTGGCGAGAACTCCGATTCATAGACATAGCCAGACTTCCCCGATTGTGTGAGGCGAAATAAGGCTATCTTAACCACGTTTGGAAGAATATCTGAGGAAAATTTATGAATATTCAATCTTGGAGAACACAAGGCTCACCTAACTGGCAAAAGCTAGCGGATTTGGGCTATCGATAGATGGAGCAAGCACACGATGTAGGAATGGCAGAGTCAATTGCAGCCTGAAGTAAGCAGAAACGCCTGACAGGCAAAGGACGTTTGGCTTGAAGTGAACCGGCTCTAGTGCAAACCCAAATCGCGTATCCGCAAACCCAATCCTTCTTGACGGGTGCGAATATCGTAGTAAATAACAGCTTTAATCGCTTGCCAAAATGGCATCATTAACGTAGTTCCCACGATTGCTAAAATCATTCCCAAAAGCCCCATCAAGAACAAAGAAGCCAGAACCACATCGGGTGAGGAAGACGTAGAAAAAAGCGGCATGATAAAAAATACAGGAGCAAGGGTGAGTAATACGATGGGTAATGTAATTAAACTAGCTACTATAATGATGACTTGAATTCGCAGCAAAAATGCCTTGGTTAATTCCCAACTCCGACCTATCGAGTTGGTGGAATTCATATTATGCTCGATGGCTAAAGGTAACTCTGAAATAAAAAAGTGAGAGTATAACCAAACATAAATAAGTATGGCAACCAACCACACCCCTAAATCAATCATGAGGTTGATGGGGCTTAAGGCTGTATCTACATTAGAAATACCTACCATAAAGATAGGAGGTATAACAACAAGAACCCTTAACAGAAGTGAGGCAATAAAATAAATGCCAAAACTCATCGAACCAATGAGAATTTGGGCTGCCCAAAAACTCCAAAATCGTTGAGCGATATAACGGCGGGTTGTACTAATCGGTTCTGGCTGATTAACCAACTCTTTGTAGACATGCCGTGAAATGATTGCGTGAATTTGATAAATCTTTGCCCAACCATAAATCGGAATCAAAGCCCATAACAAAGCTTTAATCGATAGACCAAAATAGGATTTAAAATGAGCACGGTAGATACGTAAGCCAGCACTGACGACATTCCCAAGACTGAGCGGCCCCGTTGGTTGGCGAAGGCTCGGATTTTTGGACATCTGACGATTTCTCCAGTAACTTGCGGCGCAAACGCAAATCTTATCGATATCTCTTACGCTAGGACTAGCAAACGCTCCGGGTAAATTTTATGAATATTAGGCGCTGGATTGCGCGGCGGGAACCAAACTGGCAAAGATTAGATGCTCTCCTTAGACAAGTGGAGAAAAAAGGACTGAAGTCGTTGAAAGCATCTGAAATTAGGGAACTTGCTAGCTTATATCGCTCAGTTTCGGCTGATTTGGCAAGGGCGCGCACTAACCAAGTGGGCAATATTCTAGTGCAAAACTTGCAACAACTCACTTCCCGTAGCTATAGCCAGATTTATCAAGGTTCGCGCCGTCAGGAATGGCAGGCGGTGATGGAGTTTGGTCGTTGGGGCTTTCCGACTATAGTACAAGAAACCTTAGGCTATACGGTTATGGCGACAGCGATTTTTTTGCTGGGGGTACTTATTGCCTGGTGGTTTTCCTGGCAAGATCCCATGTTTATGTCCCTGATTGTTCCTGAATCATTGATTGAGAAGGTGCGCGATCGCCACGAATTATGGATGGGTTCTATTTTGGGCCAAGAACCTGTGGCATCTAGCAATATTATGATTAATAACATATCTGTAAGTTTTAGAGCTGTTGCTGGTGGGATTACGGCGGGAGTTTTTACCGTCTTTGTCCTAGTTTTCAACGGCCTCCTGATTGGTGCGATCGCCACATTAGTTGGACAAAATAACTTAGCTTATCCCTTCTGGGCATTTGTATTCCCTCACGGTTCCCTGGAATTACCCGCGATTTTTTTTGCGGGTGGCGCTGGTTTACTAATCGCTAGAGGAATACTATTTCCGGGTCAATATACCCGTGTCGAGGCGCTAAAATTTTATGGTTACAAAGCGGCTCAGTTAGTGTTTGGCATTGTCCCGATGCTGATTATTGCCGGTACAATTGAGGGTTTTTACTCACCCAGTCCAGTGGTGCCCAACCCTCTCAAATATCTAGCGGGAGTCGGATTATTTACCCTATTAGTCATCTATTGCAGCCGCAAAAAGCCTGCTGAGTACACCTCATCCTAAGAGTAGAAGCGCAACTCTCACTAGCACATCTAGGATTAAAACCATAGAAATAGGAGCGCAGGTAAACTGCGTTTGAAGTCATGAATTATAAATACAGATGGAAAAATGGTGCTCCGCCAACGCGGGATCAAGCGGCACGGAGCAAATATTTGCTAGATGAAAGTCAGTTTGAGAGTGAACATGATCGGCAGTTAGCAGAGGATTCGGCTCGTAAGCATTTGGGCGTACCTACGCGCACCGCAGACAGCGATATGCCTGTACTGCCTGTCTCGACACCTCCTGAAGATGGCACTTGGTAAAAGCTAACGTCTGCTCATCCTCCAAAAGGCGTGGACAAATTACTTGCTCTAGGATGAGGATAAAGCAACAAAGGAGTCGCTAGGGTGTAGAAACCGCAAGTCTACTCTTTTGGATGAGTACCATGAGCAATCTGCCACATCAATTACCAAAGTTCTTCGATAGCGACTCAATGGGTGGCGATGGGCTTTGGCAATATATACAATCGCTGCATCCTGAAGCGATCGCTCAACTTTCACAGCCTTCCTTGGAAGCCGCCAAGGTAATAGAAAATAACATCATCGGAATGCTAGGAACTTTACCTTCAGAAGCCTTTGATGTGACGGTTACGACAAGTCGTGAATACCTAGGGCAACTTTTAGTGGCAGCGATGATCGGCGGATACTTTTTACACAATGCTGAACAGCGTTTAACGTTTGAACAATCCATGCAGATGGCTGAAAACAAATAATACCCAATCCGCTTTTATAGCTGTCGCCATCAAGGTTAGGACTTTCTTTAACGGACGAGAGCGACTACCCGTAATAAACATTCTGTTTTCTGTCCTCTGTCCTCACGCGAGAGCTCCGGTCTGCCTTCTGCTATATCATCCCTTTTATCTGTGCATTTCCTCTCGTTCTATTAGCTGTGAACTCTGTACCTCTGTGGTTTCCAAGCAGGGGGTATTCACCTGAATCGGCTATCATTCCCTCGCAAAAATCCCCCGACTTCAAGCCGGGGGATTGTCAACAAAAACCTGTGCCCTGGGCGAATGAACTTTAAACCGCTTGGGGTTGAGCTTGGGGTTGGAATTGGAACAATGAATACACTACATTGCGCCGAATGTCAATCATCATCTCCAAGAAAGTTTCATATCCTTCCTGCTTGTACTCAATCAAGGGGTCTTTTTGCCCATAACCGCGCAAACCCACCGACTCTCGCAGAGCATCCATCGACTGTAAATGCTCCCGCCATAGGGTATCGATTTGCTGCAAGATGAAGAAGCGCTCCGCTTGTCGCATCAATCCAGGCTGAATTTGATCCACTTGGGATTCCTTGATGTCATAAGCTTTACGGACTTCTTCGTGCATGAAGGTTTTGATTTCCGCAACAGACATGTCCTCTAGATGCTGTGGCTCTAAATCTTGCAGTAAGTAGACGAATTCTTTCACCTTCGATACCAACTGATCCAGTTGCCACTCTTCTTGCGGTAAGTCGGGGTTCACGTAAGCTTCGACAATGTCATCCATTGTCCGTTCAGCATACTGAATCACTTGTTCTTTCAGGTCTAGCCCTTCTAGCACCCGCCGACGTTCAGCGTAAATCGCCCGTCTTTGGTTGTTCATCACCTCATCGTACTCAAACACCTGTTTCCGGGTGTCATAGTAGAAGGTTTCAACTTTTTTCTGTGCCCCTTCTAGAGAACGAGTGAGCATCTTAGACTCGATGGGCATATCTTCCTCGACGCGGAAGGCATTCATCAATCCCGCCACGCGATCGCCCCCGAAAATCCGTAACAAATTGTCTTCCAAACTCAGGAAAAACTTGGTCGAACCGGGGTCACCTTGCCGTCCCGCACGTCCCCGCAACTGGTTATCAATCCGCCGCGATTCATGACGTTCTGTACCAATCACATGCAAACCGCCGAGTTTGACCACCTCATCATGCTCACGGGACGTAAGGTGTTCATATTCTTTGCGAATGGCTTTATAAACTTCCCGCAACTTTTCAATCACCGGGTCATCCGTCGGTGCCTTTTCTGCCGCCACCGCTATCTTTTCGTCGGCTTCTAGTTCTGGCAGACTGCGCTCTCCATACCTTTTCACCGCAAAATTCACAGCATCTTTGAGCAGTTGTTCCGTTTCCTTGGACAGTTCCGTGGGGAAAATCTGCGGACTCGCTTTCCAAGTTTTTACTTTTTTGCCCGGAGCAAAGCCTTGAGGACGTGCTCGCTCACTCGCTCCTGGTACCGACACCGGAGTCAAGGCATCCTCTTGTTCGGGCATGACAATCTTGGGCATGAAGTACTCCCGCAACTTGAGTCGCGCCATATAGTCGGAGTTACCCCCCAAAATGATGTCTGTCCCTCGTCCCGCCATGTTCGTGGCGATCGTCACAGCACCTTTGCGACCGGCCTGGGCAACAATCTCTGACTCCCGTTCCACATTCTCAGGGCGGGCGTTGAGCAATTCATGAGGGACTGCCCGTTGTTTCAACAAACCTGAAAGTAGCTCTGATTTTTCTACACTGGTGGTTCCCACCAGGACTGGGCGTCCCTCTTCGTGCATCTGGGCACATTCTTCGGCGATCGCCTGCCATTTGGCGGGTTCGGTTTTGTAAACCACATCGGACAAGTCGTGCCGTCCCGAAGGTCTGTTGGTGGGAATAATTGTGACTTGCAGGTTGTATATTTTTTCAAATTCGGATTCTTCCGTCTTTGCCGTACCTGTCATTCCCGCCAGCTTAGGATACAGCAAGAAGAAGTTTTGATAGGTAATGGTGGCAAGGGTTTGGGTTTCATTCTGAATGTCTACATTCTCTTTCGCCTCAATCGCCTGGTGCAAACCATCACTCCAACGACGTCCTGACAACACCCGCCCAGTGAACTCGTCCACAATCACCACTTCTCCGTTGCGGACAATATAGTTCACATCGGCGAGAAACAATTCTTTGGCCTTAATCGCATTGAAGATGTAGTGCGCCCAAGGGTCTTCTGGGTTATACAAATCCTCGACTTCTAAGAGCTTCTCCGCTTCAGCGAACCCTTCATCGGTTAACAGAACGTTACGCGCCTTCTCATCCACTTCGTAATGTTCTTCTTTTTGGAGCGCTCGCGCAATTTGTGCCGCCTTTAGGTACTTTTCCGTCGGTCGCTCCACCTGCCCGGAAATAATTAGTGGCGTCCGTGCCTCATCAATCAGTACCGAGTCTACCTCGTCGATGACGCAGTAGTTAAAGGGGCGTTGTACAACATCCGACATGACCGTTGCCATGTTATCACGCAGGTAGTCAAAGCCCAACTCACTGTTTGTGGCATACGTAATATCACAGGCGTAATTGCGCTGACGTTCGGCAGGCCCCATGCCGGATTGAATTAGCCCCACGCTCAAGCCTAAGTAGCGGTGTACCTGACCCATCCACTCCGCGTCCCGACGGGCTAGATAGTCGTTGACCGTAACAACGTGGACACCCTTACCACTCAAGGCATTCAGGTAAGCGGGTAGGGTGGAAACCAGGGTTTTCCCTTCACCGGTTTTCATCTCAGCGATTTGTCCTTTATGCAGGACAATACCCCCTAAGAGCTGCACATCAAAGTGGCGCATTCCTAAGACTCGACGCCCTGCTTCCCTTACCACAGCAAAGGCTTCCGGCAACAACTCGTCCAACACCTCGGCTCGTTCGCGATCGCTCCTGGCTTTTGCGAGCTTCTGTTGGAATTCTGCTGTTTTGCCTTTGAGTTGATCGTCCGATAGCGCCTGGATCTCGTCTTCCAGAACATTAACATCAACAACGTAAGGCTGGTATTTTTTTAATTTGCGGGCGTTGGGGTCGCCGAGTACGGTTTTTAACATATCAGGAGATGTTTATTCACTAAGTTCCAGGGTAGAGGTTAGAGCGGCAAGACTCTAGGCAAAAGGGCAGAGTTAATGATTAGATTGAAATCTTTTTACAGTCTTTAGTTCCGATTTGCTGACCACCGACTGTCACCCCTGGGGGGTACATTGTTATCCTATCACTTCCCCTCAGATTGAGGCGGTACGGGGATTTCGGCAAAAACTGGGGGGTTGTCGGGGTAAACTCTATCCTATGGGGGTGGCACTCTCGCCCTCGATTGGGTGCGTTACGCTGTCACTAAAGCAGCCGACACCATATTCTCAGGGAAGGCGTTAAGGTGATGACTGAGCGACCGCAGCGTCCTGCAATCCTCAAACCCAATGAATCTTATACGTTCCGCAGCTACTTCCTGATGAAGTTTGCTCCAGCCGATATACTGCGGGAGTTAGGGGCAACATTGACCAAAGCAAAGCTCAATTTACCGATCGCGTCTTCAATAGAGCTTACCCGACTTCCCGATTTACGCCAGCGTATCGAGGATGCGATCGCCCTTTGGGCGGTACCGTAGGTAATCGCTCGCGTTAGCTTAACCAGTGAAGCCGCACGACGGGAAGTCCTGATCGCCCCTATTTTACTAGAAGTCGCGAAAATGGCCGAGGCAAACGTCAATATTGAGTACCCCATAGAGGTGAACCAATACCTCAGAGGAGAGTTAGACTATTATCTCCAGTCACCCCACTGTCTCCTAGTGGTAGAGGCTAAACAGGCAGACTTAACACGGGGATTTACGCAGTTAGCCGCTGAGTTAATTGCTCTGGATAGTTGGGTAGAGTCAGATGAGTCTATCTTGTATGGTGCTGTAACCACTGGGGATATTTGGCAGTTTGGTAGTTTTCACCGTCAGAATCGGGTAGTGACCCAAGATTTAATGCTGTATCGGGTTCCTACTGACTTGGAGGCGTTGATGCAGATTTTATTGGGAATTTTGATGCAAGGCTGAATTGACGGGTATTCGTTTGCATCAAAAGTCAATAAAGACTCCCTCAGTCATCTACCTAGAGGGAGTCTGCGTTCATTCGATAAGACCAAATTACGACAATCAACAGGAAGTTGTGGAGAGGGGAGGTTGTCACCCCTCACCTTTCCCCTAACAAGTCACTTGGTGCCATACAAGCGATCGCCTGCATCCCCAAGACCGGGCACAATATAGCCATGCTCATCTAACTTTTCATCAACCGCCGCTGTATAAATCGGCACATCCGGATGATGCTCGTGGAAGTGCTTCATTCCCTCCGGTGCCGCCAATAAGCACAAAAACTTAATCGATACCGGACCTAATTCCTTAATTCGGTCAACAGCGGCGATCGCTGAATTGCCAGTCGCGAGCATCGGGTCAACCACCAAGATATCTCGATGCTCAACATCATGGGGGAGTTTCAAATAATACTCAATGGCAACATAAGTACTGGGGTCACGATACAAACCAATATGACCCACGCGGGCTGAAGGCATCAGTTCCAAAATACCGTCCAATAGCCCCTGCCCTGCCCGCATGATAGAGACAACCACCATTTTCTTTTCGGATGCCAGCATGGGCGCATTCATCGGGGCAATAGGCGTTTTGATCGGTTCATACTTGAGAGGTAAATCCCGTGTTACCTCATAGGCTAATAACATCCCAACCTCTTTCATCAGTTGGCGAAATTTAGCGGTACTGGTGTCAAATTGACGCATCAACGTCAATTTATGCTGTACAAAAGGGTGATCAATTACCGTAACTTGAGCGGTCATTTGTTAGTTGTATAAAGGTTAGTGGTTAGGTAAGAACACACAACGAGCAAGCAACAATATCTAAAACACGGTGCCATCGCTCTCGATCTGAATGGGAGGAACGCCGCCTTCCCTCAATTGGGCAGCAATTCGCCGTCCTGCTGTCCAAGTGCCTCCTTGTAGAACTTTCACTAAGGGCAATTGGGTAGCAGTTAGATGCAGTTGTTGCCGGATGGTGTCGGCAATTCGGTCTAATAAACTAACTGTCAGTGCTCGCCATTCAACAATCACCTCAGACTCTGGTAAATGACGCTCTTGGACAACAGAAGCGTGTTTAACTTCTAGTAACCCTAAATCTAAGCACAAACCCCCATTCCGATATTCGGGTAAGCCGGTCATCTCATCTAACCCCGTAATCTCTACACCGAGTTCCTGTAAGGGTTCTAGCAAGGAGTAGGTTAACCACTGGGAGAGTTTATGAAACGGCACATATTGAGCGGTAGGATTGTCTCCTGTGAGGGCAGGATGAATCCAAACATCGCCTAAATTAATGCCTGCAATAGTCAGTCGTCCAGGCCAAATATTTCCCAGTCCCTCCAACACAGCACTAAATACGGTACTGGCAGGTAAAGGGATTGGAGATTGCAGGTTGGTTTGGGTTGAAGTTTCAACCTTCAACCCTTGGAGCAAGTAATTGACCAAATTTCCAGGACGTGGATTTTCTGTGCCAAACAACTGAGGTAAACTGTGTAGCGACTGACCGAGTCGCTGGAGCAGCTCAACTCGACCTTCTAAACCCAGCAACGGATTGGTCGAACTCACCTGAAATCCCTGAGCGAGTTGAGCCGCCGTGAAGTTTTGTAGTCCTTGGGCATCTGCTTGCAGGGGAAATTGGGGGTTACTGGAAAATGCGCCTTGGCAGAACAGGCGAAAACTGGCTACAGCTAAGCCTTCAGAACGACGAAAAACGAGTCCGGTTTCCTGTTCGCCGTATTGCCACTCGGAACCCGCCCCAGCATCCAGCAAGACGCTGATCATGGCTAGGTCAAATTTGGCTTGTGCCTTTTCCAGGGGGGTAAGTCCTGCCAAATGTTGCTCTAATTCCGCCAGACGCGGGACGTTGCCAACCTCAAAATGTCGCCAACGACTATGAAAGGGAATATTTAAATCCGGGTATTCATCACGCATGACCTCAATCACATAATGGGCTACCGGGTCGAGCTGGGTTAGATTACAGCGAAAGTAGTGTAATTGGTCAGTACAGGCTAAATGAAAGAGGCGATCGCAGCGTTCTCGAATGGCAGCAGGCGTCCTCAAGTAAGCGATCGCCAAAAGCTGCTCCTGAGAGCAGTCTGCTAGCTGTTGATCATTAATCAAAACCGTTTCCTTTGGGTAGGGGGTATTGCCACCCCATGAGCAACAAAAGAAAGTATGAAGGATGAAGTTTGATGGATGAAGTGTGGAATGACTGGCTGCCTGAGAACAACAAGAGGCAGATTAGAGCAGTCTTTTGTGATCCGAGGCTAAAGTTGAACTCTTGCTCAGCCAACGGCTTGTGCGTGTTCATTACATCTTTTACACTTCAGCCTTTTTTCATCCTTCATACTGGAGCCGTTTAACTAACTAAATTGCGTCCTTTAATTTGAGTCAGAGTGACTGCATCAGGTGCGCTTCCTTCCGTGTAGTAACCCGCCGCTTGCTTGGCAGCAATTTCCACCTGTGCATCAGCCGGAATCAATTCTTCTGGAATGGCAATGCGATTGATGACTTTAATGCCAGAATTGACGATCGCATTGTATTTCATATCGCTCATGGAGACAAAGCGGTCAATTTGGGTAATGCCCAACCAATGCAGCACATCGGGCATCAGCTCTTGAAACCGCATATCCTGAACGCCTGCCACACATTCTGTGCGACTGAAGTAGGCATCGGCGCGATCGCCTCCTTCCTGACGCTTACGGGCATTGTAGACGAGGAATTTCGTCACCTCACCCAAGGCTCGACCTTCCTTACGGAAGTACACTAAGATACCAGCACCCCCCTCTTGTGCCGTCTGAACACAGACCTCTAGACCATGCACGAGATAAGGACGGCAGGTGCAAATATCGGAACCAAACACATCTGAGCCGTTGCATTCGTCATGGACTCGCACAGCCAGCTTGCGGTTGGGTTCTGTAATCGCCGCCACATCACCTAGCAGATAAACGGTGATGCCGCCAATCGGGGGTAAGAAGACTTGTAAATCGGGGCGGGTGACTAATTCTGGATACATCCCACCCGTCTGTTGAAATAGGGCACGACGTAAGTCACTTTCCCCAACCTTGAGGCGCTTAGCCAGTCCCGGCAGATACCATACAGGGTCAATAGCTATTTTCGTAACAACTAAACTGCCACCACTTTTGACAATTCGACCATCAACGAGCAAACGTCCTTTGGCGATCGCATCCTGTAACTCTGGCATATTAATATGAGCCTGAGTGATGGCGATCGTGGGTCGAATGTCGTATCCCTGCTTGTACAAATCGGCGTAAGCTTCACCCACCATCGCGCCAAAGGGATCGAGAGCGACAATTTTATTGGCATCAGCCCAACTGGGATGAGGCCCAATGGCAACAACAGGAGAGGTATTCGTCAAATCAGCGCGGTGGCTGGCTTGGAGAGCGCCACTGGCGACCGCTAAAGCCCGATAGACCGAATAAGAACCGGAGTGAGTCCCGATCACATTGCGGTGAGCTGGGTTGGTCAATGTGCCAATAATAGGGCCTCGTTTGCTGGGTTCACTCTCTCCCCAGTGAACGCTTAACGGCTTTGACGCTAAACCACCTGGATGAGAAGTTAGAACAATATGTTTCTGTTTGGATACTATTTTCGAGTTTTGCATGATGACACCCTGTAGAATCCACGAATACTTGCCAAACTTGGGTGAGAACCAATTTGGTAAATTGAAATAAGCTCTAATCATAGCAACCCAATTTTGGGTATTGAAGTATCTGACCGAGCAAAGTTCTCGCTCTGGGTCTAATTTTGGGCAATTGTCGATGAAGTCGTGGCTTAACGTCCTCTTTTGTCTTTGCCCAACGAATTCGGAATGAGAGGCGATTGTATTCACCGATCACTGTCGTTGAAACCAGATAAGACCAGATAATAGAGAACAAGGCTTAGCTGCGCCTGTCCTTCTGATTTAGATATACTATTTGCTCACTGGGGAGATGCATCTCATACACGAATACTCCTAACGCCGAGACGGGGAGTGATTTAAATCAATATAACTTGGGATGAAGCATCCGATTGCCCCATCCCTTTAGGCTTCATCCCAGAATTTGAGCTGAAGCGTCGGTGGTTTCTAAGCCATCTCGCTTTCGAGTTATCACTTGTGCCCAAGATTAACTCGTGGGGAAAGCAAAACTCCTCGTAAAATACAGCTAAATCTATGAAACACTCAAAACTTATCTCTAGCTGCCAGTGACCTGCACCCGAATCCTAAATTTTAAGAAAGTTTAAGACCTTGTCCTCTCCCATCAGGCTGCACCATGATCACAAATACATCTGAATCCTTACGTCATAGCGAAGTTATCAAAAGCGGATTACTCATTGCTCAGGGATTAAAAGAAAAATCCCAAAATTACAAAAAATTACTAACAGAGGTGTTGAAGTGGACGGGGGGACAGCCCTTACTCACCCAAAAGCTGTGTCAACTCATTGTCGAAGCTGAGGATTCACCTCCGGTTGGTGAGGAAGCGGAATGGTTCGACCGATTAGTGCGCCAACAGCTCATTGAAAAATGGGAGACTCTGCCGGAACTTGATCATTTACGAACCATCCGCGATCGCCTCCTAAGACGAAATCAGCGCAGTGTGAGGCTCTTGCAACTCTATCAACGCATTTTGCGGCAAGAGGTTGTGGTCGCCAATGACACTCCCGAACAAAATGAACTACGACTCTTGGGTTTAGTCGTTAAGCAACAGGGCAAGTTAAAGCCTCACAACCGGGTTTATGAGGCGATATTTAGCGAGGCTTGGATTGAACATGCTTTGAAAAGTCAAAAATCTGAGATTGAACCCACTGACACGGAATTTTTGAGAACTCTAGCTGAACTAGAAAGAAAATTGCTAGTTTCTCAGGTAGAAATTTTGTCTCAAGCCGACAATGAAGCAGAGGATGAAGGTTCCGCTCAAGCTCTCTATCAAGTATTACGAGAAGTCACGGCAAAAGTCGGAAGTTTATTAGGTGCAGACCGAGCCACCATCTATTTACTCAATGACGACAAGACAGAATTGTGGTCGCTAGTGGCGGAGAATGAAGAGGGGGAATTTCTCGATATTCAGGTGCGAGTCGGGGAAGGGATTGCGGGTCAAGTTGCCCAGACGAGGAAAGTTATTCATATTGCTAACAATGTCTATGAAGACCCACGCGCCATTTTAGTCAAAGAATATGACAAGAAATACCATTACACAACTCAAAATATTTTAGCCCTGCCGATTTTGGATGAACACAAAGAGGTTGTTGCTGTTATTCAACTTCTCAACAAGTTGCAGCCGGAGAAGTCGGAAGATGGCAGTGAGCCGCCGATTAAGCCACAGGGTTTTACCAAATTAGACCTAGAACGCTTGGCGAAATGTGTGGTTCCGATTCGCCGGATTTTAGAAAGTTGCCAATCTTGTTATAGAGTCACCAAGAAGCTACGGGCAACGGCAGCCCTGATTGAAGCCACCCGATCACTTGACCAAATTAATTTGGATACCAAAGCCATCCTGCAACGGGTGATGAATACAGCTAAAAAACTGCTGAATGCCGATCGCAGTACACTGTGGTTGATTGATCATGACCGGGGTGACTTATGGACAGAACTTCCGGGTAAAGGGGAAGTCCGGTGTCCGATTGGGGTGGGTTTTGCCGGTCAAGTGGCGGAAGCTCGCGAAGCGATGATTATTCCATTCGATTTATACAACCACCCTAGTGCCGAAAATGCGAAAAAAATCGACGAACAAACCCGTTATCGCACCTGTAGCTTGCTGTGTATGCCCGTTCTGAGTCCTGATGGCGAGTTGCTGGGTGTGACTCAACTTGTTAACAAACGTAAACCCGGTGACTTCGGTGAATATAACAAAGAAGAATGGCCGACAGTTCCCGATTTCTTTAAGACTAGCTTTGACAAAAACGACCAACAGTCGATGCAAGTCTTCAATGAGCGAGTTGGAGTGGTACTCCAATTTGTCAGGACTCATGAAACACTGAAGCAATTAGCACAAGTTGAACCCCAAAAAGCCATTTATAATGCTCTAGCGGTACTGAGTAATTCGGTACTAGACCAGAGTGATGAGGCTCTCTACAATGCGCTTTATTATCTGCTGAGTTTTATTAGTCTGACGATTAATAAGTTATTGGAATCTGAGCATACAACGATTTTTATGTTGGATGCCGAAGAAACTGGATTTTGGTCGTTGGTCTTTGAAGAAGAAGCCACCAATGCCTCAGAGATTCGGATTTCGGCAAATCTAGGGATCGCCAATAAAATTGTTGACTCGAAAGCTGTACAAGCTAGTAGTAAACCTAGCAAGTTAAACGATGTTTTAATCCATAGAGGCATCACCTCAAAAACTATCAGTAGTCTGCATAATTTGTTGTTATTTCCTGTTTTGGATCACCGAGGAAAGGTAATCGCCATTGTTCGGTCATTTAACAAATTCTTATCTCTTGACCCCAGTATTCCGTTAGCCGAACGAATTGATACGAGAGGCTTTACCAAAGCCGATGCAGAGAAGCTACAGCAATGTACGGCTTCGATGCTGCCAATCTTGCAAGCCTTCCAATCGTTCCATCGAGAAATTAGAGTGATTCAGGAGCAGCGGCAAGCGATTGATCCGCTCTATCAAGCCATTAGCTTCGTGAGTCAGAGTAGTGGCAATCCTGAAGACTTGATTCAAAAAGTGATGCAAGCGGCGAAAAAACTGACGAATGCCGATCGCAGTTCCCTTTGGTTGTTGGATCATCAAACCAATGAATTATGGACAACGATCCGCCAGAGCGATGGATCTTGGCTGGAAACACGAGTCCCGATGGGAGAAGGTTTTGTGGGCAAGGTTGCTCAAACGGGTCAAGCGGTGAATATTTCCTTTGATTTATATCAGCATCCTGACTCTTACATGGCTCGACAAACGGACGAGAAAACCCATTATCGTACTTGTAGTTTACTCTGTATGCCAGTTGTGGGTTCGGACGGCGAGTTGCTGGGTGTCACTCAACTCATTAACAAACGAAAGGCTGGTGATTTTCCTGAATATGATTCGTCTGATTGGCCTAACGTTCCCGATTATTTCAAAGTGAGTTTTGAAGAAAAAGACCAAAAAGATATGGAGATTTTTAACAATCAAGTGGGTGTGATTCTGCCAGGAATTACGAATCGGTCTAGAAACGCGCAAAAATAAGTTGAAGCCTCATTGGGTTAAATATCTTAATTGAGTTTAGGATAGTTCATCCTTTAAACAAATCGGATAATTCCTCATTTGAGGTACCGAGAATTCGGGCTAAGCGATTGAGTTCACTATCGCTAAAACCATCTCGCACTTCGGTTAACTCCTCCGCCGATTTTCCGAGAATTCGCGATAAAACTTTGAGTTGGTTATCTGTAATGTCTTTGCCACTAAAAATATCTTTCAGTTCTTGAGGAGCTAGTTTATAGGAATAGCAAAAGCGCACGAATTCTCTGTTGCTGAGGTCAAGTTCCCGTTGCCTTTCACGTAGTAAGTAGGCAATGGCTCGCGTACCATGTTCAGGGCGTTTAGCTTTTTCTATGTATTGTTTGATTCGTCGAGTAACATGATAAGCGTTGCCACCGGATTGTTTGACTAAGTCCCGACAAGCCATTTGTAAGGCTTTATTTAAGGTTTCATTATCTTCGTGTAGCCTCTCATACTCATTAAACGTTTCAACAATTCGGTCGGCAAATTCAGGCGTACAAAAACCCACTTCTATGTCATCATAGGATATCGCAATATAGGAGCGATAGTGGTTAAGTTGCAAGCGTATGGGCTGATTAGTTGGTTTCATTAATCCCAAGTTTTAGAAAAGGCCATAAGAGGAAAGTTAATGGATCAATTGTGCCAAAATCTTGCTTCGGTGGATAGTCGTGTAGAACGCCAAACTTACTCATAGACCATCTCAGCTAATACATTTGAAATCTCGCTGGAGAACCCTTGGGTAATTGTCTCAGTTTTTACCAATTCCAGTGAAGCTCTCTGCCCAAAAAGAGATTGGCTACTGCGACGCCTGAGCCTTAGGTCTTTGTTGAGGACGCTCTTGAGCATGGGAAAGTAGCTCTTGTGCTGGAGACCTGAAACCTGCTGCACTACGCTAAAGTTGTCAATAACGCAGGAAAACAGGTGAAGTAGTTAAGATACAATATTCACCTTGCAAAGAAAAGACTTACCAGAGTAGAAGCCTCCGCGCCGATTATTACAACTGACTTGTTCCCATTTGCGATCGCTCTTTGGGCAAGACGCTTTGAGCCTATCGACTCAAGGACTGCCTGTATTAGGCAAGCGGGACGAAGTGTACTACAGTTCGTGTATCGCTCCCTACGCTAACCTTGAGATATCCTCAGCTCCGGCTTTTGGAGTCATGATGGGTATAACCTTCAGGATGCTGAAATCCTGTCATCGATATGAGCCAGATAACCCAATCTTTAGACCCGTCAACCGATTTGTCGCCCACAGCGGGTTTGCCTGCTTCTCTGCCAGATCATACCCAGCTTCCCGACTCGGATGGTAACTTCGTGAAAAACTTTCAGGAACCTCCAGAAGGCGACCTCCTCACAGACTGTATTACACCCATTTTGCAGCAACTCCATCCGGATGGGCAGTATTGCATTGGTCGAGATTGTGGGATTTACTGGCGCATGACCGAACCACCTGAACCACCGGAAAAAGGAGCAGAAGCACCGGATTGGTTCTATGTACCGGATGTGCCACCCAACCTCAATGGAGAAATTCGCCGTTCCTATGTTTTATGGAAGGAATTTGTCGCACCGCTGATTGCTTTGGAATTCGTCTCTGGGGAAGGAACGGAAGAACGAGACAAAACGCCCAAGAAAGGTAAGTTTTGGGTTTACGAACGGGCAATTCGCATCCCTTACTATGGCATCTATGAAGTCAAAAAGGCGCAAGTGGAAGTTTATCAGTTGGTAAACGGGCGCTATCAGCTCATGCCAGCGAATGAGCGAGGTCATTATCCCATTGAGCCTCTAGGGGTAGAATTAGGCATTTGGCAGGGCGTGTATCAGAATCAGGAATGGCCTTGGCTACGTTGGTGGGATATAGGGGGGAATCTGCTGCTGACGGCGGAGGAACGTCTCGAACAAGAGCGGCAAGAGAAGGAGTTAGCTCAACAACGGGCTGAACAAGAACGGCAACGCGCTGAGCGGCTGGCTGAGCAGTTACGGGCGTTAGGGGTTGAGCCAGAGGTGTAGGAGGGGCATCGGGTGCGATCGCCCGCCTTTTGCTTAAAATTTAGTTGATATTGACTTATGACCCTTATTTTTAATTCAGATAAATATAGAGAATTACTAATTAAGTATCAGCCTAAGCTCATTAGAACTGAAGAAGAAAATGAAAGGGCTTTGACAACTGTAAAAGAGTTGATGAATCGTCCGAATCGCAGTCTGGAAGAAAATGAGCTTTATGACTTACTCATCACTTTGATAGAAAAATTTGAACGCGAATTTTATTCGCCTGGAAAAGCATCTACTCCCCATTCGATGGTAGCTTTTTTAATGGAGCAGCAAAATATAAAGCCGGAAGATTTGGTGGGTACTATCGGTGATGAAGAGGTGGTTGCTGAAGTTATCCAAGGTAAGCGCGTGATAACGCAAGAGCAAGCTAAGACTGTAGGCAAAATGTTTAAAGTCGATCCTAGCTTGTTTATTAGGCAAGATGAGATTGATTAACTTTTGACTTTGGCAACAGGCAATCGCCTCTCTCATGATTTGAATGGTGCAAATTGTACCTGCATTCGCAGAAAGAAGTGATCTGCATTAATCCAGACACAAAAAATGCGATCGCTCCGCGCTGCCCCCTTGGGGCGATCGCACCTACCTAAACGAAGCGCGAGCGCCTTCAAACCTAAAAGATTACTAAAATACCCGCATTTGCCACCAAGGAGTATTTTGGGGTTCCTTCTGAAGCATTCGGACTTCACTCTGAAGATCTGGTATTTCTTCTAAGATGGATTCTTGATAAAAGAGGCTGATTGCTTTCTGAAAATCTGCGATCGCTTCCTGCTTTTTTCCCTTTTCTTTGCGAACATAAGCTCGTTTGACGTAGGCATAAGCATAATCGGGGTCTAATTTAATGGCTTGATCATAGTCGGCAATAGCTCCCTGTCTGTCTCCCTTTTCACTACGAGCGCAACCTCGCTTGAAATAAGTATCAGCACAGTTTGGTTCCATCTGGATGACTTGGGAATAGTCCGCCACTGCGCCATTGTAATCCTTTATTGCGGTACAAGCATCGCCACGATTAAGGTAAGGAGCGACCTCATTAGGATTAATTTTAATAACCTCAGTGAAATCCTGAATTGCTCCCTTATAATCCTTAATGGCTATACGAGCTTGACCACGTTGGAAGTAAGCGTCGGCATGATTGGGATTAGTTTTGATAACCTCAGTAAAGTCAGCAATGGCTCCTTGGTAGTCTTCTAACTCAGCGCAAAGACAACCTCGTATAAAATAAGCATCGCTATACTTGGAATCAATTTTGATGACTTGGGTGTAGTCTCCAATTGCGCTTTTGTAATTCTCTAATGCAATGTATGCCTTACCTCGTCTGAAGTAGATATCAGCATCACTAGGATCGAGCCTAATACTTTCGCTATAGTCGGAAATTGCCTCCTTGTAATCCTCCTGTGCAGCTAGAAGATGTCCCCGATTACGGTAAGCATCAACATAGCTAGGATCAATCTGAATAGTTTGGGTGTAGTCTGCGATCGCTTCTTGATGGTTGCCTATGTCAGAGTGGATACAGCCGCGCAAGTAGTAAGCTTCTGCGTATTGAGGATTAATTTTAATGGATTGAGTGAAGTCTGCGATCGCGCTCTTGTAATCGTCTAATGCAATGTAACCCTTACCCCGCATGAAGTAAATATCAGAATCATCAGGAAGGAGTTGGATAGTTTGAGTATAGTCTGCGATCGCTCCTTGATAGTCGTCTATTTCAATGCGAGTACAACCACGCAATAAATAGGCATCAGCATATTGGGAATTAATTTCGATGGCTTGGGTAAAATCTTCGATGGCTTCCTTATACTGTTCATTCTGAAGCTTCTCTATCCCTTGGTTTAAAAAGTCCTCTTCGCTCTTGAAAAAATTGAGAACGCCTGTAACTCCCCCAGTAATTCCCTTGGTTACGTTGCCGAATATAGACCCCGCACCGCTTGCTACATTTCCAGCAACAGACCCTGCACCTTTAGCTACGTTCTCAGCTAAAGACCCTGCATTTTTTGCCATGTTTTCGGCAACAGATCCAGCGCCCTTAGCCACATTTTCAGCTACAGAAATGGTACCCTTGGCTACACCCTTAACTGCGGCTTCTCCGCCAGCACCTGCAAGTGCGCCAGCAGCTAAGGCTAGAGGAATTGTTACAGGGCCAGTAGCGCCCACAACCCCTACTGTGGCAATTGCTCCTACAACAGCCCCCACTGCATTTTTTGCAGTAAAATCATTTAATATGGCTTCTTTAGCTACATCCTTAGCTATGTCACCAACAAATTTTTCTAGACTCATCTTGGCAAATCTCCTATTAACTAATTTTAAATATCTTTTGCTTAAGTGAAAAACTCTCCTGTTGATGCTTCAATAATATCTTCTAGTACACAATCTGCTTCCTTTAAGGAAATATGATTGTTTTCTACAGCTTCTATTAATGCCTGAGCATCCTTCGGACTTATGAAATCATATTTAACTAATTCTTTTAAAAAAACGTAAAATTTGATTTTATTTTCATTTGTAAGGCTCGATTTTAGCTGCTTATTTTCAATTTGATTTAATTGGCTCTTTAATTCTATTAATTTTCTTTTTCTTGTAACTGCATCATTAGAGTCTGTAAAACCAAAACTAAAGCCACCTATTAAAAAATAAAACATTTGAGCATTTTCTGATTGTTTGCTTTCGTGTATTCCAGTTTTGCACCAAGTTGCAAAATGCTCACAGTTATTGAAAATCAGATCATATCCTTCTTCTCCTAATCGGCTCTCTGCTCGAACAACTACAGCCTCAGGAGAATACGATTTTTCTAATAAATCTCGTATATAAATTGTCTTGCCATCGGCAAGTACTACAGCAGTCTTACCATTTGCAAGTGCTACAGCAACAGTTTTTTCTGAATACTGTCGCACATGAATTATTTTGCCATTGGCAAAAATCATTTTAGGAACGCGAGTAATTCTTCCACCTCGATACTTTCCCTCGTAATGAATAACAGTCTCGTCCCCACAGTCGATACCGTGATGATCGTAAGCACCACAGTTGACATAGAGATGATCACCTTTTGCCATGACTTTTACCTCTTTGTCAAATTGGCAATTTTATATCAATCTAGGTTCAAATAAGTTCACATTTCACTTATTTAGAGAAAGACTCTGAAATCCAATGGGCGTTATGATTTTGCTGAATTAATTACATCTTCTACTAAATGATAGGCTTCTTTTAAGGGCATTTGACCACTTTCTACAGCTTTGATTAAATCCTGAGCATCCTTCGGACTAATTAAATTAAACTTGATTGGTTCTTTCAAGAAAATGTAGAATTGATTTTTATCATTTTCACCTAAATCATAAACTCTTTCTTTTGCTTCAACCTCCTTTAACTGATCTTTTAGTTGCCGCAGCATTTCTGCTTTCTTCCCTTGTGTAAAAGTGCCATCAAACAAAATTCTTTTTGCTCCTACAAGAGCTGCTGCACCTAATGCCGCACCACCAACAACCAATCCTACGGGTGGAGCAACTGTTATCAGCCCAAATAATAAAGATGTACCTCCAAAAGCAGCAACAGCAGCACCCGCACCAGCCGCACCTACGACCCCAATGCCAATATCAGCTAGAATGCCCAACTTATCATTTGGATTTTTTTCCAATTGCTCGATTGCTTTAAGGATTTGTTCCTTAGTTGGCGTTTTATTTTCAGACATATCAGAACTTCCCTGTTAGTTAAGTTTATGGTTTAGGCAGTGATGACGTTACGGAAAACTGTATTAAAAACATCAGATAGCAGCTTGAAAAACTCTTGAGCAATCTCAAAAATATCTTCACCAACACCTTGAAAGCATTTGTCCATTCTGTGACCAGCTACTGCACCAATTGCAGTGATAGTTATACCTAGAGCCATTGCAACTGGTGCTAATAATTGGCCTAAAAGTGGCACAGCAGTTATCAGACTTGCAACAGCAGCACCTACAACTGCACTAATACCAGCACCCATAACTAAAAAAGGATGTGCTTTGACAAATTCAAGAATTTTGATGAGAACAATTTTTCCGACAGCTAGAACTTTGCTACCAGATTTTTTCGTATAGTTAGCAAGCTCATGCAATCTGATGGTTACCTCATGGGGCAAGCCACTGTCTACTAACCAGGCATACAAGTCATTACTTGTCATTGAATCAGCATCTACTTGCCATAGAGCCATCTTTAAATTGGCTTGTGCTGTTGATACTATTTGTCCTGTCATTTTTTTATACCCGTAGAAACTTCCGCAATAGCAGCAATCAGTGTATATAAATATGATCGGCTACAATTTTTGTTTTTTCTAGGCGGAAAAAGTCGGATTTACTAAAACTTATTCAAATCTTTAACTAGCTGAATAGGGCGGAAAAAGTCGGATTTAGTCGGACTAGTCCGATAAAGTAGGAAAAAGTCGGATTACAATAAGAAAAATCCCGGCATTTCCGAACCTATGGACACCCAAGAAGTCTTAAAATTTGCCGATGAGCTAGTTTTTACCAAGACAGGAAAACATCTCGACAATCTACAAGAGGCTATATTACGCGGAACTGTGCAGGGAAAGAAATACTCAAAAATTGCCGAGGAAAACAACTGTACTGAGGGTCATGTTAAGGATGTTGCCTCCGAATTTTGGAAGCTTCTGTCAGAAGAGTTAGGAGAGGAGGTCAGGAAATCAAATTTTAGAGCGACTATAGAAAGGTGGCAAATATCCATTATCTCGTCGCATTTTGGGAAAGACTTCGTACAGATTAATAATGTCAACGTCTGTGCAGATACTTTGCACTCCCTAGAAAATTTACACCTCGAACAGCTAAGTGACGAAACTTCTAACTCAAACAATGTTATATCAACAGTACGTCAAGATTTAGGTGATATGCCTGATGTCTTCTCGTTTTATGGACGCACTGAGGAACTGGCTACCCTAGAACAATGGATTGTAGAAGAACGCTGCCGCCTGATAACACTATTAGGAATGAGCGGTATAGGCAAAACAACTCTAGCAGTGCAGTTGGTAGAACGGATTAAGGATAATTTTGACTATGTAATTTGGCGAAGTCTCCGCTTTTCCCCAACCGCCGAAGCTACTCAGAGAAACTTACTCCAATTTTTCTCTAATCAGCAAGATACCGAATTACCAATCAGCGCTGATGAGCAACTCTCGCAACTGATGGATTATTTGCGAAAGTACCGCTGTCTGCTGATATTGGATAATGTTCAGATGATTTTTAAGACTGGACAGTTCGCTGGTCATTACAAACCCGGCTATGAAGATTATGGCTCACTCTTCAGACGAGTTGGAAAATTATCCCATAAGAGTTGCTTGGTTTTAAGCGGTTGGGAACCACCTATAGAACTTGTGGCATTAACAGGTGAAAATACACCCATTCGCTCATTTCCACTGAAGGGGTTGGGAGTAGCAGCGAGTGAAATACTTAGAGAAAAAGGTTTAGTTGAAGAGGATTCATGGCAAGACTTGATTAATGCCTACACAGGCAACCCATTATGGTTAAAGATAGTTGCTACTTTGATTCGAGACTTATTTAATGGCAGAGCCTCTGACTATTTAAAATATAATCCATTGTTATTGTGCGAGGAGTTGAAAGCTATATTAAATAAGCACTTTGAGCGATTATCGGGTTTGGAACAAGAGGTGATGTCATGTATTGGTAGCCAAGTTGAGCCGATTGCTCCTGCTAAATTACTAGAGGATATACAACTATCCCCGCCAGAGTTATTCAGTGCTATTCAATCTCTGGAACGACGCTCATTGATTGAAAGGCAGACACAGAATGATGAAACGGTTTTTACTCTCGCACCTGTGGTGAGACAGTATGTAAAAGACCAGTATTACCCTAGTGCTGAATAAGGCGCAGATACTATCGCAATCCTACAAACTTTGGCTGTTCAGATTTCCGACTTCTTCAAGAAATCGGGGATCTTGGCGTTTAATTGCAGGATGTGCAATGTCAAGCTAGCGGTGAAATCGTTAAAATACGTTATTACTCCGCCAAAGACTTCCTATGGTACAAGCTCCCGCACCGATTACCACAACAGACCTTGCTACATTAGCCATTGATGCGATCGCTCGTGCTGGATGCGAGTACGGGGATGTGCGTTTTTGCACCTACCGCAGTCAAAATCTTTATGCACGCGATCGCTCCCTGAGCCAACTTTCTGATAATGTCAGTTCTGGCTTTGGGGTGCGGGTTCTCCTTGATGGTGCTTGGGGATTCGCCGCAAGTCCCTACAAAACCCCAGCAGAAGTGGAACGAATTGTGGCTTTAGCTGTAGAAATTGCTAAAGGTAGCCGCCTCTCTCAGCAAACACGGGTGCAATTAGCTCCGGTTCAAGCTTACCGCGATACTTACATTACTCCTATTGAGATTGACCCTTTCACGGTGCCAATTACTGAGAAAGCTGAGTTGTTATTGCACCTGAATGAACAGTTGCTCACTTATAGCGAGCACGGCATTAAAAAAGCTTACTCTTTCTTGCGGTTCGCCCGCGAAGATAAAACCTTTGCCTCTACAGAAGGTTCCCTGATTCAGCAAACCATCTACCGCAGCTATCCAGGATTTGGGTGTACTGCGATCGCAAATGGGGATGCTCAAGAGCGCAATTACGAACGTCCACCCCTAAACATCGGTTACGAGCATATCAATCCAGCAGACCTTTTGAGTCAGGTCGAACGAGTTGCCGAAGAAGCGCTTGAAAAGGTGTACGCACCTAAAGGCCCCTCTGGTATCCGTACCACACTCATCCTCAAACCCACCAATCTGTGGCTTACCATCCACGAATCTGTCGGGCATCCCACAGAACTGGATCGGGTGTACGGCTACGAATCTAACTTTGCCGGAACCAGCTTCGCGACTACCGATAAATTAGGCAAGCTCCAGTATGCCGCACCTTGGGTAAATTTCCGGGCTGATCGCACTCAACCGGGGGGACGCGGTACGACGGGTTACGACGATGAAGGGGTACCATCACAAAGTTGGCATCTTGTCAAGGATGGACTTTTAGTGGACTACCTCACTGACCGCGAAACCGCCTATCGACTCGGTCGCCCCAGCAGCAATGGTAGTGCCTACGCAGATAGTTGGTCGAGTTTGCCGATGGTACGGATTCCGAATTTAGGATTGGAACCGGGGCCAGATGGGGGGAGCAACACCGCCACTCTCAAGGAGATGATTGCAGATACCGAAGACGGGATTTTAATTGATGGCGTTGGCAGCTTTTCGATTGACCAGCAGCGGCGTAACTTCCAATTTGGCGGCGATGCCTTCTGGAAGGTGGAGAAAGGTCAAGTGGTGGGAATGTTAAAGGATGTCACTTACCACGCCATGACAACCGACTTCTGGAATAGCGTCGATGCGATCGGGCCTGCTTCAGAGTGGCAGCAGTGCGGGACTAATATTTGTGGCAAAGGTGAGCCAATGCAGCTCGCTCAAATGTCCCACGCGTGTGTTCCGGTGCGGGTGCGCGGTATTCAAATTGGTGGAGCTTCGTAAGTTAGCAATAGCTGGTTCACAAGATGCGATCGTGCCGTCTCCTACAACTTCTGCCGTCGTAGGAGGCACGGTGAAAATGGATCAAAGGTCATACACCTTACACTCAGAGGCACTCGGATTAGCAGCGCAGTACTCTTTAAAAGAGCTGTTTTGTGCTTCGATAGGCGGATTCGCTACCCGATGATCCCGATCCGTAGCGTCTTGGTTTGATTCTGAATTTTCCTGCTCACCGACGGCACGATCCGACTCAATGTCATTCTGAATATTTTGTTGTGTCATGATTACCTCTATCAGGATTTCCTCAGTACACTCCCATTAATAGGGTTTGTACCTAGCAAAATCGTCATTCCTGCGGAGGAAAGGCTATTGAGCCATTAGAGGCAATCTTTGAACTGGTATAGCAGCCGCCAAGACAATTAGGACATCAAAGAAGTTGTGTGAGATTTCCAACGTACTGTGACAGAAGGATTTTCCCGGTTGACGCGCAGCCGCTGAAAGCTGACTGCTGATCGCTATAATTTAGCTCATTCTGCTTCACCGAGAGCGCTCCAAAGAGCGGCTTGTGATGGTGCAACTATCTCTTGAGCCTTCGGTGATGAGCTGAAACCATAAATGATCGGAATCAAACCCATCCCAAAGGACGCTAAAACAATGAGAAGAATCAGAAGAACTTGATTAGGGCTTGGATAATTTGTTTTAACAATGTGGATTCGTTCTTGGGTGTTCATCGTACAACCCTCTAAGGAATTTTAAAGAATAGTCCATTTTTTCTAGTTTATCGGTTTTTTGGTATCAGAAGCTACAGATTTTTTAGCGAAAATAGAATTTTAAGCCAGATTGTTAATCCTGAACCATTGGAGGATGAGCGTGACCTTAGCTACTGCACCCACACTTCTAAGTGAAGACCAAGCCCTAGACTTGATTGAATCAGTCATCCAACAATCCGAAGCGGAAGGTGTCTTCGTTAGTCTCAGCGCTAACGAGTCGGCACTCTCGCGTTTCTCAGAAAATCAGATGACGCAGAACCTCAGTCGAACTAAATTCAGCCTGAACATTACTAGTTATTTCGGCAAGCGCAGTGCTTCTGCCTCAACGACGGAATTAGAGCCAGAGGCGATTACAGAGACAATTCGACGCTCGGAAGAACTGGCTCGGATTGCCCCAGAAGACCCAGAATGGTTACCTTTACTGGAACCTCAGACTTATGAGCAGCGGACTCCAGCGTTTGATGAGCAAACGATCACTTTCTCACCTTTGGCACGGGGAGAAATCGTGCAGCGAGTGTGTGGGTTGAGTCGTCAGGCTGGGGTTCAGGGGTCTGGTACCCTGAGCACATCTGCTGTCTTGCAGGCTGTCGGAAATTCGCGGGGATTAAGAGCTTGCGATCGCGGTACTCATGCCGATTTTAGCTTTACGGCTCGCATTGAAGATGGCTCTAGTTGGGGTCAGCGTACCGCTTTTGCTGTAAACCAGTTACCCATAGAGTCAGTAACCGAACAGCTCATTCAACGTGCCCTGAGTTCTCGCCAACCCCGTGAAGTCAGCCCTGGCAAATATCCCGTAGTGTTCGATGGCGCTGCCTTTAAGGAGTTACTCGGTTGGGTGATGTGGAATTTGGATGCACGGGCGGCGGATGAGGGGCGATCGTTTATGTCCCACCCTGAGGATGCAGGCAATCGCTTGGGTGAGCCACTCTTTAGCCCTTTAGTACAGGTGCAGCGCAATCCAGCTCACCCTCTATTGCAGTTCAGTACATTTTTTGGGGATGGGTTGAGTAATCGCTATCTGGAGGTGATTAAAGATGGTATTCCTCAAGCTTTATCCTATAGCCGCTACTGGGCACAGCAGCAGGGCACAGAACCGACGGGGGCTATGTATCCAGTTGTGATGTCAGGTTCCAACCAAACGATCGCTGACTTGATTGCTCAGACAGAGCGAGGAATTTTGGTTAACCGTGCCTGGTACGTGCGCTATGTCAATCCCAAGACGCTAGAGGTGACGGGGATGACGCGGGATGGTACGTTTTGGATTGAGGACGGTCAGATTGCTTACCCGATTAAGAATTTACGTTTTAACCAATGTCTACCGGATATGTTACGGGATGTGGATGCTCTCAGTAGCGTGCAGCGCTTTGGTAGCAGTGTGGTACCGGGGGTAAGGGTGAAGGAATTTAAATTCAGTAGTGTGACGGATAGTGTTTGATCGGGAAAATGCGATTCCCGGATATTATCCAGAGATGTTATGATAATTATGACCTGGAACTATGCGGTTTCAACGCCCAAATCTTGTCAGGACCGGAAGGTAGCAGCAATACGGGATGCTTGAGGCAGGCGTAGTCTCCGGGTCATTTAGTATGAATAGGAATCAGTCATTTAAATTTTTTATCCATCCGTCGCAAGTCGCCCTCAAGTGAAGTGGGCAGTTTCCAATCATCGCTCCTATCCTAGAAATATCGGGTACTAGCGTAATATTTTGGGAGAATTAGTTATAGTGAATCGTTTTGGAGATATTGTACAAAAAGCATTCTATCTGGGCGTTGGAGCTGTTGCGGCGGCGGGTGAAGAAGCAGGCTCAAGGTTCGGTAAGTTACGAGTTCAGGCTCAAAAACTAACGGATGAACTGGTGGCTAAGGGAGAAATGACGACGGAAGAGGCTCGGAAGCTGGTTGACGAATTGGTGCGACAGGCACAACAACAACAACAAGTTCAATCTTCCACGAATGTTAACAATGTTACTCAGGTTAATACCCCCACCTCTGAACCTCGTCAGATAGAAATTATCTCTGAGGATGAAGCGTCAGCCCATACGGATGAAGACAATGTTGACACGCTGCGACAGCAGGTACAAGCAATGCAAGACGAACTCCGTCGGCTAAAGCGTGAATCCTAAAAATTTAAAGATAGTTCCTAAGCGCGTGGACTAGCATGGGAGATGGAGGATTGATGTGTGCAACAGTCTGCAATGTTGAGCCAGCAATAGCATCAGATAGTATCAAACTCCTGTGTCGTGTAGAAGGCGTCAAAGAGCGTGTTTGCAAAGTGTATGTCCTACCCTCAGGGGAACGGGCTGTTCGCACCTCGCCACGAATGCAGGCTATGATAGCTGTTCAGTAAACCTGGTGTGCATTATCCTCCAATTCTAAAGATGGTCGTTGAGTGAATTTCCAACATGGAAGAGTGGCCTAAAGATATAGTTGAGATTCTAGAATCAGTGACTGATATGGTCGATGAATTTTTCCAAGGGGTCACTGATATGGTTGAAACCGTTGCCAACGATGTACAAAATACGGTCGAGATAGGCATTGACCAATGTTGGCAGGAGATGTTCGATATGTTTGAACCCATCAGCGAAATTTTCTTCGCAGATCTCGAAATGATGTTCAGTGAAACGGAGGAGCAGACTTATTATAGTTATCCGGTAGAACCCACCGTAGAGAAAAACCCCGCCTGCGTTGGTTGTCATCATTACCACGGACAAGTCTATGGGGGTAATTTGTTCGTCTGCGCCATGCATCCCTATGGTTGGGAGACAGAGAATTGCCCTGACAGGGAATCTTATCAGTAATTTAGAACTTGCCATGAATCAATCTCTAACCCAAGAACAAGTCTCATCGGAAGTACAGACGCCAGAGATGAAATACGGTGAACGCGAGATTGCGGAGGGAAAGCTGATTACGTTCCCCAATCCGCGTGTCGGGCGTCGCTATGATATCAACATCACTTTGCCGGAATTCACCTGTAAGTGCCCATTCTCTGGTTATCCTGACTTTGCCACTATTCACATCACCTATGTGCCGGATGAACGGGTGGTGGAGTTGAAGGCGCTGAAACTTTATATTAATAGCTACCGCGATCGCTACATTTCTCACGAAGAAAGCGTCAATCAAATTCTGGATGATTTTGTCGAGGCTTGTGACCCCTTAGAAGTTACGGTTAAGGGGGATTTCTCCCCACGGGGTAACGTCCACACAGTAATCGAAGTGCGGCACCAAAAAGAGTGACGACTGAGCGGTGATTCGCTCAACTAAATCCCCATCTCTAAAAAATAGCGGGTTTTCTTCCAAGACCTAAAAATTGCAGAACAGTTTGCCACGCCTGCTGGTTAGCCCGTGCATTGGTTGCCATATCAACCTGAGCGAAGGTGCTGACGGGTAGGATCGATAAGTTGCTTCGCCAACCGTATGCCTGGTTAGTTCCGATCTTCGTTCAAGTTATTAGCATTATTCTCTGGAGTTGCAGACGGCGATGTGGCTGAAGTTGGAGTTGGGGCAGCGCGAAGCGATCGCACTGTCTTGGGTTTGCTAGCCGGCGCAGATGAGGGTGAAGCTTGAGTCCGTGAAGGAGCAAAGGGAACCACAGGTGTTGTGGGAGAAAAGGAAGAGGATTTCCTGAAGGTGGGTACACTCAAGGACACCGCAACACCCAAAGCGAAAAAGGCTAAAGCTAGGGACGTTATAGCAATAATTAGAGGTAGTTTCGACGGTTTCTCATCGTTCTCACTCATCGGCAACCCTCCTCCGTACTTGATGATTGGATTAATTTTGACTGACCAAAGAGTCTGCTGCGATCGGTAGAACCTCTGGTAACGGAGTTTGATCACTCAATTGGTCTAACATCTCAATCACTTCCCGCTCAAATGCCACTTGTGCCCGGTTGGTTCTACCGCCTACATAAAAATGGTCACCTTTTTGCAGCGCCCAAATCTGGGAATGGGACACATAACTCATAATCACGCCCAACATCAGCAAGCCAAAGCCTGTATAAACCAGGGGAATTCCTGGGTCAGCTTTAATCTGCAAGCCTGTGCTGCCAATCACATCATCCACTTTTAAGGTAACGCCATTCACCTGAGTCGCCATCCCTGGACGCACCGTAGACACCAATTTACCCGCCGCATCGTAAACCAATAACGTTCCCTGCAAATCTCTGGCGAGTACCGAAGCGCCTTGACTCATATCCGGTTTGGTGGGAATCCAGGTGCCCCAGAGGCGTCCTTTGCCCTGAGTATCTAGTTGTGCCATCGGGATTTGAAAAATGGGGCTGTTGTTCAACCGTACCCGAACCGCCGCAATTCCCCAGTCGGTTTGGTAAATCGTCACCCCCCGATAACGCAGGGGTTTGTTGACATAAATGGTTTGCTGGTCAACGTCCTTACCTGCTTGATCGACAACGGATAGGTCAGAATAAAACTGGTCAATTCCCCCTTCGGGAGTGTAGTCAATCCAGAAGCGATTCACTCGGACTGACCAATCCTTGAGCATTTTCGGCGTGGCTAAAGGGCCAGCATCAATAATATTTTTGATTTGGAAGGTGTTACCACTAGCAACCATTTCCTGTGCCATAAAACCCGTAAGCGCCCCCCAAATCGAGCCGGCTAGAATCATCAACATGCTGGCATGGACGACGATGGGGCCAATGCGTCCGATGATTCCTTTTCGGGCGTAGAGAGTATCGCCTTCTTGAAAGACTTTATAACGCCGCTTCTCTAGCAATGTGGTGAGAGAGTTGAGATTCCCGGTTTCGAGTTCGGCACTGAGGGCGAGTTTCTGGAACTGCCGGGGTTCCTTGTAGAACGTCCAACGACGGGCGGCTTTGAGTGCCGGAAACTGACGGGTAAAGGTACAGGCGGTGAGGCTACTGCCAAATAAAATAAGAATTGACAAAAACCACCAAGTACGATATACGTGATCTAATTCCAGAGTTAAGAGGACTTTCCAGGAAAGGAAACCAAACAAAGCTGGGTCTTCTGGGTAATTGGATTGGTAAAAGGCGAGGGACTGACCCTGTTCAATGACCGTACCACTGATGCTAAAAACTGCGATCGCAAGCAGCAGCACAATGGCTAGCCGTAAGTCGCCCAGTACAGACAATAGCTGACGCCAGATATTAGGTAAAGATGGATTTTCTAAAGTCATTTCTAATTAAAAAATTCCGACAGGAATTCGAGACAGCAAGGAAAACACGCCAAACGCTACGAGTAAGGCACCACTAACAGGTGTAATCCAACTCGACCACTGACGCAACTCCAATAATTTTTTAATGGAAGCAGTAAAGGTGCCTGCCAAAATTAACGGTGCGACATATCCTGCTGTGTAGGATAGGAGCAATCCACCCCCCAAAACCAAGTCTTGTGTCTTCGCCACCCAAGCCAGCAATGTTGCCAAGACGGGAGTACTACAAGGGGAAGCGACTAAACCAAAGGTTAAACCGATTAAATAAGAACGTACACCAACAGGCCAGTCTTGAGAAATCCAATCCATCCCACCCCAAGAAGGCAGTTGCAAGGGCAAGGCTTCGAGTAAGTTCAGCCCCATGATAATTGCAATCAAACTGACAATAATGGGTAATCCTACTCCGATTTGACCATAAACTCGCCCTACAGACGCCGCCAGAATGCCCAACCCCGCTAACGTCGTTGCCAATCCTAGGGCAAACCAAGTGGACTGGGTGGCAGCTTGGAGACGCCCTTTCGCTTCGTAGCCGCCAATGTAGCCAAGGGTGATGGGCAGCATGGAAAGCATACAAGGGGTGAGGCTAGTGAGCAACCCAGCGAGAAAGATAATACCAATACTGAACCCGGTAAGGTGCGCCAGTTGGGTGGAGACAAGATTGTCGGCGAATTGTTCGAGTTCGTAAAGTCGAGTCGAAAGTGTTTCTAACATGAGTCGCGCTGACTGGTGGAATGCCCGTTCTGCTTGAATTTTAGCGTAGAGCGGGGTTTGGGGCAGGCGATCGCGTTCAGCAACTTGTGGTGCACTGACTTGTCAGCCAAACCAAGAATGATGAAATAACCCGATCCGTGATGATTAAGGTAGCTTGTAACTAGCGACTCGGATAACAAGTTCACCCTTTCGCGGGTCGCGGCTAAACACAAAAGCACCTTTTTCGGTTTCACCACTGGCGAGAAAATCAATTTGCTGTTCACCCGATTCTTCCACTTCACCATCGATGCGGAGTTCAGCAATCACCTGAACAGACTCAGCGGTTTCTCCACCCGTGTTTTCGATCTCAAACGGAACATAGAATTGTCCTGGCGCTTCGCGAATCTCACTAGAAGGGGTAATGGATATTACGGGAGGTTGATTTTTCTGAGTCAGCCATTTGTAAACGACAAGTCCGACAATCACAGCCACAATCAACAGGGCAATACTAAAAGTTGTCCACTCAGCGGGTGAACGAGTTGGTTGTTGTTCCACGGGTTCGGATGAATCCATGTCTTTCATATCGCTAAGCGTCCTGCTGCACCGCCGATGGTTGCTGGTAGTCCTAGAATTAATGTCTTGCTCATCCACAGCGTCCAAGGGTCATCTAAACTCAAGCGATGGAAAAAAAACAACATAAACGCTGAGGCGAAGAGTGAAACAAGATAGGACATTACCGTTTCGCTGATCGGGCGCTGAAAGATACCTTTCTGCTGTCGGCGCTGTTTCTGCGTGGTAAATCCGGCTTGGAAGACAATCCCATAGGAAATTAGCAGTGATACAGCGATAATCGCAAGAAGGCGTGGCGGTTCGATTGCTGCATCTAACATGGGGATTTCGTCGGTGGGCGCAATATTAAAGGCAATGATCATCGCACCAATGAGAGTGCCACCGATATCCGCCAGGGTGGCGTTAAAGTTTGATTTCTTGCCTTGATGGTTGCGATTGCCTTGCTGGTCAGAATCCTGATTATTTGAAGAAGACCAGCGATCGCCACTTAAAAAAGCACCCGCCAAAGCCGCCCCTAGGGAAAAAGGAACGCTTTCCAAGATTAACTTACCCAGTGCTTCATTCAGCGGTGTTTCTTGGGTAATTTCGCCTACCACAAAAAGGATACAGGTAGCGCTGACAATTCCAATTGCTAAAGCTTCAACACTATCCATTACTGTATCCAAAAACCGCTTACTTTGGATTTGACGAAATCCTTCTGTGTGGTTGAGCAGCAAAACAACGATGAAGGTAATCGCCAAAATAACTAACATTAAATGTGGAGGAGTTTCAGAGCCAATCCACCAAACTTCCATCGTATAAAGCAGGGGAATTCCAAACAAAAAGCCACCTGAAGCACCCCGAATCATATCATTGAGTTGATATGACCACGAGTGAGAAGATTGACGTTTTTTTCGCGTGCGTTTTGCCATGCGTCTGAAAATTCTGATGCTGCCGTACCTTGGGTACAGCGTAAAAATCTCTAAGCCAAACAGTTTTTAGGCAGGAACGGCTTACAATCCTGTATCCTGGATTAGATTATCTTACGATGTTAGCAAAGCCTGGTGAGCGCTTACTTCCTTCTCCTGACAGAGTTCCAGTTCTTCCCCTGCATCAGTAAAATAGATGATTAATGTTCCAATCGATTCAAATCATCCTATTTTCTATTTAAGTCATTAAAATCTTTCATTCACTTAAAATTAGAACTTTGGGCTTGAATTGGCTTGTTTTTCGCTGGAGTTCATCAGGACAAAATCAACTCGGATTCTGAGTGAGAATCCGAGTTAATACAGTTGCAAAAAAATGTATAACTGTGAGACAGTACTCAGCAATTTACTAGCTGAATTAATGCCACAAAAGAGTTGCTTCTTGGCACTCTTCTTCAAAATCATCTTCGACATCATCCTCAAAGACTACACCAAAGAATTGGCAGGATGTACAAGTATCAAATCGATTAAATTTCTGCATATTGGGATGATCAACATTGTATTGCACCCTCCACACCGGTTGATTCAATTCGGCTTCCAGTTCCCTGTCACGAATTGGATTCCCTACAATCCAATCAACTTTAGCTATGTTAGATAGGGGGATTTGGTAGCAGTAGAAAACTCCCTGTGTCATACTTAACCGTCCTGTAAAGATAGATACTTAGATCCCTGAATTTGGCGGAAACAAAAGAATTAACCCTCGTTCGGCTCACTAAAAACGGAGATAGAGAGGGAAGATCATTCAAGTTTATCAATAAATAATAGGATTTGATCAGATAGCGTGTATAGCCTAGTTGCAGAAAATAGTCTTAATCCTTCACTCTTGCCCAACCTGTCAGGGCAACCAATAGACAAATTATTTCTTAGGATAGAGGTTTATATAAGAAAATCTGTAATCCAGGAAACATTTGAGCTGTATCGCTGGAAACCCTAAGCGGTCCCACGGGGGGCGCGGGGAAAAGTTCACTGGGATAGTTCAGCGTTGCGCTGATTTATACCGTAGTTCCCCCCTGGGGGCAATGGTGTTCACGCAAAGGGTGTAATCCTCTAAACGGATTCGACAGGGAGTCCTTAAAAGACTTCTGATTGCTTAAATTGTCCTAAATTTTGAGCCTTTGCCGATTCACCACAAGTGCGAGGAGTCGGAAAAATTTTACCGGGATTGGCTAAACCTTTTGGATTAAAGACTTGCCGCACCCATTGCATGGTTTCTAAATCGGTCTCACTAAACATATCGGGCATAAAGCACTTCTTATCCGCACCAATTCCATGTTCCCCAGAAATACTACCGCCCACTTTTACACAGAGTTTAAGAATTTCCCCCCCTAATTCTTCCACTTTATGCAGCGCACCTGGAATCGAATTATCGTAAAGAATCAAGGGATGAAGGTTACCATCACCGGCATGAAATACATTAGCGATCGCGTACCCGTATTTTTCACTCAATGCTTCAATTTCTTTCAGCACACCTACCAATTGAGTACGGGGAATCACCCCATCTTGAACAAAATAATCTGGACTCATGTGACCTGCTGCGGCAAAAGCGGCTTTGCGACCTTTCCATAATTTCAAGCGGGTTTCGGGGTCACTTGCCGTGGTGATATTTCGTGCCCCATTCTTCTTACAAAGTTCGGCAACACGTTGTTTACTGGTTGCCACTTCTACCTCCAAACCATCCAATTCCACCAACAAAATAGAACCCGCATCCCTGGGATAACATCCCGTTGCCACCACATCTTCCACGGCATTAATACTGAGATTATCCATAATCTCCATGCCACCTGGAATAATCCCGGAACTGATAATATCGGCAACAGCCGCACCCGATTCTTCAACCGTGGCAAAATCTGCAAGGAGGACACAAATGGATTCAGGTGTTTTCAGGATGCGTAGCGTAATTTCTGTGGCGATACCTAAAGTCCCTTCGGAACCAACAAATAGACCCGTGAGGTCGTAACCGGGAAATTCTGGCACCGAACCCCCGACATCCACAATTGAACCATCCGGAAGAACTAATTTTAATCCCAAAACATGATTAGTTGTAACACCATATTTGAGGCAATGAACACCGCCGGAATTTTCAGCAACATTGCCACCAATTGAACAGATAATTTGGCTAGAGGGGTCAGGTGCGTAGTAAAAACCTGCCCCACTAACGGCTTGGGTTACCCAGTTGTTGATCACCCCTGGCTGCACAACGATACGCTGATTTTCTAGGTCAACGTCGAGAATGCGCTTCATCAACGCGGTGACAATTAACACACAATCCTCTACAGGTAAGGCACCCCCCGATAAACCTGTGCCAGCACCCCGCGCCACCCAAGGGATTTGGTTTTGGTCGCAGATTTTTACTGCCTCTGCCACTTGTTCGGTGGTTCGCGGCAACACTACCAATGCCGGTCGTTGGCGATAACTGGCTAAACCATCACATTCGTAGGTGAGTAATTCTTCTTTGCGGCGAACCACGCCGTCTTTACCCACAACTGCCTCAAATTGCTTGATGATGGGTTTCCAGTTGCGTTGGGTTTCTTGGGCAATCATAGGTGATGCGATCAAATGGTAGTTGCCATATTTATGATTGCACGATCGCAAAGCGACGCCCAACAAGTTGGCGACATCAATTAGACCTCATCTGAAAAGAGGGGACAGGAGTCTCCGAGTCAGGGCAGATAAATTTTCATCCTTCATTGTGGGCAAAAAGCTCACAGGTGCCTAGTGCAGCGCCGCAGAAATAACCCACCAGTCCAAAAAGGTGTAAAAAGCTTAGTGTACAAGCGTCCTTACCTTCTGCCTTCTGCCTTCTTTCTACTCCTACGGAGAACGCTACGCGAACTGCCTTCTTGCACTAGGCTACACATAAGTCTTGCCGTTGCTATTCACCGAATAATGGGTTGGCGCTGGTTCCTCTCTCTCGTCACTCTCATCCAAGTCATGCTTGGATTGGATACTGCATCGTTCTGCACTGTAAACAAAAACGCCTCCCGTCTCGATTTTATAAACCCAAGCGTGGAGGTCTAGTTCACGACTGTAAAGTTTGGAGTGGACGGCGGGGTATGTCCGCAGGTTTTCCAGTTGAGTCAGCACGTTCTCCTCAATAGCCGCGTTTAGCAGTGCTTCCCCCTCGTAGTCCTTGTAGTGTTCCTTAATAATCCGGCGCGTCGCCTCTGCATACTTTAACCAGTCATAAACTAAGGGCATTTGTTCTGTTAGGTTGCCCAGTTGCAGCAATCCTTTAATCGCCCCACAGTGGGAGTGTCCGCAGACAATAATATGTTTGACACCTAAAGCCTCGATCGCATACTCAATCGCAGCCCCTTCACCACTTTTTAATGCGCCATAAGGTGGAATAATATTGCCAACATTGCGAATAATAAACAGTTCACCCGGTTCGGTTTGAGTAATCAGATTCGGGTCAACTCGCGAATCTGAGCAAGTGATGAAGAGCATTCTGGGGTGCTGTCCCTGAGACAGTTGCTCAAACATCTCACGGTGTGTACTGAAGTAGTGAGTTTGAAATTGATGTACACCTTTAAGTAACTTCCGCATCGATCCTATTTTCCCAGCTCACAAAAAAATCACATTATAACTTTACTGATTAGGGCGACTAACAAACTGTATATTTTGTATCATTAATTACAAAATACTGTGCCTCATAGACTGTATGGAGTCCTCAAAGATTTTCTGGTAATGTCTGAGGGTAAGTCTATATCAATTCCTCAGGATGTACTCAGTACAAAGGTTAAGGTGAGATGAGTAAGGTGCTAAGTCAAACCGCAACGTTTCAAATTCGGGCTGTTACATCTCCAGCAGACAGTGAATTGTTTCTGGATGTCCCTGCACATGTCTATGCTAATGACCCAAATTGGATAGCCCCCTTGCGTAGCGATATTGCTAAACAGTTTGCACCCACAAATCCTTTTTTTGAGTATGGAAAATTACAGGCATTTATTGCCCTAGAAGAAGGCGAAAAGAAAACCCAGGCCGTTGGACGCATCGTGGCGGCTGTGAATCAACGGTTGATTGAACGAGAAGGGCAAAATGTTGGTTTATTCGGTTTTTTTGAATGTGTTCCAGATTTGGCGATCGCCAAATCTCTCCTAGAAGCGGCTTGCCAGTGGTTGCAAGAGCAAGGAATGACTCTGGCACGAGGACCAATCGACTTATCAACTCATAACAATTGTTTATGCTTAGTCGATGGGTTTGACTCACCCCCCATGGTAATGATGCCCTACAATCCACCCTACTATCCAGAATTTCTAGAACGAGATGGGTGGCAGAAAGCTAAAGATGCCTATGCTTATGATTTTCCTCTTGACCAACCCTTGTCTGATAAGTTTGAGAAAGCTTATCGAATTGCTTGTAAATCGGGCATCACGTTCCGTCCTCTGAGAACCAAAGGGGAAGGATTTGAACAAGATTGTATTAGTATTTATAACTTGTTTAATCGTGCATTTGCGAATAACTGGAGTTCTGCGCCTCGCAGTCAGGAAGAATTTTTGGAAGAAGCCAAATCATTACAAAGTTTGGTTGATCCAGATGTTTTTCCGGTTGCTGAAGACAACGGTGAAATGATTGGTTTCTGGATGGGATTACCTGACTACAATATTCCCTTAAAGCACGTCAACGGCAAACTCAACTGGCTGGGAATTCTCAAGTTTTTGTGGTATCGTCGCCAGATTGACCAAGGACGGGTGATTGCCATTTGCTCCTTGCCAGAGTATCGTCGAAAAATGGTACCTCTTGCTTTAATTTATTTGGGAATGCAGGGAGGAATTCAAAAGGGTAAGCCGTACAAACGGGCAGAACTGGGTTGGGTTTGGGAAGATAATTTTCCATCACGTAAAGTGATTGAGGCCGCAGGCGGTAAGATTTATAAAACTTACCGAATTTATGAAAAAACGATTTGAAATTCGACGACAGGAATTCTCATAGCCAGTGCTTGGGATAAGTTCTCTCTTCTGCTAAATTATTAAAAACTACAGCGCAAAGAACCAGAATCATAGAACCTTCCAGGGTAGGAGTTAGTAGAAACTGCCAAGGTGCTTTTGTCATCATCACGACTAAAGCAACAGCTCCCGAAGGAGGATGTAATGTTCGCGTTAGTTGCATTAACCCAATAGCTGTAGCCACAGCTAATCCCATCGTCCAAGGTTCTGTACCGAACAGATGCAGAATTGTGAGGCTAACTAAAGCCGCGACAAGATTACCACCGATCACATTTCGGGGTTGAGCCAAAGGACTGTCAGGTACGCCAAAGATTAATACGCTAGTGGCACCAAAGGGAGCCATAAGCAGGGGAGTATTGGTTTTCGTGCTTAGGTAAGCCGTTGCTGCTATTGCTAGGAAACTACCGAACCAACTCCAAAAGATATATCTGTGATGAGGTCTATTTATAGGACATGTTAAAGGGCATGAACTCCAAGTCCCACGTATCTTGAACCAGTAATTTTTCCATCTTAACTGAAGGCTTTCGTAATTCAATCGAGGTAGATAGCTGGAATTAATTCGCTTTTTCGGTAAATAGCCTTTCATAAATCTCCGCAACAACCACAACAAACAGATATTCGGTTTGGGTAAATAGATGATTCAAATTCAAAAAATTATCGGCTTGCGAGAAATGTCATAGATTCATGACATATAGTTTTAAACATATCCTTTTAACATTGTGAATAAAAGTTAAATTAAATATAAATAACTAATCTCTTTAATAAGAGAAATTAATATAAAAGAGGGTGCGTTACATGGCGTTAACGCACCCTACCCATTACCCATTTAAGATTGACTGGATCAATCAGCTCAAACGTCAGCTTTCTATCGAAAATTCCTCTGGATCGGTTCCCCAATTCATCCAACGAATCGCCTCACGCGCTGATCGCATTGTCGGTGGCACTCGTATCGCGTGAATATACCCAGTGCTAGGACAGGTCATTTTTAATAAATAGATCGGCTCGACATCGACTTCACTATCGATTTTTAAGAGAGTATATTCTCGCCAAGAATCGAGTTCAGTCGCTTGCAATTCCTGGCAAATTCGCGAGTAGCCAATTCCCTGAATCAGTACCCGACGCAGTTCAGCATTGTGTTCTTCTAACAGCCATCGCGCTTGCCAGTGGTGTGGGTGAACCCAATATTGTTCCGGCAAACTCACGCCCCGATAATAGTACAACCGATAGCCATCGGCAAACTCAATCGCAGGTTCACCTTCGCCATGGAGACGATGTTCGTTGTCAAAGGTCAGTTTAGTGGGGCGATCGCAAATGATGCAAGTGTTTTCAAACGGGAAAATACAGCCACATTCCGACAGGAGAGACTGATAAGCCTGCCATTGCGGCAAATCACAATCGCAATTTAAGACAGAAATACAAAAATCAAGCAGAGCAATCGAAGAAGCCTCTAAACCGGGGAGTAACAGACCATAATACGCAAATCCCACTACATCGATCATTTGAACGAAAGGATTCTGTTGTAACTGCTGTTGCCCCCATTCGACAAACGGTTGGTGAGCTAGATTTTGCCATAAAGGTTCGGCAATATTTTGCCACAGGGAATCCCCCATTTGTACCAAAAATTGCCCGCCCGGTGCTTGGAGGAGTTGCTTTCGGAGTTCCTCCTGCTGTTGCTCCCACTGTTGTTTGATCCATTGCTGTCGCAACTGCCCAAATAGTTCCAACTGTTGCTTCGAGAACTGCGCCTGAGATTGCCACATCAGCATCGTTCGCAATTGAAACAAACTCTGCAACGGTTGGCTAGACATGTGGATTTGCAACTGAGGCCACAGTGCTTCTTCCAATTGCTTCCCGATCTGTTCTTGGAGTTGGCTGACAAATGGCATCAGCAGAGGGACACCCAATTGTTGCGCCGTCTGTTGGGGTGAGTGTTGCTCAAAAACAGCCAATCTAGCGGCATTAGGACTACTGAAAAAGCAAATAACAGGTTCTGGTTTGCCCATCACCGCATAGGCAGCTTTGACAGCCGCTTCCGCTTTTTGGCGATCAATCGGCTGTGTTGAACAGAATACCCTTGTCCATTTTTCTATGATGGAGGGAATGAGATCTTCTTGTTCGGGCGTTAGCTGGGCAATTTTAGTCGGCGACATATCTCCATCCCTCAGGCTCATATTCACGCTGAATCCGCACCATCCAGCTACCTTGAGGAATTTGAATCGCTTTGTGTTCTTCGTGAGTTAATGTCGCTGTTTCTGAAAGGACTCGGAGATAGAGGGTGCCATCTTTTTCATATAACTCCGCTTTTCCCTCACTAATGCGGTGAGAGTGCCCCGTGACTTCGCCTTCAGCCAGAGTGAGATGAGGTAGCCTTTTTCCTACGTTCTCTGGAGCGGTTGTGCTATCGGTTTGCTGGATAGAAAGTAAAATTACGTCGCCTTGTCGAATCGGTTGCATCGTTTTTCCTCCAGGTTTTATTCTGTTTTAACACCTTGAAGGGCTGGCATTAACGCCTAGATTCCTTTGGTTAGGAATTCTTCATTAATAAGGCTTTTCCAGACGCATCTTAATCTATTCTTACTCTGAGTGATTTTTCTGTATGGTGAGAAAATCATACCCAACAACAAAGGGTAAAGTTTGATTTTTTACCTTACCCTTCATTTTTCATGTTTGACGAATCTTACGGCGTGAGTGCTGGGGGAATGGTCAAGTCATTCAGTATATTCTTAACTTGGCTCCTAACATTGCCGCCACCAGGAAAGTTCCCACCCGTATTGCCACCACCAGGGAAGTTCCCACCCGTATTGCCACCACCAGGGAAGTTCCCACCCGTATTGCCACCACCAGGGAAGTTCCCACCCGTATTGCCACCACCAGGGAAGTTCCCACCCGTATTGCCACCACCAGGGAAGTTACCACCCGTATTGCCACCACCAGGGAAGTTCCCACCCGTATTGCCGCCACCAGGGAAGTTCCCACCCGTATTGCCGCCACCAGGGAAGTTCCCTCCCGTATTGCCGCCACCGGGGAAGTTCCCACCCGTATTGCCACCACCGGGGAAGTTCCCACCCGTATTGCCGCCACCAGGGAAGTTCCCTCCTGAACCTGGCGAGTTAGGATTTCGGGGAGATACTTGAGAGTTTCGAGTTTCTCCCGCCTCCAAGATTGTTCTTACATCTATCCCATTTCTGCTCGTGTTTCCAGGTAGGTCAAAATTTCGTGGACTAGAAGAAGTATCGTCAGTTATGAGGCGATCGACACTGGGAAAGCCTTGTGATGGACTAACTGCAAGCTGAACAAAGCTGGGATTTTCAATGATTTGTTGACCCGTTACAGGTGACTGAGCTTGAAGTGCATCAAACGTTTCAGTTTGCACTTGCGCGATCGCTTCATCCACACTTGGGGTCGATTCTGACTTCATCAGGTTTAACCCTGAGGCTAAGTCACTGGTTTGGTAAAACGTCCTCAGATCAAATTCGTAAACCTTTTCAATTCGATCCTTAACAATCACAGCCATATTGCCAGCTTTTAATTCCTGGCGTTGAGAAGCTCCCTCATTAAAAACCTCAATGCCGCTATTGGTTAGCGCTCCTACAATCGTGGTATCGGTTTCGGGAATATACCGGACAAATAGCGCTGACCCCCGAATCCCTGCTGCCGCATTGGGTGTACGCACACGAGTTGTGCCCCGCCCTGGAGGAATTAATACCAGTGCAGTACCATTGGACAGCGCCATGGTACGGGTACCGGGAGAAAATCTGAATACAGCTTGCTCTCCCAGGCGAGCCAGAGAGCCATCATTGAAACGGAGTTGAGCTGTTGATGCCTTGGCTGTGGCTAATGCATCTCCAGGGATGATAGCGTCCGATGGGCGAGCCGACCGAGCTGATTGATTTTTCGGAATCAAACGCACTTGGTTTTTCAAGGATTCAATCACTGCCCTAGTTAAAGCCGTTTGAGCTAGCACTTCCTGGGGCAGAAGTAGCGAACCAGAACTCCAGAGGGTGACGGCAAATAAAAGAGCGATTTTGCGAAACATTGGAGAGTACCAAGTGTAAAAGAAACGTCAAATTTTTGGCTCAGCAGACCCACCAATTGACATAAAAGCCATTGCTTAAGTTATCTTGCTCGGAACTGGATTGGAGACAAAAAACAGTCTTAACTATGAACAATAAAGCTTAAAAGAGAGATTGGGTGAAATCTCTTGACAATTTCACTCAATTTTCATAGTTTATCGTCTTCATCTTCATACTTACTCTGTCTTTCGTCTTCCTTTGACAGCTTCTCGGTAAACAAAATAGAAGTTTAGGCGTCTATGTTTTAAATGACTATAGATTTATAGATTTAGTTCCCTGACTTAACCCGGTTTTAGTGGGAAGTCTTAGTTATCTACCGAAATACGTACTCAAAACATAGAATTGATTTGATTATGAGCCGCCAAGTTTCTCGTCAACATCGGGCTGGAAAACTGCAACCTCAGCATGATGGATTTTTTCCACCCAAGAGCCAAAAAACCCGCTTAGAAATTCTGGGAAGTCTGGTTTTTTGGGTTGGTCTTACCTTGACAAAGCCCGCTTGGTCTATCTCCCCTGTAGGAACTGCGGCTCTTTCAGTATCGAACACGAACCCAAAAGAACCGATAGGGTTCACAGCCCCCTCTCAAGATGCTGATGCTATCCCAGCTCATCCAGAAGTACTGCCACCCGATGTGACAGAAGACACGCTCAAGGAATGGGCACAACCCCTGCTAGGGAAGCGGGGGAGCGGGGGAGCGGGGGAGCTGAGGAGCGGGGGAGCGGGGGAGCGGGGGAGCGGGGGAGCTGAGGAGCTGAGGAGCGAGGAACGAGAGAAAAAGTCTGCTACCTTTGACAGCAATTTGGTATCAGCTTCTCCTCAAGTCTCTACCAGTGAGCCAGAGGGAGAGAAGTCGTCAACTCAAGCTCAAGATGGGGAACAAGCTTTGACTCCCGGACTCAGTCCCGTTGACTCATCACCTTCTCTTCCCGTCACTCCCTCTTGTTCACTCACGCAAGAGCTGAAACTGACTCCAGAACAAAAGCTGCTGTGCAATTCTACGCCAAGCTTAGTGGCAGATGCTGAAAATGCTCCTAATGTTGAAGTTGAAGTCCAACCGTCTCCCAACGAAAATAGTTCGGAGTCACAACAACCTGGGAGTAGTGAAGACCCAGAACTGGGAAAACTGCGCTTACGGGAGTTACCCGCACCCCCTCCTCCGTCTAAACCTGCGGTTTACCTTTTAGGGGGAGTTGGCTATTTCAGAAGTAATAATATTTTGTCTGGAATTGACCCAATTGATGATGGTGTGTTCAGAGCAGGACTAACACTTTTGGCAACTCCTTCTCTGGGGCCAGACACTACTTTGTTGGCTGCGGTGGGAGGAAATATCAATCGCTACGGCGAGTTATCGGTGTATGACTATGATGAATTGAATTTCAACTTGGGACTTCGGCAGAAGATTGGGAGTCGCTCCTATGGTGAAGTCGGTTGGAGTAATCGACAGTTATTTAGTCAGAATAGTGGCGATCGCTTCCTCAATGATCACTCCCTTTACCTAGAACTCGGACGACGAGATGTGTTAGCCAAGCAGCTCACGCTAGATACGTTTTATCAATTGCGCGTGAGTTTGGCTAACCCCAGCGATCGCTCTGGGGTGAGTAATTATGTAGGTGCATCCCTGGGGTACACCCCTATCCCCCCGCTTGAAGTGGCTCTCGACTATCAGTTCGCCTTCGCTGACTTCACCCAACAGGAACGTCAAGACCAATATCACCAACTCCTTGCCCGGATGAGTTACACCCTGACTCCCAATAGCCGAGCTTACCTGTATGCAGGCTCCAGCTTTGGTGATTCTTCTAGACCGGACATTGATTTTGATGGCTTCGTTTTTGGGGCTGGAGTCAATTTCAATTTGACTTTATTTTGAACTTAGCTGTTACCAATTTGTGACAAAATATTAATGGCTTCGCGGCAAAAGTACTTTAGCTTTGCCTGAACTTCTGGAACGGGTTCGCCCTCTCCCACAAATTGCCAATTTTGAATCGTCGAGCATCGCCAAGCTTTGCCGCGATGGTCAAATCCGGCGGCTTCAATCCCAATGGCTCGTCGGCAGCCCATGATTGGGTCTTCGTAAAGCCGAATTTGCACTAAAATACTGCGGCATTGAAACTTTCTGCTCCAACCCGGTAAGTGAAAGCCGATATCAATCGAATCGGGATCGACGAGTTCTTGGGTATCCGGGTCATTCTGCCAGGGTTTCAAGTCAGCTTTGGCATCGGGAAACTCTGACTTAAACAAATTGACGATCGCGGCGATTTTAGTCGTAAATTCTAAGCTTCTGGCTTGTTCAACGGCATTCATGCCCATTCTCCTCAAGTTAACGGCTATTCCAAGAATGCTTAATTATTAAGACAATTTAAGTCAACTAAGCTCCATTCTTGAGCAAGATTTTGGATATGTTATCATTCGTTGACAATTCAGCCTCACAGGAGTGGAGCTTGCTCTGACGACCCACTGGAGGGTAAGCTCAAACCACAATCGACGGTGCAGGAAAGCCAAGTGTCTATAAGTGAACAATCAATCGAAGTCGGTTCGCTGAAGTGGTTCTATCGGGAAGCGAACCCCATTGGCAGAAGTGAAGCCTTACCCGTGCTGCTGCTTCATGGGTTGCCCTCCCACAGTTATTGCTGGACATCGTTGATGCCCGATTTAGCCGAAAAAGGGTTGAGAGCAATCGCACCTGACTGGATTGGTTCGGGTTTATCGGCAAAACCTGACAAGCGAGACTTTGCTTATACCCCTGATGCCTTTATTAATGCCTTGAGAGAGTTTCTCAACGCGCTGGAAATTGATCGATTTCATTTGGTGGTTCAAGGATTTCTCGCCTCCGTTGGCCTTCAGTACGCCCTACGTTACCCTGAACAAATTGAACGTATCGCCATTCTCAATACACCCTTAACCTCTGATGCCAAGTTGCCCTGGACGATGCAGCAGTGGGGCTTTCCTTTTGTGGGAGATATGTTAACCCAAGACCCGTTATTAGTGGATCGAACCTTGGAGGGGGGGAGTCGTTACCGAATTTCAGACAAGGATTTAGACATTTATCGTAAACCCTTCCTCAAGAGTTCTGATCCGGGGCGCAGTCTGGTGGCGACGATTAAAAATATGCAATGGAAGTCGTCTATGGCAGAAATTGAATCTGGATTTCGCAACTGGAAACAACCCACTTTAATTGTTTGGGGCATGAAAGATCCTTGGCTGCCTGTGGAACTGGCACAGCAATTTGCGAAGGGTATTCAGAATGTGGAACTTGTTCAGCTTGAGGAAAGCGGGCATTATCCTCAAGACCATTGGTCAGAAAAAGTAAGTGAATCCCTGCTGCTTTTTTTAAGACGCCAAGCATTGTGATGTTAGGTTGGGTGCGCTACAAACAGAACTAACGCGCCCAATCATCTTTTGGCTCATCTCTAACTGGGAAATATTAAATACATTATCGAGGTTGCCATTTAGAATAAGCAACGATTTGCAGCATAAAAAATACAGCAGCCGCTACTAAATATACTTTATACACTTGCGACGAATGCCCCGTGCGCTTCAATCCCTGACTGAGTCCTAAACTTCCGCCGAAAAAACAACCTAACAATAACCAACCGATGGCTGGATTTTTAATCCCAATGATTGTAAAAATATTAGCCAGGGAATCAATTAATAATATAAAAGTTGTTCCAATGGCTGCAAAAATGTTGACTGTCCAGAAAGCAATAGTCCCAATTGACCAAATGAATAAAAGGAGTAATAGAGTTAAAAACCCACATCCATTGTCTCTATTTTTAACTTGGTTCATGATACATACTATCGATTCAGAAAAATGCTCTATAAATAATAAATTTGAATTGATTTGAACTATCGACGGCAACGCATGGTGATAATAACAAATCCCATCATGAATCCTACAATAAATGTACCCACTCCCCCCGATAGCCACTGCACAGGTTGAATAACATCCAAGAGATTTTCTGGGGGAATTCGGATAAAAGGAAATTGCATGACTTCGGGCGGATAAGACACAACCCAATCCTTGAACGTTTCTGATGAATCCCCCAAAAAAGTTCGGATTAGCCATAAAATCCCGCCCGTAGCCAGACCTGTGCCAGTTGTCCATCCGATAATTGCACGAGTTTTTGATGGTATGGATGTAACAGTACGCTGGGGGAATTTGGAAGAAGAAACTTTTTTTGGTGGTGTAAAAAAGGGTGCCAATCCAACCGAAGACTGAGCAAATTTAGAGGAGGAAACTTTTTTCGGTTGTGTAATAACGGGTGCAACGGTAACACCTGGATGGGTAGATGTAGCCGGATAAACTGGCTTTGGTGGTGGTGTACGCGGTAGCGCTGAAGGTGGCTGGATTTTAGGAATTGGGGATGCAAATATATCAAGACCTTTATCAAGTTTGCGATCGCACCAGTAGCACTTGCCATAAATCGTACTGTAGTAGTGGCTGTCTACCCTGCCACAAATTGTTAAATGTTCGACAGCGACGGAGAGTGCCTTACGCCATTCCCTAGCGGTTGGACGTAAAGAGGGATTGGTATGTCCTTCATTAAAACATCGAAGAAAACAGCGTTGAATTTCTGGATGAACAATCTCTAAGGGAATGGTAAATGGCCCTGGTTTGATTAAACTGTTGGAGGCATAAGGCCAAAACCCGCGACGGAGTAATTCAGTGGGGTCTGGTGAGTCTCCTGTTCCGATCCATTTTCCTTTAAACGGTTTATCTCCAAAGAGCAACAGATGAATGATTACGGCTAACCGAAAAGAGTCATGAATTTCGGCTTGATTCGTAGTGCGAAAATCTTTCCCTAATAATTCAACGGGTGTAAAGCCTTCTGAACCCACTAAGCAGCGATAAACTTGACTCTTGTGAGGATGATAAACCTGAAAAGAATCTGTATCGATAATAGAAGGCAAAGCTCGGTTATTCACTAAAATATTTTGCGGCTTAATATCACCTAAAACATAGCCTTCTGCATGAATGGCTTCGATAATAGAGGCAATATTCAGCGCTGTAATATGCAGGAATTTCCAATCTACTTCCAGCTTAAGTTGTTGGCGGCGTTTTGAGCTATAAACATCCAGCAGTTCCTTGGCTCCTGCGATCGCAGGCATTAAGAAACCTAAAATAGTACCATTCCGATCTTTGAGCAATTCCTCAGGCCAAGCCAAAGAAACATGATTAAGATGAGCATTTGGGTCTTTGGGTGGATGCGCCACCATCACCTTGAGTTTTTCAATTCGCTCATCTTCAAAAGAGTGGTAAAGTTTGGCTAGATAGCCACTGCGCTCGGTTTGCCAAACGGCTCCCTCACCACTGCTAGCAATCTGCTTCGTTAGGCAAATCGGATTACCCGTACTGACGCAGGTGAGGATTCTCATAATTCAATCAAACGTCAAAAATTAAAAATGGACATAGCAGTTTAATTTTGAGCGTAGAGGCACAACAGCAACGTTTTATCGTCATCTGTTCGAGCGTTTAGTCGTTCAGAGTTGAGAAAACTCTTAATGTATTCATCCTCCTGTTCGGGATGATGGCTTTCCCACAGATACTCTTCTAACGGTTTGAAAAAAGGCAAGAAAGGAGTCCAATCACTCATGCGAATGGCGACCTTCTCTAGTCCATCGGTTGCGGCACAGATAAATTTGTGTTGGCCTAAGAGGACATCAACTTGCATCTCATCTAAAGCATGGGTTGATGTTACAAAGGTCGTTTGATTGACAAATTCACCCTTGTCCGGCTGGAAAAGTAATTGGTAGGCTTCGCCCTGTAAACCAACCACAATAAATCCATCCCCAATTTGCATCGCCGCCACCCAATCAGGAGTCGCCACAACTACTAAAAGTGTACAAGCTAAGTCAGCGATCGCATAATTTTCATGGATAGCTTTTTCTTCTAAGGTCGCGACGACCTCTGCCACAATTTTAGAAAAGAGTTTTCTCGCTTCCTGCTCATTGAGAGGATGAGAAAGATTTTCCTTGGGTTGGGGAGAGTTCGCAATCTCCCTAACAATTGTAATCACCGCTTCTACAGCTAATTTAGCGCCAACATCCGCATATTTAGCGCTACCAGCCCCATCCGCAACGGCTCCAACTATTACATTCTGATTCAGAATGCAATAATTACCGTAATCTTGGCAGGGTTGCTGCTGTTTTTGATGACGAGTTCCTACAGAGGAACGAACAACGGCTCTCCAAGCCATGCCAACTCCTCTAAACTCTAAGTGTTAATTTGACCCCATCCCACTGGCGGAAGCGGTACAGCCTCCCCAATTTTGCCACTAGAAACCCGCTTCATTGAAGTGCTTAACCAGACAAATAAAGCACTAAAATCCAGACCCCTCAAGGTTACGGGTGGACGTTCAGGCGGAGCAATTTGTTGGAGAGTATTGATATCTGCCCCCTCGACAGCAACCGCAAAGAACGAGAATTTCCCCTGACTTTCTCCCTCTCGCACCCGTTGTGCAGCACGCTGCCAATTATCCGTTGGTGCCCCATCGGTAATTAAAAATACCCAAGGGCGATAATACTGAATGCCGTTTTCTTTGTAAGTCGCCTTACGAGTTTCCAGCAAATCTAGCGCATAGTCAATGGCTTGACCCATGGGAGTCACACCATCAGCCGTTAACGGTGGCGGGGTGAAGGAGTCAACCGTCACAAAATCTTGAAGTAACTTCACCGGCCCAAAACTGACAATCGCCACCTCTGCACTCAGGGAAGCTTGTGTGTCTTTGAGTAAATCTTCCTTAAAAAGACCCATGCCTCGATTCAATTCTTGGATGGGTTGACCTGCCATGGAAGCAGAGGTATCGAGGAGGAGAATTACTGGGCAGCGATTTTCTGGGTTTTCGGCAAATTCCGGTAATCCTACGGGCATCTAACGCTCCTAGAAATTCTTGATTGAATCAACTACTTTAACTAATCTAAGGTGGGGAATGACCTTCGGACTACTCTAGACCTCTTGCAAAAGTCGAATTAACCCCCCTCAATCCCCCTGAAACGGGGGGAAGAAATCTTACTCCCTCTCCTTTTAGGGGAGGGGTTTCAAGGATTTATGCAAGAGTCTTCTGAAGAAAACAATTAGGGTGGGCATTGCCCACCCTACCCGAAGAGAAGATATCTTGAGATGTCTCTATGGATCGACCCAACGACCATCCGCTTTGATTAAATTAATCAACTCTTCAACACCTTGATCTTCGGGTACTTTTTTAATTTCTTCCCGACCCCGATAAAGAGAGATAAAACCCGCTTGCTTGCCCACATAGCCATAGTCAGCATCTGCCATTTCACCGGGGCCATTAACAATGCAACCCATCACGGCAATATCTAAACCGGTTAAATGTTTAGTCGCTTCTCGGACTTTGTGTAGCACCTCTTCTAAGTTAAACAAGGTACGACCACAGGACGGACAAGCGACGTATTCCACCATCGTCTTCCGTAGTCCCAAGGCTTGCAGAATGCTGTAACAAACGGGAATTTCTTTTTCAGGCGCTTCGGTGAGAGAGACGCGAATCGTATCACCAATCCCATCCGCTAGCAGGGGCGCAAGACCGGCAGTAGACTTAATCCGCCCATACTCACCATCCCCTGCTTCCGTGACGCCTAAATGCAAGGGGTAATCCATCCCCAGTTCATCCATGCGCTTCACCATCAGGCGATAAGCGGCTACCATTACCGGTGCGCGTGAGGCTTTCAGGGAAATCACAATATTGCGGAAGTCCAGAGATTCGCAGATACGGATAAATTCCAGGGCAGATTCCACCATCCCTTCTGGGGTATCGCCGTAGGTAAACAGCATCCGTTCAGCCAGGGAACCGTGATTTACCCCAATCCGCAACGCTTTACCCTGATCGCGCAAGGAAATAACTAGGGGTTCTAGGGTTTCACGGATTTTTTCGCCAATTTCCTCAAATTCAGCTTGGGTGTATTCGTTTCGGTCAGCTTTTGGCTTCTCAAAGACATACAATCCTGGATTAATCCGCACCTTATCCACATGCTTCGCCACTTCCAGGGCAATTTTCATGCCATTGTGGTGAACATCGGCAACTAGGGGTACCTCTTGGTAGGTTTGGATGAGTTTTTGCTTAATTTCTGCCAAGGCTTTGGCATGAGCCATGCTGGGCACGGTGACGCGGACAATCTCGCAACCAATCTCATGCAAGCGGCGAATTGCGGCAACGGAACCTTCTACATCTAAGGTATCTTCATTAATCATGGACTGCACGACCACAGGATAGCCACCGCCAATCGTGATGTTGCCCACCTTAACCGGACGGGTTTTGCGCCGATGAATGGTGGTGTCAAATTCGGGGGCTGTGGGTGCAGTTTGAGGCGTCGAAAGAGTTTGCATAAACAATTGGATGATTGGGAGTAGCGAGAATATCTGGTATTTCTCTCTATTCTCTTCTCAGAGTGCCACAGTTGCGATCGTTTGGGGTTAAGGGAAGAAAAGGGAGCTGGGGAGCTGGGCAGATGGGGAGAAGCCGCTCTCACTGCCCCATCAGTCATTCCCCACAATCTATCGCAAGGACGATTGCTCGTGTCACCATCGAAACGCTTAGATCTGTCTAGGGACTCTTTTCATACTGTTCAAAGCTAATACATATCTCTAGCAGCATTGGCCTAGCTGTAGTTATCTTTAAACCCATGGTATCTGCCTCTAATATACAGACGAAATGGTGAGAGCGACTCAATCCCAGATGCAACCCTATGGTGTTGCCGTGTTAGCCGTTGGATTGGCAATGCTGCTGATGCGGTTGTTGAACTCTTGGGTTACCATGTCACACTCTCCTTTTTTAATGTTTTTTGGTGCTGTCATGGTGAGTGCCTGGTATGGTGGCATGGGAGCGGGATTATTCGCCACGTTCTTGTCGGCTCTGTTGAGTACTTATTTTATTGATTCCCCTAGTCATGGGCTGGCTTTCAGTCTGAGCAACAGCTTGCGGTTAAGCGTATTCGTGTTAGAAGGAATACTGATCAGTGGGCTATGTGAGACATTACTGACCACCAATCGACAGCTTCAAGTCAGTGTGCGAAAGCTGCGGGAGAGCGAGGAACGTTATCGCCGTGTGCTTGATACCGCCTACGAAGGCATCTGGACGGTGGATGCTCAGGGACAAATTAACTATGTCAACCAGCGCATAGCTGAGATACTGGGCTATACCATGCAGAACATGCTGGCTCGTCCGATGTTTGATTTTATGGATGAGGAGGCACAGAGCGAAGCCAATCACTACTTAGAACGACAGCAGCAGGGAATAAAAGAGCAATACGATTTTCGGTTCCGTCACCAAGATGGCTCATCGGTGTGGGCGATTGTCTCCACCAGTCCAATTTGCAGTGAGACAGGAGAGTTTCAAGGTGCGATCGCCATGATTACCGATGTGAGCGAACGCAAACGGGCAGAAGAATCACTGCGAGAGCAAGCGGCAACCCTGCAAAATCAGCAAAGCTGGCTAGAGTCAGTGCTGAACTTCCTCCCTTCCCCGTTGCTGTTGATTGAGCCAGGAACCGCACGAGTCACCTTTGCTAACCAAGCAGCAGATCAGATGGCTGGGGGCGAATTTCCCAAAAATAAACCCAGCGAGGAGTACCACACAGTTTATTACTGCACCGACGCCAAGGGGGAGCGCATCCCGGATGATCAGATGCCAGGGGTGCGGGTGGCTAGAGGCGAACAACTCAAAGGGTTTGAGATGGATTGGCATACACCGGAGGGCATTCGTTCCCTGATCATATTTGCCGATACCTTATCGCCAATGTACGGTCATCCACCGACCTGCGTATTGGTATTTCAGGACATCTCTGAGCGCAAGCGAGTAGAGCAAGCTCTGGAACTCCGTCTACAACAGCAAGCAATCGTAGCCCAATTGAGCCAGCGTGCGCTCTCCGGAATCGAGCTTTCTACACTGATAGATGAAGTCCCCATCCTTGTAGCTCAAAGCCTTGATGTTGAGTATTGCAAAGTTTTAGAACTCCTTCCCGATGGTAAGGCTTTACTACTGCGATCGGGTGTGGGTTGGCATCCAGGACTTGTAGGCCATGCCACCGTGGGAAGCGAAACTCATTCGCAAGCTGGCTACACGCTGCTTTCCAGCCAGCCAGTGATTGTTGAAGATCTGCGGAAAGAAACACGGTTTAATGGGCCTCCACTCCTGCACGAGCATCAGGTCATCAGCGGTATGAGCGTGATTATCCACGGGCAAAACCGTCCGTTTGGTGTTTTCGGAGTACACACAACTCGAAAACAAAAGTTCAGCCAAAATGACATTAATTTCCTTCAAGCTGTTGCTAATGTGCTTGCTATAGCCATTGAACGAAAACGAGCAGAAGAAGCGATGCGGGAGAGCCAGGAGTTGTTCGAGCGCTTCATGAGCCATGCTCCTGTAGTAGCCTTCATCAAAGATGAACAGGGGCGATTCCTTTACGTCAACTCACTCCTTGAGCGTACCTGGAATCGCCCGTTAGCGGATTGGTTGGGTAAGACCGATTTCGATTTATTTCCAGCAGAGCAGGCACAGCAATGGCGGGATAATGATACGGCTGTCCTGGCTGGAGACAAGGCGGTACAGTTGTTAGAAACCTCTGTAAACCAAGATAGAGTCCAGTCTTGGTTATCTTTTAAGTTTCCCTTCATTGACGCCTCTGGGCGACGGTTTCTTGCAGGCATGTCACTTGACATCAGCGATCGCAAGCGCTTAGAAGATGAGCTACGGCAAAGCGAAGCTAAGTTTAGGCGCTTGTTTGATGCCAACATCGTCGGGATTATTTTCTCGGATTTCAGTGGCAAGATTCTAGAAGCCAATGATGCCTTTTTAGAAATGGTAGGCTACACGCGGGAGGATTTGCACGCAGGAAGAGTGTGTTGGGATACAATGACCCCATCCGAATATAAACCGCTTGATGAGCTAGCCATCGCCGAATTGAGAACCTCTGGAGTTTGTACTGCATTTGAGAAGGAGTACATTCGCCAGGATGGTAGCCGCGTTCCCGTTCTGCTGATAGGTGCGCTGTTAGAGGGAGAGCCAGAGCAAGCAGTCAGCTTTATCCTAGATTTAAGTGATCGCAAACAGGCTCTGGCAGAACTCCGGGAAAGCGAATCACGATTTCGCAATATGGCAGATACAGCGCCCGTCTTAATTTGGATGTCTGGCACTGACAAGCTCTGCAATTACTTTAATCAACCCTGGCTAGATTTTACCGGACGGACGATGGAACAAGAGTTTGGTAATGGTTGGGCTGAAGGCGTCCATCCGGATGATTACCAGCGTTGTTTAAACACCTACATGAATGCGTTTGATGCCCGCCAATCGTTTAGGATGGATTACCGCCTCAGACGTTTTGATGGAGAGTACCGTTGGGTTTTAGATACAGGAATTCCCCGCTTCACACCGGATGGTGGCTTTCTTGGCTACATCGGTTCCTGTATCGATATTAGCGATCGCGTATTGGCTGAGGAAGAAGTTGTTAAACTCAACCATAGCCTGGAACAACGAGTCAAAGAGCGCACAGCCCAACTCGAAGCCGCTAATCAAGAGTTAGAATCCTTTTCCTATTCTGTCTCCCATGACTTACGTGCACCCCTGCGCCATATCAATGGTTTCGTAGATTTACTCCAAAAACAAGCTGCTACCACCTTGGATGAAAGGAGCTTGCGTTATCTGAGTATTATCACCGAAACCACGAAACAAGCCGGAAAACTCGTTGATGACTTGCTCTCATTTTCCCGGATGGGGCGCACGGAAATGCGCTACATCAAGGTCAACATGACTTTATTAATACAAGAAGTCAAGCGCGACATTGAGCAAGATATCTGTGGACGTAATATAACTTGGCAAATTGAAGACTTGCCCCAGGTTTATGGCGATCCTTCGATGTTACGGTTGGTCGTCCATAATTTAATCGACAATGCGGTTAAGTACACCGCAAAACGCGATCGCGCCGAGATTAAAATTGGCAGCACCGAAACCGAGGATGAGTTCGTGTTCTTTGTTCGAGATAATGGCGTAGGATTTGACATGCGTTACGTCCACAAACTCTTTGGTGTATTTCAACGTTTGCATAGTTTCCAAGAATTTGAGGGAACTGGAATTGGCTTGGCTAATGTCAAACGAATTATTGACCGTCATAAGGGTCGAACTTGGGCAGAGAGTGTGGTTAAGAAGGGTGCGTCTTTTTACTTCTCACTTCCCAAGTTAAACAACAAAATTTGAAGGTTTGAAGCTTGGAAAAAGTTTAAATTGACTTTGATTTGTCAAAATTCAACTAACCTGATAAACTGCAATTTTAAACTTAATAGCCTTCATACTTTTTAAAATATAAATGCATGAATTAAAGCGAATTTTGTTAGTTGAAGATAGCCCTAATGATGTCGAATTAATCTTGACGGCGCTATCGGAAAATCGTTTAGCCAATGAAGTGGTAGTGGTGCGTGATGGAGAGGAAGCGCTAGACTATCTCTATCGAAAGGGAGTTTTCAAACTTCGGATGGAAGGCAATCCCGTGGTTGTTCTTTTAGACTTGAAATTGCCTAAAGTCGATGGACTGGAGGTTTTAGCCCAAATTAAATCTGACCCCGAACTCAAAGCCGTGCCCGTTGTTGTGCTAACTTCTTCTCGCGAGGAACAGGATCTAATCAACAGCTACAACTTAGGAACGAATGCCTATGTCGTGAAGCCTGTCGATTTCCACGAATTTGTGGATGTCATCAAGGAACTGGGGCTGTTCTGGGCTGTGGTGAATCAGCCACCGCCCGGATCAGTTCCCTCCCGACGCACTATTTAGCTCAGTTTTAGATAAACACTCTTAGAAATGTTGCGTATCCTCCTGCTCGAAGATAGTCTGCTCGATACAGAACTCATCCAGGCGTATTTGACCAACGGAGGGATTGAGGGTGAGTTAGTGCAAGTGGAGACCCGTACTGACTTTGAAAGCGCCTTAAAAACAGGTTCTTTTAACTTAATTCTTTCAGATTACTCTCTGCCAGCCTTTGATGGAATTGCAGCTCTGGACATCGCACAAATTCTTTGCCCGGATGTACCTTTTATCTTTGTTTCAGCTACCCTCGGCGAGGAACTAGCGATTGAAACCTTAAAAAGGGGTGCGACGGATTACGTACTCAAACAACGTTTAGATCGGTTGGTTCCAGCGGTGAAACGGGCGTTGCGTGAAACTCAGGAACGGGTTGAACGTCAGCGCACTCAGGCAGAACTGTGCCAACTGACAGCTGAGTTAGAACGACGGGTAGAGGAACGAACAGCACAGTTAGCCCAGGCGAATCAGTCTTTACAAGCGGAAATTGCTGAGCGCAAGAAAACCGAAGAACGCTTGCGACTGCTGGAATCGGTAGCCGTTACAGCAAATGATGCCATTATGATTACCGAAGCCGAACCGATTGAGGAACCCGGCCCTCGGATTATCTATGTCAATGAGGCGTTTACCCGGATGACGGGATATACCCAAGCCGAGGTACTGGGTAAAACGCCACGGATTTTACAAGGCCCAAAAAGCCCTTGCGCCCAGCTCGATCAATTCCGTTCTGCCTTGAAGCAATGGCAGCCCACGGTGGTGGAGTTGATTAATTACCGTAAAGATGGCTCTGAGTTTTGGGTGGAAATTAGTACTGTCCCTGTTGCCAATGCCGAGGGATGGTATACCCACTGGGTTGCTGTGGAACGGGATATTACTGAGCGCAAACGGGCAGAAGACACTCTACGTCTTTCTGATCAAATCTTGCAACAAATGCCGGATGCGGTCTTACTCACCGATTTGAATCTGAACATCCAGAAATGGACGGGAAAGGCAGAAGAGTTGTTTGGCTACACCGCCCAAGAGGTACTCGGCACAAAAGCAACTTTCCTCATGCACTCCGGTATCACCCCCACCATGACGGAGAGGATTATCAGAATCATTCAGGAAACAGGCACCTTCTGTGGAGAGATGATTTGCCTTCACAAAGATGGCTCTGAGGTGCCCATCGAAGTAACAGCGAAAGCTCTCTACGATGCGACAGGCAATCCTGTTGGTTTCTTGAGTATCAATCGCGACATCACCGAGCGTAAACGAGCTGAAAAACAGAAGGAACAGCTCATTCGGGAGCAGGCAGCTCGTCTAGAAGCGGAGGTACAAGGACTCAAATCGGCATTCTTAGCCGAGGCGAGTACGGTTCTGGCATCCTCTCTAGACTACGAAACCACCTTGGCAAGTGTAGCCAAGTTAGCTGTTCCCTTTATTGCTGACTGGTGTGCCGTCGATATTTTAGAGAAAAATCAGACGATTCGTCGTGTCGCAATCGCCCATCTCGATCCGGCGAAAGTAAAGCTAGCCTGGGAACTCAACCAACGCTATCCAGAGGATCTCTATGGAGCGACGGGGTTGGCGGCTATCTTAAGAACGGGAGAATCTGCAATCGCCACCGAGATTTTGGACTCTGACTTAGTGGCTATAGCCCAAGATGCTCAACACTTGCAAAGCCTGCGCGAACTCTGCTTAAAATCCTGTATCGGAGTCCCCTTGGTGGCTCGTGGGCGGACTCTAGGAGCCATCACCTTTGCCACGGCTGAGTCCGGGCGTTGCTATAGTTCAGATGAACTCTCTCTAGTGGAGGATTTAGCGTGTCGTGCGGCGATGGCGGTGGATAACGCACAGCTCTATCGGGATACTCAAGATGCGCGACGCATTGCTGAAGAAACGGCTAAACGCACAGCCAGCCTGCAATCCCTCACCGCCTCCTTGAGCGAAGCCCTATCCTTGGCGCAAGTGGGCGAGGTTGTTGTCAATCAAAGCTTGGCAGCTTTGAGAGCAAACGCGGGTTTTATTGCACTCTTGCATGAGCGCGATCGAACCCTAGAGTTAGTTAATGCTCTGGGCTATCCTCAGGAACTACTTAAAAATTGGAACCGTTTTCCGCTCACGGCTGAAGTACCCATCACGGATGCGGTTAAGACGAACAAAGCCATCTTCATCGAATCCCGCGAAGTCTTTGCTGAACGCTACCCACACTTGACGACTCAGTATAGTGACAGTCTGCATCATTCCTGGGCGGCTATCCCCTTAAATGTCGATGGTCATACATTAGGAGGGATTGGGTTTAGTTTTGTTAATGCTCAGAGGTTTAGCGCAGAGGACTGCGCCTTTATGCAGGCTCTAGCGCAGCAGTGTGCTCAAGCGATTGAACGCGCCCGTGCTTATGCTGCCGAACGACAGGCACGAGCCGATAGCGAAGCGGCGAACTGCATGAAGGATGAATTTTTAGCCATTCTCTCTCATGAGTTACGCACACCCCTCAATGCCATGCTGGGATGGACGCAGTTGCTAAGAACCCGGACATTCGATCCGCTCAAAATGACTAAAGCGTTAGAGACAATCGACCGCAATACCAAGTCCTTGGCGGCACTGATCGAGGATATTCTGGATGTCTCAGGGATTATCATGGGCAAGCTTCAGCTCTCTGTCGCCCCCTGTGAACTGATATCCGTGATTGAAGCGGCGATTGACACAATCCGTCCAGCCGCTGAGGCAAAGCTGATTCAAGTTGAATGCTTCCTCGATGCCTCCGTTGAACTTGTTTGGGGCGATGCCAATCGCTTGCAGCAAGTAGTATGGAATTTACTCTCGAATGCCGTTAAATTTACTCCCAAAGGAGGGCGTGTCGAGATTAGGCTGGAGCGAGTGGAGCAGTGGGAACGTTCTGTGCAAGAGTTGCAGGTTGAGGGGAACCATCCACGAACCATTTCCCAGGAAACCGTCAACAGTGACCCACTCACTCGCGATCACCGCATTCCTAAGCCCGCTACTTCTTCTATCAGTAGTGGGTTTCCATCGGAGTACCCATCCCCGTCTGCCATCGAATCTCGACTCACGGATCACAGCTCCCTGACTCAAGTTTCTAACGCTTATGCCCAAATTCGAGTCACCGATACGGGGAAGGGAATTTCTGCCAATTTCCTACCCTATGTGTTTGACCGCTTTCGTCAAGAAAACAGTAGCAGTACCCGCTCTCATGGTGGATTGGGACTCGGTTTGGCTCTGGTTCGCTATCTTGTGGAACAGCACGGTGGTACGGTTCAGGCATTTAGTCCAGGTGAAGACAAGGGAGCAACGTTTATTGTGCAGCTACCCCTTTTGGTGGCACAACCGGCTGAACCGATACCAACAACAGAAGTCCCCCCGTAAGGGAGAACCTCTGATGCAATCTGACTTGTATATTGTTAAGGTCTTTATCTAAGCTGACCCCATTGGAAAAATTAAACCCAACTTATGTATGGTTAGGGTCTTTATCTAAGCTGACCCTACTTGCAGTCTCCTGCTCAGGGTCTTTATTTAAGCTGACCCTTGTTAACTTTCTTCAATTTTACTGATAAAACTTAAACTTTATCGGTCTTCATTTATACAATTTTTAATATTTTTTTATTTTTTCTTGTAAGAGTCGTGATTTGCTGTTGTTGATACCAAATCCGATGGGTACACCCCTTTCTAAGACATCCCCGACACAATTAAGTCACGAATCACTAGTGCCGTGGCAGGTGCCAAGAGAACCCCATTCCGATAATGACCCGTCGCTAATAGAACATTGTTGTAACCCGGTAGTTGACCCATAATCGGAGCTGGACGCCCTTCGGGACGAGGACGCTGGCCTGACCAAGTACGAAGAATCGTGGCTTGGGCTAAAGCCGGACAAAAAGCGATCGCTTCCTGTCTCACCTGCTCCAGCAAGGTTGGTTCTGCCATCACATCTCCACTCGCATCTGGAAACTCAACCGTAGCCCCGACCCAGTATTCCCGCTCACCGATGGGTACAATATGGACATCATGCCCCGTAATTACGGGTTGGAAATCCGGATGCCCTAAGGGATGCTCAACCCGCAGGTGCAAGGCTTGACCTAAAACCGGTCGAATATCAATGGCTTGCTCTAATGCCACAGTGATTGGTGTTGAACCCAATCCAGCCGCCACCACGACGAAATCTACATCAATTTGTCCGAGCTGAGTGTGAAGTTGGATACATTCTCGCGTCACACTGCCATCGAGTACCTGAGACTGAACGTCTTCGACGGTAACCCCAAACTCAAAGGTAACGCCATTACTCTGTGCTGCGGTTACCAAAGCTTGGGTGAGAACAGTTGGGTCAACTTGTCGGTCTTGGGGAGAATAAATGGCACCGGCGATATTGTCAGGATGCAATTGAGGACAATGGGAATGCACATCTTGTGCATCCCAGATTTCTAGTTGCCAACCTTGGGACTGGCGAGTTTGGACTAACTTTTGCCAAGAAGCCAAGTCATCTTCGGCAAAGCAAAGCATGACGATGCCACGCCGATTAAAGGGAATGGGACGCCCAGTGAGTGCCTCTAATTCAGGAATCAGGGTTTCGTAGCGCTGCATACTCGCTTGCCGCAACTGCCACGCCCTACCTTTTTTTTTACTAATTGCACCCATCAGGACGCCCAAGGCGGCACCTGTAGACTCTTGTGCCGGCTGTTGCCGTTCCAGAACTGTGATTTCTAAGCCACGAATCAGACTTAATTCGTAGGCGATCGCTGCCCCAACAATACCACACCCAATGATGGCAACTCGGCTCATTCGCTTTATTCAGGAATTAGCTGTAAGAACGCATCAAAGTCTTTGATGGCGAGTCGGTAATTGTCTACCGCTTTCTGATAATTGCCGCTTTCTGTGGCAAGGTCAATGCTCTCCAAACGAGTAAACAAGTCTTGCGCCGCCTCCCTCGCTGCCTTTTGGTCTTGGGGCAGGAGTTCGCGAGTGAGATAGCTCATTTTCTGCCGCAGTTCGCCTAATGGGCCATGAATAAATGAACCGACCTCTGTCCAGTTGCGGTTTTGAATGCTGGTTGCCAAGGTTGGCATTGTCTCTCGCAGATCCGTTACGGTAGAAGCGTATTTCTGAATCTGGGCAATTTTGTCAGGTGTGTAGGTAGGTGGCTTTGTGACTGTCGGGCTACTACAGCTAACTAGAAGCGTCATCACCAGAGTCAGCATGACAGCCAGAAGTGATCGGTAACTTTTCCTAAGCATTTGTTTCCTAATTTACCAACTAATCCGAGAATTTACGCAGTTTTGCCTGCAATATACCTCAAAATCGCTGATTTTGCTTACTCCCCCTGTGGGATTTGCAGGAGTTATATCTTTAGGAGTGGCTGTTGAGGCGTTTTCATAATTATGCTAGGACGTTAAACGGACTGAACAGTATTTCTGCAAGAGTTTCTTTATGCCACAATCCTTATTTTGCTCTTTATAATGAGAAATAAAATATATCTATTGTCTTTAAAATCATGAATGAAGGGAATTTGTTTTCTATCTCTTTTCACCAAGGTGAAGTTGCTTTTCCTTACAATCTGAAGATTCATGTGACCCAAGTCAATCAAGATGATTCCCCTAAATACTCCTATCATTTTGTCGCGTTCAATCAGGATAATCATGGGAATCCAAATCTTCAGTTCATTCCAGCTTTTTTTGCTGCCTTAACGTACTTAGAATATGATGCCAATTTTTCAGGTTTAGAATTTAAATATATTGTGCCTGATGAAAATGAAACCGAAATTTATTTTGAGAGAATCGTTCGTGTCGATAACCCGATTTTTGATTCCCTGCTCGTTACGGGATATGTGGGTAAGGATGAAGTGGTAATCAGTAGTCTTTCCTGTCCGCCTCAAAGAGAAACAGAAGCGCAAACACAATAAATTGTCAATAGCCTTTGTGAATAAAAGTTATTTTTTAGAGTAAGTACTATTGCTTAGGTTTAAGATAATCCCGTAGCGTTTATCTCTCTGTATTGAGAGAAATCCCATGATACGCCCTGTCTTCCGTTTCTGGAGAGCTGGCTATCTTCTGCTTGGGTGTTTGGCAACGGCTAGCTCTGTGCAAGCGCAAATCGTTCCGGATGATACGCTCCCGGTGAATTCTTGGGTAACGCCGGGATGCACGGTTTGTACGATTGACGGGGGGACTCACAGAGGGGTTAACTTATTTCACAGCTTTAGTGAGTTTTCCGTGCCGACTGGTGGTGAGGCGTTTTTTAATAATGCTTTGCAGATTCAGAATATCTTCAGTCGGGTGACGGGAAATTCGGTTTCTAATATTGATGGCTTGCTTCGCGCTAATGGGACGGCGAGTTTGTTTTTCCTCAATCCGAATGGAGTGATTTTTGGTCAAAATGCTCGGTTAGAGATTGGGGGTTCGTTTTTTGCAACGACGGGGAATAGTTTTAAATTTTCTGATGGGAGTGAGTTTAGCGCAATCAAGCCTCAAGCACCGCCATTGTTGACAATTAATGTTACTCCAGGGGTGCAGTGGGGAACGAATCAACCTGGAGCAACGATTACTAATCGGGGCAATTTAGCAGTAGGACAGGATTTAACGCTAGCTGCGGGGAATTTGGACTTACAGGGGCAGCTTGTGGCGGGAAGGAATTTGACTTTACAAGCTACTGATACGGTGAAAGTGCGTGACTCTTCCACCAGTCCTTTCATTGCCTCATCGGGTGGAACATTGCTGGTTCAGGGGAATCAAAAGGTAGATATTTTTGCCTTGAATCATCCCGATAGTGGGTTGTTTTCCGGTGGGAATATGGTGTTGCGAAGTGCCAATACGCTGGGAGGAGATGCTCACTACTGGAGTGGGGGCAGTTTTCGGATTGAAAAATTGGATGGAAGTTTGGGGGATTTGTATAGTCCCAATGACCCGATTATTCGCTCTCTGGGTGATGTCAGTTTTGATATTTACCAAGGAACCTCCCTACATATTTTGGCAGGAGGTGAGGTGAATATTGGCACAGTTATCATTACAGGTGCAGAAACAGGTGCTGCTGGGGTTGACTATCTTCAGGAAACGGTACCTTTATCTAATGGCTCTGAGGTATCTATTAATGGTCGTCTTCAGCCAACCCTTGATATTCGAGCAGGTGTAGATCCAGCGTTTATTGGTGTTCCTGGAATCACGGGTTTTAACTTCCCTAGGGACAGATTGTTGGGTTGGGCTTTGGGGACTAATACGCCAACGAGTGCAAATATCACTATCGGCGATGTCTGGATTGTTCCTCCTAATGGACTGGTCTTTATTACCAATCAATACCAACCCAATACCACACTGCCCGGTGGAGACATAACTATAACGGGAGCAGGGGTGTTTGGTGATGGAATTGATGCCAGTAGTCGTAGGGGAAATGGTGGCTCTGTCATTCTCGACTCAAGACGCAATATTGGAATTACTAACAGCGGCATTGATTCCTTTTCTGAAGCTGGTAATGCTGGCAGTATTCTCCTGAACGCCAAGGATACAATCTCACTTACAAGTAGCTTTGTTACCAGCGCAACTTCTGGAGGAGGTAAAGGTGGTGACGTGACAATCAATGCGGGTCAGTTGCTGCTTAAAGATGGGTCGCAGATTTTAGTCGGTACCTTGGGTGCAGGAATTGGAGGGAATTTGATTGTCAATTCTCGTGGCAGCATTGTACTCACTAATAGCATCATTGATTCATCTTCTGAAGCTGGTAATGCTGGCAGTATTTTCTTGAATGCCAAGGATACAATTTCACTTACAAGTAGCTTTGTTGCCAGCCAAACTTTTGGAGCAGGTAAAGGTGGTGATGTGACAATCAAAACGGGTCAGTTACTGGTTCGAGATGGGTCGCAGATTTTAGTCGATACCTTTGGTGTAGGAACTGGAGGAAATTTAGTTGTCAACGCGTCAGAATCCGTGCAGTTGAATGGTGTTTTACCAATTAACCCTTTAGCTGGTAGTAGCTTGTCTGCTAGTACCGAGGGAACAGGAAAGGCAGGAAATATTACGATTACCACTCCTTCATTACACATTCAGGACGGAGGTCGGATTATTGTTTCCACGGAGGGAGCAGGAGATGCAGGAAGTTTGACAGTGAATGCCTCCGAATCCGTTGAAATAATTGATCTTTCACCTGAAGGTTTGATTGTCAGTGCTTTGTTCGCACAAGCCAATAGAGGAGCTACAGGCAATGCTGGAGACTTGACAATTAATACTAAACATTTGCTTGTCAGGGATGGAGCACAGGTTGCAGTTAGCAATTTAGGTACAGAAGGAGCCGGGGGAATTTTGACAGTAAATGCCTCTGAATCAGTTGAGGTGATTGGTATTGGTATCTCAGCTAATGGAGGAGAGGTTACTAGTGGTTTATTTGCTCGCACTGAAGGAGCAGGAGATGCCAAAGACTTGACAATTAATACAAGACAGTTAATTGTTCAAGATGGCGCAGAAATCTCCGCTAGCACTAAGGGGGCAGGAGATGGAGGAGATTTAATTGTTAACGCTTCTGAATCAATCCAGCTTATCGGAGAATCCAGCGGCTTTTTTACTCAAGTTAATCGTGGAGCGACAGGCAATGCTGGAGACTTGACAATTAATACTAAACATTTGCTTGTCAGGGATGGAGCACAGGTTTCATCTGGCAATTTAGGTGAAGGAAATGGGGGAAATTTAATAGTCAATGCTTTTGAATCAGTGAAACTAATTGGCACCTCTCCTGATGGTTTGGTTCCTAGTGGCTTATTTGCTGTGACTAAAGCAGTTGGAGATGCTGGAGATTTGATGATTACTACTCCCACTTTACTTGTTCAGCAAGGAGCTTGGATGTCCGCTTTTACCTCTGGTGTGGGAAGCGCAGGAAGCATCTTGGTTAAAGATGCAAATTTGGTATTGCTCTCCAACAATAGCGGGATTTCTACTGAATCGGTCAGCGCAGGTCTAGCTGGAGATGTAACACTCGATACTCAACAGCTCATCCTTGAACAAGGCTCTCAACTCACTGCTGCGACTGTATCTAGCCAAGGTGGCAGTATCATTCTACAAAATTTGGAAACCCTGGAGATACTCAACAGCTCCATTTCAGCTTCTACTGAAACTGGAACAGCAGGAAACATAGTTATTGGTTCTTCCGAATCGGTGCAACTCTACGGCGTAAGCCGTTTATCGGTTGAAGCAACTGAGGGGGGGACTGCTGGAGACATAATTGTTAAAACTAACGAAATGTCTGTCACTGGTGGCGCACAAGTAACCGTCAGCAGCCCCCAAGGACAAGCAGGCAATCTATCCATTACCGCTAATTCCCTAACTCTCAATCGAGGCACTCTCTCTGCTGTCACCGGCACCAGTAGCCCTGGAGGTGGAGCCAACATCACCCTCTCCGGCTTAGACTTCCTCAGAATGGACAATGAAAGCCTGATCTCCGCCAGCGCCCTCAACAACGCCAACGGTGGCAACGTCACCATCGACTCCACCCTAATTGTTGCCACACCCCCAATCGGCCCCGAAGGCAGCGACATCATCGCCAACGCGGAACAAGGCAACGGAGGACGAGTCAATATCACCACTCAAGGACTCTTCGGCATCCAATTTCGACCCCAACGCACCCCCAAAAACGACATTACTGTTAGTTCCACCTTCGGTTTATCGGGGACATTTGCCCTCAACACCCCTGGCGTTGACCCCAGTCGAGGCTTAGCCCAGTTACCGACTAACTTAGTTGATGCCTCACAACAAATTGATCAGCGCTGTACTCCCAAAGCCGCCAACCAAGGTGGAAGTTTTACCGTTACCGGACGTGGCGGTATCCCACCTAGCCCTAACGATACGCTACAAGCTGAATCTTTAATCACACCCAACTGGGTCATCCTCGATTTTGAGACAGAGAATAACACGCCCCCAGCGCCAACAACGCCCAGCAATTCTGCCCCCAAACAACTAGTAGAAGCCCAAGGATGGAGAATTAATGAGCAAGGGCAGGTTGTGCTCACCGCTTCTGCACCGAACGTGACACCTCATCATACCTGGCAAACTCCAGTGGAGTGCCCAGCAGAGGCTAACCCAGTACCAGAGTAAAGAGTATGATTGTTACCTTCCCCCTCCCCGTAGCTGGGAAGGATGGGGAGGGGTTTCCAGCATGAGACACTGAGACACTCTTGTCAAAGCTCACGACGAACAAACAGCGCACGATAAACCGGTTCACCCCTTGAAAGAGTAGAGACTTCTCGTTCCGTGGGAACTGGCAGAGGATTAGTGGCTAACCAAAGATCAGCCCCCTGTTTTTGAAACGCTGGGTGAGCCTCAAAGCGATCGCACATTTCCACCGCTACCGCCTCAACATCCGATTGCAAAAAAACCTCTCCCCTATCCATCAGGTAAGTTGCTAAAGTATCGACTAATTCTGGCTGCACCACACGTCGTTTGGCTTGCCGCTTCTTGAACCAAGGGTCAGGAAATTGCAGTGTAACACGCCGCAACATCCCCACCTCAACAGACTCCAGCAGTGGTTTTAAGGAATTATTAACGTTGCCAAACAAGTAGTAGAGATTTCTTAACCCCAACTCTGAAGCTTTAGCATTAGCCTGTTCTACCAATGGCTCCCGAATTTCTAATCCCAAAAAATTCCAATTGGGTTCTAGTGTTGCCATACTCAACAAAAATTCCCCTCTGGCACAGCCAATATCCAGATGCAAGGGTTGAGCGGGTTGAGCATAAACACAGTTCCAAAGCGGGGGTTGAACCGGCGTTTGGTATTTCTTACTCAGTGGATTGACATGTTGACGGACTCGGACTTTGGGCAACGTTTACACCTCCTGATTCGTTACTGAAAAATCAGTAACGATACATTGCATGAACTAAATTTAATCCTATACTCTTCTTTTATTTTTAAGAATATCTGCCTTAATCAAGAATTAACCCTTGTCTTCCTTGTATTTTAGCAATCCTTTCAATTTAAGCATATTTTTGAGGCTAAATTGATAAGAAAAGATAAGATATACTATTTAAGCTCACCAAGAATAAGGGGATGAGGGATAATTTAAATTATGCCTCGCATGGATTTTAATAAAGTTTATATCATGGGTCTAAATTTTCGCTTTGCGGTAGTGAGCGACCCGCACATCGGACTAGCTCATACCATTTGGGATCATCCCAATCGGTTCCATTTAGTGGAAGTTAGCATTCCAGCTCTTGAGTTGATTCTGGAACACTTAAATCAGCAAAATATTGATTTTCTGCTACTACCCGGAGACTTAACTCAGCATGGTGAAAGAGATAATCATGCCTGGTTGCAAAAGCGGTTGAGTCAATTACCTTTTCCGGTGTATGTGGTGCCAGGGAATCATGATGTCCCAAATCTACTGTCGAATGAACACTCGATTGGATTAAAAGACTTTCCCTACTATTACCATCAATTGGGCTATGACAATCCAGACCAGCTATACTACACCACTGAAATTCTACCGGGAGTCCAGTTAATTGGGTTAAATTCCAATCAATTTGATGCATCAGGTAAACAGTTAGGCTGTCTAGATGAACAGCAATTAGTCTGGCTTGAGCAAGTTCTGCAAGAGAGCCAAGATAAATTGGTACTGGTGATGGTACATCACAATGTTGTGGAGCATCTACCTTATCAATCTCGCCATCCCATGGGACGCAGGTATATGTTGGATAATGCTCCGGCACTGCTGAAAATCCTGAAGCAGGCTGGGGTCAATTTGGTGTTTACGGGTCACTTACATGTTCAGGATGTCGCCTACCATGAGGGCGTTTACGATATCACAACTGGTTCTCTCGTGAGCTATCCTCACCCTTATCGGATATTTGAGTTGAGAACGGACGAGCAAGGACAACGATGGTTACAGATTGAGTCTCATCGAGTGACGTCAGTGCCCGGTTGGGAGAATTTGCCTCAGAAATCACGAGAATTAATGGGCGATCGCTCCCATCCATTCATGCTGAAACTTCTTACCACTGAGCCGTTAAACTTACCCTTAGCAGATGCTGAAAAACTTGCCCCTAGCCTCCGCTACTTCTGGGCTAACATTGCTGCCGGTGACTTCTTGTTTGATTTCCCAGAGTTCTTCCCAGAAGCGCGTCGCTACTTCGAGGCATTTAGTGCGAAAAGCAGCGACGGTGAACCGGCTCTGATCGACAACCATACAACGCTGCTATTGAAGTAAAAGTCAGGACTTACGCACGAACGCCACCTTTAGGGGCAATCTCCTCACTAAAGCTCCGGCCGTGGTTGCCCCCTTTCTGTTTGAAGGCTCAACTTTCCCCCATCTGAAATCTTGCATCAGTTGCAACAACCACCAGTGGTTTTAACCACTGTCTCATAGCTCGCACTCGTCTTCATACGACAGGATTTGGGTTTCAGTCCATTTCAATGGACTTGAGCTATAAGCCAAGAAATTAATTTCTTGGCGGGTGTGGAGGCTTACTGACAAAGGTGCAAGATGTGAGCCATTCAATGTTTTGCACGGCAAATCCCAAAAACTGAGGTGTAGCCATGCAGAAACGTGCTACCACCCACTGGGCCAATTTCACCGTTACAGAAGAAGCCACTGAGTTGAATGTTACTCAGGTAGCGACCAAACAGTTGGGAATCAAAATCAGGCTTCCCGTAAAGTCCTTTTCCCCGACCTAGACAAGCAAACATTAAAGCACCAGCCGCCTCTGTAGTCCCAGAGGTATCCTTTTGATAGCGATGGAGGAGCAGTTCTAAGTCTTCTTCGGAGGTACGGGCATCCCGGAGGTGGAACTGGATACGCTGACCGGGTCTAACGCGATCGCCAATTGCGATCGCCCCAACTCTGGGATCGACGCCCAATAAGTTGCGAATCAGAAAGTCTCCGTGACCCAGTTGTTGCTTAAATTCATCGCGGGCAACACCGACAAACAGAGAATGTTGTGCCAGTTGCCGGTCTTCCTCACTGAGGCTTTGCAGTAAATCTCGCAGAACTTCCAAGGGGCGACGAGACTCAATCTCGCTGCTGGTCTTCTCGACGTTATCCTGTGTAGCTAATTCCAACACAATATTCCGCTCACAGGCCGTCACCTGATACGTTTGACCAATCGGACGACAACCTTGAGCCACAATTGTTTCTAAAACAATATTGCCGCTCAATGCGACTCCAACGGTGCCCTCGCGGTAGAGTTTATAGTTACAAAATAGGGCACTTTGCACGCCCATCGCGCCAGCACTGGTCATTCCTCCTACCTTACTTGACCCTGGATAGGCAAAATCCAGCCCTTGCAGCAGGTCATTAATGGCAGAAAAGGGGTCTGCTAACAAAATAAAGTGAGGTTCTTCCTGAGGTGGAACGCCAATCAAATCCACCCAGGTATTAGGGGGACTATCTAGGTCGGGTAAGCCATCTCCAGGGATGTGAAAAGCTTGAACCTGAACATCAGGCAGGTGAGCCAAGCTGAGACTCAGAGCCGGTTCTCCCTCGATTTCTTGGGTTTCACCCTGGGAGTTCATACCGATAATACCGCTACCACCACAGCCAATGATCACTGGCACCGACAACTGCTTTTGGAGTAAGGCCATCAGTCGAGAATACTCGCTGGCATAGGCAGACGAGATAAACACCAACCCTAAGTCAGGTGTGGCGGTCAACGACTTTTGGGCGCGGTCTACCACTTCCGCGATTGCTGCTTCCAAAGATGGACAGGTAGATAAGGCGTTTGCCCACTGAATTGGATTAGCCATTGGTTCTGCCGAATTCAATTCCGATGCCGATTCTTACCCTTGGGAGTTGGCAGGCGGTTTAAGCCTTATGATAGCGCTAACGGGGGCAACTCTAAAGGTAAGATTAGATACTGAACACATGCCTTTATCCTGACAGGGTGACGGAATGGCTAGCGATTGTGCTTCACATAAGTTAATATGTAGGCAGTGAAATCAGTTAAGTCTGTAATAGGCGAGCTGACCGTCGGCAAGCGAAAATTGGCACAATCTTAAAAAATCCGGATTAATCCGGTAATTAAGAACCCAATTGGCGCTAAGACTAGATTGATCATGATTCCCTCTCGACTAAGCAACTTGCTGTACTTAAGTACAGTACGCAGGAAAAGGTAAGGAAATGAGCAACAACATTGAAGAAAAAATCCAACAAGAGCGCGAAGCAGCTAGAGCTGCTTGTGATATCAACGGGGCAGAGTCTGGTGCCTGTGCAGCAGCGTGGGATGTAGTAGAAGAACTGCAAGCTGAAGCCGCGCACCAACGCCAAAAAGCTCCCAAGAAAAACGCTTTTGAGCAATATTGCGACGCTAACCCAGACGCTGATGAATGTCGGGTGTACGAAGACTAATATTCAATCCCTCAACGTCAGCTTTAGTCGGTTTAGGTATATCAGCCAATGGGCGCAAGTAGCTGGAACTCCCAACCTGAGGATTCCAGCTCTTTGTTGTACAGGCTTGAGACTGGGGGGTAGCACACCAACACAGCCGAATGCTATCCAGCCAGATTGGGTGGAAAGCTGCGCCTACTGGAATAACATAGATAAAGGTCTTTTCGGCAACGAGCAATGCAAGACGAATTTCTTCGATCCCTAGTTTGGACAGACTACCGATTGGCAGTTTTAATTACGGTGATCATCCCGTTGATTCTGCTGATTTGGGCTTTTGTGCAGAAAGTGGATTCGATGGTACGCCTATTGATCATCTACTGGCGTGTTGCCAGTCTCTTGGCGATTACGGTTTACCTATTTATTGCCAGTTTGCCGATTGGTTTTGTTTCAGGTTGGTTCGGTCGTATCCTAATTCCCATTGCCCTCTGGTTTTGGGTGGATGTGAACGAAGATATTGAGGATCAACCGCAGCGTCCTTTAAAGTTGGCACTGACATCATGGCGATGGGCTATTACTGCATATTGTATCTTGGGCGCTTTAGCCAGTATTCCCTTTCTGAGCTGTGCCTTTTTGCCCGGATCAATCAAAACGCCTTTCTGTCAAGTTTGGTTACAGCCGCCATTGTTATTCAAACAGTATTTCCATAACGATTCCAGACCAGGCTTTCTCGGTTTTCTGGGGGTGACAGGCTTAATCGCCTACGTCCTTTACTTAAGCTATTTCGTCCTGATTCGGCTGGGCAAACAAGGGCGCTCAGCTATGGAACAATAAATACGGCATACTATTGAGTGGTGATTCGCAATGATTAATTCCATTGGGCGGCGTCTAGAGCAATACACGATTAAGCGTCCCCAGGAAGTTGTGATAGTCACGGCTGAAATAGATGGCGAAGAAGACCAGATTGCCATTTTCAAAGGCTTTTCCAGTTCTTTGATGCGCCCAACCGCTTTTGACCCCGATATCCCAGTGCTACCTCCAGAAGCACACATTATCTCGATTGACCGAGTTGCTAGTCCTTACAACCCTGATGCGCCTCGTTATCTTCAGCAAGGTCTGACTTGGAATACCATGCAATTGTTACTCTCAGAAGCTGGGGTGTGATATCCTCCATTCTCCTTTTCCCCGATTTTTCTGAGTGACAGGGGAAAGATTTTACACAAACTTTATACAGTCGCCAACTATCTAAACTATCCCTTGATAAACAGGTATCTACCTTTAGGCATAATTGGGATTAGATAAGCAAACTAAACGCTAGATGAGAGCGAAAACCGAAATGATAGCTTTTCAGGAAGCTTCTACAACCCCTAAGAGCCACTTAAACGAGCAACCCTACTCAGGGATTTTATCCGAGAGATTCGCCATTGTTTTGTGTGGTCTGGGTGTAGCTGTATTTGCTCTCCCTATCTTAGTCATGATTCAGGTTCTGAGCGGTTTGTACTGGGGATGCGTTTCAGTGTATCAACTCCTCAGTGGCTCCGAACTTGGCAAGCTCAACGATATTTGAGTGGCGGTCAGTAGACCACAAACTTTTGTAATCGCGCTCTGGTACGCTTTTCTGTAGTGGAGCGCATTAGTAGTCAGCACAGTCTTTTTCAAATTTTAATCCGAGCAGCTAGTCAGAAAGATAGTATAGAATCCATTTGGCACCTCTGAGAACGGGGTAAGATGAAACAACGATGTCTGTAATCGCTGTTGGATAATTGAACGTTCTAACGCTTCGATGGAGCGGTATAAGAGTTTCGTCGAAAACTTTGAGCGAACGCTAGCTCATGTTATCATACGGCTGCCTGTCCTCAATTGCTGTCTCATCAGACTGATGCTCAAGCGCTTAGCAAGAGCGTAGCTCCTAAATTGCTTTTATCGTGATGAATGAAAGAATTTTTGCTCTTGAAGCCTACGCCTGTTTCTCTGATGAAAAGGCAGTCGTCACTGAAGTTGTGATTACCCAAAACTCTAGTATTGCCGTTTGGGCAGTGCGTCCGGGACAAGAGGTTGAAGCTCATTGCCATCCCGATGGGCAAGATACATGGTTTATGCTGCGAGGTACTCTCACTTATTACTTAGGCAACAGTCAGCGCCAAACCTTGAGTGCGGGTCAATTTGCGATCGCAGACCAAAATCAAGTTCACGGTGCGGTTAATGAAGGGACAGAAGACTCTGTCTTTGTTTCTATTTACTCTGCACCTAAGATTGGTTATGCCAAAGCTTCAGCTTAAAATACTCTCTTTTAACTAAGCCAGGTTACCCCTAACCCGACTTAGTTCTACTTTAAATCAGCCGATGAAATTTGCCATTGAGACTTAGCTGCTTCGACCCTTGTTGAGCCTCAGTTTTAGAAGTAGTCTTGAGTTGACGAGCCTCTTGTTTGGCAGCCGTTTCCGCGATCGAGATAAAGCTTTGAACTAATTGCATATCTTTCAACCTCAACTCTTTATACTCCGACGATAGGAAATTCTCATCCGGAAAAAAAACGGCACTATGCAACTCCCTCAAGTGACAGTTGGTCTTGAGTCGATCTGGGTCAATTTTTAGGGGTTTTCGTAGTCTGAGGATGGACAGTTACTCAACTGGCTTCCATCATGACCCCAAGAATAATCAGGAAAAAGCCTTTTCTAAATTCTGGAGTGTTGGGAGTGCCTGTTTCTTTCGTTGACGGCTACTGGGGCTAGAAGTTCCTGATGAATTGCTCAGTCGCGCTAAAGTTGATGCAGAGTTTGGTCTAACACTCCCTATGGCTAAAGTAGTGTTTCGCTTTCACGCAGAACTAAACGACTTTTTGCCACCTAGCCAGCGACAGGTCAGCTTTACCCATGTTTTTAAAGAGCGATGCTCAATTAAGGACATGATCGAAGCCTTGGGTGTCCCCCATACGGAAGTGGACTGTATCTGGGTCAACGCCGAAGCGGTGGACTTTTCCTATATTGTTCAAGATGGCGAACGCATCGATGTCCACCCGATTTCTACTGCCACGAACATCATACCTGTAGTCTCTCTCCGACCGCCCCTGCCCAGTATCCTGCACTTCGTTCTAGATGTCCATTTAGGGAAATTAGCCTCCTCCCTGCGCTTGCTGGGCTTCGACACGTTATACCGCAACGACTACGACGACGAAGAATTAGCTGAAATTTCTGCCTCCCAACAACGGGTGCTATTCACTCGTGACAAAGGTTTATTGATGCGAAGTCGAGTGACCTATGGATACTATGTTAGGGCGACTAACCCAGAGCAACAGATCATCGAAGTCTTACGACGCTTCGACTTGTTTGGGAAAATCCTACCATTTCAAAGATGTATACGCTGCAATGGGTTATTAGAACCTGTATCAAAAGAATCGATCCTCAACCAACTCCCCCACCAAACCCGCTTAGAAATTGATGAATTTCATCGCTGCGGGGAATGTAGCCAAATTTATTGGAGAGGTTCGCACTACGAACGAATGCAGCAATTTATTGAGGGAGTACTTAACGCACAAGAGTCGGCTTGATTAGAAAGGCTGGAGCGGATAAAACAAGCCATCGTTGGGGTCGTACTCCCACGGTATACCCTGCGGATCACGCGCTTCTGACCAAAACGGAAAATTTACTCGATCCTTCTGACGACTGATAGCACTGGGGGAGTAAGGAGATCCGGTTTTTGGATTAATCAACCGTTGCGCTAAATCCGAGGGATGAAGTGGCTCCATCGGAACTTCAGACCGTCTTTTTTTCGGGGCAGGTAATTGACCGGATGCCCGGAGAATCTCAAAATACTTATCTAACCGCTGCTCAAATTTATCAAAACGCCCACGCGCTTGGAGCAGTTCTGCTGGCATCTGTTGGTGAACGGCTTCGTCAACGAGTTTGTCTACATCTTCTAGGCGTTCGTCAATCGTTTCACCGATAAAAATTTTCACAGACTTGACTTGCTCTCTTAACTCATTCACTTGAATTAAGAGGCTTGTCAGTTTATCGGATGGGATTTCTTGGGTTCCTAATAGCTGCCGGATGACTCGTTGAGCAGTCAGACTCGCGTTCTCCTCGGAGCTAGCATACTGCATCAGCAGAGCGACCTCTTCATCTTTGAGACGGAATGAGATTAACTGAGTGCCCATCTGTGTGCGACCACTTTGTAGATTGCTGTAGTTTTTTCTTAGTCTAAACTCCAGTTCTGAGTAAGCGCCTGAAATTTTAGAACACGGGGATAAAGTTTGGCTTGGAACTCCAACAGAACGATGAGCGAGAACCAGTGCAATGCCGTGCGCTCACGATTCTGGGACGTGATGCAGTGACTTTACTCTCAGGCATTGCCGATACGAGTAGCCACTGAGCCAAGGCTTCAACCTCAGTCGCCATCGGCTTGAAAATTTTTCATGCTTATGCTCATGACTTAAGATAGATGCGGCACGATCATCTTGTCGTCACTCTTACGGATTGAGCCTTTGTTGGAATGAATGCTCCTAAGTTCCCCATCGAAGATAATGAAAATTCTGCAAAGGCAGAATCGGCTTTGAATAGATTTCTGACCTTATCATTCGACTTATTCTGTATCACGCAGGAAAATGGCTATTTCCAGCAGATCAATCCAGCGTGGGAAAATGTGCTGGGATGGACGGTGTCTGATTTACAAAACATCCCTTGGCTTGAACTTGTTCATCCCAATGATAGGGAGTTGACACTGAATACCGAGAACCTGCATCGCCAAAACAACTTTGTCGAATATGAAAATCGCTATCGCCACAAAGATGGAAGTTACCGTTGGCTATCTTGGCGAGTATCCAATGCAGAAGATGGACTTGTCTATAGAGTGGCGAAGGACATTACAACGGCAAAACAAGTAGAAGATGTAGCAATTTTCAGCGCTCAAAGTCGTAACGATTTCGCAAATCAACCCGTGGAACTAGATTTGCAACGAGCCGTTGCAGAATTAACCGAATGGAAAAATCGCTATGAAGCCGCCGGTCAAATTAATGGTCTGTTGCTTTATGAATGGAATAGTCAGACAGAGGAAATTATTTGGGGTTCTAATGTTGAACAAGTTTTTGGTTATGCCCAGGAAGAACTCTCAGGCTCTTTAGAGCAGTGGATGGAGTTAATTCATCCCGATGACATAGAGAAAGTTATCCAAGAGCTTAACCGAGTTATTGCCACTAAAGAGCGACTCCATGTTGAGTATCGGATGCGTCAAAAAGACGGTAGTTACATCATTCTGGAAGACAACGGTACATTTTACACCGATAATGCGGGTCATCTTAATCGCATGGTGGGGTTTATTGCGAATATTACGGAGCGCAAACGGGCACAAGCTGAGCTACAAAAAGCCTATCAGCAATTGGAACTTTTAGTCGATAACTCGCCTTTAGCCATTCTGGAGTGGGACAAGGACTTTCGCTTGCAGCGTTGGTCGAAACAGGCAGAAAAAATATTTGGCTGGAAAACTGCTGAGGTTCTCAATCGCCATCCTAAAGAATGGCAGTTCGTCTATGAAGAAGATGCTCCAACAGTTGATCAAATCCTGAGTCAATTAATGGATGGAACTCTACAACGCACTGTAGATGAAAATCGCAACTATACCAAAGATGGAAAAATTGTTTATTGCCAATGGTACAACTCGGCACTCTTCGATGAGTCGGGCAATTTGGTGTCAATTTTCTCCCTAGTCTTGGATATTAGCGATCAAAAACAGGCAGAAGCCACTCTGCAACAGGTGATGAACGAGCTAGAAACAAGAGTTGAGGAGCGTACTGCTCAACTTCAGCACATCAATGAGCAACTGAGTGCCGAGATTGCTGAACGTCAGCGTACAGAAGCAGCGCTGCGTCAGAGCGAAGAACAATTCCGCCGGGTGTTTAACGAGGCACCGATTGGCATGGGGGTAACTGCAAAGGATAAGCGCTTTTTCAGGGTGAATCAAGCCTTAGTTGAAATGCTGGGCTATAGTGAGTCTGAATTTATCAGCCTAACCTGCGAGGATATCACCCATCCCGAAGACTGGAAGCGTTTACTTCCCTATCTCAAGCAGATAGAACAAGGAGAACTTGACCGCTTTCAAGTCGAAGAACGTTTTATCAAAAAGAATCAAGAGATTCTCTGGGGCAATTTAACCTCAATGATACTGCGCGACGAGTCGGGAAAAATCCTTTACGGCTTAGGCATGGTCGAGGACATCACAGAACGTAGACAGGCAGAAGCCGCCCTTCGTCAAAGCGAAGAACAATTCCGCCGAGTGTTTGACGAAGCCCCGATTGGAATGTCGCTGGCAGGCTTGGATAATCGCTACATCAGGGTGAATCAAGCCTTTTATGAAATGCTGGGGTACACCGAGTCTGAACTCATGGCGCTCACGTTTGAGGCTATTACTTATTCCGAAGACTTAGCGCTAGAAATTCCTTGTATGGAGCAGCTCATAAGCGGAAAAATAGATAGCTTTGAGTTAGAAAAACGTTACCAGAAAAAGAATCAAGAGATTGTCTGGGTGAATTTAACTTTGATTGCTTTGCGCGATCAATCGGGGTGTATCCTCTATACATTAGCCATGATCGAGGACATCACAGCACGCAAGCAAGCCCAGGAAGCTTTGCAACAGAGTGAGGCTCGCTACCGTGCCATTATTGAAGATCAAACTGAATTGATCTGTCGATATCAGCCAGACGGAACTCTCACGTTTGTTAATGATGCTTACTGCCGCTATTTCCATAAGCAGCGTTCTGAGCTGATTGGTTACAGCTTTATGCCAGTAATTCCAGAAGAAGACCAAGCATTGGTTACCCAGAGTTTTAGTTTTCTAGGTGTAGAACAGCCTATTGTGACTCACGAACACCGAATTATTCTGCCTTGTGGAGAAAATCGCTGGCAACAGTGGACGAACCGAGCCTTGTTTGATGACTTTGGCAATATCCTGGAGTTTCAGGCTGTGGGACGGGACATTACAAAACTCAAGCAGGCTGAAGCTGAAATTGTTCAAGCTTTGGAAAGGGAAAGAGAACTGAGCGAATTGCGATCGGGATTTGTGTCTTTAGTGTCCCACGAGTTTCGCACACCCCTAACGACAATTCAATCCTCAGCGGAACTGCTTGAACGCTACAACCATAAATTATCCGAGGAGAAGAAACAAAATCACTATCGGCGCATTCAAAATGCCGTGCAACGGATGACTCAGTTGTTAGAAGATGTTCTGACGATTGGCAAAGCTGAAGCGGGAAAACTGAAGTTCACGCCGTCCCCCATCAATTTAGTCGCTTTTTGCTGTGACTTGGTTGAAAGTTTGCAAATGAGTGCAAAGCCGCAACATCAGCTTGATTTTGTGGTGATTGGTGAGGCTCGTGATGCCCAAATGGATGAAAAACTATTAAGTCATATTTTGACGAATTTACTCACTAATGCGATTAAATATTCCCCGGATGGAGGAACTGTTAAATTCGATTTAGTTTGCGATCGCACTTGGGTTATGTTCCGCATTCAAGACAGCGGAATTGGCATTCCCCCCCAAGATTTAGAGCGTTTATTTGAATCCTTTGGGCGAGCAAGCAATGTGGGTGCCATTCCTGGGACAGGATTAGGGCTAGCCATTGTTAAACGGTGTGTAGATTTGCACGAGGGCGAGATTACTGTGGAGAGTGAGGTTGGAGTAGGAACAACCTTTACTGTTACGCTGCCGTTACAGTCTTAACCATCCATCAATCAAGCAGTGAGCAGTGAAGAGTAAACGTGTTAAATGTTTGCGCTTAGCTGAGTGGTTTTTGTGCCAAAGGCAATCATCATTAGGTGATATCTTGCATAAGAGGTAGGGGCACCAGCGATACATACTTATAGTTAAGCGACCCAACTAGACAGTTGCCAACCTTTGAAGAGTGTGAAAATCGTTCGTCCAAAAGACATCAGCATTAGCACAAGTAGGCGCGACACAGCACGTATGGTCTTAATTAAATTGGCACAAGTCTAGGACAGGCATCGCAGCGCAGATTATCTAGCAAGAGTCCTATTAACACTCATGAAACCACTAGAAATTTTCGTTTATGCCGTGTGCTTTAGTTTCACCCTTAAAGGCGGCATTACTGCTGAGTTTAAAACTCAATTCAGAATTTTAGGTGAACTCATTGTCTACGCTTGGAGCATAGGAGTTGTCAATTGGGTCTTCTGCGGCGGAGCACTGAGAAAGCTGGGCATCCGCCCTCGCACCTCCCTCGGACTCTTAGGTATCTTGACATCGCCTTTTCTGCACAGTGATTGGGAACACTTAGCAGGAAACACTGTTCCTTTCTTAATCCTCGGTTGGTTTGTGATGTTAGGAGGGATTCAGAATTTCTTTATGATTACGGCTTTTATCGCACTGTTTAGTGGTCTTGGAGTCTGGTTATTTGGCGCACCCTATACTAATCATGCGGGTGCTTCAGGCGTAATTTTTGGTTATTTAGGTTTTCTACTAGTACGCAGCTATTTTACCGAGGATGCCCTATCAATTGTTCTCACAGTTGTTGTTGGCTTCATGTATGGCAGAATTCTCTGGGGAATTTTTCCTGAAGAAGAAGGAGTATCCTGGGAAGGCCATCTTTTTGGGTTCATGGCTGGGGTACTCGTTGCCTGCTTTCTAGATATGTTTCGGGTTATGTTACCTGCATCAATTAATGGAGGATTGTAGATAGTTCCAGCGATTGATCGCTGTGCCTACCTACTTATAATGTCCGGCAAATCATCCATAAAAAACTCCCACCATCTGAATGGTAGGAGCCTATTCCGTTACTATTTCTATGTAGCTATTGGATTGTCACTGCAAGCTAGCAGACTACTACTTTTTAGAAGCTGCCATCTGGTCTTGCAACTGACTTTTAACGGATTTGAACTCAGTCGCCATTTGCTTCTGCTGCTCATGGCTGAAGTTGTCGCGCAGTTTGGGGAACATTTCGTTCTCTTCTTGCTGCACATGAGATTGAACAGCTCTCATCAACTGCTCAATGTTAGCTTTGAAGTTGTCAATGTCAGATGGATTTAAGGACTTAATGTGCTCCAGCATTTGCTTCATTTCAGCTTGCTCAGAATAAAGTTCCTGAGTGTCTTGGTAATAGGAGCGGATTGCTGGGTAAACAACTTGTTCTTCGGCAGCAGCATGAACGCTTAAATCTTTGTAGATTTGACCGAAATACTCTTGTAATTTTTGAGGGTCATTGGTGCCCTGAACTTCCATGAACAGGGTATTGACCTTGGTATGATCCATACGGATGAGGGCGCGGATGTCCATCTCATCATCGCTGCGAGTCACCGCGCTTCCAACTACACCACTCAAAGCGGCAACAGCATCTTGAACGCGACCCCACAGGCTTTGATCGGGTTCTTGCCCAGTCAATTCACGAGTGCCCAAAATTTCTAGAATTCCTTTGAGCTGCTCTTGATGAGCACGGTTATCAAAGTTAACTGCATTCAATGGTCCTATCGCTGCCATAACGTCAGCGCCAACAACCTGGGCACACTTATGAATCAAGAGTCCAGCCATTGTTTGTTTATGCTTGAGCAGTTCGTGCTGAGCTACTTTTTCATACATCGTTAGCTCAGAACCTTCCATAAGTTTCTGAACTTGCTCAATCATCATCTGAGTGGTTTCTTTCGGCTCTCCTTTGACACCATACTGAACCATCACCGTGTCCAGAACGCCTATGTTTTTCTGATCATCTTGGATAAAATCCTGCAAACGCTTGCGAATTTCTTGGTCGGTGCAGGCTTCTATTAATTTCTGTTCATTGGAAATAATTAAGTTCTGGATCGCTTTCATGTCAGCTAGTTTTTGGGCGATCGCAAGACGTTTGGTATCATCAAGTGTTACCGGCATTTGTTGTTCTCTCTTTAAAGGATGTTTAAATTTCAACTCTTTCAGTTTGTCGCAGTGGTTGATTTGCTTCATCCTTCTATTGACGGATTCATATTTTGAGTAACCACAAACACAAAAATATTCAAAGCTTCTGCTATTGACCGTTTTGTTGCTTCTTCTTATTTTTGTATAATTTAATACTTCTGGTAGATGATTTTTAGTTTTTCTTGATTAGTTATAAAAAGCATTAAATTGCGGTTAGTCTAAGCCAACATTTATTGGCTTTCCATGCTGGCAACCCATGCCAATCAGACACAAATTTTATAGAAATATTTTTTAGCTTTGAACAACCCTATAAATTTCCAAAAAGCTTTTTAAAAGTGAGTTAATTCATCGCCTACTTAAATAGGCAATTTTAAGAATGAGTTTCGGGAAGTTGACGGACATAAGCATCGGTATACAGCGAGAGTCTGCCTGATTGGACATCCAGCTTTTTGATGCAAAGCGCAACTCCCTCAATCTCAAAATAGGGTGAGTCCATCAGTTCTCTTGCTTTATTTAAAAAAGTGAGCGCTAGTTCTAGGGAAATGCCTTCTCCCTCAGTACATTGAAACGCTTCTAGTAGTAGAGGCTGTTGCATTATCGGTAGACGAATTAAAGCCGTGAAGCCCATACGCCGTGTTTTACCTGTTTCGTTTAACACAATAGTTCCACTAAATCCAATCTTGCCATCACCTGAGAGATGAATCTTGAGCTGTTGCGGTTCCAGGGTTATAATTTGACCCTCCACATCCAACTCCAAGCTTTGAAACTGGCTGCGGATGTAGTCTGAGTTTAAGGCACGGTTGAGGTCTTGTTCTGTTAGTTCCACACGCGCAGTGGCATCTAGGGGTGTGTCCAGTTCAACGTGACCGAAAATCGTGCGAAGCAGATCGATGGCAATGCGATTGGTGTGTACTTCCATCTCCTGCACGCGGATGTCTTTCTGCATGACCACACCTTGAGCCGCAATCGAGACAGAATCCGCATGTCCCTGAACCATCTTCACCAAATCGGTTCGGACTTCTACGTCTATGTTTTCGACCTCATCGAATTGCGCCGCGATCGCCATCTCAGCCGCTTCAGATACCGCCTGCTCCTCCAACCGTGGCTCATTTGGCATGACTCGTAAGCTCCTCGCGTGCTGCTACTGCTTAGTCTAGACTTTTAACAGGATGTCAGGAATCTGTATCAAGGAATACGCAAATTGGAAGACAAGCTAGCTGTATACAGCACCGTTGACCACTTGACGATCTAATCCGCTGCTAAACATCTTTACAGTAATGAATAAAACCCAAAAGATTCTTAGTACTACTAGCTATGAAAAGCAGACAGACAGGAAAACCTGAAAACTCACTCGAAGAAATTCAGACAGTACTTCACTCCAGGAAAGTTGTTATCCCTTCTGTTCCCTTACCTGACCCCCTTGCTCAAAATATTGAGGCGATAATCGCCTTGCAAGCTAAAGCAGAAAAAGACCTATCCCGAACTCAGCGAGTCGTAGAAACGATCACCGCTTTTATCGCTCATCCGAAATTTCTGTACTGCATCCTGCTGGGTGTGACGCTGTGGATGGTTGTCAATCTCTTACCCCACGGCTTCGGCATCCCGCCATTTGACCCACCACCGTTTGAATGGCTGGATCATGTACTCGGTCTAGGTAGTTTGCTCATCTCAACAGGAGTGCTGATTACCCAAAATCGGCAAGAAAAGCTGACGGAACAGCGTATGCAACTGAGTTTGCAACTCAACCTACTTTCCGAGCAAAAAATTGCCAAGCTGATTGCCTTGGTGGAGGAACTGCGCCGCGATATTCCCAATGTTAGAGATCGAGACGACCCGGAAGCGGAGGTGATGAAGCAACCCGCCGATCCCCATGTTGTTCTGGAAGTGCTGGAAAAGACCTTAACTGAAGAACTGGAACAGCTTCAGCAAAAAGATTCATCCGATTCTTGAGGGAATAAACGTCTATATGCCTTGAGACATCCCACCAATTCCTTATGTCGTCAGGCAGATTCACGGCTCAGAAGCGATCGCCTAGATTGTGTGAACAATCATTAAGATAGGAAATTTAGCTCGTGACACTAGGCAAACCCGATATTGGCGAACAAGCACTGAGTAAAGCCGCAGAAATTGGACTGTCAACCCAACTGGATGAAGTAGAAGATCTGGACGTTGATATCCGTACTGATCCAGGTAAGCTGGTTCAAGGAGAATTAGAATCCGTTGAAATTGAAGGCAAAGGTCTGGTGATGCAGAAAGACCTTCGTGCCCAGGAATTGGAGATCAAAACCAGCAACATTGCGATCAATCCTCTGAGTGCGGCTTTTGGGAAAATTGAATTGACCCGTCCCACAGATGCTGATGCTCATGTTGTTCTCACCGAACAAGATCTTGAACGTGCCTTTAACTCTGAATATATCCATAACAAGCTGCAAAACCTCCAGGTGCATGTCAATGGTCAGCCCCTGGTAATCAACACACGTCAGGTACAATTGCGCCTACCGGGTGACGGAAAAATTTTGCTCACTGCTGAAATTCTTTTGAAGGAAACCGGAGAAACTCAGACAATCTCCTTCTCGACTGTACCCCACCTGACTCCCGGCGGAGAACGAATCGCCCTAGAGGACATTCAGTACTCCCAAGGCAAAGAGTTATCGCCAGAACTGACTACGGCACTCTTAGACAGGGCAAGCGAACTGCTGAATTTACGCAATTTTGAACTAGAAGGGATGTCACTGCGCCTCAAAGGAATGGACGTGCAAAAGGGCAAACTAACGCTTCAAGGTACAGCTCATGTCGAGCAATTTCCTGATTCTTAATGGCATTGCTCCTAAGAAAGGCGGTAATGGGAGAGCTACGAGAGAGATCAGGATATAGGTAACCGATCATTTCTCAACAAGACAACAATTAATCTCCCTTCCTGACTTCTTTTTTAATTTTTGACTTTTCAGGTCTTCTGTTCGCTGATGACGGCCTAAATCTCCCTTTTGGAAGACGTTTCATAAATACCTTTCCGTCAGAATTCCTGTAAGAAACCGCCACGCGACTTTCACCTATAGAAATCTGAAAAATTAAGCAGACGAATTATGACACAGACTCCCAATATCCCGCCCATAATTGAAAGTGAAGAGAGTAATTATCGAGATACTGGTGTGCCCAGTACAGTAGCAGTTGCAGGGCATCCGCTCCATCCCGCCCTCATAACTTTACCTATTGGTTTTCTGGTTACCGCGCCTGTAACAGACATAGCCTACTGGTTCCTGGGTGATGTTTTTTGGGCACGCGCTTCATTTTGGCTGATCGTGGGTGGATTAGTCACGGGTCTATTGGCTGCCATCACTGGTTTGCTAGACTTCATCAGAATTGGTCGGGTTCGTAAGCACACAGCCGGTTGGGCGCACATGTATGCTAACGTCACAGCACTGGTTGTGACAGCCATCAATCTAGGGTTGAGAGTAGGTAACCCCGTTGACAATCTTTTGTTCACAGGACTCATCCTCTCGGTGATTGTGGCAACACTGCTGGGCATTTCGGGTTGGTATGGAGGCGAACTGGTCTACCGTCATAAAATTGCCGTGATTGGCTACGGTGACAAGGAAGAACGCTAGCTGATAGCGATGGGTCAGGAATACCCTTGCTACTCGCACTCCTGGTAATTCAACTCTCTCGACGGACAGGCGGGAGAGTATTTTTGTTGCTAACATAGGCTAAAAGAAATTCTCTTAAGCCGTTTTACCCAGTCGGCTGTCGCCAAAAATACCAATAAAGCCGATAAAGCCATTAGGAAACAAGGCGCGTTGACTCAGTTACACTTTTTCCATACCATGAGCGCTATCTCCCTTGCTCCCGTTACTATGCTTGCTGTTGGTTTGAGTGCTGTAGTCGCCACAGCGCAAGTTCAGCTCTACCAACCGATTCCTCTATCAGTTGGTAATTCAATTAAGGATGCTCTTTCAGACAAAGATATTCCCACTGGCAAAAAGGGATTTGCCAAAGACTACATCGTGAACTTGGCAGCAGGAGACAAAGTAGAGATTGCAGCCTCCTCTGATAACTTTGATACCTTTGTCTCACTTATAGCGGCTGATGGTTCCGTCATTGAAGAGAACGATGATGGCCCTGATGGGAGTACTAATTCACTACTGGCTGTCAAAATTACCAAAACAGAAAATTACATTATTCGAGTACGGGCTTCGGGTGAAAATAAGGCTCATGGCTCTTTTACTCTCAATGTCAAAAAATTATCGTCTTAAGTACAGCTTGCCTGAAACAGGGACGGAATTTATCGAATTGAGCCATGACTCTGTCGGTGTCAACCGCTGCTCTTGTTCGTTTCTCAGCACTTAGGTTTGTAATTTTTAATAGCGATCGCGTTTTTATTGGCTCGAATCTGATTAATATAAATTTATGACAAATCCAACTCCCACACCCAACACAGACGCCCCGTCGGCTGAGCTGCAAGAAACACTACCGAGTCCACTGAAATGCTTGAGTGGCGCGTTAATTTCGGGAGGATTTGCGATCGCGCTTTACTTCCTAACGTCCTCGATTGGTAACACCTTTGCCAATAAGCCTCTTCCCTCTTCTAACCAGACGGCGATTCAGATTTCAATTGCGGTTCGTACTCTAGTTGTGGGCATTAGTACCCTGGCAACTGCCCTGTTTACGATCATCGGTGTTGGTTTAATGGGTGTAACAATTTATCTGTTCGTTCAACAGCTAAAAAATCGTACTTCTCCACCCTCTAAGGTGTAGTACGTTAACAGGAATTCAATTTTGTTTACTCAAATTTATCTCACTGCTTCATAAACAAGTTTCCGTCGGCAGATAGATGAAACTTAACTTCCATTTAATCTCTTTTCATCTATTGTTAATCTCCTGCTCAATTAAAGATACAACAAAGCTATCGAAGTGATCAAACGGAAGTGATATTAATGAATTGAGCTTAAACAGGGAAAAGGCTTAAACCCTTTAACAACCCCTGTAGTGGTAGAAGACGGTTGGCAAATTACCAGAGAACTCTGACGCCACCCTAAATAGAGGAATATGTTGGAAAGATTTAATTATTAAAAGTGTTTTTAAATACTCATCCTAGGGAGATAGGCAAGAAGATAGATAATACGAAAAAAATAAAGAAAGAACTGATGAGATTATATAGAGGTTGAATGAATACGGATAATCAAAGCATTAGCCGACAATTCAGCATTCGGAAAGAGCCTGAAATGGGTATCCAGAAACAAACGTTGTCAACTGTAGCGATCAAAGCCCGACTCATTGCACAATAAAGGCAGTTCCTTGAGCTGATTAACTCTTATGCCGACTGTACTCGCTGATGCCAAAAATCTGCTGTCTGACCTGATGGCTCGCTATGGCTCCCGCGTGGATTACTTAGCGATTCGTCTTGAGGAATCAGAAGGAACCAGTATTTTGTTGCGGGGAGACAAAATAGAAACCCTGAGTGAGGGTTTAGCCATGGGTGGGCAAGTCCGGGCTTGTTATAAAGGGGGCTGGGGATTTGCCAGTTTTAACCAGCTTTCGACGCTAATCGAGCGAGTTGAAGAAGCGATTACAGCAGCACGAATTGTTGGGGATGAGGAAACCATACTCGCTCCTGTTAAACCCGTGGAGGCGATTTGCCAACTGCCCCTGATTGGCACGAACCCGCGTCATGTTCCGATCGCTCATAAAAAACAATTGTGCGATCGCTACAACGACATCCTCAAAAGCATTGACCCCCGAATCACCAGTACCTCTGTGCGCTATGGCGATAGTACCCAGCGAGTGATTATTGCCACATCCGAAGGTACTCTGATCGAGCAATCCTGGGCAGATATGGAAATGCGTTTCGCTGCTACCGCCCGGAACGGTGAGATTGTGCAAACAGGGCGGGAAACCACCGGCTCTCGCAAGGCTTACGAAGACCTAAGCCATCTTGAGGAACAGGTACGCAATGCGGCTCAACGCGCCGTCACTGCCCTGTCTCTACCCCCAGTCAAGGGAGGTGCCTACACGGTTGTGATTGACCCGATGCTCACGGGTTTATTTGTTCACGAAGCCTTCGGGCACCTTTCCGAAGCCGATATGGCTTACGAAAACCCTGACTTATTAGAAGTGATGAGCATGGGGCGTCGATTTGGTCCAGAAGAGTTACAAATTTTTGACGGTGCGGCACCTCCGGGGCATCGGGGTAGTTATTTCTACGATGATGAAGGCACCCCCGCCACCACCACTCAACTGATTAAAGATGGGATTTTAGTGGGGCGTCTCCACTCGCGGGAAACCGCTGGGAAGTTAGAAGAAAGTCCGACCGGTAACGCCCGTTGCCTCAACTATCATTATCCCCCCATCGTCCGCATGACCAATACCTGGATTGAGCGGGGAGAAACGCCAGTACAGGACTTATTCAACGGGATTAAAGAGGGGGTTTATGCCCGCAACTGGACGGGTGGCATGACGAATGGCGAAATGTTCACCTTCAGCGCTGGAGAAGCGTGGATGATTCGCAATGGCAAGATGGCTGAACCCGTGCGGGATGTGACGCTTTCGGGTAATGTCTTCAAAACGTTAGAAGATATTGAAGCGGTTGGGGATGACTTCTACTGGGATGAATCCGGCGGCTGCGGGAAGGGAGGACAAAGTGGTTTACCGGTAGGTTGTGGCGGGCCGAGTTTACGGATTCGCGATGTGGTTGTTGGCGGTGAAGCCGCTTAAGCGGATGCGTCTTTAGGTTGCATCAAACTTGCACAAATACAAAGAACTCCTCCCCGTTTTGGGGGGAGTCAAATTGATGGTTTCACGTCTTAGGGCACACCTGCCGTTTCTCAATGAACACCTGTCATCGCTGCCGTCAAACGAGCAGAGACTTCGCGGCAATACTTATTACAGATGCGGGACGTGCGAAATTCTTCATTGCGGGGGTAAGGGGCGTCAATGGTAACATCCGCTACCACTCGCCCAGGACGAGGAGCCATGACAATCACGCGATTCGACAAGTACACGGCTTCGTAGATATTGTGCGTGACAAACACAACCGTCCAGCGCTTTTGCTGCCATAGATTCAGTAAATCGCTGTTTAATTTACTGCGAGTCATCTCATCAAGCGCACCAAACGGCTCATCCATCAGCATGATATCTGGCTTTTTCACCAGTGCCCTGGCAATGGATACCCGCATTTTCATGCCGCCGGATAACTCACGAGGATAGCTGTGTTCACATCCCGCCAAGTCTACTAAGTTAATCGCCTCTTGCACAGCGGCACGGGACTGGTGTTTCGCGACACCCGCTAATTTCAAAGGCAGACGCACATTCTCAACCACATTTGCCCAAGGCATCAGTGCCGCTTCTTGGAACACAAAAGCCAGTTCTGGTTTTTGTCCACCTTTCCCCACTTGAAGATTACCAGAACTAATTTTGCCTAACCCTGCAATCAGTCGTAGTACCGTACTTTTACCACATCCTGATGACCCAACCAAACTTACAAATTCACCTTCAGCGATGCTCAGGCTCATGTCTTGTAAGGCTAGAGTTCCATTGGAGTAAACCTTGTTGACCTGGTCAAGGGCGATCGCGCAGCGCTGCGTGGGATAATTCGCAGGGTGAGAACTCATAAGCTGTGACGCATTTAATTGAGCTGTTCAAGGAGCTGGGGAGAGCGCTTTTGTCCTGTTTTCAGAATATACAATTTAAATGGGCGTTAGCTTAGCAACAGGTACTTGGTAGGAAAATCTAAGAATGGACAATGCTCAAGACTTGTAAGCTTTGACACCCTGATTGACAAATTTCAAACTGAACGCATTTTGAACCTTGGTATCTGACTTAAACACGCCTCCCTTTGCCATCGTATCGAACAAAGATTGCCAGCGAGCTTCTGTCATGGCTCCAATTCCCAATTTTTCAGCGTCCTCAGAGGTAAGAATCCCATACTCTTTGAACTTTTGCAGCCCATAAGCGAGTTGTTCATCCGTCATTTCAGGGTTATCTTTTTTAATCAGCTCATTACCAGGAGCAGGATTTTCTAAATAGCTGTACCAACCTTTAATTGAAGCATCGACAAACCGCTGTACCAAATCTGGATTTTTCTCAACGAGTTCTCGTTTGGCTTCAATAGTCGTGGCGTAGGGAATGTAACCGTAATCCGCCAAGAGAAACACAACTGGCTCAAACCCAGCTTGCTTGCTAATAATCCGGGGTTCAGAAGTTACATAGCCCTGTTGAGCAGAAGTCTTATCAGCCAGGAATGGACCAGGATTAAAATTATAAGGACGCTTTTGGTCATCTGTAAAACCATACTTGGCTTTGAGAAAAGGCCAATAGGTTGTATTCGCCGCTGCCGAAACGAAAATTGGTTTACCTTTAAGGTCTTCTAAGGTTTTTACACCTGTATTCGGATGAGCAATCAGCACCAAGGGGTCTTTTTGGAAGATAGCCGCTACCGTCATTTTAGGAATTCCTGCTTCTACAGCTTTGATGGCATCCACGCCGTATCCCATGAAGAAATCTACAGCACCCCCCATGAGTAGCTGAGTCCCATTCACCTGAGGTCCTCCACTTTTAATCGTGACATCTAGACCGTGTTTTTGATATATGCCTGTGGCAATGGCTTGGTAGAAGCCGCCATGTTCGGCTTGAGCATACCAGTTAGTGCCATAAGTCACTTTGTCCAGTTTGTCACTCGCAGTTGAGTTAGAAGCTGGGGAAGTCTTCGGTGAGGAAGCTTGATTGCTAATATTAGTACAAGCAGCAACAATACCCGACCCAAGGGTCAGGGAACTGTATTTGAGAAACTGGCGGCGATTAATTCGATAAATGTTACTCATAACCTTACATTAATCTAACCCTGAAAATATCAGGAAAGATTCTAAGAATCAAGGCTGAGTAAACCCTTGCTTTATTCTTATACTTTTTTGAGCAATTAAATTTTTTTAAATTTAATCACATTTTCCTTGTTGGCCTATTACCTCCTGTTGAGTTTCGTTACCTTTCTCACAGAATATCCAAAAAAAAATATACAGCCATCCTTGTGTTGTTTTGTTCAAGATGGCTGTAGCGCTCACCCATAGGTTCTGCCTGTTTGAACTTGGTTAAAACTACATCCCTGTCTGCATTTGAAATTTCTAATTTAAGGTACGCGGCGAACAGTACAGGGGAATGTATTGAGATGTAGAAGTAGATTCAAAATCAAAATTTATTAGAATCTTTTGAGAAAGATGAGAATCCTTTTAGAAAGAGCCAGCCGTGTTGGGTTCGGTAACAGGAATTCCACTGGGTTGGCTATCCTGCTTACGCTTAGGAGTAACACCTCGATAATACAGATCGAAAATGGGTTTAATCCCTAGCCCTTTATGCAGTTTCAGATGAGTGTGTCTCCAAGGCAGACCCCGATACTTGCCACCTACTTCACCCTCAAAGGTTTCGACAGAAGTAGGGTTATAGTCGTAGGATACGCCGCGATAGCACAGTTGCATAGCCTTAAAGTCCTTTGTTGTTCAATCTTGTTGGGCTGTCTATATGTCTAGTATCAGAGGCTGATGTTTGCGATCGCGTTCAACTTCTGTTCAACTTGTGTATAAGCTATTTACACTTCGTTACAATTTGGCAGACATCTCTCATATTATGTCTGGTGAATGATCCCTCAAAAAATCCCGTTCCTGTTCGTAGAAGGCACTTGAGTGCCTTCTCATTTATCGAGGGTAGCCCAAAGCGAGGGATATCAAATTTGCCACATCAACCAATACATCTACCCTTTCCCCTTGCCAATCCCTAGAGTCCGAGTCAGCCGCCTCTAGTAGTCCCCACCACTCTCCTCGGACAAAAACGGGTACCATCAGCACAGCCTTCATACTTACCTGCTTGAGACGATTAACAACAGTAGCAGGTACTTCTGGCTGCTGGATATCCGAAATAGCGACAATCCTCCCAGCCTCAAACTCCTGGGCATATTCCATCTCCCAACCCGACTCTTTCCCTGCGGATTTTAACCCAGAAGTTCCGCTCTCGGAGAGAGACTTAACCGTCAGATGACCATTTTTGTGGTATAGTCCAAGACTATCTACACCTAAAAACTCTCGAATTTCCTGGACACAAGGGTGGAGAATTTCCTCCAAAGTCAGAACCTGAGCCAGATGTTGCGTAATGGTTCGGAATAATAGCTCCCGCTGGAGCTGCCTTTGCAACGCCTCAGTGACTTGCTGAACTTGGGTGAGTGATCGATTCGCTTCCAAAAGACGGGCAACACGCTGACGTAGCACAGCCCAATGTATGGGTTTCGTGACATAATCCGTCGCACCAGCCGCAAAAGCCTGATCAACCGACTCTTGATCGTCGAGTACCGTAATCATCAGTACAGGCGTGTACTCTGCCGTGGGAAGAGTACGCAATTGCCTACAGCAGGTAAAGCCATCCATCACCGGCATCACGGCATCGAGCAACACAATATCCGGTTTGAGCCGTGCGAATTGAGCCAAGCAGTTCTCTCCATTATTCGCTTCTGCCACTTGATAACCTTCTTCTTCCATCGCAAAGCGAAGCAGTGTTCTGAGGGAGCGGTCATCATCAACGACCAGAACCAGGGAAGAATCTGGGTGAGATGGAACATTCATGAAGAAAATTGCTTATATTCGAGTTGTAAAGCCACTTTTACTTTCTCATACTCTGCTTCTACCTGCGCTATCCACTCCGGCGCATCCGTCGTAGTACCCGCACGCCCGATCATTTCCAACTCTTTGCAGAGATAGGAGAGATTCATTGCACCCAGATTTGCACTGCTGGAACGGAGGGTATGGGCGGACTGTCGCAAGGCTTGAGCATCCCCAGCCGCCACAGCGTCCCGGATGTCTTGTAGCTGTTGAGGAGCATCTTCTCGGTAATCATCGATGATTTGACGTAAGAGCGTGGCGGCTTTGCTACCCGTCATTTGCCGCAGGGAGTTGAGTACCCGATGATCGAGTACGGGTGGAGAATCAACATTGTCATACCCAGTTGCAGTCAAAGATAGCAGACTTTTTCCCCGGCTCCCCGGCTCCCCAGCTCCCCAGCTCCCCAGCTCCCCAGCTCCCCCGCCTTCCTGTGTTGGCGGCTTTCTAGACTCACCGATTGCAGACTGGCACAATTGTAAAGCTCGAATCAGCTCCTGCTCTTGGATGGGTTTACTGATATAGTCATCCATCCCAGCTTCAAGGCACTTTTGGCGATCGCCCGCCATCGCGTAAGCTGTCATGGCAATAATTCGGGGACGCTGGGATTGGAGATAAGTGGTTACTGCATCGGATTGAGTAATCGGTGATTCTTTGCCAGCATTTTTTAGTATGAGGTCGGCATTCCATTCTTGGCAGATCAGACGGGTAGCCGTCAATCCATCCATTTGGGGCATTTCCACATCCATCAACACCACGTCGTAGGGCTGACGGCGCAAGGCTTCGAGGACTTCTCGACCATTATTGACCACATCGGCTTGATATCCCAACTGTTTCAAAGTTAGTAGGGCAACCTGCTGGTTTACACGATTATCCTCCGCCAGTAGAATCCGTAACGGAATCGATGGAAAGGGTTGAGTGATTGGGAGAGTACGTTCAAGCAGTAAGCGATCGCCTTGATCACGAACTGGCTGGGTGAAAGGATAACCCGGAGCAACGATGGTGAAATAGAATGTAGAGCCTGAGGATGTTGGAGGGTGAGATAACGGGTCAAATTCAACGGTATCTAAGATCGGCTCATCGCCTGGGCGATTGCGATTTTCCCAGACTAAATCTTCAGGCGGATTTCCAGCACACACCCCGTGACTCTCAACCCACATTCGACCTCCCATCAGTTCGCACAACCGTTGGCTAATCGCCAAACCTAAACCTGTCCCTCCGTAACGTCGGCTGGTTGAAGCATCCACTTGGCTAAAGGGCTTAAACAGTCGATTCATTTGCTCTGGGGAAATGCCGATACCTGTATCTTGGACAGCAAACTGGATCTCATAGAGCCTGGGAAATGGGGAATGGGGGTTTAAAACTAAGTTAGATGGTTCGCTATTTCCCAATGCATGGGCGGTGACTGAAACCTTGACTTGACCCGCATCCGTGAATTTGACCGCATTACTCAGGAGATTGAGCAGAATTTGGTGCAACCGAGTCACATCTCCCACCAGAGTGAGTGGAGTTTGGGCGTCCATCTGGTAAGTCAACTCTAGGCGTTGATCAACCGCCTTCGGAGTCAGTAGATTCACCGCCGCCTCAATACAAGAGAGCAAATCGAACGGTTGATCCTCCCACTCCAGCTTCCCGGACTCGATTTTGGAAAGGTCTAAAATATCGTTAATAATCCGCAGCAAAGCCTCGCTGCTGCTGCCGATGGTGCGCGCAAATTCTTGTTGTTGCTCTGTGAGGGAAGTATTGAGCAGCAGGTTATTCATGCCAATAATCCCGTTCATTGGTGTGCGGATTTCATGACTCATCATCGCCAGAAATTCACTCTTGGCTTGGTTGGCGACTTCTGCTGCCTGCTTGGCCTGCTCTAGTGCTACATTTTGTTCAGCCAGTTGCTCACGTTGCTGCTTTTCTTGTTCTAAAAGGTGAGCTTGGGCAAGGGCAATTCCCACTTGATCGGCTACGGCTTCAAGTAGTTCGATTTCATCCTCACTCCAACCTCGGATTGCATCACACTGGTGTACATTAATCACACCGTTCGGTTGCCCATGATAAGAGGTGCGAACCGTTAACAAGGATTGCACACCGAGGCGATGAAACAGGCGCACAAAAGGTTGCAACAACTGATAGCCATCGATATGAGTGACGGGTATCGCTCGGTCTTGAGACAATATTTCTTCGAGGTAAGGATTGCCTTTGACGGCAAGCTCTAATAAATCGAGGAGGGATGTATGCCTTCCCCCTAAATATTCCGCCACACAGACTAACCGAGAGGGTGGCGTCGCCTCATATCGAAACAATAAACAACGATTGACGCGAAGTGCCCGCCCCACTTGCATCGCCGTCGTCTGTAAAATTTGTTGGGTATCTAAGCTTTGGCGAATCTCTTGGGTAATTTGTTTGAGCAGTAACGCACGATGAAACTGTTGTTGCAAGGCATCTGCGGCTTGTTGCCGTTCAATTTCACCCCCAATCCACCGTGCCATCAGCTTCAACAATTCCCGTTCCACCGCTTTGAAGTTGCGGTTGCGTTTACGACAACTCCAAAAGCCGAGGGTGCCGTAAACCTGACCGGCAACAGTTACTGGGGTACGCAGATAAGCCTCCATCGCCGCGATAGACTGTGCTGGATAGCCGGACAATTGAGCCGCCACTGCCGACTCTAGGTTCACTAATTCTGCGGCTTGCCAAATCTTCTGGCAATTCCTCAGCTTCCAATCAAAAATACTGCCTTTGGGGAGTATGGGTGTGGATAAAGCGGGGTTGGCGGTTGTTGGAAAATCCGTTCTCCCCTGAGATTCCTGAACAAAATCGTAGACTAAGACATTCGGCTCCAGATGATCGGACTGCACTGCCGCAAAAGCTGCGATTGCCCCTTGGGCACCGCCAAAGGCGATCGCTTGATAACAATTTTCCTCTAAGCGTCCCAACAATCCAATATCCAGGCCAAACCAGCCACATCCAAGTTCTAATAACCTCTGGAGGCGTTGGTTAAAAGTCAGGTCTTGAGCGGCTGTCACTTCATACAACGCTCGAATGCAGGCTTCACTGTAGCGCAGTTCTTGCTCGGCTTGCTTGCGTCGAGTAATGTCAAACCCGGCACAGACAGCGGCTTGGCCTTGCAGATACTTTTGGGCAACAATTAAATAATGGGAAGGAACACCATCGACTTGCCAGTCTAATTCCAGGGAGGCTTCTGACTCGGAACTTGCAAAAAATTGACGCAAGAACTCGCTCACTTGCGAACCGGGCTGAAGAAAGCCGATGGGTTTGCCGACAAAGAATTCTGGGGGTTGGTTGAAGCTTTTGGCTAAATAGCGATTAACGCCTAGGTAGTTTAATTCGGAACTAATCCAACTAATACTTCCAGGTACGGCATCCAAAACGGCTCGTAGCTGGTCTCTGGCTTGCCGTAGTTCTTTTTCGATTTGTTGGCGACGGGATATATCCCGAATTGCCACAACCCGCACGAAGCGATTTTGGTAAGGAATCAGTTTGGCTTGAATTTCTATGGGGAATTTAGAGCCTTCTTTGCTCAAAGCAACGACTTCGTAAGGTTCTACATAGGCGGCCTGAATCTGCTTTAAGGCGATATCTCGCGATTCGGGAGCCAGCAGGTGAAAGCCACTCACCCCAATGAGTTCATCGGTTTCGTATCCAAACATTTTCGCGATCGCTTGATTCGCGTCGATAATCACGCCCTGCTCGTGGATTAAAATCCCTTCATAAGTGGCTTCTGATAGACGGCGAAATCGTTCCTCACTCTCCTGCAAGGACTTTTCAAATTGCTTGCGTTGTGTAATATCGGTCACGAAGCCTTCGATGGCTAACACTTCCCCTTGAGGAGAAAACACTCCACATCCCTGCTCCCAAACCCACTTTTCCTCGCCAGTTGCGGTGATAATGCGGTAGGTCAACTGAAAGGGTCGGGACTCTTGCAAGGCGCATTGAATCTCGTTCCAGACCCAGTTGCGATCATCCTGATGGATGAGTTGTCCGTAGGAGACTGTTCGGTTCTCCATTAAGTCGGCGGGGTGATAGCCAGTCAGGGGATAGCAGCCCTCACTGACAAATTCCATTGTCCAATTGCAGTCGTTCTGGCATCGGTAGACCACGCCCGGTAGGTTGCTCATCAGGGTCGTTAATGTGCGTTGGCTCTCCCGTAAGGACTCCTCAGCTTGTTGGCACTCTCGGAGATTGTTTGGACAAACCGGATCACTTTCTGGAGAGGAGGCTTTTTTTCCCCGGCCCCAGAAATAGCCAACGAGTAAGCCGATTGTTGCTGCACTGATGATCTGGAAAATAATGTCCCACATAATTTAAACCGTTTTTCTCAACTTTTTGTCATCAAAAATGTCAAATAAAACTAGTTTTTTAACTTCTCTTATTACCCTCTCACTTTCCACTCTTGGAAAACTTAAAGAAATGTGACTGATGAATCGTGCTTAATACAGATAGATCGGGCACAATTTTAGATATATTTGTTAAGGGACTCCCGAAAAATGTAGCGATACATACCATAATTAACGAACAAGTGGAAACGATTGTGACTCATGGTAAAGCGATCGCTTCGAGCATCTACAGTAGGCATTGAGCAGGCTAAAAAAGCCTTCCAGCGTAAAGGATGGACGCAAGAGTATCTGGCGAGTGAAGTGGGGTTAGAGACGCGCCAGTCGGTTTGGAAGTTCTTCAAAGGTCAACCCATTGAGCGCCATATTTTTATCGATATTTGTTTGTGCTTGGATCTGGATTGGCAAGAGATTGCTGACTTAAACCTGAACTCAGCACCACCCGCTCAAAAGATAGCACCAATTGTACAGAATTTAACGGTGGTCTCTGATGTGGATGCATTGGTCGAACAGGTGCGATCGCTCCTTGATTCCCCCATTCTTGCCCAGTGTGGTACCTTGCGGTTACTTGATATTGCTCAACCGATACCATTGGATGAAATTTATGTCAATGTCAACATTCTCGAACAACTGAGTTCTCAACAATGGCTAGAGGTTTCTGATTTACAATCAGCGACAGTCACCCCCTTTGATCGCTTAGGCTTGACTCAATCGAGCCAAAAGAGATTTCTAGCGCTGGATACAAGTAACTTGGCGGATTCCCAAAGGATAATCGCAACTTACCCCAAACTGATGGTGATGGGCAAGCCAGGAGCGGGGAAAACCACCTTTTTACAAAAAGTCGCACTTCAGTGTATTCGAGGCGAGTTACCTTTAGCTAGAATTCCTATTTTTATTCAACTGAGAAACTTGGCAGAGGAAGCGATCGGTAACACGATTACGATTGGAGATGATTTTAGTTTATTAGATTATATAAATCAAAAGTTAAGTGATTTTGGAATTTCGGTACAGCATGTGGAAACCTTGCTCAAACACGGCAAGCTGTTAATCTTGCTGGATGGGTTAGACGAAGTCCGAGCTGATTATATCGATACGCTACTCAAACAAATTACTAAATTTTCGGAAACCTATTATCAAAATTCCTTTATTATTACCTGTCGTTTTGCAGCTCAACCGTACCGTTTTCCTGGATTTACCTATGTTGAGCTTGCCGATTTCGACCAAACTCAAATCGAAGCCTTTGCTAAAAAATGGTTTATTACAGCAACGTCTAAACCAAACGAAGAGGACGGTTTAAATCTAGCCACTCAGTTTATTGACAAACTGAAGTTACCAGAAAACCAACCCATTCGAGAACTTGCGAAAACCCCCATTTTATTGAATTTAACCGTCAGTGTATTTCAGGCTAAGGCCGATTTTCCCAAAAAACGCTCCAAATTATATGAGGCTGGATTAGATATTTTATTGGTGCGCTGGGACGAAGCGCGAGGCATTCAACGAGATGAAATTTATCGAAATTTGTCTCTACCTCACAAGATGAAACTTTTGAGCCATATTGCAGCTACAACGTTTGAAGAAGGAAATTACTTCTTTGAACAAACTGAAATTGAGCAACATATTGCTGACTATCTCACTACTTTACCAGGAGCCAACACAGACCCAGAAACACTGCGGCTGAACAGCGAAGCGGTGTTGAAAGCAATTGAGGCACAACATGGGTTATTAGTGGAACGAGCACTAGGGGTTTATTCATTTTCTCATTTAACCTTTCAAGAGTATTTAACGGCTCGGAATATTGTTGCTAGTCCGGATACAGCAACCCTCATGGAAGCATTGCAACGGTTGAGTACCCACATCCGGGAACCTCAGTGGCGGGAAGTTTTTTTACTAACGGCTGGATTATTGAGGAATGCAGAACCGTTACTCAAGTTAATGAAGCAGCAAATTGATAGCTTGATAGCAGAAAATTGTCATTTGCAGGAGTTCTTGACGGGTATTAGTCAAAAAGGCTATTTGCTGCAAACCTCTTACAAACCAGCGGCAGTACGTGCCTTTTATTTTACTCTCTTTTTAGACCGTGATTTAGGATTAGCGGTGGCGCTGGATCAAAATCTCGCTCGCGATTTGACACCGGAATTGGCTTTAGATTTAGAGTTAGCGCGTGCTTTCTCTTTAGTACAGAGTCTGACGCGCAATCCTGACATCCAACAAATTTTGGCGCTGGGTTTTGCTTTAAACTTGGAGAAACTTTTGGAAAGAGAATCCGGGTTGGGTGGGGAACAAAAGCGATCGCTATTCAGTCAATCATTCCAGCAACTCAAACAGCAATTACCTGATTTGGGAAAAGGTCGAGATTACTCGCTGCAATGGTGGAAGACGGATGGTCAGGTGTGGGCAGCGCAATTTCGCTCCATGTTAGTAGAGTATCGCCAAATTGGTCAGGGTTTGCCGTTAACAGCCTTGGAATTAGAGGGACTCAAGCAGTATTATCAAGCAAATAAGTTATTGGTGGATTGTCTTAATAGTGACTGTCGATATAGTTCTGCCATGCGAACTGATATTGAGACGACTTTATTAAAGTATGAATCATGACGAGTAGGGCAGTAAATAAACAGGGTAAGCCTATCTCAATATTTAAACCCTCTAAAAAGCAATACGCCATAAGATTTAAACAAATTAATAATTTCTTCCCTATCTAAGTCTAAAAGACTGATGTTATCGGTATTGATGATGGTTTGACCAAAAGTTTCTGATAAAAACTGTGTATTTATTCCCATATCTATCTCCTAGCTTTTTTCTATTTTGTACAGAGCGTGGCTGAAAAATCAGGGCCGATGTCTTGATATTTCTAAATAATCCTCAATTCAAAATTCATCAAACCATCCCTACTCCAACAGTTCAGGTTGTTGATGTACGATTAATTCGTAAAGCGGTTGAAAGCTAAACCAGCCTAGCTGATGTGAGCCTACCAGACGCTTTGCCAGACGAGCATTATCAGAGTCGATGAGGATGGGTGTGCCCGCTGCCTCTGCCATCAACTGCGCTTGACAAGAGCGTTCCATTGCCACAAACCACCAAGCCGCCTCATCCACTGAATGACCCACTGTGAGTAGACCATGGTTGCGGAGGATAATGGCTTTATTCTCCCCTAATGCTGTTGCTATGCGCTTACCTTCCTCAAGTTCAAGCACGACTCCCGTGTAATCATCAAACAGGCTGTGGTCTTCGTAGAAGGAACAGGCATCTTGGGTGAGGGGGTCCAGGAGGCGACCGAGGCTAGACCAGCTTTTGCCGTAAATTGAATGAGCGTGTGCTGCTGCCACGACATCAGGACGGGCGGCATGAATTTGAGAGTGGATGGCATAAGCTGCCGTGTTAATAGGCTTGTTGCCCTCTATCACTTCACCCTGATGGTTCACCAGAAGCAGGTCACTAACCCGGATAAGACCGAAGTGCATACCCAACGGATTGACCCAGAAGCAATCCAGGTGTTCGGGGTCGCGGACGGTAATGTGCCCTGCAATACCTTCACTAAACCCAAAGTGTCCAAATAGACGCAATGCTGCTGCAAGGCGTTGCTTGCGATGAAGGCGTTCTTCCTCAACCGTAGCAAAGGTTGGAGGCTGAAATATGGATTGAGGTTCTTTTAATGTTTGCATAGATGTTATTTCTTTCTCTGCTTAATTTTAGAGTAAGTTTGTGAGCAGGGCTATGCCCACGACTAGCCAAAGAGCGAGACAAAGGAAGGACAAGATAAAGAATCAGAACTTTGCCTTTCAGTTATCTCCAGAAAATCAGCGATAGTTAAAGCAAGCGCCCTCGATGCGAGATAAGGAACACCATTACCAATCATCTTAAACAGATTACTCAAAGATAGATGATCGGGCAAAACAAAGTCTTTCGGTAAAGATTGTATTGCCAGCGCTTCTGCCGCTGAAAGTCTACGGACTTTATAAGGATGTAGATGAACTTCATTGTTTCCATAACAAGCTGTAGGGGAGTAACGCCATCGGTGCAAACGCTTGTATGACTTTTTAGAATCATCACCTTCATCCACAGACTCAAATCGCTTGATACCAGCCCTAGGTTTAAAAAAATGTTGAGCATTAGGATGGTTGAGTACATCATTTTTTTGAAACCAGTACTCAACGGTTAATTCTTGAGGAATATGCTCAGGGCAAGGAATGATAGAATCCTCTTTAAATAAATGGGTTGTAGGCCAAGGGTAAGAAAAAACTTGGTTTTTAGGATAGATTACATACTTATCCCAAGGAAAACACTCTAATAATAAATTGTCTTTACCTATAAAGTTTATTCCTAAGTCTTGAATCAGGCTATTTTGAAATCCAATCAGAATAATCCTATCTCTATTTTGAGCTACCCCATAGTCTAAGGAATTAATTAAGCGCTCTGTTAAAATATAACCAGCCTCGATTAATTGGCATTTAAGTTTTTCAAAAAAACTACGATGTTTTTGAGTACTCCATAATCCTTTGACATTTTCAAACAAGAAAAAATCTGGATGATGCTGACAAATTAATTGGATATAGCAGGCAGAAAGCTTGCCGTTATCTCCTTCTTGACCTCGGTTTTTTCCACCTATAGAAAAATCAGGGCAGGGAGGGCCACCAATAAATCCAACAAGCTCATTTGTCCGGCGACAATCTTTGATTAAATCCCCCAGATGGAGTGCTGTTTCTCCTCTTGTTAGGTTCATGATATTTGCCTCTTGTCCTTCCTGGTATCCATATCTAGGTGAAGGGAGGTTAAGACCTTGCCGAGAGTAGCGGTAGGCTTCTAAAAAAGGTGAGTGAATTTCGCTTACATAAGCTATGTTAAAACCACTGAATTCAAAGCCTAAATCGAGAAAACCAGCCCCAGAAAAAAAAGAAAAAATACTGATGTTTTGAGTCATTTGACAGGGGTTTTGTAACAAGCTGTATTATTCTACAGATTATTGCCATTAATTGTACAGAATCTTCCTCCGCAATAGCTGTTCCACGCCCGTTAATGGTGAGCGCAATTTTCCTATACTCAACTTTAACCAGGTGAGTTATCCTTGTTGTAAGAAAATATTAAGAAGACAATAAACTGTAACTAGCAGAGGTTAATTCATGAGTAAAGAAAATATTGTTCAACCATTACCTGCTGAATGGATTACACCAGAAAAATTTAGACCCTATGGTCAAGTCATTTTTGCGAGTAAAGATGGCAAATCTTATGATGCTGACGATGCTCAGTTAAATCTTCAGAATGGAATACCTCGATTCTATATTATGCGCCTACATCACAAAAGCCGTAAGTTTCACAAAATTACTCGCCATGTCCAATGCACTCAATGTTTAGGTTCTTTGGAAGGCAAAGACTGGTTCATTGCAGTTGCTCCGCCGAATCCTGAAATTGACGAACCCGCCTTAGCAGATATCGCCGCGTTCCACATTCCCGGCAATTGTTTTATTAAGTTAGAGATAGGGACTTGGCACGCAGGTCCTTATTTTAATCATGATTTTGTTGATTTCTACAATCTAGAACTGAATGACACTAATGTTGTTGACCATTTTACCTATGACTTTCTTAAAAGCCATCAGCTACAATTTGAAATTCAAGTATGAAGAATGAAAGATGATAAAAAGTAATTTTTCATTTTTACCCTTCAGCCTTCATACTTCATCACAGTTAATTATTGAGTTGTAACTCTTTTAAAATGATGCTTGCTCTAGGCGCAAATCCATCTCCATAATCGGCAGGGAAATGTTCTGTAACTCGAAAAGCTTTACCCTTATATTCGCCAAGATAGACAGTCCCCATGATTGATTTATTCCCTTGCTTTTTCTCGAAATCAATTCTTTCTTTAGCCCAGCGATAGGGAACATTTTGAGTGCGACGCTTAACTGTCCACTTATTGGTTTCCATCAAACCCCGTTTTCCCACAACCGAACTTCTCATTCCTTCTAGATTTTGAGACTGAGCTGGAAAGAAAAAGTGGACGTAGGCTGACTGATATTTCTTACCACTTGCTTTGGAATAAAACCACACACCCATACCTTCATCCGCTGCCGCAGATTCAACAACAAAGTCATTTTCAGGAAAGTAAGTGGTAAAGGGAAATCCGTTTTGGTTAAACAGCTTGACGGGAATTTGTCTCTGTGTCCATTCATCAGTGACTGTTTTCTTATTAGGTCTAGATTTTGACGCTGTGCTTGAATCGATAGATGTAACTGTTGAAGCATTTTGATGGGTAGCCCCGTTTCCTGGTTGATCAGTTTGAGAGGCGCAAGCTATGGATGTACTCAAAACCACTATGCCACTCAGCAAGTAAAGTAATTTACGCATGATCAGGAGTAATTTCACCTTTTATGTTCACAACATAGAGCTACAAGAAATATCAACATTTTCCGGTTATTTTTAATAATTTATACGTAATTTTTGAGAATAGTATTAGTAATTAATACACGCTTCACCCAGTGGATTCACCCAATTGGGTGATTTTGAAAGACAGCACAACCACAAATGTTATAAAAGGCAAAAAAATAACAACAAGACTGTACTGTACCTGTGAAACTAAGCTCTCCACACTTAGAAACATCACCCTTAGAATGATTTCCTTTCCTCATTTTTGTGTTTAGAGTAAAATTGTCACAACGCTTTGGCCTAGGGAGCTAAGCATTCATGCCTGAAGAAAACCTAAATATAGCTCAATATGTGGAGCAAACCGCTCAATTGATTGATTTGCCACTTGCGCCAGAATACCAGCTCAACGTAGTAGAGAATTTTGCCAAAATTGCTGCGATCGCAACTCTGGTGGTAGAATTTACTCTACCTGAAGATATTGAACTCGCCCCCGTATTTGAACCCTGAAGCCTATCGGTTCATCAGACTGGGTAAAAATACTGAAACCAGTGCAATTATTCTCACAATTACGTATTTTCTCGGTAGTCAGAGCGACCATTACCCGGTAATTTGGAAGAAGACTACATGAGGTTAATCGTTAATGGCTCGTGAACAATACCGTTTCGCTATTGAAATCAAGGCTACCGAATAACTTTCAAACTTCAAGAAGTATTCAATAGTTCTCCAGGGGATATCTTCAAATCTTATTGACTTATGAACCAGAATTCTGCAAAAATCCTAGTTATTGAAGACGAAAAAGAAATTAGAGAAAATCTGGAAGACCTGCTTTCAGATAAATATCAAGTGCTTGTTGCTTCAGGCGGTAGAGAGGGGCTAGAAATAGCGTTACGAGAATTGCCAGATATTGTACTTTGCGATGTAACCATGGCAGGAGTCACCGGTCATAATGTCCTGACAGGCTTACGTTCTAATCCTACCACTGCCAACATTCCCTTTATTTTTCTGACGGCAAGAGTATCTAAAGATGATATGCGATTGGGCATGGAATTAGGAGCAGACGATTATTTAACTAAGCCTTTTACGCGAAAAGAATTGCTTAGTGCGATCACCGCTCGTCTCAAACGGTTTGAGAGGATTTAAATTAAAGTCAATTTTGGCTTAGGACGCGATTTATCGGAATTTAATTCCTGCGAAGGTTCTTAAGAGTAGGGGTGTATAGCGATACGCCCCTATTAACTTTTGGGGGCAATAATTATCATGAACCACAGTACAGATAAAAATTCCTTACTGATCAGATAAAATTTTAACCACCGATTTATCTTAATTCTAGGGTCAAAAATCTAATTTATCCCGCACATTTTGCTCATGGATTTGAAACAAGCCGATGCTATTGCTACTGCTATCTCGGTTCGCTCTGGAGAAATAAGTGTTCAAGCCGTTATCACGGCAGCATTAGAACGAATAACGGCTAACAATGAAGCTTTTAATTGTTTCACGGCTGTCACGACTCAGACTGCACTGGCACAAGCCGAGAAAATCGATCGCACTATTGCCCAAAACAACAATCCCGGTATTCTCGCAGGCGTTCCCTTTGCGGTGAAAAACCTCTACGATATCGCCGATTTAACCACTCTAGCTGGAGCAAAAATCAACAGCGAAAATCCCTCAGCTAAGCGAGACGCCACGGCAATTGCCCGACTTCAACAAGCGGGTGCCGTGTTAGTCGGTGCCCTCAATATGGATGAGTACGCCTATGGATTTGTGACCGAAAATTACCATTACGGTGCTACGCGCAATCCCCACGATCCAACCCGGATCGCAGGGGGTTCCTCTGGCGGTTCGGCGGCAGCAGTGGCAGCAGGATTCGTTCCTCTCACGCTGGGGACAGATACCAACGGTTCCATCCGCGTTCCCGCATCCTTATGCGGAATTTTGGGCTTTAAGCCGACTTATGGGCGATTATCACGCTCAGGAGTTGCCTTATTTTCCAGCAGTTTTGACCATGTTGGGCCGTTTGCGCGTTCCGTGCGGGATATTGCCGCAACCTTTGATATCCTACAGGGAGCTGATCCGAGTGACCCCGTTTGTACCACTCGTCCCCCAGAACTGTGCTTACCTCAACTCAATCACGGCATTGAGGGGTTGCAAATTGCAGTCGCGGATGGTTATTTTGCCCAAGGTGCACAACCTGAAGCCTTGGCAGCCGTAGCCCAGGTGGCGCAGGCGTTACAAGTGACGGCAACTGTGACAATCCCAGAAGCCCATCGGGCGAGGGCAGCAGCCTATATCATTACCGCGTCTGAAGGGGCTAATCTGCATTTTGCCAACTTGCGATCGCGCCCTCAAGATTTTGATCCCGCCACCTGTGGACGCTTTTTAGCCGGTGCCTTAATTCCGTCCCATTGGTACGTTCAAGCGCAACGGTTCAGGCAGTGGTATCGCGATTGCCTCCGAGAAATCTTCCAACATGTTGATATTATTCTCGCGCCCACCACGCCCTGTGTTGCCCCGCCACTCGGACAAGAAATGATGCTCATTAATGGAGAAGAAGTGCCCATCCGTGCCCATTTGGGAATGTACACACAACCATTATCTTTTATTGGTTTACCCGTCTTATCGGTTCCCATGCAACGCCCTGGAGCCTTACCATTAGGAGTACAAATTATTGCTGCACCTTACAATGAGGCACTCATTTTACGAGTTGCCGCTGTGCTTGAAGCCCAAGGAATTGTTTCTGCCCCAGTTCCTTAGCAACAGTCATTCATTTCCTAATTTATCGGTAAGATTTGAGTTTACCGATAAGACTGCAAGCTTTCATTCTCTACAAATTTTGGATGGGGTCTAGTTCTAATTTTTCTCAATTTTTTCTTGAACAACAACAAAGTCCTAAACCAAGCTCTTGCAGGCCGATCGTAAAACGTAAAAATATCCCCGTAGGCTACCTTGCCATCTTGATGATGAAGCCAATGCTGCTCAGGAGTTGTGATCCATAAGAAATTGCAGATGCGCTCAATACAAATAGGGGTTTGATAATCAAGTACCGAACTATGCCGCCACACTACATGAAACTCACCCAACAAAAGCCCTAAAATAGTTCCAGAGGGCGAAATTGTCCAAAGCCAGGGAACAAACATGAAATAAGGCACAGCTCCCAATAATCCATCAATCAGTACCCATGGGTTCTTGGTTAAAACCGCATAATGGATAAAGCTACGATTTTTACTATGATGAACCAATGTATGGAATTTACCAAAAATATGCTCTGGGACATGATAGAGAAAGGTAGACAAAAAATCTCCAAGGAGTAACATCAGTAAAGCCACTAAAGCGGCCTGAAAAATTTCCATAATCAATGCCTCACGCCACAACATTAAGTTACTCAATAAAAATTAAGCTTTACTTAAATCGGGGTTAAAAATTATCACTTTCCCCAAAGATTTGAATGCATCCCTAGACGCAAGCTAAACTGCAACTCATTTCAGGTTAGATGTGAGGATAACTACAAAAGGAAACAATCGTTTAATGAAAACTTACGACTGGATTGTAGTGGGTGGCGGTATTACAGGTGCAGCCCTCAGTTATGAACTGACCACCCAAGGTTTCAGCGTCTTGCTCCTCGAACAAGATGCCACGCTACAAGGTGCCACCCGTTATAGTTATGGGGGACTCGCTTATTGGTCAGGCACATCCGAATTAACCCGTCAGTTGTGCCAAGAAGGAATTGAACGCCATCGCCTCTTATCTGAGGAATTAGACGCCGATACCGAGTTCCGCGAACTCGATTTGCTGTTATATATCGCTTCTGAAGAGAACCCGGAAAAGCTAGCGGCTAACTATACAAATTTTGCCATCACGCCTCGCTTCCTCAGTGTAGAAGAGGCTTGTGAGTTAGAACCTTTACTCAATCCACAGGCGATCGCCGGTGCCCTCACATTTCGTCACGGACACATCCATCCTGAAAAAACCACCCAAGCCTACATCGACGCCTTCACTCGTTGCGGGGGTGAACTTCAAATCACGCAAGTGGTAGAACTGTTGCAACGAAGTTCTCGGATTGAAGGGGTGAAAACAGCCCACCAAACCTATCAGGCAGCCAACACGGTGATTTGTGCCGGCGGTTTAAGTCGCGCCTTACTCCAAACAGCAGGAATTTCTGTGCCGTTGTATTTTTCTCATGCAGAAATGATTGAAACCTCAGCCGTTAGCCTGCAACTGCGAACCCTCGTAATGCCAGCCAACACCAAGCGGTTTGCCCTAGAGGCACAAGCCAGCAAGGCGGAGGTTGAGTCCTTATGGGATGAACCCGGACATGAGCCAGTTTTGCCCGTTTTAGACGCGGGTGCCGTTCAGTTTCGGGATGGTCATTTCCGGATCGGTCAACTTAGTCGTGTGATGACAGACCCCTATGCTACGGTCGATGCAGCCGCGAGTGAGGCCGCGATTCGGACCCAAGTGGGGCAAATCTTACCGGCCCTGGAAAAGTTACCAGGAACTTGGCATCGTTGCCTGGTTGCCTTTAGCCGCGATCGCCTTTCCGTTGTGGGGTCACTCGGTAACCTAGAGGGAGTTTATGTATTTTCCGGATTTTCTACTCCTCTGGTATTCGTCCCTCCCCTAGCCCAGCGCTTCGCCCATTGGGCAACTGGGCAAGATGACCCGATTATGCGTCAATTGTCTTTTAGCGATCGCACCTGAATTTAGATTTTAGGTGCTACAATCATAAGCTTTCAGGGGCATCTACTTGGTCATAAGTAACCTCCTTTGGCGGTAGGGGCGTATTGTTTGTTGTACGCCCCTGTATTTTTCTTTTCCTTCACTCCAGCACTAAGCTAAAGCCCATTTAATACCGAGTTGCGTTCAAACGTAGTATTTTCTCTCCCCCTTGTCCCCCTTGTCTTCCTTGTCTCCCTATCTACTATCTTTGACTGCAACTTGGTATAACTTGCACATTCTAAACACAGGATAAAAGAGTTCAAATCCTCTCCCCAGCTCCCCGGCTCCCCAGCTCCCTTCATCTCGTGAATCAAAAGCTTGCTCCTTAAGAGGGAATCCATCTCGGATTTTGACCTTTAAAATCAATTCTGAAACTTAGGAATAAAGTTAGGAATGATTAGTCACATGATTGATCGGGTTCTTTGATTGTTATGAAAAGTGAACAAATGCCGCTTTCTGCCCAAACGGAAAACAAAAGCATTTTCCCCACAATCTTCACATTTTGTTGATCAACACGGTTCAACCTGAAGGGAATAATGATGTTTTTTAACTAATCTTTAACAATATTAAAAATATAAATGAATTATCCAGGAATTGACCTAGCTTTTAAATAGGCTAGTACCTTGAGGGTTAGGAACAGAGAAATGAACGTCGATCATCTATCTAAGTGGCATGAGTCTCCTCAGAATCATGCCGACCTCAGGCCGATTCAGCCCATGACCTCTACTCAAAAATCGGATCAGACTGAAGACTTTCAAATCCTAAACCTGAAACGAGTGGATTTAGAAGGCATTCTGACGGTCTATGATAGTCTTCCCTGTATTGGTTTCGCGATCAATTCGGCGAAAATCATGCTTGCCGTCAGCCAGTTCGCCGCTGATTATCTTGGTTATGAGGTGATTGAGCTAGCACAACAGCCCATCGGCGACATTTTTTATGGGCAAGATGAAGCCATTTGTCAAGCTCAATTAACGGCAATACAACAACCGCCGCATCAGCTAACTCAATGGGAAACTCGCCTTGTCCGCAAAAATGGCAGCGTGATGTGGGTGAGAGCTAAGGCTAGCTTAGTGCCAAACACCGAAACCGACCCAATCATCACTCTCATTTGTGAAGACATTACCGAGTACAAGCAAGCACAAGAAATAAGGCGGCAGAGTCAGATGCTGTGTAAGGCTTCTTTAGAGGAGAGTTGTCAGCACTCAGAAGAAGCATTGCGACAGCAATTTCTCTGGGAGCAGTTGCTGGGGGCGATCGCACAACGCATTCATCAGTCCTTAAACCTAGACGAAATTCTCAACACCACGGTGGATGAAGTGCGGCAAGTTTTGGCCTGCGATCGCGTGATTATCTTTCGCCTTCATCCCGATGGCAGTGGGGTAATTGTCGTAGAATCGGTGGACTCTGGCTGGAGGCCGATTTCAGGCATCAGCATTAATGACCACCACTTTGCACAAGCCTATATCAAGCTATACAAACAAGGGAGAGTTCAGGCGGTAGAAGATATCTACACCGCAGATTTAACACCCTGTCACCGCGATCTACTCGCTCAGCTTCAGGTGAGGGCGAACTTGGTCGTTCCCATCGTTCACGAAGAGCAATTGTGGGGATTGTTAGTTGCCCAACAGTGCTCCAAACCCCGGATGTGGAAGTCGTTGGAAATTGATTTACTCAGTTCCCTCGCTACCCAAGCCGCGATCGCGATACAGCAATCTGAACTTTACCAGCAAGCCCAAACTGAAATTGCTCAACGCCAACAGGCGGAAGCCTCCCTACAGCAGCAGTTTCAGCGGGAACGCCTAGTCAGTGCGATTTCTGGGCGCATTCGCCAATCGTTAAACCTAGAGGAAATCCTGAATGCGACGGCGGCGGAAGTGCGACAAGTGCTGCAAACGGACCGAGTCGTGATTTTTCAGTTTGAGCCGGATTGGAGTGGAAATGTCGTCGTAGAATCTGTGGCGTCGAGTTGCTTCTCGATTTTGGGCAGAAACATTTATGACCCTTGTTTTAAGCAATCTTATATCGTGCCTTACCAACAGGGTCGGGTCAAGGCGATCGAGGATATCTACAACGCCAATATAGACCCGTGTCATATTAATTTACTCACTCAGTTGCAGGTGCGAGCTAACCTCGTTGTGCCCATTCTACAGAGTGAACAAACTCTTCAGAATCAAACTTTCCCTTACCCAGAGGGGGATAGGGGGGAGCCTTCCAGCCAAAATCGATTGTGGGGATTGCTGATTGCTCATCACTGCACAGAACCCCGGACATGGGGGCAATGGGAGATGGACTTGCTCACGTCCTTAGCCTCCCAAGTTGCGATCGCCATCCAGCAAAGCCAACTTTATGAACAAGCTCAGTATCAGCGTCAACGGGAACAAGCTCTCAATCAACTCACTCAGGCCGTCCGTCGTTCTTTAGACTTACAAACTATTTTTTCTACCGCTACCTGTGAGATTGAGAAACTCCTAGAAGTAGACTGTGCTCAAATCGTACAATACTTACCCGAACAAAAGCTGTGGGTCAGTGTTGCTGAATCTTGCAAGGGCGTATGTACTTCAGCGTGTCAAAGTCTGGAAATTTCCGATCAAAATAATCCGATCGCTGACCGACTCAAGCGATTAGAAGTTGTTCGGATTGACGATACTCATCTTTGGCAAGACGAGGTCTATAACGCTTGTATTCAGGGACTTCCAGGTTCTTGGTTACTGGTACCGTTGCATTTTGGTGACTCCATGTGGGGGGCACTGGCACTGGTGATGAATACTGAATCCTACCATTGGCAAGATTCGCAGGTGGAATTAATTTGTAAGGTAGCAGACCAGTTAGCGATCGCCCTACAACAAGCGGAACTCTACAAGCAAAGTTGTACGGCAATGGCACAAGCTCAATCACAAGCTCAACAACTAGAACAAACCTTGATTGAACTTCGCAAAACCCAAGCGCAACTGGTGCAGAGTGAAAAAATGTCCAGTCTTGGACAACTAGTAGCAGGCGTTGCTCATGAAATCAACAACCCCGTGAGCTTCATCTATGGCAATCTCATGCACGCCACTGACTATACCCAAGACATTTTGGGTTTAGTACAGCTCTATCAACAGTACTATCCCCATCCCATGCCGGAAATTGAGGGGGAAATTGCCGCGATTGACTTGGATTTTCTGCTGGAAGACTTACCTAAACTTCTCAGTTCCATGAAGGTTGGTGCTGAGCGGATTTGTGAAATTGTGGCAGCGCTGCGGAATTTCTCCCGCTTTGCCGAAGCAGAAATGAAACCCGTCGATCTGCATGACGGCGTCGATAGTACCCTGATGATTCTGCAAAATCGCTTGAAGGCTTCCGGAGGGCATCCTGAAATTAAAGTGATTAAAGAATATGGCAACTTGCCACTCGTCGAGTGTTATGCAGGACAGCTTAACCAAGTGTTTATGAATTTACTCAGCAACGCGATCGATGCTATTGATGAGCAAAACCAAACGCTAACGCCGGAACAAATCAACGCCAATCCCAGCTATATCAGAGTCTGTACAGAACTGTGCAACGACAATGAGGTCGCCATTCACATTGCCGATAACGGCCCAGGAATCAGTGAGGAAGTCAAAGCCAGACTATTCGACCCCTTCTTTACGACCAAACCCGTGGGAACAGGTACAGGGTTGGGGTTGTCGATTAGTTATCAGATTGTGGTGGAAAAACACGGGGGTAAACTACATTTCTATAGCCAGTTGGGTCAAGGGACTGAGTTTGTGATTCAGATTCCCATCCAACAAACCCTTAAAAAGCCCTAAGCTTCTTGGCGTAGGCTCAGAAGCATACTCATCACTTTTTCTGTAAAATCAGGGCGAACGATGGGACTCGAACCCACGAATGGTGGTACCACAAACCACTGCCTTAACCACTTGGCTACGCTCGCCATTGCATTGCCTAGTATAGCATCTAGATTGGTTGTCGATCTAGTGTTTTTCATAAAGTTCTTTTTTTCTTGTCCCACCAGGAACTCCTATGTCAAAAGATGTAGTCATAGTGAATAGATGGTTCTCTAGTAACATGAAGTTTTTACAGGTCGTTGCAGCAATGGCTGGAGTCGCTCTCGTCGGGCTGGGAGTGTCGATGGCACTGACGAATCCCAGTAAGGATACCTATGAGGAGTATGCGGTTGAGACACTCAGCACCTATCTCAAAGACGAAGCCTGTATGCAAGTCCCCAGTGTCTTCGGGAACGCCCTCCGCAGTCAATGTAAATCGCTGGTTGACACGGCACGCCCCCAAATCGAGGAAATTATTACCCAATCGACACAGCAGTATAACTTTATTTTTTTTAGCGTTTATCGCACTAATTTAGAGATTGGCTCCTTCTTACCCGCTTATCAATTTGACACTTTGGGAGTATTTCAAAACTTTTACATCTATCGGGCGGAGGAGAAGTAATACTAGGTTTAGGGGAATTGGAAGTTAGGAATTGGGCATTGGGACGTACTCGAAAAGCACCCAGCCCCCAATAAGCTGTTACGCATGTAATTTGCTTGTTGAGGCGGCGGGGGAGCAGGGGAGAGGATTTGAACTCTTTTATCCTGTGTTTAGAATGTGCAAGTTAAATGCTCTTTAGCTTACCAGTGTCCCCGCTGATTAACCACTAATCTCTGACAACATTAGCCATGACTTATTGTGTCACTCCTGGATGCCTCTCTCCTCAAAATCCAGATTCAGCTCGATATTGTCTCAGTTGTGGCTCTAAATTATGGCTCAAAGAGCGATATCGCTCAATAAAACCGATTGGTTCTGGTGGATTTGGCAGAACCTTTTTAGCGGTGGATGAGGATATTCCCTCTAAACCTCACTGTGTGATTAAGCAACTCTACATACATAATCCAAGCAGTTTGGTTGCGAAAAAAGCTACGGAACTTTTCCAGCAAGAAGCCGTGCGATTAGATGAACTGGGTAAACATCCCCAAATTCCTACTCTTTGGGCACACTTTGAACAAAATCGACAACTTTATCTGGTACAAGAGTTAATTAATGGACAAACAATTAAGCAAGAATTAGATATTAAAGGGGCTTACAACGAAGCTCAAATTTGGGAGTTATTGCAAGATTTGTTGCCAGTTTTACAATATATCCATAGCCATAAAGTCATTCATCGCGATATCAAGCCCGCTAACATTATCCGTCGTCGCGAGGATAAAAAGTTAGTGTTAATTGATTTTGGAGTGGCTAAGCTTCTTTCTGATACAGCACTCTGGCAAACGGGCACAATTACGGGCACTCCCGAATACATGCCCCCCGAACAGATTAAGGGAAAAGTCTTTCCGGCAAGTGATCTCTATAGTTTAGGTGTGACTTGCATTCACTTATTAACGGAAGTTCCGCCTCTGGATTTGTTTGATTCAATTAATGGCTGTTGGGTGTGGCGTGATTTTTTGCTTCCGGAAAAGCGAGTGAGCGATCGCCTCAGTAAAATCCTGGAGCAATTATTGCAAAATACCATTAAAGATCGCTTTCAATCTACGGATGCTGTTTTGCAAGCTCTGAAGTTAACGCCCCAAACAAACTACACGTCTAGCCGTAGGATTAATGGTCATACTTTAGTTTCAGAAATTGGTATTGACTACACTCCCTTGCAAAATTTGTTAAGCCGAAATAAATGGAAAGAAGCAGACCAACAAACTTGGACTCTTCTGTGTCAAGCGTTAGGCAAGCGACTGGGTTATTATCTAAGCAGTGGTGATATTGAAAAATTACCCTGTGAGGATTTATGGATTATTGACCAGCTTTGGGTCAAGTATAGTAACAGGCGTTTTGGCTTAAGTATCCAGAAGTATATCTATGAAGATGTAGGAAAAGATTATCCCAGTTTTTGCGATCGCGTGGGTTGGCCAATCCACAATCCACCTAATCTGGACGCCTCATTAAAATTCAATCAGAGAGCACCGATGGGACATTTGCCCTCCCGTCGATGGATTGGTGGCTACTCTTGGTGGAATCACGCTAGTGTTTTAGCCGAGAAACTTGAACAATGTGGCATTACTTAGCTTTTATATAGTCTTTCGTCGCTCGTTATTACTCAGAGTCTAAACGTTATATCTATTACCCATTACCCAGATTCCAGTTCAACCAAGATTGTAACAACTAAAAATATCATTCTTTAGTTATAGAGTTCAATTTGCTAACTCTATCTGATGATGCAGGTTAGGGCGATAGCCTTAACTTAAGCTGGAAAAGTGAAATTTGGGTTGAATAGCTAATTACGGATAAAACCGTAATTACTGTTTAATTTTCAGAACCCTTAAAAAGGTTAAGGATTCATTGCAAAACTCTTGTTAATCACCAATTTGCAATCGCTCGTTTTCTCAGCACAACAAAGGAGATTTACACATCATGTTTTTTCACAAAAAACTAATCATGCATCCGGTCAAAGTCGATGCGCCCAATCCTCAGTTTGCCCAACTACTTTTAGAACAGTTTGGTGGAGCAACGGGTGAACTTACAGCCGCATTGCAATACTGGGTGCAGTCGTTTCATTGTGAAAACGCCGGTATTCGGGATATGCTCCAAGATATTGCCATAGAAGAGTTTAGCCATTTGGAGGTAGTTGGCAGACTCATCGAAAATCACACCAAAAATACAGACCAAACTGATATCTATAAGAGTACCTTGTTTGCCATTCGAGGCATTGGCCCCCACTTTTTAGACTCTCAAGGTAATGCTTGGACTGCTAATTACATCAACGAAGGGGGTGATGTTGTACGTGACTTGCGCTCTGATATTGCCGCTGAAGCAGGAGCACGTCAGACTTACGAAGAATTGATTAAAATGGCACCGGATAAAGGTACCAAAGATACTCTCGTTTTTCTCCTAACCCGTGAGATTTCTCATACCCAAATGTTTATGAAAGCATTGGAGTCGCTGAATAAACTCACTGACCCCTTCTTTGGCAATATTCAGCCGGATGAAACCGTCAATCTTTACTTCAACTTGTCCAGCGATGGTCAAGGAGAATCGATTGCACCAACCAATAATGGTTCAGATGAACGTGGCCCCTGGAATTCGGAGCCGACCTTTAAGTATATTGCCAATCCCCAAGAGCAGATGAAGCAACACGCTAATTAATAGCGACCTCTCCCCATAACATTGGGAAAAGTCAGGGAATTCATACTTCCCTGACTTTATTTTTATTTCAGGGTTTGGCTCAATTTAGAAGTATTTGATACAGAATTATTAATAATAGTGCTTACAATTGTACGAGGTAAATTAAAAATTTTAAACATAGCATTGCCATTATCATCGGCTTATCTCTTAATCTCTCACGGTAGTCGCGATCCACGTCCCCATCAGGCTATGGCAAGACTGGCGGAGCGGGTACGCTCTCAATTGGAAAAGAGGGGCTGGGGACAAGGAGCAATCAACTACAGGTGTTCACTGAACTCCCCCATCTCCCAGCCTCTAGCCCCTGATCAAGAGTTATTACCCAGCAATCGCGCTGGGTATTTCCAGGCGAATCGTGTCTTACAACGAGCACAAGCGAAGCCAGCGACGCCAACAGTGGTAAGCCGTAAGTGTCACTATCCTCTCGTAGGGACAGCGACCTTGGAACTGGCTGATACTGCATTACACGAGCAAATTCGGCAATTTGCCAGTACGGCTGTTGCAGGGGGTTGCAACCAGATCCAGTTATTGCCGTTATTTCTGCTACCAGGAGTGCATGTGAGGGAGGATATCCCCGCAGAAGTGGCGCTGGCACAGCGAGATTTAGGTGAAGCGGTGGCACTCAATCTGAGGCCTCATGTTGGTGCTCATCCGGGTTTAGGAAGACTGCTGGCTAGCCAATGGTCAGGGGTAGACATGGACGGTAAGATTTTGTTATCTCATGGGAGCCGACGGGTGGGTGGGAATCAGCCAGTGGAGGCTGTGGCGCAGGAATTGGAATCAGTGGCGGCTTACTGGTCAGTGCCGCCAACGCTGGAGGAGCAGATTCAAGTTTTGGTGGCAAGGGGTCACAAGCGAATTGGGATTTTGCCTTACTTTCTTTTTTCAGGGGGAATTACGGATGCGATCGCACAAAAGCTTGATATTCTACAGACCGAGTTTCCTACCGTCAAACTAACTTTGGGTAAGCCGATTGGCACAAGTGATATATTGGCAAATTTGATTGTGGATTTGATTGAGCCATGAACCACAGAGTCACAGAGGGTGAAGGGAACAGAGTTTTGGGTAAGGTTTATCTAGTGGGTGCAGGGCCAGGAGACCCTGGGTTGATGACGCTGAAAGGGAAGGGATTGTTGGAGTGTGCGGATGTGGTGATTTATGACGCCCTTGTCAGTCCCCAAATTTTAGCGATGATTAATCCCCAAGCTGAAAAAATTGATGCGGGGAAGCGCAAGGGGCGTCATTCTAAGTTTCAGGAGGAGACCACGCAGCTATTAATTGAAAAGGCGCAGTCCAACGCAGTGGTAGTGCGACTCAAGGGGGGTGACCCATTTGTATTCGGGCGCGGCGGCGAGGAGATGGAAGATTTGTTACAGGCGGGGGTGTCGGTGGAAGTGGTGCCTGGGGTAACTTCAGGAATTGCTGCCCCAGCGTATGCCGGCATTCCTTTAACCCATCGTGCTTATAGTTCCTCCGTAACCTTTGTCACAGGTCACGAGTCGGCAGGAAAGTATCGACCCAAAGTGAATTGGAGTGCGATCGCCCACGGATCAGAAACGATTGTGATTTATATGGGAGTTCACAATTTACCCTACATCGTTAGCGAACTCCGGGAGGCGGGATTGAGTGACCAGACGTCAGTGGCACTCATTCGGTGGGGAACGCGACCCGATCAGGAAGAATTATTTGGCAGCTTGGGAACGATTGTCGCCCAAGTGGAGGAGACTCAATTTGAAGCGCCTGCGATCGCTGTGATTGGGGATGTCGTTGAGTTACATCATGTTTTATCAGCGGTAGTACAGCCTAAAATCCAAAATTAAGCAAAATTCCGTCAAAAAAACCACAAAAGCCTCCTCTAAAGGAGGCTTCTACCTTGAATTTAGTATGTTTAAAGTGTATGACAGCAACCCTTGAGCGGGTCACCTGAGATTCTAGCCCGATCGATTTCTCTCGTACAATCGCTTAAGTAGGGGCGGGGGCTAAGGGAGTTATGATCAATCAGGTTTTAAATAATCGTTATCGCATCGTTAGAGTTTTAGGCTCAGGGACTTCGGGACTCATCTATCTGGCGGCAGATATTCACCATCCCGATTTTCCCGTTTGTGTAGTTAGACAGTTAAAGCTGCCCAAGAAAAACTCGCTTGCCTTTACCCGTCTGCAATTTTTAATCGAGCGGAAGCCAGATGTGTTGGATCGATTGGCACAAAATCATCCGTCTTCCGACATATTAGATTATTTTGTGGAAGACCAAAAGTTCTATTTGGTGGAAGAATATGTTCCGGGTCATCCCTTAAACTCACAAACTGAATCCAGTTCTCTGCAATCAGAAGACCAAGGGGTTGTCCGGTTACAAGAAATGTTCAAAATGTTGGGTTCGACCAATACGCCGACACCGACACGGTCGCCGATACCCACATCTCCCCCAGAAGCACATAATAAAGGAATTGACAGTGTACAGCCGCCTCCCCCGCCTCCCCCTCCTCCTCATCCTCAGAAACCTCGGTTTCGCAAACTCCTGTGGCTGATTCTGGCAGCGGGAGCCTTTCTAGGGCTTGTTGCGGGATTTCTGGTATTGCTTCAAAGTCAAAATCAGACCAATGCCAAATCTTATTACAACCAGGGGGTTGAAAAGCTGAAAAAAGAGGATCGTCGAGGAGCGATTCAGGATTTTGACCAAGCTATTCGGCTTAATCCTAACAACCCCTTAGCCTATGGCAACCGGGGCAATGCTCACTATGATTTAGGCGATTACAAAGCGGCAATTGAAGATTACAGCCAGATGATTCGCCTTGAACCGAATAAAGCAGGTGCTTATTATAATCGGGGGCTTGCCCGTTACGATTTGCAAGATTGGCAAGGCGCAATTGAGGATTTTGACCAGTTAATTCGACTACAGCCGAATGATGCCGAGGCTTACTATAAACGGGGTATTACTTACTTTGAACTGAAAAATTATCGAGCGGCGATTGAAGACCTCAATCAGGTGATTCGACTCAATCCCAACGAGGCTAAAGCTTATGTTTCCAGGGGTCTAGCGCGTTCTGAGGCTGGTGATCAACGGGAGGCGATGGAGGACTATACCAAAGCACTGGAATTAGAACCGAAGAATGCTAAGGCTTACTATAGCAGGGGTAGAGCCAGATTTCTCTTGGGAGATTATGGAGGAGCGGTGGAGGATTACACCCAAGCCATTGAATTAGAACCGAAGAATGCGGCAGCTTATACCAATCGCTGTAGTGCTAGGTTAAATTTAAGTGCTCATCAGGATGCGATCGTTGATTGTACCCAAGCCATTGCCCTTAATCCCAATAAGGACGAACCTTATAATAATCGATGTATTGCTTACTTTAATCTGAAAGATTATCAAAACGCCCTTCAAGATTGCTCTCAAGCCATTCGGTTCAATCCGAATAACGACACAGCTTATAGTAATCGAGGAGATATTCGCCGCAATTTAGGAGATAAGCAAGGCGCGTTAGAAGATTACACCCAAGCCATTCGGCTGAATTCTAATAATAGTATTGCTTATAGTAATCGAGCGGATGCTCGTCGGGATTTGGGCGATCAGCAAGGTGCGATCGCCGATTACACCGATGCAATTCGGCTGAATCCCAAAAATGCTTTTGCTTACTATGGTCGAGGCTTAACCCATCTGGCGGTAGGGAATAAATCGGAAGCGATCACCGATTTTCAGGAAGCCTCCAGACTGTTTTTAAATAATGGTCGGATTGGTGGCTATAACGATGCTCAGTTCCAGCTCAAAAAACTTCAAGGATAGTTTCAACTTAATTTTAGGCATCGGGGAGTTCCCCTGCTGTTTTTGATCTATCTCGTTTGAACGCAACTTGGGATGAAGACTAGCGCCACTGCCTCACCTTGGCGCTGAGATGGCTGGCTTTTGTACAACTGAAAACGTTAGGGTTTTATTCAACTCACCAGATTGTGCAGATAGATAGAGCGCAAACGTGATTGTGATGGATAACAGTATCTTTTCAAGCATCGCCAATTTCTCCAAAAGCAGCTAAATTACGACTCAACTGCTCGTATCCTAAATATCTACGATTTATCCTGAATGACGGGTGATCAAAGGCTTTGAAAATGGGTGACGATTATCGTTGAGTTAAGTGATAGCTGTCATAGACGCTCTCGTTTTTACCCATAAATGGGAGATTGGAAGATTGGGATAAATTCTGATCATGTTTCTTTGATCATTCTTCAGCCTGAGCCTTTTTAGGCATTGTGGAGTCTTCAGCATCGTCTTGAGGTGTAACCACGTCAGACCATATCCGTGTTGAATCCTGCACGTCTTGAGGAGTCTCCGCTTCCGACCATATCCGTGTTGAATCCTGCACCTCTTGGGGTGTATCCGCTTCTGCTTCCGACCATATATGTGTTGAATCCTGCACCTCTTGGGGTGTATCCGCTTCTGCTTCCGACCATATATGTGTTGAATCAGGAGGATTGTGCAAGGGAGTATCCTTTGAGGAGTCAGAATGAGTACGCCGTTTATCCTGTACCTTAGAACTGTTAGAGAAATCTGGAGGCAACGCTGCAATTAAGGGTTTTAGTGCTTCTAATACCTCTGTTGCAGACTGATAGCGAGTACGAAAATTGTAACGAACCATTTTCTTAATAATTGCTGCCAATTTAGGGCTAACAGTTGCTTTATCTTCCCAGATGACTTCTCCGGTTATAGGACTAGAGGGCAAGTGAGCGGGATGGGTTACAGTTAAGGCTTGAATGGCAATCATGCCTAAGGCATAAATATCACTATTGTATTTTGGATTACCTGCCGCTTGTTCGTTAGGCATATAACCTTTCGTGCCAATTCCTATCGTTAATTCCGTTTGCTGTTCACCCTCCGTTAGTTGAATATTGAGTTCTTTAACAGCACCAAAATCAATCAGAACTAACTTTCCATCAGATTGCCGTCGGATAATGTTATCGGGTTTAATATCTCGGTGAATGACCCCATGAGAATGAATAAATTTCAAAACCATTAAAAGCTCTTGCACAATATCAATCACTTTGGCTTCAGAAAGCGGCACCAGTAGCGGCAACTCATGGGTAAGAGGGCGACCAACAACCAATTCTTGGACTAAACAAAATTCTTCACCCTCTTCAAAATGAGCAAGGAGTTGAGGGATTTGGTTATGTTGACCCAGTTTTTCTAAAATTTCAGCTTCTTTGATAAATAACCGTCGTGCGAGTTCCCACATTTTGGGATTATTACTAGCTGGTCTAAGTACCTTAACAACGCACCGAGGATTACCAGGTCGTTGGGTATCTTCTGCAATAATGGTTTCACCAAAGCCTCCTGAACCGAGTTTTTCGATGGTTTTGTAGCGCCCACCTAAAAGAGTATTCATCATTTCTAGTTCCCTCTCTTCCAAGAGTCCTTCAAATTCGTCCGTCTGAGAAATCATTTCCCGAACGATGGGTGAGGAAGAGTATTGCTTGATGGTGCGACGAATTTTGAGTTGCTTGAAATAATCCCGAATTGAGCCAAGGGTGCCGTAAGAGAGAGACGATAGGGCGATCGCTAATACTGGAACGGTGGTGGGTAAAATGACACGACTATAAACGAACAAGGCATAACTGATTCCCCCCCAAGCGAATACCGCCCCTGCGGCTAATCCGAGGCGCACTGGCAGGTTCTTGATTCTGGTGATTAAAAAGCCCGCCCCAACAATCCCGATGAAGACGAAAAGCCCTCTTTGGGCGGGATTAGGCATGGCTTCCGCAATGGAGCGTCCCTGTAGTAAGGTGGCGATCGCATGGGCATGGAGTTCCACTCCACTCATCCGTTGGGGATACAACAAGCTTTCGGAAAAAGGTGTGGGGTGAAAGTCTTGTAGTAAAGTTGCTGTTGGCCCAATTAAGACAATCTTGTCTTTGAAATACTGTCCCTGTTGGAGATAGCTATTCCAGTTACTAGGATCGAGGACATTCCAGAAGGGAATAATCTCGAAGCTATTAGCGGAACCATAGAAGAAAATTGTGTCGCCCTTCGGTTGAGGGTAAGAGAGTCCAGCCGCTTGTAAAATTGCCTCATCAAACGAGGGAACTGTGGCAACAATTTCAGCAAAAGCTTTAGCCAGTTCGGGGTCTGAATATTGTTGCCCTAAAAGTTTAGGAAACTCCTTACCGTGACGATGAATTCTGCCATTAGGCTCAATAAAGTAGTTAATGGAGCCAACAGACATCGGTTTCGTTTCTAGGAAAGTACCGGGCTGAATGAGTTTAGTCGAATCACCGGGTCGAGTTTCATCTTCTTCGTAACTGGCGGCTAGGGTGACTTGACCTGCATACTTTTGCAGTACCCGTTGCAATGCGGCATCATCTGCCTCACCGTAACTGCTGGGGAGATCCAAAACAATATCCAACGCGACAGTTTTGGCTCCAGCCGCCATGAGTCGCTCAATGGCAATGGCATAGGCTTCTCGTTTCCAAGGCCAATTTTTAATCGTCTCCAAGTTAGCTGCGCTTTTAGGATCGACCTGATACGAATTCTTCCATTGAGTCATGGAGTCATCATCGATCGCTAAAATCACAATGTTTTTTGGGGCTGGGACTGCACCTCGGAGTTGGAAGAACAATGTCTGGGCTTGTCGTTCCATCGATTGCACCAGACTCCCATTCAGAGCCGTTGCGATCGCCCCTGAGAGCGCCCAGACCCCAACCAACAGGTGACCCAACCCATTGGTCTTAATCCAGCGCTCAAACCCTGCGGACGTTGAAGTCCCGGTCTTTGTCTGATGCTTTGTCCGCTGAGTTGGAGCAGAGGTTGGGTTAGGTTTCCAGAATTTCCACTTGGGAGCGCTCGACATTTTTATACAGCCAACTGATGATACTGGGCACTTTTCTACAGTTTGACTTATGTTCAGCGATCGTCAAGGCTAATCCGGAATGGTGAGTTTTTTAACCTTAATGAAAATAACGGATTGAAAGAATATATTTTTTATCTTTCGACCCATTCATAGCCCTTAAAAAGCTTGAATCCATTCTTTGATTTCGTATTCAGTCCAAATACCATTTTGCCAGTAAGGGTCAGACTCAACTAACTGACGTACTGTGGCTTCATCCTCTGCTTCATAGATCCCAAATACTTTAGTTACATCCTTCGTCGGGCCAATTGTAATCAAGACTCCCGATTCTTTTTGCTTCGCCAAACGATCCAGATGAGCTTGTCGGTAAGGGGCACGCTTTTCTAAAACGTCCTCGCAATAGCTTCCCCACATTATGTATTTAGGCATAGTTACTAATGGGTAATTGGTAATTGGTAATGGGTAATTGGTAATTGGTAATTGAGTATGAGCCAAAAACCAACCACCAAGAACCAATAACAACTTTTTAAACTCTGAGGGTGACGCCGAATTTTTCAACAAGTGATTCTCGCACTTTTTGATGGAGTGATTCCACCTCTTCAGCAACGAGGGTGCGATCGCCTGCACGATAGACTAGCCGAAACGCTAAACTTCGCTGTCCCTTAGGCACCGATTCCCCGCGATACTCATCAAACACTTGCACCGACTCTAATAACGGTTTACCCGCGTTGAGCGTTGTGCGTTCGATGTCTGCCACCGAGACTTTCTCCGCGACGAAGAAGGCAATATCTCGGTCAGAGGCTGGGAATGTGGGATAAGGCTTGAATCGCGGTGTCAGGCTTGCTTCCTGAGCTAAAGCATCCAACAAGACATCTAAGTCCAGTTCAAAGGCGTAGATGCTATCTGGCAAGCCATATTCTGATCGCAACTGGGGATGCAACTGCCCAAATCTCCCCAAGCTTTCTCCCTGAAGCCACAAGGAAGCCGTGCGTCCTGGATGAAAGCGATTATCTTGCCGATTGGGTTGATACTCAATTTTCAAAGCTAAGCGCTCAAATACGCTTTCTAGCACCCCCTTCGCCTCATACCAGCTCATGGGGGACTCCTGTCCTCCTTGAACCCAGCGCCCTTGGGTGGGGTCGCCGCCCAAAATCCCAGCGACGGCGTCGGCTTCTTGGAAACCTTCCTCTTCCCGCCAGAAGACTCGACCGATCTCAAAGCCATTGAGGACACCGTTACCCTGCTCCCAGTTGTACTGACAGGCATCAATCAGCCCAGACAGTAAATCGGTGCGTAGGGCAGAATATTCGGTAAACAGCGGATTAGCCAGATTAATTTGCTTGTCTTTTGTTGGCTTGACCAATGAATATTGCACTAATTCTGTCAATCCTGCCGCCCGGAAGGCTTCTCGCAGTTGCCGCATTAACTGCTGTTCCAGGGAGAGATAACCCGCTTCCGTCTTATCCGGCAGTTCCTCACAGAAGTTGTTGTAACCGTAGAGACGAGCCACTTCCTCAATCAGGTCAATTTCCCGCTCCAAATCCCGATAGCGGTAAGGGGGTACGGTGACAGTCCATTGAAGGGATTCCTCGTCTTTGCCCCGCTGCAATTGACAGCCGAGGGCGGTGAGGATACGTTCAACATCCTCTGGCATAATTTCGCCAATCTCGTCTTCCAGTTCCACCGGACCTAAAATCTGATTGATGCGGTCAAGACGTAACTCAATTGAGCGTGTCCAAGTGGCGGGATCGGGTCGTGTGTCGGCAACAGATTGTGACGTGAGGGTGCCGCTAGCTAACTCAGTCAGCAAAGCGATCGCTCTTTTTGTGGCAATCCCTAACTCGGCTTGATTCACCCCCCGCTCGAAGCGAGTAGAAGCCTCGGTGCGTAAACCAAGGCTACGAGCCGAGCGGCGAATTGCCACCGACTCAAATAGCGCCGCTTCTAAAACGATATTCTGAGTGCCCTCGTAAACTTCCGTTTCCTCACCCCCCATCACTCCAGCGAGGGCAACGGGTTTATCGTTTGCGGTAATTAACAACGTTTGGGGTTGGAGGGTTCGGGTTTGACCATCCAGGGTTTTCAGTGATTCTCCCTGAGTGGCGAGGCGAACACCGATGGTGAGGGAATTGTTGCCAGTAACGGCTAAAAGGCGATCGCGGTCAAAGGCATGTAGCGGCTGACCCCATTCCAACAAAACATAGTTGGTCACATCTACCACATTGTTAATCGGTCGCACCCCAGCCGCTTGTAAACGCCGTTGCAACCAATCTGGGGAAGGTTCAATTTTGACCCCTTCGATCACCGTACCCATGTAGGCAGGACAGGCACCAGGCTCAGAAATTTTCAAATGCAAGCCTTTTGCCCCAGATGGGAGCGAAAGTTCAGGCGCTTGTGGCAGCTTTAGTACCGCTCCCGTCAATGCCGCCACTTCTCGCGCCACCCCAACCATACTCAAGGCGTCAGCCCGATTCGCGGTTGCCGTCAGATCGAGAATCACATCTTCCAAGTGCAGCAAAGGACGCACATCACTCCCTAACTGGAGGTTTTCCTCTTCAAAGATGTGAATGCCCTCGGCTTGTTTTTCTAAGCCGACTTCCGCTAGGGAACAAATCATGCCTTCTGAACGAACGCCTCGTAGTTTTGAGGCGCGAATTTTCAGGTCGATCGCGGGTAGGTAAGTGCCACTGGTGGCTACCGGAACATAAGCCTCCGCCCGGACATTAGCCGCGCCACAGACAATATTCAACGGTCCATTGGGATCTCCAATATCCACTTGACAGACCCTCAGCTTATCTGCATTAGGATGGGGCTGTACGTCGAGTACCTTCCCCACCACAACACCATCCGCTAATTTTCGCAGGTCTTCGATGTCTTCTACCTCAAACCCTGCAAATGTCAGGGTTTCGGCTAACTCTTCGGGTGCCAGGGTCACGTCCACCAGTTCCCGAAGCCAATTCAAAGAAATACGCATTGACTCCTAGTTTTTACCTACCGTAGATGTGATTATTTTACAAACAAGACGGTGAGGGGTAACCAAAGATGAGAGGTGAAGATGTCTACAATCAATCTTCTTCTCCCCATTCCCCAATCTTCCCTTCCCCACTGCTATTTACTCTTGCCACCGTTTATGGAAGCTTCAAATAGAATGGATATAACTTTAGCAACTCTTTACAGAAAATCGGGGGATTAGACGTAATCTTGCGTCACATACGCCCAAGTCTAGATGAAAAGTAGGATATCCTGGTTTTAAATCAGATTTCATTCAAAGGCTTGTCAAAGCGAGGGTGCATTCGGCGGTGCGTTTCCCATAAAAGTCAATAAGTAAATAAAGCCGGGTGCTTCAATCATAAGGTTTCGTCCCAGCACGGACAACGCCCCATCGGTGACGCTGAATGAGCTACTGCTTAAATCCTGCCTGTCCTCAGCCTAAAAATCCAATCCACGTCGAGACCTGTCAGGCGTGTGGTTCCCACTTGTTGTTGCGAGATCGCTATCGCGTCCAAAAAGCCTTGGGTCAAGGTGGATTTGGAGCCACATTTTTAGCCCAAGATGAATCTCTGCCTGGAGATCCCTGTTGTGTGATCAAACAACTGCGTCCAGCCTCAACGGGTGCTCATCTGATCCCTATGGCACGAGAGTTGTTTGAACGAGAAGCCAGAACTCTGGGAAAGATTGGCAATCATCCTCAAGTTCCAAGACTGTTGGATTATTTTGAAGACAACCAACAGTTTTACTTAGTGCAAGAATACATCAGTGGCTCGACTTTACAGCAAGAAATCAGGCGCTCCGGCCCGCTGAGCGAAGCTGGAGTCAAGCACTTCTTGAGTGAAATCCTGCCCCTGCTGCAATACATTCACAGCCAGCAGGTGATTCACCGAGACATTAAACCGGCGAACATCATTCGTCGTGACCAAGACGGTAGATTGGTTTTAATTGACTTTGGGGCTGTAAAAAACCAAGTGAATCCAGTCACCACCAACGCCTCAGACCAGACCGCCTTGACCAATTTTGCGATCGGGACTCCAGGCTTTGCCCCCCCAGAACAGATGGCATTACGCCCAGTGTATGCCAGTGACATTTATGCCGTGGGTGTGACTTGCATTTATTTGTTGACGGGGAAATCTCCCAAAGACTTAGACTATAATCCGTCAACCGGCGAAATGGTCTGGCAGAAGTATGTTCAAGTCACCGCTCATTTTGCGGAAGTCTTGAAAAAAATGCTGGAGGCTTCGGTTCGTCATCGCTATCAGTGTGCTACGGACATTATGAGAGCGCTTGACCTAGAGCCTTATCTCGATAGTTTGACCCAGGGTTTAGCCACTCAACCGAATAGTCCACCCGGTTCAAACAAAGGCTTAAACAGCCAATCCTTCTACTCTGGGGACTTAACTGACAAGAGTTCCCCTTCGAGTCCTTCAACGGCTACCTCAAAGCTGGCAATGGCGATTCGCGCACGACGTGCCCGCAAAGAACAAAGTGGTGGTGGCTACACCGCAGGGAGTCAGCGCACTCAGAGTGGGCCTAGCCAACGCGGTTCCGCCAATTTGCTCAAAAGTGATGGTTTTACCACCGGAAAGCCAAAAGTTCCAATCAAGTTAGATGCCAATGGTTTGTTAACCGCTTACATGAAAGGTCGGAGAGATTTCGCTTCTCAGGATTTGAGCGGACTCGATCTTCATAAAGTTGACTTATCTGGGGGAATTTTCCATCAGGCGAAGTTAGCAAAAACGAATTTCCAAGGAGCTGATTTATCAAATGCTGACTTTGGTCGAGCCAGTTTAAATCGGTCGAACTTGCGAGATGCAAATTTAGGTCGGGCTTACTTGAGCTATGCCGATTTGGAAGGAGCGGATTTGAGGGGGGCAGATCTCAGCTATGCCTATCTCAATCATGCAAATCTCAAAGGAGCCAATCTATGTGGCGCTAATCTCTCCAATGCCAAAATCAGTGAAGAACAACTGACGCAGGCCAAGACGAATTGGGCAACCGTGTTACCCAGTGGTAAGCGAGGTTTTTGGTAATTATGAAGTAGGTAATGGGTAATGGGTAATAGGGAAAGCATTTTACCGACTATCAGTGATCGATTAACCATTACCAACGAGTAGAACTTGTATGCGCGACAGCTTACTAACTACTAGCCCTGCCCAGGAGTGAACCAACTGATAAAACTTGCACGGATTCACCCGCCGCAATTAAGGTTTCACCGACTGGTACAACGGCCAGTCCCGTTGTTTGCGCTAAGTTAATCAGATTTCCAGAACTGTGGCTACCACCTACCAGATGAAATTCGTATACACCATTCGTGTCTAACTGCAAACGCCCCCAGAGATAAGTTTCCCGGCGACCATCAGAATGGAGGTCATGATGTGATCGCGCCTGCACAAATATGGGTTGCCAAGTCTCTTGAGGTAAACCCGAAAGCTTCCAAAGGGCGGGTTGCACAAATCGCCAACAACTGACCAAGGCTGAAACAGGATTTCCCGGTAGACCAAAATATAGCACCGAACGTGTTGATCTCCCTTTTTCAAGAGGGGAAACTGAGGATGGTAAAAAGGTAGCAACCGTGAGAGGTTTACCGGGTTTGACGGCAACGGAACGAATGTGAATTTCTGCACCCAACTCAGCTAGGATGCGATCGACATAATCATAATCTCCCACCGAGACACCACCGGTCGAAAGCACGATGTCGGCTGTTGTGATGGCTTGACTTATTGCTTTTTTGAGTGCTTCTGGTTCATCGCGAACAATGCCCAGCGGTACAGGAATTCCACCTGCTAGGGCGACAAATGCAGCGAGGGCATATTGATTCGAGTCTACAATTTGACCCGGTTGCAGGGGTTGGTCTGGAGTGACTAACTCATTGCCTGTGGACAAAATTGCCACACGAGGGCGTCGATAGACCGAAAGTGTAGTACATTGCGCTGCGGCTAGTACAGCGATTTCTGGGGCATTCAGCTTGATTCCGGGTTGGAGGAGAGGGGTTCCCGCCTGATAGAACGATGCCCGATGACGCACAAAAGCTTGGGGTTTGGGTGCCTCTAAGATGAATACACGGGTTCCCTCTCGCCTCGTTCGCTCTTGCATTACCACCGTATCCGCACCCTTGGGCATACAAGCACCGGTAAAGATGCGAGAGGCTTGCCCTGGTTGAACTGTGTGTTGAGGTTCTATCCCAGCCGGAATTTCTTCAATGATTTCCAAAACAGCAGGTTGCTCTGCATGACAGGATTTTGCATCGGCATGGCGCACAGCATACCCATCCATTGCAGAATTATCCCAGTGGGGAAAATCTAATTGACTCGTCACTGGGGAAGCTAGAATCCGATCGGTAGCCGCTGATAACTCAACTATCTCAGCATCTAGCTTTGGGTCAAACGGTTGCACTAAACCGAGAATGATAGACTCCGCTTCTTTCGCTGGCAGCATTGCCATCAACCCCGATGTGACTACAGTTGTCAGTGTAGTTGAACTCGGCACACAGTTGAAGACAATCAAGTCCAATGAGAATCTTAGGGTCAAGCTAAGATTGAAATACCCAGTCCCGTACTCGGTCATATCTCATGAGTCTTGAACCCGTTCACACCCGCTTTCCCAAGGTGCCGATTGAGCGACGGGCTGCTGCCTTTTTTATCGATTTTGTCGGGGTTTGGCTAGTCAGCTCACTCCTGGGATTCAATGTGTTCGTTCAGATCGTCGTTTTTATGTTATCATGGACGGCTCTACGGGTGGTATTGGTATCCAGTAATCAGGGTCAGAGTCTAGGGCGTTGGGCTTTAGACATGAAGGTTTTGGATGCTAAATACAGCAAGATTCCTGGGCTATTGACCTTAGCTAAACGAGAAGGCATTCTTGGGTTCTGTGCCCTCTTAGCCATGCTGGGTCTTAATATTGGTCTAGCGAACGGCATCTCCATGTTGCTGTTGATATTTCCCTTAGCGGCAGATTGCTGTAGCGCCTTGGCTGATGAGGAAGCGCAGCAAGCTTTCCATGATCGCATGGCGAAAACCATTGTGATACAAACTCGTCGAGGATTTTCCCTCGACCTCCGTCTCAAAAAAATATTTGCTCAAGTGAGACGGCGCGTGCAAAAATAGAAATTTGTGTGTAATTTCAACTAACCATTTGATTTTCTAGAAATAGCACTATGGCAGCCAAGAAAGGTGTTCGGATTATTATCACCTTGGAGTGTACGGAGTGTCGCAGCAACCCTGAGAAGCGATCGCCCGGTGTGTCTCGCTACACAACGATGAAGAACCGTCGAAACACGACAGCACGTCTAGAACTGAAAAAGTTCTGTACCCACTGCAACAAACACACGGTTCACAAGGAAATCAAGTAGGATTAGTCCTTAGTCATTTGTCGTCAATCCGTTTAACGTGATTCGTTGAACCCTGACCCATGACACTCACAACTCACCCATAACAACCAACAACAACTCATGGCCTATTTTCGTAAACGTCTTTCTCCCATCAAACCGGACGACCCGATCGACTATAAAGATGTCGAGCTGCTGCGTAAGTTTGTGACAGAACGCGGTAAGATTCTGCCACGCCGGATCACAGGCCTGACCGCTCAACAACAACGAGACTTGACCCAAGCGATCAAACGAGCACGCCTTTTGGCTTTGCTACCTTTCATTAACAAAGAAGGGTAAACACCCATTGCCGTGAGAGAGTTAATTCCAGCAAGATCGACGGTGTAAACAAAAGTATGAAGGATAAAGTATGAAGCGTGAAGGAAAGCCTTGATCAATCAGATTAGGGCTACAAACCCAGATTTATTTCTGACCTTCATTCTTCATCCTTGACACTTCAGCCTTTTGTCGGTCATTCGTGCTTCGAGCCTTCGTCGGTCAACTTTGGCATAGCGCCGACCACTCGATAGACTAGGTTTAGGTTATTTACGAAAACGCTACCGGGGTTAGCGAAACTGGTGGAAAAGGGAACATTAATTGAATTTCGTCTCGGCGGGGATCGCCGCCTCGCTACGGCAGACCGTCCAGAGGGCAAAAAGCATTGGATTGTCGTAGACGAACGCGGTCAATCTCATACGCTTCATCCCCGGCAAATCACTTACGAAGTGACGGGATGTACCTTGAAACCATCAGAAATTCCGAGCTTTGTCAAAGAGGTAGAGCCATATCTAGACCCAACGAGTTTGGAAGTGGCTTGGGAATTGTTGGTTGAAGATGGAGAAGCGGTGACCAGCGCCCAAATGGCGCAACTGTTATTTTCTGACCAGAGTCCGCCTTTGTGCTATGCGGCTCACTGCTTATTGTCTGAAGACAAGCTCTACTTCAAACAAAAAGCAGACGGCTATGAACCCCGTCCTGCTGCTGTAGTTGCTGATATCAAACATCAACGGTCAGCGCAAGAATCAAAGCAGCGGGAGCAACAAGACTTTTTGACACGCGTACATCAGCAATTAACTGGGATCGCGCAAGAGTGGCAGGATAGCGATCGCACTCGGTTTGAGAGCTTAGAACGGTTCGTCCTCCATCCAGAAAACACCGCTCGTCCTGCTCAAGATCTCTTATCCGTCCTAGGACGCCCTCAAACTCCTCAAGGTGCTTTGGATTTACTGGTGGAATTGGGGTGGTGGAGTCCTCACGAAAATTTGCCTTTGCGGCGTAGTCAAATTCCTATTCATTTTCGTCGAGAGGTGATTGAAGTGGCGCAGCAATCCCTGGTTTCTCCACCGCCTGATCCGGATTCAGACCGTTTGGATTTGACGGGATTAAAAGTTTACACCATTGACGACGAAAGTACCCAAGAAATTGATGATGGCTTGAGCATAGAAGTTCTTGAGGATGGGCGTCAACGCCTCTGGATTCATATTGCCGACCCCACTCGCTTGGTGATGCAAGGCGATGAACTTGACCTAGAAGCACGGCGGCGCAGTACGACCCTGTATTTGCCCACAGGTATGGTTCCGATGTTCCCGCCGGAACTGGCAACCGGACCGATGAGTTTGGTTCAAGGGAGAGTTTGTCCCGCGCTCAGTTTTGGTGTGGTTTTGGATGAAACAGGCAGTGTCCAAGACTATCAAATCCGAGCCAGCTTCGTGAAACCCACTTATCGCCTCACCTACGAAGACGTGGATGAGATGTTGGAACTCGGAGTACGGGCAGAACCAGAAATCGCTGAAATTGCCACTTGGGCTTACAAGCGGCAGGAGTGGCGCAGGAGTCAGGGTGCAATCAGCATCCACATGCCAGAGTCAGTGATTAAGGTTAAAGGCGAAGATGACATTTCGATTGAGGTTTTAGAGGATTCGCGATCGCGGCTGCTGGTAGCGGAAATGATGATTCTCGCCGGGGAAGTCGCAGGACGCTATGGTCAAACGCATCAGATTCCCCTGCCTTTTCGGGGACAGCCACAGCCGGAACTCCCTTCCGAAGAAGAACTGATGCAACTCCCCGCAGGCCCAGTCCGCTTCTGTGCCATGCGTCGGTGTATGCCCAAAAGTGAAATGAGCATTACACCCTTGCGGCACGCGGGTTTAGGTTTGGAAATTTATACCCAAGTCACCTCTCCCATTCGTCGCTACACCGACTTGATGTCTCATTTCCAGATCAAAGCCCATCTACGGGGTGATCCATTGCCTTTTAGTGCCCAACAATTGCAAGAAACGATGCTGAGTGTCACGACAGCCGCCAAGGAAGCCACTTGGGTGGAACGTCAGACCAATCGTTATTGGGGATTGGAATATTTGCGGCGTAACGCGGATCGGGTGTGGCAGGCATTAGTCTTGAACTTGCGAGAACCAGATAATAATGAGGGATTCATTCTCTTAGAGGATTTAGGTCTAGAATTGAAAATGCGTTTTAGGCGAGCCGTTGCACTAGGCGATCGCTTGGATGTGCAAGTCAGCCACGCCGATCCTCGTCAAGATGTGATTCACTTCAAAGAACTCATTGTTCAAGAGGCTCAACCGGCTGCCACCTAGTGCAAGAAGGCAGAATACAGGAGGCAGAGGGCAGAAGGGATATTGCCTGTATAATAAGCTTTTTGAGCTTTTTCAACTGGTCACTTATTTCTGCCAATAGGGTCTAGAGTATGTGTTCAGCCGTCCATCTATCGGTACACAAGAACTCACAGAAGTTCAGAATACACCAGTAGCACCTGCGGTATTGCTGTGCTAACAACAGTTAAGAATTTCCCCGTCCCTTGTGGATGGGGTTTGATTTGTTGAAAAAGATTACAAATCCGACAAAAAGCAGTACGATCATGAGCGTTACCCGTTTTTGTGCCCCATTCAGACAAAACGTGTCAATAGGCTCTTGAAGGAACATAGGCTCGCTGAATCAGTAGCACCTTTCTCGCTGATCAGCTCTTCTCACCTTAAGCATTGAAATCGTGTCTGCAACGACGTTCGCTAAGGTTCCCCTCTAGGCTAGTCTGATAGTGTGGACTTTAGAAAAAATCAGGTTTTGCAGCCTGCATCAGCAGGCTCGATTACCTGTAACTTTGACGCTTCAAGCTACCCAGATACCAAATTGGGACGAGACAAGAGCTCATCTGATACTTCCCAACGGGATGCACTCTCGCTGGCATGAGAAGAGCATCAGCCTCATCGTGCAAAACGGCACAGATCAGCAGGAAATTAACAATGATTAAAGCCGAGAGGCGGGATAGCCGCAATCGCAACAACCTGTGACGCAAAATCCAGAGAACTTCAGGAAATTTATGCAGGATAAACATGTTCAGCCGATTTCGTTCAGTCCATCCCCGGCAATAGAAAGAACCGCCAACGGGAGCGATAAGAGACCATCTACAATGCAATCAGCTCTTCACATCAGCACTCAAGTCTTACCTGGAAAAAAGATCGAAATCTCTTCCCCAGAATTGCCCGTTGGGGAGGATGTAGAGGTATTCATCGTTGCACCTAAAACCTCCATTTGCAGTCGTCTCTCGGTGTTCAACTCCTTTGAAAGTGTTCGTTCTCTCAACAAAAAGTATGATCAGGAACAACAGTTAATCAGCAAACCCTTAACCTCAAAAATACCAAGCGACATCTCCGTCGCTCTCGAAGCTTTAAAAGTGATTGATGACTACCTTAAGCCTGAACCAGGCAGTCTTTGTGAGGAGATGCTCAACGACGCTCTTGAAGGTCGAATGAGATTAGAGGCGACAGATATTCAAGATAGAATGCTGATACAACATCATGCAAAGAAATACATTCAGCAGGCGATCGCAACCTTACAACGATTGATACCCGATCCTTCGTCTTGAAATAGTTGTAGTCAATTAATTGTGGATTTATGAGTATTCTAAATCCACACTAGACCTCTTGTAAGGGCTACTAAAGTACCCACTACAAACACAAATTTATGATAGCTAATTAACCGGATATAATATCACTGTTAATTAGCTCTGCATCAATATCGAGCGATCGCACCAAGAACGCCCACTCATCCGCCAATTCTTCAATAATCTTAGACGTTGGCTTTCCTGCACCATGTCCTGCCTTTGTTTCAATTCTAATTAACACAGGTTTTTCTCCCCCATGAGCAGCTTGCAAAGCGGCTGCAAACTTAAAACTATGAGCCGGAAATACCCGATCATCATGATCAGCCGTTGAAATCAATGTTGCCGGATAAGCCGTTCCGGTTTTGAGGTTATGCAATGGTGAGTAGGCAGATAAAGCCTTAAACTCTTCTAAATTCTCCGGGGAACCATAATCGGAACACCATGCCCAACCAATCGTAAACTGATGGAAACGCAGCATATCCATTACCCCTACGGCTGGCAGTGCGGCACCAAATAACTCCGGGCGCTGCGTCATACAGGCACCCACTAATAAGCCGCCATTACTACCTCCTGAAATCGCTAATTTCTCAGGTTGAGTGTACTTATGATTAATTAGCCATTCGGCAGCGGCAATGAAATCATCAAATACATTCTGCTTATTCAGTTTTGTTCCCGCCTGATGCCATTCCTCACCATACTCACCACCGCCACGCAGATTCGGTAATGCATAGACGCCTCCCATTTCCATCCACACTAATCGACTAACCGAGAAACTGGGAGTTAGAGAAACATTAAAGCCGCCATAACCATAGAGAAGAGTTGGGTTATTTCCATCCAACTGCAACCCCTTCTTATGGGTGATAAACATTGGAACTGAAGTACCATCTTTACTCGTATAAAAAACTTGCTTTATCTCGTATTCATCGGGATTAAAGTCAACCTTTGGCTGTCGGAAAAGCGTACTTTGACCACTCACCATATCGTAGCGATAGATGGTTGTTGGGATGGTAAAGCTGGTAAAAGAATAAAAAGTTTCTGTATCATAGCGCTTGCCACCAAAACCGCCAGCAGAACCAATTCCTGGTAACTCTACCTCCCGAACAAAAGAACCCTGTAAGTCAAAAATCTTGATGGATGAACGAGCATCTTTGAGGTAATCAGCAACAAATTGATTATTGAGTAAACCGACACTTTCCAAGGTTTCATCGGCTTGTGGAATCACCTCTTGCCATCCCTCTCTCATTCCTTTCTCCCCCCTTAACAAGGGGGGGTTAGGGGGGGTAGGCTTGTTAATATCAATTGCTATGACACGACCGCGAGGAGCATCTAAATCGGTGCGAAACCAAAAGATTGAACCATCATTGTCAATAAAACTGTAATTCGCTTTAAATTCGCTAATCAGTTCCACCACGGGAGAATCGGGTGTTTGTAAATCTTTATAATAAACAAGGTTTTTGGGGTCAGTGCCGCGATCAACAGAGATAATTAAGTAGCGACCATCTTCTGTAACACCAGCGCCAAACATCCATTCTTTTTGGTCTGGGCGATGATAAATTAAAATATCTTCTGACTGTGGCGTACCCAGTTGGTGATAATAGAGTTTTTGATAATAATTCAAGTCTTCTAGTTTGGTCGCCTCATTTGGCTCATCATAACGGCTATAAAAAAAGCCTTGACCATCATGAGTCCAAGAGGCTCCAGAAAACTTTACCCATTTAAGATGATCGGGAAAATCTTCACCTGTTTCGACATTGCGAACTTTCCACTCGTTCCAGTCAGAACCAGAGGTTGATAAACCATAAGCCATCAACTGACCATCTTCACTAATAGCTAAACCAGATAAAGCTATTGTGCCATCTTCTGAAAGAAGATTTGGGTCAAATAATACGGTTGGCTCAGCATCAAGAGCGGTTAATGTGTAGAGGACGCTTTGATTCTGAAGACCATCATTTTTGAAATAGAAATAACGGTTTCCTTGCTTAAAGGGAATCCCATATTTTTCGTAATTCCACAGCTTAGTGAGTCGCTCTTTAAGGGGTTCTCGCGCCGGAATCTCACTGAGATAACTCAATGTCAGTTGATTCTGTGCTTCCACCCAAGCGTTTGTTTCCTCTGAGTTTAGGTCTTCCAGCCAGCGATAAGGGTCGGCTACTTGTGTGCCGTGATAGTTATCAACTTGGTCAGATTTGCGAGTCGGGGGGTAGACAAAGACTTGACTGGAAGATTGCATAAAGTAGGGGTGTTAAGCAGCACTGTCTAGTTTAGCGTTCACGCTGGGGCGTGTTTGCCAACTTGAAGTTATGAGGCTCGTTATTACCAATTCTGTGCCGAGTGACGAACTTGCGATCCGCATCATGCAACTTAAAGGCACATCAACTTCACAAGGAGTTGCAATCCGAACTCATAACGACTATGATTTAGGGGTAAGGACTTGAAACTCAGGAAGCAACTCGCAAGATGATAGAGGTTAAAGAGATTCCTCTAGGGGCAATTCGTCGTCCCCTGCCGCGAGAGAATGACCCCACTAAAGTAGCGGCACTGATGGAGTCGATAAAGGAAGAAGGATTGCACGAACCCATTGATGTCCTAGAAGTCGATGGACAGTACTACGGCTTCTCCGGGTGTCATCGCTTTGAAGCACACCAGCGTCTAGGGAAACCAACTATTAAATGCCGAGTTCGCAAAGCACCACGCTCGGTGCTACAAAAGCACTTAGCTTAACCACTAGCAGTTGTTGCCATACAGAGCTTCTGCCAAAGGGATGATTCACACCCAATTGCGACATGCATAACATCAAGAGGCGTGAAAGCAGCCTCATCAATGCAGAATTACTTTATTTAATAAGGAGATAACGATGCAAGCTCAAGCCAAAGGATTACCCATCGATATCGGTATTCCAGAAGACAGTCGCCAAGAGATTGCCGAGGGGCTTTCTCGCCTGCTTGCCGACACCTATTCGCTTTACCTCAAGACTCATAACTTCCACTGGAACGTAACTGGCCCCATGTTTCAGACATTGCACTTAATGTTTGAGACCCAATACAACGAACTCGCCTTAGCTGTCGATTTAATTGCCGAACGCATTCGCGCTTTAGGTGTCCCAGCTCCCGGTACCTACACTGACTTTGCTAAACTCAGTTCAATTCCAGAAACCCCTGGTGTTCCCAAAGCTAAGGAGATGATCCGCCTTCTGGTTGAAGGACAGGAATCTGTGGCAAGGACAGCTCGTTCCATCTTTCCTCTCGCTGAAAAAGTCAACGACGAACCCACCGCCGATTTATTAACTCAACGGCTGCAAGTGCATGAAAAGACCGCTTGGATGTTAAGAAGTTTACTGGAAGAATAATCTTAGTTTATTCTCGGTTACAGATTAATGGTAGTAGGAAATAGGGGACAAATCACTTCCTCATCAATTTCCTATTTCCAATTCCCTATTCACGATGACCCAAGACTTCAGTCAAGAACTCACCCAGCGGTTGCAGGAATTAATGCAACCGCTGAGTTTTCATTCTTACAAGCAACTTAGTAAAAGCACAGGGGTTTCAGAGAAACAGTTCAGGCGTTTGCGCCGAGGACAAATATCGCAGATGCGAGTAGGAACTTTGCTGAAACTGTCTCAAGCCTTGCAAGTGTCTGTGGATGAGTTGTTAGCAACATTTTCCTCTGAATCTAGTCCTTACCCCCCTTCATCTGCTAGAGGGGAAGCTGCTTCTGTCGAGGCATTGAGGCAGGAGTATGAACGACTGCAACAGCAACTGCATGATCAGCAAGAAACGTTGATGCAGGAGTTTCAGCAGTCGAGTTTACAAGTGCTGGAATCTTGGTTAGTCCAATGGCCAACGGCAGCTTATGCTGCACAGCAGAATCAGCAGTTACCCGCCGTGAGGTTGCTGCCCTTAGTTCGACCAGTGGAACAGTTATTGCAAGAATGGGGAGTAGAAGCGATCGCATCGGTCGGCGCAGAAATTCCTTACAATCCCCAGTTTCATCAACTCATGGAGGGGACAGCACAACCAGGAGAAATGGTAAGAGTGCGTAACACCGGGTACCGACACAAGGAGAAACTCCTTTATCGTGCCAAAGTGAGTCCACTTGGCAATCCCTCTAATACCTGATTGTTACTCGTCCACCCCCTTAAAATCTTACTACTCTAGATAACGCTACTCTCTCCCAAGAGGCTGATGAAACTCCTGTATAGATTTGTTGCAATGGCTATGGTGACAAAGTATTGAGAAAAAGATTATGCGCCCCTTAAATATCGGTTTATCAGAAGAGCAACGTCAAGGTGTTACCGATTTGTTAAATCGTGACCTATCTGATGCGTATCTGCTGTTAATCAAAACTAAAAAGTACCACTGGGATGTTGTTGGGCCACAGTTTCGTTCACTACATACATTGTGGCAAGAACACTATGAAGCCTTAACAGAAAATATTGATGCGCTCGCTGAGCGAATTCGCATGTTGGGTGGCTACCCAATTGGTACCGCTAAGGGATTTTTGGAACATGCTTCGATCAGCGAAGATGCAGGTAGTCTTCCCAGCGCCTATGGGATGGTAGAAAACTTAGTTGCCGATCATGAGCAGGTTATCCGCAACTTGCGCGATCACATTGACCAGTGTGGTGAGAAATACCACGACCAAGGTACCGCAGACTTCCTCACCGGACTGATGGAGCAACATGAGGAAATGGCCTGGATGTTGCGTTCGTTCATTGAAGGTCAATCCATTGACCCGGACGGCAGACTATCGGCAGAAGGTATGAGAGTTCCTGTGCAGATGAAATAGTCGGATTTAAAATCCGATAGCGCATTGGAGGCGGAATCTTGTCCGCCTCCTTTAATATCAAATCTGTTGGCATCGGTATATATAATATGTTTTTTTAACGCAGAGAAGCGCAGAGGTTCGCGCAGAGGATCTCAGAGGTATTTGGGTAAAATCTCGGTTAATTTTGATGCAACCGGATATGAGCTGAGTATCAGACGATTTTTAGCTCAAATCTGTTTTTAAAGAGTTAAGCTGTTCGGCATTTAAATAGAGTATAATAAAGACTTTAATTAAATGAAAGAGAGTTGGTTATTAAGTGGGAACGAAAAATCAAAAATAAGGGCAATGCTCTTATCACAATTTAAATGCCGAACAGCTTACAACAGCCTTACCGCTATTAATGGCAATTTTCACGAATCGAGAATGATGTCGAGAAATCTCCAAGAAAGGCAAGTACAAATCACATATAGGTAAACGACCTACTACAAACTCATCTCGATTTACCCTTACTGTTTTTTCCACATCTTCTTGAAGTTGTAGGCGTAGCTTGAACTCAGCCATGACTTCCAAACCTCTGTGAATTTTGGCTCTCAATATATGCTGAACTTCTTTTCCTGAGAGCCGCCGTCGCAGACTAGCATTTTGTCTAGATTGAAACCCACACTCCTGAGACAGATTATGCAAATGTCTGTAACAATTCTGATTCAGGGTGGGGAAAAGGTTACTCCTGCTTAACGGTATCGGGAACACCGACGGATGATAAGCCTGCGATCGCTCTTAAATTTTGAGTGCGAATCAATTCTGTGAAATTTAAGCCATACCGCCCTTCAATCTGGACAACAGAGTCAATTGCCGCCAACAGATGTTCAGCGGCTTCGATGTCCGTGTAGCCACGTCGCGTCGCCACTTTAATCCCATTTTCATCGGCATCTAACTCAGACTGAGAACTGCGGGTACTGCGCCAAATTTGGGTTCCTGCGATCGCACTTAATCCGGTAGCAACTACAATTCCTACAGCATCCCCCTGCGCGAGTTCCACAATCCCCCCTAACAACCCCGCCAGAACGACTCCTTGATACAAGTCGGGCTTAAACCACTTGATACTTACCAGCCAGCATACGGTCCGTAGCAGCAGCATGTCTCGCTGGGGCTTGGGCAAGCGACGCCACAAGTCAAAGTTAATATAGATAGGTCGCTCTTGGGACCAAATGGGAGGAAATGGGCTTTCAATGACTGTAGTCTGTTGCGGTTTACTAACAATTTTCGTTAGCATCCGCCCAGAAGCAGGCATGAGCTCAATCAAACGGCGAATTTCAGGCTCTGGATTCATCGGACTCACTGCTGGGCATTCAAGATTTAGTGTTAGGGGCAAATCAAGTTGCAAAGATTGAAACCGCTTTACCCTACAAAAAAGTTATCCCATTTCTTATGCAAAACTGGATCGAGAGATTTGGAGCCTGCCACCCTAAACAATAGCGGCTCAGAAAGGACATAATCACCCAATAAACCTTAAAATAAGCACATAATACAGTAGAGCATTTCAACTTAAGGTTTTACAACAATCAGTATAAGTATTCCACTACTCAAAATCTTATCTAGATACTAACCACTGGCAATGGCAGTTAAACCCAGGATTTACGATAGTCCAACTCTCCATACTAAGACTATGCGTATAGGCGCGGCTAGTCTGTTTAGGACGATGAGCTTAACACGTTTACGCTTTGTCCATCCTTCGTTAACAGAAGGTAGGTATTTGCAGACATTTCCAAGGGAGGTCTAGATGGACGCTTTTTCTCCAGTCCCACCCCCCTGGACAACATCGGCGACTCACGCTGTAGAATTCTGTTGTCCCAAGTGTCGAGCTTCGGCTAGGGAAGCTGAGCAGGTTTGGATGAATCGGCGATCGCCTGTGATGACTGAAGACTATCGCCGCAAGTGGCAAGAATTTTATCAATGTCAGTGCAGCTATGTGTGGTGGGCTTGGAGTAGCGATCGCCCACCGTCAGATTTCGCCAAACGCGAGGAACCGCCCACATTGTGAAAAGTCACCTCAGTGAGGAGCAAGTTCTGCCAAATCAGAGGCGATGAGTTTGTCAATGAGTTCAACAACTCCAGCACCGCGATCGCCTTTTGTGACAAAATCAGCATGTTCTTTGAGCATGGGAAGAGCATTGGCAACGGCAACCCCGCACCCACAAAAATCCAGGAAAGCCTGGTCATTTTCCGCATCTCCTATCGCCACCGTATTATGTGGCGGTAAGCCTAATTCTTTCAGGACAGCACTGAGTCCAGAGGCTTTGTTGACACCTGAAGGAAGCACCATCACAGCACCTTTGTTAAAAATCACTTGGTATTCCAGTCCCAAGTCACGGATTACGTCTAATACCGTATTCTCGTGAGGATGCCAGGTCGCAACAATCACCCGTCCCACAGTAAGGGGGTCAACCCCTCGTTGTTGCAGTGCCTTGACAAATTCTTCTGGTGGAGGCGCACCTAACGGCTTTTCTTCGCGGGTTGCGGGTTGGTACAGTAAGGCTCCATTCTCGACAACAACCCACTCACACAAGTTAATCTCAGGGAAGACATTGAGCAGGTCGTCTAAGTGCCGCCCTGTGACTAAGATTAATTTTCGACCAGAGTCCCGCAGGCGATCGAGTGCGGCTAAGGTTTCCTTATTGACTCGACCATCTGAGGCAAGCGTGCCATCGTAATCAGTAGCTAGTGCTAGGTAGTGCATTCGTTCATCTTCTCCCCAAGGGTTGAAACAATCCTACTTGAGTTGGAGCAATGCTTTATCTCACTTGGGTCATAGCTCCAAGAGACCATGCAGAGTAGAAAAGAGCAACTATACTACGATTGTATTTTTATATTACAATAAGAGTGCGTCACGCTACGTTAACACACCCTATAGATAAAAGCTGTGCGTAAGTCTTTGAGCTGACTGTATGTATTTAGTAGAAAGTAAAAAGTCAATAGCGTTTTCTTATGAAATGTGAATTGTGTGAACGAGAAGTCACTCGTTTAACGGCTCATCATCTAATTCCCAAGCAAGCTGTGAAGCGGAAACAAGCTGATTCGGGGCCAACTGTCGATATTTGTTCTGCCTGCCACCGACAGATTCATCGCTTATTTGACAACAAGCATTTAGCAAAAGAACTCAATTCTGTGGAAGCGCTCAAGAATGAACCGCAGATGGCAAAATTCTTGGCTTGGGTGAGGAAGCAAAAGCCGGATAAGCGTGTTCAAGTGCATTAAACCTCTACCGCATTGATTTGAGCTAGCAAGTTTCTCACATTGCTAGCTGCATAACCAGGAGTGTGCGGATATTGAGTTTGCCACTGGGAGAGGAGTTGATTCAGTTGGTATTCTAGGTTCCTTTTGCCTCTCAGACGATTGATCAATCTATCCATAATCGGCTTAAGGATGAAACGAATTTCTGTGTTTATCAGTGAGACTTTTGCCTGAGATTTGACCAGAAGATGGCTATTGAATAAGGCAATTTCTCCTGTTTCTACCTCTTCACAAACCTGAGTTATTAATCGGTTAGTCACCCATTCCATGAATACAGGTTGTAGCGTAAAGAGGGAAATAGCTTGATTAGGGAAATTGCCCACAGACTGGAAGTCTGGGGCTATACAAACAAAGTCCTCACTAAAGCTCCGGGCCTCCGCAGGCTGGATTGAGTCCGTCCTCACTAAAGCTCCGGCGGCGGACTTCGTTTGTGGACGCGCAGGTTTCAACCTGTCGGCAACTCTTTTCTCAATCAGGGATTTTCTTCTCAGGGACTTCAGCGTGTCTGCTAACTGTTGTTTTAAAGCTGGGCAGATAATATCTTGTTTTAAATCTGCGAAAGAAATGGGTTCGCGGTTGATGGCTAGCCAGTACATTACTTCTAGTTCTGAGCTAGCCAGTCGGTTAAATTGTCGCTCTAAAAGTTGACTAATATCGGCAAAAGGCCATGAATCTGCTTTTAAAGATTTGACGAATTCAGAAATACTAGAGCCAAAGGCATCTCGAATGCCTGAAGCCACCATATTTAAGGCTAGGGGATTACCGGCATAGTGTTGAATTAATGCTTTCCATTCCTCTGGTGTACCAGTGAAGGTACCCTTGGCTTGAATAATTGCTCGTGCTTCTTCTTCGTACAAACCTGTTAGTTCTAATGAGCGAACGGGTAGGGTTTCTCCTTCAAGGGCTGCTAATTCTTGAGGTTTTTCGCAACTGGTGAGTATCAAGCAACTGCGATGGGATGTTTCTCCCACTCGTTTGATTAATTCGCCATATCCTTCATAGCCAGGGCGATACTGTCCAGCAACCGCGCCTGCTTGCAGAATGGATTCGGCGTTATCGAGGATGAGCAGGCAGCGTGAGGAACGCAAGTATTCAATGAGTCGGGTGATTCTAAGGCTTGTGCTTTCAGGTAGATTGGCTGGTGTCTCTTGGTGGTTGGATAGGATTTGGATGAGGGTGGCGAGAATGTCGTTGACGGGTGGGGCATTTTGCAGACTTCGCCAGATGACAGAGTTAAATTCAGGCTGAACGTGTTGGGCGAATTTCACAGATAGGGCGGTTTTGCCTATCCCTCCCATACCCAACAGCCCTACTAGTCGGCAGTTGTCTTGCACTATCCATTGCTTCAGGGTAGCAAGTTCCTCGGTGCGTCCGTAGAAAACGGAGACATCCATTGCTTCTCCCCAGTCGGCGCGATTTGGGATTTGGGATTTGGGATTTGGGATGGAATTGTCTCCTGCTTCTTCTCTAGGTGAATGCTGGGTAATGCTTGCCTCCTCCTGTGCAGTTCCACCTTGAGGGCGAATTACTGTGTCAGCATCAACAACGTCTTCCCAGTTGAGTCCCAAAACCTGGCAGAAGGCTTTGAAATTGGTCGGTTTGACGGGTTCACCCGCTAAAAACCGTTTCCAAGTGCTAATTCCTACGGTTCCTGGCACCATGCCTTTCCCGTTTTTCACCAGAGGGAGAAAGGAACTGGCTTGTTCTAGCCATTGTGGGTGATCTACCGCCCATCCCTTTTCCTGGGTGATTCGCTGTCTGGCTTGCTTAAGCCTTGCCAATCCTTGCGTAGATGCTTTGAGACTTTGCACGCTTACTACCTGGTCGGCTGAGTGTCAATACTTATTGTGGATGATTTTTGGCTCATTTGGGTAGAGCGAACTGAGCCGTATTTGGACTGGTGGGTAGTTGAGTGGGGAGATTTCAATGGAAAAGATTCTGATTTCACTAGGAATAAATTGATTTTATGTTGAAGTCAAATCCAGGAGAAAATATAAAGAATTTCTCTATACCTCAAAGTTTAATCATTACGTTGATGCCGAAAGTAACCCAGTTTTTAATAACCATTTTATCTGAAATAACAATTTCATCTTTGCTATTATCGTTAGTACAAACAACAGCAATTGCACAAGAACAAAGCCGAACTTTTGATAGCTATGCTTGGCTCACGACTCATAATGCATTTGCAAATTATGAAGACTCTAGATGGAGTGTAGCTTATCAATCTCATAGTATTGATAAGCAACTTAGAAATGGTGTTCGAGCATTCATGTTAGATGCTCACTACTTTGAAGGAACTAACTGGTGGATATGCCGCCTTAGTCTCGGATATGATTGCTACGATCCTGGGGTTTATCTTTGCCATGGCAATCCTGGTGCATGTTTAACATTTGCTGGAGGCACTTATGCATTGCCAAGGCAAACTTTTCATGAAGCTGTACAGACTATTGTTAACTTTCTCAAGGAAAATCCTAAAGAAGTTGTCACTATTTTTTTAGAAGACTATACCTCTAAGGAGCAACTAGAAAGTTCTTTAAATAAAGTCTCTAATTTAAATGATGTTATATATGATTTAAGTTCTGGTTGGAAAGTAACAGAGCGTGGTTGGCCTTCTCTAAAATGGATGCAAGATAACAATAAGCGATTGATCATTTATACTAAACAGCAAAATGTTATCCCCGGCAAAACTGCTCATACCTATGATTTTATTGTTGAAAATTACTGGAGTATAGGTAGTATAGCTGAAAACTATAACAAATGTGACAAGAGAGGAGAATCAAAACCCTATAATACAAAGTTTACTTGGGGCGCTCCTTTGTTTACTATGAATCACTTTAGAGATGTACCCTCTACCATAACTGCCGCAATTGATAACAATTATAATAATCTCTTAAACCGAGTTGACAATGTTTGTTCTCCATCTGCTGGAGGGAAAAGGCCTAATTTTATAGCAGTCGATTTCTACGAATTACCTGCTGGTTATGACAGGGCGCTACAAGTTGTTCAAGAAATAAACCGAAGATTTAGTTCATTAAACTCAAATTATATCCAGGCCAAGTATGGAACAAATAAGTGTATTCACAAGCAGCATGATGGTTGGGGAAATGGCAATCCTATACATATTTGGGATTGTGATGTTGGTCCTGAGGAAAATAAATCTTGGGAATATGATTCAAATACTGGATATATAAAAAATCGATTGAATAGAAATAAATGTTTGCATAAGCAGCATGATGGTTAGGAAAATGGCAATCCTATACATATTTGGGATTGTGATGTTGGTCCTGAGGAAAATAAATCTTGGGAATATGATTTAAATACTGGATTTATTAGAAACAGATATAATCCAAATAAATGTATTCATAAACAAGATGCATGGAAAAATGGTACTCGCATTCATCTTTGGGATTGTAATTCTGGTATCAATGACAATAAGTCTTGGTTACAGCCAATGGCTACCAGTTTTATAAAGTAAGCTATTCTGCCTTAGTTCATAGTTCACAGTAAAAAATGCCATGAACCATGAACGTGAAATCCCACGTCTTTTAAGCGTAGGATGAGCTTAATGTTAGCAAAGTTATATTAGCTACTCTTGCCTACTGAGAGCAATTTTTGTTTTGGTGTTCTTTTCTTACACCCATTATTGGTGCTTTAGGGGTTTCTCCTGATTGGTGCAAGACTCCCCATGAGCTTGGCACACAGCAAATAATGAAAGACTCTTCCCCCATTCCTATTCCCGACTCCCGACTCCCGACTCCCCTCTTTCAAGACAGATATGAGTTTATCTAAATGTAAGGCGCGATTAGCCCTACTATTGTACTGCTTAGGGGCTATGGTAAAATAATCACTCTCTATTATCGTCAGTGTGCGATCGTTTTCCTTTACTCTCACGAGCGATCGCTCCCTCAACATCAATGCAATCTGAGACAAGCGATCGCACTTTCACTGCCAATCGATTGCTCTAGCTTTCTGGAACTAAAAAAAGTTGGTTCTTCAGGATGTAGTATGCTAAACTAACAAATGAAATGCCAGTTAAGCAAACATCTAATTCGATAATTGTCAAAGTTCCGAAACCCATAAGCCGAGCGCTTAATCAACTTAAGTTTGTTGTTAATCCCCTCCACAACACCGCTAGTCGTTCTGTTATCAAAGTAAGCAATGATCTCATCCAACCAACGGATGATAGTCTTCTGGCTATCAGGAAAATAGCTTTTCGCTTGCTTCAGCCATCCTCCCAAGTGAAATAATCCGGCTAACCAATGCTGGGTCTGAGTGAAAATTTGGCGAATTTGCTCTTTTAATTCATGCATTCTCTTGAGAGTAAGAGATACATTCTTGACTTGAATCAGTTTAACTTTTTGCTGTTCACTTAGGTCGGATTCGTTCTTGAGCAAGACATATTTACTTTTCTTTAATCCCTCTAATACTGGCGAATGTTCTGCTTTTTCTTCCCGGCATTTTGCGGTTTTTATTAAATCTACTAATACTGCACAATAATTCCCCTTCCCTTTAATCAGTGCTATTTCATCAATTCCTAATCTTTTTAAGTCTATAGGTTTGATTTTTAACAGGTCTTTTGATGCGTCTTTTAACATCCTTTCTATTTCCGCCGTTGTTACCACTCCTTTTTTCGCTACGCTGTGGATATCGTTTTCTAAAACGTCTTGAATTATTTGATTAGCCAACCGTTTTGTGTACGTTCTTCTTGAACTGACAAATTCTAACTGTTCACTAAACGGTTTCTCACACTTTTCACACTTAAATTGTCGTCTGTTTATTTCTAAAAACACTGGCATTTCTCCCCAAGGTAAATCTTTTACTATGTGTCGATGATTTTGGTGTAATCTACGACTTTTTGCTCCACAACGAGGGCAATTACTTTCTTTGCCAATTAATTCCACCTGTACAATTATTCCAATCCCTTCATGTTGACGATGTGAAATTACTTTTATTCCTTTTATATTCAAGAGTTCTGTCAGCAGCTTTATTCTCTTTTTTGTGGCCATCTCACTATCTATGCGTTCAATCCCTGTTTTGACGGTTTATAGTTAATAGGATATGACCTTCTTTGTCAATACCGACAACCACTTGGTTGACTTTCTTTCGCATTTATTCATCTTTATTGACTTATTTAGCTATTGATTTAGCATACTGACTCATGAAGAACCAAAAAGTTTGCCAACCAAACAGTTAAAACCAGGAAGCATTGGACTGGTCAACTCATCTTCGCTATATAAAGTAGCGGCTAGTTTTAAAATCGCCTTTTCTCGCCGATACACCTCAACTTTCCGCTCTATGCGATCAAAAATCCAATACTCCTGAACGCCTTGCACCGAGTAAAGCTTTAGCTTCGCTTCTCGATCGCGTTTCTCTTGCTTATCGCCGGGAGATAGAACTTCTACCACCAACTCTGGTGCACCAGTCAGATGTCCAGCTTCATCGAGCAAACGCTCCAGACGGTCATGACTTGCCCACACGACATCAGGAATTACATTATCGGCATCAGAGAAAACAATTCCTGGCGTAATAGCCGCTTCACCTAGACCACTTTCATCTGACCACATTTTCAGAACAGTACCAATGTTGATGCATATCACCTGATGCTGCCAGTGAGGCGCTCTTGTCACAAACAATTCTCCATCAACGATTTCATAGCGATTGTTGCGATCGCCTGCGAATAATTCTAGGTCAGCAATCGTCCAACGTACTGGACTCTCTGGAGTTGTTTGCATATAAACTCCCTGGTCTTTAGTTCTTTGAATTATAAGTCACTCAGACAGTCAGTGGGTAATACGTTCCATCATCTGAGCGCGTGCGATCACGTAACTTGTTCAAAGAGCCATCGCACTTCTGCTTAATTCCCAGTCTGCGTGCAGCGAAGCTATCCTGTAGGGAATCGCAATCTATCATCATCACGGTGCGTGAAGCGAAGCTATCCCGTCGGGAATCGCCTAACCTTAACTTTCTGGTAATTCACCAAACAACTGACGATAGCGTTCAAGTTGCTGTTGTGCTTGTTGAGCTCTTTCCTCTGCCGTCAGATATCGATTTCCTTGTTTGTCGTACCAATACAACGATTCAATCTCTACCTCTCCATCCCAGTAAGGCGCACGTCCAATTCCTAAATTAATTTCACTCATCCAATAAGGTTCGCCTATTTGCAATTGATACTCCCCATCAACTAAGCGATAAACCTCAAACGGCTGATGTCTATCCCGCTGCCAATATTCCGGGTTATAAACTACATAATATAAAACTCCAAGCTTTGCATAAACCTCCATTTTTTTGTCATATTCTCCCCCTGGCGTTAGCGACACAATCTCTAGAGCAAAAATAGGAACAACCTCATTTTCTTCCCAAACCACATAGCTTTTCCGCAATCTCTCCCTTCTATGACGCTCAACCCCTAAACTCAAAAATCCATCTGGGACAACAGGCACCAACGGACTCACCCCTGTAGTGTGATAAATTCCCATATCCACACCGAAAAACCAATCAGAGCGATTTCCCCAGATAAATTTCAGCAAAAATAATAGTAAATTAGGAATAAAATTTTGATTCTCGTTATCCACAGGCGTGTCGTCTGAACAAGGCAGTTCATCGCTGGTTGGTAGGCGCAGCTTAGGGTCAGATTGTACCATCGCTCACACTCCTAATAACTGTTAGTACCTTCAATCTTAAACCCTCTATTTTTTGTAAATATTCACTTGTGTATTTTCAACTTAAATTCTGATTGATTCTACTCAAAGTTCAGATACTCTAAATTCCAACCCTGTCCTTCTATCGCCAGAGCAGCCATATAACCGGGTGATGGTGTCAATTGATACACAGACCAATGAGAAGCGGCCTCTTCGTCTCCTTGGATACTCAGCAATGCGGCGGGTTCTCCCGGAGTTAAGGAAACCTCAACCCCATCCAGTCCCGGTAATCCATCACCGATCGCTTTGAGATAAGCTTCTTTGCAAGTCCACGCCCGGAAAAAAGCATCTTGCTTCTGGTTATCAGGTAGGGAACAAATGACCGCATATTCACGACCAGAAAAGAAGCGTTTAACCAATTGCTCGACTTTATCCATGGGGCGGATGTGTTCCAGATCAATGCCCACCAAGGGAGTGTGAGCGATCGCATATATCGCTAACTCATGGGAGTGAGACAAGTTAAACGAGAGTGTTTCTCCCATATTTAAGTTGGCGAGTGCGGGTTTGCCACGAGAACCATAAGAAAACTCAAGCTGAGCTGGCTCCAAGCTTAAGTAACGGCCTAGGATAGCTCGCAAAATGCCACGACCGGCAATAAAATGCTTCCTGTCCCGCTCAAAGTAAAAGCGATTGGCTCGATTATGTTCGTCTGGAGATAGGGTTTTTGCTAACAACTGAATCTTTGATTCAGGTAAGTTCAGGTCAGTACGCCAGATGTGAACAACATCTTTTGATAACACCAAGTTGATCGGTGGGGAATGCCATAAAGGCTCATCTGCTATCACGCGTGTTGACCTGTGTTTATCTAACTCAAAAGAAAGCTCAATAATCAATTGTAGAGCTTTCTTTCTATGTCATACCGAGTTGCGTTCAAACATAGTATTTTCTCTCCCTTGTCCCCCTTGTCTTCCTTGTCTTCCTTGTCTTCCTTGTCTCCCTATCTACTATCTGTGACTGAAACTTGGTATCATCCTCGTACCTTGGCTTGTGCTGTCTCTAAGCAAGTACTCAATTGCTCAACCAGATCCTGTACATAGGGTTCCGAGAACATGGTCGTATGATCTCCAGGAACGCCATGAATCTCTAACCCTTCTGTCGCCAACTTTTTCCAGCCTACAGAAGGATCGACGTACCATTTATCCGTTTCAGATACCTCCATTGCCTGAAAGTAGGAGACTCGACCCTGGTAGACTTGCGGTAAATAGTGCCTGATGGTTTCCAAGTGGATGGCTTCGAGCGCTGGGACAGCAGTGGGAGGCAAGGGTTGTTCCATCTCTGGATGAGATTTGTGAGCAACCTTGAACAGCTTTTCTTGGACAATCTTTAGGAGCGTTTCCTTAATTCCATGCTTGCTACTCCAATCGGCAATTCCGAGGCTCTGCTTAATCTTCCACTTCACCAAATCAAGAATGTAGTCAGGGCCGTGTTGGAACACTTTCTTCACATGCTGCAAAACCCATTCATGGACTCGCCCTTGTTGACGATAACCTAGAGGAACGCTATCAAAAAAGCCCAGCCAAGCGATTTTCTGACCTTGTGCTTTTAACTGTTGAGCCATCTCGAAAGCGATCGCACCTCCAAACGAGTAGCCTCCCAGATAATAAGGCCCCTCCGGCTGGATCTCACGTATCTCTTTGATATAGTGAGCGGCCATTTCCTCAATCCGGGTGTAGGGAACTTGTTTTCCATCCAACCCTTGAGCTTGTAGTGCATAGAAGGGTTGCTCTGGATCGAGATGAGCCGCGAAATTGCGGAATATCAGAACATTGCCCAGAATCCCATGAACGCAGAACAGAGGGGGTTTGGAACCAGTCGGTTTAATCGCTACCAGCGATCGCCAAGACTCTGACTCGTCTTCCTGATGCAGAAGGCTAGCCAATTGCTCCACTGTGGCAGCCTGAAAGAGGGTAGCTAATGGTAAGTTTTTTCCAAATTTCTGCTCAATTTGAGTAAACAAGGTCACCGCTAGCAGCGAGTGCCCCCCCAACTCGAAGAAGTTGTCCTTCACGCCGATCGGCTGAATGCCTAAAACCTCTTGCCAAATCTCCGTAAGCTGGAGTTCCACAAGATTACGGGGTGCTACGAATTCCTGTTGCTGTTGGCGACGTTCCTGAGTTGATGCAGCCAGCAGGGGGCGCTGTACTAAGCTTGGTAGCAGCGATGAAATAGGCTGCTCTGGATTGGCAACAATCTCTTCTAGTAAGGTTTGGTAATGTCCCAGCATCTCGGTGATGGTGGCATCCTCAAACAGATCGGTATTGTACTTCAGCACACCGATGAATTCTTGTGCACTCTCCACCATCGATAGGGCTAAATCAAAATCTGCCGTGCCGTTATCGATCTCCAGGGCACTCACGGTTAAGCCCGGTAGCTTCACGGGTTGCTTGGGGACATTCTGGAGGACAAACATCACCTGATTAAGGGGCGTGTTGACCAGATTGAGAGAATTGACCAACTGCTGAACCGGCAAATCCTGGTGGGCAAAAGCGCCTGATGCACAGGTGCGTACCCGCCCCAGCAACTGGCGGAAACTGGGGTTGCCAGAGAGGTCAGTGCGTAGAACTAACAGGTTGACAAAATACCCAATTAACCCTTTAGTTTGGCTCCGGTTGCGGTTAGCGGTGGGAGAGCAGACAAAGAGGTTTTCCTGAGCCGTGTAACGGTACAGCAGTACCTTGAAGGCTGCCAGTAGCGTGGCAAATAGGGTAGCCCCCTCCTGACGAGTGAGTGCTTTAAGCGCTTCGGTCAGAGATTGAGGTAAGACCAGCGTTTGGCGATCGCTGCGTCGGGTGGGAACGACGGGTGGTAGATGGTCAGTGGGTAATTGTTGCGCGGGAAGACCGCCATCCAATTGCTGCTTCCAGTAAGAAAGTAAGGCGTCTTTCAACTCACCTTGCAGCGACTGTCTCTGCCAGAGTGCGAAGTCGGCATATTGGATGGGGAGTTCCGGGAGTGAGGAGGGATTTTCAGTGGAGAAGGCTTCGTAGAGTGCTGCCAGTTCCCGCAACAATACTCCTTCTGACCATCCGTCAAACACAATTTGGTGGATGGTCACAAGTAACACATGCTCCTGCTCACCCAGATAGAGTAAGGTAGCTCTTAAGAGTGGGCCACAGTTCAAGTCAAAGGGGCGCTGCGTTTGCTCACGGAGGAAATGATGGATAGTTGTGCAATCTAAAATTGCCAATCTAAAATCTGGAATTGGATGAATGACCTGAACGGGTTGACCATCCACAGTTGCCACGGTGGTTCGCAGCGTTTCGTGACGACGCAGGATTTCCTTGAGACTTTGCTCCAAGGCAGGTACGTTAAGTGACCCCCTGATGTGCAAACCCAAGGGGATGTTGTGAGCAGAACTGTCGGGCTTCAACTGGTTGAGAAACCACAGTCGTTCCTGGGAGAAAGAGAGGGGTAGGTCTGTGTTCCGCGATACTGGTTTTAAGGGCGGAGCCTGATTCTGTAAACCAATGACTGTTTTAATCGCTTGCCAGAACTCGGCTGAGGCGGTTTCTGACTTGCTCTGGTTGGGTGGGGATGTGATGGAATGATGACCCGTTTGACCCTTCTCTTGGAGTCCTTCTGGTAACGCACTGGGTTTATCGAACTCTACCTGCTTCATGACTTGTTCTTACCTTCCAACCTGAATTTGCTACTAGCCTTAACTTGAGAGTCTTTAATTGACCGCACTGAGACTCTCTGCATCCTGACTCAGACCCGTATATTTTTTTTCGATTAGTTCAACAATGTTTCCTAGGGTTCGGAAATTGTCAAAGCTAATTTCACTCGTTTCAAATGCCACCTCAAAGGTTTCTTGTAATGTCAAAACGAGTGACATTGCAGTGATTGAATCTAGACCAATGCTGAAAAGATCGGTGTCGTATTCTAATTCTTCACTGGTAACATTTGGCAGAACTTCTAGAACAACGTCATGGCTTTTTTGCTGAATTTGTTCAAGACTTAGCATCATTTACATCCTTGTATTAATTACCTAAATGACGAGACCCAATAAAATCCAAAATGCTATGGTGTTGGCAGTTTATGCCGCTTTTACCTGCTCGGCAAAGTAAGGCATAACCTCTTTGGAAAATAGGCGCATTGAGGCTTCGGCGGCTTCAACGGGTAGGGTATTAAAGTTCACCTGGAGCGAGGCAATTTCAAACCCGCCGACTTGATGGTTGTATTCTGCAATTGCCTCACGCACTTGTTTGGGTGGACCAATCCAGGCTGCACCTTTTTCAATTTGAGACTCAAAGGTTTCTTGCTTCAGCCCTGCAATAATCTTGTCGTAACCTGGGTAATCAGTGGAGCTCGATCCCGAAGTCCAGTCTGAGGCGGCCTCAACAAGAGATTGCAGATAGTTGTTGAGTGGTTGACGTGCGATCGCAACTGCCTCATCGTTAGTCAGAGAGGAAAACATGTGAAACGCCAGCATGACTTTCCCTTGTCCTGGATGCCCTGCTGATTTCCACGCTTCGCGATACATCCCAATCAGTTCAGCCATCTTTCCCCCAGCCAGGGGAATCGCCATTAAGCCGTAGCCTTTTTTCCCGGCTGCAACGAAGGATTCAGGCGTTGCCAGTGCAGCAATCCAGAAGGGTGGGCGTGGCGCTTGGGTGGGGCGTGGCAGTGAGGTGACGTTCTTAAAGCTGTGAAACTGCCCCTCTATCGACACATTTTCTTCCTCAAGCAGGCGGCGAACCTGTTCGACCCCTTCCTCAAACCGCCCCCGGCTTTCGTTCAAGCTAACACCAAACCGGACAAATTCATGAGGCAGAAAAGCACGGGCAAAGCCTACTTCTAAACGCCCCTGGGAAATCGCATCTAGCATCCCGATTTCCCCTGCCAGTTTCAATGGGTTATTGAAGGCAGGAAGAACAGCGCCCGTAATTAAACGCGCCTTCCGGGTGCGTTGGGAAGCGGCGGTTAAAAAGAGAATGGGGTTGGGGCTATACCCACCGTAGGGATGAAAGTAATGCTCAACCGTGCGGACATTGGTGTAGCCTAATTCGTCACATAGACCAACAAGATGTAAAGCCTCGTGGAAATACTGTTGACCCGACTTCTGATCAGGGGCAACGTCCGGGAAAAACTGGATACCAAATTCCATAGAATGCTTCCTTACTTTGATTTTTGTAAAGTGCGTTTACAGATTGCTTGTGTTGAGGGAAGAGAGGGAGCAAAAAATTTTATCTTTGCCCACTCTTTTGGGTTTATTGCAACTCCGGCGTTATCCATTTCATAACGCCCTTGAATTCGGCACGATTGCCCTAAATTAAACCTTTTTCCGCAATACTTTACCCAAGGGATTTTTAGGCAGTTCTTGGCGGAACTCAATAAATTTCGGAACCTTAAAGTCGGCTAGCTTGTCTTTGCAGAATGCTATAATTTCCTGCTCTTTACATTCTTCATTGAGGACAATAACTGCCTTAATCAACTCTCCGCCTAAGGGTCCTTTTGTTCCAACAACAACCGCTTCCTGTACCTTCGGATAAGCGACCAGAATATCTTCGACCTCTAGCGGATCAACCTTGTGTCCGCCAGTATCAATAAAGATTTTCTTACGCCCAGTTAGATAAAGACGCCCTTGCTCATCTTTTTTGCCTAAGTCCCCTGTAAAAAAGTGACCATTTCGGAACGCCTCTTTATTCACTTCGGGCAAATTGTGATACCCAGTGGTCAGGGTTTCACTTTTGATTACAAACTCCCCAATTAAGCCAGGAGCTAATTCATTGCCATCGTCATCCATCACTATAATTTCTACATTCCTCATCGGCACACCGATGGAATCATAATGAAGGTCAGCCTCTGGCTCTAAATTGATCGCAACGGCCCCAGCTTCTGTACAACCATAAAGCTGTCTGAGCGGAATACCAAATCTGTGGAGGAATTTATCGGATGTATCCTTCGGTAAGAAATTGCCCGCTGAGATACATAATCTCAGTGTTGAGAAGTTGACTTGAGTCTGATAGGGAGTGGCTGCCAAAATGCTATAGATGTAGGGCACAGCGGGCAGAATCGTAATCTTCTCGGTTTCTATCAGGCTTAACACTCGTGGGCAGCGGAAAATAAATGGCATCTCAACAGGAACACCATTTTGCATGAATGGCTCTAAAATAACGAGGGTTGCGCCTGTAAAGGTAGCCGCTAACATGCATTCCCCAAACCCATAAGCGTGATACAGGGGTACGATGCATAAAATATTGTCAGACGCTGTTACGTTTAGAGTCGCTACACAATTGCTTCCCTGGTAGACGATGTTCTTTTGTGTTCTGGCTACTCTTTTGGGTCTGCCGGTGGAACCAGACGAGTACTGATAGATTACATCTCCTTCATAAGGAGTCATATTTTCAAACTCGTTGGTTTGGTTTTGGCTTAAGTCCTCAAATAAGACACGGGAAGACTCATCTTCATCAATGACAATTAACTCGATTTTCCGGTCAAATTGAGAGATAACTTTGTGGCAAAGTTCAGCCCGTACCTTATCTGTAATAATGACACTCGCTCCCGTGTCATTGATGTAGAAATTGATTTCGGCCTCTTTAAAAGCGGTGTTTAATGGCAGGGCGATCGCCTTCAACGTAGCAACTGCATAAAAGCTGATCACAAACTCCGGACAATTGGGCAAAATGATCGCAACACAGTCAGATTGCTTTACACCAATTGAGTGAAGCCCTTTACTTAATCCAAGGACTTTAGTGTAAAGCTCTTGATAGTTAATCCTCTGTTGATCGTAAACAATAGCCGTCTTTGTTGGGTACTGCTTTACGGCTTTAAGGAATGTTTGATGCAACATGGTAGTGCCTTACTGATTCGAGGTATTAGCAGTTTCCCTAAATTTCATTAGGGAAAGTTTCGGTTAATTTGAACCTAAGTGCTACGGCGTTGAGCGTTTGCTCTCAGTTAATCGTTGCTACAACAGTTAGACATATCTGTCTCACTCTGTATAGCGGTTTTCAGATGAATGAGGTACGCAGAGTTTCTTGAGAGCAAAGTTCTTGGTATTCAAGGTGTACCTTACCCAATCGAGAAACGCTATAGTACTTATCACCTGTTCTGTTATCTTTTATGCAAAATTCTTGGTGTTGGATGAATTTTTGATTGCAATATTTCTGTTAGGACTATTTACAGATTACCGTTCTGCAATGATGGCTTCGATTTCTAGGTCTAATTCAAAGCGACAGATGTCCGATCGCAGATAAAGAATGTGGTCATCTTCAGAAGCAAAAATACTTTGAGCAAAAAGGTTTTGGATGTATTCTGCATCTTCTAGATGTCTGATATAGACCTTAAATCTTCGGTCATATTTTGCCGGATCGGGCATGGTTCCGTGGAAACTCATCCGTTCATGGAGTAAACCCATCCGTTCAAACACCAAACTCATGTTGTCGAGGGTGGTATGGAATTGCTCACTGATATTTCTTAGAGTTACTGATTCGTGACTCTTAATACTTGCTGTTCCCGATAAATAACCGATGTGTTTTCCATCCTGCAAAACCACTGTACCCCGTGCAAAACTCGGTGATCGGGGACCATACTGCTTAGGATAGTTAAATGCCGGAACTTGTTCTGGATTTTCAATATTAGTCGCTCTTTCTTTGCCTGCGATGAAATAAAGAACAAGCTTATTGTCGTTAATTCCAACAGCTGAGGCGGCTGGCATCTTAAAATTGAATTCTTCGCCATAGAAGGCTTCAAAGGCTAAGGAACGACCTTTGCAAAAAGACCTGTAATTTTCTAAGCCGCAGAATTCTTCGTTAATGTAGGGAATATAGTTCCAAACACGGAATAAATTCCAATCTTTGGTTAACTCTAAAAAGTTAAGATAAATCTCATAGGCGGCTTGTTCTAAGGGAAAGTCTACTTCCTGAACCAAAGCCCCAACAAATCTATCTGCTGTCTCGATGATGTGAAATCCTAACTTTTGGTATATCTGCCCAGGCTGAGAAATTATGTACTCTGTATCTTGTGAACCCAAAACTGGCATTTTCAAGGATAGATCGATAGTATCCCCTGTGGCGATGCAATCGGTCTTATTCTGTCCAAACCGAGCGCGAAGGCTTTTCGTCTCTAGACCTACACTGGGTAGATTGGGCAGGGAAAGAGTCATGGTTTTGACCTCAAAAAAAATGGCAGATACACATTGGAGATATTTACAGGTTAGTTATTTATAAGTTGCGACTAATTGCAAATATCTCTAATTTTTTAGCAAATCACTTGAGCCGAACTGGGCAGATTCATGAGTTCGTTAATATTCCACTCAGTTAGAAATTCGTGTTGAATCTCCATCATCTGTTGACAACAAATAATGGCATATTCCCTTGACTTTGCATAGAGGATTTAACAAAATCTTTACCTAAACTACATGAATAAATGTTGCTCTATTCATGAATTCTGAGGAGAGCTACGGCAAAAAGCCCTTAAGCACTTAGAGATAAGGCTTTAGTTGCGTAAAGTTTATATAAAGTTAAATCGTTATTTACAATACACTGATTAAAAATTACTATTCTCCTAATAATACGCATCCTAAATAATACGCTTGAATATTTTTAACATAAAATACATATTTGCTTTGATTGAGATTGGCGGCAAGATGTTCAGTCTCTAACGGACGCATCGCATTCGCCACAAATGCAAAAACACAGTTAGCTGAAATCATTCACCCATAAGGGTTTAAGAAGGTGTTTCTTATCGCAGTAGAGAAATAAAGCCTTCAAAATCCCCCCTTGACTCTTTGAACATAAAGTGGTTTTGACCGCACCCTATGAGCTTTGAGCTTTCTATCCCCCCCTGCTCCCCTCATCTCACCAGTGGTGTTTTCAGCTACAGTACTCCCAGCCAACTTGAATAAAAATAAGGGCTTAACCATTACAAGGCAGCACTCCGTCTGTCAACAAAGCTGATTCATGAAACCCCGAATCATTGTTTGTGGCTTGGGTCGCACTGGATATAAAATTTTCGGTTTACTGAGGCAGCAGGGAGCGGCTGTGGTGGGCATTCATTACAAACCTCTGGTTGAAGAAGAAGAAGCCGAGGATGTTGTGATTGGAAACTTATCTTCAGCTTCTACCCTCCTAGCGGCTGGGATTCAAAAGGCTAACACATTAGTTCTGGCGAGTAACGATGATGCTTTAAATTTGGCAATTCTGACTCAGGCTAGAGTTCTCAATCCCCGAATTCGCATCATTAATCGCTTGTTTAATAGTGGTTTGGGCGATCGCCTCGATCAGACTCTCCCCAATCACGTGAGTCTAAGTGTTTCGGCCTTGGCAGCACCAGTCTTTGCCTTCGCCGCACTGGGAAATAAAGCGATCGGGCAACTGCGGCTATTTAATCAAACTTGGCCGATCTACGAAGAGGTAATTCATGAAAATCATCCCTGGCTAGGACGCCATTTGAGCGAACTGTGGGATGAGCGATCGCGGATGCTGATTTATTACCTTCCCGTAAACGGTCGAGTGGCATTGGTATCCGCTGTGATTGAGGGCAGGAAGTTACAAGTTGGCGATCGCTTAATTATCGGCACCCAACCGAATGTCCGTAACCGTCGCAACTCCTGGCTGCGAAAATTCCTCAAAGTCCTCACCAACTTACGTCAGTTTCAAAATCACGCTCAACCCATCTTGGTGGTGACGTTGACTCTATTTGTCATGATTTTTCTGGCGACACTCACCTATGTTTGCTTTGATACCAACATCTCGGCGGTCGATGCTCTCTATTTTTCGGTGGGCATGATTACCGGTGCGGGTGGTCAAGAACAGGTGGCAGAAAAAGCACCCGACAGCATTAAACTGTTTACCGTGGTGATGATGCTAGTAGGAGCCGGAGTCATAGGGATTTGCTATGCCCTGCTCAACGATTTTGTCTTAGGAACTCGGTTAAAGCAGTTTTGGGACGCGGCTAGGGTACCTGCACGCAATCACTACATTGTCTGTGGATTGGGGGGTGTTGGGGTTCAAATTGTCAACCACCTGCATTGTCATGGACATGAGGTCGTCGTGATCGAACACGACCTCAATAACCGTTTCCTCAACATTGTTCGTTCCCAAGGAATCCCCGTGATTCATGGAGATGCTAGTTTATCCGCAACGCTGACAGCGGCTAACATCCAGAAAGCTGAAGCACTCTTAGCTGTCACCAGTGATGATACCGCCAACTTACAAATTGCGCTCAGTGCCAAAAACCTTACTCCCAAATTATCGACGGTTGTGCGAAATCAAGACCCACATTTCTCTCAGATGGTACAGCAGGTTTTTGAATTTCAATCTGTGCTTTGTCCCGCCGAATTAGCGACTCCATCGTTTGCCGCCGCTGCTTTGGGAGGGAGAATTTTAGGCAACGGGATGACTCGCGATACCCTGTGGGTTGCCTTAGCTACCTTAATTACACCAAAACATCCTTTTTGTGGACGCCGTGTCAAAGAGATTGCGATCGATGCAGACTTTGTTCCTCTCTATATTGAAACCAATTGCCAAACCATTCATGCCTGGGATCTCTTGGAGACTTGCCTCAGTGCTGGTGATGTTCTTTACCTGACTATGCCTGCTTCCGGTTTAGATCAGTTGTGGCGTGTAGCTGCCACTCAGCTCATTGCCAACGTTGGAATGCCAACATGACGTAACCCTTCCCTATTTAGCGGGGGTGCGGGGGTGCGGGGGTGCGGAGGTGCGGAATTGAGCGCTTTTATCCTGTTCTCAAAAGATGTAATTTATAGCAGTCGCTATAGAAGTTGGGACAGCTTTAAGGGCTGAAACGACCACGTACTAAGAATAAATATAAGAGCCTTTTGCCTTTTGCCTACTCCTGCCCAGAACGCTGCGCGAACTGCCTTCTGCTATAAATGCACGTTAGCTTAACTCAACTGGGCGACGATTTGATTCTGTAATAAAGGTTGATCGGTCAGTAAATCTTCAACATTAATTCGGAGAGAACGGTCGGCATCCACCCAAAACTGAATTTTAATGCGATCGCGTCCTGGATTCCCCGCAGGAGTCAGTTGAGCGATGGTTCTCGCTCCATCGCGGTCGTTGAGGGGTTGCACGGTCGTTTGTCCGCCACCCATTTGACGAGTAATTAAGCGATCGCCATCAAAATACACTTCCGTCGCCCCCGTCTGCGCCCCCAACTCGCCCACAATTAGTTCAATGCTCGGTTGATTGTCTACCGATGCGCCCAAAAGCAGTTCCACAGGCTCACTCATCGGATAAGCTTGTCCGGCTTTGATAATCGAATGCCAGTTATGGCAATTATTACGCCTATCCCAATAACGAATGCCGTAACTGTGGTAAAGGAAATCCTGAATTTCGATGCCTTGGGCGAGCTGAAGTGCGCCTTGGGCGATCGCTTCAAAGGGTTTCTCGCAACGAATTTTACTCGCGTCGAAGTAATTCTTGACCCAATCTTGAACGGCGGGAATTTTAACCGTGCCACCAACTAAAAGAACTGCATCAATATCGGACACCTCGATCCCAGCCCGACGCCCTTGTTGCAATAACTGCGCCATCATATCATCCAGTATCTCAAAAAACTGGTGTTCTCTCAAGATGGTTTCAAAGGTCTGGCGATCGAGTTTGAGTTCGTAACTCTCGAAGGTTTCATCGTTGAAATAGACTTCCGTTGCCGATGGCTTCTCAGAAAGCTGGATTTTTAGGCGTTCGGCGAGTCGAGTCGTCAGGGGCGATTTCGTCAACCCTTGAGTTTCCGCAAAGTAATCCACCAGCCAGTTATCAATATCCGAGCCACCCAAGTTTTGCCCCGCTTTGGAGAGAACACGGGCTATTTTCACCTTCTGTCCCGAACTTTCTCCCAACAGCTTCTCACCCCACTTGAGAATAAAACCTAAGGGCTTTTTACCCACTTGAGCGTCTTGATTGAGTTGCACCAGAGATAAATCTAAAGTGCCACCACCAAAGTCAACCACGAGCAGGGTTTGCCCATCGGCAATGCCATAGCCCAAAGCCGCCGCCGTGGGTTCATCTAAGATGCGGACTTGCTCTACTGGCAAGGATTGGCAAACACCACTCAACCAATGGCGATAGGCTTCAAAGCTATCCACCGGCACGGTGAGAATTAAGGAGTCAAGGGTACTGTTCTGAGTGGATTTGAGTTGTTCAATAATCTGAGTGAGGAACCACTGCCCAACTTGCTCAAATCGGACAACCTGCTCATCCAATTCAGGCAAGAAGCCTTGAATGTCGGCACCAATTCCCCGTTTAAAGCTGCGAAAGAAGCGGGGGTCATTGGTGAGGTCGAGTCCCTTGTCGCGTACTTCTCGCCCAACCAAGACCTTACCCTGCCTTGCATCTTCTATATAGAGCAAACTGGGGATTAATGGAGGATTGTCCGCTAATTTCAGCGACAATCCTGGTAGGTTGAGGGTTTCCGGTTGCTGGGTTGCGGCATTCCAGCGCGTGACTACTGTGTTGCTTGTGCCAAAATCAATTGCAATCGCCATTTGTGTTGTAGCAGACAGCTCGTGACATCGTGTAATTAGCTTTGCTGGTGCCCCTTGGGCAATCGCCTTTCCAATAGGTTCGGTCGAGGATAATCCCAAAAGCATGGAATGGGAGCATCATCCAGTTTAATCGAAAAAATCTATAAGACTTTCAATAAAGAAAGAAGAGGGATGTGGGCGTAGGAGGGGTGCCTCCTCATCCTCATCGGCAGCCTCCGGTCATCTCTGGCTACTCGCCCCGCAAGAGGCATTGCTAACGAGACGGTATGAGAAAGTTTGCTTGCCTTTAATGTAGTGATTTTTACAATATTAAAGTTGTATTCTTGCTAAGCCCATGCGTTAATCTAACTATCGATAGAACCCAAACCTTAATTAAACCTTAAGAATAGAAATATGAGATGAGTAATTTAATAACCTATGGTTGTTTTTGCCTGTAAAAGCGTTTTTTTAAGGAAGGTGAACAAGTCTGTCTCTATCGGTCGGTTTTCCAGCAAAAAACCCGTGGATCAATACCAAACCCACAAATTCTCCTTGGGGATCGCGGCAATTGAGAGACGGGGTTAATGGAAAGATTAGAGCCTTTTGATAAATTTTCCTTGTCAAGAGGTATAAATACTGACATAATAATTAAAAGAACCAGAAGGATACATTTTTGATTTTCTTCCCTGGATTAAGCCGTTAAATTTAGTTACAGTTTTTCAAGAAACTTAATCTATAAGCTGTAAATTTTTTGGATTTTTTTATAACTCTCTGAAAAACCAAGGTTGCAAAATGAAGATAACACAAAAAGTTCGTTGCCCTAATTGTGGCAGTCATGCAGAAAGGCTTTTTTTCCAAACCACTCACATTACCCAAACTCAATGCCCTGCCTGTGACTACTTGATGATTAACTGTTCTCGCACGGGGCGCGTCGTTGAGGCTTACGCTCCTGGAATTTATGCTCATCGCTAGAGGTGGATAAGCATGGAATCTTGAGTTGGTAATATCAACAAATTAAGGAAAAAAGAAAGGGGAACAGTATTAGTATTGTTCCCCTTAAAAATAGATTCTCTCTGAGTCCTCCCCTCGCTTAAGGGAGAAATTACAGAGGTTGAGGAATTTTGGAAGCACGTAATTGTCCGCAGGCGGCATCTTTTTCCAGTCCACGAGAACGGCGCACACTAACTGCAATATGATGCTTTTCTAGTGCCTCGACAAAGGCTTGAATTCTTCGAGGTGTCGGACGCTGGTAATCGACTTCAGTAATAGGATTGTAGGGAATTAGATTAACGTGACTCTGGAACCCTCGTAGATGTTTTGCTAACTCAATGGCGTGTTCTGGGAGGTCATTAAGTTCAGAAAGCAAGATGTATTCAAACGTTACCCGACGACCGGTCAATTGTACGTATTCCCGGCACTCTTCTAACAGAGTGTCTAAGGGATAGCGCTTTGCTGTGGGGATGAGTTGCTCTCGCAATGCCTGGTTTGAGGCATGGAGACTGATGGCTAAGGTAATTTGTAGATGATGTTCGGCAAGTTGGCGAATTCGTCCGGGAACGCCGACGGTGGAAAGGGTTAGCGATCGCATTCCAATTCCTACATCTTGATTAATCGACTTCACCGCACCCAAAACTTCCTCTAGATTCAGCAATGGTTCTCCCATTCCCATGAACACCACATTGCTGACACGTTGTCCAAAGTCTTCCTGAACGGTTAAGACTTGATCGACAATTTCATGGCGTTTCAGATTGCGGCTAAATCCCCCTTTGCCAGTGGCACAGAAGTCACATGCCATGGGACAACCGACTTGGGAGGAAACGCAAACCGTAAGACGTTCTTTGGTTTTGGAATTTGAGTTTTGAGATTTTGGATTAGGGGAAAAGTCATCATCCCATCCATCCCAAGCTTCCTCTCCTCCTCTGGCAAAGGTGGGAATCCCGACGGTTTCGATAATGTGACCATCGGCTAGTCGCAGCAGATATTTTACAGTACCATCGGGGGATTGTGAGCGATAGTGTAATGTAGAGCGACCAATGGGAACATCAGCAACAACTTCCCGCCACTGCTTAGAAAAAACAGAAATTTCTGTGAGCGATCGCGCCCCTTTTTGATAAATCCACTGGTGCAGTTGACGCCCTCGATAAGCGGGTTGTCCCTGTTGTTGCACCCATTCGGTTAACTCGGCTAACGAAGCGCCCAAAAGTGGAGGAATTGAGGTTACTTGTAACGGAATGGATGTATCTACCTCAGTCAGGCTTGAGGGATTTTGAGTAGTGCTGCTGTTTTGAGAAGGAATTTGAGAAAGACGGGGCGTCACGGTTATAAGGGATGATGAATTGCTCTTGGATCTCTATGGTAGAACTTCACCCTTATGACTAGCTGGTTACAAATTTCTGGATTGCCTTAAAGTATTGCGATCGCGCCTAGACTTGCCACGAACTGATATGGGAGCGCATGTACATAGGTGGACAATAATTTACAATGCCCACCTAGTGTTCATACCAGCAGGAGGTCAGTTGCCTTCACCGCCTTCGCCACCTTCACCACCTTCACCCCCTTCATTGCTTTTATCCTCTTGAGCGCCTTCGCCACCTTCGCCGCCTTCACCCTCTTCAGGCTCTTGCATCTCTTGATTGGGCTGATTTTGTGGGGCAGTTTTCTCAGCATCACCACCTGGGTTACCCGCGTTACATGCACCGATGGTAGCTGCTAAGCTTAGCGTCACAAATAATTCAATGGTCTTTGAACGCATTTTAACACTCCTAAACAGATAGTCTTGAATCTTTAAGTTTTAGCTAATAGACTTTAAAATATAACATGGTTTGTACCAAGTTTAATTAATTATAATCACTTCAAAATCAATCATTAAAAAACAAAAGCATACAGAATTATCCCCTAAAATCCTATTTTTAAAATAAAAAAAATGATAGGATTAATAGCTTTTTATCCAAGTTTTCAGTTTGCATGATATTCTCTATTGACAATATTCTTAGTCCAGAAGAACTGCGATTTATAGTTAACAGTCTGGAGAAAGCTGATTTTGTAGATGGCAAAACGACAGCAGGCTGGCACGCCAAATTTGTTAAAAACAATATGCAACTCCAGCGTGAGGCAACTTATGCCAAAGATCTGCGAGAACTGGTAGAGACGGCTCTCCGGCGCAATGCCTTATTTCAGAGTGCAATCCAGCCTAAAAGTATACACTCGGTGCTGTTTAGCCGCTATGAAACGGGCATGTCCTATGGTAGACACGTTGATAATGCCCTGATGGGCAATCAAGAGTTTTTACGATCGGATGTGTCTTTCACTCTATTCCTCAGTTCACCCTCTACCTATGAAGGCGGTGAGTTAATCATTGAATACAGCGATGGCGATCGCGCTTACAAACTTGAAGCGGGTTCGATGATTGTTTACCCTTCCTCAACCCTGCATCAGGTAGAGACTGTGACTGAAGGCGTAAGGTTAGCGGCTGTCGGCTGGGTTCAGAGCTTAGTTCGCGATGCAAATGAGCGGGAAATTTTGTTTGATTTGGATACAGCTCGTCGGTCAATTTTTGCTAAAGAAGGTAAGACTATTGAGTTTGATTTAATTTCAAAAAGCTATGCGAATTTGCTGCGAAAATGGGCTGAATGAAATCTCAAAGAATTTGGTTATGTGATAGTATTTCATGCTTTTTTCTCAATGGGAATCGCGTATTCTCTAATCAATTTGATACAATCGCTCTCATTAACCCGTTTCAACGGGTTTTAGCTTTGAGCCTGAAATTTATTTCGAGGCTCGATCTCTAGGCGATCAAGATTAAACTCATGTCCTTAGAGCGCGATCTGCGCTAGGCTAACGCCTCGTTTCGCGATCGCATCCCACCTCACACTAGTACTCGGCAACCTAAAATTGAACAGAAGCTTCATCCAGAGTCTGTGACTCCATCCGCAAGCTTCAATCGCCCCTTACCGAAAACTCAATGCTACAAGCCATGTCCCCTCTGACTCTGGCATTTCAATTTGCTTCTCCAGGCCCGATTTTGGTTCAACTCGGACCGATCGCCATTCGCTGGTACGGTTTGTTAATTGCTTCAGCCGTATTAATCGGAGTCACCTTGTCCCAATACTTGGCAAAGCGCCGTAACGTTGACCCAAACTTGGTAGGCGACTTGGCAATCTGGCTGGTGATTGCAGCAATTCCCTGTGCCCGACTCTACTACGTCCTGTTTGAATGGGAACAATATGCCCCAAATCCGCTCCAAGCTTTTGCGATTTGGAAAGGCGGAATTGCTATTCATGGTGCCATTTTAGGCGGTATTGTAGCGGCGATTATTTTTGCCCGTATCCAAAAAATCTCTGTCTGGCTATTAGCTGACTTAGTCGTCCCTTCTCTTATTTTGGGTCAGGCGATCGGGCGTTGGGGTAACTTCTTTAATTCCGAAGCCTTTGGGCGTCCTACCGATTTACCCTGGAAACTGTATATTCCTCCCCAGCAGCGCCCCTTAGAGTTCATTAATTATGACTTTTTCCATCCTACTTTTCTCTACGAATCCCTTTGGAACTTAATGGTTTTTGCCATACTCATGACGCTGTTCTTTCGGGATTTAAACCGCAAACCCCATCTAAAAGTGGGCACCTTAGCTCTGGTTTACATGGTGGCTTATAGTCTCGGTCGATTCTGGATTGAGGGACTGCGGACGGATAGCTTGATGATTGGCCCCCTACGCATGGCTCAAATCATCAGTTTAGTAGAGATCACTCTTGGTCTGCTCGGTCTAGTATGGCTATATCTCAGGCGTCGTTCCCTGCCGGATGTTGTCTCCGTTGACAATCGACAGTGGGATACTCGCTCTGATGTTTAGGTGAAACCCTTTACTCAAGGAAGTCATTGTCCCTAACGTGCGATCGCTGTCGCTATGCGTTCAGTCCTACATATTAACCGATACTCTCTCGGTACAAAATGATACTGACTTATCGCCTTTCAGCCATCCCACCCAAGCAAAAAAAAAGCCCTAGAGTTAAACTCTAGAGCTGAACCAGGGTGCATCTACCATTCCTTTATTTCTAAGTACAAAGGGTGTATCCGGAACAATCTGGAAAATTACGAATTTCCTGGATCCTTTCTCCATCCTCGCATCCCGCCATTATTCCCTCTGAGCCTGCTGAATCGGAAGGGCACCAGGCTTCACCGCTACATTCATCTCTGTTTGATTGCGGCGCAACTCGAATTGTAAGTTGCTGCCAACCTGAGAATCTTCCACAGCTTTTTGGATATCCTCAGCGTTTTTCACGGGTTGACTGTTGACTTTGTGAATCACATCCCCAGCACGGAGTCCAGCTTGTGCCGCTGGGGAATTGGGCATCACTTTGGCAATGAGTATGCCATTGTCTTCATCTACCCTAAGACCTGCCTGAGGATTGCTATTAATGTTTTGTCTTAACTCTGGCGTTAATGTCACCATCTGGATGCCGAGGTAGGCATGTTGAACCTGGCCTGTCGCAATTAATTGCTGAGCAATCCGTTTAGCGGTATTGATCGGAATGGCAAAGCCTAAACCTTGGGCACCTTGGATAATGGCTGTATTCATGCCAATCACTTGACCAGAGGCATTTAACAGAGGCCCTCCAGAATTGCCGGGATTAATCGCGGCATCCGTTTGGATAAAGTTAACGCGCTTATCGGGGACACCGACTTGAGAACTTGAACGCCCTGTGGCACTAATGATACCTGTGGTGACCGTATTATCTAAACCGAGGGGATTACCGATCGCAATTGCCCATTCCCCTGGTTTGAGTTGCTCGGAATTACCGAGGGTAACGGCGGGGAGATTGTTCCCTTGAATTTTCACGACTGCAACATCCGTTACGGGGTCGGTGCCAACCACTTTACCCACAAAGCTGCGACCATCTTTGAGAGTCACATTTACTTTATCGGCACCGTCTACAACGTGAGCATTTGTCATAATCTCACCATTGCTGTTGAGCATAAAGCCTGACCCTGTACCGCGTTCAACACGCTGTTGTGGCTCTGAGGGCAGATCAGCTCCAAAAAAATCGCGAAACAATGGGTTATTAAAGACTTCGGGAATTCGAGATGTGACGGTTCGAGAGGAATCAATCCGCACCACCGCAGGCCCCACATTCTCGACGACCTGGGTAATAAAGTTTGTGTCTTGAATCGGTAAAGGTGTGCTAGGGGGAATGGTTCCTGCTACAGCTTTACTAGAAATTGGAGAATTAGGTGTAGCCGCAGAGAGCAAGTGACCCGACAAAAAATAATTTCCGGATAAAGTAGCACCCGCGCCCAGCAACACCAGTGATAAATAACTCGCGGCCTTTTTTAAAGAAAAAGAGGCAGAATCATAAGATTTAGAAGTTTGGTGATCGAGTACCATGGGATTCTCTTCAAGAAATCGTTTGTGGTGGATGACGTGGCTCTAATGGATACCGAATGGTGGCTGTTTACTGCCATGCTCATAGAGCAAACCGAGAGTACTTTGACGAGACGCTCTAACGTTGACATTTACCACTTTAAAGAGTGTGTATGACATTCTTGTGACAACCAGATGACGCCACCATGAAACAATTCCAATTTCTTTTTGTTCCCCAATAATCAGCAACCCATCCCTACTTTAAACGTTAAAGAAACTGCGGACGCTGTATATGATTTTCTTTGAGTTTTTTCTCTAAAGTTTGCCAATCTTCCTGCTCGATCAGCTCAATAAATTGGTCGAGGCTGTGGCGATATGAAGTGAGCGATCGCAACAATGACTCTCGATTATACTGCGCCATCATCATCCCCAGCTCTGGGTTGCCGCCTCCAACGCGGCTGGTATCCCGAAAGCCAGAACTGGCTAGGTTTTGAGCTAACTCTAAAACGGTTGAATCAGGTTCATTCATACAGCTATCGATCAAGCTGGCGCTAACCATCACAGGTAGGTGAGAAATCGACGCCACAGCGCGATCATGGTCTTCAGGACGGCAGAAATAGACTCGTGAAGTGAGCGATCGCACAATCTCCTCTACCCGCTTCACCGCTGTTACGGGTGTTGTATCAATCGGTGTGAGGACGTAGGGATTATCCGCAAATAGCCCTAAGACAGCCGCTTCTATGCCATTGTCTGTTGTACCTGCCATGGGGTGTCCACCGACGAAGTTGTGCCATACAGAAGCAACCTCGTCAACCACTGCGGCCTTCACCGAACCCACATCAGTGACTACGGTATCAGGGGAGAGATGGGGAATTAACTGTTGTACAGTGGGTGCGATCGCGGCAATGGGGGTGCAAATAAACACAACATCTGCTGCCGCCAAAAGCGTTAAATTCAGACTGGCGTCATCTACAACACCACGATCAATCGCCCGTTGGCACGTTTGCTCTTGGCGAGAAACGCCTAAGACTTGGTGACCCAGTGATCTCAAGTCTAAGCCCAATGAGCCACCAATCAGTCCTAGCCCTACAATCCCAATGTTCATTGTCTTGTTTCATCCCATGTGAACTACCGCATCTCATTTTGCACTGATGTTTGACACAAGATTTGGGATTGATAAATTTTACCTTTGCTGTGAGGTGGACTTTCCGGCGATATAGTTAAATTAAGATTTGTATGCGGAGCCTGAAGGCGACTAGACCTTCGCTGTTTTGGTCGATGCTAGGATTGGTCGCTATCATTGACCCACTAACTCAATTTTGGGATCGACAAGGAAATCAAATGCTATCGGGTAGCGCTTAGTCCACAACTTATTCACTTGCCGTCAGTCCAAAGTAGCTTTAATGAATGTCAGGGAAATTCTCAAAAAATATGCAGCGGGAGATAGAGACTTTTCCGGTCTTAACCTTGCTGAAGTCAACCTAAGTGCTGCTAATCTTAGCGGTGCTAATTTGAGTGAAGTGAATTTAAGTGTGGCTAACTTGAGTGGTGCTAATTTGAGTGGGGCTAACTTGAGCCGAGCTAAACTCAATGTCGCCAGACTCAGTGGCGCTAATATCTCGAAAGCCAACTTAATCCAGGCCAGCCTCAACGTTACCAATTTAATTAGAGCCGATTTGAGAAGAGCCAACCTAACACAGGCCGCACTGATTCGTGCTGAACTAATTCGTGCTGAACTGTCTGGGGCAACGCTCAAAGAAGCGAATCTGAGTGGGGCCGATCTGCGAGAGGCAGCCCTTAGACAAGCTATACTCAGCCGCGCTACTTTAAGTGAAGCGAACCTCCGGGGTGCCTTCCTGACTGCCAGCATTTTGGAAGGGACGAATTTAAACAAAGCTGACTTAAACCGTGCCGATCTCAGCGATAGCAACATCAGGGAGGCTGATCTGAGGCAAGCGAATCTGAGTTTTGCCAATCTCAGTGGTGCTGACTTGAGTCGAGCTAATCTCCGTTGGGCTGACCTGAGTGGAGCCGATCTGCGCTGGGCTAATCTGAGCGATGCCAAATTAAGCGGAGCCAACTTAATGGGGGCTGACTTAAGTCATGCTAATTTACATAATGCCAGCTTAGTTCACGCCGATCTTACCCAGGCTTCTCTGATTAAGGTGGATTGGATTGGGGCTGACTTGAGTGGTGCTACCATGACCGGGGCTAAACTGTATGCTGTTTCTCGGTTTGGGTTGAAAACAACCGGGATCACTTGTGAGTGGGTTGACTTGAGTCCAGAAGGCGATCGCAGCGAGATTTTTTATCTCTCTAGCGAGGGGTTGCAAAAGTTTTTTAACGCCACTCAGCCGACTGTACAGATTACCATTGATGCGCCTTTAGATCTGAACGCCAATTTAGCGTTGGCATCTAGTTACTATCAAATTGCTCATATTTACCCCGTTATTTGTAAAGCCCCTAGTTTGGAAATTGGTGCTAGAAAAACGACAATAACATTCACGATTGACTCTAATCTAGATCTATTCACCTTAGCTTACTTTGCGATTCTTCCCTTCAAAGATTCAGGGATAACGCATCAAAATATTCTCGCCATCATCAATACTCTCCAATCACAAGAAATACAAAATGTGGGGAGCAAAGAGCAAATGCAAATTAGGCAATTAATCATTAACCTCCATCAAGCGATTGATAGAATTAATGCGACTGAACCATCTAATTTAGCGCCTAAACTCATAGAGCCAGTTGACTTTTTTCAAGCTCCCACCCATACCGTTATTACTAACTCTAGCGATCAGAAGTTGGCTCTGTATTACCATCCTGCTTTTGGCAAATCGTGGATGAATCAATCTAACTTAGGTGGTCGTTCTAAAAACAAATCCCTGCAAACACCGGAAGCGACTCTGCCGTCAGTGAATGAGGTGATGGAATTTATTACTGGCTTTGATTATGTCAGGCAATCTCCATAAATCAATGTTCCTGATTACTATCACTATCTGCCACTCAATCGGCCTCACCCACTAATGTAAAAGCCGCCCAATTATAGGGATTTGGTTGTTGTTTCATTGTTGTCAGCATCGCTTGACGCAACGCTTGGGCTTTGTCAGGATTTTGCTTGAGATTGCGATAAAATTCGGTCATCAATAGCGCCGTTGGTGCATCAGGAACCGACCAAAGGGAAACAATCACACTTGGAGTCCCAGCACTAATCAGAGAACGAGATAGCCCGATCACACCATCACCTGTGATTTTTCCTCGACCCGTGTTGCAAGCACTTAGAACAACTAAGTCTGCATTAAGTTTTAAATTGAGGATTTCTCCCGCAGTAAGGAATCCTTCATCACCTTGGGAAGGAGCAAGGGCGAGCGCACCGGGTACGCCCAGTTTCTTGATATCATCCAGTAGACCGTGAGTCGCGAAATGCATCAGTCGCGCTTGCGTCATTTGCTTGACGATACTTACTTTGGTTGCTTGTTCACCCGTGATGGCTTGGGTATTCAAAAGCTGAGCAATTTCTATAGCTTCCTTTTCAGCAGCAGGTAACGGTTCGAGTTCGGCAGGCATTTTAGGATTGCCCACGATTAGGGCATTCTCTCCTTGCAGTTGTTCCGTATTTTGTGACGCTTGGTTTTTTCGTTGTTGGTGGGTTAGTTCCAGAACTTGAATGGCTGGTGCAGTCAAGATGGTATGTTTTTCAATCAGATATTGACCGGAGGCATCTTGGAGTGCTGGAAAAGGCAATAAAAATAGAGTTTCGTGGGGGATGAAAACCACACGTTCGGTGGGGTCTTTGGGTAAAAATTCGGCAATCGGTTGAATGAGAAGTTGATAAAGTTGCTTTCTCACCGATTCGCTACGTTGGGCGTAAGGGCCTGCTAAATTCCGGCTGGCGCGAATCAGGTCTTCTAAGGAAGTTGCCTCTTTGTCGCTTGCCTGACCTGGCACTGGCTGAAGGTTTTTCAGGTCAACTTCACGAAAGGCGACTTGGCCGGTCGGTTGGACAACCCAGATGAAGAGTTTTGCAGAAGGTCCTCGAAGTTTACCTTGAAATTTGAAATCATCATCGGGGATGATGGCATACTCAACCAGTGTGGCTTTTTGAGTTTTAGCTATTTGTTGAATTTGTTGGATAGTAGGGGGTTGTGCCTTGGTTTTATAGTTTTGGGCAGCTTGCGGAGATAACCGTTGACCGAGTAATTCGACAAAAGCACGCGCCCTCCCTCTCTCGGAAATTTCTAAAGCCGCTTCGGGTTTTTTCGCCGCGATCAGGATTTGTTTGAGTAGGTTGTAGGAGAATACTTGGGTGTCAAAAATGGACACGTTATCCGCATCCGTCAAGCCCGGTCGGAGGGATTCAAAGGCGGTTAAGGCTTGTCTGAGTTGTTTTTCGGCTTCTGGGAGATTGTTGGCGCTAAACAGGGCATGACCCAAGTTATTAAACGCCATGGCTTCGAGTTGGCGATCGCCTATTGTTTGGGCGATTTTCAAAGTCTGCTGTTGATGTGCGATCGCTTTGGGGAAGTCGCGTTGGTCTTCATAGGTTAGCCCTAAACCTCCCAATGTCCTGGCTTCGAGTTGGCGATCGCCGATTGCCCGTGCCAGAGTCAAACTCTGATTGTAGTAATCAATGGCTTTCGCGGTGTCACCCTTGACTTGGGAAGCAATTCCTAGATTGTTGAGAGTATTCGCTTGTCCTGCCTTGTCGTCAACAGCTTGTGCGATCGCTAAACTTTTCTGATATGTTTTAATCGCTTCGTCGTACTTGCCTTGGTTGGCGTAAATTGCCCCTAGATTTCCGAAAGCTGCCCCTTCTCCAACACGGTCTTTGACTTCCTGGGCAATGGTTAAACTCTGTTGATAGGATGCAATGGCTTTGTCATAATTGCCTAAGCCTTCATAAGCATTGCCTAAATTTCCGAGAATTTGTCCCTCACCTTGGCGGTTTTTAAGCTGTTGCATTAGCGTCAAGGCTTGCTGATGGGAAGCGATCGCTTTTTCGTAGTCACCCAAACCTTTGTAAGCAATGCCCAGATTGCCTAGAGCTCGCGCTTCACCGTTGCGATCGCCTAAGGCTTGGGTAATGGGTATCAAGGGTTGCAAGGATGCGATCGCTTGTTTGTAGTTTCCCGTTGCTAGGTAGGCTGCACCCAAGTTTCCGAGTGCTGTTGCTTCACCTTGACGTTCTTTGAGTTGCTGGTAAATTTTCAGCGCCTGTTGCCAAGATTGAATTGCTGTGTCCAGTTTACCTTGCTGATATTGGGTAATGCCTTGCTGGATGAGTTGGTCGGCTGATGTCTTGCCACTATCTTGGGATAGTGCCAAGGTTCGTGCTGTGGGAAATGATGATAGGAATAAACCCATTAAGGATGGCGAAATAGTGGCAAGGAGAGTAATGAGTACTGTTAGAGCAATTTTTTGAGGTTGCATAGCTGTCAATAGAGTAGATGGTGAGAAAGCTTCAGGTAATTCATCATCAGGTGATACTAATTGGGTTTGAGTTTGGCACATATTCTCTCTTGCTCCCCCCTTCATAAGGGGGGCAGGGGGGGTGAAACGTGTCACTCTTATACCCAATTGGTATGAGGGGAATTCATTCGGTAAACTCACCTCTTGCACTACCCCCCTAATTCCTCCTTCGTAAGTGGGGACGTTTGAAATGAGGGGGGAAATTTAGCTCCCTCCCCTTAATAACCGGAGCTTTAGTGAGGAGAGGGTTGGGGAGGGGTCAAAATGCTTGGTGCAAGATCTGAGGAAATCAATCAATTTTCAACCCCTAAAAATGTACGTTCTAAGAGATTATTAGTACTCCCTATATAATCAGAACTTTTGACTACGAATAGTTGGTAGTTTTTCAGGGTTGTTTTCCAGAGATTGCAGTGGCGTCAGTTGCAACTCAGGAAACAAAATGTTCATGAAACCTTCGTCAAACAAGTTAACTTCAGACAGCTTTTTCGGCTTCTCATCTTCTCTAATCTGACAAGATCCAAGCAGTTCTATTTTTCCATCGCTTCTCACCCTCAACTCACTTGCATGACAGGAAGTAGCACCCTCTTCTAAGCTCACATCAAGAATATTAGCCGTATAGGCAACTACAGATGAAGAGGTAGTAGAGGTATCAGATTGCGTCTTCTTGTCTAATTCCGTCGGGGGGGTATCCGTTTGAGTTGTCGTAGTGTTTGATGTATCAGGGGTAGAAGAATTGGTTGCAATCACCGGATTAGTTGGGGGGGCTGGATCGGTAACAATAACTGGATTGGTTGGAGTTATCGGGTCAGTTACTGGTTTGGTTACATTAACCGGCTTGGTTGGAGCCATTGGAGTAGTGGGATTCTGAGTAACTGGAACTGGGTCAAAAGCTAGATTCTGAGTCGATCCGTAAAAGCCGCTATCTAGTCCAGATGCTACGACAATTGCGCCAACCAGGCCGCTAGCGTCGGCAGGAAAGGCGTTCGATGGAAATCCAAGTGCTTGGTAACGTTCATTTCTCACCAGGGAAGATGGAAAAGGAGAATTGGGCTGGACAACGACATACTGACCATTACTATTTGTGGTGATATAGTTATCATTGCCAGGGATGACTCTATCAACTCTTGGCCCTCCATAAAAACCAGCATTTCCACCTTGAATAAGGATACGAGTCTCATTAGGGGGGCTTGAAGGAGGAGTTTGATAAATACCTGAAAAAACAGGCATTGTCTCATTTACAAGAGTTCTAGATGCGTCTCCATACCGAATTATGACGGGTGCATTGAGTGAACCAGGAGGTCTGTTATTAGGTAGGTTGGGTCGGGTCATAATGCTAGTCGGAATATCTTCGGATGACTGTATGTTGATTTGCTCTATTCCCTGATTCGGGTCTTGAGGATCGACAAGCGTAACTGGAATACCTTTGGCATCAAGGAATTGACGTAACCTAGTACCTGGAAGAGGTAATAAATAGACGCCGGGAACATAGTTTAAGAAAGAGTCTGTAGCTTGAAAAAGACCGAAGGCTCTAACGTCAACACCATTTGCACCAGCATCAATACGTTTAACTACAATATTGCCTGCCGTAGAATTCAAAACGACAGAAGCGTTAAGAGCATCTTGATTACGAGTAAGAAGTGAAGCGAAGATATTTCCTGCTTTGATATCATTAACAGAAGACAAGTCTACAGAAGTGGGCGAAGCAATAATATCTCCAACTGTGATGCTCGTCCTAGAGTCAATAACGACTGGGCCGATAACTGGATCTAGGTATGTGCCTTCCAAATAAATACTTGCATTTGCGTTAGTTGAGGTTGATTGCCCATTCACTTGAATTGCTCCACCGGATAGCGAGGTGTTGGGCTTATATTGATTTGTTAGAAGGACGACTCCATTCTTTTGAGCAACATTAATACTGCCGATTGTGATGTTGGCACTACTTGGGTTTGAAAAAGTAGGGTAAGGTGGAACAAAATTAGGATCAGGTGGGACAGTTCCTATAATCTTGTCTCCGGGAAATCCCGGTAATTTTGTCCAATCGATTCCAGCACGGACATCCAAGGTTGGTTGAGTACTACCATTGATTACTAGCTGCGTACCATCACGTCTTTCAATCCCTCCATCGGCAGTAGAATAGGGAATTTTGTTATAAATTAATGGATTGCCATCTGAGCGTGTGATGTTAGCGAGACTTGCCAGGAAAGGGTCAGGATTATTGGGATTAATCGAGTTCGGATATCGATTATCACTTGTCGGGTTCGTTGTGTCTGTACCATTAATTGTGACATTGCCCAGCGTCACACTACCCCCCGCCAAGATATGTAACGAGGCTCCCGTGTAATCTCCTAGAGTGACATCTCCCAGTGCCAGAATAATTGGGTCGTTAGGACTAGATAAATTTCCTGCACTCCCATCTAACTGTTCAACTTTGAAGCTGCCGCCTGTGATGTAGTGTGCATCCCCCCCTACTGTATTAGCAGAGCGCAGTACAGTATCTTTTCCAGAGACAAAACCACTTGCCGGATTATTGATAGCAAAAATATCAACCTTGTTACTGCCCTGAACACGCAGATTTCCCCCTGCCTCAGCTACAAAAGGTTGTGCTTGAGTATCGCGCACTTGCACGGTGTCTTTTGCCAGCAGTTGCATGTCCCCTGTGGTTTGTAGCTGGCTCTCTACTAAAGTGAGATTGCGGTTAGCCTCCAGCTTTAGGGTTTCGGCTGTCATCTTCTTTGCCACCACATCACCATTCTCTACCCGGAACCCAGAACCTGTCAGTTCTACCTCTCCATTGCTGTTCACTGCCAACCCCGTCGCATTCCCTCCACTGTCACCTGTAAGTAATTCTGGTAGAGACTGCACTGGCAATGCCCAGTTTCCTGGTTGAGGACTTGTTGTTGGTAGAGGTTCAACCTCCAAACTTAGCAGCATCCCCTGTTGGTTAATCCGCACCAACTTTCCACCCTCTACTGCCGCAACTGTAATTTGTCTTCCTGGTGCTGAAACGTTTCCAGTACTGACAACAGTGCCACCTAGCAGTGTTAAGTCTCCCCCATTTACACTCAAGTTGCCAGAGTTGATGATTGCTCCTGGCTGATTGACATTGAAAGCAAAGCTAGTAGGAGTACCGTCGAGGGCAGCATAATTATTAACACCACTGGCATTGAACCAGTTATTACCAAAACCGATACTTGTAGCGGTGGTAGCCGTGAACGAGGCAGGCACATTCAAGCTTGCACCTGAACCAAACACAATCCCAGCAGGATTCATCAAATACAGGTTAGATTGTCCACCCGTAACCTGAATGAGTCCGTTAATAACTGAAGCTTCGCCCCCCATCACTCGCCCTAAGATATTGCGGATATTGGGGTTAGATAAAAAGTTGGCAATTTGCCCAGAGTTAAGACCAAATTGCCCGAAGCTGTGGAACAGATTTTGATTATCTCCGGATAGCTGCCCACCCGTGATATTAAATTGGTTGGGGTCGCTGGCATCGGGGTTAACGTTCGTATTCGTGCCCGGTTCTTGAGTAATGGGTTGCACCTGTGCTTGAAGAGGGGGACACAGTGCAGCTATTGCCAAGGGAATTGCGATCGCACTCAGCATACCTCCCAAAGGTGCGATCGCACCTATAAACTTTGTAATAAACCCACTTATACCGACTGTTGCTCGTTTCATCGTCGTTTTGCTCAAATAGCTTGAATGTTGGCAACCCGGCTCAAGGCGAGAGAAACTGCCTTAACCCCTTTTATGTCGGTAATCACCTAAACTTCTAATTAAAACCTCTTCCTGCTGATAGATGGCAATTTTTCATAATTCTTTTCCAACAATTGCAGCGGCGTCAGTTGAACTTCAGGGAATAAAAGGCTCATGAAATTTCCCTCAAAGAAATTTACTCCCGACAGCTTTTTATCCTCCTGATTCTCTCTCCTTGGTAGGCAAGAGCCTACGATCTCTAATTTGCCCTCGCTATTGACCCTCAACTCATTTCCATGACAGGGAGTCGCAAAACTCTCTAAGCTCACATCAAGAATATTACCCGTATAGCTATCTACAGATGAAGAGGTATTAGAGCTATAAGTTTGCGTCTTCGTCTCCAAATCTGTAGGAGAACTATCGGTTTGATTTGTCGTGTTGTTTGACGTATCAGATGTTGAAGAATTAGTCGAAACAATCGGATTGGTTGGGTTTATTGGGTCGGTTACAACTGGATTAGTTGGGTTTATTGGGTCGGTTACAACCGGATTGGTTGGGTTTGTTGGATCGGTAACGACTGGATTGGGTGGATCTACAGTAACTGGAATTGGGTCAAAAGCTAGATTTTGAGTCGAACCGTAAAAACCCGTATTCGTGCCAAATCCTACAATCATAGCTCCAACAGTACCGTTACTATCCACAGGAAATGAGGTTGAAGGAAAGATTGCACTGTAAGTTTCATTTATAATAAGGTAGGAAGAACGAGAATCACCCAGGGTGGGATTCAGTGTAAATGTATCGGAGTTAACAGGCACAAAAGTATCGTTATTAAAATCCACTGTTATAAATTTATCGTCAGTGCTAGGCAGAAGGGTTCCGGTAACATTCGGACCTGAATAAAACCCCGCATTTCCACCTTGAATCAAGATACGACTAAAGGTTTGAGGTAACTCAGGGGCAGGACGTTCGACAGGAAAAGTCTGATCGACCAGTGTTCGAGTTGCACCTCCATATCGAATCGTAATAGGAGCATTCAGAGAACCATCAGGAACCTCACTACTGGGTTTAGCCAAAATACTAATCGGAATCGCTATTTCTTCATCTAAACCCGACAAGACAGAAACCGATTCTTCAGGGTCAAATGGGATTCCTTTTTCCTCTAAGAAAGCACTTAATTCCGGACTATTTTGAGGTCTAACGACACCAGTTAGACTAACTTGTTTGAAAGAACCTCTAGCCTGAAAAAGATCAGCGGCTGTGATATCAATCCCGCCAAACCCTGAGACAATTGTTCCAACGATGACATTGCCACTTGTAGAAGATAAGGTTACAGAGTTTCCATCGATTCTACCCACTAAATCAATAGTACCTCCAGCCGATACTTGTATAGGTGAGGTGAAACCACTTCCTAAAATAGGGTTAGGATTGTTGTAGTCATCTGTATTGCCAACTTGAACCCCTCCTGTTGTAGCCGTTAAATTTATAGAATCGGAACTCCGAATTTCACCAACTTTAATGTTGCCTTCACTTGCTAAATTGACCGCATCACCGATGATAATTCCGGTTGTCAAATCATTGTTGTCACCGACAGTAATACTTCCTTGTGGCGCACTGAGTGTAACTGCCCCTCGGCTTCCTCCACTATCTCCATCAGGATTAAAAATAAAGATGCCTTGAGTCTCAATGTTTCTAACTTGAATATTACCTGCGGCACTCTCTAAATTTACAGCGCCACCATTTCCTCCCAGGATTCTTGTCGGAGATGCTACAGCAGAAGCATTAATGTCTCCTGTCACCGTAATATCTCCTGGTGCTGATAAAATTACAGGGCCTCCATCCCCGGCTGGATTGATCGTATTGATATTGCCTGTAATCGTAATTGTTGCGGGTAAAGCAGAGTTATCTGATGAGTTGAAGACTGTACCTCCAATTCCGGTGGCAGCAGGAGGAACACTGCTAAATGCAGTATTGGGATAGTTAAAAGTAGCCTCTTCCAATTGAGGAACCCCTGCTCGCAAAATAAGCGCTAAACTACTGCCTAGAAGCTGAGCATCGGCAGAGCATGTATTACCGATAGTTGCACAAAAAGCAGTGAGAGTTGTATCTGGGCTATTAATCGTAATATTACCTGCATTGATACTGCCTGTTGCCTCAACTTTAAGAGCAGCGCCTGTATAATCACCAAACGTAACATTGCCATTAACGCTAATAATTGGATCGTCGATACTTGTGAAATTACCTGGTTCCCCGGATGGCTTGAGAATGGAAAATTGACCGTTACTGGCAAAGTGAGCATCAGTAGAAATGTCACCATTACTGACTAAAGTGAAATCATTTCCGCTGTAAATGTGAGTTTGTGGATGGTTGAGGGCGTAAATATCAATATTGTTGTCGCCTTCAATTAAAAGGTTGCCTCCAACTTCAGCAATAAAAGGTTGCTCTGCACTATCGCGCACCTGCACTGTATCTTGCGCCAACAACTGCATATCACCCGTTGATTGCAGTTGGCTTTCTACTAAAGTCAGGTTTTGGTTAGCCTCCAGTTTTAACGTTTCGGCTGTCAGTTTCTTAGCCACCACATCGCCGTTTTCTACCCGAAACCCAGAACCTGTCAGTTCTACTTGTCCATTGTTGTTCACCGCGATTCCTGTGGCATTTTCTCCTCCGTCACCCGTCAGTAATTCCGCCAGAGAGTTCACGGGTAAAGTCCAATTTCCTGATTGAGTATCTGTTAGAGGTTCAACCTCTAAATTGAGCAGCATTCCTTGTTGGCTAATCCGCACCAAACTTTCACCCTCTACCGCCGCTAGTGTAATTTGACCGACTGGTGTCGATATCTGTCCTGTACTAACAACCGTGCCACCGATGAGAGTTAAATCACCTGAATTGACGTTCAAATTACCAGAATTGATAATAGTTCCGGGTTGATTGAGATTGAAAGCAAAATGACTGGGAAAACCCACTAATTCTGCATAATTATTAACACCAGTGGTATTGAACCAATTATTGCCAAAACCAATCCCTGTAGCGGTAGTGGCAGTGAAGCTCGCGGGTACATTTAAGCTGGCATTTGCACCAAAAATTATTCCGGCAGGATTCATCAAATACAGGTTAGATTGTCCACCCGTAACCTGAATCAGTCCGTTAATAACAGACTTCTCTCCCCCCATGACTCGCCCCAAGATATTATGGATATTGGGGTTAGATACAAAATTGGCAATTTGTCCAGAGTTAAGACCAAATTGCTGGAAGCTGTGGAATAAATTTTGATTGTCTCCTGATAGCTGTCCACCTGTAATATTCAATTGGTTGGAATTGCTGACATCCAAGTCAATGTTAGTGTTTGTACCGGGTTCTTTACTGATAGGGAGTACCTGCGCCTGTCCTGAGGAACATAGCGCAGCGATCGCCAGGAACATCCCCATTGCACCAACGGCGGTAGACCTTTGAGCAAAGTAAGTTTTATTCATAGTCGATTAAGGTTAAACGCTCTTGTCCATAAGTTAGCTTTTTCGTTCCAAGGGGACTGTTAAGAAATTTTTGCTCTAAGAGTCAAGCCATTAGATTCCAGTCTCCAATCCCCTCTTTCCCAGACCCAAGCCCCTCAGATTTCCCCCTGCCATAATGGGAAGTGGTGTCATTGCCACCCCAAGATGGCTCAGGTTTATCGCATAGGTGGAGCTAATTTAGGGGTGGTGTTCATTTCTAGGGGCGTTCAGACGCTAGGTCTGCGTGATTGAAGTAGAAGTCCATTCCTCTCTACGTGCCTTTCTGCGAGAGCAGGGTCAACCCAGTTGGCCTCATCATTTGACAATGGCACGGCTAGTCGCACGAGCTTTGCGGCGATCGCGTTCTGCCTTGATTCAGACAGGCAGCACTCATGGCTCGTATCGTCTGAGCTATCTGGCACCTGCCTTACTCTGGCAAGAGCCAGTGGTTCTCGTGGCACCTGTAGCCGTACAGCAGTGGTTGCTACGGGTGGAAATTCCTCGATTGCAACAGTGGATGGGAACCAATAAGCCGATTCACACAGGAGACGCTTTTCCAGATGAACGGTTCAAGGGGCTATTAATTACCTCACCCGCTGCTTGGCTGGCAGACCGACTGGAAGGTCTTCAGCGGTTTCCTCCCGGCATCCCGACCTTGATTGATGGTGCCGATGACTTGGAACGATGGGTGCGTGAACAGCTTCAAGCCTGCATCCAGCCAGCCGATTGGGACGAACTGATGCTAGCTTGCCCCAAACAGGCTGACTTCATCCGAGACATGCGGGTGCGCTTGACCAAATCTATCTTTGTACACCCGCCCAATCCTTACGAGTGCTGTTTGCTGGAGGCAGCCGAGCAAGATACTTTGCGGTTACTGTTTCAAGCCCTACAGTCAGCAGTTGATGACAATCAATATTCCTATTTACCAAAAGCCTGGAAACACTTTTGGCAGGGCTGGCAACGCTCAGGCCAGTTATTGTGGGCCACGATTGCACGAGGTTCCGGTCAGTTTTCCTTATATTGTGGGCCTGTCGAGGTGGCGACAGCCCTCAGCCCCGTTTGGTCACAACAGCCCGTGGTACTGATTGCAGAAGCGCTGGATTTAGAGACTTCAGCCTCTGTTTACCGTCAGCAGATGGGCTTAGGAGACTTAACATGCTTGAAGTTTTCTCCCGACCGACAAAGCGAACTGATTCATCTGTATCTGCCCGATGGGCTACCGATGCCGAATACGCCGCGATTTCAAGAGGCTTTGATTCAACAGGTTCGCACTCTCCTCAGCCTGAATTCCCAGACGAAGGGTTTAACTGTGATCTTGGTGGGCGATGTACCCCTAAAAGCCCAACTGGGATCTATTTTGGCGGCGGAATGGGGGACACGGGTGCAGGTAGAAAAGACTTCTGTTGATGAGAGAGGCATCCTTGTCACTGGCTGGGAATTCTGGCGCACTCATCAATCAATTCTCCCGCCACCACAAATGCTGGTCATTGCCACCTTACCCCTCCCTTCCCTGGAAAATCCTTTAGTTGCCGGTCAAGTGGCTTACTATAAGCAACGCCGATTAGATTGGTTCCGCTTATATCTCTTGCCGGCTGCTTTACGAGAATTACAACGGGCGATCGCACCAGTGCGGAACTCTCAAGGTGTCGTGGCACTCCTCGATAACCGCGTGAACCATCGCAGTTACGGGTCTCAAGTTCTATCTGCCCTCAGCCCTTTTGCCCGGATTAACTATATAGACGCTAGTTGGTTTAAACCAGACACTCCGATGGCACCCGATCACTGGCTTTAAGGTCGTGTTGGGTCTTTTTAATGGATTCGGTTGAGCCGAATCCTTCCATCTCCTCTGGGATCGCCTCCCAAGGTCGAAATAACATTAATTTATCTTAACTAATCGGCGGCTGTCACTTTTCTTTTCGTAAACAATCTGCTAATAAAACTCATCCAGAGCGTTATGATCAATACTCAATTCCTTAGAACAGAGTAATCATGGGTGAAGCTAAACGGCGTAAAGCCACACTCGGAGAAAAGTACGGTCAAGAAGCGAATATCTTTCCCTGGCTGCCCATTACCAAAAGCCAAGGCGAACAATTTGTCCAATGGACAACGAAAGGAGCTTGGATTGGAATCGCCTTTCTCGTGGTCTACTGGCTGACGATTCGGTTGATTGGACCGACTTTTGGTTGGTGGCAAGTCAATTAGTACTGGTTCTCTACCTGCTGGTGTGAAACTTGGCTTGTCAGAAAATTCAGGTTTAAGTTAGCCCAAACAGATAACTAATTTCTATCAGTTGAGTTGGTCTGAAGCCTTTCGCTCTCCCACTCAACAGCACTTGACCAACATGTCCTTCTTGAGATAGAACCGAATCAACTCCGCTAAGCTCTAGCATTCAAGAACCTGTCAGTGAGTGTCGCTATTGATACTTTAACGCTACCACTGAGCCAGTAATCTGGTGCAAGGTTTACGGAAATCTGCTTTGATTGAACGAAACTTTTTTAATTTTGAACCGACCTCTCCCAAGAGATGACAAGTAAATTCTTAAGAAAGTATAAAAGATTTAAAATTTTAGGAGTGGTGTTTGGAGGACTAACGTGTTCATACGACTTGCAGAGCAACACCGTCAATTCGTTCAAGATTTGGTAATGAATCTCCAAGCCTTGGCGACTGTACTGGAAAACCGAGGCTATCTGGCTTCCTGCTATACCTGCGGCAGCCAGATGAACAGCGCATCTTTTATGGTCAGTCTGGGAGATAACCACCTGATCCGTTTTCTAGTGTCAGATTACGGTATTACTTGGACGGAAATGCGGGATGACCGAGAGCTGATGAAACTGGAAGGGGCTGAAGCCATCAGTCAATTGCAGGATCTAGCTAATTTGGTCAAATACCAAATTCGGCCTTCTGGGCCGATTGCCCCACTGACTCATTTAGTCTAAACCGAGTTCACGAAAGAGGAGGTGGGGATTTGGAGAGTAGAGGACGCGGAGAAATTTCTCTCCTTCGGGAAAGGTCTTAATGTTGCTAAGTTCACTTGTCGTGCGAGAGAGCAAAGCAATCTCAAGGCCGGGAAGAACAATTCTTTAATACAAGATACTCTCTTAGCCGTTAACCTGCGCTAAGGGGCTTCATCCCCTCCCCGTGTCCTCTCCTAACAAACCAACAGTCATACAAATCGATACAGCCGTAATACAAAGAAAAGATTATGAAATTCTGGATTTCCAGGAGTTCGTGGCAAAGTAATTGAAGAGTTTAATATGGGGTCAGTCAATATAAAGACCCTAAACCTATAAAAAGATAAAAAAATTAACATATTGGAGAGCGCTGTGTTCCTAGAGCAGGATATCGGCGCTCTCTTTATGTTCGTGACTAGGATGGCAGGATTCGCTTCACTTCGTCCTGAGCAGATTTAAGATAACTCAGCCTTATCGGCAGGCAACCCGTTTCAGCTATCCTCCGCAAAGATGTAGCGATACAACTCACTCGGATCAGGTTCTGGGCTGCTCTCGGCAAATTGAACCGCGTCATTAATCACTTCCTGAATACGGTGATCAATGCCAGAGAGTTCTTCTTGGTCGGCTAGATTGTGTTCTGTGAGGTAAGCCGCTAGCTTTTTAATCGGGTCTTTGGGGAACCAAAACTCCTTCTCCTCTTTGGAGCGAAGTTCATCGGGGTCAGCCAGAGAGTGACCTCGGAAGCGGTAGGTGAGGGCTTCAATTAAAGTGGGGCCTTCTCCAGCACGAGCACGAGCGATCGCCTCTTGAGCCACCGCCCGCACCGCCAAGACATCCATGCCATCCACTTCAACCCCAGCCATCCCAAAGGCAGCGGCTTTTTTGTAAATCTCTGGCTCGGAAGTGGCTCGTTCGTGAGCCATGCCAATAGCCCACTTGTTGTTTTCCACCACATAGAGAATTGGCAGTTTCCACAGGGCTGCCATGTTCAAACACTCAAAGAACTGACCATTATTGCAGGCTCCGTCGCCAAAAAAGCAAGCGGATACGCGATCGGCACTTGCATCTCCCAAGGCTTCTCGCCGGTACTTGGTGGTGAAAGCTGCCCCTGTCGCCACAGGAATTCCCTCTGCCACAAAGGCATAGCCTCCCAACAGATGATGTTGAGCCGAGAACATGTGCATCGAGCCACCACGCCCCTTACTACAACCCGTTTCCTTACCAAACAACTCCGCCATCACTTCCCGTGCCGGAACCCCTGCACTTAAGGCATGGACGTGGTCGCGATAGGTGCTACAAACATAATCTTCACCCTGGCGCATCGCCCTGATCACGCCAGTGGATACGGCTTCTTGACCGTTATAGAGGTGGACAAAACCAAACATTTTGCCCCGGTAGTACATCTCAGCACACTTGTCTTCAAACAAGCGACCTAATACCATATCTTCGTACAGGAGCAAACCTTCTTCTCTAGTAATATTGGCCTGATCCACATTGAATTCGGGTAAAGTTCGTTCCTGAACCATTGGATTATAGTAACCTCACAGCAACAATAGGATAATTTTTCTCTCAACGAATGTTCAGCTTCTTCATAAAGCTGAAGTCAGGTTGAGCCAAACTGACCCAGAAAGGAATAGTGACATATTTCCGGGTCTAATCGAGTTCCCAGTCCGGACACCCTTCCAATTGACTGACGTCAAAATTGCCTCATTAGTTTAAAATCAAACAGTCTCACTCGTGGGATAAGCCATGGGCATTGCTAGAATTACTAACATATCAAAAGCAACTCGTCCTCAACGGCTAGGCGACTGGGCTGGTTTCCGAAAGGCAACCGTTCAAAAACCACAGCATGTTAAAGACAGGGCGCTATTGGCTACTATAAGTTAATTCGATAAGCTCGCATCGCTGGGGAAGTGAACCGTGCGAATTCCGCTCGATTACTACCGAATTTTAGGATTGCCGATTCAGGCTACTGCTGAACAGCTAAGCCAAGCCTATCGCGATCGCGCCTTGCAATTGCCGCGCCGAGAGTATTCGGACGCGGCGATCAACTCTCGCAAACAACTCCTGGACGAAGCTTACGCGGTACTCTCTGATCCCGAACAGCGATCAGCTTATGATGCGAGCTTTCTGACCAAAACTTATGATCAAGAACCAGCTCAATCCGTAACACTGGGCTTTACGGGCAGTGGGGAAGGCATAGAAGCCCCCATCGACCCCCACACGCCCAGTATTGAAATCAAGCATGAGCAATTCCTGGGTGCTTTGCTGATTCTGCAAGAACTTGGGGAATATGAACTCGTTCTCAAATTAGGGAACCCTTTTCTTGGAACCCGCGACAGCATTAGTTTGGATAAGGGTCGTTTAGGAGACCCCCAGCTTGTTCGACCGGATATTATTCTAACCATCGCATTGGCCTGTCTGGAACTCGGTCGCGAACAATGGCAACAAGGCCAGTATGAAAATGCCGCCTCTTCCTTAGAAACGGGTCAAGAATTACTTCTGCGGGAGGGATTGTTTCCTTCATTACGCGGGGAAATTAAATCGGATCTCTACAAACTGCGTCCCTACCGCATTCTAGAACTATTAGCCTTACCGGAAGAAACAGTCGTAGAACGGCGCAATGGCTTACGTTTGCTCCAAGAGATGTTACAGGAGCGGGGGGGCATTGATGGCACGGGTGACGACCAATCCGGATTAAGTGTGGATGATTTTCTCCGCTTTATCCAACAGCTACGAACCTATCTCAGTGCCGCTGAACAACAAACCTTATTTGAAACCGAAGCACGACGCCCCTCTGCTGTTGCAACCTATCTAGCCGTTTATGCCCTACTCGCACGAGGATTTGCCCAAAGACAACCGTCTTTAATCGCCCGTGCCAAACAGTTGCTGATGCGTTTGGGCAGACGACAGGATGTTCATCTCGAACAATCGGTGTGCGCCCTGCTGTTAGGTCAAACCGAAGAAGCCAGTCGGGCATTAGAACTTAGCCAAGAGTACGAACCCCTGGCTTTTATTCGCGAACATTCTCAGGGTGCCCCAGACTTATTGCCGGGACTCTGCCTGTATGGGGAGCGTTGGCTGCAACAATCCGTATTTCCTCACTTTCGAGACTTGGCTGAGCAAAAAGCATCCTTGAAGGAATACTTTGCGGATGAGCAGGTACAAGGGTATCTAGAAACCCTGCCAGAGTCACCAGAGGAAAGCAACAGCGATTGGACGGTGGTTCCACCTCAAAATTCAACCTATAGCTCAACCGGAGCCTCCAAGAGTGTTAGGGAGTCAGAGGCGTTTCGTCGATCTGATCTCCGTTCCGGCTCAGAATCAAGTCGGAGTTTATCGCGTGAGGCGCAACCGTCTGGAAACTCAAGCTTACGCTACTCGGTCAATGAACCTGCGACTGTAGCTTCCCAGTGGACGAATGGACGAGAAGCCGCCTCTGCCACAACCAGCCGGACGGCAACGTTGGGTACGGCGACTGAACACTCATCTAAACAAGGCGTGTCAACCCTGCCTGACGCTCAACGGATTTCCTCCCGTTCGCGCAGTGCTGTCGGGGCGCAACTGTCAGCGGGAGGAGAGCCTAGCGTTACAGAAATACCTCGTGAGCCTTCTGGAAAGTCGCCGCGCCGACAACGGCAAAAAGGTTTAGCTGAACCCCAGACGACTCGTTCTCGTCAAGCCGATGCTGGGGCAGGAGTAACCTCGTCTGCTGGGGAAAACTTCAAGCGTCTACCTCCCGGTCGCCTTCATACTTCATCGGACAAGTCCAAGTCTTCCTCAAAAGTCAGACACCTGGTTTTACTCGCCATTGCGAGTGTCGTCGGAGCAGGAGTTGTGATTTGGCTGTTGATTGTCACCCTGAGTTGGCTACAAAAAACGTTACAAGGTTTTTCTGCGCCCGACTTAAAAGGACCACAGCCTATGATCGAGCTATCAAAGCCTCCCATTCCTATTCCTGAACCAGGTAATTCGATGAGAGCGCCATCCGGTCCTCTGACTCAGGAGACAGCTAAACAAGTGATTGACACTTGGCTGTCCACGAAGAAACTGGCTTTCGGCTCAAGCTATCAAACTGAGCAATTAGATCAAATTCTCGCTGAGCCAGCTCTGTCCACTTGGCGGCAACGGGTTCAAACTGATAAACAAAGTAATTCGTACTGGGAATACATCCATAATGTGGTCGTCAACTCGGTTGAAACCAGTGATTCTAATCCGGATCAAGCAAGAGTAGATGCCACTGTCAACGAAAATGCCAAGTTCTATCAAGGAGGTCAGCCCAATCAAGATAGGTCTTACAATGATAATCTGCAAGTTCGGTACGACTTGGTGCGAAAAGAGGGTCGGTGGCTGATTCAAGATATGAATGTTGTGAACTAGCTCAGGAACTTGAACCGTTTTTAGTCATTATGTATTAATTACTGTTGCACCAAGAGACTTCTGCTACCCGGTGCAACAGTAATTAATAGTAGTGAACCACTCTTTACATTTCACTGAGAAAATTTAGACAATTACAGGACTTACGCGACTGTCACAAGCAATGGGGAGGCGTAGGCGCGTTGCAACGCACCCTACACTACTACTTCGCCCCGGTTTAAAGCATACCTTGCACTTTTTGTCAAGACCCGAAGGGAACCAGCGATCTAGCGCCCCATCTCTTTGCGTGCCTGTTGGCGGAGTTTAAGGGCCTCTGGATGGTTCGGTTGAAGTTCGAGTGCCTTGTCTAGAGCGACAATTGCTTCGTCCCAACGTCCGAGTTCCCAGAGAGCCTCACCTTTAGTCGTCCAAGCATCGGCAGAATTGCGCTCTAGATCAATGGCTCTATCCACTGCCCAAAGTGCTTCATAAGAACGACCCAGTGATTGAAGTACCATACCCCGACTCACCCAGGCTTCAGCAAATTTGGGTTTCTTGATAATAGCCTGCTCATAGAGTGCGAGGGCTTTAGTTAAGCGTTTTTGCTGCTGGTAGGCATTGCCTTTACCCCACATCGCTTCTGGGTATTTCGGCTTCAGGTCAAGAGCATCATTACACGCCACCATCGCCTCGGAAAACTTTTCCAGCTTATTCAGACAATAACAACGCCCCCCATAAGCTTCCGCAAACTTAGGCTTCAGTGCGATCGCTTGGTCGTAAAATGTTAGCGCTTCCTGATATTTTCCGGCTGCTTTCAAGCGTTCTCCCTCTTTTTGGAGTTCTTCAGCCGTCAACTTGCGCGGCGGAGGTTTGGGCGTTGTCGGTTGGGTTGGCGTCGGAGTCGAAGGTTGATCCGCCAGCACCCCGCTACGGTTGACGGCTCGGCCCGCAAACTGGGGGGAAAATACCGTTTTGGTAACTACGAAGGTTACACCGACAGCGGTTAAGACAGCTAGCCAAGGCCAGAGTTTAACCCACTGCCTTGGGATTAACCGGAGTTTAGTCTTTGGTGGTACTCTGGTTTGCGGAGCATCAACGGAGGGTTGTCGTCGAAACAGAGATACTGTTGTATCATGATTATCCTCTGAAGATTGAACCGGGAATTCTGTGGGCACCCAAATGTTGGTTTCCCCTAGATTTGTATCCACTTCCGTCAGTTCCTCCGCCAAGGCTAGCTCATCAGGAGTGGGTTGTCGTTTCTGACTGGGTAGTGTGTCCTTGAGGCCAGATGACGAAGTTATCAGCAGAGAATCTTGACGCGAACCGAGTAGATTCTGGAGTGCTGCCAAGGCATCAGCGGCGGTTGGGTAGCGATCGCGGAAATCATAGCACACCATCTTGTCCAAAATACCAGCCAGTTCTGGGCTGACATGGGGTGCATGTTCCCGCCAAACCATTTCGCCGGTTTGGGGGTCTTCGCCCATGCTTTTAGGATGAACCCCAGTCAATGCCTGAATGCCCAGCATACCGACAGCGTAGACATCGCTGCTAAAGCGAGGAGTTCCCGCCAATTGCTCGTTGGGCATGTAACCCTTGGTGCCGATGGAAATCGTTAAATTTGTTTCCCCTGTTTCGGGATTGACAACCTGACTGCTGACTTGCTTCACCGCACCAAAATCAATCAGCACAATTTTGCCATCACCCTGGCGACGAATTAAATTGGGGGGTTTAATATCGCGGTGGATGACCTGTTGCTCATGGACGAACGCCAACACTTGGAGAATATCTTGCAACAAATCGATAACCTGAGATTCTGTCCACGGCTGACCTTTAGCGAACTCTTTGGTTAACGGCTCTCCTTCAATGAATTCCTGAGCCAGATAAAACTCTTCATTATCTTCAAAATGTGCTAGTAGACGAGGAATCTGGTCATGATTACCGAGTTGATAGAGAACCTCTGCTTCCGTGTCAAACAGGCGTCTCGCCATAGCCAGTGTTTCAGGTTCGCTCGTTTGGGGCTTGAGCTGTTTTACCACGCATTGGGGATGACCCGGAAGGTGTAAATCTTCTGCCAGAAAGGTTCGACCAAACCCCCCTGCGCCTAGTTTGTTAATAATTTGGTAGCGTCCACCCAGAGGTTTTTCGGGGTTTGTTGGTAGAATATCTTGGCTCATGTTAAATTGGCCTACTCGAAGTCACTCGCAATCCAGCCAGTTAAGCATTACAGGTGCTTTAGTTGAGACTTGGCTTTCCAGAAGCAGATGTCTTTACCCTAATCACGATGGGCGTTATGTCAGGTTATCTCTACTCGGAAGTAGCGACAACAACAGAAATGGATGTAGACATTAAATGCAGCCGATAATACTTCATAAACTTTCCAGGACTCTGTAGGGAAGAAGAGGCAGAGACGGCTGGCAGTAGAATTCAACAGCCAGCTTAGCGAATAATCTCCGTTTATTCCTTTATGTCTGAAGACATGAACTTAAGACCATTTGTGCCCTTACACATCACTGATGCTTCAGACTCTATGCACCCGACTCCTCACGAAACCCTGAAATGATGCATGATTATCCGCACGCTTCTAGCTACAAACTGAGTAGCATTATGGCAGGATTCACATTCCTAACTGCCATTCCCTAGAGCCAAGGGTTTTCCCTTAAGTATACTTATGCCCAGGATACTTTTTCTCGTGTTCTTTGCCAGTTTAATGACTGCCTTACCTGCCCTTGCGGAAAACTGGGTTTTAGTCACTCGCGATGAGCAGGGAACCGATTACTATATCGATACAGAATCTGTACAAGGTAGCAACGGCACCTATTTATTTTGGCGGATGGCTGTCCGAGCCAAACCGGATGAAATGGGGATAGTGGCAGAAAAGACTTTTGTGTCGATGAGCTGTCCGTTACAGGGATGGCGACGGAAGGCAGTCGCAAGATTCAATGCCCAATCTGAACTGGTGAACCGTGAAGAGTTTGGCGAAAATGAACCCCTACAATTTTTTATGGACGGCACGGTGGGACAACGATTGTGGAAGTTTGTCTGTAGATGAAGTTAAAAAGCCTGGGCAAAGAATTAGAGGAGGCGATTAATTAAGAACGGCTCCAACCTGCGATCGTAAATTAATTTAGATTCTAAATTATAGTACAAGTCAAGAAAGTTTAGTGATTGGGCGATTTTCTAACTTTGGATCAGTCAAAACGTCGCTTTTTTATTGCACTCCTGCCGCCGCAGGAAATCCAAGATTACGCGAATGAGGTTAAGGAGTACTTCGCGCAAAACTACAATAGCAAAAAAGCTCAGAAATCTCCGCCCCACATTACTCTGCAACCTCCCTTTGAATGGCATTTGGAACACCTACCGCTTCTGGAACAAGCGCTCTCAACTTTTGCCGAAACCCAGACATCAGTGCCGATTATCCTTAAAGGGTTTGGAGCATTTGCACCGCGTGTCATTTACATTAATGTTGTCAAGACACCAGAACTGATGCGTTTGCAAGGCGATTTGATGGCACATCTGGAGGAATCATTGGGGATTGTTGACTCAGTTTCAAAAACCCGTCCCTTTGCTCCTCACATGACGGTTGCATTTCAAGATTTAACCAGACAGAACTTCCGCGCTGCATGGCCTGAATTTCAGCATCGAGAGTTAGAGTTTCAGTGTATAGTTTCTCAACTTACCCTACTCATTCATGATGGTAAGCGATGGGATGTAAGTAAAAACTTTGCTCTTTCCATCTAGCTCAATCAACTTTAAATATTAAATTAATTGTAGCAATTATCAAGCTTCTGGGAATAGTTTGTTTGCGATTTTGACACCGTCGAATCTCCCTGATTCAGACTGGAATCCGTATAATTAGCATTGACCCAGAGGATAGCTCTTATACCATCCCGAAGACATTTTTCAGGCGGTTCAGGTGTACGTTTATTCGACACAGGTACAGGCTTTAACTGAATTCCTCGACTACCAAACACGATTTCTCCAATTACACGAGCACGGCGCATGTGGTCTGATGAAGTAATTAAATATACGCGATTAATTCCCAGGTATTGAAACTCATCCGCTAAACTTGTGAAGTTCGTCACTGTATCAACGGCTTCATAGTCCAAGTGGACACGACTTTTTTTAATGCCTGCCCTTGCAAATACCTTTCGTGCATAGGTTTCAGGACTACCCGAAGACACCCAAATAGGGAGTCGGGGGTGTTGCTGCGCGAATTTCGCGGCAAATCGCTCTCGTTCTGTTGCTCCGCCTAAGACGAAAATAGCTTCTTTTTGAGCCTTTTTTGTCGGCGATTTGAGGGGAGATTGAGCTAATTTTGTTGGTTTTGTAACACCAGACGAATGCGATGATATAGGGATTGTGGGTTGAGGAAATGGGTCTTCTGCACAGCCCCCTGTTATTGAGATTATCGCTAAAATTGAGCTAAGAGCTATACGCTTGAATTCTGTCATCTCAATGCTCGTAAACGTTGAATGGGGACAAGATTGGGCAAAAAATGTTCTCCTTCTAGGGTCATTGAGTCAAACACTTCTTGAACTTTCCTGATAATGTAGAGTCACCTCTCTGCTGTATTGCACCTTAACTCAAGTGTGATTCCCTATGTTCTTCGGACACGCTAGGCTAGTGCTAACCTGTTTTATCAGTTCAAAATTCAACTCGGTGCCAGTGACTTTTGTAGACGTAAATTCAAGGGGTATAACGCGATGGTTTGGTTTATCTTAATATTTTTGTTTATTTTGCTGCTCTCTGCGACTCCGCTACTCGGCAGCTTCAATGTACCCTGGTCTTTGGAAATTATGATTGGATTATTCGCTGCTTTCTTCATCGCTAGTTGGATTATCCTGATTTTTTACCCGCAATGGGGGTAACAAGACTAAGCACGCTAACCTCAATAACAGATGATCTATTTTGTTGAAACAGCAATCAGACCCAACCTCGAATCTCAGTATCAGTTAGCGATCGCTCTAATTTGACATATTCACTCTTCGCCGATTTTAGAATATGTTTCATCATCACTGGCTCTCCCGCATCCGCAGCAAGAAAAGCCGCATTTAAGGCTATATTGCGGATATTTCCCCCCGCGACATTCAACTTTCCCAACTTGTCTACATCTAGTTCCTGGGTTGGGGTTCGACTGGGGAAGATACGTTGCCAAATCTCGGCTCTAGCTTTCGCATCCGGGAAGGGGAATGATATCACAAAACGGATACGGCGTAGAAAGGCTTGATCCAAAGAGCCTTTGAGATTGGTGGTTAAAATTGCCAAACCTTGGTAAGCTTCCATGCGTTGGAGCAGATAGCTGACTTCCACATTAGCATGGCGATCGTGGCTATCCTTAACTTCAGAGCGCTTTCCAAACAAAGCATCCGCTTCATCAAACAGCAAAATCGCCCCCCCAGCTTCTGCCGCATCAAAGATTCGCCGCAGATTCTTTTCGGTCTCACCGATATATTTACTCACCACTGCACTCAGGTCAATGCGATAAAGGTCAAGGTGCAATTCCTGGGATAGCATCTCTGCTGCCATCGTTTTACCCGTACCGGAAGCTCCTGAAAACAGGGCGCTGATGCCTAAACCTCGACTACTCTTACCTGCAAACCCCCAATCCTGATAAACCTTAGCGCGTTGCCGGACATGAGCCGATATATTTTTTAAGATTTGGCGTTGTTGTTCTGGTAATACCAAGTCTTTCCAGGTAGCCGTTGATTCAATGTGTTGAGCTAAGTCATCTAAGCGTGGGCGTGCCATTGTGCGACAAATATCCCACAACTGATTTTGGATTTGGGATGCAGAATTCTCTACCTCTTGTTCTATGTGCATCTCTCCTTTGACTTTCAAACAGGCGGCTAGGATTGCAGGAGTGCTGAGGTTAAATTGAGTGACGAGTGCTTCTACATGTCCGTTCAGTTCGGCGGCGGATGAACCGAGGGAAGATTGCCAGATGGCTAATTGTTCACTGTGGGTGAGTTTGGGAACGTCGTAGGTAATCAAAGCACGTTCAGGTGAATGTAGTCGCTCTTGTGTGGTGATGATTAATGGAGTTCTGATGTCTTGAATCAACTGTAAAATAGCTGTATGTAGCTGTGTATCTACTGAATTGAGGCGCTCACAATCCACCAAGAGTACACTGTTGGTTAAGGCAACTTCCCGCTCCCAGCGCTGCATCAGGAGATGGAGTTCGTCAGGGTTAAGGGGTAAGCGGTGGGCAAACATCATTTTGATTGAGCGCCCCATAAGCTTACAGGCCGTAGCACCAATTGCCCACTTATCAGCAGCTTCGATGCCACATAACTGCACAATGTGTACGGCTGATGCAAGGTTACTCTTGGACCAAGTGGCAGTGATACGTTCTACGATTTGTTGGTGTGAGGGTTGTAGGGGGGCTTGATGATACGCTTCTACTCGCATTGGTGCGATCGCATTTGATAAGCGTTGGTCTTGATACGGTTCCCCCAAGAGGTAATGCAGTATGCTCTCATCAATCTGTAACGGGCATAGGGTAATGGCTTGAGCGGTTCCTACTTGCAGGAGTTGCCAGTGACGTAAAGGCGCTTGAGGGGTAAACGCACTCCAATGGGCATTGGGAAAGACTTCTAAGGCTAAACCAAAGGTAGGATAGGGCATTTCCCGGTTTCCTTGGGCATTGGCGTAGAGGGCTGTGGCGTTAGGAAGGAGTGCTATTCCAGCACACATGAGTAGGATGTTGCGCTCAAACGGTGACAAGTTGAAGGTTGTGCACAGTTGTTCTAAGGCTGGTGGGGCAGACATTGAGGAGGCGATCGCGTTTAAGTCTGATGCGTCTTCTGGGACAACTTCACTGGGTTGATTTTGTTTAATGGCAACATAATGCTCTAATGCCCGATGCACTGACACAGTGGCTGTCATTAAGTAGTGAGAATTAACTCTGTACCAAGGGTTGGTAGCTGTAATGTTCATGAGTGTAGAACTTACGCAATGCTTGTTTAAATGTAATGAGTTTTAGCCATTTTTACGAGAAAATGTTGCGATTTCTACAGGTCGCTGCTCGATTCATTCATCCAAAGTACTATTAAATAAATTTCTGACACGGGCACGTAGAGGTCAATAATCTATGGTTTACCAACGAGTCTCTAAACCATCCTCTGAGAATTCTCAAATCCACCAACAAGATTCTCCATCAACTGCCCATAAAATTCTTGTGCAAGCTAAATCAGATTCTGCGCCGCCACAAGAGCAGGAAATGCCTAGTTACACACCACTCGCTGCTAATTGGGCGACTAATAATAACTTGATACGGAGTTTGTCAGCCTCACCAGTAGTCCAGCGCCAGGAAGAATCGGGCGAGGAGGAGATGGAACCGATTCAGGCAAAGCTTACCATCGGTCAGGTAGGGGATAAGTATGAGCAGGAAGCTGACGAGACGGCACAGCGAGTCGTGAATCAGATTAATACACCTGTACCCCAGCAGACATCTCAAGGTCAATCTCTCCAGCGTAAGGAGCAATACCCAACCACCGTAACCCCATTGGCATCAGTGGGCGATCGCGTGATCCAAGCCAAAGGCGACATGACAGGCACTCGCCAAGACTCATCAGTAAAGCAACACCCCAACCAAACCGGTCTGCCCGACGGACTCAAGGCTACCATTGAATCTCTCTCCGGCATCTCCATGGACAACGTCAACGTTCACTACAACTCATCCCAGCCCGCGCAACTCAACGCCTTGGCCTACGCGCAGGGCAACGACATCCACGTCGCATCGGGACAGGAAAAACATCTGCCGCACGAAGCATGGCATGTCGTTCAGCAGGCGCAGGGTCGCGTGAAGCCGACTATGCAGAAGAAAGATGGAGTTCTGGTAAACCAGGATGAGGGACTGGAGAATGAAGCTGATGTGATGGGGGCACAGGCGTTGACAAACGCCGCACAACTCCAACGCGCGCCGGAGGAACAGGAACTCTTGCGGGGTCAGTTCACACCTTTACGTTGTAACAGTTTGGGGAAAGATAATAGAGCTGTGCCTGCGGAAGTGGCACAGATGAAGGAACCTCGTTCCAAGAACCCTCATAATCCGCAAACGGGAGTTACGTCGCATCACATCATTCCTCACGAGCTGCTAGGTAAGATTCTGGACAAGTTTACGGGAGAGGGAGAGAAGGATGAAATAACGAGGGACTTTCTCCCCGATTTCGACAACCTAACCTTGTCGAATTTTGTTGCTCAGGTTGCCGTCGGAGTCGAATATGACGGTGCGAGTCCGAACAAGGTCACTGATCTCCCCGAAGAAGTCGCCACAAAGGCTTTTGGACAAATGACCGGAGAAGAACAAGGCAAGACGAGGTTCAAGGTGGAAGATGCTGGCAAAATATCTTTCGACCAGTTCAAGACCCTGTATGGACAGTTGAAGAGGGGCGAGGCGGTAGAGAATGACAAAGGCGAAGCCGTATCTGGTCTGAGAGATCTGGGAGACTCATTCTTTGAATGGCAGGGAGGCAATCTCTTCTACGGCCCGGAGCGTATAGAACCGGGCGCTAAGGATGGATTCGACTATGACGCAAAGCTAATTTATGGTGAATCGTTCACGCGTCAATTGCAAGCAATTTATACTCAGCTCAGAAGTCTGGAGGGCAAGGACGACGCAGTGTCCAAATTGGAAATGCGGAAAGCGCTGGGGGCGATGGCAGCCCTGACAAAAGGCACTGGTGTGCCGAAGTACGACCCGAATCTATGGATCGCTATGGATTCGGCGGCTAAAAAGTCGGTGCATGACGCGCTGCTGCCTGAGCGGGGACAGACCTCTAAGGAGGGTCTCTCTATTCATCGGCAGGTTCTGGAAGAGGCCATTAAGAAATACAGCAATGACAAAACGCGCGCGCATAAGATACTTTCCTTCACGAAAAAAGAACCGGAAGATATGAGTCAGGAAAGTGTATTCGGAGCGAACAGAAAGTTAATGTGGTTGAAAGATGCGACTACTTTCCAGGTTGCGCTAACGACGTTGAAGACGATCGAGGATGTCAAACAGGCTATGAAGGATACACTGACGACTTTCTTTCGGTCATGATACCCGCAGGGTTCTGACACAGTGCGATCGCCCATCTCTCAGCACAAATTGACTGAAACGCGATCGCATCTGTTCGTAGTGGGCGCTTGATCGCCTCTCATAAGAGGACTAAAGTCCTTATTACAAACTCTCCACATATTAGACGGCGATCGCCTTTACTCGACATCATCCGGTAAATCTTTAATCGACAGTCCAGCTTTCTCCAGAAGCTCTTGCAATCGCTTCATCTGAGCGATCGTAAATTTAATGCGTTGATGTACTCCCCGTTCATAGCGGCTAATTGTGTTGCCGGATATTCCTAACGCCTGTCCGAACTCCTCTTGTGTCATCCCCAGCCGTTCCCGGACTTGCTTCAAAGTTGGCACATCGGGGTTGAAATTTAATTTTTTTTCCTCTACCATTATACCCAGTTGATTCGACGAATCGTCGAATTGCCGACCACCAAACAACAAAGGAAACTTCAAAGGGAAGTCGGATTACTTTCCGTCTCCCTGCCATGTCTATGCATACTGTCTCATTGAAATTGAAGACAGTGTAAGACGCATTGGCGCTGAAACAGCTTAACCTATCTCCATTGTTGAGCAAAGGAGGTGATACCCAAACAAAAATTACCTGCGTGTACTGTTTGATAAGTTTTCCGAGGGTTAGGCGATCGCCTGTCAATTGCACAAGCCATGCGATCGCCTTTCCTACCTAATCAAAGTAGGACTAATTGTAGTATGAAACATTCCGAATGGATTCGCCTCAAGTTGGAAGGCGACAAAATTGTCATGGCTCTCAGAGCTGAGGGTTACCAATGCCGTAAGCAAACTCGCCGTCTTTCATGGCACCTGTGCAAAGGCACGATTTCTTACAATCTGACTTGGCTAGCAGCACCGATGAGTGAGTGGAGCTTGCTTCCTCATGATGCCACACCAGAGCGTGAACAGCTTTTGTCTCACATTCGCTCAATTGTTGACACTTACAGAGGAGGCGGTCGTATCATACAACCGAGCAAGACAATAGAGCTATCAGTTGATTCTACCTCTAATTCGAGCGATCGCTTCTGGCTTCAAGAGCATTATCCTTGGGTGATTGTCCGACTGCTACCCAACGCTCAGCGCTATGTCGTTGCACGTTTCTACCTTCGCAGTGAAGCAGAAAATCATAAACGACTCCTGAATCGATTTATGCCGGCTGCCGAATTTGAAGTTGTTTTTGATGCTCCGTCAACGGTAGCGATAGATAGGCAAAGCGAAATTCCTGTCTAATTTTACTTTTCATGGGAGGTGGAAAACCTCTCTCCAAACCTCTCCCTAACCCTTTTGTAAGAGGAGAGGGAAGCGGATAATTTTTTTAGCTGAAAGAGGCGTTGAAATTAGCACCCTTCCCTTGTAGGAAAACCGAGATGAGAGGCAGAATAAATCTTACTCCCTCTCCGTTTCGGGGAGGGATGGGGAGGGGTTCTTTATAGGTTTACAGGTCTAATACCGATAAGGCACGATAATATCGTGCCCCTACTGGAAAAGTATCTATCAGTTTGGTCGCTGAACAATCTTTTCCAAAACTCGTCGTTTGGCTTTAGGATCGAAGCCAATTAATCGTACATACTCGCCGTTATGCTCAGCTAGGAGTTCTGCCAAGTCAATGATTATTTGCGATGCTTCATCTCCCTGGAATGAGATACCACTTTGCCATGCATTACTACGGACTCGACGCTCATTGCCATGTTCGATACTTAGGCGATATCCTTGAGCCAAAAGCTCACGAATTTGCTCCTGAGTTTCTAAATCTAATGGCCCATTCGGTACGGGTTTGCTGGGTGTTCTGGAACTGTTTAATCCGTTGGAACCGTTGGCGCTGATTGGCTGATTGACTAACTCATTTCTAGTATCTGTTTGTGAGTTTTCCAGTTGCCGATTATCTGGACGAGATATATCTTGAGATTGTTGATTTTTCTGCTGTGAAGATAGAGCTTGATTATATTCCCTTACCAGCCCCATGTTTTCTACCTGCTTCTGTTCACCCCTCAAGAGGTTCCCAAATTCAATTAAGCGAGACAGATTAAAATTTGGTTTGGGAAATTTTGGTGCTTCTTCAGCACTATTCACGATTCGGGAGGAAATGCGCTCAAACCCAATTTTTTGGATGAATTGCAGGATTTGTTCATCGTAAATACGCGATCGCAACGCACTAAAAAAGTCAATAGGTTGACCTGGAAAGGTATCAACAAGTTGTTCAATCTGCTGACGAGGTAGCCCATCTTCCGAAAAGATACCACTAACAATACCAATTCTGTCTTCGCGATCGGGTTCCCAGTAAAACTTCTCCATCCGACCATCTCGGATTAAGGGCGCATATAGAGTAGAAAAGTCATTTCCTGTAACCAGAATTGGCACCCTATGAAGTGGCGTTGAATCGTAACTTCCAGGAAGTTGCACATCAGTAGGATTATCGGCAATATTCATTAATGTGCCGTTTACCAACTGGGTATTGACTGTATATTGAGTCCCTTGATCGAAGCGCCCTGCACCTGCATCTAAGTCGTTGATCATCAGGACAGCCATTTTGCCGCGTACCCGGATGAGTTCAGCCGCTTCTCGATAGCGCAGGCGGATTAAACGTGCTGGATCACCAGCATCCGGGCTTTCTAATTCACCCGCCGACATGTGGACGGCTTCAACTCCCATTCGCTCAAAGACTAACTCGCATTGAAAGGATTTTCCCTCTCCCTTGCGTCCATGAATGCCGAGAATTAAAGGAACGCGCACTCCTGGGAGGTCGAGATAATTTTTGGTGATGTGAACGGAAAGTTTGTTTAAAAAGCGGGGAGAAATGTAGTAGCTCATCGGTCTATTTTCTGCGGCTGAGTTTGGTAGTGCCAGGAAAAGCAATCCTTGAAATGCTTATTGTTAAGATTCTATAACAAAATAGAGCCGTGAGACGGTTTGAGGGGTGCTAATTTCAAAGCCTCTCTCCTTGTAGGAGAGAGGTTTGGAGAGAGGTTAAAACTGTACAGCACACAACTGAGAATCGCTATATTACCTCCTGATCGGCATTCGTGGGGGTGCTGTCTTCCACATTAAGTCAATTTCTTCGGGTGTTAGTCCATAAGCTTGATTCACCAAATCAGAAAGACGATGTTCTAAAGTCAAAGCTTCAGTTTTACGGGCTTGAATTTCTGGGGCATAATCGCTGTAAACTTGACGAACACTTTTAAGTACAGCAGGCATCATTCCACCGGATGATTTTGGTTTTCGCTTCTTAACTTCCTGCACAAAAGCATCAGCATCAAGGCTGGCAAAGTCATTAAGTTTCTGTCCTGGTTTCTCAATTCCCTGTTCAACCAGTAACCAGTCTAGTACCTCTCTATCAGCTTCTTGGTTGGCTTTTGTGATTTCAATTAAGCGACTAACTATGAATTCTATTTCGGCGCGGATTTCATCTGTGGGTGGGGCAATGGGTAAAACTTCTACCTGTTCTCTGAACATACGCAGTGTGTCATTAATTCCATGCTGCAAAGTCCGATGACAAATCCACCACGTTATCGGAGAGCAAAGCCATCCAAGCACATAAAGGTCTGATGTTGACCAGATGTAACAAGTATTAACTGGATAGAATCCAGAATCATCAAAGCAAAACCAGGAGTAAGTCGCCAAATCTTGAGTGATAATCTTAGGCTGTTCAAAAACTGAGTAGTAGGCACACGAACGAAGTTCCCACCAATATTTTCCTTGGTCAGAACGCTGACGCAGTTTCTCCTCAAAAGGCTTCAGGTGTTGATGTAGGGAGGGAAAGGTATTTTTAAACACTTCTTCTGCTGTATCTATAGTTTCAGCTTGGCTCCAAGACCATTCATAATTACTACTAGATTTCAGCAGTATAATCCACAAACCACCCCAATCAGGAACCCAACGCTTAATATCCTGACCTCGGAGATAAGGTTTAATAACTTGAGTTGCTTTGGGATCGGCTTGAATTAGATAATTTCGAGTTTTATTGTCAATTAAAAACGCTTCGTTTAATCCTGTTTTTATTCCATAACAAGGCTTCACTCCAGCAAAATCCTTGAGCGGTACTCCCACATTCCTAATCTTCTGCATCAACTCATCAACAGCAGGCGGTTCCAGACTCCAAGCCTCATCCGTAAAACGTGACCAAGGAATGCTATAGCCTTCTTGTTGAACATATTGAATTAGATTGATATCAGATAATTTTTCTCTTGGAACTGGACAAATTAACACGGGTGACTGAGGTTTTGGCTTGACTACTTCCTGTGTCTCAGATGCTACAGGCTTAACTGGCTTCTGCACTGCAACAATACAGGGAAATGTATCAGCATCCTCAAAAATTGGGGTGTGTCCAAAATCAATAATTTGCTCAAACACAGTGTTTTGGGAAAAGAACTGACGTAGCGGTTCACCATAGCCAGCCCTTAACCACTTATTCGTCACAATATAAGAAAGTACCCCACCTGTTTTGAGAATCTTTATTCCTTTTTCATAGAAGTAAATGTACAGGTCAGCAACACTGTCATAAGATTCATAATGAGCCTTAAGATAAGGTTTGATGTCTGATAACAATTCCTGCCTTACATAAGGTGGATTCCCAATCACCACATCAAACCCACCCGTAACAAAGACATCTGCAAACTCAGTTGACCAGTTAAAGGCGCTCTCTGCCATAGATGGGTCATCCACAATTGAGTTGCCCACCTTAATATTGTCATCCAAGTAAGTTAAAGTTTGACCCGCTTCAGCCGTTTTTAGCCATAAGGAAAGCTTGGTAATTTCTACCGACTCAGGCGATAAATCAACACCATACAAATTGCTGTTGAGAATGGTTTTGTTTAAATCAAACAAACTTCGCTGACCCACGAATTCAGCACTGCTATCTCCCTGAAGTTCCAGTGCAGCTATAGCCTGATTCACCCGTTCATATTCTCGCATCAAATAATCAAAGGCTGCGATTAAAAACGCTCCTGAACCGCAAGCGGGGTCAATCACTCGTGTTTTCCTAAGTACCTCATCTCGGTATGTTTCCCAAAGCTTAATTTCCGTTTCCCGTCGCTGCTTGGTATTCTTTTTAGGAATCTGCTCTAATTGGAAGCGATTGCCTTTGGCACCGCCCAAGGGGCGATCGCGGATTTCCTGTTCTCGCTGTTTGAGATACCCACCCAGCGCTACCTCGACAATGTACTGAGTAATAAACGCTGGGGTATAAAACACCCCTTGAGTTTTCCGTTTTCCCTTTTTCTTGTTATAGTCCTGACCTGTAGCTTCTGCCTTCAACTCTTCCAAATCGGTAACGGATTGCTCAAAGATGCGACCCAGAATATCGACAGAAACCTCTGTATCAAAATCAAATCGCGTTAACTGCTTAAGCTGAGAACATATCGGGTCGGGAACAGTTAACTGTTCATCTAAAAGTGGGTCAATTTGAAAAATACCCCCATTATATCCAGGAATTGGCGGGTTATCATTTCCCTTATCCACCCAACGAAATACGGCTTTATAGTTATCCCAAATCGGTCTAGGATTGTAAGGGTCTTTGTAGTCGTGAGCCTGAGCAATGGTTTTAGGTGGGAGTAAACCTCTATCCTCACAGAAGGCAACGAATAACAATCGGTCTAAGGTTTTTTGAGCTTTTTCAATTAAAGTTCGATCTCGATCGGGAATATCTTTTGAACCAGTGAAGCGAAAATGCTTAACCAAGCTAAGACGGACATCTTTATACTCGGAATAAAGTTGCTTGGTAATCTCCTCTTGAGCCTCATTTGACGCTGCTAATAATTGGTCAGTGGCTGAAAGCTCTTGCGGTGTTTTGGGGAGAAAGTTGTCACGGCACAACAGAAAGTAGAACCGCTTAAACGCTTCGATGTCTGCCAATTCTGTCAGCAAAAACCGCTCGTAGTAGGCTGGAGTCTTACTGGTTTGATACAGTCGCAGTTCTCGATAATTAGAAACAATCACCCAGCGACAATCGGGGGTGTAGTTGGCATAACGCCAGCCTTGCTCAACGGCTGATTCTTTACGTCCTGGTGCAGGTCTATCCAAATCATCCTTAGCTCCTTTGAGTTCAATCGGAGCAACTACCCGTCCCTGGAGCTTAACTTTACCCTTCTTACCCTCAACAGCCGTAAAAAAGCCCAAAGCGCCATCAGCAGAACCTCCACCATCAGATATCGCTTGCTCGGCGTGAAGTTCCCAAGACTTCCCCCCACCCTGAATCACTGACCGATAACCCAAGATTTCTTGAAATGTATCCTTAAGAAAATCTCCATGCAGGGACACTTCTTTAACTTGATTCAGAGTGCCCGTTTTGAGGGTGGCAATCCACGGTTGAATTTTCTGGTGACGTACTGCCAAGTCGGGTGGAAACGTAAACGCCCGCAGTGCTTTGTTGAGGGTTTTGCGATGAAAAAGAGCGTTAGCTTGTTGCGTCACCATAGGGGTTAAGGAAAGCGTTTATAGAAGCCGTGTCTCAATCTCCTTCTTATATAGCAAAAGGCAGAAGGCAGAAGGCAAAAGCCTCTTATGTTTATTCTTGGTATGTGGTCGTTTCAGCCCTTAAAGCTGCCCTAACCTCTATGGCAACTGCTATATTTTTAGACTCAGGCGAGAGTGTCAAAAGCTCTAAAAAAAGAAGAGGTAGCTCTACACCACCTCTCCTCTTATTTTTACCTCAGACTACTCTAGCTAGAAGTCTCTTAGAAGCGACCACGAGCATTGGTATTGGGCTTGTGAATGATGAAGCTCAGCACTTGGCACTGCTTCACATTATCAAAACCCACCACACGGATGTAAGAGTCGCGATAGTCAGAACGGCAAGCATCCACTTCAGCCATCACTTCTTGAGTGCTGCGAGCTTTGAAAAGGGGTAACTTCCACAATGTCCAGTAGTGATGCTCTGGTTCTGAATTGTCGCTGAATTCTACAGCGGGGATATACCCTTGATCCAAAATGTATTGAACTTGCTTGACAATTTGAGAATCAGTCAGCGGGGGCAAGTAGGAAAGGGTTTCAAAACGACGCTCTTTCGGTAAAGTTTGCATGGGTTAGGTGTGTTTTTTGAATTAGGAGTGTGCAACAGGTGACCAGACAACTACGCCAATTTTGGTCACCTCAATTAACTTTCCGAGTCCGTTGGCTGTTCGGAACTGGACGGGGGTTCAGAAACGGTGAGTTGCGTAATCCGCTCTAGATGCTGACGCCGATGTTCCATATTTGACTGCTGGATGGCAGCACGCACCATTTCTGGTAAGTAGTCTGCCACTTCCTCCGCCAAGTGCTGCCGCACGGTCATGATCCGAAACGCCAGATCTTGCTTTTCCTGAAGTAATGCCCGGATGAAAGCTTCTCCATCTTGGACACTAATCTTAGAGGAGAAGCCATGCAGCCAAAGTGACTGAGGTGGGTCAGTTTCACTTAATTGCTCCATGACGACCCGCAGTGCTTGATAGGTCATATAGCTGCTCAACGTCTTAGCAGCGTCTTTGGCAACTCGCTTTAAATCCATCTTCTGACCCCAGCCTTTTGAAGTATGAAGTATTAAGTATGAAGTATGAAGTATGACAGTTCATACTTCACACTGTACACTTCACGCTTGATCAGACGGTGTCCATCGCTTCAAACTCGAACTTGATTTCCTTCCACAGTTCGCAAGCCGCTGCCAACTCAGGACTCCACTTGCAAGCTTCACGAATCACATCGCCGCCTTCACGGAACAGGTTGCGACCTTCGTTACGAGCTTGGATACAAGCTTCTAAAGCCACACGGTTAGCGGTAGCGCCAGGAGCATTACCCCATGGGTGACCCAAAGTACCACCACCGAACTGGAGGCAGGAATCATCACCAAAGATTTCCACCAACGCAGGCATGTGCCAAACGTGGATACCACCAGAAGCGACGGGCATCACTCCGGGCATGGAAGCCCAGTCTTGAGTGAAGTAAATACCCCGTGCGCGGTCTTGTTCAATATGGTCTTCGCGCATCAGGTCAACGAAGCCCATGGTGATACCTTTTTCACCTTCAAGCTTACCCACAACCGTACCGGAGTGCAGGTGGTCACCACCAGACATCCGCAGACACTTGGCGAGTACGCGGAAGTGGATACCGTGGTTCTTCTGACGGTCGATTACAGCGTGCATCGCACGGTGAATGTGTAGCAGTACACCGTTGCGGCGGCACCACTTAGCCAGAGAGGTGTTAGCGGTGAAACCACCCGTGAGGTAGTCGTGCATGATGATTGGCGTCTTGATTTCTTTAGCGAACTCAGCACGCTCCATCATTTCTTCACAGGTGGGGGCGGTGACGTTGAGGTAGTGACCTTTGATTTCACCGGTTTCAGCCTGTGCTTTCTCAATAGCTTCTTGAACGAACAGGAAGCGATCGCGCCAGCGCATGAAGGGCTGGGAGTTGATGTTTTCGTCGTCTTTGGTGAAGTCTAGACCACCGCGCAGACACTCATAAACCGCACGACCGTAGTTCTTCGCAGACAGACCCAGCTTGGGCTTAATCGTACAACCCAACAGAGGACGACCGTACTTGTTCAGCTTGTCACGCTCAACGGTAATCCCGTGAGGTGGGCCTTGGAACGTCTTCATGTAAGCGATGGGAATCCGCAGGTCTTCCAAACGCAGTGCACGCAGGGCTTTGAAACCAAACACGTTACCTACCAAAGAGGTAAGCAAGTTGGTGACAGAACCTTCTTCAAACAGATCCAAAGGATAGGCGATGAACGCAATAAACTGATTATCTTCGCCGGGAACCGGTTCGATATCGTAACAACGACCCTTATAGCGATCAAGGTCAGTCAGCAAGTCTGTCCACACAGTCGTCCAGGTACCAGTGGAAGATTCAGCAGCCACAGCAGCACCCGCTTCTTCTGGAGGAACTCCAGGCTGTGGAGTTACGCGAAACGCCGCCAGGACATCAGTATCTTTAGGGGTGTAATCCGGAGTGTAATAAGTTAATTTATAATCTTTTACCCCGGCGTCGTACCCAGCTTTGGACTGAGTGCTGGTTTTAGAGTAGGACATGTTTTCCTTCCTTAGGAGCGACTGAATGTTGCAACAGGTATATGCATTTACAACGGTTGTAGATTCTGCCCTGAATTTTTGGAACAAAAATCTTTCAATAAGGCTTGCCTAATAAGCCCTGATCAGGGTGCAACACCACACCCAACTTTCCCTTCTTTTGGCTGTTGCCTGGGAGTACCTAACCCAATGCTATTTGACCACAAAAGTGACCACTAAAGAGCATCTTTTTGTAAACAAGGCTTAACTGGATAGGTAGCGCTGAATTTCTTAATTGTTTTGTAACTATACCAAGAATTCAATAAGTTATAATTCAAATCTTCTGTAGGTTTTCATAAACTTTTTTTATATATGAGAAGAACCATCACATGTTGTAAAGTTTTGTTAAAAAACTGAATTAATACCCCGTTTAGAGATAAAGAAAAACACCAGGCTTGGCCTTCTCCCCATCAACCATCAAGAAGCGATTAAATATTAGGGATACTTGTAAATATAGGGATACTTGCACAACAGCAAGCTTATTCAGGAAGGCAGAGAGAACCGCGATGGCGTTTTTAACAGCCCATATCCGTTTTTTGATGAGTGTGACCTTACTAGGGTTGAGCTTAGCCCACCCCAGAGCGATCGCTCAAACGTTGGTGCAGACAAATACTGAGTTAGACTTTCCCCCAACTTACACTGACTCAGGCAGCCAAACACCCGTCTACACCGGCGACCCACCGCCACCATTAAGTGGGCCATTGCCCCCGGAACGCCTACGCCAAGACAGCGCACCTCTGCCAACTGATTTCCGCGTCAGTGCATTACAACCTGACTTTACCGGCGACCTTTGGGTGGGAGGTTGGACAGGGTTAGCTAGAATTAATCCTAATAGCGGACGAGTGTTGGCTCGCATTGCCCTTCCCAATTACACCATCGGCGCTTTAGCCCAAGATAAAGTAGGACGAATTTGGGTGGGCAGTTATGAAGGATTGTTGCGCGTAGACCCCCGCAGTAATGAAGTAACAGCACAGAATTTTACCTTGCCTTCTAACCGCGTGTTGTCGTTGTTGATTGATCGCCGGGGCTATCTTTGGGTCGGAAGCGATCGCGGTCTTACCCTAATCAGTCCTGACCAAGGATTATTGATGACGACCTTGCAAAAACTTCCCGGTGTCAGCGCTAACGCTCTTACTTTAGATCAAGAAGGCCAGCTTTGGGTGGGAACCCTAGAAGGACTAGTGCGTGTTGATACTGCCAGTGCTTTAGTCATCGGTCGCATTCCCAGCCTACCTGGAACCACGGTACAAACCCTTGCTCTATCACCAGATGGTAAACTCTGGGCTGGAACTCCCAATAGTTTACTCGTCATAGACCCAGAAACTCGCGAAGTCCTGCGCTCCGTTACCCCACTGCGAGGACGTAACGTTACCTCTGTGCGCTTTGCTCAAGATGGGAGTGTTTGGGTAGGGACAGATAACGGCTTGTTGAAACTCAAACCGGATAGTGGCGCTGTTCTCGGTGAAGTCCCTGACCTTCCTTCCAGCCGTGTCCTATCCCTGTCTCCCGATACAGGTAACAAGTTATGGGTGGGAACAACCGAAGGATTAGCCTGGGTGAGTCAGACAACCGGTCAAGTTAGACCTCATTTGGCTTTCACTCGTGAAAATCCTAGAGAAAGTTTTTAACTGGACTAATTAACTCGCTTCATCACAACCACAGCAATAGAATCAAATGGCAGTTACAACCCAGCAACTCATTCAATGGAAGCAACAGGGGCGTCCGATTGTGGTACTCACGGCTTGGGACTATGCGATTTCCCAGTTGTTGGATGCGGCTGGCGTCGATATTCTCTTAGTTGGGGATTCCTTGGCTATGGTCACGTTGGGTTACCCAACGACCCTGCCTGTAACGTTGGAGGAAATGCTGCATCATACTAAAGCCGTGCGACGGGGTGTGAAACGGGCGTTAGTGGTGTGTGACTTACCGTTTTTGAGTTATCAAGAAAGTCCTCAGCAAGCGATTCATTCAGCCGGTCGCGTGTTGAAGGAAACTGGGGCACAGGCGGTGAAGTTGGAAGGCGGATATCCTAAGATGGCTCAAACTGTTGCTCAGTTAACAGCCGTGGGTATTCCGGTGATGGGACATGTAGGGTTGACACCTCAATCGGTGCATCAGTTGGGCTATCGGCAGCAGGGGAAAACAGCGGATGAGGGGGAGCGAATTTTGCAAGAAGCGATCGCACTTTATGAGGCGGGGGCGTTTGCGATCGTCTTAGAGCATATTCCCGATGATTTGTCAATGCGAATTACGGGAAAGATTCCGATTCCCACGATTGGAATTGGTGCGGGGCCACATTGCGATGGACAGGTACTCGTTACCTCTGATGTACTCGGACTGTCAGATAGAATGCCACCGTTTGCCAAGCCTTATGTGAACTTGCGGCAGGTGATTACACAGGCCGTGGAGGAATTTAGTCGTGAGGTGCGAGAACGGCAATTCCCGGAGGATGTTAATTAAATAAATTAAATAGAGGTTCTGTTGAGTCAGCATGACCCAAGTTACAACTAAGCGCTTTACATTAGCTGAATATCATCGCCTGATTGAATTAGGTTTTTTAACTGAAGATGATCGGGTGGAGTTGATTCGGGGAGAATTAGTACAAATGGCAGCTAAGGGTACGCTGCATTCAGTTTGCAATACCAAATTAGCGCGAGAGTTGGATCGGTTAGTAGAAAATCTCGCTGTTATTCGTGGACAAGAACCCATCATATTGCCTACTAATAGTGAGCCAGAACCGGATGTTGTAATTGTACGAGGACAGCCTGATGATTATTTATTGAATCATCCCTATCCCAAGGATGTTTTATTGCTAATTGAAGTATCAGATTCAACTTTAGTGTATGACCAGACTGTAAAGCTATCGTTGTATGCAGAAGCTCAGATTCAGAATTACTGGATTATGAATTTGGTGGCTAATCAAGTAGAACGTTATACTCAGCCTTATCAAGATAGTCAAGGGAATTTCGGTTACCGTATCAGACAGATTGCTTTACGGAATGAAATAGTGACAATTCCTGGTTTTTCCGACTTATTGCTGGATCTAAATTTGGTGTTTCCAGGGTTATGAAGATGTCGCGGTGCCCGGTATCGGAAAGCTAGAACGGGAATGGGTTCGTGGAAATCGTCTCTTTAGGAAATCTTTGCAGAAATCTGAAAGCCTTAGATGTTACACTTTACAAGTCTCGACGCGAGAGAAAAAGCCAGGTAACTCTTTTCTCATATACCCTCCGTTATATAAAGTTTTAGCGGGAAGGTGTCCCTCAGGGGCTTTGGTTGTGAATGTCGAGTTATTTTGACCTAACCATTTAGAATTCACACGCCATTTAACGCGATCACCAAAGCGTTCGTAAGCTCTATAATCATCAGGAGTTCCCCCCACTCTTTCCCATATACGTTGCTGCACGCTAAGGCCGAAGCGACTCTCACTGTGTTTTACCCAGAGATTGTCAATTGTGCGAAGGTCAGTGCAAGAAAGCTTTTTGATAGAAGCAGTATCTAGCCAGCCTTCCTTTTCTCGTCCTCCTACTTTTAGTATCACATCCGCAGTTTCATCGTCTGCCTCTTTCCACTTTCCTTGTGCCAGTACATTTTGCAGTTTACTGTAATCTACTTCTACTTCTGAATTCAGATTAACCGAGAAGTTCGGCTCTGTAGGAGGAACTTGGGGTCTCGATGACAAAAATGGATACTGCCATCCTACTACCACTCCTGCTAATGCTGCCAGTGTCACTGCTACGATTGCTACCTTTAAAGGAGACAAAGTAAACTTTTCATTTCTCTGGCGGCGAGGAATAGAACTGCCATTTCTCAAACCCGATTGCAGTGAAGAGGGTTGAACAAACTGCTGTCCCGCTCGCACTATGATATTTTCTGGCTTTACATCCCGATGGAGCAAACCCTGGCGATGCACCTCAATCAGCGCCTCTCCAATTTGCCGAATGTAGCCCAGCGCTTCCTGTTCTGGCAAAAATTTCCGAACGCGAACGATGCTCTCTAGAGTATCCCCATGAATGTATTCCATCGCGAGGCAAAATAGTTGCCCCTCCATAAATGTGTCCAGAAGGGGTACAACATGAGGGTGCTTGCAACGCTCCATCCTCCGTCCCTCATTGACAAACTTTGTCTTTAGGCTGTCGCGCTCCGCTTGAGTTAGCTGCTGGTGTAGCTTATCCTCATCCAATGTTTTGATGACCAGATCCTTACCGTTCTTATCCTGAGCTAAGTAGGTAATGGCAAAGCGTCCCCGCCCTAACTCCTCCTTAATGGTGTACTTACCATTCTGCAAAGTAAAGTCTGCCCTAGATTCCAAGCCATTACTCGCGACCATAAAATACTTAACTTAATTGTCGCAAAATCATATATAGGAGGGTATCGCGGTTTCAAAGAGTGTGCATCAGTCAGGTAAGCTAACCAAAGCCTGAGCGCTCGCACCCACTTTGTGAGAAATCTTATTCATCAATAGACCTGAATCATGTAACAACCCGGACGAAACACAACTCAAGCTCAAACATTCAACTTGTCCTTACACTGTGCCGATCTTCAAAACCTTAAATAGTACATCAGATCAGAAATTAACTGAGCATTCAACGAAAGGCGTCGCTGCAAATCGACAAGATTACGATAATTACCCCCTTCACTGCGATTCTGTACAATCGCTCTTGCCAAAAACAAATCAACTCCTGGAATTTTCGTTAACTGTTCAATTGAAGCTATATTCGGATTAATCGGTACAGGAGTTAAGTCGCTATCCGAGTCGTAGTAACAAAAACTGAGAATCGGTTGCAATGGTTTGATTCGTCCGACTGAAATCCCTAAAGCAGCAGCAATGTCTTCCAGACAGCAAAACTGAACCCCCATTTGAGTCAGTTCAACCAGCGATCGCGCCTGATGAATCGATATTCCTGGCAGTCGCAACCAGTCATCCACACTCGCTTGATTGGCATCAATTTTGATACCCAGTTCGACGGCAACTGCAATTTCTTCAGCTGATTGCAGTCGGTAGTAAGGGTTACTCTGAAGACGCGATCGAATTAGGTTGGAGTTCGGATTAGGTTGTCCTATTGGACTTATCCAGTCAAAAAGTGCCATTGGTTTTAGGCAATGCGATCGAGTAATTGGCGGCGTTTTTGCTCAAATTCATATTCGGACATTAGTCCATCTTGGCGCAGTCGATCAAGTTCTCGTAGGGCATCTGCGATCGCACCCACCTGCGCTGGGTCAACTGCTACGGTCTGATTAGCTACCGAAGAAGCCGCTATCACGCCTAAATTGAAATTCTTGTCAAACTCCTGTGCACCTTGTGCCAGATACCAAAAGCCTTCAATCACACTGGCGATATGAGGAATGGGTGTCCACCAAAGGAGCAAATACACGATGCCCCAAAATGGTTGCCCCAGATAAAATTTATGGAATCCGGCAATAGGCATCACCCCACTAAACGCTAAGACAGCAGCGACTGTACGATTTTTCGGCTTACTCAACATACTTGCTTTTACCCCTAGGAATAGCTTGGTTTAAAGAATGGGGAGTGCTAACTCCTTTGCCGCAGGACATTCTTACCCAGTCGTAAGTCATCCACGCCATCAAAGTACTCTTGCTGAGGGAGAGATTACATAAAAGACCAGCAATTCTATCTTTAATTTAAGATATTGACCCTGTGAGTGGACTGCGAATGACACAGAGGTAAAAGCTTGCTCTCTAGCTCCCCAACTCCCCCACCGCCAACAGGTGAGGTAAGCGCTCACTCACGAATACGGTAAACCGAAGTTTGCGGGAGCTAAGCACTGAACTAAAATGTGACTAGCAGCAGCGTTTTAACCCACTCGTCGGTGAACAGATAAGAGCAATGGGGTTTTTTGACTCAGATATCGTCCAACAAGAAGCTAAACAGCTGTTTGAAGATTATCAATCCCTCATCCAATTGGGGGGCAGCTATGGCAAATTCGACCACGAAGGAAAAAAGATTTTTATTGAGCAGATGGAAGCGCTGATGGAGCGCTACCGTATTTTTATGAAGCGCTTTGAGTTATCTGAGGACTTTATGGCTCAGATGACAGTGGAACAACTTAAGACCCAGCTCGGTCAGTTTGGCATTACGCCTCAGCAAATGTTCGACCAAATGAACATGACTCTGGAACGAATGAAGTCAGAGCTAGAAAAGCAACCCTGAGGCTCAACTAGATTTTCCGTCAGTGTTGTCTTTTGTAGCCTGTGCGTATTGCCAAGAGAGGCTTTCGGTGCTTCCTAGGAGGTGGCTTTTGTGCTAGCTCCTACTCATGGGATTGGCTTGATGCGTTATACCTTGTTCGATTAATTGCCCATCGTCCAAATCTTGTTCGTAGTAGGCACTTGAGTGCCCCTGACAAGAGGACTAAAGTCCTCACTACAAACTCTGCACATATTAGGGCTATATTACCGGAACTAGTTAACTTTTGAGTTCACTCACCCACCAGAGAGTCGGTAGGCTTTCTTTAAGGACGATTGAACTTAGAAGGGGGTGGAAAACTTTGCACTGGCTCATTCTTTAACGCTTTTAGCATAAAGTTTCGCCAAATGGGTGCCGCATATTGACCACCTGTTGCTCCACCTCCAATCGGTCTGTTGTTATCATTACCAATCCAAACAGCGGCAGCTAGCTGCGGTGTATATCCTGCAAACCAAACATCTCGCTCCGATGAGGTCGTACCCGTTTTACCCGCTGCTGGGCGTCCGATTTGTGCAGCTTTTCCGGTACCACCATTAATCACGCCTTGCAAGACATTTGTCAGAGAAGCCGTAGCCCAAGGGTCAAGTACTAACCTGGGTTTAGGGGTGTTATCTAACAAAACATTACCAGCGCTATCAGTCACTCGGACAATAATGGTTGTGTCAGAATACCAACCATTACTGGCAAATGTGGCATAAGCTCCTGCCATTTCCAAGGGGGTTAAACCAATAGCTCCCAGTGGCAAGGAGGTAACTGGCTCCATTGGACTTTTAATTCCAAGCGTGCGACAGGTTTCAATCACCTTATCTAGTCCAACCGCTCTCCCGATCTTGACGGCTGGAACGTTCGCCGATACGGTTAAAGCCGTCCGAATAGTCATGGCACCCGAATAACCCCCACCATAGTTTCGGGGAGAGTACCAGCCGCTACCATCCCGATACCTGACTGGGGTATCCATGACAGTGGACGAAGGGCCATATTTGCCGGTGGCAAAGGCTGTGTAATAAACAAAGGGTTTAAAGGCAGAACCGGGTTGGCGTCTGGCTTGGATGGCTCGATTGTATTGGCTCTTTTTGTAACTCACTCCGCCAACCAGCGCTTTGACAAAATGTGTGCGAGGATCGACGGCGGCGAGAGCAACTTGACCCGCATTAAGCCCACGATAACGAATATTGGCATGGGAACTGGCGACAGTTTGTTCAGCCATCTCCTGGAATTTCGTGTCAATCGTCGTTTGAACGCGCATCCCACCTTTCAAGACAGCCTCGCGACCAAACCGCTCGTTTAATTCTGCCACAACGGCTTCTGTGATAAATGGCAGCTTACTCGTCCGCCAGGAAGTCAGCTTGCCTATATTCAGCTTTTGTTTACGAGCCGCTTCCGCTTCGGTGGGTGTAATCCATCCCAAGTCTTCCATCCGCTTTAAAACAATAGCTTGTCGCTCTTTGGCAGTTTTGAGGCTGACAAAAGGACTGTATTCTTCTGGAGACTGAATCAATCCAGCTAGCATTGCTGACTCGGCTAAGTTGAGTTGATCCGCCGTCTTAGAAAAATAGCTTTGGGCAGCGGTTTGAATCCCATAATTGTTGTGACCCCAATAAATTTGATTGAGGTACATTTCCAAAATCTGGTCTTTGGTGAAGATTTGCTCTAGTCGAATAGCCATCACCGCCTCAGCAATTTTGCGGCTAAACTTACGCTCTGGCTTGAGAAATAAATTTTTCACTAGCTGCATCGTTAGGGTTGAGCCACCTTCAACCACCGTATTCTTTTCCCAGTTGATTAACAGCGCCCGCCCCACACTATTGGGGTTAATCCCATGATGTATGTAAAAGTGGCTGTCTTCCATCGCGAGTACGGCTCGCTTGAGTACGGGGCTGATTTGGTCTAATTTGACAACTTCGCGATTCGCTTCACCGTGGAGACTGGCTAATTCCTTCCCCTTAACGTCATAGATATAAGTGGTTTCTGATGGCACGTAGCCCCGTAGGACTCTGACATCTGGAAGATTGCGAAAGCTGGTTGCCAAGCCAACTAGCCCACCGGCAACAATTGAACTCGTTAGCATGGTGATGCCGAGGATGGTTCCACCTGCGACCTGAGCAACTCCCTGTACAAAGTGGAAACCGGATGATGAGTCGCTTTTGGTATCTTGTTTTTGTCGAACAGTGCTAGATGACACGGCGATTTCACTTCCTCACTCAAAAAAGACTAAAGACACAAGGGAAAGTAACTTTATATCAATACTTTCTATAGATAATTACAGAAATTTATAGCAATAGCAGGATGACAGAGAAACTGAATTCCCAAAAAACCCTCTTGAGGACTGCTTATGCATTGAGATGGAATTCTCACATTGTGAGCAAAGCGAAGAATTTGTTTGAGGACTTGGGGTGGTGAATTTTCGAGAATCATAGTCAGTGGGTGTGTAAGTCCGAGTCTTAACAACGCCCACACAGCATGGGTAGGTAAGCGATCAGACCTAGGGACATGAGGACGATACGGCTGTTGCCCCCAAGCTATTGGGCACAGTACACGGCGAAAAGCGTTGGTGGTAGTCTGCTTAGGAACTTCGGCTACGCCAATCCTGATTGTCGCTCTTGTGTATTCTAAAAGAGAAGTCATAGAGTAACGACTGCCAAAGCATTGGCTAAAAGTAAGCATTACTTCATCATACTAGGTGCATTTTGGGATAAGGGTGAGCTGAGCTATCATGCCTCTTTGGCATTGTGGGCAAAACGGGTTAGTCTGAGTGTCTTGCATTATGTATAACAAACGGTAAATTTTAATGCTCTGTCATCCTAGTTCTGTGAATCTTGCACCAACATCTAGAGATTAGCCCGAATCAACTGACGCTGGAAACTGCTCACGAAAGCTCCCCTACTAACGCTTCACTAGCGGTTTGGACTGGGTAGAGGCTGTGCAAGTGCAGCCGTTAAGGGTGAAAATCTCTTAATAATCTCCTCACTTTCATCTGTGGCTCCATAGCTGTAGGTTGCAGGGTAGAGTACGTTAAATTTGCTATTCAATCCTTAAAGATGTCCCAGACGAATGTCAAATTTTGAATCCGCCATTCCCAACGAGCTATCGTGGCTCTATCGAGGTATCAGTGAAATTTTTCCCAATCAAGCTGATTCTCAAGATGCTAACGAAAATTTAGTTCAGCGTCTAAGGAAAACCGACCGTCCCTTACGGGTAAAGTTGGGAATTGACCCAACCGGAGCCGATATCCATCTCGGTCATAGTATTCCAGTTCGGAAACTGCGGGCTTTCCAGGATGCAGGTCATACCGCCGTCCTGATTATTGGGGATTTTACCGCACGAATTGGTGACCCAACCGGTAAATCTGACGTACGCCGTCAGCTTTCCGTGGATGAGGTTAAGTACAATGCTCAAACTTACTTGGATCAAGTCCGCCCCATTTTAGACTTTGAGACACCGGGACGTTTAGAAATTCGTTATAACTCGGAGTGGCTAGAACCACTGGGCTTAGCGAAAATTCTAGAATTGTTGGCGACGATGACAGTGGGGCAAATGCTGGCAAAGGAGGGGTTTGCGGAGCGCTATAAGCAAGAAAATCCGATTTACCTGCATGAATTTCTCTACCCACTGATGCAAGGCTATGATTCCGTCGCGGTACAGGCAGATGTTGAATTGGGGGGTACTGACCAAAAATTTAATATTGCCGTCGGGCGAGATTTGCAACGGCATTTTGGGCAGACGCCTCAGTTTGGACTCTTGACGCCGATTTTAATCGGGACAGATGGGGTGCAGAAGATGTCCAAGTCGCTGAACAACTACGTTGGGTTAAGGGATGAACCCTTGACGATGTATCAGAAGTTGGAAGGGACGAAAGATAATCAGGTGGATTCGTATTTTGAGTTGCTGACGGATTTAGCATTGGACGAACTACCAACTAATCCACGCGATCGCCAACAACTTCTCGCCTGGACTATTGTCTCCCACTACCACGGTAAGAAAGCGGCGGATGAAGCCAAACAAGGGGGCGCTATCCCCGAATTTTCTTTGGCTGCGGTTACATTTCCCGCCAAGTTGTTTTATATCCTGAACGCCAGTGGACTGTGTGAATCGAGTGGAGAGGCGCGGCGACAGATTCAAAATGGGGGTGTAAAACTAGAAGGCGATCGCATTTCTACGGTTGACCTCACCTTTGATTCCCCAGATAGCTTAAACGGCAAAGTTTTACAAGTCGGGAAAAAGAAATTTGTCCGTCTAGTACCATAAGGGGATTGCAGGTTGACAGGTTAGGAGTGATTCAATTCATCTTCTCAACCTTCAGCCTTCAACATTCCACCGTCCTTCAACCTTCAACCCTTCAGGATGCCTGTAGAAGACCAGATTATTGTTCCTTTAGATGTTCCCACTGAGCAAGAGGCGATCGCCCTTGTCGAACAGTTGCCGCAAGTCACATTCTGGAAAGTCGGGCTGGAACTGTTTGTCAGCACGGGTCCTGGAATTATTCGTTTTTTGAAAAATCAACAAAAACGGGTCTTTCTTGACCTCAAATTTCATGACATTCCCAATACCATGGCTGGAGCAATTCGTCAAGTATCAACGTATGGTGTGGATTTAATCACCGTCCATGCCACAGCCGGTCGCCGTGCGCTCGAAGCGGTGAATGTGGCAGCGAGGGATGGGGCACAACAGGCCGGTTACCCGTCCCCGAAGTTAATCGCCATTACCCTGCTGACGAGTCTCACCTCACGGGATTTAGCCTTTGACCTAAAAGTACCTGTGGAACTGCCCGAATACGCCCTGCAAATGGCACTCTTGGCTCAAGAATCGAGTTTGAACGGCGCTGTTTGTTCTCCTCAAGAAGTGGCTCAACTACGCCAGGTTTGTGGGGATGATTTTTTGCTGGTTTGTCCAGGAGTTCGACCGAGTTGGGCACAAGCGGATGACCAAAAACGCTCTATGACGCCATCAGATGCCATCAAAGCGGGTGCCGATTACCTTGTGATCGGGCGACCCATTACCGCAGCGCCTGAACCTGTTGCCGCTTGGGAGAAGATTTGTGAGGAACTAGCCGCACTTGGTGTCTAAAAACTGAGGTTGAAGAATATGGGGTTGCCCACAAGAGGTGAGGCAAGAAATCTTGCTTATATGAAGCTGATGATGATCGGTTGGCTGGGCATACAAGGCACAGCCAGTGCCCTACCTGTCAAGCCTCTCGCCCTCCCTCCCTCGCCGCCTCTACTTACGGCTCAATCCCCAGCCTCCCCTCCCTCCTCAAAATGCCCAAGGGACGTGGAAACCTTAACCTCCCTCATGCTCAAGGATTTACCCAGCTATGCCAACCGAGTGATGCAACGATCTCGACGCTCAGTCAGAACGCCTTCAAGCTCCAGCAGTGTTCTGGTAGCCGGTCGCCCAGAGTTTGAACCTCTGACTTTAGGGCCAGGGTCTTACACCCCTCCCGCTTCAGCCATTGACTTAGAACCCCCACAGCAAGTGTTTTTTACCACCTTAGAGCGGCAGTACCTAGGAGGTAAAGCGTCTTACATGCAGCTTTACCACTGGTTATTTTTAACTCAAACCCCACAGGGCTGGCGTGTAGCTACGATGTTTTCTCGAATTGGTTCTTCTTCAGGACGCCCCCCGACACCGCCACAGGAGAGCAGTAAAGGTGTTGTGGGTCAGGCTGTGAACATCTGGCTACGAGATTGCCGCGCTGGAGCAATTCGACAGTCTCGCCCAAGGAATCAGAAGTGAAAAAGAACATCAGGAGAAGACAATAGTCTGAACTCCTGAACTCCTAAATTCTGCTTATACGTCCCCAATTCGACGGAACGGCCAAAAGCGGAAGCAAGCATGACCAATGACATTCTCTTGAGGCAAAAAGCCCCAAACGTGAGAATCATTGCTGTTATTCCGATTATCTCCCATCACGAATAGATAACCTTCCGGCACTTGTACTGCTGGCATGTCATAGGCTGGGGGTTCAGCGATGTAGTCTTCTGCGAGGGGAAGGTTATTGCGGTAAACCTTGCCGTCTTGGACTTGAATGATTTGACCCGATGTGCCAATTACCCGTTTGATGAAGGCTTGGTCTTTGGCGTAACCTTGAATCTGGAGTTGTTGGGGTGGATCGAAGACCACAATTTCCCCGATCGCAGGTGCACGGAAATGGTAAGAAATTTTTTCCACAACCAAGCGATCGCCGATTTCTAAGGTTGGTAGCATTGAATCGGAAGGAATGTAGCGCGGTTCTGCCACAAACATCCGAATCAACAGCGCTAAGACCAACGCGATTACAACAATTTGCAGATTTTCCCGGAATTGTTGCCAACTGTTCGGGGGTTCTTTCACCCCCGTTGATTTTTCATCTGTAATAGTCTCTGTCGTGGCCTCTGCCAAACCGAGAGACTTAGAATGCGCCGCTAATTCTTTTTCTTCTGAAGCCATAAACCCAGTATGAAGTATGAAGTGGGAGGCATAGCGTTTTTCTGGTATTCCTCCCTTGCAAATGCTTCATTGTTTCATCCTTCAGGCTTTTTTTCATCGTAAAACTGGCTAGAAACTCCTCACTAGAGCTTTGGGTTCCTCCAGGACGGCTTTTTGTTACCCTTCAACGTTTACACTTTAGACTTGTTTGGTTAAGAACCACTGGGGAATTTGCGTTAGCGTAAGAAATAAGACGCTTTGTAATCCAATGCCTGTGCAGTCTTTTCAACGCCCTGTCCTACTGACTGGTTTCGCCCTTTGTTTATTGAGTGTGTTGACTTCCTGCGGCACTCCAAGCAGCAAAGCGCTGGAGAATGCCTTGGCACCCGACCCGAAGCTGAAGGATAATATCACTGTTTTTGGTGGGTCATCTCCCAGCGATCGCCCTTTGGGTGGTGCTGTAGGTAATCGCCCGTCTGTAACTTCGGTGCAATTGCCTGACGATTTTCCCAGCGAGATTCCTCCTTATCCCAATGCTGAGTTACAAAATGTTGAGCCGCTCACAGCGTCAATGCCTCAAGGCTACCTAACTCGTTGGTCATCCTCTGACCCCATTAATAATATTCGGAACTTTTATCAACGGGTATTGAGCTCAAACGGATGGCAGATTACCTCTCAGGATTCAGCCGGGGGTAAGTTGGTTGCACGTCAGAACGATCTGGAAGTAACCCTAACAATTCCCTCTGGTAACACTCAACCCTCCCCTTCAGCTACACCACCTGTGACGGACAAGTCTACCGACAGCACGACGGAATTTGACATTCAGTACATTCGGACTCGTGCGAATGCCACCTCCGTGTCCCCATCACCGAATCAGCCTGAAGTGGCGCAGCCTGTAACAACTCCCGAAGTTACCAATTCGCCGACACAGACTTCATCCACACCATCCGAGGGATTCACAGACTTGGATAAACTCCCTCAAGCCTTGCGCCAGCAAGTCAAGGATTTGACTGAGTTGGGAGTCTTAAAGGTAGATAAATCTGCCGCTAAGCAGAACTCGAATGCTAGCGGCACTAGCTTTGAAGCCAATAAACCCATTACACGTCGTGAGTTTGCCCGTTGGTTAGTTGCCGCGAATAACCAGATTTTTGCCAATCGTCCAGGACAGCAAATCCGTTTAGCCTCAGAAACGTCTCAACCCGCCTTTGGGGATGTGCCCCGCAGCGATCGCGATTTTTCCAGCATTCAGGCATTGGCAGAGGCGGGTTTGATTCCCAGTTCTTTGAGTGGCGATAGTACAGCCGCCTTATTTCGTCCCGATGCCCCCTTAACGCGGGAAACGCTGGTTGTATGGAAGGTACCTTTAGATACCCGTCAAACCTTGCCCACAGCCTCGCTGGACACCCTTAAGCAAACTTGGGGCTTTCAAGATGTAGCCAAAATTGACCCGAAGACATGGCGGGCTTTAGTCGCCGATTTTCAAAATGGTGAACAATCCAATATCCGTCGAGTATTTGGTTACACAACCTTGTTCCAACCCAAGAAAACCGTGACTCGCGCTGAGGCAGCAACAGCGGTTTGGTACTTTGGTTCTCAAGGGGAAGGGCAATCAGCAAAAGAGGCGCTGCTGCTGAAAAATCAACCCACTCAGCCAACTCAGCCATCTCCAAAACTGGAAACCATACCCTCGACTGAAAATAGTCCATAGAGACCACTTTTCAGAAGGCAGAAAAGGGAAGGCATAGGGCAGAAAAAACCAGTTTTAAAAAGCGTGGGATTAGGTGATGTTTTTAATGCCAAACTAAAGAATCTGTCAAACCCATCAGGGGTGAAAACTACTATGAACAAGCAAATTGCTGCGACAGGATTTGTCCTCTTCTCTTTCCTGTTACCGCTTAAGGCTGCGGCGGCAACGTTTACACAAATGTATGTGTTTGGTGACAGCCTCTCGGATACGGGTAATGCGTTCAATGCTACGCTTCAAGCGATAGGAGCTGGCTCTCCTCCTCCGCCTTACTTTAATGGACGTTTTTCTAATGGCCCAAATTGGATAGATTACCTCGGTCAAGACCTAAACTTAAACCCAACTCCTTATACGGCACTTGCTCCAGCAACTAGTCCGACTCAAGGGATAAACTTTGCCTTTGGTGGCTCTACCACAGGACTAGATAACACCATCAATCCAAATTTACCGGGATTGCAGCAGCAAATTGGTTTATTTGCCAGCCTTATCCCAGCCAATCAGACGGCTGATCCGAATGCCCTTTATGTTCTATGGGCGGGTGCTAATGATTATCTGCCGACCCAAAGTAGTTTTACACCCTTTACCACACCGGAGACGACTATTGGCAATTTATCCTTTGCTTTAAGTACTCTGGCTGCACTGGGAGCGAAAAATTTCTTAGTTGCCAACTTACCCGATTTAGGAAGTCTGCCGTTGACCAGTACAACCCCGATTTCTGATAACCTCAATAATTTGGTTAGCCTTCATAACAGCAGCCTAAACACAACCCTGAATACGTTCAGTCAAGCGCCCGGTTCTGACCTTAATATCAAATTGCTCGATGTCAATTCCCTGTTTAAGGGCGCTATCTCCAATCCCGCTCAATATGGCTTCACGAATGTTACTGAGGCTTGTATCAACAACTTAAATTGTGTGCTTGGGAGTCAAACGGTACAAGCTCAATACTTGTTTTGGGATAATATCCATCCCACAACCGTGACTCATCAAGAAATTGCTAAATTAGCCTTTGATGAATTAGAGACTGAATCCGTCCCTGAACCAGCGACGATAGTGGGTACAGTCATTTTCGGTGCTTTGGCTATAGGTTGGAAGTTGAAGAAAAAATCTCAACCCGTGAGTTAAGTCAACAATTAAGTGTGCAAGCGGTAGACTAACTGGCAGAAGCAAGAGCGATAGAATCCAGTATGTCTGCGTTTGATTATGACCAACTCTTCCAAACCATTGAAGAACTCGTATTACATCATTCTCCGAGTGGTGTAGAGGGGGAAATTGACCAACTGTTGATGAGTCGATTTCAAGCGTTGGGAGTCCAGGCGTGGCAAGATAGAGCGGGAAATGCGATCGCCAAAATTCCTGGGCGCACTTCCGAACGATCAATTGCCATTACTGCCCACAAAGATGAAATTGGCGCAATTGTCAAGACCGTAGGCGATGAGGGACGGGTTGAAGTCCGCAAACTCGGCGGTGCTTTTCCTTGGGTTTATGGAGAGGGTGTCGTTGATTTGTTGGGTGACAAGCAAACGATTAGCGGTATTCTCTCTTTTGGGTCGCGCCATGTGTCCCATGAATCCCCGCAAAAAGCCCAGCAGGAAGATAAACCCGTACATTGGGAAGATGTTTGGGTGGAAACCAAGTGTACCCCAGAAGAACTAGAAGCGGCTGGCGTGCGCGTGGGAACCCGGATGGTGATTGGGAAACATCGGAAGCGACCGATACGCCTGAAAGATTACATGGCTAGCTATACGCTGGATAACAAAGCATCCGTAGCGATTCTTTTAGCCTTAGCACAACAACTCAAGACTCCCAGCGTAGATACCTATTTAGTCGCCTCGGCAAAGGAAGAAGTCGGCGCGATTGGAGCACTTTATTTTACTCAAAATCAAGGCTTAGATGCCTTGATTGCTTTGGAAATTTGCCCTTTGTCGTCTGAGTATCCCATAGAAGCGGGGGAAGCACCCGTGTTGCTGTCTCAGGATGGCTATGGCATTTATGACGAAGGGTTAAATGGGGAGCTGCGGCAGACGGCAAAAGCCTGTAATGTACCTCTACAACTGGCAGCGATTAGTGGATTTGGTAGTGATGCGTCTATAGCCATGAAGTTTGGTCATGTGGCGCGTGCTGCTTGTTTAAGCTTTCCCACCCAGAATACTCATGGGTATGAGATTGCTCATTTAGGTGCGATCGCCAATTGTATCCATATCCTCAATGCTTACTGCCAAACCGACTTCGGCTAAACCGTCTCAATCAACAATCGCCCTGTTTTGATGGGGATGAGTCCAAGGGAAGCAGCATTGGCAGAGCGTCTCCCACTGAAGCGGATCACAGATAAACGTGACCTAAACCCTGGGATAGATTTTATCTGTATGCCAGCGTGGTAAAGGATACGCTGTACAAAAACAACTTCAGATGAAAATTCTGCTAGTAGAGGATGATGAGCCAATGGCTTGGGCGCTGGATAAAGCGCTGAGTGCTCATAATTACATAGTTAACATCGCAAGGGATGGTCAAATCGGCCTGGAACTGGCAACATCGTTTGACTATGACCTGATCCTCTTGGACTTGCTCATTCCTAAACTGGATGGTATGACGCTCTGCCGTCAGCTCCGAACGCAGGGTTTTCAAAAGCCAATTCTCTTACTCACTGCAAAAGACTCGAATATTGATATTGTCAAAGGCTTAGATGCTGGAGCCGATGATTATGTAATTAAGCCCTACGACCCACAAGAGTTAATGGCGCGGATTCGGGCGTTGCTACGTCGGGGAAATTCTGCCGTTACCCCAGTGCTAACATGGGGAGATCTCTGTTTGAACCCAGATTTGGGTGAAGTCACTTATGAAGAGAAATTATTATCTCTGACACCCAAAGAATACAGTATTCTAGAACTCTTCTTGCGAAATCCTCGACGCATCTTTAGTCGAAGTGCCATTATTGATCGCCTCTGGTCTTTAGATGACCCACCGACCGAAAATGCAGTTACAGTACATATCAAGGACTTGCGACAGAAGCTCAAGGCTTCTGGTGCAACCGAAGAAATCATCGAGACAGTATACGGCTTAGGTTATCGAGTTAAAGCTGCGCCTAATCGCTCTACTCCTAATCTCGCTGATTCGGCAACGGCTTTAAATACAGCCAACAAGAGCCAAGCTCAGGCAAAGGGACTGGCTTCAGTCAACAAAGTATTAGAGCGATTTAAACATACCTTTGCACAACAGGTTGCTGTACTGGAGCAGGCAACGAAGGTGTTATCCGCCGACTCTTTAAGTGATGACTTGCGTCAAACGGCTCAACAAAATGCTCACAAACTGGCAGGCTCATTGGGAACGTTTGGCTACCCAGAAGGCTCGAAATTAGCACGACAGATTGAACATTTGTTGCTTAACGAGGTGACTTTAGGACAGGAGCAAGCCTTGCAGTTTCAGCAATTGGTGATAGCTCTTGGGCAAGAACTGATGAAACCTCCTGTTGTTCTGACGGCTGAGCCAATCGCTGCGGCTTCCGTCATTCGAGTATTGGTTATTGATGATGATGTGGCCTTAACTGAGCGCTTAAAAGCAGAAGCCATGTCTTGGGCAATCGAGATGGATATCATCACGAATTTGACCGCTGCCAGACAATCCATTAGCCAAACCCCTCCTGATGTGATTTTGCTGGATCTGAGTTTCCCCGATCCATCCGATGATGGATTAACTCTGTTGCGAGAACTCGTAGAACAATTTCCCTCAATTCCCGTTTTAGCCTTCACGGGGCGAGATAATCTGGCGGATCGGGTGGCGGTATCCCGTTTGGGAGGACGGGGATTTTTGCATAAGCCGGTAAAACCGACGCAAGTCTTTCTAGCGATCACCCAAATGCTTTCTCCAACCACCACCACAGAAGCCAAAGTTATGGTGGTGGACGATGATCCAGCCGCCTTAGCCATGCTGCATCACCTGTTGCAACCCTGGGGGTTCCAAGTCACCTGTTTAGAAAATCCTCAGCAATTCTGGGAGGTGTTGACGGCAACGGCTCCCCATCTGCTGATATTGGATTTAGAGATGCCGACATTTAGTGGAATTGATTTATGTCAGGTAGTGCGTCAAGACCCCCAGTGGGGAGACTTGCCTATCCTGGTTGTGACCGCTCATACCAATGCTGAGTCCCTACAACGGGTGTTTGCGGCGGGAGCAGATGACTTTATTGGTAAACCTGTTGTGGGGCCAGAGTTGGTGACACGAGTGACGAGTCGGATTGAGCGAGTTCGGTTCCGGCAGCAGTTGGAGGATATTCACAGAAAGACAGGGAAACCATGATGAGAGGAGTTGAGAATTTAAACGTTCAGTAGCGAGCGATCGGAACGTAACGTGATTAAAGCGTTTGCGTCAGCATGGTGCACAGCAGCCAAGCGCAGATCGCTTGATCTAGTAAAGGGCGAAAGCGTTGCGGTAGCGACATTAAGAGAGTCAGCGCAGATTCGGAGAATACCTTGAGGCAAGCCAACACCAACATTCTCATCGTTGATGACCAACCCGATAACATCCGTACTCTCGCGGCTATTCTGAGCGGACAGGGATATAAGGTCAGAAAAGCCATTAGTGGAGAGATGGCTTTAGAAACCGTTCGCTCTCAATCCCCTGACCTGATCTTGCTCGACATCAAAATGCCGCAGATGAATGGCTATGAAGTCTGCTCAACCCTGAAGTCTGTCGCAGAAGTCCGCGAGATTCCAGTTATTTTCTTGAGTGCCCTAGACGATGTGACGGATAAAGCGAAAGCTTTTAAGGTTGGGGGGGCTGACTATATCACCAAACCCTTCCAAGCCGAGGAGGTGTTGCTCCGGGTGAAGCATCAACTTACCATCCGACAGCAACAACAGCAACTCATCGAGCAAAACCACCAACTACAACGGGAAATGCAGGAACGTCAACGTTCAGAAACCGCGCTCCGCCAAACTGGAGAGGCACTCCGGGATAGTGAAGAGCGTTTCCGTAGTGCTTTTGACCATGCTTCCACAGGCATGGCTTTAATTGGACTGGACGAGTGTTGGCTTAAAGTGAACTCCGCACTCAGCGACATGCTCGGCTATTCCGAGGTGGAGTTGCTGACAACACCCTCTTGGAGGCTGATTCATCCAGAGGATGTCGAGCAGCATCAAAGTTGCCTACTCCAGCTCTTGACCAGTGAAAACCGCCGTTGCCAAGTGGAGTTACGCTACTTGTGTAAACCGGGGCGTGTGATTTGGATGCTGCGGGTTACATCATTAGTGCGAGATAGTCAAGGTAAACCCTTATACTATGTGGCTCAATTCCATGACATTACAGAACGCCGAGCGATTGACCAGATCAAAAATGAGTTTATCTCGATCGTCAGTCATGAACTGCGAACTCCACTAACGGCAATTCGGGGTTCTCTGGGGTTATTGGCAACCGGAATCTACGACAGCAAACCGGAGAAGGCGCGACGGATGCTGGAAATTGCCTTAACCGATAGCGAGCGCCTGGTGCGTCTGGTGAATGATATCCTTGACTTGGAACGGCTGGATTCAGGTCAAGTAGCGCTGGAGAAGACCGTTTGTGATGCGGCTCAGCTCATGCAGCAGGCTGTGGAGACCTTACAACCGATTGCCGACCAAGCGGCAATTACCCTGCGTGTGATTCCCGTATCGGCTCAGGTTTGGGCTGCACCTGACGCGATTATCCAAACCCTAACTAACCTGTTAAGTAATGCCATCAAATTCTCCCCGGCGAATTCCACCATTACCCTAAAGGCTCAACCCCAGTTAGACGGTATTCTGTTTCAGGTTCAAGACCAGGGACGGGGCATTCCTGCGGATAAACTACAGGCTATCTTTGGACGATTCCAACAAGTTGATGTTTCAGATTCTCGGCACAAAGGAGGCACAGGGTTGGGCTTAGCCATCTGCCAAAGCATTATACAACAGCACAACGGACGGATCTGGGCTGAAAGTACTCTAGGAGAAGGCAGCACTTTTTATTTCACACTGTCAAACGCGGCTCATGACTGTTAGACAAATTCTGATTATTGATGATGAAGAGCGGATTCGCGAACTGGTACAGGCTTGCCTAGAAGATTTAGGGGGATGGCGAACGATTAGCGCTCCATCGGCGAGGGAGGGGTTGCTCAAGGCAGAAACCCCATCTCTAGATGCTATCCTGCTGGATGTCTCCATGCCGGACATGGATGGTTTCCTTTGCTTCCAAAAGCTTCAGGAAAATCCTGTGACGCGATCCATTCCCGTTGTCTTGCTAACCGCCAAGGTACTCTCGGATGACCGAACTCAATTTTCTCAGATGGGTGTTGCTGGGATGATTACCAAGCCCTTTAACCCTGTGACTCTTTGTGAACAGATTGCTGAAATTTTAGGCTGGAGCCTGTAGAGATTTACGACTGTATTGATTTGACCTCAACTTCTACGCCTTTATAAGTTCCTTATTTTCTTCCTGTACTATCAAAATTAAATCCATCTCAGCCTCCTCCTGACAGTCTGGCTAAAGATGGCTAATACCATTTTGGATACGGGGATATGAGATTGTATAGCAGAAGGCAGGAGGCAGGAGGCAGAAGGTTTTTTACTGGTACGTGGTCGTTTACAGCCGTTCAATCTGTCCTCAGCTTGATGGCGACAGCTATATATTTTGAAAGCCTCCCCTATAGGTAGTTGCAAAACTGCAAAAGCGATAACTCTAAACCCAAATGGTATGAGACTGGCTGATTAACCCTCACGAGACTCAAACCTTCATGACTTTAGCTGATTGGGAGCTTCTACAAATTCTGGATCGATTGAGTGCCATCCCGCTAAGGGTTGATTACCGCTCTCTGGAAACACTGTTATTAGTCAAAGATTCCGGTGAAAGCTAACAGTCAATGGAGTAAAGCTGAGTTGTATGAGTACACTACAAGTGGGGATAACCACTAAACTGGTTTTGCTAGTCGATGACGAAGCCCATGTTCGGGAAGTTGTAGAAGCTTGCTTAAAAGATTTGGGCGGTTGGAATGTGCAGTCCGTTGCTTCTGGTCATGAAGGGTTAGACAAGCTCGCTGTCGTGCAGCCGGATGCCATTATTCTCGATATTTCCATGCCAGGAATGGACGGCTTTATGTTTCTGCGGCAACTCAGAGCCAATCCGCTCACACAGTCAATTCCAGTGGTATTGTTAACCGCCAGAGCGCGTTGGTTTACACTACAACAGCTTCAGCCGTTTGGGGTGGTAGGGGCGATCGCTAAACCGTTTAATCCTGTCTCACTGACGAAGGAAATTGCCAAAGCTCTTGGCTGGCGTTTGGAAAAACAAAACTAATGCTTGTGCTTAACTGAGTAAAAAGCATGGAGTTTTTATTTTTTTTGAAGACCTGCTTTAACTTTCTGATTTTTCGTGAATATTCAGCCTAATTTTCTTTATTCATAAAAACCCAAAAATTAATCAAACTTATAGGTATAGAAAAAATAACAAATTTAAATAGGTGTTATTTCTGGCAATTAATTCTATCAACTGCATCCAATCAATCCAGTTTTTCTGAATTGTTATTGAAAATTGAGTTAATCCTTCGATAACAGATACGTTCGTTAGTCAAGGAGTAAATTTAACAGGAGTTTAGACGGGCTAAGTATGTCACAAGGGTCAAAAGACCTAAATTATTTTCCTTTAACGACCCAGCTACAATGCTTTTCTCAAAAAATCAGCCTGGTTTTAGTTCTGGTTGGTTTTACCGTTATTGGGGGCTGGGCATTGGATATTGCTGTCCTCAAAGGCATTTTGCTCGGATTGCCTACGATCAGGGTAAACACCGCTGTTGGTTTCCTTCTAGGAGGGACATCCTTACGGTTGTGGCATTGGGAATTAAACAGAAAAAAAACAAATGGAACAGAGAAAATACAATCTTTAAGTTGTAGTGTTGCCTGTTTAATTGTCCTCATAGCGCTGCTGACACTGATTCAGTACGGTTTTAACGTCAATCTGGGCATTGATCAATGGTTGATGCAACAGCCAGAACCCCTCGGAAGTACAGCCGCATCCGGACGGATGGCTCCTAATACAGCCTTGGCGTTCTTGTTAGAGGGGTTAGCCTTGCTGCTATTGAGCCTGCCACGTCCACACGATCTAGCGGTGCAGGGCATGGCGCTGGGGGCAGGGATACTAGGATTTTTAGAATTGCTGGGCTATGTCTACGGCAGTGCCGACTTATACCCGACAGGTTCGTTTACTGGCATGGCTGTACACACGGCGATCGCGTTTTTACTTCTGAGTAGTGGCGTTCTGTGTGCCCGTCCTGATCGGGGCATGATGTTACTGGTGAATAGCGACAGTGCAGGCAGTTTGATGGCACGACGACTCCTGCCCTTAGCCATCGTTCTACCCCCTTTGCTAGGAGGATTATCTCACCTGGGTTACCAGTGGCATCTTTATACAGAAGAAGTGCAAGCCACTCTGGCGAGTATATGCGATATCCTCCTGTTCTCAGGGTTGATTGGTTGGAACAGCTACATGCTCAACCGCCTCGATTCGCACCGCACAGGGGCAGAACAATCCCTGCAAAAAGTCAACGCTCAGCTACAAGAGGAACTCCATACACGAAAGCAAGCGGAGGAAGCCTTGCAGACTTCCCAGGAGCGATTTGCAGGCATTCTGGAAATTGCCAGCGACGCGGTGATTTCGGTTGATGAGTGCCAACGGATTACTCTATTCAATCAGGGAGCGGAAAAGGTGTTTGGATACACCACAAGTGAGGTACTCAATCAACCCCTGGACTTACTCTTGCCGATGCGGTTTGCCCAACGGCACCGTCAGTATGTCAGCGACTTTGCTCACTCCCCAGGTGAAGCACGGCGAATGGCAGAGCGTAGCCAGATTTTTGGTCGCCGTAAAGATGGTACAAAGTTTCCGGCTGAAGCCTCGATTTCTAAGCTGAAAGTTGGGGGAAAAATCGTGTTCACGGCTTTTGTGCGTGACATTAGTGATGCCTATCGGCAAGCTGAACAACGCCAACGGACAGAGGAAACATTGCGCGAAAGTGAAGAGCGCTTCCGTAGTGCGTTTGACAATGCAGCCATCGGCATGGCACTTGTGGCAATTGATGGACGTTGGTTGAAAGTCAATCGCTCCCTATGCGATCTCGTGGGTTATACCGAGCAAGAGTTATTATCCTTGAGCTTCCAGGACATTACGCATCCAGAGGATATCGATGCCGATCTGAGCTACGCACGTCAATTACTAGCGGGCGAAATTCGTTCCTACCAGCTAGAAAAGCGTTACTTTCATGCCGATGGGCATGTGGTTTGGATTCTCTTGAGTGGCTCATTGGTTCGGGATGCACAAGGAAATCCCCTATACTTCATTGGTCAGATTCAAGACATCAGTGAGCGTAAACAGGCAGAGAAACTATTAGCGCTGCAAGCCGTAAGTAGGTGGATAGGGAAAAACTCAACTATGTAACGCTACATTAACAATTAGCCGGACTTGAACTTGAAACGCTCTGTACTCCGCCCCTCAACTTGGCCTCTAGCTTCTAGACCATCCATCACTGCATAAGCTAGGTCTAACTCATCTTCAAACATCTGCCCTGCCAGTTCATGGGTTTTGAGTTGATGCCATTCCGACTCAATCAGATTCATCTGGGAGCAATAGGCTGGCAAAAAGAATAAGTACAATCCTTGAGCTTCCCATTGTGCCCACTTTTGTTGTACTGGAGTACTGGTATGAATTGAGCCATTGTCTTGCACGATGACGCGAATCCGTCCGGTATTGGCAAACTCTTGTGCTGCAACACCAGCTTGCTGATCGATCATTTTGATGTAGCTTTCACTGGTGAAACTGCCAATCACTAAGCCATAGACGAAGCTGACTAACGGTTGCCAAAGCCCTAAAATACTCAGCCGTCTCCCTCGTCGAGGGGTTTGTTCGAGGCGTTTTTGTTCCCCCCGGAAAAAGTAGCTGTAGCTGGCTGGACTCCACAAGCTAAACCCGGACTCATCCAGGTACAGTAGGTCAATCTCTCCCGTGGCAGCAGCTAACTCCAACATATCCAAGTCGGCTTGCTTGATGGCTCGTTGTTCGGAATCTTGTTTGTCTCGATGGCTGACACGGGTACGCTTCCACATCACCCCCTTTTTTTGAGTACTCGACGCAGGTGGTCGGGACTCAGTTGAACTTGCCGCTCCGTTGCCAGTTTTTGTGCCAATTGATGAGCGTTGTAGGTGCGATTGTCTTGTCTAAGACACGCTTCAACATATTCGATGTCGGCTTTTTGCCAACGACATTTCCCCCCTCGTCCGGAAGCCTCCCACAATCCTCCCAATCCCTTGGTTTCCCACCGATGAATCGTCTCTCGTACCGTTTGCATATGCCAGTTGAAGTAGATGGCGATTTTCTCGACGTACCACCCTTGTGCATTCAGTCGCACCACTTCAGCTCGATCTTTGACCCGTTGCGGCACTGTTGTCGCCGTTCTCAGCTCAAACAATGTTCGCTTTTGTTCGAGTGTGAGGAAGATTCTCAGTCGGGCACCCATGAGTCATCTCCTAGATTGAAGAGCTTGATGATTCACTTATCTTTACATACTTTAGGATTTTCTCCCCGACCTACTTAGTCGTGAAAAATATGGCTGGCGGAGTTTGCCTAATTAGAGCCACGGATAACACGATTGTTTACGCCAATCCCAAATTTGAAAGTCTATTTGGCTACGCTTTGGGTGAACTCAACGGCAAACCCGTACATGTGATCAACTATGAAGAGACTGATCAGAGTGCCGAACAAACCTCACTAGCTATCATTCGTCAGCTTCACCAGTATGGTGAAGAAACATACGAGGTTCATAATGTCAAGAAAGATGGTACTCCTTTCTGGTGTAGAGCTCATACCTCAGTCTTTGAACACTCGGAATATGGAACGGTTTATGTCGCCGTCCAAGAAGATATTACGGAGTACAAACAAGCGGAACAAGCCCTGCGAGAGAGTGAGGAACGATTCCGGGCTATTTTCAACCAAACCTTTCAGTTTGTTGGTTTACTCAAACCGGATGGCACTCTTTTAGAAGCCAATCAAACAGCCCTTGATTTTGGTGGCTTTACTCGCTCTCAAGTGATTAATCGGCCTTTTTGGGAAGCTCGATGGTGGGCAATTTCGACCGAAACACAGAAGCAATTAAAAGCCGCGATCGCTCGTGCCGCTAAAGGAGAATTTGTGCGTTATGAAGTGGATGTGTTGGGTGAGGGGGATCGGGTTGCCACCATTGATTTTTCCCTGCGCCCCATATTCGATGATGCTGGGAGAGTGAAGCTACTGATTCCAGAAGGACGGGATATTAGCGATCGTAAACTTGCAGAACTAGAACTGATTCGGAGTCGAGACGAGCGAGAAGCCATTTTCAATGAATCTACTGATGCCATCTTTCTGGTGGATTCAGAAACAACTCTAACCCTCGACTGCAACCGTCGAGCCATTGAACTGTTTGAAGCCTCTAGTAAAGATCAACTGCTTGGAACTGAAGGACAGAACTTGCAAAAGCATCAGTTCACTCCAGAGGAACTCGCTGTCATTGTTGAGGAAATTAATACACAAGGCTTTTGGAGTCGAGAGATTGAGTATGTCACTAAAACAGGCAAGACGTTCTGGGGAAATTTAGCCGCCAAACAAATTACAGTCGCTGGCAAAAGGATGAATTTAGTGCGGGTAACCGATGTCAGCGATCGCAAAGCCTCAGAAGAGGCATTAAAACAAAGTGAATTAACCCTCCGCAGCTTCTTCGAGAGCCGATCAATGCTCATGGGGATTGTTGAACTCCATGACGATAACATTCTGCATATTTCCGATAATCAGCTAACAGCCGAGTTCTTTGGTACGACCTCAGAGGCCATGCAAAATCGATTTGCCACTGACTTAGGAGTGCCACAAGCCAGCATACAAATGTGGATGAATCACTACCGACAAGCTGAGCAAATTCAGGCGGCTGTGGAGTTTGAATATCCCCATCAAACTCCCAACAATCAACGATGGCTATCTGCAAGTGTTTGCCCAATTGCTGTTAGTCCTAGTGGACATCCTAGATTTTCATACATTGTGCAAGACATCACCCAGCGCAAACGTGCCGAGGAATCCTTGCGAAGGTATGAACGGATTGTTTCCGCCACTACCGATAGTATGTGCTTGATGGATCGCAACTACACCTATCAATTGGTGAATCAGGCTTACCTGACTCTGCATAACAAGCAATCCGATGAGATTATTGGACATTCAGTCCGAGAATTTTTGGGTGTAGAACTTTTTGAAACTCTCTTGAAACCACGTTTAGATCAATGTCTGGCAGGAGAGGTAGTGAGTTTTCAAATGTGGCTGGATTACCCAACGACAGGACGGCAATTTCTTGGCATTACTTATGCTCCTTATTTTGAGGCTGACAACACTATTTCAGGCTTAGTTGTCAGCATTCGTAACTTGACTGACCTCAAACAAGCTGAGTTAGAACTGCAACGAGCTAAAGAAGCGGCTGAAGTTGCCAACCGTGCCAAAAGCCTCTTCCTTGCGAGTATGAGCCATGAGCTACGTACCCCTCTAAATATCATGCTGGGATTTACCCAAGTGATGAACCGTGACTCTTCACTGACTTCAGAACAACGAGAGAGTCTGCAAATTATCAATCGCAGTGGACATCATTTGCTGGCGTTAATCAACGATGTCCTAGATTTATCCAAAATCGAAGCGGGACGCCTCACCCTTGATGAAAGCAGTTTTGACCTGATTAGCTTGTTGCGATCGCTTCGGGAAATGTTCAACCAAAAAGCTGAATCTAAAGGATTGCAATTGCATCTGGAAATTGCCTCAGATGTACCTCAATATGTCAGTGCTGACCCTAATAAATTGCGCCAGGTACTCATCAATCTGCTAGGTAATGCGATTAAATTCACCCAAAAGGGTAGTGTCAGTTTGAAAGTTAAAACGAAAAATGAAAAAGAAAAAACTGAACCCAGAAAAAATTTGGATAAATTGGCTTGTTTGACCTTTGAAGTTTCTGATACTGGTGTAGGAATTGACCCGAATGAAATCAATAGTATTTTTGATGCTTTTGTCCAAACCCAATCTGGGAAAGTGGCTCCGGAAGGGACAGGCTTAGGACTGGCGATTAGTCGTAAGTTTGTGCGGTTAATGGGAGGAGATATTACCGTCAGAAGTACTCTCGGTGAAGGGAGTAGATTCAGGTTTGAGATTCCAGTCCGCCTTGCTCTAGCTTCCGACGTAACACCGACTCAGCACCAGCGCCAGGTGATTGGATTAGCACCCGGACAACCACCTTACCGTATTCTTGTCGCCGATGACCAAGCGGAAAACCGCCAACTTTTGGTAAGGTTGTTGACTCCATTGGGGCTAGAGGTGCAAGAGGCAAAAAATGGAGAGGAAGCTGTCATCTTATGGCAACAGTGGCAACCCCACCTGATTTGGATGGATATACGGATGCCACAGATGGATGGTTACGAAGCGACCCAGCGCATCCGCTCTAGTGTCGAAGGTCAGGCTACTATTATTATTGCTCTTACGGCTCATGTTTCCAGCCGCGATCGAACTCTGGCTCTCTCCGCAGGCTGTAATGACTTCATCAGCAAGCCCTTCCAAGAAGAGACTTTGTTTGCCAAGATGGCAGAATATTTGGGACTGCGTTATGTGTATGCCCAAAACGACCAGCCGTCGATAACCAGTCATGATGATCACCTGCCGGCTCAAGCTGATGTCCTAACAGCTCAAAACCTGTCTGTGATGCCACTCGATTGGATTACTCAGCTCCATCAAGCGGCACAGTTGTGTGATGACGAAGAAATCTTTCACCTGATTGAACAAATCCCCTCAGAACAGGCATTTCTCATCGCTCACCTGAGGCGACTTGCCCACGATTTTCAGTTTCAACCGATTGTAAAGTTAATCCAAGTAGATTCCAGGCTCACAAATATCTAAAAGTTAGAAAAATTATTCTAACTTTTATTAAAATAATATGAAATTCATTCAATTCCAGATGATTTTTTAGAAAATACAAACCGAATAAAGCCTGCGACTATCGGCATTAGTTATTTTTCTGAATTCATTAGTTTTATTTATGATTTAAACTTACTTCAGTTGTCAAAAACCTGTACTTTAAACTACGGTTTCTTGAGATATTAGCTAATATCCTCCCCTTCGATATTGATTCCTACCAGAACGTTCAACTACGAGGGTCATGCAAGCCATTAGAACTTCAATAATTGAACCTCGTTCATTGGGATTAACATTCATAACTGAGGGTCGATTTTTCTGATTCATGTATCCCAATTTTGTCATAATTTCCTCAGTGGAACAGACTCCTGGGCAATCCGTATGGGTTAGACCAATGATCATCGGGATTCCCACTCGTTGGTTCATATAGGATATTATATGGCGAGCATAGTGAAAATCATTGGGTCGATGGGCTGCTACCAGCACAATATAACTTTGAGCGTTTTTAATCAAATAATCCCACATGAAATTAAAGCGAGATTGACCAGGGGTACCGTAGATTTGCATCTCCAGTGAAGAACCAAATGTAAATCGACCGTAGTCAAAAGCAACAGTGGTTTTTTTCTTCAGTAGGGATGTGTGATCAGTAGCACTGCGTTCTGTTTCTATGACTTCAACTTCACTAATTGTTCGTACAAAGGTGGACTTGCCAGAGCCTGGAGCTCCTGCTACTACTAAACGCATGATTTTCATTGGATAAAAGCTCCTAAAAAACTAATTGAAATTACCTCGTGAAAGATAAGTTGGGCTTGAGAAACCGCATAACTTCAACTGAATTAGATTTCCATTTGTTTCATCTACCCACTGATGTGAGTGAATACCTCCTAGTAAACTCTTACTCTTCAAACTTTGCAGGAGGCGTGACCGTTCTGAGGTGTTAAATTTGACTGCCCTCAAAGCAGAGTTTGGGACAGCAACTGTACTATAAAAAATAAAAGGATTGCTAGGCTGTTAAGCGTTTAATATGGTTTTTGTGATCGCCTTGGGCGGTGTCCAAAGGCGATCGCAAACACTATCACTTTGAAGAGTTACCAACTGCACCCCTTACTTAGCAACCCTGGATCGAGTAAGTTCTGACTACAATAAAGCGGGTTTGACGTCAGCAACAGTGCGCTTAATTTCTAACATCAAAACGCCCTGCTTTGCCTCCTTGCCAGCCAGGACAAGAAACACAGCCTCGTCACCACAACTGGTCAAAATCGTAAAGCCTTCATCACCCTCAACATAGATGCGATCGGTGATACCCGCTAAGAGTTCTTTACCAATGCGCTCGCCCAAGGAGAGCATGGCGGCAGACATGGCAGAAACTCGTTCTTCATCCATGCTACCGGGTAAGCTAGCAGCCAAGGGTAAACCATCTGGGGTAACGACAGCCGCACCTTGAACCTCAGGGGTGGTGGCGACAAATTTTTGTACAATCATCCCAAGCTTGTGAGTATTGATTGCCATTGAAGTATTGCTCCTTAACTATCAAAGATTGGCATTCGGTTAATAGGTATTCCTAGGAAAGGCGTTGCTGATTTTTGAGATGATTGAGTAGAGAGTTTCTCGGTTTGAGGTAACCGCTCATCCCTTAATGCAGCAACGTCTCAAGTCCTTTCTACGTGAACAACATGAGGGGAACAGTTAGCCTTGCATCACAGATACAAGGCAATGTTCTATCGAGATGAGCCTGTAATTAGAGAGGAACAAACTCAAACACGTCGTAAGCGCCACCGTGCAGTATTGATTCGGTATGACTGCCTTTGAGTTTCTTTTGCAGCAGTTCAGTCATAATTCCCCAAACAATACCTAAGGTAAAGGTACAACGGGGCGGTGTGTTTCCATTGCCACCGACAGCGCACAGAGTTTCTGAGGTATAGACCTTGACCAGATCATCGGTGATCTCAATTTTGTCAATGATGCACAAACGAGAGCCTTCTGCACCCAAAACTTTGGTAATTTGTTGGGTCGCATCTTCTAAATTTTGTGTTGCACCTTTCAAACCCAACTCATCGGCGAGTTTTTTGCCACGCAGCCGACCGGCGGCAACTAGGGCGACTCCTGTTGCCTTCTCTCCTAAGGCTTCTGACATTCCCTCAACCACTGACCGAAACGCATCAACACTACTAAATTGTCCGAGTTTGTCGCGCTTGATATCTACCATATTCGTCCTTGTTTAGAGCTAGAGTTCGTCACGATTAAGGATGTGACTCTCACTTTTCAAGGCATTTACTAATATCCATAAGGGCCTAAAAATAAGCTGCCGTTTAGAAGCGATTGTTTTTCCCTAATTAACTGGGAATTGTTGAAGACTGTGTCTTCATTATTCAAGCAAAAACATTTTTAGGCGTTGGCTCTTTATTGGGAGAATTTTAGTTTATATTCTCCTCATTGAGCTGTTGATTCAGCTTTGTTTTTATCCCTCTCTTTTATAGCATTCAACTATTACAAATGTGTCTATATTTTTTAAGTATTTTGCTTAAATTTATATTTGTTTTATATTAAATTTTGGGTGATTATTTCGGAGAAAAAACATATTAAATTTTGTAGTACTTGGTTTCCTAAACAAGGAATAAAAATAGCTGGTTGAGGATTAAACAAACGATGATTAATTGTATAAAATTTAAATCTATTTAATTAAAAACTAATGAAAGTAGGGTTTCGTAGATAGTTTTACATAATTAAAGAAGACTTATATCTAAATGAACGAAAAAACATAATAGCAAAACCCCCTGTTTTTCTGTCCGCCAAAGTTCGACGGCCTACAGGGGGGATTGCATTGATTGATTTTTACTGGCTTAGTGATGCACTCACATCCCAATCTCTGCGACAGTATTTTCCAAATTTTTAGCGATTTGTCGGGGTCTGGGGGAGTGAAAATCACTCCCCTCAGCCATTACAGATTTAAATTGCATACTCTAGAAGCTGAACTTTAATGCTGGCTTAGAGTAAGCTTACAATTTAAAAGCTGATCCACTGATAATCTTTGATTTGGACTCAGAATACCTGGAATTTTAGACGAGCCTGGTACTCGGATTACAATCACTGCTAAGAAAGGAGTGAGTGCCCTCAAAAAGCACTTCATTAGCTCGGTAGACAATCAAACGATTATGACTACAGTAAAGCGGGTTTGACGTCAGCAACAGTGCGCTTAATTTCTAACATCAAAACGCCCTGCTTTGCCTCCTTGCCAGCCAGGACAAGAAACACAGCCTCGTCACCACAACTGGTCAAAATCGTAAAGCCTTCATCACCCTCAACATAGATGCGATCGGTGATACCCGCTAAGAGTTCTTTACCAATGCGCTCGCCCAAGGAGAGCATGGCGGCAGACATGGCAGAAACTCGCTCTTCATCCATGCTACCGGGTAAGCTAGCAGCCAAGGGTAAACCATCTGGGGTAACGACAGCCGCACCTTGAACCTCAGGGGTGGTGGCGACAAATTTTTGTACAATCATCCCAAGCTTGTGAGTATTGATTGCCATTGAAGTATTGCTCCTTAACTATCAAAGATTGGCATTCGGTTAATAGGTATTCCTGGGAAAGGTGTTATTGATGTGGCGGCGAATTCATTAGAGAATTTCTCGGTTTGAGGTTGCCGTTCACTGGCTTTTTGTAGCAACGCCTCCCAGATGTATTTCGATGAACAAGGTGAAACGAAGAGATTGCTTGCCGTTGATGAATGGCAAAACAAAGCTCTATTGAAATGTGCTTGCACTCAAATCTGAGTAAACTCAAACACGTCGTAAGCGCCACCGTGCAGTATTGATTCGGTATGACTGCCTTTGAGTTTCTTTTGCAGCAGTTCAGTCATAATTCCCCAAACAATACCCAAGGTAAAGGTACAACGGGGTGGTGTGTTTCCATTGCCGCCGACAGCACACAGAGTTTCTGAGGTATAGACCTTGACCACATCATCGGTGATCTCAATTTTGTCAATGATGCACAGACGAGAGCCTTCTGCACCCAAAACTTTGGTAATTTGTTGGGTCGCATCTTCTAAATTTTGTGTTGCACCTTTCAAACCCAACTCATCGGCGAGTTTTTTGCCACGCAGCCGACCGGCGGCAACTAAAGCGACTCCTGTTGCCTTCTCTCCTAAGGTTTCTGACATCCCCTCAACCACTGCCCGAAAGGCATCAATACTACTGAATTGTCCGAGTTGGTCGCGCTTGATATCTAGTGGCATTTTCTACTCCTTATGTAGAACTACAGTACATCATGATTCAGGGGTGACTCTCACTTGTGACGACATCTACTAATACCTAATTCGGTATAGAAATAATCTGTCCTTTCTGAAGCGATCGCTTTTCCCTAAGTAACTGGGAGTTGTTGAAGATATTCATCTTCCTGTGTTAAGGCAATATTTTTTTGCCTATAATTATTTACTCGATTTATGTCATTAAGCCTTCCTTTCGTGTTGCTGTCTTACGTTTGTGTATTACATATCTTTTTTAGCAGCTATCATTCCTGAATGTCATTAGCAATGATGAGTTTATTTACCTAATTCGCATGTAATTTTGATGAAGTTTTTAGCTTTCATTAAGGGATAAAAACAATGTTAAATTTAACAATAGCGGCTTAATATTTTTATTTTTACAATCCAGCGCTCACAGGAAGATAAAACTCTATTATTACTTTGAGCTTAGAGGCTTTTCACGAATTTGATTTCAGAATTTTTTGATTTTAATTAATACCCTCAGAATTTTATTAATTATTTTGTAAGCATTGAAGAAAGTTTTTTGGGGTTAATTGATTTAGGTTCTTAAGAAAAAATAAAATCGTCAAAATCTAGCAAATATTCCTACAGAGATAAAGATAAATTATTAGTATAGATACCTAAAAAACATAATAAAAACCCCTGATGGTCTGTATGCCAAACTTATGAGGATTACAGGGGGCGTTATGTTTATTGATACCTACCGACTTAGCGAGGCACAAAAAAGAGAATATTTAATAGTTGCATTGGTTAAGATTGGTGTGAAGAATCGCGTTAATGCTCAGGCCATTAAAATTTTACATTAAGTAAATTTTTAAAAAAAATTTTAGTTAAAACTCCCTTCTTGATAGCAAATCCAGGTTTAATACTCCTTTTTTCGCTAACCCTACAATCTTGTAGAGACGTTCTACGGAAAGGTTTCTATGACTAAGTAGATAATCAAAAAATTCTTACTACAATAAAGTCTCTTACTGTCAGTCACGGCTTGTTTAATTTCTAATTACAAAACTCCTGCTTCGTTAGTATTACGTCGTAATACCAACACTACTTACAACCGCAGTTGCAAATATCCGGACTATTTCGTCGCTAATTTTTGGAAAATGGGGAGCCTCCCCTGAACTGCTTGTAAGATGTGACACTGCCATGAATCAAGATGACAGTGATGGGAGCATGTTAGGTTTGCACGCGGGAAGCAAGGGAGGGATGAAGATTGAGAGCCACTTAGCTGGCATGTCCGCTAACAAAAGTTGCAGGGAGAACCAACGGGTGAGTTCATCAGAGATATTGGTATGTCTAAGCAATAGCCATCTCCGAAAATTAACCTGAAACCATTGCCCTACTTGAGTCGAGCTTTAATTTCTGGAGAGGTCTAATAGCCAGAAGATTAATGCTTCACAGTAGCTTTTGTGAAGTGATCCTCTGTCAATTTCTAGGTTGCAACTCACCCGTTATGTTATGTTCTGCACTAAATTAAATTCTTTAACGCTGTTAACCCTCAAAAAAATTTGCTAAGTTATATATTGTAATACAATAAACTATTAAACTGTATAAGCTATGAAAAATCGTGGGCGAGTCACAGCCTATTTACCCGAAGAAGTCCAAAAAGCCCTAGAAGAGTGGGCAGAAGAAGAAAGTCGGTCTTTGAGTAGCCTCGCTACCTATCTACTGACTCAGGCGGTAAAAGAGCGCCAACAACCCAAAGACAAGAAAGAATAATCCAGTACTTACCGCCGCTAACGCTAAAAAGTCCGTTGAGCCAAAGCCTTGACGGACTTTTTAGAATGTAAAGGTTGAAGAGCAACACCTTGGGCAAAATTTTCGCGACTGACAGTCTTTGCCGTGTAATCGCTGTTGTGTCACTGTGAGCGATCCGTCGCAGGGCGGCAACGCTTGGCTATCGCAAACGCCGCTACACCAATACGACGCGAGTCTTCCCACTTGGCCTACATTTTTGAGTTTCTGAGAGAAACTCACCGCTCAAACCCTTACAGCGGAAAACTTTCATGGGTTGGCATTGAGTGTAGATGTTAAAATTCTCCACCAAACCTTAAGGAATGCAGAATAATATCAAAAAGGCGTCTCAACCCGAATATTCCGCCCGAAATTGATTGACAATTCGATCCAAACCAACAGAACGTGAGGCTTTGAACAAAAGGCGATCGCCAGGTTGCACCAATTCCAGCAAACGCTGAACAGCAGCATTGTGACTCGAAAAGCACTCGGCTAACAAAGGAACCGCGCCAGTTGCAATCGCTTGGGCTTCTGAATCATCGACCAAAACCACTAAGGCATCAAGATTAAGTTCCTGTGCTGTCTTACCCACTTGCTGATGAAATTCAGGCGATCGCTCTCCCAATTCTTTCATCGTCCCTAACACTGCAATATGCCGCTTACCAGGAGTCTGAGCCAGTAGATGCAGCGCGGCTAGCATCGATTCCAAGCCAGCATTATAGGTTTCATCCAGAATTACAATATCATTAGGTAATTCGTAGCGTCGTGAGCGTCCCGAAGGGAGCTCCACCTTTAACCCCTGAGTCAGGTGTGCCCAATCTACCTTCAGAAGTTTCGCCACAGCAAGCGCCGCTAGGTAGTTCGAGGCGTTGTGGCGACCGGGAAGAGGCAGAGCAAACTGCATTCCCTCAAGTTCTAGGGTTTCTGAGTCTAGCAAGCGCCCGTGTAAATCGCCCCCTTCTAATCCATACGTTAACGTTTGCCCTTGCCAAACTGTGGCAGCCGTGTTCATTAAGCGCTGGTTATCATGATTAAGAATGGCAACGCTTGTATCCGGCATTTCGGCTAAAAGTTCACACTTGGCTTTGGCGATCGCTTCCTCAGAACCCAAAAGGCCGATATGGGCTGTCCCCACGTTTGTGATCAAACCTATAGTCGGATGGGCGATCTGAGTTAACTCCGCAATCTGTCCAGAACCGCGCATCGCCATTTCAATCACAGCATAGTCATGCTCTGACCCCAACTCCAGCAATGTTTTCGGCACGCCAATTTCATTGTTGTAATTCGCTTGAGTTTTTAGGACATTTCCTTGGGTTGACAAAACAGCCGCGATCAGCTCTTTTGTGGTCGTTTTGCCCACGGAGCCAGTTACGCCAATCACCGGGATATTGAACTGGTCGCGCCACCATCTGGCAATCTGTTGGTAGGCTTGGAGCGTGTTTTCTACCTGTAATTGCGGAACACCGTTGAGTTGAGCCTCTTGCCGACGCTCTGTAATTACTGCGATCGCCCCTTTCTCGATTGCCACACGAGCGAAGTCATGCCCATCGAAGTTTTCTCCCCGCAGTGCCAAGAATAAATGACCGGGCTGGAGGTTACGGGTATCCGTAGTTATACCAGTACAATGTAGACAAGCCGCTTCATCCGGAAGATTTATGGGTATGGCGGCAATCACATCAACAAGTTGAGTCACAGACAGGGGAGAAGGCATCAGTGTATCTTTCCAAATTTGATAAATGTATGCTTTGCTGGAATAAAGTTTTGTAATTTCTAGGAGGGGGGTTGTCAGGATTTTCTCACTGATTGTCTGATATAACTGGGCTATGGCTTTACTGAATCTTTACAATTTTCCCGTATATTTTCTGATCCCCGTGAAGATTTGGACAGGATATCCTAGTGAGTAAATAACCTACTTTAAGATAGGTTAGCTTTGAGTATACCCGCTTAGGCTGGGTAATCTTGCAGTGCATCATCATTTTGGCTTGGTGCCTACTAGAAACTTAGCCCAATCTAAAATGACACTTTCTCAAAAAAACCTATATGACTCGCCCTAGCGTCTGCACGTAGGAGGGCTTGTGTGAAGTGACTACTACTTGGACAGATTCTGATATCCGACAACCTAGCTTAGAAGAACAGCAACTGTACGATCATTTACTCTACTGCGTACAGGTGGAGTCATGTAGCCAATTGATTGAGCGTTTTCGATCTCTATTTCTCGATGGAGTGAGATACGAAGAGCCGCAAGTCTGGTTGGCTTTAGAGAAGGTTGCGATGAACAAGCGAGCTGAACAAGAGTTCAAGTTTGTACTCAACCGCTGTTGCCACATTCTCATCAATCGTTGGCAACTACAACCACAACTACAGGGAGCCATCCCTGAGTTGGTAGCGCTATTCGAGAATCCACCTGATCCCACCAAAGTTCAATCTCGTGGAGCCAGACGGCTGCGTCATCTCGTACAGCTTTTCACTGAAACAGAGCAATATTTAACATTGCGGCGTTTGTCAACCGTAATGAGTGAATCAGCCGAGGCTTATAACAGTGGTTCGATCGCTGTAGGGACTCTGATTCAACGGTATCCATACCTCTATGAACACTGCCTTCTGAGTGAAGATAGCAGTTACGAGCATCAGCAGACCGTTCGGCAAGTTCAATCACGGATTCAGCGGCGCTTTGAATTAGATTTGTCTCAGTATGTCACGTATCAGGTGCGACGCGCCCAAGCCATGCGCTCCCAGTCCAAAGACACCCTTGATAAAATCATTCAGCCTGTCAGCAATCCTACCCTGTTAACTGAGCGAGAATTGGCAGTGGCGCTTAAACAGTTTGTTGGTAAAGTGCAAGGTTCTGACACTTACCGAGATGTCGCCCACAGCTTCCTCACCCACAGTAGCCAGACGATTTCGTATAAAGCGTTTAAAGATGACTTGTATGAGTACTTGACTCTTTCAATCGATCCAAGCTACGGAAAACGTCAGTTTAATGATCGTTTGTATAATCATCTCAGTGAGACCTTGCCTCAGTGCAATTCTCAGAAGCCAACGGAGTTCTTACTCGTCCGGACTTGTAGCCAGTTATTGAACTTCTTAGTAGTGGAAAGTCCTCAACGACCTAACCACTTTATTTTTGTTGATCTAATTACTAACTTGGGGGCAACCTTCACAACTGGGTTGTTACTTAAAATTGTACTGCTATGCCGCAAAGTTAAGCCTTACCTGGAAAAACGGTTTTCCATTTTGTTTAATCACTACGAGGCTTCAACCAAAGACGGTGTACCCTGGTTAATCAAATCATTGGAAAACCTGAATGTCGCATTTAGCGTTCACTTTGGTTCAGCAGACCTTTCCTGCTTAACTCAAATTATGTGATTTAAGGAGTAGAAGGTTAGCCGACTAAACATTGTTTTGTGAGGTTGAACGTTTCAATTTTCAACCCAACTCTACATTGCGATTATTGTAGAGACTCATTGCTTTTTCCACACCTTGCTTGAGTGCTAGTTCTACGGCATCAACTACAAGTTGGAGAACTTCGGACATGATTTGAGTTTCTTCCGGTGAAAATTTTCCTAGGACATGGGACACACTGTCTTTATCCGCCCTAGACTTGCCGATCCCAATCCGCAGGCGGGGAAAATTTTGTGTGCCCAAATGTGCGATCGCAGATTTCATCCCATTGTGTCCGCCTGCTGATCCCGAAAGACGCAGTCGCAGACGCCCCACGGATAAGTCCATATCGTCGTAGATAATTAGCGTTGACTCAGGCGGCAGCTTGTACCAATCCGTCGCGCTACGAATCGCTTGCCCTGAGCGATTCATATAGGTGAGTGGCTTGAGCAAACGTACCTTATCTCCGTTAGCACCCTGTCCTTCTCCAATCAAGGCTTGAAATCGGCGATTTTCACTCCAAGAGATTTGCCAGGTTTTCGCCAAGGCATCAACAGCCTCAAAACCAATGTTGTGCCGTGTTTTCTCGTACTTGGATTCAGGATTCCCCAAACCCACAATGAGCTGAGGAATAACCAGACTAGATGTTGTGATGCTTTCTGCCATTAATACTCAAAAAATCTAACCACTTCAGAAGCTTTTGCTTTGTTGTCACAACAATTGAATTTCTACTACCGATCAGGGGTGTGAGCAGAAAACTTTTATGAGTTTAGCAATAAAAGGACAACCCATCGCTCTGCGACTTCTGTATCAAAGGAAAGCGAGAAGTTGAGCGAAGGGTTCTTCATAACCAGGTAGGGGAAATATCAACTGTAAGCGCTCTAAATCTGGAGCCTGATCACCCTCAACCTCCGAGTTTATACCTAGTCTCTGGCTCAAGCCGGATACTGAAACAGAGATTCTAGATAGACACGAGCACAGGCGCGATAGGTTTGCGAGGTTTCTGGCATTTTACCATTTCCATTTTGAAGCAAAAACAGGGACAGTGCTGCGGCAAAGACCCGATCTTGATCCCACGTAGGATGGTTTTCTAAGTAGCGCTTGAGGGATTCGTGCAGATCTTCAGGAATTTCGGCCAGGATGCTGACGGTTGCGTTCATGTTTACCTCTCGTTTCATGGCGTATAGGGACAAAGTAACCTGGCTTTCAGCGCCTTTGATCTTCGGCTTTTCAACTGAAAGCCCACGAAAAATGAGCTTGAAAAAGCACCCTCTCTAACTCCCGTTGGGCTCTTTTCCAAGAGAAACTTTTAAGGGTTGGTCGCACCATTGTCGGCTGAGATGGGGTGGGGTTGTCAATGCTGCGAAATATTACAACCCTGCTCAAATACCAAAAATAGTTACGAACGAATCAGGGTTTGAAGCCGATCCCCGTTAAATATCTTCATATAAACTCGTCTTTTACCCCCGATTAGAGACTCGCCTGGAAAAATCCCCAGGAAGACAGGAAGACTTTATCCTACCGTATCTGCCTGTGGAAAATCAGGAGCAACCTGTGGAAAATATTCCATACCTGTGTGGAAATGCTGGGGAATCTGTGGGGAAAACAGGAGCAAAAGATAAGAATTGCAAACACAGAGATGGGGATTGAAAAAGGATGAGGCATGAACCAAGAAGGAAGGTTTTCATACTTCATCCTTTTTACTTCAGGCTTTTTATGCTATTGAGTGAGCATCAACGGGTAGGGTATGACCCACAACCGTAAAAACCTGTTTTTGCTCAAATAATTCGACCAAGTCGCTGTTGATTTTGTTTTTGGCAGCTTCTTGGCGCAGGATTTTGAGCGCGGTGTCTAAGGGTAGACGACGCTTATAAGGGCGATCGCTAGCGGTGAGAGCGTCATAAATATCTGCAACCGTTAGCATTTGCGTTTGGATCGGAATTTCCTCTTGCTTCAACCCCTGAGGGTAACCACTACCATCTAGCTTTTCGTGATGTCCGTAAGCAATGGTAGGCACCTCTTTGAGATGCTTCGTCCAGGGAATCCGCCGGAGAAAGTGGTATGTGTGGGTAACATGCTCTTCAATACCCAAACGCTCCTTGTTAGTTAGGTTCCCTCTGGGAACTAGCAACTGAGTCATCTCAGCCTCTGTGATTAGAGGTTTAGTCTCCCCGTCAATATCTCGATAAGTATATTTAGTAAGAGCTGCCAATTGCGCCGAAGTCTCTTCAGAAAACGCCTGGAAATCTCTGCGGATTACAACATCAGGTTCATTGAGTTCTCTGATAAACTCCCAATAATATTCGAGTGCCTCAATCGTTTGAGTTAGCTGGCTCTCCAGTTGTTCGAGTTTTTGGCAGTGGGAACAACCTGTGTTGGAAGTGTCATCCCGATGCTGATGACTTGGATGCTCAAGTAAGTACTTAAATTTATTTTGAGCGCATTCCATTTCTAAGGTACGGCGTGCCAGGGCAAAGCGGTGGCGAATGATTTCGAGTTGATCGGGGTAGAGTTTTTTCCGTTTGCCGAGAATAGCTTCGGGGATTCCAACTTTGCCAAAGTCGTGCAGTAGGGCAGCATAGCGAATTTCTTGAATTTGGCGATCGCCAAACTGAATTAACCGCAGTGGGCCACTGGTAATCGCACTGGCCTCTTCTGAAAGGCGTACCGTAAGTTCAGCCACCCGTTCCGAGTGACCCGAGGTCGTCGGGTCTCGTGCTTCAATAATCTGTACAGAGGCTTTAACAAACCCCTCAAACAGATTCTCAATGCTTTTTTGTAGGTAATTGCGTTCAATGGAAATTGCCGCCTGAGAAGCGAGCGATCGCACAATTCGTTCTTCCCATTGTGAATAAGGCTGGGTTACCACCATCGAATTCTCTGTGGTGATCACGAGATCGGGCTTCACCTTCCGATTAATGAGCTGTAGCACACCAATAATTTCCCCGTCTTGGTCTTGCATGGGCAGCACCAACACCGAGCAAGTGCGATAGGGCATGGTAGTATCAAAACTACGGTCTAGCTGGTAAGGAACATCCGGTGGTAAATTATAAGCATCTGGCAAATTTAAAATTTCACCGGTGAGTGCCACATACCCCGCCAAGCTTTTGCGGGTCAAGGGCATCGCAAATTCCTGAAAGGGATTGTTCGGTATAGAATCATTCTGTGCGACCTTGAAGAGTAAGGTAGGAGACTCTTCCTGACGGTTGATCAGATAAACACTACCGGCATCACTACAGGTAATCTCTCGGCTCTTAAATAAAATCAGATGCAATAATTCATCTAAATTATTGGTGCTTGAAAGAGCTGTGCCAATAGCCAATAGCTGTTCGATGAGTTCGACTCTTTCAGCAGAGGCTTCTTGTAAAAGTTCTTGGCTTTCAAGGGTCAGGATAGGGGAGTAAGAGGCTGTCATGAAGGTTTGACGGATAAATCACTAGGGATGGGTACTCATGGCTTGTTCGAGTCGTCCTAGGCAAAGCATTTAACGACTCCGAGGTGAGCGACGGGTTTATCCATAATTGAATTGAAACCTGGTTAGGTCGCTCATGAAACTGCGAACTTATGCACCCAACTCAGGAAAGTCATCAGCCATATTCTTATTTTCACCCTGATGGGACGCTTCGCTCTCAGGTTTAAAAAACTTGATTAATACTTTACATATTTGAAGCTATTTTAGCGTGATATTCGGCTGCATCCCGGTGATTGTTTTAATTCTCCAGTAGAAATTAGCGTCCGGCGAGCAAAGTTAAGCTTCTTTGACATAACGATTGAAGGAAATGGCGATAACGCTCCAGAAAATTCCAGTCAAACCCATTATAGAGACAGATTTTTTTCGGAGTATGTTCCTATTGCTTATATACCGAACGGACGCACTAATAACTCATTTTATGGATAGAATAAATTCGCGCCGGATAAAAAGTGGAGATTAAAGTACTGCCATCTGCCAACAGTCTATGTCCATCCATTTCCTATTTGGACTTTGGACAAAAGCAAAATCCAATCAGTTAGAGGCATCCATAAATATCCGATGTCAGCTTTCCCATTACTTAAGGCATGGACATCTGATCCGTTCCAATTGATGGCAATTCAATATAGAGCACTTAGCTGTTCGTGCTTTACACACAGCCTCATGTTGGGTACGGATAAGTTCTCTCAGGTTGGGTTGCCCTTTGGTAGGCACTGAGCTAGTATAGAATCTTGGCTTCTAGAGTCGTGTGGCACTGACAATCCAGATGCCGATTAACGTCCGTCTAGACACAGACAAAAAATAAAATCCTACTTGGAGAGGTGGCAGAGCGGTTGAATGCGGCAGACTCGAAATCTGTTGAAGGGTCATACCTTCCGGGGGTTCGAATCCCCCCCTCTCCGTTAGCATCAAGAATCAAAAAAGCAACGGCAAGTTATTGACGCAAAGACTTGCATTGATTAGCAGAGAAAATCCACTACCGTCAAACTCGCTTTGGCGGTGTTAAAGGAGTTGTGCGTCTTTATTGGTTGCCTCAATGGTTGTTTGAAAACCCTCTTGAGGCGTCCACTGGATCGCCCCATCACGACCCGTCCAATAAAGCGGTACTTTAGCATTTTGCAAAAGTTTAGCTGTATCCAAATCCACTGTTTTAGAAGAAGCGATCGCAACTTTCGGTTTGAGAGCCTTGAAAAACTCTGGTGATAAACGTTCTCCAGACCACCACAGGACTTGTACCTGTGGAACATTGCGGCTCTCGACTAACTTTTGTTGAACCTCTGGCTTCATTTCTCCCAAAAGCAACCAACTCTGATATCGGATTTGCAATTGTAACACTGGCGGATCGGCATTGATGAGTTCTAGCGGTGTAGAACCCACAAACATCTTTTGTCCCGTTAATACTCGCTGATAATTACCTTTTTGAGTTTGAATGCTACTAACAATCGTTTTCGTTTCAGCAGGCGGAGACTGAGGAGCAGCAATATCGTAAAACGCCCTAATTGGCAAACTAGGCAATATTTGTAACCAGCCACTTCTAAGACGGGGTTCACTATCCAGGGCAATTGCCCCATTAATTTGATTAATTCCTTGTTTTTGTAGAAATGGTAAAACCGTAAAATTGACGGTATCGGCATCCCCACTATTAATTAATATCACTTGTCCTTGGTCTTGAATCACTAAAACTTGATCTTGGTCTGTAGCCAATACCGTAACTTGGAATTGGGATATCTTTGTCTGCCAAACGGGCAGTGCTACTAACATTACAGCCACCAAGCCAGCTAACCACCATCGACGTTGCCACTTCTTGTTAATACTGCTGAACCCAATCAAACCGTATAGAATCAACAGTTGCACCCAAGAAATTTTACCAACTGCCACTGAACTTCCCGGCAAGGCATTAAAAAATTCCACCAGCCCTATCAGAAAATGAGTTGGATAGTAGAGCAACCAAGCTAGAGCGCTTCCAGCGACTGGCGAAATTAAAGCGACTAGTGCATCAATAATGCTACCGATACTAATAACAGCAACGAATGGGGCAGAGATGATATTTGCGGCTATGCTATAGGGCGCAAACATGTTAAAGACATAAAGTTGTAGAGGTAATGTCCATAACGCAGCAGCAATAGTAATAGCGATTAAGGAAGCGATCGCCAGTGGCATCCAATCCAGTTGCTTGATCACAGGAGGTGCTGTCACTAGCAATCCTAGCGTCGCCAAAAAGCTTAACTGAAATCCTAAATCCCAAATCCACAGGGGATTGAAGAGTAGCAGTAGGGTTGCAGCAACCAACAGTGAACCTAATGGTTTAATCTTCCGTTGTGTCACTAGAGCAACTAGCGCACCAAACCCCATAATCGCAGCTCGCATTACCGAAGGCTGTAATCCAGTGAGACATACAAAAATAATTAGAGCTGTCGTGCCAAAACCTAACTGAGCTTTCACCGAAAGACGCTTAGTCAGCACCAATACCAAGCCCAGAATTAAAGAAGTTTGGGTTCCAGAAGCCGCTAAAGCATGAGCTAATCCAGCCTGAATAAAGGAGTCGCGGATATCGTAGGGGATATCTACCGCTCGATTTCCCAATACAAAAGAACTCACAATTTGCCCTGCTGGACTTCCTAAATGACGAACTTGGGCACGGATGATGCGCTGCCGTAGTTTCCACCATCCCCACGGTTGTCCTTGCCCTTCTTCAAATAAGCTAACTTGCCGCCCACTGAAACCTGCAAAAGCTCCCTCTTTGGTCAGATAAGTCTCAAAATCAAAAGCACCTGGATTCGAGGCTGGTTTGGGTTTATATAAAACTCCTGTAACGGAAATCGTTTGGTCTGGATAAAGACCTGTCGCCTGGAGGATGGGTACTGTCACATACAGCTTACCCGTAACTCCCTTACTGATCGCACCAGCCTGATCACGGCTTTCAACCTCACTCAATTGCGTTGCTTCTAGCCAAAACTGAGCTTTAGAGGAGCGGGTAAGACGAGGCATACTTTTGACTTTGCCTTGAACCGTCACTACCTGCTCCTGCACCAAATTATTAGCCGAGCGAACAAACTGGCTGACATCATTGGACGTTGGTTTTGGCACTCGCGCTTGAAAATACACGATCGCTAGAGCTGCAACCAATCCAGCCGCTAACCAAAGTCTTGCTTTGGGTCCAGTTCGCCAGAATTGAGGCATGACAATTGCTGCCATTACCCCTAAAATAACAACCCCTAAGCTTAGTAGACCATACTCTGTCCAAGGCACAGTACGAGTTGGTGAGCCTAGAAGTGCCGTCAACACTAGGCCAAAAATATAAGCCAAACTCAATAAAGCACCACTGGCAGGACTCATCAGATTGCCAAACCTAGCTTTAATCCCAGTACCGCATGAAAAAACAGTAGGCAGAGTGCTGCACTGCCTAAGTAGGCATGGATAGTACGCATCACAGATTGGTTACTGCTAAAACCAGCGAAGGAAATCACACCATTAGTTGCTAACAATATCAGCACGATTGAGCCTGTCCAAAAGTGTGGGCTTTCCAGAATGGGCTGATTTTGCATCACTAGTGAGAGAACTCCTCCTGTGTAACCAGTCGCGATAAAAAGAAACATCCAAGGGGCAAGCTTACGATGATCGGTTCGACTTTTCATCGCGACTGCCGTATCAGTGATCATTCTTGCCCGCCATCCTGCCAATCCCACAAAGCTACCCATAACAAAGACTACAATTCCCATCATCGCTGGATGTCCCCAATGGACAATGGGTTCAGGAATTCCCATACTCCGAAATTGACTAGCGATCGGCTCTAGTAGTTCACTCAGATTTGTCATT